>NZ_KB907455.1 GCF_000382045.1 Variovorax atrisoli 110B
GAGCCGCTCGCGCTCGGCCTCGGCGGCCTCGCGCACGATCCAGTTGGCCATCAGCGTGAGGATGACCACGCCGCCCACCACCGCGAGCCAGATGCGCACGTAGAGGTGGCGCGAATAGAGGTTGCGCAGCATCTGCCGGAACCCTTCCTGCGTTCCCGCTTCAGTCCTGCTGCTTGGCGAAGACGTAGCCCACACCGCGCACGGTCAGGATGCGCTTGGGGTTCTTCGCATCGACCTCGATGGCGGCGCGGATGCGGCCCATGTGCACGTCGATGGAGCGGTCGAAGGCTTCGAGTTCGCGCCCGCGCACGGCTTCCATGATCTGGTCGCGCGTGAGCACGCGGCCCGCGCGCTCGGCCATCGCGGTCAGCAGGTCGAACTGGTAGGAGGTGAGGTCGGCCACCGCGCCGCCCACCGACACGGTGCGCGCGTTGCGGTCGATCTCCAGCGTGCCGAAGCGCATCACCGACGAGGCCTCGGCCTCGGTGGCGCTCTCGGAGCGGCGGCGCAGCACGGCGCGGATGCGCGCGAGCAGCTCGCGCGGCTCGAAGGGCTTGGGCAGGTAGTCGTCGGCACCGATCTCCAGGCCGATGATGCGGTCCATCGGGTCGCCCTTGGCCGTGAGCATCAGCACCGACACCTTCGACAGCGGACCGGGCAGCGCGCGGATGCGGCGGCAGACCTCGAGGCCGTCCGTGTCCGGCAGCATCAGGTCGAGGATCACCAGGTCGGGCGCATGCTGCTGCAGCTGCTCGAGCCCGGTGGCGCCGTCGCCGGCATGGTTGAAAGCGAAGCCCGACTGCGTCAGGTACTCGCCCACCATCTGCGCCAGGCGGGCGTCGTCTTCGATCATCAGGAGTTGGGGGGTGCTCATGCGCTTCATGGTCGTCCACCGGGAGCAAGCGGGCTTGAACGCTCCGTAAAGTTGGGTAAACCTCGGCAACCCCTGTCAACCGGCCGTGCTGCGAAAAGCATAGCGCCGGTTGTAGCGGCCGTGGGCTCAGCCCCGCGCAAACGGCCGCAACTGCAGCCGCAGCGACAGGGACGCGGAAACCGGCAGGTCGACCGGCGTGCCCGCGCCGTCGCCGCTGCCGTCATCGAGATGGGCCAGCGATTCGAAGAGGCCCAGCGACAGGGCCATGGGATTGATCTCGGCCAGCGACTTCGCCGCTTCCGAGCGCGGCGGCGTGGCCGCCGGCGCCTTGCCGTCATCGCTGGCGAGCGACCAGTCGAGCACCGCCACGGTGCGCTCGCTGGGCTCGCTGGCGATCACCAGCGCCACCGCGAGCAGGCCTCGGCTGTCGGTGACCGAGGTCACGGCGCCCACCGACGGCGCGTCGTAGCCCACCAGCAGCACCGGTTCCTGGTCGCAGGCGGACTGCACCGCCGCCTCCAGCAGGCCGGAGGCGAAGCTGTGCTCGAAGGCCGAGACCGCGTTGCTCGCCGCCGTGCAGCCGGTGCCGATGGTCCAGTAGCCGACGGCCGCGTTGTGCACCGAGTTGTGGAACTTCGTGGGCGACAGCATCTTCGGGTCGTTCGCGAGCGTGCTGCACATGTAGTCGTTGATCGCCAGGTCGCCATGCGCCGAGGTGAACACGCAGGGCACGTCCGCCGCGTTGCGGCCCGAGGCGGCGAGGGACGCCGCGGCCACCTCGAGCGCCAGCGCCACCGTGTCGGGCGCGCGGCGGCGCTCGGCCGGGGCCAGCACCTGCGGCGAGGGCCGCTTCACTGGCGGATCGGCCAGCGCGCCTTCGCCGCGGAAGGCCGCACGCGCGGCGTCCCAGCCGGGCAGCGTGGGAGTCCAGAAGGCGGGGCCTTCGATGTAGAGGGTGGGGCGGGTGGGCGCGCTTGTCGTGGTTGTCATTGGATTGCCTTCTCGCGGAACACCGTGGAACCGGCTTTGCCGGGCCACTGGTGTTGCCCCCGGAAGGGGGGTGGAGGAGCGACACGGAGTGCGCGGAGCCTGGGGGCGAGCTTCATGCTTGCGCCTTGCCGAAAACCAGCGAGCAGTTGTTGCCGCCGAAGCCGAAGGAATTGCTGAGCGCGTAGCGCACCTCGCCGCGCGCCGGCTCCAGCCGGATCTGCGGGCCGAAGCCCTCGTCCAGCGTCTTCGTGTTGACGGTGCCGGGCATCAGGCCGCGCTCGATGGCCAGCAGGCTGATGACGGCCTCGACGATGCCCGCGGCGCCCAGCGTGTGGCCCATGAAGCCCTTGGTCGAGCTGGCGTGCGTGCGCGCCGGGAAGCGGCGCGCCACCAGCGCGCCCTCGACCTCGTCGTTCTTCTGGCTCGCGGTGCCGTGCATGTTGATGTAGTCGATCGCCTCGGGCGCGAGGCCGGCGCGCGCCAGCGCATCGTCGAGCGCACGCTCGGCGCCCAGTCCCTCGGGGTGCGGCGTCGACATGTGGTGCGCGTCGCTCGCCTCGCCGTAGCCCAGCAGGAGCAGCGGCGACGCGTCGGCGCCGGCCTGCACGCGCTCCACCAGCGCGAAGCCCGCGGCCTCACCCAGGCTGATGCCCTTGCGGTCGGCATCGAAGGGCCGGCACGGCTCGGTGGACACGAGCTCGAGCGAGTTGAAGCCGAACAGCACGCTGCCGCACAGCGTGTCGGCCCCGCCGACCACGGCCGCGTCGGCCAGGCCCAGGCGGATCAGCCGCTCGGCCGACGCGAACACCTTGGCGCTGGAGGAGCAGGCGGTGGAGATCGTCTCGCTGGGCCCGCTGATGCCCAGCAGCTGCTGCGTGAACATGGCCAGCGAGTGCGGCGTGTGCACTGCCGCGCGGCGCTGGTAGGGCGGGAACATGCCCTGCTCGTCGAGCTGGGTGTAGGCCAGCTCGGTCTCGCCGATGCTGGCGGTGGAGGTGCCCAGCACGAGCGCGATGCGCGAGGCGCCGTACTTCTCGCGCGCCGCGGCCACGGCCTCGATGAAGCCGTCGGCCTGCAGGCCCACCCAGGCCAGCCGGTTGTTGCGGCAGTCCCATTGCGCGAGCGGCTCGGGCAGCCGGGCCTCCTCGAGCCCGTCGACGCGGCCGATCCAGGTGGGCAGCGGCGCATCGCCGAAGTCGTTGGCGCGCAGCCCGCTGCGCGACTGCGCGAGCGCGTCGGCCAGCGCTTCCTTGCCGACACCGACGGCGCTGGTGGCCGTGTAGGCGCTTATCTGAAGAGGAGAGATTCTGGACGGCACGATCTTGTAGGGGTGTTGGGCTGTCGGTCGGCGCGCGGCGTACGGCAGGGGCGCGACGGGAAGGAAAGGATATTGAAAGAAACGAATGTATACCGGTACAGCCTAACAGCAGCGCGGCCGGCGCGGCGTCGGCCGTTTCCTATACGGCCGGGCGCTATCGGCGCTCCTGGGGGCTTGCCGTCGCCGTCAGCCGCGAGGCCAGCGCCACCAGAACCAGCACCGGCGCGCCCAGCAGGGCGGTGCCGACGAAGAAGCTGCTGTAGCCGTAGGCGTCCACGAACGCGCCCGAGTAGCCGGCCAGGAACTTCGGCAGCAGCAGCATCAGCGAGCTGAACAGGGCGTACTGCGTGGCGGAGTAGCTGATGTTGGTGAGGCTCGACAGGTAGGCGATGAAGGCCGCCGAGGCGATGCCGCCGGCCAGGTTGTCGGCCGAAACCACCGCGATCAGCGCCGTCAGGTCGTGCCCGCGCGTGGCCAGCCAGGCGAAGAGCAGGTTGCTGGCCGCGCTGAGCACGGCGCCCATCATCAGCACGCGCATCACGCCCAGGCGCATCGACAGCACGCCGCCGACGAAGGCGCCCACCAGCGTCATGATCACGCCGTAGATCTTGCTGACGGAGGCCACCTCGTCCTTGGTGAAGCCCATGTCCACGTAGAACGGGTTGGCCATGATGCCCATCACCACGTCGCTGATGCGGTAGATGGCGATCAGCGAGAGGATCAGCACGGCCTGCCACTTGTAGCGGCGGATGAAATCGGCAAAGGGCTCGACCAGCACGTTGCGCAGCCACTCGGCTGCGCTGCGGGCCTTGGGCGGCGCGCCGGGCACCGGCTCGGGCGACAGCAGTACCGTGACCACGCCGACGGCCATCGAGGCGGCCATGACCAGGTAGGCCGTCTTCCAGGCGCCGTTCTGGTAGGCCGCGGCACCCGTGGCTGCCGCCGCTGCTGCAGCGGGCGCCACCTCGGCCCAGGCCGCGACCCACAGCACGCCGGCGCCGGCCCAGATCATCGCGAGCCGGTAGCCCGTCTGGTAGGCGGCGGCCAGCGCGGCCTGCTTGCGCGGCTCGGCCGATTCGATGCGGAAGGCGTCGAGCGCGATGTCCTGCGTGGCAGAGCCGAAGGCCACCAGCAGCGCGCACCAGACCAGCGGCGTGAGCCCGTGGCGCGGGTCGTTGACCGCCATGCCCGCCAGTCCCGCGACGACCATGCACTGCGCCAGCAGCAGCCAGCCGCGGCGGCGCCCCAGCAAGGTGGTCAGCGGCGGCAGCGGCATCCGGTCGACCAGCGGCGCCCAGACCCACTTGAAGCCGTAGGCCAGCCCGACCCAGCTCAGGTAGCCGATGGTGGTTCGGTCGATGCCCGCCTCGCGCAGGCGGAAGCTCAGCGTGCCCAGCACCAGCAGCAGCGGCAGCCCGGCCGAGAAGCCCAGCGCCAGCATGCGCAGGGTGGCGGGTTCCAGGTAGACCTTCAGCGCGTCGCGCCAGGGCGGTGAGGGGGGCGTGGGGGTTTCTGCGGGCGAGGCGGACATGTGCCCCGGATTGTCCATGAGCGACGGCCCGGGTTCCCGGGCTTCTTGTCTTCATTTGTTCCTATCATCCCGCTCCTATGTGCACACGATGCGATCGCCCCTTTTCCGCCGTTCCAGTTCCTTCCGTGGCTTCCGCGTGGAATCCGCGGCGCGCCTTCCTGCTGGCGGCGGCCGGAGCGGTGCTCGCGAAGCCCGCCCTGGCGCAGGTCGACGTGGGCAAGGCCTCGGTGGCGCGCAACATCGTGCCGGTCGAGCAGGTCGAGACGGCCGGCGTGCAGCAGTACGGCCAGCTGCTCGCGCAGGCCCGCGCCAAGGGGGCGCTCGCGGGCGACGGCAATCCGCAGCTGCAGCGCCTGCGGGCCATCGCCGCGCGGCTCATCCCGTTCGCGACGCCGTGGAACGCACGCGCGCGCGACTGGAAGTGGGAGGTCAACCTGATCGGCAGCAAGCAGATCAACGCCTTCTGCATGCCCGGCGGCAAGATCGCCTTCTTCACCGGCATCCTCGATCAGCTCAAGCTCACCGACGACGAGGTCGCGATGGTGATGGGCCACGAGATGGCCCACGCCCTGCGCGAGCACGCACGCGCCCGCCTGGCCAAGAGCGCGGGCACGGGCGCGGCGCTCTCGATCGGTGCGCAGCTGCTCGGATGGGGGCAGGTGGGCGACCTGGCAGCGCGCGCCGGCACGCAGCTGCTCACGCTCAAGTTCAGCCGCAGCGACGAGACCGAGGCCGACCTCGTGGGACTCGAACTCGCGGCGCGCGCGGGCTACGACCCGAAGGCGTCGGTGTCGCTGTGGCAGAAGATGGCCACGGCGTCGAAGAACCAGGGCGGCCTGAGCTTCCTGTCGACGCACCCCAGCGGGCCGGATCGCATCGCGAAGCTCGAAGCGAACCTGCCCAAGGTCGAGAAGCTCTACCGCGACGCAAGGAAGAGCTGAGCTTCCTGCTCCCTCTCCCCTGGGGGGAGGGCCGGGGTGAGGGTGACGGCCTCCAGATAGAAGCCGCGCTTCATTCTGCGCACCTGCCCTCGCCCCAACCCTTTCCCCAAGGGGAGAGGGAGTAAATCCCCGACATCGTTCCGATCCGCGCCAAAGTGCACTTGCGCTGGCATGCCGCTTGCATCTCAACTTGTACACATGTTTGGATGCCTGAAGATGGTGCACGAAGAAAACCCGAAAAGCGGAACGCCAGACGCTGCCTGGATCGCCAGGTTCGCCTCGCCCCTGGCGCACACGCACGCCGCGGTGGCGCTGGATTTCGCCCTGCCGCTCGCGGGGCTGCGCTTCGCGGTCAAGGACAACATCGACGTGGCCGGCGTGCCCACCACCGCCGCCTGCCCGGCCTTCGAGCGCCTGCCCGAAGTGCATGCGGGCGCGGTGCAGCGCCTGCTCGAAGCCGGTGCATCGCTGGCCGGCAAGACCAATCTCGACCAGTTCGCCTGCGGACTGAACGGCACGCGCTCTCCCTATGGCGAGGTGCCCAACGCCTTCGACGCGCGCTACGTGTCGGGCGGCTCCAGTTCGGGATCGGCCTACGTCGTGGCCACGGGCGAGGTCGACTTCGCCCTGGGCACCGACACCGCCGGCTCCGGCCGCGTGCCGGCCGGGCTCAACAACATCGTCGGCCTCAAGCCCTCGCGCGGGCTGCTGAGCGCCTTCGGCGTCGTGCCCGCCGCACAGAGCGCCGACTGCGTCTCCATCTTCGCGCGCACCGTCGCCACCGCGGTCGACGTGCTGCTCGCAGCCGCGGGTCACGACGCGCGCGATCCATATTCGAGAGACATCGACCTGCGCCGCGAGCCGCTGCCCGCGCGCTTCCGCTTCGGCGTGCCCGACCGGCTGAGCTTCTTCGGCGACGCCGCTGCCGAGCAGGCCTTCGGCGATGCGGTCGCGCGGCTGCTCGCGATGGGCGGCACGCCCGTCACCATCGCCTATGCGCCGCTCGCGGAAGCCGCCGGGATGCTCTACGAGAGCGCCCTGGTCGCCGAGCGCTACGCCGCGGTGCGCGAGTTCTTCGACGCGCACGCCGACGACGTCGTCGAGCCCGTGCGCGGCATCCTCGCGAGCGGCCGCCAGTACGACGCCGCCGACGTGTTCGAGGCCCAGGCGCGGCTGCACGCCATCGCGCAGAAGGTCGAGCCGATGTGGCGCGACATCGACCTGCTGCTCGTGCCCACCGCGCCCACGCACTACACGCGCGAGCAGATGCGCGCCGATCCGGTCGCGCTCAACCGCAACCTCGGCGCCTACACCAACTTCGTCAACCTGCTCGACTACGCAGCGCTCTCGGTGCCCAGCAGCCTGCGCGCGGACGGCCTGCCCTTCGGCATCACGCTGATCGGCCCCTGCGGCAGCGACCTCGCGCTGGCCGAGCTGGGCCAGCGCTTTCACCATGCCACCGGCCTTGCGCAAGGCGCGACAGGCCAGCCTCTGCCGTCGCCGCGCGCCATTCCGGGGCTCGCGGCGCCGGACGCCGGCATCTTGCCGATCGCCGTCGTCGGCGCGCATCTCTCGGGCATGCCGCTCAACAGCCAGCTGACCGAGCGCGGCGCCACGTTGATGCGCGCCACCACCACCACGCCGGCCTACAGGCTCCACGCGCTGCCGGGCACCGTGCCGCCCAAGCCTGGACTGCGGCGCGTGGCCGAAGGCGATGAAGGCGCCGCCATCGCGCTGGAGGTGTGGGCCGTGCCGCTCGCGCAGGTCGGCAGCTTCCTCGCGCTCATCCCGCCACCGCTGGGCCTCGGCAGCGTCGAGCTGGCCGACGGCAGCTGGGTGAAGGGATTCATCTGCGAAGGCCATGCGCTGGCCGGCGCGCAGGACGTGACCCATCACGGCGGCTGGCGCGCTTACGTCGCGAGCCGCGCCACCCCGAGTTCCAACTGATCAGAGGAGTTCCGATGAGCATCCAACAAAACTCTCCCGCCGCACGCCAGCGACGCCAGCTGCTGCAGGCCGGTGCTGCGGGCCTGGCCGTGCTGGCGGCACCCGCCATCGTGCGCGCGCAGGGCGCGGCTGCGAAGCTGCGCATCGGCTTCTGGCCCGTGGCCGCCGGCCTGCCGTTCTTCGCGGCGGTCGACAAGGGCTACTTCAAGGAAGCAGGCCTCGACGTGGAGCCGCTGAAGTTCGCCGGTGCGCAGCAGGTGATGGAAGGCATGCTCGCCGGCCGCTGCGACGGCAGCGCCAACGGCACCGGCTCGGCCAACCTCGCCATCGGCGAGATCGCACAGCCGGGCCTGTTCAAGATCTTCTGCACCAATCCGAGCAACGCGAAGTACGTGCTCGACGAGTTCATCGTCGCCAAGGACAGCCCCGTCAAGAGCGTGGCCGAGCTGGCCGGCAAGAAGGTCGCGTCGGGCCCCGGCATCCAGAACGTCACCCTGTGCAAGACCATGTTGGAGCGCGCGGGCGCCAAGGGTGCGACCGTGAGCGAGCTGCCCATCGGCCAGCACGTGGCCGCGCTGGTCGCGGGCCAGGTCGACGCCTGCTACACGCTGGAGCCCACCGGCACTGTGGGCCGCATGAACGGCACCACGCGTGTCGTCGAGGCCGGCGTGGTCGCCAAATACATCCTCGGCGACCCGATGGCACCGTGGCACGGCGGCGCGGCCAGCCTCACCAGCGATTTCATCAAGAAGAACCCCGAGGTCGCGAAGAAGTACATCGCCGCCTATGCACGCGGCGTGGAGCTGGTGCGCAGCAAGCCCGACGAGGCGCGCCAGTTCATGAAGGGCTACACCGCCATCGAGGGCAAGCTCACTGCCGAGGTGCCGCTCGCGTCGTACATGCTCTACAACGAGTTCAAGCCGAGCGACGTCGCGTACTTCCAGAAGTTCTACGACCTGTTCACCGAGAAAGGCATCTTCGAGAAGAAGGTGGCGGTGGACGGCCTGCTCTACAAGGCCTGACGACCATGGCCGACGCAAGCTCGACCACGGCCGCGCCGTGGACCCCGCCGGCCGGCACGGCCACCGCTGCGCCGAAGCCGCCGCTGCGCGACCGCATGCTGCCCTTCATCGGTCCGGTGGTGCTGTTCATCGTGTGGGACCTGGTGGTGCGGCTCGGCTTCATCAAGCCGATCCTGCTGCCCACGCCCGCCGACACCGTCTCCGCGCTCGTCACCGGCCTGGCCGGCGGCCCGCTGCTCACCGACTTCGCCATGACCGTGTGGCGCACCGTGCAGGCCTTCGTCATCGCGGCGGTCGTCGGCGTGCCGCTGGGCGTGCTGCTGGGCAGCAACGAGAAGGCCTATCGCAGCGTGGAGTTCCTGATCGACTTCTTCCGCTCCACGCCGTCGTCGGCGCTCATTCCGCTGTTCCTGCTGATCTTCGGTGTGAGCGACGTCAACAAGGTGGCCATCGCGGCCTTCGGCGCGCTGCTCATCGTGGTGTTCAACAGCGCCTACGGCGTCATCAACGCACGCAAGCAGCGGGTGATGGCGGCGCGCGTCATGGGCGCCTCGCGCTGGCAGATCTTCAAGGACGTGCTGGTGTGGGAAAGCCTGCAGCCCAGCTTCGTGGGCCTGCGCTCTGCGGTGTCGATGGCGCTGGTGATCGTCATCGTGGCCGAGATGTTCATCGGCTCCGACACCGGGCTGGGCCACCGGATCATCGACGCGCAGCAGGTGCTCAACGTGAAGAGCATGTACGCGGCGATCCTTTCGGCGGGTGCGCTGGGCTACGCGCTCAACATCCTCTTTCTGGTCGCAGAACGCCGCATCGTGCACTGGAGCGGAAGGTAATGGACCACCCCCAGGCCTGCTCGCTTCGCGTAGCCGCCAACCCCGTGCAAGGGGGCGCCGCCTGCGGCCCGGCAAAGCCGGTTCCGCGTCGGCCGATGTACTGATCAGCACAGGAGCGTATCCATGCGAGCTTCATCCGAAATCGTTCTCAACGGCCCGGTGTACGCCGACGTGCCGAAACCGGCCTTCAAACCCGGCCCCGCAGGCACGCACATCACCATCCGCGGGCTCACCAAGTACTTCGCGGGCTGGCCGCTGTACGAGAACTTCGACCTCGACATCCCCAAGCACGCGATCGTCTCGGTGTTCGGCCCCAACGGCTGCGGCAAGTCCACGCTCATCAACATGATCGCGGGGCTCATTCCCATCGACTCGGGCGAGATCCTGTTCGACGGCAAGCAGCGCAAGGACACCAAGATCGGCTACGTGTTCCAGAACTACCGCGAGGCGATGTTCCCATGGATGCGCACCATCGACAACATCGCCTATCCGCTGAAGCTCGAAGGGCGCAGCAAGGCCGAGGTCGACCGGCGCATGGAGGAGCTGGTGGCTTCCTTCGACGTGAAGTTCGACCTCGCGCGCTACCCGTACGAACTCTCGGGCGGCCAGCAGCAGACCGCGTCGATCATGCGTGCGCTCGCGCCCAACCCCGAGGTGCTGTTTCTCGACGAGCCCTTCTCGGCGCTCGACTTCGAGATGACGCTCTTCATCCGCGAGAAGCTCCAGGAGGTCTTCATGCAGACCGGCACCACGATGCTGCTGGTGTCGCACGATCTCGAGGAGGCGGTGTACCTCGCCGACGAGGTGCTGCTGCTGACCAAGCGGCCCACGAGAGTGGCCGAGATCCTGCGCTACGGCGACGCGCGCCCGCGCACCGTCGACACGCTCAGCACCGAGAGCTTCGTCGCGATGAAGAAGCTCAGCCTCGACATCTTCCAGCGCGAGGTCCGCAGGTAGCATGAAACCCACCTCCAGTCTTCGTGCACTTCGTGTCGCTCGCGCCTTCCCCCTCGCAGGGGCAGTACCCGCGGCCCGGCAAAGCCGGTTCCGCGGTATTTCTGGAAAGGATGGGTCATGACGCCCCAAATCAACATTCCAGAGGTGCTCGCCGAAGTGCAGGCCGTGTTCGCGCGCTACGAGGCGGCGCTCGTCGGCAACGACCGCGCGACGCTCGACGAGCTCTTCTGGGACAGCCCGCACACCCTGCGCTACGGCTTCTCGGAGAACCACTACGGCCACGCCGACATCGCGGCCTTCCGCGCCTCGCTACCCGTGCAGAGCCCGCCGCGCGAGCTGCTGCGCACCGTCATCACCACCTACGGCCGCGACTTCGCGACCGCGAACGTCGAATTCCGCCGCGAGGGCAGCTTCCAGACCGGCCGCCAGAGCCAGACCTGGATGCGCACGCACGAAGGCTGGCGCGTGGTCGCCGCCCACGTGAGCCTGCTCGGCTGAGCCCTCGCAAGGGCACGTTTTTTGCACCCCAACCTGTAACGGAGAACGCCATGACCCGCCATCTCAATCGCCGCGATTCGCTCAAGACACTTGCCGCGCTGGGCACCGCCGGCAGCCTCGGAAGCTGGAGTGCGCTCGCCGCCGCCCAGGCCAAGCCCAAGCCGCTCACCGTCGGCGTGATCTACGTCGGCGCCCGCGACGACTACGGCTACAACCAGGCGCACGCCATGGCCGCCGCCGAGATCAAGAAGCTGCCCGGCGTGAAGGTGGTCGAGGAAGAGAACGTGCCCGAGACCGCCGCGGTGCAGAAGACCATGACCGGCATGATCTCGCAGGACGGCGCGGGCCTGCTCTTTCCCACCTCGTTCGGCTACTTCGATCCGCACATCCTCGCGGTGGCGCCCAAGAACCCCGACGTGCGCTTCTCGCACTGCGGCGGCCTCTGGACCGAGGGCAAGCATCCGAAGAACGTCGGCAGCTTCTTCGGCTACATCGACGAGTGCCAGTACCTCAACGGCGTGATCGCCGCGCACATGACGAAGAGCAACAAGATCGCCTTCGTCGCCGCCAAGCCCATTCCGCAGGTGCTGCGCAACATCAACGCCTTCACGCTCGGCGCGCGCTCGGTCAAGCCGAACATCACCTGCAGCGTGATCTTCACGGGCGACTGGTCGATGGCGGTGAAGGAGGCCGAGGCCACCAACAGCCTGGCCGACCAGGGCTGCGACGTGTTCACCATGCACGTGGACGGCCCCAAGGTGGTGGTCGAGACGGCCGCCAAACGCGGCAAGATGGTCTGCGGCTATCACGCGAGCCAGGCCAAGCTGGCGCCCAATGCGTACCTCACGGGCGCCGAGTGGAACTGGCTCACTGCCTACAAGACCGTCATCGAGGCCGCGCAGACCGGCAAGCCGCACCCCAACTTCCTGCGCGGAGGCCTGAAGGAGGGCTACGTGAAGATGTCGGCCTACGGACCCATGGTGCCCGACGCCGCGAAGAAGCAGGCCGACGAGATCAAGGCGAAGATGATCGCGGGCAGCTTCGACATCTTCAAGGACGGCATCAAGGACAACAAGGGCGCGGTCGTCGTGCCCGCGGGCAAGGTCCTGAAGCAGACCGACCTGGAGCTCGAGAAGATGAACTACCTGGTCGAAGGCGTGCTGGGAAGCATCGGATGACATCGCCCCGGCTTCGCGCACTGCGCGGCGCTTCGCCCATCCCCTTTGCAAGAGGGCGCTGTCAGCGGCCCGGCGAAGCCGGTTCCGCGACGGCCCTGGCCTGAAAGCAAACCTCATCATGCGCAGTGTCCTCAAGGAGTTCTCCCTGCCGGTGTTCGCCATCGCGGCGGCGCTGCTGCTGTTCGGGCTGGTGGTGGCCTTCGCCGGCATCGACGCGGCGGAGGTGTGGGCCACGCTGTTCAAGGGCGCGTTCGGCGACTGGTTCTCGTGGCAGAACACCCTGCAGCGCGCGGCACCGCTGATGCTGACCGCGCTGTGCGTGGCGCTGCCTGCGCGCGCGGGCCTCATCGTGATCGGCGGCGAGGGCGCGCTGGTGCTGGGCGGGCTGGCCTGCGCGGCGCTGGCGCATGCGCTGCCGCTGCCCGGCAACGCCGTCGGCACGGCGATCGTCTGCATCGCGGGCGCCGTCATCGGCGCGCTGTGGATCGTGCTCGCGGGCTGGCTGCGCCAGTACCGCGGCATCAACGAGACCATCAGCAGCCTGCTCTTGGCCTACATCGCCATCGGCGTCTTCAAGCACCTGGTCGAAGGGCCGCTGCGCGATCCGGCCAGCCTCAACAAGCCGTCGACCTACGCGCTGAACGACGGGCTGCTGATCGGCGGAATCGGCGGCTCCGACGTGCATTGGGGCCTGGTGGTCGGCGTGGTGGCCTGCCTGGGCCTCGGCTGGTGGCTGCGCGCCACGGCCTCGGGCTTCTCGGTGCGGGTGGTGGGCGGCAATCCGCGCACCGCGCAGCTCGTGGGACTGCCGGCCACGCGGCTGATTCTTTCGGCCTGCGGGCTCGGCGGCGCATGCGCGGGGCTCGCGGGCGCCGTCGAGGTGGCGGCAGTGCACACCAATGCGAACGCCTCGTTGATCGCGGGCTATGGCTACGCGGGCATCCTCGTTTCTTTTATCGCGCGGCACAACCCTGTGGCCATCGTGCCGGTGGCCATCCTGTTCGGCGGCTTCGGCGCGGCGGGCAGCCTGCTGCAGCGGCGGCTCGGCCTGCCCGATGCGTCGGTGCTGGTGCTGCAGGGCATCGCCTTCGTGCTGATCCTCGCGAGCGAGGGCCTGCGCACGGTCAACTGGAAGAAGTTCGGCGACCGCATGCTGCCCGAGGCAAGGAGCTACACATGACCGCCGACCAGTGGATCGCGCTGATCGCAGGCATCGTCGGCGGTGCGCTGCGCGTGGGCGCGCCCTTCCTCTTCGTGAGCCTGGGCGAGTGCCTGACCGAGAAGTCGGGCCGCATCAACCTCGGCCTCGAAGGCGTGCTGGTGCTGTCGGCCATGGCGGCCTTCGGCGGCGCGTACCTCACCGACTCCGCGTGGCTCGGCGTGCTGATCGGCGCGGTGGCCGGCGCCGCGCTCGCGCTGCTGCACGGGCTGCTGTGTTCGCTCGACCGTGTGAACGACGTGGCGACCGGCATCGCGCTGATGCTGCTCGGCACGGGGCTCGCGTTCTACCTCGGCAAGCCGCTGATCCAGCCGCAGGCGCCGCAGATCCCGGCGATCCCGCTGGGCTTCTGGAGCGACAACCCCGTCGTGCGCTCGGCCCTGCAGCTCAATGCGCTGGTGCCGGTGGGCGTGGCGCTCGCGGTGCTGCTGTGGTGGGGCTTCGCCCGTACGCGCGCCGGTCTGCTGGTTCGCATGGCGGGCGACTCGGCGCAGGCGACTCGTGCGCTCGGCTACTCGGTCTCGGGCCTGCGCATCGCGGCCACCACGGCGGGCGGCTTCATCGCGGGGCTGGGCGGTGCATCGCTCACGCTCTTCTATCCGGGCAGCTGGAACGAAGGCATCTCCAGCGGCCAGGGTTTGATCGCGGTGGCGCTGGTGATCTTCGCGCGCTGGAGCCCGCTGCGCTGCGTGGGCGCCGCGCTGCTCTTTGGCGGCGCCGGAGCCATCGGGCCGGCGCTGCAGTCCATCGGCATCGGCTGGGGCTACCACCTCTTCAACACCGTGCCCTATGTGCTCACGCTGGTGATCCTCGTGCTCACCTGCAGGCCGGGCAGCGCCGCCGCCGGCAGCCCCGGCGAACTTTCATCGACAAGGAGCTGAACCTCATGAGCGGTCTCGGAGGCCTCAACAAATCGCCGCACGGCGTCGTCGTCGGGCTCGTGCAGCTGCAGTTGCCGAACGTGAAGACACCGGCCGATCTCCGCGCACAAGCGCAGCGCATCTGCGAGATGGTGGGCAAGGCGCGCCGCAACCAGTCGACCATGGACCTGGTGGTGTTCCCGGAGTACGCGCTGCACGGGCTCTCGATGGACACCAACCCGGAGATCATGTGCACGCTCGACGGCCCGGAAGTGTCGGCCTTCAGGAGTGCCTGCATCGAACACCGCATCTGGGGCTGCTTCTCCATCATGGAGGCCAACCCCGGCGGCAACCCGTACAACAGCGGCCTGATCATCGACGACCATGGCGAGATCAGGCTCTACTACCGCAAGCTGCACCCGTGGGTGCCGGTCGAGCCATGGGAGCCCGGCAACCTCGGCATTCCGGTATGCGATGGACCCAACGGCAGCAAGCTCTCGCTCATCATCTGCCATGACGGCATGTTCCCCGAGATGGCGCGCGAGGCCGCGTACAAGGGTGCGGACATCATCCTGCGCACCGCCGGCTACACCGCGCCCATCCGCCACGCCTGGAAGATCACCAACCAGGCCAACGCCTTCTGCAATCTCGCCTACACCGCGAGCGTGTGCCTGTGCGGCAGCGACGGCAGCTTCGACTCGATGGGCGAGGGCATGTTCTGCAACTTCGACGGCACGGTGCTGGTCGAGGGCGGCGGCCGCGTCGACGAGATCATCACCGCCGAACTGCGCCCCGACCTCGTGCGCGAGGCCCGCACGGGCTGGGGTGTGGAGAACAACATCTACCAGCTCTACCACCGCGGATACGTCGCGGTGAAGGGCGGCGCGCAGGATTGCCCCTACACCTACATGCACGACATGGCCGCCGGCACCTACAGGCTGCCGTGGAGCGCCGAGGTGAAGGTGACCGACGGTACGAGTTGCGGCTTCGCGCCGCCGCAGCGCAACTACGCAGGATGAACCCATGACCACTTCCATCGCCAATACCACCGAACGCCACGTCGCCGCCGAGCCCTACGCCTGGCCCTACAACGGCGCGCTGCGCCCCGACAACACCGCGCTCGTCGTCATCGACATGCAGACCGACTTCTGCGGCAAGGGCGGGTATGTCGACGTGATGGGCTACGACCTGTCGCTGGTGCAGGCGCCGATCCAGCCGATCGCGCGCACGCTGGCGGCGCTGCGGCCGCTGGGCTATCACATCATCCATACGCGCGAGGGCCACCGGCCCGACCTCGGCGACCTGCCGGCCAACAAGCGATGGCGCTCGCGGCAGATCGGCGCGAACGGCGTGGGCATCGGCGACGACGGGCCCTGCGGGCGCATCCTGGTGCGCGGCGAGCCGGGCTGGGAGATCATTCCGGAGCTGGCACCGCTGCCGGGCGAGGTGATCATCGACAAGCCCGGCAAGGGCTCGTTCTACGCGACCGACCTCGAGCTGATCCTGCGCACGCGCGGCATCGAGAACATCATCCTCGCGGGCATCACCACCGACGTGTGCGTGCACACCACCATGCGCGATGCCAACGACCGCGGCTTCGAGTGCCTGCTGCTGTCCGACTGCACGGCCGCCACGGACTACGGCAACCACCTCGCCGCGCTGAAGATGATCACGATGCAGGGCGGCGTGTTCGGCGCGCACGCCACATCGCAGGCGCTGCTGGCCGCGCTCGGCTGACCGCGATGGGCGCCGCGTCTTCCTCCCCCCGCGCCATCGGCGGCCTGCCGGCGGGCAGCGGTGCGCTCGCGCTCGACACCTACGAGCTCACCAAGCGCTTCGGCGACTTCACGGCGATGGACCGCGTGACGATGCACGTCGATCCCGGCACGGTGCATGCGCTGCTCGGCGAGAACGGGGCGGGCAAGAGCACGCTGGTGAAGTGCGTGGCCGGCTTCCAGCGCGCGGAGGAGGGCAGCATCCTGATCGACGGGCGCGAACAGGACATCGCCAACCCGATCGTGGCGCGCGCGCTGGGCATCGGCATGGTCTACCAGCACTTCACGCTGGCACCTGGGATGACGGTGGCCGAGAACCTGCTGCTTGCCGGCGGCAAGACGCCCGCGGTCATCGACTGGAAGAGCAAGCGCGCGGAGCTGGAGGCCTTCCTGGCGACCACGCCGTTCAGCCTCGATCTCGACGTGCGGCCTTCGGAGCTCGCGGCCGGCGAGAAGCAGAAGCTGGAGCTGCTCAAGCAGCTGTACCTGAAGCCGCGTCTCCTGATCCTCGACGAGCCGACCTCGGTGCTCACGCCGCAGGAGGCCGACGAGGTGCTCGGCCACGTGCGCGAGTTCGCGCGCAGCGGGCTGTGCACGGTGCTGATCATCACGCACAAGTTCCGCGAGGTGATGTCGTACGCCGACAGCGTGACGGTGCTCAGGCGCGGAAAGGCGGTTCACCATTGCCGCGTGGCCGACACCAGTCCGGCGCAGCTGGCGCAGGCCATGATGGGCGGCGAGCAGGCTGCAGCTTCGCCGGCGGAGGCTGCGGTCGCGAGAAGGGCCGTGTCGACGGGTGCGCCGGTGGCTCTGCAGGTCGAAGGACTGCAGGCGCAGGGCGATCGCGGAACGCTGGCGCTGCACGGGCTGAGCCTGTCGGTCCGTGCCGGGGAGATCCTCGGCGTGGCGGGCGTCTCCGGCAACGGGCAGCGCGAGCTGGTCGAAGCGCTCGTCGGGCAGCGCCCTCGCCTGGCCGGCAAGGTCAGCGTGATGGGGCAGCCCTACGCCGCGCGCCGCGCCGAGAACCGGGAACTCAAGGTGCGCAGCCTGCCGGAGGAGCCGCTGCGCAACGCATGCGTCGGCGATCTGAGCGTCGCGGAGAACATGGCGCTGCGCGACTTCGACCGGCCGCCGCTGTCGCGCGCGGGCGTGCTGAACTTTCCCTACTGGCGCAGCAGGGCGCGCGAGTGGATCGCCGAGTACGGCGTGAAGACGCGGGGCGAGGGCGCGCCGATCCGCAGCCTTTCTGGCGGCAACGTGCAGCGCGCGGTGCTGGCGCGCGAGCTGACGGGCGACATCAATGTGCTGATCGCGGCGAACCCGGTGTTCGGGCTGGACTTCGCGGCGGTCGCGGAGATCCATTCGCGCATCGTGCAGGTGCGGGAGAAGGGCGGGGCTGTCCTTCTCATCAGCGAGGACCTCGACGAGCTGCTCGAACTGGCGGATCGCATCGTCGTGATGAGCGAGGGGCGGATCGTGTTCGAGACATCGGCTTCTGGCGCCGAGCGTCATGTGATCGGGGCGCACATGGGCGGTGGGCATCACTAGGTGGCTGCATGAATGCTCTTCCTGCTTTTTCGGCTCCGCCCGGCGAGCGGCACGGCCCGGCCGCCCCCACGATGCCGGCCGCTTCGCGGCTGCCCTGCGGTGCTCGCGTTTCGCGGGGTCTCGCAGAACTCGCTTCGCTCAAACAGCCGCGAGCCCTTGTCCGCGAAACGCTGCGCTCCTCGGCGGCACAGAGGGGGCGACCGCGCCGCACCGCCCGCCGGGCGCTGTCGTGGTGCGAGGGCCGTCGTTGGCCGGCACATTCTTGAGAACCAGCATGCGCATAGAACAAGCCAACCCATTCCCCTACGAATTCGATATCGCCAGCACTGCGCTCGTGCTGATCGACATGCAGCGCGACTTCATCGAGCCCGGCGGCTTCGGCGAGACGCTGGGCAACGACGTATCGCTGCTCGAAGCCATCGTGCCTGCGACCAGGACCGTGCTGGAGGCATGGCGGGAGGCGGGCGGCCTCGTGGTGCACACGCGCGAGGCGCACAAGGCCGATCTTTCCGATTGCCCACCCGCCAAGCGCAACCGCGGCAACCCCACGCTGCGCATCGGCGACGAAGGGCCGATGGGCCGCATCCTCGTGGCGGGCGAGCCGGGCAACCAGATCATCGAGGCGCTCGCGCCGGTCGAGGGCGAGATCGTGATCGACAAGCCTGGCAAGGGCGCGTTCTACGCCACCGGCCTGCACGAGCTGCTGCAGGCGCGCGGCATCACGCATCTGCTGTTCGGCGGCGTCACGACCGAGGTCTGCGTGCAGACCAGCATGCGCGAAGCCAACGACCGCGGCTACGACTGCCTGCTGCTCGAGGACTGCACCGAGAGCTACTTTCCCGCCTTCAAGGCGGCGACGCTGGACATGGTGCGCGCGCAGGGCGCCATCGTCGGCTGGACGGCGCCGGGCCCCGCGCTCGGCGCGGCGCTGAAGAACAGGCAGCAGCAATGACCATGACCATGGCCGAACGCGCCAGCGACTAACATCCAATCCGTGTCCACCGTTCGCCCCCGCCCAGAAGCCTCCGCTCCAGCCGCCACCGACGCGTCCGCCTTCCGCACGCGTGCCGACGAGGTCTACGCGCAGCTCAAGCGCGACGTGGCCGACTTCATCCTCGTGCCCGGCGACCGCTTCACCGAAGGCGAGATCAGCGACCGCCTCGGCGTGTCGCGCACGCCGGTGCGGCAGGCGCTCTTCAGGCTGCAGCAGGAGGGCTTCGTCGAGGTGCTCTTCCGCAGCGGCTGGCGCGTGCTGCCCTTCGACTTCGACCAGTTCGAGCAGCTCTACGACCTGCGCATGGTGCTGGAGACCACCGCGGTGCACCGCCTGTGCGAGACCGACCGCCACATCGACCGCGGCATGCTCGACACGCTGGCCGACATCTGGCTCGTGCCCGCGGCGCAGCGCAGCACCGACATGGCCCAGGTGGCGCAGTGGGACGAGGCCTTCCACTGCTCGCTGGTGGCGGCCGCCGGCAATGCCGAGATGGCGCGCGTGCACGGCGACGTGACCGACCGCATCCGCATCATCCGCCGGCTCGACTTCACCAAGCAGCCGCGCATCGACGCCACCTACGACGAGCACGCGAAGATATTGAAGGCCGTGCGCGCGAACCGCGGCGACCAGGCCGCGATGCTGCTGCGCGCCCACATCGAGACCAGCCAGGCCGAGGTGCGCAAGATCACGCTGCACCAGGTGCATCTGGCGCGGCACGCGGGGAAGGCGGCGCCGCGCTGAAAGAGTTGCTCCTTCCCCCGCTGGGGGAAGGCTGGGATGGGGGCACGCGGCCTTCGCCAAGGCCGCGGACCTCGCAAGAGCCGTTTGCCCCCACCCCGGCCCTCCCCCAGCGGGGGAGGGAGAAAGAAGGGCCTAGCTCAATCCGCCGTGATATTGCCGCGCTTGACCACGCCGGCCCAGCGGTCCGCATCCTTCTTCACCAACGCGCCGAACTCCGCCGGCGTCGAACTCGCCGGCACCATGCCCTGCGACTCGAAGGACTTCGCCACCTCGGGCTGCTTCAGCACCGCCGCGATCTCCTTGTTGAGCCGCGCCACCACGTCCGGCGGCGTGCCCTTGGGGGCGAGCACGCCGTACCACATGTCGACGTTGTCGGCGGTCACGCCGGCCTCGGCGAGCGTGGGCACGTCGGGCAGCTGCGGCAGGCGCTTGCCGCTGCCGGTTGCGATGGCCTTGAGCTTGCCGGCCTGGATGTGCTGCAGCGCCACGTGCACCGGCAGGAACATGTAGTCGATGCGTCCGCCGAGCAGGTCGGTCACCGCGCCGGCCGTGCCCTTGTAGGGCACGTGCAGCAGCTCGGTGCCCGTGCCCTGCATGAGCAGCGCCATCGACAGGTGGTGCGGCGTGCCCACGCCGGGCGTGGCGTAGGTCAGCTTGCCGGGCTCGGCCTTGGCCGCGCTCACCATCTGCTGCACCGACGAGGCCTTCTGCACGTTCGGGTTGGTCACCAGCAGCAGCGTGCCCCACGAGGTGAGGGACACCGGCGCGAAGTCGGCCACCGGGTCGTAGCTCAGCGAGCGGTAGAGGCTGCGGTTCATCACCAGCGTGTTGACCTGGACCAGCAGCGTGTAGCCGTCGGGCTTGGCCCGCGCCACGCGCTCGCTGCCGATGTTGCCGCTGGCGCCGGCCACGTTCTCCACGATCACCGGCTGGCCCAGCCTGGCGGGCAGCCTCGCCGAGAGCTGGCGGGCGATCAGGTCGATGCCGGTGCCGGGGGTGTAGGGCACGACCAGCGTGACGGCCTGGTCGGGCCAGGCGAAGGCGCTGGTGGCGACAGTCGCGGTGCTGGCCGCGACGAGCAGGGTGGCGAGGGTCTTCTTGATCAGCGATCGCATGGTCTCTTGTCTCCGTGTTCTTCTGGGGGGCTGTTCAAAGGTAGGAAGCGCGCGCCTTCAGGGCCGCCGGGTCGTAGCCGGCCACGCGCTTGTAGTTGTCCGAGATGGCCTGCAGCTCGGCGACGGGCACGACCTCCTCGATGCTGTCGAAGCGCTTGCCGCCCGATCGCTCGAACACTTCGCGCAGGATGGTGTCGGGCGGATTGCTGCGGTTGGTCAGCACCACGTCGGTGGTGGCCTTGACGCGCACGCGGTCGTAGTCATCGAGCGCGGCCGTGCCGACGCCCATCTTCTTCAGCGCACCCGCGAGGTAGCGCGCGTCGATGATGGCCTGCCCCGCGCCGTTGGAGCCGCGCGGCACCATCGGGTGCGCGGCGTCGCCCAGCAGCGTGAGGCGGCCGTGCGTCCAGCGTGGCAGCGGGTCCTGGTCGACCATCGGATATTCGAGGATGGTGTCGGAGGCGAGGATCAGCGCCGGCACGTCGAGCCAGTCGAAATGCCAGTCGGCGAAGGCCGGCAGGAAGTCTTCGACGCGGCCCGTTCGGCTCCAGTCGCGCATCGCGGGCTGCGGTGCATGGATCTCGGCCACCCAGTTCACGAGCTGGTTGCCCTCGGCGTCGATGTTGTCGCGGATCGGGTAGATCACCATCTTGCCGACCGAGAGCCAGCCCGCGCGCACCATGCTGCCGCCGGACAGAAAAGGCTTCCAGCGCGCGGTGCCGCGCCACATGTTGATGCCCGAGTAGCGCGGCGCACCCTCGTCCGGATAGAGCTGCTTGCGCAGCGCGGAGTGGATGCCGTCGCAGCCCACGGCAACGGCGCCGCGCACCGGCGGCGCATCGGCGAAATGCACGGTGACGCCGTCCGCATCCTGCTCCACGTGCGTGCAGCGGCGGCCGCACACCACGCTGTCGGGGCCGAGGCGCTTCAGCGTCTCTTCGTACAGCACCGTCTGCAGGTCGCCGCGATGGATGGAGAACTGCGGCCAGTCGTAGCCCGCATGCTGGCCCGCGGCCTCGCGGAAGACCAGCTGTCCGTGCTCGGTGAAGAACACCGCTTCCTTCGTGCGCACGCCCACCTTGTCGAGGGCCTCCAGCAGACCGAGTTCGGTGAGCTCGCGCACCGCATGCGGCAGCAGGTTGATGCCCACGCCCAGCGGCCTGAGCTCGGGAACGGCTTCGTACACGCGGCAGGGAATGCCGGCCTGGTGCAGGCTCAGCGCGAGGGTGAGGCCGCCGATGCCGGCGCCCAGGATGATGACTTCGTTGCTCATGATGATCGGTCTTTGCGATGCGTTGCTTGCTTTGTCTCGGCCAGCATTAGGAACGCAGAAGGATCATTTGGGAAATTTAGATGTGATATGGATTTATCATCAATCCATATGAATCTGTCGACCCGCCAGCTGCGCGCCTTCCTGCAGGTGGCACGCGTGGGCAACTTCACGCGCGCGGCCGAGCAGGCGCACATCACGCAGGCCGGACTCAGCATCCTGATCCGCGAGATGGAAAGGCAGCTGGGCTGCCGCCTCTTCGACCGCACCACGCGCGTGGTGAGCCTCACGCCCGCGGGCCGGCGCCTGCTGCCGGTGGTCGAGCGCATGGTGACCGACCTCGACGACGTGGCCGCCGAGCTGGGCGCCGAGGGCGACGCTGCGCGCCAGACGCTGCGCATCGCGGCCACACCGCTGGTGTCGTCGAACCTGCTGCCGCAGGTGTTCGCCAGCTTCCGCGAAGCGCATCCGCAGGTGAGCCTGCGTCTGTTCGACGCCGACCTGCGCGACGTGGAGGCGATGGTGGCGGCTGGCGAGGCCGACGTGGGGCTGGGCTTCTTCTTCAAGGCGGCGCCGGGACTGGCGCGCGAGCCGGTGGGACGCTTTCACCTGATGCGGGTGGCGCCGATGGACGAGGCCGGGGACGGGGAGCCGGGGGGCGTGGGCTCTGCGCCTTGGTCGGCGTTGCGCGGCGCCGAGCTCGTCGGGCTGCCGCCGGGCAATCCGATCCAGAAGGTGATCGACCAGCATCTCGCCGCCATCGGCCGCGCCGACGCGCAGCGCACCGCCTTCAACTTCTTCGGCACGCTGATCGCGATGGTGGAGGCCGGCTTCGGCACCGCCGTGATGCCGACCTTCGCGCTCGCCGCCTGCCGCCGCCATCGCGTGCGCACCGACGTTCTCACCAAGCCGAAGGTCGGGCTCGACTTCTACCGCATCACCAAGCGCGGGGCGTACGAGACGGAGGCGATGCAGGCCTTCGTGACTACGCTGGAAAAGGCGCTGCCGGAGCTGTCGCGCTGAGCGGCGCGCACATGCCTACAGCTCGAAGTCGTAGTCCACCGTGATCGGCGCGTGGTCGCTGAACTTCACGGTCTTGTAGATCTGCTCGGTGCGCGCCAGCGCCGCGATCTTCGGCGTGGCCAGGTGGTAGTCCAGCCGCCACCCCACGTTGTTCGCGTAGGCCTGCCCGCGGTTGCTCCACCAGGTGTAGGCCTCGCCCGTGGTGTCGGGCTTGAGCATGCGGTAGACGTCCACCAGGCCCGCGCCGTCGGCGCCGACGTCGAGCAGCTTCGTCATCCAGGCGCGCTCCTCGGGGAGGAAGCCGCTGTTCTTCTGGTTGCCGCGCCAGTTCTTCAGGTCGATCTCCTTGTGGGCGATGTTGATGTCGCCGCACAGCACGAACTCGCGCTCCTTCTTGAGTGCCACGAGGTGCGGGAAGAAGCCCTTGAGGAAGCGGAACTTGGCTTCCTGCCGCTCCTCGCCCGAGCTGCCGCTCGGGAAGTAGCAGCTGATGACGGAGAACTTGCGCTTGGGAGTGTCGAAGCGCAGTTCGAGGTACCGGCCCTCGGCGTCGAACTCGGCGTCGCCCCAGCCCACCACCACCTGGCTCGGAGCGTGCTTGGTGTAGATGGCGGTGCCAGCGTAGCCCTTCTTCTCGGCGAAGTGGAAATGGCCCTTGAGGCCGGCCATTTCCTCGAACCGGCCCTCGATGTCGCTGGCCTGGACGCGGATCTCCTGCATGCAAATACAATCCGGCGCAAGTTCGGCCACCCAGTCGGCCACGCCTTTGGTTGCGGCCGAACGCAGGCCATTGAGATTGAGACTGGTCAGTTTGAACACAAGGAATTCCGATGGCTGTAGATGGTGAGAAAAGCAAAAGCAGCGCGATCGCCCAGGATTTCGTCCAGTTCGCCCTGGATGCCGGCGTACTGCGTTTCGGGGAGTTCAAGACCAAGGCCGGTCGGATGAGTCCCTACTTCTTCAATTCGGGCCTCTTCGACGACGGCGCCAAGATCGCCCGGCTCGCGGGATTCTATGCAGACCGCCTGATCGAGAGCGGCCTCGAATTCGACATGATCTTCGGCCCTGCCTACAAGGGCATCCCGCTGGGCGCCACGGTGGCCGCCGAGCTGGCCCGCCGGGGCCGCAACTACCCCTTCGCCTACAACCGCAAGGAAGCCAAGGCGCACGGCGAGGGCGGCAACCTGGTCGGTGCGCCGCTCAAGGGCCGCGTGCTGATCGTCGACGACGTGATGTCCGCCGGCACTGCGGTGCGCGAGTCGATCGCCGCCATCGAGGCCGCAGGCGCCACGCCGCATGCCGTGGCCATCGCGCTCGACCGGCAGGAGAAGGCCACCGAGAACGGCGTCGACGTGGACCACAGCGCCGTGCAGTACGTGCGCAACCAGCTCGGCCTGTCGGTGATCGCCATCGCCACGCTCGACGACCTGCTGAGCTACCTCTCGGGCGATGCCGCGGCCGACCTCGGCGCGCACCGCGAACGCGTGCTGGCCTACCGCGCGCGCTACGGCGCCAGCTGAACCGGGGCCGCCGAATGCACCGCGCACGCGACGATCACGACCGAACGTTCCGCCTGCTGGCGGCGGCATCCCTTTTCATCACGGCTTCCTCTTTCTGCGGCGCTCTGCAAGCGCAACCGCAGAAAGTGGAAGGCGCCTCCGCCGGCATCTACACCTGCGTCGACGCCCGCGGCCGCACGCTGACGGCCGACCGCCCGATCGCAGAGTGCAACGACCGCGAGCAGCGCGAGCTGAACCCGAGCGGCTCGACCCGCCGCAAGCTGGAGCCGACCTACACCGCGCGCGAACTCCAGGAGCGCGAGGACCGTGCCCGCGAAGCCGCGATCGTGGCCGCCCGGCAGACCGACGAGCGGCGCCGCGAGCGTGCCCTGCTGGTGCGCTACCCCAACAGCGCCACGCACGATCGCGAACGCGCCGAGGCACTCGCGCAGATCGATGCGGTGTCGGAAGCGGCGAGGAAACGCATCTCCGAGCTGGGCGAAGACCGCAAGAAGATCGACGAGGAGATGGAGTTCTACAAGCAGGACCCCACCAAGGCGCCGGCCGCGCTGCGCCGCAGGATCGACGACAACGCGAAGAGCGTGGCGGTGCAGAACCGCTTCATCGCGGAGCAGGAAGACGAGAAGAAGCGGGTGAATGCGCGCTTCGACGAGGAGCGCATTCGCTTGAAGGCGCTCTGGACCCCGCAGAACGGCGGAAGTCCCAGGTAACCCCCCAGGCTGCGCGCACTTCGTGCGCTTCGCCAACCCCCCTGTCGGGGGCAACACCTGCGGCCCGGCAAAGCCGGTTCCGCGGTGTTTCCCGAAGGACAGGGGAGGGGCGATCAGGCCAGCTTGGCCTTGAGCAACTCGGTGACTTGCGCCGGGTTCGCCTTGCCGCCGCTGGCCTTCATGACCTGGCCGACGAGGGCGTTGAGTGCCTTCTCCTTGCCGCCGCGGTATTCCTCGACGTTCTTCGCGTTCTTCGCGATCACCTCGTCGAGGATCTTGTCGAGCGCGCCGGCGTCGTTCATCGGCTTCAGGTCCTTGGCCTCGATGATCGCGTCGACGTCGCTGCCTTCGCCGGTCCAGAGGGCCTCGAACACCTGGCGGGCGGCGTTGTTGGGCAGGGTGCCGTCGGCGATGCGCTTCACCAGCTGAGCCAGCTGCTGCGCCTTCACGGGAGCGGCCTCGATGCCGATCTCGGCGGCGTTCAGGCGGCGCGCCATCTCGCCGGTGATCCAGTTGCTCGCGAGCTTGGGCGTGGCGCCTGCCTTCACGGCTTCGTCGAAGTAGCCGGCAAGCGCGGCGCTTTGCGTGAGCTGCGCGGCGTCGTATTCCGACAGCCCGTGGTCGCGCACATAGCGCTCGGCCATCGCGCGCGGCAGTTCGGGCATCTCGGCCTTCACGCGCTCGATCCAGTCGGCGGCGATCACCAGCGGCGGCAGGTCGGGGTCGGGGAAGTAGCGGTAGTCGGCCGAGTCTTCCTTGGCGCGCATGGCGCGCGTCTCGCCGGTGTCGGGGTCGAACAGCACCGTGGCCTGCTCGATCTTGTGGCCGTCCTCGATCTCGTCGATCTGCCAGCGGATCTCGTAGTCGATCGCCTGCTGCATGAACTTGAAGCTGTTCAGGTTCTTGATCTCACGGCGCGTGCCGAGCTTCTCGCCGGGGCGGCGCACCGACACGTTGGCGTCGCAGCGGAAGCTGCCTTCCTGCATGTTGCCGTCGCAGATGCCGATCCAGGTGACGATCTTGTGCAACTCCTTCGCATAGGCCACGGCCTCGGCGGTGGAGCGCATGTCGGGCTCGGTCACGATCTCCAGCAGCGGCGTGCCCGCGCGGTTCAGGTCGATGCCGCTCTGGCCGACGAAGTCCTCGTGCTCGTGCAGCGACTTGCCCGCATCCTCCTCGAGGTGGGCGCGCACCAGGCGCACCGTCTTCTGCTCCTCGCCCACGAAGAACGACACCGCGCCGCCCTGCACCACGGGGATCTCGAACTGGCTGATCTGGTAGCCCTTGGGCAGGTCGGGATAGAAGTAGTTCTTGCGTGCGAACACGCTGCGCGGCGCGATGTGCGAGCCCAGCGCCAGGCCGAGCTTGATGGCGCGTTCGACCGCGCCCTTGTTCATCACGGGCAGCGTGCCGGGCAGCGCCAGGTCGACCGCGCAGGCCTGCGTGTTGGGCTCGGCGCCGAAGGCGGTGGAGGCGCGGCTGAAGATCTTGCTCGCGGTGGAGAGCTGCGCGTGCGTCTCGAAGCCGATGATGACTTCATAGCCGCGCACCAGCGGGCCGGTCGGGCGGCCTTGTTGTTGTGCTTCGAATGTGTTCACGGTCTCGCTCATCTCAAAAGCCCTCCGGCGTGCGCGAATGCCAGTCGGTGGCTTGCTGGAAGCGGTGCGCCGCGTTCAGCAGCTTCGCTTCGCCGAAGTAGTTGCCGATCAGCTGCAGGCCCACGGGCATGCCGCCGTCGAAGCCCGCGGGCACGCTCATGCCGGGCAGGCCGGCCAGCGATGCCGGCAGCGTGAAGATGTCGGCAAGGTAGTCGGCCACCGGGTCGTCGCCGTGCTCGCCGATCTTCCAGGCGGTGGTCGGCGCCGCGGGGCCGGCGATCACGTCGCACTGCTTGAACGCCTGCTGGAAGTCGTCGGCGATCATGCGGCGCACCTTCTGCGCCTGCAGGTAGTAGGCGTCGTAGTAGCCGTGCGAGAGCACGTAGGTGCCGATCATGATGCGGCGCTTCACTTCGTCGCCGAAGCCTTCGGCGCGCGTACGCTCGTACATCTGCGTGAGCGCGCTCTTCTTGCTCGCGGGGTCGATGAAGTCCTTGGCGCGGTGGCCGAACTTCACGCCGTCGAAGCGGCTCAGGTTGCTCGAGGCCTCGGCCGCGGCAAGGATGTAGTAGACGGGAATCGACAGCTCGGTGCGCGGCAGCGTGACCTCGACGCGCTTCGCGCCGAGCTTCTCGTACTGCGCGAGCGCCGCGTCGATGGCCGCACGCACGCCGGGCGCCACGCCTTCGCCGAAGAACTCCTTCGGCACGCCGATGCGCAGGCCTTCGAGCGAGTCGTTCAGCGAGCGGCCGAAGTTCTCGGCCGGCTTGTCGAGCGAGGTGGAGTCGCGGTCGAGGTCGGGCCCGCAGAAGGCCGACAGCAGCAGCGCGCAGTCTTCGGCCGAGCGGGCCATCGGGCCGGCCTGGTCGAGGCTCGAGGCGAAGGCAACCATGCCGTAGCGCGAGGCGCGGCCGTAGGTGGGCTTGATGCCGGTGATGCCGCAGAACGATGCGGGCTGGCGGATCGAGCCGCCGGTGTCGGTGCCGGTGGCGGCGGGAGCCAGCCGTGCAGCGACCGCAGCCGCGCTGGCGCCGGAGGAGCCGCCCGGAATGCGTTCGAGGTTCCAGGGGTTGCGAACGGGAGCGGCCTTGTCGTGGCCCACGGCGGGCACCGCGACGTTCTCGTTGGCCGAGCCCATGGCGAACTCGTCGCAGCTCAGCTTGCCCAGCGTGACCGCGCCGGCATCGGCCAGGCGGCGCACCACGGTGGCGTCGAAGGGCGAGCGGTAGCCCGCGAGCATCTTGGAGCCGGCGGTGGTGGCGAAGTCGGTGGTGACGAAGATGTCCTTGTGCGCGATCGGCACGCCGGCCAGCGCCGGGGCGTCGCCCTTGGCGAGGAGGGCGTCGGCGGCGCGCGCCTGGGCCAGAGTGGCTTCCTCGTTCACGTCGAGGAAGGTGCCCAGCGCCTCGTGCGCCTTCATGCGGCCCAGGAAGGCCTGCGAGGCCTCGACGGCCGATACCTTGCGCTCGGCCAGCGCCTTCGCCAGCTCGACAACGCTCAATTGGTGCAATTCACCGCTGCTGCTCATCATTCGATTACCTTGGGCACGAGAAACAGGCCGGCTTCGACGGCCGGGGCGCTCTTCTGGTTGGCTTCGCGGTTGTTCGGTTCGCTCACCACGTCGTCGCGCAGGCGCAGCGTGACGTCTTCGATGGCGGCGACGGGGTGGGCCAGCGGCTCGACGCCGGTGGTGTCCACCGAACGCATGCGCTCGACGAGGTCGAAAAAGCCGTTGATCTGGCTGAGCATGCGCTCGCTTTCATCAGGAGCCAGCTGCAGCCTCGCCAGCGAGGCGATGCGCTCAATATCGGAAGCGGAGAGTGACATAGGTCGGAACGGCCCGGAAAAGCTTAGGTATTCGCACGCCGGAGCCGGTGCTAATACGGGAATCAGAGGGGATTCGGGTATTATCCCGCCTTTGCCGCAACCCCCGCGAACGCGCCGGCTTTTGCGCCAAAAACGATCAATTCACCCCATCAAACGACCCAAAAAATAGAGCGACGACCTGCCGACGCGCAGGCCGTGCTCAGAGGATTCCGCACATGTTTGGAGCTTTCCGTCGGTATTTCTCCACCGACCTTGCGATCGACCTCGGCACCGCCAACACCCTGATATTCGCCCGCAACAAGGGCATCGTGCTCGACGAGCCTTCGGTCGTCGCCATCCGCCACGAAGGCGGTCCGCATGGCAAGAAGGTGATCCAGGCCGTCGGCCGCGAGGCCAAGGCGATGCTGGGCAAGGTGCCCGGCAACATCGAGGCGATCCGCCCGATGAAGGACGGCGTGATCGCCGACTTCGTGATCACCGAGCAGATGATCAAGCAGTTCATCAAGATGGTGCACCCGCGCACGCTGCTCACGCCGAGCCCGCGCATCATCATCTGCGTGCCCTGCGGCTCCACCCAGGTCGAGCGTCGCGCCATCAAGGACGCGGCCGAGGCGGCAGGCGCCACCTCCGTCTACCTCATCGAGGAACCCATGGCCGCGGCCATCGGCGCCGGCCTTCCCGTCAGCGAGGCCTCGGGCTCGATGGTGGTGGACATCGGCGGCGGCACCACCGAGGTGGGCGTGATCTCGCTGGGCGGCATGGTCTACAAGGGCTCCGTGCGCGTGGGCGGCGACCGCTTCGACGAAGCCATCATCAACTACATCCGCCGCAACTACGGCATGCTGATCGGCGAGCCGACGGCCGAAGTCATCAAGAAGAACATCGGCTCGGCCTTCCCGGGCTCCGAAGTCAAGGAAATGGAAGTCAAGGGCCGCAACCTCTCCGAAGGCGTGCCGCGAAGCTTCACCATCAGCAGCAACGAAGTGCTGGAAGCCCTGACCGATCCGCTCAACAACATCGTCTCGGCCGTGAAGAACGCGCTGGAGCAGACGCCGCCCGAGTTGGGCGCCGACATCGCCGAGCGCGGCATGATGCTGACCGGCGGCGGCGCGCTGCTGCGCGACCTCGACCGCCTGCTGGCCGAGGAAACCGGCCTGCCGGTGCTGGTGGCCGAGGACCCGCTGACCTGCGTGGTGCGCGGCTGCGGCATCGCCCTGGAGCGCATGGACCGCCTGGGCAGCATCTTCACGAGCGAATAACCGAGGTACACCCCCAGGCTTCGCGCACTTCGTGTCGCTGCGCCAACCCCCTTGCAGGGGGCAATACCAGCGGCCCGGCGAAGCCGGTTCCGCGGTATTCCTGGCATCGTCATGTGTTAATTTCTTGTGCCGTAACTCGCGCAAGGCGCGGTGAAAACTAGGCCGAATTCATGCCCCTGGGCACGCTCGATCGCACAGCGCCACCCCTGTTCAACCAGGGCCAGTCGGCACTCAGCAAGCTGATCTTCTTCGGCGCGCTCTCCCTGTTCCTCATGGTGGCCGACGCGCGCTTCCACATCGTGCAGCCGATCCGCGCGGCCATCGGGGCCGTGCTCTATCCGGTGCAGTGGGTGGCGCTGAAGCCGGTGCAGGCGGTGCTCGGCGGCGGGCGCTACTTCGAGGACCTGCAGACTGCCCAGCGCAACGAGGACGACGCCCGCAAGGCGCTGATCGCGCAGGCGGAGCGCGCCGCGCAGGCCGACACCCTGGCGCAGGACAACGCGCGCCTGCGCGAGCTGCTCGAGCTGCGCCAGACCACCACCACGCCCGGGCGCGCGGCCGAGGTGCTCTACGACGCGGCCGACCCCTACACCCGCAAGATCGTCGTCGACCAGGGCATGGCCCAGGGCGTGCAGCCCGGTTCGCCGGTGATCGACGCGCGCGGCGTGCTCGGGCAGGTCACGCAGGTGCTGCCCTTCACGAGCGAGGTCACGCTGGTGATCGACCGCGACCTTTCCATTCCCGTGCAGAACACCCGCACCGGCGTGCGCAGCGTGGCCTTCGGCGACGCCTCGGCGCACGGCGGCGGGCTGGAGCTTCGCTTCATGGCCGCCAACGCCGACCTGCAGGAGGGCGACCTGCTCTCCACCAGCGGCGTCGACGGCATCTACCCCGCCGGCCTGCCGGTGGCGAAGATCGAGCGCATCGAGCGGCGCGCCGATTCCGCCTTCGCCCGCATCTACTGTGTGCCGCTGGCCCATGTGACGGCCGCGCGCTACGTGCTGGTGCTCGAACCCACGGGCACGCCTGCCGCGCCGCCGCCCGCGCAGCCCGCCGTCACCCAGCGCAAGCGCCCCGAGGGCAAGCCGGGCGCGGGCAAGAACGAGAAGAAGCCGGGAGCACGCCCATGATCAAGCGTCCAGGCCAGCAGCAGTTGCTGCTGCCCGTCAGCCCCGTCTTCATGTGGAGCAGCCTCGTGGTGGCGCTGCTCATCAACATGATCCCGATCGGCCGCGCCGTCTGGATGCCCGACCTGCTGGCGCTGGTGATCGTGTTCTGGGGCGTGCACCAGCCCGCGCGCGTGGGCATCGGCGCGGCCTTCGTGTTCGGCCTGTGCATGGACGTGCACCAGTCGTCGATGCTGGGCCAGCATGCGCTGTCCTACACCACGCTGGGCTTCTTCGCGATCACCATCCACCGGCGGCTGCTGTGGTATCCGGTGGCCTCGCAGGCGCTGCAGGTGCTTCCGCTCTTCGCGCTCTCGCAGCTGATCGAAGTGGTCACGCGGATGATCGGCGGCGGCGTGTTCCCGGGCTGGACGGTGCTGGCATCGCCGGCCATCGAGGCGGCGCTGTGGCCCCTGGCGACCGCGCTGTTGCTGGCCCCTCAACGCCGCACCCCGGAACCGGACGAGAACCGTCCGCTATGAGTTCTCCCACAGGCTCCTCGCACTTCGTGTCGCTTCGCCAACCCCCTCGCCGGGGGCAACGCCGGCGGCCGGGCAAAGCCCTTTCCGCGGTGTCCCCCAGTCAATCCGTCCTGCTTTCGTGCGGCATTCGGCTCCCATTTGCCTTCGCACCTGCACGCGCCTAAGCTCCCATCGCCATGACCGAAATCCGCAACGTCGCCGCCGATCTCGCGCGCTTCAAGCGCCGCGTCATCGTCATCGGCCTGGCGGTGCTCTTCGCATTCGGGCTGCTGTGCGCGCGGCTGGTCTATCTGCAGGTCACGCGCCACGAGGACCTGGCCGAGCAGGCCGAGAGCAACCGCACGGCGGTGGTGCCGGTGGTGCCGAACCGGGGGCTCATCCTCGATCGCAACGGCATCGTGCTGGCCTCCAACTACTCGGCCTACACGCTGGAGATCACGCCCTCGAAGGTGGGCGACGTCGAGGAGACCATCGACAGCCTCACGCAGGTGCTGGAGATCTCGCCGCGCGACCGCCGCCGCTTCAAGCGCCTGCGCGAGGACTCGCGCAGCTTCGACTCCATCCCGATCCGCACCCGCCTGAGCGACGAGGAAGTCGCCCGCTTCGCTGCCCAGCGCTACCGCTTCCCGGGCGTGGAGATCAAGGCGCGCCTGTTCCGCAACTACCCGCAGGGCGAGCTCGCCTCGCACGTGCTGGGCTACATCGGCCGCATCAACCAGCGCGAGAAGACCGCGATGGAGGACTGGGACGAGGAGGACCAGGCCAACTACAAGGGCACCGACTACATCGGCAAGCTCGGCATCGAACAGAGCTACGAGAAGACGCTGCACGGCCAGACCGGCGTGGAGCAGATGGAGACTTCCGCCGGCGGCCGCGCCGTGCGCCGCCTCGCCAGCCATCCGGCCACGCCGGGCAACACGGTCATGCTGTCGCTCGACATCAAGCTGCAGAAGCTGGTGGAGGACATGTACGGAGACCGCCGCGGCGCGCTGGTGGCCATCGACCCCAAGACCGGCGAGATCCTCGCCTTCGTGAGCAAGCCCACCTTCGACCCGAACCTCTTCGTCGAAGGCATCGACAACGAGAGCTGGGCGGCGCTCACCGAGTCCATCGACAAGCCGCTGCTGAACCGCGCCCTGCGCGGCACCTACCCGCCGGGCTCCACCTACAAGCCCTTCATGGCGCTGGCGGCGCTGCAGACCGGCAAGCGCGGCCCCAGCGTGGTGGTGAACGACCCGGGCTACTTCAACTTCGGCGGCCACCGCTTCGGCAGTCCCGAAGGCAACCTGGGCGGCGTCGACATGCGCCGCTCGATCCAGCTGTCGAGCAACATCTACTACTACTCGCTGGCCAACGAGATGGGCGTGGACATGATCCACGACTTCATGAAGCCGCTGGGCTTCGGCCAGATCACCGGCATCGACCTCGGCGGCGAGGTGCGCGGCGTGCTGCCCAGCACCGAGTGGAAGCGCAACACCTACAAGCGCCCCGAGCAGAAGAAGTGGTACGCGGGCGAGACCATCTCGCTGGGCATCGGCCAGGGCTACAACAACTTCACCATGCTGCAGCTGGCACAGGCCACCGCCACCATCGCCAATGGCGGCCTCAAGCACAAGCCCCACCTCGCGCTGGCCACGCGCGACACCGTCAGCGGCAACGTGGTGCCCCTGCCGCAGCCCGCCGCGGAGAACCTGGGCTTCACGGCCGCCAACATCGCGGTGATCCGCGAGGGCCTGACGAGCGTGGTCACCAGCGGCACTGCGCGCGGCGTGTTCGCAGGCGCGAGCTACCAGGCGGCCGGCAAGACGGGTACGGCGCAGGCCGTGTCGATGGGCCAGAACACCAAGTACAACGCGCGCGCGCTCGAGGAGCACCAGCGGGACCACGCCCTGTTCATGGCCTACGCGCCGGTGAACGACCCGAAGATCGCCCTGGCGGTGATCGTGGAGAACGCAGGCTGGGGCGCCGGCGCGGCCGCGCCCATCGCGCGCCGGGTGTTCGACTACTGGCTCGCCGACCAATACCCGAGCGAGGCCGACATGGCCGCCATCAAGATCGGCAAGGCGACCGCGCCGATCGGCAAGCCGCGCGTGGCGAGCGAGGTGGCCTGGCCGGCTGCGTCGGCCACGCCCGCCACCGCGCCCTGATGTCTTGCTCCCTCTCCCCTTGGGGAGAGGAAAAAAAGCCCCTCAGACGACGGTGCCGGAAACCTCGCCCAGCCCGATCCGCACCGCGCCCAGGCGCTCGCAATACCCGCGGATCACCAGCGTGTCGCCGTCTTCCAGGAAGGTGCGCTTCTCGCCGTTCGGCAGCGTGATCGGCTGCTTGCCGCCCTGCGTCAGCTCGATCAGCGAGCCCGCCTCGTCGGGCTTCGGGCCCGAGAGCGTGCCCGAGCCCAGCATGTCGCCCGGCTGCAGGTTGCAGCCGTTCACCGTGTGGTGCGCGACGAGCTGCGCGGCGGTCCAGTAGGCGGCTTCGGCGACGCTGCCGCGCGTGAGGCGCACGGGCGCCACGCCCTCGGCGCGCATCTTCGCGGTCTGCAGCAGCACCTCGACCGTGATGTCGAGCGCGCCGCTCTCGCGGTTGGCGGCCGAGTCGAGATACGGCAGCGGCTGCGGGTCGCCCGCGGGGCGTTCGAACTTCGAGCGGAAGGGCGCCAGCGCCTCCATCGTCACGAGCCACGGCGACAGCGTGCTTGCGAAGTTCTTCGACAGGAAGGGGCCGAGCGGCTGGTATTCCCAGGCCTGCAGGTCGCGTGCCGACCAGTCGTTGAGCAGCGTCACGCCGAACAGGTGCTCCTCGGCGTCGGCGATGGCGATGGGTTCGCCCTGCACGTTGCCGCGGCCGATGAAGAAGCCCAGTTCCAGCTCGTAGTCCAGCCGCTTCGACGGGCCGAATGTCGGCTCGGCCGCGTCGGGCGCCTTGGTCTGGCCGTTCGGGCGCTTGAAGACCTGGCCGCTCACGCCGATGGACGAGGCACGGCCGTGGTAGCCGATGGGCACCCACTTGTAGTTGGGCATCAGCGGTTGGTCGGGGCGGAACAGCTTGCCGATGGTGGTCGCGTGGTGGATGCCTGTGTAGAAGTCGGTGTAGTCGCCGATGCGGCAGGGCACGGTCATCTCGGCCCTGGCCTGCGGCAGCAGCGCCTTCGACCAGGCGGCCTGCCTGTCGCTGCCTTCGGCGAGGCCGGCGGAGATGGCGGCGCGCAGCGCCTGGCGTTCCTTCGTGCCGGCGTTCATCAGCACGTTCATGTCGTCGGTGTCGATCAGGCCCGTGGCGCGCAGGTCCAGCACCTGGTCGCCGATGGCGACGCCGATGCGGAAGTCTTCGCTGCTGCCGGCGGTGCGGAAGCGGCCGAAGGGCAGGTTCTGGATCGGGAAGTCGGTGCCGGCCTCGTTGGCCGATGCGACCCAGCTGCGCAGCTTCGGGTCATGGGTGGCGTTCAGTGCGGTCATGGGTGTCTTTCAAGTAGATGTTCAGAAGAGTCCGGACTTTTTCAGGGAACACCGCGGAACCGGCTTCGCCGCGCCGCAGGTGTCGCCCCCGGAAGGGGGTTGGCGGCCACACGAAGTGGGCGAGCCTGGGGGCGAGCTTCACTCCGCGGTCATGCCCGCTTTCTTGGCGACTTCGCCGAGGCGCTTGTATTCGGTCTCGGTCAGCGTCGCGAGCTCCTGCGCGGTCGAGCCGCGCGGGGAGAAGCCGGCCTGCGCCAGCTTGGCCTTCACGTCGGGCATCGCGAGCGCTTCCACGAAAGCCTCGTTCAGTGCCTTCACGACCGGCGCCGGCAGCTTCGCCGGCCCGTACACGCCGAACCACGGCTCCAGCGCGTAGCCCTTCAGGCCCGCCTCGGCCATGGTCGGCACGTCGGGCAGCGAGGGAGAGCGCGTCGGGCCCGCCACCGCCAGCGCGCGCAGCTTGCCGGCCTGGATGTGCGGCAGCGAGGCCGGCAGGTTGTCGAACATCACGCCGATGTTGTTGCCCAGCATGTCGGTGATGGCCGGGCCGCTGCCCTTGTAGGCGACGTGCACGAGCTCGGTGCCGGTCATCTGCGCGAACATCACGCCCGCCAGGTTCATCGAGGTGCCGGCGCCCGCGGTGGCGTAGGGCAGGCCTGGGTTCTTCTTCGCCGCGGCGATCAGGTCGGGCACCGACTTGATGGCCGAAGCCGCCGGCACTTCGAGCACGATGGTCGACGTGCCCAGCAGGCTGATGGCGGTGAAGTCCTTGCGCGGATCGAAGGCCATCGACTTGTAGATGTGCGGGTTCAGCGCATTGGTCGAGATCGCGCCGAAGCCGATGGTGTAGCCGTCGGGCGCGGCCTTGGCCACCGCATCCATGCCGATGTTGCCGCCCGCGCCGCCGCGGTTGTCGATCAGCACCGGCTGGCCCAGCTTCTCCGACACCTTCTGGCCCACGGTGCGCGCCACCAGGTCGGTGGTGCCGCCGGGGGTGTAGGGCACGATGAAGCGGATGGGCTTTGAGGGGAAGTCCGCAGCAAACGCTGTGACCGGCGAAACGAGCGTGACGCTCGCGGCAACGGCGAGCGAAGCGAAGACCATTCGGGAGACACCGCGGAACCGGCTTTGCCGGGCCGCTGGTGTCGCCCCCTCGAGGGGGGATTCGGCTACACGAAGTGAGCAAGAAACGGGGGTGGGCTTCATTTCTTGAATTGATCCTTGAGGCCGGCCCAGCAGTCGGCGTAGTCGGTGTCCAGCGCCGGGCTCTTCAGCGCGAAGTTCGTCGGGATGAAGCGGTAGCGGCTCTCGAACATGAAGGCCAGCGTGTTGTCCAGCTTGTGCGGCTTCAGGTCGGCGTGGGTGGCCTTGTCGAAGGCTTCCTCGTCGGGGCCGTGGGGCACCATGCAGTTGTGCAGGCTCGCGCCGCCGGGCTTGAAGCCGCCCGGCTTGGCGTCGTACTCGCCCAGCACCAGGCCCATGAACTCGCTCATGAGGTTGCGGTGGAACCACGGCGGACGGAAGGTGTTCTCCATCACCATCCAGCGCGGCGGGAAGATCACGAAGTCGCAGTTGGCCGTGCCGGGCGTGTCGCTGGGCGAGGTCAGCACGGTGAAGATCGACGGATCGGGATGGTCGAAGCTGATGGAGCCGATCACCATGAAGTGAGCCGTGTCGTACTTCACCGGCGAGAGGTTGCCGTGCCAGGCCACCACGTTGAAGGGCGACTGCTTCATCGGCGCCTGCCAGAAGCGGCCGCCGAACTTCTTGACGATCTCGTAGCCGCCTTCTTCCGTCTCGAAGGCCGCCACCGGCGCCTGGAAGTCGCGTGCATTGGCCAGGCCGTTCGAGCCGATGGGGCCCAGCTCCGGCAGGCGGAAGTGCGCGCCGTAGTTCTCGCAGACGTAGCCGCGCGAGAGGCCGTCGGGCAGCGCCACCTTGAAGGCCATGCCGCGGGGCAGCACGGCGATCTCGCCGGGCTTCACGTCGAGCACGCCCAGCTCGGTGGTGATGACGAGGCGGCCCTGCTGCGGCACCACCAGCATCTCGCCGTCGGCGTTGACGAAGGCGCGGCGCTCCATCGAGCGGCCCGCCAGGTACATCAGCGAGCCCACGCCCGTCTGCGCCTCGGCGTCGCCGTTGGCCGCGATGGTGCGCATGCCGTCGATGAAGTCGGCCTTGGCGGCCGCTTCGTCCAGCGGCTGCGGGTGCCAGCGCAGGGGCTCGGGCGGCAGCGCGATCTCGCGGTCGGCGCCGGTGGTCCACAGCGGCTGCGCATACGGCTGGTAGCGGCCCGAGACCACCGAGGGCTGGCGGCGATACAGCCATGTGCGGCGGTTCTCGTGGCGCGGCGCGGTGAAGGCGGTGCCGGAGATCAGCTCGGTGTACAGGTCGAAAGGCCCGCGCTGCGGGTTGTTGCGGCCCTGCGGCAGTGCGCCGGGCACGGCCTCGGAGGCGTATTCGTTGCCGAAGCCGCTCTGGTAGCGGCGCTCGGTGGAGGAGGTTGCGGCGGTCATTGGGTCCTCATGGATTGACTTGAATTGGGGAGGAAGGCGGGCTCGGGACGCAGAGGGCGCGAAGGTTTCGCAAAGGACGCAGAAGGAATTGCAAAGACTTCCTTTGCCTTTTCACGCTCCCGGCGTCCGGCTGTCGGCATTCGTCTGCCTACCTGGCAGCCGCGAGCGCTTCGCGCAGCACGGCCAGCGAGCCTATGTGGTTGGCCAGCACCAGCACGAGGCGCGCGTTGTAGGCGTTGCTCTCTTCAGTGCTCAGGCCCTGGTGCGCGTCGATCAGCGCCTCGTAGAAATCGTCGGGCGCCTCGAGGTGCGCTTCGGTGATCAGCTTGGGGTTGGATGCGGTCATGGGGTCGTTCCCATCAGTGTCAGTGTTTGCCGAGCGCGCGATCGACGGCGCTGCGCACCTGCGCCGCCGAAGGGGCGCGCCAGCGCGCGCACACGTGCTGGTCGGGGCGCAGCAGGTACACGGTGCCGGGCCGGGCGTCGTAGCGCTGCGCGGCGAGCTCGCTGCCTCGGGCGCCGTCTTCCATGCGCACCACGTGCAGCGGCCGGTCGCTGGCGCTCAGCTCGGCCAGGCTGCGCTCTGCCGCCTCGCCCTGGCCGAACACCAGCGCGGTGAACTGCTCGACATGGCATTCGCGCAGCAGCCAGCCGGTGCTGCCGTCCGCGTGCACCACGGGCGCGTCGGCCGCGGCTGCGCCGGGCACCATCGCGCCCGAGAAGGCGTCGGCGTCGGGCGTGTTCAGCGGCGAGTCGCGCAGCACCGAGGGCACCGAGAGTCGGCCGCTGTTGACCAGCGTGCGTGCGAAGGCGTGGCGCTTCGTCAGCTCGAGCACCGCGTCGCGGAAGAGGCGGCTCACCTCGCTCTTGGGCGTGATGAAGTCGGTGGCGCGGGTGGAGTTGCGGATGTTCTCGTCGGCGGCGTATTCGCGCTCGCTGGCGTAGCTGTCGAGCAGCGCATCGGGCGCCTGGCCCTGCACCACGGCGGCGAGCTTCCAGGCGAGGTTGTCGGCGTCCTGCACGCCCGAATTGGCGCCGCGCGCGCCGAAGGGCGACACGCCGTGGGCCGAGTCGCCCGCGAACAGCACGTGGCCATGGCGGAAGCGCTCCATGCGCTGGCAGGCGAAGGTGTAGACGCTGGCCCAGCCGATCCGGAACTGCACGCCTTCGAAGCCGATGCTGTCGAGCAGGGCGCGCACGCGCGGCGTGATGTTCTCGGGCTTGCGCTCCTCCACCGGGTCGGCGTCCCAGCCGAGCTGGAAGTCCACGCGCCACATGCCGTCGGCCTGCTTGTGCAGCAGCACGCTCTGGCCGGGGTGGAACGACGGGTCGAACCAGAAGCGCCGCTCGGTGGGCAGGTCGGCGTCCATCGTGATGTCGGCGATCAGGAAGCGGTCGCGGAACACGCGGCCCTTGGCCTCCAGGCCCAGCATCTGGCGCATGTTGGAGCGCGAGCCGTCGCAGGCGGCCACGTAGTCCGCCTGCAGCCTGTAGCTGCCCTCGGGCGTCTCCACCGTCAGCACTGCGCCGTCGTCGCCCTGCTCGATGCCGGTGACCTTGTTGTTCCAGCGCAGGTCGACCAGCGGCAGCGCCGCCGCGCGCTCGACGAGGTAGCCCTCGACGTAGTACTGCTGCAGGTTGATGAAGGCCGGGCGCTCGTGGCCGGGCTCGGGCAGCAGGTCGAAGCGGTAGACCTGCTCGTCGTGGAAGAACACCTTGCCCACGTTCCACGACACGCCCTTGTCGACCATGCGGTCGCCGCAGCCCAGGCGGTCGAACACCTCCAGCGTGCGCTTGGCGAAGCAGATCGCGCGCGAGCCGCTCGAGAGGGTGTTGTCGTTGTCCAGCAGCACCACGGGCACCTGCCGCAATGCAAGGTCGATGGCCAGCGTGAGGCCCACCGGGCCGGCGCCGACGATCACGACGGGGTGGTGCGCCGGTGCCGCCGCGTCCTGGTCGGCGTGGCGCCTGTAGTCGAAGCGCAGGCTCTGATAGTCGATCACGTACTTGTCTCCGTGTCTTGGGTCTTCGCTCCTTCCCTCGCTGGGGGAAGGCCGGGATGGGGGCAGGCTGCCGTCACTTCGGGCGCTCTGCCTGCCCCCACCCCAACCCTCCCCCAGAGGGGGAGGGCGCAGTTCGATCAGCCTTCGAGGGCCTTCCACATCTCGACGTCGCGCTCGGCCGTCCAGATGCGCGGATCGGCGTGGCCCGAGGCCTCGTCGTAGGCGCGGCTCACGTCGAAGGGCATGCAGTGGTCGAAGATCACCCACTTGCTGTACTTGGGCTGCAGCTTCGCGTAGGTCTCCTTGTAGACCGCGTTCAGGTCGCGCCCGGCCTTCACGCCTTCCTGCACGCTGGCGTAGACGTCGGAGATGAAGTCGCGCGTACCCGTCAGGCCCTCGGCCACTTCGGCCGGCGTGGTCAGCGCGGCGCCGCGGCCCGGCACCAGCGCCACGGGCTTGAGCGCGGCGATGTTGTCCAGCGTCTGCGGCCAGTCCTTGAAGTAGGCGTCGCCCGCGTACGGCGTGGCGCCGAACTCGACCAGGTCGCCCGACAGCAGCGTGCGTTCCTGCGGCAGCCAGACGACGGTGTCGCCCTTGGTGTGGCCGCGGCCGAGCTGGATCAGCTGCACTTCGAGCTTGCCCAGCCACAGGGTCATCTTGCCGGTGAAGGTCATGGTGGGCCAGGTCAGGCCCGGCGGCACGGTCTCGACGTTCTGGAACAGGCGCGGGAAGCGGCCGATCTCGCTGGCCTTGTCCTGCTCGCCGCGCTCGACGATCAGGTCGCGCGTGTCCTGGCTGGCCAGGATGTGCTCGGCCCCGTAGCCCGCCGCGCCCAGCACGCGCACCGCGTGGTAGTGGGTCAGCACCACGTACTTGATGGGCTTGTCGGTCACCTCGCGGATGCGGCGCACCACGTCGGCCGCCATGGCGGGGGTGGCCTGGGTGTCGGCCACCAGCACGCAGTCGTCGCCGATCACGATGCCGGTGTTGGGGTCGCCCTCGGCGGTGTAGGCCCAGGCATGTTCCGAGATCTGGCTGAAGGTGACCTTCTTCTCTTCCATGTCGGCCTGGCTGGCGAATTTCTTGGCTTGGCTCATCGGGTGTCTCCGTCGGTGGGTGGAATCTTGAAATTCGTCTAAGTCGAACGAATTCGCAGTTAACGAATGGCCGCAGTGTAAGCCGCAGATCAGTTAATGTCTAATCCCTTCTTCATGAACGAACGACCAGAAGGCGAGGCCGGCCATGGCAGCCAGTGACAGCGACCGCGCCCAGCGCGGCATCCAGAGCATCGAAGTCGGCGGCCAGCTGCTGCGCGCACTGGTGCATCACGGCCGGCCCATGGCGCTGAAGGACCTGGCGCGCGAGGCCGACATGACGGCGGCCAAGGCGCATCCGTACATGGTCAGCTTCGGGCGGCTGGGCCTCATCGAGCAGGACCGCGCCAGCGGCCACTATCTGCTCGGCCCGCTCGCCTTGCAACTGGGCCTCATCAGCCTGCAGCAGGCCGACCCGGTGCACATCGCCACGCCGCTGATCGGCCAGCTCGCGCAGCAGATCGGCCATACCGTGGCACTGGCCGTCTGGGGCGCGCGCGGCGCGACCATCGTGCGCACGGCCGAGTCGCCCTCGCCGGTGCACGTGAACATGCGGCACGGCACGGTGTTCTCGCTGACCAACACCGCCTCGGGCCGCGTCTTTGCCACCTACCTCGATGCCGATGTGGTGCGCAGCCTGCTCGAGGAAGAGCGCCAGCGCCAGAAGCAGCGCAAGGGCGGCGAGCCGCAGCCGCCCGCGGGCATGCCGCCGGTGCAGCCGCTGCCTTCATGGAGCGACTTCGAGCGCCAGCTGCAGGAAGTGCGCGACCACGGCATCAGCCGTTCCGACGGCGAGGTCATCGAGGGCGTCAGCGCCATGGCCGCGCCCGTCTTCGACCACACTGGCGCCATCGTGCTGGCCGTCACCGCCATCGGCCCGGCCGGCATCTTCGACACCGCGTGGGACGGCCAGATCGCCCGCGCGCTCAAGGCGTGCGCCGACACGGTGTCGCAGCGGCTCGGCGCCTCGCCGGCGCAGGCGGCCGCGGCCGGAGCCAGTTCCCCAAGACCAGAGCGATGACGCCAGTCACAACAGACATCCCTTCTTCCGCTTCTCCCATCCACGCGGCCATCGAGCTGCTTTGCAATGCCCGGCGCATCGTCGTGTTCTCGGGCGCGGGCCTGTCGCGCGCCTCGGGCATTCCCACCTACCGCGATGCCGACGGACTGTGGAAGAGCCAGAACGCGCTGCAGTTCTCCCACGCCGAGGACCTGCAGCGCGACCCGTCGGGCTTCACGAAGTTCTGGGCGCAGCGCCTGTCGACGATCGAGTCGGCGCAGCCGAACGCGGGCCACGCCGCGCTCGCGCTGCTGCAGCGGCTGCGCCCTGCGACCCGGCTGGTCACGCAGAACGTCGACGGCCTGCTGACGCTGGCCGGCGGCCAGGACGTGCTGGAGTTGCACGGCTCGCTGCGCCGCTGGCGCTGCGACCGCTGCGGCAACCGAAGCGGCCCCTGGCCCTTCCACCGCTGCCTGCGCTGCGGCGCGCACGCGCGGCCCGACGTGGTGATGTTCGGCGAGATGCTGAATGCCGGCGTGCTGCTCGATGCGCAGGTGGCGGCACAGGAGTGCGATCTGTTCATGGTGGTGGGCAGCACCACCATCGTCTACCCGGCGGCCGAGCTGCCGCAGACCGCGCTCGCGCACGGCGCGCGGCTCATCACGCTGAACCTGGAGCCGCTGCCGCACCTGGACGACGCGGCGGCCGTGGTGCTGCGCGGTGCTTCCGAAGACCTGCTGCCGCAGTTGCTGGCCGGGCTGTCGGGCCAGCGGGCCTGAAGGGGGCTCAGCCCTTCCGGCCCCCCAGCAGCACCAGCGCCCCGCCCACCACGATCACCGCCACGCCGGCCCACACCGGCAGGTTGACCGTTTCCTTCTCCTTCACCGAGAACTCCAGCGGCCCCAGCTTGGCCTGGTGGGTTTCCTTGGTGAAGCTGAAGCTGCCCAGGGCCAATGCGGCGATGCCGGCCACGATCAGCAGGATGCCGACGATGCGGGTTGCGTTCATGGGACGATGCTCCTTCCTTCCGTGCGGTGCCGCAGATTACTGCCGCGGCTGTTGCTGCTGCAACTGGTCGACCCACTGCACCACCTCGGCCACGGCCGCGTCGCTGGCGGAGATGAGCGCCTTCACGCCGCCGGGTGCGTCGGCGCTGGGCGCGGGGCGGCGCACGGTGAACAGGCGCTGGCCCAGCACGCGGTCGCCTGCGGCGGTGCTGCGCACGAGCGTGGCGCGCAGCCGCACCAGGCCCACGCTGGCGCTCGCGGACTCGAAGTAGTGGCTGAACTCGTCCAGCGAGATGCGCAGCGTGTCCGGCGCCTGGCCCCGGCCGCGCGAGATGGTGGCCGCCTCTTCGGGGCCGAGCACCATGCGGCGCTCCGAGAGCGTGTCGCGCAGCCGCTGGCGCAGCAGCTGCGAGGGCGGCAGGCTCCAGCGCGACTGGCCGTAGGGCCGCAACTCGTTGGCGTCGGCGTAGCCCAGGCGATAGAGGATCTGCGTGCCGTCGAGGCGGGAATTGCTCTCGAACTCGGCCAGCGACAGCGTCGGGAGCGTGGCCGCCGCGGGTGCCGCGGCAGGCATCGCCGGGCCGGGGCCGAAGTCGTAGAGCGTGGCGCGCGCGGGCTTGTCGGGCAGCGCGCCGCAGCCGGCGGCCAGCAGCAGGGCGCAGCCGAGCGCGAGGGCGGCAGGGGTCTTGCGAATGGCGTTCATGGTCGGTGATCCTCCCTTCGTCGGGAATCAGGGCCGCGTCGCGGCCGGCGCCTGGAAGCCCGGTTCGCCGGGGCCCGCAGCCGCGCCGCCGTTGCCGAACAGCAGCGATTGCGGGTTGTCGTTGATGCTGTCCGCCGCGCGGCCCAGCCGGCGCACCGCGTGCGAGGTGTCGTCGGCTACGCGATTCACGCGCGGCAGCGTGGCGGCGTTGAACGAATCGACCGCCTGCGCCAGCGCCTTGGTGCCGTCGCTCAGCCGTTCGACCGGGCCGTCGGGTGCGTTGAGCCTGCCCACGGTGGTGTTGAAGTTGTTGGCCACGCGCGAGACGTCGCCGGCCGCCTTCTTCACCGAGGCCAGTGCGTCGGGCATCTTCGAGAGCGCCGGGTTCAGGCCGGTCTTCACCGTGTTGTCGAGCGTCTTGAGCAGCGTGTTGGCGCTGGCCGAGGCCGCCGCGATGTTCTCCAGCGCATCGGCGGCGCGCTTCTGGTTGGGATCGCTCAGCAGCTGGTTGGCGCGCTTGGTCACTTCCTCGACCTGGTTGATGATGGCCTCGCCGCGGTCCTGCAGCTGTGCCAGCATCGAGGGCTTGAGCGGGATGCGCGGCGGGTCGTCGTTGTTGGGCTTGAGCGAGACGGTCGATTCGCCCTTGTCGTCCAGCGCGATGAAGGCCAGGCCGGTCACGCCCTGGTAGCTCAGCGTGGCGAAGCTGGAGGTGGTGAGCGGCACGCGCTCGTCGACCGTGATGCGCACGCGCACGTTGCCCTTGACCTTCGGGTCGAAGTCGATCGACGCAACCTTGCCCACCGCGATGCCGCGGTAGCGCACCATGGCCTGCGGCTGCAGGCCGCTGACCGCGTCGCGGGTGGAGAGCTCGTAGATGTTGCGCACGGTGTTGTCGCGCGTGAACCAGACCACCAGCGCGACGAGCGCGGCGATCAGTCCGAGCACGAAGGCGCCGGCGGCGAGGGCGTGGGCCTTGTTTTCCATGGTGGCTACCTACCTTTCAGCGGCCCGCTCGGGGGCCGGCTTGTCATGCAGCGCTTCGAGGGCGCGCTGGCCGCGCCCGCCGAGAAAGTATTCGTGGATGAAGGGATGCGGATACGCGATGACCTCGCGCGCCGCGCCTGTGACGATCACCTTCTGGTCGGCCAGCACCGCGATGCGGGTGCTCAGGTCGAAGAGGGTGTCCAGGTCGTGCGTGACCATCACCACCGTGAGGCCCAGCTCGCGGTGCAGGCCGCGCAGCAGGTTGCAGAAGCTGTCGGAGGCCTCGGGGTCGAGGCCGGCCGTGGGTTCGTCCAGCAGCAGCAGCGGCGGGTCCATGATGAGCGCGCGTGCCAGCGCCACGCGCTTGATCATGCCGCCCGAAAGATCGGCCGGGCTCTTGTTGGCGTGCTGCGGGCCCAGGCCCACCATCTGCAGCTTCACCAGCGCCGCGTGGCGGATGAGCTCGTCGGGCAGGAGCTTCAGCTCGCGCAGCGGAAAGGCGATGTTCTCCAGCACGCTGAAGGCCGAGAACAGCGCCCCGTGCTGGAACAGCATGCCCACGTTGGCCGCGCCCGAGGCGCTGAGCTCGCCGGGCTCCTGGCCCAGCACCTCGACATGGCCGCGCGTGGGTTTCTCCAGTCCGAGGATCTGGCGCAGCAGCACCGTCTTGCCCGTGCCCGATCCGCCCACCAGCGAGAGCACCTCGCCGCGGTCGATGTGCAGCTGCAGGTCGCGGTGCACCACCTGCTCGCCGTCGGGACTTTCGAACACGGTCCAAAGGCCGCGGATGTCCACCACGGTGGGGTCGGTGTCGGGGCGCACGGGCATGCTCATGCGGCTGATCCATTTCGCCAGCGAGGTGCGCGATCCGTGAACACCGCATGGCCGAGGCCAGGGACACCGCGGAACCGGCTTTGCCGGGCCGCGGGTGTCGCCCCCGGCGAGGGGGGTGGCGAAGCGACGCGAAGTGCGCGAAGACTGGGGGAGCAGGTCATGTTCATGCACGGAAGCCGATGCCCTTGAAGAGCACGGCGAACAATGCGTCGACCAGGATCACCGCGGTGATCGACGTGACGACCGACGAGGTCGTGCCGCGCCCGAGGCTCTCGGTGTTCGGCTTCACCTTCATGCCGAAGTGGCAGCCGATCAGCGCGATCAGGATGCCGAACACCGCCGACTTGGCCATCGCCAGCCACAGGTTCGAGATCGGCACCGCGCGCGGCAGGGCCGAGAGGAAGTAGGCCGGCGAGATGTCGAGCGCCGCGTCGGCAGCGAGCATGCCGCCCGCGAGCGCGGCCATCGAGGTCCACAGGCTGATCAGCGGCATCGCGATGGCCAGCGCCAGCACGCGCGGCATCACCAGGCGAAAGCCGTGCGGGATGCCCATCACCCGCATCGCGTCGAGCTCCTCGGTCACGCGCATCACGCCGATCTGCGCCGTGATGGCCGAGCCCGACCTGCCGGCGATCAGCACGGCCGCCAGCACCGGCCCCAGCTCGCGGATCAGCGAGAGCCCGAGGATGTTCACCACGAAGGTCTCGGCGCCGTACTGGCGCAGCTGCTGCGAGATCAGGTAGGCCAGCACCACGCCGATCAGCAGGCCGACCAGCGCCGTGATGTGCAGCGCCGTGGCACCGAACTGGTAGAGGTGCCCGGAGAAATCGCGCCACGGCCCGCGGTGCGGCGCGCGCGCCAGCCGGCACAGGTCGAGCGCGAGCTGTCCGACCAGCGCGGTGAAGTCGCGCACCACGTACATGAGCCGCGGCCCGTTGTGCGAGAACGCGCGGATGCGGTCGCTCAGCGTGGGCGCGGGCTCGTCGGGCGTGGCGACGGTGTGCTGCGCCACGTGATCGAGCACGGCCTTGTGCTGCGGCGACAGCTCGATGGTCGCGGGCCACTCGTGGCGCCAGTGGTCCCACAGGAGCTGCGCGCCGATGTGGTCGAGCTGCTCGACGGGCCGGAGGTCCCAGGCGCGGTCGTCGGCGGGCGGGGCCGCCTTCAGGCTGTCGGCCAGCGCCTGCCACGCCGCCTTGGACGACATCGCCAGCGTGGTCCACCGGCCGCTGGCCACCGTCCATTGGCGGCCGTCCTGCTCGCGCTGCGCGACGCGGGGCCACGCGCTGTCGGCGGCGGAGGCGTCGGCAGGCGATGGGGCGGGAGACATGGCGGGATGAAGAATGAGGCGGGTGAGCGGAAAAGTTAACAAAACCCGGGCCGGGTGCGCGCATCGTAACCGCGTGCATCCGAGGTCAAGGTACGCCAGACCCTTCGTTCGCGTAGGGCACCACGCCGTTTCTTCATGTTTCCTTCAGGGTGCGAAGCCATCGGACAGGGCTTCGCGCAGCCAGGCCACGAAGGCCGTCACCGCCTGAGGCACGTGCGTGGCGTAGGGCCGTATGGCGTACAGGCGCTCGCCGAAGGCGCCCACCGAACGCCACTGCGGCAGCACCTGCTGTAGCTTGCCCGACTGCAGCGCCGACTGCGCGCTGAAGTCGGGCACCAGTGCGATGCCCAGGCCGCTGAGCGCCGCGTCGCGCAGCGCCTCGCTGTTGTTGGCCACCAGCGGACCCGAGACCGGCACCGTGATGCGCGGCGCCGAGGACCTGGTCTCGAAGTGCCAGGTCGGCGTTTCCTGCGCGCGCGGGTAGTGCAGGCAGTCGTGGCCGGCCAGGGCCTGGGGCTCGCGCGGCGTGCCGCGGCGGCGCAGGTAGGCGCGGCTGGCCACCAGCACCGAGCGGGTCTCGCACAGCGTCCAGGCCACGTGCGTGTCGGGCGGGGCGGCGGTGTGGCGGATGGCGAGGTCGAAGCCCTCCATCGCGAGCGAGCTGAGCCGGTCGGACAGGTCGAGCTCGATGCGCACCTCGGGCTGCGCGCGCAGGAAATCGGCCAGCCTGGGCACCAGCTGCTGGCGCGCGAAGGCCACAGGTGCCGTCACCCGCACCAGCCCGCGCGGCACACCCGCGAGGTCGCGCACGCCGGCGAAGCTGTGGGCGATCTGCTCGAAGGGGCCGCGCATGTCGTCCACCAGCCGCTGGCCGGCCTCGGTGAGCCGCACGCTGCGCGTGGTGCGCTGCACCAATGGCGCGCCGGCCGCGCGCTCGAGCTCGGCGATGCGCTGGCTCATGGCCGCCTTGCTCACGCCCAGGCGCAGCGCGGCGGCGGTGAAGCTGCCCTGCTGCGCCAGCACGGTGAGCCAGTGCAGGTGGGTCCAGAGCGACTCGATATTTTGGGGTTTCATGCCTGCATTGTTCGCCATTGCGAACAATAAGTTCAAGCATCGTGACTAGGCGAGGAACAACGCGCTGCCTAAACTGGCCGCATTCTTCCTCCGGACACAGCCTCCATCAGGGTTCTCCCCATGCCTACCTCCATCGACCACTTCATCGCCGGCAAGCTCGCCGCCAACACCTCCGGCCGCACGCAGGACGTGACCAACCCCGCCACCGGCGCCGTCACCGGCAAGGTCGGCCTGGCCAATGCAGACCAGGTCGGCGCCGCCGTCGCCGCCGCGCAGGCCGCCTTCCCGGCCTGGGCCGACACGCCGCCGATCCGCCGTGCGCGCGTGATGTTCAAGTTCCTGCAGCTGCTCAACGAGCACAAGGACGAACTCGCCCACATGATCACCGCCGAGCACGGCAAGGTCTTCACCGACGCGCAGGGTGAAGTCAGCCGCGGCATCGACATCGTCGAATTCGCCTGCGGCATTCCGCAGCTGCTCAAGGGCGACTACACCGACCAGGTCAGCACCGGCATCGACAACTGGACGCTGCGCCAGCCCCTGGGCGTGGTCGCCGGCATCACGCCCTTCAACTTCCCGGTGATGGTGCCGATGTGGATGTTCCCGGTGGCCATCGCCGCGGGCAACACCTTCGTGCTCAAGCCCAGCCCGACCGACCCGACGCCCGCGCTGCGCATCGCCGAGCTGCTGAAGGAGGCCGGCCTGCCCGACGGCGTGTTCAACGTGGTGCAGGGCGACAAGGCGGCGGTCGACGCACTGCTGGAGCACCCCGACGTCAAGGCCATCAGCTTCGTCGGCTCCACGCCCATCGCCAACTACATCTACGAGACCGGCGCCCGCCACGGCAAGCGCGTGCAGGCCCTGGGTGGCGCGAAGAACCACATGGTGGTGATGCCCGACGCCGACATCGACCAGACCGTGGATGCGCTGATCGGCTCGGGCTACGGCTCGGCCGGCGAGCGCTGCATGGCCATCAGCGTGGCGGTGCTGGTGGGCGACGTGGCCGACAAGATCATTCCCAAGCTCGTCGAGCGCACGAAGACGCTGAAGGTGCTCAACGGCGAGAACCTCGCGGCCGAGATGGGCCCGATCGTCACCCGCGCCGCGCACGAGCGCATCACCGGCTACATCGACCTGGGCGAGAAGGAAGGCGCGAAGCTCTTGGTCGATGGCCGCAAGTTCGACGGCAACACCGCCGGCGAAGGCTGCAGCGACGGCTTCTGGATGGGCGGCACGCTGTTCGACAACGTCACGCCCGAGATGCGCATCTACAAGGAAGAAATCTTCGGCCCGGTGCTGAGCTGCGTGCGCGTGGCCAACTTCAAGGACGCGATCGACCTCGTCAACGCGCACGAGTTCGGCAACGGCGTGAGCTGCTTCACCCGCGACGGCAACGTGGCACGCGAGTTCAGCCGCCGCATCCAGGTGGGCATGGTCGGCATCAACGTGCCGATCCCGGTGCCCATGGCCTGGCACGGCTTCGGCGGCTGGAAGCGTTCGCTCTTCGGCGACATGCACGCCTACGGCGAAGAGGGCGTGCGCTTCTACACGAAGCAGAAGTCGGTGATGCAGCGCTGGCCCGAGAGCATCGGCAAGGGCGCCGAGTTCGTGATGCCCACTGCAAAATAAGTCCACCCCCGACTCTCGCGCACTTCGTGTCGCTCGCATCCCCCCTCGAGGGGCGCTCCCTGCGGCCCGGCGGAGCCGGTTCCGCGGGAGCACTGGTACTGACGGATAACTGGCAACGGTGCACTGGGCGCCGTATGCAGACAAGAACGGGCAGAAGGAGACAACCACTTGAGCGAGACCACCTTCGACTATGTCGTCATCGGCGCCGGCACCGCCGGCTCGCTCATGGCGAACCGCCTGAGCGCCGACAAGAACCGGCGCGTGCTGCTCATCGAGGCGGGCCGCAAGGACGACTACCACTGGATCCACATCCCGGTCGGGTATCTCTACTGCATCGGCAACCCGCGCACCGACTGGCTCTACAGCACCGAGCCCGACGCGGGCCTCAACGGCCGGGTGCTGCGCTATCCGCGCGGCAAGACGCTGGGTGGCTGCTCCAGCATCAACGGCATGATCTACATGCGCGGCCAGTCGCGCGACTACGAGCACTGGGCCGACCTCACCGGCGACGACGGCTGGCGCTGGCAGAACGTGCTGCCGGCCTTCAAGAAGCACGAAGACCACTACCTGGGCGCCGACGAGATGCATGGCGCGGGGGGCGAGTGGCGCGTCGAGAAGCAGCGCCTGCGCTGGGACATCCTCGACGCCTTCGCCGCGGCCGCGGAGCAGGCCGGCGTGCCGCACTCCACCGACTTCAACCGCGGCAACAACGAGGGCGTGGGCTACTTCCAGGTCAACCAGAAGAACGGCTGGCGCTGGAACACCGCTAAGGCCTTCCTGCGCCCGACCTGCTACGGCAGGCCCAACTTCGAGCTCTGGACCGGCGCGCAGGTCTCGCGCCTGCTCTTCGAGACGCAGCCCGACGGCACGCGCCGGTGCACCGGCGCCGAGGTGTGGAACGGCAGCGAGAAGGTCACGGTGCGCGCCACGCGCGAGGTGGTGCTGAGCGCCGGCGCCATCGGCTCGCCGCAGATCCTGCAGCTCTCGGGCGTGGGCCCTTCCGAGCTGCTGAGGCAGCACGGCATCGAGGTGGTGCTCGACGCGCCCGGCGTGGGCGCCAACCTGCAGGACCATCTGCAGATCCGCGCCGTCTACAAGATCGCGGGCGCACCCACCCTCAACGTGATGGCCTCGTCGATGATCGGCAAGGCGAAGATCGGCCTCGAATACGTGCTCAAGCGCAGCGGTCCGATGAGCATGGCGCCCTCGCAGCTCGGCGCCTTCACGCGCAGTTCGCCCGATCGCGAATGGCCCAACCTGCAGTACCACGTGCAGCCGCTGTCGCTCGACGCCTTCGGCGATCCGCTGCACAGCTTTCCGGCCTTCACCGCTAGCGTGTGCAACCTCAACCCGACGAGCCGGGGCTCGGTGCGCATCCGCAGCAACCGCTTCGAGGACGCCCCGGCCATCGCGCCCAACTACCTGAGCACCGACGAAGACCGCAAGGTGGCGGCCGAGTCGCTGCGCGTCACGCGCCGCATCGCGCAGCAGCCCGCGCTCGCCAAGTACAAGCCCGAGGAATGGAAGCCCGGCGTGCAGTACCAGACCGACGAAGACCTGGCGCGCCTGGCCGGCGACATCGCCACCACCATCTTCCATCCGGTGGGCACCACCAAGATGGGCGCCGACAACGACCCGGCGGCGGTGCTCGATTCGCGCCTGCGCGTGCGCGGCGTGCAGGGCCTGCGCGTGGTGGATGCGGGCGCGATGCCCACCATCACCAGCGGCAACACCAACAGCCCGACGCTCATGATGGCCGAGAAGGCCGCCGGCTGGATCGTCGAGGACAACCGCTGAGCGGCTTCAGCGACGCGGTGCTGCGGGCGGCTTGTCCGCCATCGCGCGGCGGCGCGCGGCCGGGGCATTGCCCGCCATGCGCGCCTTCGCGCCTTCCAGCATGAGGTCGACGCCGATCTCGAACAGCGCGTCGGGCCCGGCCTTGCGGTAGTTGGCGAAGGCCTCGGCCAGCAGCGGGCGCGAGGCCGCGGCGGCGTCGAGCGCCTGCTGCTGCTCGGCCGCGTCGGGCGGCGTCGCCTGCTGTTCCAGCACGCAGCCCACGGTGTAGCGGCCCAGGGCGATCAGCAGCGTCATCGCCTGCGGCGCGGGCAGGCCCAGGCGGACCACGGAGGCGAGCTGCGCCTCGACCATGTCGAGGTCGGCCGGATCGGGCTCCGAGCCCGCATGCAGCCGCGCGCCGTCGCGCCGCGCCAGCAGCGCACGGCGGAAGCTGCGTGCGTTCTCGCGCAGGAAGGCGTCCCAGGTCTCGCCGGGCTCCGGCAGCTTGCGCTCGTGGGTGCGGCGCAGGATCTCGCCGTTCATCGCATCGAGCAGCGCACGCTTGTTCTTGAAGTGCCAGTACAGCGCGGGCTGCTGCACGCCGAGCCGCTCGGCCAGGAGCCGCGTGCTGAGCTTGTCCATTCCCACCTCGTCGAGCAGCGTGAGGGCTGTCTCGAGGATCACTTCGCGGTCCAGTTTCATTCTTCCGATGTGCGTGCGTGCGTGTGCCGATGTCGATCGGGGAGGGTAATTCACGCCCAGGAATTTATCGCTGATAATTCCTTATCGATGATAAATTCAGACGCACTTCCAAACCCCCTCGCGAGCGGCCGCCATGCGCAGGCCGTGATCCTCGCGATCGTCACGCTCGACGCGATCGGCATCAGCCTGGTCATGCCGATCGTGCCCAGCCTGCTGCGCGAAGTCGGCCACACGGGCGACCTCGGCTGGCGCTTCGGCGCATTCCTCTCGCTCTACGCGCTGATGCAGTTCCTCTGCGCGCCGGTGCTCGGTGCGCTCAGCGACCGCTTCGGCCGCCGTCCGGTGCTGCTGGTCTCGGTGGCGGGTGCGGCCGTCGACGCGCTCTTCATGGCCTTCGCGCCCTCGCTGTGGATGCTGTTCGTGGGCCGCGCGATCGCCGGCATGACGGGCGCGAACATGGCGGTGGCCTCGGCAGCCATCGCCGACCTCACGCCCGAGAACCAGCGCGCGCGCCGGTTCGGCCGCATGGGCGCGTGCTTCGGCATCGGCTTCATCGCAGGGCCGGCGCTCGGCGGCGTGCTCGGCGACCACGGCGTGCGGCTGCCGTTCATCGCCGCCGCCGTGCTCAACGGACTGACCTTCCTCGCGGCCCTGCTGCTGCTGCGCGAGTCGCGCCCCGCGAAGCTCGCCACGCAGCCCTTCGACCGAGGCGTGCTGCATCCGCTCGCGCCGCTGCGCTGGGCGAAGAGCTTTCCCGCGCTGCTGCCCATCCTCGGCGTGTTCACGGTGCTGATGCTGGTGGGCGAGGTCGCCGGCACGACCTGGGTGCTCTACGGCGAAGACAAGTTCGCGTGGAACGGCACCATGGTCGGCGTCTCGCTCGCGGTCTTCGGCCTGATCCAGGCGCTGATGCAGGGCTTCGTGGCGGGGCCGCTGGTCGAGCGCTGGGGCGAGCGCGCGGCCATCGCCATCGGCACCGCGGCCGACTGCACCGCCTATGCGCTGCTGGCCTTCGCCACGCAGGGCTGGATGGCGCTCGCGCTGCTGCCGCTGCTGTGCACGGGCGGCATCGGCGCGCCCGCGCTGCAGTCGATGCTCTCGGCCCGCGTGGGCGAGGCCGAGCAGGGACGGCTGCAGGGCGTGCTCGCGAGCCTGTCGAGCCTGGCCTCGGTGTTCGGACCGCTGCTCATCAGCCAGCTCTACTTCGCCTTCCGCCTGCGCTTTCCCGGCATCGCGTGGCTGGCGGGCGCGGTGGTCTACCTGTTGTGCATGCCGGTGCTGCTGCGCAAGGCTCCCAGGACCTAGCTTGGCTTTGACCTCGGTCTGATGCCGGAAACACCGAGGAACCGGCTTCGCCGGGGCCTGCGGTGTTGCCCCCGGAAGGGGGTTGGCGAAGCGACACGAAGTGCGCGCAGCCTGGGGGCGAGCCTTATTTCTCGATGGTCTTGTTCCAGCGCGCGTTCCATGCAGGGCGGTTTGCGTTGATGCTTTCCCAGTCGATGGTCACCGCGGTCTTCATCCACTTGTTGATGTCGGCCACCTGCGCCACGCCGTCGCCCACCACCGGCGCCTTCGGGTTGGTCGGGATCTGCGCGCCGTACTGCAGCACGTTGGCCTGCGCCAGCGGGCTCAGCAGGAACTCGGCGAGCTTCTGCGAGAGCTCGGGCTCGGTGTTGTTGGCGATCACGCATTGGCCGACCATGAGCACCACCGCGCCTTCCTTGGGCGGCGCGTACTCGACCGGGATGCCCTTGCTCTTCATCGCGGCCACGGCCGTGGGCGTGAGCGGGAAGATCGCCGCCTCGCCGGTCTGCACCATCTCCGAGAGCTTGGCCGAGCTCGGGATGTACTCCAGCACGTTCGGCCCGATGGTGGTGGGCCAGGCCTTGAAGCCGGGCTCCACGTTCTTGTCGTTGCCGCCCTGGATGCGGTTGAACATCAGGAAGCCGTGCAGCCCGAAGGAGGACGACGACACCGACTGGAACACCACCTTGCCCTTGTACTTCGGGTCGGCCAGGTCCATCCACGAGGTGGGCGGCGCCCAGCCCTTCTCCTTGAACATCTTCGCGTTGTAGGCCAGGCCCGTCATGCCCAGGCTCACGCCGCTGGCCATGTCGTCCTTGAAGCGCGCGGCCGGGTAGATCTCTCCGAGCGACTGGCTGGGCTTCTGCTTCTGGCACAGGCCCATGCCGATGGCGCGCACCATCACGCCGTCGTCGAGGAACATCACGTGCATCTGCGGCTTGTCCTTGTTGGCCTGCGCCTTGGCGAGGATGTCGGACGAGGTGCCCGGCACCACCACCACCTTCGCGCCGTAGGCCTTCTCGAAGGCCGGGAAGACGTACTGCGTGTACGCCTTCTCCATCGTGCCGCCGTTCATGCCGATGTAGAGGGTCTTGGTCTGTGCACCGGCGATGCCGGCGGCCGCGAGCAGCGCGGCCAGCAGCGGAAGGGTTCTGATCGAGGACTTCTGGGACATGGCGATGCTCTCCATTCAGGTTCAGGTGGGGGATGCGGTGAGTGATTCGTCGGCGCCGTCGAAGCGCTCGATGGCGAAGGCGTCGATGGGCGTGTCGGTGCGGCCGTCGCGTGCGAGCTCGGCCAGCACCTCGCCGGCGGCCGGGCCGATCTGGAAGCCCGCGCCCGCGAAGCCGAAGCCATGGAAGAGGCCCGGCGTGGTGCGGCTCGGGCCCAGCACCGGTTCGCGGTCGGGCAGGTAGCCCTCGGTGCCGCCCCAGGTGCGGATGATGTGCGCGTGGCGCAGCGCGGGCAGCAGCTCGATGGCCTGCACCGCCAGCGCGGCGATGCCCTCGCGCTCGGCGCGGGAGCGTTCGGCGTCGAGCGTGATGCCCGTGCCGCCGCCCAGCACCACGTTGCCGCGCTCGACCTGCCGGCAGTAGATGCCGCCGCCTTCCACGCCCAGGCTCCATTTCATGAAATGCGGCACCGGCTCGGTCACCGCCATCAGCGGGCTGCGGGCGTACATCGGCGGCGTCTCGCCGAACTGGCTGGCGATGGCGCCGGCCCACGCGCCCGCGCAGTTCAGCAGCACCGGCGCCTGCACCTCGAGCGCATTGCCGCTGCGCACCATGAACATCGCGCCGTCGTGCGCCACCTCGTCGACCTTGTGGCGCTCGAAGACCTGCGCTCCGGCGCGCTGCGCCGCGAGCGCGAAGGCCGGCGACACCAGGCGCGGATTGGCCTGACCGTCTTCCGCGCAGAGCGAGCCGCCCACCGCGCGCATGCCGAGCCAAGGGCATTGCTCGCGCAGGCGCGCGCCGGAGATCAGCTCCAGGCCCAGGTCGAAGTCGCTGCTCAGCGCGCGGTAGCGTTCGAGCGAGGCCATGTCCGATTCGCTGCGCGCGATCTTGAAGTGGCCCGAGCGGATGTATTCGCCGTCGGTGCCCAGCAGCCCGGGCAGGTTGCCCCAGATGCGGTGCGCGCGCTGCGCCAGCGGCAGCTGGCTCACCGGCCGGCCCTGGCGGCGCACGCCGCCGTAGTTCACGCCGCTGGAACGCGAGCCGCAGAGATCGCGCTCCAGCAGCACCACGCCGACGCCCATGCGGCGCAGGGCCAGCGCGGCGGAAGAGCCGACGATGCCGCCGCCGATGATGGCGACGTCGGTGCGAAGCTTCCTGATCGAGCTCATGCGCCGCTCCCATCGGCCGGCACGAGCCGGATCGGGATCGGCTTGATCGGCGCCTGCCCGCGCAGTCGGCCCACCTGCTGCAGCGGCTGCCGCGTCGCGTGCGCGAGGATCTCGGCGGCCGCGGCGCCGCACATGCGCCCCTGGCAGCGGCCCATGCCGACGCGCGACAGGGCCTTCAGGCGGTTCATCTCGTCGGCGCCGGTGCTGGCGATGGTCTGGCGCAGCGTGCCGGCGGTGACGTTCTCACAGCGGCAGATCACGAGGTCGTCGCTCGCGTTCCCGGCCCAGTCCTGCGGCACCGGAAAGGCGCGCTCGAGGCCGCGGCGGAAGCCGGCGAGCCTGTCGAGCCTGCGTTCGAGTTCCGATGCGCGCGCGGTGTCGAATGCGATGCCCGCGTCCTGCAGCAGCGCCAGCGCCGCACGCTCGCCCGCCCATTCGGCCGCGTCCGCGCCCATGATGCCGGCGCCGTCGCCCGCGAGGTACACGCCCCGTACGCTGGAGCGTCCCGCCGCGTCGCGCACCGGCAGGTGCGCGCGGTGCAGCGGCGCGTAGTCGAAGCGGCAGCCGAGAAGGTCGGCGAGCTGCGTCTCGGAGCGCAGCGCGTAGCCGAAGCCCACCGCATCGCAGTCGATCGTGCGCTGCGTCTCGCCGTCGAGCCAGGCCACGCCGGTGACGCGCGCCTGAGCCTCGTCGCCGAGCACGCGCAGCGAACGCACGCCGCCATGCAGCGCAACGCCGTGCGCGCGCAGCCAGCCCACGTAGTACATGCCCTTGGCGAGCACGGCCGGCTGCGCCAGCATCGCGGGTGCGGCGGCGATCTGGTCGGCGAGGCGCGCGGTGTCGAGCACTGCGGCCACGTCCACGCCGGCCTTGGCATATTGATAAGCCACCAGGTAGAGCAGCGGCCCCGTGCCCATGAACACCACGCGGCGCCCGATGGCGCAACCCTGGTACTTGAGCGCGACCTGCGCGCCGCCCAGCGTGTAGACGCCGGGCAGCGTCCAGCCCGGCAGTGGCAGCACGCGGTCGGTGGCGCCGGTCGCGACGATCAGGTGGCTGTAGGGCACGCGGCGGTTGCTGCGCGTGGGGTTGTGCATCACGTCGAGCACCTGGTCCTGCGTGTTCCACGCGAGGCTGTCGGCATGGTGTTCGATGCGGCCCTGCAGCGCGTCGAAGGCCGTGTGCACCGCTTCGGCGCGCTTCGACTCGAAGCCGTAGAGCGTCTGCTTGTCGCGCGCGGCCAGGCCGGGAGGAGGGCGGCGGTAGATCTGTCCGCCCGCGCGCGAGGCCTCGTCGATCACCGCCGGCTTCAGGCCGTGCGCCACCAGCGTCTGCGCGGCGCGCACGCCGGCCGGGCCTGCGCCGACGATCACGGGGCGGACTTCGCCTGTCGGTGTCGGTGTCGATGCCGCTGTCGGCGTGGCGGTCATGCGCCGTCCCTTCCGGTGACCAGCGCCATGCCCGGCGCGATGAAGGTCGAGCAGGCGCGAAGGCGCTCGCCTTCGTCGGTGGAGATCCAGCAGTCCTGGCAGGCGCCCATCATGCAGAAGCCCGCGCGCGGCAGGCCGCTGAACTCGTTGCGGCGCAGCTGGCCGCACTGCGTGAGCACGGCGGTCAGCACGGTGTCGCCGGCCAGTGCGCTCGCCGGCTGGCCGTCGAGCGTGAAGGGCACCGTCGCGCGGCCGGTCTTCTCGGCCACGCGGTGGAGCAATGCGTGTGCGGTCATGGTCGTCTTCATCTATCTGCGCCCCACCAGCACGCGGTCGAGCCCGTACACGCGGTCGAGCAGCACCATCGCGAAGGCCGTCACCGCCACCATCAGCGCCGACACCGCGGCCATCAGCGGATCGATGGATTCGGTCGCGTACATGTACATGCGCACCGGCAGCGTGACCGTGCTCGGCGAGGTGACGAAGATCGACATCGTCACTTCGTCGAAGCTGTTGATGAACGACAGCATCCAGCCGCCCGTCACGCCCGGCAGGATCATCGGCAGCGTGATGCGGCGGAACACCTTGGCCTGGCTCGCGCCCAGCGAGAGCGCGGCCTGCTCGGCGCTTCGGTCGAAGCCCACCAGCGCCGCCACCACCAGCCGCAGCGTGTAGGGCGTGACGATGAGCGCGTGCGCCAGCACCAGCCAGCCGAAGCTGCCCGCGCCGCCCACCAGCGAGAACAGACGCAGCAGCGCCACGCCCAGCACCAGGTGCGGAACGATCAGCGGCGAGAGGAACAGGCCGTTGAGGAAGTCGCGCCCCGGAAACTCGTAGCGCGTGATCGCCATGCCGGCCGGCACCGCGAGCAGCGTCGCGATGGTGGCCGAGCTCAGCGCGAGCCACAGGCTGTTCCAGAACGACTGCATGAAGTCGGGGTGCGCGAACACCGCCTCGAACCAGCGCAGCGAGAAATGCGTGGTCGGGATGGTCAGCGTGTTCTCGGGCGTGAACGCCACCACGCACACCACCACCAGCGGTGCCAGCATGAAGACGATGACGAGGGCGTTGAACGCGAGGGCGATGGGACCGTTCCTGTTCATGGTGCCTCCCGCCGGACCGTCCCAAGGGAGGCACGCGCCCCCTCGGGAGGCAGCGAATACACGAAGTGATGGAGCGTGGGGGTCATGTTCATCCCAGCGCTTTCTTGTAGCGGCCTTCGACCAGCCTGTTGTAGCTGAGCATCACCGCAAGATTGGCGACGAGCAGCACCAGCGCCACCGCCGCCCCCAGCGGCCAGTTGAGCTCGCTGAGGTATTCGTCGTAGACGATGGTCGCGACCATCTTCAGCCGTCGTCCGCCCAGCAGCCCCGGAATGGCGAAGGAGCTCGCCGCCAGCCCGAAGACGATCAGGCTGCCCGAGAGAATGCCGGGCATCACCTGCGGCAGCACGATGCGCCGCAGCGTGGTGAAGGGCGTGGCGTTGAGCGAGAGGGCGGCGTTCTCCACGCCGGGGTCGAGCTTCTGCAGCGATGTCCACACCGGGATCACCATGAAGGGCAGCATCACGTGGACCAGCGCGATGACCACCGCCGCGTTGGTGTAGAGGATCTTCACCGGCCCGATGCCCACGAGCTGCAGCAGCGCGTTCACCGCGCCCTCGGGGCCCAGCAGCATGCTCCAGCCGAAGGCCCGCACCACCACCGACACCAGCAGCGGCGCGAGCACCACCAGCAGCAGCGCCGAGCGCCACGGGTTGCGCATGCGGCTGAGCACGTAGGCCTCGGGTGCGCCGATCAGCACGCAGATCAGCGTGACCAGCGCCGAGACCCAGAAGGTGCGCCAGAAGATGCCGAGGTAGTAGGAGTCGGAGAACACCAGCGCGTAGTGCGCGAGCGTGAACTCGCCCGTCTTCGGTCCGGTGGCCGGGTCGTAGGCGTTGAACGACAGCACCGCGGTGAGCCCCAGCGGCACCACCAGCAGCACCGTGAACAGCAGCAGCGCGGGGCCGGAGAGCCACCAGGGCGTGGCCTTGCTCTTCGAGGTGCTCATGCCGCGACAGCCTTCTCATTGGCCGGCAGCAGCCGCATGCAGTGCGCCGGCCAGTCGATGCCGGTGCGGCTGCCTTCCGCGAGCGCCTCGCGTCCGTCGTTGGGGCTCAGCACCATGAGCTCGCCGACCGAAGTCGCCACGCGGTAGAGCCACTGGCTGCCGAGGAAGAAGCGCTCCAGCACCTCGCCGTCGATGCGGCCCCGGCCCGGCGCCACCAGCTGCAGCTTCTCGGGCCGCACGCTCAGCAGCGCGCCCGCGTTCACGTCGAAGCCGGTGTCGTCCACGTCGAGCGAGAGCGCGCCCACCTCCACGCAGGTGCGCCCGGGGCCGCTGCCGGACACGCGGCAGTCCAGCAGGTTGGCCTTGCCGACGAAGGTGGAGATGAAGCGCGTGCCCGGATGCTCGTACACGCGCTGCGGATGGTCGATCTGCGTGGCGCGGCCGCCTTCCATCACCACCACGCGGTCGCTGATCGACATGGCCTCGCTCTGGTCGTGCGTGACCATCACCGTGGTGGTGCCGACCTTGCGCTGGATCTGGCGCAGCTCGAACTGCATCTCCTCGCGCAGCTTGGCGTCGAGGTTGGACAGCGGCTCGTCCAGCAGCAGCACCGGCGGCTCGATCACCAGCGCGCGCGCCAGCGCCACCCGCTGCCGCTGGCCGCCCGAAAGCTCGCGCGGGTAGCGCGCGGCGTGCTGCTCGAGATGCACCAGCGCCAGCGCCTGCTTCACGCGCTCGGTGCGCTCGGCCTTCGGCATCTTGCGCATCTCGAGGCCGAAGCTCACGTTGTCGGCCACCGTCATGTGCGGGAAGAGGGCATAGGTCTGGAACACGATGCCCAGCCCGCGCGTGTTGGCCTTGGCGTGCGTGATGTCCTTGCCCGCGAGCTCGATGCGACCGCCGCTCACTGCCTCGAAGCCCGCGATCATCTGGAGCGTGGTCGTCTTGCCGCAGCCCGAGGGCCCGAGCAGCGAGACGAACTCGCCCTTCTCCACCGAGAGATTCATGTCCGCCACCGCGCGGGTGGCGCCATAGAACTTGGTCACGTCGGTGAGCCGCAGGAATGACATGGAACGGGCCTTTCTTCGGGGGCGAAAAGATGGCTCCGGGCACCTTGCTTCGACTTGGTGCGGGCCATGGACAGCTTGCTGTCCTTAATTCACTCTATTGCAACGATTGCGCCAGATCGCCTCGGGTATTCCATTAATCAGAATCTTTCTTCAATTTATTCCGTTCAATGGAATATCATGGCTTCGATCGATGAATCGAATTCCGCAGGAGGAAGGTATGGAGAGCTCTTCGGCGAACACCCCGGCCGGTGCAGGGGCGGCAGCGGCGGCCAGCGGGGGCGTGCCGCGCGTCTTTTCGGTGATCCGCGCACTCGGCGCGGTGCAGGCCGAGGGCGGCCGCGTGACCCAGATCGCACGTTCCGTGGGCCTCACGCAGGCCACCACGCACCGGCTGCTGCAGTCGCTCATGGCCGAAGGCATGGTCGAGCAGGACGAGCGCAGCAAGCTCTACCGCCTGAGCATCGATTTCTTCGCGCTCGCCGCCAGCGCAGGCAATCCCGGCGACCTGCGCTCCATCTGCCGGCCCGTGCTGCTGCGCCTGTGCGCGAGCCTCGGCGACAGCATCTTCCTTCTTGCGCGCAGCGGCTTCGACGCCGTGTGCCTCGACAGGAGCGAAGGGCCCTTTCCCATCCGCTCCTTCACCGGCGATATCGGCGGGCGCATCGCGCTGGGCGTGGGGCAGGGCGCGCTGGCGATCCTGGCCTTCCTGCCCGAGGCCGAGCGCGAGGAGGTGATCCGCTTCAACCTTTCGCGGGTGCGCGAGTACGGCGTGTACGACGAGGTCTACCTGCGCACCGAGATCGAGCGCGTGCGCCAGGCGGGCTACGCAGGCCGCAACACCGGCCTGCTCGAAGGCATGGCCGGCGTGGCCGTGCCCATCCTCGACCGCGAAGGCCGCGCGGTGGCCGCGCTGAGCGTGGGCACCATCGCCGACCGGCTCAACGCCGACCGCATGCCGACCGTGGTCGAGCTGCTGAAACGCGAGGCGGCGGCGATCGGGCCGAGGATCAATCCCTTCGATGCGACCCTGAGGCGGCCGGCGCAGAGCCTGGCGAGCTCGCCGGCGGGGCAGAAGATTCCGCTGCCCGAGGCCTCGCGGCCGGACTGAGCAGGGAGGCGACCATGAACAACCCCTCGATCCTCTACCCCGTCTTCGCCCTCGCGGCCCTCACCGGCATGGTGCTGCTGCTGATCCCCTTCACGCGCGTGCGTGCCTTGCTGCGCCGCGAAGTCCGCACGGCCGACTTCAGGCTGGGCGAGTCGGCGGCGGTGCCGGACGCGGTGCGCATCCCCAACCGCAACTACATGAACCTGCTGGAGCTGCCGGTGCTGTTCTATGTGGTGTGCCTGCTCTTCTACGTGGCGGTGCAGCCGACGCCCGCGGCGGTGTGGCTGGCCTGGGCCTACGTGGGGCTGCGGGCGGCGCACACCGCGGTGCACCTGACCTACAACCACGTGCTGCACCGGCTGGGCGTGTTCGCGGCGAGCAACGTGGTGCTGGTGGCGCTGTGGGTCCTGGCGGCAGCCAGGTTGGTGCGCTAGGCGCACGTCAAAAGGCTGAGGTCCTTCCTGAAACGCACCAGATCCTTCGATATTTTCATTTGGCGATCGGGTTCGATTCGCTGATATTGGGCGGACTAGGCCTCTCGCCGCCTTCCCGTCTTTCCCTTCATCTGTCCCCGGAGCGCTCATGTCCGAAGCCCAAACCTCCCTTCCCGTCGCCACCGAAGTCGCGCAGCTGCTGCAACGCCTGGGCGTGCCCCGCTCGGCCCACACCGGCGGCGAGCTGACGGTGCGTTCGCCCGTCAGCGGCGAGGTGGTGGCGCAGGTGCCGCAGACCTCGCCGGCCGAGGCCACGGCAGTCATCGGCCGCGCGCACGAGGCCTTCAAGGCCTGGCGCAACGTGCCGGCGCCGCGCCGCGGCGAGCTGGTGCGCCTGCTGGGCGAGGAACTGCGCGCCGCCAAGGCCGACCTGGGCCGCCTCGTCACGCTGGAGGCCGGCAAGATTCCGTCCGAAGGCGCAGGCGAGGTGCAGGAGATGATCGACATCTGCGACTTCGCGGTCGGACTCTCGCGCCAGATCTACGGCCTCACGCTGGCCACCGAGCGTGCCGAGCACCGCATGATGGAAACCTGGCATCCGCTGGGCGTGTGCGGCGTGATCTCGGCCTTCAACTTCCCGGTGGCCGTGTGGTCGTGGAACGCGGCGCTGGCGCTGGTGTGCGGCGACCCGGTGGTGTGGAAGCCCTCCGAGAAGACGCCGCTGACCGCGCTGGCCGTGCATGCCATCGCGCAGCGCGCCCTCGAACGCTTCGGCGACGCGCCCGAAGGCCTGCTGGGCCTGCTGCTGGGCCAGCGCGACATCGGCGAGGTGCTGGTGGACGACCACCGCGTGCCCGTTCTGTCGGCCACCGGCTCGACCGCCATGGGCCGCCAGGTGGGCCCGAAGCTGGCCGCGCGCTTCGCACGTGCCATCCTCGAACTCGGCGGCAACAACGCCGCCATCGTCACGCCCTCGGCCGACCTCGACCTCGCGCTGCGCGGCATCGCCTTCGCCGCGATGGGCACGGCCGGCCAGCGCTGCACGACGCTGCGCCGCCTGTTCGTGCACGAGAGCGTGTACGACCAGCTGGTGCCCAAGCTCGCCAAGGTCTACGGCAACGTGCAGGTGGGCGATCCGCGCGCGGCCGGCACGCTGGTCGGTCCGCTGATCGACCGCGCGGCCTTCGACGGCATGCAGAAGGCGCTCTCCGAAAGTCGCGAGATCGGCGCCAAGGTGCACGGCGGCCAGCGCGTGGAGGGCATCGGCACGAGCGACGCCTACTACGTGCGCCCCGCGCTGGTGGAGCTGAAGTCGCACGAGGGCCCGGTGCTGCGCGAGACCTTCGCGCCCATCCTCTATGTGGTGCGCTACAGCTCGCTCGACGAGGCCATCGAGCAGCACAACGCGGTGGGCGCGGGCCTGTCGTCGTCGATCTTCACGCTGAACATGCGCGAGGCCGAGCGCTTCATGTCGAGCTCGGGCTCCGACTGCGGCATCGCCAACGTCAACATCGGCCCGAGCGGCGCCGAGATCGGCGGTGCCTTCGGCGGCGAGAAGGAGACCGGCGGCGGCCGCGAGGCGGGCTCCGACAGCTGGAAGGCGTACATGCGCCGCGCCACCAACACCATCAACTACTCGACCGCGCTGCCGCTCGCGCAGGGCGTGACCTTCGACATCGGGGACTGAGTCTCTCCCCAGGCTTCGCGCACTGCGTGTCGCTACGCCAACCCCCTCAGCGGGGGCGACATCGGCGGCCCGGCAAGGCCGGTTCCGCGATGTCCCGCGAAAGGGCCGTGCGAGGCCAGGACGGCCTTCGCCTCCCCGTCAAAAACAACCATCAGGAGACAGAGCACATGAATATCCCCTTCAGGACCATTGCAGCAGCCGGCCTGCTCGCGCTTTCGATCGGCGCCGCCGCGCAAACCGTGCAGACCGTGGCGGCCACCGGCGGCACGCTCGACAAGATCAAGTCCAGCGGCAAGGTGGTGCTCGGCGTGCGCGAGGCCTCGCCGCCCATGGCCTACATGCTGGGCGCGGGCGAGAAGTACGTGGGCTACCACGTCGAGCTGTGCGAGCGCGTGCTGAAGGAGATCGCGCCGCAGGCGAAGCTGGAGTACATGGCCGTGACCGCGCAGAACACCATCCCGCTGGTGCAGAACGGCACGCTCGACATCGGCTGCGGCCCCACCACCAACAATACCGCGCGCCAGCAGCAGGTGGCCTTCGCGCTCACCACCTACGTGAGCGAGGTGCGCATGGCCACCAGGGTCGACTCGGGCATCGCCAACCTCGACCAGCTCGCGGGCCGCAACGTGTCGGCCTCCACCGGCACCACGGCGGTGCAGTTGCTGCGCAAGCGCGAGCGCACGCAGAACGTCTCGTACAACACCATGCTCGGCAAGGACCACCTCGAGAGCTTCCTCCTGATGGAGTCGGGCCGCACCGATGCCTTCGTGCTCGACGACAACCTGCTGGCCGGGATCATCGCGAACTCGAAGAACCCCTCGGCCTACCGCATCGTGGGCGAGCCGCTGGGCTCGGAGCCGATCGCACTGCTCTTCCGCAAGGACGACCCGGCCTTCAAGTCGGCGGTGGACGATTCGCTGCGCCGCATGATGAAGAGCGGCGAGCTCGAGAAGATCTACACCAAGTGGTTCGTGGCGGCCATCCCGCCGAAGAACACCAGCCTGAACCTGCCGATGAGCGCGACGCTGAAGCAGCTCATCGCCGAACCCAACGACAAGCCGCTGGAGGCCTACGCCAAGTGACCGCCGCTACCGCCACTTCCATCGTCTTCGAGCCCGCACGGCGCGTGCGCGCCATCGGCGTCTCGGAGATCCTGCGCATCACCGACCACGCCAACGCGCTCAAGCGCGCCGGCCGCCCGGTGATCGTGCTGGGCGCGGGAGAGCCCGACTTCGACACGCCGCAGAACGTGCGCGACGCTGCCGTGCAAGCCATCGGCAGAGGCGACACGCGCTACACCGTGCTCGACGGCAGCCCGGCGATGAAGGCGGCGGTGCAGCTCAAGTTCAGGCGCGACAACGCGCTGGACTTCGCGCTCGACGAGATCAGCGTGAGCGCAGGCGCCAAGCAGGTGATCTTCAACGCGCTGATGGCCAGCCTGGACCCAGGCGACGAAGTCATCCTGCCCGCGCCGTACTGGACCTCGTACGCCGACATCGTGCAGATCTGCGGCGGCGTGCCGGTGCCCGTGGCCGGCACCGAGGCCAACGGCTTCCGGCTCGATGCCGCGCAGCTCGAAGCGGCCATCACGCCGCGCACGCGTTGGTTGTTCCTGAACTCGCCGTCGAACCCGAGCGGTGCCGCCTACAGCGCGGACCAGCTGAAACCGCTGTGCGAGGTGCTGCTGCGCCATCCGCAGGTCTGGGTGCTGGCGGACGACATCTACGAACACATCCTCTACGACGGACTGGCCTTCGCCACGCCGGCGGCGGCGGAGCCGCGCCTGCGCGAACGCACGCTGACGGTGAACGGCGTGTCCAAGGCCTATGCGATGACCGGCTGGCGCGTGGGCTACGGCGCCGGTCCGCGAGCGCTGATCGCGGCGATGGCCGTGGTGCAGAGCCAGACCACGTCATGCCCCTCGTCGGTCAGCCAGGCAGCCGCCATCGAGGCGCTGACCGGTCCGCAGGACATCGTGGCCGAGCGCTGCGCCGACTTCCAGGCGCGGCGCGACTTCGTGGTCGCCGCGCTGAATCGCGCGCCGGGCCTGCGCTGCCGCGTGCCCGAGGGCGCGTTCTACACATTCGCGAGCTGCGCCGGCGTGCTCGGCCGGCACACCCGCGGCGGCATGCTGCTGCGCAGCGACAGCGACTTCTGCCGCTACCTGCTGCAGGACTTCGAGGTCGCGGTGGTGCCGGGCAGCGTGTTCGGGCTGGCGCCGTATTTCCGCATCTCGTACGCGACCTCGATGGCGCAGCTGCGGGAGGCCTGCGAGCGCATCCAGGCTGCCTGCGAGGCGCTGGAATGACTCCGCTTTTCTCCCTCCCCTTCCGGGGGCGGGTTGGGGTGGGGGCAGGCGGCGCATTCGTTGCCGCCGGTCCGTCCGGCGCCGCTTGCCCCCATCCCCGCCTTCCCCCAGAGGAGGAAGGAGCAATACCGAACACCTTCAGACCATTGGATACAGCATGACTTCAACACCCCGCACCGGCGGCCAGATCCTGGTCGACCAGCTCGTCACCCACGGCGTCGAGCAGCTCTTCTGCGTGCCCGGCGAAAGCTTTCTCGCCGTGCTCGACGCGCTGCACGACGCCTCCATCGAAGTGACCGTGTGCCGCCAGGAAGGCGGCGCGACGATGATGGCCGAGGCGCAGGGCAAGCTCACCGGCAGGCCGGGCGTGTGCTTCGTCACGCGCGGGCCGGGCGCCACCAATGCGTCGGCCGGGGTGCATATCGCGCACCAGGATTCGACGCCGCTGCTGCTCTTCGTCGGCCAGGTCGCGCGCGACGCGCTGGGCCGCGAGGCCTTCCAGGAGCTGGACTACGGCGCGGTGTTCGGCACCATGGCCAAGTGGGTGGTGCAAATCGACGACCCTGCGCGCGTGCCCGAGCTGGTTTCGCGCGCCTTCCATGTCGCCACCTCGGGCCGGCCCGGCCCGGTGGTGATCGCGCTGCCGGAAGACATGCTGACCGAGGCCGCGACGGTGGCCGACGCGCAGCCGTACGCCGTCACCGAGACCCATCCCGGCGCGGCGCAGCTTGCCGAGCTGCAGCAGCGGCTGTCGCAGGCGCAGCGGCCGGTGGTCGTCCTGGGCGGCAGCCGCTGGTCGGAGAAGGCGTCGCGCCAGTTCGCGGATTTCGCGGCGGCGTTCTCGCTGCCCGTTTATTGCTCGTTCCGCCGGCAGATGCTGATGTCGGCCGATCACCCCTGCTATGCGGGCGACCTCGGCCTGGGCGTCAACCCCAGGATGCTGGAGCGCATCCGCAATGCCGACCTGATCCTGCTGGTCGGCGGGCGTCTGTCGGAGGTGCCCTCGCAGGGCTACGAGCTGCTGTCCATCCCGCAGCCGAAGCAGGCGCTGGTGCACGTGCATGCCGATGCCGACGAACTGGGCAGGCTGTATCGCCCGGCGCTGGGCATCCACGCCACGCCGCAGGCCTTCGCCGAGGCCGTTTCCACGCTGCGCCCCGCACAGGTGCCGGCCTGGCAGGCGGAGACGAAGGCCGCACGCGAAGACTTCCTGCGCTGGAGCGACCCGTCGCCGATCCGCATTCCGGGCCCGCTGCAGATGGGCGAGGTCATGAAGCACCTGCGCGAGGTGCTTCCGGCCGACACCATCTTCTGCAACGGCGCGGGCAACTTCGCCACCTGGGTGCACCGCTTCTGGCCGTTCCGCGCGTATGCCAGCCAGCTCGCGCCCACCAGCGGCTCGATGGGCTACGGCCTGCCGGCCGGCGTCGGCGCCAAGCGGCTGTGGCCGCAGCGCGAGGTGGTGGTGTTCGCCGGCGACGGCGACTTCATGATGCACGGCCAGGAATTCGCGACCGCCGTGCAGTACGGCCTGCCGATCATCGTGGTGCTGCTGGACAACGGCATGTACGGCACCATCCGCATGCACCAGGAAAGGCACTACCCGGGCCGCATCAGTGCCACCCAGCTGAAGAACCCCGACTTCCGCGGCTACGCCGAGGTGTTCGGCGGCCACGGCGAGCGCGTGGCCAGCACCGAAGAATTCGGCCCTGCGCTGGCCCGCGCACGCGCCAGCGGCAAGCCGTCGATCCTGCACTGCCTGCTGGACCCTGAGGCCATCACGCCGGGCAGCACGCTGCAGTCGATCCGCAAGGCCGCCCAGGCGGACTGAGCACTCCCCCAGGGCTGCGTGCACTTCGTGTCGCTTCGCCAACCCCCTCGCCGGGGGGGCGACACCTGCGGCCCGGCAAAGCCGGCTCCGCGGAGGCTAAGTTCTCCCCCAGGCTCTGCGCACTTCGTGTCGCTTCGCCAACCCCCTTAACAGGGGCGACACCTGCGGCCCGGCAAAGCCGGTTTTGCGGAGGCTAAGTTCTCCCCCAGGCTCTGCGCACTTCGTGTCGCTTCGCCAACCCCCTCGCCGGGGGCGACACCCGCGGCCCGGCAAAGCCGGTTCCGCGGTGTCCCGCGAACTGGCTGCGTATCAGCGCAGGCCGCCGACGTACCGGGGTGGGGGTGTGGGCGGCTGGCCGTCGGGCTGGCGTGCCGCCAGGCGTGCGGCGCGCGCCAGCGGCTCCATCGCCTGCTCCAGCCGGGTGGCGAGCAGGTAGAGCTCCTCGTCCTTGGTGTCGGCCGCGTGCGCGCGGGTCATGCGCACGATCTCGGCGGCGTACTCGGCATTGGTCGCCATCCATTCGGTGTCGGTCACGCGGCCGTGCTTTCGCCGCAGCGCCACGTGAAGGCGGGCGGCGAGGGCGATGCGTTCGCTTTCGGACATGGATGGCGACATGGCTTGTTTCCTCCGTCGGTGGGTCAACTGCTCCCGAGATGTTCCCTGTGCTGTGCAAGATCGAGGCCCAGCAGCTCGCTGTCGGCATCGACGCGCAGGCCGACGATGACGTGCACCAGGAACAGCACCACGGCCGTGCCCGTCGCACTGAAGATGGCCACGCTGCCGACCGCGATCGCCTGCGTGAGCACGTCGCCGGTGGCGCCGGAGACGCGCGGGTCGGCGAACACGCCGGTCAGCAGCGCCCCCACGATACCGCCGATGCCGTGCACGCCGAACACGTCGAGCGAGTCGTCCGCCCCCAGCAGGTGCTTCAGGCCGGTGGCGCCCCAATAGCAGGCCAGCCCCGCGATGGCGCCGATGGCCAGCGCGGCCGGCGGCGTGACGAAGCCGGCAGCGGGCGTGATGGCCACCAGCCCGGCCACGAGGCCCGAGCACAGGCCCAGCAGCGAGGGGCTGCGCCGCACGATCCATTCGCCGAGCATCCAGCTCATGGCGCCGGCAGCCGCCGCGATGTGCGTGACCAGCATCGCCAGCCCCGCGCGCCCGTCGGCCGCCACCGCCGAGCCGGCATTGAAGCCGAACCAGCCCACCCACAGCAGGCCCGCGCCGGTCATGGTGAAGGCCAGGTTGTAGGGCTCGAAGGCCTCGCGGCCGTAGCCCTTGCGCGAGCCGAGGGCGTAGGCGCACACCAGCCCCGCGATGCCGGCGTTGACGTGCACCACCGAGCCGCCCGCGAAGTCGAGCGCGCCCATCTGCGCGAGCCAGCCGCCCGGCTCCCACACCCAGTGGGCGATGGGCGCATACACCAGCACGCTCCACAGCAGCGCGAACCACAGGATCGCCGAGAAGCGCATGCGCTCGACGAAGGCGCCGAGCACCAGGGCCGTGGTGATGATCGCGAAGGTCAGCTGGAACATCGCGTAGACCGACTCGGGCACGTTGGGCGCCACGTGGCTCACAGCCAGCTGGCCGGCCTCCTTCAGGTAGTCGAAGCCCGAGAACCAGAGGCGGCCGGCGCCCCCGATCCAGGGCCAGCCCTCGGTGAAGGCGAGCGAATAGCCCACCGCGAACCAGGTCAGCGAGACGGCGGCGGCGATCGCCACCACCGCCGCCATCGTGGCCAGCACGTTCTTGCGGCGCACCATGCCGGCATAGAAGAGGGCGATGCCGGGCAGCGTCATCAGCAGCACCAGCGCGGTCGAGGTCATCATCCATGCGGTGTCTGCCGCGTTGATCGAGGCTTGTGGTGCCAGGGCCATGGTCGCTTTCTTCTTCAAGTGGTGGACTCAGGCGCCCCGTGCACAAGTCGTGCCACTTTGTTAACTATCAGAAACACTTTGGTTTGCAGATCGGGCTTTATTGGTAAGGCAAAGCGGGTAATTCCCTATGCACTGAGGCGGTGCGTGCCCCTAAAGTCTGCGCACTCGCGAACGGGCCCTGCTCGTGTGCCGAGGGTCCGAGGAGACAAACCCCCCAAGCAACAATAAAAATTCTTCAAAGGCTCCGTACGAGATGCCTGTCCAACCTTGAAGGCGCCGCTGGTCGGCGCCTTTTTTATTTGCGCGGAGGCTTGGAGCATCGGCCTTCGCAGCTACTTTTTCGATAGCACCGGGGTGAGACAATCCAGGCCCTATGGAAATGCTGGTGGTCACGGGCGCCTCTGCGCTCGCGGGTTTCGTCGATTCGATCGTGGGTGGAGGCGGCCTGATCCTGGTGCCTGCGCTGTTCGCCGTCTTCCCGGGTGCACCGCCGGCGACCCTTCTGGGCACCAACAAGAGTGCTTCCATCTGGGGCACGGCCGCCGCCGCGGCCCAGTTCAGCCAGCGGGTGCAGATGCGCTGGGGCGCGCTGTGGCCGGCCGCGCTGCTCGGTTTCACCGGCTCGATGCTGGGCGCCTGGGGCGTCACCATGTTCCCCGGAGGCTTCCTGCGCAAGGCGCTGCCGCTCATCCTGCTGGGCGTGCTGCTCTACACGCTGGCGCGCAAGGACATGGGCCGCATGCACGCGCCACGCTTCACCGGCCGGGCCGAGACGCTGGCGGCCTGCACCATCGGGCTCACGATCGGGCTTTACGACGGCTTCTTCGGCCCGGGCGCGGGCAGCTTCCTGGTGTTCCTCTTCGTGCGCTGGATGGGCTACGACTTCCTCAACGCCTCGGCCTCGGCCAAGATCATCAACACCCTGACCAACGCTGCCGCGCTGATCCTGCTGGCGGCCAAGGGCCACGTCTGGTGGCACTACGGGCTGGTGATGGCGGTGGCCAACGTGGCCGGCAGCGTCCTGGGCACGCGGGTTGCGCTCAGGCATGGCGCGGGCTTCGTGCGGGTGGTGTTCATCGTGGTGGTGAGCGCGCTGATTCTGAAGACCGCCTACGACGCATTCCTTAAATAGCGCAACGAGAAAGTCGCCCGATGCCCTCTGCCCAAGATCCCGTCGAGCGGCCCGCTCCCGTCAGCTTCTGGCAGGCCTTCGCCTACTGGCTCAAGCTGGGCTTCATCAGCTTCGGCGGGCCGGCCGGGCAGATCGCCCTGATGCACCAGGAACTGGTGGAGCGCCGGCGCTGGATCTCGGAGAAGCGCTTTCTCCACGCCCTCAACTACTGCATGCTGCTGCCCGGCCCCGAGGCCCAGCAGCTGGCCACCTACATCGGCTGGCTCATGCACCGCACCTGGGGCGGCGTCGCGGCGGGGGTGCTGTTCGTGCTGCCCTCGCTCTTCATCCTGATCGCGCTCTCCTGGATCTACATGGCCTACGGGCAGGTGCCGGCGGTGGCGGGGCTGCTGTACGGCGTGAAGCCGGCGGTCACGGCCATCGTGCTGTTCGCGGCCTGGCGCATCGGCTCGCGGGTGCTGAAGAACGCCTGGCTCTGGGCGATCGCCGCGGCGGCGTTCGTGGCGATCTTCGCGCTGCAGCTGCCGTTTCCGCTGATCGTGCTTGCGGCGGCGGCCATCGGCTACTTCGGCAGCCGGGTGGCGCCGCAGCGCTTCGCGTCGGGCGGCGGCGGGCATGGTGCGGCAGGGGCGGCGGCCATCGGCCCGGCGCTCATCGACGACGACACGCCCACACCCGCGCACGCGCGCTTCGGCTGGGGCCGCTTCTGGCGCGTGCTGGGCGTGTTCCTCGTGCTGTGGCTGGGTGCCATGGGCGCGCTCGTCGCCCTGTACGGCTGGCAGGGCACGCTCACGCAGATGGGCTGGTTCTTCACCAAGGCAGCGCTCATGACCTTCGGCGGCGCCTACGCGGTGCTGCCCTACGTGTTCCAGGGCGCGGTCGACCACTACGGCTGGCTGGGCGCCACTCAGATGATCGACGGCCTCGCGCTCGGCGAGACCACGCCGGGGCCGCTGATCATGGTGGTGTCCTTCGTGGGCTTCGTCGGCGGCTGGAACCAGGCGCTCTCCGGCGGCGACTCGCTCTTCGCGGCAGGGGCCGTGGCGGCGACGGTGGTGTGCTTCTTCACCTTCCTGCCGTCGTTCCTCTTCATCCTGCTGGGCGGGCCCTTCATCGAGTCGACGCACGGCAACCTGAAGCTCACCGCGCCGCTCACGGCCATCACCGCGGCGGTGGTGGGCGTGATCGTCAACCTGGCGGTGTTCTTCGCCTGGCACGTGCTGTGGCCCAGGGGAGCCGGCGGGGGCTTCGACGCGGCATCGGCGGCGATCGGGCTGATCGCCGCCGTGGCGCTGTTCCGCTTCAAGGCCGGCGTGATCCCGGTGGTGCTCGCCTCGGCCCTGCTGGGGCTGGCGTGGCAGCTGTTGCTGCTGCCTTTGCTGCCCCACTGACCTTTCGTGGAACACCGCGGAACCGGCTTTGCCGGGCCGCAGGTGTTGCCCCCGGAAGGGGGGTGGCGCAGCGACACGAAGTGCGCGAAGCCTGGGGGCGAATCTGGTCTCCGCGGAACCGGCTTTGCCGGGCCGCAGGTGTTGCCCCCGGAAGGGGGGCGCAGCGACACGAAGTGCGCGAAGCCTTGGGGGCGAACTCAATCTTCCACGAAGGCTTCCTCGCGCTTGGCCTTGATCGCCGGCAGCAGCACGATGCCCAGCAGCAGCGCCGCGGCGATCAGGAGCCCCGCCGACAGCGGCCGCGTGACGAACACGCTCCACGCCCCGCGCGACAGCAAGAGCGCCCGGCGCAGGTTCTCTTCCATCATCGGCCCGAGGATGAAGCCCAGCAGCAGCGGTGCTGGCTCGGTGCGCAGCTTGATGAAGAGATAGCCGATGAAGCCGAAGGCGGCCACCATCCACACGTCGAAGGTGTTGTTGTTGGTCGAGTACACGCCGATCGCGCAGAACAGCACGATGGCCGGAAACAGGAACTTGTAGGGCACCGTCAGCAGCTTGATCCACATGCCGATCAGCGGCAGGTTCAGGATGATGAGCATCGCGTTGCCGATCCACATCGAGGCGATCAGGCCCCAGAAGAGCTCGGGGTTGCTGGTCATCACCTGCGGGCCCGGCTGGATGTTGTGGATGGTCATCGCGCCCACCATCAGCGCCATCACCGCGTTGGGCGGGATGCCCAGCGTCAGCAGCGGGATGAAGGAGGTCTGCGCGCCCGCGTTGTTGGCCGACTCCGGCGACGCCACGCCGCGGATGTTGCCCTTGCCGAAGGGCACTTCGCCGGGGCGCATGCGGATCTTCTTCTCCAGCGCATACGAGGCGAACGAGGCCAGCAGCGCGCCGCCGCCCGGCAGGATGCCCAGCGCCGAGCCCAGCGCGGTGCCGCGCAGCACGGCGGGGAGCATGCGCTTGAAGTCGTCCTTGGTGGGCCACAGGCCCTTGACCTTGTGCGTGAACACCTCGCGCTCGTCGTCCGGCTGCGAGAGGTTGCCGATGATTTCGCCGTAGCCGAACACGCCCATCGCGATGACGACGAAGCCGATGCCGTCGGTGAGCTCCGGAATGTCGAAGCTGTAGCGCGCCACGCCCGAGTTGACGTCGGTGCCCACGATGCCCATCAGCAGGCCCAGCACGATCATCGCCACCGCCTTCAGCAGCGAACCCGAGGCCAGCACCACCGCGCCGATCAGGCCCAGCACCATCAGCGAGAAGTATTCGGCCGGGCCGAACTTGAAGGCCAGCTCGGTCAGCGGCGGCGCGAAGGCGGCCAGGATCAGCGTGCCCACGCAGCCCGCGAAGAACGATCCCAGGCCGGCGGCGGCGAGCGCCGGGCCCGCGCGGCCCTGCCGGGCCATCTGGTAGCCGTCGATGCAGGTGACCACCGAGGACGATTCGCCCGGCAGGTTCACCAGGATGGCCGTGGTGGAGCCGCCGTACTGGGCGCCGTAGTAGATGCCGGCCAGCATGATCAGCGCCGACACCGGCGGCAGCGCGTAGGTGGCCGGCAGCAGCATCGCGATGGTCGCGACGGGCCCGATGCCCGGCAGCACGCCGATCAGCGTGCCCAGGATGCAGCCGATCAGGCAGTACAGCAGGTTGGTGAAGGTGAACGCGACGCCGAAGCCGGTCGCGAGGTTGTTGAAGAGTTCCATGGCGGCGTGCTCCTCGTTCAACCGGCGATGAAGGTGGGCCACACCTGGATCTGCAGCTTGAGCGCCCAGATGAACGCCACGTAGCTGCCGGCCGCCAGGATGGTCGCGAGGATCAGCACGTCGCGCAGCTTGAAGTGCTCGCCCGCCATGCTCGAGATGATGGTGAGCGCGTAGATCGCGATGATCATGCCCATGGCCGGCAGCCCGATGCTGGGCAGCCCGCCCAGCAGCACGCCGAAGGCCAGGTTCGCGCCGAGCACGAAGGCCAGCGGCTTCCAGGCCCACTTGCCGATCGGGTCGCCGTCGGTGGTCTCGACCACCATCGCCTGAAACATGATGATCGCGCCCAGCACCGCCAGCAGGATTCCCAGCATGAGCGGGAAGTAGCCCGGTCCCATGCGCGCGCCGTCGCCGATGGTGTAGGTGGTGGCGCCGATGGCGAAGGCGCCGCCCACGGCCGTGAACATGACTCCTGAGAAGAAGTCGGCCTGACTCTTGATGCGCATGTCTCGCTCCTCTTTGTTGGGGGAAACGAGGGTCGGGCTGCGCGCCTGACGGTGGGCTGACCGGTGCGGTACGAACAAGTGCGTACCGCGGGGCAAGGGTTCTCCCAGGGGCCCGGCCTTCGGGCAGGCGCGCCCGGAAACGAAAAAAGCTCCCGAAGGAGCTTTTTGGTTCAGGGGCCCGAAGGCCCCGGAAGGGGGAAGGGCTCAGTAGCCGCCGCGGCCGCCGCCGTAGCCGCCACCGCCGCTGCGGTCGCCGCCGCCGCCGTAGCCGCCGCGATCACCACGGTCGCCGCCGTAACCGCCGCCGCCGCTGCGGCCACCGCCGCCGTAGCCGCCGCCACCACCACCACCGTAGCCGCCACCACCGCCGCCGCCGCCGTAGCCGCCGGTGCGGGGAGGACGAGCTTCCATCGGACGGGCTTCGTTCACCGTCAGGGCGCGGCCCTGCAGGGGCTGGCCGTTCATGGCTTCGATGGCTGCCAGTGCTTCGGCATCCGTACCCATTTCGACGAAGCCGAAGCCCTTCGAACGGCCGGTGTCACGTTCCATCATGACCTTGGCGCTGACGATCGAGCCGAATTCGCCGAAGGCTTGCTCCAGATCGTTGTCGCGGATCGAGTAGGCGAGGTTGCCCACATAAAGTTTCTTGCCCATCAAGGGACTCCTGATTCAAACCAACAAAAAGACAAAAAGCGATGGAGTCCCAGAATCACAACAAACAAGAACTGCGCTGTGGCGCGAAACTGACCGATCACCGAATTACGTGCACGGGAGCCGCAAGGCCCGCTGACACGTAGCGAGCATTATCCGGCCCGAATTCGAAAAATATGTGGCGAAATTGCCCCTTATCGGGAAACTCCTCGTTCCGGCGGGCGGTTTCGCAACGGTTTCAGCAGTCCGGAAAGCCCGTTGTGGTCTATTTCATGCATCAGGGCGAGCAATCGGCCAATTTCGCCTGAGGGAAAACCCTCGCGTGCAAACCAGGTCAGGTAATTTCCGGGCAAATCGGCAATCAGCGTGCCCTTGTACTTGCCGAAGGGCATTTCGAGCGTCACCAGCCGCTGCAGGTCTTCGGGTTTCATGGGAGCCTCAGCCTCCGGCGCGCTTGACCGTGTGGCCCAGCTTCGCGAGCGCCGCAATCACGGTTTCGCGGTGGTCGCCCTGGATCTCGATCGTGCCGTCCTTCACCGTGCCACCCGTGCCGCAGGCGGTCTTGAGCTGCTTGCCCAGCGCCAGCAGCGCCGCCGCTTCGAGCGCCACGCCCTTGACGAGGGTCACGCCCTTGCCCTTTCGCCCCTTGGTCTCGTGCGACACGCGCACAATGCCGTCCGTGGCCGGCGCGCTGCGCGCCTTCTCGAGTTCCTTGCAGCGGCAACGCGCCACTGGCTCGCCGCAGCCGGGGCACATGCGTCCGCCGCCGTCGGTGGAATACACCAGGGTGCTGCCGCCGGACTGGCCGGCGCGCTGCTGTTTCATCGTCGACATCCGATACGCCTCTTCTCAATTTCCTTCTTTCGCCGGTTTCCCGTTCTTCGCCCGCCGCGCTCGCCCATCACACACATGCCATTCGATTCACTGGGCCTGGCCCCCGCGCTCGTGCAAGCTGCCGCCCGATGCGGCTTTTCGACGCCGACGCCCATCCAGGCCGCGGCCATTCCCTCGATTCTGCAAGGCCGCGACCTGCGGGGCTCGGCGCAGACCGGTTCCGGCAAGACCGCCGCATTTTCACTGCCGCTGCTGCAGCGCCTGGTTTCGCAGCAGCCGGAACGCCCCCAAGGCCCGCGCCGGGTGCGCGCGCTGGTGCTGGTGCCCACGCGCGAGCTCGCGGCCCAGGTGGGCGGCACCATGTACGAACTGGCCCAGGACCTGCCCGAGCGCCCGAAGATCGTCACCGTCTTCGGCGGCGTGTCGATCAACCCGCAGATGATGAACCTGCGCGGCGGCGCCGACATCGTCGTCGCCACGCCGGGCCGGCTGCTCGACCTGGTGGAGCACAACGCACTGCGGCTCGACGCCGTCGCCATGCTGGTGCTCGACGAGGCCGACCGCCTCTTCGACCTGGGCTTCGCCGAGGAACTCGGCCGCATCCTCGAACTGCTGCCGAAGCGGCGCCAGAACCTGTTCTTCTCCGCCACCTTCCCGCCGGCCATCGAGGCGCTGGCCGACCGCATGCTGCTCGAGCCGGCCATCGTCGACGTGCAGGGCGAGCCCGGCACCGCGCCCGACATCGTGCAGCGCGTGATCGAGGTCGACTCCGGCCGTCGCACCCAGCTGCTGCGCCACCTGCTCAAGCAGCACGAGCACGAGTGGGACCGCGTGCTGGTCTTCGTCGCCACGCAGCACGCGGCGCAGACCGTGGCCGAGAAGCTCTACCGCAACGGCATCTACGCCGTGCCCTTCCACGGCGACATCGCGCAGGGCACGCGCGGCGACATCCTCTCGCAGTTCAAGCAGAGCCGATGGGACGTGGTCGTCGCCACCGACCTCGCCGCGCGAGGCATCGACATCGCGCAGCTGCCGGTGGTCATCAACTACGACCTGCCGCGCTCGCCCACCGACTACATCCACCGCATCGGCCGCACCGGCCGCGCAGGCGAGAGCGGCCTGGCGATCAGCTTCGTGAGCGCGGCCACCGAGGCCCACTTCCGCTTGATCGAGAAGCGCAACGGCCTGAGGCTTGCGCGCGAGCGCGTCGAAGGCTTCGAACCGACGGAAACCGCGCCGCCGGTGGCCGATGCCTCGGGCACGGGCGGGATCAAGGGGAAGAGGCCGAGCAAGAAGGACAAGCTGCGGGCTGCTGCGGCTGCGACGGCGGCGGCAGCAGCGAAAACCTCAGGTGCCGACTGACCCGTCTGGTGCGGCATGGAACTCGGCAGGCGAATGCCTCGCCAGTTCCGCCAGCAGCAGTGTCCACGCGCGCGTGCCTTCGCGGATCGACTGCAGCCTGAAGAACTCGTTCGGCGCGTGCACGTCCTCGTCGGGCAGGTTGAAGCCGAACATCAGCGTGTCGATGCCCAACGTCTCTTTGAAAATCGACGTGACGGGCACGCTCGCGCCCAGCCGGACGTGGATGGGGCGCATGCCGGTCTCGCGTTCCAGCACCGCCTCGGCCGCGCGCACCAGCGGATGGCCGGGCGCGAGGGTCGATGCGGGGGAGCCGTCGTTGATGGCGACCACGTCGAGTGTGCAGCCGGTCGGGCAGTGTCGGCGCAGGTGGCTCAGCACCGAGCGGATGACCGCGCCTGCATCCTGCCCCGCGACCACGCGCGCGGTGAGTTTGGCCTGCGCCTCGCAGGGCACGATGGTCTTTCCGCCGCCGCCGGTGTAGCCGCCCCAGAGGCCGTTCACGTCGAGCGCGGGCCGCAAGGTGATGCGTTCGCGCGCGGTGTAGTCGGGTTCGCCGTGCGGGCTGCCGCCCACGTCGGAGAAGAATGCGGCCTCGTCGTACGGAAGCGCCGCAGTGTCGGCGCGCTGCCTGTCGGTGGGAGGCGACGCGCCGTCGTGGAAGCCATGCACCGCCACGCTCCCGTCCGCATCGTGCAGCGATGCGACCAGCCGCGCCATCTCGTGCAACGCGTTGCGCACGCCGCCGCCGTAGCGGCCCGAGTGCAGATCCTTGAGGGCGGTGCGCAGCCGAACTTCGAGCTGCGCGTTGCCGCGAGCGCCGGTGTTGATGGTGGGCACGCTGGCGCTTGCGCGGCCGCCGTCGGCGGAGAGCACCGCATCGGCCTGCAGCAGGTCGCGGTGCCGTGCGACGATGGTCCGCAGCGACGGGCTGCCGGTTTCTTCCTCGCCTTCGAGGAACACCTTGATGTTCACCGGGCAGCGGCCGTGCACTGACAGGAAGGCGGCGATGACCTCGAGCGCGATGGCGGTCGAGCCTTTCACGTCGGAGGTGCCCCTGCCGTAGAGCTTGCCGTCGATCTCGGTCGGCTCGAACGGCGGCGTGCGCCACTGCTCGAGCGGGTCGGCCGGCTGCACGTCATAGTGGCCGTAGACCATCAGCGTGGGGCGCCCCGGTGCGCCGTTCCATTCGCCGTACACGGCCGGTTCGCCGTCGCCGTCGAGCAGGCGCACGCCGGCGAGGCCCATGCGCCGCAGCCGCTCGACCAGGAAGCTTCGCGCCTCGTGCATGCCCTGGGTAAAGGCGGGGTCGGCGCTCACGCTCGGGATGCGCAGGAAGGCCTTGAGCCAGTCCACGATCTCGGCCTGGTGCGCTTCGAGGTGGTCGATGATCTGCTGTTGTTCGTCCATGGGCATGGCTCGGCTGCGTCCCTGCATCAGTACATCGGCGGGAACACGGCCGGTCCCCACAGCGTGTCGCACTTGTGCGTGTGCTCAAACGCATTGCTCGACACCTTGACCGCGGGGTAGCTGAAGTCGATCAGCGCCCGCTCGGCCGGCCCTGTGAAGCGCGGCCAGCGCGTGGGGATGTTGCGGCCGTCGCCGTTCGGATCGCCGGTCTTCGCGAAGTTGAGCAGGTAGCTGCGCATCTGCGTCGCGAGCGTCTTGCGCTGGGCGGTGGTCGCGGCATCCGGCGTGCTCGCACTGCCTGGATCGAAATACGGATAGCCGGCCAGCGCGTCGACGGTGCCGGTGAAGTAGTAGCTGTCCATGCCGTGGGCCGTGCCGTAGTAGAAGCCGGATGGGTTCGACGGGAACGACAGCTGCGGATCGGTGAATTCCCAGCCATACACAGGCACCCACGCCGACAGCGCGTCGCGGCGGGCGCTGTTTCCACAGGCGTACATCGCGTCGCCGATGGCCCGCGCGATGCCCTGCGCCGGCACCGCGTAGTTGCCGATCGGGTAGGCAGCCTCGATGGCCGTGGTGTCGTAGCCGGCAGGAGCGAGGCCGCGAAGGTACAGCGGGTAGTAGGCGGCGCTGAGCTTCGTGTCGACGAACAGCGTGCCCTCGTCGAACACGCCGCCGATCATCACCGGCACCTGATTGAAGTTGCCGCTCTCGAATGCGCGTGCGGGCACCTGCGTGATGACCTGCGCATCGACAGTCGGTCGCCACTTGAGCCCGCCCTGCGCGAGCAGCGCGGACACCGGAAGCGCGCGCAGGCAGGCCACCACGTCGGCCGCGCCCGAGCAGCCGAGGTTGGTCACCGCGGTGTCGCCCACCGCGAGGGACGCGTCCATGCTCGGGTTCGAATACTCGGCGGCACCCCCGCTCTGCATCACGGCACGCTGGAACAGCCCCTTGGCCTTGGGCGACTGCAGCAGCGAGAAGCTCTGGGTCGCGCCCGCCGAGGTGCCCCACAGCGTGACGTTGCCCGCGTCTCCACCGAAGGCCGCGATGTTCTTCTGCACCCAGCCCAGCGCGGCCAGTTGGTCCATCACCGCGAAGTTGCCGAGGCTGCCGTCCTTGTTGGCCGCGCGCAGCGCCTTGTTCGCCAGGTAGCCGAGCGCACCCAGCCGGTAGTTGAAGCTCACGACCACCACGCCCTGGCTAGCCAGCGGGCTCGGGCCCATCTCGCCGGACCCGAGCGTGAACGCGCCCCCGTGGATGTAGAACACTACCGGCAGCCGGGCGCCCGGCTGCGTGCCGGCAGGCTTCCATACGTTGATGTAGAGACAGTCCTCGGCGATCGCCGAAGAAACCGCGCCCGGCGCCTGTGGGCAGGCGTTGCCGAAGGCCCTGGCCTGCAGCGTAGCGTCGTGCGCGGCCGGCGGCTGCGGAGGTGCCCAGCGCAGCGCGCCCACCGGAGGCCGTGCATAGGGAATGCCGAGGAAGGACACCGTGTCCGCGTCCGCCGTGCCAGCTACCTTGCCTTCGGTCGTCACTGCGATCGTCGTGTCCTGCGCGGCAGGCGGCGTTGCCGGAGCTGGGCTCGCGGCAGGGGCTGGCGTCGGCGTCGGCACGATGCCGCCGAATGCCGCGCCGCCTCCACTGCCGCCACCGCCGCAGGCGGACAGCGACAGCGCGACCAGCAGTGCCAGGCAACGGGTTTTTCTCGTCTTCATGGAAGCACCTCTTCGAATGGTTGGAATCGAGGAAAGAGAGAGATGGAGGCAAGCAGGCCGTGGCGCAGTCAGGGCGACTCGTAGCCGATGGTCTTGACCAGGTCGCGGTAGCGGGCGATCTCCGCCGCGTAGAACTTCTCGCCCGTTTCGAGGCTCATCGGCTCGAACACGGTCTTGGCCTGCGATTCCAGCTGCGTCCGTGCGTGCGGGTTCTTCAGCGCCGCGCCGATGGCCGCGTTGAGCCGCTCGGCGATGGGGCGCGGCGTGCCCTTGCGCACCATGTACGAAGTCCAGATGCCGAAGTCGAAGTCCTTCATGTCCCGGCTCTGGGCGCTGGTCTGCAGCGTGTCGAAGGGCGGCGGCAGGCGCCTGCCCGGCGAGAGGGAGCCGATCACGCGAAGCCGCCCCTGCTTCACGTAGTCGGCATAGAAGGCCTGGTACGGCATGAAGGCGAAGTCGATCTGCCCGCCGATCAAGTCCTGGATGATCGGCGCGCCGCCCTTGTAGGGCACATGCGTGACGGCGGCTCCGGTGCGCTTAGTGAAGAGTTCGCCCAGCAGGTGGTACAGCGTGCCGGCGCCCGGCGTGCCATAGCTCAGCGGCGCGTCCTTGCGCGAACGCGCGAGCGCGACGAACTCGTCCAGCGTCTGGGCCGGCAGGGCGCTGTTCACCACCAGCACCAGCGGCGAAGTGGCCACCGGCGCGATCCACTGGAAGTCTTCAGGCCTGTAGCGCGTGCTCCTGTTGGCCAGCCCCGCGAGGATCAACTCGTTGGGCGAGCCCTGGAACAGGTAGTGGCCGTCGGCCGGCGCTGCCAGCACCTTGTTGGCCGCGATGGCGCCCGCCGCGCCGCCGAGGTTCTCGACGATCACCTGCCCCCCCAGTTCCTTGCCAACCAGGTCGTTGAGCGCCCGTGCGGTGAAGTCGCTGGCCGCGCCGGCCGGGTAAGGAACCATCATCGTCACGACCTTCGCGGGGTAGGCGGCCTGCGCTATCGCCGTCGTCGTGGTCGCCACGGCGCAACCTAGAAAAGTCAGCGCACCGAGCCATTGACCGAACCGGTTCATGGGAATTCCTTGGTCCAAAGTAGTACGCGATGGATGCTAGGAATCGAGGGTTCATCTGTCCAATGCATTGTTTTTGTAATTATCATGAGTACATCTCATGCATATGACGACGGCCGAAGCCGCGACCCGCCATGAATCTGCAGCAACTCGACCACCTGCTCGCGCTCGCCGAAACCGGCTCCTTCAGCCGGGCCTCGGAGAAAGTGCACCTGACCCAGCCCGCGCTGAGCCGCAGCATCCAGATGCTCGAGCAGGAGCTGGGCATGCAGCTCGTTGATCGCATCGGCAAGCGCAACGAGCTCACGCCCTTCGGTGCGATGGTGCTGGCGCGGGCCAAGCGCATCTCCACTGAAGCGCACGAACTCAAGCGCGCGGCGGCGCTGCTGTCGGAGGGTCAGGCCGGATCGGTGCGGCTCGGGCTGGGCGCGGCGCCGGGCGCGCTGTTCTCGTCGCCGCTTCTGATCCACATGCTGCGCAACCATCCGAAGGTCGGGCTGCAGCTGCACGGCGGCGGACCGGAGCTGCAGCTCGCGGCGTTGCGCTCACGCAACCTCGACGCAGTGGTGCTCACCTACCGCGCCGTGGCACCCCGCGAGGACCTGCACATCGAGGTGCTGCCGACCATGCGCTCGGGCTTCGTCTGCCGGTGCGACCATCCGTTGCTGAAGCAGGGGAGCGGCAAGCCGGTGCGCTTCGAAGAGCTGGCGCAGCACCCGGTGATCTCGACCATGGTGAGCGACGACGTGGCGCGCATCCTGGTCGAGCGCTATGGCAGCGACGCGAGCCCGCAGCGCTGGCTGCATGTGTCGTCGGAAGACATCGGCACGCTGATCGAGGCCGTGCGCAACACCGACGCCGTGTTCCTGGGCGTGCTCGCCGCCACGCGCGCGCTGCAGGACAGCGGCGAACTGGCCGAATTGAAGGTGGAGCCTGCCGCGGGAATCAGTGCGCAGTTCGCCTTCGTCACCCTCGACGGCAGGACAGAGGCGCCTGCGCTGCGGCTGGTGCGCGAGTTCTGCGTCGGACTCGCGCGGGCCGGTGCCGATCAGCCCGCCGCGTGACCCACCTGATGCCGCGCAATCCGCAGGCGCGCCGGTGAAGAGCAGCAGGAGCAGCCTCTACAGCCACCCCATCTGCCTGGCCGCCAGCTCCTTCATGATCTCCTCGGCCCCGCCGCCGATCATCATCACCTTCACCTCGCGGTAGATGCGCTCGCTGACGGTGCCGCGCATGAACCCCATGCCGCCGAGGATCTGCACCGCCTGGTCGGCGCAGAACTGCATGGTCTGCGTCGCGTCGTTCTTCAGCAGGCAGATCTGCGCGACCCACTCGGGTGCGTTGTGGCGGCCGGCCGCTTCGAGCGCATCGCCTTCAGCCGACACGGCCTCTATCCACGCCTCGGTGGAGGCGATGCGCATCTGCATGTCGACCAGCTTGTGGCGCACCGCCTGGTGTTCGACGAGCGCGGTGCCGAAGGCCTTGCGCTCGCGCGCCCACGCCAGGGCCTCGTCGAGGCAGGCCTGCGAGAAGCCCAGCGCTCCCGCGGCAAGGCCGATGCGCTCGCCGTTGAAGTTGCCCATGATCATGCGGAAGCCTTCGCCCTCGTGCCCGAGCAGGTAGCGCGCGGGCACGCGCACGTTGTCGAAGTGCAGGGTGGCGGTGTCGGAGCACAGCCAGCCCATCTTCGAGAGGCGCGTACGCGTGAGGCCCGGTGCGTCGCCCGGCACCAGCAGCATCGAGATGCCTCCCGCGCCGCGGCCCTCGCCGGTGCGCACGGCCACGGTGATCCAGTCGGCGCGCATGCCCGAGGTGATGAAGGTCTTCTCGCCGTTGACGACGTAGTGGTCGCCATCGAGCCGTGCCGTCGTGCGAAGTGCAGCCACGTCGGAGCCGCCGCCGGGCTCGGTGATCGCCAGCGCCGCGATCTTCTCGCCGCGCAGCACCGGCGGCACGACCTCGCGGCGCAACGCGTCGCTCGCATGCAGCACCACGGGCGGCAGGCCGATGTTGTGCGAGAACAGGCTCGCGAGCACGCCGCCGCTTTTGCCGTGGCGTGCGAGCGCGACCCAGGCGGGCAGCTTGAGCGAGTACGAGGCGGGCGTACCGCCGAACTCTTCCGGATAGCCCAGGCCCAGCAGGCCGAGCTCGGCCGCGCGCGCGTAGAGCCCGCGCGGAAACTCGCCCGCGTCGTCCCAGGCCTGCACGTTCGGCGCGATCTCGTCGCCGGCGAACCGCCGGACCAGGTCGGCCAGCACCTGGCGGTCCGCGGCCAGTTCTGCATTCATCCTGCTGTCTCCTTCAGGGGAAATGGGTGGTGTCGAAAGCGGGCGTCCGGCTGTTCGACGGCCGCGTCTCCAGACAGCCCGACCAAGCCCGCAAACCTCTCAGCGCGGCGGCCGCTTGGCGATGCCCATGGTCTTCGCGAGGATGCCCAGCATCACCTCGTCGGCGCCGCCGCCGATCGAGCCCAGGCGGCCGTCGCGGTACAGGCGCGAGACGCGGTTCTCCAGCGTGAAGCCCATCCCGCCCCAGAACTGCAGGCAGGTGTCGGCCACCTGGCGCGTGAGGCGGCCGGTCTTGAGCTTGGCCATCGACGCGAGCTCGAGCACGTCTTCGCCCTTCACGTGCAGGTCGCAGGCGCGGTAGGTGAGCGCGCGCAGCGCTTCCACTTCGGTCTTCAGTTCGGCCAGCTTGAACTGCACCCACTGCTGGTCGGCCAGCGTGGAGCCGAACATCTGACGCTGCTGCGCCCACTCGATGGTCTGCGCGATGCAGTCCTCCATCGGCTCCAGCGAACTGGCGGCGGCCCAGAGGCGCTCTTCCTGGAACTGCTGCATCTGGTAGACGAAGCCCTGGCCCTCCTCGCCGATGCGATAGCGCTGCGGCACGCGCACGTTGTCGAAGTAGATCAGGCCGGTGTCGCTCGAATTCATGCCGATCTTGCGCAGCTTCTTCGCCTTCTCGATGCCGGGGCTGTCCATCGGCACCATCACGAGCGACTTGTTGCGGTGCACGGGGCCGTCGCTGGTGTTGACCAGCATGCACATCCAGTCGGCCTGCAGGCTGTTGGTGATCCACATCTTCTGGCCGCTGATGAGGTAGTCGCCGCCGTCCTTGCGCGCATGGCTCTTCAGGCCCGCCACGTCGCTGCCCGCGCCGGGCTCGCTCACGCCGATGCAGCCGACCATGTCGCCCGCGATGGCGGGTGCCAGGAACTCGCGGCGCAACTCGTCGCTGCCGAAGCGCGCGAGCGCAGGGGTGCACATGTCGGTCTGCACGCCGATGGCCATCGGCACGCCGCCGCAGGAGATGTGGCCCAGCGCCTCGGCCATGGCCATCGCATACGAATAGTCCAGGCCCGCGCCGCCGAAGGCCTCGGGCTTGTTCAGCCCCAGCATGCCGAGGCTGCCGAGCTTCTTGAAGACCTCGTGCGCGGGGAAGATCTCTGCCTCTTCCCACTCGTCCACGTGCGGGTTGATCTCGTCGTCGATGAAGCGGCGCAGGGTCTTCTGGATCTCGAGGTGTTCGTGGCTGTACTGCATGGGGTGGTCTCCGGTCTTTCCTTGTCTCTCGTCCTACTTGTCCTGGAACACGCGCGGTGCCTGCGCCAGGTGGAAGCCGTCGAAGGGCTTCACCGCGCGGCGCTGCTGCGCCTGCGCATCGGGAATCGCCATCGGCCAGCCCATGCGCACCTGCGGCCGCGCGCCGTCCACGCGCAGCACGCTGCCGCTGATGAAGCTCGCGGCCGGGCCCAGCAGGAAGACGATGGCGGCGGAGGTCTCGGCCTCGTTGCCGAAACGCCCGGCCGGCACGGTCTTGCGCATGGCGCGCAGCATGTCGCCGGCCTCGGGCGGGTAGTGGTCCATGCCGCTCGATGCGATGTAGCCCGGCGCCACCGCGTTCACGCGCACGCCGCTCGCGGCCCATTCGAGCGCGGCGGTCTCGGTGAAGCTCACCATGCCCGCGCGCGCCGCGCCGCTGTGGCCCATGTTGGGCATGGAGCCCCACATGTCGGCCACGATGTTGACGATGGCGCCGCCCTGGGCCTGCATGCTCTGCAGGTAGCACTCGCGCGCGACCAGGAAGCCGCCCGTGAGGTTGGTGTGGATCACCGCCTCCCAGCCCTTGGCCGAGATCGCGTGCAGCGGCGTGATGTACTGGCCGCCCGCGTTGTTGACCAGACCGTCGATGCGGCCGTGCGCGGCGACGACGGCGGCGATGGCCTCGCGCACCGCGTCCTCGTTGCGGATGTCGAAGGCCTGCGTGGAAGCCTTGCCGCCGGCGGCCTCGATCTCGGCGCGCACCGCGTCGAGCTTCTCGGGCTTGCGTCCGACCAGCACCACCTGCGCGCCCAGCGAGGCGAGCTCGTGCGCGGTACAGCGGCCGATGCCGGAGCCGCCGCCGGTGACGACGACGACCTGCCCGTCGAACAGGCCGGGGGCGAAGACGGAACGGTAGTGGGAAGAGGGTGAGTTCATGCGGTTGGCTTCGGTAAAGGCGCGGGGTCGGTCCCCGTCATGCATCGGCGACCTGCGCGACCACGTGGCGCGCCGCCACCTGCGCGCCGACCGCGACATGCAGGGCGACACGTCCGGCGCGCGGTGCGCAGTGCACATGCTCCATCTTCATCGCCTCCAGCGTGACCAGCGGCTGGCCCGCGGCGACGGCCTCGCCCTCGGCCACCAGCAGCGCGATCACGCGGCCGTTCATGGAGGCGCGCAGCAGGCCGTCGCCGCCGTCGTCATGGGCGCGGGTGGCTGGGGCGTGGGTGAGGTCGTCGAGGCGGTGGGCCTGTCCGTCGTGGTGGAAGAGCACGCGGCCGCCGTGCCGCGCGACGAAGGCTTGCGCGTCGAGCCCATTGCACGAGAAGCGCAGGCTGCCGTCGCCGGGCATGTCGAGCAGCGCGAGCTGCACCGGCCCCTGGCCGTCCAGCGCGATGCCGAATCGGCCGGCACCGCGCGGCGTCACGCGCGCGGCGTGCACCGTGCCGTCGAGCTCGAAGCGCAGGGCATTGGGCAGCGTGTGCGCCAGCGGCGAAGGCCAGCCGCGTTCGCCGAGCTGCAGCAGCAGCGCGGCGAGCAGCGCTGCGCGGTTGCGACCTGCTTCGTCGGCGGCGAGCAGCGCGCCGATGTGGTCGGCCACGAAGGCGGTCGTCGCCTCGCCGCTTGCAAACACCGCATGCGACAGCGTGCGCTCCAGCAGCTGCTGGTTGGTCGGGATGCCGAGCGCGACGGTGTCCTGCAGGCCCGCCAGGAGCCGCTGCCTCGCGTCCTCCCGTGTGCGGCCGTGGGCGACCAGCTTGGCGATCATCGAGTCGTAGAAGGGCGGCACCTCGGCGCCGTCGCGCAGGGCATGCTCGGTGCGCAGCGCGGGGCTGGGGCGCCATCCGGCCAGCGTGCCGCTCTGCGGCATGAAGCCCTGCTGCGGATCTTCGGCACACAGGCGCACCTCGATCGCATGGCCGGAAAAGTGCACGTCCTGCTGCGTGACCGGCAGCGGCTCGCCGGCCGCGACGCGCAATTGCAGCTCGACCAGGTCGAGTCCGGTCACGGCTTCCGTCACCGGGTGCTCCACCTGCAGGCGCGTGTTCATCTCCATGAACCAATACCGGCCCTCGGCGTCAAGCAGGAATTCGAGCGTGCCCGCGCCCTCGTAGCCGATGGCCTTCGCCGCGGCGACGGCGGTGGCGCCCATGCGTTCGCGCAGCGCTTGCGAGACGGCGGGCGAGGGCGCTTCCTCCACCACCTTCTGGTGCCTGCGCTGCACCGAGCAGTCGCGCTCGCCGAGGTGGATGGCATTGCCGTGCCGGTCCGCGAACACCTGCACCTCGACATGGCGCGGAGAGACGATGGCGCGCTCCAGGATCACGGTGGCGTCGCCGAATGCGTTGAGCGCCTCCGACTGCGCGCTGCGCAGCTGCTCGGCGAAGTTCGCGGCCGAGCTGACGAGCCGCATGCCGCGCCCGCCACCGCCGGCGGTGGCCTTGATCATCACCGGCCAGCCGATGCGCGCGGCTTCGGCGGCGAGCGTTCTTTCGCCCTGGTCCTCGCCCTGGTAGCCCGGAATGCAGGGCACGCCCGCCGCCTGCATCAGCCGCTTGGCGCCGGCCTTGTCGCCCATCGCGCGGATGGCTTCGGGCGAAGGTCCGATGAAGACCAGGCCGGCATCGCGGCAGGCCTGCGCGAAGGCCGCGTTCTCGGCGAGGAAGCCGTAGCCGGGGTGCACCGCGTCGGCGCCGCTGGTGCGCGCGGCCTCGACGATCGCGGCGATGTTCAGGTAGCTCTGCGCGGGCAGCGGCTCGCCGATGTGCACCGCCTCGTCGGCGAAGCGAACGTGTTGCGAACCGGCGTCGGCGCTGGAGTACACGGCCACGGTGCGAAAGCCCATGGCGCGGGCCGTGCGCATGACGCGCACCGCGATCTCGCCGCGGTTGGCGACCAGGATCTTCCGGAACCTGGTGGTGATGCTGGTGTTGCCGCTGCTCATGGACGTGCCACCCCGAACTGCATGGGTTGCGCCGTGCGCGTGTCGGCGTCGCGGCAGATCGAGAGAACCTCGGCCAGCACGGCGCGGGTGTCGCGCGGGTCGATCACGCCGTCGTCCAGCAGCAGGGCGCTGGTGGTGAACACGCTCATCTGCCGGTCGAAGCGCTCGATGACCTGCTGCTGCATCGCGTCGATCTTCGACTGGTCGACCGCGCCCTTTCGTGCCATGCCGGCCTCCATCACGATGGCCATGGTCTTCGCCGCCTGCTCGCCGCCCATCACCGCGGTGCGCGCGTTGGGCCAGCTGAAGCAGAAGCGCGGCGCGAAGCCGCGGCCGCACATGCCGTAGTTGCCCGCGCCGTACGAGGCGCCGCACAGCAGCGTGACCTGCGGCACGGTGGCGTTAGACACCGCCTGGATCATCTTCGCGCCGTGCTTGATGATGCCGGCCTCCTCGTGCGCGCGGCCCACCATGTAGCCGGTGATGTTCTGCAGGTAGACGATGGGCGTGCGCGACTGGCAGCAGGCCTGGATGAAGTGCGTGGCCTTGGTGGCGCCGTCGGAGTCGATCGGCCCGTTGTTGGTGATGATGCCAACGGCATGTCCTTCGAGCCGGATGTGGCCGCAGACGGTGGCGCTGCCGTAGTGCTCGCTGAAGGCCAGGAACTCGGAACCGTCGGCGATGCGCGCGATGACCTCGCGCATGTCGACCGGGCGGCGGCCGTCGCTGGGCATGATGCCCAGCAGTTCCTCGGCGTCGTAGCGCGGCGGTGCGAAGCTGTGCGGCGCTTCGTCGCGCGCCCAGTCGATGCCGCCGAGGATCGAGCGGGCGATGCGGATGGCGTCGCGGTCGTCCTCCGCGAGGTAGTCGCCCAGGCCCGAGATGTGGGTGTGCATCACGGCGCCGCCCAGTTCCTCTTCCGTGGCGATCTCGCCGGTGGCGGCCTTCAGCAGCGGCGGCCCCGCGAGAAAGGCGCGCGTGCGGTCGCGCACCATCACGATGTAATCGGAAAGCCCGGTCTGGTAGGCGCCGCCCGCGGTCGAGGAGCCGTGCGTCACCGTCACCACCGGCAGCCCCGCGGCCGACAGCCGCGCGAGATTGCGGAAGATGTTGCCGCCGCGCACGAAGTCCTGCACGCGGTACTGCATTAGGTTGGCGCCCGCGCTTTCCACCAGCTGCACGTAGGGCAGCCTGTTCTCCAGCGCGATCTCCTGCACGCGCAGCTGCTTGTCCAGGCCCATGGGCTGCAGCGCGCCGGCGTCGATGCCCGAGTCGGAGGCGTTGACCATGCAGCGCACGCCCGCGACGTAGCCGATGCCGGAGATCAGGCCGCCGCCCGGCACGCTCCTGGAAAGATCGGGGTTGTCCTGGCCGAGGCCCGCGAGCGAGGCCAGCGGCAGGAACGGGGCACCGGTGTCCAGCAGCAGCGCGAGGCGCTCGCGCGGCAGCAACTGGCCGCGCCTGGCGAATCGCTCTGCCGAGGCTGCGGAGGCCGCGACGGCGCGGGCCTCGTGCTCGCGCACCTGGCCGAGCAGCGCCAGCATGCTGGCCCGGTTGGCCTGGAAGGTGTCGCTGGCCGCTTGCAGCCGGGATTCGATGACTGGCATGAAAAGAGTCCGTGCAGATCGCTTGTTTCTTCGTTCTGCACGGACTCTAGGTCGCGGGCGCGGCGCCCGCTTGCGCTGACTGGCTGATGCCCGCCGGGCGCTCAGCCCGCGCGGGCGCGCCGGGGCGCGACCGGCGCGTCGAGGCTGCTGCCCGTGACCACCCAGTAGATGAAGATCAGCACCGCGCCGGCCGTGCCGAACACGGTCAGGCCCATGTAGCTGCCGCCGATGGCCAGCGCGTCGACCGGCGCGGCGGCGGTGCAGACCATGCTGGCCGCGCTCATGCCCACGTAGTGCATGGTGCAGACCGCCACGCCCATCACGGCGGCGGCCGCGACCTTGTGCGTGAACTTGCGCAGGTTGAAGGCCAGCCAGAGCGCGGCGCCGGCCGCCGTGACGGCGATCAGCACCGACAGCCCGACCGTCGCCAGGTCGAAGTTCATCGAGGCGCGCATGTTCATCGCGAACATGCCCATGTAGTGCATCACGCACACGCCGATGCCCGCCAGCAGGCTGCCCGCGAGCCAGCCCGGCTTGCTGAACTTGCGCTGCCCGCCCGCCATGTACAGCGCGATGCCCGAGATCAGGATCGCCGCCACCAGCGACACCACCGTCAGCGGCATGTTGTACGAGATCGCCACCGGCAGCCGGTACGCCAGCATGCCGATGAAGTGCATCGACCAGATGCCGATGCCGCCCAGCGCGACCGCCGCGCAGGTCACGACCGCGAGGTTGGGCCTGCCGTCCGGGCCGACCATCCTGCCGGCGCAGATCAGGGCCACGAGCGAGCCCGCGAAGGAAATGAGGAAGGAGAGCGCCACCATGCCCGGGGAGTACTCGGGCGACAGGATCTGGCCTACGACGAGCGGAGTCATGCGATGTCCCTTTCAGGTCAAGAAAAGAGCGCCTCGCGGACTCCCGCTCGCGGGATGCGGACGGGGCGCCACAAGGCGTCCCGCGCAGTCTGTAATGTTTGTTTGTAAAAGTAAACTGAAATTTACACTTATTGTTACGCTACCTTACGGGGCGAATTCGATATATCGCGTTGTTGCGATCGGCGGCCATGTAGACGGTGCCGTCGCGGCCCACCGCCACGCCCGTCACCACGTAGGGCGGAGGCAGCCCGGGGCCGGGCGCGAGGCCGATCGGCAGGTTCTCGGCGACGGTCCGTCGGCTGCCGTCGGGTGCGATCTCCACGAGCCGGCGCGCCGCGCTCTCGGCCACGATGAAGCTGCCCCAGGGCGTTTGAGCCACGCCTTCGGGCAGGGCCAGGCCCTCTGCCACCGCGCGCAGCGGGGCGCTGGCGTCCAGCGGAATGCGCAGCAGCCGGCCGGCGGCCTCGGTCACGTAGAGCGCGCCGTCCTGGCCGACGATCATCTGCACCGGGCCGTTCAGGCCGCTGGCGAGCACTGACTTTTCTGCGAACTTCGGCCCGCTGGCGCGCGTGATGCTGCCGGTGGCGATCTCGGCATAGATCACGCTGCCGTCGGGCATGGGGATGGCGTCGAAGGGCGCCTTCAGGCCGTGGATGGTCTCGACCGTCTTCAGGGTCTGCCGGTCGACCAGCTGCACCGTGCCGGTGAACCACGAACTCAGCGCGAAGAGCTTCGGCGACAGGCCGACCGCGAACGGGTAGTCGAGCTCCGGGTCGCGCTGCATGCGGAACACGTCGCGCACCTCGCCGCTGCGCACGTCGACTTGGCGGAAGCCGAAGACGTCGGCCACCCAGAGGTCGTTGCCGTCGATCTTCATGCCGGCCGGCGCCGCCACCTTGCCGCTGGTGAGCGTGCGCAGCTCGCCGGTGGCGGGGTTGAAGGCCTGCACCTCGTTGTTGGCCATGTTGGAGACGTAGATCGTCCCGTCGGGCGTGTCCTTGGCGATGGCGAGGTTGTCGAGCGAGGGCCGCAGCTGCTTCGCGACCGTCTTGCGGCCGGTGGCCAGCTCCACCCGCACAAGCTCGCCGCTGCGTGCATCGACCACCCAGAGGTTGCCCTTGCCGTCGAGGTTGGCGGCTGCCGGAATCTTGAAGCCGTCGGCGATCACGGTCATGTTGCCGTTGGCCGGGTCGATCTTCACCACCTGGCCCTTGAACCACAGCGGCCCGTAGAGCATGCCGTCGGGCCCCGCCTCGAAGCCGTTGAAGCCGCCCATGTCCTTCCTGATGAGCCTGGGCGGCTTCTGGCCCTCGCGGTCGATCTCCCACAGCGCGTCGCCCAGGAACACCTGCGAGGCATAGAGCCTGCCGTTGCGGCGGTCGAAGTCGAGCGAGTTGATGCCGGGCAGGTCCTTGGCCAGCACGCGCATGGGGGCGGTGTCGCTCTCGCGGTAGCGCACCATGCCCATGAGGTAGTTGGTCCAGGCGAGTTCGCCCTTCGGGCCCACGGCGATGTCGTCGGCCTGGCCTTCGGGCGCGTCGATGAACACCTTTGCCGCGCCCGTGTTGCGGTCGACCTCCCACATCGTGTTGCCGAGCACCGAGCCCGCCAGCAGCCGGCCCTTGGCGTCGATGGCCAGCCCGTGCACCCCGGCGAAGGCCGATGGCGCCACCAGCGCCTCGGGCGCGGCCCAGGAAGCAGGTCGGGTGGGGGGACTGGTGGACGTTGGCGGCGCGAGGCTGCTGCAGGCGCCCAGCAGGGCGAGGGTGGCGGTCAGCGCGATGGCGCCGAGGCTGCGTCGACGGGGCATGGTTGGCGTCTCCTCTTGTTGATGCGCGAAGCAGTCTAGGAGCGCGCAGGGGCCGCCGAGTCCCGCCGGGGACAGGATGCGGACTTTCGTCCGCTGTGGATTACCCGCGGCCTTCTGCCGGGGCTCGGCACAGCTTCAGCCGCGGAGGAACTGCGTCGCCGTGTGGATCAGCAGCCCCACCAGCCCGCCCACCAGCGTGCCGTTGATGCGGATGAACTGCAGGTCGCGCCCGATGTGGCGTTCGAGCTCGACCGTCATCTCCTGCGCGTTCCACTCGCCCACGCGCTCCTCGATGTAGCGGCGGATGTCCTCGCGGTAGCGCTCGATGGCCAGCGGCGCGGCCGCCTCGATCTGCTCGTTGATCCAGCGGCGGATGGCCTCGTCCCCCTGCAGCCGCGCGCCCAGTGCGCCCGCCATCGATGCGATGCGCTGGCGGATGGCCGAATCGCCGCGGCCCAGGTCGTCGTGCAGCCACGCGAGCAGCTCGCCCCACAGCCCGTGCAGGTAGTCGCCCAGCGCGGGGTGCGCGACCAGTTCGGCGCGGATCTGCTCGCCGCGCTGCTGGAACTCGGGGTCGAGCTTCAGGCGCACCACGAAGTCGTCGACGAAATGGTCGAAGCGCCTGCGCATCGGATGGTCGGGCTCGGCCGCGAGCTCGCCGATGGTGCGCGCCACGGCCGCGACGATCTTGCGCGTGGCCAGCTTGGCGGCCACCTGGTCGAGGCCCACGTAGCGCAGCGTCTTGATCTCGCGCGCGATCGCCTCGGTGATGTGCGCCTGCACCTCCTCGCCTTCGAGCAGCCCGGCCACCTGCTGCAGCACGTCGTCGAGCAGCGCCTGGTGGCGCCCGCCCGCGGTGAGCGCGTCGAGCGCCTGGCCGGTCAGGCGCGAGAGGTCGATCTTCGCGAGGCCGGCTGCGGCGGCGCGGCCCATGAAGTCGCGCACCCGCTCGTCGTCGAAGGCCGAGAGCCCGTAGCGCGCTGCGGCCACGCCCCATTCGCCGAGCTTCTCGCCGCTCGCGGGCCGGGCCAGCCAGTCGGCGATGCGCCCGGCCGCGTCGAACTGCCGCAGCTTGCCGAGCACCTGGGCGGTGCTCAGGAAGTTGTCGCAGATGAAGCCCGCGAGCTTGGCGCCGATGCGGTCCTTGTTGCTCGGGATGATGGCCGTGTGCGGGATCGGCAGGCCCAGCGGATGGCGGAACAGTGCCACCACCGCGAACCAGTCGGCGATGGCACCCACCATCGCTGCCTCGGCGAAGGCCGCCACGTAGCCCCAGGCCGGATGCCGCGCATGCAGCACGCTCGCTACCGCATAGAGCAGCGCGGCAGCGCACAGCAGGCCGAGCGCGACGCGCTTCATGCGCCGCGATGCGTCGTCGTTGCTGCCGGCTTCAGCCAATGCTCGGCGTGGATGCCAGGCGCTCCATGAACAGCTCGCAGCGCGCGAGCTGCTCGAGGCTCACGTACTCGTCGGGCTGGTGCGCCTGCTCGATGCTGCCGGGGCCGCACACCACGGTGGGGATGCCGGCGTTCTTGAAGAGACCCGCTTCGGTGCCGAAGGCCACCAGCGTGGTGCGCTCCTCGCTCGCCAGGCGCTGGGCCAGCAGCGTGATGGGGTCGTTGGCAGAGCCCAGGAAGCTGGGGATCTCGCAGATGGTCTCGAAGCTGAAGCCCGCGTCGGGCGCCACCTTCTTCATCGCGGGCTCGAGGCTGCCCGCATAGGCGACCACCTCGGCCTGCATCTTCCCGGCGTCGGCGGTGGGAAGGTCGCGGAATTCATAGCGGAACTCGGCGTCGCGCGGCACCACGTTGTCGGCGATGCCTCCGTGGAACTGGCCCACGCTCGCGGTGCTGAAGGGCACGTCGAAGCCCTCGTAGCGCGGCTCGCTGCGCTCGAAGCCCTCGGCCATGTCGCGCACCTTGCCGATCACGCGCGCAGCCATCTCGATGGCGTTGACCGACTTCGGCGTGAGCGAGGAGTGCGCCTCCTTGCCGCGCACGCAGCACTTGTAGCGGTACACGCCCTTGTGCGCGATGGCGGGCACCATGCTGGTGGGTTCGCCCACGATGCAGGCCAGGGGCTTGATGCCGGCGTCGCGCATGTCGGCGATGAGCTCCTTCACGCCGAAACAGCCGATCTCCTCCTCGTAGCTGAAGGCGAAGTGCACCGCGAAGGGCGAGTCGCTCTCCAGGAAGCGTCTGGCGTTCGACAGCGCGACGGCGATGAAGCTCTTCATGTCGGCCGAGCCGCGCCCGTAGAGGCGCTCGTTGCGCACCACGGCCGAGAGCGGATCGACGCTCCAGTCCTGCCCGTCCCAGGGCACCGTGTCGGTGTGGCCCGAGACGATCACCCCGGCCGGCTTTCCCTCGCCCAGCGTGGCGAAGAGGTTCGCCTTGGTGCGTTCGGCGTTGTAGGTGATGCGGCTCCTGACGCCCAGGGCCGCGAGGTGGCTCTGGGCGAAGTCGATCAGTTCGAGGTTGCTGTTGGCGCTGACGGTGTTCATGCGCACCAGCGTCTGGGCCATCAGCAGGCTTTGGGGGGAAAGCGTATGGGGCATGCAACACATTCTCCCGGAAGTCGGCGCCGCGCGTGCGCGGATGTCGAAGCTGTCACGCGAAACGGGTACCCTGCGCCTCTTCATTCCGGACGGAGAACCTCGACCATGCGCACCTCTCTTCAGATCGCCCTGACCGCCACCGCAGCCCTCGCACTGGCCGCCTGCAGCAGCACCGGACCTTCCGGCGGCGGCAGCAAGCTGCTGACGCTGGACGGCAACCCGCCGCTGGTCATTGCCCATCGTGGTGCATCGGGCTATCTGCCGGAAGAGACCCTCGAAGCCTATGCCCGCGCCATCGAGCTCGGCGCCGACGTGATCGAGATGGACCTGATCTCCACCAAGGACGGCGCGCTCATCGCCCGCCACGACCCCAACCTCGCCATCAGCACCGACGTGGCCAAGCACCCCCGCTTCGCCTCGCGCAAGAAGACCATCAAGGTCGACGGCGAGACCCAGACCGGCTGGTTCAGCAACGACTTCACGCTGGCCGAGATCAAGACCCTGGGCGCCATCTCCACCGACGCCGAGCGCCCGCAGGAATTCAACGGCAAGTACAAGGTCGTCACCTTCCAGGAGATCATCGACTTCGCCAAGGCCAAGTCGAAGGAAACCGGCCGCACCATCGCCATCTACCCCGAAACGAAGAACCCGACCTACTTCCGCGACCTCGGCCTGCCGATGGAGGACAAGGTCATCGCCGCCATCAACGCGGCCGGCTGGAACAGCAAGACCGCGCCCATCTACGTGCAGTCCTTCGAGCCGGGCAGCCTCAAGTACATGAAGAGCAAGGGCCTGAACACCAGGCTCATCCAGCTGATCGACGGCGACAGCGTCGACCTGAAGACCGGCGCCGTGACCTTCGCCGTGCCCAGCGACCGCCCCTACGACTGGACCAAGGCCGGCGACAAGCGCAACTTCGACGCCATGGTCACGCCCGCGGGCCTGGCCGAGATCAAGACCTACGCCGACGGCATCGGCCCCTGGAAGCGCTACATCGTGAGCATCAAGGGCACCATCGGTGCGGACGGCAAGCCGGTGGACGTCAACAAGGACGGCAAGATCAACGACGCCGACGCCACCTCCATGGCGCCCACCTCGCTGATCGCCGACGCGCACAAGGCCGGCCTCTTCGTGCACCCCTTCACCTTCCGCAACGAGTCGCGCCGCCTGGCCTCCGACTACAACAAGGACGGCAAGAACGAATACGGCGTGTACTACAAGCTCGGCGTGGACGGCGTGTTCACCGACTTCACCGACACCGCGCTGGCCGCGCGCGCCGACTACCTCAAGAGCATCGGCCGCTGATCGACCGGGTTATCGTGCGCAAATGACCACCGACGACCTCTCCCCGCGCGATCTCGAACTGCTTCGCATGGCCATCCGCCTGTCGGACGAATCGAAGGCGCGCGGGCGCCATCCCTTCGCCGCGCTGGTGGCGAACGAGCACGGCGAGGTCGTCGTCACCGCGGGCAACAACTCGATGCCGCCCGAGGGCGACCCCACGCAGCACGCCGAGCTGGTGGCCGCCGCGCAGGCCGCGAAGCTGCTCACCCCCGAGGAGCTCGCGCGCTGCACGCTCTTCACCAGCGCCGAGCCCTGCTGCATGTGCGCGGGCGCGATCTACTGGACCAACATCGGGCGCGTGGTCTACGCGCTTTCCGAGCACGCGCTTTTGGGCCTGACCGGCGATCATCCCGAGAACCCGACCTTTTCGCTTCCGTGCCGCGAAGTCTTCGCGCGCGGGCAGCGGCGCGTCGAGGTGGTCGGGCCGCTGCTCGAGCAGGAAGCCGCGGCGCCGCACGTGGGCTTCTGGACCGGCGCGCACTGAGGAACCGGGGAACGGCCCCTGCAGCCACTCGGGCTGCGTGTCTTCCGAGGTGCCTCTCGGTGCCAGAGTGGATAGACTGGCGTTTTGAGACGGTCTATCCCCATGAAACTCATCGACTCGATCGTCACGCAGGCGGCTGGCATCGCCGCCGTCCGACGTGACCTGCACGCACACCCCGAACTCTGCTTCGAAGAAGTCCGCACCGCCGACGTGGTGGCAGGCAAGCTCACCGAATGGGGCATCCCCATCCACCGCGGCCTGGGCACCACCGGCGTGGTGGGCATCGTCAAGAACGGCACCAGCAACCGCGCCGTCGGCCTGCGCGCCGACATGGACGCACTGCCCGTCACCGAGCTCAACACCTTCGCCCACGCCAGCAAGCATCACGGCAAGATGCACGCCTGCGGCCACGACGGCCACACGGCCATGCTGCTCGCGGCGGCGCAGCACCTCGCGAAGCACCGCAACTTCGACGGCACCGTCTACCTGATCTTCCAGCCGGCCGAAGAGGGCGGCGGCGGCGCCCGCGAGATGATCAAGGAAGGGCTCTTCGAGAAATTCCCGATGGATGCCGTCTTCGGCATGCACAACTGGCCCGGCATGAAGGCTGGCCAGTTCGCGGTGAGCCCCGGCCCGGTGATGGCCTCGGGCAACAAGTTCTTCGTCAACGTGGTGGGCAAGGGCGGCCACGCGGCGCTGCCGCAGACCGGCATCGACCCGGTGCCGATCGCCTGCGAGATCGTGCAGGCCTTCCAGACCATCCTCACGCGCAAGATGAAGCCGACCGATTCGGCGGTGATCTCGGTCACTACCATCCATGCCGGCGAAGCCAACAACGTGATCCCCGACAACTGCGAGCTGTCGGGCACGGTGCGCACCTTCTCCATCGAGGTGCTCGACATGATCGAGGCGCGCATGAAGCAGATCTGCGACCACATCTGCGCCGCGCACGACGCCACCTGCGAGTTCCGCTTCGAGCGCTACTACCCGCCCACCATCAACACCGAGGCCGAGGCCGACTTCGCCCGCCGCGTGATGGCCGGGGTCGTGGGCCCCGAGAACGTGCTGAAGCAGGAGGCCGCCATGACCTCGGAAGACTTCGCCTTCATGCTGCAGGCCAAGCCGGGCGCCTACGCCTTCATCGGCAACGGCGACGGCTCGCACCGCGACGTGCACCACGGCGAGGGCCCGTGCACGCTGCACAACGCCAGCTACGACTTCAACGACGACCTGATCCCGCTGGGTGCGACCTGCTGGGTGCAGATCGCGGAGCAGTTCCTCAAGCCCGGCGGCAGCGCCGCCTGATCCGCCGTCGCCTGATTCACGCCTGATCGCCTGATCCATCGAGAGAGGTCCCGCGCCAAATGATCGGAATCGCCGAAGCCTTTTCGCCGCGCTATTCGCAGGCGCGCCAGAAATTCCTGCAGGGCTGCGTGAGCGCCGGCCTCACGGTCGAGCCGCATGCGCACCCGCTCAAGGGGCGCGAGGGCGAGGAGCTCTCGATGGACGTGGCGCTCGACGGCGCCCCCGATGCGCAGAACCTGCTGGTCGTCAGCAGTGCCTGCCACGGCGTCGAAGGCCACTGCGGCAGCGGCGTGCAGGTGTTCGCGCTCCACGACGCCGAGTGGCGCGAGAAGGCGAAGGCCCAGGGCGTGGCGGTGCTGTACGTGCATGCGCTCAACCCGCACGGCTTCTCGCACGGCCGGCGCGTGACGCACGAGAACGTCGACCTCAACCGCAACTTCATCGACTTCTCGAAGCCGGTGCCGGTCAACGAGGCCTACGCGAAGCTGCACGAGCTGCTGCTGCCCGCCACGTGGCCGCCCACGCCCGAGAACCAGGCGGCCATCGACAAGTGGATCGGCAAGCACGGCACCACCGCCTACCAGGCCGCGGTGACCAGCGGGCAGTATCAGTTCGAAGACGGGCTGTTCTACGGCGGCAAGGCGCCGACCTGGAGCAACAGGACCGTCCGCGAGGTGCTGCGCCGCCACGCGGGCCGCGCGAAGCGCATCGCGTGGATCGACCTGCACACCGGGCTGGGCCCGAACGGCCTGGGCGAGCGCATCTTCGCGGGCCGCGACGACAAGACCGCCTATGCGCGCGCCAATGCATGGTGGGGCACGCCGGCGGCGCCCGTCACTTCCATCTACGACGGTTCGTCGACCTCGGCGCTGCTGCGCGGGCTGATGTGGGATTCGGTGTACGAGGAGTGCCCGCAGGCCGAGTACACCGGCATCGCGCTCGAATACGGCACGCTGCCCATCCTCGAAGTGACCGGCGCGCTGCGCGCCGACCACTGGCTGCACAAGCACCCCGGCGCGCCGGCCGACCTGGCCGACGGCATCCGCGCGCGCATGCTGGAGGCTTTCTACACGGACACCGACGCCTGGCGCGGACAGATCGTGAGCCAGGCGCGCCAGGCCATGTTCCAGGCCGTCGATGGCTTGACGGCCTGACCCACCGCCATCCTTCGCGCATTTCGTGTCGCTGCGCTGACCTCTCAAGGGGAAGGTGGCAATACCTGAGGCCCGGCGAAGCCGGTTCCGCGGTATTCGAGGGGAGAACCTCAGGTCCTGACGCGGCCGTCGCCCGTCAGCATCGAGAGCTCGACGAACTTCGAGCCCACGTGGTTCTTGGACGAGAACGACACCTCGAAGCCGCCGAACTGCTGGCGGTCGATGCTTTCCAGCCCGGCGATCAGGCCCTCGCGCGTCGGCTTGCCCGGTGCCTTGCGCAGGCCCTCCACCAGCACCTTCGCCGCGAGGTAGCCCTCCAGGCTCGAGAAGTTGATGCTGGCGCCGTTGGCCTTGCGCGCCGCCTCGGCGAATTCGCGGGCCAGCGCGTTGGCCTGGTTGTAGGGCGAGGGCACCACCTGCGTGATCATCACGCCGGCGCCGTCCTTGCCCAGCTCGTCGGCCAGCGCCTGCGTGCCGACGAAGGACATGTTGAAGAAGGTGCCGCCGTAGCCCGCCTTGCGCGACTCGCGGATGAAGGCCGCGCAGGCCTTGTACGCGCCCACCTGCACCACCGCGTCGGGCCGGGCCGCGACGATGGTCTTCACCGCCTGCGCCACGTCGGCCGAGTTGCGCTCCACCGTGGCCAGCGCGGCCGGCTTGAGCTGCTGCTCGGCGAGCGCCAGCGTCACCCCGTCGAGGCCGGCCTTGCCGTAGGCGTCGTTCTGGTAGAAGACCGCGATCTTCTTCAGGCCCAGGTGGGTGAGCTGCTTGACCATCAGCGCCGTCTCGTCGTTGTACGAGGCGCGCAGGTGGAACACGTTCTTCTGGAAGGGCTCGCGCAGCGACATCGCGCCGGTGAAGGGCGCCACGAAGGGCACCTTGTCCTTCACCGCCAGCGGCAGCGCGGCCAGGCTGGTCGGGGTGCCGATGTAGCCGAAGAGCGCGAAGACGTCCTCCTCGATCAGCTTCTGCGTGTTGGCCGCGCAGCGGTCGGGCTCGTAGCCGTCGTCCAGGTTCTTGATGACCACGTTGCGGCGGCCGGGCTGGGCGTTGTACTGGTCCAGGAACAGCTTGGCGCCCTGGTGGAACTGGATGCCCAGCTGCGCCGCCGGCCCGGTGAAGGCCGCCGACTGGCCCAGCACCAGCGGCGTGTCCTGCGCCCGGGCGAGGCCGAAGCCGCCCAGCGTGGCGGCCGCGCCTGCGGCCAGAGAAAAACGACGTCGATTCAACAACATGACGAAAACCCACTCCTGCGCTCTGACTCGCGCACAAATTAGACTTGTCCGATGGCCCACGCACCGGTTACCTCGCTCGAAGAAGCGCCCTCCCAGCCCGCAACCACCACAGTGCTGGGCGCCTGCCCGCACGACTGCCCGGACACCTGCGCGCTGGTCACCACCGTCAGGGACGGCGTTGCGGTGAAGCTGCAGGGCAACCCCGCCCATTCGCATACGGGCGGGGTGCTGTGCACCAAGGTGTCGCGCTACATCGAGCGCAACGACCATGCGGAACGGCTGGTGCAGCCCCTCAAGCGTGTCGGCCCCAAGGGAAGCGGCCGGTTCGAGCCGGTGAGCTGGGATGCCGCCCTGGACGACATCGCCGCGAATCTTCAAGTATTACAGGGAAAACCCGAAGCTATTGTCCCCTATAGCTATGCGGGCACCATGGGCCTGGTCCAGGGCGAGTCGATGGACCGGCGCTTCTTCCACAAGCTGGGTGCCAGCCTGCTGGACCGCACGATCTGCTCCATGGCCGGCGGCGAGGCCATGGTCCACACGCTGGGCGCCAAGGTCGGCATGCGCATCGAGTTCTTCGCCGAGGCGAAGCTGATCCTGATCTGGGGCAGCAACTCCATCGCCAGCAACCTGCATTTCTGGCGCCACGCCCAGGCCGCCAAGCGCGCCGGCGCGCGGCTGGTGTGCATCGACCCGCGCAAGACCGAGACCGCCGACAAGTGCGACGAGCACATCGCGCTGCTGCCGGGCACCGACGCCGCGCTGGCGCTGGCCCTGATGCACGAGCTGATCGTGCACGACTGGCTCGACCACGACTACATCGCGGATCACACCCTGGGCTGGGAGCGGCTGCGCGAGCGCGCGCTGCAGTGGCCGCCCTCGCGCGCGGCGCAGGTCTGCGGCATTCCCGAGGAGCAGATCGTCTCGCTGGCCAAGGCCTACGGCACCACGAAGCCGGCCGCCATCCGCCTGAACTACGGCATGCAGCGCGTGCGCGGCGGCGGCAACGCGGCCCGCGCCGTCGCCTGCCTGCCGGCGCTGGTGGGTGCCTGGCGCGACCGCGCGGGCGGCCTGCTGCTGAGCAGCTCCGGCCACTACCCGGTGGACCGCGCCGCGCTGCAGCGCCCCGACCTGCTCGCCGGGCGCAAGCCGCGCACCGTCAACATGAGCACCATCGGCGACGCGCTGCTCGACACCGCCAACCCCGTGAAGGCCATCGTGGTCTACAACAGCAACCCGGTGGCGGTGGCGCCCGAGTCAGCCAAGGTGGCGGCGGGCTTCGCGCGCGAAGACCTCTTCACCGTGGTGCTGGAGCAGTTCCGCACCGACACCGCCGACTACGCCGACTACCTCTTGCCTGCCACCACGCAGCTGGAGCACTGGGACATCCACTGCAGCTACGGCCACACCGACGTGCTGCTGAACCGCCCGGCCGTCGCGCCGCGCGGCGAGGCCCGCAGCAACGCATGGGTGTTCCGAGAGCTCGCGAAGCGCATGGGTTTCACCGAGCCCTGCTTCTCAGATTCGGACGAGACGCTGTGCCGCACCGCCTTCGCCGAAGGCAGCATCGACTACGCCGAGCTGACCGCGCAGGGCTTCAGCAGCCTGAAGCTGCCCGAGGCGCCGTTCGCCGAAGGCGGCTTCCCCACGCCCTCGGGCCGCTGCGAGTTCTTCAGCGAGCGCCTGCAGGCCATGGGCATGGACGGCCTGCCCGACCACGTACCCAACTGGGAGCCGGCAGGCAGTTCGACCGAGTTCCCGCTGGCCATGATCTCGCCGCCGGCGCGCAACTTCCTCAACTCGACCTTCGTCAACGTGACCAGCCTGCGCGCCATCGAGGTCGAGCCGCTGCTGGAGATCCACGAGGCCGACGCCGCCGCGCGCGGCATCGAGGACGGCGCCACGGTGCGCGTGTTCAACAAGCGCGGCGAGCACCGCTGCCGCGCCGAGATCTCGCGCCGCGCACGCCAGGGCGTGGTGCACGGCATGGGCATCTGGTGGCGCAAGCTCGGCATGGACGGCACCAACGTCAACGAGCTCACCAGCCAGCGCCTGACCGACATCGGCCGCGGGCCGACCTTCTACGACTGCCTGGTCGAAGTCGAGAAGGTGTGAGGCGCTTTCGCTTTCTTCCGGGCCTTCCGGTCCTTGCGCTGGCCGGCTCGATGCTCCTGCTCACGGGCTGCGCCGACCTCGGCTACTACTGGCAGTCCGCCAGCGGCCACATCGGCATCATGCGGGCCGCCAAGCCGGTGCCCGAGTGGCTGGCCGACCCGTCGGTGTCGGCCGCGCTGAAGGCCAGGCTCGAGCTCACGCAGCGCATCCGCCGCTTCGCATCAGCCGAACTCGCCCTGCCCGACAACGCCAGCTACAAGTCGTACGCCGACCTTCACCGCCCCGCCGCCGTGTGGAACGTGGTGGCGGCGCCGCACTATTCGCTCACGCTCAAGAGCTGGTGCTTCCCGGTGGCGGGCTGCGTGGGCTATCGCGGCTACTACAGCGAGGAAGCGGCCAAGGACGAAGCCGAGGAGCAGAAGAAGCAGGACCTGGAAGTGGCCGTGTACCCGGTGCCCGCGTACTCCACGCTGGGCTGGATGAACTGGGCCGGCGGCGATCCGCTGCTGTCCACCTTCATCGGCTACCCCGAGGGCGAGCTCGCGCGCATCGTCTTCCACGAGCTCGCGCACCAGGTGCTCTACGTGGCGGGCGACACGGTCTTCAACGAGTCCTACGCCACGGCGGTCGAGCGTATCGGCGGCGCGATGTGGCTGCAGCGCGAGGCCGGCGACGCGGCGCGTCGCGAGTACGCGCAGTTCGACACGCAGCGCCAGGAGTTCCGCGCGCTGGCGCTCGACACCCGCCGCGCGCTGACGAAGGTGTACGAATCGCCCGAAGCCAAGGCCGGGGATTGGACGAGGGTGGAGGCCATGAAGCAGGCCGCCATGGCCGACTTCCGCGAGCGCTATGCGAAGCTGAAGGCCGGCTGGTCCGGCCCGCGCCAGAACGCCTACGACGCCTGGGTGGCACGCGCCAACAACGCGGCCTTCGGCGCGCAGGGCGCGTACGACGACCTCGTGCCCAGCTTCGAGAAACTCTTCGAGCGCGAAGGCCGCGACTGGCCGCGCTTCTATGCCGAGGTGCGGCGCATCGCGAAGCTGCCGACTTCCGAGGAACGCCGCGTCGCCCTGCAGGCAGCGACGGGTATCCTCCAGACCCAGACCAAACCTGAACACGAAAAGACCGGAGATCGCGGTGCCTGACATCCATATCGAACGCAACCACACGCTGGGCATCGCACGCGCGCGCGTCGTCGCGCGCAAGTGGATCCAGCAGGCCGAGCAGGAGTTCGGCCTCGAATGCGTCTACACGCAGGGCGACGGCCGCGACACCGCCACCTTCACGCGCGCCGGCATCGACGGCACCGTCGAGGTCACCGACACCACCTTCAAGCTCGAAGCGACGCTGGGCTTCCTGTTCAGCAGCTTCAGCGAAATGATCGAGCAGAAGATCACGCGCAACCTCGACGCGATGCTCGAATCGTCTCCCCGGGGCGGCACCCGCCTCGCCTGAGGTCGCGCCGGCTCAGACGCTGGTGTAGCCGCCGTCCACCGGCAGCGCCACGCCGCTCACCATCGACGCGCCGTCGCCCAGCAGGAAGAGGATGGGCGCCACCACTTCCTCCACCTGCGCGAAGCGGCCCAGCGGAATGTTCTTCAATGCGGCCGCGCTCTTCGCCGGATCGGACCAGGCCTGCTCGGCCATCGGCGTGAGCGTGACGGTCGGGTTCACGCTGTTCACGCGGATGCCGTGCGGCCCGAACTCCAGGCACAGCGATCGCGTGACGGCGTCCATCGCGGCCTTAGAGGCGCAGTAGCAAAGGTGCGCGTCGAGCGCCACCAGCGCGGCCTGGCTCGACACGTTGACGATGCTGCCGCGCACGCCGGCCGCGATCATGGCCCTGCCGCAGCGCGAGGCCACCAGTGCCGCCGCGCGCGCGTTGACGGCCATCACCGCGTCGAAGCTGTCGGCCTGCATCTCGGCGGCCGGTTCGAGCAGCGCGATGCCGGCGCAGTTCACCACGAGGTCGAAGGCGGGAAGCGGCGCGAGCGCGCGTTCCAGCGCTGGCGCGTCGGCCACGTCGAGCACCAGCGGCGTGCAGCCGGCTTCGGCGTGCAGCGCTGCCAGCGCCGCAGCATTGCGCCCGATGGCCGTCACTTGCGCGCCGGCCTGCGCGAGCCGCACCGCCACCGCGCGGCCGATGCCGCTGCTCGCGCCGGTCACCAGGGCGCGGCGTCCGGAGAAGTCGAAGGAGGTCGTCATGTCAGCCGCTGCATCGCATCGCGCAGCGCGGGGTAGAGCGATTTGTAGATCTCGAAGCGCTCGCGGTACACGGCCTGCGCCCGGGGCTCGGGCCGCGCGCGTTCCACCAGCGTGACCCAGCCGCGTTCGGCGGTCGCCGCATCGACCAGTCCGGCGCCGAGCGCCGCGAGCATCGCCGCGCCCAGCGCCGCTTCCACTTCCTGCTCGATCGTGAACACCGGGTAGCCGGTGACGTCGGCCACGATCTGCATCCAGAGATCGGAGTGCGCGGCGCCGCCGACCACGATCAGGCGTTCGTCCAGCGGCTGGCCGCTGCGCCGCCCGGCCTCGATGTTGTGCTGCAGCGCGAAGCTCACGCCTTCGAGCACCGCGCGGTAGAGATGCGCGCGGCTGTGCGCGAGCGAAAGCCCGATGAACGCGCCCTTGGCCTGTGCGTCCCAGATCGGGCTGCGCTCGCCCATGAGGTAGGGCAGGAACACCAGGCCTTCGGCGCCGGGCGGTACGTCGACCGCCTTGCGCTCGATGAGGGCATGCGCGTCCTCGCCGGTGCGCGCGGCCTCAGCGATCTCTGCCTGGCAGAAGGCCTCGCGGAACCAGGTGACGGCGGCGCCCGCGGTGATCGCGCCGCCGAACACGTAGCTGCGGTCCGCGCCGCGGTACACGTGCGGCATGGTGATGAGCTTGTGCCGCGCATCGACCGTGGGGCTCACGAAGCCCCAGCACATGCTGGTGCCGATCATCGCCACGTGGTCGCCGCTGCCGGTGACGCCCGCGCAGAAGGTGGCGACCGCCGCATCGACGCCGCCGGCCATCAGCGGCATGCCCTCGGCAAGGCCCAGCTTCGCGGCCCATCCGGCGCTCAGCCCGCCGACCACGTCTCTGGATTCGACCAGGCGCGGCGGCATCATGCGCGGCGGAATGCCGAGCATCCCCATCGCTTCCTCCGACCACTGCCGGCGCGCCGCGTCGTACACGCCGCCGATGTTGCCGGCCGAGCTGTGGTCGACGGCGAGCTCGCCCGTGAACCGCCAGTTGATGTAGCTGTTGGGCGGCAGGAAGTGGCGCGTCTTTGCCCATACCTCGGGCAGGTGCTCGCGAATCCACAGGATCTTGGTGAAGCCGTAGTAGCTGTCCACGCCGTTGCCGGTGATGGCCTGCAGCCGCTGCACGTCGACGCTGGCGTTCACCGCATCCACCTCGGCAGTGGCGCGGCGGTCCATCCAGATCAGGCACGGATGCAGCGGACGCATGGCCTCGTCGACCGGGATGCCCGCGCCGCCGTAGAGGCTGCTCACGCACATCGCGGCGACGTCGGAGGGCGCGACGCCGTTCTTCGCCACGCAGGCACGCACGCTCTCGCACACCGCGTCGAACCACACCTCGCAGTCCTGCTGAGCCCACAAGGGCTTCGGCGTCTCCGGCTGGTAGGCCACGCTGTGCTGCGAATGCACCTTGCCGTCGATGCCGACGAGCAGGCACTTGGTGCTCTGCGTGCCGATGTCGACGCCGATCACGTATTTCATGTCGTCCTCTGGCTGGTTGTCTCTCGGGGTCGGGGCTGCGGTTTCAGCAGCACCTTGATGGAATCCAGCGAGTTTGCCAGCGCGGGCGGTTGCGTGACGCGGCACACTCTGGCGCCATGACGACGACCACAAGCACACCCTCATCCACCCCCGCAGGCCCGCTGGCCGGCCTCAAGGTCATCGAGCTCGGGCAGCTCATCGCCGGGCCCTTCGCCGCGCGCACGCTGGCCGACTTCGGTGCCGAGGTCATCAAGATCGAGCCGCCCGGCGCGGGCGATCCGCTGCGCACCTGGCGGCTGCTGAAGGACGGCACTTCGGTCTGGTGGCAGGTGCAGTCGCGCAACAAGCGCTCGCTGGCGCTGGACCTGCGCGAGGCCGAGGCGCAGGCCATCGTGCGGCAGCTGGCGGCCGAGGCCGACGTGCTGATCGAGAACTTCCGCCCCGGCGCGATGGAAGGCTGGGGCCTGGGCCCCGACGAGCTGCTGGCCGCCAACCCCGCGCTCGTGATGCTGCGCATCAGCGGCTACGGGCAGACCGGCCCGTACCGCGACCGCCCCGGATTCGGCGTGGTGGCCGAGGCCATGGGCGGGCTGCGCCATCTCACGGGCGAGCCGGGCCGCGTGCCGGTGCGGGTGGGCGTCTCGATCGGCGACACGCTGGCCTCGCTGCACGGCGTGATCGGCGTGCTGATGGCGATGCAGCACCGGCATGCGACGGTGAGCGCCGAGTATCCGAAGGGCCGCGGGCAGGTGGTCGACGTGGCGCTGTACGAGGCGGTCTTCAACTGCATGGAAAGCCTGCTGCCCGAGTACGGCGCCTTCGGCGCGGTGCGCGAGGCGGCAGGCAGCGCCTTGCCCGGCATCGCGCCGACCAACGCCTACCGCTGCGCGGACGGCGGCTACGCCATCGTCGCGGGCAACGGCGACAGCATCTTCCGCCGGCTCATGGAGTGCATCGGCCGGCCCGACCTCGCCGCCGACCCGGCGCTGGCCGGCAACACCGGCCGCGTCGCGCAGGTGGAGATGCTGGATGCCGCCATCGGAGACTGGGCCGCGCAGCGCACCGTAGGGGAGGTGCTCGCGGCGCTCGACGCGGCGCACGTGCCGGCCGGGCGCATCTACACCATCGCAGACATCGCGGCCGATCCGCACTACGCCGCGCGCGGCATGCTGCAGCAGGTGCGCATGGCCGACGGCAGCGATCTCGCGGTGCCCGGCTTCGTGCCCAAGCTGTCGCTCACGCCGGCCAGCCACCGGCGCAACGCACCCGCGCTGGGAGCGGACACCGACGCGGTGCTGAAGGAGATCGGCCTGAGCGCCGAGCAGATCGCGGCGCTGCACGAGCGCGGCATCGTGGGGTAGCCAGCGCTCCAGGGGAGATTCACGCGGGCGAAACAGCCTTCGTGCGATAAAGCGGCAACCAGGAGGAAGAGCCGATGGCAGCAGCAGCGAACGATCGACGGGGACTTCAGAGGCGCGACAACGACGGGAATCTTCCGCCCGCCAGAAGCGAGCTTTCGGCGTCGGACGAGAAGAAGCTGGAGCGCCTGCTGCAGGCGCTGCGCCTGCGCCGCATGGCGCTGGAGCCCAAGTTCTCCGACGACGTGATCGTCTGGCCTTCCCGCACGGCCGAGGCCGGCGGCGCTGAGCTGGCGGCGCTGAGCGCGATCAACCTCGGCAACGCGGCGGATGCGATCGGCGAGGGCGTGCGCGGCCGCGGCGCGCCGAGGATGAAGCTGCTCAAGCAGGTCGAGGGCGTGTCGGTGATGCGCGCCAACTCGTCGGCCCTGCTGGCCATGCGCCGCAACACGCCGGGGCTGCGGATCGCGCCGGCCGCCTGGGCCTACCTGCAGTACACCCGTCCGCTGGGCGACGAGCTGGAAGCCAGCGCGATCCAGGTCGCGGCGGGAGCCAAGGTCAAACGCTTCGAGCTGCGGCTTGCCGATCCGCAGGGCAGGCCGGTCGCCGGCGTGCGCGTGAAGGCGCTCGTGGACTGGGATGGCGCGCACGTGCCCGCCGTGACCGGCCCCGACGGCATCGCGAGCCTGGGCATTCCGGTGCTCTATCCGCGCGTGGAGATGATCCTGGTCGAGCCGGAGCACACGCACTGGTCGGTGTTCCTGAAGGGCTTCGACCGCGTCGATGCGCCGAAGCGCCTGAACGTGCCGGCCGCGCCGCTGGTGCCCGACGGCTTCCAGCTGCTGGCCAGCTACGCGCCCCATGATGCGCAGGCGGGCGAGGGCGTGACGGTGGGCGTGATCGACAGCGGCGTCGGGCCCCATGCCGGCATCGCCGTGGCGGGCGGCGGCTGCTTCGTCACCGGCGAGGACCCGGCGGACTTCCTCGACAACGGCATCGGCCACGGCACGCACGTCGCCGGGATCATCGCGGGCCGCATGGCACAGGGCACCGGCGTCTACGGCCTCGCGCCGGCCTGCAGGCTCATGGCCTACCGCGTCTGCCCGAAGAGCGGCGAGCGCGGGCGGGCCAAGTCGACCGACATCGCCAGCGCGCTCGACCGGGCGATCGCCGACGGCTGCCACATCGTCAACATCAGCATGGGCAGCCTGGAGCCCATGCCGGAGATGCCCGACATCCTCGAGAAGGCGCGCAACGCCGGCGTGGTGGTGTTCGCCGCCACCGGCAACGATGGCCAGCCGCTCCTGCGCTATCCCGCCCGCTACAGCCACACCCTGGCGGTGGGCGCTCTGGGGCGCGACGGCACCTTTCCGGCGGACTGCCCCGAGAGCTTCCAGGCCAGCGAGATCCGCCGCCGCAAGGAGTTCGTCGCCGAGTTCTCGAACTACGGTCTCTCCACCGATTTCATCGGCCCCGGGGTGGCGGTGCTGTCGGCCTTTCCGGGCGACAGGTACGCCATGATGTCCGGAACTTCGATGGCCACGCCCTACTCGTCGGGGATGGCAGCCCGTTTGTTGTCAGGGGAAAGGAAGCTGCTTAACATGCCCAAGGGCCCCGAGAAGGCCGATGCCATCGTCAGGATGCTGTCCGAGACAGCGAAAAAGGTGGGTTGGCCGGCCGAGTACGAAGGTTTTGGAGTTCTGAAGTGACCAGCATCGTGTTGACCTACACAGGCAGCCCCGGCAAGAAGTTGTCGGCGGAGGCACGGCTGCGCCGCTGCGTTCCCGGCGTGGTGCTCACGCCCAAGACCAGCACCCTGATGGAAGCCCAGGTCGACGACGAACAGCTTGCCGCGCTCGAGCAGAACCCGGAGTGGACGATCTCCAGGCCCGCCTTCGCGGAAATCCGCAAGCCTGTCTTCAACCTGAAAAACGCACGGGCCAAGCTCGCGAAGTAGCCGCGCGGCGCGCACGCATTCCAGGACGGGGCCGGAATCGGCCCCTGTGTTTTTCAGGAGGGAGGTTCTCCATGTCCGATGCAGACATCCAGGTCGTGAGCAGCTCATGGGCAGGCATCCAGCGCGTCGCCGCGACGCCGAAGCCGCCGGAGTTCTTCAAGGGCCGCAAGGGCTATTCGCCCGCTTTCCTGGGGAAGGACGCGCACGTGGCGCTGCCTTCCATCGGCGAGTCCATCTCCATGGACGACATCGCGAAGCTGGAGGACGGCTCCTTCGAGCTCAGGTACCAGCACTTCAGCACGGTGCAGTGCATCTCGCGGCGCATGCCGCTCTATTCGGCCTGCAACATCGACGGCTCGAAGTCGAAGAACGTGCCGCGCCACGACACCTGGAGCTACGACGGGCGCATCGGAAAGGAATACCAGATGCTGCGCGAGGCCTACGGCCCCCAGCAGGACGGCAAGTTCTCGCGCGGCCACATGACGCGCAGGCAGGACCCGAACTGGGGCCCGCTCGCGACGGCGCAGCGGGCCAACATCGACACCTTCTTCGCCACCAACGCCTGCCCCCAGTGGCAGCCCTTCAACGACGGGCTCTGGGGCGACCTCGAAGACTACGTGCTGGGCAACGCCCAGGGCGACGACAAGCGCATCAGCGTCTTCACCGGGCCGATCCTGCGTGCGGACGACGCGGAGCGATTCGGCATCCGCATTCCGCGCGACTTCTGGAAAGTGGTCGCCTTCATCAGCGAGGCGACCGGCAAGCTCAGCGCCATCGCCTACCTGATGAGCCAGGGCATCTATCTCGATTCGGGCGTGGCGCGCGACCTGGAAGACTTCGGCACCTCGCAGCGCCCGCTGGCCTTCATCGAGGCCGAGACCGGGCTGTGCTTCGAGAGCCTGCAGGGCCGCGACGTGCTCGACGGCGCGGACCTTGCCTTCGTGCAGCCCGTCCGGCGCCTGGCCGACACGAAGCTGCCGGCCTGAACCGGCAGGACGGCCGCCGGGCCGTTCAGCCGCGCAGCGACTCGATCAGGTCGATGTATTTCTGCTTGGCCTCGTCGGCGCTCAGGCCCTTCTGGGCCGTCCAGGCGTCCCACTTGGCGCGGGCGACGATGTCGCTGAAGCTGGGCTTCTTGGCGGTGTTGTCGCCTTCGGTGGCCTGCTTGAACAGGGCGTAGATCTTCAGCAGCGTCGGGTTGTCGGGGCGCTCGGCGAGCAGCTTGGAATTGGCCTGGGCGGTTTCGAACTGGGCGTTGAGGTCGGACATGTCGGTCTGGGAGATTTGAAGCGGAAAGCCCGCATCTTAAGTCCTGCGGTACACGAACGTACCGATGCCCGCCGGTGCTGCGGCGATACCGGTCAATCCCGCAATCCGGCCCTTGCCAGCTCCACGTCCAGCCGCTCGCGCGCATCCGCCGGCACGAGCGCCGCCGCCTTCTCGTAGAGCCGCGTCGCCTCGGCCATGCGGGCCTCGCCGTGCAGCATCAGCTGCGCGCGGGCGTATTCCATCATCCCGGCCGCCGACTGCGGGTGCAGCTCCAGACCGCGCTCGAAGAGTTCGAGCGAAGTCTCGGCGCGCACGCCGTAGGTCATGCGCCCGACCAGCGCGCCCACCTTGTCGATCACCTCGGCGTGGAACGAGGCCAGCGCGAGGTGCGCATCGGCGTGCCGGGGCTGCAGTTCGATCACGCGTTCCAGCGCGCCCTTGAGCTTGCTGCCCAGGCCCTGCGCCAGCGCGCGCGCCACGCTGATGCCCTGGCTGTAGCGGCCCAGCGCATACGACTGCCAGTACAGCGCCTGGCAGTTGTCGGGCTCGGCCTCGGCCTGCGCGCCCGCACGCTCGATCACCTGGCGGAACATCGAGAGCCGTGCCGATTCGCGCGGCTCCAGGTAGTTGGCGTAGATCGCGGTCGCCTGGTTGGCCAGCGCCATGCCCTCGGGGCCCTGCAGCAGGCCGATGGCCGCGGCGCGTTCGAACTCGCCGCTGTGGTACAGCGCCCAGCCCTCGGCGAGCGTCGATCCCTCGGCCGGCGGCGGCAGCGCGTGGCCGGCATGCAGGCGCGGCCAGTGCGACAGCACGCTGCGCGCGTCGTAGCGCGGCGAGTCGGCCCAGGGCAGGGGCGTCCAGGGCTCGCTGCCGGTGCCGGGGTTGGTGTTGGCCGCACCGGCGGACATCAGCGAAAGCGGTTTGAAATCGGGATGGGGCATGGTTCTAGACCGCCATGTCGACAGGAGTGGCCGCGGCGCCGGGGTCTTCGCCGTTGTAGGCATTGCCCAGCGCCAGCAGGTGACGCCGCTGTTCCGGGCCCAGGTAGGGTGCGAGCAGGTGCAGGGCGTGGAGCCCGCCGCGCATCAACGCCCCCTGCGCATGCTCGGGTTCCAGCGCCTCGCGCGGGTTGCGCACGTATTCGTAGCTCAGCCAGTAGGTCAGCACCACCACCATGCTCTGCGCGAGCGTGTCGACCTCGTGCACGTCGATCTCCAGGTGGCCGGCGCGGCTCAGGCCGGCGATCAGTTGCCGGATGGCGCGTGCCTTGTTCTTCAGCACCAGCTGGAACTGGGTCTCCAGCCGGCGGTTCTTGCTGAGCAGGTCGTTGAGGTCGCGGTAGAGGAAGCGGTAGCGCCAGATCAGCTCGAACAAGCTGTGCATGAAGAACCAGGCGTCCTCCACGTCGTGCACGCCCTCGCTGGCGTGCAGCAGCTCGTCGAGCTCGGCCTCGTAGCCTTCGTAGAGCTTGTTGATCAGCTCTTCCTTGGCCGGGTAGTGGTAGTAGAGGTTGCCGGGGCTGATATTGAGTTCGCCCGCCACCAGCGTGGTCGAGACGTTCGGCTCCCCGAAGCGGTTGAACAGGTCCAATGCGGCTTCGAGGATGCGTTGCGCGGTGCGGCGTGGCGCCTTCTTTGCCATGTCGGTGCCCCCGATGTCTCGTTCGTCTCTCTTGGGGACACTCTAGCGTATGTGCACCGCACCATGAAGGCGCGGGACATGATTTGCGGCGCCACCGCTCTTGTGCAGTGCCGCAATCGCGGCCGCCCCGCGGGCGGCGCGCGCGGGGTCAGCCGGCCTTGCTGCGGCGCAAGGTCTTCTTGGCCGCGGGCGCGGCCGGCTTGCGGGCGGTGGTCTTGCGTGCGGCGGCGGCAGTGCCCTGCTGTGCCTTCTTCAGCTCGGCCTCCAATGCCTCGACGCGCGCCTGCAGCGCGGCCATGTCCGCGGCGCTGGGGGCGCCCAGCTTCTCCATCGCGCGGGCGACGCGCTCCTCGAAGATGTTCTCCAGCTTGCCCCACTGGCCCGCGGCCTTGGTGCCGAACTCGCTGGCGAAGCCCGCCATGCGCTGCTGTGCCTGGGACAGGGTTTCCTCGGCGGCCTGCTGGGTCTTCTTCTGCATGCCGGCGCCGTCGCGCACCAGCGCCTCGAAGGCCTTGCTGCCTTCCTGCTGCATCTTGGCGAAGGCACCGAGGCCGGCGAGCCAGATCTGCTGGGCGGAGTCCTTGATGCGGTCGGCGGCCTTGCCGTTGCTGTCGTCGTCCTGGGTAGCCATGCGATTTCTTCCTTTGCGTGCAAACAATCGCCTGACTCTAGCCGCCCGAGGGCCTCTTCATTAGAGCTTCGCGTCTATGGGGCGAAGCCATGGGTCGAAGCTGTGGGCGGCTCAGGGCGTGCCGCTGGCCGCTCGGCTCGCATCCAGGTGCGCCTTGGCGCGCTCGGCCAGCGCCATTTCGCCGGGGGTGCCGGGCACGTAGGCCTCGACCGGCAGGGGACGGCCGTGCGAATCGACCGAGACGAACACGATCAGGCATTCGGTGGTCTTTTCCATCGCGCCGCCCTTCATGTCGCCGCTGCGCACCTCCACGGAGATGTTCATGCTGGTCTTGCCGGTGTAGGCGAGGCGGGCCTCCACCTCGACGAGGTCGCCGATCATGATCGGCCGGTGGAAGCGGATGCTGCCGATGAAGGCGGTGACGCAGTAGCGCTTGGCCCAGCTGGTCGCGCAGGCGTAGCCGGCCTCGTCGATCCACTTCATGACGGTGCCGCCGTGGACCTTGCCGCCGAAGTTGACGGTGCTGGGCTCGGCGAGAAAACGCAGGGTGATCGAGGACATGGGGGCCGCCTTTGGTGGTGAATGTGGGCTGTGACTATGGAGTGGGGAGCCGCGATTATGCGAGCGGGCACCCCGCCTGCGGACGCCGCCGGTCGTCGCGGCGCGCGCGCTCAGCTCCCGCTGAACAACTGCGCCAGCGTGCGCCGCAGCCAGGCATTGCCCGGGTCGGCATGGAAGCGCTCGTGCCAGTGCTGCTTCACCGCATAGTCCGACAGCGCGAAGGGCGGCTCCAGCAGCTTCACCGGCTCCTGCGTGGCCAGCACCTTGCCGAGGATGCGCGGCACCACCACCAGCAGCTCGGTCTGCGCCACGATGCGCGCCACGCTCAAGAAGCTCGACAGCCGCACCACCACGTTGCGCTTCAGGCCCAGCCGCGCGAGCGTGGTGTCGACGATGGCGTGCCCGGTGCCCGAGGTCGAAACCACCGCGTGCGCCTCGGCCTCGAAGCGCCTGCGCGTGAGCTTCGTGCCGATGCGCGGATGGTTCCTCGCGGCGAGGCAGACGAAGTTCTGCATGAAGAGCGTCTGCTGGTAGAAGCCCGCGTCCAGCTGCGGCATGAAGCCCACGGCGAGGTCGACCTCTCCGTCCTGCAGCCGGCGGCCGCTGAGCGTGGAGATGATCTCCGTCTCGATGTGCACCCCCGGCGCCGCCTGGCGCAGGTGGTCGAGCAGGCCGGGCAGCAGCACCACCTCGCTGATGTCGGTCATGCAGATGCGGAAGCGCCGCTGCGCCTGCGCCGGATCGAAGCTGCTGCGGTTGCCCTGCGCCTGCGCGATCTGGGCCAGCGCCTCGCGCAGGTTCGGGTAGATGCGCTCGGCGTGAGGCGTGGGCTGCATGCCCTGCGCGGTGCGGGTGAACAGGCGGTCGTCGAAGTGGGTGCGCAGCTTGTTCAGCGCGGTGCTGGCCGCGGCCTGCGCCATGCCCAGGCGCTCGGCTGCCTTCGAGACGTTGCCGGTCTTGTAGACCTCGTCGAACACGGCGAGCCATTCGAGATCGAGCTTCGACATGCGGGACTCCTGCTTACGGCGAAAGGCACCATTATCGAAATTTCGAATTCCGTGTATTGGCTGTCGGTCTTGAGGAAATAGTGGTGCGCGCCAACAATGCCGCCAACGGAGACACCGCCCCATGAAACCCGCCCCCTCGAATGCGGCCGAGCGCCGCGACTATTACGACCGCATCCGCCCGCTGCATCTCACGCCGCTGTGGGAGTCGCTGCATGCGCTGGTGCCGCGCGAGCCGCAGACGCCGTGCGTGCCCGCGCTGTGGCGCTACGACGAGATCCGCCCGCTGCTGATGGAGTCGGCCGACCTCATCACCGCCGAGGAGGCCGTGCGCCGCGTGCTGGTGCTCGAGAACCCGGCGCTGCCCGGCAACTCGTCGATCACGCAGTCGCTCTACGCGGGCCTGCAGCTCATCATGCCGGGCGAGGTCGCGCCCTCGCACCGCCACGTGCAGTCGGCGCTTCGCTTCATCGTCGACGGCAAGGGGGCCTACACCACGGTGGGCGGCGAGCGCACCACCATGTACCCGGGCGACTTCATCATCACGCCCTCGTGGGCCTGGCACGACCATGGCAACGAAGGCATCGGCGGCAGCGTGGAGCCGGTGGTGTGGCTGGACGGCCTCGACATCCCGATGCTGCGCTTCTTCGACGCAGGCTTCGCCGAGAACGACGACACCAAGGTGCAGCACGTCTCGCGCCCCGAGGGCAACAGCCTCGCGCGCTTCGGCCACAACATGGTGCCGGTGCGGCACGACCACGCATCGGCCACCTCGCCGATCTTCAACTACCCCTATGCGCGCAGCCGCGAGGCGCTGGCGCAGCTGCAGAAGCAGGAAGCGCCCGATGCCTGGCTGGGCCACAAGCTGCGCTACATCAACCCGCTGACCGGCGGCTCGCCGATGCCGACCATCGCGACCAACCTGCAACTGCTGCCGAAGGGCTTCGCGGGCAAGGCGCACCGCGCGACCGACGGCGTCGTCTACAGCGTGGTCGAGGGCCGCGGCACGGCCGAGATCGCCGGCCAGCGCTTCTCATTCGGTCCGCGCGACACCTTCGTGGTGCCCTCGTGGGCGACGCTGAAGCTGTCGTCGCCGGATGGAGACGCGGTGCTTTTCAGCTTCTCCGACCGCCCCGTGCAGCAGGCCATGGGCATCCTGCGCGAGGCCTTCCTCGAAGACGCCTGAAGCCCGGGCGCGCAGTTCCGATTTTTCTTTCTTTCTGACCGTGTGCCGCCCCGAGCGGCAGGAGCCTTCCATGTCCTTCGTCTTCACGCCTCCTTCCATCGTCGGCCTGCCCATCGCCGGCTCCGACCAGCAGTTCCCGGTGCGCCGCGTCTACTGCGTGGGCCGCAACTACGCCGCCCATGCACGCGAGATGGGCTTCGACCCCGACCGCGAGCCGCCTTTCTTCTTCTGCAAGCCCAACGACGACGCCTCGGTGGTGCCGGTGGCCGAGGGCGAGACCGCCTCCATTCCCTATCCGCCGCTCACCAGCAACTACCACTACGAGGCCGAGCTGGTGGTCGCCATCGGCAAGGGCGGCGCCAACATCCCGGTCGAGCAGGCCGCCAGCCACATCCACAGCTACGCCGTGGGCCTGGACATGACCCGCCGCGACCTGCAGATGAAGATGCGCGAGCAGGGCCGCCCCTGGGAGATCGGCAAGGCCTTCGACTTCTCCGCGCCCATCGCGCCGCTGCGCACGCTGGCCGACGTGGGCGAGATCAACGCCGGCGCCATCGTGCTCGAAGTGGATGGCGAAGTGCGCCAGAAGAGCGACATCACGTACCTCATCTGGTCGGTGAACGAAGTCATCGCCAACCTCTCGACCCTCTTCACGCTGCAGCCCGGCGACCTGATCTTCACCGGCACGCCCGAGGGCGTGGGAGCGGTGAAGCCGGGCCAGACGATCAAGGTGAGCATCGAGCGCCTGCCGTCGCTGACTGTGCATATCGACTGACCGAATCCACCGGAAAGCACGGGCCCGCCATGACTTCATCGAAGAACCCTCCCACCGTGCTGCTGGTCGGCGGCGGTATCGGCGGCATGGCCGCCGCGCTGGCGCTCGCGCGCCTGGGTGTTTCCATCGACCTGCTCGAGCAGAGCGCCACCATCGGCGAGATCGGCGCTGGCCTGCAGCTCGGCCCCAATGCCTTTGCGGCGCTCGACGCGCTGGGCGTGGGCGAGGCGGTGCGCCGGGGCTCGGTGTTCACCGACCGGCTGGTGATGATGGACGCCGTCGACTGCGGCGAAGTGGCCTCGGTGCCGGTGGGCGAGGCCTTCCGTGCGCGCTTCAAGAATCCGTATGCGGTGAGCCATCGCGCAGACCTGCACGGCGCGATCCATGAGGCGGTGAAGCAGCATCCGCTGATCCGCTTCCACACCTCGGCGCAGGTGGAGTCCATCGACCTGGGCGGGCAGGGCGTCACCGCAACGACGCGCGACGGCCGCAGCTTCAAGGCCGATGCCATCGTCGGCTGCGACGGCGTGAAATCGGTGGTGCGCGGCCGGCTCATCGGCGACGCGCCGCGCGTGTCGGGCCACGTGGTGTATCGCGCCGTGGTGCCCGCGGCCGACATGCCGGCCGACCTGCGCTGGAACGCGCCCGTGGTCTGGGCCGGCCCGAATTGCCACCTGGTGCACTACCCGCTGCGCCACGGCGAGCAGTACAACCTGGTCGTCACCTTCCACAGCCGCGAGAAGGAGGAGTGGGGCGTGACCGACGGCAGCAAGGAGGAAGTGCTCTCGTACTTCGAGGGCGTGCATGCGCGCCCGCGCCAGCTGCTCGACCGTCCGACCTCGTGGCGCCGCTGGAGCACCGCCGACCGCGACCCGGTCGAGCGCTGGAGCGAAGGCGCCGCCACGCTGCTGGGCGACGCGGCCCATCCGATGATGCAGTACCTCGCGCAGGGCGCGTGCATGGCGCTGGAAGACGCCGTGACGCTCGGCGAGGCGGTGAAGGCCTGCGGCTTCGACATGCCCGCCGCCTTCAAGCTCTACGAGGCGGCGCGGGTCGCCCGCACGGCGCGCGTGGTGCTGTCGGTGCGCGAGATGGGGCGCCTCTACCATGCCAAGGGCGTGGAGCGCCTGGTGCGCAACAGCCTGTGGCCGGGCCGCACGCCCGAACGCTTCTACGATGCGGTCGAGTGGCTCTACGCCTGGCGGCCCGAGCGCTGCCTGGACGACGCGCCCGAGTCGCTGCGTCCTTCGGCCGCGGCCGTCGCCGAAGCCGCGGCCGTGCTTTCGCGACACTGAGGCAGTTTTCTTTCAACATTCATAACCATCGAGGCGACCATCCAGGTCCACGCCCAGGAGACAAGAGAGATGAACTTTTCGCGCGCACTGATGACGGGCCTGCTGGCCCTGACGGCCACCACGGGAGCACTGGCCCAGGCTTCCGACTACCCCAGCAAGCCCGTGACCCTGGTCACGCCCTTCGCCGCCGGCAGCGGCCCCGACGCGGTGCTGCGCCTCGTCTCGGACAAGCTCTCGCGCCTGTGGAACCAGCGCGTGGTCATCGACAACCGGCCGGGCGGCGGCGGCTTCATCGCCATCGACCAGGCCCGCCGCGGCGCGCCCGACGGCTACACGCTGCTGCAGCTGGACAGCGAGCACATCGCCGCGCTGCCGCACCTGTACAAGTCGCGCAACTTCGTGACGCTGCAGCATTTCGACCCGGTGGCCTCGCTCTTTCGCACGCCCTTCTTCGTGGCCGTGGGCACCGACTCCAAGTGGAAGAACATGGGCGACCTGATCGCCGCGGCCAAGGCCAACCCCGACGGCATCGTCTACGGCTCGTGGGGCGTGGGCAGCCCGGGCCACCTGGGTGCGCAGCAGCTGGAGGCGCTCACCGGCATCCACATGCGCCATGCGCCCTACCGCGAGGTGTCGCAGCTCTACTCGAACGTGGGCACCGGCGAGGTGCCGTGGGCCTTCGCGAGCATTCCGTCGAGCCAGGGCATCTACAAGGCCGGCAAGCTGCGCTACATCGCGGTGGCGGCCACCAAGCGCATCCCGCAGATGCCCGACGTGCCGACCATGGCCGAGGCGGGCGGCCCCGCCTCGCTGGAGGTCAATTCGTTCGTGTCGCTGCTCGCGCCCAAGGGCGTGCCGGCGGCCATCAAGGCGAAGATCAATGCCGACGTGGCCAAGGTCATCGCCGATCCCGAGATCCGCGCCCGCTTCGACACCTTCGCCTTCGAGCCGCTCGCATGGTCGCCCGAGGAAATCGAGCGCAATGCCGAGGCCAAGTCGAAGGTGTACGGCGAGCTGGTGCGAAGGGGCAACATCAGCCTCGAATAGCGAGGGCGCGCCGGACTTCGGTCTTGCCCGGCGTCTTGCGCGGCAGTTAAGCTGGCCCTCTTTGGTTTTTTGACGACTTTTTCACACTTTTTCTCCATGCACGCCACCAAGAGAGCCCTTTTGATCGCCTGCGGCCTGGTCGCCGCCGCCATGCTGCCGCTGAGCGCCAACGCAGACAACGCCGCCTGGCCGACCAAGCCGATCCGCCTGCTCGTGGGCTTCCCGGGCGGCTCCACGCCCGACATCGCCGCGCGCACCATCGCCGAGCCGCTGGCCAAGGCGCTGGGCCAGCCGGTGGTGGTCGACAACAAGGCCGGCGCCTCGGGCAACATCGCGGCCGACCAGGTGGCCAAGGCCAACGACGACCACACGCTGGGCATCGTCATCAACGGCAACCTCACGTCGTCGAAGATGCTGTACCCCAAGCTGCCCTACGACCCGGTCAAGGACTTCACCTACCTTTCGCTGATCGCGACCGCCCCGCTGGTGCTGGTGGCGCAGAACAACCTGCCCTCGGGCACCGCCTTCTTCGACGAAGGCCGCAAGGCCGGCGACAAGTGGAACTACGGCTCGGTGGGCATCGGCTCTGTCGGCCACCTAGGCATGGAGCTGCTCAAGACCCGCGTGCCCGGCTTCAAGCCCGAGCACGTGCCCTACCAGGGCAACCCGCAGGTCATCACCGCGATGCTGGGCGACCAGGTGCAGATGGGCCTGATCCCGCCGGGCGTGGCCATGCCGCAGATCAAGGCCGGCAAGCTCAAGGCCATCGGCCTCACGGGCGGCCGCAGTGCGCTGGTGCCCGAGATCCCGCCGCTGTCGGACGCCGGCGTGAAGGACTTCAACCTCGAGGTGTGGGTGGCGCTGCTGGGCCCGGCCAACCTCTCGAAGGTGGCGCAGGCTCGCATCAGCCGCGAGCTCGAGGCGATCATGAAGAACCCCGACGTGCGCCGCAAGCTCTTCGAGCAGGGCTGGCAGGCCGTGGGCACCTCGCCGGACGGCATGCGCACGCGCGTCAATGAAGAGGCCGCCATCATGACCAAGATCATTTCGGCCCGCGGCATCAAGCTGCAGTGAGCACACCCTCAGGCGCCGCGCACTTCGTGTCGCCGCGCCGACCCCCTTGCAGGGCGCGACACCGACGGACCGGCAAAGCCGGATCCGCGGTGTCTCCCGAACAGACATCCATGGACCTATCTGAATGACTTCCACATTGCATGAACCGGCGCGCGCGCTGCCGGTGTTCGGCGAGTACGACGTGGTGGTGGTCGGCGGCGGCCCCGCCGGCATCGCGGCCGCCGTGAGCGCCGCGCGCCACGGCGCCAGCACGCTGCTGGTGGAGCGCTACGGCTTCCTCGGCGGCATGGGCACCGCAGGCGGCGTCACCAACTTCGCGGGCCTGTACGGCAAGCGCAAGGGCGAGATGACGCAGCTGGTGCGCGGCGTCGTCGACGAGCTCATCGACCGCATCGCCGCGCTCAACGGCATGAACCAGCCGCAGAACGGGATGGGCGGGCGCATCTGCGTGCGCTCGTACGACACCTCGGCCTACAAGCTCGCCGCCGACCAGCTGCTGGGCGACGCGGGCGTGAAGCTGCTGTTCCACGCGCTGGCGGCGGCCGTGGTGCTCGACGGCAAGCGCATCGCCGCGCTGGTGGTCGAGACCAAGTCGGGCCGCCAGGCGATCCGCGCCAACGCCTTCATCGACGCCAGCGGCGACGCCGACGTGGCCGCCTTCGCGGGCGTGCCCTTCGAAGTGGGCGACGGCCACGGCAGCGGGCTCTTCCCGACCACCATGTTCCGCATCGGCCAGGTCGACGCGCCGGCCGCGCTGGAGGCGGTGGGCGAGTTCAAGGCCATCAACGACTTCATGGCACGCGCCGAGCAGCACAAGCCCGGCGTCTACAGGTTCCCGCGCGAGGGCGCGATCCTGCGTCCCAACAAGGACCCGCGCGAGTGGCGCGCCAACGTCACGCAGATCCGCAATTCTCAGGGCCGCGCGATGAACGGCGTCGATGCGCGCGAACTCTCCGAGGGCGAGCTCGAAGGGCGCCGCCAGATCAGCGAGTACTTCAAGTTCCTGAAGGCCGAGGTGCCGGGCTTCGCGCAGTCGGCCATCGTCGAGATCGCGCCGCAGGTCGGCATCCGCGAGACGCGGCGCATCCAGGGCCTGTACGCGCTCGGTCGCGAGGACATCCTGGGCTCGGCGAAGTTCGACGACAACATCGGCCTCAATGCCTGGCCGATGGAGATGCACGCCGACGGCCGCATCGAGTGGGCTTTCCCGCGCGACGAGGACAACGCCTACAACCACCTGCCCTGGCGCATGCTGGTGCCGCAGACCCTCGACAACCTGCTGGTGGCCGGGCGTTGCGCGTCGATGACGCACGAGGGCCAGTCGGCCGCGCGCGCCAGCGGCGGCTGCTTCGTCATGGGGCAGGCCGCGGGCACGGCGGCGGCATCGGTGGGCGCGGGCAGCTTCGCCTCGGTCGACATCCCGGCGCTGCAGAAAAAGCTGGCCGCCGACGGCGTCGACCTCGACCGCTGAGCGGCGGGGCGCGCTAGAGTCCGGGGCAGGATGAACTCGACCCCGGACGCAACGTGAACCTCCCTTCGCCGCCGGCCACTTCGTTGCCCGCCGCCACGCGCCGCGCTCTCCTGGCACTTTCGTGCGCCGTGCCCGGCCTCATGCTGTGGGGCTGCGCGAGCACGCCGGAGGGCGAGCCGGTGCACGGCAAGGAGGCGATGGTGAGCTTCCTGGCCAGCAAGGACGGCCGCAAGCTGGTCATCGTCGGCGAGAAGCACCACTACGTGTTCGACGGCGACCCGTCCGTGGCCTCGATGCTGCGCTGGGAAGGGCGCACGAAGATCTCGCCGGCGCTGGCCGGCGAAGTCAAGGTGGCGCGCAACCAGAGCTTCGAGGGCCAGTACGTGCTGATGGCCTTCGACGCCGACCTCACGCCCGAGGACCAGGTCTTTCTCACGCAGACCGGCTTCGCTAAGACCGAGGTGAAGTACGGCGACCGCACCGGCCCGGCGCTGCGCTACATCGGCACCGCCAGGGGCAAGCGCTACGAGGCCGGCGTGCTGAAGGAAGGCGAGGGCGTCGATTTCTCGCGCACCCACTACCTGAAGTACGTCGAGGAGGAAACCGCCACCGGCCCCGCCGAGAAGGCCGCGCCCACGCCGCTGGGCCGCGCCGCCGACGGCTCGCTGGTGCTCGGCGGGGCCCCGCTGGCCGTGGTGCAGGGCGGCACCGACTACAGCTGCCGCGCGCGCTTCATGGACGTCTGCTTCTTCAGGTAGCGGCCCCGGGCTGCTGCTGACAGCCCCGCGACAGGCGTCGGGCGCAGGCTTTGCTATGTTCGAGGGTTGCCTTTTCGAACGATTTGCCTGCCTTCCCGATGACCACCGATCCCGCCACCGCCTCCCGCCTCGTCGATGAACTCGTCTCGCTCATGCAGCTCGAGCCGCTGGGCGGCGACCGCTTCCTGGCCCAGAGCGAAGATATCGGCACGCCCGCCGTGTTCGGCGGCCAGGTGCTCGGCCAGTCGCTGATGGCCGCGAGCCTCACCGTGGGCGCCGAGCGGCCGGTGCATTCCATGCACGCCTATTTCCTGCTGCCGGGAGAGCATGCGCCCATCGAGTACAGCGTCGACCGCGTGCGCGACGGCCGCAGCTTCACCACCCGCCACGTGGTGGCGCGCCAGCAGGAGCGCATCATTTTTGAAATGTCCGCCTCGTTCCAGACCGTGGACGAAGGCGTCGAGCACCAGTTCGACATGCCCGAGGTGGAAGGCCCCGACGGGCTCGTCAGCGAGCTGGACCAGCGCATCGCGCTCGGCGATCGCCTGCCCGAGCCATGGCGCACCAAGGCGATCCAGCCGCACGGCATCGAGTACCGCCGCGTCGACCCCGAGGACCTGATCGCGCCGCAGGTGCGTCCGACCTCGGCGCAGAGCGCCATCTGGATGCGCGCCATCGCGCCGCTGCCCGACGACCCGATGGTGCACCGCGCGCTGCTGGCCTACGCCTCCGACCACGGTCTGCTGCGCGCCGCGATGCTGCCGCACGGCCTGAGCTTCATGAGCGGGCAGGTGCGCCCCGCCAGCCTCGACCACGCGATGTGGTTCCACCGCGACTTCCGCATGGACGACTGGCTGCTGTACGTGCTCGATTCGCCCAGCGCTGGCGGCGCGCGCGGCCTGTGCCGCGGCAGCCTCTATGCGCGCGACGGCCGGCTCGTGGCCTCGGCGGCGCAGGAGGGCATGCTGCGCATCAGGAAGCCGGCGGCTCGTTCGTGACGAGCGTGGGCGGCAGCCCCCTCGCGACTGCGCTCGTCGAGCAGCCGCTGGTAGTTGTCGCGCAAAAGGATGCCCGCGTAGTACACGTGCTCGCGCATCAGCTGCTCGGCGCGGGCCGCGTCGCCTGAGATCACGGCCTGCACGATGCGGTGGTGGTCGTCGTGCGAACGCAGGATCACGCCGTGGTCGTTCCACAGCATGATCCGGTCCGACGCGAAGGGCACCGCCTGCGCCTGCGCGCCGAAGCGCACCACCCACGGGTTGCGCGCACCGTGCATCAGCGTGTTGTGCAGCTTCACGTTCATCTGCTGGTAGGGCGCGAGGTCTTCCACCAGCAGCTTTCCCTTGGCCAGTATCTCGTCGCCCTCGCGCAGGCACTCGCGCAGCAGGGCCGCGGTGGGCTCGTCCACGCCCAGCGAAGCGAAGCGCCGGCAGGCCAGGCCCTCGAGCACCGAGCGCACCTCGTAGGCCGCGAGGATGTCCTCGAGCGCGAAGGCGCGCACCAGGTAGCCCTTCTTCGGCTGGTGGTCGATCAGCCCTTCCATCGCCAGCGCGGCAAGCGCGGCGCGCACCGGCGTGCGCGAGACCTTGAGGCTTTCGGCGATCGGTACTTCCTCCACGCGCATGCCCGGCGAGAGCCTGCCGTGAAGGATCCAGGTGCGCAGCGTCTCTGTGACTTGTTGGGAGAGTGTGTCCATGTCAGGTATACATGATGCCGGGAAATTGGGCCGATAGTTCGAATTGTTAGGGTAAACGAGGGCGCATGAATGATTTCATGTATACACAATGCGGCCCTCGATCAACTTTCAAGCCGCCCCTGCGCGGCCCGGAGACCCTTCAGCCCATGGCGGACCATCATGCACAACCCCACGGCCGGCTGGCCCTCGTGACCGGCGGCGGCCGGGGCATCGGCGAGGCCGTGTGCCGCCGCCTCGCCGCCAGCGGCTATCGCGTCGTCGTGGCCGACATCGACGGCGCCAATGCGCGCGCCGTGGCGCAGTCGCTCGGGGAAGGGCACCACTTCCGCCAGTTCGACGTGAGCGAGGAAGCGGCCGTCGAGGCCGTGTTCGACGACATCGAGGGCAGCATCGGCCCGGTCGCGGCGCTGGTCTGCGTGGCCGGCGTGCTGCTGATGCCGGGCGGCGAGCGCTCCCTCATCAAGGACACCACGCTGGAAGACTGGGAACGCACCTTCGCCGTGAACGCGCGCAGCGTGTTCCTGTGCGGGCGTGCATACCTGCGCCGGCGCGAGGCGAAGCCCGTGGCGCACGGGCGCATCGTCACCTTCGGCTCGGTGGCGGCACAGCTCGGCGGCTACCGCTCCAGCGCCACCTACATCGGCGCCAAGTCGGCGGTGCTGGGCCTCACCAAGGCCATGGCGCGCGAGTCGGCGCACATGGGCATCACCGTCAATTCGGTGGCGCCGGGCCTGATCGACACCGACATGCTGCGCGGCACCGTGCGCAGCAGCGGCGCGCTCGACGCGGCCGCCGCCAACATCCCGCTCGGGCGCATCGGCACGGTGGACGACGTGGCCGGCGCAGTCGACTACCTGGTCTCGGAACAGGCGGCCTACATCACGGGCAACGTGATCGACGTCAACGGCGGCTACCGCATGCAGTAGCTCGGCGGCGCGGGTCCTTCAGCATTCATTCCAACGGAGACAGCTCATGAAAAAGAACTTCCTTGTTTCTGCCCTCGCACCCTTCGCACTCGGCGCGGCGCTGTGCGCGACGGCGCCCGCCGCGCTGGCGCACGCCGAGCCCGGCATCACCGACAAGACCATCAGGATCGGCATGTTCTCGCCGATGTCGGGCGCGTCGATGAACTACGGCTTCGACGTCATCAACGCCGCGAAGATGTACTACGACAAGATCAACAAGGAAGGCGGCGTGAACGGCCGCAAGATCGAGCTGGTGGTGGAGGACGACCGCTGCAACGCCAACGACCTGCTGGCCGCGGTGAAGAAGCTCACCGAGCAGGACCAGGTGTTCCTGCTCAACGGCGGCTCCTGCTCGGCGGCAGTGGTGGGCGCGCGCGAATACGTCGAGCGCGCGAAGATCCCGCTGGTGATGCTCAACGCATCGGGCGACGGCGCGCTGTATCCGCCTTCGAAGTACATCTACGGCGCCTTCTCCATCTCGCAGCACGCGGTGGGCGGCTCGATGGTGCAGTTCGCGAGCGAGCACCTCAAGGCGAAGAAGATCGGCTACATCAACCACGACGACGCCTACGGCGGCTGGAACCTGGAGTCGGCCCAGGCGCAGGCCAAGGCGCTCGGCGGCATCGACCTGCAGGTGCAGTCGGTCAACCCGAACATCACCGACGTCACGGCGCCGATGCTGAAGATCAAGGCCGCCAACCCCGACGTGCTGCTGCTCACCACCTATGCGCGCCCCGTGAGCCTGATCGTCAAGCGCGCCTTCGAGCTGGGCTTCAACAAGCCCATCGTGCTGGCCGTGAACTCCACCGCCGACCTCAAGCAGCTGGTGGAGAACGTGGGCAACAAGGACGCCTTCAAGAACGTCTACATCCAGGAAGTGCTGGCCGACGTGCCCGGCGGCCCCAAGCTGAAGTGGGTGTACGACATGTACAAGGCCGCCTACCCCGACCTGGCCTCCAAACCCGGCTATCCGCAGACCTACATGCCCTACGGCATTCCCTCGGCCATGGCGGTGGTCAACGCGCTCAAGGCGGCCGGGCCGAACCCGACGCGCGAGAAGGTGCTGACGGCGCTGTCGACGATGAAGTTCGACTCCGGCGTGATGGCGGGTCCGATCGAGTTCGGCCCCGACGACCGCGCCGCGCAGGAGGCGGCCATCTACATCAAGTTCGACGCAACCAACATGACGCTCGTGCCCGGCAGCTACAAGAGCGTGTGGAAGTACAAGCCCTGAGGACGGCCGCGAACCCATGAGCCTTTCCGATATCTGGCTTTTCGTGCAGCAGGGCGTGCTGTCCGGCATCGTGACCGGCAGCGTCTACGCGCTGCTCGCGGTGGCGATCGTCATGGTCTTCAAGACCACCGACGTGCCCAACTTCTCGCAGGGCGAGATCTTCATGGCCGGCGGCTACGCCGCGCTCTTCCCGCTCGTGGTGTGGGGCTGGCCCTACTGGGGCGCGGTGCTCGCGAGCATCGCGGTCACGGCCCTGCTCGCGGCGCTCTTCCAGCGCGTGGTGATGCAGCGCGTGACCGCCTCGCGCGGCGTGGGCGTGCAGCTCGTCATCGCCACGCTGGGCTTCGCCTACCTGCTCAAGGGCCTGGTTCGCAAGACCGGCCTGGGCGACACGCCGCGCTCGCTGCCCTCGCTGGTGCCGCAGGACCCGATCACCATCGGCCAGGCCTCGCTCACGCTGCTCGACCTCGCCATCCTCGGCTCGGCGCTGGTGACGATGGTGCTGCTGTACCTGATGTTCACGCGCACCCGCACCGGCCAGGCCATGCGCGCGGTGGGCATGAACCCGCGCGGCGCGCAGATCGTGGGCGTGAAGCTCGGCAGCATCCGCATGCAGATCTGGGCGCTCACCGGCGTCATCTCGGCCATCTCGGCGCTGCTCATCACGCCCAAGATCCTCATCACGCCCGACATCGGTCACATCGCGATCCTGGCTTACGCGGCCGCCATCGTCGGAGGCTTCACCAGCCTGCCAGGCGCGGTGGTGGGCGGCTTCATCATCGGCATCGTCGAGAACCTGGTGGGGCTCTTCATTTCGTCCAACGCCATCGTGGTCGCGCCCTTCGTGGCGATCATGGTGGTGCTGCTGGTGCGCCCGCAGGGCCTGCTGGGCGGCAAGCCGCAGGTGAAGAAGGTATGAACGCGTCGTCGGCTTCTTCCTCTTCCTCCCCCTGGCGCGACCGCGCGGCGCTGCTGGCCATGGCGCTGGTGCTCGCGGTGCTGCCCTTCACCGCCAGCGGCTACGTGCTGTATGTGGTCAACCTGCTGATGGTGTTCGCCGTGCTCGCGCTCGGCATGCACCTGGTCATCGGCGAGACGGGGCAGTTCGCTCTCTCGCATGCGGCCTTCTTCGGCATCGGCATCTACACCGCCGGGCTCATCAACAACCAGTGGCAGCCGCCGTTCTTCGTGTCCATCCTGGCGGGCGCGCTGCTGTCGGCCGCGCTGGGCTGGGTCATCGGGTTGCTGGCGCTGCGCATGCGCGACATCTACCTCGCGCTCGCCACCTTCGCCTTCGGCGAGGCGATGCAATGGGTGTTCCTGAACTGGGAGTCGGTGACCAACGGCTCCAACGGCATGCAGATGAAGCCGGCGTCTCTGGGCGGCCTGCAGCTGATGAACGACCTGCAGGCGTATCCCTTCGTGGTGGTCATCGCGGCGGCCATGCTGTGGCTCACGGTGGCGCTGTCGCGCTCGCGGCTGGGCTCGGCCTTCCGCGCGGTGCGCGAGAGCGACGTGGCGGCCGTGGCCATGGGCGTGAACACGCGCGCGGTGAAGGTCACGGCCTTCGTGCTGTCGGCGGCCTTCGCGGGCGTGGCGGGCGGCATGTACACGCTCTTCACCTCGTTCATCCACCCCGAGAGCCTGGGCTTCCAGACCACGATCCTGATCCTCACGATGGTGGTGGTGGGCGGCCTCGGCTCGGTGCGCGGCGCGGTGGCGGGCGCCATCGTGTTCGGCCTGGTGTCGGAGCTGCTGCGGCAGGCGCCGTCGTACCAGGAGATCATCTACGGCGGCATCCTCATGCTCTTCATGATGTTCCTGCCCAAGGGCATGGCATCCCTGTTCGCGGTGCGCCGCAAGGCGCAGCGCGCGAGCTCGGTCAGCGTGCAGGAGGCCGTGCGATGAGCGCGACGGCATTCCTCGACGTGCGCGACATCAGCGTGGTGTTCGGCGGCCTCAAGGCGGTGAACGGCCTCTCGTTCCAGATGGAGCAGGGCCGCATCCACGCGCTGATCGGGCCGAACGGCGCGGGCAAGTCGACCACCTTCAACTGCATCTCGCGCTTCTACACGCCCAGCAGCGGCAGCGTGAGCTTCGAGGGCCGAGAGCTCACGCGCGTGGCGCCGCACCGCATGGCCTCGCTGGGCATCGCGCGCACCTTCCAGAACCTGGAGCTCTTCGCCGAGCTGTCGGTGCTGGAGAACGTGCTGCTCGGCACCCACGCACGCGCCGCCGGCACGCTGGGCCGCCTGCTGCGCCGGCCCGACCGCGAGACCGAGGACTACGCCCTGCACCTGCTGGAGCGCGTGGGCCTGGTCGACGAGCGCGACCAGCCCGCGCGCGACCTCGACTTCGGCCGCCAGAAGCTGCTGGAGCTGGCGCGCGCGCTGGCCATCAGGCCCAGGCTGCTGCTGCTCGACGAGCCGGCCGCCGGCCTGCGCAACCGCGAGATCGAAAGCCTCGACCGGCTGCTGAAGGAGCTGGTGGCGCGCGACGGCATCACCGTGCTGCTGGTCGAGCACGTGATGCAGCTGGTGATGTCGATCTCGGACCGCATCACCGTGATGGCCTTCGGCGAGAAGATCGCCGAGGGCACGCCTTCGGAGATCGGCAGCAATGCGCGCGTGATCGAGGCCTATCTGGGCAAGGGGAATGGGAAGGGAGCCGCGCATGGCTGAGGAAGCACTGTTGTCGCTGCGCGGCATCTCGGCGGCGTACGGCCGCATCCAGGCGCTGTGCGACGTGTCGGTGGAAGTGCCCGAGGGGCAGATCGTCGCGCTGCTCGGCAGCAACGGCGCGGGCAAGACCACCACGCTGAACTGCATCTCGAACATCGTCGATTGCACCGAAGGCGAAGTGCGGCTCGCGGGCGAGCGCATCGACAGGCTCGGCTCCGACGCGCTGGTCAAGCGCGGCATCGTGCAGGTGCCCGAGGGCCGGCAGGTGTTCCGCGACATGAGCGTGCGCGAGAACCTCGACCTTGGCGCCTACCTGCGGCGCGACCGCACGGGCATCCGCAACGACCTGGAGGCGGTGTACGCGATGTTCCCCCGCCTGAAGGAGCGCCAGGGCCAGATGGCCGCCACGCTCTCGGGCGGCGAGCAGCAGATGCTGGCCATCGGCCGCGCCGTGATGGCGCGCCCGCGCGTGATGCTGTTCGACGAGCCTTCGATGGGACTGTCGCCGCTGCTGGTGGAGCAGATGTTCGGGATCATCGAGCAGCTGCACCGCGAGCAGAAGATCACCATCCTGCTGGTCGAGCAGAACGTGCAGCTCGCGCTGGCGGTATCGAGCTACGGCTACATCCTGGAGAACGGCGAGATCTCGCTGCACGGGCCTGCTGCGCAGCTGGTCAACGACGAGGCCGTGCGCCGTGCCTACCTCGGCGTCTAGTCATGTTGCTCAGCCCCAGTGTTCGCGCACTTCGTGTCGCGCGCGCCTTCCCCCTTGCGGGGGGCGACACCCGCGGCCCGGCAAAGCCGGTTCCGCGGTGTTCCGCGAAAGGATTCCGACCGCCTCGCAAAGAAGTGCTTGCGCGAGAGACCTGCCAACCATTGACGTTCAACGATCTCCATAAGGCAATTCCATGCTTCTCGAAGACAAACTCGCGCTCGTCACCGGCGCCGCGCGCGGCCTGGGTGAAGCCATCGCGCGGCGCATGGCCGCCGAGGGCGCGCACGTGCTGGTGGTGGACCGCGACCTCGATGTGGCCCGGCAGGTGGCCGCGTCGATCCGCGAAGGTGGCGGCCGCGCCGATGCCGACAGCGTCGACGTGAGCGACGCCGCGGCGGTCGATGCGCTGGCCGCGCGCATCGCTGCGTCGCACGGCGACATCGACATCCTGGTGAACAACGCCGGCATCTCCGCGCGCTCGAAGTTCGACGAGCCCGGCGCGCGCGAGGCCTGGGACCGCGTGATGTCGGTCAACCTGCAGGGCGTGTTCAACGTGTCGCAGGCCTTCGTGCCCGCGCTCAAGCGCACGCAGGGCAGCATCGTGAACCTCTCTTCCATCGTGGCCTTCGGTGCGGGCATCTCGTCGGCCGGCTACGTGGTGGCCAAGGGCGGGGTGCGCTCGCTCACGCAGGTGCTGGCGCGCGACCTCGCGCCCTACGGCGTGCGCGTGAACGCGGTGGCGCCGGGCCTGATGGTCACCGACATGACGGCAGGGCAGCGCGAGACCGAGCACGGCACCGACTGGTATCTGAGCCGCGTGCCCGTCAAGCGTCACGGCGAGGCGGACGAGATCGCGGGGCCGGTCGTATTTCTCGCTTCCTCGATGGCGAGCTACGTCAATGGCGTGGTGCTGCCTGTCGACGGCGGCTACCTGGCGGTCTGACGGCCGCCTTCCAACGGAACGAACATGAACAACAGCAGTGAAGAGAAACCGCTGGTCCTCGTGACCGGCGGTGCCAGCGGCATGGGCCGCGCCATCGTCGAGCGCATGGCACGCGACGGATGGCGAGTGGTGATGGCCGACTACAACGGCGAGCTCGCCGAACGCGAGTCGCAGGCGCTGCGCGCCGCGGGCCTGGACGTGGAATGCCGCGCCATCGACCTCACCGACGAGCCTGCGGTGCGCGCGATGGTGCAGGCGCTGCCGCCGCTCACCGCGCTGGTCAACAACGCGGGCATCTTCGACGAGCGCAAGTTCCTTGAGGTGAGCTCCGCCGACTTCCGCCGCATGTACGAGGTCAACCTGCTGGCCGTGGCCACGCTCACGCAGGAGGCCGCGCGCAGGATGGCGGACGGCGCACGCATCGTCAACATCGCGTCGCGCGCCTACCTGGGTGCGAAGAATCATCCGCACTACGTGGCCTCGAAGGCCGCGCTGGTGGGCTACACGCGCGCCAGCGCGATGGAGCTGGCACCGCGCGGCATCATGGTGAACGCCATCGCGCCGGGGCTCATCGACACGCCGCTGCTGCGCGCGCTCACGCCCGAGCGGCTGGCCGCGCAGCTCGCGCTGCAGCCCACCGGCGCCGCCGGTCGGCCCGAGGACATCGCCAACGCGGTGGCCTTCTTCGCATCGCCATCGACCTGCTTCGTGACGGGGCAGGTACTCTTCGTCGACGGCGGAAAGTCGCTCGGCGGCTCGGGGGCCTGATGGCGCAACAGCAGCAACAACAGGAACCGCAGGACAAGAGCGGGTACGACGTCGTCGTCATCGGCAGCGGCGCGGGCGGACTCTCGGCTGCGCTCACCGCGAAGCTCGAGGGGCTCGACGTGCTGGTGGTCGAGAAGACCGACCGCATCGGCGGCTCGACGGCGATCTCGGGCGGCGCCGTCTGGGTGCCCCTCAACGACCAGGCGGAAGCAGCCGGCCATCCCGACACCCGCGAGAAGGCCCTGACCTACCTGCAGAACACGGTGGGCGCAGCCGGCGACGAGGCGCTGCGCCACGCCTTCCTCGACGCCGGTCCGCGTGCGCTGCGCTACCTGCGCGAGCACACCGACGTGAAGCTCGCGGCCCGCACCTACTCGCCCGACTACTACCCCGACCGCGAAGGCGCCGCCATGGGCGGACGTTCGCTCGACCCCATCGAGTTCGACGGCCGCCTGCTCGGCGCTCACTTCAAGACCCTGCGCGATCCGCTGCCCGAGTTCTGCGTGCTCGGCGGGATGATGGTCAACATGACGGACGTGAAGCACCTGCTCGGCGTCTGGCGCTCCCTTGCCTCGTGGAAGCACGGCGTGAAGCTGGTGCTGCGCTACTTCGGCGACCGGCTGAGCGGCCACCACCGCGGCACGCGCGTGCTGCTGGGCAATGCGCTGGCGGCCCGGCTCTTCCACAGCGTGCTGAAGGAGGGCATTCCGTTCTGGACCGGCACGCCGGCGCTGGGCCTGGAGCGGGACGCGGACGGCAGGGTCACGGGCGTGAAGCTTCGTCGGGACGGCAGGGAGATCACGGTGCATGCGCGCCGCGGCGTGGTCGTCGCAACGGGCGGCTTTCCCTGGAATGCGGCCCTGCGCGGCCAGCACTATCCGGCGCCCACGGGGCCGTATTCGATGTCCCCGCAGGACAACACGGGCGAGGGCATCGCCATGGCGCGCGATGCCGGAGGGACGCTCGGCACCGGCCACGCGGGTCCGGCGCTGTGGGCGCCGGTGTCGCTGCTCACGCGGCCCGACGGCAGCGTGCTGCGCTATCCGCACCTGGTGTGGGACCGGGCCAAGCCGGGCCTCATCGCGGTCGATGCGCGCGGCGAGCGCTTCGTCAACGAATCGACCTCGTACCACGAGTTCGTGCGCGGCATGTACCGCGCGAATGAAAAGGCGCCGGCCGTTCCAGCGCTGCTGGTGTGCGACAGCGACTTCGTCGAGAAGTGGGGCCTGGGCCTGGCGCTGCCCGGCGGGCGCCCGCGCGAGCACCTCGTGCGGGCGGGCTACCTCTTGCGCGCCGACACGCTGGAAGGCCTGGCGAAGCAGGCGGGCGTGGACCCGGCCGGCCTCGTGCGCACGGTCGCCGCATACAACCCGCCCGCCGCGCAGGGCCAGGACCCGGCCTTCGGCAAGGGCGGCGACGCCTACAACCGCTACCTAGGCGACCCCGACCATCAACCCAACGCCTGCCTCGCGCCGGTGCGGAGGGCACCGTTCTATGCGGTGAAGGTGTACCCGGGCGACATCGGCACGGCGCTCGGCATCCGCGCCGACGGCAACGCCCGCGTGCTCGACGCGCAGGGCGCGCCCATCGCCGGCCTCTACGTCGCGGGCAACGACATGCACTCGGTGATGGGCGGCGAGTACCCCGCACCCGGCATCACCCTCGGACCCGCGCTAACCTTCGGCTGGGTCGCGGGCATGCACCTGGCCCACGGCTGCGAGGCACGCGTCTGAAACACAAGCTCCCGACATCGTCATGAAAATCTTCTTCTCCCCCGCTTCCCCCTTCGTGCGCAAATGCATGGTCGTGGCCCACGAACTGGGCATCGCCGACCGCATCGAGAAGCTGCCCAGCGCGGCCGGCCCGGTGAAGCGCGACGCCACCATCATCCCGAAGAACCCCCTCGGCCAGGTGCCGACCTTCATCACCGACGACGGCCAGGTGCTGTTCGACAGCCGCGTGATCTGCGAGTACCTGAACGCCACGAAGTCGGGCAAGCTGTTCCCGGCCGACGGCTCCGAACGCTGGGCGCGCCTCACCGAACTCGCGCTGGCCGACGGCATGACCGGCGCCGCATTGCTCGCACGCTACGAGAACGTGCTGCGCCCCGAGGAACTGCGCTGGCCCGACTGGACCGAGGGCCAGCTCGCCAAGGTGCACACCGGCCTCGAATGGCTGGAGACCGCCGCGCCTTCCTTCGGTGACCGCGTCGACATCGGCACCATCGCCTTCGGCTGCGCGCTGGGCTACATGGACTTCCGCTTTCCCTCCGTGGACTGGCGCACCGGGGCGCCGAACAGCGCGAAGTGGTTCGAAGCGTTCAACCGGCGGGCTTCGATGCAGGCGACCCTGCCTGCGGCCTGACATCGCCCGGCCCTCACCGGCCCTCGGCCTCATCTGGCAGGAGACCGGATTCCTTGGCTAAATGCGGTCTCTCGCATGAACCAAGGAATCACGAATGTCTTCTGAAGACCAGAAAAAAGTAGCCATCGTCACCGCGGGCGGCAGCGGCATGGGGGCCGCAGCAGCGCGCAAGCTCGCGGACGACGGCTTCCGCGTAGCCATCCTGTCGTCGTCGGGCAAGGGCGAGGCGCTGGCCGCCGAACTCGGCGGCATCGGCGTGACCGGCTCCAACCAGTCGAACGACGACCTCAGGCGCCTCGTCGACAAGGTCGTGGCCCAGTGGGGCCGCGTCGACGTGCTGGTCAACAGCGCAGGCCACGGCCCGCGCGCGCCCATCCTCGACATCACCGACGAAGACTGGCACCGCGGCATGGACGTCTACCTGCTGAGCGCTGTGCGTCCCGCGCGGCTCGTCGCGCCGCTCATGGTGCAGCAGGGCGGCGGCGCGATCATCAACATCTCCACCTTCGCGGCCTTCGAGCCCGACCCGGTGTTCCCCACCTCGGGCGTGTTCCGCGCCGGCCTGGCGGCCTTCACCAAGCTCTTCGCCGACACCTATGCAGCGAAGAACGTGCGCATGAACAACGTGCTGCCCGGCTTCATCGACAGCCTGCCCGAGAAGGCCGAGTTCCGTTCGCGCATTCCGATGGGCCGCTACGGCAGGAGCAGCGAGATCGCCGCCGTCATCGGCTTTCTCGCATCCGAAGGCGCGGGCTACATCACCGGCCAGAACCTGCGAGTGGACGGCGGCATCACGCGCTCGGTGTAGCCGCGCCGCGGCTCAGCGTGCGAAAGCGCCCGGGGCTCTCGCCCACCATCCGCCGGAAGGCGGCGCTGAAGGCGGTTTCCGACTGGTAGCCGATGCGCTCGGCGATGCGCGCAATGGCCTCGTCGCTGTGCCGCAGCGCGTTGCGCGCCACCGTCATGCGCCAGCCGCCCAGGTAGTCGAGCGGCGTCGATCCCGTCAGTGCCTTGAAGCGCACCGCGAAGGCGGTGCGCGACATGCCCGCCGACTGCGCGAGGCGTTCGACGGTCCATGGGTGCGCGATGTCTCCGTGCATGCGCGACAGGGCCTGGCCGATGCGCGCGTCCGCCATCGCGCCCAGCCAGCCTTCGGGCTGCGGCGCATTCGCCAGGTACACGCGCAAGGCCTGAACCAGCACCAGCGAGGCGAGATTCGTGCGGGCGATCGACGCGCCCGGCCGCATCTCGGCCGTCTCCCAGCCCAGCAGGTCGAGCAGCCCCACGAGCGGCCGCGCGCCGGGGTCGCTCGCGCGCAGGTGGATCAGCGGCGGCAGGTGGCGCAGCAGCAGTTCGCCGGCTTCGCTGTCGAGCGTGAAGCGCCCGCTCGCCATGCTGACCGGCTCGGCGTCGCCTGCACCGCGGCCGTCGTAGCGCAGCACGCCGTCGGGCCCGCGGTGGTCGCGGCTGACCTGCATGCCGTCCTGCACCGGGCCCGGCGGATCGCTGGAGGAGGTGAAAGGCTGGCCGTTCGTCAGCAGGTAGAAGTCGCCCGTCTCCAGCAGGACCGCCGGGCCCCTGTTCTCGATCTGCAGCCTCACGCGGCCCGTCAGCACGCCGCCGAGCTTGATGTGCGAGTCGTAGTGCGGATAGCGGAATGCCCACCGGCCGCGTCCCTCGAAGCGCGAGGAGAGCGTGCTGTTCACCGTGAGCATCGACAGCACATCGGACAGGGGATCCATGGCTTCTTGTGTACGAATGAATAAGAAAAGCGGTCTCTTCATTATTCAATCATTCAGTTCGACGCGCGACCATCGGCTCATGTCCTCATCGAACGATCAACTTTCACGCTACGCCATCGTGCTGGGCCTGCTCACCGCGATCGGACCTTCCGCCATCGACATGTACCTGCCCGCGCTGCCTGCCATCGGCCATGCGCTCGGCGCCGATGTGCATTCGGTGCAGGCCAGCCTGATGGCTTTCTTCATCGCGACCGGCGCGGGCCAGCTCGTGGCCGGTCCGCTGTCCGACATGTTCGGACGCAAGCGGCCGATGTACGTGGGCCTTGCCGTGTTCGTCGCGGCGAGCATCGGCTGTGCACTGGCACCGGACATCGGCGTGCTGATCGCCTTCCGCTTCCTGCAGGGACTCGGCGCCTGCGCATGCATGGTGACGCCGCGCGCGGTGGTGCGCGACCTGCACACCGGCACCGAGGCGGCGCGGCTGATGTCGCTGCTGATCCTGGTCTACAGCGTGTCGCCGATCCTGGCGCCGCTGGTGGGCAGCTTCGTGGCCGAGGCCGCGAGCTGGCGCGCGGTGTTCTGGGTGATCGGTGCGCTGGCGGTGCTTGCCGCGGCGATGGTGGCGGTGCTGCTGCCCGAGACACGGCCGCCCGCCGCGCGTGCGCAGGGCAGCCTGCGCGGCGCGATGGCCGCCTATGGCGCCCTGCTGCGCGACAGGCACTTCCTTGCCGTGGCTTTCATGGCCTCGCTCACGCTGTCGGGCTTCTTCGTCTACGTCGCGAACTCGTCGTTCGTGATGAGCACGCACTACGGCATTTCCCCACGCATGTACGCCTTGCTGTTCGCGTCGAATGCGGTGTCGATGATCGTGGTCTCGCAGGCCAACGGGTGGCTCGCCGCGCGCTTCGGCATCCGGCGCGTGCTGCGCACGGCCGTCATTGCGCATGCCGCCGTCACGGGGCTGCTGCTGGTGCTGACACTGGCGGGCGTCGACCGGCTCGACGTGCTGGTCGGCATGCTGGTGGTCGTCTACGGGCTCAACGGCGTGATCGTGCCTTCGGCATTCGTGGTCGCGATGGAAGGGCATGCCGCGCGCGCCGGCACGGCTTCGGCGCTGCTCGGCACGCTGAACTTCGCGGGCGGCGCGGTGATGGTGGCGCTGGTGTCGCCGTTCGCCGATGGCACGCCGCTGCCGATGGTGGCGGGCATCGCGTGCTGCTCGGCCGTCGTGCTGGTGCTGGCCCTGCGTGCGCTGCGGCCCGCGCACACGGCGGCACCTCTCAATGCCTAGGCCGCTTTCCTAGTGGGCCTAGACTGTCCATCCAGGTCCCGCCGGATGTCCGATGGGGCCGGAAAGGCTGCTCATGAAGGTCCCTGCACAGGCGCTGGAGAGATCGCGCCGCACCATCCAGTCCTACGATGCGCATGCCCGCGAATACAACGCGATCGTGGCCGAGCACCCGCTGCAGCCCGAAATCGCGGATTCGATGCGGCGGATGATGGAGTACGTGCCCGCCGGCGGCAGCGTGCTCGAGATCGGCTCCGGACCGGGGCGGGACGCCGACTTCGTCGAGTCCCTGGGCGCGGTGGTCCGTCGCACCGACGCGGCCCAGGCATTTCTCGATCTGCAGGCGCAGCGGGGCAGGAAGGGCGAGCTGCTCGACGTCGTCACCGATGCGCTGGGCGGGCCCTACGACGCGGTCCTCGCGATGTGCGTGCTGATCCACGTCGATCGCGCGCAGGTCGCCGCGGTGCTGCACAAGATCTTCGGCGCGCTCAGGCCCGGCGGCGTCTTCCTGGTGTCCATGCGCGTCGGCGAAGGCGAGAAGCACGGCGACTACCACACCGTGTGCTGGGAGAAGGAGCGGTTCGCCGCGGCGCTCGTGGCGGCCGGGCTGCATCCCTGCTGGGAGATGGAGCGCATCGGCCGCAACGACGAGGCCTGGGTCTACTTCCTGGCGCGCCGGCCGCAGCAGCCGTGAGCACGCGGCGAAGCCGCTGCTACACGCCCAGGTAGCGCGTCCACAGCGACCGGTCGCCATCCAGCGCGGCCGAGTCGCCCTGCCACACCACGCGCCCGCGTTCGAGGATCACATGGCGGTTGGCCAGCGGCAGCAGGCGCTGCACGTACTTGTCGACCACCAGGATCGCCTCGCCTTCCGCCTTGAGCGTGGCGATGCAGTTCCATATCTCCTCGCGGATCACCGGTGCCAGGCCTTCGGTGGCTTCGTCGAGGATCAGCAGGCGCGGGTGCGTCGACAGCGCCCGCGCGATGGCCAGCATCTGCTGCTCGCCGCCCGAGAGCTGGTTGCCGGCGTTGGCCTTGCGTTCCGACAGGCGGGGGAACAGGCCGTAGAGCGCATCGAGTGTCCAGCGCGGCGCGCTGCCGGGGCGCGGCCTTGCGAAGGCGCGCAGGTGCTCGTCGACGCTGAGGTTCGGAAACACGTGGCGGCCCTCGGGCACGATGGCCACGCCGCGGCGCGCGATGGCGTCGGGCTTGTGGCCGTCGATGGCCGCGCCGCCGAAGTGCACGCTGCCGCGCATCGGCGGGAGCGTGCCCGTCAGCACCTTCAGCAGCGTGCTCTTGCCCATGCCGTTGCGCCCGAGCAGCGCGAGCACTTCGCCGGGGCGGATGTCGAGGTCGATGCCGAACAGCACCTGGCTTGCGCCGTAGCCGGCTTCGATGGATTTCGCTTCTAGCAGCATCTCGGTGTCTCGTCGTTCACGGCCGTTCGAAGCGGGCGTTTTCATCTCGGGAAACACCGTGGAACCGGCTCCGCCGGGCCGCAGGTGTTGCCCCCGGAAGGGGGTGGGCGAAGCGACACGAAGTGCGCGCAGCCTGGGGGCGAGTCATGTATGCCCCTCTGCTTCGGTGCCGAGGTAGACGGCCTGCACGTCGGGGTGTCCCCGCACTTCGTCGGCCGTGCCGCTCATCAGCACCTTGCCCTGCACCAGCACGGTGAGCCGGTTGGCGAGGCGGAACACCGCGTCCATGTCGTGCTCGATCAGCAGGATGGCCATCGACGCGCGCAGCGATTCGATCAGCTCCACCATGCGCGCCGATTCGTCGGGGCCCATGCCTGCCATCGGTTCGTCGAGCAGCAGCAGCTTGGGTTCGGCAGCGAGCGCCAGCGCCACGTCGAGCGCGCGCTGCGCGCCGTGCGGCAGCGTGCCCGCGATGCGTGTGCGCTCGGCGCCGAGACCGACGCGGTCGGCCAGCGCCATGGCGCGATCGACGAGGTCGCGCTCCTTCGCGCGCGGCGCCATGAAGCGCAGGCTGCTGCCCGCATGGGCCTGCGCCGCGAGCATCAGGTTGTCGTGCACGGTCTCCTTCGGGAACACGCGCGTCACCTGGAAGCAGCGCGACATGCCGGCGGCCACGCGCTGGTGGTCCTTCAGCTTCGTGATGTCGACCTCGTCGAGCAGGATGCGCCCGGCATCGGCCTTCAGCAGGCCGGTGATCAGGTTCACCAGCGTGGTCTTGCCGGCGCCGTTCGGTCCGATCAGCGCATGCACTTCGCCGCGCTCCACGGTGAGGCTTACATGGTCGGTCGCCAGCAGTCCGCCGAAGCGCTTGACCAACCCTTCGATTCTGAAAAGGCTCATGACTTGCTCCCTCGCCCCTCTGGGGAGAGGGTTGGGGTGAGGGGCATGCGGCGCTTGTACAGTGCGGCCAGTCCCTTGGGTGCCCACAACGCCACGGCGATCAGCAGCAGCCCCAGCGGCATGTGCCAATGCTCCGTGTGCTGCTTCAAGGCTTCTTCGAGCACCAGCCAGACGGCGGCACCCACCGGCCCGCCCCAGCTGCGCCCGAGCCCGCCGATGACCACCATCACCAGCAGCGTGGCCGACTGCGTCCAGTGCATCGTCGCCGGGCTGACGAAGCCGTTGCCGCCTGCGAGCAGGGCGCCGGCCAGCCCCGCGATGGCGCCCGCGATGGTGAAGGCCACCAGCTGCAGCCGGAACACCGGATAGCCCAGCGCCCGCATGCGCGTCTCGTTGTCGCGGATGCCCATCAGCGCATGGCCGAAGCGCGAGCGCGTCGCGCGGTGCAGCCACCACAGCGCGAGCGCCACGATCGCCAGCACCACCCAGTAGAAGTTCGCCTCGCTGCCCAGGTCGAGGCCCGGCAGCAGCGCGGGGCGCGACATCAGCGTGTAGCCGTCGTCGCCGCCATAGCGGCGCAGCGACACCACCACGAAGTACAGCATCTGCGCGAAGGCCAGCGTGGTCATGATGAAGTACACGCCGCGCGTGCGCAGCGCCACCGTGCCGATCAGCGCTGCGACGATGCCGGCCACGAGCGCGGCCGCGGGCCACATGAGCCAGCCCGACATCACGCCCGCGTCGCTGAGCGCCACCACCGTGTACGCCCCCACGCCGATGAAGCCCGCGTGCCCCAGCGCCACCATGCCGCCGAAGCCGAGGATGAAGTTGAGGCTCGCGGCGGCCAGCGCCACGACGAGCACGCGGCGCACGAAGCCGATGTAGAACTCGAGCCCGAAGACGGGCGCGACCAGCGGAAACGCGGCGAGCAGCACGAAGAGCAGCCCGAGGCCGATGTAGCTTGACGATGTCTTCATGCGCGTGCCGAGAAGAGCCCCGAGGGCCGGAAGATGAGGACGACCACCATCAGCGCGTACATCGCGACTTCGGCGAACAGCGGGCCCAGGTCCGCCGCGGTCGCGGGCGGCAGCGTGGCGCGCAGCAGCATCGGCACGAAGGCGCGGCCCACGGTGTCGACCACGCCCACGAGCAGTGCGGCCACGAAGGCGCCGCGCACCGAACCGATGCCGCCGATCACCAGCACCACGAGCGCCGGAATCAGGATCGCCTCGCCCATGCCGACCTGCACCGCGACGATGGGCCCCATCAGCGCGCCCGCTAGCGCGGCCAGCGCCGCGCCGAGAAGGAACACTCCGTTGAAGATGCGGCCCACGCGCACGCCCATCAGCTCGGCCATGGGCCGGTCGGAGGCGCCCGCGCGCACCCGCATGCCGATGCGCGTGTGGTTCACCAGCAGGTACAGCGCCAGCGCCACCAGCAGGCCGCCGACGAGGATCACGAGGCGATAGGCCGGGTAGGGCAGGCCCTCCACGAGGTCGATCGGGCCCGAGAGCGCGGCGGGCGTCGGCGCCATCACCGGCGAAGGGCCCCAGGCCATCTTCACGATGTCGTCGGCCACCAGGATCACGCCGAAGGTGGCGAGCACCTGCGCGAGGTGGTCGCGCGTGTAGAGCCGTCGCATCAACAGTACTTCGAGCAGGAGTGCCACGATCACCGTGACCGCCACCGCGATGACGATGGCCGCCGCGAACGAGCCGGTGCGCGTGTGCGCCTCGGCCGCCACGTAGGCGCCGGCCATGAAGAGCGAGCCGTGCGCGAGGTTCAGCACATCCATGATGCCGAACACCAGCGTGAGCCCCGCAGCCAGCAGGAACAGCATCAGGCCGTAGCCGAGGCCGTTGAGCAGTTGCTCGAGAACAAGGATTCCGGTCATATCAAGTTAGAGCAGCCGAACAAGGGCACCTTCGGGGATGGCCGAGAGAACGTAGACGAAGCCTTGCCATCCCGCTCTCTTGGCAGAGGAAGAAAGCGGTGCACGCGCGGCAAAGAGCGCGGGGCTTTGAAAGTCCGAGGGCAAGTAGTAAATGGCAGTCTCCGTCGGAGACTTCAATACGAGAAACAGCGGGAAGTAAATTCCCGCATCCATTCGTTCTCTTTGTGGTCCCCAGGCCGCTCCGAGGATCTGCTTGGGCATGGGAGCCAGCTTGCGCACAGACATTGACTTAACTTGCGCAAGATAGCCGCAGAAGTCACAAATGAGGTCTGCGCACTTGAAGTTCGCGGGTAGACGCTTGAGCGTCTTGGATCTTTTGCAGCTTGGGCATGCGCACTTCTTGGAGACCTCGGTCTCTCCCCATGCACCAAGCTCTTGCTTTGCTGTCGCCACAGGGGTTCGGCTTACTTCAATGGGCACTTATCTGCGTAGCTGTCGCCGTAGTTCGTGAGCACGGTGTTGATCAGCTTGTTCGTGACCTTGCCCTGCGCATCCTTGCCGATCACGCGCAGGTAGAAGTTCTCGACGGGATAGTGGTTGTTGGCGTACTTGAAGTTGCCGCGCGTCGAGGCGTAGTTGGCCTTCTTCAGCGCGGCCACCACGGCTTCGCGGTTCTGCGCGTTGCCTCCGGCCTGCTTCACGGCGGCGTCCATCGCGAGGATAGCGTCATAGGCCTGTGCCGCATACACCGACGGGTAGCGGCCGTTGTATTCCTTGCGGAACGCGGCAACGAAGGCCTTGTTGGCGGCGTTGTCGAGGTCGTGCGCCCAGTGCGAGGTGTTGAACAGGCCGAGCATGGGCTCGCCCACGGCGCCGATCACGTCCTCGTCGGCCGAGAAGCCGCTGGTCACGAGCGTGATGTCCTTCGACAGGCCCGCACCCACGAACTGCTTGATGAAGTTGATGCCCATCGCGCCGGGCAGGAAGAAGTAGATCGAGTCGGGCTTGGCCGCGCGCAGCTGCGCGAGTTCGGCCGCGTAGTCGATCTGGCCGAGCTTGGTGTAGAGCTCGTCGGCCACCTGGCCCTTGAACTGGCGCTTGAAGCCGCCCAGCGCGTCCTTGCCGGCCGGGTAGTTGGGAGCGATCAGCACGATCTTCTTGAAGGCCCGGTCCTGCGCGAACTTGCCTGCGGCCTCGTGGAACTGGTCGTTCTGGTAGGCGGTGCCGAAGAAGTAGGCATTGCACTGCGCGCCGGCGAACTGGCTCGGGCCGGCGTTGGCCGAGAGATACGGCACCTTGGCGTTGAAGAGGGTCGGGCCCACGGCCAGCGCCACGTTGGAGCCGATGGGGCCGCTGAACAGGTCGATCTTGTCGCGCTGGATCATGCGGTCGACCAGCTGCTTGGCCTGGTCGGGGCTGCCGGCCATGTCGGCCTGGACGAACTCGACGTCCTGCCCGCCGAGCTTGCCGCCCAGCTGCTTGATGCCGAGCGCGAAGCCGTCGCGCGCCTCGGCGCCCAACGCCGCGAAAGGTCCGGAGATGTCGAGGGCCAGGCCCACCTTGACGGGGGCGGCGGTGGCGGACGCCGCGGTGGCGAGGACCGAGCCGCACAGCAGCAGCGAGAGCAGGGTGCGCGGCAGCGCGGGCGACTTCGGGGGCAGGTGGCGCATGGATTCTCCGGCGGGAAGGATGCAGACAACGCACCGGCACCGCCCCATGCGGCACCGGCGACATCAAACCGTTGATAGCTAAATACTTTAGCTGTAAACAATTTGGTGTCAACAGTGCTAGCACGAATGGTGCCAATGCGCCGTCTCCTTCCTGCTCAGCCGAAGGGGTTGGCGGTCGCGAACCACAGGCCGATGCCGGTGGCGATGATGAACGCGCCGTCGGTCACGCCCGCCACCAGGAAGAACTTGGTCTGCAGCGTGTCGACCAGCTCGGGCTGGCGCGCGGTGCTCTCGAGGAACTTCTGGCCGACCAGCCCGATGCCCAGGCACGAGCCGAGGGCTGCGACGCCGATCAGCAGGGCCACTGCGAGGGGAAGGATGTTGAAGCCGGTCATGTGTTTTCTCCTGGTTGGTTGGTGAATCGAGGCACTGGTTGCTTCCTCGATGGACGTACTTTCCCAGAGCGCCTGCGCACGGTCCATGACGTGGGAAGTCATGGCCGGCGCGCAGCAGATGCAACGCCACAAAGAAAAAAAGCCGCCCGTGAAAACGGGCGGCTCCTTCGCGGAACATCGCGGAACCGGCTTCGCCGGGCCGCAGGTGTTGCCCCCGGAAGGGGGGTGGCGAAGCGACACGAAGTGCGCGAAGCCTGGAGGTCTACTGAAGCTGCGTCCAGTTCTGGTTGTTGCCGCCGTTGCAGGTCCAGGTGATCAGCGCCGTGTCCTGCGTCGTCGCGTTGTTCGGCACGTCCAGGCACGAGCCCGAGGCCCGGTTGCGCAGGGTCGAGCCGACCAGGCTCCACTGCGTGGTGGTGCCGGCCGAGCAGGCCAGCTGCACCACCGCGGCGTTGGTCGTCGCGGTGCCGCTCTGGGCCAGGCACAGACCGCTGTGCTCGACCTTGAACTGCACGAAGCCGTCGTTGGTCTGCGTCATGGTGAAGCGCTCGTTGCCGTCGTTGCCGCACGGCCACTGCACCACCGTCGCGCCGCTCGCCGTCGAGGCGCCGCGGACGTTCACGCACAGGTTGCTGTGGTTCGAGCGGATGCGCGAGACCACCGGCGTCGGGTCGTTGTCGAGCGAGCGCACGTATTCGCGCAGCGCCACCACGTCGTTGGCCGGCAGGCTGGAGGCATTGCCGTGGCCGCTCGTGAGGACGTCCTGCAGCGTGGCCGCCTGGCCGTTGTGGAAGAACGCGGTGGTGTTCCAGGTGCCCAGCAGCGTCGGCGTGTCGAAGCCCACGCCCGCCAGCGGCTGGTTCAGGCCCTTGCCCGAGGAGGCCTGGATCGTGCCCACGTCATGCCGCACGCCGTCGCGGAAGGTGGCACCGGTGTGGCAGGTCGCGCACTGGGCCGTGTTGAACACGGTCTGGCCGCGCGCCGCGTCCACGCTGAGGCTGCCGTCCGCCGCACGCGCCGGGCTGCGCATGTACTTGGTCAGCGAGCTCAGGTAGGCCGCGAGGTCGTCGAGCTGCGCGCTCTTGCCGGCCTTGGGCGCGCCCAGCGGGTCGGAGGTGGCCGCGAAGTCCGCGTTGGTCAGGAAGCCGAGGCCGCCGAACTCGTTGCGGATGTCGTTCTCGAAGTCCTGCACTTCGTCGAAGTTGGCCGTCCAGTGCAGCTTGCCGTGGCCCAGTCCGCGCCGGCCCTGCAGGCTGATGGTGCGGCGCAGGCCTTCGCCGCGCTGGGTGAAGTCCCACACCATGCCGTCGTCGCCGCCGTCCGCATGGCAGCTCGCGCAGGAGATGTAGTTGTCCTTGCTCATGCGGCGGTCCGACGCGTTGTAGAACACCTGCTTGCCGCGCAGCGCCGCCGCCGACATGGGTTCCGCCGCCACGGTCGACACCGTCTGCAGGAAGGTCGGCACGTTGCTTTCCGACGAGAGCACCGATGCCACGTCATGCACCGTCACCGAGCGCGCCAGGAAGTTGTTGACGAACAGGCGCTTGCGCACCGCGTCGAGGTACAGGCCGTGCGGCGCGCTGCTGGCGTTGATCTCGCCGCGCACCGCGCGGCTGTACGGATCGACGATGGCGACGCGGTTGCCTTCCATCTGCGCGACGAACAGGTAGTCGCCCGAGGGGGAGAACAGGGCCGCGCGCGCCGGCGCCCGGTCGTCGAAGTCGATCTGCTCGGCGAACACCTCCGCCGCGGTCTGCAGGTTGACCTGCGACAGGATGGAGCGCACCGTCTGGTCGTGCACCAGGTTGTTGCCGTCGCGGAATTTGCCGCGCACGATGTTGTCCTTCTTCGAGGGCAGCACCGCACGGGCGCCGTCGGGCGAGATCACCACCTGGCTCAGGTAGTTGGCCACGCCGCGCGCACGGTTCTCGGTGTCGATCGTGGTGGTGTCCACCGGCAGCGCGATCGTGCTCATGGCGCTCATGCTCTGCAGGTTCACCTTGTGCAGCTGGCCGCCCGTCATCTTCGACTTGAAGCGCGTGACGTAGGCCACCTGCGAGCCCGACTCGACCGCGATGCCGCGCAGCGCGCCGTCGAGCGCGACCGCGCCGGTGGTGGCGCCGGTGCTCGGGTTGAAGCTCATCAGTATCGACTTGCTCTCCATCGTCAGCAGGCCCTTCGTGCCGTCGGGCGTGAAGGCCACGCCGTAGGGGCCGCTGCCGTAGGCCAGCGGCACGGTGGCCGAGAGGCTGCCGTCGGCGGCGTTGAGCGCCACCAGCTTGTCCTCGCCCTGCACCGTGACCCAGATGCGCCCGTCGGGGCCCACGGCCAGCGTCTTCGGCTCGTCGCCCACGCGCACTTCCCAGCGCTTGACGAGGCTCTGCGAGTCGATGGCGGCGACCGTGCCGCTGTCGGGGTTGACCGAATACACCGAGTTCGCGTCGCCCGCGATGTTGGTGCTGTGCGTCGGCGCATTCGGCGTCATCGGCATGATCACCGTGAGGTTGTAGGTGTAGAAGGTTTCGCGGCCGCTGGCGTCCTTCACCGTCAGCGTCACCGTGAAGTGGCCGGGGCGCGTGTAGGTGTAGGTGTAGTTCGGCTGGTTCGCGTAGGCGGTCTGCGTGCCGTCGCCGAAGTTCCAGCGGTACTGCGCGCCGCTGCTGCCCAGCGTGGCCGGGTTGAACACCAGCTGGCCGTTGACCAGCTTCGGACCGCCGCCGATGCCGGGGTCGCCGATGATGGCCTGGCTGCGCAGCGTGCTCACGTCGGTGTCGCTCAGCACGCGGCCGTAGACGCGCACTTCCGCCAGCGTGCCCTTGAAGAGCGCCGTGTTGCCCTGGATCTGGCCGAGCACGGCGAACTTGTTCGACAGGCCCTTGTTGCCTGTGGGGCCGGTGGAGGTGGTCTTCACGCCGTCCACGTACAGGGCCTGCGCGCCGGAGGCGGCGTCGCGCGTCATCACCACGTGGTGCCAGTTGCCGTCGTTCACCGCCGCGGTGGAGACGGTGCCGGCATCGTTGCCCACCGAGAGCTTGATGCGCCCGCCGTTGTCGAGCCAGCCCCAGAAGACATCGTCGGCGCCGCCGGACTGGTCGCGTCCGAAGATGCCGGGCGCCGTCCAGGAGTTGGCTCCGCCTGCCTGCGTGGTCTTCATGTAGAGGCTCACCGAGGCGCTGCCGCCGAGCACCGTCGCCACGCTGTCGCTCTTGAGCGTCACGCCCGCCGTGCGGTTCGCGAAGTTCAGGCCGATGCTCTCGAAGGCGTCGCCGGTGGCGGGCGTGCCGTTGTTGTTGCCGATCTGGTCGGAGAGGTTGCCCGCCAGCGTCCAGTGGTGCATCAGGCCGATCTCGGCGGCGTTGCCGGTGTGGAACACCGACTTGTAGTCCGCGGCGATGGCGTTGCCCGCATAGTCCTTCACGCCGTTGGCCGGCAGGAACACTTCATAGCTGGTGCCGGGCTGCAGCGGCTGCGCGGGGTGGAAGTTGATGATGCCCAGCTGCACGCTGTAGGTGCCCGCCAGCGTGTTGCCGCCCACCGGGCGCACGATGAAGGTGTTGGAGTTCACGCTGTCGGGCAGGATGCTGTCGCTCATGCCCAGGCCGATGCGCGAGGTCAGCGCCTGCTGCTTCGCGTTGTTGGCGGGCGAGACCTGCCGCACCTCGGGCTTGGTGGTGTCGGGGTCGACCTGGTGCACGATGAAGCCGCTGCCCGAGCCGTGGTCGTTGCCCACGAACACCAGATTGCCGAAGACCGCGACCTGGCCGTTGTCCGAGTGCGAGAAGTTCGGATCGTCCTCGCGCAGGATGCTGCCGCGGCCCACCTCGACGTGGTTCAGCGGATTGCTCACGTCGACCTTGTGGATGCGCGTCTGCGCGCCCTGGAAGACGTAGCTGTCCTGCGTGGCGCAGTAGAGCTGCTCGTCGACGACGAGGCGGTTGTCCTCGGCCACGAACTTGGAGCGGTCGCTCAGGTCGTAGCTGTACATCTTGGCGCCGCCGCCGCGCGCCGATGCGTGCAGGGTCTTGCCGTCGAAGCAGGTGGCGTAGTAGTTGGGGTTGGAGCCGATCGCGTCCAGCACCTTGGGGTTCAGCGGATCGGAGATGTCGAGGCTGGAGAAGCCCGCGGTGTTGTCCATCGAGCTCAGCACCATGTGGTTGCCGATGGTGAAGATCGGGCCGACGCGGAAGCCGCCGAGTTCGCCCGTTGGCACAGGGTTGGGCTTGTTCGCGCCGCGGTTCGCCACCACCGCGTTGGCCGGGTCGGAGGCATCGACGATGAAGATGCCGCGGCCCGCCGAGGCCACGTACACGTAGGGCGCCTGCCACCACAGCTGCCAGGCCACGTTCTCGTAGTCGCCGCCGTTGACGCCGGGCAGCGCGAGCTTCTTCACCTGCTTGATGTCGTTGACGTCGGTGAAGTCCCAGAACTCGATGCCGTTGATGCTCGGCAGCGTGACGTAGGTCTTGCCGCCGATCTTCGCGGTGCCGAAGGAGTGCGTCTCGCGGAACTCCTGCGTGCGGCCCTCGGGCTCGTAGATCTTCTTCACGAGCTTGATCTGGCGTGGGTTCGAGATGTCGTACAGCAGGAAGCCGCCCGGGCCGAGGCCGCTGTCCGGCGCGAAGGACGTCAGGAAGTAGCCGTTGATCATGATGCCCGCGTTCATGCCGTAGTCCTTGCGGCCCGGGTAGGTGGCGGGCACCTCTCGCGACTCGTAGGCGTTGCTGTGCGCCGGGTCCAGCGGGTGCGCGGCGCTCGTGATCATCGAGACCGGCTTGAACAGCTCCGCCGAGGTGTAGGTGAGATTGCCCAGGCCGGGCCCCTGCAGCGGCAGCGGGTCGGCCACGGCTTCGGCCATCGCCGTCGCCATGTTGCTCAGGGTCGTCATCGCACTGACCCCGGTGATTGCCGCGTGCGTCAGCAGCGTGACGAACGGCAGCAGGAACGCCATCAAGTAATACCGGATTTTCATCGTTGCCTCCAGGTTGTTTGAAGTCCGCAGGGGAACCGTTTTCTTCTTGGCCAACTAACTTCCGTGTCCGTCTTGTCTTGTTGTCTTCTTGTCTCTCTCTTCTCCTCCTTGCCGCCTGCCGCGCGTGGGATGGAAAACGCGCGCGCAGGACGTACCCCGGCGGGCGACGCATCCGCCGCCCGCCGTGAGGCTTTTCTTCCTTGTTTCCTCCTCCTAGAGAGGGCGCGTCTTCGTCATGTCATTTCGCGCCACCCGATTCGTAGATGTCCCATGCCTCCTTGGCGCTCGCGCCGCGGTGGATCATGGCCATCAGCGCGTCCACCACCGCCGACGGATTGCCGTGCTGGTAGACGTTGCGCCCGTACACCATGCCGACGGCGCCTTCGTCCATCAGCACGCGCGAACGCGCGAACACCTGCTGCAGGTCCTCGCGGCCGCCGCCGCGCACGAGCACGGGGCAGCGCGCGGCCTGCACCACGCGGTGGAAGTCCTTGGGATCCGTGGTGGGGTCGGCCTTGACGATGTCTGCGCCCATGTCGCGCGCCAGGCGCACGAGCGTGACGATCTTCTCGGCATCGCCGTCCACCGAGTAGCGGCTGCCGGCCGACGGTGCCTGCATCACCAGCGGCTCGATCATCAGCGGCATGCCGTAGCGGTCGCAGTCGGCGCGAACGCGCGCGATGTTCTGCACGCACTGGCGAAACAGGTCGGGCTCGTCGGGCAGCATGAAGAGGTTGACCACTACGCAGGCGGCATCCTGCTGCACGGCGGGCAGCACCGGGTCGTGCTCGTTCTGCAGCACCGCCCACATCACGCGGTGGCGCGTGGCGTTGTAGGGGTTGCCCATGTCGATGCGCATCACGAGGGCAGGCTTGTCGCGGCCCGGGCGGTCCTGCAGCAGGTCCGACTGGCCGTAGTTGAGCTGAATCGCGTCGGGGCGCGCGGCCACGAGGCGCTCCATCACCGCGGGCATGTCCTCGAGGCCTTCGAGGAAGGTGGGCTCGTTGCACACGCCGTGGTCGAGCGCGATGTCCAGGCAGCGCCCGTTGTTGAGCAGCCGGTTCAGGCGTGCGGTCTTGTCCTTCGACATACGGAGAGAAGTCCTTGCTTGTTGATGTGTGACAGAAGAGAGGAGGGCTTAGCCGAGCGAGCCCAGGTGCCTGCTCGCGGCGCCGTCGATCAGCTCCAGCGCCGCGTCGTGCAGGCGCACCGAGCCGGCGCCCGCGTTCTCGATGGCCTGCTTGCTCGCGCGAGCGCCGCACAGCGCCACCGACACGCTGCCGCGCGCCAGCGTCCAGGCGATCATGAGTTGGCCGAAGGAGCATTCGAGCTGCCGGCGCAGCGGCTCCAGCTCCTCGAAGAAGGCCTTGAGCTTCGCGCGGTTGTCGGCGCTGAAGCGCGGGTTGGTCGCGCGCTGGTCGTCGCCGGTGAACTTGCGCTCGGGGTCGATGGGGCCCGCGAGCAGGCCCAGCGCGAGCGAGGAGTAGCCCAGCACCGCCACGTTGTTCTCCGTGCAAAGCGGCACCAGCGTCTGCTCGATCTCGCGGTCGATCAGGCTGTAGCGTTCCTGCGCGGCATCGACCGGGCCGTATTGCAGGTATTCGGCCAGCGTCTCGGGGCTCACGTTGCTCACGCCGATGGCGCGGATCTTTCCCTGCTTCTTGAGCTCGAGCAGTGCGTCCATGGTCTCGGCCACGGGCGTGGTGGCGTCCTGCCAGTGCGTGATGTAGAGGTCGATGTAGTCGGTCTGCAGGCGCTTCAGGCTCTCTTCTGCCTCGTGGATGATCGACTCGCGCCCGAGGTAGCGGTACACCGGGTGGCCGTCTTCTTCGAAGAAGTGCGTTCCCTTCCGGGTGTGCCACACCAGCCCGCACTTGGTGGCGATCACCGCCTCGTGGCGGCGGCCCTTCAGCGCGGTGCCGACGATGCTCTCGGAGCGGCCCAGCCCGTAGGCCGGCGCGGTGTCGATCAGGTTCACGCCCGCATCCAGCGAGGCATGGATCGCGAGCACGGCGGCCGCGTTGTCGCCGCCGCCCCACATCCATCCGCCCATGGCCCAGGTGCCCAGGCCGATGGCCGAGCACTCGATGCCAGAGGGGCCGAAGGTGGTCTTCTTCATGGCCGATGCGTTGCTGGTGCTGATGTTGTTCATCGCTTGGTCTTTCTCGTGTTCATGAGGTGGTCGATGGTCACGGCCGCGAGCAGGATCACGCCCTTGATCACGTCCTGCCAGTAGGGCGAGACGTCCAGCAGGATCAGCGAGCTGGTCACCACCGACAGCAGCGCCAGGCCCAGCACCGCGCCGAGCACCGTGCCCGAGCCGCCCTTGAGGCTGGCGCCGCCGATCACCGCTGCGGCGATCACGTTGAGCTCCATGCCCACGCCGAAGGTAGGCGTGGCGGCGCCGAAGCGCGCGGTGTAGATCACGCCCGCGAGGCCGGCCGATGCGGCGCACAGCACCGTGACCCAGAACTTGACGTGGCCCACGCGGATGCCCGAATACAGCGCCGCCTTCTCGTTACTGCCGGTGTAGAACACGCGGCGCAGCAGCGAGGAACGGCGCAGCACGAAGTCGCTCACCACCACGATCGCCAGGAAGATCAGGATCACCGCCGGAACGCCGAAGAGCGTGCCCTGGCCGATGAACTTGAACTCGGCCGGCAGCGAGAACAGCGACTGCGGCGTGCCCTGCGTGAGCGCCAGGCACAGGCCGCGCACGATCACCATGAAGGCCAGCGAGGCGATGAAGTGGTTCAGCCCGATGCGCGTGACGCAGCCGCCGATCATCGCGCCGATCATGGCGCTGGCCGCGATGGCGATGAGCCCCGCCGTCCACGGATCGAAGCCCATGAGGAAGAGCTTGCCGGTGATCACCATCGCGAAGCACACCACCGAGCCCACCGACAGGTCGATGCCGCCGACGATCAGCAGGATGGTCATGCCCACCACCACGATGCCCTCGATGGAGAACGACAGCAGCATCGCGCGCACGTTGTCCCAGGTGAGGAAGTAGGGCGATGCGAAGCTCATGCCCACGCACAGCGCGGCGATGATGATCAACAGGCCCAGCTCGCGCATGCTGGCGAGCCTGCTGGCGGGTTTCACTGGGCCTCCTTTCGTTCCTCCTCCTGATCCCTCGGTCGTCTGCGGCGGCGTCAGGCCCGCGGCGCCCGCGTCCAGTTGTGCTGGGTAGTTCATGCTGTCGTTTCCTCTTCGCAAAGTCCGGAGGCCAGCCGCAGCAGGGCCTCTTCCGTCATGTCCTTGTCTTGCACCTCGCCGGCTAGCCGGCCGTCGCGGATCACCAGCGCGCGGTCGCACAGGCCGATGATCTCGGGCAGCTCCGAGGAGATCACGATCACGCCCACGCCCTGGCTGGCCAGGTCGCGCAGGATGTGGTGGATCTCCGACTTGGCGCCCACGTCCACGCCGCGCGTGGGTTCGTCCATCAGCAGCACCGACGGGTTGGTGGCCAGCAGCTTGGCGATGGCCACCTTCTGCTGGTTGCCGCCCGACAGGCTCGCCACGTCGATGTCCACGCCGTCCGACTTGAGCTTGAGCCGCGCACCGAGGCTGACGGCCAGCTTGTGCTCGGCGGCGCGCTGCAGCAGGCCGAAGCGCGAACTCACGCGCGCGAGCGCCATCGACGCGATGTTCTGCGCGATCGGCAGCTCCAGGTACACGCCCGCCGCCTTGCGGTCCTCGCTGAGGTAGGCGATGCCTTCGCGCAGCGCGTCGCTGTACTTGCGGATCGTGAGCGGCCTGCCGCGCAGCCGCACGCTGCCGCTGCGCGCGGTGCGCAGGCCGCAGATAGTCTCCGCGAGCTCGCTGCGGCCGGCGCCCATCAGCCCCGCGATGCCGAGGATCTCGCCGCGCCCGAGCCTGAACGACACGCCGTGCACGCGCTCGCCGTCGGCGATGTCGGTCACCTCCAGCACGTGCTCGCCCGATGCCGGTTCTTCCTGCTTCGGCGGGTAGTAGTTGCCCAGGTCGCGCCCGACCATGCGTCGCACCAGGCCGTCGGCATCGAGCTCGGCCAGCGGGCCGGTGTGCACGTGGCGGCCGTCGCGCAGCACGGTGACGCTGTCGCAGTGCGCGAAGATCTCCGCCATGCGGTGGCTGATGTAGATGATGCCGATGCCCTGCGCCTTGAGGTCGTGCAGCACCCGGAAGAGCGCGGCCGATTCGTTGTCGGTGAGCGCGGCCGTGGGCTCGTCGAGGATCAGCACCTTGCAGTCGAGCGTGAGCGCCTTGGCGATCTCGATGAGCTGCTGCGTGGAGATGCTCAGGTCCTTCACCAGCGCGGCGGGGTCGATGTCCTGCCCCAGCCGCTGCAGCACCTTGGCGGCGCGTTCGTCGAGGCTCGCGTAGTTCATCCACGCGCTCCTGCCGGCGTTGATCTCCGGCATGAAGATGTTCTCGGCCACCGTGGCGTCGCCGCACAGGGCGATCTCCTGGTGGACCAGGCCGATGCCCAGGCGCATCGCGTGCGCGGGGCCGTCGATCACCACCTTCTTGCCGTCGAGCGAGATCGCGCCCTCGTCCGGCTGGTGGATGCCGTCGATGATGTTCATCAGCGTGGACTTGCCCGCGCCGTTCTCGCCGCAAAGGGCGTGGATCTCGCCGCGGCGCAGCGAGAAGTCCACGCCCGTGAGCGCGCGCGAAGCGCCGAAGCGCTTGCTGATGCCGCGCAGTTCGAGCAATGCGCCCACTGCGTTCACTCGCCGATTCCCTTGGTGCCGCGGCGGGCGAGGTACTTGTCCCAGTAGAAGTCGTCGGCGTTGGCCTTGCTGACCACCGACAGGCCGTTGTCCAGGAAGGGCACCGACATCGGGTTGGTGCCGTTGCGCTTGGCGTCGTTCATCGGGTCGATGAGGCCGGGGTTCTTGGCGAGGAACAGCATCATCATGCCCATGTAGCCCTGCATGCCCTGGTTGGGGTTGATGGCGCCGAACACGTCGCCCGACTTGATCATGTCGAGGATCTTGGCGTTCACGTCGCAGCACATCACCTTGATGTTCTTCTTGGTCTCCACCTTGGCCTGCGCCGCGCCGAGGGCCGAGTTGGCCTCGGGCATGAACAGGGCGCCCAGGTTCGGGTTGGCCTGCGCGAGGCTCAGCACCGCCTGGTAGGCCTTGTTCGGGTCCTGGTTGCTGGCTGCGCGGCCCACCAGCTTCATGCCGGGGTGCTTGGTCTTCATGCGGTTGATGAAGGCGGCGATGCGGCGGTCGTGGTTGTCCTGGCCGGGGTTCTCGAGCACCGCGTATTCGCCCTTGCCGCCCAGCGACGCGGCGATGGCGTCGGCCGCCTGGTTGCCCTCGCGGTCGTTGTCGGAAGTGACGAAGGAGGTGCGCTTGGAGTTGGGCGAGTCGGCCGCGAAGGTGACGACCGGGATGCCCATCGCCGCGGCGCGGTTGATCGGCTCGATGAACGGGTCGGGGTTCATCGGGTGCAGCAGGATGCCCGCGGGCTTGCGCGCCAGCTCCTGCTCGAAGGACGCGAGCTGCTTGTTCACGTCGTACTCGGGCGTGCCGGTGTAGCGGGTGCGAACGCCGAGCGTGCGGCCGAGCTGCTTCATCATTTCGTAGACCGGGAACCAGTACTCGACCCCCGACACCATCACGTTCATCACGTAGACGTCGCTGGGGTTGCCGCGCAGGCCGCCGCCGGCGGCGGGGGCTGCCGCCTGCTGCTGCGCGAATGCGCTCGCGCCGGCCAGGCCGATGCCGGCGGCCGCGGCGGACTTCAGGAAATTACGCCTCATTCTTTGTCTCCTCACGTTGGGTGCACAGCTTGTGGATGCCGCTTTTCAGGGCAGCTCTCGGAACCGCTTTGTCACATAAGTTGTTATGACAGGCTAGAATGTACGCGCTGGCCATTTGGAGGGATAACTAGGGGAAACGCTACTGGCAGGCCGCTTTTATTCAGCCGAAGCTGTTATGACATGAAGCCCAACATACTGATCGGCATCGACATGGGGTCGAGCAGCCTGAAAGCCCTGGCCCTCGAAGCCGGGAACGGCCGCAGCGTCGCCCTGTCACGAATGCCATTGCCGCACGACCGGCTGCCCGGAGGGGGATGCGAAGTGGGGGCCGCGGCCATCCGCGCCGCATTGACCCACGTGCTGCGCGACGTCGCCCATCAACTCGGAGACCGCGTGTCGGAGGTCCGCGCCATCGGCTGCACCGGCCACGGCGCCGGGCTCTATGCGCTCGACGCGCGCAACGAGCTCGTGGGCGGACGGGCAGTGGCCTCCACCGACCAGCGCGCCGACGCGCGCGCCCGCTCCCTCGCGCTCGGCCACGGCCCGGCGCTCTTCGCCGACGTGGGCTGCCAGCCCTGGCCCGGCCAGCCCACGGTGATCGCGGCCGAGCTGCTGGGCACCGACGCCGTGCAGCGCGGCGCGGTGCGCCGGCTGATGTTCGCGAAGGACTACCTCGGCTTCCTGCTGACGGGCGAGATCGCCACCGACGCCAGCGACGCGAGCACGGCCGGGCTGGTGTCGATCGAAACGGGCACGTGGTCGCAGGCGGCCTTCGATGCCTCGGGCATCGCCGATCTCGGGCCGCGCGTCTTCGGTCCGCTGGTGCCCAGCGGCGAGATCGTCGGCAGCCTGCGGCCTTCGGAGGCCGCGCTGTGCGGCCTGCCCGCGGGCATTCCGGTGGCGATGGGCGCCATCGACCTGCTGGCCTCGATGACCGCGATCTGCGCCGAAGGGCGCTCGCGCGCGGTGTCGGTCTTCGGCACCTGGTGCGTCAACGCCGTCATCGGGCCGGTGATCGAGCCCAAGCCCGCCGTGGCCGCCGTCGTCAACTTCGGCCGCGGAGACAAGCGGCTCTACATGGAGAACAGCCCCTCCTCGATGGCCAACATCGCGTGGCTGGCCGGCGTGCTCGGCCTGCCCGATGCGCGTGCGGTGGTCGACCTCGCGATGTCGGTGCCGCTGGGCGCGGGCGGGCTGCGCTTCCTGCCTTTCGTGAACGGAGGCGGCGGCGTGACCGCGGGCTTCGTCGGCCTCAAGAGCCATCACACGCGCGGCGACATGGCGCGCGCGGTGGTCGATGCGGTCGCGGCGCTGCATGCGCGCCACATCGCGCGGCTCACGGCCTGCGGGCTGCCTGTGTCCGCGTGCACCGTGCTTGGCGGCGGCGCGAGCGACACCCGCCTCGTGCGCCTGCTCGCGGGCCTGCTCGGCCATCCAGTGGAGCGCTGCGCCGACGACGAGACCGGGGCGCGCGGCGCCGCCATCTACGCCGCCATGTCGCAGGGCATCGACCGAGCGGAGCAAGGCAGCGCGCTGCTCGCGCCCTGCGACACCGTCGAACCCGACGCCGCCCTGGCGCGCGCCCATGCCGACTTCAACGCCGGCTTCAACGAACTGATCGACACCATGTCTCCTGTGTTTTCCCATCTGGCGGGCGGCGTGACGGCCGCCGCCGGCAGCACCGCAGCGCGCTGCGCGGAGGTCTCCCGATGAGCGCGTGGCAACTGCCCTTCGTGCGCCCCGCGTCGCTCGCGGACCGACATTTCTCCACCGTCATCGTCGGCGCCGGCATCAACGGCGTGGGCGTGTTCCGCGACCTGTGCCTGCAGCGCGTGGACTGCCTCATCGTCGACAAGGGCGACTTCAGCGCGGGCGCCAGCAGCGCGCCCTCGCGCATGATCCACGGCGGGCTGCGCTACCTGGAGAACGGCAGCTTCTCGCTGGTGGCCGAGGCCACGCGCGAGCGCAACCTGCTGCTGCGCAATGCGCCGCACCTGGTGCAGCCGCTGAAGACGGTGGTGCCGCTGTCGAGCTTCTTCGGTGGGCTCATGAGCAGCGCGCTGAAGTTCTTCGGCCGCAAGCCGCCGCAGCGCACACGCGGACTGCTGGCGGTGGCCGCGGGCCTTCGCCTGTACGACCTGCTCGGCCGCCGCCAGCGCGTGATGCCCAACCACCGCATCAGCCGCGTTCCCCCGGGCGACCGCAGCCTGTTCCGCTCGGCGGTGCGCTGGACGGCCACCTTCTTCGATGCGTGGATCAGCCACCCCGAGTGGCTCATCCTCGAACTCATCGGCGACGCCTGCCGCGACCAGCCGCGATCGGCCGCGGCCAACTACTGCCGAGTGATGGGCTGCGCCGGCAACATCATCACGCTGCGCGACGAGATCACCGGCGCGCTGGTGCGCGTGACGGCCGACACCGTGGTGAACGCCAGCGGCGCGTGGCTCGACCGCAGCACTGCGGTGCTCGGCGGTGCCGGCCCGCGCGTGATGGGCACCAAGGGCTCGCACCTCGTGCTCGACCATCCCGCGCTGCGCGACGCGCTGCAGGGCCGCATGGCCTACTTCGAGGCGGTGGACGGGCGCGTGTGCATCGTCTACCCCTTCCTCGACCGCGTGCTGGTGGGCTCCACCGACATCCCCGTGGACGACCCCGACAGGATCGAGACAGAGCCCGAGGAAGTCGACTACCTGCTCGAAGTGCTGGCAGAGGTGTTCCCCAACCTGCGCTTCGGCCGCGGCGACGTGGTCTACACCTACGTCGGTGTGCGGCCCCTTGCGCGCTCCGACGCCGACAAGCCGGGGCAGATCTCGCGCGACCACTCGGTGGTGCTCGATCCGCCCAGCGCCACGCGCGACATTCCGGTCGTCGGCCTCGTCGGCGGCAAGTGGACGACCTTCCGCGCGCTCGCGGAAGAGGCCGTCGACGAAGTGCTCAAGCAACTGGGCCGTCCGCGAACGGCATCGACGGACATGCTGCCGATCGGCGGCGGCGCCGAGCTGCCGGCCGATGCGCAGGCGACCGAGCGTTTTCTCGATCGCCTGGTCGCCGCCTCCGGCATGAGCCGCACGCGCGCGCAGGTGCTGCTGAAGCGCTACGGATCGAAGGCCCTGCCGCTGGCGCAGCGCCTCGCCGCATCGGGCGACATGCCGCTGCGCCACGCGCCCGGCTATTCGGTGGCCGAGCTTTCGTATCTCTGCCTCGAGACCGGCGTGGTGCATCTCGACGACCTCGTGATCCGCCGCACGTTGCTGGCCATCCGCGGGCTGGTCACCGACGCCGCGCTCGCCGAGATCGCAGGCATCGCCGCCGATGCGCTGGGCTGGGACGCTGCGCAGCAGCACGCCGAGCTGCACGCCTGCGCCACTGCGCTGCGCGAGCGCCACGGCGTGCGGCTTTCGCCGGTGGCCGCCGATGCACCGGCGTCTTTCGATGCATCATTGATGACTCCTCAGGCCCTGGGCCAAGCTTCGACGTGAACTCTCCGACCGAAATTTCGACCGTGCTCGACCGCGACTCCGAGTCCCCGCTGTGGGCGCAGTTCCGCGACGCGCTTCGCATGCAGATCCTGCAGGGCGTGCTGCCCATCGGCGCCAAGCTGCCGTCCGAGGCCGAGCTGGGCGAGCAGTTCGGCATCTCGCGCATCGTGGTGCGCGAGGCGCTGGCCGACCTCGTGCGCAACAACCTCATCTACAAGATCAAGGGCCGCGGCGCCTTCGTGTCGGCGCGCGAGCGCGACGAGGACTTCGTCTCCACCGTGCTCGGCTTCTCCGACGAGATGGAACGCAAGGGCCGCTCGGTGCGCACGCAGATCCTCACGCAGGAACTGCGCGCTCCCACCGAGCAGGAGGCCGCCTCGCTCGGCCTGACCGACGACACGCAGGTGGTGGCGCTCAAGCGCCTGCGCAGCGTCGACGGCGAACTGCGCCTGCTGGTGGAGACCGTGGTGCCCGCCGACCTGGCACCCGGCCTGCACCGCACGCGCCTGGACGACCGCTCGCTCTACGACGTGCTGCGCCGCCAGTACGGCCTGCGCCTGGTGCGCGCCGAACGCTGGATCGACGCCGTGCTGCCCGACGCCGAGACCTGCGACCTCCTCAACCTGCCGCAGCCGGAGCCGCTGCTGCGCATCGAATCGATCGCCTACGGCGCCAACGGCCGGCCGCTGGAGCACTACCGCGCGCTGCACCGCTGCAAGACGAGCCGCCTGCACGTGCAGACGACGACTTGAGAGGCAGGATCAGGAGCGCGCAGCCGGACGCAGAGGACGCGAAGGTTTCGCGAGGGGCGCGAAAGGAAAACACAAGAATGTTTTCGGTCTCTCCGACCTCTGCGTGATCTTCGCGTCCTCTGCGTCCGGAGGTCCGATCCCTTCAGCGCCCGCACAGTCCATGAACGGCCTGCAGGCGCCAGCAGCGGCTACTTCTGCTCCAGCAGCCGCTTCAGGTAACGCCCCGTATGGCTCGCCTCGTTCGCCGCGATGTCCTCCGGCGTGCCCTGGCCCACCACCGTGCCGCCGCCGGCGCCGCCTTCGGGGCCCATGTCGATCAGCCAGTCGGCGGTCTTGATGACGTCGAGGTTGTGCTCGATGACGACGATGGTGTTGCCCGCGTCGCGCAGCTGGTGGAGCACCTTCAGCAGCAGCTCGATGTCTGCGAAGTGCAGGCCGGTGGTCGGTTCGTCGAGGATGTAGAGGGTGCGGCCGGTGTCGCGCTTGCTGAGTTCGAGCGCGAGCTTCACGCGCTGCGCCTCGCCGCCCGACAGCGTGGTGGCCGACTGGCCCAGCTTGATGTAGCTCAGGCCCACGTCGAGCAGGGTGCGCAGCTTGCGCTCGATGGTGGGCACGGCCTTGAGGAAGTCGTGCGCGGCCTCGACCGTCATCTCCAGGATCTGCGCGATGTTCTTGCCCTTGTAGAGCACTTCGAGCGTCTCGCGGTTGTAGCGCTGGCCGTGGCAGACCTCGCAGGGCACGTACACGTCGGGCAGGAAGTGCATCTCGACCTTGACGACGCCGTCGCCCTGGCAGGCCTCGCAGCGCCCGCCCGCCACGTTGAAGCTGAAGCGCCCCGGGCCGTAGCCGCGCTCGCGCGCGGTGTTGGTCTCGGCCATCAGCTCGCGGATGGGCGTGAACAGGCCCGTGTAGGTGGCCGGATTGCTGCGCGGGGTGCGGCCGATGGGGCTCTGGTCGACGTTGATGACCTTGTCGAAGTACTCGATGCCTTCCACCGACTCGTGCGCCGCCGGCTCCTCGTGCGCGCGGTAGAGCGTGCGCGCGACCGCCGTGTAGAGCGTGTCGTTCACCAGCGTGGACTTGCCCGAGCCCGACACGCCCGTCACGCAGGTCAGCAAGCCGACGGGGAAGGCCACGCTCACGTTCTTGAGGTTGTTGCCCGTGGCGCCGACCACGCGGATCTCCTGCAGGTCGGTCTGCGTGGCGAGGTGCGCGGCCTCGCGCGCGGCGCGGCGCTCGGCGGCGGGGCTCGGCGGAAAGCGCGGGGGCTTCCTGCCTTCATGGAAGGCGGGCTGCTTCGTCGAAGGCAGCCACGCGGTGCGGTGCTTCGGCACCTCGATCCTGCGCGCGCCCGAGAGGTACTGGCCGGTGAGCGAGTCGGGGTTGGACGAGACCTCGGCACAGGTGCCCTGCGCCATCACGCGCCCGCCGTGCACGCCGGCGCCGGGGCCCATGTCGATCACGTGGTCGGCGGCGTGGATCATGTCCTCGTCGTGTTCGACCACGATCACGCTGTTGCCGATGTCGCGCAGGTGCTTCAGAGTGCCGATGAGGCGGTCGTTGTCGCGCTGGTGCAGGCCGATGCTGGGCTCGTCGAGCACGTACATCACGCCGGTGAGGCCGGAGCCGATCTGCGAGGCGAGGCGGATGCGCTGCGCTTCGCCGCCCGACAGCGTCTCGGCGCTGCGGTCGAGGCTCAGGTAGTTCAGGCCCACGTCGTTGAGGAACTTCAGGCGCAGCCCGATCTCGCGCACCACCTTCTCCGCGATCTCGGCCTTGGCGCCGCGCAGCTTGAGCTTCTCGAACCAGCCGAGCGAATCGCGCAGCGTGAGGCGGCTGAGCTCGAAGATCGCCATGCGCGGGCGCTCGGTGCCGTTGTCCGCGCCGCTCTCGTCGACCAGGAACACGTTGCGCGCCTCGGGGCGAAGGCGCGAGCCGCCGCAGTCGGGGCAGGGCTGCATGTTGCGGAAGCGCGCGAGGTCCTCGCGCACCATCACCGAGTCGGTCTCGCGGTAGCGCCGCGTCATGTTCGGGATGATCCCCTCGAAGGGGTGCTTCTTCGTGAGCTTCTTGCCCGCGAAGTTGCCCGACTCCATGGTGTAGTTGAACTTGATCTCCTCGGCGGCAGAGCCGTACAGCAGCACCTGCTGCACCGAGGCCGGCAGCGATTCGAAGGGTGCGTCGACGTCGAACTTGTAGTGCTTGGCGACGCTCTCGATCATGCTGAAGTAGTAGCCGTTGCGGCGGTCCCAGCCCTTGATGGCGCCGCTGGCGAGCGACAGCGACGGAAAGGCCACCACGCGCGCCGGATCGAACACCTCGCGGCTGCCCAGGCCGTCGCAGGTCGGGCATGCGCCCACGGGCGAGTTGAACGAGAACAGGCGCGGCTCCAGCTCCGACAGCGAGTAGTGGCAGATCGGGCAGGCGAACTTGGCGTTGAACAGGTGCTCCTTGTCGGGAGCGCCTTCCGCGCCCAGTTCCAGCGCGATCGCGCGGCTCTCGGCCAGGCGCAGCGCCGCCTCGAAGCTCTCGGCCAGGCGCTGCTGCATGTCGGGGCGCGCGCGAAGGCGGTCGATGACGACGTCGATGTCGTGCTTCTCGGTCTTCTTGAGCTTGGGCAGGTCGTTGTATTCGTAGATCTGCCCGTCGACGCGGAAGCGCACGTAGCCGGAGGCCTGCATCTCGGCGAAGAGCTCGACGAACTCGCCCTTCTTCTCGCGTGCCACGGGCGCCAGGATCATCAGGCGCGGCTCGTCGGGAATCGCCAGCACCGCATCGACCATCTGCGACACCGTCTGCGCCTGCAGCGGCAGGTGGTGGTCGGGGCAGTAGGGCGTGCCGGCGCGCGCGTAGAGCAGGCGCAGGTAGTCGTGGATCTCGGTCACCGTGCCCACGGTGGAGCGCGGGTTGTGGCTGGTGGCCTTCTGCTCGATGCTGATCGCGGGCGATAGGCCCTCGATCACGTCGACGTCGGGCTTGTCCATGAGCTGCAGGAACTGCCGCGCGTAGGCCGAGAGGCTCTCGACGTAGCGCCGCTGCCCTTCGGCATACAGCGTGTCGAAGGCAAGGCTCGACTTGCCCGAGCCCGACAAACCGGTGATGACCACCAGCTTGTTGCGCGGGATGTCGAGATCGACGTTCTTCAGGTTGTGCGTGCGCGCGCCGCGGATGCTGATGCGCTGCTGCGCCAGCACTGCGCCGAGGTAGGTGTTGCGTTCGAGTTCCGCGTCGCGGGCGCTTTCCGCGTCGGCTTCGCTACGGGCGGTGGGTGCGGTGGCTTTTGAATTCAAGGCAGGCGATCGTCCGAGGGCAACCGGACATGATAGACCGCCCACGATTTCATGGCGAGCCGGAGGGAACCGGCGGTTCGGACTTCGGGGTTTCTGCAGGCGGCGGGTGCACCGCTTCGGTGCCGGCGGAGGTGCTGATCGCGCGGCTCACCATGTGCTCGGCCAGCGTGTCGTACAGCGGCCGGCTGATCATGCGCGAGACCAGGCTGGCCAGCATCGCGGCCGCCATCAGGCTCAGCACCATCGAGTGGCCGTCGACCATCTCCATCACGATGATGAAGGCGGTGAGCGGTGCCTGCGTCACCGCCGCCAGGAAGCCGGCCATGCCCATGGCGATGAGCGCCGGCCCGTGCTCGCTGGCGGCCAGCCGCGCCACCGCGTCGCCGATGCCCGCGCCGATGGACAGCGACGGCGCGAAGATCCCGCCCGGCACGCCGCACCACGCCGTGAGCCAGGTGGCGACGAACTTGAGCACCGTGTAGAGCGGCGTGAGCTCGTCATGCCCCTGCAGCATCTGCTTGACCGCCTCCGAGCCCGCTCCGAAGGTGACGCCGCCCGTGACCAGCCCGATGACGGCCACAGCCAGTCCGCCGACGGCCGCGAAGCGCACCGGAAAGCGCGCCCGCCAGCGGTTGAAGCGCCCGGCCGTGCCGGTGAGGGAGGCGATCAGCAGCCGCGCGAACAGCCCGCCCGCGGCGCCACTCAACAGCGTGACCAGCAGGCCCGGCCCGAGCACGTCCCAGCCCAGCCGCGGCACGCGGATCACGCCGAAGTAGCTGACGTTGCCGAAGGCCGAGACCGCCACCAGGCCGGCCAGCACGATCGCCGTGATGATCAGCCCGCTGGAGCGAGCCTCGAGCCGGCCCGACAGCTCCTCGATGGCGAACACCACGCCCGCCAGCGGCGCATTGAAGGCCGCCGCGATGCCGGCCGCGCCGCCGGCCACCAGCAGCGCACGCCCGTCGATGGCGGTGTTGGGCGAGAGCCAGCGCCGCGCGTGCTGCATCACGCCCGCCGCCACCTGCACGGAGGGGCCCTCGCGCCCTATCGACAGGCCGGCCGCGAAACCGGCCACGCCCAGCCCGATCTTCGCGACCGTCAGCCGCAGCGAGGCGAACACGAAGCGCCGCTCGTCGGGCAGGGCCGGGTGCAGCGCGGCCTTGATCTGCGGGATGCCCGAGCCGCCCGCGCCGGGAAAGAAGCGCAGGGTGAACCAGACGATGCCGGCCGTGATCAGCGGCGTGGTCAGCAGCAGGGCCCAGGGCCAGGCGCGGTAGAAGCGGTGGAACTGGCCGAAGACCCAGTCGCTGGCCAGCGTGAAGCCCACCACGAAGAGGCCCGCCGCGATGGCGTAGCCCAGCACGATGGCACGGTCGAGCCAGATCCGCCCGCTGGACAGCTCGGCGCGCAGATGCTCGAAAAAGTCGGGTTCGCGATTCATCGGTCCGGGCCATTCTGGCACCTCAGGGGATTGCGGGCAGTCGCCTTGGGGCACAATCGAGGGTTCTTCTCAACCTTCTCCTCCATCCACTTATCAGGGGCAGTGCATATGGCATCGGTCAATAAAGTCATCGTCGTCGGCAATCTGGGGCGCGACCCCGAGATGCGTACATTCCCGAGCGGCGACCAGGTCGCGAACGTCACCGTGGCCACCACCGATCGCTGGAAGGACAAGCAAAGCGGCGAAATGCGCGAAGCCACCGAATGGCACCGCATCGTCTTCAACGGCCGCCTGGCCGAGATCGCCGGCCAGTACCTGCGCAAGGGTTCGCAGGTCTATGTCGAGGGCAGCCTGCGCACGCGCAAGTGGACCGACAAGGACGGCATCGAAAAGTACACCACCGAGATCCGCGCCGACCAGATGCAGATGCTCGGCAGCCGCCAGGGCCAGGGCGGTCCGTCGGGTCCCAGCGACGACGACGGCTATGGCGGTGGCGGCGGCTACTCGCAAGGCGGTGGTGGCGGCGGCGGTGGCGGCTACGCCCCGCGCGCACCCGCGGCCGCACCGCGCGCGCCCGCGCCGGCTCCGCGCCAGGCACCGGCCAAGTCGTCGTCGGGCTTCGACGACATGGACGACGACATTCCGTTCTGAAGCCGGTCTTCCCGGTTCCTGATTCAGGCAAGGGCCTGCTCTTCGGTGAGCAGGCCCTTTTCGCTTTTCCGGGGCCTGCCAGCTAAGGCCTGCCCAGCGTCGCCAGCTTCTTCCTGGCCGCCTGCAGCAGGCCGCCGCGCTCGGCGGGCAGCGCCGCCTTGGTGTCGCCCAGCGCGATGATCTCGTGCACCGTGGGCGCGGAGAGCTTCGCAGCCAGCGGATCGCGCGCGGGCATGCCGTTGAGCCGCGCGAGCGGAACGACGTGCACATTCAGGTGCCGGCCCATCGACTTCGACAGCTTCTGGCATGCCGCCGCCATGGCGGCTTCGTCGGGCACCAGCTGGCCGTGCGCGATCAGCAGTTCGATGGTGCCTTGCGCGTCCTCGCCCAGCACCAGGGCGCGCACGACCGAGTCCTTGAACTTGGAGCGCAGCATGGAACGGATCGGCTCCGCCGCCGCGAAGGATCGCAGCGCGATGCTGCGCAGCTGGTCGTGGAAGACGAAGGAGCGGTCGATCCGGATGGCCTCGGGCTGCTCCTCGCCCTTCGCGGCCTGCCGCTTCACGATGCCGCTGCCGACCAGATGCTCGACGGTGGCGGCGGCTTCGGGCTCGGCCAGCCTGGTCCGGCGAGCGAGCTCGGCGGTCGGGAACCATTGATCGGCGGGCGCCGCGTACAGGACCGTGAGCAGCTTCTGTACTTCGGGAGAAAAAAGAAAATCCGCTGCGCTCATCCTTGCTCTGTTGCTGCTGACACGAAGCGCGCATTATCCGAGCCGCGCGCCGCAGCCGTCGGGGTGGCATCGCAGGGCGCCGGACGGGCGCGTCCGTGTTCGCGAACGCAGCGCAGGTCCACCTGCATGCCCGTGCTCTCCTGCTGCTCGCGCAGCCATTGCACGACGCGCTCGGCCCGCCTCACGCCGATGCCCCGCACCGGATACCACCAGGTCACTCCGGCATCGTTGATGCGCTGCGCCAGCTGTTGCAGCGTGCCGAAGCCGGCCTGTGCGAGCCTTTCGGACAGCAGGGGGTCGAACCACGCCGCGACGCTGTCGTGTGCCTGCGGCGCATTTCCGCCGGATCGAGGAGGGGTGTCCATGGTTGTCTCCAGGCGCGGGCACGAGTGCGGGATGCTTGACGGCCCGCGATGACTCCGCGCATGTTGTGGTTCGGATGGGCTTGCGTTGCATGGGACATGCCAGTGCGCCTGCGCCTTGATCCACAACAGATTTCCTGGTCCGCTGCCGGCGTATGTAAGTTATTCAGGCAAATAGTGTGTCCAGTTTCCGGACAGATGCCTGATCGCCGATCAGGGTTTACCTGCCCGGGAGGCCTGCGAGGACCGAGAACGACCCGCGAGGCATAGTAGCCAGCCCCGGCCCCACACTCGTAACCCATGGACCTGCGCACCCTCCGCTATTTCATCGCCGTGCTCGAAGCCGGCAGCCTCTCCCGCGCGGCCGGGGCGCTGTACGTCGCGCAGCCGGCGCTCACGGCGCAGATCAAGAAGCTGGAAAGCGAACTCGGCGTGCAGCTCTTCGAGCGTTCGCATGCCGGCGTCACGCCCACGTCGGCCGGGCTGCGCCTCTACGACGACGCCCGCCGCCTGCTGAGCGACGCCGACGCCATGCGCGAGCGCATCCAGCGCCTGCCGCAGGGTCCCGAGGGCTCCGTCACGCTGGCCATTCCCTTCCTGCTCGCCTCGCTGCTGATGGGGCCGGTGCTCGCGGCGCTCAAGGAATCGCATCCGCGCGTGCGCGTCTTCGTGCTCGACGGCCTGAGCCTGACGGTGTGCAAGGCCGTTCTGGAGCGCCGCGCCGACGTCGGCATCCTGGTCGACACGCCGCCGCTGGAGGGCCTGCGCTGCAGGCCGATGGCGCGCGAAGGCATGTACTTCTGCGGGCGCGATACGGATGGCCGCGTCGCCCGGCTGCTGCGCGCGGCGCCCACAGTGCCCGCGGGGCGGCGGCGCCCGGCGAAGGGTGACGCAGGCGCCGAGGCATCGCAGTACCCGGTGATTGATCTTGCCGACGCCGCGGCGCAGCCGCTGGTGCTGCAGTCGCGGCGCTTCGCGATCCGGCAGTCGGTGGAAGGCGCGGCGAATGCGCGCGGCGTGCCGCTGAACATCGTCCACGAGCACGACTCGGCACGGGTGATCCGCTCCCTCTATCTGAATGGCGCCGGCTTCACCTTCGTGCCTGCCTGCGCGCTGAGCGACAGTCCGCCGCCTCGCGAAGGCTGGCTGGTCGCTCGCGTGGTCAATCCGGAGCTTTCGCGCGCCTACACGCTGGTCACGCCCGAGCGTCCGCTCGATGCCGTCGCGCAGGTGGTGGTGGATGCGCTGACCGCTGAAGCGAAGAGCCTCATCGGGCAGCGCAAGTGGATGGCGGAGTGGACGATGCGCGGCTGAGCCCGGGCGCGAACAAGGGCACGCGCAAGGGCACGCGCCATCGGGCGAAGGCCATCAATTCCGGTGATGGCCCCGGATCAGCAAACAGTATTTCTCCTGCAGCCGCGCTTCTGGAACAGTGCCGCTGACCGCAAGAGCGGAACGGCGACATGCGCGATCGCACGTCGCGGCACCCAGGAGACAAGCATCAATCCCCCATCCATTCCCCCCAGGCGCATGGTCGCCAACGTCGGCGCCCTCGTGGCGCGCAGCGCGCGCGCCAACGCGCGCCGCGTCGCTGTGATGAGCCCCGCGCGCACGCTCACCTACGCGCAGCTCGAGCAGCGCAGCAACCGCCTCGCCAACGCGCTGCTGGGCCTCGGCCTTGCGCGCGGCGACCGCGTGGGCATCTACCTGGCCAACTGCGCCGAGATCGTCGAGGTCGAGATCGCCTGCTACAAGGCCGGCCTCGTGAAGGCGCCGTTCAACTCGCGCCTGTCGCCCGGCGAAGTGGGCGAGATCGCCGCCAACAGCGAGGCCGCGATCATCGTCACCACCCGCGAGCGCGCCGAGAGCTTCCGTGCGCACATCCGCGGCGAGATGCCCCGCCTGCTGCTGATCGATGGCGACGACGCCACCGGCTACGAGGCCGCGCTGGCCCGCGCCGGCGATGCATTCACGCCGGTGGAAGTGCATGCCGACGAACTCGCCGTGCTGCACTACACCTCGGGCTCCTCGGGCGTGCTGAAGGCCGCGATGCAGACCTTCGGCAACCGGCTCGCGCAACTGCGCAAGTTCCTGATCCGCTCCGAGGGCATGCACGAGGGCCACATCCTCGGCCTCGTGGGGCCGGTCACGCACGCCTCGGGCATGCAGATCGTGCCGGCGCTGTGCAGCGGCGTGACGATCCGCCTCTTCTCGGGCTTCGAGCCGGCGCGCTTCATCGCCGACATGCGTGCCGACCGCGTGACGCATACCTTCATGGTCCCGACCATGATCAACATGCTGCTGGGCGAGCTCGAAGGGCAGTACCGCCCGCTGCCCGACCTGCAGCGCCTGGGCTACGGCGCCGCGCCGATGGCGCCTGCGCGCATCCTCAAGGCCATGGACGTGTTCGGCCCCGTGCTCTCGCAGGGCTACGGCGCGGGCGAGACCACCTCGGGCGTGTGCGCGCTGACCACGAACGATCACCTCCATGCCCGCGCCGCGCGCCCCGAGCGGCTGGCCTCCTGCGGGCGCCCGCTGCTCGAATGCGACGTGCGCATCCTCGACGACGAGGGCCAGCCCGTGGCCACCGGCGAGATCGGCGAGATCGTGGTCGGCGGCGAGGACATCTTCGCCGGCTACTGGCGCGCGCCCGAGCTCACGGCCGAGGTGCTGAAGAACGGCCGCTACCACACCGGCGACCTCGCGCGCATGGACGAGGAGGGCTACGTCTACATCGTCGACCGCAAGAAGGACATGGTCATCAGCGGCGGCTTCAACGTCTATCCGTCCGAGGTCGAGGCGGTGCTGTTCCAGCACGAGGCGGTGCAGGAAGCCTGCGTGTTCGCGATTCCCGACGACAAGTGGGGCGAGTCGGTGGCGGCGCACGTGGTGCTCAAGCCCGGCCGCGCAGCCGACGGCTCGGCCATCGACGCCTTCTGCGGCGAGCGGCTGGCCGGCTTCAAGCGCCCGCGCCGCATCGAGTTCGTCGAATCGCTGCCGAAGAACCCCAACGGCAAGGTGATGCGCAAGGCGGTGCAGGCCCCGTACTGGGCGGGCCAGGAGAGGATGGTGAACTGAGATGGATGCGACGACACCCGTCATCGACAACATGTCGCCGATCTTCGCGGGCCCCTTCGAGGGCTCGGAGCGCGCAGCCGAAGTCATCGTGCGCGTGCAGGCCTTCCTGAACGGCGAACTGGCCGATCTCGCGCGCGAGCACGACGTCGACAGCGAGCGCGGCGCGTCCCGCGAGCTGCTGCAGCGCGTGTGGAAGCGCTCGCGCGAGCTGGGCTTCTACGGCATGACGCTGCCACAGAAGATGGGCGGCATGGGCCTCGCGGTGCTCGACCATGCGCTCATCAAGGAGGCGATCTACGCCACCGGCTCGCCCTTCGCGCCGCACGTGTTCGGCGAGCTGAGCGGCCCGCCGCGCGTGGGTGCGCTGGCACGCTTCGCGACGCCGTGGCAGATGAAGAACTTCATCGTGCCCGTGGCCGAGGCCGAGAAGGCCATCTGCTTCGCGCTGACGGAAGAGCAGGCCGGCTCCGACGCCGGCGCGGTGCAGACGCACGCGGTGCGCGACGGCGACGACTATGTCGTCAACGGCCGCAAGCGCTTCATCTCGGGCGCGCCCTTTGCCGACTTCGCGGTGCTGGTCGCCTCCACCGCCACCGATCCCGCGCAGCGCGAGGTGTCGGCCTTCTTCGTCGACCTGTCTGCACCGGGCGTGCGCGTGGAGTCGGGCTACAAGACCATGGCGGGGCAGTCGGGCACCGGCAACATCGTGTTCGAGAACGCCCGCGTGCCGGCCGCGAACCTGATCGGCGAGCAGGGCCGCGGCCTGGCGCTGGCGCTGGGCCGCATCACCGCCAACCGTCTGCTGCATTGCCCGGCGATGGTCGGGCTGGCGCAGGTGGCGCTGCGCGACGCGCGCGACTACGCGCTGCAGCGCAGGCAGTTCGGCCGCGCCATCGGCCAGTTCCAGGCCATCCAGCACATGCTGGCCGACATGGCGACCGAGCTGGCCGCTGCGCGCGCGCTGATGATCCACACCGCGCGCCAGATCGACGCCGGCTCGGACGCGCGCGCCGAGGCCTCCATGGCCAAGCTGTTCTGCTCCGAGACCGCCTTCCGCGTGGCCGACCGCGCGGTGCAGATCCATGGCGGCGAAGGCATCGTGCAGGGCCGGCGCGTGGAGTTCCTCTTCCGCCTGCTGCGCATGTACCGCGTGCTCACCGGCACCAGCGAGATCCAGCGCAACACCATCGCCAAGGAGCTGCTGGCGTCCGAGACGGGCTAGGGCGCCTCGCGCGTTCCGAGAAGCAGCGAAGAGACGAAGAGATACAAGAAACCGGAGACAAGACGAATGACCGATCCGCACCGCCGCAGGCTGCTGGGCCACGCCCTGGCCGCCTTGCTGCTGCCCCTGGGCCCCGGCCTCGCGCAGGCCGAGGAGGCTTACCCCAGCCGTCCCATCAAGTGGGTGCTGCCCTACCTGGCCGGCACCGGGCCCGACATCACCGCACGCATCCTCGCGGAAGCCGTGGCGCCGGTCATCGGCCAGCCGGTGGTGATCGAGAACAAGGCCGGCGCGGCCGGCAACATCGGCGCGCGCATCGTCGCCAAGGCCCCGGCCGACGGCTACACCTGGATCTACTCGGCCGCGCCCATGGCCGCCAACATGCGCATGTACCGCAACCCGGGCTACGACGCGCTGAAGGACTTCCGCCACGTGATGCGGCTGTCCAGTTCCGACGTGGTGCTGATCGTGAACGCCAGTTCCGACATCCGCAGCCTGGCCGACCTGGTGGCCAAGGCCCGGGCGCAACCCGGGCGGCTGGCCTATGCCTCGGGCGGCGTTGGCACGCCCTCGCACCTGGGCGTGGAGATGCTGCTGTCGGCCGAGAACGTCAGCTCGCTGCATGCGCCCTACAAGGGCGCCTCGGAGCTGGTCAACGCGGTGCTGGGCGACCAGGTCGCGTTCGGCATGCCGATCCTCGCGGTGGCCTACCCGCAGATCCTGGGCGGCAAGCTGCGCGCGCTCGCGGTGGCCGGAACGACGCGCAACCCCATGCTGCCGCAGGTGCCCACGCTGGCCGAGCTGGGCGTGAAGGGGGCCGAGCTCACTTCGTGGGGCGGCATCTCCGTGCCGGCGGGCACGCCCGATGCGGTCGTGCAGCGCATCCGCGCCGCCTTCGAGAAGGCGCTGGCACAGCCCAGGGTGGTCGCGGCGCTGCAGGAGCAGGGGGGCAGGGTCGACATGCAGGACGGGCCGGCCTACACGAGCGGCTTCACTAGAGAAATGGTATTCACCGAGGCCATGATGAAGAGGGTGGGGCTCGAGCCTCTCTGACATCGCCGGGCGCGGCCATGACTTTGGGCACTTACGGTGCCCACAAGCGACCCCTAGCATCCGGGGATGACAGAGACCGATAGGCCCTCATCCCCGGCACAGGGGACATCGCAGGACCCCGCCCGGCCGCGCGCCATCCTGGTCGTGGACGATCACGACCTGGTGAGGATGGGCGTGTGCGCGCTGCTGCAGGCCAACACCTCGGCGATGCCCATCGAGGTGCTCGAGGCCGGCGACCTGGCCGAGGCGATGGCCGTCTACGAGGCCAATGAGGACGCCATCGAGCTGGTGCTGCTCGACCTGGCCCTGCCCGACACGCAGGGGCTGAGCGGCCTCATGGCGTTCCGCGAGCGCCATCCCGCCGCGCGCGTCGTGGTGCTGTCGGGCACCGGCACCACCTCGCTCGCGCAGGACACCCTCGCGCAGGGTGCGATGACGTTGGGCGCCTTCGCCTACCTGCCGAAGTCCGCCACTCTGCGCGAGGTCGTGAGCTTCATCCGCGCCTGCGGCTTGCTCGGCGGCGACGCGGTGAACTACCAGCCTCCCGCGCCGCCTGCGCCGGCGGAGGCGGTGGCGCCGTCGTCCAACCATGCGCGGCACAAGCTCACGAAGCGGCAGCTGCAGGTGCTCAACTGGCTGCTGGAGGGCAAGAGCAACCATGAGATCGCCATGCTCGCAGAGATCAGCGAGGGCACGGTCAAGAACTATGTCGCGGGCATCCTTCTGCAGTTCGGCATGCGTTCGCGCGCGCAGTTGATCAGCAGCCTGCGCTGAGCCGAATCCTGCGCAGGCAGGCAAACGGGGCTCGACGAAGACCCCGAAGGGAGACAAGGGACATGAACAAGAACGATCCGGCCCCGGGGCACCTGCCCCTCGACCCGACCCTCGAGATGCGCGTGCTGCGCGAGCACGTGGCCTCGCTGTACGCGGGCCACACCACGGCCATCGTGGCGCACATGGGCTTCGCCATCGGCATCGGGTGCTTCGGCTACTTCTTCGTCGATCCGGCCTTCAGGCTGCTGATCGTGGCGCTCATCACCGCGATCGTGCTGGTGGACCTGTATGCCATCGCCACGCCGCGCTGGACGCCGCAGGTGCCGCTGGAGGAGACGCCGGCCTGGGCCAGGAAGTACACGCGCATCGTCACCGCGATCAGCACCGTGACCGCGCCCAGCAGCCTTTTTCTGGTGAGCATCCAGGACTCGATGCTCACCACCTTCGTCACGGTGGTCATCATGGGCAGCTGGACCCGCGCCGTGCAGGCGCGCTGGCCGCTGCGCACCGCGATGTTCGGCTACGGCATCCCGATGATGAGCGGGCTGATCCTCTCGCTGGCCTGGTACGGCGGCGCGCTCAACTGGTTCCTGGCGGGCTTCGCCTTCGTCAACCTGGTGCTGACGCTGAGCGAGGGCGTCAGGCAGAACAAGCGGCTGACGGCCACGCTGATCCTGCAGTTCGAGAACGAGGCGCTAGCGGCCCAGCTGCGCGAGCAGATCGCGGCCACCGAGCGCGCCAGCGCCGAGAAGACCCAGTTCCTGGCCGCCGCCAGCCACGACCTTCGCCAGCCCATGCACGCCATCGCGCTCTTCGGCGCCGCTTTGGGCAACACGCTGCGCCACCGACCCGAGGAAAGGAACGTCGAGCGGCTGATGCGCGCCGTCAACGCGCTGGGCGCCTCGCTGGACACCATGCTCGACATCTCCCGCCTCGACGCCGGCGTGGTGGAGCCCGAGCCGCACGCGCTGTCGCTCGACGAGCTGTTCCTTCCGCTGCACAACACCTTCTCCGTGCAGGCCGAGCGCAGGCGTCTGCAGCTGCGCGTGCGCGCCAGCGGCCTGTGGGTGCGCAGCGACCGGCAACTGCTCTACCGCATGCTCTCCAACCTCGTCGACAACGCGCTGAAGTACACCCGCCAGGGCGGCGTGACGGTGGTTGCGCGCAGCCGCGGCGAGCAGGTGTGGATCGAGGTGCGCGACACCGGCATCGGCATCGCCCCCGAGCAGGCCGAGCGCATCTTCGAGGAGTTCTACCAGGTGAACAACCCGGGGCGCGACCGCTCGCGGGGCCTGGGCATCGGGCTTTCGATCGTGCGCCGGCTCGGGCGGCTGCTCGGCCACGAGGTCGAGATGCGCTCGCGCCCCGGACGCGGCACGCGCTTCCGGCTCACCGTGCCGCTGGCCGAGGCCGGCGAGGCGCCGCGCGACGGCCTTCCGCTGCCGGACTCCGAATCGCTCGTGCGCCATTTCTTCCAGGTCCCGGAACTCGGCGGGCGCGTGCTGCTGATCGACGACGAGGAGGACATCCGCGAGGCGATGACCGAGCTCATGCGCGCCTACGGCATCGACGCGGTGGCCGTGGCCGACGAGGACGAGGCGGCGGAAGTGCTCATGCAGCCCGATGCGGACCTGAACCCGGTGGCACTGCTCATGTGCGACTACCGCCTGGCCGAGGGCGCCGAGGGACTGCAGGTCGGGCTGCGCCTGCGCGAGCGCTTCAGGCTCGATGCGCCGATGCTGCTGATCACCGGCGAGACCGCGCCCGAGCGCCTGCAGCGCGTGCGCGAGTGGGGCGTGCCGGTGCTGTTCAAGCCGGTCAGCGCGGCCACGCTGATGCAGGCCATCAACGAGCTGGTGCACGTCGACGCGCAGGCGAGCGAGGCCTGAGCCCGCCGCTCACTGTGCGCCGACGTGGCCCTGGTGCTGCGGAAGGTCGTCCGTGATCGTGAACCACGGCGCCTTCGAGCCTACGAAGATGTGCGCGCTCGGGCGGATGGAAGGCGCATCGACCAGCGTGCCCAGCGTGACGTGCACGTACTGCCCCTCGCGCACCACCGAGCACAGCAGCGAGCCGCACTTCGCGCAGTGCAGGTCGCCCGCGTCGGGCTCGCCGTAGACCGCGATGCCGTCCTCGCCCTGCGTGATGGCGAACTTGCGTCGCTCGATGCCCGCGAAGGGCTTGAAGGCCGAGCCGGTCGCGCGCCGGCAGTCCGAGCAGTGGCAGTTCAGCGAGTAGGCGAACTCGTCGGCCACCTCGTAATGAACGGCGCCGCACAGGCACCTGCCGGCAAGGATGCTCACCCGGCCAGTCCCACGTACACGTTCTGCACGTCGTCGTTCGCGTCGATGGCCGCGAGGAAGCTCTCGACTTCCTCCAGCGCCTCGGCGCCCAGGCTCGCGGGATCGATGGGGTTCTTCGGCTTGTAGCCCAGCTTGGCCGACAGCACCGTGAAGCCCTGCGCGGGCAGGGCGCGGCTCACGAGGTCGAGATCGGTGGGGTCGGTGAGGAAGACGGCGGGGTGGTCCTCGCCGGCCGGCTCGAAGTCCTGCGCGCCGGCCTCGATGGCGGCCACTTCGGGGTCGGCATCGGGCTTCGCGGGTTCGGCCTCGATCATGCCGACGTGGTCGAAGTCCCACGACACCGAACCCGAGGTGCCGAGCTGGCCCTTGCGGAACAGCACGCGCATCTCGGGCGCGGTGCGGTTCACGTTGTCGGTGAGGCATTCGACCATCACCGCCACTCGGTGCGGTGCGAAGCCTTCGTAGATCACGTGCTCGTAGTTGACCGATTCACCCGTCAGGCCCGCGCCCTTCTTGATGGCGCGGTCGAGCGTTTCCTTGGGCATCGATGCCTTGCGGGCCTGTTCCACCGCCAGCCGCAGGCGCGAGTTGGAGGCGGGGTCGGCGCCGTTGCGCGCGGCCACCACGATTTCCTTGACGAGCTTGCCGAACAGCCGGCCCTTGGCGTTGGCGGCGATGTCCTTGTGCTTGGCTTTCCACTGGGCGCCCATGTCGTTTCCTTGAATGAATGTGTATTGCTTGCGGCCTTGTCTGGCTCTTTGGAAGAAAGAAAAGGGCTGGATGACCGGGAAGGGCGACTACTGTAGCCTTCTTCCCATGACCGCTCCACAAGACACCTCGTACGTCACGCCCTTCGAGGCAGGCAACGGCAACCAGACCGCCACCTGGGCCGAATGCATCGCCTTCTACGAGCGGCTGGCCAGGGACTTCCCCGGCGTGCTGCGCTGGGGCGAGATCGGAACCTCGGACACCGGCGTTCCCCTCCATGCCGGCGTGGTCAGCGCCGACGGCGTGTTCGACCGCGAGACGCTCAAGCGGCAGGGCCGGCCGGTGTTCTTCAACAACAACGGCATCCACCCTGGCGAGCCCGAGGGCATCGACACCTGCATGGCGCTGGTGCGCGACTTCTGCACGCGGCCCGACCGGCTGGCGGCGCTGGGCCGGACGGTGTTCCTGTTCATCCCGGTCTACAACGTGGACGGCTGCATCGAGCGGCAGAGCACCTCGCGCGTGAACCAGCTCGGGCCGGAATCCTTCGGCTTCCGCGGCAACGGCCGGCACCTGGACCTGAACCGCGACTTCATCAAGTGCGACAGCCTCGCCGCGCAGGTGTTCAACCGCTTCTTCACCGCGTGGGACCCGGACGTGATGGTCGACACCCACACCTCCAACGGCGCGGACTACAGCTACACCATGACGCTGATCCCGACCCAGCCCGACAAGCTCGGCGGCGGGCTCGGCGCCTTCCTGCGCGAGAGCATGCTGCCCGCGATCTACGCAGGCATGGAGCGGCGCGGCTGGCCCACCTGCCCGTACATGAACCTGCTGGCCGAGACGCCCGACGACGGCATCGAGGACTTCCTCGACCTGCCGCGCTTTTCCACCGGCTACGCCGCGCTGCACCACACCATCGGCTTCATGCCCGAGACCCACATGCTCAAGCCCTTCGCCGACCGCGTGGCCTCGATGCGGGCGCTGGTGGAGACGGTGCTCGACTTCGCCATCGCGAACGCGGCGCGCATCCAGGAACTGCGCCGCGAGGCGAAGGCGAAAGCCGCGCGGCAGACGCGCTGGCCGCTGACCTGGCGCAACGACCGCAGCCGGCCCGCGAGCCTGCGCTTCAAGGGCTACAGCGCGGTCCGCACGCCCAGCCTGCTGGGCAACTACGAGCGTCTGGCCTACGACCGCAGCCAGCCGTGGGAGAAGGACATCGTCCATTTCGACCGCTGCATCGAGGAAGCGACGGCCGCTGCGCCCAGGGCCTACCTTGTGCCGCAGGCATGGCGCGAGGCGATCGAGCGGCTGGCGTGGAACGGCGTCGCGCTCGAGCGGCTCGAGGAAGACCGGCTCTTCGACGCGGTGCGTGTCTACCGCATCCGCGACGTGGCCTCCCGCCCCAACGCCTACGAAGGCCACATGTTCCACGACGAGGTGGTGCTGTCGGAAAGCACCGAGCCCTTCCAGGCGCGCGCGGGCGACGTTCTCGTCTCGCTGGACCAGCCGGGTGCCCGCTATGCCGTCGAGACGCTGGAGCCGCTCGCGCACGACAGCTTCTTCCGCTGGGGCTTCTTCAACAGCGTGCTGGAGAAGAAGGAGAACTTCTCGGCCTACGTCTTCGAGGACACCGCGCTGCGCATGCTGGAAGACGAGCCCGGGCTGAAGCGCCTGTTCGAGCAGTGGAAGGCCGACAACCCCGACAAGCTGGGCGACCCGCAGGCGGTGCTGGGCTTCATCTTCGCGCACGGCCGGCGCCATGCGGAAGCGGGATGGCGCCGCTATCCCGTCGTCGCGCTGATGCAGCCGGGTCTCACCCCGCCGGCCTGAAGCCCGGCAGGGCGTGCATGCGCCGCCGCAGCGCTTCCACGAAGGCCGTGACCCGCGCCGGCCGGTACAGCCCCGGCGGCAGCGCGACGTGCACGCCGATGGGCTCCAGCCACCAGTTCGGCAGCACGCGCTTGAGGCGGCCGGCCTGCATGTCGTCATGGCACATCCACGGCGCCGCCGCGCCGATGCCCGCGCTGTTGAGGATCGCGCGGTAGCTCGCGAGCAGGCTGTCGGTGCGGATGGGCGTGTCCAGCGGCACGATGCGCGAGCGGCCCGCTCGATTGATGAGCCGCACATTGCCCGTCACGTACGGGATCAGCCCCACGCACGGCACCTGGGGCAGCCGGGCGAGCGTGATGGGGCCGGTGCGCTTGAGCAGCTCGGGCGTGGCGATCAGAACCCGCTCCATGCGGCCCACGGTGCGGCAGACGAGGCCGGGGTCGCGCACTTCGCCCACGCACACCCAGCACTCGGCGCCGGATGCGGCGAGGTCGACCACGCGGTCGGTCAGCGTGAGCTCCACGCGCAGCTGCGGATGCGCCGCGCGCAGGTCGGTCACCGCGTCGGTGAGGAAGCCTGTGCCGTAGCCGGAGGGTCCGATCACGCGCAGTGTGCCCTCCGGCCGGCTCTGGCCGCCCTGCAGCCGCTGCGAGAGGCCTGACCAGCGGTCGGTCAGGTCGTGCGCCTCGGCCAGCAGCGAGCGGCCTTCGTCGGTGAGCGAGAAATTGGCCGTGTTGCGGATCGCCAGCTTGACGCCCAGCAGCCGCTCCAGTTCCAGCAGGCGGCGGCTCACCGTGGGCTGCGTGGTGTCGAGCAGTCGCGCCGCCTTGCTGAGCGATCCGCTCTCGCCGATGCGGATGAAGGTCTGGAGCAGGTCGAGGCGGTCGTGGGTGTTCTTCATGCGCCAGACGTATAGCACTTCATCGGACCATACGTCTACCCGCAAGGGCCGGCCGTGCCTATCGTCTGGGGCCTTCAAGACCTGCGAACGAATGGATTACCCGCCGATGAGCGCCTCGACGATCGAAGACAAGACCTCCCGCACCGTGGGAGACACGCCCAAGGGCGGTTCCGTGCTCGGCTTCTACGCCGCCAAGGGCACGCCGCGGCCGCCGCGCATCGCGCGCGGCGAGGGCGTCTACCTGTGGGACGAGGGCGGGCACCGCTTCCTCGACGCCACGGCCGGTGCGGTGGTCGCCAACATCGGCCACGGCAATCCGCGCGTGCTGGCCGCCATGCAGGAGCAGGCGGCGCGCGTCACCTTCGCCTACCCGCGCTTCTTCGAGAGCGAGCAGAGCATCGAGCTGGCCGACCGCGTCTGCGCGCTGGCGGGCGAGGGCTTCGACCGGGCCTTCTTCGTCTCGGGCGGCTCCGAGGCCAACGAGTCGGCGATCAAGCTGGCGCGGCAGTACGCGGTGGTCACGGGCCAGCTGAAGCGCGTCAAGGTCATCTCGCGCAACCCGAGCTACCACGGCTCCACGCTGGGTGCGCTGGCCGTGACGGGCGATGCGCACACCCAGTCGATCTACGGGCCGATGGTGCGAGAGATGCCGAAGGTGAGCGCGCCGCTGTCCTATCGCATTCCCGCCGGCCACACCGCCGAGAGCCACGCGCTGGCCTGCGCCGACGAGCTCGAGACCACCATCGTGCGCGAGGGCGCCGACACGGTGCTGGCCTTCATCATGGAGCCGATCGGCGGGCTCTCGACCGGCGCGGCGGTGGCGCCCGCCGTGTACTTCGAGCGCGTGCGCTCCATCTGCGACCGCCACGGCGTGCTGCTGATCTACGACGAGATCATGAGCGGCGCGGGCCGCACTGGCGCCTTCCTCGCGGCGCACCACTGGGCCGGCGCGCGGCCCGACTTCGTCACGCTCGCCAAGGGGCTGGCGGCGGGCTACACGCCGCTGGGCGCGCTGCTGGTGCCCGACCGCATCGTCGACGCGGTCGCGGGCAGCGGCGGCTTCGTGCACGGCCACACCTACTTCACCAACCCGCTGTCGTGCGCGGTGGCGAATGCGGTGCTCGGCGAGGTGATCGAGCAAGATCTCGTGAGGCGCGCACGCGACATGGGCGAGCTGCTGATGGCGCGCCTGCGCGAGGTGGCGGCGCGCTCGCCCATCGTGGGCGACGTGCGCGGCAAGGGGCTCTTCACCGCCATCGAGATCGTGGCCGACAAGGCGACGAAGCGGCAGCTGCCGGCAAGCTTCAACGCGCCGGCGCGGCTCACCGAGCACGGCCTGAAGCACGGCATCGCGCTGTACAACCGGCGCGCCAACCTGGGCGCCTTCGGCGACTTCCAGATGATCACGCCGCCGCTGACCATCACGCCGGCCGAGATCGACGAACTGGCGGACCTGCTCGAACGCTCGCTGCGCGGCCTGGCCGACGAGATCGCGGCCAAGGGCCTGGCCACCGCGGCATGACGATGCAGCAGCAGAAGATCCTTCCCCCGCACCGCAGCCTGCAGGTGCCTGGAGTGCACGGCTACACCGACCGCAAGAGCGTGGCCGCCGGCGAGGTGGTGCGCTTCCACATCAGCAGCGACGTGCCCTACACGCTCTCCGTGTGCCAGCTCGGCTCCGACACCGAGGGCCGCACGGACGACGCGGTGCTGCACACCTTCGAGCCTTCGGCGCCGCGCGTGCACCCGATCCACCCCGGCTCCTACGTGCGCGTCGAGCGCGGGCTCGACCAGCCGCTGCGCGCGCTCACGCTCGAATGCTGGGTGCAGGTGTGGAGCCTGGGCACGCGCCAGAGCGTGATCGGGCAGTTCGACCTGGCGGGCGCCTGCGGCTACGGGCTCTTCATCGACGAGGACGGGCGCGCGGTGTTCCATCTGGGCGACGGCGGCGCCTTCCGCGCCGAGGGGCAGCTCTCGGGCGGTGCGCTGCAGCCTCGGCGCTGGCACCACGTCGTCGCGACATGGAACGGCAGCGAGACGGTACTGTGGCTCGACGGAGAAGCCGTCGCGCGCGGCCGCTTCGACGGCCCGCTGCAGCCGGGACGCGCGCCGCTGCGCCTGGGCAGCAGTGGCATCGACGGCCTGGCGGACGCGTTCCTTGAGGGCGACATCGTCATGCCGGCGATCTATTCGCACGCGCTGCAGGCCCACGAGGTCAAGGCCCGTTTCGCCGACCGCGGCCTGCACACGCCGCGCGGCCGTACCGTGCTCGCCTGCTGGCCGCTGCGCGAGGAGCGCGGCGACGTGGTGGCCGATGCCAGCGGCCACCAGCGCACCGGCCGCATCGTCAACCACGGCACCTGGATGATCGTCGGCCCCGCCTTCGAGCCGCACCGGGTGAACGAGTTCTCGGACGACGGCTACGACCCGCTGACGGACCCCACGCGCGGCCACGGCCTGCGCCTGGCGAGCGACGACCTCTACGACTGCCGCTGGCCCGAGAGCCATGCGTTCCGCATGCCGGCGGATGCGAAGTCGGGCGTGTACGTGGGCCGCGTGAGCTTCCTGCTCGACGGCCGGAGCGCCGAATACGACATCACCTTCATCGTGCGGCGCGCTGCGAACCGCGCTCCCGCGCCCGTGCTGGTGCTGTGCGCCACCAACAGCTGGCTGGCCTACGCGGCCACGCCCTTCGCGAAGAACGTCGCGAGCGACCCGGTGTGGCCGCGCCGCTCGGCCGGCCTGCAGAACAGCCTCCCCGAGGCGCCGGCCTTCTGCAGCTACACCTACCACCGCGGCGGCCAGCCCACCTACCAGGTCGGCCTGCGCATGCCCTGGCCCAACGCCAGCCCCAATGCGCTGTACGACCCGGCCGATGCCGGCTTCAGCCAGTGGACCCGGCTGGAGCGCCGCCTGCACGTGTGGCTCGATCGCTGCGGCTACGACTACGACGTGGCGAGCGACCTCGACCTGCACCGCGACCCCGGCCTGCTGAAGGCCTACGGCACGGTCTTCATCAATGGCCACAGCGAATACTGGTCGCAGCCGGCCTGCGACGGGCTCGACGACTACCTCTCGAACGGCGGCACCGCCATCGTGCTGTCGGGCAACACCATGTACCTGCGCGTGAGCTACGACGAGGAATGCACGGTGATGGAGCAGCGCAAGGTGCGCGGCCCCGGCGACGAGGACGGCGCCGAATCGGTGGAGCTGCGCCCGCCCGCCGGCCCCTACGGCGAGCAGTACCACTCGCAGGACTGGGCGCGCGGCGGCCAGTTCAGGCAGGCCGGGCGTTCGTGCGCCGACCTCATCGGACTGGAGTCGGCCGGCTGGGCCTTCGCCGACGGCGACGACTTCGGCGTGTACCACGCGACGCAGCCGGGGCACTTCCTGTTCACGCAGCCGCATCCGCTGGGGCTCGAAGAAGGCTCCACCTTCGGCCATGCGCCGGGCGGTGGCCTGCCGAGGGCCATCGGCCACGAGTGGGACCTGAGCGTCGCGACGCTGCGCCGCATGACGCGCACGCTGCCCGCGGGCGAGCGCCTGCCAGAGCCGCATCGCGGCATCCAGGTCATCGCCGAGGGGCGCAGGCAGCGCCCCGGGCGGCTCGACGCCTACCTCGACTACTACTCGCAGCCGACCGATTCGCTGGGCGGGCTCTCGGCCGAGATGATCTATTGGGAGCGCCCGCAAGGCGGCCGCGTGTTCAACGCAGGCGCCGTCGGCGCGAGCTGGGTGCTCGGCGCCGACCCCTCATTCGAAGGGCTGCTGCGCAACGTGCTGCACCACTTCGGCGTCCGGCCCGCGACGGGCGCGGACCTTGCAGATCAACCATCCCTGGAGCACGCAGCACCATGAGCACACTCGCCCCACGCACCGCCGACCTTTCAGAACCCGCCGGGCCTGCCTCCCGGCAGAGCACGCTGCGGGTCATCACCGCCATCTCCATCGGCAATGCGCTGGAGTGGTTCGAGATCGTGATCTACGGCTTTCTCGCCGTCACGATCTCCAAGCTCTTCTTCCCGGCCGAGAACGACACCGTCTCGCTGCTCATCACGCTGGGCACCTTCGGCGTGACCTTCGTGATGCGGCCCATCGGCTCGCTGGTGCTGGGCGCGTACGCCGACGCCAGGGGGCGCAAGAACGCGCTGACGCTCTCGATGGCGCTGATGCTGTGCGGCACGCTGCTGATCGCGGTGGCGCCGACCTTCGCGCAGATCGGGCTGTGGGCGCCGGGCCTGGTGATCCTCGCGCGGCTGCTGCAGGGCTTCGCGGCCGGCGGCGAGTTCGGCAGCGCCACCGCGCTGCTGGCCGAGCAGGATCCGCGCCGCCGCGGCTTCTTCTCGAGCTGGCAGTTCGCGAGCCAGGGCGTCACCACCTTCCTGGCGGCCGGCTTCGGCATGGGGCTCAACGCACTGCTCACGCCCGAGCAATTGCTGTCGTGGGGCTGGCGCATTCCGTTCTTCTTCGGCCTGCTGATCGGGCCGGCGGGGCTGTACATCCGCCGCCACCTCGACGAAGGCCTGGAGTTCAAGCGCGCCGCGCAGGAAGCCGCGCCCGTGCGCGCCACGCTGGTCGACCAGCGCGGCCGCACGCTGGCGGCGATGGGGCTCATCATCCTCGCGACCATCGTGGCCTACACGGGGCTCTTCATGCCCACCTTCGCGGTGCGGCAGCTCGGCCTGCCGCCGTCGATGGCCTTCGCGGGCACCTTCTGGTTCGGCGTGCTGCAGTTCGTGCTGGTGCCGCTGTTCGGCAGCATGTCGGACCGCGTGGGGCGCATTCCCGTGATGCGCGCCGCGGCGCTGGTCATGCTGGTGATGATCGTGCCGCTGTTCTACCTGCTGGTGAACCATCCGTCGGTGCCGGCGCTGATGCTCGCGCTCACCGCGATGGGCGTGGTGGCTTCGGCCTACTGGGGGCCGATCTCGGCGGCGATGTCGGAGCTGTTCCCGGCGGCCACGCGCGGCACGGGGCTCTCTGTGAGCTACAGCTTCGGCGTGGCGATCTTCGGCGGCTTCGCGCCCTTCATCAGCGCCTGGCTCATCACGGCCACGGGCAGCAAGATCGCCCCGGCGTTCTACGTGGGCTTCGGCGTGGTGGTGAGCCTGATCGCGCTGCGGGCGGCGCGCGGCTACGGCGTGAAATGAAATAGCAGTTTTTTCCAAGCCGGCGCGGCGCGCCGTTCCTAAGCTGCGGTCATTCCTCAACTTGCCCAATGGATGACCATGCGAGCCAGCGACGCGCAGCAGAAGACAGAGACATTCCACCGACTGCACGAGGGCCCCGCGCCGCTGGTGCTCGTCAACGCCTGGGACGCCGCCAGCGCCCGCATCGTGGAGCGCGCCGGGGCCAGCGCCATCGGCACCACCAGCGCGGGCATGGCCTGGTCGCTGGGCTACGCCGACGGCGAGCGCATGCCGGTGGACGAACTGCTCGCTGCCTGCGCGCGCATCTGCCGCGTAGCGAGCGTGCCGGTGAGCGTGGACATCGAGAGCGGCTTCGGCGATAGCGCGCAGGCGGTGCGCGAAGTCGCAGCAGAACTGATCGGCATGGGCGCGGCCGGCATCAACATCGAGGACGGCACCCTGCCCGGTACGCGCGAGCTGGCATCGCCCGAGGTGCTGCGCGAGCGCATCGCGGCCATCCGCGGGCTGGATGCGCGCTTCTTCATCAACGCGCGCACCGACGTCTACTTCGTGCCATGGGAAGACCCGGTGGCGCGTTTCGAGGAGGCGCTGCGCCGCGCGAAGCTCTATGCGGCGGCGGGCGCGGACGGCATCTTCGTGCCGGGCATGTCCAGCCCTGAGGAGATCGCGCGGCTGTCGGGTGCGCTCGAGCTGCCGCTCAACGTGTACGCGGGCTATGCGGGTGCGCCGTCGGTCGATGCCTTCGCGCGGGCCGGGGCGCGGCGCATCAGCCTGGGCTGCGGGCCGCTGCAGTCCGCGCTGGGGCTGGTGAACCGCATCGCTGCCGAAGCTTTCGACCAGGGCCGCTTCGGCACGATGGGCGAGGGAATGCTGTCGGTCGGCGAGCTCAACGCGCTCTTTCCCGCCACGGCCTGAGCCTCGCGCCGGCCGGACGGCTTCGGGTACAGTGGGCGCCCCTTGCCGCCGCCCAGCCCGTCAGATACCGATTCTTCGCACAGCATCCGCCTCGAAGCGGTGACGCTGGTGCGCGGCAGCCACCGCGTGTTCGAGGGGCTGACGCTCGAGCTGCAGGAGATGCGCATCGGCCTCGTCGGCGACAACGGCGCGGGCAAGAGCAGCCTGTTCCGGCTCGTCAGCGGGCTCGACCAGCCCGAGCAGGGGCGCGTGGTGGTGCATGGCTGCGACACGCGGACCGACCGCAGCCAGCTCGCAAAGCACGTCGGGCTGATGTTCCAGAACCCCGACGACCAGATCATCTTCCCGACCGTGGCCGAGGAGCTGGCCTTCAGCCTCACCGCCCGCGGCGAGACGCGGCAGGCGGCGCGGCAGCAGGCGCGCGACTTCCTCGCGCGTCGCGGGCTGGAAGCCTGGGCCGGGCGCGCAGTGAGCGAGCTGAGCCAGGGCCAGCGCCAGCAGGTGTGCCTGCTCGCGCTGCAGATCAGCGAGCCGGCCACGCTGCTGCTCGACGAGCCCTTCGCCAGCCTCGACCTGCTGAGCCAGGCGCGCCTGGCCGCGCAGCTGGAAGAGAGCGACCACCAGATCCTCGTGTCCACGCACCTGCTCGAACACGTCTACGACTTCGAGCGCGTGCTGTGGCTCGAACAGGGCAGGGTGCGCGCCGACGGACCGGGCCGCGAGATCTGCGAGGCCTATGCCGAGGACGTGCGCGAGCGCGCGGCGGCCGAGCGGGGGCGCCATGCGTAGCCTCTATTCGGAACAGCCGACCTGGCTGCACGCGATCGCGGCATGGATCAAGCTCGCGGTGCTGTCGGTGTGCGGCACGCTGCTGGTGCTGGTCGAGCGGCCCGCTCTCCTGGCGGCGGCCTGCGCGGTGGTGCTGCTGGTGTTTGCATCGCTCGGCCGACCGGCGTGGCGGCGCGTGCGCATGCTGCTCGGCGTGGCCGTCGCGGGCGGGCTGATCGTCGGCTTCCACTGGGCGATGGGCACCACGCTGCTGGGCGTGGCCAGCGCGCTGCGCCTGGCCAGCGCCGCCACGCTCGCGCTGATGCTCACGCTGACCACCCGTTTCGAAGACCTGCTGGCGGTGCTCGAGGCCGTGCTGCATCCGCTGCAGCGCCTTGGCGTGCCCACCGAGCGGATCGCGCTCGGCCTTGGCCTGATGCTGCGCTTCGCCGAAAATTTCTACGTGCAGTGGCAGCGCCTCGACGATGCCTACCGCGCTCGCTCGGGCCACGGCGGCGGCCTGCGGCTGCTGGCGCCGCTGACCATCCGCACGCTGCAGACGGCGGAGCGCGTGGCCGATGCGCTGGCCGCGCGGCTCGGGCGCTGAATCGATCTTCCTGTCTTCTCTTCTTTCTTTTCGAATTGCCATCGCCATGACCACCACTTCAGGCTCCCTCGCTTCCTCCCGCTCGCTGGCGTACATCGCGCTCTTCGCAGCGCTGATGGCGGTGTTCGGCCTGATCCCGAAGATCGACCTGCCGTTCGGCGTGCCGATCACGCTGCAGTCGCTGGGCGTGATGCTCGCGGGCTGCCTGCTGGGGCCGCGCCGGGGCTTCCTGGCGATCGCGCTGTTCCTGCTCGCGGTGGCGCTGGGCCTGCCGCTGCTGCCCGGCGGCCGCGGCGGCCTGAGCGTGTTCGTGGCGCCGGCCGGCGGCTTCCTGTTCGGCTGGATGTTCGGCGCCTTCGCCTGCGGCCTGCTGATGCGCCTGGCGGTGCGCCGCATCGGCGGAGCGACGGGCCTTCCGCTGCTGGCGGCGGCCTTCCTCTCGGCGCTGGTCGGCGGGATCGGCGTGGTCTACGGCTTCGGCATCGTCGGGCTCTCGTGGATCGCCCACATGTCGCTGTCGCAGGCCGCGGTGGCCATGCTGGTGTTCATTCCGGGCGACCTCATCAAGTGCGGCATCTGCGCGATGCTCGTGCAGACGGTGGTGCGCGGCATGCCGGCTTGGCGGCTCGACCGCGACTGAATGGCCGCGTTCAGCCCAGGCGGCTGAAGACCGTGTCCGAGAGGTAGTCCTTGCGCGGGCCGTGCACCACGTGGCGGATGCCGAAGGAGCCGTCGGGCAGGAAGCGGTAGCTGCTGTCGTAGGTGTCGGGCGTGCACAGGTGCGTGGCCGAGCCGGCGAGCACGTCGCCGTCGCGCACGATGGCGATGGTGTGGAACAGGCGCGGCGGCGTCTCGGCGAAATGCACCACGAAGCCGCCGGGCGCTCGCTCGAAGAGGTATTCGCGGTGCCCGTCGAACTCCTTGCCGTCGGCCAGGCGGATGCGGCCTTCCTCGCGGTACCTGAGCATTCGCCCGGCCTCCAGCAACGTGAACCTGGCGACGCCGCTCATGGTGGCCTGGCCCTCGATGGTGCGCTGCAGGCGCCATTCGCCCGCCAGCCGGTCGAACACGGTGTCGGGGCTACCCCAGACGGTCGGATGGGGTGAAAGGGTGGGGGCCGATTGGCTCATGCGGGGACTCTACGACAGGCGGTGATGCGCCTTCTTGGCGGTTGATTGTTTCCAGGGTGTGAACACCGTGGTTCCATTGTCTAAGGGTTTTTACTTAGATAACGGGCGCACAATTCTTCCCATGGACCAGCCCTTCAGCTGATCCAGACCAAGAACCAGAACCCGAATTAATTGAAGGACACATCCAAATGACCGCCTCGAAGCTCCTCTCCGCCGTTTCCCTCGCCCTGCTGGCCGCTGCCGGTGTCGCCCACGCCGAAACCTATGAAGGCGTGCACCCGCTGACCTCGGCCGCCAGCCGCGCCGACGTCGCCAGCCAGGCCGTGGTCGCCGCGCACAGCGCCAACCCCTACGCCACCGGTGCCAACGCCGGCCCGGCCCCGGTGATCGTCTCGACCGCCAGCCGCGCTGCCGTCCGTTCCGAAGCCGTGGCCGCCGCCCACAGCGCCGACCCGTACGCCGAAGGTGCTTCGTCCGGCGTGGCCCCGATCGTGGCCAGCTCGGTGGACCGCGCCGCGGTTCGTGCCGCAGCCCGCGCTGCCGCCCACGGCGACGCACTGCCGCTTTAATCCGCCGCAGAGCTGAAGACTTGAAGGCCGGGCCATGCGCGATGCATGGCCCGGCCTTTTTGCGTCCGCTTGCCGATCAGCGGCCGGGCAGCAGCCTTAGTTGTGCGGTGAGGACGGGCGCGCCGCTGCCGTCCGGCGCCTCGTGCAGTTCGACGGACCACCGCGCCGCATCGAGCCCGGCGTCCGCGCGCAGTTCGCAGGCATAGAGCACCCGGCCGTCGCGTGCCTCCTCGCGCGAGGCGACGGCTTCGCAGCAGCATTCGCCGGCTGCGTCGGCGGTGCGGTGCCGCATCAGGCGCATCGAAATGCGTTCCGGCGCCACCGTGCGCTCGCCCTCCTGTGCGGCCGGCACCGCCGCGCGCAGGCGCAGTTCCAGCGGCTCGCCCGCGCGAAAGCCTTCCCCGCGCTCCAGCGACATGTTCTCGAGCGCCACCCGGACCCGGCGGCGTTCGCGCAGCCTCGTGACGACGGCCAGCACCGACAGCACCGAGAAGATGCCGAAGAACGGCAATCCGACCAGCATCCAGAGCCATTGCCAGCCGCCGGCCAGCGACCAGCGCATCGCCTGCAGGCCGAAGACGGCCATGAAGATCAGCACCGCGAGCGCGACCAGCCAGGCGATCCGGTCGGCGGCCGTCCTTGGCATGCGCTCCGTGGCCTGCGGCATGGCGGAGGTCCACGAGGTGGGCAGGCGCTCGTCGGCCGATGCGGGGGCGGGGTCTGGAAGGCGGTGTAGCTGCGGCATGGAGAGCCGCCAAGCATAGCCAGCAGCCCCGGCAAACCCGGCCATGTGGAGGAGCCGGCTGCGCCATAAGGCGCATTGCCTTGCCATGTCGCATCCTTCATGATGGTGCGATTCGGAAGGGGTGTCCGCCGGACATCATGCTTTCGCATTAACGCGCCATCGTGGTGCGCCCGGGTGAAAATACCAGCACGCTTCCGCCAGGAAAAAAGAAAGCATGACCCGCTGCCGCCGAGGCGGCAGCCCAACACGCATGGCACTCACACTCGACCCCGAAGACACGCGCGGACGCATCCACGACCTGGTGTGGAGCGGCTTTCATCCCGATGCCGATGTCGAGTGGATGATCACCGACGAGTACCTCGACCCCGACGAGCTCACCTACGAGGACCGCGCCTGGGTCAAGGCCGAGTCCGCCCGTGCATGCGCCGCCAAGCGCGCCGCCGAGGCCGAATGGCCCGAGCAGACCGAATACGACCGGCTCGAGGCCGTGTTCGCCCAGCTGCGCAGCGAGAAGATCATCGCGCTGCACCGCGCCGGCAACACGCTCGCCGACGGCCATGACGACGTGCGCGAGCAATGGCGTGCTGCGGGCCGCATGGAGTCGGGCATCCGGGGCTGCTGCTTCTATCACGCACAGGATCTCGATCGGGCGGTGCGCACCGGCCGCCTGCACCTGGCCTTCAGCGGCGGGATGATTCCCGAGATCGAGCAGCGCGAAGCCAACACCGTGGTCGTGGGCCGCCGCATCGTCGAGCTGCTGCGCGCCGCCGGCTTCGGCGTGCAGTGGAGCGGCAACATCGACGAGCGCATCGAGGCCGACCTCGGCCAATGGCGCAAGCGAGGCCCCTCCGCGTGAGGGTGCAGGCCTGGCAGCCGCCGCGCCGCATCGACGCGATCGACTTCTGGCTGCGCTCGCGGCTCCTGGCCACCGCCCACGCGCTGCGCGAGACGCTGCGGCCCTCGGCCCGCCGGTGGACCGAAGGCAGCGGTGCGCTGGCCGACGCGCCGGTGCTCGCCCACTGCCGCACACCCCTGTGGACCGACGGCCGCGCCGACGAATTCCCGCTCGTGGCCGGCAAGGTGCAGAACCTGCGTGTCGCGCGCCGCGCCTTCGATGCCGTCGAGGTGCCGGCCGGCGAGGTCCTGAGCTTCTGGCGCCAGCTGGGCAGGCCCGCCGCATGGCGCGGCTTCGTGCAGGGGCGCGAGCTGCGCGGCGGCTGCGTGGTGCCGACGCTGGCCGGCGGGCTGTGCCAGCTGTCGAACGCGCTCGCCACCGTGGCGTCGCGTGCGGGCTTCGACCTGGTGGAGCGGCACGGGCACACGGCACGCATCGAGCAGGCCGGCGAGCCGGGCCCGGATGCCGTCGACGCGACGGTGTTCTGGAACTACATCGATCTGAAGGTGCGCGCCAGGCAGGCGTGGCGGCTCGAAGTGGAGCTGACCGGCTCGGAGCTGGTGCTGCGCATCCGCGGCCGCGGCGCCTCGACCGTGCCTTTCGTGCCAGTCACTGTGCGCCGCACGAACGATGACTCGAGCGGAGACGCGAACGCCGCGCCGCCGGTGGCGCGCGGCTGCCTCAGCTGCGACCAGACCGCCTGCTTCCGCCATCGCCCGCAGGTCGATGTCGGCCCGCAGGGTCTCACCGTCGCGCTGCTCGACACCTGGACGCCGGAGTTCGCGCGCTACCTGCGCGAAGAGCATCCGCGCGCGCAGCGCATGCAGCCGGTGCCGATGCGACTCGCCTTCTGGCGCAGGCCCGCGACGGGCTGGCACCGCGAGCCGGCGGCCTTGGCCCCGCAGGCACCGTGGACCGCGAGCCTGCGCCGCGCCCTGTGGCAGCGGCTGTGGGCCCGGCGGGCGGGGCGGCGGCAGGCCAGCCTGATCGATGGCCAGCGCTGGCTCGCGCAGGCTTTCGCGGCGCGGCTGAGGCCGGAGCACACGCAACTGGTGGTCGAGCAGTCGCTGCTGCCGCACCTGCAGCGCCTCGGCGCGCTCGATGGCCGCGGCGTGGTGGTGCTGGCCGGCGCGCTGCCGATGGCCGACATCGAGCGGCGGCTCGACGAAGCCTCCCGGCGCTGGCCCGACGACGCCACCCTGCGCGACTTCCGCGCCGATGCGTCGCTGGTGCGTGCGGAGTCGCTGGCATTGGCCCGCGCCTCGGCCATCGTGACGCCGCATGCCGAAGTCGCCCGGCGGCTGGCAGCGCCGGCCCCGCAGGCGCAACTGCGCAGGCTCGAATGGGCGCTGCCTCAGGCAGGGGCCGTAGTTCGCGCGGATGCCGATCTGCCGCTCGTCGTCTTCGCGGCGAGCGCGCTGGCGCGCAAGGGCGCGCGCGAGCTGGCCGCGGCCCTGCAGGGCTGGCCTTGCCGGCTGCGCGTGCTGGGCTCCGCATCCGACGACGATGGGCTCTGGCAGGGCATCGGCCATGTCGAGCACATGAACTGGCAGGGCGACTGGTTCGCAGGCGCCGCCGTGGTCGTGCTGCCCGCGCACGTCGAGCACGCGCCGCGTGCGCTGCTGCGCGCCGTGGCGGCGGGCGTGCCGGTGGTCGCATCGACGGCCTGCGGCCTGGGCGCGCTGCCCGGCGTGCGCGAGATCGCAGCCGGCGACGTGGCAGCGCTTCGCACCGCGCTGCGTGCGGCCTGTGATTCCTGAAACCGGAGGAAATCGCGTGGCATCGACAGAACAGGCTCGCGCGGCGCTGGCTCCGCACGGCGCGCTGGCGCCGCAGCTCGCCGCCGAACACTGGCGCGGCGAGATCGCGCTGCCCGAAGCGGTCACGGCCTTCTACGAGCAGGTCGGCCCGCTGGGCAACTGGATCAACGAGCTCGTGGGCCATGCGGGCCTCACCATCGCCACGGCCGGCAACCCGTTCAGCATTCCGCCGCTGGCACGGCTGTGGTCGCTGCAGGCCGGGTACCGGTGGCACGGCATCACCGGTGAACGCCTCGACTCATGGCCCGATCACTGGCTGGTGGTGGCCGACCAGGGCGGCGATCCCTTCGTCTTCGACCTGCGCAGCGGCGCGATACAGTTTGCCCGGCACGGCGCGGGCAGGTGGGAGGACGACGAGCCTCTCTTCGCCGACATCCTGGAGATGGCCGCGTGCCTCGGCACCATCGGCCAGGTCTGGGATGAGGCGGGCGAAGACATCTTCATGGACGACTTCTCGGTGAACCCGGTGCATCGCGCGCGCCTCGTCGAGCGGCTCGCGCCGCTCGTGGGGGCCGACCGGGCCGAGGGAATCGCAGACGCCTTCGATTGGTAGCGGGCCGAGGGGCGCAGCAAAAGAAAAGACGGGAGCAGTTTTCAGACATGACCATCGATCTCCAGACGCTCAAGTGCGGCGAATGCGGCAGCAGCGTGCTCAAGCGCACCGGCCTCAACGAATACACCTGCGAGCACTGCGGCTCCGTCACGCTGGTGGAAGACAACGTCTCCGACCGGCTGGAGCGCGTGCTCAACCAGGTGAAGAACGAAGCCGGCCGGCGGCTTGCGGCCGAGGAGGCGCGCAAGCAGGCGCTCATGCTCCGCAAGCTCGGCATCGCGGTCGGCGTGGCGGTGGCCGCGGTGGTGCTCTTCGGCGTGATCAGCGTGGTCCTCGGCAACCGGAATGCCGACACGCGCGGCGCTTCGCAGCGCGTGGCCGCCGCCATCGACCGCACCATTCCCGTCGAAGGTCTCAAGCTCGACGAGCCGCGCCAAGTGCTCGTGGGCGGCGGCAGCTCGGCCACCCCCAAGCTGCTGGTGGTGGCGCGCAACGAGACGGGCAAGCCGCTGTCGCGCGCAGGCATCCGCGCCGTGTACTACGACGGCGAGAACAAGCTCGACGAGCGCAGCGAGACGCTGCCGGTGGCCGTGCTCGAGCCCGGCGAAAGCGCCCCCGTGCTGGTCGACATGCCCAGCGGCAAGAACGTCACGCGGCAGGAGCTGCGCGTGCAGAAGCTGGCCGAGCCCTACAGCGCGGTCAAGGGGCCGCGCATGGCGTTCTCGCGCGTGCGGCTGGTGCAGCAGGGCGATCGGGTGCGGCTGGTGGGCCGCATCGTCAACGACCGCAAGGACGCCACCACGCTCGGCGGCTTCGAGGTGCTGGCCACGCTGTACGACGACGCGGGGCAGGTGATCGGCTTCGGCCACGGCTACGGGCAGGCCAACGAGATACAGCCCGGCGGGCGGACCTCGGTGGACGTGAGCATCTCGCGCTTCGGCCGCGCGGCGGCCATCGCGGCGTGGGACTATCGCATCGGCTACAGCGTCGTCGAGGCCTCGGGCGGACGCACGCCGGTGCTGAATGCGGAGCGCGTGGTCCGCACCGCAGGCGGAGCGGAGAGCTTCAATCCCGAGCTGCGCCTGGGCACCGACGACCTGCTGGCCGACGACAGCGAGCGCTTCGACGAGAAGCAGCTCGAGCTGCTGCCGCTGGTGGACGGGCGCAACAACATCCAGCAGCGGCTTTTCCTGGGCGAACTGGTCAACCGCAGCACCGACGCCGTCGTGCTCGCGCCGGGCGGCGTGATCTCGCGCTTCAGCGGCAGCAAGGCGCACGGCACGACCACCATCTCGGGGCTGGCCTACCTGTATCCCGGCGAGCGCTTTCCCATCTACCTGGAGCCGCAGGACATGGAGCGCATCACCGACACGCGCATCGAGTGGAAGCCCATGCGCCGCGCCGCCTTGCCCGGCCCGCGCAAGCCGCTGGAGGTGAAGGTGACGGGCACCAAGGCCGAGATCGGCAGCGTGCTGCTCAACTTCAGCCAGCGCTTTTCGTACAAGTACGTGGTGGTCAGCGGCAGCGTGAAGAACCCGGGCACGGGCATCGTCGGCAAGGTGCGGCTGTGGGTGAGCCTGCGCGACCGCAACGGGCAGCTCACGGGCTTCAAGCTGGTGGACAACCTGCCGGCCATCGCGCCGGGCGAGAGCGTGCCCTTCCAGGCGAGCGTGGAGCAGAACGGCCGCGACTTCGCCAGCGTGACCACGCTATACCAAACCGAATAGCCCCTGCGGCGACGGAAATGGGCGCTTGGGGCCATGATCGCGCCCATGATTCCGTTCTCCATCCTCGACCTTTCCCCGATCACCGAGGGCAGCGACGCCGCGCAGTCGTTCCGCAACTCGCTCTCGCTGGCGCAGCATGGCGAGAAGCTGGGCTACACGCGCTACTGGCTGGCCGAGCACCACGGCATGCCGGGCATCGCAAGCGCGGCCACCGCCGTGCTGCTGGCCTACGTGGGGGCGGGCACATCCACCATCCGCATCGGTGCCGGCGGCGTGATGCTGCCGAACCATTCGCCGCTGGTGATCGCCGAGCAGTTCGGCACGCTCGAATCGCTGTACCCGGGGCGCGTCGACCTTGGCCTGGGGCGCGCGCCGGGCTCGGACCAGCGCACCGCACGGGCCCTGCGGCGCAACCTGGAGTCGGACGCCGACCAGTTCCCGCAGGACGTGATCGAGCTGATGGACTTCATGTCGAAGAACCCGCAGCAGCCGGTGCGCGCCGTGCCCGGCGCGGGGCTGGAGGTGCCGGTGTGGATCCTCGGATCGAGCACCTTCGGCGCGCAGCTGGCCGCCCACCTGGGCCTGCCCTACGCCTTCGCCTCGCACTTCGCGCCGCAGCAGATCATGCAGGCCATCCAGATCTATCGCGAGACCTTCAGGCCCTCGGCGCAACTGCAGAAGCCGTACGTGATGCTGGGCTTCAACGTGTTCGCGGCCGACACCGACGAGGAGGCCGAGTTCCGCGCCACCTCGTGGCAGCAGGCCTTCGTGAACCTGCGCAGCGGCCGCCCGGGCCGCCTGCCGCCGCCGGTGGACGGCTATCGCCAGAAGATCGGCCCGGCGGAGAACGCGCTGCTCGACTCGGTGCTGTCGTGCTCGGCGGTCGGTTCGGTCGAGACGGTGAAGAAGGGCGTGGAAGCCTTCGTCGCTCGCACCGGCGCGGACGAGCTCATGATCACCTCGCAGGTGTTCGACCACGTGGCGCGGCTGCGTTCCTACGAGCTGCTCGCCGGAGCTTTTCACTAGGCTCGCCCCCGGGCTTCGCGCACTGCGTGTCGCGTGCGCCTTCCCCCTACCGGGGGCAACACCTGAGGCCCGGCAAAGCCGGTTCCCCGGTGTTCCACGAAAAAGCCGGATGCCGCTCGGCTGCTATGCCGCCCGCTTGCGGGCTTCCTCGTCGACGAGATCCTTCTTCGAGAGCTTGCCCACCGGCGTCTTGGGCAGCTCGGCGCGGATCTCGAGCGCGCCGATCATCTCGTGCTTGCCGAGGCGGTTCTTCAGGAAGGCCTTGAGCTCGTCGAGCGTCAGCTCGGGCGCGCCGTCCTTGAGCTTCACGAAGGCCTTGGGCGACTGGCCGCGGTACTCGTCCGGGATGCCGATCACGCAGACCTCGGCCACCGAGGGGTGCTCGTACACCGCCTCCTCCAGCACGCGCGGATAGACGTTGTAGCCGCCGCACAGCAGCATGTCCTTGGTGCGGTCGACGATGTAGAGGTAGCCGTCGGCATCCATCTTCGCGACGTCGCCGCTGCGGAAGTAGCCGTCGGGCGTCATCGAATCGGCCGTGGCCTTGGGGTTGTTCCAGTAGCCCTTCATCACGTTCGGGCCCTTGATGCAGAGCTCGCCCGCCTCGCCGAAGACGGTGACGTCCTTCGCCGGATCGTCCAGGCTCACGAGCTTGATGCGAACCTGCGGCAGAGGCATGCCGCACGACCCCGCCTTGCGCAGGCCGCGCGCGGGGGTGAAGGTGCCAACGGGCGAGGTCTCGGTCATGCCCCAGCCTTCGTTCAGATGGCAGCCGGTGAGCTCGAAGAAGCGCTGCTCCACCTCCACCGGCAGCGGCGCGCCGCCCGAGCCGCAGAACTTGAGCGAGCGCAGGTCCATCTCCCTGGCCTTGGGGTGCGAGAGGATCGCGGTGTACATCGTCGGCACGCCGGGGAACACGCTGATGCGGCTGGCGGCGAGTTCGTTCATCACCGCATCGACATCGAAGCGCGTGTGCAGCACCAGCGCCGCGCCCAGGCGCACGCCGAGCAGCATTGCGGCGCTGAGCGCGAAGATGTGGAAGAGCGGCAGCACCACCAGGAAGCGCTCCTTGCCTTCATCCAGGATGGGCGGCTCGCCCCGGGTCGACTCGTAGTACTGCGCCGAGGCGGAAGTGAGGTTGGCGTGCGTGAGCATCGCGCCCTTGGGCAGGCCGGTGGTGCCGCCGGTGTACTGCAGCACCACGATCTCTTCGGCGAGGTCGCCCAGCGGGTAGGTCTTGTGCGTGCCTTCGCTTTTCAGCAGGTCGGTGAAGCGCACGTGCCGGTCGTCCACCGGCACCGGGGCGATCTGGCCGGCGCCCTGCAGCTGGGCCTGCACCTTGTCGCCCATGGCGCCGTAGTCGCCGAGGCTGCCGACCACCAGCGTCTTCAGGCGCGAGCTGTCGAGCAGGCGCGCCATCTGCGGGTAGAGGTTGACGAGGTCGAGGGTGACGAGGATATCGGTGCGGCTGTCCTCGATCTTGTGGGCCAGCACGCGCTCGGCGTCCAGCGGCGAGTAGTTGACCACCGTGCCGCCGGCCTTCAGCACCGCGAAGAAGGCGATCGGGTAGTGCGGCGTGTTGGGCAGGTAGAGGCCGACGTGCACGCCCGGTTTCACGCCCAGGTCCTGCAGTCCCTTGGCCGCGCGCTCGACGGCAGCGCCGAGTTCGCGGTAGGTGATGGCCTGGCCCATGAACTCGACGGCGGATTGGCCGGGCCAGCGTTCGACAGCCTCGTCGAGCATCTGCTGCACCGGCTTTACCGGCAATTCGGCGTCCCAGCGCATGCCTTCGGGATAGGTGCGGGTCCAGGGGAGGATGTCGCCGGCAGTGGCGGCGGTCGAAGGTGTAGCCATGCGTCTTGTCTCCGCTTGCGTTTGTCGTGTCGTGAATGGCGTGGCGGGTCTTGCTGCCGCCTTCGTCCGGAATCACTTTAGCGCCGGCCCTCCTGTCGATGGCCGTCGGGCTGACAAACCGGCGACACGGGTTTTCCCGATTTCCCACACGCCGCAGGCCCCTTCCACGGGGCTGGGACAATAGGGGGCTTATGGCAAAGCATCGGATCGTTGTGGGACTCAGCGGCGGAGTGGATTCCGCGGTGACGGCGCACCTGCTCAAGCAGCAGGGGCACGAGGTGGTCGGCATCTTCATGAAGAACTGGGAAGACGACGACGACAGCGAGTACTGCTCGTCGAACATCGACTTCGTGGATGCCGCCAGCGTGGCCGACGTGCTGGGCATCGAGATCGAGCACGTCAACTTCGCGGCCGACTACAAGGACCGCGTGTTCGCCGAGTTCCTGCGCGAGTACAAGGCCGGCCGCACGCCCAACCCCGACGTGCTGTGCAACGCCGAGATCAAGTTCAAGGCCTTCCTCGACCACGCCATGCGCCTGGGCGCCGAGAAGATCGCCACCGGCCACTACGCCCGCGTGCGGCTGAACGAGGCCACCGGCAGGCACGAGCTGCTCAAGGGGCTCGATCCGTCGAAGGACCAGAGCTACTTCCTGCACCGCCTGAACCAGGCGCAACTGTCGAAGACGATGTTCCCGGTCGGCGAGCTGCACAAGACCGAGGTGCGCCGCATCGCCGAGGAGATCGGCCTGCCCAACGCCAAGAAGAAGGACTCGACCGGCATCTGCTTCATCGGCGAGCGACCGTTCCGCGAGTTCCTCAACCGCTACATCTCCAAGGAGCCGGGCCCGATCAAGGACGACCGCGGCCGCAAGCTGGGCGAGCACCAGGGGCTGAGCTTCTACACGCTGGGGCAGCGGCAGGGGCTGGGCATCGGCGGCGTGAAGGAAAAGGGCGCGCAGCGCGGCTCGGGGGACCATTCCCCCTGGTTCGTGGCGCGCAAGGACGTCGAGAAGAACACGCTGTGGGTGGTGCAGGGGCACGATCATCCGTGGCTGCTGTCCTCGGAACTGAAGGCGGACGACGCGAGCTGGATTTCCGGCGAGGCGCCGGTGCCGGGCGCCTACGGCTCCAAGGCGCGCTACCGGCAGGCCGATGCGGCCTGCGAGATGGAAACGGTGGCAAGCGGTGCGAACCCCGCCGTCTTCGGCCTGCGCTTCGGCGATCCGCAGTGGGCGGTGACGCCGGGGCAGTCGGCCGTGCTCTACGACGGCGAACGCTGCCTGGGCGGCGGCGTCATCGTCTGACTGACACCGGAGCCCCTTACTCTTCGATTCAGGGCTGCGACCACACCGATTCGTCGACGTGCACCACGTCGAGCGGGTGGCGCTTGCCGGCCAGATGGTCTTCCACGCACCGCAGCAGCAGCGGGCTGCGGTGCCGCTGCACGCTCGCGCGGATCTCGTCGGCCGTCATCCACACGGTGCGCACGATGCCTTCGTCGAGCGCTCGGCCTTCTTCGAAGGCACCCAGGGTGCCCGCGAAGGCGAAGCGCATGTAGGTGGTGTCTTCGCCGCGCTCGGCCAGCGGGCGCGAACGGGCCATGTAGATGCCGATGAGCGCAGTTGGCGTGAAATGATGGGCCGTTTCTTCCAGCGTCTCGCGCGCGCAGCCCTCGGCCGGTGACTCCCCGGGGTCGAGGTGGCCGGCGGGCGTGTTGAGGCGCAGGCCGTCGGGCGTGTGTTCCTCGACGAGAAGAAAGCGCCCCTCGCGCTCGATCACCGCGGCGACCGTGACATTGGGCTTCCAGCGCGAAGTTGCCATCTTTTGCCCCTCTTATTTCAGTACATAGCCACTGAAGCGCCAGATGCGGTCCTGGTCGAGGTGAAAGCTCACGAGTTCGCGCACGGAGCCTTCGGGCTTGTTCGCGAAGCGGGATTCGTACTCGACGCTGACGTACTGGCCGGCCGTGTCGGGATCGGCGTCCGCGACGACCTGGCGATTGACTGCCACCCAGGTGCGCATCTGCGGCGCACCGATGGTCGAGCGGCTTCGGCTGACCTGGCTGACGAAATCGGCGCGGGAGACGCGCTTGCGGGCGGCCGGCGTGGCGCCGTCCCACAGTTCGCCGGCGCGGCCCTGGTCGATCATCTGGATGGCCAGCATGCCGCCGCGCACCATGTCGCTGGCTTCGACTTCTTCTCCGGCGGTGGCAGGGCCGAGCCAGCCCCAGAGCAGGGTGATGGCGAGCAGCAGCCGGATCAGCGGATTCATTCGTCTCGTTCCTCGGTGCGGCGCACGCCGGGCGCGCCGTTTCAGAGACTACTGTAGCTCGGCCTGAAACCCGGCTTCAGCGGGCACCGACCACGCTGGGCAGCGCATCGGCCTCGATGGTTTCGAGGCGGTAGCCGAGGCCGTAGATGGCCAGCAGCAGGAAACCGTTGGCCGGACGCAGGTCGAGCTTGGTCCGAAGCCGCGAGATGTGCGTGTCGAGCGAGCGCGACAGCGCCTCGATGCCGAGGCCCCAGACGGCTTCGTGCAGATGCTCGCGCGAGAGCAGCCGGCCGAGGTTCTGGAACAGGAAGAGCGCGAGTTCGTATTCCCGGTTCTTCAGCTCGACCTGCACGCCCCGCACCTTCAGTACGCGCGAAGGCGGGTAGAAGTGATAGGGGCCGAAGACCAGTTCGCTCTCGTGCTGGGCCGGGTAGGACCGTCGCAGCAAGGCGTTGACGCGGGCCTCGAGTTCGCCGGAGCGCGTGGGCTTGGCCATGAAGTCGTCGGCTCCCGCATTGAGGCCTTCGACCATGTCGGCCTCGCCGGGCTTGTCGGAGACGAAAAGAATGGGAACGCGGCTGTTGAGATCCCTGCGGATGGTCGCGACCACCTCGGGCCCCTTCATGTCGGGGAGATCCCAGCCGAGTATCAGCAGGTCGAAGGTCTGGCGGCGCATCGCCTGCAGCAGCGCCTTTCCTTCCGTGTAGGGATGGCACTCGTGTTCGAGCGCCGCCATGGTTTGATTGATCCGCCTGAAGTGGTCTACACCTTCGTCGAGTACCGCGATTCGCATTCCAAACCCCTTTTTCCTCCCTTCGTCAGCTTCCGTGAACTGGCGATTCTTGGGCAGAAGTGTATCTATCTGCGACTAAGGTAAAGTTTTTGGGATTGCAACTAATGCACGCAAATCGTGGATTTCTGATTGCTTGTTAACGAAATTGGCGACAGTTGGATACAAATAGAGATTTCGAGCTATGGCGTTGCGGACGTCTTCGCGGCTCGGTTCCGCAGGTCGCTGACAGCGCGGGGTGCCGCTCCATGGTCCGTCCCGCTAGCGAATACCCCAATTCGCTATCAATTGAATAGCTGAAGTTATAGTATCCATAAGCTCCTCCACGCTTTGGGATGAAAACGACAGAGCGTTTCGGCGACAGCTCCCGGCTGTAATCTTGCTGTAAGCTGCCGGCACATTCCCCCTGTGCCCCTTGCTCTGAGGAGATCTCTATGCTGATAGGCGTGCCCGCCGAGACACTGGCAGGCGAAACCCGCGTGGCTGTTACACCTGAGACGGTGAAGAAACTGGTCGCCTCAGGGCACACCGTACGGGTACAGGCGGGAGCGGGCGTGGCAGCCAGCGTGACCGACGCGGCCTACCAGGCCGCAGGCGCGGAGATCACCGACCAGGCCGGCGCCTTCTCCGCCGACATGGTCCTCAAGGTCCGCACACCCACCGAGGCCGAGACCGCGCAGCTGAAGCCCGGCGCCGTCGTCATCGGCATGCTCAACCCCTTCGACGCCGCCGGCCTGCAGCGCCTGGCGGCAGCCGGCGTCACCGCCTTCGCGCTCGAGGCCGCCCCGCGCACCACCCGCGCCCAGAGCATGGACGTGCTCTCCTCGCAGGCCAACATCGCCGGCTACAAGGCCGTGATGATCGCGGCCGACAAGTACCAGCGCTTCTTCCCCATGCTCATGACCGCGGCCGGCACGGTGAAGGCCGCGCGCGTCGTCATCCTGGGCGTGGGCGTGGCGGGGCTGCAGGCCATCGCCACCGCCAAGCGCCTGGGCGCCGTCATCGAGGCGTCCGACGTGCGCCCGAGCGTCAAGGAGCAGATCGAGTCGCTGGGCGGCAAGTTCATCGACGTCCCCTACGAGACCCAGGAAGAGAAAGACGCGGCCGAAGGCGTCGGCGGCTACGCGCGGCCGATGCCCGCGAGCTGGCTCACCCGGCAGCAGGCCGAGGTCGCCAAGCGCGTGGCGCTGGCCGACGTGGTCATCAGCACCGCGCTCATCCCGGGCCGCGCCGCGCCGACGCTCATTACCGAGGACATGGTCAAGTCGATGAAGCCGGGCTCGGTGATCGTCGACATCGCGGCGGGCAAGGGCCCAGTCAATCCCGATGGTGGCGTCGGCGGCAACTGCCCGCTGTCGGAGGCCGACAGGACCGTCGTGAAGCACGGCGTGACCATCGTGGGCGAGACCAACCTCGCCGCGCTCGTGGCGGCGGATGCGTCGGCGCTCTATGCGCGCAACGTGCTCGACTTCCTCAAGCTCATCGTCACCAAGGAGGGCGCGCTGAAGATCGACCTCGAGGACGACATCGTCGCCGCCTGCCGCGTCACGCAGGACGGCCAGGTCACGAAGAAGTAACAACGCCCGTCGAGGAGAAGAACATGGACATCGTCTCTCACACCGTCATCAACCTGATCATCTTCGTGCTGGCGATCTACGTCGGCTACCACGTCGTGTGGACCGTCACGCCGGCGCTGCACACGCCGCTGATGGCCGTGACCAATGCCGTCTCGGCCATCGTGATCGTGGGCGCCATGCTGGCAGCCGCGCTCACCACCACGCCGCTGGGCAAGACCATGGGCGTTCTGGCCGTGGCGCTGGCCGCGGTGAACGTCTTCGGCGGCTTCCTCGTCACGCGGCGGATGCTGGAGATGTTCAAGAAGAAGGACAGGAAGGCCGCACCGAAGGCTGAAGAGGGAGCCGCCAAGTGAGCATGAACCTCGTCACGCTGCTGTACCTCGTCGCCAGCGTCTGCTTCATCCAGGCCCTCAAGGGCCTGAGCCATCCCACCACCTCCATCCGCGGCAACATCTTCGGCATGACCGGCATGGCGATCGCCGTGCTGACCACCGTCGCGCTGATCCACGGGCTGACGCGCTCGCTCAACGTCGACTTCGGCACCGGCATCGCCTGGGTGCTGGCCGCGGTCGTCGTCGGCGGCGGCCTGGGCGCCTACATGGCCAACAAGGTCGAGATGACCAAGATGCCCGAGTTGGTGGCGTTCATGCACAGCATGATCGGCCTGGCGGCGGTGTTCATCGCGGTGGCCGCGGTGGCCGAGCCATGGGCCTTCGGCATCACCGCCGCGCCTGCCGCTGCGCTCATCGGCGCGCAGACGCCGGATGGCGCCGTCATTCTCGACGGCTTCGTGCGCTACGCGATTCCCCCCGGCAACCGGCTGGAGCTGTTCCTGGGCGCGGCCATCGGCGCCATCACCTTCAGCGGCTCGGTCATCGCCTTCGGCAAGCTCTCGGGCAAGTACAGGTTCCGCCTGTTCCAGGGCGCGCCGGTGCAGTTCTCCGGCCAGCACATGCTCAACCTCGTGCTGGGCCTGGCGACCATCGGCCTGGGGCTGGTGTTCGTGTTCACCGAGAGCTGGACGGCCTTCTTCGCGATGCTGGCGCTGGCCTTCGTGATGGGCGTGCTCATCATCATCCCGATCGGCGGCGCGGACATGCCGGTGGTGGTATCGATGCTCAACAGCTACTCGGGCTGGGCAGCCGCGGGCATTGGCTTCAGCCTGAACAACGCGATGCTGATCGTGGCCGGCTCGCTGGTGGGTTCCTCGGGCGCGATCCTGAGCTACATCATGTGCAAGGCCATGAACCGCTCGTTCTTCAACGTGATCCTGGGCGGCTTCGGCGGCGAGGCGGCCGCGGCTACGGGCGGCGCGAAGGAGCAGCGCCCGGTGAAGAGCGGCAGCGCCGACGACGCGGCCTTCGTGCTCGGCAATGCCGAGACGGTGGTGATCGTGCCGGGCTACGGCCTGGCCGTCGCCCGTGCCCAGCACGCGGTGAAGGAGCTTGCGCAGAAGCTCACCGAGAAGGGCATCACCGTGAAGTACGCCATCCACCCGGTAGCCGGCCGCATGCCCGGCCACATGAACGTGCTGCTGGCCGAGGCCGAGGTGCCCTACGACCAGGTGTTCGAGATGGAGGACATCAACGGCGAGTTCGGCCAAGCCGACGTGGCGATCATCCTGGGCGCCAACGACGTGGTGAACCCGGCCGCGCACACCAAGGGCAGCCCGATCTACGGCATGCCGATCCTGGAGGCCTACAAGGCCAAGACCGTCATCGTGAACAAGCGCTCCATGGCCGCGGGCTACGCCGGCCTGGACAACGAGCTGTTCTACATGGACAAGACGATGATGGTCTTTGGCGATGCTAAAAAAGTAGTGGAAGATATGGTCAAGGCCATCGAATAGGCCGAAGGTCCCCGTCCGCGCAGCGGACGAGTTCTTCGCGGCGCCACTTCGTGCGCCGTTTTCGTTTTCAACAGTCCGACTCCCGGAGGAGACAAATCCAATGACCGATCGTCCCTGGCTCAGCAGCTATCCGCAGGGCGTGCCCGCCGATATCGATGCCTCGCACTACCCCTCGCTGGTCGCGCTCATGGAGGAGAGCTTCACGAAGTATGCCGACCGCACGGCCTACAGCTTCATGGGCAAGGACATCAGCTACGGCGAGACCGACAGGCAGAGCAAGTCGTTCGCCGGCTACCTGCAGGGCCTGGGCCTCGCCAAGGGCGACCGCGTCGCGGTGATGATGCCCAACTGCCCGCAGTACCCGATCGCGGTGGCGGGCATCCTGCGCGCGGGCCTGATCCTGGTCAACGTCAATCCGCTGTACACGCCGCGCGAGCTGGAGCACCAGCTCAAGGACTCGGGCGCGAAGGCCATCGTCATCATGGAGAACTTCGGCACCACGCTGCAGCAATGCATCGCGAGCACGCCGGTCAAGCACATCGTGCTGGCTTCCATGGGCGACCGCCTCGGCTTCCTCAAGGGCGCGCTCGTCAACTACGTGGTGCGCAACGTCAAGAAGATGGTGCCCACCTTCAGCCTGCCGGGCGCGGTGCGCTTCAACGACGCGCTCGACAAGGGCGCGGGTGCCTCGTTCAAGCCCGCGGCCATCGGGCCCGACGACGTGGCGGTGCTGCAGTACACCGGCGGCACCACCGGCGTGTCGAAGGGCGCCGTGCTCCTGCACCGCAACGTGATCGCCAACGTGCTGCAGTCCGAGGCGTGGAACGAGCCGGTCATGAACAAGGTGCCTGCCAACGAGCAGCCCACGGGCGTGTGCGCGCTGCCGCTGTATCACATCTTCGCGTTCACGGTCGGCATGATGCTGAGCATGCGCACGGGCGGCAAGCTGATCCTGATCCCGAATCCGCGCGACATCCCCGGCGTGCTGAAGGAGCTGTCGAAGCACACGATCCACAGCTTCCCGGCCGTCAACACGCTGTTCAACGGGCTCGCGAACCACCCCGACTTCAACACCGTCAACTGGAAGAACCTCAAGGTCTCGGTGGGTGGCGGCATGGCGGTGCAGGCCGCGGTGGCGAAGCTCTGGCTCGAGAAGACGGGCTGCCCGATCTGCGAGGGCTACGGCCTCTCCGAGACCTCGCCCTCGGCCACCTGCAACCCGACCAACAGCACCGCCTACACCGGCACCATCGGCCTGCCGCTGCCGAGCACCTGGCTCAAGCTGCTCGACGACGAAGGCAACGAGGTGCCCGCGGGCGAGCGCGGCGAGATCGCCATCAAGGGCCCGCAGGTGATGGCCGGCTACTGGCAGCGCCCCGACGAGACCGCCAAGGTCATGACGGCCGACGGCTACTTCAAGAGCGGCGACATCGGCGTGGTCGACGAGCGCGGCTACTTCAAGGTGGTCGACCGCAAGAAGGACATGATCCTGGTGTCGGGCTTCAACGTGTATCCGAACGAGGTCGAGGACGTTGTCGCACTCATTCCGGGCGTGCTCGAATGCGCAGCGGTCGGCGTGCCTGACGACAAGACCGGCGAGGCAGTGAAGCTCGTCATCGTCAAGAAAGACCCTTCGCTCACGGAGGCTCAGGTGCGCGAATACTGCAGAGCAAACCTTACGGGTTACAAGCAGCCGCGCATCGTAGAGTTTCGTACCGACATGCCGAAGACGCCGGTCGGAAAGATCCTTCGCCGCGAGCTGCGCGACGCCAAGAAGTAAGTGCGCAAGCGTGCGCTGAAGTAAGGGTTCGGCCCGGGTGGGGCCGAGGCATCGATCTTGCATATTCGCGGGTCGATGCTCAGGTTTGTCTTTACCCGTTTGAGTCTGTTGGTGCCGACCTTCTTCGGCATGACACTGCTCGCCTTCTTCCTCATCCGGCTGGTGCCGGGTGACCCCATCGAGACCATGGCCGGCGAGCGCGGGATCGACCCCGCGCGCCACGCCGAGCTGCGCACCGCCTACGGCTTCGACAAGCCGGTGATCGTGCAGTACGGCATCTACATCGCCCGCGTGCTGCACGGCGACCTCGGCAAGTCGCTCATCACGCAGGACACGGTGATGAGCGAGTTCCTCTCGCTCTTCCCGGCCACGGTCGAGCTCGCGGTGTGCGCCATCCTCTTCGCGCTGCTGCTCGGGCTGCCCGCGGGCATCCTCGCGGCGGTGCGGCGCAACTCCATCTTCGACCACGGCGTGATGGCGACCTCGCTCACCGGCTACTCGATGCCGATCTTCTGGTGGGGGCTGCTGCTCATCCTGTTCTTCTCGGTGCAGCTCGGGTGGACGCCCGTGTCGGGCCGCATCGCGGTGCAGTACTACGTGGAGCCCGACACCGGCTTCCTGCTGATCGACGCATTGCGCGCTGGCGATGCCGACGCCTTCTGGTCGGCACTGCACCACCTCGTGCTGCCGGCCGTGGTGCTTGGCACGGTGCCGCTCGCGGTCATCGCGCGCATGACGCGCTCGGCCATGCTCGAGGTGCTGGGCGAGGACTACATCCGCACCGCGCGCGCCAAGGGCCTGTCGCGCTTTCGCGTGGTGGGGCTGCATGCGCTGCGCAACGCGCTCATTCCGGTGGTGACAGTCATCGGCCTGCAGGTGGGCGTGCTGTTCACGGGCGCGATCCTTACCGAGACGATCTTCTCCTGGCCCGGCGTCGGCAAGTGGCTCATCGAGGCCATCGGCCGGCGCGATTACCCGGTGCTGCAGGGCGGCATGCTGCTGCTCGGCGGCATCGTGATGCTGGTCAACCTTCTCGTGGACGTGGCGTACGGCGTCATCAACCCGCGGATCAGGCGCTGAGCTTCCCCATGGCGACAACCACGCAAATCACCGTTTCCGACGGTGCGAGCAAGAGCACCGCACCTCCCGGCCCCTGGCGCGAATTCTGGACGGCCTTCTCGGCCAACCGGGGCGCGGTCATCGGGCTCGCCACCATCGTCGTGCTGCTGCTGGTCGCGCTGCTCGCGCCGTGGATCGCGCCGCATGCGCCCAACGAGACCAACAGCGCCGCCTTCCTGCAGCCGCCCGCGTGGCAGCAGGGCGGCTCGATGAGCTACCTGCTGGGCACCGACGCCATCGGCCGCGACATTCTTTCGCGGCTCATGTACGGCGCGCGCCTGTCGCTGTCGATCGGCGTCGCGGTGGTGGCGCTGTCGGTGGTCGTCGGCATCGTGCTAGGTCTCGTCGCGGGCTTCTTCCGCGGCGTGCTCGAGATCGCGATCATGCGGCTGATGGACATCGTGCTCACGCTGCCCAGCCTGCTGCTGGCCATCGTGATCGTCGCGATCCTCGGGCCGGGCCTCGTCAACGCGATGCTCGCGGTGGCCATCGTGGTGCTGCCGCACTACGTGCGCATCACGCGCGCGGCCGTCATCGCCGAGGTCTCGCGCGACTACGTCACCGCAGCGCGCGTGAGCGGTGCCGGCACGCTGCGGCTGATGTTCCGCGAGGTGCTGCCCAACTGCGCCGCGCCGCTGATCGTGCAGGCCTCGCTCGGCATCTCCACCGCCATCCTCGACGCGGCGGCACTCGGCTTCCTCGGCCTCGGCGCGCAGCCGCCGTCGCCCGAATGGGGAACCATGCTGGCCGACGCGCGCGAGTTCGTGCTGCGCGCGTGGTGGGTCGTCACATTCCCCGGCATGGCCATCCTCGCTGCCGTGCTCGCATTCAACCTCCTGGGCGACGGACTGCGCGATGCGCTCGACCCGAAACTGAAACGCTAGCATGAAGCACACCCCCAGGCTTGCCCACTTCGTGTGGCCTCCAACCCCCTTGCGGGGGGCGACACCGGCGGCCCGGCAAAGCCGGTTCCGCGGTGTTCCTGGAAGATTCCTTTCGGGCCGGAGTCACTGAGATGCCCCTGTTGGAAATAAAGGACCTGCACGTCGAGTTCCCTACGCAGGGCGGCGTGCTTCATGCGGTCGACGGCGTGAGCCTCAGCCTCGAGGAAGGCGAGGTGCTCGGCATCGTCGGCGAATCGGGCTCGGGCAAGAGCGTCACGATGATGGCGCTGATGGGGCTCGTCGGCTTCCCGGGCCGCGTGCGTGCGCAGCACATGCGCTTCGCGGGCAACGACCTGCTCGGCATTTCCGACAAGGCGCGCCGCGCGCTGGTCGGCAAGGAGGTCGCGATGATCTTCCAGGAGCCGACCACCAGCCTCAACCCCTGCTTCACCATCGGCTTCCAGCTGATGGAGACGCTGCGACTGCACCTGAAGCTCGACAAGCGCGAAGCGAAGAAGCGCGCGACCGAGCTGCTCGAGCAGGTCGGCATTCCGGCCGCGTCGTCGCGCCTGGGCAGCTTCCCGCACCAGCTTTCCGGCGGCATGAACCAGCGCGTGATGATCGCGATGGCCATCGCCTGCAATCCGCGCCTCCTGATCGCCGACGAGCCGACCACGGCGCTCGACGTGACCATCCAGGCGCAGATCCTCGACCTGCTGCGCGACCTGCAGAAGGAGCGCGGCATGGCGCTCGTGCTCATCACGCACAACATGGGCGTGGTCAGCGAAATGGCGCAGCGCATCGCCGTGATGTATGCGGGCCAGGTGATGGAGCACCAGCGCGTCGACCGGCTCTTCGCCCAGCCGCAGCATCCCTACACCGAGGCGCTGCTGGCGGCACTGCCCGAGCGTGCCGCCCCCGAGGGCCGTCTTGCCACCATCAGCGGCGTGGTGCCCGGCGTGCACGACCGGCCCGCGGGCTGCCTGTTCGCGCCGCGCTGCAGCTACGTCACCGAGCGCGCCTGCCAGGTGCGTCCGGCGCTGCGCGAGTCGCACGGCGCCGAGGTGCGCTGCCACTTTCCGCTCGGCGATCCGGGCCGCCCGCAAGCCATCGCGAGCGATCCGCCGAAGCACCGAGCGGTGGAGGCCGCGGCATGAGCGAGGCATCGGCAAGCGCATCCGGCGAAGTGGTGGTCGAGGCGAAGAACCTCCAGCGCACCTACGACATCCGCCGCGGGTTGTTCCGTGCGCCCTCGCAGCTGCGCGCGGTGGGCGACATCTCCTTTCGCATCGAGCGCGGCCGCACGCTGGCGGTGGTGGGCGAATCGGGCTGCGGCAAGTCGACGCTGGCGCGCATGGTCGCGCTGATCGAGAAGCCGACGGCGGGCCGGCTCACCCTGGTCGGCGCCGACGCGGTCGACACACCGGCCGAGCGCAAGCGCGAGCTGCGCCAGGCCGTGCAGCTGGTGTTCCAGAACCCGTACGGCTCGCTCAACCCGCGCAAGAAGATCGCGACGGTGCTGGAGGACCCGCTGGCCATCAACACCAGTCTCGGCAGGCAGGAGCGCGCGGCCAAGGCGCGCGACATGCTCGCGCGCGTGGGCCTGCGGCCCGAGTACGCCAACCGCTATCCGCACATGTTCTCCGGCGGCCAGCGCCAGCGCATCGCCATCGCACGCGCGCTGATGCTGAGCCCGCGCCTGCTGGTGGCCGACGAGCCGGTGTCGGCGCTCGACGTGTCGATCCAGGCGCAGGTGCTGAACCTGCTGGCCGACCTGCAGGCCGAACTGGGGCTGGCCTACCTCTTCATTTCGCACGACCTGGGCGTGGTGCGGCACATCGCGCACGACGTGCTCGTGATGTACCTCGGCCATGCGGTGGAGCAGGGCCCGAAGTCGCGCATCTTCGCGCGGCCGCTGCATCCGTACACGCAGGCGCTGCTGGCCTCCACGCCGGGGCTCAGCAGCCAGCGCATCGTGCTCAAGGGCGAGCTGCCTTCGCCGCTGAACCCGCCTTCGGGCTGCGTGTTCAGCACGCGCTGTCCGCACGTGCAGCAGCGCTGCCGCGAAGAGCGGCCGCTGCTGCGCGCGCTCGACGAGCGGCAGGTGGCCTGCCACTACGCGGAGAAGTTCCTCGAAGGCGCCCCGCTCGTGCGCGCCGACGTTCCGCCCGCCGCCGCCGTGGCGGCGAATCCCTAGCGTTCCTTCGGGTTCCGTTGTGTTTCCCGTTCTCGCAGTTCCTTCAACCGTGTATCAAGGAGTCCACATGAAGACCCAGCCCACCGTTTCGCGCCGCTCACGAAGCCTGGCGCTCCTGGCACCGACAGCGCTTGCAGCCCTTACCCTGGCCTGCGGTGCGGTGTCTGCCAAGACGCTGGTGTATTGCTCGGAGGGCAGCCCCGAGAATTTCTATCCTGGCATGAACACCACCGGCACCTCGTTCGACGTGACCACGCAGGTCTACAACACCATCGTCGAGTTCGAGCGCGGCGGCACCAAGGTCGTGCCCGGCCTCGCCGAGAAATGGGACATCTCGCCCGACGGCACCGTCTACACCTTCCACCTGCGCAAGGGCGTGAAGTGGCACACCACCAGCAAGAGCTTCAAGCCCACGCGCGACTTCAACGCCGACGACTTCATCTTCATGATCGAGCGCCAGTGGAAGGAGAGCGACCCCTTCTTCAAGGTCACGAGCCAGAACCACTCCTACTTCAACGACATGGGCATGCCCAAGCTGCTGAAGTCGGTCGACCGTATCGACGACTACACGGTGAAGATCACGCTCAACCAGGCCGAGGCGCCGTTCCTCGCGAACCTGGCGATGCAGTACGCGGGTATCCAGTCGAAGGAATACGCCATCGCGATGCTGAAGGCCGGCACGCCCGAGAAGGTCGACCAGGACCCGATCGGCACCGGTCCCTTCTACCTGGTGCAGTACCAGAAGGACGCGATCATCCGCTTCAAGGCCTTCCCGCAGTACTGGGGCGGCAAGGCCAAGATCGACGATCTCGTGTTCGCGATCACGCCCGACGCCTCGGTGCGCTGGGCCAAGCTGCAGAAGGGCGAGTGCCACGTCATGCCGTACCCGAACCCGGCCGACCTCGACGCGATCCGCAAGGACCCGAACGTGCAGGTGCTGGAGCAGCCCGGCCTGAACGTGGGCTACCTCTCGTACAACACGACGAAGAAGCCCTTCGACGACGTGCGCGTGCGCAAGGCCATCAACATGGCGATCAACAAGAAGGCCATCATCGACGGCGTGTACCTCTCGACCGGCGTGGCCGCGAAGAACCCGATCCCGCCGACCATGTGGTCCTACAACGATGCGGTGAAGGACGATCCGTACGACCCCGAGGCCGCGAAGAAGCTGCTGGCACAGGCCGGCTTCCCCGACGGCTTCTCCACCGACCTGTGGGCCATGCCGGTGCAGCGCCCCTACAACCCCAACGCCAAGCGCATCGCCGAGCTGATGCAGGCCGACCTCGCCAAGATCAACGTCAAGGCCGAGATCAAGAGCTTCGAGTGGGGCGAGTACCGCAAGCGCCTGCAGGCCGGCGAGCACCAGATGGGCATGCTGGGCTGGACCGGCGACAACGGCGATCCGGACAACTTCCTCTACACGCTGCTGGGCTGCGCTTCTGCCAAGTCGGCCAGCGGCAGCAACATCTCGAAGTTCTGCTACCAGCCGTACGAAGACCTGGTGCTGAAGGCCAAGAGCGCGACCAAGCAGTCCGAACGCGACGCGCTCTACAAGAAGGCCCAGCTGATCTTCAAGGAGCAGGCGCCGTGGTTCACCATCGCGCATGCGGTGCAGCTGAAGCCGGTGCGCAAGGAGGTGGTCGACTTCAAGCTGAGCCCCTTCGGCCGCCACACCTTCTACGGCGTGGATATCAAGTAAACCCCCAGGCTTCGCGCACTTCGTGTCGCTGCGCCAACCCCCTTGCAGGGAGCAACACCAGAGGCCCGGCGAAGCCGGTTCCTCGGTGTTCCTGGAAAGAGAAATACCGTGAGCACCCTGTCGCCAGCGCCCATCGCCATCGTCGCAGCGATGCACGAGGAGCTGGGCGCGCTTCTCGCGCTGATGCCCGACGAGCAGCGCGTGCGAGTCGCGGGCCGCGACTTCTGGGTAGGCCATCTGCATGGCCGGCCGGTGGTCGCGGTGCTGTCGCGCATCGGCAAGGTCGCGGCGGCGATCACGGCCACGGTGCTGCTGGAGCGCTTCGGCGCGCGGGCCATCGTGTTCACCGGCGTCGCGGGCGGACTGGCGCCGGGCGTGGACGTGGGAGACGTGGTGGTCGCGACGCAGCTGCTGCAGCACGACCTCGACGCCTCGCCGATCTTCCCGAAGTACGAAGTGCCGCTGATGGGGCTGTCGCGCTTCGCTGCCGACGCGGCCATCGGCGATGCGCTGGCGGAGGTCGCGCGGCAGACGCTGCGCGATCCGGTGGCGCTGGTGGGGCAGCAGGCCGTCGACGAATTCGGCCTTCGTTCGCCGAAGGTGCATCGCGGCCTGCTGGTGAGCGGCGACAGGTTCGTGTCGACCACGGCCGAGAGCGCGGCGCTTCAGCGCGCCTTGCCCGATGCGCTCGCGGTGGAGATGGAGGGCGCCTCGGTCGCGCAGGTGTGCCACGACTACGGCGTGCCCTTCGCGGCGATGCGCACGATCTCGGACCGCGCCGACGATGCCGCGCACGGCGACTTCTCGCGCTTCGTCGCTGCGGTGGCGAGCCGCTACAGCCTCGCGCTCGTCGATGCGTGGCTGGCTTCGCTGCCGGCCGAACTTGGCTGAATTCAGCCGAGAGAAGGCGTGCGGCGGCGCGGGATGTCGCGCAGCAGCGGCGGGATCGACAGAGCCAGCAGCAGCGCCGCCAGCGGCACCACGCAGACGAAGCCCACGTACTTGAAGCCCAGCGCGCCCGCGGCGCCGCCGAGCACGAACATGCCGACCAGCCCACCCGCGCGGCGCATGCGGCTGCGGTCGTGCCGCACGGGCAGGGGATGGTCCTGCTGCGACTTCGAGCGGCGGTTCCAGTAGAGCATCTTGCCGATCTCGATGCCCATGTCGGTGATGTTGCCGGTCATGTGCGTGGTGCGGATGCTGCCGCCCGAGGTCTTGGAGGCCACCGCGTTCTGCAGCCCCATGATGAACGACAGCAGCAGCACGGTGAGCGGCACCGCGAAGGGCGTCGCCCAGGTCAGCGTGATGGCGCCCATGAGACCGAAGGGAAACATCAGCGCCGCCTCGAGCATCAGCGGCAGCGCGTACACGCCGTGCATGCGGTGCTGGCGGCCCCAGTTCACGAGCACCGCGCACACGGCCGCGCCGGTCAGGAAGGCGAGGATCGCGCCCAGCGCGTTCAGCAGCAGCTTGACGTTGCCCAGCACCATGCCGTCGGCCAGCTGCGAGGCGAAGCCCGTCATGTGCGAGGTGTACATGTGCAGCACGAGGAAGCCGCCTGCGTTGATGGCGCCGGCATTGAAGGCCAGCAGCAGGCCCAGCGCGGTGTTGGTCGAGGGTGCGCGGTGGCGGTGGGTGAGGAAGCGGATTCTGCGCAAGGTGGCTCTCCAGTCGGCGCTCGGGCCGAAAGCCACTCTAGCACCGGGCGCCCCGCGAGCGCCCGTCGGCAGGCCGCTACTTGAGCCAGCCGCGCCGGCGGAAGTACCACATCGGCACCAGCGCGCTCGCCGCCATCAGCACGATGGCGTAGGGGTAGCCCATGGCCCAGTCGAGCTCGGGCATGAACTTGAAGTTCATGCCGTAGATGCTGGCGATCAGCGTCGGCGGCAGCAGCGCCACGCTGGCCACCGAGAAGATCTTGATGGTCTTGTTCTGGTTGATGTTGATGAAACCGACGGTCGCATCCATCAGGAAGTTGATCTTGTCGAAGAGGAAGGCCGTGTGGTTGTCCAGCGACTCGATGTCGCGCAGGATCTGGCGCGCTTCCTCGAACTGCTCGGCGTTGAGCATCTTGCTGCGCATCATGAAGCTGACGGCGCGGCGCGTGTCCATCACGTTGCGGCGGATGCGCCCGTTCAGGTCTTCCTGCCGCGCGATGGCGCCGAGCACCTCGCCGGCCAGCTCGTCGCTGACGTTGCCCGACAGCACCTTCCTGCTCGCCGCCTCGAGCTCGTCGTAGATGTTCTCCAGCGAGTCGGCCGAGTATTCGGCGTCGGCGTCGAAGAGCTTGAGCATGACTTCCTTGGCGTCCTCGATCAGCCCCGGCGCGCGGCGCGCGCGCATGCGCAGCAGGCGGAACACGGGCACGTCCTCGTCATGGATCGAGAACAGCACGCCGCGGCTGCGCAGGTCGGTGTTGTGCTGGTTGAGGATGAAGGCCACGCGCACCGCGCGCGGGGCTTCGTCGTCGTCGATCAGGAAGTCGGAGCGGATGTGTAGCTCGCCGTTGTCTTCCTCGTAGAAGCGCGCCGATTCCTCGATGTCCTCGTCCATTGCGTCCTCGGGGATGGACAGGCCGTAGTACTGCTTGATCCAGCGCTTTTCCTCGAGCGTGGGCGACTCGAGGTCGACCCAGATCGGCTGGAACCTGGAGAGCTCTTCGAGGGCCTCGATTTCTTCCTGTACGAGGCGGCCGTTGGCGAGCGTGAAGATGTTGAGCATGGGGCTCACTCCCTGGAATGACGGACTGGACGATGGGCGAGGGAGGGGCGCTTTCAATTCCCTGCCCGACGTGCGCGAAAGGCGCGAAGAAAGGCGTCAGTGAAAGGGAGTTGAAAGCTGCCGAGACGGGTCGGTTTCCATTGGAAAAATCTCCGGGTTGCAGCGAGGCGCGATTATGTCACCGGCCATATGTCGGCAAGGCGGCCGGACTGGACGGGCATACAGTAAAGTCGCAGGCATGCAGAGCACTGCGCTTCCCGTTCCTTCCGCTGCGCCCAGGAGCCAGGCAGAGCGCCTGGCGCAGGTGCTGGCCTCGCTCAACGAGGCGCAGCGTGCGGCGGTCGAGCACGGCGTGAGCGCGGCCACCGCCGGCCTGGACGAGCGGCCGCTGCTCGTCATCGCCGGTGCCGGCTCGGGCAAGACCAGCACGCTGGCGCACCGCGTCGCAACCCTCATCGCCGGCGGCGTCGATCCGCAGCGCCTGCTGCTGCTGACCTTCTCGCGCCGTGCCGCACAGGAGATGGAGCGCCGCGCCGGCCGGGTGCTGGCGCAGGTGCTCGGACTGAAGTCCGATGCCCCGCCCACGCTGCCGTGGGCCGGCACCTTCCACGGCATCGGTGCTCGGCTGCTGCGCGAGTACGCGCCGCAGATCGGCCTCGACGAGAACTTCACCATCCACGACCGCGGCGACGCCGAAGACCTGATGGGGCTGGTGCGCCACGAGCTGGGGCTTTCCTCCACCGTCAACCGCTTCCCGCGCAAGGGCACCTGCCTGTCGATCTACTCGCGCTGCGTGAACACCCGCGCGCCGCTGGCCGATGTGCTGAAGGAAGCCTTTCCATGGTGCGGCGAATGGGAGGCCGAGCTGAAGAAGCTGTTCGGCGCGTATGTCGAGGCCAAGCAGCGGCAGAACGTGCTCGACTACGACGACCTGCTGCTCTACTGGGCCGAGATGGCGGCCGAGCCTTCACTGGCCGCGCACATCGGCGCGCGCTTCGACCACGTGCTGGTCGACGAGTACCAGGACACCAACCTGCTGCAGGCGGCGATCCTGCTGGCGCTCAAGCCCGACGGGCGGGGCGTGACCGTGGTGGGCGACGACGCGCAGTCGATCTACTCCTTCCGCGGCGCCACGGTGCGCAACATCCTCGACTTTCCCTCGCAGTTCACGCAGCCCGCGCGCGTGGTCACGCTGGAGCGCAACTACCGCTCGACGCAACCGATCCTCGACGTGTCGAACCGCGTCATCGCGCAGGCCGCCGAGCGGCATGCCAAGACGCTGTGGACCGACAAGCCCTCTGCCGGCAAGCCGCTGCTGGTGCTCGTGCCCGACGAGGCGGGGCAGGCGCGCTGGGTGGCCGACAAGGTGCTGGCGCACCGCGAGGGCGGGCTGGCGCTGAAGTCGCAGGCGGTGCTGTTCCGCACCTCGTCTCACAGCGCTGCGCTCGAACTGGAGCTGGCGCGGCGCAACATCCCGTTCGTGAAGTTCGGCGGCCTGAAGTTTCTGGAAGCCTCGCATGTGAAGGACCTGCTCGCGGTGCTGCGATTCGCGCAGAACCCGCGCGGCCGCATGGCGGGTTTCCGCGTGACGCAGCTCATCCCGGGCATCGGCCCCGCCACGAGCGCGCGCCTGCTCGACGCGATGGAGCAGGCGTCCGATCCGGCCCGCGTGGTGCGCGAGTTCGTGCCGCCTTCCGCCGATCGTGCGCAATGGGCCGATTTCGCGAAGGCCTACGAGGCCCTGCGCGCGCCGGCGCTGAAGTGGCCCGCCGACGTCGAGCTCGCGATGGACTGGTACCTGCCGCACCTGGAGCGGCTGTACGAGGACACCTCCGGCGTGCGGCGCGCCGACGTGGAGCAGCTCGCGCGGCTCGCGGCCGGATACGGCTCGCGCGAACGATTCCTCACCGAGCTCACGCTCGATCCACCCGAGGCCACGAGCGACCGGCCGGGGCCGCCGCTGCTCGACGAGGACTACCTGATCCTCTCCACCATCCATTCGGCCAAGGGGCAGGAATGGAATTCGGTGCACGTGCTCAACGTGGTCGACGGCTGCCTGCCGGCCGACGTGGCCCAGAGCGCGCACGAACTGGAAGAGGAACGACGCCTGCTCTACGTGGCGATGACCCGGGCGCGCGACCACCTGCACCTGCTGGTGCCGCAGCGCTTCCACGTCACGCAGCAGGCGGCGCGCGGCGACCGGCACCTGTATGCCAACCGCACGCGCTTCATCGCCGATGCCGACCTGGAAGGCTTCGAGCAGCAGACATGGCCGCCTCCGCCGGAGCGCCCGCCGGCCGTGCCGCCGCCCAGCTCGGTGATCGACCTGCGCAACAGGATGCGAGCCGCCTGGCGCTGAGAAGGCGAGGCACGCGCAGGCCCTTTCGCCGGCAGGGTCACCGGCTGGCCAGCTCTGAAAACACTTGTTTCGAACTGCGGCATCGCCTGCCCTGTGCGTGCCCGCAGCTATCGATTCGCTAGCGTCCGAGAGGCCGTTCGCGAGGCGGCAAAACCCCGGGCAACTCAGGTATTGCAATACCGTGACAGCTTGGGCATAGTGAATCGACCTTCCCTCTTTCCCCCTCTTCCCACCCCCCTCTTTTTCTTTCTCAAGACCCCCAGAGAGAACTCCCGTTTTCGTTTCGCCGGCCAAGCCGCATTCCGCGGTGCGGCCATTTCCCCAACCGTCAATTCCAGGAGGTCATTCATGAATTTGACGATCAGCGGTCATCACCTCGACGTCACACCTGCCTTGCGCACCTACGTCACGAGCAAGCTGGACCGGGTCATCCGACATTTCGACCAGGTGGTCGATGTGAAGGTGATCCTCACGGTGGAAAAGCAGAAGGAAAAGGAACGCCGCCAAAGGGCGGAGTGCAACATCCACGTCAAGGGCAATGACATGTTCGCGGAGTCGAGCCACGCTGATCTCTACGCTGCGGTCGATGAACTGGTCGACAAGCTCGACCGCCAGGTGGTGCGCCACAAGGACCGCCTGCAGGACCACCATCACGCTGCGCCCAAGCGCTTGATGTAAGAAAGAGCCCGGGCCCGATGGGCTTGCAGCGAAGGCCGCCCAGGGGCGGCCTTTTTCTTTTTCCCGACTACGGAGCTAGGGTTTTTGGCAGCCGTCCAGAGAGGGCCGAGGGCCCTTCAGGCAACGTGTAGACAGAAAGTAAATAGGGGGACTGGGGGTTTTTACCAAGCGGGTGCATAATCGCCCCCGCTCTGCACCCACCATGAATCGCCTCGCGTCCATCCTGCCGCCCGCTCAAGTGCTTGTGAGCGTTGACGCTACCAGCAAGAAACGTGCTTTCGAAGAAGCCGGCCTGCTGTTCGAAAGCCTTCACGGTCTGGGCCGTGCCCTCATCACCGACAGCCTGTTTGCGCGCGAGCGCCTCGGCTCCACCGGTCTGGGCCACGGCGTCGCCATTCCGCATGGCCGCATCAAGGGCCTCAAGTCGCCGATGGCCGCTGTGTTCCAGCTGGCCAATCCCATCGGCTTCGACGCCCCCGACGAGCAACCCGTCGCATTGCTGATCTTCCTGCTGGTGCCCGAAGCGGCCACGCAGAAGCATCTCGAAATCCTCTCCGAAATCGCCGAGCTGCTGAGCGACGCCAGCCTGCGCGAGCAGATCAAGTCCAGCACCGACGCCACGGCCCTGCACGACCTGATCGCCGGCTGGCAGTCCACCCAGGTCGCGTAACGGTGTTCGCCCCCAGGCTTCGCGCACTTCGCGTCGCGCACGCCTTCCCCTTCCGGGGCGATACCAGCGGCCCGGCAAAGCCGGTTCCGCGGTATTCTGGCCTGCTCCCAACCCAGGTGCGTGAGCGCCACTTCCTGACCGCATGAAGCCGACCGTCATCAGCGCCGACGCCATGTTCGAGGAGTTCCGTGGCTCGCTCCGCTGGGAATGGCTCGCGGGGCTCGGGGCGTCGGAGCGCCAGTTCGATGCGGAGGTCATCAGCCGCGCGCAGTCGGCCGCCGACCTCGTCGGCTACCTCAACTACATCCACCCGTACCGCGTGCAGATCCTCGGCGCTCGCGAGGTGGCCTACCTGACGCGCGGCAGCGAGGAAGACTGCGCCCGGCGCATCGCACGAATCGTCACGCTGGAGCCGCCGATGCTGGTGCTGGCCGACGGCCAGGCCGCACCCGACGAACTGCTTTCGATCTGCGAGCGCGCCCAGCTGCCGCTCTTTGCCACGCGCGAGTCGTCGGCCTTCGTGATCGACCTGCTGCGCGCCTACCTGTCCAAGCATTTCGCCGAGCGCACATCGATGCACGGCGTGTTCATGGACATCCTGGGCATGGGCGTGATGATCACGGGCGAATCGGGCCTGGGCAAGAGCGAGCTCGGGCTGGAGCTGATCTCGCGCGGCAACGGCCTGGTCGCCGACGACGCGGTCGACCTCTACCGCATCAACCAGAACACCATCGAGGGCCGCTGCCCCGACCTGCTGCTGAATCTGCTGGAGGTGCGCGGCATCGGCCTGCTGGACATCCGCGCGATCTTCGGCGAGACGGCGGTGCGCCGGAAGATGCGGCTCAAGCTCATCGTGCACCTCGTGCGGCGCGACAGCTTCGAGCGCGACTACGAGCGCATGCCCTCGGCGCCGCTCACGCAGGACGTGCTGGGCATCCCGGTGCGCAAGGTCATCATCCAGGTGGTGGCAGGGCGCAACATCGCGGTGCTGGTGGAGGCCGCGGTGCGCAATTCGATCCTGCAGCTGCGCGGCATCGACACGTATGCCGACTTCGTGGCGCGGCACCACAAGGCGATGGAGAACTCCCGCGACGGGGATTGAATGACCAGGGAATGCGGCCGCCGCCGGGCCGCCCCAAGGCGGACCGCGCCTCCCCCTCGGGGGTGGAGTTACACGCAGCGAAGCGAAGTGAAAAGCCGGGGGGTCAACGTTTCTTCGCGCAGTCCCCGCACAAGCCGTAAAGCGACATGGCATGGTCCTGCAGGATCCAGCCCTTGTCCTTGGCGATCATCTGCTGGCGGCGCTCGATCTCGGCGTCGTAGAACTCCTCGACCTTGCCGCAGGAGGTGCAGATCAGGTGGTCGTGGTGCGTGCCTTCGTTCAGTTCGTAGACCGCCTTGCCGCTCTCGAAGTGGCTGCGCTCCAGGATGCCGGCCTGCTCGAACTGCGTCAGCACCCGGTAGACGGTGGCCAGCCCGATGTCGGAATGTTCGTTCAGCAGCACGCGGAACACGTCTTCCGCCGTCATGTGCCGCTGGCTGCCGGTCTGGAAGATCTCCAGGATCTTCAGGCGCGGCAGGGTGGCCTTGAGGCCGGTGTTCTTGAGTTCGTCGATGTTGGCCATGGTGGTTCCTGCGCCCCTGGCGGGGCCGCGGCGAAAGGCCCCGAAAAGGCCAGCCGCTACAATGGCCGATCATATCGCTACCCCTTTTCCTCCCATGCCTGCCATCTTCCAACGCCGGCCCTGGCTGCTGGCTGCCGCCGTCGCGGCGACGCTCGGCCTCGGTGCCTGCAGCGGTTTCACCGAGCGCACGCGTGGCGCGCTGGCTGCCGTAACCCCCTACAAAGTCGAGGTGGTTCAGGGCAATTTCGTGTCGAAGGAACAGGTCGCGGCGCTCAAGCCAGGAATGTCCCGCCAGCAGGTGCGGGAAATCCTCGGGACCTCGCTGCTGAACGACGTCTTCCACGCCAACCGCTGGGACTACGTCTTCACCATCCGCCGCCAGGGCGTCGACCCGCAGGAGCGCCACCTCACGGTGTTCTTCAACGGCGAGCTGCTCGACCGCTTCGAGGGCGACGAGATGCCCAGCGAGGAAGAGTTCGTCGCCACGCTCGACACCCGCAAGAAATCCGGCAAGGTGCCCACGCTCGAGGCCTCGGAAGACGACCTCAAGAAATACGCGCCCAAGGACGGCGAGAAGAAAGCCGATGCCGACAAGGCTTCCGCGTCGGCTTCGCTGCCGCCGCTGCCGGCCGCCTACCCCCCGCTCGAAGCGACGCGCTGAGCGCGCCAGGGTCATCGGCGGCAGCGGGCGGTGCCGCCGGGCCGGTCGGTTTCGTTCGTGTCGATCGATGTTCCCCGGCCGTTCCTCACCGCCTCGGGCCGTTTCGAAAATCCTCGAAGACTGACTGAATCCGCGTGACCGAATCCACCTCCACCCCCGCCACCAATTCCGCCTCCGAGCCGCGCCGCGTCGCCATCGCCGGGGCTTCGGGCCGCATGGGCCACATGCTGATCGAGGCCGTGCGCAACGCGCCCGACATGCGTCTGGCCGGCGCCCTCGACATCGCCGGCAGCCCGGCGCTCGGCACCGATGCCGGTGCCTTCCTGGGCTTCGACAGCGGCGTGTCCATCGTGTCCGACCTGCGCGCCGGCCTGAAGGACGCGCAGGTGCTCATCGACTTCACCCGCCCCGAAGGCACGCTCGCGCACCTCGCGGTCTGCCGCGAACTGGGCGTGCAGGCCGTGATCGGCACCACCGGCTTCAGCGACGCGCAGAAGGCCGAGATCGCCGAGATCGCGAAGGACATCGCGATCATGATGGCCCCCAACATGAGCGTGGGCGTCAACGTCACCTTCAAGCTGCTGGAGATGGCGGCCAAGGCCATGGCGACGGGCTACGACATCGAGATCATCGAGGCGCACCACCGCCACAAGGTCGACGCGCCCTCGGGCACCGCGCTCAAGATGGGCGAGGTCATCGCCGACGCGCTGGGCCGCGACCTCAAGGACTGCGCGGTGTACGCCCGCGAAGGCATCACCGGCGAGCGCGACCCGTCCACCATCGGTTTCTCGGCCATCCGCGGCGGCGACATCGTGGGCGACCACACCGTGCTGTTCGCCGGCACCGGCGAGCGCATCGAGATCACCCACAAGTCGTCGAGCCGCACCACCTACGCCCAGGGCAGCCTGCGCGCGGTGCGCTTCCTGGCCGGCCAGCGTGCAGGCCTATTCGACATGTACGACGTGCTCGGTCTTCGCTGAGCGCGCGGCACCAACCAAGGACCGCCGATGAGCGTGCTCGAACTGCTGGCCCACGGTGACGGCGTCAGCCGTTCGGTGGCCGCGCTGCTGCTCGCGATGTCGATCGCGAGCTGGGTCATCATCCTCTGGAAGGCATGGCTGCTGCGCGGCGGCACGCGCGACGTGCTGCGCAGCATCGCGGCGTTCTGGCAGTCGTCCACGCTGGCCGACGCCGAGCACAAGCTCAAGGCCTTCGACCGCGCCACGCTGGTGTCGCCCGCCGTCTCCGCCATCCGCAGCGTGGCCGCGGGCGAGCCGGCCGGCACGCTGGGTGCCGCGGTCGACCGCAACCAGCGCCTGACGCGCGTGCTGCGCGACGCCCTGCACGGTGCGCTGCGCCGGCTGCAGGCGGGGCAGATCCTGCTGGCCACCGTCGGCGCCACCGCGCCCTTCGTGGGGCTGCTGGGCACGGTCTGGGGTATCTACGGCGCGCTGACGGGCATCGCCGGCCAGACCGGCGGCTTCACCATCGACAAGGTGGCGGGCCCGGTCGGCGAGGCGCTCATCATGACGGCCTTCGGCCTCGCCGTGGCCATTCCGTCCGTGCTGGCCTACAACGTCTTCGGTCGCGTCATCGGCCGCATCGAGGCCGAGCTCGAAGGCTTCGCGCACGACCTGCTGGGCAGCTTCGGTGCTGCGCCGGCGCCTGCCGCGCCGCCGCCCGCGCGGCCGATGCCGGTCTAGCCCGACACGGCGAGGCACACCACCATGGCCTTCGGTCGCACATCACTGGGCAGCGCCGCCGGCGGCGGCGGACGCGCCATGGGCGGCGGGGCGCAGCGGCCGCTGTCCGACATCAACGTCACGCCGCTGGTCGACGTGATGCTGGTGCTGCTGGTGATCTTCATCATCACAGCGCCGCTGATGGCCAGCTCGATCAAGCTCGACCTGCCGCAGACCGACGCCGGCCAGCCCAACGACGCACCCAAGTTCGTGAGCCTGTCGGTCGACGCCTCGGGCAAGGTCTTCCTCAACGACAAGGCCGTGACCGACGAGGAACTGGCGCAGCAACTCGAGAAGGCCGCTGCGGACAGCAAGGACACAGAGGTGCAACTGCGCGCCGACCAGACCGTGCCCTACGGCAAGGTGGTGGCGCTGATGGGTATCGCGAACAAGGCGGGGCTCAGCCGCATCGGCTTCGTGACCGAGGCGGAGACGGCGCCGCAGAAGCTGCCTCGCTGATCTGACTCTTTTTTCGTGGACACCGCGGAACCGGCTTTGCCGGGCCGCAGGTGTCGCCCCCTGCAAGGGGGGCGGCCACACGAAGTGGGCAAGCCTGGGGGTTAGCCAAGTACCACAGGCTTCGTGCGCCAGATCTCGTGCGCGTACTGCGCGATCGTGCGGTCCGACGAGAACACCCCCATCCCCGCCACGTTGAGGATCGCCTTGCGCGTCCACGCGTCCGAATCGCGGTAGAGCGCGTCGACCTCCGCCTGCTTCGCCACGTAGCTCGCGTAGTCGGCCAGCAGCAGGTAGTGGTCGCCCCAGTTCACCAGCGCGTCGTAGATGCCCTGGTAGCGCGAGGGCTCGCCGGGCGAGAAGGCGCCGTCGCGGATCGTGTCGAGCACGCGCTTGAGTTCGGCGTTCTCCTCGTAGATGTCGCGCGGCTGGTAGCCGCGTGCGCGGATGTCGGCCACCTCGGGCGCGGTGTTGCCGAAGATGAAGATGTTCTCGGGCCCCACGCTCTCGCGCATCTCGACGTTCGCGCCGTCCAGCGTGCCGATGGTGAGCGCGCCATTGAGCGCGAACTTCATGTTGCCGGTGCCCGATGCTTCCGTGCCCGCCGTGGAGATCTGCTCCGACAGGTCGGCCGCCGGCATGATGACCTCGGCCAGGCTCACGCTGTAGTTCGGCAGGAACACCACCTTCAGCAGTTTGCCCACGCGCGCGTCGGCGTTGATGGTGGCGGCCACGTCGTTGATGAGCCTGATGACCAGCTTGGCCATCGCATAGGCCGACGCCGCCTTGCCCGCGAACACCACCACGCGCGGCACCATGTCGATCGGCGCGCCCGCGGCCTGCGCGTCGAGGATGCGGTGGTAGCGCGTCACCACGTGCAGCACGTTGAGCAGCTGCCGCTTGTACTCGTGGATGCGCTTGACCTGCACGTCGAACATCGCGTCGGTGTCGATGTCGATCTTCAGGTGCTGTTCCACCCAGTTGGCCAGCCGCAGCTTGTTCTCGCGCTTGGCGTGGCGGAAGGCGCGCACGAAGGCCGGCTGCGCGGCCATGGGCCTGAGCGCCTCCAGCTGCGAGAGGTCGCGCCGCCAGCCCTTGCCGATGCGCTGGTCGAGCAGCGCCGCCAGCGGCGGGTTGGCCTGCGCCAGCCAGCGCCTGGGCGTGACGCCGTTGGTCTTGTTGTTGAAGCGCTCGGGAAAGATCTTCGCGAAGTCCGAGAAGATCGACTGCTTCATCAGCTCCGAGTGCAGCCCCGACACGCCGTTGACCGAGTGGCTCGCGAGCACCGCCACGTAGGCCATGCGCACGCGGCGCTCGCCGGTCTCGTCGACCAGCGAGAGGCGGCGCATCAGGTCCACGTCGTTGCCCACCTTCTGCGTCACCGTGGCGAGGAACCTCGCGTTGATGTCGTAGATGATCTGCAGGTGCCGCGGCAGGATGCGCCCGAGCATCTCCACCGGCCAGGTCTCCAGCGCCTCGTGCATCAGCGTGTGATTGGTGTAGCTGAACACCTTCTGCGTGTGCGCCCAGGCCTCGTCCCACGGCATGCCGTGCTCGTCGAGCAAGAGGCGCATGAGCTCGGGCACGGCCAGCACCGGGTGCGTGTCGTTCAGGTGGATGCTGACCTTCTCGGAGAGCTGGTCGAAGGTCTTGTGGTTGCGCAGGTAGCGGCGCAGCAGGTCCTGCACGCTGGCGCTGCAGAAGAAGTACTCCTGGTGCAGGCGCAGCTCGCGGCCCGAAGGCGTGGAGTCGTCGGGGTAGAGCACGCGCGAGACGTTCTCCGAGTGGTTCTTGCTCTCCACCGCCTGCATGTAGTTGCCGCGGTTGAAGGCCGAGAGGTCGATCTCCTCGGTGGCGCGCGCCGACCACAGCCGCAGCGTGTTGGTGGCCTGCGTGCCGTAGCCGGGGATGATGGTGTCGTAGGCCACCGCCAGCACGTCGTGCGTGTCGACCCAGTCGGCCGCGCCCGATGCGGCGCTGGCGCCCTCGCGCTTCTGCACGTGGCCGCCGAAGCGCACGCGGTAGTTCACCTCGGGCCGCTGGAACTCCCACGGGTTGCCGCGCGTGAGCCAGTAGTCGGGAGTCTCCACCTGCTGGCCGTCGACGATGCGCTGGCGGAACATGCCGTACTCGTAGCGGATGCCGTAGCCCATGCCCGGCACGCCCAGCGTGGCCATCGAGTCGAGGAAGCAGGCCGCCAGCCGGCCCAGGCCGCCGTTGCCCAGCGCTGCGTCGGGTTCGCGCTCGGACAGCGCCGCCATGTCCACGCCGAAGTCGGCCAGCGCCTCGCGCACGGTGTCGTACAGGTCCACCGCCAGCAGCGCGTTGGTGAATGTGCGCCCGATCAGGAACTCCATCGACAGGTAGTAGACGCGCTTCAGGTCCTGGGCGTAGTTGGCGCGCGTGGTCATCATCCAGCGCTCGACCAGCTGGTCGCGCACCGCCTGCGAGGTGGCGTTGAGCCAGTCGTCCTGGCTGGCGGCGACGGGGTCCTTGCCGACCGCGTAGATCAGCTTGTTGGCCACCGCGCGCTTGAAGGCCGCGACGTCGCGGTCGGGGTGGTCGTAGGCGAAGTCCTTGATCGTCATGGGGCACTCCCGGAAGAGGGTTGTTTGATGCTTTGCCGGTACACGTCGATGTATTGCGCGGCGGCCGTGGCCCAGTCGGCCGGCCGGCGCATGGCGTTGCCGCGCACGCGGCGCCAGTCGGGGCCGCGGTCGTAGAGCGCGAAGGCGCGGCGCAGCGCGCGGGCGTAGTCCGCGGCGTCGAAGCGGTCGAACACGAAGCCGGTGGCCTCGCCGCTGGCGAGGTCTTCCAGCGAGCTGTCGACCACCGTGTCGGCCAGCCCGCCGACGCGTCGCACCAGCGGCAGCGCGCCGTACTTGAGGCCGTACATCTGCGTGAGGCCGCAGGGCTCGAAGAGCGAGGGGACCAGCGTCACGTCGCCGGCGCCGAACATCTGGTGGGCCAGCGTCTCGTTGTAGCCGATGGTCACGGCCACCGACTGCGGCGCGGCCGCCGCGCGCTGGCGGAAGGCTTCCTCCAGCCAGGCCTCGCCGCTGCCCAGCAGCGCGAGCTGCCCGCCCTGGGCGAGCAGCGCGTCGAGCCCGCCGAGCACCAGGTGCAGGCCCTTCTGCTCGGTGAGCCGGCTCACGACGATGAAGAGCGGCGCGTCCGGCCGCTCGGCCAGGCCCAGCTGGTGCTGCAGCACCGACTTGCAGCGCGCCTTGCCCGCCATGTGGCGGCCTTCGGGCGTGTGGTAGCCCTGCACCAGCGCGGCGTCGGCGGCGGGGTTCCAGACCTTGTCGTCGACCGCGTTGAGGATGCCGCTCAAGGCTGCGCTGCGCTGGCGCAGCAGGCCGTCGAGCCCGCAGCCCTGCTCGGGCGTCTGGATCTCCAGCGCGTAGGTCGGGCTCACGGTGGTGAGCCGGTCGGCGAAGTACAGGCCGCCCTTCATGAACGAGATCTGGCCGTGGTACTCGAGGCCGTCCATCTGGAACGCGCTGCCCGGCAGGCCGAGCTCCGCGAAATGCCAGGGCGCGAAGATGCCCTGGTAGGCCAGGTTGTGCACGGTGAAGACGCTGCCCACGTGCGGCGCGCCGGACTGCCGCGCGAAGTGCAGGTAGGCCGGCGCGAGCGCGGCATGCCAGTCGTGCGCGTGCACGACCTCGGGCTGCCACTGCGGATCGAGGCCCTGCGCCAGCTGCGCGGCCGCCCATCCGAGCAGCGCGAAGCGGCGGTGGTTGTCGCCGTAGGGCTGGCGCGAGGCGTCCTCGTAGGGGTTGCCGGGCCGGCCGTAGAGCGCCGGCGCGTCGATCACGTAGGCCGCGATACCGGGCGTTCCGTCGATGTCGATGTGCCCGAGCCGCAGCCCGAAGCCTTCGCCCCAGGGCGCCTCGAAGGCGGCCACCGGCGCGAGATCGCGCACGCCGGCCACGATGGCCGGGAAGCCCGGCAGCAGCACGCGCGCGTCCTGGCCGGCGGCGGTGAGCGCCAGGGGCAGGGCGCCGGCGATGTCCGCCAGTCCGCCGGTCTTGAGGAGGGGAAAGAGTTCTGCGCTGACCTGGAGTATTCGCATCGTTGTCCGTGGGTGCTCTCGGGTCAGGTGGCCGCGAGGCGCTTGAGCATCTCACGGGTGACCAGCACGACGCCGTTCTCGGTGCGCTCGAAGCGCGCGGCGTCCGCCTCGGCATCCTCGCCGATCACCATGTCGTCGGGGATCACGCAGGCGCGGTCGATCACCACGCGGTTCAGCCGCGCGCCACGGCCCACCTCCACGTCGGGCAGCAGCACGGCCTCGTTGATCTCGCAGAAGGAATGCACGCGCACGCCCGAGAACAGCACCGAGCTGCTGACCTTGGAGCCCGAGACGATGCAGCCGCCCGAGACGATGGTGTTGACCGTCATGCCGTGGTGGCCGTTGCGGTCGAGCACGAACTTGGCCGGCGGCAGCTGCCGCTGGTAGGTCCAGATGGGCCAGTCCGTGTCATAGATGTCGAGCTCCGGGGTGATGGAGGCCAGGTCGAGGTTGGCTGCCCAGAATGCATCAATCGTGCCCACGTCGCGCCAGTAGGTCTTGGCCTCCGGCCCGCGCGAGGCCCGCGTGACGCACGACATGCCGAAGGGATGCGCCAGCGCCCGGCCCTCGGCCACGGCGCGGGGAATGATGTCCTTGCCGAAGTCGTGGCTGGAGTTCGGGTTCGCGTTGTCCTCCTCGAGCAGCCGGTAGAGGTATTCGGAGTCGAACACGTAGATGCCCATGCTCGCCAGCGCCGTGTCGGGCCTGCCGGGCATGGCGGGCGGGTCGGCGGGCTTCTCCAGGAATTCGGTGATCCGGCGGTCGTCGTCCACGGCCATCACGCCGAAGGCCGTGGCCTCCATGCGCGGCACCTCGATGCAGCCGACCGTGCAGCCCAGGCCGCGCTCGGCGTGGTCCTTCACCATCAGCGAGTAGTCCATCTTGTAGATGTGGTCGCCGGCCAGCACCACCACGTAGTCATGCTTGGTGGAACGGGTCTGGATGATGTCCAGGTTCTGGAACACCGCGTCGGCCGTGCCGCGGTACCAGTTCTCGTCGCCCATGCGCTGCTGCGCGGGCAGCACGTCGACCATCTCGTTGAGCTCGGCGCGCAGGAAGCTCCAGCCGCGCTGCAGGTGGCGCATGAGCGAGTGCGACTTGTACTGCGTGACCACCGCCATGCGCCGGATGCCCGAGTTGAGGCAGTTCGACAGCGCGAAGTCGATGATGCGGAACTTGCCCCCGAAGTACACCGCCGGCTTGGCGCGCCGGTCGGTCAGCTGCTTGAGGCGGGAGCCGCGCCCGCCGGCCAGCACCAGGGCGATGGTGCGACGTACCAGCTGGTGGGCCTGAAGCTCTTGCTGTTGCGGCTGCGAAGGCAGCGCTTGCGGTGTGGGCTTGTCCATCCTGAGTCTCCGTTCGTTTGTTCGTTGGGTGTTCGCCGGGCCGGAATGCGCCGTGATTCAGAGTTTCTTCTGCATCGAGACTAGCACCGTGCCGGGCGGCTGGCTTCTACGTTCTTGCAACCCCGATGCTCGAGAAAGGCACTTGTGCAGTGCCGTCCAGCGCCTGGGGGTGCTCGCCCGGATCCGCCTGCGGATCGGTGCCCAGGCAGAGACGCCACGCGCCCGGCGGCAGCGTGAACGACACGGCCTGCGGCCCGGCGTTCACCATCACCAGCCATGAGCTCGCATCGCCGGCCTGCGCTGTCGTCGAGGTTGTCGTTGCGGTTGTCGTCGTCGTTGTTGTCCCATCGACGAAGTGGATTGCAAGGGCCGTGCCCGTGCCGTTCCAGTCGTCGGGCGTCATCGGTTCGCCGTCGGGGCGCAGCCAGCGGATGCGGGGGAACGAGCCGTCGGGCGGCGCTTCGGCCGGCCACCAGTGCGTGCTGCGCAGGGCGGGGGCCTCGCGGCGCAGCGCGGCCAGGCGCGCGACGAAGGCGCTCAGCACGGCCGGGTCGCTGCCGGGGGCGGAGGTGCCGATCCAGGCGAGCCAGGTGGTGTCGTTGTCCTGGCAGTAGGCGTTGTTGTTGCCCTTCTGGCTGTGGCCGAGTTCGTCGCCGGCCAGCAGCATCGGCGTGCCCTGCGACAGCATCAGCGTGGCAAGCAGCGCCCGCTGCAGCCGCGTGCGCATGGCCAACACCGCTGGGTCGTCGCTCGGCCCCTCGACGCCGCAGTTGTTGCTGAGGTTGTGGCCGTGGCCGTCGCGGTTGTCCTCGCCGTTGGCGAGGTTGTGGCGCTCGTCGTAGCTCACCAGGTCGCGCAGCGTGAAGCCGTCGTGCGCGGTGATGAAGTTGACGCTGGCCGTCGGCGCGCGGCCACGGTGCGCGAACTCGGTGCTGGAGGCCGTGAAGCGATGCGCGAAGCCGCTGAGCCCGGCGCGGTCATCGGCATGCGCCTGCCGCAGCCAGAAGCCGCGCTGCGTGTCGCGGTAGCGGTCGTTCCATTCGAGCCAGCCCGGCGGGAACCCGCCGAGGCGGTAGCCGTCGGGGCCGATGTCCCAGGGTTCGGCGATCAGCAGCGTGCGCGACAGCACCGGGTCCTGCGCGATGGCGACGAAGAAGGGCGCGCGCGCATCGAAGCCGCGCTGTGCGTCGGCGCGCCCGAGCACCGGGGCGAGATCGAAGCGGAAACCGTCGACGCCCATCTCGCAGGCCCAGAAGCGCAGGCTGTCCATCACCAGCTGCAGCACGCGCGGCTCGCCGAGGTTCAGGCAGTTGCCGGTGCCGGCCCAGTTCTCGTAGAGCGAGCGGTCGTCTTCGCGCAGGTGGTAGTAGAGCGCGTTGTCGATGCCGCGCATCGACAGCGTCGGGCCGAGCTCGTCGCTCTCGGCGCTGTGGTTGTAGACCACGTCGATCACCAGCTCCATGCCGCGCGCGTGGATCGCGTCGGCCATCGCGCGGAACTCGCTCGCGGGCGTGGTGCCGGGGCGGCCGCTCCAGTAGCGGGCCTCGGGCGCGAACCAGCCGATGGTGTTGTAGCCCCAGTAGTTGCTCAGGCCCATGCGCAGGAGGCGCGGCTCGTCGGCGCGGTGCTGCACGGGCATGAGGCTCAGCGTGGTGACGCCCAGGCGTTGGAGGTGGTCGAGCACGGCGGGCTCGGCGAGGCCGGCGTAGGTGCCGCGCAGCGGTGCGGGGACCGCGGGGTTGAGCTTGGTCTGGCCCTTGACGTGGAGTTCGTAGAGGACGCGGTCGCCTGGTGCGATGCGGGCGTGGCCCGGTGCTGCGAAGGGGCGGGGAGTCGCTGCCCGGGCCTTGAGGGCGATGGCGGCGTTGTCTCGGGTGTCCCGCTTTTCGGGATGCGCCGGGTCGTGGCCGAGGAAGAGGTCGCTGCCGTCGTAGGTGCCTGTGATTTCGCGGGCGTAGGGGTCCAGGAGCAGCTTCGACGGGTTGAAGCGCTGGCCTGCTCCCGGGTTCCAGGGGCCGTGGACTCGGTAGCCGTAGACGAGGCCTGGCTTGCCGCTGGGCAGGTGGCCGTGCCAGATGCCGTCTGTGCAGGTGGGGAGGCGCAGGCGTTGTTGTTCGTTCTTGCCTGTGGTGTCGAAGATGCAGAGGTCTACGGCTTCTGCTGTGGGGGCTGCTATTGCGAAGTTGACGCCCTGTTGCGAGGGGGTTGCGCCTAGGGGGTACTGATTGCCTGGGCTCAGCATCGTGCTTGCTCTCGATGGGGGTTGCTTCCCGAGGCCGGGACTCGCCCCGGCGGGCGACCTACTTTTCTTTGCTTCGCCAAAGAAAAGTAGGCAAAAGAAAGGCGACCCCGCTGTCTGCGACCCCTTCGCTGCGCTACGGGGCAACCTGCGGTGCTCGCGCTTCGCGGGGTCTCGCCCAAACTCGCTTCGCTCAGACAAGGGCGAGCCCTGATCCGCGAAACGCTGCGCTCCTCGGCGCAGCCAGAGGGGAGGGGAGAGAGTCGGGCCATCGCGTTGCTCGGCCTCCAAGGCACAGCAGGCGCTTCGCGCATACTGTGCTTGGAATGGCTTTCAGGTTGCAGCGTGGCGTTCTCCAGGGGCGCTCGCTGGCGGTACCCACCGGTGTTGGGAACCGAGAGTCGTCTTGCGCACCTCGACCGCATCAGCGTCTCATCCAAGACAACGAGCCTGAACGCAGGCTCGAAATCAATCCGAGGCCCAAATCCCTTGCCGAGCAAAGCGAAGGCCCGTCCAGGCTGCTCAAGAAGCCGAGCGAAGCGATGGCACGGGTCGCTCCCTTCTGGCTGCGCCGAGGAGCGCAGACGTAGGAGGGACAAGGGCCGCAGCTGTCTGAGCGCAACGCAGTGGAGCGAGTTCTGCGGACCCCCTCCTACGTCGAGCACCGCAGGTTGCCCGTAGCGAAGCGAAGGGACGCAGACAGCAGGGTCGCCTTTCTTTTGCCTACGTTTCTTTGGCGAAGCAAAGAAAAGTAGGTCGGCCGCCGGGCCGAGACCCGGCCCCGGGAAACAACCGCCAAACAGAGTCTCACGAAGCCAGAGCAACGAGCAGCCCCCCGAAAAGCAACCCAACCCCAAAAATCAAACCAGCACCCACATCAAAGTACCCAACGGCGGCACATCCACAGAAACCGAATCCGCCTTCCCATGCCAGGCAACAGCCGAGCTTTCGACAACCCCGTTCCCCACACCGCTCCCCCCATACACGACCCCATCCGTATTGATGATCTCCCGGTAAGCCCCCGCAGAGGGAACACCGAGCCGATACCCCATCCGAGGCACTGGCGTGAAGTTGCAGACCACCACCACAAACCCCCCGTCGCGAGCCCAGCGCACGAACGCGAAGACCGACTGGTCCGAGTCGTCATGCACGATCCACTCGAACCCCCTCGCCTCATGGTCGAGCTCATGCAGGGCCGGAAAGTGCCGATACACGTTGTTCAGATCGCGCACCAACCGCCGAACCCCTTGATGCGACGCATGCTCCAGCAGATGCCAGTCAAGGCTGCGGTCGGCATTCCACTCCGCGTACTGCGCGAACTCGCCGCCCATGAAGAGCAGCTTCTTCCCCGGATAGGCCCAGAGGTACCCGTACAGGTTGCGCAGTCCCGCGAACTTCTGCCATTCGTCGCCGGGCATGCGCCCGATCATCGAACCCTTGCCGTGCACCACTTCGTCGTGCGAGAGCGGCAGCACGAAGTTCTCGCTGTGCGCGTACATCAGCCCGAAGGTGATCTGCCGGTGGTGGTGCTTGCGGTAGACCGGGTCGGTGCCGGCGTAGGCCAGCGTGTCGTTCATCCAGCCCATGTTCCACTTGTAGTGGAATCCCAGGCCGCCGTCCTCGGGCGGGCGGGTGACGCCGGGAAAGCTGGTCGATTCCTCGGCGATGGTCACTGCGCCGGGCCGCTCGATGCCGACCACGCGGTTCATGCGGCGCAGGAATTCGATGGCTTCCAGGTTCTCGCGGCCGCCGAGCGCGTTGGGTATCCACTCGCCCGACTTGCGGCTGTAGTCGCGGTAGAGCATCGACGCCACGGCGTCCACGCGCAGGCCGTCGACGCCGTAGCGCTCCAGCCAGTACAGCGCGTTGCCGACGAGGTAGTTGCGGACTTCCGTGCGCGCGTAGTTGAAGATCAGCGTCTGCCAGTCGTTGTGGAAGCCTTCGCGCGGGTCGGCGTACTCGTACAGCGCGGTGCCGTCGAAGCGGCCCAGGCCGTGGGCGTCGGTGGGGAAGTGCGCGGGCACCCAGTCGAGGATCACGCCCAGCCCCGCCTCGTGCGCCGCCTCGACGAAATGGCGGAAGTCGCCCGGCGTGCCGAAGCGCGAGGTGGGGGCATAGAGGCCGATGGGCTGGTAGCCCCACGAGCCGTCGAAGGGGTGTTCGCTCACGGGCAGCAGCTCGATGTGGGTGAAGCCCATGTCGCGCGCGTACGGCACCAGCGTGTCGGCCAGCTCGCGGTAGTCCAGCCACTCGTGGCCGTTCTTGCGGCGCCAGGAGCCCAGGTGCACTTCGTAGATGCTGATGGGCGCGTCGCGTCCGTTGGCGGCGGCGCGGCCCTCGGGCATCTTCACCGGCGCGGGCAGGGGCTGCACCACGCAGGCGGTGTCGGGGCGCAGCTGCGCCGAGAAGGCGAAGGGGTCGGCCTTGCGCAGCACCTCGCCCTGCGCCGACAGGATCTCGAATTCGTAGCTGTCGCCCACGGACACGTGGGGCGCGAAGATCTCCCACACGCCGCACTCGCGGCGCAGCCGCATCATGTGGCGCCGGCCGTCCCAGTTGTTGAAGCTGCCGACCACCGACACGCGCTTCGCGTTCGGCGCCCAGACCGCGAAGGCCACGCCCTTCACGCCGTCGATCTCACGCAGGTGCGCGCCCAGCCGCTCCCACGGCCGCAGGTGCGTGCCCTCGGCCAGCAGCCACACGTCGGTCTCGCCGAGCACGAAGGAGAAACGGTAGGGGTCTTCGAGCCGCGAGGTGTGGGTGTCCCAGTCGACCTGGAACGAATAGCCCATGCGGGCCTCCGCGGCGGGTACGAGGCCGCTGAAGAGGTCGGATTCGGGATGGCGCGTGAGTATCGACAGCGGCCAGCCGGTGCGCGAATGCACCACCGCCACGTGCTGCGCGCCGGGCAGCAGGGCGCGCACGACCAGGCCCTCGGGCGTCTCGTGCGGACCGAGCACGGCGAACGGGTCGCCGTGCTCGGCGCGCATCAGCGCGTGGATTTCGGACTCCGGAAGGGGCTTGACGGGCATGTTGGATGGGCTCAGCTGGGCTCTTCGCCGGCGGGCGCGCCGAAGAAGACGCCGTACGGCGCCAGCTGCAGCATGCGCTTTCCGTCCGCGGTGTGGATGACGGATGTCTCCGCCAGCGGCTGTCCGACAACAGGAGCAATGCCGTGGGGCAGCGGTATCGCTGCCGGCTCGCCGCCGAAGTTGAAGATCGCCTGCATCGACGAAGCGCCGTCGCCGTGCCGCTCGAAGTGCAGCAGCTGCGGCGCCGGCGTGTCGAAGAAGCGGATGGCGCCGGTGCGCAGCAGCGGCTGGGTGCGCCGCCAGTGCAGCAGGGTGCGGCTGAAGGCGAGCATCGAGTCGGGGTCGGCGGCCTGGCGCTCGATGGCCAGCGGCAGGTGCGGGCCGTACACCGGCAGCCAGGGCGTGCCGGTGGTGAAACCGCCGTCGGGTGCTTCAGGGGTCCAGGGCATGGGCGTGCGGCAGCCGTCGCGGCCCTTGAACTCGGGCCAGAAGGCGCGGCCGTACGGGTCCTGAAGCAGCTCGAAAGGCACCTCGGCCTCGGGCAGGCCCAGTTCCTCGCCCTGGTAGATGCTGGCGCTGCCGCGCAGCGAGAGCAGCAGCGCGAGCCAGAGCCGGTCGCGGCGGGTGTCGGGCGCGCCGCCGCCACTCCAGCGGGTGGCGACGCGCGGCACGTCGTGGTTCGAGATCGCCCAGCAGCCCCAGCCGCCGGTGTGCGCGAGCGCGGTGTCGAGCGCCTCGACCTGGTGGCGCAGGTGCGCGGGGCTGTGATCGGCCGTCAGCAGGCTGAAGCTGTAGGCCAGGTGCAGGCGCTTGCCGAGCTCTGTGTACTGGGCCATGACCGGCGGCGCGTTCTCGTCGCCGACCTCGCCCAGCGCCACCGCGCCGTATTCGTCGAGCAGCCGGCGCAGCCCTTCGAGGAACGCCAGGTTCTCGTGCTGGCTCTTGTCGTACAGGTGCTGCTGCATCGCGTACGGGTTGTCGGCGCGCACCGTGCTGACTTCGCCGATGGAGGCCAGCGTGGCCGGCGGGTTGTCGCGCAGCAGCGCGTCGTGGAACTGGTGGTTGCAGGCGTCGAAGCGGAAGCCGTCCACCCCGCGCTCGCACCAGAAGCGCACCTCGCCCAGCAGCGCCTCCTGCACTTCGGGGCAATGGAAGTTCAGGTCGGGCTGTTCGGCCAGGAAGCTGTGCAGGTAGTACTGGCGACGGCGCGAGTCCCACTGCCAGGCCGGCCCGCCGAACACCGACAGCCAGTTGGTCGGCGGCGTGCCGTCGGGCTTGGAGTCGGCCCAGACGTACCAGTCGGCCTTGGGGTTGTCTCGCGAGCTGCGGCTTTCGGCGAACCAGGCGTGCTGGTCGGAGGTGTGCGAGAGCACCTGGTCGATGACCAGCTTCAGGCCCAGCTCGTGCATGCGCGCCAGCATGGCGTCGAAGTCGGCCAGCGTGCCGAAGAGCGGATCGACCGCGCGGTAGTCGGACACGTCGTAGCCGAAGTCCTTCATCGGCGAGCGGAAGAAGGGCGACACCCAGATCGCATCGACGCCGAGGCTGGCCACGTGCTCCAGCCGGGACGTGATGCCCGGCAGGTCGCCGATGCCGTCGCCATTGCTGTCCATGAAGCTGCGCGGGTAGATCTGGTAGATCACCGCGCCGCGCCACCATTCGCTGTTGCTGCCGTCGGTTTTGCTGCTGGCCATGCCGGTCCCTGTGGTCTGAAATCATTGTGGCATGCGAAATCCGGGCCAGTGGGGCCGGTGATGCTGCCGGGTGGGGCGGCCATGCGGGGCGGCGCAGCGCGGCGTGGGGCTTCGCGAAGCTTTCTACACTGGGCGCCGTTCCCGGTTTTCAAAATGACGATTCCCGATTCCGTTTTCCCATCTTCCTCCCTGGCCGCGCTCGAGGCCCGGCTCGCCCAGGACCTCGCCTACCTCGGCTGGCCCGCCCGCAACTGGATGCCCGCTCGGCAGGCCGCCGGCGGCGAAACCATGATCGACGTGGCCATCATCGGCGGCGGGCAGGCCGGCCTCGCCGCCTCGGTGGCGCTGGCGCAGCTGGGCATCCGCGCCGTGATCTTCGACCGCTCGCCAGCCGGCAGCGAAGGCCCCTGGGCCACCACGGCCCGCATGGAGACGCTGCGCTCGCCCAAGGAGCTCACCGGGCCCGCGCTGGGCCTGCCCGCGCTCACCTTCCGCGCCTGGTTCGAGGCCCAGTTCGGGCTGGAGGCCTGGACCGCGCTGGACAAGATCCCGCGCCTGCAGTGGATGGACTACCTCGTCTGGTACCGCCGCGTGATGAACGTGGACGTGCGCAACGGCATGGCCGTGACCGCCGTGCAGCCCCTGCCCGACGCGGCCGGCGTGCGCCTCGAACTGCGCTCCGGCGATGGCGAACGCAGCAGCGTGCTGGCGCGCCGCCTGGTGCTGGCCACCGGGCGCGACGGCCTCGGCGGCCCGGCAGTGCCGGCCTTCGTGAACGCCCTGCCGCGCTCGAAATGGGCGCATTCCTCCGACGAGATGGACTACGGCCGGCTCAAGGGCCTGCGAGTGGGCGTGATTGGCGCGGGCTCCTCGGCCATGGACAGCGCCGCCACCGCGCTCGAAGCCGGCGCCCACAGCGTCGAACTGCTGATCCGCCGCCCCGACCTGCCGCGCGTCAACAAGGGCAAGGGCGCGGGCGTGCCTGGCCTCACGCAGGGGCACTACGACCTGCCCGACGAACTCAAGTGGCGCATCCGCCACTACATCAACGTATTGAACGTGCCGCCGCCGCACGGCAGCACGCTGCGGGTGTCGCGCCATCCCAATGCCTTCTTCAACTTCGGCTGCCCAGTGCTGTCGGTCGAACCGAAGGGCGAGGGCATGGTGGTGTCGACGCCCAGGGGCGATTTCGAATTCGACTTCCTGATCGTCTCCACCGGCTTCAAGGTCGACTGGCCTAACCGCCCCGAGTTCGCCGCAATAGCGCCCCACGTGCGCACCTGGAAGGACCGCTTCACGCCCGCCCCCGGCGACGAAGACCAGGAACTGGCCGATTCCCCCGACCTCGGCCCCGCCTTCGAGTTCAAGGAGCGCTCGCCCGGCGAATGCCCGGGGCTCGCACGCATCCACTGCTTCTGCTATCCGGCGGCGCTCTCGCACGGCACGGTGTCGGGCGACATTCCCGCCATCAGCGATGGCGCAAAGCGACTGGCCAGCGGCATCGCGAGCCTCTTCTACCGCGAGGACTTCGACCAGCACTGGGCCTACCTCCAGGAGTTCGCGGAGCCCGAACTCTTCGGCGACGAATGGACGCCCGCGCTGCCGCCCCAGGAGAGAAATCGATGAGAAGCCGACAAGAGACCGATAAAAGACCCATGAGAAACCGCGAACCATGACAAGCACACCCGTTTCCGATGTGATCGATGCCGTCGTCCCCCTGGCGCCGGACCAGCCCACCTGGGCGCTGCGCCGCCAGCGCGAGAAGGTGCTGGCCGCGACCCAGGGCAGCTATGACGCGATGTTTTCCCCTGCGGTCGAAGGCCTCTCGGTGGCCGAGCGGCTGTTCGTGGCGCTGCACGCCTGCCGCGTCTCGAAGGCCGACAGCCTGGCCGGGCACTACCGCGACCGGCTCGTGGCCGAAGGGGCCGACGCCGCCGTGATCGCGGCCGTCGATGCCGGCAAGCCCGTGGCCGACGCGCGCCTGCAGGCGGTGCTGGCCTTCACCGGCAAGCTGATCGAGCGCCCCATCGAGGGCGACAAGGCTGCCGTGCAGTCGCTGGCCCAAAGCGGCCTGTCGACGCCGGCCATCGTGGCGATGAGCCAGCTGATCGCCTACCTGTCTTACCAGATCCGCGTCGCCGCGGGCCTGAAGGCGCTGGCCGCGCTGGAGGTTGCTGCATGAGCGCCGCGCCGGGCCGCCCCAAGCAAGCTCGCACCGCAGTGCGAAGCACGAAGGTATTCCAATGAGCGCTCCGATCCGCATCAAGGGCTTCACCAACGAAGTGCTCAAGTGGAAGCCGTGGCTCGACACGGTGGACGTCGACACCGCCACGCCCGAGCAGCTCGCGGCGCTGGACGAGATGAGCCCGCAGGCACGCACCTCGCCCTACTTCCTGGTGCTGGCGCACCAGCCCGAGATACTGCTGCAGCGCTCCATCGCCTTCAACGCGATCATGTTCGCGCCGGGCGGCATGCCGCGCGCCGAGCGCGAACTGGGCGCCACGGTGGAGTCGCGCGTCAACGGCTGCGTGTACTGCGCCTCGGTGCATGCCCAGCGCTTCGAGCAGCTGGCAAAGCGCAGCGACGTGATATCGCAGGTGTTCGAGGAGCCCGAGGGCGCCGGCACCACGGACCGCGAGAAGGCCATCGTCGAGTTCTCGATCCGCCTGGGCGCCGAGCCCGACAAGGTTTCGGCAGACGACGTGCGCAAGCTCAAGGAGGTGGGGCTGGGCGAGCTGGAGATCCTCGACCTGATCCACTCGGTGGCCATCTTCGCCTGGGCCAACCGGCTGATGCTCAACCTCGGGGAGCCCGTGTTCCCCGAGACCGACGCCTCCTAGGCCTCATAGGCGCCCGAGCAGGCCGGCGACGGTCTCGTCCGCCAGGCCCAGCGGCCCGACGAGGTCGTTCTCGCGGCGGTAGTCGATGCCGTTGACCAGCGAGGCCGCGTCCACGATGGTCCGCGTGGCGGGCGTGGGCACGCCGGCGATGGCCCCCAGCGCCTCGACGAAGGCCAGGCCGTAGGGCATGTCCTCGCTCAGGTAGCGCGTGTCCGTCTGCGTGGGGCCGGGCGGACCGCCGCGCTTGGCGTGCAGCTCGGCGGCGATGTCGGCGAGCTTTTCTGAGGTGGTGCCGAAGGAGCGCGCGAAGTGCGCCTCGATGGGGCCGAGCTCGATGCCGAAGGCGGCCGCCACGGCGCGGCGCTCGGCATCGAGCGCCTCGATCGCGCGCGACACGCCGGGCGTCATGCAGTGGTACTGCGGCCAGTTCTCGGCGCGCTCGATGCGCGTCCAGTTGAAGACCGCGAGCGGCCCGTGCGACTGCGGATTGACGTTGGCCAGGGCGCTGGCGAGCGCGCTGCCCTGCGCGGAGAAGCCTTCGCCGAAGAGTTCGGTGCACAGCGCGACGGCCTCGTCGACACGTGCGCCGGGCAGCGCGGAGACGCCGACCGCCTTGCGCCGCGTCATCACGCGGACCCGGGTGCCCGACTCGCGGCGCGCCGTCAGCACGGTGGTGCCGAAGCTGGCGACGGTGAGACGCTGCAAGCCCGCGCGCACCGCCGCCTCGTGCAGGTAGAGCGACGACAGCGAGGCCATCGAACTGACGATGACCGTCTGGCCGTCGCGCAGGAAGGGCAGCAGCGCGTCCATCACGCGCCTGTGGCCGTTGACCGGCAGGGCGACCAGCAGCACGTCCGAGGCGGCGCAGAGCCCGGCCGCGTCGTCGGCGACCTCGACGCCCACCGAGAACGACTCGATGCCGCCGGCTTCCAGCGGCTGCGTGCGCAGGGCATCCGCCCCCCGGCCGCCCGGCGACCAGATCGTGACGCCATGGCCCGCCCGCCGCAGCCAGGCCGCGCTGGCCAGCGCGATCGCCCCGGCGCCCGCGATGCCGACGCGATACCGCTTCGCCGCGACCGTCAACGCCGCCTCTCCATTCGGGAACACCGTGGAACCGGCTCGGCCGGGCCACCGTTGCTGCCCCCGGCGAGGGGGCCGGCGAAGCCACACGGAGTGCGCGAAGCCTGGGGGAGAGCCAGCCTATTCAACTTTGATGCCGCCCTGCTTGATGACCTTGGCCCAGCGCTGGCTGTCCTCGGTCACGACCTTGCCCAGCGCCGATGCGCCGCCGCAGGTGTTGACCGCGCCCAGCTGGGCGAAGCGCTGCTTCGTCTCGGGCAGGTTGCACACCTCGACCAGCGCAGCGGAAAGCTTCTCGACGCTCGCCGCCGGCATGCGCGCGGGGGCCATCACGCCGACCCAGACCGGCACTTCCATGCCCGGAAGGCCGGTGGCCTCGCCGATGGTCGGGGCCGAGCCCATGCCCGGCAGCGCGGCGCGCGAGAAGGTACCCAGCACGCGGGCCTTGCCACTGGCGACCATGGGCTCGATCGAGGCCACGCTGGTCACGATGGTCGCCACCTGGCCGCCCAGCAGGTCGGTGAGGGCCGGCGCGGCGCCGCGGTAGGGCACGTGCAGCAGGTTCACGCCGCCGGCCTGCGCCAGCAGTGCACCGGTCAGGTGCGAGACGGTGCCGTTGCCGGTGGATGCGTAGGTCACCTGGCCGGGCCTGGCCTTGGCGTCGCGCAGCACGTCGGCCACCGTCTTGTAGGGGCTTTCGGCGCGCACCGAAAGCGTCATGGGGGTGTCGCCCACCAGGGCGACAGGCACCAGCTCGTGGACCGGGTCGTAGGGCAGCTTGGCCTGCAGGTGCGGCGCGATGGTGACCGCGCCGCCGGTGGCCAGCAGCACCGTGGCTCCGTCGGTCGCCTTGGCCACCGCATCGGCGGCCACGATGCCGCCGGCGCCGGCCTTGTTGTCGATGATGACCGGCTGGCCGAGCTTGTCGGTGAGCTTGGCGCCCAGGTAGCGGGCGATGACGTCCTGCGCGCCGCCGGTGGCGAAGGGCACGACGAGGCGCAGGGGCTTGTCGTTCTGCTGGGCCCAAAGGGGTGTGGCGGCGAGGCCGGCGGCGGCCGAGAGGGCCAGGGCGAGGTGTTTCAGGCGCAGTTTCATGGTGTGTTTTCGTCCGCGGCGTGTAACAGGGGGCATGCATTTTTCGCGAAACACCGCGGAACCGGCTTTGCCGTGCCGCAGGTGTTGCCCCCGGAAGGGGATTGGCGAAGCGACGCGAAGTGAGCGCGGCCTGGGGGCGAGTCTAGTCCGGCGCGATAATCCCGCGTTCCCGGCCGCCTTGCGCCGGGCTCTTGCCGAACCGCCATGAATCCCAGCTACAAACCCAGCGACGTCGAGTCCGCTGCCCAGGCGCAATGGAGCGCCGCCGATGCCTACCGCGTCACCGAGGACGCGAGCCGCAAGAAGTACTACGCCTGCTCGATGCTGCCGTACCCCAGCGGCAAGCTGCACATGGGCCACGTGCGCAACTACACGATCAACGACATGCTCACGCGCTACCTGCGCATGAGCGGCTACAACGTGCTGATGCCGATGGGCTGGGACGCCTTCGGCCTGCCGGCCGAGAACGCGGCGCTGAAGAACGGCGTGCCGCCGGCCAAGTGGACCTACGAGAACATCGCCTACATGAAGGGCCAGCTCCAGGCCATGGGCCTGGCCATCGACTGGAGCCGCGAGATCGCCACCTGCGACCCGAGCTACTACAAGTGGAACCAGTGGCTGTTCCTGAAGATGCTCGAGAAGGGCATCGCCTACCGCAAGACCCAGGTCGTCAACTGGGACCCGGTCGACCAGACCGTGCTGGCCAACGAGCAGGTGATCGACGGCAAGGGCTGGCGCACCGGCGCGACGGTCGAGCGCCGCGAGATCCCGGGCTACTACCTGAAGATCAGCGACTACGCCGAGGAACTGCTCGAGCACACCCAGCACAAGCTGCCGGGCTGGCCCGAGCGCGTCAAGCTGATGCAGGAGAACTGGATCGGCAAGAGCGAGGGCGTGCGCTTCGCCTTCACGCACGACATCAAGGGCGCCGACGGCAAGCTCATCCAGGACGGCCGCATGTACGTGTTCACCACGCGTGCCGACACCATCATGGGCGTGACCTTCTGCGCCGTGGCGCCCGAGCATCCGCTGGCAGCGCATGCCGCCACGCTCGACCCCAAGGTCGCGGCCTTCATCGAGGAGTGCAAGAGCGGCGGCACCACCGAGGCCGAGCTCGCCACCCAGGAGAAGAAGGGCGTGCCCACGGGCCTGACGGTGACGCATCCGATCACCGAGGAGCAGGTGCCGGTGTGGGTCGGCAACTACGTGCTGATCAGCTACGGCGACGGCGCCGTGATGGGCGTGCCCGCGCACGACGAGCGCGACTTCGCCTTCGCCAACAAGTACGGCATCGAGATCATCCAGGTGGTGCTGGTCGACGACGAGCCGCACTTCGACTATCACAAGTGGCAGGACTGGTACGCCGACAAGCAGCGCGGCGTGACCATCAACTCCGACAACTTCAGCGGCATGACCTACAAGGAGGCCGTGGCCGCCGTGGCGCACGCGCTGGGCCAGAAGGGCCTGGGCGAGATGCAGACCACCTGGCGCCTGCGCGACTGGGGCGTGAGCCGCCAGCGCTACTGGGGCACGCCGATCCCGATCATCCATTGCGATGAGCACGGCGCGGTGCCGGTGCCCGAGAAGGACCTGCCGGTGGTGCTGCCCACCGACTGCGTGCCCGACGGCTCGGGCAACCCGCTGCACAAGCATGAAGGCTTTCACGCCGGCGTGGTCTGCCCCGTGTGCGGCAAGCCCGCGCGGCGCGAGACCGACACGATGGACACCTTCGTCGACTCGTCGTGGTACTTCATGCGCTACTGCGATCCGAAGAACGACGAGGCGATGGTGGCCGGCGGCGCCGACTACTGGATGCCGATGGACCAGTACATCGGCGGCATCGAGCACGCCATCCTGCACCTGCTGTACGCGCGCTTCTGGACCAAGGTGATGCGCGACCTCGGCCTGGTGAAGGCCGACGAGCCCTTCAGCAAGCTGCTGACGCAGGGCATGGTGCTCAACCACATCTTCTACGCGCGCAACGAGAAGGGCGGCAAGGACTACTTCCCGCCCTCCGAGGTCACGCCGGTGCTCGACGCCCAGGGCCGCATCGTCGGCGGCACCACCGCCGACGGCACGAAGGTCGAATACGGCGGCGTCGGCAAGATGGGCAAGAGCGAGCGCAACGGTGTCGACCCGCAGGACCTGATCGAGAAGTACGGCGCCGACACCGCGCGCCTGTACACCATGTTCACCGCGCCGCCCGAGGCCACGCTCGAGTGGAACGACGCGGCCGTCGAGGGCAGCTTCCGCTTCCTGCGCCGCGTGTGGAACTTCGGCGTCTCGCAGGCCGACGTGGCTCCGGTGGCCGTGGCCGGCCAGGCCTTCGGCAAGAACGCCCAGGCGCTGCGCCGCGAGGTGCACACCGTGCTGCGCCAGGTCGACTACGACTACCAGCGCATGCAATACAACACGGTGGTGTCGGGCGCGATGAAGCTGCTCAACGCGCTGGAAGGCTTCAAGCCCGACGGCAGTGCGGGCGACGCCGCGGCGGTGCGCGAGGGCTTCGGCATCCTGCTGCGCTGCCTGTACCCGGCCACGCCGCACATCGCCCAGCAGCTGTGGAACGAACTCGGCTACGACAAGGACCTGGGCGGCCTGCTCGACGCGCCCTGGCCCGTGGTCGACGTGGACGCGCTGGTGCAGGACGAGATCGAACTCATGCTGCAGGTCAACGGCAAGCTGCGCGGCAAGCTCAGCGTGCCGGCCGGCGCCTCGAAGGACGAGATCGAGAAGCTCGCGCTGGCCTGCGACGACTTCGTCGCGTTCGCCGAAGGCGCGCCGGCCAAGCGGGTGATCGTGGTTCCGGGCCGCCTGGTCAACGTGGTCATCTGAATCGCCGGACGAACGGCTCAATCAACCAAGCAAGCATGAACACTCGCAATGTCTCGCTGCCGCGCCGCGGCCTCCTCCTCGGGCTGGCGGCCGGTGCCTCGATGGGCCTGGCCGGCTGCGGCTTCAAGCTGCGCGAGGCGCCCGTCTTCGCGTTCAAGTCGCTGTCGGTGTCGGGCAACTCGGCCATGATCAACCAGATCCGGCGCGAGCTGAGGGCCACGGGCACGGTGACCGTGCTGCCGCCCGAGGATGCGTCCAAGGCGGACGTCATCCTGGAGGTCCTGGGCGAGGACCGCAACCGCATCGTGATCTCGACCAATTCGGCCGGCCTCGTGCGCGAGCTGCAGCTGCAGCTGAGGGTGCGCTTCCGTCTGCGCACGCCGGCCGGCAAGGACCTGTTGACCGCCGGAGACGTCTCGCAGACGCGCGACCTGAGCTTCAACGAGACCAACGCGCTGGCCAAGGAAGGCGAGGCCGACCTGCTGTTCCGCGACATGCAGTCGGACATCGCGCAGCAGCTGATGCGCCGGCTGGCGGCGGTCAAGGAAATCTGAGGCAGTCGCCTTCGCTTCTTCCATGCAACTCGCCAGCGCACAGCTCGCGGCCCATCTGCAGAAGGGCCTGAAGCCGCTCTACACGATCCACGGCGACGAGCCGCTGCTCGCGCAGGAGGCGGCCGACGCCATCCGCGCCGCGGCGCGCGCGCAGGGCTACACCGAGCGCAGCTCGTACACCGTGGCCGGCGCGCACTTCGACTGGAGCGCGGTGCTCGCGGCCGGGGGCTCGCTCTCGCTGTTCGCCGACAAGCAGATGGTCGAGATCCGCATTCCCTCGGGCAAGCCCGGCAAGGACGGAAGCGCGGCCCTGCAGCAGCTGGCCGAATCGGCGGCCGGCAACGACAGCACGCTCACGCTGGTGATGCTGCCCAGGCTGGACAAGGCCACGCGTACCGGCGCCTGGTTCTCGGCGCTGGAGAACAACGGCGCGAGCATCCAGGTCGATCCCATCGAGCGCAACGCGCTGCCGCAGTGGATAGCGCAGCGCCTGGGCCAGCAGGGACAGCGCGTGATGCCCGGCGACGAAGGCCAGCGCACGCTGCAGTTCTTCGCCGACCGCGTGGAGGGCAATCTGCTCGCGGCACACCAGGAGATCCAGAAGCTCGCACTGCTGCATCCGGCCGGCGAGCTCAGCTGGGAGCAGGTGGAAGGCGCAGTCAACAACGTGGCGCGCTACGACGTGTTCAAGCTCTCCGAGGCGGTGCTGGCCGGCAATCCGCAGCGCGTGGCGCGCATGCTCGACGGGCTGCAGGCCGAGGGCGAGGCCGAAGTGCTGGTGCACTACGCCATCGCGGAAGACATCCGCGCCCTCAAGCGCGTGAAGGACGCCATGGCAGCCGGCCGTCCGCTGCCGATGGCGCTGCGCGAGAACCGCATCTGGGGTCCGCGCGAGCGCGCCTTCGAGCGGGTGCTGCCGCGCCTCGACGACCGCATGCTCGCGCGCCTGCTGCGCGCCGCGCACGTGGTGGACGGCATCGTGAAGGGGCTGAAGCAGCCCGACTGGCCCGCCAGCGGCTGGCAGGCCCTGCAGCGGCTGGCGCTGATGCTGTGCCGCGCCTGCGGCAGCGCGGGCGGCACGCCGCGGCGCGCCTGAAGGCTTTCCGGTCGAAGCGGGCTGGCGGCTTCAGCCGCCAAAAGGCCTGCGCCAGCCGGGCGGCGGGTCGGCGTGGGAAAATAGCCCGATGAACGCGTTCAACGTAAGCGAACACATGCAGACCCTGGGTCTGCAAGCCAAGACCGCCGCATTCCTCATGGCCCGTGCCGATGCGGCCAGCAAGAACAAGGCGCTGAAGGCGCTGGCCCGCCGCCTGCGCGAAGCCGGCCCGGCGCTCGCCGAGGCCAACCAGAAGGACCTGGAGCGCGCCACCGCCGCCGGCCTGCCGGCGCCCATGGTCGACCGCCTGAAGCTCACCCCCAAGGTCATCGAGACCGTCGCCCAGGGCTGCGAACAGCTCGCCGGCATGGCCGACGTGATCGGCGAGATCATCGGCATGAAGCAGCAGCCCAGCGGCATCCGCGTGGGGCAGATGCGCGTGCCGATCGGCGTCTTCGGCATGATCTACGAGAGCCGGCCCAACGTGACCATCGAGGCCGCGAGCCTGGCGATCAAGAGCGGCAACGCCGCCATCCTGCGCGGCGGCTCGGAAGCCATCGAGTCGAACAAGGCGCTGGCGCTGCTGGTGTCCGAGGCGCTCGGCGAGGCCGGCCTGCCGGTCGATGCGGTGCAGCTCGTGCAGACCACCGACCGCGAGGCCGTCGGCCAGCTGATCGCCATGCCGGAATTCGTCGACGTGATCATTCCGCGCGGCGGCAAGGGCCTGATCGAGCGCATCAGCCGCGACGCCAAGGTGCCGGTCATCAAGCACCTGGACGGCAACTGCCACGTCTACGTGGACGACACGGCCGAATTCGAGATGGCGCTGCGCATCGTCGACAACGCCAAGACCCAGAAATACAGCCCCTGCAACGCCGCCGAAGGCCTGCTGGTGTCGGCCGCGGTGGCCGAAGACTTCCTGCCCGAGATCGCCGCCATCTTCGCGGCCAAGGGCGTGGAAATGCGCTGCGACCCGGCGGCCGCGGCCATCCTGCGCGAGAGCGAGGCGCTGGGCGCGGCCAACCCGCCGGCGAAGATCGTCGATGCGGTGGAGTCCGACTGGTACGAGGAATACCTCGCCGCGGTCATCAGCATCAAGGTGGTGGCGGGCGTGGACGAGGCCATCGCCCACATCAACCGCTACTCGAGCCACCACACCGACGCCATCGTCACGCGCGACCACGTGAATGCCCAGCGCTTCCTGCGCGAGGTCGATTCGGCCAGCGTGATGGTCAATGCGAGCACACGCTTCGCGGACGGCTTCGAGTTCGGGCTGGGTGCTGAAATCGGCATCAGCACCGACAAGTTCCATGCGCGCGGCCCGGTGGGCATCGAAGGACTGACCTCGCTCAAGTACGTGGTGCTGGGGCAGGGCGAAGTCCGGACCTGATGGTTCTCATGGGAGCGGTCGATCCGATGCGCCCGCGCGCGGTCTTGTCATTGGGGCGACCAGCCCCAAATCCTACAATTCCACTCCACCTTTAAGCACAAAACCAACAAGGCCGCTGCATGGTTCCGCATCTAGTCACCGCCCTGACCGGCCCGATCAACGAACTGGAGCAGCGGGTGCTCGACTCGATGCCCGCCATCGAGCGCTGGTTCCGGCTCGAGTGGATGGAGCACACGCCGCCGTTCTACAGCGCCGTCGACATCCGCAACGCGGGCTTCAAGCTGGCTCCGGTCGACACCAATCTCTTTCCGGGTGGCTGGAACAACCTCACCAAGGAAATGCTGCCGCTGGCGGTGCAGGCCGCCCAGGCGGCCATCGAGAAGATCTGTCCGGAGGCGCGCAACCTGCTCGTCATTCCGGAAAACCACTCCAAAAATACCTTTTACCTCGCCAACGTCGCGCAACTCGTGCGCATCTTCCACATGGCGGGGCTCAATGTGCGGATCGGGTCGATCGATCCGGCCATCAAGTCGCCCAAGAAGATCGAGCTGCCCAACGGCGAGACGGTGACGCTGGAGCCGGTGGTGCGCACCAAGCGCCGCCTGGGGCTCAAGAACTTCGATCCCTGCACGATTCTGCTCAACAACGAGCTTTCCGCAGGAACTCCCGGCATCCTCGAGGACTTGCACGAGCAGTACCTGCTGCCGCCGCTGCACGCAGGATGGTCGGTGCGTCGCAAGAGCAACCACCTGCACAGCTACGAGGAGCTGTCCAAGCGCTTCGGCAAGCTGCTGGGCATCGATCCGTGGCTCATCAACCCGATCTACGCGCGCGCCGAGGGTGTCGACGTGGCGGGTGGCCGCGGCATCGACGTGCTCACCAGCCACGTGGATGCGGTGCTGACCAAGGTGCGCCGCAAGTACAAGGAATACGGCATCAACGAGAAGCCCTTCGTGGTCGTCAAGGGCGGCCACAGCGGAAGCGGCAGCCCCGGCGTGGTGACGGTGCGCGACGCCAAGGACGTGGAGGCGCTGATTGGCAAGCCGCGCGGCAGCGCCGGCGCCAGCGTTCCTGCGGCATCCGCGCGGAACGCCGCCGGCCGCGACCTGCGGGAGCCGACGGAACTGATCGTGCAGGAAGGCGTGCTCACCAACGAGCGCGTGCACAACGGCGTGGCCGAACCGGTGGTCTACATGATGGACCGTTACGTGGTCGGCGGCTTCTACCGGGTGCATGCCGAGCGCGCCGCCGACGAGAACCTGAAGCTGCCGGGCGCCAGTTTCGTGCCGCTGGCTTTCTCTGAAAGTGCGCACTTGCCTCAGCCGGGCGCCAAGCCTGGTGCCAGCGCCCCGAACCGCTTCTACATGTACGGGGTGGTCGGCCGGCTCGCGATGGTGGCCGCCAGCTACGAGATGGAAGCGACCGATCCGGACGCCGAAATCTACGAATGATTCCCGGGGCCCGCTTGCGGCGATGGCCGCCGGCGGCAAAATAGCGGCCCCACAGCAACGGAAACAAAAGGGCGGGAGGGTCTTGCAGGTGGACTAAAGTTCACATCTGTCACACCCCCCGGCGTGCCTGACACGCCGAATCGCAGCCTGTCCCTTTTCCCATCGACTTCGTGTCAGCCCCCAAAAATCTCTCAGCCGGCCTGATCGTCGGCGCCATCGGCGTCGTCTATGGCGACATCGGCACCAGCGTGCTGTACGCCGTCAAGGAAGTGTTCGGGCACGGCCACGTGCCTTTCACCGTCGAGAACGTCTACGGCATCCTGTCGATGTTCTTCTGGACGCTCACCGTCATCGTCTCCATCAAGTACGTCGTGCTCGTGCTGCGGGCCGACAACGAAGGCGAGGGCGGCCTGGTCGCCATGCTGGCGCTGGCCTCGCGCGCGGTGCACGACAAGCCCAGGCTGCGCCACCTGCTGCTGGTGGTCGGCATCTTCGGCACCTCGCTCTTCTATGGCGACGGGGTCATCACCCCGGCCATCTCGGTGCTCTCGGCGGTCGAGGGCCTGGAGGTGGTGTCGCCGCACTTCACGCACTACGTCATTCCGCTCACGCTGGTCGTGCTGTTCTGCCTCTTCGTGGTGCAGAAGCGCGGCACCGCGGGCATCGGCAAGTTCTTCGGGCCGATCACGCTGACCTGGTTCCTCGCGATCGCGGTGCTCGGCGTGTCGCAGATCCTGCACCACCCCGAGATCCTGAAGGCGCTGAACCCGTTCTACGCGCTGAAGTTCATGTGGGACAACCCCGGCACCAGCTTCATCCTGCTGGGCGCGACCGTGCTGTGTGTGACCGGTGCCGAGGCGCTCTACGCCGACCTCGGCCACTTCGGCAAGAGCCCGATCCGCATCGCGTGGTTCTCGGTGGTGATGCCGGCGCTCACGCTCAACTACTTCGGCCAGGGCGCGCTGCTGCTGGAGAACCCAGAGGCGGTGAAGAACCCCTTCTTCATGATGGCGCCGGAGTGGGCGCTGATTCCGCTGGTGCTGCTGGCCACCGCCGCCACCGTGATCGCGTCGCAGGCCCTCATCACCGGCGCCTTCAGCGTCACGCGACAGGTGATCCAGCTGGGCTACCTGCCGCGCTTGAACATCGAGCACACCAGCGTGCGCACGGCCGGCCAGATCTACATCCCGCTGGTCAACTGGGGCCTGTTCGTGGCGATCGTGCTGGCGGTGGTCATGTTCCGCTCGTCGAGCAGCCTGGCCGCGGCCTACGGCATCGCGGTGACCACCGACATGCTGATCACCACGGTGCTGACCTTCTTCGTGATCCGCTACGCGTGGAAGCTGCCGCTGGCGCTGTGCATCGCCTCCACCGCGGTCTTCTTCGTGGTCGACTTCCTGTTCTTCGCGTCGAACCTGCTCAAGCTGTTCGAGGGCGGCTGGTTCCCGCTGCTGATCGGCGGCTTCGTCTTCACGTTGATGATCACCTGGAAGGAAGGCCGCCGCCTGATGGGCGAGGCGCAGCACGCCGACGCCATCGACCTGAAGTCCTTCCTCGACTCGGTGTTCGTGAGCCCGCCCGTGCGCGTCGACGGCACGGCGGTGTTCCTCACGGCGGAGCCGGGCGTGGTGCCCAACGCGCTGCTGCACAACCTCAAGCACAACAAGGTGCTGCACGAGCAGAACATGTTCGTAACCGTGCGCAACCACGAGGTGCCTTGGATCCCGATGGACAAGCGCATCGAGATCGAGCCGCTGGGCCACCACTGCTGGCAGATCACCGTCCACTACGGCTTCAAGAACGACATCGACCTGCCGCGCGCCCTCGAGAACGCGCGCATGCGCGGCTGCCAGCTGGAGCAGATGACGACGAGCTACTTCCTGTCGCGCGACGTCGTCATTCCCACGCTGGGCAGCGGCATGGCGCCGTGGCGCGAGAAGCTGTTCGCGCAGATGCACCACAACGCGAGCGGCGCGGCGGCCTTCCTGGGGCTGCCGAACAACGCGGTGGTGGAGCTGGGGTCGAAGATCGAGATCTGAGCCCGGGCGCGGCTCAGTCGAACTCCCCCGGCCGCTCCTTCTCGAGCTCCGCCACGTGCGATGCGATCGCACCCGGCGTGGTGAACCAGATCTCGCCCCGGTCGCGCGCCTGCGCCAGCCGTGCGAGCGCCGTGCGCAGGTGCCGCAGCCGATAGGGCTGCCCCACGATGTACGGATGCAGCGCCACGCCCATCACCAGCGGCTGCGCGCGCGACTGCTCGAGCATTTCCTCGAAGTTGTCGATCACTATCGCGCTGAAATCCTTCGCGTCCATCAGGCGGCCGACGATCATCGGGATGTCGTTGAGCTCCTGCGGGTACGGCACCGACCACAGCGATCCGCCGCCGCGCGTGCGCATGCGCAGCGGCTGGTCGTCGTGGCACCAGTTGAGCGTGTAGCCGTAGCCGGTCTCCGCCAGCAGGTCGGGCGTGACGGCGCTCTCGGAGATCCACGGCGAGAGCCAGCCCGCGGGCGCCTGCCCGCTCTCGCGCAGCATCCGCTCTCGGCAGCGAATCAGCAGCGCCCGCTCGTGCTCCTCGTCCAGCACGCCCTGGCGTTCGGCGTTGCTGTGGCCATGGCCGATCAGCTCGTCGCCGCGCGCCACGAGTGCCTGGACCAGCTCCGGGCAGTGGTCGTACAGCGCGGTGTTGACGAGCGCCCCGGTCGGCAGCGCGAGCGAATCGAACAGTTCGAGACAGCGCCACGCGCCGACGCGGTTGCCGTACTCGCGCCAGCCGTGTATGAGCACGTCGGGCTGCGGCGAGGCCGGGCCGATGCATGCGCCCAGCCCGTCGCCGAAGGCGAAATGCTCGACGTTGAAGCCGATGTACACCGCCAGCCGCGCGCCGTTCGGCCACGCGTAGTCGGGCCGCCGGGTGATGGGCCGGTAGTCGAAGCGGTCGTGCGTGGGGAGCCGGTCGGGCCAGCGCGTGCTCATGCGGGCGGCCTCACAGCACGGCGAGGCCGGCGCGCACCAGCAGCCATTCGGCACTGTCGTTCCAGACATCCATCTGCACGATCAGGCCGTGGCGCACCACGTAGCGGTCGACGTATCGGTTGCCCTCGAAGGCCGTGCCGTCCGGCCACGCGCCGTAGAGCGTGCCGAGGCTGTAGACCACCGTTTCCTCCGGCGTGCCGCCGGCCACCGTTTCGGTGCGCTCGATCTTCTTCTTGACCCAGGCGTAGCGCTTGGCGTTGAAGGCCGAGGTGTCGGCGGGCGCGTGCATCGGGCGGTTGCCGGTGAAGCGGATGCGGATGTCGGGCGCGGTGAAGCGCGAGGCCGACTGCGGGTCCGGGATCATCACCAGGCGCAGGAATTCGTCGACCACGGCGGCGGGATCGAGGGCAGGGCTGCCCTGCGAAATGGATGTGTCCACGAGGTTCTCCGGAAGTTTTCGGAGGTGGAGACACGCAATTCCCGTGCCGGATGGTTGACTTTATCGGGTTCAGATTGTTGACCATCCTGCGCTTTTCGGCTCCCGGCACAATCGCCCCGACGCGCGTTGCCCAGCCAGGCCGGCCGCGGCGGGCCGAAGAGAAAAAAGCCCCCGCCGGCAAGGACATCGCCGCTTCCGGCAACATCGCGCCCCGATACCCATGCCAATGGCCGCCGCGCCCCGGCAACGCAAGAAAGAACGCCTGATGAAAAACATCCTCTTCGTCGCCGATCCGCTCGATCACTTCAAGATCTACAAGGACACGACTTTCTCGATGATGCGCGAGGCGCAGCGCCGCGGCTACCGTATCGCGGCCTGCCTGCCGCAGGACATCCAGTGGAAGTCGGGCGGCGTGGTCACGGCCACGGTGCAGCAGATCACGCTTACCGGCGACGCGAAGGACTGGTACCGCGTCGACATCGCCGAGGCCAAGGCGCTGAAGGATTTCGACGCCGTGCTCATGCGCAAGGACCCGCCCTTCGACGCCGAGTACATCTACGCCACCCACCTGCTGGAGCAGGCCGAGCGCGAGGGCGCGCACGTGGTGAACAAGCCGCGCGCGCTGCGCGACCACCCCGAGAAGCTCGCGATCATGGAGTTTCCGCAGTTCGTCACGCCCACGCTGGTGACGCGCAGCGCGCAGGCCGTGCGCGACTTCCACGCCGAGCACGGCGACATCATCCTCAAGCCGCTCGACGGCATGGGCGGCATGGGCATCTTCCGCGTGAAGCAGGACGCGCTGAATCTCGGCTCCATCGTCGAGACGCTCAACAAGGACGGCGCCGAGACCATCATGGTGCAGCGCTTCGTGCCGGAGATCGCTCAGGGCGACAAGCGCATCCTCATCATCGCCGGCGAGCCCGCACCCTTCGTGCTGGCCCGCATTCCGCAGGGCACCGAGGTGCGCGGCAACCTGGCAGCCGGCGGCAAGGGCGTGGCCCAGCCGCTCACGCCGCGCAACCGCGAGATCGCCGAGACCGTGGGCCGCGCACTGGCGCCGCGCGGGCTGCTGCTGATCGGGCTCGACGTGATCGGCGACTCGGTCACCGAGATCAACGTGACCAGCCCGACCTGCTTCCAGGAAATCACCGAACAGACCGGCTTCGACGTGCCGGCGATGTTCATCGATGCGCTCGAAGCGACCCTGCGCTAGCAGGGCCGCTGCCGGGCGCGCTGCGGCGATCGATCAGAAGTCGATCGTGCCGCTCACCGCGAAGGTGCGCGGCGCACCCAGCACCAGGTAGTTGCTGCCCTGCGTGCCGCCCACCGAGGCCCAGTACGACTTGTTGAACAGGTTGTCGATGCGCGCGCGCAGCGTGAGCAGGCGGCCGTTGCCGAGGTCGACCAGGTAGCGCGCACCCACGTCGAAGCGCGTCCATGACGGCACCGACTGCGTGTTGGCGGCGTTGGCGTACTGCTTCGAGGTATAGAGCACGCGGGCGTTGAGCGACAGGTTGCGCACGCCGGGCACGTCCCATTCGGCGCCGAAGTTGGCTTGCTGCCTGGCCACGCCGATGGCGTTCAGCCCATCGGTGGCGCCGCCTTGCGTGCTCTTCTGCTTGGCGTCCAGCAGCGTCAGGCCGCCGAGCAGGCGCAGGCCCTTGGCGGGCTGGCCGAACACCGACAGCTCCAGGCCCTGGTTGCGCTGCTTGCCGTAGAGGCCGTAGGTCTGGCCCGAGTAGTAGTACGTCGGCTGGTCGGTGGTGAAGAATGCCGCGCTCGCGCCGAGCGTGCCGCCGTCGTACTTGACGCCGATTTCCTTCTGCTTGGCCTGGTACGGCGCGAAGATCTCGCCCGCATTGGTGACGGGCAGGCCGTTGACCGTGCCCGGTGCCACGTTGCCCTTGACGAGGCCTTCGATGTAGTTGGCGTAGGCCGAGACGGTCGGCGTGATCTTGAACACGACGCCGGCCACCGGCGTGGTCTTGCTCTTGTCGTAGGTGCTCGACTGCTTGAGCGTGGTGTAGGCGTAGCTGGTCTGCTCGATGGTCTGGCGGCGCGCGCCGAGGGTGACGAGCAGGCGGTCTTCCATGAACGACATCGTGTCGGCGACGGCCACGCTCGAGGTGTCGATCCGGTCGGTCAGGCGCGGGTCTTCCAGCGTGTTGCCGGTGAAGGAGTTGGCGACGGGGTAGGGCGACGCGTAGGGCGCGTAGATGTTGTTGCGGATGGTGCCGCGCGAGATCGTGTAGGCGTTGTCGCGGTCGTTGCTGTACTTGGCCGCCGAGACCACCACCGTGTGCTTCACCGGGCCGGTGGCGAAGTTGCCGCGCACGCCGATCTCGGCCGTTCCGATGCGGTCCTTGCGGGTGTTGCTGAAGCGCGTGTTGCTGGTGTTGCCGAAGGCGTCGGCGAGCGTCGGGTTCGACAGCACGTTGTCCTCGTCGCTGCGGCGCACGCCGCCGGCGGCCCAGGCCGTGATGTTGTCGGTGATGTCGACTTCGCCGCGGAAGGTGGCGAACTTGTCCTTCTCCTTCGAATAGGTCCAGGGCTGGGCGAAGTTGGTTCGGGCGTCAGGTGCGCGCGGGATCGGCAGCGTCGACGAAGGCGTCAGGCTCGGGCGGCCGTCCTTCAGGTCGTAGTCCTGGTAGCCGAAGTCGGCCGACAGGCGCACGTTGCGGTTGTGCCAGTCGAGGCCGACGTTGAAGGCGCTGAGCTGCTGGCTCTCGTTCTTCACGCCGGTGCCGCCTTCGCGGCGCACTGCATTCACGCGCACGCCGAGGCTGTCGTCGGGGCCGAAGCGGCGCGCCAGGTCGAGGTTGACGTAGCCCTGTCCGCCGGTCTGCACGCCGAAGCCGACGCGGGTGAGCGGCTCGTTGGGCGCGCGCTTGGGCAGCAGATTGATCGCGCCGCCGATGCCGCTGCCACCGGGGGCCGCGCCATTCAGGAAGGTGTTGGCGCCGCGGAACACTTCCACGCGCTCGAAGAATTCCGAGGCGATGTACTGGCGCGGCAGCATGCCGTAGAGGCCGTTGTAGGCGACGTCGTCGGAGTACACCGGGAAGCCGCGCACCACGTACAGCTCCTGGAAGTTGCCGAAGCCGCGGGCCTGGCGCACCGAGGGGTCGTTGAGCAGCACGTCGGCCACGCTCTTGGCCTGCTGGTCCTGGATCAGCTCGTTGGTGTAGTTGGTGCTGGAAAAGGGCGTGCTCATCATGTCCTGGTTGCCCAGGATGCCGACCCGCCCGCCGCGCGACACCTGCCCGCCGGCATAGGGCTTGGTCAGGCCTTCGGCCGAGGCGTCGGCGCTGGCTTCGACGGTCACGGTGGACAGCGTGCCGCCGCTCGAGACCACCGGCCCTGCAGGCTCTGTGGCGGTGGTCTGCTGGGCCAGGGCCGCCGCGGCATTCAGCGCGAGCAGCGTTGCGACCACGGTCGGCCGGAGATGGAAGAAGGAAGCGGGCATGAACGGTTCAATTTGCAAATGAGAACCGTTATTGTTTACTTTTCTGAACCTGCCCGTCGATACTTTCTTGCAATGTCGCCAAAAAGCGTCGGGCCAAAGACCGGCTTCGGCCTCAGCGCCCGACGTGCTGCCCGTCGACGAACACCTGCAGCTCGCCCGGCGCGAACTGGGTCCACGTCTCGTTGGTGGTGAGCGGCGCCGTCACCACCACGGCGACGCGGTCGTTGGGCGTGGTGTGCTGCGCGAAGTCGATCTCCAGGTCCTCGTCCGACAGCTGCGCCGTCACGAACGGGTGGCGGCGCTCCACGTACCAGAGGTTGGTCGAGGCGTGCGCCCAGAGCGCCTGCCCGTTGGACAGCATGAAGTTGAAGGTGCCATGGCTCGCGAGCTGCGGCGCCAGTTCGCGCAGGGTGAGCGTCAGTTCCTCGATGCTCGGCACGCCCGCGTGCGACTTGGCCAGCTCCTGCATGATCCAGCAGAAGGCGTGCTCGCTGTCGGTGTTGCCCACCGGGTGGAAGTTGCCGTGCAGGCGCGGGCGGAATTCCTTCAGGTCGCCGTTGTGGGCGAACACCCAGTAGCGCCCCCACAGCTCGCGCACGAAAGGGTGGCAGTTCTGCAGGTTGACCTCGCCCTGCGTCGCCTTGCGGATGTGGGCGATGACGTTGCGGCTCTGGATCGGGTAGCGCCGGATCAGATCGGCCACCGGCGATTCGCTCGCCGGCTGGTGGTCGACGAAGTGCCGCAGCCCCCGGTCCTCGAAGAACGCGATGCCCCAGCCGTCGGCATGGTGGTCGGTGCGGCCGCCGCGTTGCGCGAAACCCGTGAAGCTGAAGGTCACGTCGGTCGGCGTGTTGCAGTTCATCCCTAGCAATTGGCACATGGCTGCGATTAGACCGCGATTCGCGCAGCCGCTGGCGCGCCGCGCCCTGAACCCGAGTGCCCGGACCGTGCAGCGTTACCGAAGAAACCGGCCTTCCTTCGTCACCCGCACCATCTCGATGAAGCGCGAGCCGGTGTTGCTGGCGCCGGTGAAGTCGATCTCCATGTTGCTCACGCGCAGCTTCATGGCCTTGAGCGTGGCGTGCAGCTTCGCGCGGGTCAGGTCGCGGCCGGTGCGGCGCAGCGCCTCGATCATCACCATCGCGTTCACGTAGCCCTCGTAGCTGAGGTAGCCGATGTCCACCTTGGCGCGCTCGGCGAGCTGGCGGTATTCCTTGGCGCCGGCGTCGACCTCGCTCCAGGGGTACGGCACGATCTGCGAGATGGCCAGGCCGCTGGTCTTGTCGCCCACCAGCCTGGCCGTGACGTCGCCGGGCACGATCGACATGCCGTAGAACATCTGGCGCCCGCCCGCTGCCCACGCGGCCTTCATCACCTCGCCGCCGATGGCGCCGCCCAGGTACATGATCACGGCCTGCGCCTTGCTGTCGGCCAGCGCCTTGCCGGCCGCTTCGTTGGCGCTGCCGTCGCCCTTCACGGCGACCGCCGCCTCGGGCTTGAGCTTGAGCGCCGTCAGCGCCTCGCCGACAAGCTGTGCGACTTCGGCGCCGCCTGGATTGTCGAGATAGGCCACCGCGATGCGCGTGACGCCGATGGTCGTCAGGTGCTGTACCAGCGCCTGCGCCTCGCGCGCGAAGGTGGCGCGCACGAAATAGCCGGAGCCGCCGACCTTCTCGCGTGCCGAGTCGGACACCGCGTAGGCGCCCACCAGCGGCGCGCCGCTCTGGCTCAGCAGCTTGGCTGCGGCCGCGGTGGTGCCCGAGCCCACGCAGCCGAAGAAGGCGAAGGCGCGGTGCTCGCCCAGCAACTGCTCGTAGTTGGCGACGGCCTTTTCCGGCTTGAGTTCGTCGTCGAGCGACACCAGCCGGATCTTCCGGCCGGAGAGCCCGCCCTGGGCATTGACGGCGTCGAAGGCCAGCCCCGCGCCGGCCATCACCACCTTGATCGGAACGCCCAGCGGGCCACTCAGAATGCCGGTGTGGCCGAGGACGATCTCGGTGTCGGTGACGCCGTTCTCGGCAGCCAGGGCGGATGAAAGCGGGCCGAAGCCGGCCACGGCCGCGGCGGAGGCGGCGATGAAGTGTCTGCGGTGCATGAGGCCTGATTGCGATACAACTTATAACAATTGAATGCGAAAGGCCTGCATTCCGCCTCCGGGGTTTACCCCGTCTTGCGTGGCGCGTCAGGGGGACCCTGGCGCAGCTGCCAGGCCGCGCACACGGCCAGTGCGCAAAGGCCGGCCAGCATCGCGAACACCTCGTCGAAGGCTGCGAGCCGCGCCGGGCTGGTCATCGGGTTGGCCAGCGAATCGCCGTGCGCTGCGAGGCGCCACTCCAGCACGATGGCGCAGAGGCTCACCCCCGCCGCGCCGCCGAGCATGCGCACGAAGTTGATCGCGCTCGCGCCCTGCGGGATCAGCGGCTTGGCCAGCGGCCGCATCGAGCCCAGGTTGAGCGAGGGCAGGATGAAGCCCAGCCCGATGCGTCCGATGATCGCGAAGGCCACCAGCAGCCACAGCGCGCTGTCGAGCCGCAGCACCATCATCAGCGCGAACGAGGCCGCCAGCAGCGCGAGCCCGATGGTCACCAGCACCCAGGTCGGGTGCTTGTCGGCCAGCCGGCCCACGCCCGCGATGGTGAGCGCCAGCACGACGCCTGCCGGCAGCAGGATGGTGCCCACGTGCGAGGCCGACAGATGCAGCCCCACCTGCATGTACACCGGCAGCAGGTAGGTCGAGCCGAAGAGCGCCGTGCCGTAGATGAAGGCCACCACGCTCCCCATCGCGAACTGCCGGTAGCGAAAGAGCGCAAGGTTCATCAGCGGCGTGCCGCCCGAGGCCGCCAGCCGCCGCTGCCACCATACGAAGACGCCGAACGATGCCAGCGCGCCCGCCAGCAGCAGCGCGGCCTGCAGCGGCGAATCGCCGCGCAGCGCCACGAGGCCGTTGAGCAGGCACAGCGTGCCGACCGTGCCCAGCGCCAGTCCGCGTGCGTCCAGCCCGTCGCCGCGCGCGGCCGCCACGCCGCCGGGCGCGGTCTTGGGCACGAACTTGTAGGCGAGCCACAGCGACGCGAGGCAGAACGGCACCACCATGAAGAAGATCGAGCGCCAGCCGAACAGGTCGACCAGCACGCCGCCGATGCTCGGCCCCACGGCCGGCGCCAGCACCACGCCCATGCCGAAGATGCCGCTCGCGCGGCCCTGCTCGTGCGGCTCGAAGGCGCGCAGGATGATGATGGCCGGGATGGGCTGCACCACGCCAGCGGCCAGGCCCTCGGCCACGCGCGCGAACAGCACCAGCGAGAAGTCGTTGGCCATGCCGCCCACGATGCCGCCCGCCAGCAGCAGGAGCATCGTGCCCACGTAGGTGCGGCGGTAGCCGTAGCGCGACAGCAGCCACGGTGTGGTGAGCATCGACACCGTCATCGCCACCATGAAGCCCGAGCTCACCCACTGCGCGCGTTCCTGGCCGAGCGAGAAGTGGTGGCTCATGCCCGGGATCGCCACGTTGACGATGGTCGAGGACATGATCGACGCCATCGTCCCCACCATCACCGACAGCAGCAGGTACCAGCGGTAGCGTTCGCCATAGCGCTGGCGCAGCGTGCCGATGGAGGGCGGGGCCGGCGTGCTCGCGGCTTCTGGGGGCTGAGGGGAGGTCATGGGGGCGGCGGAATGTCTCGGGTCCGTCGTCCTACAAGCATATCGGGCTTTGCACGGCGGGATTCGCAGCGTGCAGGTCCAGAATCCCTTCGCTGTCCCCTCCGCGTCAAGAAGATGAACCAAGACAACAACAGCGTGAACGCTTCGTCCGGCGAACAAGCCGATGCCCAGCCCGCCGCTCCTGGAGAAGCGGAAGGAGCGACCACGCCGGTCCTTTCCGCCGAGCCGGCTGCGCCAACCCTCGCCGCCGAGCTGGCCGCACCCACCGTCAGCCGCGCCTACCGCTGCCAGTGCGAGCGTCCCGTGTTCCTGCGCAACAGCGAATGCCTGGCCTGCCACACGCCGCTGGGCTACGTGATCGAGCGGCTCGGCGTGGTGCCGCTCGCACCTGCGGAGGGCGGCGGCGCGCAGCCCGACACCTTCACCGTGTTCGGCGATCCGCACGGCAAGACCTACCGCCGCTGCGTGAACTTCCTGACGCCGGCCGGCTGCAACTGGATGGTGCCCGCCGCGCGCGAGGGCGAGCAGCTGCCGCCCGACACCCACGGCCTCGCGCCCGGCTACTGCCTGGCCTGCAGCGTCACGCGCACCATTCCCGATCTGTCGGTGGAAGGCAATGGCGAGCTGTGGCTCAAGCTCGAGACCGCCAAGCGCAGGCTGATCTCTCAGCTGCTCGCGCTGGGCCTGCCGGTGGTCAGCCGCCACGCCGATGCGGTCCACGGGCTGGCCTTCGACTTCCTCAGCAACACGCCCGGCGGCCCGCACGTGATGACCGGCCACCAGGACGGCGTGATCACCCTCAACGCCGAGGAGGCCGAGGACGCCGTGCGCGAGCGCATCCGCGCCGAGATGCGCGAGCCCTATCGCACGCTGCTGGGCCACTTCCGCCACGAGATCGGCCACTACTACTGGGACCTGCTCGTGCAGCCCACGCAGTGGATCGACGACTTCCGCGCCCTCTTCGGCGACGAGCGCGCCGACTATGCCGCCGCGCTGCAGACGCACTACGAGCAGGGCCCGCCGCCCGACTGGGCCGACCGCTTCGTGAGCAGCTACGCAAGCACGCACCCGTGGGAAGACTGGGCCGAGACCTGGGCCCACTACCTGCACATGGCCGACACCGCGGACACCGCGATGAGCTTCGGCGTCGACGCGACCAACGTCGAACTCACGAGCGACCTCTTCACGCTCGACGATCTCTGGCAGCCCGACGACCCCGACGCGGGAAGCTTCCTCGACTTCGTCAACGGCTGGGTGCTGCTCACCAACGTGCTCAACGAGCTGTCGCGCAGCATGGGGCAGCCCGACTACTACCCCTTCGTGATGCCGCGCGCGGCGGTGGGCAAGCTGCAGTTCATCCACCGTGTGGTCACGCAGCAGCGCCCCGGCGATGCGCCCTCGATGGTGATGGCCGCCGACATCGAGCCGGAGCCGACACAGGAGCAGGAACCGGGCAGCGAGAGCCCCGCCCAGCCCGAGCCTCAGCCTCAGGCGTCGTCTTGAGAAGACGGCCTGGCAGTCGGAGCAGGCTGCTGGCCGGTCGCGCAGTGCAAGCAGATGCATGCGAGTCCGCGCATCTCTTCCGGCAGGTTGGTGAGCGGCGCGTTGCTGAAGTCGACCTGCATGCACCAGCAGGGCGGCTGCGCCTGGCCGGTCTCGCGCTCGATCTCCATCGCGCAGCGGTTCGGTTCGCCGCACAGCGGGCAGCGTGTGGCGTCGATCAGGCCGGGGACGGCCTCCGTGGCCATCATGAAATCTCGAAGGCCGGCAGCTTCTTCGCGACGATGTCGTTGCGAAGCGTCGCGTACACCGGCAGCCCGCCGCTGTAGGCGGGGTAGTCCTCGCCCTCGATCAGCGGCAGCAGGTAGCGGCGGCACTTCTCGGTGATGCCCCAGCCGTCGTCGGAGATGAAGTCGCGCGGCATCGGTTTCTCGACGTTGGCGACCGATTCGAGCGGCGCGCTGCCCAGGCGGTAGGCGTAGGGTGCGTCGGAGATGCGCTCGATGGTCGGCATCACCGCGTTGCGGCCTTCCAGCGCGAGCTCGACCGCGCGCTGCCCCAGTTCGTAGGCCTGCCGCACGTCGGTGGCCGATGCGATGTGCCGCGCCGCGCGCTGCAGGTAGTCGGCCACCGCCCAGTGGAACTTGTGGCCCAGCGCGTCCTTGACCATCTGCGCCACCACCGGCGCAGCGCCGCCGAGCTGCGCATGGCCGAAGGCGTCGCGCGTGCCCTGCTCGGCGAGGAAGGTCCCGTCGGGGTGATGGCAGCCCTCGGACACAACCACCGAGCAGTAGCCGTGCCGCTTCACCAGTTCGTCCACGCGCGCGAGGAAGCGCGCCTTGTCGAACTCGATCTCGGGGAACAGCACCACCACCGGAATGCCCTGGTCGGCGGCCAGCCCGCCGGCCGCCGCGATCCAGCCCGCATGCCGCCCCATCACCTCGAGCACGAACACCTTGGTGGAGGTGGCCGCCATCGAGCGCACGTCGAAAGAGGCCTCGATGGTCGACACCGCCACGTACTTCGCGACCGAGCCGAAGCCGGGGCAGCAGTCGGTCAGCGGCAGGTCGTTGTCGATGGTCTTGGGCACGTGGATGGCCTGCAGCGCGTAGCCCATCGACTGCGAGAGCTGGCTCACCTTGAAGCAGGTGTCGGCCGAATCGCCGCCGCCGTTGTAGAAGAAATAGCCGATGCCGTGCGCCTTGAACACCTCGATCAGCCGCTCGTACTCGCGGCGGTTCTTCTCCAGCGACTTGAGCTTGTAGCGGCACGAGCCGAAGGCTCCCGACGGCGTGGTGCGCAGCGCCGCGATGGCCTCGGCCGTCTCGGCGCCGGTGTCGATCAGCTCCTCGGCCAGCGCGCCGATGATGCCGTTGCGCCCGGCGTAGAGCTTGCCGATGCGGTCGGGATGCCGGCGCGCCGTCTCGATCACGCCGCAGGCCGAGGCGTTGATGACCGAGGTGACGCCGCCCGACTGGGCGTAGAAGGCGTTGGGGATGGACATGCGCGGCATTGTCCTGCAGCCCCCGGGCCGGCGCCAGTGGACGCCGGTGTCGGGATGTCAGCGGCTTTCGAAGACCGGCGGGCGCTTCTGCAGGAAGGCGCTCACGCCCTCGCGGAAGCTGGGCCGGTCGATCAGCTCGCGCTGGCGCTCGCTCTCGTAGTGCAGCTGTTCCTTCAGCGTGTGGCGTTCGGAAGCCTCGAAGGCCTCGCGTGCCTCGATCACGGCGTGTGCCGGCAGGCGGGCCAGGCGCTGCGCGATGCTTCTGGCTTCCTCGAGCAGTTGCTCGTCGTCCACGCAGGCCCAGATGAGGCCCCATTGCACCGCGCGGCCTGCGCCCACGCGCTCGTCGAGCAATGCCATGCCCATGGCGCGCGCACGCCCCGCGCGGCGCGGAATGGCCCAGGTGCAGCCCAGGTCCGGCACGATGCCGAGCTTCGGCAGGAAGGGCAGGTAGAAGTAGGCGCTGCGTGCAGCGATGGTCACGTCCGCCGCGAGCGCGAGGCCCACGCCCGCGCCGGCGGCCGGGCCGTTGACCGCCGCGACCACCGGCACCGGCAGCGTGCGCAGCGTCTCGATCAGCGGGTTGCTCAGGCTCTGCATCCACTCGGCGGTCTGCGTGCCGAGCGACTTGCTCTCTTCGGGCGGTGCCATCGCGCTCAGATCGGCACCCACGCAGAAGGCCTTGCCGGCGCCCGTGAGGATCACGGCGCGCACCGAGCGGTCGTCGCGGATGCGCTCCAGCGCGTCGCGCAGCTCGACCTGCAGGTCGCGCGCGATGGGGTTGAGCTTGGCGGGCAGGTTCAGCGTCAGCGTCGCGATGCCGTCGGCCAGCTCCTGGAGGATGAAGGGTTGTGCGGTGGTGTCGGAACTCATGGCATCGATGGTTCGATGCGCATGGGCCCCGGTCAAGCCGGGGACAACCCGTGGGACCGCAGTCGCCATGGCGACCGTGCGCCGGCCGTGCGCGAGCGCAGCGGCATCGCTGCCGGCTGCGCGTCCGACACCGTGATGCACGACGGCTCCAGCGCCGACACCAGCACCCGCCGGTGGTCGTCGCCCTCGAAGCGCTCCCCGGGCTCCAGCACGATGTCGCGCGTGTCGCTGTCGATGGTGATCCACACCGAGCCGCTGCGGCATTCGATGCCCACGCCCGCGCCGTCGGGCACGGCGAAGACCGATCGCTTCGGCAGGCTGACGTGGAAGCGGGAGGCGATGGATGAGAAGGTCACCGTTGGAAAGGAAGGTGACGGGGAAGAGAAGGAAGGGGAGGAAGAGGTGCTCATGGCAAGCTCCATTGCATTCACTGTGCGAATGAATATAGTGAGCCGACCCCTCGATTGCACACGGTCATTCGGAACTCGTTGCATGCGTCCAGAGAATGCGAAAGCCCCCGGCGCCATCGGTGGCGAACTCCCCCCGCTCGAACTGCTGCGCAGCTTCGAGGCGGCCGCGCGCCGGCTGAGCTTCACGCTGGCGGCCACCGAGCTGCACCTCACGCAGTCGGCCGTGAGCCGGCAGATCCAGCAGCTCGAGGCCAGCCTGGGCGTACTGCTGTTCGAGCGGCGCCACCGCGCGCTGTCGCTCACCGAGGCCGGCGGCGTGCTGCAGCGCGCCGTCACCGACAGCCTGGAGCGTTTGCGCGACGCCACCGCGCGGGTGCGCGCGAGCTCCGCGCCGCGGCAGGTGGCGATCACCACCACGCCGGGCTTCGCGTCGATCTGGCTCATACCGAAGCTGGCGCGCTTCACCGGCAGCCATCCGCAGGTCGACGTGCGCGTATCGGCCACGCTCGACGTGCTCGACCTGGAAAGCAGCCGAATCGACCTCGCGGTGCGCTTCGTGCCCATCGGCCGCGGCGTGGGTGCGGCGTTGTTCGAGGAGTCTGTGATCCCGCTGTGCTCGCCCCAGCTCGCGGCATCGCTGCGCGAGCTTTCCGATTTCTCGAAGCTCACGCTGCTCACCGTCGAGTACCCCGACCACAGCGAGGCCCCCACCGCCGATTGGGAGCCCTGGCTGAAGGTGATGGGGCTGGACGACCTGCGCATGAAGAGCACGCTGCGCTTCACGCAGTACGCCGATGCGGTATCTGCCGCAGTGGCTGGCCAGGGCGTCGTGATCGGCCGGCTGCCGCTGCTGAGCGAGCTGGTGCGCGACGGCAGGCTCGTGGCGCCGCTGGGCGAGGGGGTCGCCTCGCACCGCGGCTACTTCATCGAGATGTCCAGGCGCGCCGCGGGCAACCGCGACGCGCAGGAGTTCGCGCAGTGGCTGCGCGACGAGGCCGAGGCCGCGCAGCGCAACTGAAGAAAACCGGGAACGGGGCCGATCAGCCCGGCAGCAGCACCTTGTTCACGACGTGGATCACGCCGTTGGACTGGTAGACGTTGGCGATCGTCACCGTCGCCGTGCCGCCCTTGGCGTCGGTCACCAGCACGTTGCCGCCGCTCATCGTCGCGGTGAGCGTGCCGCCGCTCGCGGTCTTGAGCATGGCCTTGCCGCCGCCTGCATTGATGGCGCTCATGAGCGCCGCGCTGTCGAGCTTGCCGGGCACCACGTGGTAGGTCAGCACCTTGGTCAGCGTGCCCTTGTTCTCGGGCTTGAGCAGCGTGTCCACCGTGCCGGCGGGCAGCGCGGCGAAGGCCGCGTTGGTGGGCGCGAACACGGTGAAGGGGCCGGGGCTCTTCAGCGTGCCGACGAGATCGGCGGCCTTCACGGCGGCGACCAGAGTGGTGTGGTCCTTCGAATTCACGGCGTTGTCGACGATGTCCTTCGTCGGGTACATCGGCGCGCCGCCGACCATCGGGTTCGATGCGCCGCTGCTGCTGCCGCTCATGCCCATGCCGCCTGCGCAGGCTGCGAGGAGGACAGAGACGCTGGCTGCGATCACGAGTTTCTTCATTGAAGTCTCCTGGAAAGGTGATGGATGGTTCTCGAGGCTCTCTGTGGAAACCGCCAACAGCTCGGAGGCGCGATGCGCTTGAACCTGATACGTCGCCTGCGCGCGATTGGATTCATCGGCTTGCACGTAGGCTTTGTGCCACACAAGCGATGCGCGGCACTTGCGCATCGAACGCGTGCTCGACAGAATCCGCCCTTCGTTTTTCAGCAACAGTCTTTGCTCACATCGCGCCCGGCGACGATCGACCCCCCGGGCGCAGCACCAATCCAATGAACCGTTTCCTGAACACCTGATCCGCACACCGACCGCCCCGGCCGGACGTGCATCCATGCATCCGCCGAGGCCCATCGACAAAGGCCCCGCGCAGCCATTCGCCGGGGCCTTTTTGTTTTTCGGAGTGTGTGCACATGAGTGCTCAACGAAGGGCTCGCGACGACGACAAGCGTCTGGGCCGGTTCTATTTTTCAGTGCCGAACGCGGCACCTCGCAACCCCGTGGTGGCCGCGCTGGCACGCCGCGAAGCAAGCCAGAAGGCGGGCCGCCACCTGCGCACCCACAGCGCCGAACGGCGCGCGCAGAAGGTGGCGCTGCAGAAGGCGGCGCGAAGCATCGGGAGGTCCGACGATGCGTGAGGACATGGACAAGGTCATCGTCGAGCGGCCGCGACGCGGTGGCGGCGTGCAGGGCGATGGGCGCAAGTGGCGCAACAGCAAGGAGCGCGGCTCGCGGCTGGGCATGAGGCAGGGCTACGACTACCCCAAGGGACTCAACGAGAACCTCGCGCCTCTCAAGCGCTGGCTGCACAAGCAGGTGCACCGGCCCTGGGACAAGGTGTATTCGGAACTGTGCAGCACCATCGATCGACGCAGCGTCGTGCAGGCGCACATCTTCGAGCACATCGACGACTTCGTCGAACGCGATGCGGTGATGCATGGAGGGCAGGTGCTGGTGCGTGCGGGGTGGTGGGGCCGCGGTGAGCGGGTGCCGCTGGAGGAGGCTTCGCGTGTGAAGCTTTTCGTGCACCCCATCACCGGCATCCTCTTGCCCAACCGCCGGTTCTCACAGGCTCGACGGCGTGAGCACGGCGGCACGAAGGCAGAGCTTTCGTTCGTCGTGATCGACGAACTCACGCAATGGCACCGCGTGAACGGCGACTGGTTCGAGATCACCTTGGCAACCACGCCGCCGATGAAGGCGCCGGGTGTCTGGGACAAGCGTTTCGACGTGCTGCGACGCTGCTTCGTCAGGACCACGTGTGCATGGGGCCGGCCGGAGTTCGGCTCATCGAGCAACCGAGCCATGTACGGGCGCGACGACGTTTATGCCGCAACCAAGCGCCAGCTCAGCCGCAAGGAGATCCGCGCGCGCCTGGGCGAAGACGCCTGAAGCGGTTCGTCAGGTAGCGGCAAAGTCGCATCGCGCATGATGCAGGCGCCCGCGCCATCCCCGATGAAAGAAAGCACGATGAATCTCACCGCCTCCAACTGGTTTCTCTGGGCCGCCCTGTCGGCCGTCTTCGCCGCGCTGACTGCCATCCTTGCCAAGCTCGGCCTGGCCGGCGTCGATTCCGACATGGCGACGCTGGTGCGCACCGTGGTCATCTTCGCGGTGCTGCTCGTGTTCGTGAACGCCACCGGCAAGTGGACCAATCCGCTGCAGCTGTCGCCGCGCACCTGGCTCTTTCTCGTGCTCTCGGGGCTCGCGACCGGCGCGTCGTGGGTCTGCTACTTCCGCGCGCTCAAGGTGGGCGATGCCTCGCGCGTCGCGCCGGTCGACAAGCTCAGCGTGGTGCTGGTCGTGCTCTTCGCCGTGATGTTCCTCGGCGAGCGGCCCTCCGGCCGCGAATGGGCGGGCGTGGCGATGATCGCGGGCGGCGTGCTGATGCTGGCGATCAAGCGCTGAGCTGCGCCGCCGACCGTGCGGACGCACGCGGCAGCAGGAAGAACGCCAGGTTGCCTGCAGCCAGCATGCCCGCCACCGTGAGGAACACCGCACGGAACGGCTCGGCGCCATTCGCCACGGCCCACGACGCGGCCACGCCGGTGGTCCACTGCATCAGGGAGACGCCGAGGAACATCGCCATGTTCATCAGCGCCATCGCGCGTCCCGTCATCGCGGCTGGGTAGGCGTTCTTGGTGTACGCGTACTGCAGCACGCTGTAGCCCGAGAGAAGGCCGTAGACGATCGGCAGGCCGATGTCGACCATGCGCGAGTGCGTCAGCGCCATCGCGCCGAACATCAGCGTGCCCGCGAGCGCGCAGCCCATCATCCAGCGCGTGCGCCGCGCGCCGCCCGGGTCCATGCGGCCGAAGAGCGTGGGGCTGATCATGCCGGCGACGGTCATCACGAGTGCGACGTTGCCGCTCGCCACCAGCGAGAGGCCGTGCCGCTCGTGCAGCACCGGGCCGAGCCACAGGCCGCGCAGCGTGATGAAGGCCGCGTACGACACGCAGGCGAAGCACAGCAGCCCCAGCGTGTGCGGCATCGCGAACAGCGGCAGAAGTTCGCGCACGGCCTTGCGCAGCGACTGGCGCTCGGCCCGGCCCGCGGGCACGTGGTCTGCAGCGCGCGCAGGTTCGCGCACGCGCCAGAAGATCAGCATCCACGAAAGCACCGCGAACGACGCCAGCACCGCGTAGCCCACGCGCCACGACGAAGCCTCGATCAGCAGCGCCAGCGGCGTGCCCGTGAACAGGATGCCCATCCCCGCCAGGCTCATCACCAGCCCCGACATCGCGGTGAAGCGCGACGCATCGAAGTGCCGCGCGATGAACACCGTGCAGGCCAGGAAGGCCGGCGCGCAGCCCACGCCGACAAGGGCCTGACCCAGCAACAGTGCGTGGAAGTTTGGCGCCATCGCGCACAGCACCGCGCCCGCGATCGCCAGCGGAAAGGCCGTCAGCACCGTGCGCCTCACGCCGAAGATGTCGATCGACACGCCCATCGCGAGCTGCATGATCCCGAACATGAAGTGGAAGGTGCCAGCCCAGGTGCCGAGCTGCTGCGGCGTGAGGCCGAAGTGGCTGGTGAGCGGCGTGGCCATCATGGCGCCCACGGTGCGGAAGGCCTGGCTCAGGGCGAAGGCGGTGGCCAGGGCCACGAGCATGGCGGCCGCGGAGGAAGACCAGCGCGGCGGAGGCGGCGATGCCGCGTTCGTGTTCATCGGGGAGGAAGGGCGGGAGGCGAAGAGGACCTCGTCGATGCTAACGGCAGGCCGCCCATCATGCAGAACGGCGCCCGAGGGCGCCGTTCGTGCGTGCGTCAGGCCTGGCGCGACGCCGGCCCGGCGAAGGAGATCAGGCCTCGCCCTTCACCTTCAGGCGCCATGCATGCAGCAGCGGCTCCGTGTACCCGCTCGGCTGCTCGATGCCCTTGAACACCAGGTCCTGCGCCGCCTTGTAGGCCGCCGAGGTGTCGAAGTGGCCGGCCATCGGCTGGTACAGCGGGTCGCCGGCGTTCTGCTCGTCGACCACCTTGGCCATGCGCTGGAAGGTCTCGTCGACCTGGGCCTTGGTGACCACGCCGTGCAGCAGCCAGTTGGCGATGTGCTGGCTGGAGATGCGCAGCGTGGCGCGGTCTTCCATCAGGCCGACGTTGTGGATGTCGGGCACCTTGGAGCAGCCCACGCCCTGGTCGATCCAGCGCACCACGTAGCCGAGGATGCCCTGCACGTTGTTGTCGATCTCCTGCTGGCGCTCTTCGGCGGTCCACCTGGCTTCGGCGGCGATCGGCACCTGCAGCAGCGCGTTGAGGATGTTGTCGCGCTCGGCGTCGGCGTCGATCTTCTCCAGCTCCTGCTGCACCGCGGTCACGTTGACCTGGTGGTAGTGCAGAGCGTGCAGCGTGGCGGCGGTGGGCGAGGGCACCCAGGCGGTGTTGGCGCCGGCCTTGGGGTGGCCGATCTTCTGCTCGAGCATGGCGGCCATCAGGTCGGGCATGGCCCACATGCCCTTGCCGATCTGGGCCTTGCCGCGCAGGCCGCTGGACAGGCCGACGAGCACGTTGTTCTTCTCGTAGGCGCCGATCCACGCGCTCGACTTCATGTCGCCCTTGCGGATCATCGGGCCGCCCTGCATGGCGGTGTGCATCTCGTCGCCGGTGCGGTCGAGGAAGCCGGTGTTGATGAAGGCCACGCGCGCGGCGGCCTCGGCGATGCAGGCCTTCAGGTTCACGCTGGTGCGTCGCTCCTCGTCCATGATGCCCAGCTTGACGGTGTTGGCGGGCAGGCCCAGCAGCTGCTCGACGCGGCCGAACAGTTCGTTGGCGAAGGCCACTTCGGCGGGGCCGTGCATCTTCGGCTTGACGATGTAGATGCTGCCGGTGCGCGAGTTGCCCTTGCGCTTCAGGTCGATGGTGGCGATGGTGGTGGTGACCACGGCATCGAGGATGCCTTCCGGAATTTCCTTGCCGCCTTCGTACAGCACGGCCGGGTTGGTCATCAGGTGGCCCACGTTGCGCAGGAACATGAGCGAGCGTCCGTGCAGCTTCAGGGGTTTGCCGTCGGCGCCGGTGTATTCGCGGTCGGGGTTCAGGCCGCGCGTGAAGGTCTTGTCGCCCTTGGTGACTTCCTCGGTCAGCGTGCCTTCGACGATGCCCAGCCAGTTCGAGTACGCGACCACCTTGTCGGCCGCGTCGACCACGGCCACCGAGTCTTCCAGGTCGAGGATGGTCGAGAGCGCGGCCTCGAGCACCAGGTCGCTCACGCCGGCGGCGTCGCTCTTGCCGATGGGTGTGGAGCGGTCGATGCGGATGTCGAGGTGGATGCCGTTGTGCTTGAGCAGCACCGACGACGGTGCGGCGGCGTCGCCCTGGTAGCCGACGAACTGGGACGGGTCGGCCAGCCCGGTGCTGCTGCTTTGCAGCGCGACGACCAGCTTGCCGTCCTTCACGCTGTAGCCGGTGGCGTTCTTGTGCGAGCCGTTGACCAGCGGTGCGGCCTGGTCGAGCACGTTGCGCGCGAACTCGATGACCTTGGCGCCGCGCACCGGGTTGTAGCCCTTGCCCTTCTCGGCGCCGCCGGTCTCGGGAATGGCGTCGGTGCCGTAGAGCGCGTCGTACAGCGAACCCCAGCGGGCGTTGGCCGCGTTCAGCGCATAGCGCGCGTTGAGGATGGGCACCACCAGCTGCGGGCCGGCCTGCAGGGCGAGTTCGGAGTCGACGTTCGCGGTCGTGGCCTTCACGCCCTTGGGCTGGGGCAGCAGGTAGCCGATCTTCTCGAGGAATGCGCGGTACGCCGGCATGTCGGCGATGGGGCCGGGGTTCTTCTTGTGCCAGGCGTCGAGCTCGGCCTGCAGGCGGTCGCGTTCGGCGAGCAGGGCGATGTTCTTCGGCGCGAGGTCGTGGACGATGGCGTCGAAGCCCTTCCAGAAGACGTCGCTGGCCACGCCGCTGGCGGGGAGGACCTTGTCCTCGATGAAGCGATGGAGCTCGGTCGCGACCTGGAGGCCGTGGGCGTTGGTGCGGGCGGTCATGTGGGTTTCTCCTTGAGAAAGATGCAATCCTGGGATGAACTTTATTCGATACTTTGCTGGCGAGTAAGAGCCTGAATCGGGATTTATCCGTGACAAAAATAGAGGTAATCGACAGGCGGCCCCAAGGAGTGCAAAGGGTAGGCACTGATAAGAAGGCCGAAGCTGCCGGATATATTTAACTTCTTAAATAAATCCGCGATTTCAGCGCCCAGCCTCCATGATCCTCCTGGCCTCCAACGAAAACCCCCTGGGCATGCCCGAGTCGGCCCGCCGCGCCGCGGTCGAAGCGCTCGCGGGCGCCGGCAACTACCCCGACAGCAACGGCACGGCGCTGAAGAACGCGCTGGCCGCCCGGCTCGACGTGCCGGCCGACTGGATCACGCTGGGCAGCGGTTCGAGCGAGATCCTGGAGCTTGCGGCGCAGGTGAGCCTGAAGCCGGGCGAGGGCGTCGTCTATTCGCAGTACGGTTTCATCGTCTACGCGCAGGCCGCCGCGCATGCCCATGCGCACGCAACTGTCGTGCCGTCGCGCGACTTCGGCCACGACCTCGACGCGATGCGCGCGGCCATCGGCGAGGACACGAAGCTGGTGTTCGTCGCCAACCCCAACAACCCGACCGGCACCTTCATCGACGCCGCGCCGCTGCTGGCCTTCCTGCAGTCGGTGCCCGCGCACGTGACGGTGCTGCTCGACGAGGCCTACACCGAATACCTCGCGCCCGCGCAGCGCTACGACAGCATCGAATGGGTGCGGCGCCTGCCCAACCTGATCGTGGCGCGCACCTTCTCCAAGGCCTTCGGGCTGGCGGGGCTGCGCATCGGCTACGGCGTGTCGCAGCCGGGGCTCACGTCGCGCATGAACGCGCAGCGCCCGCGCTTCAACGTGACGACGCCGGCCCAGGCCGCCGCAGTGGCCGCGCTGGGCGACGCGGATTTCCTCACGCGCACCTACGAGCTCAACACGGCCGGGCGCGACCAGCTCGCCGCCGGCTTCGAGGCGCTGGACCTCGAATACGTGCCCTCGTCCGGCAACTTCCTGATGGTGCGTGTCGGCGATGCGCAGGCGGTGCATGCGCGCCTGCTGGCCGCCGGCATCGAGGTCTCGCTGCTCGGACCGTACGGCCTGCCCGATTGGCTGCGCGTCAGCATCGGGCTGCCCGAGCAGAACCGCGCGGTGCTGGCCGCGCTGCGCTGACCGGTCGCCTGCTCAGACCTGCCCGCTGAGCTCCTTCGCTGCCGCACGCACCGGCTCGATGTAGCCCTCGTCGTAGCGGTGCGTGGGCATGGTGAGCGTGACCGCGGCCGCGAGGCTGCCGTCGGCATGGAGCACCGGCGCCGAGATGCCGGCCAGCTCGGCGGTGCGGTCGCCCACCAGCGCGCACCAGCCCTGCGCGCGGATGGTGTCGTAGAGCTTGCGCTCCTTTGTGCCGCGCGGCAGCTCGTCCTGCGGGCCGAAGGCGATCAGCACCCGCGCGCCCGCGCCGCGGTCGTTGGGCAGCAGGTCGCCGGCGCGCACGTGGTCGCGCACCACATGCGACGAATCGACGCGGAACTGGCACAGCCGCACCCAGCTGACGCCCTGCGGCTGCCGCACGTGGTACGCCGCGCTCTCGCCGGTGGCCGCGACCAGCGCGCGCAGCACCGGCAGCACGATGCGGTCGAGCGACTGCGAGGCCGTGTAGAGGCCGTGCAGCCGCGCGATCTCCATGCCCAGCGCATAGCGGCCGTCGTCCTGCCGGCGGATCAGCCGCGCATGCTCCAGCGAGGCCAGCAGCCGCAGCACGGTGCTCTTGTAGAGCTGCGTGCGCTCGGCGAACTGCGCGAGCGACAGCGCCTCGTCGCCCGGCCGAAAGGCCGACAGCAGGCTCAGCGCACGGTCGACCGCGGCCGCGCCGCCTGGCGCGGCATTGAGATCGGAGACGGATTCGGTCTGGGCTTTGCGGGGCATGGCAGGAAGGCGCAGGGAATGGCTCGGCTTGACAGTCGAGGCGGATCGACGGTCTAATTCTGTTTGGCGGAATATAGTTCTGTAAGACAGAACAGTCAAGCCCAAGGAGACGAAATCGATGACAACCCCCGACGTCCTCATCAGCGAGGTCGGCCCGCGCGACGGCCTGCAGTCGGTCAAGGCCACCATGCCCACCGCCGACAAGCTGCGCTGGATCGACGCGCTCTACGCGGCCGGCGTGCGCGAGATCGAGGTCGCCTCCTTCGTGCCCGCCAAGCTGCTGCCGCAGATGGCCGACGCGGCCGAGGTGGTGCGCCACGCCGTCACGCTGCCGGGCCTGGTGGTGATGGCGCTGGTGCCCAACCGCAAGGGCGCGCAGGCCGCGCTCGAGGCCGGCGTGCACAAGCTGACCATGCCGGTGTCGGCCAGCGTGGCGCATTCGCTGGCCAACGTGCGCAAGACGCCCACCGAGATGGTCGATGAGGTGCGCGCCATCTCCGAGCTGCGCCGCGAGATCGCGCCGCAGGTGAAGCTGGAGGCCGGCATCTCCACCGCCTTCGGATGCACGCTGCAGGGCCTGGTGCCCGAGGACGACGTGATCCGCCTGGCCGCGCAGTGCATCGAGGCGGGCGCCGACGAATCGGGCCTGTCCGACACCGTGGGCTACGCCAACCCCGCGCAGGTGCGCCGCCTGTTCAGGCGGCTGCGCGCGGAGATCGGAAGCCACGCCGGTGCGGCCCACATGCACAACACGCGCGGCCTCGGCATCGCCAACTGCCTTGCGGCCTGGGAGGAGGGCGTGCGCACCTTCGACGCTTCGCTGGGCGGTCTCGGCGGCTGCCCCTACGCGCCGGGCGCCTCGGGCAATGCGGTCACCGAAGACCTGGTCTTCATGTTCGAGGCCATGGGCGTGCGCACCGGCATCGACATCCAGAAACTCATCGCGGCGCGCGCGCCGCTCATGGCCGGCCTGCCCGGCGAGCCGGTCTACGGCATGACCCCGGAAGCCGGATTGCCCAAGGGCTTCGCCCAGGAACACAACGCACAACATGTCTGAAGCCAACCCCCTGCCGTACGCCGGCGTCCGCGTCGTCGAGTTCACCCACATGGTCATGGGCCCGACCTGCGGCCTGCTGCTGGCCGACCTGGGCGCCGAGGTCATCAAGGTCGAGCCCATCGAGGGCGACAACACCCGCCGCCTGCTGGGTTCGGGTTCGGGCTTCTTCCCGACCTTCAACCGCAACAAGAAGAGCATCGCGCTCGACCTGAAGCAGCCCGAGGGCGTGGAGGCCGCGCTGCGGCTCATCGCCACCGCCGACATCGTCAGCGAGAACTTCAAGCCCGGCACCATGAAGAAGCTGGGGCTCGACTACGACACGCTCAGCAAGCTCAACCCGCGCCTCATCTACGTGAGCCACAAGGGCTTCCTGCCCGGCCCCTACGACCACCGCACCGCGCTCGACGAGGTGGTGCAGATGATGGGAGGCCTGGCCTACATGACCGGCCGCTCTGGCGACCCGCTGCGCGCGGGCACCAGCGTGAACGACATCATGGGCGGCATGTTCGGCGCCATCGGCGCGATGGCCGCGCTGCGCCAGCGCGACATCACCGGCAAGGGCTGCGAGGTGCAGTCGGCGCTGTTCGAGAACAACGTGTTCCTGGTCGCGCAGCACATGATGCAGTTCGCCGCCACCGGCAAGGCGGCCGACCCGATGCCCAGCCGCATCTCGGCCTGGGCGGTGTACGACGTCTTCACCGTGAAGGACGGCGAGCAGATCTTCCTGGCGGCCGTGAGCGACAAGCAGTGGGCCATCTTCTGCAAGGCCTTCGGCCTGGACGAGATGCTGGCCGACCCGCGCCTGAAGACCAACAACGACCGCGTGCTGGCGCGCGAATGGATGATGCCCATCCTGCGCTCGCACCTCGCGAACCACAGCGCCGCGGAGCTCGCCGCGGTGTTCGAGAAGAACGAGCTGCCCTTCGCGCCCATCACCCGGCCGCAGGAGCTGTTCGACGATCCGCACCTCAACGCCACCGGGGGCCTCGCGCCGGTGCGCATGAACGACGGCAGCATAGCCAACGTGCCGCTGATGCCGTTCACGCTCGACGGCGAACGCCCGGGCATCCGGCTGCAGCCGCCGCGCATCGGCGAGCACGGCCATGAGCTGCTGAAGGAAGTGGGCTACAGCGACGAGGACATCGCTGCGCTCCAGGCAAGACACATCACACTCGGAGACTGACCTCATGTTTTTCAATGCACGGCGCGCCTTGCTGGCGTGCGCCGCGGCCGCCGCATGGCTGAACGCCGCCCCCGCCCTTGCCGACACCGCCTGGCCCGACAAGCCGGTGCGGCTCATCGTTCCCTACACGCCCGGCGGCGCCACCGACATCGTGGCGCGGCTGGTCGCGCAGAAGCTCGCCGACGACACCAAGTGGACCTTCATCGTCGACAACCGCGCGGGCGGCAACGGCAACATCGGCATGGACGTGGTGGCCAAGGCCAAGCCCGACGGCTACACCATCGGCCTGGGACAGACCGCGAACCTCGCGATCAACCCGACGCTGTTCCCGAAGATGCCCTACGACGCATTGAAGGACCTGGTGCCGGTGTCGGTCGTGGCGTCGCAGCCCGTGGTGCTGGTGGTTCGCGCCGACGCGCCGTTCAAGACGCTGGCCGACCTGGTTTCCGCCGCCAAGGCCCGGCCGGGCGAGATCCGGCAGGCGCTCGCTGGCACCGGCACGCTGGGCCACATGGCCGGCGAGGTGCTGGCCAAGCGCGCGGGCTTCAAGGTGCTCAACGTGCCGTACAAGGGCGCGGCTCCTGCCATCACCGACCTGCTCGGCGGCCAGACCGACTACATGTTCGCCACGCCGCAGGGCGCGCTCTCGATGGTGAAGGGCGGGCGCCTGCGCGCGCTGGCCGTCACCTCGGCCAAGCGCCTGCCGGTGATGCCCGACGTGCCTACCGTGGCCGAGAGCTACAAGGGCTTCGAGGCGGTGGACTGGAAGGCGCTCGTCGCCCCGGCCGGCACCAGCGCCGACATCGTGAAGAAGCTCAGCGCCGCCGTCGACAAGGCGCTGGCCAAGCCCGCGACCATCTCGCAGCTGCTGGCCGAGGGCAGCACGCCCGTGGGCGGCACGCCGGAGCAGGCGGCGCAGTACATCAAGGCCGAGCATGCGCGCTGGGGTGCGGCAGTCCGCGAGGCGGGCGTCCGGCCGGAATAGGCAGGCGCTCTCCGGGTGGCGGGCGATATAGTTCCCGCCCCATGGATCGCCTGAAGCAACTCGAATCCTTCGTCTCGGTCGCGACGCGCGGCAGCCTCACGGCCGCGGCCAAGGCCGAGGGCGTGGCGCCCGCGATCATGGGTCGCCGGCTCGATGCGCTGGAGGAGCGCCTGGGCGTCAAGCTGCTGGTGCGCACCACGCGCCGCATCACGCTCACGAACGAAGGCAGTTCCTTCCTCGAAGACTGCCAGCGCCTGCTGGCCGAGTTCGCCAATGCCGAGGCCAGCGTGAGCGCCGGCGGCCTCAAGGCCAGCGGCCACCTGCGCGTGACGGCACCCGCGGGCTTCGGCCGCCGCCACGTCGCGCCGCTGGTGCCGCGCTTCCATGCGCTGCATCCCGAGGTGACGATCTCGCTGAACCTCAGCGACCGCGTGGTCGACGTCACCGGCGAGAGCTTCGACTGCGCGGTGCGCGTGGGCGACCTGCCCGATTCGTCGCTGGTGAGCGTGCGGCTCGCCGACAACCGCCGCCGCTGCGTCGCCACGCCGGAGTTCGTGCGCCGCCACGGCAAGCCGAAGCATCCGGGCGAGCTCTCGCGCTTCGCCTGCCTCACGCTGTCGAGCGACGCCTCACAGACGCGCGGCTGGGCCTTCCGCGTCGTCAACGAGGAGGGCAACCAGGAACTGATCCACCTGCGTCCCAGCGGCCCGCTCGACTGCTCGGACGGCCAGGTGCTGCACGACTGGTGCCTCGCCGGCCACGGCATCGCGTGGCGCAGCACCTGGGAGGTCGAGGCCGAGATCGATGCCGGCCTGCTCGTGCCGCTGCTGGAGGAATTCGCGGCGCCGCCCAACGGCATCTACGCGGTGTTCGCGGGCGCCAAGCACATGCCGCTGCGGGTGCGGCTGTGGCTTGATTTCCTCAAGGAGCAGTACGGCAACCCGGATTTCTGGGGCGGAAGGGCCTGAGTTCAGCCAACGGCTGCACAATCTGTTCACATTTGAAATCCGGCTGATACGCCCCCACGCTGACAGCCGCCGAGGTCCTTCGCGGAACAACGGGGAACCGGCTTCGCCGGGCCTCGGGTGTCGCCCCCGGATGGGAGGTGGCGAAGCGACACGAAGTGCGCGCAGCCTTGGGGGCGAGCCATCCTGAAAGCTCCACCGATGACCCTGGAAGCCATCCTTGCGTACCTTCACCTGCTCGCCATCCTCACGATGGTCGTCTTCATCTCCAGCGAGGCCGCGCTGTGCCGCGTGCAGTGGCTCAACGCGGCGGTGGTCGAGCGGCTGGCCAAGGTCGACATGGTCTACGGCATCGCGGCCATCGCGGTGCTGGCCACCGGCATCGCGCGCACCTGGTGGGGCGTGAAGGGCACGGCCTGGTACTGGACCAACCCGCTGCTGCACGTGAAGCTGGGGCTCTTCATCATCGTGGGCGTGCTGTCGATCTTCCCGACGCTCACGTACTTCCGCTGGCGCAAGACGCTGCGCGCCACCGGCAAGCTGCCGCCCGAGGCCGAGATCGTCAAGACGCGCAAGCTGGTGATGGTCCAGGCGCATCTGATCGCGCTGATCCCGCTGGTGGCGGTGTTCCTGGCGCGCGGCTTCGGCAAGTAGCCCGGGATCGGCCGCGCAAAGCAAAAGGCCCGCTTTCGCGGGCCTTCCTTCATGGCTTTGCAGCCAGCGCGGTGCCGATCAGGCCTTCGCCGCGTCGGCGGTGCACTTCTTGACGAAGCTGTTCTTGGCGGCGCCGGCCAGCGGCTTGCCGTTCTTGTCCACGGCCTTGGCTTCGCAGGAGGGAGCGGCGGCGGCCTTGGCTTCCTTCTCGCACTTCTTGATGGAGCTGGCCTTGGCGGCACCGGCGAGGGCCTTGCCATTCTTGTCCACGGCCTTGGCTTCGCAGCTTGCGCCGGCGGCGGGGGCTGCTGCCGCGGGTGCGGCGGCCGGCGCGGCGGCCTTGTCTTGAGCCTGTGCTGCACCGAAGGAAAGGCAGGCACCGAGTGCAAGCAGGGAAAGGAGCTTCTTCATGGTGATGTGTCCTCGCTAGGTTGAGTTGTGACAGGTTCCCCGCCTCGGGGCCGACCATCGTAACGGCGCAAGGCAACGATCGGATGACCATCGTCAACTGATCCCGGGTTTGCCCCCGGTAAAATTTCAGGATGCTATTGGTCAAACAGGAGCTGCTCGCGGCGCTCGCGAACACGCTCGAATCCCTCTCGCCCGGCGCCGGCCCCAAGGCCGCGTTCGAGTCGCCCAAGATGGCCGCGCACGGCGATTTCGCCTGCACGGCAGCCATGCAGCTCGCCAAGCCGCTGGGGCGCAAGCCCCGCGACCTGGGCGAGGAGCTGCGCGCCGCACTGCTCGCGACCCCCGCGTTCGCCCAGTGGGTCAACGCCATCGAGATCGCCGGGCCCGGCTTCCTCAACATCCGCCTGAAGACGGCTGCCAAGCAGCAGATCGTGCGCGAGGTGCTGTCGGCCGGGGATACTTTCGGCCAACAGCCGGCCACCGGCGAGAAGGTGCTGGTGGAGTTCGTCTCGGCCAACCCGACCGGCCCGCTGCACGTGGGCCATGGCCGCCAGGCGGCGCTGGGCGACGCCATCTGCAACCTGCGCGCCTCGCAGGGCGAGAGCGTCTGGCGCGAGTACTACTACAACGACGCCGGCGTGCAGATCCAGACCCTGGCCAACAGCACGCAGCTGCGCGCGCGCGGCTTCAAGCCGGGCGACCCCGAGTGGCCCAGCGGCGAGAAGGCGGCTGCATACAACGGCGACTACATCGCCGACATCGCGGCCGACTTCAAGGCGAAGAAGACCGTCAAGTCGGAAGACCGCGAAGTCACCGCCAGCGGCGACATCGAGGACATCGACGCCATCCGCGAGTTCGCCGTTGCCTACCTGCGCCGCGAGCAGGACCTGGACCTGCAGGCCTTCCGCGTGCGCTTCGACCAGTACTACCTCGAGTCCAGCCTCTACACCAGCGGCCGCGTCGAGGACGCCGTGCGCAAGCTCGTGGCCGCCGGCAAGACCTACGAGCAGGACGGCGCGCTGTGGCTGAAGTCGACCGACTACGGCGACGACAAGGACCGCGTGATGAAGAAGCAGGACGGCACGTACACCTACTTCGTGCCCGACGTCGCCTATCACATCGCCAAGTGGGAGCGCGGCTTCCACAAGGTCATCAACATCCAGGGCACCGACCACCACGGCACCATCGCCCGCGTGCGCGCCGGCCTGCAGGCCGTGGGCGAAGGCATCCCCGAGGGCTACCCCGACTACGTGCTGCACACCATGGTGCGCGTGATGAAGGGCGGCGAGGAGGTCAAGATCAGCAAGCGCGCCGGCAGCTACGTCACGCTGCGCGACCTGATCGAGTGGACCAGCACCGACGCGGTGCGGTTCTTCCTGCTGAGCCGCAAGCCCGACACCGAGTACACCTTCGACGTCGACCTCGCGGTGACGAAGAACAACGACAACCCGGTCTACTACGTGCAGTACGCCCATGCGCGCATCTGCTCGGTGCTGGCCGGCTGGGGCGGCGACGCAACATCGCTGAAGGACGTCGACCTGTCGCCGCTGGAAAGCCCGGCCGCCCAGGCGCTGATGCTGCTGCTGGCCAAGTACCCGGCCATGCTGACGGCCGCCTCGAAGGACTTCGCCCCGCACGACGTGACCTTCTACCTGCGCGAATTGGCCGCCAGCTACCACAGCTACTACGACGCCGAACGCATCCTGGTCGACGACGAGAAGGTGAAGCTGGCCCGCCTGGCTCTGGTCGCCGCGACCGCGCAGGTGCTGCACAATGGCCTCGCGATTCTCGGCGTCAGTGCACCGAGCAAGATGTGAACCCCCTCACCATGAAGAAGACAAGAAGTCAACGCGGCAACATCGTCATCGGCCTGATCATCGGGCTGGTGCTCGGCCTGGGCGTCGCGCTGGGCATCGCGGTCTACGTGACCAAGGTGCCGATCCCGTTCGTGACCAAGACGCAGCGCGGCGGCGCCGAGCAGGACGAGGCCGAGGCCCGCAAGAACCGCGACTGGGACCCGAACGCGCCGCTGGCCGGCAAGGCCGGCGCGCCCAAGCCGGCGACGCCGGCCGCCCCGGCAGGCCCGGTCAACCCGATCACCGGCGAGCCCGCCACCGGCAACACCGCCGCCGCTCCCGGCGGCGCCTCGCCCGGCACCGCGCCGCCGGTGCCCGTGGTGGTGGCGCCCAAGCCGCCGCGTACCGCCCCGGTGCCGGCCGAGGCCAACGCCCTGCCGCCGTCGAACGATCCGCTGGGCGACCTGGCCCGAGCCCGGTCGGGCAGCGTCTCCGGCTCCGGCAGCACGACCACCGCGTCGGCCGCGCCGAGCAGCAGTGGCAGCAACGCCGGCAGCAGCGGCTCCGGCCCCGATCCCTTCATGTACTTCGTGCAGGCCGGCGCCTTCCGCACCACCGAGGATGCCGAGGCCCAGCGCGCCAAGCTGTCGCTCATGGGCGTCGAGGCCAAGGTCACCGAGCGCGAGCAGGCGGGCCGCACCGTCTACCGCGTGCGCGCCGGCCCCTTCAACAAGAAGGACGACGCCGACCGCCTCAAGGAACGGCTGGACGGCGGCGGCATGGATTCGGCGCTGGTCCGCGTGCAGCGCTGAGTCGGCGTCATCCGCCCGGCAACCGACACGAATAGCCCCCAAACTTCGCCGCGCGGCGTTTGCCGCCACCATCCACAGCCTCGGGCGCGCCGGATGCGGGGGAACTCCCCGCCGCGCGCCGGCTCAGTCTGCCGTAATAACTGGAGAGCTCTTTCAATGAAACGTCGTGACTTTTCGCTGGCCGCCACCTCGCTCGGGCTGCTGTCCCTGGGCGTCAACCCGGCCCACGCCCAGGCGCGTGTGCCCAAGGCCGGCTCCGAGTACCTGGTGCTCGACAAGCGCGTGCCGGTCGACGCGCCCGCCGGCAAGGTCGAGGTGGTCGAGTTCTTCTCGTACAACTGCCCGCACTGCAACGACTTCGAGCCGTCGCTGGAGGCCTGGCTCAAGACGATCCCGAAGGAAGTCTCCTTCCGCCGCATTCCCGTCCCCTTCGTGGGCAACGACGTCGAGGCCAAGCAGCGCCTGTATTACACGCTCGAAGCCATGGGCAAGGTCGACGAGTACCAGCCGAAGGTGTTCAACGCGATCCACGCGCAGCGCCAGAACGTGAACGGCGACGCCAACATCATCGCCTGGGCCACCGCCAACGGCCTGGACGCCGCCAAGTTCAAGGAAACCTTCACCTCCTTCGGCGTGGCCAGCAAGGCCAAGCGCGCCTCGCAGCTGACCGACGCCTACAAGGTGGCGGGCGTGCCGGCGATGGCCGTGGCCGGCCGCTGGTATGTCGACGGCGAGACCGCCGGCAACATGACCAAGGTGCTTCAGGTCGTGAACTATCTCATCGGCGAGGCCAAGAAGGGCTGACCCCCAGGCTTCGCGCACTTCGTGTCGCGCGCCTTCCCCCTTGCAGGGGGCAACACCGGCGGCCCGGTGAAGCCGGTTCCGCGGTGTTCGGGCATGAAGCCGGGAAGAAAGTCAAGCCCGCCTAGGCGGGCTTTTTCATCTGTGCGGGCGGGGCAGGAGCACGCAGCCGCATACAATGCCGAGCAAGTTTCGTGCCTCTATGACATTGCACTCTCACCCCACCACCTCCTTCCTGCGTCGCATCGGCCGGCTGGCCGCCGGCGCCCTGTTGCTGGCAGGCCTCGCGTCGGGCGCCGTGGCCGAGACCGCCGACCGCTCCAAGCCGATGAACATCGAGTCGGACGCGATGCGCTACGACGACCTGAAGCAGACCAGCGTGTTCACCGGCAACGTTCTGGTGACGAAGGGCACGATCATCATCCGCGGCGCGCGGCTGGATGTGCGCCAGGACGCCGAGGGCTACCAGTACGGCGTGGTCACCGCGGCGCCCGGCAAGCGGGCCTACTACAAGCAGAAGCGCAATGCGCCCGACGAGTGGATCGAGGGCGAGTCGGAAGTCATCGAGTACGACAGCCGCGCCGACAACGTCAAGTTCATCCGCAACGCCGTCATGCGCCGCCTGCTGGGCGCCACGCCCAACGACGAGAGCCAGGGCGCGCTGATCGTCTACGACCAGAGCAACGACACCTACACCGTCAACGGCTCGACCGTGCCGCCGAACACCGCCGTCAACGCCTCGGCCCCTGGCGGCCGCGTCCGGACCATCCTCACTCCCAAGGCCGCCACCGCGCCGGCCCCGGGCGCTCCGGCTCCGGCCGGCGGTGCCAAGGCCCCTGCGCCGGCGCCCACCCCGGCTCCCGGCGCCGGCCTGCGCCCGAGCACCACGCTCAGTGACCAGGGAGACACGCGCAAGTGATCGAATCCGCAGGAACCCAGGACGCCAGCGGCACACCGGGCAGCCGCCTGGTCGCGCGCGGCCTGAAGAAGAGCTACGGCAGCCGCACCGTCGTGAAGGACGTCTCGCTCGACGTGCAGAAGGGCGAAGTCGTCGGGCTGCTCGGGCCGAATGGCGCGGGCAAGACCACCTCGTTCTACATGATCGTGGGGCTGGTGCGCGCCGACGCCGGCGACATCTCCATCGACGGCGAGCCGATCGCGCACATGCCGATCCACCGCCGCGCCCGCATGGGGCTGAGCTACCTGCCGCAGGAAGCCTCGATCTTCCGCAAGCTCACGGTCGAGGAGAACGTGCGCGCCGTGCTCGAGCTCCAGAGCGAGCCCGACGCGAAAGGCAGGCTGGTTCCCCTGTCGAAGGAGCACATCGAGGAGCGCCTGACCGACCTGCTGGTCGACCTGCGCGTCGACCACCTGCGCGATTCGCCCGCGATGGCGCTGTCGGGCGGCGAGCGCCGCCGCGTCGAGATTGCGCGCGCCCTGGCCACGCAGCCGCGCTTCATTCTTCTGGACGAGCCCTTCGCCGGCATCGACCCGATCGCGGTGATCGAGATCCAGCGCATCATCAGCTTCCTGAAGGAGCGCGGCATCGGCGTGCTCATCACCGACCACAACGTGCGCGAGACGCTGGGCATCTGCGACCACGCTTTCATCATCAGCGACGGGCACGTGCTGGCACAAGGCACGCCTTCGGAGATCGTCGACAACGCTGAGGTACGCAGGGTGTACCTGGGCGAGCACTTCCGGATGTGATCATGTTGCGAGGGTCAACGGCAAGCGTGATCGCCATGCGCGTGGAGCCCCTTCGCGAGGGCTGGTGTGCACGGCCGCCCGAAGCGGCCGGCCCGCTCCCGGCAGGGAGCTGGCGTGGCGCGCGGCGTGCTGCCTCGGGGGGAGCCGTCTTCTCATGAAGCAGGGGTTGTCCCTTCGCGTTTCGCAGCACCTGGCGCTCACGCCGCAGCTGCAGCAGTCGATCAGGCTGCTCCAACTCTCCACGCTCGAGCTGAGCCAGGAAGTGGAGCAGATGCTCGACGAGAACCCGTTCCTGGAGCGCACCGCCGAGGAGGCCGTGCGCGAGGAATTCGGGCTCGACACCGCCGACGCGCCGGTCCCTCGAGATGACGGCGGCGATGGCACCGACGGCGAGGGCGACTTCGCCCCCTCGGCCGCGAGCAGCAGCAGCGCGACTTCTTCCACGGAAGGCACGGCAGTCGCCGACGCCGACGGCCCCGCCGCCGAGATCGCCGAGCGCGAGCCCGACTGGGAAGGCGACGGCACCGTCGACATGGCGCCCGACGACAGCGAATGGGGCAGCGACGCGCCCGCGCGCCAGAACAACGCCGGCGACGACGAGCGCGCAGATGCCACCGAGCTCGCGCGCAGCCAGGAGTCGCTGCAGTCCTTCCTGCACCGCCAGGCACTGAGCCTGCGGCTCAACGAGAGCGACAGCGCCGCGCTGCGCTTCCTCATCGAATCGCTCAACGAGGATGGCTACCTCGAAGACTCGCTGCCCGCGCTGGCCTCGGGCCTGGCGGGCGACGACAACGACGAATTCGACGACCTCGTGCACCACTTCCAGGTAGCGCTGGGCCTGCTGCAGAGCCTGGAGCCTGCCGGCGTCGGCGCGCGCGACCTCGGCGAATGCCTGAGCATCCAGCTGCGCGCCATGGCGAGCGACGACGAGACCGAGGAAGAGGAACTGGTCCGCAAGACGGCGCTGGCCATCTGCAAGCAGCCCATGGAGCTGCTCGCGCGCCGCGACTTCAAGCGCCTGGCCACGCTCACCCGCAGCAGCGAGGAGCTGGTGCGCTCGGCGCTGCAGGTCATCGCGCGGCTGGAGCCCAAGCCGGGCCGGCGCTTCGTCGACGTGGAGCGCAACGTCATCGTGCCCGACGTGATCGTCACCAAGACCGGCCGCGGCACCAACGTGAAGTTCCGCGTGATGCTCAACCCCGACGTGATGCCGCGCCTGCGCGTGCACGACATCTATGCCGGCGCGCTGAAGTCGCACAAGGGCGAGGGCAGCCAGGCGCTGTCGCAGCGGCTGCAGGAGGCGCGCTGGTTCATCAAGAACATCCAGCAGCGCTTCGACACCATCCTGCGCGTGAGCAACGCCATCGTCGAGCGGCAGAAGAGCTACTTCGTGCACGGCGAACTCGCCATGCGCCCGCTGGTGCTGCGCGAGATCGCCGACGAGCTGGGCCTGCACGAATCGACCATCTCGCGCGTGACCACCGCCAAGTACATGGCCACGCCCTTCGGCACGGTCGAGCTCAAGTACTTCTTCGGCTCGGCGCTCGGCACCGAGACCGGCGGCAACGCGTCGAGCACCGCGGTGCGCGCGCTCATCAAGCAGTTCGTCGGCTCCGAGAGCGTGAAGAAGCCGCTGTCGGACAGCCAGATCTCCGAGATGCTGAAGGAGCAGGGCATCGAGTGCGCGCGCCGCACCGTCGCCAAGTACCGCGAGGCGCTGCGCATCGCGCCCGCCAACCTGCGCAAAGCCTTGTAACTGGCACACCCCCAGGCTATGCGCACTTCGTGTCGCTTCGCCAACCCCCTTGCAGGGGGCAACACCTGCGGACCGGCGGAGCCGGTTCCGCGGTGTTCCTGGAATGGGCTCGCGTGGCGTTGGACGGTGGCTGCGGTGTTTGCCCTGCTCGTGCTGCTTGTCACGGGCTGCGCCACGCTGCCCGACGAGGCCCCGCGCCCGCCCACCAAGACCATCGCCGTCTCGGCCGACACGGCGCTCGGCAGGATCGCGCTGGCCTCCCAGCCCGACCCCGACCTGAGCGGCTTCCGCCTGATGCCCGGCGGCGACTTCGCCTTCGACACCCGCATCCAGCTCGCGCGCCGCGCGCAGCGCACGCTGGACGTGCAGTACTACCAGATCGAGAACGACGAGACCGGCCGCTACCTGCTGCGCACCCTGCGCGACGCCGCCCAGCGCGGGGTGCGCGTGCGGCTCTTGATGGACGACCTCTACACCTCCGGCGAGGACGAGCTGCTGCTGGGCCTGGCCGCCACGCCCAACGTGGAGCTGCGCCTGTTCAACCCTTTCCCGGCAGGCCGCGGCAGCCTGCTGAAGCGCTTCACCGCCTCGCTCTTCGACTTCAGCCGCGTCAACCGCCGCATGCACAACAAGCTGTTCATCGCCGATGGCGCGATGGCCGTGGCGGGCGGGCGCAACATTGGCAACCAGTACTTCAGGCGCACCTCGGGCGAGAACTTCATCGACCTCGACACCTTCGTCACCGGCGCGCTGGTCCCGCGCCTGGGCAGCCTGTTCGACCAGTACTGGAACAGCGTCTACGTGCGGCCTATCCAGTCGGTGGTGGGCAGCAGCCTCTCGCGCGAGGAGCTTCAGCAGCGCTTCGAGCTCGCCACCGGCCCTGAGACCACGCCCCCGCCGCCCAAGCCCGCCCCCAACGACCTGCTGGGCTACAGCCCGATGGCCGAGGACCTGGACGCCGGCAAGCTCGGCCTGATCTGGACCACCGCCGAAGCCTATGCTGATTCGCCCGAGCGCGTGATCGGTAAGACCGCCTCGTATGGCGGCGTGCCGCTGCTGGACGTCGACAGCGTGCGCTACAACGTGGTCGAGCAGATGCGGCGCGCGCGTTCGGAAGTGACGATCGTCTCGCCCTACCTGATCCCCGGCGCCTCGGGGCTGGAGGTGATGCGCGAGATCCGAGGGCGCAACGTGAAGATCAGCGTGGTCACCAACTCGCTCGCCGCCACCGACGAGCCGCTGGTGCACACCGCCTACCGCCGCTACCGGCCCGACATGCTCAAGCTGGGCGCCGACCTCTACGAACTGAGCACCAACCGCACCCGCAGCAGCGTGAGGCTGGGCCTCTTCGGCACCTCGGTGGGCAGGCTGCATGCCAAGTCGGCGGTGATCGACCGGCGCATTCTCTTCGTCGGCTCGATGAACTTCGACCCGCGCTCGGAAACGCACAACACCGAGATCGGCCTTTTCATCCGCAGCCCCGAGATGGCCCAGCAGGCGCTGAAGCTCATCGACGTGCTCAAGCAGCAGGGCGCCTATAGGCTGCGCTTCGCCGAGGGCAGCAACGAGTCGCGCATCGAATGGGTCAGCGACGATGCGGGCAAGCTCACGGTGCTGACCGAGGAGCCCGATTCCCGCTTCTGGGACCGGACCATGCTCGAGATACTGGCCCCGCTGACGCCGGAGAGCCTCCTGTAGCCGCGCAGCCTCAGGTGCCGCGCACGGCCGACCACACGAGCCGCAGGCCCAGCAGTCCCATCACGCCGCCTGCCGCCCGGTCGATCCAGACCTTGTAGCGCAGGTAGGCCGAACGCGGCGCCGCCGACGAGAGCGCCAGCGCCACGATCGAATACCAGCCCGCCTCGATGCAGAAGATGACCGCCGGCACGGCGAGCGCCAGCACCAGCGGCACCTCGCGCGGCAGGAAGGCCGCGAAGATGCTCGCGTAGACCACGGCGGTCTTCGGGTTGCTCACCTGCGTGGCCAGGCCCAGCAGGAAGGTGCGCCTGCCGCGTCCCTGCAGGCGCTGCGCCGGATCGCCGGCCTCCTGCGCCACGGCCAGCGGCTGCCGCGCGCCGCGCCAGATGCGCACGCCCAGGTACACGAGGTACGCTCCGCCGAGCCCCTTGATCGCCAGGTAGAGCGCCGGCACCGCGAGGAACGCCGCCTGCAGCCCCGCCAGCGCCGCGATCGCGAAGACCAGCCCGCCCGCGCCCATGCCGAGCGCGGCGGCGAGGCCGTCGGCGCGCGAGGTCACCGCGGTGCGTGCCACCATCACGAAGCTGGGGCCCGGGCTCATCGCGCCCACGGTCATGGCGCCGGCGATGCCGAGCAGGGCGAGGGTGGTGTCGATCATGGCCGTGTCTCCTTCTTTTCGTTCTGCTTCTTCGTACGGCGCGAGGCCGTCACTGCACGTTGACCGCCTCGACCTGCACCAGCAGCTTCACCTTGTTCTCGAAGCCGAAGTTCAGGCCCCAGGTGATGCCCCAGTCGCTGCGCTCCACGGTGGTCTCGAAGTCGCCGCCGCACACCTGGCGGTTGATCAGCGGGCTCAGGTAGCAGTTGAAGCGCACGGCCTTCAGCGTCACCGGGCGGGTCTGGCCCATCAGCGTGAGCCTGCCGGGCACGTCGACCACCTTGTCGCCGGAGAAGTCGATGCGGTCGGCCACGAAGCGGCCGGTCGGAAACTCGGCCACGTTGAAGAAGTCCTTGCTCTGCACGTGTCGGTTGAGCAGGTCGACGCCGGTGTTGATGGAGCTGATGTCCATCGTGATGTCGACCTTGCCGCTGGTGCCGGTGCCGTCGATCTGCACCGAGCCGTCCTTGGTGCTGAAGCGGCCGCGGTTGGTGGTGGTGCCGTAGTGGCCCATCTCGTACATGACGAAGGTGTGGGTCGGGTCGATCACGTAGTTGGCGTTCCTGGCCGGACCGCCTGCGGGCTTGGCGGCGGCGGCCGGCGCGAATTCCGATGGCAGCTGCACTTGTTGTTGTGCGTTGGCGATGCCGGTGAATGCGGCGGCCGACAGGGCCGCGGCGAGGAGGAGCTTTTTCATGGCGTTGTCTGTCTGAGTCATGAAAGAGAGGAAAGAAGAAATCCGGAATGTCCGCGCGAGGAAGGATGGGGCTGCGGCTTCACGGCGGCCCGAGCCCCGAGAGGGTGAACCTGAAGCGCACCTGCACCTCGTTGCCGACCACCGAGGTGTCGGTCCATTCGCCTTCGCCCACCTTGTAGTCGAGCCGCTGGATCGTAAGGCTTCCGGTGGCCACCGAGTAGTTGCTCCCCGGCGCCGGCGCGATGCTGACCGGCACCGTCACCTGCCTGGCGACGCCCTTGATGGTGAGCTTGCCCGCCATCTCGAACCTGCCTTCGCCCAGCGCCTTGATGGCGCTCGACTGGAAGCTCGCCTGCGGAAAGTGCGCGGCGTCGAACCAGGGCTGCTTGGGCAGCTCGGCGTCGCTCATCGGCACGCCGAAACCGGCGCTGGCGGTGTCGATCTGCAGCGCGACGCTGCCGCCATCGGGCTTCTTCGGGTCGAAGGCCACCTGCGCGTCGAACTTCCTGAAGCTGCCTTCCACGGGCACGCCCATCTGCCTGGTGACGAACACGATCTGGCTCTTGTCGGCGACCAGCTTCGCGGCGGGGGGCGCGGCCGGGCCGGCGCCGGCCGGCAATGCCGCCACAAGCGCCAGCAGCGGGGGAAGAAGCCGCGAAAGACCGCGGCAAAGAAGGCGGGAAGGAAGTGAGTTCATGATCCGGCAGATTCCTGTCGTGGCCCCGGCCACATCCGTTTGAGCAGACCGTCGCGGTCGATCCAGTGGTGCTTGAGCGCCGCCGCCACGTGCAGCAGCGTGATGCCCGCGAGCGCGAAGGCGCAGTTGCGATGCAGCGGCTGCAGCACCGCCTCGGCAAGATCGTGATCGACGGCCATGAAGTCGGGCAGCGCCAGCACCCCGAACCACGAGACCGGCATGCCCATGGCCGAGCTGTAGGCCCATCCGGACAGCGGCACGGCGAAGAACAGCAGGTACATCAGCGTGTGGCTGATCCGAGAGCCGGCCTTCTGCAGGCCCGGCATGTCCGCCGGCAGCGCGGGCGGCCGGTGCCCGAGCCGCCACAGCAGCCGCAGCGCCGACAGCGCGAGGATGGTCACGCCCGCCCACTTGTGCCAGTTGTAGACCTTCAGCCGCAGCGGCGAGAACGGCAGTCCCGTCATGTAGAGCCCCACGCCGAAGGAACCGACGATCAATACAGCCAGCAGCCAGTGCAGCGCGATCGCGAACGGGTCGTAGCGCAGGCGGGGCGCACCGGCGGCAGGAGAGGGGGCGGGCATGTCGGTGGACATCGGGGGCAGGGCGGCAGCCTGTGCGCGGAGCATATCCCGAAGCACGGAGCACGCGTTGTGCCAGATCGCACCGCTGCGGCGGCCTCAGCCGTGCGCCCGTTGCTGTTGCGGTAGCTGCTGCTGTTGCTGCTGTGCGCGCAGCAGCATGCGCTGCAGCTCCTGCGGCTGCACCGGCTTACGCAGCGCATGCCAGCCGCGTTCGGCCGCCAGCCGCTGCGTCGCCTCGTTGATGTCGGCCGAGATCAGCGCGATCGTGAGCGAGGGCTTCTGCCGCTGCAGCCTTTCGGCCAGCGCGATGCCGTCGAGCGTGCCGGGCAGGCGGATGTCGCACAGGGCAGCGTCGAGCGCTTGCAGGTCGGCCAGCGCCAGCGCCTCGGCCGCGCTGGCGTAGACGCGCGGCTCGACCTCCCACTGCCGCAGCAGCGCGGTGAGGCTGTCGGCCACCACCGCGTTGTCTTCCACCACCAGCACGGCGAGGCCGGGACGCAGCGGGCTGGCCGCATCGGCATCGGCCCTGTCGTTGTCTGGCACGCTGGGCGACGGGGCCGCCACCGCTCCCTCGGGCGCGGCCGGCAGCTCGAAGCCGAACACCGAGCCCCGCCCGGGCGCCGAGCGCAGCGTCACCTCGATGCCCAGGTGCGCCGCCAGCCGCCGAACGATCGCCAGCCCCAGGCCGTGGCCGCGCTGCAGGTTGCGTTCGACGTTGCCGATCTGCTCGAAGTCGTCGAACACGCGCTGCTGGGCCTCGGCCGCAATGCCGATGCCGCTGTCGCGCACCTCCACGCGCCAGGCGCGCCCGGTGTCGCGGCTGCGTTCCCGCACCGCCAGCAGCACGCGCCCTCGCGGCGTGAACTTGACCGCGTTGTCGACCAGGTTGGCGAGCACGCGGCGCAGCGAGACGGCGTCGCTCCAGGCGAGGGCATCCGGCGGGCAGCGCACCAGCACCCGGCCCTCGCCCGCCTGCCGCGCCAGTTCGTGCAGCAGCGGCGCCAGCGCGACGCTGGATGGGCGCAGCGGATCGACCGCGGCCTCGATCCTGCCGATTTCCAGCAGCTGGTTGGTCAGCCCCTCCAGCGCCTGCTGGGCGCGGGCCAGGGAGCCCACCGTGCGCTGCACCGCCTCGATGCCGGCGCCGCTGTCCAGCTGCTGGCGCAGCACCTCGGCCTGCAGGCCGATGGCCATCACCGGCTGGCGCAGGTCGTGGTTGGCGGCCGAGAAGAAGCGCAGCCGCTCGGCCTGCGCCTGCTCGGAGTCGCGCAGGCCGGCCAGGGCCTGTTCGCGCAGGCGGTGCTCGTTGAGCCGCAGGCCGATGTTCTCCTCGAGCTGGCGCGAGCGCTCGGCCACCAGCTTCCACATCATCGCGGTCAGGCCGATGCCGATGACGGCCACCGCAGCCATCACCGGCGCCCCCAGCCAGAGGCCGACGACGATGATCGGCGCCAGCAGGAGCGTGATGGCCAGCTGCGTGGCCGGCGTGTAGAACGACACCGAGAAGGCCGACGACAGCGTCATGCCCATGACGATCAGGCCCAGCAGCAGCTGCAGGTCGGCGCGGGTGGGGTCGAACAGCAGCACGCCGGCCAGGCCGTGCGCCAGCTCCCAGACGGCGGTGCGCAGCGTGTGCGTGCGCTGGGCCTCGCGCAGGGTGGCGGGCGTGAAGGGCTCCGGCAGCCGCTGCGGGAAGAAGCCGCGCATCACCGTCACCCCGGTGATCAGCGCGATCCACACCAGCGCGCGCGCCAGCGACACCTGCCAGGCGAAGAGCGCCGCCACGCCGCAGTTCAGAAGGTACTGCGCCAGCAGCACCGGGCCGATGGGGCGGATCGACAGCCGCAGCACCTCGCACTGGATCGCGAAGCGGTCGCCGCTGCCGGAGGCGGCCGGTGCGGGCGAAGGGGCGGGGGTGGGAGTCATCGGCGAATCGACTATATAGAGAAGGCCCGTGACGCGGCGACAATGGAAGAGAAGGCCCGTGACGCGGCGACAATGGAGTCCCCTAGTCGGGCTTCGGGCTCCCCGGTGCCAGTTTTCCGTGAACGATCTCTCCTTCTTCCTGCCTTGCGCCGCCGGCGTCGAGGAATTCCTCGCCCAGGAGGTGCACGCCCTGACCGGCCGCGCCGGGCAAGACCTGCTCTCCCTGCGCGGCGGCGTGCGCGTGCGCGCCGGCTGGCGCGACGGCCTCAAGCTCAACCTGCACAGCCGCCTCGCGCAGCGCGTGCTGGTCGAGCTGGCCCACGGGCCCTATCGCAGCGAGAACGACCTCTATGCGCTCGCCAGCGGCGTGGCCTGGGAGATCTGGTTCACGCCCAAGCAGACCTTCAAGATCGAAACCACCGCCCAGCACAGCCCGCTGCAGAGCCTGAACTTCGCCACCCTGCGCATCAAGGACGCCATCGCCGACCGCTTCCGCGCCAAGGCCAACGGCGTGCGCCCGAGCATCGAGACCCAGTGGCCCGACTGCCGCGTGTTCGCCCACCTGACCACCGACACCTGCACGCTCTACATCGACACCAGCGGCGAGCCGCTCTTCAAGCGCGGCTGGCGACAGGACAAGGGCGACGCCCCGCTGAAGGAAACCCTGGCCGCCGCCATGCTCGCTGCCAGCGGCTGGTGGAACCCCGAGACCGGTGAAGTCTCGGGCCAGCCGCTGTACGACCCCTGCTGCGGCAGCGGCACCATCGCCATCGAGGCGGCGCAGATCGCGCGCGGCATCGCGGCCGGATCGCTGCGGCGCTTCGGCTTCGAGAAGCTGCTGCCGTTCCAGGCGCATGTCTGGTCGGCGATCAGGCAGGAGGCCACGGACTCCGAGCGGGCCGTGGCCGGCGGCGGCACCCCGGTGTTCGGCTCCGACGTGTCGCACCGCATGGTCGACTTCGCCCAGCGCAACGCCGAGCGCGCCGGCGTGGCGCAGGGCGTCGAGTTCCGCGGCGGCGATGCCCTGCAGCGCATGCCGCCCGTGGAGGGCGGCGGCGTGATCATGCTCAATCCGCCGTACGGCGAGCGCATCGCCGTGGGCGGCGTCGCTGGCGCAGGGGGAGGAGGCCGCCCTGGCGCGCGCGAGGCCGCGCAGTCCACCGAGGGCGACGGCGGCGACTTCTTCCCGCAGCTCGCCACCCACTGGAAGAAGAACTACGCCGGCTGGACCGCCTGGGTGCTCACGCCCGACCTGAAGCTGCCGAAGCTGATGCGGCTGAAGGAATCGCGCCGCGTGCCGATGTGGAACGGGCCCATCGAATGCCGCCTGTTCCGCTTCGACATGGTCGCGGGCTCAGCGCGGAAGTGATTCGCCGCCAGCGCCCTCGGACCTGGGCGCCTGCTTCGGCCGCACGGCGCACGCCGCATTGACCGTGCGCGCGGCCAGTTCGGCAGGCGCGCCGGGCAGCGTTACCGGGCGAACGTCGCCTTCCTCGAAATGCTTCACCTGGACCGCTTCACCCACGAAATTGGGCAGCGAGAAGTAGCTTGCGCTCACATAGCGGGCGCTGCGGGCGTCGCAATCGACCATGGCGACGCCCTGGAAAGAGCGGAACCTGACGCCGTCACGGTTGAGGCGGCCTTCGCTCAGATTCATGCGCAGCGCCACGGTGCGGTACGAGCCGTCCACCTCGATGCTGCTCGGGTCGACCTGTACATAGCTGCTGGCGGCGTCCCCGGGCGTGCCCGTGAGGGTCAGCCACTCGGCCCGGACACCCGCCGAGGCGAGCAGGACAAGGCAAAGCAGCGGTATTCGTTTCATGAAGGAAGGCGTGGTCGAAGAAGGGTGTGTCCAGGAGGGTATTTTCGCGTACCGGGCCGACATGGACCTGACGCCGACCTTGTATGGTGCAACATCGGCGGCGTTTCCTGAACATTCCATGACGTTGACAGAACCCGGCCCCGTCGTCATCGACACCAACATCGCGCTCGACCTGCTGGTCTTCGAAGACCCCGCCTGGGCCCCGCTGGCCGCCCGGCTGGCTGCCGGCGAGCTGTGCTGGCTCGCCACTGCCGCCATGCGCATCGAACTGGAGCGCGTGCTGGGCTACCCGCTGATCGCCCGGCGCATGGCCCAGCGCGAACTGCAGCTGCCCGCGGTGCTCGCCGATTTCGACGCGCGCGTGCGCATGCTCGAAGGCAGGCCGCCGCGCGCGCCCTGCGTATGCAGCGACCCCGACGACCAGGTCTTCATCGATCTCGCCGTGGCGCACAAGGCCCTGCTGCTGAGCAAGGACCGGGCGGTGCTGTCGATGAAGAAGCGTCTCGCGCTGCGCGGGGTGGTGGTGCAGGCGGCGTACGGCGGCTAGCGGCGACGTTGGTTCTTGGCGTCAGGAATCAATTGACAACCTTTCCATCGCCGGGATTTCTGGAAGCGGCTCTATATTTTTCAGAAGGGCGAGGGGTTGCGGTGATGGCATCGCAGGCTTCTGCTTGCCTCGACCAACTGGAACTCATGCAGCCATCCTTCGCGACCCTCTGGGCGAACCATCCGACGATCAAGGGAGACGACGCCTTGCTGGACAAGGACGTCTACAAGGATCAATGTGCCATCAACGTGGGCGCGGCGTTCATCCGCTCAAGCCTGAGCCTCGGCAGCTTTCCGGGCGTCTATTCCTGGCAGAAGGACAGGCCGAAGTACCCGATCAGGGCCCAGGAGCTGGCGAACTGGCTGGACTCGGGCAAGGCCGGTCTGATGTCTCGCACCGAGAAGTACTCGGGCAAGGATGGGTTCGAGAAAATCGCCGGGCGCACAGGGATCGTGTTCATCCAGAACTACTGGGGCGAGGGGCGGCAGGGTGACCACATCGACCTCTGGAATGGTTCGCGGATGACGAAGCGGTCTTCGTGGTTTCTGATTCAGTGGCACATCTCATGGGAAGGAGTGTTGACCGACATGCGCCAAGCACAAGCCATATGGTTCTGGCCTGTCTTATGAAACTACTTGCTCGAGTGCTCTGCATCGTAGCCGGCGCGCTGGCGCTCAGCTTTCTCGTTGCGGTATGCGTGCTCATCCCTGCGGGGCAATGGTACGAAGTGAATCGGGCTCGGAGTTTCGACGACCTGTCTGATGTCTATGCACTCTCGCTTGCTGTCCAGGCGATTGCCGCCGCCATCGGCGGCTGGCTCGGCGATCGGCTGTTTCGCAAGTGGCGTAAGAGACAGTCCGACCGCAAATAGAGCCTCTGCCAAGCGTCGCCCCCGCAACTCATATGACTCCGGGATATCAATCGAAAATTCTGCTTCGCCTCATTGGCATCGTGTTGGGCGGACTCGAACTCGGCTTTGTTGTGACCAAGGGGCTCCTCGTACCCATTGGCCACTGGTACGAAATGAACAAGGCTCAAAGTGAGAGCGATCTGACGCAAGCCTTCGCAATTGCCCTTGCAATACAAGTCCTTTGTCTCGTCGCTGGGGGTTGGCTTGGCGATTGGTTGGTTCGCAAATGGCTGAAGAAACGAGCCGATCGGCAATAGCCGTCTTGGCGCTCCGGTTGCTTTGGGGCCTTGCAAGAAGGCTGCCGCGTCGCTGCCAGTTTCCATATGTCGAATGGCGCTCGGCGACACCCCGCCCCGTGGGCAGCTTCTTCCGAATCGCGTCATGAGCCCTGCAATCCGAGTGCTTTTCATCGTTGCCGGAGCGGGCATGCTCGGGCTCTTCTTCTACAAGCTCATCGGCCCGGTGGGCCATTGGTACGAACTCAACTTCGCGAAGAATGACGACGACTTGAGTCGCGCGTATATGGTTGCGCTTGCCATCCAGCTTGGCGCATTGCCCGCTGGAGGCTGGCTCGGCGACCGGCTGTTCCGCAAGTGGCGGCAGAAGCGCCTCGGCCGCCGCTAGTGCTGCACCCCATTGGCAGACTGCAGATGCCACCGCCCCAGCAGCCGCGCCACCGCCCGCACGCGCTGCGTGTCGCGCCCCCAGCGACGGCTGGCCGGCAGCTTCTGCGCCCACTTCATGCGCCTCGCGGCGTTGGCGATGCGCTCGCGCACCTCTTCGCCCACGCCGGCCAGGGCCGCGTGCCAGTGCTGGCCGGCGGCCTGCGGGGCCGCGGCCTCGAGCATCATGGCGGTCGAGTGCAGGTAGCTGAGCCAGTCGCGGGCCTGGCATTCGGCCAGGGTCATGACCTCGGCGGGGTCGTCCTCGAAGTCGATGTAGCCGATCACGCCGTCGGGGCACTGCACGAGGTTGCGGTCGAAGGCCTGGCTCAGGTGCTGTCCGCACACGTGCACGGCGGCGATGGCTGCGAGGCCCTCGCGCCATACCGACAGCAGCGCGGCGGGGCCGGCGGCCGCGGCCTGGTCGAGCCGCTCCTGCAGCACGACCGTCGCGCGGCCGCTTTCGCCGAGGTCGGAGATCAGCAGGCCGTCGGGCTGCTGTGCGAGCACCACGGGAACGCGCAGGCCTGCCGCCGCGAGCTGCTTGAGGCGGCGCGCCTCGGTGGCGATGGCGGCCTCGCCGCCGGGGTTGGGCACGGGCTTGATGATGTCCAGGCGCGCCATGCGTGCGACCGCCGCCATCACGCGGTAGCCCCACTTGCCGTGGCGCGGGCCGGCCTTCTTGAGCCACACGCGCTCGCTGCCGAAGCGGTGGCTGGCCACGTTCTTCTTCTGCTGCGGCAGGGTGATGCGCAGGAACTCCGCGTAGTCGCCGGGCGCGGGCGGGTTCGGGGAGACTGCGTCGAGGGGCGCGGGCGCCGAAGCTGCGCCCTTGCGCGATTGCAGGCGCCGGCCGGCGCCTCTACTCAGTGGATTCATGCGGCCATTGCAAAGCCCTCCACCAGCCCTTTCGGGCCCTGGGTGACGGGCTGGAAACTCTCTGCACTGGCCAGCGGCCAGTAGGTACGGAAGACATTGTGCTGCTCGTCGAGCGGGCCGAGCAACGCGCCCGGCTGCACCTGCATCACCAGGTTGCTCAGCAGGCGCACCTCGGTGTCGGAGATGCGGCGCACGATGTGATGTGCGGTGATCTGCTGCGGATGGTCGAGGCCTGCGGCCTGCACCAGCTCCTGCAGCGCATGCAGCGTGCTGCGGTGGAAGTTGTGCACCCGCTCGGCCTTGGTCGGCACCACCAGCGCCTTCTGGCGCAGCGGGTCCTGCGTGGTCACGCCCGTGGGGCAGTGGCCGGTGTGGCAGCTCTGCGCCTGGATGCAGCCCAGGGCCATCATGAAGCCGCGCGCGGCGTTGCACCAGTCGGCGCCCAGCGCCATCATGCGTGCCACGTCGAAGGCGGTGATCACCTTGGCGGCGCAGCCGATCTTGATGCGGTGCCGCAGGTTCACGCCCACCAGCGTGTTGTGCACCAGCAGCAGGCCTTCCTGCAGCGGCGCGCCCACGTGGTCGCTGAACTCGACCGGCGCCGCGCCGGTGCCGCCCTCGGCGCCGTCGACCACGATGAAGTCGGGCGTGATGCCGGTGGCCTGCATCGCCTTGACGATGCCGAACCATTCCCACGGATGGCCCAGGCAGAACTTGAAGCCGGTGGGCTTGCCGCCCGAGAGCTCGCGCAGCCTGGCGACGAAATGCATCATCTCGGTCGGCGTGGAGAAGGCGCTGTGCGAGGCCGGCGAGATGCAGTCCACGCCCACCGGCACGCCGCGCGCGGCCGCGATCTCGGGCGTGACCTTGGGGGCCGGCAGCACGCCGCCGTGGCCGGGCTTGGCGCCCTGGCTCAGCTTGATCTCGATCATCTTCACCTGCGGGTCGCGCGCATTGGCGGTGAAGCGCTCCTCGCTGAAGCTGCCGTCGTCGTTGCGGCAGCCGAAGTAGCCCGAGCCGATCTCCCAGATCAGGTCGCCGCCGTGCACGCGATGGTGCTGCGAAATCGAGCCTTCGCCGGTGTCGTGCGCGAAGCCGCCCATCTTCGCGCCCTTGTTGAGCGCGAGGATCGCGTTGGCCGACAGCGCACCGAAGCTCATGGCCGAGATGTTGAAAACGCTCGCGCTGTAGGGCTGGGTGCAAGGATGGTTGGCCCCCCTGCTCGCCACTGCGTGTGCTTCGCCACCCCCCGACGGGGAGGCTCGGCCGCCTTGGGGCGGCCCGGCGTCGGCCGGTTGCGCCGGATTCGCACCCCCCGGCTGCTGCGTGCCGCCGATCACGATGCGGAAGTCGTGGCCCGCCAGCTTCGTCGGGCGCATCGAATGGTTGATCCACTCGTAGCCCGCGAGGGTCACGTCCAGCTGCGTGCCGAAGGGGCGGTTGTCGGGGTCGCCCTTGGCGCGCTGGTACACCAGCGAGCGCTGGGCGCGCGAGAAGGGCGCGGCCTCGGAGTCGCTCTCGATGAAGTACTGCCGCATCTCGGGCCGGATGAACTCCAGCAGAAAGCGCAGGTGCCCGATCACCGGATAGTTGCGCAGGATGGCGTGCCGGGCCTGCCGCAGGTCGTGCACGCCGGTACCTGCGAGTACCGCAAATACTACCACGCCGATCCAGGCCAGCCAGAGATGCGGCGAGACCAGCACGAAGGCCAGGCAGGCCACCAGACCGACCACGCACAGGGCGAAAGCGCTGTAGCGCGTCGGAAACGGAATAATCGTGGGCATAGAAGAAATAGTCTCGGCCGCGGCCTGCTGCATCATAGAGGGCTGCCCCGAACTTGCCATGACGACCATTCCCGACCCCATTTCGCCCCCCGACAGCACCCCCGCAGCCCGCACCCCCCTCGGTCCCGACGATTTCGACGCCCTCGACCAGGCCCTCGACGCCATGCGCGAGCACGACGAGGAAATCCCCCAGTGGGAGTTCTGCGAAGGCTTCATGGCCGCCCTGATCTGCACCCGCCGGCCCATCATGCCGTCCGAATACTGGCCCGTGCTCCTGGGCGAGAACTTCTCGTCCGCCCAGCACATGGAGTTCGTCTGGAACTGGAAGCGCCGCTGGATCGAGATCGAGGAAGGCCTCGACGCTCCCGTCGAATCGCTTGACGACGAGCGCAGCTGGCAGCCCGAGGTGCTCGACACCCGCGGCGCCATCGCCTCGCTGCCGGAGGAGGAGCGCGCCGAAGTGGCCGGCGAGGCCATTCCTTCCTTCGCCCAGGTCTGGGCGCTGGGCTTCATGTACGCCGTGGAGAACTGGCCCGAAGACTGGGCCGAGCCGCGCGACAAGGACGCCGCGCGCATGCTGAACGACGCGCTCGACAACATCGTCGCCCTCACCGAGGACGACACCGGCAAGCCCGTGCTGTCGATGTACAGCGACGACGCCCCGCCCAGCGTGAGCCAGCAGCGGCTCGACGATTTCGGCGCCGCCATCTGGGCGGTGTACGACCTGCGCCAGCTCTGGAAGAGCCTCGGGCCCAAGGCCGAGACGATCCGCAAGCAACCCGAGCCGGGCCGCAACGACCCCTGCCCCTGCGGCAGCGGCAAGAAATACAAGAAGTGCCACGGTGAGTGACTTGGCTCACCCCCGGCTTCGCGCACTTCGTGTCGCTTCGCCAACCCCCTTCCAGGGGGCAATACCTGCGGGCCGGCGAAGCCGGTTCCGCGGTATTCCTGAATGAACTCCGATGCGCCGCTGCCGCCGCCTCCGGCCGCCGAGCCGCTGACGCCGCGCGCGGCCTGGGCGATGGTCCTGGCGCTGTGCGCCGGGGTCGCGCTGAGCCAGGCGTTCCGCACGGTGGGCGCCATCATGGCAAGTCCGCTGCAGGCCGATTTCCATCTTTCCGCACAGGCCCTCGGGATCTTCTCGGGGGCTTTTCATTTCGCGTTCGGCGCGATGCAGCTCTTCATGGGCATCGGCATCGACCTGCACGGCGTGCGCCGCACGGTGCTGGTGGCCTTTCCGGTCGCGATCGCGGGCGCGCTGCTGTCGGCGGTGTCGTCCAGCTACCTGATGCTGGTGGCGGGGCAGGCGCTGATCGGCGTGGGCTGCGCGCCGGCCTTCCTGGTGTGCACGGTGTTCATCGCGCGGCACTTTCCGGCGGCGCGCTTCGCCACCGTGTCGGGCATGGTGCTGGCCATCGGCGGCGTGGGCATGCTGGTCACCGGCACGCCGCTGGCGTGGCTGGTGCAGGCGTACTCATGGCGCGCGGGCTTCCTGGTGCTGGCTCTCGCTGCGGCGCTGGCGTGGCTGGCGATCTGGTTCTGGGTGCACGAGCCCGCCGTGGCTTCCGACGGCAGGCGGGAGTCGATCCCCGAGGCGATCCGCCAGTTCGGCGCGCTCTTCGCGATGCCGCACACGCTCGGCATCATGGTGCTGGGCGCCGTCACGTATGCGGCCTTCATCTCGCTGCGCGGCCTCTGGCTGGGGCCGCTGATGATGGAGCGCCACGGCTACTCGCTGGTGCAGAGCGGCAACGTGGCGCTGGCGGTGTCGGTGATCTCGCTCGTCGGCGCGCCGCTCTTCGGCCGCCTCGACCGCGAAGACGCCGCTTCGCGCCGCCGCTGGATCACGGTCTGCTGCCTCGGCTATGCGGGACTCTTCGCGCTGATCGCCGTGCTGCACTCGGCATGGCTCGACATCGCCGGCATGGTGCTGATCGGCGTGCTCTCGGGCTTCATCGTCTGGCAGTACGCCGACGTGCGCGGCGCCTATCCGGCCACGCTCACCGGCCGCGCGATGGCCGTGTTCACGATGGCGATGTTCCTCGGCGTGGCGCTCATGCAGTGGGGCACCGGCGTGGCCGCATCGATTGCAGCGGCGCACGGCGCCGACCCGCTGACAGCCGTGCTGGGCACGATCGCTGCGCTGCTGCTGGCGGGCATCGCCGCCTTCGCCTGGTTGCCCGCGCCGAAGAACACCCAAGCCTGATCAAGGAACACCGCGGAACCGGCTTTGCCGGGCCGCTGGTGTTGCCCCCGGAAGGGGGTTGGCGAAGCGACACGAAGTGCGCGAAGCCTGGGGGCGAGCCACGTTCAAATCACGTTCAAATCTTGAAGGCGCGCTGGATATCGGGTCGCACCAGGTCGGCGTACTCGCGATGCTTGCGGATGTAGCCTGCGATGAACTGGCACACCGGAATCACGTGCAGCCCCTTGGCGCGCGCCTCTCCGAGCACGTGCTTCGCGATGCCCGAGCCCACGCCCTTGCCCTCGAATTCGGGCAGCACCTCCGTGTGGGTGAACATGATCGCGTCGGTCAGCAGGTTGTATTCGGCATAGCCGGCCAGCTTGCCGTCGAGGGTGGCCTCGTAGCGGTGCTGCGCTTCGTTGTTGGAGAGGGCGAGGGCGGTGTCGTTGGTGCTCATGGCTGTCGTGCGAGAAAGGTTGCGAGGTTGGCTGCGGCGGTGGCGCGCACCTTCTTGCGCAGCATCGGCGACCAGCCGAGCAGCAGGCCCGGCGCACCGAGCGCCTGGCGCGACCAGGTCCAGAAGGGGAAGCTGTCGCGGTGCGTGGCGATCAGCCCGTCGGGCGTGAAGGTGAAGCGTGCGTCGATGCTGTTGTCGACGATGCGCCCGGTGGCGGTGAAGCGGTAGTGCGCGTCCCAGTGGGCGCTGCCGGTGCTGTCGTCGGCCTTCACGTCGCGCCAGGTGAGCTTCCACACGTCGGCGCCCTTGGCCTTGGTGCCGCCGGCCAGCATGCGCCACATGCCGCCCACTTCGCGGCGCCCGCGCAGCGAGAAGGCCTCGTCGTCGAACACCGCGTCGGGCGCGTAGCAGGCTTCCATGGCGGGGGCGTCCAGCCGGGCGAAGGCGCTGTAGAAGCGCTCGATGGTCTGTGCGTTGGTGGCTGCGGTCATGGAAGGCTCATGGTTGTTGGGTTCCTCGGGGCGGTCGGCGGAGCTTAAGCCATTGTTAACTGTTGGCGCCCTTTCGATAATCCGCGCGATGGATGAGCGCAGAAACTTCGTGCGGCTGCTGGGAGGCGGCGTCGTCATGGCAGCGGGTGCGGCCGCGCTGGCGACCTGGTGGCTGAACTCGGAAGTGCCGCCGGCAGCGCTGGAGATATGGAACGGCCCCGGCGACGAGCCCGACCTGCGCAGGCGCGCCATCGCCTACGCCGTCACCGCACCCACCGCCTACAACCGCCAGCCCTGGCTGGTCGACCTGCGCGAGCCCGACGCCATCGTGGTGTATTGCGACCGCGAGCGCGTGCAGCCCGAGAGCGACCCCTTCGGCCGCCAGGTGGTCATCGGCCATGGCGCCTTCATCGAACTGCTGGTGATGGCGCTGGCCCACCACGGCGTGCAGGCCAGCGTGCAGCTGTGGCCTCAAGGAGAGCTGACCGGCGAGCCGGTGCGATGGCCGCACATCCCGGTGGCGCGGTTGCGGCTGGCAGGCGGCGGCGTGCCCGATCCGCTGTTCGCGCAGGTGCTGCGGCGGCGCACGCCCAAGCAGCGCTTCGACCTCATGCGGCCGGTGTCCGCGGATGTCCTGCAGGGCCTGTCCTCGATGGTGCCCGCGGGCGGCATCGTGAATTCGGCCGGCACGGTGGACACGGCGCGCGTGCTCGCGCTGCGCAAGCTCTGCGCGGAGGCGGCACGCGTGGAGCTCACCACGCCCGGCACCGCGATGGAAAACCTGCGGCTGCTGCGCGTCGGCCCGCAGGAGATCCTCGCGCACCGCGACGGCCTCTCGCTCAACGACCCGGCGCTGCGCGTGGCCGTGGCACTGGGCCGGTTCGACCGCAGCGGGCCCGCGCCGGAGGACAGCCTGGCCTTCCGCCGGACGCTGCAGCTCTACGAGGACCAGGCCAACACCGCCATGGGCTTCATCTGGCTCAGCACGCGCGGCAACAGCCGCACCGAGCAGATCGCGGCAGGCCGCACCTACGTGCGCCAGCAGCTGCGCGCCACCGACCTGGGCCTGGGCATGCACCCGATGAGCCAGCCTCTGGAGGAGTTCGCCGAGATGGCGCCGCACCACGCCGCCGCGCACCACATGCTGCTGGGCGTTGCGCCGCCGCGAGACAGGCACAGCACCACGCTGCAGATGATGTGCCGCGTCGGCTACCCGATGGCGCCGGTGCCGCCCGCGCCGCGCCGGCCGCTGGGCGACTTCATGGCGGCCTGAGCTGCGCGCTCGGTGCGCCTTCAGTGCGCGAGCAGCAGCTCGACCAGCGTCTGCAGCGCGTGATGCACCGTGGCCGCGCGCACCGTGGCGCGGTCGCCGTCGAAGCGGCGGCGCTCGGTGCGCACCTCGCCGTCCACCGACCAGCCGAACCACACCGTGCCCACAGGCTTCTCGGGCGTGCCCCCCGTGGGGCCGGCCACGCCGGTCACGGCCAGCGCCACGCGCGAGGGGGGCGAATGCGCGATCGCACCCGTGGCCATGGCCCGCGCCACCGGCTCGCTCACTGCGCCGTGCGCGGCGATCACGCCTGCGTCCACGCCCAGCAGCTCGGTCTTGGCCTCGTTGGAATAGGTGATGAAGCCGCGCTCGAACCACACGCTCGAGCCCGCCAGGTCGGTGCAGGCGGCGCCGATCAGCCCGCCGGTGCAGCTCTCGGCGGTGGCCAGCATCCAGCGTTTTTTCTGCAGCAGCTCGGCCAGCACCACGACCAGTTCGGGCGTGTCATGGTCCGCGAGGGCTTTGTTCAGTTGCATGGAGGAAGAACAGGAGAAGAAGACAGGGAAATCATCGCGCTCACCACGCGCGCCACAGCGCGATGACCAGCAGCGTGCAGAAGGCCGCCACCAGGTCGTCAAGGATGATGCCGAAGCCTGCGCGCCACCAGCCCACCTCCGTCGAGTCGCGCTGCTTGAAGAGCGAATCGGCCCAGGCCACCGGGCCCGGCTTGGCGGCATCGAAGAAGCGGAAGAGCGCGAAGGCGACGGTCTGCGCGAGCAGGCCCGCCGGCGTGACCAGCCACAGCACGATCCAGAAGGCGACCACTTCGTCCCACACCACGGGGCTGGGGTCGGCCACGTTCATGTCGCGCGCGGTCACGGTGCAGGCCCACCAGCCGATCGGCAGCGAGGCCGCGATGATCCAGCCGATGGCGGCCGGCGTGAACCACAGCTGCATCACCGAGAACGCGACCCAGGCCCACAGCGTGCCCACCGTGCCGGGCGCGATGCGCGAGATGCCCGAGCCGAAGCCCAGCGCGATGAAGTGCGCGGGGTGGGACAGCAGGAAGCGCAGCGTGGCGCGGCGCATCGGAGGGCGGGGCATGGCGCCGGAAGTCGTGGTGGACGAGGAAGACGAAGAGGAAGTATGGGGGGAAGCGGCTTGCATCGGGGAGGGAGTGTCGCGCATCCGGGGTCGGGCCGGCGCGGCGACGTTTATTTATCAAAGCAATAGCTTGTTTAATTGGCCTATCACGCCTAGTATCCGGGCTCGTTCCGCTTCTTCGTGCCTTCCGGCCCGCGTCCCATGGCTTCCGCGTCTTCCTCGCCTTCCTCTTCCTCCGCGGCCCTGCATCCGCCGACTTCCACCGCCGCCTGGGGCGAACTCTTCAGCGGCCGCAACGGCTGGCGCGCGCTGGCGCTCACGGGCGGCGTCGCGCTGCACGCGGTCAACGTGCACATCGTGACCACCGTGCTGCCCTCGGTGGTGCGCGAGATCGGCGGGCTCGACTGGTACGCCTGGAGCACCACGCTCTTCGTGATCGGCTCGATCCTCGGCGCCACGCTGTCGGTGCGGCTGCTCGCGGTGCTCGGCCCGCGCGGCGCCTGCCTGGCGGCGCTGGCAGTGTTCAGCGCCGGCTCGATCGGCTGTGCGCTCGCGCCGGCCATGCCGTGGATGCTGGCGGGCCGCACGGTGCAGGGGCTGGGCGGCGGGCTGCTCGCGGCGCTGAGCTACGGGCTGATCCAGCTGGTGTTCGAACAGCGGCTGTGGCCGCGCGCAGTGGCGCTGGTGTCGGGCATGTGGGGCGTGGCCACGCTGTGCGGTCCGGCCGTGGGCGGGCTCTTCACGCAGGCCGGGCACTGGCGCTGGGCCTTCTGGTTCCTGCTGCCGGTGGCGGCGGCGCAGGCGCTGCTGGTGCTCGTGCAGCTGCGGCCCTCGATGGGCGTGAGGCACGAGCGGCCCGCCGCGCCGCCGCGCGTGCCGGCATTGCAGATCGGCCTGCTCGCGGCCTCGGTGCTCGCCATCGCGGCCAGCGGCCTCGTGCCCGACCTGCGCTGGCAGGCCGCCGGCGTGGCGGCGGGGCTGGCCATCGGTTTCGTCGCCACCCGCATCGACGGCCGCGCCACGGTGCGCGTGCTGCCGCGCGGCGCCTATGCGGTGAGCGCGCCGCTGGGCGCCATCTACGCCAGCGTGGCGCTGCTGCTGATCGGCAGCACCACCGAGATCTTCGTGCCGTACTTCCTGCAGCTGCTGCACGGCCGTTCGCCGCTGGCGGCGGGCTATCTCACGGCCGCGATGGCGGGCGGCTGGAGCGCGGGCTCGCTGCTGTCGTCGGGCCGAAGCGGCGCGGGCGCCGACCGCATGCTGCGCATGGGCCCGGTGGCCTGCACGCCGGGGCTGCTCGCGCTCGCGTGGCTGCTGCCTTCGCCGGGCGCGGTCGACGCAGGCGCCCAGACCGTGCTGATCGCCATCGCGCTCGCGGCCGTGGGGCTCGGCGTGGGCATCGGCTGGCCGCACCTGATCACGCGCGTGATGTCGCTGGCGCCGAAGGGCGAGCAGGGCCTGGCCTCGGCCTCGATCACCACCGTGCAGCTCTACGGCATGGCCGTGGGCGCGGCGGTGGCGGGGCTGGTGGCGAATGCGGCGGGGCTCAGCGTGCCGGGCGGCGTGGACGGCGCGAAGTCGGCGGCCGTGTGGCTGTTCGCGGGCTTCGCGTTCGCGCCCGCTGCAGCGGCGTGGCTCGCGTACCGCGTGGTCGCGCGGCGCGGCTGGTGAGCTGGCAAGGCTGCGGGAGGTTCAGGCCACCACGCCTTCCCACGCCAGCGCCTTGCGGCGCGCCCGGACGCGCTGGCCCTCGCCGCGCAGCGTGCCCACCAGGTCGTAGACCTCGGCCGGCAGGTGCGCGCCGCGCCAGGCCACGTGCTGGTCGGCGCGGCACAGCACGAGCCGGTGCGTGTAGGCCTTGGGCACGTCCTCCGTCTCGATGTCGAGCACGGTGAGCGGCATGTCGTAGGCGGCCGCGGCGCGTTCGAGCGGACGCACGTCCACGCTGCGGTCGAAGCGCAGCATGGTGTAGCCAGGGCCGAAGGCGTCGTAGAGCGAGCGGCCGTCGGCCAGCCAGAAATGCGGCGCGCGGCAGCCGGGCACGGTGGAGGGCGTGAACTCGCCCATGGAGTAGGGCGGTGCCGTGTGCTCGCCGTCCGCCACGATGATCGGCGAGCCGCTGTAGAAGTAGCCGAAGTTCAGGCCGCCGCAGCAGAACTGCTGCACGTTGAGCTCGTAGGCCTCGTGGCCGACCTCGGCGCGCAGCGCGTCGCCTGCGGAGCCGGGCTCCTCGATGTTCTGCGGCACCGCGCGTCGCGCGCGGATCATCTTCTGTGCATGGTTCATCGCGAAGTTCGACACCTGCTCGGTGATCGGCAGGCGCTCGGCCTCGTAGGCGTCGAGCATGGCCTCGTCGCCCCAGCCCTGCACGACAGCGCCCAGCAGCCACGAGAGGTTGAGCGCGTCGGCGATGCCCGCATTCATGCCGTAGCCCGCGTAGGGCACCCACAGGTGCGCCGCGTCGCCCGCGAGGAACACGCGGCCCTCGCGGAAGCGGTTGGCCACGAGGCGGCGGCCGATCCAGTCTTCCTTGCTGATGATCTCGTACTCGAAGTCGGGGCCCACGCCGAGGATGTTGCGCAGCGACTGGTCGCGGTCCACCGAATCGAACTCCGGCTCCTCCGCGTTCAGGTGGTTGTGCACCAGCCAGGTCTCGTGCCCGTCGATGGCGAACATCGTGCCGCAGCGGCGCGGGTTCATCGCGTAGTACGACCACGCCGGCTTGCCGGGGATGAGCGCGCGCAGCCCCGGCGCGCGGATGAAGGTCGACTGCACGCGCTGGATCACCGCCATGCCTTCGAGCTTCGCGCCGATCTGCTTGCGCACGGCCGACGAGCCGCCGTCGCAGCCCACCATGTAGCGGCAGCGGATGCTGCGCGTGACGCCGCTGTCCATGTCGGTGGCGATCGCGGTCACGCCGGCGTCGTCCTGCGTGAAGCCTGCGAACTGCGTTCGGTTGAGCAACTGCACGCCCGGCAGCGCGGCCGTGTGCTTCAGCAGGATCGGCTCCAGGTACATCTGGTTGATGCGGTGCGGCGGCTCGGGCGTGGGCCACCATGCGTCGGGGCCTTCGGTCTCGGTGTAGCGGTCGCGCCGGCACGGGATCGGGATGCGCGTGAGTTCGGTGCCGGTGACGGTGGTGCGGAACGCCACGTCGTTCGGGTAGTCGGGCGGCAGGCCCGCGTCACGCAGCTTCTGCGCCACGCCGAGGCGGCGGAACTGCTCCATGGTGCGCGAAGCCACGTGGTTGCACTTCACGTTCGGCGGCTCGGCGAAGCGGCGCGTCTCGCAGATCACGACCGAGACGCCGCGCGAGGCGAGGTCCATGGCCAGGGTCAGGCCCACGGGGCCGGCGCCGACGATCATCACGTCGGCCTCGAGTGCGGAGGTGTGGTTGTGGTCGGTCATGCTCTGGCGGTGGCGTCGTCGTCAGTCGAGCCGGATGCGGGCGGTCTGGATCACCTTCGCCCACTTCTTCGTTTCCGACTGGATGTAGGCCTCGAAGGCCGCGGGCGAGGTCGGTGCGGGCTCGGCACCGAGGTTGCGGATGGAGGCCTTGATCTGCTCGTCGCCGAGCGCGGCATCGATCTCGGCGTTGAGCCGCGCGACGACCGGCGCGGGCGTGCCGGTGGGCGCCACCACGCCGAACCAGCCGGTGGAGTCGTAGCCCGCGAGCCCGGCCTCGGCCACCGTGGGCACCTCGGGCAGCATCGGCACGCGCTGCGCGCTCGTCACCGCGAAGGCGACGAGCTTGCCGGCCCTGATCTGCTGCAGCGATGCGGGCAGGTCGACCAGCGCGAGCGGAATCTGCCCCGCAATGGCATCGAGCGCTGCCGGCCCCGAGCCGCGATAGGGCACCTCCACCAGCTTCACGTCGGCCATCTGCGCGAAGAGCGCGGCCGACAGGTGCATGGCCGTGCCGTTGCCACCATGGCCGATCGACAGCGTGCCGGGGCTCGCCTTCGCCAGCGCGATCAGCTCGCGCTGCGTGCGCGCCGCGATCGACGGATGCCCCACGATCACGAAGGGCGTGGCCGCGACCATGCCCACGGGCTTGAAGTCCTTCACCGGATCGAAGGGCATCTGCGCATAGAGGCTCACGTTGGCCGTCAGCGCGCCCGCGGCGCCCAGGCCCAGCGTGTAGCCGTCGGCCGGCGCCTTCGCCACCAGCGAGAGCCCGACGTTGCCGCCCGCGCCCGGCTTGTTGTCGATCACCACCGGCTGGCCCAGCTTGTCGTTGAGGCGCGGCACCAGCAGGCGCATCACCGCGTCGGCGCTGCCGCCCGGAGGAAAGGTCACGACGAGGCGGATCGGCTTGTTCGGGAAGTCGCCCCCGGGCTGCGGCGACGGCGCGAGCGCCTGCGCGAAGCTCCTGCCGCCGGTCAGCGCCGCGCCCGCCGCGGTGAGCAGCAGCAGCCGTCGGCGAAGCGCGCTCTTCCCGGGTGCAAGAGGTGCAGCGGGCATCGGGTCTCCTTGAATGTGATGCGTCTTTCGGACGATTGAACGATGGGCGGATTCATTCGTAAATCAAGAAATTTCTAATGAAATATCATGTTTGCTGATGAATGCGAACTTCAGTCCTACGATTCGCCAGCTGCGCGCGTTCCTCGCCGTCTACCAGCTGAAGAAGCTCAGCGCGGCGGCGCAACGGCTGTTCGTCACGCAGTCGGCGGTGAGCATGCTGATCCGCCAGCTCGAGGAGGGGCTGGACACGCGACTGTTCGACCGCACCACGCGTTCGCTCAAGGCCACGGCGGCGGCCGAGCAGATGATGGTGACGGTCGAGCGCATCCTGCGCGACGTGGATTCGCTGTCGAACGACTTCCGCGAACTCGCCGCGCTCGAGCGTGGGCGCGTCACGCTCGCCATCACGCCCACGCTCGCGGCCTTCCTGCTGCCCGATGCGATGCGCGCCTTCAACGAGCAGCACCCCGGCGTGCGCGTGCTGGTGAACGACTGCGCGCCCGACCAGTTCGTCTCGCGCATCATCGGCGAGCACGTGGACTTCGGCATCGGCACGCCGGAGCGGCCCGGCGCCGAGGTCGAGGTGCAGCGCCTCATGCGCGACCACCTCGCCCTGGTCTGCCGCGAAGACCACCCGCTGGCCAAGGCCCGCGTGGTGCGCTGGAGCGACCTGGCGGGCCACCCCCTCATCACCGTGCGCCCGGGCTACGGCGTGCGGCCGCTCATCGACGGCACTGCCGCCGAGGCGGGCGTGGCGCTCGACGTGGTCAACGAGGTGTCGTTCCTCTCCACCGCCATCTGGATGACGGCGGCCGGCATGGGCGCGTCGATCATGCCCTCGGCCTTCGCGCGCGCCGAGGCCGATCCGTCGCTGGTCATCAAGGTGCTGAGCTCGCCGCGCGTGGCGCGCGACATCTCGATCGTCACCAAGCGCGGCCACTCGCTCTCGGCCGCCGCGCGTGCCTTCGTGGAGGCGCTGAAGCGCTCCCTATAATTTTTCAGGAACAACAACACAGAGGGGGCTCGGCCCATGAGAACTTTCATTCAACGTCTCGGGGCCATGTCGCTCCTCGTCGCCTTCAGCCTCGCGCTGGTGGCCTGCGGCAACAAGGAGGCCGAGCAGCGCAAGGCCTTCATCTCCTTCCTGCAGACCCGCGTGCTCGACAAGCCCGGCCTGCGCGTACCGGTGCCCACGCCGGAAGAAAAAGCCTCGTTCGGCGACTACGCACAGCACTACGCGGTGATCACCGATTTCAACGAGGGCATGAACAAGTCCGTGAGCCAGCCCATGACGCAGATCATGGCCAAGGGCGCGCTGCGCTCCATCGCCGACCTGCCCGCGCGCCGCGACGACCTCAAGGCAGCGAAGGAAGGCCTCGGCGGCCTTCGCACCGCGCTCGACCAGCAGTCCGCCAAGGCCGACGCCGCGCACGCGCAGCTCAAGCAGCCCGACGACCTCAAGCAGGTCTACGACAAGGCCTATGAGAAGACGGTGACCACGCCCTCGGCCACCTTCAAGGAGGTGTTCCCCGCGCTCGACAACGTGTTCGACAGTGCACTGGCCATCGGCGACTTCATCGAGAAGAACAAGTCGAAGATCCAGATCAGCGGCAGCAGCGTCGCCGTGACCGACCCGGCGGTCCAGGCCGAGCTCAACAAGATGCTGCAGCAGTTGAACGGCCAGTCGGCCGCCATCAATGCGGCGCAGCAGAAGATGCAGGCGGTGGTGCGAGGGGGATAGGCTCTCCCCCAGGCTGCGCGCACTTCGTGTCGCGCGGGCCAACCCCTTCGGAGGCAACACCAGAGGCCCGGCAACGCCGGCTCCTCGGTGCTTCCCGGTGCTTCCCGGGAAAGCGGCGCCGAAGGAAAACTAGATGAAATGGTCGAACGAGCCGAAGCGCTGCGACACCGTCGCGCCGGCCGTGTCTACGATGCGCAGGCCCGCATCGGCCTCGATGCGGCCGATGCGCGTGACGCGCGTGGCGCTGCCCAGGCCGGCCTGCATGACGGCCTCGCGTGCCGAAGCGGGCGCGGTGAACACCAGCTCGTAGTCGTCTCCGCCCGACAGCGCGCAGGTGCGCAGCACTTCGCGGCCCAGGTTGCCGGTGTCGACCGAGATCAGCGCAGTGGTCGCATCGGCGTCGAGCGTGGCGCCCACGCCGCTCGATGCGAGGATGTGGCCCAGGTCGCCGATCAGCCCGTCGCTCACGTCCACCGCCGAGGTGGCGATGCCGCGCAGGGCCTGCCCGAGCGCCACGCGCGGCGTGGGCTGTTCCATGCGTTCGCGCGCCGACTCGAAGGCCTCGGCGCGCAGCGAGATCGTGCCGCGGAACATCTCGAGCGCCAGCCGCGCGTCACCCACCGTCCCGCTCACCCAGATGTCGTCGCCCGCGCGCGCGCCCGAGCGCAGCAGCGCGGCGCCCGCCGGCACTTCCCCGAACACCGTGATGCAGATGTTGAGCGGGCCGCGCGTGGTGTCGCCGCCCACAAGCTCGCAGCCGTGCGCATCGGCCAGCGCGAGCAGCCCGCGCGAGAAGCCTTCGAGCCAGGGCTCGTCCACGCCCGGCAGCGCCAGCGCGAGCGTGAAGGCCAGCGGCTTCGCGCCGCAGGCCGCCAGGTCGCTGAGGTTCACCGCCAGCGCCTTGTGGCCCAGCCGCGCCGGATCGACGGTGGAAAGAAAATGCCGCCCCTCGACCAGCATGTCGGAGGACACGGCCAGCTGCATGCCGGCAGCCGGCGCGAGCAATGCGCAGTCGTCGCCCACACCCAGCGGCGAGCGCGTGGCGGGGCGCTTGAAGTAGCGTGCGATCAGGTCGAATTCACCCATGGGGGTGAGAGCATAAGCGCTGCGGCGCGGCTCAGGCCTGCCCCCGGAACCTCAGCGCCGCCTGCCGCACCACCTCGGCCAGCAGCCGCTCCTTGCCCTGCTTCTCGCGCAGCCAGCGCGCGTCGTTGCGGTTGGCTTCCACGCTGGTGCGCAGCTCGCCCAGCGCCTTCGTGGCGTTGAGCGCCTCGCTGTGCCATTCGAGCTGGGTCATGGTCATCAGGATGTGGTCGCGCAGCGGCATGTGCTGGCCGGTGGCGGGGTCGACGTACACCGCGTCGAGGCCGAAGCGGCAGGCCTGGAAGCGGTTGTAGGTGTAGACGAGGTAGTCGTCTTCCGTCGGCTCGAAGGGCTGCTCCTGCAGGAACCATGCGGCCAGCGACTGCACGTAGCCGGCGAGCGCGGCGGCGCGCTCCACCGTCAGCGGCGTGTCGAACACGCGGATCTCGATGGTGCCGAACTCGGGCTTGGGGCGGATGTCCCAGTAGAAGTCCTTCATGCTGCGCACGACGCCGGTGCGGGTCATGCGTTCGAAGTAGGCCTCGAACTCCTTCCAGCTCAGCGTGAAGGGCGCGCGGCCCGACAGCGGAAAGGCGAACACCGAGTTCAGCCGCGCCGAGTCGAACTGCGTGTCCTGCCCCTGGACGAACGGCGAGGACGCCGACAGCGCGATGAAGTGCGGGATGTAGCGCGACATGCGGTGCAGCATCAGCAGCGCCGCGTCGGCATCGGGGCAGCCGATGTGCACGTGCTGGCCGAAGATGGTGAACTGCTTGCTCAGGTAGCCGTACAGCTCCGACAGCTCGCGAAAACGCGGCTTGTCGTAGATGCGCCGCTCGTGCCACTGCTGGAAGGCATGCGTGCCGCCGCCCACCACCGCGATGTTGAGCTTGTCGGCATTGCGGATCAGCGCCTCGCGGATGGGCGAGAGCTGCGTGATCACGTCCTGCGCCGAGTGGCAGATGTCGGTCGAGATCTCGATCATGCTCGAGGTCATCTCGGGCACCACGCTGCCGGGCAGCGGGGTCTGGGCCATCAGGCGCAGCATGTCCTCGGCGTAGGGGGCGAGGTCGTAGTCGTGCGTGTTCACGAGCTGCAGCTCGAGCTCCACGCCCAGCGACAGCGCCTCCGACTTGTTGAAGGGCTCGAGCTTGACCGCGCGGCTGGCCGGGTCGGCAGGCAGCGGTGCGGAGCGCACGTCGTCGCTGTCCGGATCGATGGGGGTGGCTGCGGTGGTGCTCATCGCTGCGTGTCCTCCGTGATGCTGAAGGCCCGTGGCGCCCAGGGTACCGAGCTCTCTCCCACCGCGTGGATCGCCACGGTGGCGAGCACCGCGCCCACCACCTCCATCAGCAGGATCGAGGGCAGGGCCACCTGGGTGATCATCGTGCCCAGCAGCGGCGAGGCGGTGGCGAAATTCGATGCGATGAGCAAGGCGATCGACGACAGCGGCGACATCGCGCACCCGACCCAGAAGGCCTGCTTCCAGCTCGCGCCGCTGCCGGGGTTGGCCACAGCCACGCCGGCGATCTTGGTCAGCAGCCGCACGGCGATCACGGCCAGCACCACGCTGGCCACCGGCAGCGTCCAGTCGGCCTGCGCGGCCACGATGGACACCAGCACGAACATCAGCATGGTCAGCAGCGAGGCGGCCGTGCCCAGCTGCCGCTGCCAGGCCCAGGGCTTGGGATTCAGCGTCTTGAGCAGCACGCCGCCGATCAGAGCCGCCAGCGGCGCCGAGCCGCCGATATGCGCGGTGAGCGCCGCGCCCGCCGCGATGATCGCCAGCAGCAGGATCGAGGTGTTCTCGCTCGTCGGGCTCATCACCCGCAGCGCCGAGCGCAGCGCCAGCGCCATGATCGCGCCCACCACGAACGACAGGCCCAGCACCACCGCCACCGGGTAGAGCTTCTGCAGCAGGGTCTGCGGCGCGCGCTCGATCAGGCCGGCCTGCGCGTAGCCCAGGGCCAGCGCATAGAAGGTGTTGAGCGTGGCCAGCGTCATCGCGCGCTCGGTCACCGGGCCGGCACCGCGCGTGTCGATGATCACGCGGCTGAGCACCGCCGGCGAGGCGACGATGGCCATCAGCGCGATCGGGTTGGCCACGGGCTCGGGCAGGCCCAGCAGCGTGAGCACCCAGTACACGCCGAAGTAGGTCAGCGTGGCTTCGAGCAGGCTCTGCACCAGCACCATCGGGTTGTGGCGGAACCAGCGCAGCGGCAGGCGCCCGCCCGCCTCGAACAGCACAACGGCCGCGGCGAGTTCGAGCAGGAAGAGGCTGATGCCGCGCAGCGGCCAGATCGCGCCCTCGAAGCCCGCGAAACCAACCACCGCGCCGACCAGCGAGTAGCCGATCACCTTGGGTAGCCCGAGGTAGCGTTGCACGAGGTGGCCGGAGGCCGCCGCGGCCGCCAGCAGCAGCGACCACAGCACGGTGGGCAGGCCGGCCGAGGGGCGCACCCACTCGGACCAGAAACCCAGCATATCGTTGAGTAAGCTCGTCAAATTCGTCCAGGCAGGAAAAAGCTCACCGGCCGGCTGCGCCAGCGGGCCCAGATCGCGCTGCGGATGCGTGCGCGGTCGTCCAGGCTCACGCTGTGCGCTCGCAGCGCCAGGCGGAAAGCGAAATAGAAACTCACGCTCACATTGAGCGCGCCGATCACCGGGATCGCCGCCACCGCCCACCACAGCGCAGGTTGCTGCAACACGGCCAGGCCGGTGGACGCCGCCGCGGCGGCGATCTGTCCGGCCGACAGTGTCACGTGCCGCACGTCCAGCCCGAGCCCGAAGAAACCCGCGACCGCGGGCAGCAGCCCGAGCATGAGTCCCAGCGAGATGTTGGAGGCGAAGCCTGAAATGTTCTTGCGCATGAAGTCGGCCCAGCGGCGAGCCCGTGCGGCGCCGAGAAAAGCGCCGATGCGGGGGTTGTAACGCATTGCAGAGTCGATCCGATGCAGGACAAAGGCGTTTTCTGTCCAGCCGGCGACGATGCTGGCCGAAAACAGCAGGATGCCGGTGATTGCCGCAAAAAGAGCGGTCGGCCCGGCCAGCGAGAGCGATTTCAGCGTCGCGGCCGCATGCGCCGCGTCCAGCAGCGGCCGGCCCAGCGCGAACTGGATCAGCAGCGCGACGGCCGCCGTCGCCGGCACCACCACCAGCACGTTGCCCAGCACGGCCGCCACCTGGGAGCGCACCAGGTTGGCGACCTCGTCGACGAAATCGTCCACCCCCGCGTCCGACCTGATGTCGCGCAGCCGGGCCGCCAGGGCCGGCGCGGTCATCGCGGGCTGCTTGGTGGCCAGCGTCAGGTGCAGCAGCTGGATCGCGACGAAGCTGGCCGCATACATCAGGCCCGCGCTCAGCCCGCTCCAGAAGGCCGACAGGCCCAGCGCGTAGATGCCGAACTTCATCAGCACCGTGAGGGAGGTGAAGGCCCCGCCGCCGGCCGCCTTCTTCACCATCTGCACGTAGCTGGCGCGGTCGCGGGTGATGTAGTGCTCGCCGGTCTCGGCGCTGCGCTCGGTCACCTTGGCGGCCAGCATCGACGAATTGGAGGCGATCAGCGCCCGGATGCTGTTGCGCTCGCCGCCGGCCAGCACCAGCCGGCCCACCAGCCGCGCCACGCTGGGCCCGGGGTTGGGCGCCATCAGGCAGTCGAGCAGCTCGCGGATGCGCAGCACCCGCTCGCGCAGCTGGCGCAGCCGGAACACCAGGCCCACCGAGATGCCGTTGTCCTCCAGGTGGGTGTAGACCGAGGCGGCGGCCGCGCGGCAGGCGTCCAGCCGGTCGCGGAAGGCGATGAAGGCGGCCTGCAGGGCCTCCTCGTCGCGCGGCTGGCCGGGGCGGTCGAACATCTGCTCGCGCAGTTCGTCCAGGTCGGCCATCAGCGCGTGGAAGGGGCGCGCGCTGCCGACCGCGTCGGCGCTCATGCGCAGGCGCAGCTCGGGCGAGAAGCCTGCCGCCACCACCTGGCTCGCGCAGTAGGTGACGGCATCGATCACCGTGTGGCGCCAGCGCGGCACGCCGTCGGTGTCGGGGGCGGCGCCGGCCAGCAGGGCGCCGATGCGGGCGAGCTGCGTCTCGTCGAGCAGCGCGATCCAGCCCGCGTCGAAGACGCCCGGCAGCACCATGCGGAACAGGTCGGAGGCGTCGGTGGTCTCGGGCGTGCCGGGCAGGATCTTGCGGCGCAGCCTCTCCGTCAGCTCGCTCGCGAAGGCGGTGCGCGGTGCGAAGCCGTAGTCGGCCAGCAGCGTCGTCAGGTCGACCGTCTGCGTGAAGACGCGCCACCAGGCGCGCAGCCGCTCGCGCAGCTCGGGCCGCGCCTCGACGGCGTCAAGCAGCAGCTGGACGCGGCCGATGGCCGCCTGTGGCGAGGCGCGGTCGCCGCGCACCCAGTCGAAGATGTCGATGAGCCAGATGTGGCGCTGCGCCACATCGGCCGAGGGATCGAGGCCGGCAAGCAGCCCCTGCAAGTCGCGCGATGCGGCAGCCATGTCGGGGGGCGGGGGAGAAGGGGAGAAAGCGGGCGCGCCGTGCTCATCAGGGCATCAGCGCATGGGGAAATCAGTGCAGGACGCGGGAGACCGGTGCTCCGCCTATGTCTGCCTCGAGCACGAACATCGGAATGGGCACGTCGAAGCGGTCGCCTTCCTCCGTCACCACGAAGTAGCTGCCGTGCATCGTGCCGCTCGAGGCCTGCAGGCGGCAGCCGCTGGTGTAGCGGAAGGTCTCGCCGGGCGCCAGCAGCGGCTGCTGGCCGATCACGCCCAGTCCCTTGACCTCCTGCGAATGCCCCGAGGCGTCGTTGATCAGCCAGTGGCGCGCGATCAGCTGGGCCGACACCGGACCCGTGTTCGTGATGGTGACCGTGTACGAGAAGGTGTAGATGTTGTCCTTGGCCGAGGACTGGTCGGCCAGGTAGCGCGGTTCGACCTGGACGCTGAAGGGACTGTGTGACATGGGGCGGATGGTAACGGAGGCCTTTGGTCGGGCTTGCGCCGGCTGCGAGAATCGAGGGTTATGAGCACCCCGTTCCGCATCGCGCCCTCCATCCTGTCCGCCGACTTCGCGCACCTCGGCAAAGAACTGACCGACGTGATCGCGGCCGGCGCCGACTGGATCCACTTCGACGTGATGGACAACCACTACGTGCCGAACCTGACCTTCGGCCCGATGATCTGCCAGGCGCTCAAGCCCTACGCCAAGACGGCGGACGGCACGCCGGTGCCGATCGACGTGCACCTCATGATCCAGCCGGTCGATGCACTGGCGGCCTCTTTCGCGCAAGCGGGCGCCGACTACATCAGCTTCCACCCCGACGCCTCGCCCCACACGCACCGCAGCATCCAGGCCATCAAGGCGGCCGGCTGCAAGGCCGGGCTGGTGTTCAACCCCGGGCTGGGCCTGGAGGCGCTGGACTGGGCGATCGACGACATCGACCTCGTCCTGATCATGAGCGTCAACCCCGGCTTCGGCGGCCAGAGCTTCATCGACTCGGCCCTGCGCAAGATCGAGCAGGCGCGCAAGCGCATCGAGCAGAGCGGGCGCGACATCCGCCTGGAGGTGGACGGCGGCATCAAGGCCGACAACATCGCGCGCGTGGCCGCGGCGGGCGCCGACACCTTCGTGGCCGGCAGCGCGATCTTCAACGCCAAGGACTACGGCGCCGTGATCTCCGAGATGCGCAGGCAGCTCGCCGGCGTCGTCAGCGCTTGACCTTGTCGTTGTAGACGCGGTCCGTCACCGGGCCGCGGTCGGTGTCGACCAAGCCGCGCTCCACGTCGTCATGGGCCTTGCGGCCCACCTCGGGCGGGCGGCCCTCCCGCGTCTGCTGGCTGTCGGACGACTGGTCGCGCTCGTGCGGCAGGCGCGGCGACGATTCGCCGCCTTGCTCCACCTTGGTGTCGCCGCCGCCGGCATCCTTCAGCGGGTCGGTGGGCTGCGCCTTGCCGGCGTTGCTCTTGCTGTTCATGCATGGACTCCTTTTGACAGCCACCGAGCCTGCGCCGTCGCCCCGGCCTGCCCGGTAGGACGGGCGAGGCACTCCCTGTAGGCCTCGCCTCGGCCTTTGCGGGCCGTGGCTTTCTGCTATCGAACGCATAGCGCTTTTGCCTGCGGGCAAGGGGCTCCGCAATAATCCCCGGATGTCTTCCGATCCTTTCGCCGGCGCGGCCACCGACAGCCTGCGCATCCATTCGTTCGCCTCGCTGAACCCCGGTCCCCGGCTGCTCGTGATGGGAGGCGTGCATGGCGACGAGATCTCCGGCACCCTGGGCATCGAGCGCGTGCTGGGCGAGTTCGAGTCGGGCTCGCTGCGGCTCTTGCGCGGCGAACTCACCATGGTGCCGGTGGCCAACCCGCTCGCGCGGCGCCGCCTGCAGCGCGAGGGCGAGCGCAACCTCAACCGCATGTTCCGCCCGAGCGGGTCGCCGGCCGACTACGAAGCCCGCGTGACCAACGTGCTGGCCCCGATCATCGAACGCCACGAGGTCCTGCTGGACCTGCACTCCTTCCAGAGCGAGGGCGAGGCCTTCGCGATGATCGGCCCGCGCGACAACACCGGCACCCTGGAGCCCTTCGCCCGTTCGTACGAGGAAGGCCAGCTCGCGCTGCACATCGGCACGCCGATCGTGGTGGAGGGCTGGCTCGACATCTACGCCGCCGGCCTCGCGCAGCGCGCGGGCGGCACGCCGGCCAGCGAGGCCGAGCTCGACTTCGGCCGCGGCACCAACGAGTACATCCGCAGCCGCGGCGGCTACGGCGTCACGCTCGAATGCGGCCAGCATCTCGACCCGAAGGCGCCCGAGGTGGCGTGGCGCGCCATCCGCCGCACGCTGGCGCTGCTGGGCATGGCGGAACTGCCCGAGGGGCTCTCCGGCGGTCCCGCGCAGCCGCCCAGGCTGCTGCGCCTGGCCAGCGTGACCGACCGCCTGCACGAGGAAGACAGCTTCGTGCGCGACTGGGCCACCTTCGACGAGGTGCAGCGCGGCGAGCCCATCGGCATGCGGCACGACGGCACGCTGCTGAGCGCCCCCGACGACGGCTTCATCGTGTTCCCCAACGCGATGGCGCTGCCGGGCGCCGAGTGGTTCTACTTCGCGCGCCCGAGCGAGCGCCAGCTGGGCCCCCTGGGCGGCACCGGCGCGCCCTGACGGCGCCTGGGGCCGCGCTCCTACAGCGCTGCCGCCGGGGCGGCGCACATTCGAGGCTGAAGGAGTGCGCACATGCCCGTCACCAAGAAAGCACCCGCGCCGCGCGTCCTGTGGAAGGGTGCCATCAGCTTCGGCCTCGTCCACATCCCGGTGGCGCTGTATTCGGCCACCGTCGACCACGGCATCGACTTCGACTGGCTCGACAAGCGGACCATGGACCCGGTCGGCTACAAGCGCGTCAACAAGAAGACCGGAAAGGAGATCGCGCGCGAGCAGATCGTCAAGGGCATCGAGTATGAGAGCGGCGAGTACGTGGTGCTCAGCGACAAGGAGATCGCCGCCGCCTACCCCAAGACCACGCAGACCATCGAGATCGAGAGCTTCGTGCCGGCCAACGGCATTCCCTTCGTGTACCTGGAGCGCCCCTACTACGTGGCGCCGATCAATCGCGGCGCCAAGGTGTATGCGCTGCTGCGCGAGACCCTGCAGCGCACCGGCCGGGTGGGCGTGGCCCGCGTGGTCATCCAGACCAAACAGCACCTCGCGGCGCTGGTGCCCGTCGGCCCCGGCCTCGTGCTGAACCTGCTGCGCTGGGGCGCCGACATCCGCCCCTGGAGCGACCTGCCGCTGCCCTCGGAAGACGTGAAGAAGGCCGGCCTGCGCGAGCGCGAGCTCGAGATGGCGAAGGAGCTGGTCGAGGACATGAGCGCTGACTGGGACCCCGAAGCCTTCCGCGACGAGTTCAAGGACGAGATCCTTCGACTGGTCGACAAGAAGGTGAAGGCCGGCCAGACCGAGACCGTGATCCGGTCCGACCCGGAAGAAGGCGAGGCGCAGGACACCGGCCGCGGCGCCAAGGTCATCGACCTGACCGAGCTGCTCAAGCGCAGCCTGCGCAAGGGCGGTGGTGGCGGTGGCAGGGCGAGGAACGCCGACGCCGAAGAGGAGGATGAAGAAGAGGAGGAAGAACCCGAAGCGCCGCGGACCCGGCGCCCGGCGGCGAAGAAGCGAAAGACCGCCACAAGGAGCAGCAGCGGCAGCACCGCGCGAAGTGCATCGGCCCGCCAGCGGCGCGCCGCCTGATCCCGGGGAGCGCCGCACGCCATGGCACGCAACGCGTCCTCTTCCTCCTCCACCGCCCGCAAGGCGCTTGCGCGCTACCACGGCAAGCGCGATTTCTCCCGCACGCCCGAGCCGAAGTCCGGCGGACGGCGCGGCAAGGGCGCGCTGGGCTTCGTCATCCAGAAGCATCATGCGAGCCACCTGCACTACGACTTCAGGCTGGAGCTCGACGGCACGCTCAAGAGCTGGGCCGTGCCCAAGGGCCCCTGCCTCGACCCCGGCGTGAAGCGCATGGCGGTGCACGTGGAAGACCATCCGATCTCGTACGCCGACTTCGAAGGCACCATTCCGCCGAAACAGTACGGCGCCGGCACGGTCATCGTCTGGGACCGCGGCGACTGGCTGCCCGAGGGCGACGCGCGAAAGGCGCTGGCGGCCGGCAAGCTCAAGTTCGAGCTGCGCGGCGAGAAGCTGCACGGCCACTGGACGCTGGTGCGCATGCGCGGCAAGGGCGACGAATCGCACGAGCCCTGGCTGCTCATCAAGGAGCGCGACGACGAGGCGCGCCCGCTCGACGAGTACGACGTGGTGGCGCAGGAGCCCGCGAGCGTGATCACCGGCCTGGGCGTCGACGAGGTGGGGCAGGCGCCGAAGAAGACGGCGAAGGCCGCGAAGCCCGCCACCGCGCCCGCCAAGGCGAAGAAGGTGCAGGCGCAGCGCAAAGGCGGGAAGACCGCGCTGCCCGCCACGCTCGAACCCGAGCTTGCGACGCTGGCCTCCTCCCCACCTTCCACGCCGGACGACTGGCTCTACGAGCTCAAGTTCGACGGCTACCGCCTGCTGTCGCGCATCGACGGCAAGGGCAAGGTCCGCTGCTTCACCCGCAACGGCCACGACTGGAGCGCGAAGCTGCCGGGGCTCGTCGAGGCGCTCTCGCGGCTCGACACCCGCTCGGCGTGGCTCGACGGCGAGATCACCGTCGAGGGGCCCAATGGCGCGCCCGACTTCCAGGCGCTGCAGAACGCCTTCGATAGCGGCGCCACCTCGTCGATCGTCTACTGGCTCTTCGACGCGCCCTTCATCGACGGTGAGGACCTGCGCGAGCTGCCGGTGGAGGAGCGCCGCCGCAGGCTGGCCGCGCTGCTCGGCGGCAGGCCGCCCGCGCCGCTGCGCCTGAGCGATGCCTTCGAGGTCTCGCCGCGCGACCTGCTCGCGTCTTCCGCGCGCATCGGCTTCGAGGGCATCGTCGGCAAGCGCAAGGGCTCGCCCTACGTGTCGCGGCGCTCGCCCGACTGGATCAAGCTCAAGAACCAGCAGCGCCAGGAGTTCGTCATCGGCGGCTACACCGCGCCCAAGGGCTCGCGCGAGGGCTTCGGCGCGCTGCTGCTGGGCGTGTACGACGACGAAGACGGCGGCCGGCTGCGCTACTGCGGCAACGTGGGCACTGGCTTCGATGCGAGCCGCCTGGCCGACATCAAGGCGAAGCTCGACAGGCTGGCCGTGGACGGCTGCCCCTTCGAGCCCCTGCCGCGCGGCGTGAAGGCGCAGTGGGTCGAGCCGTCGCTGGTGGCCGAGGTTTCCTTCGGCGAATGGACGCGCGAGCATCGCGTGCGCCAGGCCGTCTTCCAGGGCCTGCGCAGCGACAAGCCGGCGCGCGAGATCCGGCGCGAGCAGCCGCAGCGCGTGCGCGCGATCGAGGCGAAGGCGACCAAGGCCCCCATGAAGAGAAAGAGCACCGGCACCACCCGCAACGAAGGAGCAGGAAACAAGTCCATGGCCCAGATGATCACCCACGCCGACCGCGTGATCGACAAGCACAGCGGCATCACCAAGGGGGAGCTCGCCGCCTACTACGACAGCGTGTCGAAGCTCATGCTGCCGCACCTGCGCGGGCGGCCCGTGTCGCTGGTGCGCGCGCCCGAGGGCGTGGGCGGGGAACTGTTCTTCCAGAAGCACCTGCAGGCACACGAGATTCCCGGCGTGAACCAGCTCGATCCCGCGCTCGACCCCGGCCACGAGCCGCTGCTGCAGATCGACAGGAAGGAGGGGCTGCTCGGCGCCGCGCAGATGAACGTGATCGAGCTGCACACCTGGAACGCCACCTCGAACGACATCGGCAGGCCCGACCGCATGACTTTCGACCTCGACCCCGGTGAAGGCGTCGAGTGGCCGCAGGTGCAGGAGGCCGCGATGCTCGTGCGCACGCTGCTCGACGAGCTGGGCCTGCCGGCCTTCCTGAAGACCAGCGGCGGCAAGGGCCTGCACGTGGTGGTGCCGGTGCGCCGGCAGTACGACTGGGACACCGTCAAGGGCTTCTCGCAGGCCGTGGTGGCGCATCTCGCGAAGACGATCCCGGCGCGCTTCGTCGCCAAGAGCGGGCCGCGCAACCGCGTGGGCAAGGTCTTCGTCGACTACCTGCGCAACGGCTTCGGCGCAACCACCGTGAGCGCATGGTCGGCGCGCTCGCGCCCCGGGCTGGGCGTGTCGGTGCCGCTCGACTGGGAAGAGCTTCCCTCGCTCGCCGGCCCCGCGCAATGGACGGTCGCCAACGTGGCGGAGCGCTTCGACATCGGCAACAAGCCCTGGGCCGGCATGGAGCGCCGCCGCAAGAGCCTCACTGCCGCAATGAAGCTGCTGGGCTACCCGCCGGGCTGAAGCCCGTCGCGAGGGAGCGCTTCAGCCGAGCGCTTCCTCCGTCGTCACCTCGAAGCGCTTGAGCGTGTTCGCGCCGAACACCATGGTGATGGGCACGTCCGCCGCGTCGCGTCCGCGCGCGATCACGATGCGGCCGATGCGCGGCGTGTTGTGCCGCGCGTCGAAGGTGTACCAGCGGTCACCCAGGTAGGCCTCGAACCATGCGCTGAAGTCCATCGGGTAGGGGGCGATCGGAACGCCGATGTCACCCAGGTAGCCGGTCGCGTAGCGCGCCGGGATGTTCATGGCGCGGCACAGCGTGATCGCCAGGTGCGCGAAGTCGCGGCACACGCCCGTGCCTTCGCGGAAGCCCTCCAGCGCGGTGCGCGTTGCGCGGGCGCTGCCGTAGTCGAAGCGAAGGTGCCGGTGCACGAAGTCGCAGATCGCCTGCACGCGCGGCCAGCCGGGTGCCACCTGCCCGAAGTGGTCCCAGGCGAAGGCCAGCAGTTCGCTGTCGACCTCGCAGTAGCGGCTGGGCAGCACGAAGGGCAGCGTCTCCACCGGCAGTTCGGCCGCGGCGAGCTGGCGGGCTTCGAGATGCACCGGGTCGGGCTGGCCGGTGTCGTACACCAGCGCGTGGTTGCGCAGGCGCACGCTGTCCACGCCCTGCGGTATGCGTACGCGGGCGCAGCGATTGCCGAAGCCGTCGATGTAGTGGTCCGTGTGCAGCGCGGGGCTGAGCTCGAGGTTCTCCCCGCCTTGCAGGTCACCTGCGCGCGAGGGGTGCACCTGCAGCATGTGGATCAGCGCCGTGGGTGCCGTCACCTGCAGTTCGATGTCGAAGCCGATTCTGATCAACATGGTCGCCCGATCCTATGCAGCGCCGCGCGTTGCGCCCACGGGCCGGACTCGCGAAGCTTCGTAGGCGGGTGCGCTGCGTTGTCGGCGGGCTCCTACCGCGCACCCGCGTTTTCTCCCACAGACGCGAAGGGGGCGCCACTACGGTGTGCAGGCGTTGCAAAACATAACCTTTGCTCTCTTGCAAGTCATCCGCCACCAGAGGGGCGAAATCCGGAGGGGAAATCATGGAGTTTTCGACGCTTTTCGATTCGTTCACCAGCACCTGGGGAGATGAAATCCTCGTCTGGGGTGTCGCCGCGGTGGCGGGCTGCATCTGCCTCATCGCCCTGGTGAACGTGCTGGACATGTTCCTGGACAACGGCGAGGCAGGCTGACGAAGCAGTTCCTTCTTGTTCCGTCACGAATCTCCACCAATGAAGAAAGATCCTGGCAAGTCCCCGATGTCACCTCAGAACAAGGCCGCCGCAGGCCGTCGCGCCAGTGCCTCGAAGACCGGCTCGGGCGATGCTGCGAACCCCAAGCAGCAGCAGCTCGAAGGCTTCACCGTCGAGCACCCCACCACGCTCACCACCAACCAGGGCCTGCAGTTTCCCGACAACCACAACTCGCTGAGAGCGGGCGTGCGCGGCCCGACGCTGCTCGAAGACTTCATCCTGCGCGAGAAGATCACGCACTTCGACCATGAGCGCATCCCGGAGCGTGCGGTGCATGCGCGCGGTTCGGCGGCGCACGGCTACTTCCAGGTCTACAAGTCGATGTCGCAGTTCACCTGCGCCGACTTCCTGCAGGACCCGGAGGCAAAGACGCCCGTGTTCGTGCGCTTCTCCACCGTGGCCGGCTCGCGCGGATCTGCCGACACGGTGCGCGACGTGCGCGGCTTCGCCGTCAAGTTCTACACCCGCGAGGGCAACTACGACCTCGTGGGCAACAACGTCCCGGTGTTCTTCATCCAGGACGCGATCAAGTTCCCCGACCTGATCCACGCCGTCAAGCCCGAGCCGCACCACGAGATGCCGCAGGCCGCGAGCGCGCACGACACCTTCTGGGACTTCGTCTCGCTGATGCCCGAGAGCACCCACATGCTGATGTGGGCCATGAGCGACCGCGCCATCCCACGCAGCCTGCGCATGATGGAAGGCTTCGGCGTTCACACCTTCCGCTTCATCAACAGCCGAGGCGAAAGCCACTTCGTGAAGTTCCACTGGAAGCCCAAGCTCGGCGTGCACGGCCTCGCGTGGGACGAGGCGCAGAAGATCGCGGGCAAGGACCCCGACTTCCATCGCCGCGACCTGTGGGAAGCCATCGAGAAGGGCGACTTCCCCGAGTGGGAGCTCGGCGTCCAGCTGATACCGCAGGACAAGGAACACTCGCTGGGCTTCGACCTGCTCGACCCCACCAAGCTCATCCCCGAGGAGATGGTGCCGGTGCAGAAGATCGGCCGGCTGGTGCTCAACCGCAACCCCGACAACTTCTTCGCCGAGACCGAGCAGGTGGCCTTCCATCCCGGCCACCTCGTGCCCGGCATCGACTTCACCAACGACCCGCTGCTTCAGGGGCGCCTGTTCTCGTACACCGACACGCAGATCTCGCGGCTGGGCGGCGCGAACTTCCACGAGCTGCCGATCAACAAGGGCGTGTGCCCCTTCCACAACTTCCAGCGCGACGGCATGCACCGCCAGACCATCGCGCGCGGCCAAGTGGCCTACGAGCCCAACACGCTGGGCAGCGGCACCGAGTTCCGCGTGGACGGCGGCAGCCACGGCTTCCAGTCGTTCCCCGAGGAGATCGATCCGCCCAAGGTGCGCCGGCGCAGCGCCTCCTTCGACGACCACTTCACGCAGGCGCGCCTGTTCTTCGACAGCCAGAGCGCGGCCGAGAAGGAGCACATCATCGCGGCCTTCCGCTTCGAGCTGTCGAAGCTGGAGGTGCCGGCCATCCGCCAGCGCATGGTCGACAACCTCGCGCATGTGGACGAGAAGCTGGCGCGCCGCGTGGCCGAGCCGCTGGGCATCGGCGAGCCCGATGCGAGGGCGGCGGCGGGACGCGCGGGCTTCCGCGACCACCGCATGTCGCTGCCCATCGACGAGTCGCCCGCGCTGAGCATGGCCGACACCGGCGATGGCTCCATCCGCACGCGGAAGATCGCAATCCTCGTGGCCGACGGCGTCGACTCGGCCTCGCTCAAGCCGATCCGCGACGCGCTCGAGCATGCGGGCGCGCAGTGCAAGGTGGTGGGCCCGCGCCTGGGCACCGTCGCCAGCGCGTCCAGGCGCCAGATCGAAGTGGATGCGACCTTCGTCAACACGCCCTCGGTGATGTTCGACGCGGTGCTCGTGCCCGCCGGTGCCGAGGGCGCCGCGGCGCTCGCGGGCATGGGCGACGCGGTGCACTTCGTGCTGGAGGCATACAAGCACTGCAAGGCGATCTGCACGGTGGGCGAGGGCGCGCGGCTGCTGTCCTCGCTGGGCATCGACGAGAACACGCCGCCCGAGGAAACGCCCGCCGGCGTGGTGTCCGCTGCGACGCCGGTCACCAACCTGGGCGACAACACGGCCGCGACCGAGATCGCGCAGCGCTTCATTGCCGCCATCGCCAAGCATCGCCACTGGGACCGCGCGAACATCGACGCCGTTCCTGCATAGGCCGCAGGCCCCGCGTTCCTAGTCCTTTAGGGCTAGACCGTAATGCGAATAGGCGCGCCCCAGGGGCGCTCCTAGACTTTCCCCCCGAGGCCTGAACGGCGCGCACTCCCGCGATGTCGATGGTCCGCCGAGGCGGACCCACAGGGCCATACGCGGGGGTCCAATGGCGTGGTTTTCGAGATGGGGAAGGGAGCGCCCTGCACGTCGTCGTGCCGGCATCGCAGGTGCGCTCGGTCTTGCAGGCATTCTTCTGATGGGCCATGGCTCCGTGGCGTGGGCACAGCAGCCGACGAGCGCCGAAGCCGCCGCCAGCAAGGCAGAGCAGGCCCGCCTCGCGGACACCGACACGCTGCTGGCGCTGACCAGCGAAGGCGCGGTGCTCTACGGGCAGGACTCGGTCAAGCTCTCCGGCTATCAGTACTGCAGCCAGGCCGTCGCGCTGGCCGAGGCGGGCGAGTTCCGCCAGAGCGTGCGCGCCGCGAGCAAGGCGCTGCACCTGGCCAACGCCACCAACGATCCCAACCTCATGGCCATGGCCAACCGCGACCTGGCCATCGTCTACAGCTACTCGGGCCAGCTTGAGAAGGCCGAGGAGTTCGCGCGCGAGGCGCTCAGGCATCAGGCGCGCGACCCCAAGCTGGTGGTCGGCCCGGTGCAGAAGGTGATCGGCGACGTGCGTTCGCGCCGCGGCGACTATTCGGGCGCGGTGCTCAGCTATGACGAGGCGCTGGCGAACAGCTCGCAGCGCTATGCGCCGCTGGTGCAGGCATCGCTGGTCAACGCGCTGATCGAATCGGGCGATGCGGCGCGGGCGCGCGAGGTGCTCGGCACCATGGGGCCGCCCAAGGACGCGCCGCTCGCCGCGCAGCTCGACCGCACCCGCGCCCGGCTGCTGCTGGCGGAGAACAAGCCCGCCGAGGCGCGCGATGCCTACCGCGCGCTCACCACCCGGCAGGTGGGCGCAGACACCGAGTACTACCGCCTCTGGGCCTGGGACGGCGTGGCGCGCAGCGAACTCGCGCTGGGCCAGAAGCAGGCCGCCGCCGAGGCCGTGGGCCGCGCGCTGGGCGACGTCGACAAGGTACGCGCGAGGTTCCGCAGCGAGGAATTCAAGATGGGCCTGTTCTCGGACCTGCAGACGGTGTTCGAGCGCGGCGTGGCCGTCTACAGCGACGCGGGCGATGCACGCCAGGCCTTCGAGGTGAGCGAACGCAGCCGTGCGCGCGCCCTGCTCGACGCGGTGCGCGGCCGCGCGAAGATCAGCGAGCAGGCTGCCGCCACCGTCGATCTCCCCGCGCTGCAGCGCACGCTCGCGGCCGACGAGCGCGTGGTGCAGTTCCATTCGCTGCCCGACCGTCTCGTGGTGTGGGTGGTGGGCCCGGACAGCATCGTGGAGAAGTCCGTGGCGGTGAAGCGCGACGAGCTCAACGAGCTGGTCGAGACCTTCCGCAACTCCATCGTGCGCGGCCGGCGCACCGCCATCACCAACGCCGACAAGCTGGGTGCCGCACTGCTCGGCCCGCTGGGCATCGCGCCGGGCCAGCGGCTGGTGGTGGTGCCGCACGGGCCGCTGCACTACCTGCCGTTCCAGGCGCTGCGGCTGGACGGCCGCTACATCATCGAGACGCATCCGGTGGCCGTGGCGCCTTCCATGAGCATCGCGGTGCAGCTCGCGCAGCGCACGCCGCGCGTGAACGCCTCGCTCACCGCCTTCGGCAATCCGCGCATCGAGGACAAGTACGACCTGCCCGGCGCGGAGACCGAGGTGAAGCAGCTCGCGCAGCTCTTCCCGCGCAACGCCGTCTACATGGGCGCGGCCGCCACCAAGACGCAGTTCCGCGACGTGGCCGCGCGCTCCCCGCTGATGCACGTGGCGGCCCATGCCGAGGCCGACGCGGTCGATCCGCTGTACTCGCGCATCCTGCTGGCCAACGAGGGAGGCAAGCAGAATTTCCTGGAGGCGCACGAGATCCTCGGACTGCCGATGGACGGCACCGCGCTGGTCACGCTCTCGGCCTGCGAATCGGGCCTGGGGCGCATCGCGCAGGGCGACGAGGTGCTGGGCTTCACGCGCTCGTTTCTCTCGGCCGGCAGCTCCAGCCTGATCGCGTCGCTGTGGCCGGTGTCGGACGACGCCACCGCCGTGCTCATGAGCACGCTCTACGGCGAGCTCTCGAAGGGCCGCGACATCCAGAAGGCCATGCAGGCCGGCCAGCTCGCGGTGCTGAAGGATCCCAAGATGTCCCACCCCTTCTTCTGGGCGCCGTTCAACCTGATCGGCAACTGGCGTCTCACGGTGGGTAGCTGACATGAAAACCTGCCAACGCCCCATGTCGATCACGCCGATCGCCTTTGCAGTCACGGCCCTGGTCGGCGCCACGCTGCTCGTTGCGGCCCAGCGCACGCACGCAGCCGAAGCGGACGGCAACGCCACCGAACTGCTGCCGACCACGGACCCTTGCGGCACCTGCGACCGGCCGGTCGCCCAGGCGCCCACTGGCACCGTTGCGCCGCAGAGCCTGCCCGCGCCGCCGCGCGACAGGGGCGGTGCCGCCGGCGCGAGCTTCAGGCTCAACGACCTGCGCCTGAACGGCGTGAAGGCGCTGAGCAACGAGGAGCTGCAGGCCATCACCGGCCCCTTCATCGGCCGCGACGTGACGCTCGCCGACCTGGAGGAACTCGCCAAGGCCATCACCGCGCGCTACAAGGAGCGCGGCTACTTCCTCGCGCAGGCCGTGGTGCCGGTGCAGACGGTGCGCGACGGCATCGTCGAGATCAGCGTGATCGAGGGCCGCCTGGGCAAGGTCGACGTGACGGTCGCGCCCGATGCGCCCATCGCCGAGTCGCGCGTGCGCGGCTTCCTCGCGCCGCTGCAGCCGGGTGCCGCCGTGAGCGCACCCGACTACGAGCGCGCGATGCTGCTGCTGTCGGACCAGCCGGGCATCAAGGTGTCGTCGGGCCTGCAGGAAGGCACGCAGCCCGGCACCACCGATCTCTCGGTCGAGGTGGCCGCCGCGCCGCGCTGGGCCTTCACCGCCGAGGGCGACAACCACGGCACCAAGGAATCGGGCCGCTACCGCGTGGGCGGCACCGCGCGCTGGCTCAGCCCCTTCGGCATCGGCGACAACCTCGACATGCGGCTGATGGTGTCCAACAGCAACGCGCTGCAGTTCGGCCGCATCGCCTACGAGGCGCCCATCGGCACCAGCGGGCTGCGCGCGGGCGTCGGCCTCTCGCGCGTGAGCTACGAGCTGGGCGGGCAGTTCGCCGACCTCGACGCGCGCGGGCGCGCCAACGTGCTCGACTTCTCGCTGAGCTATCCGCTGATCCGCCAGCGCCAGCAGAACCTCTTCCTGCGCCTGGGCGTGGACGTGAAGGACCTCACCGACGAGCTGCGCGCGGCCGACTTCAATTCGAAGAAGCGCGTCAACGGCCTGAGCCTGGGCTGGACGTGGGAGCGGCGCGACGAACTGCTCGGCGGCGGCTACTGGGCCAGCTCCGGCACGCTGTACCACGGCAACCTCTCCATCCGCGACCCCGAGAGCCGCGACTTCGACCGCAGCACCACGGGCCACAACACCGCGGGCGGCTTCACCAAGCTGAGCTTCCAGTTCTCGCGCCTGCAGGCCATCGTGCCGCGCCATTCGCTGTACCTGTCGGTGGGCGGGCAGTGGGCCAGCAAGAACCTCGACGCGTCGGAGAAGCTCTCGCTGGGCGGCGCGCGCGCGGTGCGCGCCTACCCTTCGGGCGAACTGCTGGTGGACCAGGGCGTGATCGGCACCGTCGAATGGCGCTGGTCGTTCAACGAGGAGCTCACGCCCTTCCTGTTCTACGACGCCGCGCACGGAAAGATCGTGCGCAACCCCACGCCCTACGACGGCGTCAACAGCCACAGCCTGCGCGGCTACGGCGTGGGCCTGAGCTGGTCGCGCCCGGGCAATTTCTCGATCAACGCGACGCTGGCCTGGCGCGCCGGCACGCCGCCCGCGCAGACCGATGGCGGGGGCCGCAACCCGCGGCTGTTCGTGCAGCTCATCAAGGCGTTCTGACATGGCACTCCCCCAGGCTTCGCGCACTTCGTGTCGCTTCGCCACACCCCTCCAGGGGCGACACCGGCGGCCGGCAGAGCCGGTTCCGCGGAGACCAGGTTCTCCCCCAGGCTTCGCGCACTTCGTGTCGCTTCGCCAACCCCCTCGCCGGGGCGACACCAGCGGCCCGGCAGCGCCGGTTCCGCGGTGTCCCGCGAATTGCGCACGCCGGTTTCATGCATTGCGCTCAAGCGAGAACGTCGTGGAACACTGAAATGAAACAACGCAATCCATCTTCGCGAGCTCCCGCGCGGCGCCTGCAGCTGCGGCCCATCGCGCTGTCGCTGATCTGCGCGGGTGCGGCGCCCGCCATGGCGCAGGTGCTGCCCACGGGTTTCACGCCGCTGGCCGGCAACGTCACCATGTCGCAGGCGGCGAACGTGATGACCATCAACCAGGGCCTGGCGCGCGGCATCGTCAACTGGACGAGCTTCTCCATCGGCGTGGGCGGTGTGGTGAACGTCGTGCAGCCGGGCGCTTCCAGCGTGCTGCTCAACCGTGTGACGGGCAACGAGCTTTCCACCATCGCGGGCCAGCTCAACGCCAACGGGCGCATCGTGCTGGTCAACCCCGCCGGGGTGCTGTTCAGCCAGGGCTCCACGGTCAACGTGGGAGGCATCATCGCGTCCACGCTGGCCATGACGACCAGCGAAGCCGATTTCCTCAACCCGGCGACGACGAAGTTCAGTTTCGAGCGTGCGGACGCCAGCACGGCATCGGTCATCAACAACGGCCGCATCACTGCGACGGGCGGCGGCCCCGTGGTGTTGATGGGCGCCACGGTGGCCAATGCCCGCATCGGCAGCGATGACGACAGCGGCCGCATCACGGCCGACGGCGGCACCGTCGCGCTGGCCTCGGGCCGCAAGATCACGCTCGACCTTGCCGGAGACGGCCTGACCAACATCGTCATCGCGACCGATGCGATGGCCACGCACGCCAGCGTGAGCAACAGCGGCGCCCTCCAGGCCGATGGCGGGCGCGTGGCGCTCGTCGGCCGCTCGGCCACGGTCGGCGAGCTGGTGGTGAACCAGCGAGGCACGGTGCGCGCGCGCAGCGTGGGTACGCGCAACGGCGAGATCTTCCTGGGCGGTGGCGAGGACAACGAAGTGCAGCTCACCGGCGGCACGCTCGACGCCACCGGCGCCGCCGCAGGCGAACGCGGCGGCGACATCCGCGTGCTGGGCGGCAAGGTGACCGTGCAGGGGCTGGCCGACGGCACCAAGGGCGTGGCCGATGCCAGCGGCCAGGCCGGTGGCGGCTCGGTCACGGTGCAGGGCTATGACGTGGCACTTTCGCCGAACGCAGTGCTGCGCGCCGACGGCACGGGCGCAGGCGCCGGCGGCACGATCAGCGTGGGCACCGCGACCGGCGCTGCCTTCGCAGGCGATGCCGCCAACCCGCTGCCGGAGCGCGAGTCGCATGTGCAGGTCTTCGGCGAACTCACCGCGCGGGGCGCCAGCAGCGCTGCCGGGGGCAGCATCACCACGAGCGGCGACTTCGTGCGCATCGACCCGGCGCGTGTCGACGCCGCAGGCGGCGCGCAGGGCGGGGCCAACGGGCGATGGACGGTGTCGACTGGCAACAACCTCACCGTGGACGCGGATGCCGACATGCCGGCCTACGACGGCGCCTATCCCTCCCTGTCCTTCAGCGACGTGAGCGCGCGCGCCGTGGGCGCCACGCTCGGGCGCGGCACCGACGTGACGCTGTCGAGCACCCGTACCGGCGACAGCGCGGGCGTGACCTTCGGCAATGACGCGCAGGTGGTCAAGAACGAGGGCGGCAGCGCCACGCTGCGCGTCGACTCGGCCGGCGGCATCGCGATGAACAGCGGCTCGGCCATCGACGCGCGCGTGGGTGCGCTCAACGTCGACTTCAACGCCGACTCGACCGGGCTGGTGGCGAAGAATGCCGCGCAGGTGAACGTCGGCGGCGGCAACCCGAGCTTCGAACTCGACTACGGTGCGTCGATCATCATGAGCGGCGCGACCATCGACGCCAACGGCGGCAACATCCGTTTCTTCGGTCAGGGTGACGCGAACAACGGGCGCGCGGTCGGCGGTTCTCTGTCGCACAGCGAACTGACGTGGAGCGACGGCATCTTCCTGAGCAACAGCACGCTCGCGACCAGCGGCGCCGGGCAGGTCTCGCTGCGCGGCCAGGGACGCACGCGGGTCGACTCGCAGGACAGCGACACCAATTTCGTCTACGTGGGCACCGGCGGCGTGTCGCTGCAGGACAGCGCCGTGCAGGGTGGCAGCGGCGGCGTCAGCATCGACGGACTGGCCTCGCTCGGCGGCGACGGCGTGCGCCTGAGCAACGGCACCAAGGTCTCGACACCGGGCAACGTCACGGTCACCGGACGAGGCGTGGACTGGACCGACAACACGCTGCCGGCCGGCTCCATCGACACCACCACGGCGGTCAACATCGACAGTTCGTCGATCGAAGCCGGCGGCGACGTGCGTATCGAAGGCACGGGCGCGAACCTGCAGGCGCTGACCAAGTACCTCCAGTTCGCGGCCAATGGCCGCACGGCCGGCGGCGGCAACGGGGTGGCGCTGTCGGGCAGCGTGAGCGCGGGCGACGGGCGGCGCATCGACATCGTGGGCAAGGCCGGCAGCGCAGGCTTCACCGCCGCGCTGGACGGCGGCGGCGCGGTGGTCACCACGCCCACCGGCATACCGGTCTATGGCGTTGCGGTGAGTGCCGATTCGTCGCAGCCGAATCCGCTGCGAACCGCCGGCGGCACCATCGCGCTCGACGCCCAGGACACCGACATCTCGCTGCGCATGAACACCTTCGGCTCCGGCCTCGGCGCCGCGCCCGACGGCGCCATGCTGTCGGTGGCCAGCAGCACCGGCCAGGGAGGGCATATCTCGCTGACCGGGCGCAACGTGCTGGTGGAAGGCTCGCAGAACTTCGACGGTACTGTCCTGCCCGCCACTCTCGATGCCGGCGGTGCCACCGGAGGCGGCAGCATCGACATCACCGCAAGCAATGTCATCGCCCTCGGCAGCAACAGCAGCCTGGATGCCAGCGCCGGCTCGGCGGGCGGCAACGGCGGCACCATCAACGTGATCTCGGGCGACACGCTGCGCGCCTACGGCAGCATCTCCGCACGCGGCGCGGGCGCAGGCAACGGCGGCAAGATCGAGACGTCGGCACCGCACTTCGCGCTGGCGGGGCTGCGTGTGGACGCGTCGGCGCAGGCGGGCTCGGCGGGCCAGGCGGGTACGTGGACCATCGATCCCTACAACGTCACCATCGCCCACGGCACCGCCAGCGGCAGCCTCACCGGGGACCCCTTCGTGCCGATCGCGAACTCCACCGTGCAGGACGGCGACATCAACGCGGCGCTCGACAAGGGCACCAGCGTGACGATCACCACCGGCACGGGCGGGCTGGCGACCGACGGCAACATCAGCTTCGACACGCTCGCGGCCATCCAGCGCACCACCGGCGGCGCGCCGGTGACCTTCCAGCTCGACGCGGCACACAACATCAGCGGCTCCGGCGCCACCAACTCGATCCAGTCGACCGGTGGCGCGCTCAACGTCGTGTTCAACGCCGGCGTGGGCGGGCAGGGCGGGGCGATCAGCTACAACGGCAGCATCGCCACCAACGGTGGCGACGTGACGATGAACGCCGCCGCCGGCGCGAGCTCCGGTTCTGCGATCGCGCTCAACAGCACCACCATCGACACGCGCACCACGGCAGGCGACGCCGGACCGGGCGGCTCCGTGTCGATCACCGGCACGCGCAGCCTGCCGACCACGATCGTCAACACGGTGCCCACGGTGGACCTCACCGGCGTCACCATCACCAGCAGCACCGGCGACGTGACGATCTCGGGCATCGGCCAGCACGGCGACGGCGTGCGCATACAGAACGGCACGGCACCCAGCCAGATACTCACCACCAGCGGCGACATCTCCATCGCCGGCGTCGGCGCCAGCTACACCTACAGCCTCTCGCCGCTCTCCGTGCAGAGCGTGGACATCACCGGCGCAACGGTGATCCGCAGCGTCGACGGCAACATCGGCATCCGCGGCCTCGTGACGCCGGGCCCGCTCGATGCGCCGTCCGGCGGCGTTCTGGTGGGCGGCACGACGCTCGTCACCACGCTGGGCCTTGGCAGCATCGACATCGCGGGTGAATCCCAGGCCAACGGCACGGGCCTGACGGTCGCTGCCGGCGCGCGGGTGAGCGGAAACAACAACGTGGTGCTGCGCGCAAGCAACAACGGCAGCTCCGACGCGCTGGTGCTGGCCGGAAACGTCCGCGCCGGCAACGTACTGAACCTGCGCCCCGGCGGCGTCGACGCCGCGGGCAACGCGGTCGATCGCACCGCCAACCCCATCACGCTGGGCGGTACCGCAGCCAACGGCTTCGCCGTATCGGCCGACGAGTTCACGCGCCTCGATGCGCCCACCATCGTGGCCGGCAGCAACGCGCACGCCGGCAACATCGCCGTGGTGGGTCCGCTCACTTTGCCAGGCGCACTGACATTGCAGAACGGCGGTGGCGGCGGCATCCAGCTCGGCGGTGCGATCACCGCATCGACCGTGGGGCTGGTCTCCGCCGGCGACATCACGCAGACGGCCGCGGCACCGATCACCGCCGGCACGCTGCTGGCGCGCTCCACCGGCGGCAGCGTGCTGCTGGACCAGGCCGCGAACAACGTCAGCGCCGACACCCTGGGCGGCGGCGCGGCCGGTGCCTTCCGCTACGTGGACGTCGACACGGTCAAGCTCGGCCCGGTGAGCGTCACCGGCTACGACGCCGCGGGCAATGCGCCGCAGGTCGTGTCGGCAACATCGATGGCCGCCAATACCGTGGCGGTGCGCACGCTCACCGGCGACCTGCTGCTGGGCACCGACGTGAGCAGCACCGGCGGGGTCGACCTCGTGGCGGGCTCGCGTTTCCAGAACACCGGCAGCTACGGCATCACCGGCGCGCCCTGGCGCGTGTGGGCCAACACCTGGGTGGGCGAGACGCGCGGCGGGCTCGCGGGATCGGGGCTGTATCCGAACCTCTACCACTGCGCCTACTCTGGCCTGTGCGCGGTGAGCATTCCGGCGGGCGCCAACCATTTCATCTACGCGCAGCAGCCGGTGGCCACGGTGGTCATCGGCAACGCGAGCCGGCCCTTCGGCTTTCCGAATCCGCTGTTCAGCTATGGCATCGGCGGGCTGATCCTGGGCGACACGGGCGCCGGCTTCGCGGGATTCATGTTCTCGCCCGCGCTGCAGACCAGTCCGCCGGGCGTGTACCCGATCAACGGCAGCTTCACTTCGGCCGAGGGTTATGCGGTCAACGTGGTGCCGGGCAACCTGTTCGTCAACCAGATGCCCGACCTGCCGCGCCCCGATGCGCTGCGCGACCTGCCCGCCACCTGGGTGTACGACCGCAACATCGGCCCGCCGCCGATCTGCTTCGCCACCGGCCCGCTCGACGGCGACCGCGCATCGCAGGGCGGCGACGTGCTGGCGCGCGAATGGTCGCGCGTGCGCTCGCGGCCCAACCTCTCGAGCTGCGTCGACACCGAGAAGCGCAACGGCTGCGCCGATTTCTGAGGCGAGTGAACGCTGTTGCGGAGCGGCGGTGGCGAACCGTTGTGCAAGGAGGCAAGGCCGCCTCATGCACGTGGTCTTCGGCGTCGAGAGCAACCGGACCGCCAACGCCGGGTTCGCCGGCATTTCGAGAGGCCTTCCAATGATCTTTTGGAGGTCGGCTTCTCGAGGTGAGCGCCTTGCGCGAGGCGCGCGGCCCCGCGAAGCTCGCGCAGGTTATGCGATGCCTCGTGCGCGCCGGTTCGACATCAGCACGTTGTCCTTCGGAATGGCCTGGCCCTCGCGCATCGCCGAGATCCAGGCGTCCGTCGTGGTCACGGCCGCGAAGTTGCTGTGGAACACCACGCTGAAGACGCGGTGGATCTCCTCCGCCGTGACCTTGCCCGCGGCGTTCTCGTAGGGGAGGGCGCCGCTGGCGTCGGAGATGAACTCGACGGCCAGGCCGCGGTGCATGGCCTCGTACACGGTGGAGGCATCGCAGTTGTGCGTCATGTAGCCGGCCACGCTCAGCGTGTCGATGCCGTGGCGCGCGATCCAGTCGGCGAAGTCGGTGCCGGTGAACACGCTCGGAAAGCTCTTGGTGACGAGGTGATCGTGCGGCCGCTTCGCGATCTCGGGATGCAGCTGGCCGTTGTGCGCATCGGCCTGGAACACGGGCGCGCCCTTGGGCGCATGGTGGCGCACCACCACCACGGGCGTGCCGGCGGCGTGGGCGGCGTCCATGGCCCGGGTCACGTTGGGCAATGTCTGCAGGATGGGCGGGTATTCGATGGGCAGGCCACCGCCTTCGAAGTATTCGTTCTGCACGTCGATGACGACGAGGGCGCGGCGTGGCGCGGGCGTGTTGCTGCTCATGAATGGCTCCTTCTGCTGTCGGTTCGGACGGCTTGATTCTTCCTGCCGGCACCGCCGCCCGAAAGTGGCCCGAAAGCCATTCATCGATAAGATCGGGCCATGAGCTCGCCAGCTACGGAAACCGTCGCCGTCGTCGCCTTCGATGGCATCAGCCCCTTCCACCTTTCCGTGCCCTGCATGGTCTTCGGCGAAGACCGCACGGACGCGGGCGCATCGCGCTTCCGCGTGCAGGTGTGCGCGTCGGAGCCCGGCGAACTGCGCACCAACGCGGGCTTCTCGCTCGTGGTGCCGCACGGGCTGGAGGCGATACGCCGGGCGCGCATCGTGGTGGTGCCTTCATGGCGCGACGACTGCAGCGCGGCGCCGCCGGCGCTCATCCGGGCGCTGCAGGCGGCGCACCGGCGCGGCGCGACCGTGATGGGCCTGTGCCTCGGCGCCTTCGTGCTGGCCGAGGCCGGCCTGCTCGACGGCCGCCCGGCCACCACGCACTGGAAGCTGGCGCCCGCCTTCGCGAAGCAGTACCCGAAGGTGAAGCTGCAGCCCGAGGTGCTCTACGTGGAAGACGGCAACGTGCTCACCTCTGCCGGCACCGCGGCGGGCATCGACTGCTGCCTGCACCTGCTGCGCGTGCGCTACGGCGCCGAGACGGCCAACCGCGCCGCGCGCCACATGGTGGTGGCGCCGCACCGGCAGGGTGGCCAGGCGCAGTACATCGAGCAGCCCGTGCCCGCCGCCGCCGAGCGCGACCGGCTCGCGCCGCTGCTCGAATGGCTGGGCCGGCACCTCGACAGGCCGCACGATCTCGACGACCTCGCGCGGCGCGCGCTCATGAGCCGGCGCAACTTCACGCGGCGCTTCCGCGAATCCACCGGCACCACCGTCGGCCAGTGGATGCAGAACCAGCGCCTCGCGCTCGCGCAGCGGCTGCTCGAGACCACCGACCATCCGGTGGAACGCATCGCCACCGGCGCCGGCTTCGGCTCGGCGGTGTCGCTGCGCAAGCACTTCGTCTCGGCCTTCAAGCTGTCACCCACCGCCTACCGCCAGCAGTTCTCGCGCGCATGAACGAGAAAGAGGGCGTGCTTCGCATCAGGAAACCCTGAGTGCCAGGGATACCGCGGAACCGGCTTTGCCGGGCCGCAGGTATCGCCCCCTGGAAGGGGGTTGGCGAAGCGACACGAAGTTGGGGGTCAGACCATGATTTGCCGCCGCGTCGTCAGCAGCGCGCGCAGCTTGGCCGGCGCGACCGGCTTGGTCAGCAGCATCACGCCGCCGTGGCGCAGCCGCTGAAGCACTTCGGGCCCGGTGGCGCCCGACACCAGCACCGCCAGCGCATCGGGCTGCAGCCGCCGGGCGGCGTCGATCACGTCGACGCCATCGCCGTCGCCCGCGAGTTGCAGGTCGCACAGCACCGCGTCGTAGTGGATGTCGCCGGTGCCCAGCCGCGCGATGGCCTCGGCGCCGGTGCTCACGCATTCGACCTGGCAGCCCCACTGCTCCAGCAGCGCGCGGCTGCCGTCGAGGATGGCGGGGTCGTCGTCCACCACCAGGCATCGCAGTCCGGCCAGCGGCGCCGGTGCGATCTGCGGCGGCTGGGGCGGCGTCACGTCGGCCAGCCGCGCGGCCGGCAGCGTGAAGGCGAAGGTGCTGCCGGCCTGCAGCGCCGAGCGCACGGTGATGCGCGTGCCCAGCAGCGCCGCGATGCGCGCGCAGATCGCCAGGCCCAGCCCGAAGCCGCGGCGCCGGTCGCGCTCGGTGTTGGCCACCTGGTAGAACTCCTCGAAGATGCGTCCCTGGTGGATGGGCGCGATGCCCACGCCGTTGTCGCGCACCTCGATGCGCACGCCGCCCGCGCTGCGCCGCGCCGCCACCAGCACCGTGCCGCCCTCGGGCGCGTGGCGCAGCGCGTTGGTGACGAGGTTGCCGACGATGCGCCGCAGCATCGACGCATCGGATCGCACGGCCAGCCCGCGGTCGCTCCAGCGCAGCCGCACGCGGGCCTCGACGGCGGCTGCGGCGTGCTGTGCGTCGAGCTGGTCGAACAGCTCCGCGAGCGGCACCTTGGCGATGGCCGGCGTGAGCACCTGCGCGTCGAGCCGCGAGATCTCGAGCAGGTCGTCCAGCAGCACGCCCATGAACTCGGTGCTCTCCTGCAGCCGCAGCACGGCCGGGCGCTGCGCGGGCGAGGCGCCGGGCAGCAGGCCGTCGATGAACAGGCCCATGGCATGCAGCGGCTGGCGCAGGTCGTGGCTCGCGGCCGCGAGGAAGCGTGCGCGCGAGAGGGCCGCCTGCTCGGCCTCGGCCATGCGCTGCAGCGCGACGGCGGTGGCCTCGCGCACCTGCTCCTCGCTGACCTGGCGGTTGCGCTGCAGGCGCTCGGCCAGCCGGTCGATGTCGTGCGCGAGCACCGCGAGCTCGTGCGTGCCTCGCGCGCCGCCTTCCGCCACGTCGCAGCGCACCTCGAAATGCCCCGCCTCCAGCGCCGCGACCGTGCGCGACACGCGCCGCAGCGGCCGCGCCACCGTGCGCGCCATGTGCCGCACCGAGGCCCACGCCGCGATCAGCGCGACCAGCGCGATGCCGACGCCCGCGATGAGCGAGCGGCTGCGCTCGCGCGTGTAGGCCGTGGTGTCGCGGAAGGTCTGCACCAGCCCGATGGGCGCATCGCCCGCCGCGGTGGAGCCGGCGGGCGCGAAGGCGCTGGCGCGCGAGGCCTCGCGCAGCGTGACCGGCGAGGTGAACATGCGCAGCTGCCCCAGCGACGGCGTCTTGGGCCCGGCGGTCACGTAGATGCCGGCGCTGTTGCTGATCTCCACGCGCGTGACCTGCCCGCCGCGCAGCGCGGCATTGGCCACGTTCTGCAGGGCCGGCACATCGCCCGCGTAGAGGCTCAGGTCGGACATGGCCGCCACCTGCTTCGCGACGGACTGGCCTTCGGCGTCGAAGGCGGCTTCGAGGGTCTGCAGCCGGTTGTGCGTGAACCAGCCGGTGAGCGCCAGCGCCACCGCCGCGCACGGCACCACGCCGAGGCGGAACAGGTCGCGCTGGAGGTTGCCGCGCAGGACCAGCGTGTGCGGCGAGCGGAAGGACGCGGGCGGCTGCGAAGCCGAAGCGGCCGGCGCATCCGCACCCTCCGCCCCCGTGGGCTCGGCCGGGTCGAGGGAAGGTGGAGCGCTGCTCATCGCGGGGCCGCGAGCCGGTCGGTCAGTTCCCGTTCCTCCGGCAGGCGCAGGCCGAGTCCGCGTGCCACGGTGGCGTTGACGCGCACGGCGGCCGGCGTAGCGGCTTCCACCAGCGGCGCGTTGTTGCTGCTGCCCGCCCCGGCCGCGGCGGCGCTCGCGACCTTCTGCCCGAGCTGACGCGCCTGCTGTGCGAGTTGCGAGGGCGTGGAGACCGCCGCTGCCAGCCCGCCCGACCGCACCAGCCCCTCGCTGGCGCCGAACACCGGCAGGCCCGCGCTCGCGCCGGCGCGCAGCACCGACAGCGTGGCCGCCTGGTTGTCGCCGATCAGGTCGGGCAGCACCATCAGCGCGTCGCTCTGCGGCACCACCAGCCGCAGCGCCGAGGCGATCGACCGCGCGTCGGGCACGTACTCCACGCGCAGGTCCCATGCCGGGTTCGCGCCCTGGGCGGCGCGCTGCAGTTCGCGCACCAGCGGCTCCGACTCCGGCGTGGCGACCACGCCCACGCGGTGCTTCTGCGGCAGCACCGCATTGACCAGCGCGAGCTGGTCGGCCATGGCCGGGTCGCGCAGCAGCACGCCCACGCGGCGGTCGCCGCGCCGCAATGCCGGACTGGATGCCTTGAGCGTCTCGTATTCGAGCCGGCTGAGCATCGCCAGCACCAGCGGCTCCTGGCCCGGCCGCTCGATGGCGGCGCGCGCGGCGGCAGGGCCGACGGCCATGGTGAGCGGCGCATCGGCGGCCGCGCTGCGCAGGCTGCGCGTGCGCACGCCCGCGTTGGCGGCGCGTTCTTGATCGGGGGCGGGAGCGAGGGCCGCCGCTTCGGGCTGCGCGACGGCCGCACCGCCCGGCGGGATGCGCACCAGCTCGAACCTGCCGCCGGGCTCCTGGTCGGCGCGCAGCTGCTGCACGAACTCGGAAGAGGCCGCCATGTCGTCGCCCATCAGCACCGTGAGGCTCACGGCCGCCGCGCCGCCGGCCGCCGCGGCCCAGGCGAGCATCGCCGCCAGCGCGATGCGGACGGCGCGCCACGGCCTTCTCGAGGAGGGCGGGAGGACGGGAATCACGGCAACAAACATGGACTGCTTCCGCAGCGAGAGGCGAATGACCCAATGTAAGGACGCCCCCTTCTTCGCGCGATAAGGCGGAGGGCTTATGTCAGCGTCCGCGGCGCCCTGCCGGTGTGACGAATTCCTCGCGGCGATGGCCGCAAGGCCTATGCCTGACGGAGTAGCTGGTTCTCCCCCAGGCTTCGCGCACTTCGTGTTGCGCGCGCCTTCCCCCTTCCGGGGGCAACACCAGCGGCCCGGCGAAGCCGGTTCCGCGGTGTTTCGCGCAGGCAGACATTCTTTAAGCGCTGGCTGCCTGCGCTGCCGCGGCTCGCTGCGCCTGGATCGCCTGGCGCAGCACGCGCGGCGACACCGGCTTGTAGAGCACCGTGATGCCGGCGCTCGCCACCTCGCGCAGGCGGTCGGGCTTGGTCTCGCCGGTCACAAGCAGGCGGGCGGTGCCCGGGCCGATGCCGCGCGGATGGCGCTCCAGCGCGGCGATCACGTCCAGGCCGTTGTCGCCGCCTTGCAGCAGCAGGTCGCTGATGACCACGTCGGGCGGCTGCGCCCAGCCGTCGGCCATGGTCAGCGCCTCGGCGCGGGTCTGCGCGGGCAGCACCTCGGCGCCCCAGTTGGAGAGCACCACCGTCAGGCCCTCGAGGATGGTGCGCTCGTCGTCGATCACGAGGATGCGCACGCCGGCCAGGCTCTCTTCTTCCTCGATGGCGGCGAGGGAGGGCGCCGCCGCGGGCACCGGCAGCGCGGCGGCGGCCGAGCGCACCAGCACCCGCACGCAGGTGCCCTTGTTCAGCTTCGATGTCAGATCCACGCGCGTGTTGAGCAGCTCGGCCAGCCGCTGCACCGTGGCCAGGCCCAGCCCCATGCCGCGCGCGCCGCGCGATGCCGCCTGCCGGCCCGCGGGCTCGACCTGGTAGAACTCCTCGAACACCCGCGCCTGATGGTGCGCGGCGATGCCCACGCCGGTGTCGACCACGTCGATGCGCACGCCCCGCCCGCGCCGCCGCGCGCCGATCAGCACGCCGCCCTCGATGGTGTGGCGCAGCGAGTTCGACACCAGGTTGTTCAGGATGCGCGAGAGCATCACGTAGTCGCAGCGCACCCACACGTCGGTCTTGCGCACCACCAGCCGCAGGCCCTGCTGCTCGGCCACCGGTCGGAAGTTGCGGCTGATCTCCTCGAAGAGCCGGTCGAGCGGGAAGTCGATCCACTGCGGCTGCAGCACGCCCGCGTCCAGCTGCGACAGGTTCAGCAGCTCGGAGAAGAGGCGGTCCAGCGAATCCACGCACTCGCGGATGTGGCCGATGCGCTGCAGCTTCACCGGATCGCTCTCGCCGTTGGCCAGCCCGTCGGAGAAGAGCGTGAGCGCGTGCAGCGGCTGGCGCAGGTCGTGGCTGGCGGCGGCCAGCAGCCGGGTCTTGGCCTGGCTGGCCACTTCGAGCAGCTGGTTCTTGCGCGCCAGCTCGGCGGTGGCCTCGTTGATGCGGCTCTGCAGCAGCCGGTGGCTTTCGGCGAGCGCGCGCGCGGCCTCGTTGAAGCCCTGCTGCAGGTGGCGCACCTCGGCCGTGCCCTCGATGGCCACGCTCGCGTCCTCGCCCGCGCCCAGCCTGTCGACCGCCTTGCCCAGCGCGCGGATCGGCTCGCTGATGCGCCTGGCGGCCCACCAGCCGGCCAGGCCCACGCCCACCAGGCTGATCGCGAGCACCAGGCCCACGTTGAGCCACACCGAGCGCCGCGCGCTCTGCACGGCCGCCAGGCTCATCTCGACCATCACCTTGCCGTTGTGGCGGCCGTCGTCGCTCACGATGGGCACCACCACCTGCAGGCCCTCGGCGCGGGCGCGGTCCATGGTCTCGGAGTTGGCGACGATCTCGCCGTCCTCCGTCCAGATCTGCACCTGCTGCACGTTGGGCTGGTAGGTGCCCGACTGGGCGGTGCGCGCCAGCGCGCGGCGGTCCATGCGCGCCAGCGGCGCCTGCGCCACCGTGGCCACCTGCAGCGCCACGGTCTGCGCGTTGGCGCGCATCAGCTCGGTGAGGTTGCCCAGGTGCTGGCGCGTCAGCACGGCGATGGCTGCCAGCGTGGCCAGGGCCGCCGGCACCATCGCCAGCAGGATCAGCTGCTGGGCGAAGGTCAGGCGCCCCAGGCTCCTGATGACGCGGAAGTTCCAGTTCATGAGGGCATCGCAGGCATGGGCGCCGAGCTTAGGAGGGCGTTCCGGGGCAGGAAAGCTGGGAAAAACATCACAACAAATGTTTGCAATTGATATTTAATGGCGTCCGCGCTGCCATGTTAGACCCGCCGATGCGCGCCGGCCCTATGTCTTTCGCTTCAGAAATGCTGGCTTCCCTGCGCCGATTCGCCGAGTTCTCAGCCGCCGTGCTCCGCGCGGGCACCCTGGCGCTGCTCACGGCGCTGCCCCTCGCGGCGCCTGCCCAGGTCAATCCGCTGGACGGCCCGGTGCGCTTCGGCATCCTGCCGCTGGGCGGTGCGTTCGAATCGCGCAGCGACTGGGACCCGCTCCTGGCCGAGCTCAGCCGCGCGATCAACCGGCCGGTGAGCGTGCTGTCGGTCAACTCGTACGAGGCGCTGGAGCAGGCCATCCAGCGCGACGAGGTCGACATGGCCTTCCTCTCCGGGAAGATGGCGCTCGATGCCGTCACCCAGCGGCGCATGAAGGTGGTGGCGCAGGTGGTGCGCCATGACGGCCTGCCGGGCTACCGCGCGCTGCTGCTGTCGCGCAAGGCGCCGCCCTTCAATTCGCTGAAGAACCTGCTGGAGCAGCCCGATCGCTGGCGGCTCGCGCGCGGCGAGAAGCAGTCGGTGTCGGGCTTCATCGTGCCGCAGCTGCAGCTCTTCCTGCCGAACCACATCGCGATGGAGACGCGCTTCCGCAGCGAGATCGTGGGTACCCACCAGGCCACCGCTCTGGCCGTGGCCAACAACGAGGCCGACGTGGCCACCAACAACACCGCCGACTTCGAGCGCTTCAAGACGCGCTTTCCGGCCGAGACCGAGCGGCTGCAGGTGCTGTGGGAGTCCGACCTGATCCCGCATGCGCAGATCGTGGTGCGGCGCGAATACACGCCCGAGCTGCGCAAGCGCGTGCAGGCCTTCCTTGTGGCCTACGGGCGCGGCAAGGGCCCGCGCGGCGACGCCGAGCGCGTGGTGCTGAAGTCGCTGCACGACCTGGCCGGCTTCGTGGCGGCCGACAACAGCTCGCTGCAGCCGGCCGCCAAGCTGGCCTACCAGCTCGCGAAGCAGAACGCCATGACCGCGCAGTGGGTGAACGACGCCGCGCGCGAAGCCCGGCTGCAGCGCATCGAGAGCGGCTACGCCGAGCAGGTCAGCGTGCTGAAGGACGTGTCGCCATGACGCTGCGCACCGGGCTGCAGCGCGCGGTGGCTGTTCTGCTGGCCTTCCTCGTCGCGATGCCGGCCGTGGCGCAGCAGGGCACGGCGACAGGAGCCGCGGTGGCGCCTGCCGAGAAGGGCGCGCCGTCGCCCGCCATCCGGATGCTCCGCTTCGGCGTGCTGCCGCTGGGCGGCACCGTCGAGTCGCGCGCGCTGTGGACGCCGCTCATGAACGACCTGGGCCGCGCGCTCGGCATGCCGGTCAGCATGTATTCGGTGCCGACCTACGAAGAGCTCGACCGCGCCATCGGGCGCGACGAGATCGACATGGCCTTCCTCTCCGGAAAGATGGCGCTGGACGCCGTGATGCAGCGTCGCATGAAGGTGGTGGCGCAGATCGCGCGGCACCCCGGCATGCCCGAGCACCGCGCGGTGCTGCTGGTGCGCAAGGCAGGCCCGCTCAACACGCTCGAGGGCCTGCTCGCGCAGCCCGAGAAGTGGCGCCTGGCGCGCGGCGACAGCCGCTCGGTCACCGGCTTCATCGTGCCGCAGAGCCAGCTCTTCCTGCCGAACAACATCGAGATGGAGACGCGCTTTCGCAGCGAGTTCGTCGGCACCCACCAGGCCACCGCGCTGGCCGTGGCCAACGGCGACGCCGACGTGGCGACCAACAACACCACCGACCTGGAGCGCTTCCGCCAGCAGTTCCCCATCGAGGCCGAGCGGCTGAAGGTGATCTGGGAGTCGCAGCCGCCGCCCGGCGCGCAGATGGTGGTGCGGCGCGACTTCCCGCCCGAGTTCCAGGCGCGGCTGCAGAACTTCCTGACCGGCTACGGCAAGGCCAAGGGCACGCGCGGCGACGCCGAGCGCGAGGTGCTCAAGAGCCTGCGCGCGGCCTACGGCTACATCGCCGCCGACGACAGCGCGCTGCTGCCGCAGGCGCAGCTGGAGCGCCAGCTCGGCAGGCAGCACGCCATGGCCGCCGCGTGGGTCAACGAGGCCGCGCGCGAGCAGCGGCTGCAGCGCATCGAGAAGACCTACGCCGAGCAGGTCGAGATGCTGCGGCCCGCCTCCCGCTGAAGCGTCCGTCCTCCGCTGCCCGGCCGCCGGGCCGCCCGCCTGCGCAGGGCGAATCTCTACTCCCTTCGCCGTAGCTCCAGAGCCCCTGCCTAGGCCGTTAGCTAGGCCTTAAGGCGGATTTGCCACCAGCCCCCCGAGCCGGAAACTTCGTGTTTCTTTCAGGCAACCCTTGCCGTTGACGGAGTGCGGATGAGTTGGCGAACAAAAGTGGTCTGGAGCGAGGGGATGCTGTTGCAGCCTCAGCACCTGCAGCAGAGCGAGCGTCATGCCGATCACGCGCGGCACGTGCTGCTGCGTTCCACCACGCCCTACGCCTGGGGCTTCGCCGAGCTGGAGATCGACCCGGCCGCGCTCACGCTGGGCAAGCTGGCGCTGGTGCGCGCGGTGGGCCTGTTCGGCGACGGCACCGTCTTCGACATGCCTGCGGTCGACCCGCTGCCCGAGCCCATCGACATTCCATCCACCATGCGCGACGAGGCCGTGGTGCTCGCGCTGCCGCTGCGCCGCGCGGGCGCGCGCGAGGCCGACGCGGAAGAGTATGAGGAGCTGGTGCGCCACCGCGTGCTCGAGTCGGAGGTGCCCGACTCCAACACCGCCGGCGAGCGCACCGCGATGCTGCAGCTGGGCCAGCTCCACACGCGCCTGATGCGCGCGAGCGAGGCCACCGATGCGTGGACCACTCTCGGCGTGGCCCGCGTGGTCGAGCGCCGCGTCGACAACCAGGTGCAGCTCGATCGCGCGATGCTGCCGCCCCTGCTCGACGTGGCCGGCCATGCCGTCATCCGCGCCTGGCTCGACGAACTGCTGGGCCTGCTGCGCCAGCGTGGCGAGGCTCTGGCCGGCCGGCTCACGCAGGGCGGCACCGGCGGCGTGGCCGAGATCGCCGACTTCATGCTGCTGCAGGCCGTCAACCGCAACGAGGCCGTCTTCGCGCATCTCGCGAAGAGCGCGATGCTGCATCCGCAGCACTTCTTCGAGCATGCGCTGGGCCTGGCGGGCGACCTCGCGAGCTTTCGCGACTCGCGCCGGGTGTCGCGCTTCGGTCCCTACATCCACGACGACCTCGCGATGAGCTTCCGTCCGCTCATGGACGACCTGCGCCGCAGCCTGTCGATGGTGTTCGAGCAGTCGGCCATCCGCATCGACCTGCACGATCGCAAGCACGGTGTGCGCGTGGCGGTGGTCACCGATGTGGAGCTGCAGCGCAAGGCCACCTTCGTGCTCGCGGTGAGCGCGAGCATGCCCAGCGAGGCGCTGCGCGCGCGCTTTCCCACGCAGGTCAAGATCGGGCCGGTCGAGCGCATCCGCGACCTCGTCAACCTCGCGCTGCCGGGCGTCACGCTCACGCCGATGCCGGTGGCGCCGAGGCAGATTCCCTTCCACACGGGCGCCAGCTATTTCGAGCTGGAGACGCGCAACAGCGACCTGTGGCGGCAGCTAGAGCAGTCGGGGGGCATCGCGATGCACATCGCGGGCGATTTCCCCGGGCTCGATCTCCAGTTCTGGGCAATACGAGCATGACCCCCAGTCTTCGCGCACTTCGTGCCGCTACGCCAACCTCCTTCGAGGGGGCAACGCCTGTTGCCCGGCAAAGCCGGTTCCGCGGCATTCCACGAATTGGCGCCGTCAGCGTGGAGCCATCATGAGCACACCTCCCGATCCCTTCGCCGCCTTCGAGTCGGAGCGCACGGTCATCAAGCCCAAGCCGCGCACGCCGGCGGGCACGCCGAGTGCGCCCGCGCCTGCGCCTTTCTTCGGAGGGGCCGATCCGACACCCGCCGCCGACGTTGGTGAACTCGGCCTGCTCAATCCACTGGTGTCGGCCGCCGGCAAGCTGCTGGTGCTGATCGGCAAGCTGCGCAACCTCGCGCAGCCGCCCAACGTGCCGGCGCTGCGTGCATCGACCGCCGATGCGGTCAACCAGTTCGACGCCAGCGCGCGCCGTGCGGGCGTGGGCAACGAGTCGGTGCTGGCCGCGCGCTACGTGCTGTGCACCGCGCTCGACGAGGCCGTGGCCAACACGCCCTGGGGCGTGCAGGCCGGCTGGAACAAGCAGAGCCTGCTGGTGCAGTTCCACAACGAGACCTGGGGCGGCGAGAAGGTCTTCCAGCTGCTGGCCAAGCTCGCTCAGGACGTGCCCACGCACCGCCAGCTGCTGGAGCTGATCTACAGCGTGCTCGCCCTCGGCTTCGAGGGCCGCTACCGCGTGATCGACAACGGCCGCGCGCAGCTCGACTCGGTGCGCCAGCGCCTGGCCGACCTCATCGCGAAGGACCGTCCGCCCGTGGAAGCCGAGCTCTCGCCGCACTGGCGCGGGCAGGGCGCCGGCACGGTGCGGCTGCGCGAGTCGCTGCCGCTTTGGGTGTTCGCAGCGGGCTTCGCGCTGCTGCTGGCGCTCGCATGGTTCGGGCTGCGGCTCACGCTCAACCATCGTTCCGACACCACCTACGCCGCGGTGTCCAGCCTGCGCGCGCCCAACATCCAGATCGCGCCGCCCGCGCTGCCGGCGAAGACGCCGCGCCTCGCGCGCTTCCTCGAGCCCGAGGTGAAGCAGGGCCTGGTGACGGTGACCGACGAGGCCGACCGCAGCGTGGTGCGCCTGCGCGGCGACTCCTTCTTCGGCTCCGGCAGCGCCGACCCGATGCCGCAGTCGCTGCCGGTGCTGCGCCGCATCGGCCAGGCGCTGTCCGAGGTGAAGGGCGAGGTGCTGATCACCGGCCACTCCGACAACCAGCCGATCCGCTCGCTGCGCTATCCGTCCAACTGGCATCTGTCGGCCGCGCGCGCCGATGCGGTGAAGGGCGCGCTCTCCACGCTGGTCGACCCGGCCCGCATGCGTTCCGACGGCAAGGCCGACGCCGAGCCGGTGGCGCCCAACGACACGCCGGCCAACCGCGCGCGCAACCGCCGCGTCGAGATCGTGCTGCTGACGGGCCCCGAGGGCGTCACACCCGCGCCGACTGCTGTCGCGCCGGCCGCCGTTCCTGCTCCGGCCGCGGGAGCGACGAAATGATCAAGAAAATCTTCGGCTTCCTCTTCAGCCCGCTGCTGCTCACGCTGCTGGCGCTGCTCGTCGTCGCGCTGCTGATCTGGTGGATCGGCCCGCTGGTGAAGATCGGCTCGCTCGCGCCGCTGGAGAGCGAGACCACGCGCGCCATCGTCATCGGCGTCATCGTGCTCGTCGTGGTGCTGCGCGCGCTGTACCGCCGCTGGCGCGCCCGCCGCGCGAGCCGGCACCTCACCGACGGCCTCATGAAGGCGCCGGCCGCCAAGGCCGATGCGCCGGTCAACGGCGAGCAGAAGATCCTCGACACGCGCTTCAGCGAGGCCGTTGCCACGCTCAAGCAGATGCGGCTGCATGCCGCCGGCAGGAAGCCGGGCTGGCGCGACTGGCTTTCCATCTCGGGCGGCAGCTATCTCTACGACCTGCCCTGGTACGTGTTCATCGGCGCGCCCGGCGCGGGCAAGACCACCGCGCTGGTCAACTCGGGCCTGAGCTTCCCGCTGGCCGAGAAGTTCGGCCCCGGCGCCATCCGCGGCGTGGGCGGCACGCGCAACTGCGACTGGTGGTTCACCGACGAGGCGGTGCTCATCGACACCGCGGGCCGCTACACCACGCAGGACAGCCACCAGTCGGAAGACAAGAGCGCGTGGGAAGGCTTCCTGGGGCTGCTGAAGAAGGTGCGCCCGCGACGGCCGCTGAATGGCGTGTTCCTCACCGTCAGCGTGGCCGACCTGCTGAGCCAGGGCCCCGAGGCGCGCACGCAGCTCGCGGCATCGATCCGCGCGCGCCTGCTGGAACTCGACGGCAAGCTCACCACGCGGCTGCCGGTGTATGTGCTCGTCACCAAGAGCGACCTGCTCTACGGCTTCACCGACTACTTCGACGACCTCGGCAAGGAGCAGCGCGCGCAGGTCTTCGGCTTCACGCTGCCGGCCGACGAGAACCTGCAGGTGGAGGAGAAGGGACTCTCCGCCGCCTTCAACCGCGAGTTCGCGCTGCTGCACAACCGCGTGAACGACGGCCTCATCGCGCGCATGCAGCGCGAGACCGACGGCAACCGCCGCGCGGCGATCTTCGGCTTTCCCGCGCAGTTCGGCTCCATCGGGCCGCTGCTGTCGGACCTGCTGGAGCAGGTGTTCACCGGCTCGCGCTTCGCGCAGCCGCCGTGGGTGCGCGGCGTGTACTTCACCAGCGGCACGCAGGAAGGCAGTCCCATCGACCGCGTGATGGGCAGCCTGGCGCGCAGCTTCGGCATCGAGCGCGCGATGCTCGCGCCGCAGAAGTCCAGCGGGCGCAGCTATTTCCTCACCTCGCTGCTGCGCGACGTGGTGTTTCCCGAGCAGCGCCTGGCCGGTGCCGACGTGAAGCTGGAGCGCCGCCGCCACACGCTGCGCGTGATCGGCGTGACGGCGATGACGCTGGTCACCGTCGGCCTGCTCGCGGCCTGGGGCTACAGCACGCTGCAGAACATGAACTACCTGAAGTCGGTCGAGGCCCGCGTGGAGCCCGCCCGGCAGAACCTCGCGGCGCTGCCCGCGCGCGTGCAGAACCTGGTGGAAGTCGCGCCGGTGCTGCAGAGCCTGCGCGACATCTGGAAGACGCCCGAGAACCGCCAGGGCGACGAGCCGCTGTCGATGACGCTGGGCCTCTACCAGGGCGACAAGCTCGACGCTGCCGCCATGCTCACGCACCAGCGTGCGCTCAACGACGCCTTCCTGCCGCAGATCGCCAAGCGCATCGAGGACCAGCTGCGCACCGCGCAGAAGGACAACCTCGAGTTCACCTACGAGGCGCTCAAGACCTACCTGATGCTCTACCAGCCCGAGCACTTCGACGCCGAGGCGCTGAAGGCCTGGATCACGCTCGACTGGGCGCGCAACCTCGACCGCGGCATTCCTGAGGACCAGCGCAAGCAGCTGGAAGACCAGCTCGACGTGCTCATCGCACAGGGCCCGCCGCGCTCGCCGCTGAAGATGGACGAGAACCTGGTGCGCAGCGTGCGTGCCGTGCTCGCGAGCTATCCGCTGGAGCAGCGCGTGTTCAGCAGGCTGAAGCGCCAGCGCGCCAGCAAGGACATTCCGGGCTTCAGCGTGGCCGCGGCCACCGGCCCGTCGGGCCCGCTGGTGTTCGAGCGCATCAGCGGCAAGCCGCTGTCCGAGGGCGTGCCGGGCATGTTCACCTACGACGGCTACCACAAGCGCTTCCAGAACGAAGTGGTGGTGCTCACCGGCCTGCTCGCGAACGAAGACCCGTGGGTGCTCGGCCAGGACCGCAACGCCGCCGACCGCCTGCGCGACGCCGCCGCGCTCGGCGCGCTGACCGACCGCGTGCGCCGCCTCTACCTGGAGGAGTACGTCAAGCAATGGGAGGCGCTGCTGGCCGATGTGCGTTTGATCCGCGTGAACGGGCTGGAGAAGAACATCGAGACCGCGCGCATCCTCTCGGGCGTCGATTCGCCGCTCGCGAACTTCCTGCGCGCCGTGGTCAAGCAGACCACGCTGATCCCCGCCGCCGACGCCAACAAGGACGTGGTCAGCAAGGCCACCGAGACCGTGCGCAACACCCGCAAGGGCCTGGAAGACCTGTTCGGCGCCGACCCCGGCCGGCAGGTGGCCCCGGGCAAGCGCATCGAGAGCATCGTGGACGACCGCTTCGAGGCGCTGCGCCGGCTCGTCACCGCGGGCGGCCCCAACCAGCCGGCGCCCATCGACGACGCGCTGAAGCTCTTCAACGAGGTCTACGTGTACCTCAACGCCGTCGACACGGCCGTGAAGGGCCGCACCTCGCCGCCGCCGGGCGACGTGGCCGGCAAGCTCAAGTCCGACGCCGGCCGCCTGCCGGAGCCCGTGCGCTCCATGGTCGAGAACCTGAGCCAGGCCGGCGCCGCGCAGGCGCAGGTGGCCGAGCGCGGCAACCTCAGCCAGGACCTGCGCCCCGTCACCGAGTTCTGCGCGCGTGCTATCGCCGGCCGCTATCCCTTCGTGCAGAGCAGCAAGCGCGACGTGCTGCCCGAGGACTTCGGCCAGATGTTCGGCCCCGGCGGCCTGATGGACGATTTCTTCCAGAAGCGCCTGGCCGCCATCGTCGACACCAGCACGCGTCCGTGGCGCTACAAGCCCGTGGCCGAGCGCGGCGCCATCACCACCCAGGCGATCGCGCAGTTCGAGCGCGCCGCGCGCATCAAGGAGATCTTCTTCCGCGGCGGCGGCCGGGGCCCGTCGATGCGGCTGGACTTCAAGCCGGTGGAGATGGATGCGGGCATCACCCAGTTCATCCTCGACGTCGACGGCCAGCTCGTGAAATACGCGCACGGCCCCGTCGTGCCCATGGCCGTGCAGTGGCCCGGCCCCAAGGGCAGCAACCAGGTGCGCATCCAGGTCAGCCCGCCCTCGACCACCGGCAGCTCCGGCTCCGCGGTGGACGGCCCGTGGGCGCTCTTCCGCACGCTCGACGACGGCCAGCTCGAGGCGGGCGACGCGCCCGAGAAGTTCTTCATCACCTTCCAGGTCGGTGCGCGCAAGACGCGCTTCGAGGTGACGACCAACAGCGTGCAGCACCCGATCCGACTGCGCGAGCTGCGCGAGTTCTCATGTCCGGAGGGGCTGTGAGCGTCGAGTCCTCTTCGTCGTCGCTGCTTGCTCCCGCCGCTGCGCTGCCCGGGTGGTTCGGGAAATTGCCTGGCATGGGGGACTTCGCGCATCGGCGGCTGCCTGAGGCGTTCCGCGCGGTCTGGGACCAGTGGCTGCAGCGCGGGATGTCGCGGCTGCGGGATCGGGCGGATTGGACCGAGCGGTATCTCGAAGCGCCCATCTGGTGCTTTGCGCTGGGGCGGCAGGTTGCTGGCGAGCAGGCGTGGATCGGGGTGCTCATGCCTTCCGTGGATGGGGTGGGGCGGTACTTTCCGTTTGCCATTGCGGTGGAGTTGAGCGCGAACTCGCCCGGGACCCTGCGGGGGGAAGCGCTGGCTGCTGCGCTGGAGTGGTGGGCTCATGCGACGCAGGCTGCGTTGGAGGGGCTTGATGGGGATCTGGATGCGGTGCGGTTTGATGCTGTGTTGCAGAGGTTGTTTTTGGCGGATGTTGTTGCTTCTTCTTCGGTTGGTCGGGAAGGGGTTGTGGAGTCTCTGGAGTTGCCGGTGGCGGGGGCTTCGTTGTGGTTGAGTGATCCTTCTGTTGAGAGTGGGATACGGATGCTCAGTACCGGGTTGCCTCGGGATGAGCAATTTGAAGCTCTGTTTCTGGGCTTTGCCGAGGAGGGGTGAGATGTACGCCTCTTCTTGTTTTGGGTTTCGGAGCCGGGTCTCGCCCCGGCGGGCGACCTACTTTCTTTTGCTTCGCCAAAAGAAAGTAGGCAAAGAAAAGGCGACCCTGCTGTCTGTGTCCCTTCGCTTCGCTACGGGCAACCTGCGGTGCTCGGCGCAGGAGGGGGTCCGCAGAACTCGCTTCGCTCAAACAGCTGCGGCCCTGATCCCTCCTGCGCCTGCGCTCCTCGGCACAGCCAGAAGGGAGTGGGGCGGGCCATCGCTTCGCTCGGCCCTTGGGTTGCCTGGATGGGCCTTTGCTTCGCTCGGCGGGGGAGGGTGGGGCGGGGCTGATGTTGGTCGCGCTAGCGGGTGCTGCGGCATCAGCAGCACCATCGGCATCGACGGCACGAGCGGCACCAACGGGATACACAGGACCGGCAGCACGAGCGGTGCTGACAGCACACGCAATCCAAACCACTGCCCCCCCTCATTCCAAGCACTGCAGGCGCAAAGCGCCCGCAGTGCCTTGGTGGCCGAGCGCAGCGATGGCCCGCAGGTCTGCAATCCCCTCTGGCTGCGCCGAGGAGCGCAGCGTTTCGCGGATCAGGGCTCGCCCTTGTCTGAGCGAAGCGAGTTTGGGCGAGACCCCGCGAAACGCGAGCACCGCAGGTTGCCCCGTAGCGCAGCGAAGGGGTCGCAGACAGCGGGGTCGCCTTTTCTTTGCTTACTTTCTTTTGGCGAAGCAAAAGAAAGTGAGTCGGCCGCCGGGCCGAGACCCGGCCCCGGGAAGCAAACACGACAAGCCACCCAACAAGCAACCAAAGAAGGAGCCAGTCAATGACCGACTCCAACGAAGACGACCGCACCCGCGTAGTCCCCAAATCAACCCCGCCGTCGCAGCCAACGACAACAGGCGACACCTCGGCCACAGTAATCACGGCAGGCGCCCCCACGAGCAGGCCAGGCTCGACCCCGGTAACGAGCCCAGCCACCGGCGCAACGGAGGCAGGCCTCCTCCCCGTAGGCAGCCGCCTGGCCGAATTCGAGATCACAAGAGTCATCGGCCAGGGCGGCTTCGGCGTCGTCTACGAAGCCTGGGACCACACCCTGGAGCGCGTCGTAGCGATCAAGGAATACCTCCCGACTTCGTTGTCGGCAAGGCAGAGCGACGGCACCGTAGTTCCGCTATCGGAAAGACACCGCGAAACCTTCGACCTCGGCATGCGCAGCTTCATCAACGAAGCCCGCCTGCTGGCCCAGTTCGACCACCCGTCGCTGCTGAAGGTCTACCGCTTCTGGCAGGAAAAGGGCACGACCTACATGGTCATGCCCTTCTACCGCGGCGAGACGCTGCGCGAGGCGCTCGTGTCGATTCCCGCGGGCGTCGACGAGGCCTGGCTGATCCGCATCATGGACGGCGTGACGCAGGCGCTCGCGGTGATGCACAACGCCAACTGCTACCACCGAGACATCGCGCCCGACAACATCATCCTGCTCGAAGGCTCGGGCCGGCCGGTGGTGCTGGACTTCGGCGCGGCGCGGCGCGTGATCACCGACAAGACGCAGGCGATCACGGTGATCCTGAAGCCGGGCTACGCGCCGATCGAGCAGTACGCCGAGATGCCCGACATGTCGCAGGGCGCATGGACCGACGTGTACGCGCTCGCGGCGGTGATGCACGTGGCGGTGTGCGGCCGTGCGCCGCCGCCTTCGGTGGCGCGCCTGCTGTCCGACAGCTACGTGCCGCTCGCGGGCAACGAGATCCTGCGCAAGCGCTACAGCCCGCGGCTGCTGGAGGCGATCGATGCGGGGCTGGGCGTGCGGCCCGAGCAGCGGCCGCAGTCGATGGCGGATCTGCGCGCAGCGCTCGACCTGGAAGTGGGGCACAGCATCGCGCCGGTGCCGCGCACGCAGCCGCCTTCGTCCTCGTCGGGCGGACGTACGTCGATGGGCTCGAATGCGGATGCGGCCACGGTCATCGCCGGCAAGCCGGGCGGCGGTGCGAAGGCGCCCGCCGCTGCGCCTGCGCCGGCGGGCAACAAGGGCAACACCGGCAGCGGCGGCGGCAAGACGGCCATCGCCCTGGCCTGCGTCGCCCTGCTTGCGGTGGCGGCCGGCGGCGGATGGTGGTGGTTCCAGGGGCGCGGCGGCGCGGACGACAAGCCGGTGGTCACCAGCACGCCGGCACCGCCTCCCGACACCAAGGTCGCGGAGGCGCCATCGCCGCCGCCGCCTCCACCACCTCCTGCGCCCGCGCCACCTCCCGCGCCGCGCACGCCGGCCGAGTCGCTGCAGTCGCTCGCGACGGGCGCCACGCCGGGCTTCGACGTGACGGCCACGCCTAAGAAGGCCGAGGTCGCGATCGGCAAGGACCGGCTCGCTTTCGAGGTCCGCAGCAAGCGCGAGGGCTTCGTCTACGTGTTCCTGCTCTCGAGCGGCGGCGAGATGTTCCTGCTGTTCCCGAATCTGCTGGACAAGTACAACAAGATCACCGCGGGCGGCACGCTGTCGCTGCCGCGCGCCTCGTGGCCGATGGACGCGGGCGGGCCGGCAGGCGCCGACCAGTTCGCGGTGCTGGTGAGCGAGCACGAGCGCGACTTCAGCGCCGCCGGCGTGCAGAACGACGGCGTGTTCCCCGTGTTCCCGCTGCCCGTTCTCGCCGCGCTGGAGGCCACGCGCGGCACCGGTCCCTCGCCGCTGCTGGGCAAGCCGGTGTGCGCGCCCAACACCCCATGCAACGACGTCTACGGCGTCGGCAATTTCAAAATCGTCGAGAAGTAATCGTCTGCAGAGCGTCGGCCTTCGTGCCGTGACTCTCAGGACAAGGAGGCTTTCATGATGACCGCATCGCAACCGCAGAAGCAGCAGCAACGACAACAACGAGAACAAGAACAACAACAGCCATCCCGGCGGCGCGGCGACCGCTTCGCCCGCGCGCTCCGCTGGAGCGTCGCGGCCGCCATCGCATCGCTGGCCGGTTGCGCCGCGCCTCCGCCGGCCGCCACCGACACCGCTGCCGCCCCCACGCCCGCGAGCACCGACTCCGCAGCGTCGCGCCCGCCTCCCGGCGCGAGCCTGGCCGGCCAGGCCCGCACCTTCTCGACGCAGCTCGCCACCTACACCTCGGTGAGCTTCGACTCGGTGCCGGGATGGTCGCGCGACGACTTCTCGGAGAGCTGGCCCGCCTTCCTCGGCAGCTGCAAGGTGCTGAACGGCCGCGGCGCCGAATGGAGGTCGGTGTGCGACCGCGCGCAGAAGGTCGACGGCAAGAACAACAACGCGATCCGGGGCTTCTTCGAGAGCGAGTTCTCGGCCTACCAGATCCGCGACGACGACCGCCGCCCCGACGGCGTGGTCACCGGCTACTTCGAGCCCGAGATCGCGGGCGCTCGCCAGTACGGCGCACCCTTCATCTACCCGGTGTACGGCCAGCCCGAGGACATGCTCTTCGCCGACGCGCGCAAGCTGCCGCCGGGCAACGGCACCGTGGCGGCCCGCGTCGAAGGCCGCAACGTGGTGGTGCAGACCGGCCTGAGCACGCGCGACATGGGCGCGCCGGGCCTCTATGCGCTGGACCTCTCGGCCATCTCGCGCGACACGCTCGACCGCAAGGTGCGCCTGCGCATCGAGGGCAAGCAGCTGCTGCCGTACTACACGCGCGAGGAGATCGAGACCAAGGGCGCGCCCAACGCCAAGGTGCTGGCCTTCGTGAGCAGCGCCACCGCGCTGTACGAGATGCAGATCCAGGGTTCGGGCCGCATCCGCATGGCCAACGGCGACATCGTGCGCGTGGCCTATGCCGAGCAGAACGGCCAGCCCTTCCGCCCGACGCTCGCGCAGGCCGCCAACGGCAAGCCGCGCAGCCCGGTGAAGGTGCGCGGCTCGTCCATCGAACTGCAGCTCGACGACGGCGACGACGACAGCGACATCGGCGGGGTGGCCGACGGCACCATTCGCACGCGCGGCTTCACGCTCGCGCGGCCGGTGGCCAGCGGGCCGGTGGTGGTGCCGGGGCGGCGTCCGGCGGCCGGCGCGGTGAGCGGCTCGGGCATCAAGGACCCGAGCTACGTGTTCTTCAAGGAATCGCCTTCGCCCGTGGGCGGACCGGTGGGTGCCTTCGGCGTGCCGCTGTCGGCGGGGCGTTCCATCGCCGTCGATCCGCGCAGCACGCCGCTGGGCTATCCGGTGTTCGTCTCCACGCGCACGCCCGGCAGCGGTGCGCCGATGCAGCGCCTGACCATCGCGCAGGACACCGGCGGCGCCATCCGCGGCGCGGTGCGCGCCGACTACTTCTTCGGCAACGGCCAGCAGGCCGCGACCAACGCGCGCCGCATGAAGGAGCGCGGCCAGCTCTGGATATTGCTGCCGCGCGGCCTCGCGGTCGCGCAGGCCGCCGTGTCCTCGACCATCCGCACGCGCGGCGGACCGGTGGGCGCGAACCTGCCGCAGTGCCTGGTGCCTTCGGAGGACACCTGCGTCGACGACTGAAGGATCGAGAGATGCGAGACCCCGGGCCCATGGCCCTCCCGTTGGCCCGCGAAGCGAGGCCCGTTCGGGGAACACCGCGGAACCGGCTCTGCCGGGCCGCCGGTGTTGCCCCCTGCAAGGGGGTTGGCGAAGCGACACGAAGTGCGCGCAGCCTGGGGGTGAGCCCATGATCCAGACGCTGTCGTCCGCGGAGAGCAGCGAGCTCGTTCGCCTGTGGCGGCGGCGCCAGACGCTGTCGCCCGGCGAGATGGGCGACATGTACCGCATCGTCGGCGGGGCGCTGGTGGCCTGCAACCCCCCCGAGCTGCAGGCGCTGGGCGAGGGCCGGCAGGAGCTGGTGGCGCAGTTCATCTACGTGAAGGTGCTGCGGCTTGATGCCGACCCCGACGAGGCCGACGAGCGCGCGGGCCACAGCGCGCCGTCCACCGCCTTCGCGCTGTGTGCCTACTTCCGCCGCTACCTCATCGACTGCACGCGCGCGAGCGCCTTCCGCCGCAAGCTCTCCATCGGCGACCAGATCACCGAGGCGCAGCTGGAGGACGAGATCGGCCCCGACGAAGGCCTCGAAGGCTGCCTCGCCGAGCACGGCCTGAGCATGCAGGCCGTGCAGCAGGCCGCGCGCGAGTTCATCGCCGGGCTGCCCGAGCCCGAGCGGCTGCTGCTGTGCGAGGGCTTCGGCAAGGAGGCCGAAGGCGGGCTCTCGGGCATCGCCTCGCGGCATGCCATCGCCTCCTACCACTACCGCGCGGGCCGACTGGGCCTCGTGCACAAGCGCGAGGGGCTCACGGCGGACTACGCAAAGACCCGGCTCGGCGGCTGGCTGCAGCAGACGCTGGGCATCGCCATCGAGCCCGACAACATGGCGGCGATCCTGCAGGTTTTCAAAATCCTCGGTGCTGAAGCGTCTTACGCCTGAAGACATAGCCATTCAGGAACAGACGCCATGACCCACGACCTCTGGCCCCCGCTCAGCGTGATACGCCACGCGCTGGAAACGACCGGTGCGGCCGCGATGCCGGACGCCGGGCCCGAAGGCGCGCCCGCCACGGCCACCGTGGCCATGCCCGGGTCGCCGCCGGGAACGACTGCCGCGCCCGCCGCCGCAGCAGCAGCGTCCGACCTGCTCCTGCCCCTCACCGAACTGGCCCGGCGCCGCGAGGCGGTCGCCCAGCGCGCCTTCCCGGCCCGCTGGGCGCCGGGCCGCCTCGTCAGCGTGATCTACCGGGGCCGGCTGCTCGGCGTGCTGCTGGACCGGTGCATCCACGACGACCTCTGGCAGGGCTGGATGGCTGCCGGCGAGGCCGACTGGGCCGGTGCCTTCGACGTGCTGCTGGAGCCCGAGGACGAGCCCTTCGAGCCGATGTTCGGCGTGATCCAGACATGGAACGTGATCACGCTCGAACCCAGTCCGCAGCTGTGCGCGCGCGTGCTGGGCGAGATCTCGGCCACGCGGCTCGCGGCCATCCGCGCGGTGCACGACGAATGGGCCGCGCGCGCGGCGCCGGCCATCGCGCCGGAGCCCGGGCGCATCGCGCTGCGAGGCGTGGGCGGCGGCGTCTTCTCGGTGCTGTCGGGCACGCCGCTCGGACCGGAAGACCCGCGCACCGACTACCAGGACCTGTACCGCGACGTCGGGCTGGAGCTAGGCACCGCGCTGACGCGGCCCCAGGCCGGCGAGGTTTCGCCTTCCGCTTCGGCCACTTCCTCTTCGCCTTCACCGCCGCGTGCGCGGCCGCAGCCCGGCCCCGAGGGCGGCTGGTGGGGCAGCATCCGCCGCTGGTTCGGCGCCGAAGGCTGGGCTCGCCCGGCTTTTGCCGTGCTGGCGCTGGTCGTGGTGATCCAGAACGTCGGCCTCATCGGCGGGAGAGATGCGCCCGAGGACGACGAAGTGCGCTTCCGCGCCGTGCCCACGGCGCCCGCGGCCGTGCTGGCCCGCGCCGACCTCGTCGTGCGCTGGAAGCCCGGCGTGCGAATGGACGAGGCCGACCGGCTGCTGCAGTCCATCTCGGCCGACGTGGTGGGCGGGCCGGGCGGCGAAGGTGCATGGCGCCTGCGCGTGCCGGAGCCCGTCGAGGCCCTGGCCGTGCTCGCGGCCTCGCCGCTGGTCGAATCGGCAGGGCCGCTCGGGCCTGCCGGGGAGCAGCGGCCATGACCCGCGGCGCCCGCCCGTCTTCCTCCCTCCCGCTCTGGGGGAGGGCAGGGGTGGGGGCACGCGGCGTATCTATTGGGCGCTCTGCCTGCCCCCATCCCAGCCTTCCCCCGGAGGGGGAAGGAGCAAGGCAAATGCGCTTGCAGCAGTCGCCCCTCGTCGTGCCACTTGGGCTGATCGTGGAGCAGCGGCCATGACCCGCAGCGCCCGCCTGTCTTCCTCCCTCCCCCTCTGGGGGAGGGCAGGGGGTGGGGCACGCGGCGTACGCGTCGGGCGCCCTGCATGTCGCCAGCCCGACCGTCCCCCGGAGTGGAAAGAAGCAAGACAGCAGCGCAGGCTTCCTTCTACGGCGGAAGGCACGAGGCAACTGCGCTTGCTGCAGGCGCTGCTCATCCTGTGGCTGTGCGCTTGCGGCAGCCTCGCCTTCGCCACGCAGCGCGCGCTGCTCGTCGGCGTCTCGGAGCTGGTCAACCAGCCGCAGGCGCTGTGGCTGCAGGCGCCGCGCAACGACGTGATGCTGATGCGCGATGCGCTGCTGAAGCAGGGCTTCGGCTCTTCCGACATCGCCGTGCTCGCCGACGGCGTGAGCGGCGCGGCGCTGCCCGAGTCGCAGGCCATCCACGAGGCGCTGGCGAAGCTGCTCGCGCAGTCCAGAAGCGGCGACTTCGTGCTGCTGTACTTCTCCGGCCACGGCACGCGGCTGCGTGACATCGTCAAGCGCTACCAGGAGCCCGACGGGCTGTCGGAGAACTTCCTCGCGCGCGACGTGCGCGGCACGCTGGGCAGCGACAACGCACTCGCGGGCGACCTGCGCGACGTGGACTTCGATGCGTGGATCCAGTCCTTCCTCGCGAAGAACGTGTTCGTGGCCTCGGTGTTCGACACCTGCTCCGCCAACTCGATGACGCGCGGCACCGCCGATGCGCCGCCCACCGCCGAAGGCCCGCCCGACGACGAAGTGCGCTGGCGCGGATTGCGCGCGACGCAACTCGTCGGCGGCGCGCCACCCGCCCGGCAGCTTTCACCGCCCTTGCCGGCCGAGGCCGTGCCGCGCGCACGCTACGTCGCCTTCTTCGCATCCGAGAGCCACCAGATCACGCCGGAGCTGCGCCTGCCGCGCAAGGCGCGCAACGCCAGGCCGCAGGGACTGCTGACCTGGGCGATGGTCGAGGCCCTCTCCCGAAGACCCGCCACGTGGCGTGAGCTCTTCGACGGCGTGCTCGCGCTGTATCCGCCGGTCATCGACGAGCTGTCGCAGCGCTTCCCCACGCGCGAGCTTCCATCGCCGGTGGCCGAAGGCAACCTCGACGCGCCGCTGTTCGCCAACAGCGGCGCTCCCGCATCCACGCGGCCGGTGTGGCGCGCGCAGCGCAGCGGCGACAGCCTGGCCATCAAGGCCGGCCTGCTCGACGGCCTGGCGCAGCAGCAGGAGCTGCGCGTGCTCGCGACGCTCGACGACGGCACCGTGCGCGGGGCGACCGCCACCGTGGCGCAGATCAAGCTCGGCGGCGCATGGCTCGGCGTGCCCGCCGCGTTGAAGGACGTGCCGGGCAGCGCCTTCTGGAGCGCCACGCCGATGAGCGAGCCGGCTGCCACCGCGCTGCGCGTGCGTGCCGACAAACCGCTGCCCGCCGGCCTCAGCCTCGACTACCCGGCCGCGATCCGTGCGGCCGACGACGCGGCCACCGCCGACGTGCGCTGGACCGACCTCGGCCCCTCGGGCCAGCGCCTCGAACTGCTCGCGCCGCTCTTCGGTGCCAGCGTCTCCGCCGTGGTGCTGCCCGACACCGCCGCACTGCGCCGCCGCCTGCAGGCGCTGGCGCAGCTCAAGTGGCTCTCGCAGCTGCAGGGCTACGGCAAGGACGGCCAGCTCGACGGCTTCGATGCCGCGCTGGAGGTCTGGAGCGGCGAGCGCCTGCTGCGCAGCGTGCCGGTTGCGCAAATGGCCAACGCGCTGCCCGCCGCGCGCGCCGGCGAGCGCGTGCGCCTGAACGTGCGCAACACCAGCGGCCGCTCGCTCGACCTCGTCATCGCCGGCATCGATGCGCGCGGCAACCTGCAGTCGGTGTACCCCGACGAGTCCGGCGAAACCAACCGCTTCAAGCGCGGCACGCTCGAGCAGCCCTCGGTGAAGCGCTTCGACCTGCCCTGGCTCGATGCGGCGGGCGACGCGCGCCTGCTGGTCATGGCCGTGCCCGCCACGCCCTACAGCGCGCCGCGCCTCTTCGGCGTGGGCCAGGCGCAGGCCGACGTGTCGGAAGTGCGCGTGCGCGGCGGGCAGCCGCCGGCCGAGAGCGCCGAGCGCCAGGTGTTCGCGGCCCTGCTGCGCAGGAGCGGCACGGCGGACGCGGGGGCCAGGCCATGAGGTCTTCAGTTCATCTTTTTTGTTCCATCGATTTCCGGAGGTGAGAAATGGCATTCCTAGACGACGGCTCCTGGAGCCCTGAAGACGCCCGCCAGTTCTATGAACTGATCGGCACCGGCTCGTCCGAGACCGACCTGGTCATGCTGATCGAGAACAAGGGCGCGCCCGTCGAAGGCGAGCTGGAGCGCAGCTTCGACGACGGCAAGGCGCGCCTGAGCATCGGCGGCTACTACTGGTCGGTGCAGGTGCCAGAGTCTTCCAGCCAGAACCAGGTGGTGCCCAACAACCTGATCGTCGCGCGCCGCAGCGACGCGGCCACCGCCACCATCGCCAGCCTGCTGCGCGCGCAGGAGAAAGACCTGAAGGTGATGATCAGCGCCTTCAAGTCCGGCGGCGACGAACGCTCGCCCGATGCGCAGTCGACCTTCGAGATGGTGCTGGAGAACGCGCGCATCTGCCGGCTGGTGCTGAGCTCGGGCGGCCACTGGGGCGTGCCCTCGGAGCTGATCTCCATCAGCTACCGAACGGTGAAGGTGCGCTCGGCCCCGCAGAAGACCACCGGCCTGCGCGGCGCGGTGCGCGAATGCCAGTTCACGCGCGCATGAGCCGCCCGTTTCCCCGCCCCTTCCTCCGCCCGCTTGTCCGCACGCCAGTCCGCACGTTCATCAGCCCAGCCCCAAGGAGCCGCACACCATGACCACCGCCGCCGAATTCCTCAAGGCCGCCGACCCTGCAGCCGCGCTCAAGGCACTGAGCGACGACGTGCGCGCCAAGCCCTCGGACAGCAAGCATCGCGTGTTCATGGCGCAGCTGCTGTGCGTGCTGGGGCAGTGGGAGCGCGCGCTCAACCAGCTCACCGTGGCGGCCGAGCTCGACGCGCTGGCCGTGCCCATGAAGCAGGTCTACGGCGAGGCCGTGCGCTGCGAGGGCCTGCGCGCCGAGGTGTTCGCCGGCACGCGCACGCCGATGATCTTCGGCCAGCCCGACGAATGGCTGGCGCTGCTCATCGAGTCGCTGCTGCGCCAGGGCCGCGGCGAGAGCGAGCTGGCCGAAGACCTGCGGCAGCGGGCCTTCGACGGCGCGCCCGCCATCGGCGGCACCATCGACGGCAAGCCCTTCGAGTGGCTGGCCGATGCCGACATGCGCCTGGGCCCGGTGCTCGAGGCCTTCGTCAACGGCAAGTACTACTGGATCCCGTACGCGCGCCTCGCGCACATCAAGATCGAGCCGCCCGAGGACCTGCGCGACTGCGTGTGGATGCCCGCGCACCTGCAGTTCGAGAACGGCGGCGAGACGCTCGCGCTCGTTCCCACGCGCTACGAAGGCACCGAGAAGCAGGAAGACGGCGAACTGCGCCTCGCACGCAAGACCGAGTGGCGCGAACTGCGCCCCGAGGTATGGGCCGGCTATGGCCAGCGCGTGCTCAGCAGCAGCGACGGCAACGAGTACGCGCTGATGGACGTGCGCGAGATCCTGTTCACGCCGGCCGAAGCCGAGACCCAGGTCCCTGCCGAAGGTGCCGTCGATGGCTGAGCTCACCGCGCAGGAGCGGCTGCAGCCTTCGCTGCTCGACCGCCTCGTCGACAACGCGCCCGACGAGAAGCGCGAGAGCGACGACAAGCGCACGCTGACCAAGCAGGCGCTGCGCCAGGCCGTGCTGCGCGACCTGGGCTGGCTCTTCAACGCCACCGGCTACGGCCTCTCGATGGACGACAGGCAGTACCCGAACGCGGCGCGCTCGGTCATCAACTACGGATTGCCTATGCTGTCTGGCCAGTTCACCTCGTCGGTGCAGCGTGTCAGCATGGAACAGGCTTTGAAGAACGCAATCCTGCAGTTCGAGCCGCGCATCCTGTCCCGAACACTCGAAGTCGAACTCATCATGGAGGGCCCGGCACTTGACTCGCACAACAGCATCGGCTTGCAGATCCGCGGCATGCTGTGGGCGCAGCCCGTGCCGCTGGAGTTCCTGATGCGAAGCCGCGTAGACCTGGAAGAAGGTCGCATCGAGATAGTGGACATGGCGCAGAAGTTATGAGCCCCCCGGCTTTTCACTGCGCTGCGCTTCGTGTAATTCGCCACCCCCCGAGGGGGAGGCGCGGCCCGCCTTGGGGCGGCCCGGCGGCGGCCGCCTTCCCGGAGTGAAGTGATGGACCCCAGACTGCTGAGTCTGTACGAACAGGAACTGCGCTACTTCCGCGAAAGCTCATCGGAGTTCGCGCGCGCATTTCCGAAGATCGCGCATCGGCTCGGCATCGAAGGCCAGGAGGTGGCCGATCCGTACGTGGAGCGGCTGATCGAGGCCACTGCGTTCCTCTCGGCGCGCGTGGGCCTGAAGCTCGATGCCGAATACCCCCGCTTCACCGGCCACCTGCTGGACATCGTCTATCCGCACTTCCTCGCGCCGACGCCGGCGATGGTGGTGGTCTCGTTCGCGCCCGACCCTGACGACGCCAACCTCGCCACCGGCCCGAGCCTGCCGCGCGGCAGCGGGCTGCGCGCGCGGCAGGCGGTGGGGCAGAACACGCACTGCGAGTTCCGCACCGCCAGCGCCCTGCGGATCTGGCCCGTCGAGGTGCAGCGCGCGCAGTACTTCACCTATGCGCCCGACCTGCCGCTGAACACGCATCCGCAGTCGCGCGCCATCCGCGGCGGCCTGCGCATCGTGCTGCGCGCCACCGCCGGACTGGACTTCAGCCAGATCGCGCTCGACGACCTCGTGCTGCACTTCGGCGGCGCGGAAGACGTGGCCTGGCAACTGCACGAGTGCGCGCTGGGCCAGCCCATCGGCGTGCTGGTGCGGCCGCTGGGTCCGGGCGGCGCGCTGCAGGGCACGCCGCGCAGCCTGCCGCCGAGCGCCATCGGCGCGGTCGGCTTCGAGGACGACGAGGCGCTGCTGCCAGTCACCGCCACCGGCTTCTCTGGCTTCAGGCTGCTGCAGGAGTACTTCGCGTTCCCGCAGCGCTTCCAGTTCGTGCGCATCGGCGGGCTCAAGGCGCTGCTGGCGCAGATGCCGGTGGCCGAGGTCGAGATCGTGCTGCTCTTCTCCCGCGGCGACGCGGCCCTCGAGAAGCTCGTGAGCGCGGACAACGTGCTGCTGCACTGCGTGCCCGCGGTGAACCTCTTCAGCAAGCGGCTCGACCGCGTGCCGCTGAACGAGGGCGTGAGCCAGTTCCACCTGGTGCCCGACCGCACGCGGCCGCAGGACTTCGAGGTGCACACCGTCACCGAGGTCATCGGCCACGGCACGCCGGGCGCCGATGCGGCGGCGGCCGAGCAGCCGTTCCGGCCCTTCTACTCGGCCTTCCACGGCAGCCGCCTGAGTCATCCGGCCTACTTCACGGTCACGCGCGAGCCGCGCATGCTGTCGGTGCGCCAGCGCACCGAGGGGCACCGCAGCAGCCACATCGGCTCCGAGGTCTACATGCAGATCGTCGATCCGCAGCAGGCGCCGTACGCGGCCACGCTGCGGCAGCTGGCGGTGACCGCGCTGTGCACCAACCGCGACCTGCCGCTGCTGATGCCGCTGGGCCGCGAGAACGACTTCGACTGCGTCGATTCCTTCCCCGTGCAGCGCGTGCGCATGGTGCGCGGGCCATCGCGGCCGGTGTCGCCGGTGGTGAGCCAGGGGCTGGGCTGGCGCGTGGTCGACCACCTCGCGCTCAACTACCTGTCGCTGTCCGACAGCACGCCGGAACAGGGCGCTGCCGCGCTGCGCGAGACGCTGATGCTCTACGCGGTGCACGCCGACGAGATGCGCCAGGGCCAGGTGCGCGGGCTGCTGTCGGTGAAGTGCAAGCCGGTGGCGCGCCGCCTGCCGATGAAGGGGCCGATCGCCTTCGGCCGCGGTCTGGAGGTGACGCTCGAAGTCGACAAGGACGCCTTCCACGGCCACAGCAGCTTCCTCTTCGGTGCCGTGCTGGCGCGTTTTCTCTCGCGCCACGTGGAGGTGAACCATTTCGTCGAGACCGTGCTGCGCATCGCGGGCAAGGGCGAGACCATGCGCTGGAGGCCGCTGTGCGGGACACGGCAGATCCTGTGACCGCTGCCGGTGCGCCCGGCACGGCCCGCGCGCCCGAGCAGGGCGGTGGCACCGTGCAGTCCCGCGTCGATGCGGCGTTGCGCGGCTGGTCGGCCGAGCCCTGGGCCTTCGACTACTTCGCGGTGATGCGCCGGCTCGAATCGGTCGCAAGGACCACGCCGCGCTGGGGCCGCGCGCTGCTGCCCGGCGCCGAGCCGGTGCGCGTGGGGCAGGAACCGTCGCTCTCTTTCGCGCCGGCGAGCTTCAGCCGCTTCGAGCCCGCGACCGCGCATTCGCCGCCGCGCCTGCGCCAGCAGTTCTTCGGCTACATCGGCCCCAACGGGCCGCTGCCGGTGCACCTGAGCGACTTCATCCGCGAGCGCAGCCTGAACCATGGCGACCCGACGTGGCTGGCCTTTCTCGACAGCTTCTCGCACCGCTTCTCGCTGCACTTCTACCGCGCGTGGGCCCAGTCGCGGCCCGCGGTGGCGCTGGACAGGCCGGGCGAGGACCGCTTCCGCCTGCAGATCGGCGCGCTGGTGGGCATCGGTGCACCGGGGCGCGTGGGGCGCGACGAGATCCATGACGACGCGCGGCTGCACTTCTCGGGCTGGCTCGCGCGCCGCGTGCACAACGTGGAGAGCGTGGAGTCGGTGCTGTGCAGCTACTTCGGCGTGCCGGTGAAGCTGGAGCGCTGGGTCGGCCACTGGATGAGCCTGCCCGCAGGCGAGCTCACGCGGCTGGGGCAGGGCGAGAGCTCGCGTGCCATGGGCATGGGCGCCATGCTCGGCACCCGCGCATGGGACCGCCAGCACCGCGTGCGCCTGCATCTCGGTCCGCTCACGATCGAGCAGTACCGCATGTTCCTACCCATCGGCGATGCGCGCCCCGTGCTGCAGCGCTGGATGCAGCAGCTGCTCGGCGACGAGCTCGAGTGGGATGCCGAGCTCGTGCTCGAGAAGGCGCAGGTGCCCGCCACCCGACTGGGCGCGGCCAAGGGCAGCGCGCCGCGCCTGGGCTGGGTGTCGTGGCTCGGCGAGCGCAGGCGCTCGCGCGACGCCGCCGACGTGCGCATCGCCAGCCAGTCTTTCAACAAGCCCACCTTCATTCGTCCAGAAGAGATACGGAGTCCCTCATGAGTGAAATCAGCCGCACCGCCCTTTTCGGCAAGCTCAACTCGCTGGCCTACAAGGCCATCGAAGGCGCCACCGTGTTCTGCAAGATGCGGGGCAATCCTTACGTGGAGCTGGAGCACTGGTTCGCGCAGCTGCTGCAGGCGCAGGACTCCGACCTGCACCGCGTGATCCAGCACTACGGCCTCGACGTGTCGGTCATCGCCAAGGACATGACGGCCGCGCTCGACCGCCTGCCGCGCGGCGCCACCGCCATCAGCGACTTCTCTCCGCACATCGAGAACGCCATCGAGCGCGCATGGACCTACGCCACCCTGCAGTTCGGCGAGGCGCAGGTGCGCACCGGCTACCTGCTGGTGGGCATGCTGAAGACGCAGAGCCTGCGCAACCCGCTGTTCGGCCTGTCGAAGCAGTTCGAGAAGATCAAGGTCGAGGACCTGTCCGACAACTTCGCGAAGATCTGCGACGCCTCGCCCGAGGCGCAGATGCGCGCGCAGGACGGCACCGGCATGGGCAGCGGCGCGCCCGGCGAGGAGTCCGACGCGATGGCGCCGGCCGCCATGGGCAAGGGCGATGCGCTGAAGAAGTTCGCGGTCGACCTCACCGAGAAGGCGAAGAAGGGCGAGATGGACCCTGTCACCGGCCGCGACGAGGAGATCCGCCAGATCGTCGACATCCTCATGCGCCGCCGCCAGAACAACCCGCTGCTGACCGGCGAGGCCGGCGTCGGCAAGACGGCCGTGGTCGAGGGCTTCGCGCAGCGCCTGGCGCGCGGCGACGTGCCGCCGCAGCTGAAGGACGTGAAGCTGCTCACCCTCGACATCGGCCTGCTGCAGGCCGGCGCGAGCATGAAGGGCGAGTTCGAGCAGCGCCTGCGCCAGGTGATCGACGAGGTGCAGAGCTCGCCCACGCCCATCATCCTTTTCATCGACGAGATCCACACGCTGGTGGGCGCGGGCGGCGCGGCCGGCACCGGCGATGCGGCCAACCTGCTCAAGCCTGCCTTGGCGCGCGGCAACCTCCGCACCATCGGCGCCACCACCTGGGCCGAGTACAAGAAGTACATCGAGAAGGACCCGGCGCTCACCCGCCGCTTCCAGGTGGTGCAGGTGCCCGAGCCCGACGAGACCAAGGCCATCCTGATGCTGCGCGGCGTGGCCAGCGTGCTCGAGAAGCACCACCGCGTGCAGCTGCTCGACGAGGCGATCGAGGCGGCCGTGAAGCTGAGCCACCGCTACATTCCCGCGCGCCAGCTGCCCGACAAGGCCGTGAGCCTGCTCGACACCGCCTGCGCGCGCGTGGCCGTGTCGCAGCACGCCACGCCGCCCGAGGTGGAGGACTGCATGCGCCGCATCGAGGGGCTGACGGTGGAGCAGGAGATCATCGGCCGCGAGGAAGCCATCGGCATCGACGTGACCAAACGCGCCGCGCAGGTGGCCGCGCTGCTGGCCGAATCGAAGGTGCAGCTCGATGCGCTGAACGCGCGCTGGCAGGAAGAGAAGGGGCTGGTCGACCGGCTGCTGGAGCTGCGCAGCAAGCTGCGCGCGGGGAACAAGCCGGTGGACTCGCCGCAGGCCGAGGGCGGGGCGAAGGCCGACGTGCCCCCGCCCCAATCCTCCCCCAGCGGCGGAGGGGGCGAAGACCGTGCCGCGCTGCTGGCGGAGCTGCACGAGCTGCAGGCGAAGATCCACGCGGTGCAGGGCGAATCGCCGCTCATCCTGCCTTCGGTCGACGAGCAGGCCGTGGCCTCGGTGGTCGCCGACTGGACCGGCATTCCCGTCGGCCGCATGGTCAAGAACGAAGTCGAGGCGGTGCTCAAGCTCGCCGACACGCTCAACCAGCGGGTGATCGGCCAGAAGCACGGACTGGAGATGATCGCGCGGCGCATCCAGACCTCGCGCGCGCGGCTGGACAACCCGCAGAAGCCCATCGGCGTGTTCATGCTCTGCGGCACCTCCGGCGTGGGCAAGACCGAGACCGCGCTCGCGCTGGCCGAGGCGCTGTACGGCGGCGAGCAGAACATCATCACCATCAACATGAGCGAGTTCCAGGAGGCGCACACCGTCTCCACGCTCAAGGGCGCGCCGCCGGGCTACGTGGGCTACGGCGAGGGCGGCATCCTGACCGAGGCTGTGCGCCGCCGTCCCTACAGCGTGGTGCTGCTCGACGAGGTGGAGAAGGCCCACCCCGACGTGCACGAGATCTTCTTCCAGGTCTTCGACAAGGGCTGGATGGAAGACGGCGAGGGCCGGATGATCGACTTCAAGAACACCATCATCCTGCTGACCACCAACGCCGGCAGCGAGCTGGTGATGAGCATGTGCCGCGACCCCGAGCTGCTGCCCGACCCGAATGCGCTGGCCGATGCGCTGAAGGCGCCGCTGATGAAGGTGTTCCCGCCCGCACTGCTGGGCCGCATCGTCACCATTCCCTACTACCCGCTGTCGCCGGACATGATGAAGAAGATCGTGCGGCTGCAGCTGGGCCGCATCAAGAAGCGCGTGGAAACCAACCACGGCGTGCCTTTCGAATACAGCGACGCGGTGGTCGACCAGGTGGTCGCGCGCTGCCAGGACCCGGAGTCGGGCGGGCGCGTGATCGACGCGATCCTGACCAACACAGTGCTGCCGACGATCTCGGTCGAGTACCTGCAGCGGCTGGCCTCGGGCGGCGAGATCCGCCGCGTGGCGCTGGATGTGAAGGACGCGGACTTCACCTACGCCTTCGATTGAGATCCCTCCCCAAGAGAAAAAGATGGCCGACAACGAGTTCCGCATCGAGAGCGATTCACCCGCCAAGGACGACCTGATGTTCTGGCGCATCGTGGGGCACGAGGCGCTGGCGCGCCCGTCGGCCTACGAGCTCACGGTGCTCTCGACGAACAAGGCCATCGACGCCAAGGACATCCTCGGGCATGCCTTCGACGTGGTGATCGGGTTCAAGGATGCCGACGGCGGCAGCCACGAGCGCCACTGCCAGGGCCATGCGGTGCGCTTCGTGCGGTCGGGCCACATGGGGCGGCACTATGAGTACCGCATCACGCTGCGCTCCTGGTTCTGGCTGCTCACCAAGCGCAGGAACTCCCGCATCCTGCAGGAGAAGAAGGTGCTGGAAGTGCTCGACGCCGTGTTCGAGGACAGCCCCATCAAGCGCTTCAAGAAGACCAAGGCCGACAACGTGGTCGGCACCCACAACCCACGCCGCTACTGCGTGCAGCACCAGGAAAGCGACTACGGCTTTCTCTCGCGCCTCCTGGAGGACGAGGGCATCTACTACTGGTTCGACGCCCACGACGCGCCCGGCACCATGCATCTCTCGGACGCCAGCGACATAGCGCACGAGAAGCTGCCGGCCGCCGACACCCTGCGCCACATGGCCCTCAACGCCGCCGAGCCGCGCTTCAACGAGATCTCGCGCTGGGTGAGCGGGCGCCAGTTCGATACCGGCAAGCATTCGTCGCGGGACAGCGACTTCAAGGCGATCAAGAAGAAGCTGGGCTCGGACATCGACGCCTCGGCGCCGCACGAGCTGGCAGGCCTGGAAATCTTCGAGTTCCCCGGCGGCTATTTCACCGGCGACGATGCCGAGAACCGCGCCAAGCTGCGCGGCGACGAGCTCAATGCGCGCCGCGACCGCCACTGGGCGATCACCACCTGGCCCGACGTCACCGCGGGCCGCGGCTTCACGTTCGAGGGCGATCCCGACGGCACGCGCAACGGCGACTACATCATCGCGGCATGCACCTTCGTCGCCAGCCACAGGGGCTACGAAGGCGTCAGCGCGGCAACGGTGGCGCAGCCGGTGCGCAGTGCGCTGGCCGAGGCGCTGCGCGACGACGCCGTCAACGCCGACACGCTGCAGGTGCTGGAGGAACTGATCGCCGCCACGCCGGCGCTGCATGCCGCGCAGACCGGCAGCAGCGCCTTCCTGCTCACGGTGATTCCCGCGGACCGGATGTTCCGCACGCCGCGCCTCACGCCGCGCGTGACCATGCCCGGCCCGCAGACCGCCATCGTGGTCGGCCCCAAGGGCGACGAGCTGCACGTGGACGACCACGGCCGCGTGAAGGTGCACTTCCTGTGGGACCGCTACGACGAGAGCAACGAGAAGTCGACCTGCTGGGTGCGCGTGTCGCAGCCCTGGGCGGGCAAGGGCTGGGGCGGCTACTTCGCGCCGCGCATCGGGCAGGAGGTGATCGTCGACTTCCTCAACGGCGACCCCGACAGGCCGGTCATCGTGGGGCGGGTCTACAACGACGACCAGCCGATCCCGTACAAGTCGCCCACGCAGAGCGGCTTCAGGACGCGTTCCACGCCCGGCGGCGGCGTGAACAACTACAACGAGATCATGTTCGAGGACAAGAAGGGCAGCGAGGCCCTGAACATCCACGCCGAGAAGAACATGGGCACCGTGGTCGAGAACGACCAGAGCCTCACGGTGCAGAACGACCGCACCGTCACCGTCGAGGGCAAGGAAAGCTACACGGTCCTCAAGACCCAGATGAACCACGTGGTCAAGGCGCAGACCAACAAGTTCGACGACAACACCTTCACCACCACCCTGGGCAACCAGACCATCGGCACCAAGGGCACGCAGAGCACGGTGGTCAACGGCGCTGTGTCGGTGCACACCAACGCCACGTATGCGCTGACGAGCGTGGGCGCGTATTCGCAGACCTCGCAGTCGATCACGATCAACTCGGTGGGGGCGGTCAACCTGACATCGGGCGCGAGTGTCGCGATGGCCTCCGTCGGTGCGATGAAGATGACCACCAACGCCGACCGCACCGACGCATCGGCCGGAAGCCACAGCATCTTCTCCAACGCGATCAAGGCGGTGTCGAACTCCGACCTGAACCTGATCGCCGTGGGCAACATCAACGCCACCTCGGCCGGCTCCAACACCACCGTGCTGGGCGCCAACTCCAGCGGCTACATCGGCGTGAACAGCGAAGCCAACATGGGGATGGCGCGCTCCACCTTCATGGGCCTTTCCATCGACACCATGATGGGCCTGAGCATGGCTTCCTGCCTGGCCCTGCAGATGGAGACGGCGGCGGCCCTCAAGCTCGGCTTCGCGGGCGTGGACCTGAGCATCTCCCCGGTGGACGTGGAGCAGCGCCAGGCCAAGGTCATCATGCCGGGCGGTGGTGCCGGCGGCGGCGCGGGCGGAGCATTCGCCATGGGCGCTTCCATCGGAGCCGCGATCGGCGCGGTGGCGTACTCGGCCGTGTCCTCGGTGGTCGACGTCAATGCGACCTACGAGCAGTACGAGAATGCATCGAAGGCGCTGAACGAGGCCGCCGAACAGGCGCAGGCCCTCGGGCTCAGCAGCCTGTCGGCGCGGCTGGCGGCGGCCAAGTCCATCACCGACGCGCGGCGCGACCGGGCCTGGTACAACCCGGACAACATGCGGCTGCATTCCGATCCGGCCGATCGCGCAGCGGCTTTCACGACCGACGGCAATCCGCAGAGCGCGCCGGTCAATGCGGTGTCGGGGCCCGCGGCACCGCCCGGCAGCACCGTGCCGGCGCCGCCGATGCCGGTTTCGACCCCCGCCGCGGCCGGCAGCCAGCCGCTGCCCTCGGCGCCCGAATAGCAGGGGCACGCGCGAGATGCACATACAGAAGCCGAACACCGCCGCGCTCAGCTTCAGGCCGATCGAGTACCGGTCGAAGGCCGGCCTGTGCCTGAGCACGATGCTGTTCGTTCCGATGTCCGAGTCCATCAGCCTGCTGCGCGAGCAGTCGATGTGGGACTGCGTGTCGAAGCTCATGGCCGTGCCGCTGATCGACGAGGGCGTCGCCAAGCTGACGCCCGAGTTCCTGGTCGTCGGACGCGTCCATGCCGCCGATCCGAAGGCGCGGGGTGCGGTGGCGCGCGTGCGGCTCGGTACTGCGGCCAAGTCGGTGCTGGCCTTTTCGCCGCGCCACTGGGACGGCGACCGCGTCGTGCAGTCGGAAACTTACCGGCCCGTGGCGCTGGACTGGGCCAACGCCTATGGCGGCCCGGGCTTCGCGGACAACATGCAGGGCATGGGCGCGGCGCCTGTGGGCGGCGTGCACCTGCTGCCCCTGCTGGAGCTGCCGGATTCGCGCATCAGCGCCCCGGGCGACGTGGTGCGGCCCGCGGGCTTCGGCGCGCTGGACCTGATGCACCCGCAGCGCGCCGCGCTGCGCGGCACCTACGACGACAGCTACCTGAAGACGCATGCACCTGGCTTTCCGCCCGACGTCGACTGGCGCCACTTCAACATGGCGCCACGCGACCAGTGGCTCGATGCTCCCCTGCGCGGCGACGAAGCCTTCGCGCTGGAGAACATGCACCCTGCCAAGCCTTTGCTGCAGGGCAAGCTGCCAGGCCTGAAGGTGCGGGTGTTCGCCAACTACCGGCTTCCTCCCGAGCAGGCTGCTGCGCATGCCGATGCGCACAAGCTCAAGGAAGTGCCCATGCGCCTGACCACCGTGTGGTTCTTCCCTGAGGTCGAGCGCATGGTGCTGGTCTGGCACGGCCTGGCCGAAGTGGCCGAGTACGACGGCACCGACATCGCGCACCTGATGTGCGCCGTCGAGCGCCTGGGCGAGCCGCGCGGCGACACCCACTACGCCGAAGTGCTCGCGAAGCGGCTGGACCCGGTGCACGGCGGCATCGAGAGCCTGAACGATGCCGACCTGCTGCCCGAGGGCATCGATACCACCGACCCGGATTTCGAGCAGGCCAGCGCCGTCTTCAAGATGGACGGCCTGCAGGGCGATGCACAGTTCCGGCGCGCCGAGATCGACGTGGCCCTGGCGCGCGAGAAGGTGATCGCCAGCGGCAAGGACCCCGATGCCATGGGCCTGAAGGCGCCCGTGCGCGAAAAGCCGCCGAGCATGGGCGAGCTGCCCGCGTACATCAAGGCCAAGCAGAAGGAGGCCGACCAGCAGCACTGGGCCGCGGTGGACGACATGGTCACCCAGCTCGAGAAAGTCCTGCGCTTCGAGGACGAACACCAGGTGAAGCTGGCTGACCTGGTGCATCGCGGGCCGCCGCTTTACACCGCCGACGCCCATCTCGCCGAACTCAAGGCGCAGGGCGGCAGGCTGCCGATGCCCGAGGCGCAGCTGCTGGCCAGGCTGCGACAGAAGGAGGGCGCCGAGCGCCTGGGCTATCTGCAGTCGGCCCACATGCAGCCGCCCGCGCATCCCCTGAAAGGAGAGCAAGGAGCGGCGCGCAGGCAGGAAGCGCAGTGGCTCGCGGAACACGGGCACCGTACCCTGCCGTGCATCGACCTCACGGGCGTCGATCTCTCGGGCTTGGACCTCAGCGGCTTCGACTTTTCCGGCGCATGGCTGGAGAGCACCAACCTGCGCGGCGCCAACATCTCGGCCTGCAACTTCACAGGCGCGGTGCTGGCCCATGCCGACATGCGCGACTGCGTCGCGGTGGCATCCGACTTCACCGGCGCGAACCTGGGGCGTGCGAAGCTGGCCGGCGCGGTGTTCGACCGGGCCAACCTGGGGGGCGCCATGCTGATGCACACGGCCATGGCGAAGACCCAGATGCGCCACGCCAGCCTGGCCGGCGCGAACCTGCTCGAAACCACATGGGGCAGTGCCGACTGGGGCTGCGCGCAACTGGCAGGCGCCGTCTTCTACAAGCTGGACCTGCAGGGGCTCGACCTGCGAGAAGCCGACCTGAGCGGGGCGAGCTTCATCGAGTGCGATGTGCGCGGCGTGGATCTCTCCGGTGCCAGGCTGCAGTCCGCGAGCTTCGTCACCTGCATGCTGCAAGGTGTGCGCATGGTCGGCGCGCAGGCCAGGGGCGTGGTGTTCACCAAGGGCACGGTGCTCGACGGGCTGGATGCCGGCGGCGCCGACATGAGCGGTGCCAACCTCGGGGAGTGCAGTGCGGTGGGGCTGCGCGCCCCCCGGGCCACGCTCGATGCCGCGAATCTCGGCATGGCCGACCTGCAGGGTGCCGACCTGCGGCTGGCCTCCGCCAAGGGCACGCTCTTTCGCAAGGCGCGCTGCACTCGCGCTCGCATGGCGGGCACCAACTGCCAGGATGCGATCTTCTCGAATGCCGACCTGATCGGTGCGGACTTCCGCAAGGCCAACCTGTTCGCCGCCGATCTCACGCGCGTGGCCCTGAGCGGCGACACCCAGTTCGAGGGCGCGCTGATCACGCGCGCGCGCACGTGGCCGCGGCTCACGCCCGAGCAGCAGGCACTCGCCGCGGCCCGCGGCGAAGCCCGAAGCGGAGGTGCGCCATGAGAGTGAGCGCCGAACTCCTGTCGCTCGGCGCGGGCCTGGGCGAGACCTTCGAGGCCCAGGACTTCAGCGGCGGCCACTATGCCAAGGCCTTTCTTGGCGGTGGCATCTTCACGCGCTGCACATGGGGCGGCGCCGACCTGCGCGAAGCCGATGCGCGCGAGACCGTGTTCGACCAGTGCGACCTGCGAGGCAGCCTCCTTGCCGGCGCCAACCTGCGCCATGCGGTGTTCAACCGCTGCAAGCTGGACCATGCGGACTTACGCGGCGCCAACCTGCATGCCGCCACCTTCAACGAGTGCGACCTCGCGCATGCGCAGTTCGGCGATGCATGGATGAGCATGGCCAAGCTGCACGCCTGCGCGCTCGACCATGCCGGCATGCAGCGCGCGCAGCTCGACGCCACCGTGCTGTCGAAGAGCAGGCTGATCGACGTCAACGCCGACCAGTCGCACTGGACCCACACGGTCGTGAGCGAGTGCGATCTGGACCGCATGACGTGGACGGGGGCGCCGATGACCCGGGTCGTGTTCTCCAACGTGAGCCTTAAGAACAAGCAATTCGCTGGCGGCAGCTATGCGTCGTGCCAGTTCTCGGGCTGCGACATGAGCGGCAGCAGCTTCGCTGGCGCCCATCTCGCGCAATGCAACTTCCAGGGCAGCACCCTGGAAGGCTGCGACTTCAGCGAGGTGGATGCGCCGCAAGCCGTCTTCTGCGAAGTCGTCGGCGAGTCGGTGCGGTTTCGCAAGGCCCGGCTGCAGCAGGCGCTCTTCACGCAGGCCGTGCTGCCCGGCGCCGACTTCGCGGCCGCCCGCCTGCATCAGTGCCACTTCGCGAAGGCCACGCTGCCGCGCGCGCTGTTCGTGCAGGCCGACTGCACCTACGCAGACTTCAAGCATGCGGACCTGCAGGGCGCCGACCTGCGGGAGGCGACGCTGTTTCGCACCGTCTTCCATGGCGCGAAGCTGCAGGACGCGCAGTTCACCGACCGCACCCAGGCGCTGGGCACCGACGCCGATCTGGCCCGCTCCGAACAATGGGCGCCCGCCTGAGCGGCCGCACCGCCTGCAACCGATCACCTCGAGCCACATCCCATGAGCACCACCACCCTTTCCACGCGACGTTTGGCCTCCGCGCCGCACAGGCCCGCCCCCCTCCAGGCCGGCTGGCACCGCGCCCTGGTGCGCGAGCTTTCCCCGCAGGCGGTCTCGCTGCGCGTCGGCGAGCGGCAGGTCCAGGCGCGGCAGGCCTTCAGCTGCCTGGTCGCATTGCAGGAGGGAGACAGCGTCGCCGCGCTGCTCGACGACCAGCAGCAATGGTGGGTGATGGCCGTGCTCGAGCGCGGCGGCGCGCAGGACGTGCGCCTGCAAAGCCGCGGTGCGCTCGAACTGCACGCCGAACGCGTCGGCATCGATGCGAGGGACACCCTGTCGCTGGCTGCGCCCCAGGTGCGGCTGAACTGCGAACAGGCCGATGCGATGGGCGAGCGCCTCAACCTCGTGGGCAGCGCCGTCAAGGCCATCGGCGCAACGCTATCGACGCTTTTCGACCGCGTTCAGCACCGCAGCCAGCAGCACATGCGCAGCACCGAGGGCCTGGACCGCACGCAAGCTGGGCACATGGAGCTGCAGGCGCAGCAGCTGCTGCAGATCCACGGCGAACACACCTTGATCGACGGCGAGAAGCTGGTCAAGGCGCGCGGCGCGCAGATCCACCTGGGCTAGGGGCACGTCATGTTCGCCAACACGCAGATGATGGGCACCGACATGGGCTTTCCCGACGTGTGCCTCACGCCCACGCCGGCCGGCCCGGTGCCCATCCCGTACCCCAACATCGCGATGGGGCCGATGGCCATTCCGAACTGCCCGACCATTCTTTTCATGTGCACGCCGGCGCACAACCTGGGCACCACCATACCGATGACCAATGGCGACAACGCGGGCGTGAACATGGGCGTGGCCTCCGGCTCGGTCATGGGGCCCTCGCGCCATCTCACGGGCGCGTTCACGGTGCTGCTCAACGGCATGCCCGCCACGCGCCTGACCAGCGTATCGCTGCAGAACAGCACCAACTGCCCCGGCGTGCGCGTCGTGCCGAGCCAGGCGTTGGTGCTGTTGCTGGCGCCATAGAGGAACCGAAGCAAAGAGGCTGCGCCGCCGTACAGGCGCATGGGGGAGAAAGCCGAAAATGGCAGACAAGGAGTTCCGAATCGAGAGCGACTCGCCCGTCACGGACGAGCTCATGTTCTGGCGCATCGTGGGTCACGAGGCGTTGGCGCGCGCGTCGATCTACGAGCTCACTGTGCTGTCGGAGAACAAGGCCATCGATGCGAAGGACATCCTCGGCCGGGCCTTCGACGTCGTCATCGGCTTCGAGGATGCCGACGGCGGCACGCACGAGCGCCACTGCCAGGGCCATGCGGTGCGCTTCGTGCGCGCGGGCCATGCCGGGCGCTACTTCGAATACCGCTTCACGCTGCGCTCGTGGTTCTGGCTGCTCACCAAGCGCAGCAATTCACGCATCCACCAGGAGAAGAAGGTGCTCGAGGTGCTCGACGCGGTGTTCGAGGACAGTCCCATCAAGCGCTTCAAGAAGACCCGCACCGACAACGTGGTCGGCACGCACAAGCCGCGCCGCTACTGCGTGCAGCACCAGGAGAGCGACTATCAGTTTCTATCGCGCCTGTTGGAAGACGAAGGTATCTATTACTGGTTCGATGCGCACGACGCGCCGGGCACCATGCACATGTCGGATGCCAGCGACATGGCGCACGACAAGCTGCCCGCGGCGGACACCCTGCGCTACGTGCCGAGCGACTCGGCCGAGGCGCGCTTCAACGAGATATCGCGCTGGGTCAGCGAGCGGCAGTTCGACACCGGCAAATACGCCTCCACCGACAGCGACTTCAAGGCGATCAAGAAGAAGCTCGAGGCGGCCGGCGGCACGCCCGACAAGCACGAGCTGGCCGAGTTCGAGGCCTTCGAATTCGCGGGGGGCTACTTCAACGGCGGCGATGCCGACGACAAGGGCAAGCTGCGCGGCGAGGAGATCGGCGCGCGCCGCCAGCGCCACTGGGCGCTCACACCTTGGCCCGACGTGGCCGCGGGCCGCAGCTTCAAGTTCGAGAACGACCCTGACGGCACGCGCGACAGCGACTACGTGATCGCCGCCTGCACCTTCGTCGCGAGCCACCCGGGCTATGAAGGCGCGGACATCGAGGAGCCGCGCGTGCCACCCACGCGGCTGCTGCGCGAGGCGCTCGCCGACGATGCCGTGCTGGCCGGCACCCTGCCGGCGTTCGAGGCGATCGCCGCGCGCATGCCGTCGCTCGACGCCGGCCGTCCGGGCGCCAGCGCCTTCCTGCTCACGGTGTTCCCGGTCGACATGCCTTTCCATCCGCCGCGCCTCACGCCGCGCGTGGTGATGCCGGGGCCGCAGTCGGCCATCGTCGTGGGCCCGTCGGGCGAAGAGATCCACGCCGACGACTTCGGCCGCGTGAAGGTGCACTTCCACTGGGACCGCTACGACAAGAGCAACGAGAAGTCGACCTGCTGGGTGCGCGTGTCGCAGCCCTGGGCGGGCAAGGGCTGGGGCGGGTACTTCTGCCCGCGCATCGGCCAGGAGGTGATCGTCGACTTCCTGAACGGCGACCCCGACCGGCCGCTGATCGTGGGCCGCGTCTACAACGACGACCAGCCCATTCCGTTCGGCACCCACACGCAGAGCGGCTTCCGCACGCGCTCGACGCCCAAGGGCAGCGCAGCCAACTGCAACGAACTGCGCTTCGAGGACAAGAAGGGCTCGGAGCAGGTGTACCTGCACGCCGAGAAGAACCAGGACATCGAGGTCGAGAACGACGAGACCCACTGGGTGGGCCACGACCGCACCAAGACCATCGACCACGACGAGACCACGCATGTGAAGCACGACCGCACCGAGACGGTCGACAACAACGAAACCATCACGGTGCACGGCCAGCGCACGGAGACGGTGGACAAGAACGAGACCATCACGATCCACCAGAACCGCACGGAGACGGTGGACCAGAACGAGACCATCTCCATCGGGCAGAACCGCACGATCACCGTCGGCGCGAGCGAGACGGCCACCGTGGCGCTGCAGCGTACGCACACGGTGGGAATCAACGAGACCATCACCGTGGGGGCGGCGCAGGAGATCACGGTGGGGGCGATGCAGGCGGTGACGGTGGGGGCGAGCCAGACGATCAGCGTTGGGGCGAATCAGTCGAGCAGCATCGGGGCCAATCGGTCGGTGGATGTTGGGGCGAACCTGTCGACCAACGTGGGCGCAGATGAATCACGCAGCGTGAGCTCGGGCCGGACCACCAGCGTGAGCAAGGACGACTCGCTTTCCGTGGGCAAGAACCTCGTGATCGATGCGGGCGATTCCATTTCCATCACCACCGGCAGCGCGAGCATCACGATGAAGAAGGACGGGACCATCGTGATCAAGGGGAAAGACATCACGATCGATGCTTCCGGAAAGATCAACCAGAAGGCCGGCGGGAACATTCTCATGAAGGGTTCGAAGATCCTTCAGAACTAGGCGCGGGCGAAGAAATTCAAGGAGAGAACCATGAGCGGCAGGGATTCGATCGAGCAAGAACTCAGGACGGAACTGGATGAGCCGACGGCCATCGCGCTCTGGAATTCCGTGACGACCGCGGAGCTGGTCGCCATCGCAGACGAAGGGCAGACGCCGCTCGTCATGCTCGGGGGGCGTCCCGGCACGACCGCGGTGCGTGCGCGCAGCGTGGTGGACCTGCACGGCGCCCATATCGGCCGACAGGTGGTGCTGATGTTCGAGAACGCCGATCCGGCGCGCCCGATCGTGATCGGCGTGCTGCGTGGCGCGCAGGGGTGGCCGCTGCCGAATGCGCCAGCACAGGTGGAAGTCGATGCGGATGGCGAACGCATGCTGGTGAGCGCGAAGGACGAGCTGGTGCTGCGCTGCGGCAAGGCCAGCATCACGCTCACGAGGGCCGGCAAGGTGCTGATCCAAGGCAGCTATGTGTCGAGCCGCTCGACGGGCGTGAACCGGATCAAGGGTGGTTCGGTGCAGCTGAACTGAGCAGGAAGAGGGTACGTGGAACTCCTCAATGCCACCCGCATGGTCGCGGGGTTCAACCTGGGCGTCGAGCCGAGCGGAAGGGAACTGCTCGTGGTGGTCGCCAAAGGCACCTTCCGCATTCCGCCGCCCGACGCGCCGGACGGCATCGTGCTGCACGAGGCGCAGCTGCCGCTGGTAATGGCCGATACCTTCACCGGCGCACCCGGTCTGTCGGCGCCGGTCTACGAAGTGGACTTCGCGCCGCGCAAGCCGCGCTGCGACATTCTTTTGCTGGGCAGCGCGTACGCGCCGGGAGGCCGGCCCACGTCGCGCGTCGAGGTGGGATTGCGGGTCGGCAACTGGAGCAAGACCTTCGCGGTGGTCGGGCCGCGCCAGTGGGAATGCGGAATGGCTGGCGTCGGCTCGACACCGCCTGGCGTGTTCGTGCGGCAGCCGATCTCGTACGACGTGGCCTTCGGCGGCGTCGACCTCCTGCATGAGGACCCGGCCCAGCACGCCGCCTTCATGGCCAACCCGGTCGGCCGCGGCTTCCATAGGCATATGCGGGTGGAATGGGTCGAGGGCCGGCCGCTGCCGGCCACGGAGGAAATCGATCACGCCGTACGCGCGCCTGACGGCAACTACCGGCCCATGGCCCTCGGACCCGTGGGGCGCGGATGGGATCCGCGCCATCGCTTTGCCGGCACCTACGATGACGCGTGGCGCCAGAAGCACTTCCCCTTCCTGCCACCCGATTTCGACGAGCAGTATTTCCAGGCGGCACCGCTTGACCAGCAGGTGCCACTCGACCACTTCCGCAACGGACCGGTCGAGGTGCTGATGGCCAACCTCACACCCGATGGACTGACGCGCCTCACCATTCCTCACCTGGTGGCGCCGGTGCACGTGTTCACCCGCGATGGCGAGCGCGAGGACCACATGGCCACGCTAGACACAGTGGTCATCGAACCCGACGAGGGACGCTTCAGCCTTACGTGGCGCATGACGCGGCCGTTGAAAAAGGACATCTTCGAGGTCGCGCAAGTCATGGTCGGCAAGAAAGGGCGCGAATGGTGGCAGCAGCGCGATGCCGTGCCCTTCCCCATTCCCGTGATCATGGTGCCGATGGTGCCGGACGACGAAGAACTGGACGAGGTCGCATGAGCATGCCGACGTCAGCCATTTGCATCCGGCGCACGGGTCTCGTCACCAGCGTGGGGTTGAACGCGGCCGCATCCTGCGCGGCGGTCCGCGCCAAGGTCACCAACCCGAGCGAGACGCGCTTCATCGATTCGGAGGGCGAGCGGATCATGGCGCACGCCGTGCCGCTGGAGAAGCCATGGCGCGGACGAGCCAAGCTGGTCCGCATGGCCGCGCTGGCGTTGCAGGAGTGCCTGGCCGGCGTGGCGCGCGAGCGATGGGACGAAATCCCCCTGCTGCTTTGCGTGGCCGAGCACGAGAGGCCGGGGCGCTTGCAGGGGCTCGACGATCTGCTTTTCGAAGAACTGCAGGATCTGCTCGGGGCCCGCTTCTCGGCGGATTCGCTCGTGGTCGCGCACGGCCGCGTGAGCGTGGTGGTGGCGCTTGCGCAGGCGCAGCGATTGATCGGCGGCGGCGTGCCGCTGGTGCTCGTGGCCGCCGTCGACAGCCTGCTCGAGTGGCCGACGCTGGGGGCATACGAACGCGGCAATCGCGTGTTGACGGCCGGGAACTCGAACGGCTTCATTCCCGGCGAGGGTGCGGGGGCGTTGCTCGTGGGTGTCCCCGGCGGCCCGGGCGTCGAGGGGTGCCTGGTGTGCGCGGGCATTGGCTTCGGCATCGAGAAAGCGCACATCGACACCGAGGAGCCGTTGCGCGGCGACGGCCTGAGCGCAGCCATCGAGGCGGGGTTGGCGCAGGCCGGCTGCGGCATGCACGACATCGATTACCGCGTCACCGACCTGTCGGGCGAGCAGTATTACTTCAAGGAGGCAACGCTCGCGCTTGCGCGTACGTTGCGCCAGCGCAAGGAGAGCTTCGACATCTGGCATCCAGCCGAATGCATCGGCGAGGCGGGAGCCGTGGCCGGAGTCGCCGCGCTGGCCGTGGCGGATGCCGCCGGCCGCCGCGGGTATGCGCCGGGGCCGGCCGTGCTGGTGCACATGGCGAACGATGCGGGGCAGCGGGCCTGTGCCGTGATGCGCTTCGAAGAGGCCGTGGCGTGAGGAGCGCACGATGAGCAACAAGGTCTTCGCCAACGCCTTGGAGATCTCGTGCAAAGCAGCGAGCGGAAAGACCATGTGCGCCTTTCCGGACGTTTGCTTCACTCCGCCGCAGACGCCGGCCACGCCGCCGGGCGTGCCGCTTCCGTATCCGAACACGGGCTTCTCGTCGGATACGACCGACGGCTCGACCAGCGTCGAGATCTCGGGCCAGCAGGTGATGCTCAAGAACAAGAGCTACTTCAAGCGAAGCAGCGGCGACGAAGCCGGCTGTGCTCCCAAGAAGGGCCTGGTCACGAGCACCAACATGGGAAAGATCTATTTCTCGCGCTGGTCGATGGACGTGCTGGTGGAGGGCGAGAACGTGGTGCGCCACCTCGACATCACCACGCACAACCACAGCTCATATCCGGGCAACGAGTCGATTCCCTGGCCGCACCTGGAAACGATGGCGCCCGGCGCGGCCAAGGCGGCATGCGACAAGGAGGTCAAGCGCGAGAAGGCTGCCTGCAAGGATTTCAAGAAGCAGGGCACGAAGAACGTGTGCGCCGCCGCCGGCATGAACATCGGCATCAAGAAGCAGCGGGGGCGCGGGGCGGACTGGAACAAGATGTCGCTCGACGCCATCAAGGGCAAGGAGGCTGCCGACAAGTGCTTGCGCGCGCGCAAGTGCAGGCTCGTACCCTACAACGCGCAGAAGGACGGCGTGAAGGGATGCTGCCCGAGCCAGACACCCGATCACGTCATACCCAAGAGCTCCTTTTACACAGCGGCAGTCTCCAAGGGCAAGAAGCTGCCCGGCTGGAAGAACTACAAGATGAGCGCTGCGCCCTGCATGTGTGCGGAGGGGCCGAGCAACACCGAGGGCAGCCATGGGCTGCGCCATGCGGCGCACAAGTTCATGGGCAAGAAGGTGGGGGCTGGGACGACACAGTCCTTCGCCAAGGAGATGAACCTCTGCGTGAAGAGCGCGCAGAAGGTGTTCAAGTCGTCCAACTGCAGCAACAAGTGCCTGAAGGCACAACTCACCGAGGGGCATAAGGACATGTGCTCTAAGGACCTGAAGGACGCCGAGGTGAAGCATTCGCCTTCGGGGTCCGACGTCGCGAGCGAGGCGGCTCTGGATCCGCTCAAGGCGCTGGGAAATAAGAGATCCCGCTGAAAAGGAGAGCGTACATGGCACAACGGCTGGGACTGTCGAAGGACAACCTAATATCGCGAGGCGCAGCGCGCTTCAAGGACCTTGTCTATCTTGCGCTCCAGGATAAGAAGCTCCAGAAGAGAGGCGTCTCCCATACGCGTCTGGGCAGCGTGGACGAAGGGGAGATCGCCAATGTCAAGGATCTCGCATGGCGTGCGGCCGGCATCTGCGTTGTTCGCAAACCCGCTGAGAAACTCGTCGTCGTCTCCGGCGACGGCCAGGTATTTACCTACGTAGGTGGGCAAGAGGGCAGCGAAAAAATCAGGGATGCCTTCGACTTGCGCGCCTGTGCCGCCATCGACGGACACGCCTATGCCTGCGGCATGAACCGCGAGGTGTTCAGGCGCGCAGGAGAAGGAAAGTGGACCGCCATGCACGCGCCGGCCGCGGAAGGTGACGACGAGGTCGCCGGTTTCGAGGCTATCGACGGCTTCGGCGCGGACGACATCTATGCCGTGGGCTGGGAAGGCGAGCTATGGCATTGGCAAGGCAGTGCCTGGGCCCAGGGGCCGAGTCCGGTCAACGTGGTGCTCAGCGGCGTGTGCTGCGCCGGCGACGGGAATGTCTACGCCTGCGGCCAGGCAGGCACGCTGCTGCGAGGCCGCGGGCAGGACTGGGAGGTGCTCGAGACAGAGGGGCTCATGGACGACTTCTGGGACCTGCGCTGGTTCATGGGCCGCCTGTACGTGGCGAGCATGAGCGCGCTGTACGAACTGCAGGGCGATGCTCTCGTGCCGGTCGACTTCGGCCGCGATGCTCCCGACAGCTGCTACAAGCTCACCGATGCGGAGGGTGTGCTGTGGTCGGTCGGGCAGCAGAACATCTGCTCGTTCGATGGTGGCGCCTGGCGCCGCTGGGAGTGAGGACGAGGCCGTGAGCATCGCCGCATCGAACAACACGGAAGGCATGGCCCTGAACAGGCCCGTGCCGGCCGTCGTCGCGCAGCATGCGGAGGAAAGTGCAGTGCTCTTCCATGTGCGGACGCGGACGGTCGATGCGCCTCATGTGAGGCTGCATCATCTGCGCCGCCTGGACGACCGACTGGCCGCGCATCTGGATGGTCTTGCCGTGGCAGGCGCGTATGGCGCACATCTGTGCGCGACGGCGCTGGCCACGCCTGGCCCGGGTGAACTCTTCGCAACCACCGCGCTGGCGCTCGACACGCACGACAGCCCTTGCCTCGACAAGGTGCTGGCGCTCGCGCATGCCTTGCCGGAATGCCGCCCCGGCGTGCTGGCTGCCTTCGCATGGGCTTCGGCGCCGTCGTTGCGCGGCATCACCGGCGGGCTGCTGGCTTCTCCTTCGGCATTCCATCGCATGGTCGGTATCCTGGCCTGCGGTGCGCATCGCGTAGATCCGGGCGCGCCGCTGGTGGCGGCACTGGACGACCCGGACAGCTTGTTGCGTGAGCAGGCGCTTCGCATCGCCGGGGAGGGCGGCAGGCTGGATCTGCAGGGCGCCTGCGTGCGCGCCTTGGCCGATGAGGACGCCGCTTGCCGTTTCCAGGCTGCGCGTTCGGCGGTGTTGCTCGGCGACCGGCATGCAGCGATACGCGTGTTGCACGAGGAGACGGGTGCAGGCAGGCCGCACCGGGCGCACGCCATGGGGCTGCTGCTCAAGCTCGCCTCGCCCGAGCAGGCGGTGCCGATCCTGAAGTCGCTGTTCGAGTCACAGGCCGATGCGCGAGAACTGATCCGCAGCCTTGGCACGAGCGGCGATCCGCGCTGGGTGCCTTGGCTGATCGACAGGATGGAGGATGCTTCCCTGTCGCGCCTGGCCGGCGAAGCCTTCACGCTGATCACCGGCCTCGATCTCGCGGAGCACGATCTGGAGCGCAGGACGCCCGAAGGCATCGAGACCGGTCCGGCGGACGATCCGGCGGACGACGAGGTTGCCATGGACGAAGACGACGGCCTGCCCTGGCCCGACGCGGGAAAGGTCGCCGATGCATGGGCCGCCCGGGCGCCGGAATTTCCGGAGGGCGTCCGCCACTTCATGGGAGCGCCACCGTCGTGGGACCATGCCATCCAGGTGCGCGCCCGGGGTTGCCAGCGGCAACGCCGGGCGGCCTCGGAATACCTGTGCCTGCTGCGGCCCGGCACGCCGCTGTTTCCGACTGGAGCTCCTGCGTGGCGCCAGCAGCGCTGGCTTGCCGAACCCGAGGTCTGAGCGTTCATGCGTGTCCCGTACATCCTCGCGCTCCTGGCCTTAGTGTTCGCTGCCGCGGCGGCCCTTCGCTGGATACGCAACCCCAGACGCCCCGGCCCCGCCACCCGCACCTGGCTCCTCATCGCCGCCATCTTCACCGCCGTCGCAGCCTGGCTGCAATGGCATACCTCTTAAGGCGAGATTGCCAACATGCCCCACGGAATGAATACTCCCTGCGAGTTTGTTCGGGCGCATTCAGGCACAGAGCCTTCGGGGGCCGATTCATGATCCACATCGCTGTCATCACCCGGCAAGGCGCTCCGGCGGGGCAGTCCATCGCCGCGGACTTCGGCCCCAATGGCGGCACCATCGGGCGGGCCGATACCAACACGCTGGTGCTCGACGATCCCGACCGCACGGTGTCGCGGGTGCATGCGCAGGTGCTGTGCCGCGACGGGCAGTACTTCGTCATCGACCGGGGCAGCAACCCGATGCAGTGCAACGGCGTGTCGCTGGGCTCGGGCAAGGAGGCGGCGCTGACCGACGGCGCGCGGCTGGTGGTGGGCAGCTTCGAACTCACGGTGCGCGTGACGGCGGCGGCACCGGCTGCCGGTGCCGCGCCGCAGCCCGCGCTGGCCATTCCCGAGACGGTGCTCGGTGCGTCCTCGGGTGCGCCTTCGGGTGCTGCGCCGTCGAGCGACGATCCCTTTGCGGACCTGCTCGCCGGCCTTGCGCCTCCACCTGCGCCGGCCGCACCGGCCGCGCCCTCCAGGCCGGCCGCGGCATCTCCCGCGGCCGCGCTGCCCGATTCGCTGCTCTTTCCCGATCCGATGGAAAGCGGCTCGCGCAACGTGCAGGCCGCGCAGGTCGACCCCTTCGCCAACCTGCTCGGGCCCGCGCCGTCGTCGACGCCGGCGGCGGGCCTCGGCGCGCTCGATGATTTCTCCGATCTCGGTGCGCCGCCTGCGAACGGCAAGGCGGCGAACATCGACGAGCTTTTCGGCGGCATGGGCGGTGGCGGCGGCATCGGCGGCGATCCGCTCGCGCTGTCGCCGCTGGCCGATCCGCTGCTGCAGCCGAACACCGCGTCCAACGCCGATCCGCTGGCGGCCCTGCAGCAGGCTGCGCCTCCCACGCCGACGCCGCGCCCCGACCATTTGCCCATCGACCAGTTCGGCTTCACGCCGCCCAAGGCGGTCGAGCCGCCGAGACCGCCTGCGCCGCCGCCGGTGATGGCGCCCGCACCGTCACCGGTGCCCATGCCCGCGCCGCCGCCGCTGCCGCAGTTCGACGACATGACCGGGCAGCCGATCCGCATCAGCGGCCCGGAGGGCTCCGGCAGGCCGCTGGAGCCTTTGAAGCCTCCCGCTCCGGCACCCGTTGCCCGCTCGGCTGCGCAGCAGCCGCCGCCCGAGCGCATGGCCAGCGACGACGAACTGCTCGCGGCCTTCCTGCGTGGCCTCGCAAGCACGCACCAGCCGCCGGAGATGCTCACGCCGGGCCTGATGGAGCGCATCGGCTCGATGCTGCGCAGCGCCACCGAAGGCACGCTGCAGCTGCTGCTCACGCGCCAGGAGTTCAAGCGCGAGGTGCGCGCCGAGGTCACGATGATCGCGGCGCAGGCCAACAACCCGCTGAAGTTCTCGCCCACGGTCGAGGTGGCGCTGGCGCACCTGCTGGGCCCCGGCGTGCGCGGCTTCATGCCGCCCGAGGCCGCGATGCGCGATGCCTTCAACGACCTGCGCGCGCACCAGTTCGGCGTGATGGTGGGCATGCGCGCGGCGCTGGCCCATGTCATCGCGCGCTTCGAGCCGGCGGAGCTGGAGAAGAAGATCAGCGCGAAGACCGCGCTCGACGCGCTCTTCAGCGCCAACCGCAAGGCCAAGCTGTGGGACCAGTTCGTGTCGCTGTACGGCGGCATCGCGAGCGAGGCGGAAGACGACTTCCACAGCCTCTTCGGCAAGGCCTTCCTCGAGGCCTACGAGGAGCAGATGGCGCGCCTGAAGTCCGACGCCTGACCCGCCCGGCCACAGGAACAGGCGCACAAGCAGCGACAGCAAGAGCAACGGCAGGCAGTCACGCACGCAGCACGAACGACGGCACAACAACCACCGCAGCACCCGCGAGGCACCCCGCTTGGAAATTGAAATCGTCACGCTCTCCCGCCAGGGGGGCCGTACCTACAACGAGGACGTGCATGGCCATTGGCACGACGAGCGCTACGTCGCCTGCCTGGTGGCCGACGGCGCCGGCGGTCATGGCGGCGGCGACGTGGCAGCGGCCACCGCGCGCGCCAGCATGCTCGGCGGCTTCTCGGTCGCGCCGGGGCTCGACGAAGCCACGCTGCGCGGCCTGGTGGAGCAGGCCAACCGCGACGTGGTCGCTCGCCAGGCCGAGGGCGGCAAGCTCGCGGGCATGCGCTCGACCATCGTCTTCGCGGCCATCGACCTCGAAAGCCAGGCGCTCGCCTGGGTGCACAGCGGCGACAGCCGCGCCTACCTGTTCCGCGGCGGCGCCATCGTGGCGCGCACCACCGACCACAGCCTCGTGCAGCAGATGGTGGCCGGCGGCATGCTCGACGAGGAGGGCGCGCGGCTGCATCCGCAGCGCAACATGCTGCTGTCGGCGTTGGGCTCGATCGAGGAGGAGCCCGAGATCGCCGTGTCCGAGCGCATGCGCCTGCTGCCGGGCGACGTGCTGCTGCTGTGCAGCGACGGCGTGTGGGAGCCGCTGGGCGACGAGTGCCTGATCGACACGCTGCATGCCTCGCGCACGCCCAGCCAGTGGACCGAGCTGATCGATGCGCAGGTCAAGGCGAATGCCAAGCCGGGCCACGACAACTACACGGCGCTCACGCTGTGGGTGATCGAGGACGACGAGGACGACGTGACACGGCTGATGCCGGAGAACGCGATGCCGACGGATTCCTGAATCCTCTCGCCTGCGCAGCGAAGGAAGCAAGCAAGCCAGCGCAGAAAGGAAAAGGGCCCGCAGCGATCGCTCCGGGCCCTTTCTGCATCAGCCGGGTCGGCTGTTCCCTCGGTCCTTCGTTCAGGCGCCGCCCGTGGTCGGCACCGTCTGCGGCGCGACGTAGGTGTACTTGCTCGCCGTCTTCTTGACCTTCTTCAGCGCGCTGCGCAGCAGCAGGGGCATGTCCGCGCGGTTGGGCAGGTTCGTGTAGTTGTCGATGCCCTGTTCCTTGCAGCAGTTGGCACAGCCGTTGTTGAGCAGGTCGAGCGCGTAGCGCGACTTGCTCAGCGTGCTGGATGCGCCGGGTGCACGGAACGGATCGAAGATACCGTCCGGCAGCACCTTCTGTCCGAGCGCGATCGCCTGCGCCTGGAAGTGCGTGATGTGCTTCTGCGTGATCGGGCCGTAGTAGCCGTCCACGACGATCACCTCGGTCTGGCCCGGGGGCGGGTCCAGGTCGTGGTTGAAGCCGAGCAGCTCGTAGTAGAAGATCTTGAACAGCGCCTGCACCAGCATCACGTCTTCACGCGTGTTGGAGCCGATCCTGCCGACCGACCAGTCGATGTTGTAGGCGGTGAGCAGATCGCCGCTCTTGCCGATGAGTGGGGTGCTGAATGCCATTGCATTGCTCCGGTGAGGACGCATGGAAACCGCATCGGGCACAGGCGCGCCCGATGCCGTGCCCCGCGGGTCCGTCGTCCGTCAGCGGGTCTCGGTGGTGGCCACGTTCCAGCCGAACTTGACTTCGCCGCCGGCGGCGCCCTTGTCGTCCTGGGCCTTGTAGGCGAACTCGATGTCCTTGAACGAGCAGGAGACCTGTTCCTGCACGTCGCCGCCTTGCGCGCCGCCGGGGCCGACCATGGCGATGAAGACTTCCTTGAGCGTGACCTTCAGGTACTCCTGCTGGCCTTCGCCCGACTTGCGGCAGGTCAGGACCAGGTCCTTGAAGTGCTTGCCGCTCACGCAGTTCTTGGCCAGCACGGGGGAGGCCTTGTCGTAGGTGTGCGTGAAGTGGAACTCTCCCGGCGTGGCCTTGCCCTTGCCCGAGCCGCCGCCCGAGCCGGCGCCCGAGGCGTTGCTCACGTTCCAGGTCCACGACGAGATCTCGATCTCGTCCTTGTGGTCCTTGTGGGAAGACTCGCCCTTGACGCCGTCGAGCTTGATGTGAAAGTCAGAAGACATGTTCCTACTCCTTGGAACCCGATTGCGTTCGGGCAGTTGCTGTTGATGATCGAGACGGATGCTTGTGCTGCCGGTGGCTTGTCGGCGGGGCCGGTCCCCGGCAGCTGTGGATAGAACGAAAACGGGAGCCGGAATTTCAAGAAAGTCCGGCCCGTTTTTTCAGGCCTTCACGCGCCGCCCTTGGCCGAGGGCAGCTTCGACACCAGGCGCAGCGAGACCGTGAGTCCCTCGAGCTGGTAGTGCGGGCGCAGGAAGAACTTGGAGGTGTAGTAGCCCGGGTTGCCTTCCACTTCCTCCACGATCACCTCGGCGGCGGCCAGCGGCTTCTGGGCCTTGGTGATCTCCGAGGAGTTGGCGGGGTCGCCGTCCACGTAGTTCATGATCCACTTGTTGAGCCAGCGCTGCATGTCCTCGCGCTCCTTGAAGCTGCCGATCTTGTCCCGCACGATGCACTTGAGGTAGTGCGCGAAGCGGTTGCAGGCGAAGAGGTAGGGCAGGCGCGCCGCCAGGTTGGCGTTGGCGGTGGCGTCGGGGTCGTCGTACTCGGCGGGCTTGTTCAGCGACTGCGCGCCGATGAAGGCCGCGAAGTCGGAGTTCTTGCGGTGGATCATCGACAGCAGCCCCGCCTTCGAGAGCTCGGCCTCGCGGCGGTCGCTGATGGCGATCTCGGTGGGGCACTTCTGGTCCACGCCGCCGTCGTCGCTCGGGAAGGTGTGCAGCGGCAGGTTCTCCACCGCGCCGCCCGACTCGATGCCGCGGATGCGCGAGCCCCAGCCGTAGAGCTTGTACGAGCGGTTGATGTTGGTCGCCATCGCGTAGGCCGCGTTGGCCCACGAATACTTGTTGTGGTCGGCGCCGGCGGTGTCTTCCTCGAAGTCGAACTCCTCCACCGGATTGGTGTTGGCGCCATAGGGCGTGCGCGCCAGGAAGCGCGGCATGCACAGGCCGAGGTACTTGGAATCGTCCGACTCGCGCAGCGAGCGCCAGGCGGCGTACTCGGGCGTGGAGAAGATCTTGGTCAGGTCGCGCGGGTTCGCGAGCTCCTGCCACGACTCCATCTGCATCAGGTTCGGGCTCGCGCCGGTGATGAAGGGCGCGTGCGCGGCCGCGGCGATCTTGGCCATTTCGCCGAGCAGTTCCACGTCGGGCGGGCTCTGGTCGAAGTGGTAGTCGCCCACCAGCGCGCCGAAGGGCTCGCCGCCGAACTGGCCGTACTCCTGCTCGTAGATCTTCTTGAACATCGGGCTCTGGTCCCAGGCCGCGCCCTTGAACTTCTTGAGGTTCTTGGCCAGCTCCTGCTTGGAGATGTCCATCACCCGGATCTTGAGGTTCTCGTCGGTCTCGGTGTTGTTCACCATGTAGTGCAGGCCGCGCCACGCACTCTCGAGCTTCTGGTAGTCGGGGTGGTGGATGATCTTGTTGACCTGGTCGGTGAGCTTGGCGTCGATCGCGGCGATCATGGCCTGGATCGACTTGGTCACGTCCTTGCCGATGACGGTGCTGTTGGCCAGCGCCTGCTGCGCCAGCGTGAGCACGGCGGCTTCGACGGCGCTCTTGGCTTCGTCGCTGCGCGGCTTGAATTCCTTCTGCAGCAGCGAGGAAAAGTCGCTGCCCGCATATTCGACGTCTTTCAGCGCGCTCTGTTCGAGTGCTTCGGCCATGGTGATCTACTCCTCGTGTGCTCTGATGGTTGTCGGTGTCAGGCAGCGGGTGCGCCGCCGTCCTCGGGTTTCTTGCTCGCCGCCAGCGTCTGCAGCAGGGCCGGGTCCTCGAGCACCTTGGCCAGCAGTTCCTCTGCGCCGCCCTTGCCGTCCATGTAGGTGACGAGGTTCGACAGCTGCGTGCGCGCCTCCAGCAGCTTGTTGAGCGCGCCGACCTTGCGCGCCACCGCGGCGGGCGAGAAGTCGTCCATGTTCTCGAAGGTGAGCTCCACCTTCAGGTCGCCCTCGCCGGTGAGCGAGTTCTCCACCGCGAAGGCCGCGCGCGGCTTCATGGCCTTCATGCGCGAGTCGAAGTTGTCGACGTCGATCTCCAGGAACTTGCGGTCGGCCACCGGCGCGAGCGGGTCGGCCGGCTTGCCGGAGAGGTCCGCCAGCACGCCCATGACGAAGGGCAGCTGCACCTTCTTCTCGGCCCCGTAGAGCTCCACGTCGTACTCGATCTGGACCCGGGGCGCCCGGTTGCGGGCGATGAATTTCTGACTGCTCTTGGCCATGGAGATGCTCCTTGCGGGTGTGAATGGGGACGGATGCGGGGTGGTCGGGGCTTATTCGGAAGGACGTCGGCCCGTGACCGTTTCGATGGTGTCCATCGCGTTCGGCGCGAGGTTGGCCATGATCTCGAGGAAGCTCACGCCGATGAGCTTCTTGGCGCGCTCGATCAGCAGCGGCGCCGGATTGCCGGGCTCGGCCTGCTCCAGGTAGCGGATCACCCGGTCGAGCATCTGTACCGCGTCCTGGCGGCTCTGGATCTCGCCGCGCGCCGCGGCAGGGCGTGTGGATGCCGTGCCGCCGGCCTGCGTGTCTTCGGCGCCCGCGTCCTGCGCGGCGGCGCCATCGGCAGTCGATCCGCTGGCGGAGGCGCTTGCCTTCTGCAGCACGCGCGCGATGGAGCGCAGCGGGTCGAGGTCGACGGCATCGGTGCGGCCGGTGCGCTCGGCGATGAGCTTCCTCAGCTGCTCCACCAGCGCAGGCACCTCGAGCGCGGCCGCGACGGCATCGGGCCGCTCGGCCTGTATCGCCTCCAGCCCGCCCTGCACCTGCGCCATCGAATAGGTGGCCTCGCCGCCCACGGCGGTGAGCGCGTTGTGCGCGATGGCGATGTCGCGCACGCGAATCGGACCCACGCCGCGCGCATTGCCGACCTGCGCCTCGTAGAGGTCGCGCAGGCCCGTGGCCTCGTCGGTCAGCGGCGCGAGCGCGTTCAGGCGCATCGTCGGGTCGTTGTCGTCGTCGGCATCCAGCTTTGGATGTATGCCGTCCCAGAAGGTGTCGAGCAATGCATTGAGCAGCCGCAGCCCGGCGGCGAAGCCCTGCACGCCCTGCATGCGGGTGGATGCGCGCAGCAGCAGCACGGCGGCGCGCACGTCCTTGCTGCGGCGAAGGATGTTCTCGGCCTTCTCGCCCACCTCGCGCCACTCGGGCTCGACCGCGGGGATCACCGTGTCGCCGAACTGCTGCTCGGGCTTGCCCTGCGCATCCGCGACCAGCGCCATGAAGTCCGCGTCGTACTCGAGATCGTCGCCGCAAGGCGATGCATCGCCGATGGGCGCGAGCAGTGTTGCAGCGAGTTCGTTGGTCAGCATGTTGCCTATCGGAGTTCGCTGGTGATAATCAAAGATGCGTCTTGACCGGTCAATGCAACGAAGGGAATAGCATGCGCACGCTGGGTACACACCATTCGTCCTATGAGGGCTTCCTTGCCGCAGCAACGCGGCGCCACATCGCCGTTCTTGGCCTTGCTGGAGCCGGTCTTCTGCTTGCGGGCTGCGCGGCGAAGCCCGTGGTCACCACCGTGGCCGTCACGCTCACGGCAGGTGCGGACGCCAACCCCGATGCGCGCGGCCGCGCTTCTCCGCTCACGGTGCGCGTATATGCATTGAAGTCGCCCGGCCCGTTCGAAGGCGCCGACTTCTTCTCGCTCTTCGAGAAGGACCAGGCCACGCTCGGCGCGGAACTGGTGCAACGCGAGGAAGTGCTGCTGCGGCCCGGCGAGACGAAGAAGCTCGACTTCAACCTGCCGCCCGACGCGAAGTCGATGGGCGTGATGGCGGCCTATCGCGATCTCGACCGCGCGCGCTGGCGCGAGGTGCGTCCGGTGGTCACCGGCAAGGCGCAGTCGCTGGACGTCACCCTCGGCGCGCGCGCGATGCGCATCGACGCGAAGTAACGCCTTCTCTATCGCTCCCACTCAGGAGGGCCTTCCTGGACGCACCAGGGGCTGGTCGACCGGAAGGAAGTGCTCGAAGAGGTCGTGCACGAAGGCACCACCGGCCGCATCCGATGCGGACGCCGTGAGATAGAGGCCGCGCCAGCGCGGCGCGCGCTGCAGCCCCTTGCCGTGGTTCTCGAACAGTACCTGCGCGAACTCGCGCAGCCCCGGCTGCAGGGCGCGGACCGCTTCCACGAACTCATGGATCGCGAGCCGTCCGGTGGGCCCCGGCTGCTCGCGCAGCAATGACATGCGCAGCGCGTGCAGCTGCTGCGCGATGGGCTCGAACACGGCGTCGAGCCGCTCGCCCGCAGGAGTCTCGATGAAGGCGGAGGGATCGGTCAGCCGATGTCCCAGCGCCTGTGCGAGCACCTCTGGCGGCAGGGCGCCGCGCAAGGTCGCGTAGCCCGCAAGCCGTTCGAGCCCGGTCACGACGAGATAGGTGGGCATCAGCAGCCGGAGGCCGTCGCTGGCTTCGTCGAGCAGGCGACGCGTTCGCTCGGCGAGCGACTTGAGCTGCGAGGCTTCGGCATCGAGCAGTTCGCCGGCTGCCACCGCCACCACGAGGCCGTTGAGCGGCAGGCGATCTCGTCGCTCAGCAAGTGCCAGAAGCGAGTGCAGCCACAGGCTGCGCGACTGTTGTGGCGTATCTGCGGTGTCCCCGACCGCGCCCGGATCGATCTCGATGGCCACCAGCCGTCGGGTCAGCCACCAGTGCCACCAGGCGGCCTGGGATGCGTCATCCGCGCGCTCGGCGTGTGCGGTCTCCAGCAGCCCGCGAAGGTTGGCGGATGCGTCGCCGAAGAAGAGCAGCCACGGAACGGGAGGCCTTGCACATGGCGTGCGGCGCATCGCCTGCTGCGCCTGCGCCATGCCTTCCTTGAGCGTGTCGATGGCGATCGCCGTCGCACCCGCGTCGGCCGTCGGCTCGCCCATGGCCGCGAGGCTCTTCTGCAGCCCGCGCCGCCGCGCGCCGCGGCCGGCGTCGCGCACCACCGCGTACAACAGGCCGAAGCCCAGCAGGCACAGCGACAGCAGCAGCCAGAAGCGGTGGGCGGGCGACAGGAGCAGGGCATTCATCGCGAGACGGTCTCAAGGAAGACGAAGTCGGCGATGAGCCGGTCGCTGTTCTTGCTGGCCGCGAGCGATTCGCGCAGCCGCAGCAGGTAGGCGGAGGCGAGCTCGAAGGGGGGCCTGTCGGCGGTCTCGGTGAGGGGCGTGGGCGACGAGAGCACAGTGATCAGCACGCTGCCGAAGGGCGGGCTCACGAGCCAGCTGGAAGGAATGTCGCGGCCCAGCTCCAGCGTCTCGCCCGCGCGCAGCCGCGTGGGTGCCTGCCCGGCGTTGAGGTGCATGACGGAGCCGTCGGCCGTGTAGTAGTCGACCCAGATGTAGCTGTCGTGCCGCGGCGCGGTCACCTGCACGCGCACGTTGTCGCCCTCGCGCAGGCGGCCTTCATGGGCGGTGGGGGAGCCCACGTCCAGGCCGTATGACTTCTCCACGTTGCGCACCTGGTAGGGCTTGAGGATGGCGAACACCTCGCAGTGCGGCCAGACCCGCAGGCCGATGTCGAAGCGCGGCGATCCCACGCCGGACAGGGCGCTCACCTCGCTCTCGACGCGCGGCAGGTCGCCGGGCTGCGAGACGAAGCCGGTGATCCGCGTGCCGCCTTCGGGGTCGATGCTGGCCGTGAGGTCGGCGCAGGCGAAGGTCTGCAGGTGCTGCTCGATGCGCTGCGCCAGGCCTGTGTCTGCAGCCGGAGGGCGGCCGGGCCACAGCCACGTCAGGTACAGCAGCGGTAGCGCGAGGGCCAGGGCGGCGGCGCCGAGCAGCAGGGTGCGGTCGCGCCGGCGCGTGTCGTTGGGTCCGCGCGGGTCAGGCACCTCGTAGGGCTGTGGCGTGATGTGGTCCTGCAGCAGACTGCCGGTCGACAGCGGGCGAAGCAGCAGCTGGCGGCCGTGCAGGTCCTTCAGCTTGCCGAGTTCGCCGTGGTCGCCTTCCTCGAAGTAGTACTGGCCCTTGAAGCCGAGCGCCAGCGCGTGCCAGTACACCTCGCGCACCGCATCGTCCCCGGGGCCCAGCGCCGAGAGGTGATGGAAGAACTCGCTGTGCGCGTTGTTGGAGTTGAAGAGCTGCACCTGCAGCGCGGCCGCGGTGCCCCCAGCGCCCGAGGTGCCCGTGGTGCCGGCGGCGTCCGGATGGCGCGCGAGGATCTCGTCGATCCAGGCGACCATCGCGAAGGAGGCCGACTCGATCTGCGCGGCGGGCGTGCCGGCGGTCTCGGCGGCCGCGCGTGCCGCGTCGAGGAGCCGGCGGGCCCGCTGCTGCGCCGCGTCGTGCGGCAGCAGGGGCGCGCCGGAGGCGATGGACGCATCCAGCGCGAGGCCGGACGAGATGAAGCTGGAGAAACAGTCGAGGAGGCGGGCCATGAACGGGCCCGCTCATTCATGCGTTGCGAAGGATGCCTTGCACCGGCGTCTGCAGCGATGGCACATGCCCATGTCCCCGGTTCCTTCGAGTAGGCGTCCATTCTTTCAAAGGGCTTGCGGCGGGCGCCATATCGCTTGGGGTCTATGCCGTTGGTGGGGCCGCCGGCCTTGCTGCGCGGGGATTTCGCCGGTATCTTCTGCGCCTGCGGTGCATTGCACGCTGGGATACGGGGAAAAGACATCATGAAAATACTGATCGCCGACGACCACCGGCTCGTCATCGAGGCGGTCAAAGCCAAGCTCTCGGAGCTGGAGCCCGGCATCGAATTCGTCCTGGCGATGAGCGTCGACGAATTGCTTGCCGGAGCCACCGACGACCTCGACCTGGCCCTGATCGACCTCAACATGCCCGGCGCCGATGGCCAGGCCCACATCGACGAGATCCGCCAGCGCCATCCTGCGGTGCCGGTGATCGTGCTGTCGGGCTACGAAGACCCGGCCATCATGCGCAGCGCGCTCGAGCGCGGCGTGCTCGGGTTCATTCCCAAGGCCTATTCGCCCGACGTGATGCTCTCGGCCGTGCGGCTGGTGCTGGCCGGCGGCGTGTATGTGCCGCCGATGATGCTGACGGCCGTGCCGCCGGGCATCGTTGCCGGCATGGCGCAGCAGCCGGGCACCGAGTCGCTCGTGCGCGGCGGCGCTGCCGGCGGCGGCAGCGGCGGCCAGACGCTGGAGCACCTGCGCAGCGTGCTCACCGAGCGGCAGGTCGAGGTGCTCCAGCTGCTGTCGCAAGGCAAGCCCAACAAGCTGATCGGGCGCAGCCTGGGCATCAGCGAAGGCACCGTGAAGATCCACCTGGCTGCGATCTTCCGCGCACTCAACGTGCGCAACCGCACCGAGGCGGTGGTGGCCGCCCAGGCGCTGACCGAGGCGCAGCAGGCCTGATCGGCCCGCGCCTGCCGCATGCCGGCCGCCCTGCGGCGCGGCTGCGGAAGGCGCCACAGCCTCAACTCTTCGACGCCACGCAGGCCATCTGCAGCTGCTGCAGGTGCGAGCGGAAGGCGACCGCGTCCTGCCAGCCGTCCACCACGAAGCGATGGTCGGGCGCGGCCGGCATGCCGGCGGCCGGGGCCACGCTCACCCGGTAGCGCTCCTCGGCCGAGAAGGCGACCTGCAGCGTGTCCAGCCGCAGCGAGGCGATGGACTCGCGCCCGCCATGCGCGGTGGTCGCGAGCCGCAGGATGCAGGGCGTCGCCAGCGTCATCCTCGCATCCAGGGTGCGCGCCTCGTGCCGCAGCATGCCGTTGAGTGCGTGTATGTGCTCCGCGGCGCTCATGTCGCTGGCGGCGGGGGCGTCCTTGGTCGGATAGCCATCGGTGCAGGCGCCGGCCATCGCCGCGATGGCGAGCACGGCCGCGATCCAGCGCCATCGCCGCCTGGCCTCGTGCACCGTCATACCACCAGCGAGACGATGCCGGCCACGCCCGTGCAGGCGGCCACGCCAGCGAGCAGGCCGGCATCGCGATGGTTCGAGACCAGGCGTTCGCGCCAGGCGAGATACAGCAGCAGAAGGCTGGCGCCGAAGATGATCCAGGTGAGTTCGTTCATGAGCCAATGAATTTGGGAATCGGGTGCGTGACGCGCCGTCGCCCACGCCGGCCATGGCCGCGCAGGACAACGACGACGAACGCGACGCGCGGGCACGGCGGCCCGACGTCGCGTATTGCGGAAAAGAAGGTGAGGAAGGAGGGCGGGCGCGAGCGGCTGGGCCCGCACCTTCGCCTACGCGGCGATGCGCGTGCGTGGCGGCTTCAGGGGAACCGGTGGCACGCGCGATGGGGGCGCGTGGATGTCCTGCGGCGGCGATGCGTCATGCCACCTTGCATGGTGCAGCGTGGCATTGCGAAGTCCGCAGATTTCGGAGAGGTCCGGCGCGAGGTCGGTGGCCGGGGAGCGCTCTTCGAGTGTGGTGAACGGCCCGGCGGGGGCCTCGCAGTGGATGTTCGACAGATGATGAAGCCCCGCAGCGTCGACCGGTGCCATGGCCGCGTCGTGCGACTTGGCCAGCGCCGCGAAGCTCTGGCAGCCCAGTGCGAACACGAGCAGCAGAGACAGGAGCCAGCGGGGCATCATCAGGAAAGAGAAAGGAAGGCGGGCGTTCTTCTTCAGCGTTTTGCGAAGACGCCGTTCCACGCGAACACCGAGTTGGGTGCGTTCACGCGCAGCGGCAAGGCGGCGGGGCTCAACGGGGTTTCCTTCTTCTTCGGCTGCGAAGGTTCGTGTTCCACGCGCACGCCCTTGGCCAGCTGGTCCTCGACCAGGCTCTGCAGTGTGACGGAGCCCAGGAACTCCATCACATGGTGCTTGGCGGAGGCCCACAGCGCTTCGGTGGAATAGCAGCCCTTGCCGCCGGCCTCGCCCTTTCTCGACGAGTCTTCCGCGTCGGACAGCGGTTGGCCGTCGACCGAGGCGAGGATGTCCGCCACCGTGATCTCGGACGCCCTGCGCGTCAGTGTGTAGCCGCCGCCCGGTCCACGGGTTGCCTTGATCAGCGCGTGCTGGCGCAGCTTGCTGAACAGCAGTTCGAGCGACGAGCGGGCAATGTGTTGGCGCTTGCTGATCGACGCCAGTGGCACGGGGCCGTCCTGCTCGCGCATCGCGACATCGATCATGGCCGTCAAGGCGAAGCCGCCCTTCGTCGTGAGACGCATGGAGTATTCCTCGTTGTTGGGTTTTTCAAACGATGGGGCATAGGTGTGCAAAAAGCCCCGAAAAGTTTCCGAGGCACAAGGGCGACGGTTTTGAAACAGTTTGAAAGTCTCATCGGCGCCGGGTGCGGCTGGAGTGCCGGCGATGCTCTGTAAAGTGTCGGGCGATTCCACAACCACCCGCGCCTGCCTTGAACTTCCTACGCCCTGACCGCGCCCGTTTCGATGCCGCCATCGTCGATCTCGACGGCACCATGGTCGACACGCTGGGCGACTTCGCCGCCTCGCTGAACCGCATGCTCGACGACCTTTCGCTTGGGCATGTGGCGCCCGCCGCCATCGAGACCATGGTGGGCAAGGGCTCGGAGCACCTGATCCATTCGGCGCTCGTGCACGTGCTGTCTCCGGCCCTCTCCAAAGCCGAGGCCGATGCGAAGGCGCGAGCGCTGTTCGACCGAGCCTGGGAGCGCTACCAGCATCACTACCTTGCCATCAACGGCCGGCATTCGGCCGTGTACCCCGGCGTGATCGAGGGGCTGCAGGCGCTGCGCGCGCAGGGCCTGCGCCTGGCCTGTCTCACCAACAAGCCGACCCCGTTCGCCAAGCCGCTGCTCGCCGACAAGGGGCTCGACGGCTTCTTCGAGCTGGTGTTCGGCGGCGATGCCTTCGAGCGCAAGAAGCCCGATCCGCTGCCGCTGCTGAAGACCTGCGAGGCGATGGGCACCGAGCCCGCGCGCACGCTGATGATCGGCGACTCGAGCAACGACGCGCGCGCCGCGCGTGCGGCCGGCTGCCCGGTGATCCTGGTGACCTACGGCTACAACCACGGCGAGCCGGTGCGCGGCGTGGATGCCGACGGCTTCGTCGATTCGCTGGCCGAGCTGGTGCCGGCCACGGGGCGCTGACGCCAGCAGGCCCGCTGCGATGCCTACTGCTTGCCGAGCAGCGCGTCCTTGAGCTTCCAGTCGGCCGGGTTCGGTCCCAGCCAGATGCGCAGCAGCGCATTGAAGAAGGCCTGCTCCTTGATCGGATCGGGCTGCGGCACGCCGCGCACGGTGATCAGCGTGCCGGTGCCGGGAAGCCAGTCGACGGTGAAGGTGTCGCCGGCCTTCAGCTGCTTCTGGTCGGCGAACATCTGGCCCATGCGCAGAAGGCCCGGGATGAGATTGACCATCTCGCTCTTGGGCGAGTTGTCCTCCACGCCCTTGGTGAAGAGCTTGCCGAGCTCGTTCGCGTCGATGTCGCGCAGCATCGTGATCGACACGCGCTTGGGGCCGAGCGCGGCCAGCGCTTCCTCGGGGGTCGAGACCTTCCTGCCCACGTAGAGGCCGGCCGCGTAGACCTTGAAGATGGCCTTGTAGCGGATGCCCGCGCCGTTGAGCAGCAGGGGGGTGCCGCGCAGGTCCATCTGGTCGTCGAGCTTGACGCCGCCCACGTCGACCTGCGCGGCCGAGGCACCGAGACTGGCGACGGCGAGGCAGGCTGCCAGGGCGAGGCGAGGGAACACGGTCGTGAACGAAAAGGTGGGCAACGCTGTCTCCTTGGAGTTTTGCGAACGATCGTTCGAATGTATCTTTTTGTTCTACTTGCCCGGCTTCGGGGGAACCCTGAAGCGCTGCCGATGCGGGCGATTGCGCGTCCTGGCGTTTTCGTGGGCTAAACTCCGCAGCTCATATGTTCGTTCATCACGTCATTCAAACAGGTGAAGGCAGCCGGGGAGCCTGGCCCTGGCGTCGCCATACTTCGCTGACTGTTTGATTGCACGGCGCACGCCGTGCGCCCGCGGCTCAGGACCGGCACGCTCGCCGGCACCGGGCCACCCGTGAATGACCTTGCCGTCGGCCGAAGGAGCGCCGCAGGCAACTGGAGAACGTATCCGTGATCACCGAACTTGAATTCAAGAGCCTCAGCGCCCAGGGCTACAACCGCATTCCGCTGATGGCCGAGGCCTTCGCCGACCTCGAGACTCCCCTTTCCCTCTACCTCAAGCTGGCCCATTCGCAAGGCGGCGGCAAGCACAGCTTCCTGCTCGAATCGGTGGTGGGCGGCGAGCGCTTCGGGCGCTACAGCTTCATCGGGCTGCCGGCGCGCACGCTGCTTCGCGCCAGCGGCTTCGGCGCCGAGGCCCTCACTGAAGTGGTGACCGACGGGCAGGTGGTCGAGACTGTCAAGGGCAATCCGCTCGACTTCGTGGCCGAGTACCAGAAGCGATTCAAGGTGGCGCTGCGGCCGGGCCTGCCGCGCTTCTGTGGCGGCCTTGCCGGCTACTTCGGCTACGACACCGTGCGCCACATCGAGCGCAAGCTCGAGAAGTCCTGCCCCCCCGATGCGCTGGGCTGCCCCGACATCCTGCTGCTGCAGTGCGAGGAACTGGCCGTCATCGACAACCTCTCGGGCAAGCTGTACCTCATCGTCTATGCCGATCCGAAGCAGCCCGAGGCCTACGCCACGGGCAAGCGCCGCCTGCGCGAGCTGAAGGAAAAGCTCAAGTACTCGGTGAGCGCGCCCGTCGTGAAGCCGACGCAGCCGCACCCGCCCGAGCGCAGCTTCGCCAAGGCCGACTACCTCGCGGCGGTGGAGCGCGCCAAGGAAATGATCGCCGCCGGCGACTTCATGCAGGTGCAGGTGGGCCAGCGCATCAGCAAGCGCTACACCGAGTCGCCGCTGTCGCTGTACCGCGCGCTGCGCTCGCTGAACCCCTCGCCCTACATGTACTACTACAACCTCGGCGACTTCCACGTGGTGGGCGCGTCGCCCGAGATCCTGGTGCGACAGGAGAACACGGGCGAGGGCGAGCAGAAGATCACCATCCGCCCGCTGGCCGGCACCCGCCCGCGCGGCGCGTCGCTCGAGCTCGACAAGGCGGCCGAGATCGAGCTGATCAACGACCCCAAGGAGCGCGCCGAGCACGTGATGCTGATCGACCTCGCGCGCAACGACATCGGCCGCATCGCCAAGACCGGCACCGTGAAGGTGACCGAGGCCTTCGCGGTCGAACGCTACAGCCACGTGATGCACATCGTGAGCAACGTCGAAGGCACGCTGAAGGACGGCATGACCGCCATCGACGTGCTCAAGGCCACCTTCCCGGCCGGCACCCTGACCGGCGCGCCGAAGGTGCATGCGATGGAACTCATCGATGAGCTCGAGCCCACCAAGCGCGGCCTGTACGGCGGCGCCTGCGGCTACATCAGCTACGCGGGCGACATGGACGTGGCCATCGCCATCCGCACCGGCATCGTGAAGGACCAGATGCTGCACGTGCAGGCCGCGGCCGGCGTGGTGGCCGACTCGGTGCCCGAGCTGGAGTGGAAGGAAACCGAGGCCAAGGCGCGGGCGCTGCTGCGCGCGGCCGAACTGGTCGAGGAGGGGTTGGAATGAGCGCCCTGCCTGATACCCAGAGCGACTTCTCGCACGAGATCATCGGCGCGGCAGTCGAGGTGCAGCGCGTGCTCGGCACGGGGCTCGATGAAGCGGCCTACGCCGCGGCGCTGGCCATCGAGCTCGCGGAGCGCGAGATCGGCTTCGCGCGCGACGTGGCGCTGTCCGCCAGCTACAAGGGCCGTTCGATCGGCGAGGTGTACCGCGCTGGCTTCGTGGTCGAGCAATCGGTCATCGTCGAACTCAGGGCGGTCGACGTGCTGACCGACCTGCATCGCGCGCAGGTGCAGGCCGCGCTGCGCCTCTCGGGCCTCAAGCTGGGCCTTCTGATCAACTTCAACGTGTTCCCCGTCGTCAAGGGCGTGCACCGGATTGTGAGCAAGCCATGAAACTGCTGATGATCGACAACTACGATTCCTTCACCTACAACATCGTCCAGTACTTCGGCGAGCTGGGTGCGGACGTGCAGGTGCATCGCAACGACGAGATCACCGTGGAGCAGATCGGCGAGCTGATCGGCTCGGGCGTGACGCGGCTGGTGGTGTCGCCGGGGCCGTGCTCGCCGGCGGAGGCTGGCGTCTCGGTGGCTGCCATCGAGGCCTTCGCGGGCAAGCTGCCGATCCTGGGCGTGTGCCTCGGCCACCAGGCCATCGGCGCGGCCTTCGGCGGCAGGATCGTGCGCGCGCAGCAGCTCATGCACGGCAAGACCAGCGAGATCACGACCACGCAGGAAGGCGTGTTCGCGGGGCTGCCCAGGCGCTTCGTCGTCAACCGCTACCACTCGCTGTCCATCGAGCGCGAGAGCTGCCCGAAGGAACTGGCTGTCACGGCCTGGACCGACGACGGCGAGATCATGGGCGTGCGGCACACCGGCTTCGCGCACGACGTGCGCATCGAGGGCGTGCAGTTCCATCCGGAATCGATCCTGACGGAACATGGCCACGCCATGCTCAAGAACTTCCTGGAATAGCATGGCGCTCCCGCAGGCCTCGCGTACTTCGTGTCGCTTTGCCAACCCTCTCGCCGGGAGCGATGCCGGCGGCCCGGCAGAGCCGGTTCCGCGGTATTCCCACTAAGGACCCCAAGACATGCCCACCTCCGATTCCCTCGTCGACCTGCGCAGCGACACCGTCACGCAGCCCACGCCCGCGATGCGCGAGGCCATGATGGCGGCGCCGCTGGGCGACGACGTCTTCGCCACCGATCCGAGCGTGAACGCGCTGCAGGAGAAGATCGCGGCCATGCTGGGCTTCGAGGCGGCGCTGTTCGTGCCCACAGGCACGCAGAGCAACCTGTGCGCGATCCTGTCGCACTGCGGCCGCGGCGACGAGTACATCGTCGGCCAGCAGGCGCACTGCTACCGCTGGGAAGGCGGTGGCGCCGCGGTGTTCGGCAGCGTGCAGCCGCAGCCGCTGGACCACGCAGGCGACGGCACGCTGCCGCTCGCGCAGATCGAGGCGGCCATCAAGCCAGACGACGCGCACTTCGCGCGCACCCGGCTGCTGGCGCTGGAGAACACGCTGGGCGGCAAGCTGCTGCCTTTCGAATACGTGCAGGCCGCGACCGACCTTGCCAAGGGCAAGGGACTGCAGCGCCACCTCGACGGTGCGCGGCTCTTCAATGCCGCGACGGCGCAGGCCGCACTGAACAGGCACAGCGACATCCGCGCGGAAGCCCGCCGCATCGCGCAGTGCTTCGACAGCGTGTCGGTGTGCTTCAGCAAGGGGCTGGGTGCACCGGTGGGCTCGGCGCTGGTCGGTTCGCGCGAGTTCATCGCCCGCGCGCACCGCATCCGCAAGATGGCGGGCGGCGGCATGCGGCAGGCCGGCCTGCTGGCGGCGGCGGCCTCGCACGCGCTCGACCACCATGTCGACCGCCTCGCCGACGACCACGCGCTGGCGCAGCGCCTGGCGCAGGGGCTCGAAGGCATCGAGGGACTGAAGGTTGAGGCGCCGCAGACGAACATCGTGTTCGTCGACCTCGTCGGCGCCGCGCAGTCGCGCTCCGCGGAGCTGCTGGCGAGCCTCAATGCGCAGGGCATCCTTGCGACGGGGCTCTACCGGCTGCGTTTCGTGACGCACCTTGATGTCGATGCCGCCGGCGTCGACAGGGCCGTCGCGGCGATCCGCGCCTTCTTCAAGTCCTGAAAACCGCGAGCGCGCGATGCCCGACCTTCCCCATCTGCTCGCATTCATCGCCGCCGGCTGGCTGCTGAATCTCACACCGGGGCCCGACGTGCTCTACGTGGTGACCAATTCGCTGCGCTGTGGCGTTCGCGCCGGTATCGTGGCCGGGCTCGGCATCACGGCCGGCTGCTTCGTGCACATCTTCGCCGCCGCCGTCGGCGTGGGCACGCTGATGGCGACGTCGGCCGCGGCCTTCACGGTGCTCAAGTACATCGGCGCGGCTTACCTGTTGTACCTGGGCGTGCGCATGCTGGTGTCGAAGGCGGCGCCACCCGCCGACCTGGACGCGGCCGCCGCGGCGGCGGGCGGGGAGCGCAGCCTCAAGGCGATCTTCCTGGGCGGCTTCTGGACCAACGTGCTCAACCCGAAGGTGGCGCTGTTCTTCCTGGCCTTCGTGCCTCAGTTCATCGCGCCGGGCACCGACAACAAGGCGCTGGCCTTCGTGCTGCTGGGCGTGCTGTTCAACGTCAATGCCATCCCCGTCAACGTGGGGTGGGCCCTTGCGGCGGGCTGGATGGCTCGCCGCAGCGCGGTGCGCAAGGGCATGCACTGGCTCGACCGTGTCGCCGGCGTGCTGTTCATCGGCTTCGGCCTCAAGCTCGCGTTCACCGACGCGCCCGCCGCGGTCCGCGTCGGCCGCTGATTCTTTCCGAGGAGACTTTCCATGATCACCCCCCAGGAAGCGCTGCAGCGCACCATAGAGCACCGCGAGGTCTTCCACGACGAGATGCTGCACATCGTGCGGCTCATCATGAGCGGCGAGTGCTCGCCCGTGATGATGGCCGCGCTGATCACCGGCCTGCGCGTGAAGAAGGAGACCATCGGCGAGATCACCGCCGCCGCGCAGGTGATGCGCGAGGTGTCGACCAAGGTGCCGGTGAAGGACACGACGAACCTCGTCGACATCGTGGGCACCGGCGGCGATGGATCACACACCTTCAACATCTCGACCTGCTCGATGTTCGTGGCCGCCGCCGCGGGCGCCAAGGTGAGCAAGCACGGCGGGCGCAGCGTGTCGAGCAAGTCGGGCAGTGCCGACGTGCTGGAGTCGCTGGGGGTGAACATCAACCTCAAGCCCGAGCAGATCGCGCGCTCCATCGAGGAGTGCGGCATCGGCTTCATGTTCGCCCCGAACCACCATCCGGCAATGAAGAACGTGGCGCCGGTGCGCAAGGAACTGGGCATCAAGACCATCTTCAACATCCTTGGGCCGCTGACCAATCCGGCCGGCGCGCCGAACATCCTGATGGGCGTGTTCCACCCCGACCTCGTGGGCATCCAGGTGCGCGCGCTGCAGCGCCTCGGCGCGGAGCATGCGGTGGTGGTCTACGGACGCGACGGCATGGACGAGATCTCGCTCGGCGCGGCCACCATGGTGGGTGAGCTGAAGAACGGCGAGATCCGCGAGTACGAACTGCACCCCGAAGACTTCGGTTTCCAGATGTCGAGCAACCGCACGCTGCGCGTGGAGACGCCCGAGCAGTCGAAGGCGATGCTGCTGGGCGTGCTCGACAATCAGGCCGGTCCCGCGCTCGACATCGTGCTGCTGAATGCCGGTGCGGCGCTCTATGCGGCGAACGTGGTCGACTCAGTGCAGGCGGGCGTCGATCGCTCGCGCGCCGCCATCGCATCAGGCGCCGCGAAGGCCAAGCTGGCCGAGCTGGTCAAGGCCTCCGCCACCGTCTGAGCTTCAAGAGAACAGGAAACCGAGAAGCCATGTCCGACATCCTCGACAAGATCGTTGCCGTCAAGCGCCAGGAAGTGGCTGCGGCACTGAAGCGCACCCCGCTCGAAGCCGTGCGCCTCGATGCAGAGAGCCGCGTGCTGACGCGCGACTTCGAAGGCGCGCTGCGCGCCAAGATCGCCGCCGGACAAGCCGCGGTGATCGCCGAAGTCAAGAAAGCCAGTCCGAGCAAGGGCGTGCTGCGCGCGGACTTCATTCCCGCCGACATCGCGCAGAGCTACGCCGAAGGCGACGGCCAGATCAGCGCCGCCTGCCTCTCGGTGCTGACCGACAGGCAGTTCTTCCAGGGTGGCGTGGACTATCTCAAGCAGGCGCGCGCCTCGTGCGAGCTGCCTGTGCTGCGCAAGGACTTCATCGTCGATGCCTACCAGGTGTACGAATCGCGCGCGATGGGCGCCGACGCGATCCTGCTGATCGCCGCCTGCCTCGACGACGCGCAGATGAAGGACTACGAAGCCATCGCGCGCGGCCTGGGCATGGCGGTGCTCGTGGAGGTGCACGACGCGGCCGAGCTCGATCGCGCGCTCAAGCTGAAGACACCGCTGATCGGGGTCAACAACCGCAACCTGCGCAATTTCGAGGTGTCGATCCAGGCGACCATCGACCTGCTGCCGGGGCTGCCGGCCGATCGCCTGCCGGTGACCGAGTCGGGCATCGGCACGCGCGAGGACGTGGCCACCCTGCGGGCAGCGGGCGTCCACGCCTTCCTGGTCGGCGAAACCTTCATGCGCGCCAAGGAACCCGGCGAGGCCCTCGCCGCATTGTTCAAATGAGCCGGCCCGATCAGCTGTCGAGCAGCGACCCCGCCGACTGGCCGGTGGCGCCGGGCTGGCAGCCGCTGATCGACGAGTTCTTCGGCAGCGCCGTCGGGCAGAAGCTGCAGGCATTCCTGCGCGAGCGACTCGACGCGGGCGCGGTGATCTTTCCGCCGCAGCCGCTCAGGGCGCTGGAACTCACGCCGCCGGAAGACGTGCGCGTCGTCATCCTGGGCCAGGATCCGTATCACGGCCGCGGGCAGGCCGAGGGTCTGGCGTTCTCCGTGGCGCCGGGCGTGGCGCTGCCGCCCTCGCTGCGCAACATCTTCAAGGAACTGCAGCGCGACCTGGGGACGGCGCCGCCGCCGTTTCCGAATCCGGGCGGCAGCCTGGTGAAGTGGGCTACCCATGGCGTCTTGCTGCTCAACACCTGCCTGACGGTAGAGGAGGCGCAGCCGGCGAGCCATTCCGGTCGCGGCTGGGAGGTGCTGACAGATGCCGTCATCCAGCATGTTTCGAACGGTGCCAAACCTGTTGTTTTTATGCTGTGGGGCTCGCATGCGCAAAGTAAGCGTGCGTTGATCGACGTTAGGCGCCATAAGGTGCTGATGTCGAACCATCCGTCGCCTCTCTCGGCCCAGCGACCGCCCGTGCCGTTCATTGGCTGCGGTCATTTCGGCGAAGCACGTGCCTGGCGTGAGGCGCAGCGGTCGGAGGGGTGAAAACTTAGGCGATAATCGTGGGCTAACGCCTCGAGCGGTTTTCCTGCATCTTCGTTGATGCATGGATTTCCGGATAGTCACAAAACCGTGCTATATTTCGAGGTTCGCCGGAGAGGTGGCCGAGTGGTTAATGGCAGCAGACTGTAAATCTGCCCTCTTACGAGTACGCTGGTTCGAATCCAGCCCTCTCCACCAGCGATGAATTTGGTTTCTAAGAGCGTTTGGATATCGCGCTTTGGGTGCCTTGGGTGCTCCTGATGCGGGAGTAGTTCAATGGTAGAACCCCAGCCTTCCAAGCTGATGACGCGGGTTCGATTCCCGTCTCCCGCTCCAGAGACCCGGTTCGGCGCCGGAAGCGAATGGTTAGACAAAAGCCCTTTTGGCTCAGTGGTAGAGCACTCCCTTGGTAAGGGAGAGGTCGCGGGTCCGATTCCCGCAAAGGGCACCAGTTTTTGGGGGTTGCAAAAGCTGCACTGCAACCCATCTGCATACGTTGGAAACGTTTTTTTCGGAGTCGAAAAATGGCAAAAGGTAAATTCACCCGCACCAAGCCGCACGTGAACGTGGGCACGATCGGTCACGTCGACCACGGCAAGACCACGCTGACGGCTGCGATCGCAACGGTGCTGTCGTCGAAGTTCGGCGGCGAAGCCAAGGCCTACGACCAGATCGACGCGGCGCCTGAAGAAAAGGCACGCGGCATCACGATCAACACCGCGCACGTCGAGTACGAGACGGCCAATCGCCACTACGCACACGTCGACTGCCCCGGCCACGCC
>NZ_KB907456.1 GCF_000382045.1 Variovorax atrisoli 110B
CACGAGGCGTTCTTCCGCCAGATGCTGGCAGACGTGGACGAGCCGACGGCGCCGTTCAACCTGCTGGACGTGCAGGGAGACGGCACGCGGGTAGAAGAAGCCCGGCTGAGGCTCGATGCCCAGCTCGCACAAGAGATCCGAAGAGAAGCACAGCGCCATGGGGTGAGTGCGGCGACGCTGTTCCACCTGGCGTGGGCGCTGGTGCTGGGCAAGGCCACGGGCAAGGACGACGTGGTGTTCGGCACGGTGCTGTTCGGGCGGATGCAGGGCGGGGAAGGGGCGCAGAGAGCGCTGGGGTTGTTCATCAACACGCTGCCGCTGCGGGTGAGGCTGGGAGCCAGAGAGATACAGGCGTGCGTGAAGGAGACGCATCAAGCGCTCACGCAGCTGCTGCACCACGAGCATGCGAACCTGTCGCTGGCGCAGCGCTGCAGTGCGCTGCCGGGCGGGACGCCGCTGTTCTCGGCGCTGCTGAACTACCGGTACAGCCCGGAGCCCGAGGTGATCGAAGGCCAGGATGCGGTGCCCATGTGGGAGGGCATGGACGATCTTGGTGGACAGGAACGCACCAACTATCCCTTCGGCATGTCGGTGGATGATCTGGGCAAGGACTTCGAGCTGGTGGCGCAGATTCACGAAGCGGTGAGTGCGCAGCGCATCTGCGGCTTCATGCGCATGGCCATCGACGGGATCGTGGCTGCACTGGAGAAGCATCCTGCGCAGCCCATTCGCGAACTGGATGTGATCTTCGATGCCGAGCGCAGTCAGCTGACGGCATGGGGATCGCAACACCAATCTCAGGAATCCTCAGTCGGCGACCCGATCCACAGCCGGATAGAGCGCGAGGCGGCGCAGCATCCGGATGCCACTGCACTGGTCTTCGGCGATGAGTCCCTGAGCTACGGCGAACTCAACGCGAAGGCGAATCGCCTGGCCCACCGTCTGATCGCCCTGGGCGTGAAGCCCGAGAGCCGGGTGGGCATCGCGGTGGAACGCTCCATCGAGATGGTGGTGGGCATCCTGGCGGTGCTCAAGGCCGGCGGTGCCTACGTGCCCCTGGACCCCGAGTACCCGGCGGATCGCCTGTCCTACATGGTGCAAGACAGCGGCATCGAGCTGCTGCTGACCCAGAGCCACCTGGGCGCACTGCCCGGCGCGGAATCACTCCAGGTGCTGCCGCTCGACACGCTCGATACCGCGTCCGAGCCCGACGGCAACCCGCAGGTCGCGCTGCACGGCGAGAACCTGGCCTACGTCATCTACACATCGGGCTCCACAGGCCGCCCCAAGGGCGCGCAGCTGTGCCACCGCAACGTGACGCGACTGCTGGACGCCACGCAGCACTGGTTCGGCTTCTCGCCAGACGATGTCTGGACGATGTTCCACTCCTACGCCTTCGACTTCTCGGTGTGGGAGATCTTCGGAGCGCTGTGCGCCGGGGGCAAGCTGGTGGTCGTGCCGTTCTGGGTGAGCCGCTCGCCGGAGGACTTCCTGCAGCTGCTGCGCGCGCAGCGCGTGAGCATCCTGAACCAGACGCCATCGGCCTTCGGGCAGCTGGTGGCCCTGCCGCAGGCGCTGGAGGGAGGGTTGTCGCTGCGTGCGGTGATCTTCGGAGGCGAGGCGCTGGACCCGCAGCGCCTGAGGCCCTGGATAGAGCGCTACGGGGACGGCAGCCCGCAGCTGATCAACATGTACGGCATCACCGAGACGACGGTGCACGTGACCTACCGGCGCATCACGCGGGCGGATCTGGGTCAGCAGCGCAGTCCGGTGGGAGTGGCGATCCCGGACCTGGGGATGCAGGTGCTGGACGGACAGCTGGGGCCCGTGCCGCAGGGGGTGGCGGGGGAGCTGTATGTCAGTGGGGAGGGGTTGGCTCGGGGGTACCTGAAGCGAGCCGCCTTGACCGCGGAGCGCTTCATCGCGACAGAGAAGGGGCAGCGCCTGTACCGAACGGGGGACCTTGTGCGGTGGAACAACGAGGGTCAGCTGGAGTACCTGGGCCGGATCGACCACCAGGTGAAGGTGCGGGGGTTCCGCATCGAGCTGGGGGAGATCGAGGCGGGGCTGCAGGCCCAGGAGGAGGTGCGGGAGGCGGTGGTCGTGGCGAACGAGGGCCCTGCGGGTACGAGGCTGGTGGCCTATGTCTCGGGCAACGCGGGCCAGGTGATCGACACGGCGGCCCTGAAGCAGAAGCTGGGCGAAGCGCTGCCGGACTACATGGTTCCGAGCGTGATCGTGGAGCTGCAGGCGCTGCCGCTGAACGCGAACGGGAAGGTGGACCGCAAGGCGCTGCCAGCGCCGGAGTTCACGAGCGAGAGGGCGTACGAGGCGCCCGAGGGGGAGGTCGAGGAGGCTCTGGCAGCCATCTGGGCCGAAGTACTCGCAGTGGCTCGCGTGGGCCGCAACGACAACTTCTTCGAACTCGGCGGCGACTCCATCATCAGCCTCAAGCTCATCGCTCGCATCCGCGAGAGCGTTCCTGGCGGAAGCTGGCTGTCCCTGATCGACGTAATGCAAAGCGGCTCGTTGAGGGATCTCGCGGCTCGCCTGCGCCAGAAGTTCGAGCAGGAGCACAACGCCGTCTGCTTCAACGCAACCGGCAGCGGAACGCCGCTCTATTGCCTGCCGGGCCTGATGGTCAACTCGCGCGAGTTCCTGCCGCTGGCGCAGGCACTGCAGGACGACCGGCCGGTCTACGGTTTCGCTTGCCATGTCTTCACGCGAAAGCGTTGGCGCGGCTTCGATGTCCAGGCCATTGCCGCAGAGTACGCGGACTTCATCTCGGCGACTGCCTTGCAGGGGCGCTGCGCGCTGCTCGGCTGGTCGTCGGGTGGCGATCTTGCGTTCGAGGTGGTGCGCCAGTTGCAGGGCCGCGTCGAGATCGAATTCGTGGGCATGGTCGACGTCTTCGAGAACACCGCCCTGCGGGCCACGCGCACCCTCACGGACGTGCAGCGCCGGCAGGCCGAAGAGGCACTGGCCGCCTGGCTGGCACGTTCGCAGATGGCCGACCGCTGGCATGAACTGCTGGCGCGGATGGGGGGCTCCGAGCGCGCATACGTGCTCGAGGAAATGCTGTTTGCCGGCCGCGAGTTCCCCCTCGACGGGCCGGGCGAAGAATCGCTGGAATGCGAAATGTGGATCCGGCTCGACAAGCGCCTGCGGGCAGAGCAATGCGCCTACGACCGCATCGACGTGCCCATGCACGTCTTTCTCGCGGATGCGTCGCTGCAGGAACGCGGCGTGCTGAGGAACTGGTCGGACAGCGCCCCGGTGCTGTCGTCCGAGATCGTGCCCGACGCCGATCACCTGAGCATCATCCGACACCCGCAGATGCTCGCCAGCCTGAGGCAGCACCTGGCACGGACGGAGGTGCTGGCGTAGCGCGATGGCGTGCGGGTCACGGCCCGCACGCACGCACGCAAGCAAACAAGCGGAAAGTGAAAAGAAAAACGGCCTTCAGAAATGAAGGCCGTTTTCTAGTCTCGAGAAGACAGGAGGAGAAGGGATCGCCGGGAGCTGACGCCCTCCCGGCCGGCGCGTCGTCGTCAGAAGCGGTATGTTGCCGTCGCGACGACCTTGCGCAGCTCGCCGTAGCGGCAGCTGCCCGAACTGCAGTTGCTGATGTAGGTCTTGTTGGTCAGGTTGCGCACGTTCAGCGCCAGGCTCCAGCGCTGGAAGTCGTAGCCGACGAGTGCGTCGATCAGCGTGTACGACGGCACCTTGGCTGCCGCGGACTCCTGGTAGCCGTGGTTGGAGCCCATGAAGCGCGCGCCAAGGCCCACCTTGATGCCGGAATCGAAACGGTAGTCCGTCCACACCGACAGCTGGTTGCGCGACACGGCCTGCATCTGCTTGCCGATTTCGCTCGCCGTGCTGCTGGCCGTGACCACCGCCTTCGGCGTGTAGGTGTAGGCCGCGATCACGTTCATGTTCTTGACCGGCTGGAAGGCTGCTTCCAGCTCGAGGCCGCGCACCAGGATCTCGCCGGTCTGCTTCGGCTGGTAGGTCGAGTTGTAGGTGATGTAGTTCTGGCGGCGCAGGTCGAAGATCGCGGCGCTGTACTTGCTCTTGCCGTCCAGGGGCTGGTAGCGCACGCCGGCTTCGTACTGGCGTCCGGTCTCTGGCTTCAGCGGCTTGCTCGTCTCGGGGTCGATCGTCACCGTCGGCGAGAACGACTCGGAATAGCTGATGTACGGCGCCCAGCCGCTCGGATGCAGGTAGACCAGGCCCGCGCGGCTCGTGAACTTGTGGTCCGTGATGCGCGTCGTCGATCCGTCGAGGTAGTTGTTCAGGCGGGCCGTCGCGGTGTCATAACGGCCACCCAGCGTGGCGACCCAGTTGCCCCACTTGATCTGGTCCTGCAGGTAGAAGCCGGTCTGCTCAAGGCTGGTCTTGGCGTCGAACCACGGGTCCAGGGGGACGACGTCGTTCGTGTACACCGGGTTGTAGCCGTCGATGTTCGAGACCGTGCCGGCGTTGTAGGTGCGCTGGTAGTTGCGCGAACGCTGGTAGTCGACGCCGAACAGGAAGGTGTGTTGCCAGTCGCCGAGCTTGAACTTGGCCTGCGCCTGGTTGTCTATCGTGAAGAGCCGCGCGCTCTCCTTGCTGCCGAAGGGGAAGCGGCTCAGCGTGCGGAAGTTGGCCGGGTCCGAAGGCACGTCGGGGTTGACGGTCACGAAGTTGCTCGCGTTGTAGACCTGCCGGTAGTCGACCTTGATGGAACCGTAGCGCACATTCTGGCGCAGCGTCCAGGTGTCGTTCACGCGATGGTCGAGCATGTAGCCCACCATCCACTGGTCCTGGTTGAAGTGGTCGAAGCCGGGCTCGCCCACGTAGGTCTTCGGCGAGAACTTGCCGTTCGGGTTGGGCAGCAGCGTGCCGACTTCGGGGAAGCTGCCGTAGGAACTGCCGTCACGGATGCGCAGGTAGTGCGACAGCAGCGTGAGCGAGGTGTCGCTCGACGGCTTCCAGGTGAGCGACGGCGCGATGTACGTGCGGTCGTTCGGCAGGCCGCTGGCGTCCAGCTTGGCGTCGCGCACCAGTCCAGTGATTCGGTACAGCACCTTGTCCTGCTCGTCGAGCGGGCCCGAGAAGTCGCCCGCGACCTGGCGGCGGGAGTTGTCTCCGAGCTGCACCTGCAGTTCGCGCAGCGGCTCCTCGGTCGGACGCTTGCTGACCACGTTGATCATGCCGCCGGGGCCGGTCTGCCCGTACAGCACCGACGACGGGCCGCGCAGGACCTCGATGCGCTCGGTGCCGTAGTTCTCGGTCTGCCAGACGGCCCAGCCGTTGTTGTTGCGCAGCTGCAGGCCATCCAGGTAGTAGCCGGGCGTCTGCGCGTCGAAGCCGCGGATGATGGTCCAGTCGAAGCGCGAATCCGCACCCCATGGCGACACGTTGATGCCGGGCGTGTAGGCCAGAGCGTCCTTCAGGCGCAGTGCGCCGGTGGCCTCGATGAAATCGGATGTGACGACCGAGATCGATTGGGGTGTTTCGATGATCGGCGTGTCGGTCTTCGTACCGACGGCATTGCGCTTGGCGACATAGCCCTTGAGCGGGCCCGAAGCCGTTTCGGCCTCGCCTTCCGCGAGAACGGTGACGGTGGGGAGCGTCGAGGAGGAAGAGGCCGGCACGTCCGCGGCGCGACGGACGGCGTAGCCGCCGTTTTCAGTCCGGGTGGCGCGCAGGGCGGTGCCTGCGAGCATGGTCTCCAGGGCCTGCGCCACGGTCAGCCTGCCCGACACCGGTTGGGAGCCGACGCCGGCCACCACGTCGCCTGCGGCAAAGACCTGAACGCCGGTCTGCCGCGAGAGCTCGTTCAGTGCCGTTGCCACAGGCTGTGCCGGCACCTTGACCTCAAACACCTGCACGGCCGCCTGACCTGGCGTCTGAGCCATGGCAACGGGGCTCAGCAACCCGAGGGCAGTTCCGAAGGCAGCAGCAAGAGCGGCATTCAGTAGATGTTGACGAGGCAAGGGACGCATAAGTCAGGGACTCCAGGGTTTCAATTAAAAGTAAGACGTATTTACCTTCGGGCGCGGATGCCGGCCCGATTTCCGGTCTCTGGCGCTTCTATGAGTAAGACGTTCGAACTCATAAAACAGAGACACACCGTCGCAACTTTTTTCGCCCCGGGGTCCGATGCCCGAAAAAACTCAGGTTCCGATCGCTTCGTGCTCCTGGTGCTTCTGGTGCACCTGGACGGCAGGACCGGCCGGGGTCGCGAGCAGGGCGCTGCCGATCTCTCCGGTACGCACCGACGTGACCGACAGCAGGGTGTCGCTGAGGCCGTGCGAATCCTCGCAGGCGCCCTGCAGGTAGATGGCCGGGCGGAAGTCAGGCGTGCCCTGCAGCCGGTAATGCCGGTCGACCGAGTAGTCCCCCAGGTACGGGTCCAGCGGCGACAGCAGCGTCTTGTGATGCTCCCTTGCATAACCCGTGGCGAGCACGACTGCGTCGTACCTGACGGTGCTTTCGCGCATCGCGTTCTGGTCCCACAGCGTGAGGTGCACGCCGTGGCCGTCGGCAGTCACTCCGCGGATGTCGTGCCGGCGCAGGAGGCGCAGCCGGTTTCCGCCGATCACCCGCTGTTGGTAGAAGGACTTGAAGATCTGCTGGATCAGCTCGAGGTCGGCCACGGCGTAGTTGGTATGCCAGAACTCGTCAAGCAGTGCCGCGCGCTCGGCCTCCGAGCGGCTGAAGGTGTAGTCGGTGAACTCGGCGTTGAATATCTCGTTCACGAAGGGGCTGTCGTCCGCCGGGCGGATCGAGCGGGCACGCGTGATGAGGTCGACCTGCGGCGTGCCGGGGCGGCCCTGCAGGTCCATGAAGATCTCGGCTGCACTTTGCCCCGCGCCCACCACGGCCACCCGCCGCGGGTTGCCGATCTGTGCGATGTCCTGCAGGTAGGTGCTGGAATGAAACACGCGCGGGTCGTTCCGCAGGGTGCGAAAGCTGTCGGGAATGTTGGCCATGCCGCCGATGCCGACCACCAGGTTGCGCGTCAGCCGCTCGACGAGCTTGCCCGAGTGGTTGCGCGAGCGCACGCGCAGCAGGGCTACTTCGCCGCCTTTTTCCTCGGGAAGCACCTCGAACACCTCTTCACCGTAGGCGCAGGCGTCGTCGAACTGCTCCGCGGCCCAGGACAGGTAGTCGTTGAACTCGTGGCGACTCGGGAAGAAGCTCTTGAGGTTGACGAAGTCCGTCAGTCGGCCTTTTTCGTGCAGGTAGTTGATGAAGGTGAAGTGGCTGGTCGGGTTGCGCAGCGTCGCCAGGTCCTTCAGGAACGAGATCTGCATGTGCGCATGGTCCAGCAGCATGTGCGGGTGCCAGGCGAAGCTCAGCTGCTTCTCGATGAACAGGGCGTCGAACGGGCTGCCCGCATGGCGCTTTTCCTCGAGCGCGATGGCCAGCGCGATGTTGGACGGGCCGAACCCGATCCCGATCAGATCATGGACGTGTTGCATTGAAGATCGACTCCTGTGTATGAAGAGGGCTCGCATGCGCGAGTGAGGCAATCGCCCAGGAAATTGCTGGACATGGCGCCGGGTGCGCTCGGGTGTTCACGCGGCAACCGGGGCCATGGTGGTCTCGGCCAGCAGGGCCAGGCCCTGGTGCAGCGCGGGAAACAGGCTGTTGTTGAAGTTGTTCCAGCGCAGTTCCAGGATCGTTTCTCCGGGCTCGATCTTCGTGTCGAGCACGTCGAAGATGACCTCGCCGGAGTCGATGCCGTTGTCGACGTAGTGGAACGACGCGCCGGTCATGGTGACCGGGGCGACATCGACTTTCTCGAGGGTGTTCCAGTCGACCACCCGCTTGCCCTGCGCGCCGTACAGCGCGTCCAGCGTTGCGTGGGCGCCGCGGCGCTCATAGGGCGACTCGATGCGCGTGATGCCGGGATGGATATTCGCGATCCGCCGGTGAAACGGCGCGCCCGGGCGCACCAGTTCGTCGAGGATCACCAGCAGCCCGTCGAGCACGACGACGTCGGCCTCGAGTTCCACCAGCTTGTCGTACAGGCGGCGCTCGAAGTCGCTCTTTCCCTTGGCGCGGTCGGGGGCGTCGAGGGGCAGTTGCCGGTAGGTCGACGCGATGGGGTGCAGCATGTCGTTCAGCCGCTTGCCTTGCGTGCGCAGGTCAGCGGGGAAGATCCATTTCTTGCCCGGCTCGCAGGCGAAGCCGTAGTCCTGCAGCGACTTGCGGTCGCGCGGCGAACTCTGGTCGTCGTCGTAGATGATCCCCTCGAGCGAATACGCGTCGCCCAGCGACGTGCCGTCCAGCGCCTCGGCGAGGTATTCGAGCGGTGACTTCATGTAGCGCCGCTCGCCCTTGTAGTCGATGAACTGGCCGGCCTGGTCGGCCGCGGCATTTCTCAGGGACAGGATGTAGACGAGTTTGGCTTTGGACATGGGCGTTCGATGTTGGTCTGGTCTGAAGTGGTGGCTGATGTGCCGCCGCCTGAGAAAGACGAGGCAGCCGTGAATCTGTTCATCTGCGAGGGCTCATGCGCCGCTCAGGCGTTCCGTTCTTCCGCTTCGGCCCGGTCCCTGCGGTACGCAGGTGCGAGCGGGCATGGGCCGCAGTGCGTCTCGCCGGGCAGCAGGTGGTTCAGGCAGCAGTGCCGGTACAGCGTCAGGGTTTCGCAGCGGCCGGCCTCGATCCTGCGCACCTCCCGCCGGGGCGCGTACAGGGGATGGACGCGCGCCTGCGGCCAGGTCGCGTCGCGCAGCAGCCGGTCCCGGTCCTGCGTGATCGGCGCCGCGCAGCCGGTCATGGCCAGTGCTTCGTTCAGGATGGTTTCGATGTGCCGTGCCGTGTTGCTCCAGAGAATCTTTGGCGCGAGCTTCGTCAGGCGGCTGATGGCTGCGAAGAGCGGCTCCAGGTGCTGCCAGAACATCGGCGCATAGCGTTGCGCAGTGCTGGCGCCTGGCATCGGCCGGCCCAGGTCGCGGATGTAAAAGCCGAGCGGATCGCCGGCTTCGTCGAAGCTCACCCAGACCTGTTCCGGCGCCGCCGGAAAGGCATGCTGCAGCACGCTGGCTGCAGCCACCATTGGCGGCAGCCACATGCCCAGGTACTCCAGGCTCCATGCGGAGGCTACCGCCCGCAGATCGCGGACATCGGCGCCGAGATGTCGGGCCTGGCGATATAGCAGCTCGGTCAGCAGGGCGGGGTCGTGCAGCAGATCGGCTACCCCGATGGCATTGGCGGGCGGCTGCGGCGCGCAATGGAGGGCCTCGCCATGCCTCGCGTGCTCTCCCTGGAACAGGGGTTCCAGCAGCGCAATCATGGCCCGGTCCGGGACTCGGAAGGCAAATGGAATTCGTCGTGCATGCAGATAGGACGGACGGAGGGCTCCGGTGTTCACGCTGAGGCCGCATGAACATTTTGGAGCGTCGCCCGTTGAATGGGGAGCGGCTCCGAGCTGCCGGCGACCCTGGCCATCCGCCCGGTCGTCTTCCATTCGTTACCCGTCCGGTCGCTGGAGGTCCACGCTGCCGGGTCGTTGTCGCCCCAGGGGCGGAAAGACTTTCGCATGACATCTTCGAATGGCGATGCCGCCGAAATCAGGCGCCTGCTGAAGCCCTTTCTCCCATGGATGGCCTTGTCGTCGTTCACCGGCATCGCCGCCGGCGTGGCCACCGTACTGCTGCTGGCCACGATCAACAAGGTGCTGAACACGTCCGGCGGCCTCGCCGGCGGCCTGCTGCTGACTTTCGTTGCGCTGTGCGCGGTGTCGCTGATCGGTCGCGTGGTCTCGGACGTCTCGACCAATCTCGTCGGGCAGCGACTCGTCTCGCAGATCCGCAAGAGCCTGGCCCAGAAGATCCTGTCGGCGCCGATCGATGCGCTGGAGCGCTATCGCACGCACCGGCTGATGCCCGTGCTGTCGCAGGACGTGGACATGATCAGCGACGTGGCCTTCGCTTTCTCCGCGACGCTGATCTCGCTGGCCATTGCCCTGGGATGCCTGACCTATCTGGCGGTGCTGTCGTTTCCGCTGTTCTGCGTGCTGATGGTGGCACTGGTCATCGGCATCTCCATACAGGTGGTGGCACAAACCCGCGGCGTGGCCGGCTTCTGGAAGGCGCGCGACTACGAAGAGCGACTGCACAAGGCCTACCGCGGCATCAGCGAGGGTGCGAAGGAGTTGCGCATGCATCGCTCGCGCCGCGCGCTGGTGTTCGGCGGGCAGATCGAGCGCATCGTCGACAGCATCCGCACCGTCAACAGCCGGGCGATCAACACCTACGTGATCGCCACGGCCTTCGGCTCGGCGCTGTTCTTCCTGCTGATCGCGCTGATCCTGGGCTGGGCGGCCTTCCGCAACACCGATCCCGTGGTGCTGAGCGGTTTCGTTCTCGTGCTGCTGTTCCTCAAGGGGCCGATGGACCAGATCGCAGGCGCTCTGCCGGGCGTGGGCCGTGCCAAGGTGGCGTTCCAGCGCATTGCCGACCTGTCGACGCGCTTCGCAAGCCCCGAGCCGCATCTGCACCTGGACCGCGCGCCTAGCGAAGTGCGCCTGGGCAGCGCCATCGAACTGCGCGGAGTGCGCTATGCCTTCGACGCCGCGGAGGGCAGCGATGCGTTCGTGCTGGGCCCCGTCGACCTGCGGTTGAACAAGGGCGAGCTGGTCTTCGTGGTCGGTGACAACGGTTCCGGCAAGACCACCATGATCAAGCTGCTGCTGGGCCTCTATGCGCCGCAAGGCGGGGAGATATTCGTCGACGGCAAGGTCGTCACGCCCGAGGCCCGGGACGACTACAGGCAGCTCTTCACCACCGTGTTCTCCGACTTCTACCTCTTCGAGGATCTGGTGGCGGACGGCTCCGGCGGCGCGTCCTCTGCCGGCCTGCCCGAGGCTGCGTTGCCGTACCTCGAACGCCTGGAGATCGCGCACAAGGTCTCCGTGAAGGATGGCTTGTTCACCACCACCGATCTTTCCACCGGCCAGCGCAAGCGCCTGGCGTTGGTGCATGCGTATCTCGAAGGGCGGCCAGTGCTGGTGTTCGACGAATGGGCGGCCGACCAGGATCCGACCTTCCGTCATCTGTTCTACACCGAGCTGCTGCCCGAGCTGCGTGCCAAGGGGCACCTTCTGGTCGTGATCTCGCACGACGACCGCTACTTCCACCTGGCCGACCGCGTGATCACCATGCGCGCGGGGCGCATCGCGGAAGACCGCGCCCGGCCCCGACTCGAAAGCCTCGCCGCGTGAACGACCAACCGCAAGCACATAAAGCCCTGCCGCAGCCGCCGCGTCCCGCCTTCCTGGCGCAACTGCGGGCGGCCAACCTGCGACCGTCCGCGGTGCGCGTCTGCGTGCTCCAGACCCTCGCGGATGCTGGTGAGGAGTGGCAGCGAGGCGAAGAAGTCTTCCGCCGCATGCTGCTGCGCGGCACCTCGGTGAGCTTGACGACGGTCTACCGCATCCTCAAGGAGTTCGAGCAGAGCGGCCTGATCATGCGCGAATGGGTGCGAAGCCGCGGCGGTGCTCTGGCGGTGTTCCGCTACAAGATGCCGGACGCCGAGCCCTGCGGCGTGCGCATGCGCTGCGGCGGCTGCGGAGCCGTCGCCGAGGTTCATGACCGCGATCTGCGCGAGGTGCTCATGCGCGTGGCGCTGAGCCGGGGGTTGCCGTCGGCCGGTGCGTTCGACGTGCAGATCCACGGCCCCTGCTCGACGTGCCGGAGCCAGGGTGCGACGCCACAGGGTTCGTATGAGTCGCAGTTTGGAGAGCCCGGCGGCCATGGCGCCGGAATGCTGCCGCTGGCCGGTTTTCATTCCCGGCCGCGCACGCAGCGTCTTTCGGCCTAGCGGGGTGGCGGGATGAACAGTGGTGTCAGTAGCGGTGCCCCGAAGCGCGCCGGTCGCCGCTACGCGGTGGCTCTGTCGCTCGTTTCGCTGGCGGCCGTGGCGGGCGCCGGCATGCTCTGGGGGCGCGGCTCCGCTGCCGAGGTCGAGTCGGTGGCAGTGGCGCGGACGACCATCGAATCGAGCGTAACCGCGCTTGGCGTGCTGCAGCCGCGGCACTATGTGGACGTGGGCGCGCAGGTCTCGGGCCAGATCCTCAAGCTGCGGGCGCAGCCCGGCGACATCGTCGCCAAGGGGCAGTTGCTGGTCGAGATCGATCCGAGCGTGCAGCAGGCCACGGTCGACGCGGGCCGAGCGTCGCTCGCGGGCCAGCGGGCACAGCTGGCGGACCAGCAGGCGCAGCACCGCCTCGCGCAGCAGCAACAGGCGCGGCAGCGCCAGATGGCTGCCGACGGTGCGACGCGCGAAGAAGACGTGCAGAGTGCGGAGGCCACGCTGGCTTCCGCCGCCGCGCGAGTGCGCAATCTCGAAGCCCAGATCGCGCAGACCCAGGCCACGCTGAAGGCCGACGAGGCCAGGCTCGGCTACACCCGTATCTACGCGCCGATGGCCGGCACCATCGTGTCCGTCGAGGCGCGCGAAGGCCAGACGCTGAATGCCGCCTACCAGACGCCGAATGTGCTGCGCATCGCCGACCTGTCGTCGATGACCGTGTGGTCCGAGGTGTCGGAGGCGGACGTGCGTCGCATCAAGGCGGGCATGCCGGTCTACTTCACCACGCTCGGCGAAAGCCGGCGCCAGTGGCAAGGCAAGGTGCGCCAGCTGCTGCCTGCGCCGCCGCTGCCGGAGAACAAGTCGGGCAACAGCGACAGCGGAGCGCGCCAGTCGGCCGCGTCCAGCAAGGTGGTGGTCTATACCGCGCTCTTCGATGTCGACAACGCCGACGGCGAGCTCATGCCGCAGATGACCGCGAAAGTATCGTTCGTCGAGTACGCCGAGAAGGACGTGCTCACTGTGCCGCTGGCTGCACTCGTGCCCGTGGCCGGCAGCGCCGATCGCTTCACCGCCCGTGTGTTGCGCGCCGACGGCAAGGCGGAGCGGCGCGAGTTGCGCATCGGTGTGCGCAACCGCCTGGCGGCCCAGGTGCTCGAAGGGGTGCAGGCCGGCGAGCGCATCGTCGTGGGCAAGGCGGCGAAGGAATGACACCGCCTCGGAAGCCCGCACGCGGGGAGACCCCCAGGCCCCTGATCGAGTTGCAGGACATCCGCAAGTCGTACGGTGGCCGTGAAGGGGAGGGCGGCGCGGAAGGCGGCAGCCCCGCCGTGACGGTGCTGCACGGCATCTCCCTGCAGCTGCACGCGGGCGAGTTCGTCGCCATTGTCGGTGCCTCGGGGTCCGGCAAGTCCACGCTCATGCACATCCTCGGCTGCCTCGACCGGGCCAGCGCGGGGCGCTACCTGTTCGACGGGCGCGACGTGTCCACCTTCGACGGCGATGCGCTCGCGTGGCTGCGCCGCGAGGCCTTCGGTTTCGTGTTCCAGGGCTACCACCTGGTGCCCAGCGAATCGGTGCTGGAGAACACGGAGATTCCCGCGCTCTATGCCGGAATGCCGGAAGCCGAGCGACATGCGCGTGCCGTTGCCCTGCTCGAACGGCTGGGCATGGGCGCGCGGCTGCACCACCGGCCGCACCAGCTCTCGGGCGGCCAGCAGCAGCGCGTGGCCATCGCGCGTGCGCTGATGAACGGCGGGCGGATCATCCTTGCGGACGAGCCCACCGGCGCCCTGGACAGCAAGAGCGGCGCTGAAGTGATGGCGCTGCTGCGCGAGCTGGCGGACGCGGGCCACACCGTGATCCTCATCACCCACGACCGCTCGGTGGCGGCGCAGGCGCGGCGCATCATCGAGATCCGCGACGGGCGCATCGTCGAGGACTCGGGCGGCATGGAGCAGCCGGCCGTTGCGGTCGACATCGAGATGCCCGACCTGCAGGCATCGCGCGGCGGAGCCTCCATGGCGGCCGACATGCGCGAGGCCACGCGCACGGCGTGGCGCGTGATGTGGAGCAACCGCTTTCGCACCGGGCTCACGCTACTGGGCATCGTCATCGGCGTGGCATCGGTCATCGTGATGCTCGCGGTCGGGGGCGGCTCGCAGAAGAAGGTGATGGCGCAGTTCGAGACCTTCGGCACGCGGACCATGTTCGTCTCGGCCCAGGTCGCGAGCACCCGCAATCCCGGCGCGCCGCTGACGCTGGCCGACGCGGAGGCCCTCCGCATGCTGCCCAACGTCGAGGGCGTGGCGCCCTACATCGAGGACAAGGTGGTGGTGCGGCGCGGCAACATCGACCACCTGACCGAAGGCGGCGGCGCCACGATCGACTTCTCTCCGGTGCTCGGATGGGGCGTGGCCGAAGGCGTGATGTTCGATGCGGACGACGAACTGCGCGTCGCCAAGGTCGCCGTGATCGGCCAGACGGTGCGCAAGCTGCTTTTCGCGGACGGTCAAAGCCCCGTCGGCCAGGACATCCTGGTGGACAAGGTGCCGTTCCAGATCGTCGGCGTGCTTGCCGCCAAGGGCGCCAACGACGGCGAGGACCAGGACGACCGCGTGGTGGTGCCGCTGTCCGCGGCAACGACGCGGATCTACGGTCACCCGCATCCGACGTGGATCGCCGTGCAGGTGCGCGACATCGAGCGGGCGCAGGAGACGGCGGAGGCCATCGAGGCGCAGCTGGCGCGCCAGCAGGCCGGCCGCGAAGTGCGCATCTGGAACCGCGTCGAGGCGCTGCGCGTGCAGACCGAGACGGCGCGCGCGATGACGCTGATGCTGGGGCTGATCGCCATCGTGTCGCTGATCGTCGGCGGCATCGGCGTGATGAACGTGATGCTCATGACGGTGCGCGAGCGCACGCGCGAGATCGGCATCCGCATGGCGACGGGCGCGCGCCAGCGCGACATCCTTCGGCAGTTCATGACCGAGGCGGTGCTGGTGACTTCGGTGGGTGGCACCGTGGGCGTCGTCGCGGGGCTGGGCATCGTCGTGGGGCTGATGCTGGCCGGCGTGCCGGTGCTGTTCTCGCTGGCGGCGAGCGTGGGGGCCTTCGGCTGCGCAGTGCTGACGGGCCTGATCTTCGGATTCATGCCGGCGCGCAATGCCGCGCGGCTTGACCCTGTGGTGGCACTGGCGGGAGAGTGACCATGCCCAGGACGCGCCCGGTTTACGTTGCCTGTTGGATGGCCTTGCTGTGCGCGGCGTTGACGTCCGGCTGTGCGCTGCACGGCGACCGTGCCGAGCGCGCGGTGGAGCTTCCCTCCGTGTGGCGTCACGCGCAGGTCGACGACACCACGGGTCCGATCGATGCGCAATGGTGGCGCAGCTTCGGCAGCACGGAGCTCGACGCGGTGATTGCGCGCGCCCAATCGCAAAGCAACGATCTGGCCGCTGCTGTCTCGCGGGTGCGGCAGGGCGATGCGCGGGCGCGCATCGCCGGCGCGGCACTGCAGCCCCAGGTCACGGCCAGCCTCGGCATCGGCCGCGAGGGGCGCCTAGGCAGTGACGCCACGGTCGCCGGCAGCACTTATGCCGCGGGTTTTGCCGCCACCTATGAACTCGACCTGTGGGGCCGAAGCGCCGCGTTGCGCGACGAGGCGCTGCAAGGCTCGCGCGCCAGCACCTTCGACCGCGACACGGTGCGGCTCACGGTGACGGCAGACGTCGCCGGCAGCTGGCTGCTTGCGCTGGCCTTGCGTGAGCGCGCCGAGATTGCCGCGCGCAATCTCGACAATGCGCGTCGCGTGCTGGCACTGGTGGAGGCGCGCAGCCGCGCCGGCGCCGTGTCGCCGCTGGATCTCGCGCAGCAGCGTGGACTGGTGGCTGCACAGCAGCGCGCACACGCGGCGTTGCGTCAGCAGGCCAGCGATGCGGAGACTGCGCTCGCACTGTTGCTGGGCACCACGGCAAAGGCGTTCGAACTGCAAGGGCCGCGGCTCGACGCGCTTCAGGTTCCCGTCATCGGCGTGGACGCGCCCTCTGCCCTGCTGGTGCGCCGCCCGGACATCGCGCGCGCGGAAGCCCGGTTGGCCGCCGCCGACGCCAACGTGCTGGCGGCACGCGCCGCGCTGCTGCCGACCGTTTCCCTGAGTGCGACGGTGGGCACCGGGGAAAGCCGTTTCGGCAGGCTCTTCGACAATCCGCTCTACGGCCTGGCTGCCGGTCTGGCGGCGCCGGTCTTCGACGGAGGGCGCCTGGCCGGCAATCGGCAACTGGCCGAGGCGAAGCGCGAAGAACTGCTGGCCGACTACCGGGCCGCTATCGTCGGTGCGTTCGCGGATGCTGAGACCGCGCTGAATGGTGTGTCGGCGATCGATGCGCAGGCCGCTGCACAGGCAGCCGAGCTTGCCGAGGCGCGCCGTGCGGCAGAATTGTCCGAAGCCCGCTATCGCGCTGGCGCCGAGACCCTGCTCGCATTGCTCGATGCGCAGCGCACTCTCTACGCCGCGCAGGATCTTTCGGTGCAGCTGCGCATGGCGCGTCTGCAGGCACGGGTCTCGCTCTACCGTGCAATGGGCGGTGGATGGCAGGAGCCCCGGTGCACGGGTGTCGCGCCCGCCGCCGATGAAGGACATACCGAATGCGCTTGATGCTCGTGGCCCTGCATCGCTGGGCCGGCCTCCTGATGGCCGCATTTCTGTTCGTCGCCGGCCTGACTGGCGCCGTGATTTCGTGGGACCACGAAATCGACGAATGGCTCAATCCGCATCTCACAGATGCCCGCACGACCGGGTCGGCCTTGTCCTCGCTGGAGCTGGCCAGGCAGATCGAGGCGCGGCATCCGCAGGTGCAGGTATCGGCGCTGCCGATGGCCGCCGAGCCGGGGCATTCGCTGGCCTTCAGCGTGCAGGCGCGCGTCGATCCCGCCACCGGCCAGTTGTTCAAGCCCGGCTTCAACCAGGTCTTCATCGATCCGGCTTCCGGCGAAGAACTCGGGCGGCGCGAATGGGGTGCGGTCTGGCCGATCAGCAAGGAGAACTTCGTCTCGTTTCTCTACGTACTGCACTACAGCCTGCACCTGCCGAAGTTCTGGGGCATCGATCGCTGGGGCGTATGGCTGATGGGCGTGATCGCGCTCGTCTGGACCATCGACTGCTTCACCGGCTTCTACCTGACGCTGCCGATGCGCCGGCCGAAGAAGCCCGCGGCGGGCGAGGCGCGCGCAGCCGACGGAGCCAAGGCCTGGTGGCAACGCTGGAAGCCGGCGTGGAAGGTCCGCTGGCGCGGCGGTTCATACAAGCTGAATTTCGACCTGCATCGCGCCGGTAGCCTGTGGACCTGGGCGCTGTTGTTCATCGTGGCGTTCACCGCCTTCTCGCTGAATCTGTACCGGGAGGTGTTCTTCCCTGCAATGTCGCTGGTGTCCGACGTGACGCCCATGCCTTTCGAGCAACGCCAGCCTGCCCCCGAGGAAAAACCGGTGATCCCCCGGCTCGGCTATGCAGATGTGCTCGGCAAGGTAACGCAGGAGGCGCAGCGTCTCGGCTGGCAGGAACCCGTGGGGGAGCTCTTCTATGCCGAGCTTTTCGGCATCTACGGCGCGCAGTTCTATGCGCCGGAAGACGAGCATGGGTCAGGCGGCGTCGGACATCGGATCCTGTATATCGATGGCGTCGACGGGCGCTTCGTCGGCATCCGCGAGCCCTGGAAGGGCACGGCCGCCGATATCTTCGTGCAGGCACAGTTCCCGGTGCACTCGGGCCGCATCCTCGGGCTGCCGGGGCGCATCCTGATTTCCGTGATGGGCCTGGTGGTAGCGATGCTGAGCGTGACCGGCGTCGTGATCTGGCTGCGCAAGCGCAAGGCGTACCTGAAATCCCGGGAGCAGCAACAGCAACAGCAGGTCACAGGGCCTCCCGTGCTGCAGCCCACGACGGGTGCGGGAACGCCCGGCTGAACATTCCGGTTTTCGAAACGTCATTTTCAAGAGACGCCTTTGCGCGCCGGCATTCCCGGCCCTGCATCGGCCTCGACGGTCGTCGTTCCGAATCAACAACACAGCGCCTGGAGTAGCAGTGGTCCCGCAAAACGATCCGAAGGCGCAGTACGCCGAGGAAACCGCATGGCGTCTCTACATGGACCTCAGGGAGAACCCATGCCGCACGGGCGCGTTGAAGCTGACCCACTGGTTGCGGGAAGACCAGGCGCATCCGCGCGCATTCGATCGCGCCCTGCGCCTCTGGGCGCTCGCGGGTGCCGCGCTGGTCGTCAGTCGCCGCAGGAATTTTCATCCGCCCACGGGCGGGCTCGAATGAAGCGCGACGGGCCGGTCACGCGCACGCTCGTGCCCGAGGAGTGCATTCGCACCGCGGCGTCGCTTTTTGCCTGCGTGCATGCGTCACCGAGCTTGCAGAACGCCGAGCAACTGGCCCAGTGGTTGGGAAAGGACCCGCGTCATCTGCGTGCGCTCGACATCGCGCTGGCGGAGTGGGGCTTGGCGCAGTCCGGCCACCCTGTCGGGAACGTGCCCGGCGCCTGAGAGTCGGGCAGGCGGCGAAGGACCGACCGGCTCAGCGCACTCGCAGGGCCACGCTGCCATCCGGCCGTGGTTCTGTGGCGAGGGGCAGGATCGTCGGCAACACGGCAACGAGGCCATCGGAATCGTTGGTGCGGAAGCGGCCCGACAGCCGCATCGCGTCGATGCGAGAGTTCGTGCTGACGATGGGGCGTGCGCGATAGCTGTTGACTGCGGCCAGGGCGTCGCCGAGCGGCGTATTCTCGAAGACCAGCCAGCCGCTGCGCCAGGCGGACAGGGCGGCCGTGTCCGTCTGCCGCACGGCGGCTGCGTGGCCGTCCTGGATTTCCAGCAAATCGCCCATGCGCAGATCGATTACTTCCGCTTCCGCGCCGGCGGCGCCGTCCCGCGGCGACACGCGCACGCGCACATGGCCATTCTCCACGCCCACTGTGAGCGGGCCGCCGCGGTCGCGCACAGTGAATGCGGTACCGACCACTTCGATGCTGGCACCGCGCGTGCGGACGTGAAAGGGGCGGGTCGTGTCGCGCGCCACTTCGAAGCGCACTTCGCCGTGCGCCATGTCGACGGTGCGGCGCTGGCGATAGAGCGTCACATCGATCGCGCTCTGCGGCGCCAGGTCGAGCTGGCTGCCGGACGCATCGCCGCGGCCGTCGGTCAGCGTCACCTTGAGCATCTGAGCCGTCCGGGTTTCGTAGGCAGCGCGAAACACTGGTTGCTGCCAGTACCACTGCACGCCTCGGCCCGCGACCAGGCCGGTACCCAGGAAGGCTGCGACCGAAAGCAGCATCTTGCGGCGCTGCTGGCGGTGCGTCGACGTCGTGGCGGCAGCTGCCGCATTGGCCATCAGAGCGGCTTCGGGTTCGTCGAAGTGCGCGCGCAGGTCGCTTGCCATGCCGCCGAGCGCATCCCAGCGCTCGTGCGCCTCCTGCACGGCTGCCGCGTGCTCCGCCGATTTGCTGCGCCACTGGTCGAGCAACGCGCGGGCGCGGCCCGCGGCTTCGCCGGTGGCGATCTCGCCTTCGACGATCAGCGCGAGCGCGCGCTCGATCAGCCGTTCGCGCGGAGGAGCGCCGACCGCCATGCTGCCGCCGTTCACGAGAAGTCTTCTGCCAATGCCGCGTCGAAGCCCGGCCGGCTCAGCACGACCTGGGGTTCGATCAGCTCCGAGCGCAGTTCGGCGAATACGCGCGAGCAGTCGATGGTGGCGCGCAGCAGGTGCTTGGCCACGGCCATTTCGGTGATGTTCAGCCGATGCGCTATTTCACTGCGCGTGTGGCCGTAGGCGCGAAACAGCAGGAAGACTTCACGCCGGCGCGGCGGCAGTTGTTCCATGGTTTCGACCACCCGCGCCAGAACCCGTTGCTGGGCCACGACGTATTCGCTGGACTGCGCCGTCTGCTGCGTGCCGATGCCTGCATGCGTGCCGGCCCACTCCTGGGCGACCTTGCGCCGGCGAGCGTCGTCGACGCACAGGTTGCGCGCCACGCGAAACAGCAGGGCCCGAGGCGATTCGATGGCGTTGGCATTGGCGTCCAGCAGGTCGGACGGGGCATCGCCGCGATTGCCGCCGCGCGCCTTGAGGGCTGCCGTGTAGACCCGCTCGAAGCTCGATTGCGCGATGTCGGCCGCGTAGTGCGGATCTCTCAGGTCGCGAGTCAGCTGCCGGCGCAAGTCCGCATAGTGAGCTACAAGTTCCTGGACGAGGTCGCGCATCCGGCCGCCTTCTCGCAAGCATCGACGATGGGTCCCGGGGCTGCGTGCCTGAACGCGTCGACAAGACTGCCCCGACTTCCGCATGGGAAGAGGCGTGCAGGCCGTGCAGGCGCTTGGCTTCGAAGACCCCGGGGTTGGTGAATAAGAACTATTCTTATTGGAGTGTATCACCGAATTGTTAGCTCAAGACATGACTGCGGCGCAGTCACGGATCGCCCGGCTGCTTCGCGCCGGGAAATAGCGGGTCTGGGCGGACGCGGGCCGCAGGTCTGCCTAGACCCGGATCACCCGCCCGGGGTTCAGGATGTTCTTCGGATCAAGCCCCCGCTTGATCGCCCGCATCATCTCCAGCGCCACCGGCGACTTGTGCTTCGCGAGCTTGTCGACCTTGAGCGAGCCCACGCCGTGCTCGGCCGAGAACGAGCCGCCGAACTTCTCGACCGCGTCGTACACCAGCGTGTTGATGCGCTCTTCCTCGTTCTTCAGGAAGGCCTTGGTATCGACGTTCTCCGGCGCCTGTACGTTGTAGTGCAGGTTGCCGTCGCCCAGGTGGCCGAAGTTGACCAGCCGCACGCCGGCGATCTCGCGCGCCAGCAGCGCGTCGGTCTCCTGAACGAAGGCAGGGATGCGCGAGACGGGAATCGAGATGTCGTGCTTGATGTTCAGGCCTTCCTCGGCCTGTGCGAGCGGAATGCTCTCGCGGATGTGCCACAGCTGGTGCGCCTGCGTGAGGTTCTCGGCCACCACCGCGTCGGTCACGCAGCCGTCCTCGAAGGCGGTTTCGAGCAGCGCCTCGAAGCGCGCGCGGGCGTGGTCCTCGGATTCGCTGTCGGAGTTCTCCAGCAGCACGCAGTAGGGCACTGAATCGTCGCCGATGAAGGGCACGCGCAGCTGGGGCATGTGCTTGTCGACCAGGCTCAGCGCGAACTTGCCCATCACCTCGAAGCCGGTGAGGCCGGGGCCCAGGTGCTTGTGGGCGAGGCCCAGCAGGGTCACCGCGTGGTCGAGTGACGGCACTGCGGCCCAGGCCGTGAGCTGCGCGGCGGGCAGCGGGTAGAGCTTCATGGTCGCCGCGGTGATGATGCCCAGCGTGCCCTCGCTGCCGACGAACAGGTCGCGCAGGTCGTAGCCGGTGTTGTCCTTGCGCAGGCCGCTGGTGCCTTCCCAGATCTCGCCCTGCGGCGTGACCACCTCCAGGCCCAGGCACAGCTCGCGCGTGTTGCCGTAGCGCACGACCTGCGTGCCGCCCGCGTTGGTCGCGAGGTTGCCGCCGATGGTGCAGCTGCCCTCGGCCGCGAGGCTCAGCGGGAACAGGTAGCCGGCTTTCTCGGCGGTTTCCTGCAACGTCTGCAGGATGCAGCCGGCCTCCACCGTCATCGTGAGGTTGGCGGCGTCGATGGTGCGGATCGCGTTCATGCGCTGCAGGCTCAGCACCACCTGCGTGCCGCTGTCGTCCGGAATGGAGCCGACCGCGAGGCCGGTATTGCCGCCTTGTGGAATGACGGCCGTGCCGGCCGCGGCGCAGGCCTTGACCACGTCGGCCACCTGCTGCGTGTTGGCCGGACGCACCACGGCCAGCGACCTGCCGCGCGAGCGCTTGCGCCAGTCCTGCTCGTAGGCGGTGAGGTCGCCCTCGTTGAGCACGTGCGAGGCGCCGACGATGGCGCGCAGTCGTTCGATCAGGGCTGTGGAAGAAGCGGTAGTGGTGGCAGTGGTCATTGGGCGGAAGCCTCCAGTTGGCGGGCAGCGTTCTTGGCGTGGCGCAGGCGAAGCCGCACATGCCAGGCGCAGGCGGCGAAGAGCACGAGGCACAGCAGCACCTCGACGAGCGCGAGCACCTGGCTCACGCCGCTGGTGTCGCTCCAGGCGCGCACCACGCCTTCGGTGAAATAGAGCCAGATCATCAGGCTGACCCAGCGGTAGGTGTACATGCGGTTCTTCCACAGCCCCGCGAGCGGAATGACCAGCGGCAGCACCTTCAGCGCCATCAGCGAGCCGCCGGGCCGCAGGGGCGCCAGCCACAGTTCCCAGGCCAGGCCCAGCACGATCAGGCCGAGCAGGCTGCCCACGGCGGCCCAGCGGGTGGCACGAACGGAGGATGGTGCTAGCGGCGAATTGGCATTCATGAACGGGAGACCGCGGAACCGGCTTTGCCAGGCCGCTGGTATTGCCCCGGCGAGGGGGTTGGCGCAGCGACACGAAGTGCGCGGAGGCTGGGGGAGAGTTCAACTCCTATGATACCGGCCATGAATCGACGGCAGCTCTGGAGGGATCTTTCGCGCTTTCCGTGGCGCAACACCGCAGCGGTGCTCGGCGAGCGCTTCCGCGAGGACCGGCTCGGCCTCACGGCCAGCAGCCTGACCTTCACCACCACCATCGCGATGGTGCCCTTCTTCACGGTGGCGCTGGCTCTCTTCACCGTGTTCCCGATGTTCGCGAAGATGCAGGGCCGCCTGCAGCGCTGGCTCATCGAGAGCCTTATCCCGGACAACATCGCGCGGCAGGTGCTGGGCTACCTGAACCAGTTCGCGAGCAAGGCCAGCGGGCTCGGCATCGCGGGCCTGATCGTGCTGCTGATCACCGCCATCGCGCTGATCCTCACCATCGACAAGACGCTCAACAACATCTGGCGCGTGCGCTCGCCGCGGCCGTTCGCGCAGCGGGTGCTGATCTACTGGGCGGCCATCACGCTGGGGCCGATCATCCTCGCGGTGAGCCTTTCCACCACTTCGTACGTGGTCGCGGCCACCAGCGACGTGGTGGGACGCGGCATGGTGAAGCTGTTCTTCGACACCTTCGAGTTCTTGCTGCTCGCGGTCGGCATGGCCTCGCTCTACCACTACGTGCCCAACACCAACGTGCGCTGGTCGCATGCATGGGCCGGAGGCATCTTCGTGGCGGCGGCCATCGAGATCGCCAAGCGCGTGCTGGGCTACTACCTGAGCCTCGTGCCGACCTACTCGGTGCTGTACGGCGCCTTCGCCACGGTGCCGATCCTGCTTGTGTGGATCTACGTGGCCTGGGTGATCGTGCTGCTCGGCGCGGTCATCGCGGCCTACCTGCCCAGCCTGCTGACGGGCGTCGCGCGGCGCGGCGGCACTGCCGGCTGGCCCATGCAGTTGGCCATGGAGACGCTGCAGCACCTGGCCCGTGCGCAGGCCACGCCGGCCAAGGGCATGGGCGCGACCGAGCTGGTGACGCGCATGCGCGTCGATGCGCTGCAGCTCGCGCCGGTGCTCGAGACGCTGGTGGCGCTCGACTGGATCGCGCCGCTGGCGGAAGAGCCCGCCAACGAGGACCCGCGCTACGTGCTGCTCGCCGACCCCTCGACGCCCATCGAGCCGCTGCTGAAGGAACTGCTGATGCCGCAGGCCGAGCCGCTCGAGGACCTCTGGCAGAAGGGTCCGCTGCGCTCCCTGCGGCTGGGCGACGTGCTGTTGATTTGATGGGATTGTTCCAGGAACACCGCGGAACCGGCTCCGCCGGGCCGCCGGTGTTGCCCCCTGCAAGGGGAGGACGACCACGCGAAGTGGGCAAGCCTGGGGGTTAGTTGATTCTTACGCGCCCCAGCCAGATGTCCCGGTACATCGCCCAGTCGCCCATGAATGAATAGAGCGGCCGCTTGAACGATGCCGGCTTGTTCTTCTCGAAGCCGAAGTGCCCGACCCAGGCGAAGCCGTATCCAGCCAAGAGGCCTGCCAGCAGCCACCACGGATTGAGCGTGGCTACCAGCGCCACCAGGCACAGCAGCGAGATGGTCGAGCCGGCGAAGTGCAGCCGCCGGCAGGTGAGGTTGGCATGCTCGGTCAGGTAGAAGGGATAGAACTCCGCGAAGCTCTTGAACTGGCGCGGATCGACGGCAGATGCGGGGGCGGTCGTGGTGTTCATCGTGCGAGTCTCCTGTACCCTTCGGGAGGGCTTTGTCCATAATAGCCACGACCTCCCGGCCGCGCCAACCGGCCTTCCGATCACACCACCGACGCATCAGCCTTGAGCGCTATTCCAAGCCTTCCGAGCACCCCCGAGTCCGCCGGTCCGGCCGGCGATGCGCCCTGGGTCGTCTGCCTCTGCGCCGAATGGTGCGGCACCTGCCGCGATTACCGGCCGCTGCTCCAGGAAGTGGCACGGGCGCATCCGCAGTTCCGCTTCGCCTGGGTCGACATCGAGGACCATGCCGACATCGCCGATGCCTTCGACGTCGAGACCTTCCCGACCCTGCTGGTCGCCGGTTCCGATGGCACGCGTTTCCTGGGTCCGCTGCTGCCGCATGCCGAGACGCTCTCGCGCATGCTCTCGGCGCTGCAGGCGCCGCAGCCCTCCAGCCTCGACGTCGACCTGCTGCTGGCCGTGCTGAACAAGAAGCCCGCAGTCTTCGCGGTCTGACCGGCTGGAGCCTTTCCCATGAAAGTCCTAATCTTCGGCGCCACCGGCATGGTGGGGCAGGGCGTGCTGCGTGAATGCCTGCTGGCGCCCGACGTGGAAAGCGTCGTCGCAATCGGCCGCAACCCCACGGGGCAGCAGCACCCGAAGCTGCGCGACCTGGTCCACAGGAACATGTACGACTACGGCGACGTCGAATCGCAGCTGCAGGGTTTCGATGCCTGCTTCTTCTGCCTCGGCGTGTCCTCGGTGGGCATGAAGGAGCCCGAGTACAGGCACATCACCTACGACCTGACGCTGGCCGCCGCCACCGTGCTCGCTCGGCTCAACCCGGGCATGACCTTCACCTACGTGACGGGCGCGGGCACCGACAGCAGCGAGCGCGGCAGCAGCATGTGGGCGCGCGTGAAGGGCGCGACCGAGAACGCGCTGCTGCGCCTGCCGTTCAAGGCGGCCTACATGTTCCGTCCCGGCATGATCCAGCCGCTGCACGGCATCCGCTCGAAGACGCCGGTGTACGACGCGGCCATCGTCGTGCTCAAGCCCGTGCTCGGGCTGGCCTTCCGGCTTTGGCCGAACCGGGTGACGACGACCGAGAAGGTGGGACGCGCGATGCTGGCGGTGGCGCGCAACGGTGCGTCGAAGCCGATCCTCGACCCCGCCGACATCAACGCCCTGGGCTGATCTCCTTCTTCGTTGCGCCGGAAGCCTGCGCGCGCCCCAGCTTGCGGCGCCCCGCGCTGGCGATGGCCGCGACCAGGTGCCGCACGAAGTCCTGCGCCAGCGGCGGCAGCGTGCGGCCTTCGAGCGCCAGCACCTGCAATTGCCGCTGCTGCAGCGGCGCCTCTGCAAAAGGCCGCGCCACCACCGTGCCGTCGTCGATCAGGTGCATCACCGTGACCAGGCCCGAGAGCATCACATCGGGCGTGCGCAGCAGCGGCAGCAGCACCGAGGAGAAATTGCTCACGAAGAGCGCGCGGTACTGCAGCCCCTGCAGGCTGCAGGCCTGGTCGAAGAGCTGGCGGGCGGTCACGCCCTTGTCGCCCACGGCCAGCGGATAGCGCACCGCGTCGGCCACCGACACCACGCGCTGGCGTGCCAGCGGATGGTCGGGCCGCAGCACTGCGTACACCGGCGCGGTGGCCGAGTGCTCGATCTTCAGGCCGGGCTCGGGCGCGACCACGTACTTGAGCGCGATGTCGGTCTCGCCGCGCGCCAGCAGAGAGCTCACGCCGTCGGGCGAGCCCACGTGCAGCTCCAGCTGGCAGCCCGGGTTGGCCGACTCGAAGCTGCGCATCACCAGCGGCATGAAGTGCCCCGCGAAGCCTTCGGTGCAGGCCATGCGGATGCGCCGCGCGCTCTGGCCGCCGAGGTCGCGCACCTGCTCTATCACCTGCTCGATGTCGATCTGCGCATTGCGCAGGTGCGCCGCCAGCCGCTCGCCGGCCGCCGTGAGCGCCATGCCCCGCGCATGTCGTTCGAAGAGCGGCGTGCCCAGGCTGTCCTCCAGCTTGGCGATCTGCCGGCTCACCGCCGACGAGGCCACGAAGAGGCGGGCGGCCGCCTGGTTGACCGAGCCGCTGCGCGCCACTTCGAGGAAGTGCCGCATCGGGATGCTGAGGAGCGGGAGCGTCATGGCAGGGGTGGAAGTGGCCGAAGTATTGCCTTCAAGGCAATGGTAGCTTGCCAAAACGATGCTGGAAGCATCGGCCTTCAGGCCTTGTACTTGCTGTCCCGATGGACCGAAAGACAAGGAACCCTTCATGCAACGCAAGGACAGCCTCGCCGCCGCAGCAGCCTACTTCGACAAGGGCGGCTTCTTCGCCGACCTCCAGCGCCGCGTCGCCTTCCGCACCGAAAGCGACACTGGCGCCGCCACGCCTGCGCTCGAGGCCTACCTGCGCGAGGAGATGATTCCGCCGCTCGCCGCACTCGGCTTCGCCTGCGAGGTGGTCGCCAACCCGGTGCCCGGCGGCGGGCCCTTCCTCATCGCGCGCCGCATCGAGGACCCGTCCCTGCCCACCGTGATGACCTACGGGCACGGCGACGTGGTCAGCGGGCAGGACGCGCACTGGGAAGAGGGCCTCGCCCCCTGGGCGCTGACGGCACGCGGCGAGCGCTGGTACGGGCGCGGCACGGCCGACAACAAGGGCCAGCACAGCATCAACATCGGCGGCCTGGCGGCAGCGCTGGAGGCCCGCGGCGGCAGGCTCGGCTACAACGTGACCTGGCTCGTCGAGATGGGCGAGGAGGCCGCCTCGCCCGGCCTGCACGCAGTGTGCGCGCAGCAGCGCGACAAGCTGCGCGCCGACCTGTTCATCGCCAGCGACGGCCCGCGCGTGAGCGCGGCGCGGCCGACGCTGTTCCTAGGCTCCCGCGGCGCGGTCAATTTCAGCCTGCGCCTGCGCGCCCGGCCGCGCGGCTATCACTCGGGCAACTGGGGCGGTGTGCTGGTCAATCCGGGCACCGTCGTCAGCCATGCGGTGGCTTCGCTGGTGGATGCGCGCGGACGCATCCTCGTCGAGGCGCTTCGCCCGCCGCCGGTCACACAGGCGGTGCGCGATGCGCTGGCCAGCATCGCCATCGGCGGCGGCGCGGACGATCCCGAGGTCGACGAAGGCTGGGGCGAGCCCGGCCTGAGCCCGGCGGAGCGGCTGGTGGCCTGGAACAACATCGAGGTGCTGGCGCTCGGCGCAGGCTCGCCGCAGCGGCCCGTCAACGCGATTCCCTCGGAGGCCGTGGCGCACTGCCAGCTGCGCTTCGTGGTCGGCACGCCCTGGCAGGACCTGCAGAAGATCGTGCGCGCGCACCTCGATGCGCACGGCTTCGGCCAGGTCGAGGTGGAGGTCACGCTGACCGGCGCCGCGACACGGCTCGACGTGGAGAACCCCTGGGTGGGCTGGGCGCGTCGTTCCATCGAGGAAAGCAGCGGCCAGCGCCTGGACCTGCTGCCCAACCTCGCCGGTTCGCTGCCGAACGACGTGTTCGCCGACCAGCTCGGGCTGCCCACGCTGTGGGTGCCGCATTCGTACCCGGCCTGCTCGCAGCACGCGCCCAACGAACACCTGCTCGCGCCGCTGGCGCGCGAGGGCCTGCAGATCATGGCCGGCCTCTACTGGGACCTGGGCGAGCCGGGCCTCGCGCCTTGGGCCGCCGGCCGGCTTGCGCAATCCGCTTCCGCTCTCTCCTGACACGCACCATGGACATCGCCATCTCCCGTCGCCGCTTCGGCCTGCTTCTTTCCGCTTGCGCCGTGCCGGGCGCTCATTCGCCCGTCTTCGCCCAGGGGGCCTGGCCCGAACGTCCGATCAAGCTCGTCGTGCCTTTCCCGCCGGGCGGCGGCACCGACCTGGTTGCGCGGGCGATGGGGCAGACGCTGTCGGAGCAGCTCGGCCAGCCCGTCGTGATCGACAACAAGCCCGGCGCCTCCACCATCATCGGCACTGACGCGGTCGCCAAGGCCGCACCCGATGGCTACACGCTGCTGCTGTCGGGCTCGACCAGCTTCAGCGTGAACCCGGCCCTGCGCGCCAGGCTGCCCTACGACACGGTGCGCGACCTCGCGCCCATCGCCATCGTGGCGCGCACGCCCCTGGTGCTGGTGGTGGGCAAGGGCCAGCCCTGGCAGTCGCTGCCCGAACTCGTCGCGGCGGCCAAGGCGAGGCCGAAGAGCATCCGATACGCCACCTTCGGTTCCGGCTCGGGGCCCCACCTGTCGGGCGAGCTGTTCGCGCTGGCCGCGGGCATCCAGCTGCAGGACATTCCGTACAAGGGCAGCAGCCAGAGCGCGCTGGCGGTGATCGGCGGCGAGGTCGAGATCGCCATCGACACCGTGGCGGCGGTGGCGCCGCACGTGCGCGCAGGCAAGCTGCGCGCGCTGGGCATCGTGGGCGCGACGCGCTCCAGCATGCTGCCGGAGGTGCGCACGCTGGCCGAACAGGGCCTGCCCGAGGCCACTTTCGACGCCTGGTACGGCTTCGCCGCCCCGGCGCGCACGCCGGCTCCGGTTGTCGACAAGCTCGCCCGCACCGTCGTCGCGACCATGGGCCACCCGGCGCTGCAGGCCCAACTGCGCGCGCAGGGCATGGAGCCGGTGGCCATCGGCGCGGCGGCGTTCCGCGCGCAGATGGAAGGCGAGATCTCGCGCTACCGCGCGCTCGCCCACCGGGCTGGCATCGCGGCGGAGTAGGGCTCAGGCGTTCAGGAAGTCGCGCAGCGCGAACAGCACCTCGTCGGGCGCCTCGTTCATCAGCGAGTGGCCCGCGCGAACCGTCACCACCTTCGCGTTGCGCGCCTTGCCCACCAGCGCCTTGGTGGCGCGCGGCGGCGTCATCTGGTCGGCATCGCCGAGCAGGAAGAGCACCGGGCACTGCACCTTCTCGATGGCCGCCTCGCCGTTCGCGTAGTCGTTGCAGGCCTTGAAGCCGATGTGGAACACATTCGCCTCGCGGTTGCTCGCGAGCACGCGGCGCATCAGCGCGCGCGAGCTGCCGTAGAGCCAGGTGCCGGGGCCGAGCGAGGAGGGCGGCGGTGCCAGCAGCGAGTGCGAGAAGGTGTTGACCATGGCGATGGCGCGCTGCGGGTCGCTCACCGAGCTTTCGAGCAGCGCGGGCGACACCGCCATCGGATAGGCCGTGCCGACCATCGCAAGCTGCGTGATGCGCTCCGGCGCGCGCGACGCCGCTTCCAGTGCGATCAGCGAGCCGAAGCTGTGGCCGACCAGCGCTGCCTTCTGCACGCCCGCCGCGTCGAGCAGCGCGATCACGAACTGCGCCGCCTCTTCCACGCTGGCCGGCGGCGGGCCCTCGCTCTTGCAGTGGCCGGGCAGGTCGACCGCGAGCACGTTCCAGCCGTGGTTGGCGAACCAGCGGCTCTGCAGGATCCACACGCTGTGGTCGTTGAGCACGCCGTGGATGAAGACGACCGTGGGCTTGGCCGCATCGAAGGGCTTGCCGCCGGTGTAGCAGTAGGTGGCGTGGCCGTTGACGGTGTAGTTCATCTCAGGCACCCGCCTTTTCCGCGGCCTTCAGGGCGCGCTTGAGGTCGTCGATCAGGTCGGCCGGGTCTTCCAGGCCGATCGAGAGGCGGATCGTGCCCTGAGAGATGCCCGCACCGGCCAGCGCCTCGTCGGTCATGCGGAAGTGCGTGGTGCTCGCGGGGTGGATCACCAGGCTGCGGCAGTCGCCCACGTTGGCCAGGTGGCTGAAGAGCTTCAGCGCCTCGATGAAGGCCTTGCCCTGGGCGCGGCTGCCGTTGATGTCGAAGCTGAATACGGCTCCGGCGCCGCGCGCGCCGTGGCGCAGCAGCTTCTGCGCGAGCGCGTGGCTCGGGTGCGATTCGATCAGCGGATGTCCCACGCGCGACACGAAGGGGTGGCTCGCGAGGAACTCGACCACCTTCTGCGTGCTGTCGATGTGACGCTCCATGCGCAGCGGCAGCGTCTCGATGCCCTGCAGGATCAGCCATGCCGTGTGCGGGCTCATCGAGGCGCCGAAGTCGCGCAGCCCCTCGCGGCGGGCGCGCAGCAGGAAGGCGCCGACGGTGCTTTCCTCGCTGAACACCATGTTGTGGAAGCCGTCGTAGGCCTGGGTCAGCTCGGCGAACTTGCCTGATTTCTCCCAGTCGAAGCTGCCGCCGTCGACCACCACGCCGCCGATGACGGTACCGTGGCCCGAGAGGAACTTGGTGGCCGAGTGGTAGACCAGGTCGGCGCCCCAGTCGAAGGGCTTGATCAGGTAGGGCGAGGTGAGCGTGGAATCGACCAGCAGCGGCACGCCCGCCTCGTGGGCGATGTCGGCCACGGCCGGGATGTCGAGCACGTCGAGCCCGGGGTTGCCCACCGTCTCGCCGAAGAAGAGCTTGGTCTCGGGGCGTACCGCGGCGCGCCAGCCGTCGAGGTCGCCGGGCTTGACGAAGGTGGTCTCGATGCCGAAGCGGCGCATCGTGTAGTGCAGCAGGTTCTGCGAGCCGCCGTACAGGGCCGTGCTGGCCACGATGTGCGAGCCCGCGCCCATCAGCGTGGCCACCGACAGGTGCAGCGCCGCCTGCCCGCTGGCGGTGGCAATAGCGCCGATGCCGCCCTCGAGCGCCGACACGCGCTGCTCCAGCACCGCGTTGGTCGGGTTGCTGATGCGCGAGTACACGTGGCCGGCGCGCTCCAGGTTGAACAGGGCGGCCGCGTGGTCGCTGGATTCGAAGACGAAGGAGGTGGTCAGGTGGATCGGCACCGCCCGCGCGCCGGTGGCGGGGTCTGGCGCGGCGCCGGCGTGCAGCGCGAGGGTGTCGAAACCGGGGTCGGAATATCCGGGCATGAGGGCCTTTCTCGTGTCTGAGCTGTTGTCTCCTGGCAAAGCCCCGTTACGTCTGCAATTCAGCGTGCGCGACAGGGGCGCTCAGGTCGGCGTCGATTGTGGGCTATATTCAAAAACGGCACGCCCGCCGAGATAGCCGAGATTGAGTCCCCCAGAGGAGCAAAACGATGAAAGTCAGCGACATCCTTCGCGTCAAGGGCAATACGCTCTTCACCATCACGCCAGACGACCTGCTGGCAGAAGCCGCCAAGACGATGGCGGAAAAGGACATCGGTTCGCTGGTGGTCATGGAACACGGCGACCTGGTCGGCATGCTCACCTTCCGCGAGGTGATCGTGACCATCGTCGCCAATGGGGGCCAGGTCGGCACCACGCTCGTGCGCAAGGCCATGGACGACGCCCCCGTCACCTGCACCCTGGAAACCGACCTCGACGAGATCCGCCGCATCATGCTGGAGCGCCACGCGCGCTACATGCCCGTGATGGACAAGCGCATGCTGATGGGCGTGATCAGCTTCTACGACGTGGCCAAGGCCGTGGTGGACAGCCAGAACTTCGAGAACAAGATGCTCAAGGCCTACATCCGCGACTGGCCCGAGGAAGACGAGAAGGCCGGCTGACCCGCCGGCATCCCCTTGCGCGGCAGGCCCTGATCAGGGCAGCCGCGCGATCTGCGCCTGCAGCAGGGCGTAGAAGCCCTCGGTATCGGCCTCGCTGATCCACAGCGCATTGGGCGTGCGGCGGTTGTAGCCGCGAAAGTCGACCACCGTCGCGCCGGTCGTGAACTCCCCCTTCGTCTCCACATCCACGCTCACCTTCGCGCCCTTGAAGAGCTCGGGCTCGAGCAGATAGGCGATCACGCACGGGTCGTAGATCGGCCCGACCGCCACGCCGCGGCGGCGCACGCCGTAGGCCATCATCGAGTCGAAGATGTCCGCCACCACCTTGCCGGCGTTGTTGCGCATGGCGCGGAAGGGCGCGATGCGCTCTGGCGTGAGCAGCACGCGGCGCGCCGCGTCGTGCGACATGGCCGTGACCGGCACGCCGCTGCGGAACACGATCGACGCGGCCTCGGGGTCGGCATACACGTTGAAGGTGGCGGCCGGCGTGATGTTGCCGCCCACGCCCCAGGAGCCGTCCATCACCACGATCTCGGCAATGGCCGGCTTGATGTCGGGCGCCGAGTTGAGCGCGGCCGCGAAGTTGGTGAGCGGCCCCAGGCCCACGAGCGTGATGCTCCTAGGCTGGGCGGCGCGCAGCGTCTCGATGATGTACTGCACCGCATGCTTCGGCTCCAGCGGCCCGCGGGGTTCGTGCAGCGTCGGGCCTTCCATGCCGGTCTTGCCGTGCACGTCGTCGGCGAAGATGGGTTCGCGCACCAGCGGGCGCGGATAGCCGGCGTAGACCGGAATCTCGGGCCGCCCGGCCCAGTCGCGCACGATGCGCGCGTTCTTCTCGGTCACGGCCAGGGGCAGGTTGCCCACGCTCACGGTCAGCGCCCTGATGTCGAGCCGGTCGGTGGCGGCCATGGCCATCAGCAGGGCGATGGCGTCGTCCTGGCCGGGGTCGGTGTCGATGATGACCTGGCGCCTGCCCGTCATCGGGGGCAGCCGGGTGGCCGGGGTGCCGGCGAGTGCCTGCGCCAGTTGGGCGGGGCTCGGGCTCTGGGCCCATGCCATGCCAGCGAGGCCGGCGGCGGATGCGCCCAGCAGCAGGGCGCGGCGGGACAGTAAGGGCCTGGTCACGCGCTCACTCCTTGATGTTGGCGGTCTGCACGATCTTCTGGTTGCGCGCGTACTCGGCCTGCACGAACTTCGCGAAGGCCTCGGGCGTGCCGCTGCCCGGCAGCGCGCCTTGCTCCACGAGCTTGCTGCGCACGCCTTCCTCCTGCAGCACCGCGTTGAGTTCCTGGTTGATCTGCGCGACCACGGCCGGCGGCGTCTTCGCGGGCGCGAAGATGCCGGTCCAGCTCACCATGTCGAAGCCCTTGAGGCCGGGCATTTCGTCGAAGGTCGGCACGTTCGGCAGCGCGGCCAGCCGCTTGCTGCCGGTGATGCCCAGCGCCTTCAGCCGCTTGCCGTTCACGTGCGGAATCGCGCTGGTGCTCACCAGCATCGCCAGGTCGACCTGCTCGCCGATCACGTCGGTGGCGATCTGTGCGCCGCCGCGGTAGGGCACGTGCGTGACGAAGATGCCGCTGCGCTCCTTCAGCAGCTCCATCGCCAGCTGCAACACGGTCCCCACGCCCGAGGTCGCGTAGTTGTACTTGCCGGGCTTGGCCTTGGCCAGCTTCACGAAGTCGGAGAAGGTCTGCGCCTCGAGGCCGGGCCGTGCCACCAGCACCATCGGCGCCGTGTTGAGCATGCCCACCGGCGCCAGGTCCTTCAGCGGATCGAAGCGGAAGGCCGAGGGGTTCACCAGCTTGCCGATGGCGATGGCGCTGTCGGGGCCCGCCACCAGCGTGTAGCCGTCGGGCGCCGCGTTCACCGCCTTCGCCACGCCGATCGCGCCGCCCGCGCCGGCCACGTTCTCGACCACCACCGACTGCTTGAGCCGCTCGCCGAGACGCTGCGCCACGAGGCGCGCGTTCACGTCCACGCTGCCGCCGGCCGTGAAGGGCACGATCAGCGTGATGGGCTTGGCGGCGGGCCATGCCGCCTGTGCGAGGGCGGCGGTGGGAAGGGCGGCGCAGAGCGCAGCGGCAAGGAGCAGGCGGCGGGGCGTGTTCATGGCGTGGGTCATTCGTGGTTGGTGGGGGCGGGTTCGGTGTCGAGCCGGGCGCGCAGCGCGTCGAACTCGGCGCTCCATTGCGTGCGCCACTCGCGGCGCTGCGCTTCGTCGATCCATGCGCCGTCGAGGCCGTTGAGCATGAAGCCGCGCAGGTCGTCCAGGCCGAAGCCGAAGTCGCGCACCATCATCAGCCAGGCCTGCGTGGGCGTGACCTTGTGCAGCGTCGGGTCGTCGGTGTTCGGGTGGATGCGCAGGCCCAGGCCGGGCATGCGGCGGATGGGGTGGTCCAGCGCCCAGCGCTCGGGCGGCAGGGTGCGCAGGTAGTAGGAGTTGGTGGGCACGACGGTGAAGATCACGCCGCGCTCGGCGCACCTGCGCGCGTAGTCGGGCTGGTCGACCACCGTGTAGCCGTGGTCGATGCGGTCGACCTGCAATTCGTCGAGCGCGGTGCGCACGTTGGTCCAGGGCATGCCGAACTCGCCCGCGTGCGCGGTGGTCTTCAGGCCGGCCTTCTTCGCGTCGGCATAGGCCCGGGCGAACATCTCGGGCGGGCGGTCGACCTCGCGGTAGTCGATGCCGATGCCGATCACTTCGTCGCAGCGATGGGCCTTGACCCATTCGACCATCTCCACGGCCGCCTCGGGGCTGGCCTCGCGGTCGATGGCGGCGATGAGGCGGCCGGAGATGCCGAACTCCTGCTTCGCATCCTGGATGGCCCGCACGATGGCGCCCTGCGCGAGCGGGTAGGCGATGCCCGACTCATGCACCGTGCCGGTCGGGTTCCAGAAGAACTCCGCATGGCGCACGTTGTGGGCAGCGGCGTCCTGCAGGTATTCGAGCGTGAGCTGGTAGAGGTCGCCGGCGCTGCGCACCAGCTGGGCATCGAGCGCGCGCAGCACCCGCAGCACACCGACCGGCTTCTCGCCGCGCGTGTAGAAGCCCTCGATCTCGTCGTCGGCCAGCGGAGAGCCGGCGCGGCGGTTGAGCTGCTTGAAGGTCTCGTGGCGCACCGTGCCGAACAGGTGGCAGTGCAGCTCGGCCTTGGGCATCGCATGCAGCATCGCCTCCAGCGTGAGGGGCGCTGCGGAGATGGTGGGCGCGGACGTGGGGCTGATCATGGCGGGCAGTCTAGTAACGCAGTGCCCATAAGGAAAATTTTGAATTTCTATAATTTGATTCACTGAATCAATAACCAGGGATTCGCCATGGCCGCCTTGCCCCTGCGCGCTCTCACGCTGCGCCAGCTGCAGTTCTTCTCGGTGCTGGTGGAAGAAGGCCAGTTCGGCAAAGCCGCGCGGCGGCTGGCCATCACCCAGCCGGCCCTGAGCAACGCCATCAAGCAGATGGAGAAGCTGCTCGGCGCCGAGCTGCTCACCCGGTCCACCCATCGGCTCGAACTCACGCCCGTGGGCGCCGAGGTGCTCGCGCGCACCGACTTCCTGGTCAACACCTTCGAGGTGGCGCTGCGCGACATCGAGAGCACGGTGCAGCGCGGCCGGGCCTATGTGCGCATCGGCGTGATCCCCTCGGCCAGCGCGCGGGTGGCGGCTGCCGCCAGCGAGTTCCTTCAGGACGGCCATCGCGAGGTGGAGCTGTCCTGGCGCGATGCCCCGTCGAACACCCTGCTGGCCGAACTGCGCAGTGGCCAGATCGACATGGCCGTGGCCGCCATCACCGAACCGCCGGGCGGCCTCACTTGCATCGACCTCTTCCGTGACCCGCTCGTGCTGGTGGTGCGGCGCGACCACCCGCTGGCGGCGGCCGGCGATGCGAGCTGGGAGGCCATCGGCAAGGAGCGGCTGGTGCTATTCGAAAGCGGAAGCATGCCGGCGCTGGGAAACCCGGCGCGCGCGCAGTTCGCGCAGGGGCCGCAGCCCTACCGCGTGAGCTACTCCGAGACGCTCTATGCGCTGGTGCGCGGCGGCCAGGCCCTGGGGCTGATGCCGCGCCTGTACACCTCGTCGCTGCGCGACCCCGAGCTGGCCGTGGTGCCGCTGCTGAAGCCGCGCGTCGAGCGCCGCGTGGTGCTGGCCTACCTGCCGGGGCCGATGCGCAACGTAGTGGCGCAGGAGCTCATCGCCTTCCTGCGCGAGCGGCTGCCGCAGGCCGGCGAGGCGACGGTTCGGCGCGTGAGCGGCAAGGGCTCGCGGGCGCGGCGCTGAGGCGCTAGTGTCCTGTCCCGTTTATTCGACGGCAGAGGCGAGATAGTTTTTCGAGGATTGAGTCGGCGGTGGCCGTCCAGGTGAACGGCTTGCAGTTCTCGTTGTACTGGCTGACGAACATGTCGATCTTGTTCGTCAGCTCCTTGACGCTTTTGAACGAACCGCGCCGGATGGCCTTGTCGGTGATCACGGCGAAGAAGCGTTCGACCTGATTGAGCCAGCTCGAATAGGTCGGCACGAAGTGCATGTGCCAGCGTGGCCGCTGCGCGAGCCAGGCGCGCACCTTCGGATGCTTGTGGCTGGCGTAGTTGTCCACGATGCAGTGCACGTCCAGCTCCTGCGGCACGGCCTGGTCGATCTCACGCAGGAAGCTCAGGAACTCCTGGTGCCGATGGCGAGGCTTGCAACTGGCCAGGATTGCGCCGTTGAGCACGTTCAGGGCTGCGAACAGTGTCGTTGTCCCATGGCGAACGTAGTCGTGCGTGACGCCCTCGACGTAGCCCAATCCCATCGGCAGCATGGGCTGCGTGCGCTCCAACGCCTGACACTGGCTTTTCTCATCGACGCATAGCACCAAGGCGTTCTCGGGAGGGTTGAGGTACAGCCCGACCACGTCGCGCAGCTTCTCGATGAACAGCGGATCTGTCGAGAGCTTGAAACTCTCGACGCGGTGCGGCTTGAGCTGAAACGCGTTGAGGTAACGAGCCACCGTGCTCTTGCTGATGCCAGTCTCTGAGGCAAGACCGCGCGTACTCCAGTGCGTCGCCCCATCCGCAGGCTTGGTGTGCAACGTCTTGTTGATCAGCTCGGCAACGCGTTCATCGTCCACCGTGCGCGGCCGCCCGGGGCGCAGCTCGTCGTACAGACCCGTGATCCGATCGCGCGCGTAGCGCCCGCGCCACCTGTTGACCGTATTGCGGTCAAGTCCCAGCCGCTTGGCGACTTCGGTGCTCGCGACGCCGGCGCCTTCGCAGGCCAGCACGATGCGCGCGCGCAGCGACAGCGCCGCAGGCAGCGAGCGCGACCGCGCCATTGACGTCAGCTCGGCACGCTCACTCTCGGTCAGCTCAAGGTTGGTTGTACGGGTATGGGCATTGGCCATCAGGCACCTCCAAGGATGCCTTATCCCAAGCACTTCTTGTGCCTACGAATTAACGGGACAAGACACTAGCCCATCTGCGTCTCGAAGCGGAAGCGCTCCAGCGTCCAGCCTTCGCCGATCAGGAACATGCGGGTGTGCAGCGCATCGAGCGTGGCGCCATCGATCTCGCGGCCCAGATAGTTCAGCTGCTTGCATCGCAGATCGGCGAAGCCGGCCTCGTAGCGGCACGCCAGCCGCTGCCAGAGCGCATGCGCGCCCGGCGATTGCCGTGCGCCGCTCATGAGGCAGATGCCCCGGTCCAGTGCCCAGCGGTAGACGGCGGAAGCCAGCCCGCGCCGCTGCCAGGCCGGGTGGTACTGCGAATGCGGCGCACGGACGTGGCGATCCGCCCTGCGGCTCAGCTCGATCAGACGATTGAACACGGTGTAGCCCACGAGCATGTCGCGGCGCAGGTCCTCGATGTAGACGTACAACTCGCCGTCGGCCTCGCGAAAACGTGCGCGCAGGCCGGGGTCGCCGAGCGCAAGGCCTGGCATTTCCCGAAGGCGGTCGTGCATGGCGCGCATGCGCTCGTGGACGGGCGCGAGCGTGTCCGCGGGGCCTGGCTTGCCCGGGGCCACGTCGATGCGAAGCTCGGCCGGCCTCAAGCGCCAGCCCGGCAGCAGCGTAAGGAAAGGGAATGGCAGTGCCAGCATGGTCATGCCGTGCCCCTTTGCGCGATTGCAGGAGAGTGCCGCGCCTGCGTGCCGTGCGGCACCACGAGCACGTCGCCCGTGGACCATCTCAGCACGCGCAGCGCCACGCTGCCGAGCAGGAAATCCGTCAGCGCCGAGCGCCTGCGCTTGCCGACCACCAGCAGGTCGGCCCCCGTGTACTGCTGCTGCACGGCCGCCTGCCGAGCCGGATCGCCGCGCCCGATCGACGACACCACGCGGTTGCGGCGCGCGTTCGACGCATCCGACAGCCACAGCATGCGTTCGCGCGCCTGGCGGGCGCAGGCGTGGCGGTAGGCGTCTATCGCGTGCGCCGACACGTCGGCATAGCGCAGCTTGCCTTCATGCATGGGCGTGAAGGCATGGAACAGCTCGATATCGGCCTGTTCGTCGAAGTCGCAGGCCAGGTCGACCAGCGAGCGCGATTCCTCGATGAGGTCGACGGCGACGAGGATGCGCGCGTAGCCGCCAGCCTGTGCGTGCAGCCTTGTCACCAGCACGGGCCGCTGCGACGCCCGCAGCAGCCGTTCGGCCGGCTGGCCCCGGAAGAAGGCGCCGAGCGAGCGGTCGGGCTCGTCGCCGATCACCACGAGGTCGCACCAGCGCGCCTCGCGCGCGGCATCGTCGAGCAGTCCTCGCGTGTCGTCGATCTTCTTGACGAGGATGCCGAAGCGCTCGGCCACCTCCAGGCACACGGCGCCAAGGCCGCCTGCCGCATCGGCATTCGCAGGACCCGCGAAGGCCGCGGGGGCGTACATGATCTTCAGCAGCGCGCCGTGCGCCGCCGCGATGGAGGCTGCGCGCACGACAGTGCGCAGGCCGTGCGCCGACAGGTCCGTCACCGCCAGGATCGATTGGATGTTGCTCATCGTCAGTGCTCTTTCCGCATGGCAAGGCCGGCCGCCGTCCGCGGCGAAGCGGCTGGCGACGGGCAAGGGATTCAGCGGGGAAGGCGCGGCGCGCCCGGGCAGGCGCGCTACCGCGCGGGGCTTGGGCCCGGCGGTCGATGAAAGGTGCTGATGAAAGTGGAAGGAGGCTGACCGCCGGGCTCAGAGATCTGCGAGGGTCTGGTGCGACCCCGCGGCGGTCCGCGCAGTGAAGACTGCGCGCGGCGTGCTGCGGATCAAGGGCTGGCGTTGCATGGCGGCCGAGTGTAGGAAGACCGGCGCGCAAGGGCAAACAAAGGCCTCACGGCCCTTGCCAGATTGTTCTTCTCTCTCAGCCGCTCAACTCGGCTGCTGCGTGGATCGTCTCGCGCACGCGCGGATAGATCTGCGCGTTCCACTTGCTGCCGCTGAAAACCCCGTAGTGCCCCACGCCGGCCTGAAGGTGATGCGCCTTCATGTAGGGCCGGATGCCGGTGCAGAGGTCTTGCGCCGCGACGGTCTGGCCCACGGAGCAGATGTCGTCGCGCTCGCCTTCCACGGTGAGCAGCGCGGTGCGGCGGATGGCGGCCGGGTTCACGGTTCGCTCGCCCACGGTGAGTTTGCCCAGTGGCAGGTCGTAGGTCTGGAACACGCGCTCCACCGTCTCCAGGTAGAACTCGGCCGGCAGGTCGTTCACGGCCAGGTACTCGTCGTAGAAGGTGCCGATGGTGCGGGCCTTCTCGATGTCGCCTTCGACCAGGTGGGTGTACATGTCCTCGAACTGCTTCTTGTGCCGCTCGGGGTTCATGCTCATGAAGGCCGACAGCTGCAGGAAGCCGGGGTACACGCGCCGCATCATGCCGGCGTGCGGCCATGGCACGTGGCTGATGAGGTTGCGCCGGAACCAGTCGATGGGGCGGTCGGTCGCGAGCTTGTTCACCGCCGTGGGGTTGATGCGGCAGTCGACCGGGCCCGCCATCAGCGTCAGGCTGCGGGGCGTGGCGGGGTTGCCGTCCTCGGCCATCAGCGCGGTGGCGGCCAGCGCGGCCACGCAGGGCTGGCAGACGGCCACCATGTGCACGCCAGGGCCGACGGCCTCCAGGAAGCGGATGAGCTGCAGCGTGTAGTCGTCCAGCCCGAAGCCGCCGTGCCACAGCGGCACGTCGCGCGCGTTGTGCCAGTCGGTCAGGTAGACGTCGTGGTCGCGCAGCAGAGTGCGCACCGTTTCGCGCAGCAGCGTTGCGAAATGGCCCGACAACGGTGCGGCCAGCAGCACGGGCGGATGCACCGCATCGGTGTCCTTGCGGAAGTGCAGCAGGGTGCCGAAGGGGGAGACGAGGGTTTTCTCCTCGTGCACGGCTACCTCGGTGCCGTCGGACACCACGCTGCGGATGCCGTAGTCGGGCCGGGTGTGGGTCAGCCGCATGCGCGAGAACACCTCGAACTGGGCCGCCATGCGCCGCATCATGGTGCGCTCGGTGCCTTCCTTCCACAGCGCCTTGGCCAGGTACTGCGCCGCGAGCCGTGCCGGGGAGAGCAGGTCGGCTTGGTTCTGGTAGGCCCGGTACAGCATGAACCTCGCGCAGGCAAGTTGCGGGCCAGCCGCATGGCATGGGGCTTGCACGGCAAAGCCAAAGGCGCAACGCCCAAGGAGAGCTCCGAGATGGCCAAACCCGTACTCACCATCAGCAGCAAGAACTACGGCGCCTGGGCGCTGCGCGGCTGGCTGATGTGCAGGCTGGCGGGGCTGGACTTCAGCGAGAAGGTGATTCCGCCCGACGACCCGGCCATGAAGGCCGAGATGCTGCTGCTGTCTTCGTCGATGCTGGTGCCCTCGCTGCAGCACGGCAGCGTGAAGGTGTGGGACACGCTGGCCATCGGCGAATACCTCAACGAGATCAAGCCCAAGGCCGGCCTGCTGCCCGCCGATGTCGCCGCTCGCGCCCATTGCAGGGCCATCTGCGGCGAGATGCATTCGGGCTTCGCCTCGATGCGCGGCGCGCTGCCGATGAACATCAAGGCCCATTTCAAGAACTTCAAGGTGTGGTCGCGCGCGCAGGCCGACATCGACCGCATCGTCGCCATCTGGCGCGAGTGCCTCAAGGCCTATGGCGGCCCCTTTCTCTTCGGCTCCCAGCCCGGCATGGCCGACGCGATGTACGCGCCGGTGGTCACGCGCTTCCTGAGCTACGACGTGGCGCTCGACAGCGTCTGCGCCGCGTACTGCAAGCGGGTGATGGAGCTGCCCGCCATGAAGGAATGGGTGGCGGCCGCGAAGCAGGAACCCGACGAGATCGACGAGCTCGACGCGGAATTCTGAACAGCGCGCCTCATGGACTTGCCGGGGGCGGCCCGAAGCCCGCCTGCGCTAGCCTGCGCTCGATGTTCTGCGCGGCCTGCTGCAGGTCGCCCAGATGGGCCGACACGATCTCCCGCTCGCTCTTCACCACCGGCAGCCAGGCGCAGCTGAGGCAGCCCAACACCCGCTCGCCCTGGCGCAGCGGCACCGAGATCGCGCCGAAGCGGTCGGGCGAATCCATGCTGGTCGAGGTCGGGTCGCGCGCCACGTAGCCGAGGTCGCGCGCATGCGCCACCATGCGGCGGATGTTTTCGGGGCGCCGCGCGCTGCGGTCGAAGTCGTTGGGCGAACGCGCCAGCGCGGAGAGGATCTCCCGGCGCTCGTCTTCCGGGCAGAACGAGAGATAGCAGCGCCCCAGCGAGGACAGCAGCATCGGCGGGCGGAAGCCCAGCGCACGGTAGTTGACCGCCAGCCCGTTGCGCGGCCTGTCGGTGTCGAGGATGAGCATGGCCGTGCCGTCGCGCACGCCCAGGTCGATGGGCCATGGCACCACGCGCTGCAGCGTGGCGCGCGCGGGCGCCGCCAGTGCCGACAGGCGCGTGCGCCACGCCGCCACAGCCCCCGACTGACCCGTGGCCGAGGTGGGCACGTAGCGCCGGTCGTGTTCGCTGCGCTCGGCCCAGCCCGCCTGCTGCAGCGTCTTGAGGATGCGCAGCAGCGTGGCCTTCGACAGGCCCGTCTGCCGGTGCAGCTCCTGCAGCGTCACGGCCGAGGAGCGCTGGATGGCCAGCATCACATCGAGCCCGCGGCGCAATGCATCGATGGATTTCACGCTCTGCGCGCCCGTGGTGTCCGACATGCCGGTCTCCGGAAAAGGTTCACTGAGTGAAACTATATCTTCTGGCTTCGCGGCCCCGTTCCTACAGTGCGGACGACACCAACGTCGTCCCACCGAGAAGGAAAAGAGCATGTTGTTTCACCCGCGAAACGCGGCCCGAGCCGCTGCAGCAGCCGTTCTTTCGCTATGCGCCGTGACCGCGGCCATGGCGCAGTCCTGGCCGTCGAAGCCGATCACCATCGTCGTCGCCTATCCGGCCGGCGGCGACACCGACGCCATTGCGCGCACCTATGCCGAGAAGCTGTCGCAGCGCACCGGCCAGCCGGTGCTGATCGACAACCGGCCCGGCGCGAGCGGGATGATCGGCAACGCCTGGGTCGCGAAGGCGCCGGCCGACGGCTACACGCTGCTGTTCACGCCCAGCACCTTTCCCATCGCGCAGCATGTGCTGAAGGCCGGCCCCGGCGTGGCGCACGACGTGGTGAAGGACTTCACCCCCATCGTCAAGACCGGCAACATCCCGCTGCTGCTGGTGACCGCGCCGGTGACAGGCATCCGCAGCGTCGCGCAGCTCGTGGCCGGCGCGAAGGCGGGCAAGGCGCTGAGCTACGGCACGCCGGGCGCGGGCTCGCCGATGCACATCGCGGGCGAGCTCTTCAACAAGGACGCGGGCATCGCAGCCACGCACGCGCCGTACCGCGGCGTGGCGCCGGTGGTCAACGACGTGCTCGGCGGCCATGTCGCCGTGGGCTGGATCACGCCGGGCGCGGTGGCGAGCCACATCGCGGCGGGCAAGCTGGTGCCGCTCGGCGTGGCGGAGCGCCAGCGCACGAAGCTGATGCCCGAGGTGCCCACCTTCATCGAGCTGGGCTTCAAGGATGTGGACGTGAGCGCATGGATGGGCCTGCTCGGCCCGAAGGCGATGTCGCCGGACGTCGTGCAGGCGATCAACAGGCACTTCAACGAGATCCTGAAGATGCCCGACGTGCAGGCAAGGATGGCCGCGCTCGGCATCGAACCCGTGGGCGGCGCGCCCGCGGTGCTGGCGCAGCAGATTTCAGACGACGACCAGCGCTTCGGCAGGCTGGTGCGCGAGTTCGGCATCCGCGCCGACTGAAGAAGACAAGCGACACGGAACAAGGAGACTGCGCATGTTGAGCGAAGAAAAGAACCGCCTGCTGACCGAAGTGGGCCCCGGCAAGCCGATGGGCGACTACCTGCGCCGCTACTGGCACCCGATCGCGGGCGCCAGCGAGTTTGACGACAAGGCGGTGAAGCCGCTTCGCATCCTGGGCGAGGACCTGGTGCTCTACAAGGACCTGAGCGGCAACTACGGCCTGGTCGACCGCCGCTGCCCGCACCGCAACGCCGACATGTCCTACGGCTACGTCGAGCAGTGCGGCCTGCGCTGCAGCTACCACGGCTGGCAGTACGACCAGAGCGGCCAGTGCGTGCACCAGCCCTTCGAGGAAACGCTGGACCCCGGCGCACGCATGCGCAGGAACACGAGGATCAAGGCCTACCCGGTGCAGGAGAAGGCCGGCCTGCTGTGGGCGTACATGGGCCCGCAGCCCGCGCCTCTTTTGCCCGACTGGGAACTCTTCAACTGCGCGAACGGCTTCGCGCAGGCGGTGTTCGCCGAGATCCCCTGCAACTGGTTCCAGTGCCAGGAGAACTCCATCGACCCGGTGCACTTCGAGTGGACCCACAACAACTGGACCACGCGCCTGCAGGGCGACGAAGGGCCGTACGTGCCCACGCACCTCAAGCTGGCATTCGAGGAGTTCGAGCACGGCTTCGTCTACAAGCGCCTGCGCGGCGGCGAGCGCGAGGACAACGTGATGTGGACCACCGGCCGCGTCACGCTGTGGCCCAACGGCTTCTTCCTGGGCCATCACTTCGAATGGCGCGTGCCCATCGACGACCACAACACGCTGAGCGTGCTGTGGGTGCTGAGCCGCGTGCCCAGCGAGCAGGAGCCCTACGTGCAGGAGCGAATCCCGTCGTGGTACGGACCGATCAAGGACCCGGTGACGGGCCGCTGGATCACCAGCCACGTCGCCAACCAGGACTTCGTGGTGTGGGTGGGGCAGGGCACCGTCACCGACCGCACGCGCGAGAAGCTGGGGCAGAGCGACAAGGGCATCGTGATGATGCGGCGCCGCTTCTTCGAGGAGCTCGAGGCGATGCAGGCCGATCCGGCGCACGAGCCCAAGGGGCTGATCCGAGATCCGGAGAAGAACCGCAATGTGTTTCTGCCCTCGGCATGCCGCGACGAGATGATCAACGGCCTGCCGCGCAAGGAGCTGGCGGCACATCCGCTGCTGGGGCCGTACCTGAAGGACTTCTTCGGCCAGGCCGGGCAGCCCGACGAGGTGCGCGCGGCCTACGAGAAGGCCATCGGGCAGAAGGTGGAGGGCGCCACCTTCTTCAAGGTGCATGGCGCCGGCATCGAGGAAGAGGCCCGGGAAGAGTTTCGGAAAGAGGCGCGGGAAGAGGTCTAGCGCCGGAACATTCGCAGGTCGAGCTCGCTTTCCTCGCCCAGCCACATCGCGTGCATCGTGTGGTCGGCGAGGTCGTCGCCGGTCACGCCATGCACGAACACGTCGAGCCCGTCGCGGTTGGCTTCGAGCCAGCCGATGACCTGGTCGAACTCGGCGGCGTCGAAGGCGAGCTGGCAGCTCCAGTGCGGATGGGGGCCCACAAGCCGCTCGTGCACGCGGCCGACCACCACCATCAGCTCGCGGCCCGCGCGTTCGCAGAGGGCCTTGGCCTGCGCGAGCGTGTCGGGGCCGAAATAGACGTGGGCGTGGTACTGGGCGTAGAGGTTTTCTGGACGGCGGGGCATGGTGCGCTCATTGTGATCCCGTTCGCGCTCCGAGGCTGAAGCGCCCGCTGTAGCGGAACACGTCGCCCAGCCAGCGGTGGCGCAGCAGCATCTTCATGGTGAAGCGGTCTGCGTCGGCGGGGTCGGGCCGCTCCTCGACGTAGGCGGTGCCGAGCAAGAGCCCGAGCGGCAGCGGAACGCGCAGCCCCGCGACTCGCCAGACATAGCCCAGGTCGCGGAACACCAGCGCGCCTTCTTCGGCGCTCACCGCGAGGCGCATGCCGATGCCGAAGCGCACGTACTCGATCACCTCGCTGCCCCGGGCCGCATCGTGTTCCATGTGCGAGCGGAAATGGAAGGCCGCCCTGCCGGGGAAGCGGAAGACGCGGTCCCAGTGGAGCGTGGCGGCGTCGGGGCGGCAGCGGTAGTGCACCTCGATGGGCACTTCCTTGCCCTGGTGCGGCACCAGCGCGCCGAACAGCCGCCCGAAGGGCATCAGCAGCGCGGCCCAGGGCGCGTGCCAGACCTCGTCCATGGTGCCGCGCACGCAGACGTGATCGTCGGAGAAGGGCCTCATCACATAGTGGCGGCGGATGACCTCGCCCAGCGGGTCCCACGCGGGGCCGAGCGCCTGCCGGAAGACGGGTTGCACCGTCATCGAACGGCCGCAGTCGCCGTGGCTTCGGCGCGCGCCTTGTAGAAACGCAGGATGTTCTCCGAAGCATCGTTGAGCAGCAGGTGCATGACGCGGTCGGCATACCAGTTGAAGCTGGTGCTCAGCCGCCACGACACCGCCACGCGCAGCTCGGTGCCGCCGTCGCGCGGCGTCAGCGTGTAGGTGGCGTCGCGCAGGTCGAAGTACTGGCCGCCGATCATCACGTGGTCGTCGAGTGCGCCGGCCGGGAAGGAGTCGGGCGAGAAGCGGAAGCGCCACTTCAGCAGCCGGTTGGGCTCCCACTCGGTGATGACCTCCTCGAAGTGCACGTTCTTCTGCCACTGCACCTGGCGCACGCGGCCCTCGGGCGTGTCGACGGTCACGCCCGACACCGGCATTGGCACGCCGATGCGGTAGGCCCAGGCGTCACCGACTTCGGCGGGGCGGATGTCGCGCGCTGCGTTGAGCTCGTGCCACACACGCTCGGGCGGCGCGGCGATGAAGAGTGCGCGCGAGGTGTCCGAGTAGCGGTCGGGGTTGGGCAGTTGGGGCTCGATGGCGCCCAGCACCAGTGGCAGCATCGCGAAGCTGTAGACGGCCTGCTTCGGCCAGTTGGTGACGCGGCACACGATGCCCATCGCCAGGCCGCCCACGCTGCCCATGGTGGCGAAGAGCGGAACGATGACGATGGCGCAGATCAGCCCCTCGATGAACACCAGCAGCGTGCCCCCGACGAAGAGCGAAGTCGCCACCCACGGCGCCCAGATGTAGTAGCCCCAGCTGCGGCGCTCGATGCGCTCGGCCATGTACACCGTGACCGCGCCGCACACGGCGGGCACGAAGTAAACGAAGGAAGCCAGCATGGCCGAGTAGGGCTTGCCGGGCGCGCTGCTGAAGAACAGGCGCAGCACGAGCGCGACCGCCGCGCCGATGGCCATCGGCCAGAACCAGCCGAAGGGCATGCCGCGAACAGGCCTGGGCTGTGCTTCTTCGTTCGGCACGGGCTGCGGCTGGACGGGGGGCAGCTCGGCGAGCCTGCTGTCTTCGGAGTCGTTCTGCATGGAAGGCTCTTCTCCTCTGTCTGTACGTCTGTCTTGTTTGTGTTGCTGTCGGGCCCTCAGTCGGCGCGGCGGGTGGCGGTGACGATGCAGTAGTCGAAGTCGCGCCAGAACATGCCCAGCGCCAGGGCGCAGTAGCTCGCCACGATGTGCTTGCGCCGCCATGGGCTGAGCCTGCCGCGTGCCTTCCAGAGCTCGGCCAGCGTGAAGCGGGTGGCCAGCACCGGGATGTGCAGCGCGCTCGGCGCCACGCGCCAGCGCAGCGACTTCACCTCGACATCCTCGAAGCCATGGGCATGCAGCGCAGCCACGAAGTCTTCGCGCACGGCCAGCGTGGGCACGGCCCAACTGTCGGCCCACAGGCGGTGCAGCCAGCCAGCGATGCCGCCGGGCTTGCGTCGAAGCAGGAAGCCGTCGACCACCGCGAGGCGCGCGCCGGGCTTCAGCAGGCGCCCAGCTTCGCGGGCGAAGTCGGCCTTGTCGGTGCCGGCGGCATAGCAGGCGCTTTCGAGCGCCCATGCGCCGTCGGCCTGGGCGGCGGGCAGGCCGGTGCGGGTGTAGTCGGCCTCGATGTGGGCCATGCGGTGTGCCACGCCCGCGGCGGCGTCGAGCTTCGCGGCGATGCGGTTCTGCACGGCCACGTTGGTCACGGTGACGGCATAGAGCGATGCATGGTCGCCGACCAGCGTGCGCGCGGTGGCGCCGGCGCCGCAGCCCATGTCGATCACGCAGCGGTGGATGTCGCCGCCCGAGAGTGCGTCGTCGATGCGCAGCGCACGGCCGACCATGCGGTTCATCTCGACCAGCATGCCTTCGCGGCGCAGCGGATTCAGGCCCGCGCGCCAGAAGCCGAAGTGCATGTTGTAGCTGGGGCTCCAGGCGCTGTAGTCGGTTGCTACCTCGGTGAAGTAGTCCTGGGTGTCTTCGGGGGTGAGAGTGTTCTCGGAGTGGCTGCGCGCGCGAGTCTCGTGCGGCAGGCGGAAGTCGGGCTGGAAGACGGTCGGCATGGCGGTTCCCTCGGGTGGTCGTTTCTTCTTCAGATGCGGCAGTTGCCGTCATTGCAGGACGGCGCGACGCGCCCCGCCAGCCTCGCGGCCAGCCAGCGCGGAATGCGATAGCGGTTGCGCGCCAGCAGCGCATAGGCGCGATCGGCCAGCGGCGCGACCAGCGGCAGGTCGAGCAGCACGCCGCCGCTGGACAGGCCCACCGCCGCGCGGCAGATGCGGATCGCCGGCACGCCGACGTGCACACGGCCTTCGGCGTCGACGACATGGATGGCGGCCATCAGCGTCTCGCGCGGTGCAGGGCCGCTTGTGAAATCGGCTGGCGAGCAGTCGACCAGATTCAGCCGGCCCGCCGTGTCGCGTGCCTTGAGCGCGCCCATTTCGGCGGAGCAGATCGCGCAGCTCGCATCGAAATAGATCGTCAGAGGGGGGACTGGAACGGCGGTGCGGCTCATGTTGTTCCTTGTTATCGATATTTCTGTCAAAACAGAAATTTACGGGCAAAAAAAGAGACCTCAGATCATGGGAAGGCTGGCGTGGTGCGCGTCCGGGTCTTCGCCCTTGCCCGCGCCCTTGCCGCCTTGCGACGAATCGCCGCGCACGAACTTCTGCACGCTCGCGCCGAGCGTCAGCACCTTGTCGAGCGTGCCGGGCGACAGCCGCAGCATCTCGTCGGCCCAGGTGGCGAGCTTTTCCATGAGCTCCATCGTCGAGCGGATGCGGTCCTGCGCATCGGCGGGCTCCTTCTGGAAGTCGGGGCTGGCCACGAGCTCGCGCAGCACGCGCACCGTGGGGTCGAACTCGCGCTCCTTGCGCTCGCGAACGACGGTGCGGAACAGCTCCCACACGTCGACGCTGGTCTCGAAGTAGTCGCGCCGGTCGCCCAGCGTGTGGGTCACGCGGACCAGGTTCCAGGCCTGCAGCTCCTTCAAGCTGTTGCTGATGTTGGAACGGGCCACGCCGAGGGTTTCGCACAGCTCTTCGGCGTTCATGGGCTTGCCGTGGGCGAAGAGCAGGGCATGGATCTGCGAGACGGTGCGGTTCACGCCCCACAGCGAGCCCATTTCGCCCCAGTGCAGGACGAACTTGCGTTGGATGTCGGTGAGTTCCATGCCGCCGAGTTTAGGATTCTCGAAATTTCTGTCAAGACAGAAATTAAAAATTCGGCAGCGATGGTGAATCGGTGGAATACTGTATGAATAAACAGTTAATCGAGTTGCCAAGGAATCGCCGACCATGCCAGCCGCCTTCATTCCCATCCACGCCATCAAGGGCCGCGGCGCGGCCACGCACATCGCGCACCGCTTCTCCAAGGACGAGCGCAACGCCTTCGACGACGGCTGGGGCACGCTGGAGGAAGGCGCGGCCGAAGCCGAGGAGCTCCAGCCCATCGCCACCGAGGTGCGCTTCGAGGACGTGAAGTCGGCGCTCAACGGGAACGACTCGCCCGACATCTACTTCGACCGCTCGATCAACCCGTACCGGGGATGCGAGCACGGCTGCATCTACTGCTTCGCGCGTCCGACCCACAGCTACCTCAACCTGTCGCCCGGCCTCGACTTCGAGACCAAGCTGATCGCCAAGCGCAACATCGTCGAGGTGCTGCGCGCCGAACTCGGGCGCCGCAGCTATCGCCCGAACTACATCGCCATCGGCACCGCCACCGACTGCTACCAGCCCATCGAGCGCGAGCTGCGGCTCACGCGCTCGGTGATCGAGCTGCTGAGCGAGGCGCGGCACCCGTTCGCGCTGGTCACCAAGTCGAGCGCCGTCGAGCGCGACCTCGACCTGATCGCGCCCATGGCGGCCGACCATCTGGCGGCCGTGTACGTCACCGTGACCACGCTCGACGGCGACCTCGCCCGCAAGCTGGAGCCCCGCGCGGCCGCACCGCACCGCCGGCTGCGCACCATCCGCGCGCTCACCGAGGCCGGCGTGCCGGTGGGAGTGAGCGTGGCGCCGCAGATTCCCTTCGTCACCGAAGACATGGAGCAGGTGCTCGAGGCCGCCTGGGAGGCGGGCGCGCGCAGCGCCTTCTATACGGTGGTGCGGCTGCCCTGGGAGGTGGCGCCGCTCTTCAAGGAGTGGCTGGCGCTGCACTACCCGCAGCGCGCCGACCGCATCATGGCGCGCATCCGCGAGATGCGCGGCGGCAAGGACTACGACGCCGACTTCGCCACCCGCATGAAGGGCTCGGGCCTGTGGGCCGACCTGATCCACCAGCGCTTCCAGCAGGCCGCGAACCGCCTGGGCTACAACCGCGAGCGCATCCCGCTCGATGTTTCCGCGTTCCGGCCGCCGGGGGCTGCTGGGCAGGGCAGCCTGTTCTAGAGGTGCACAATCCGGGGCTTGTCGACCACCCTGCAGCGCACCCGGTACGCCCGGCATGCGCGCAGAGCCTCCAGCCCCAGAGGGCGCATGCGAATCCACGAACTGAAAGAGCGGCTGCGAAAAGCCGGAGCCGGCCCCAGCCACGAACAGCGCATCCTGCGGCTGTGGTCCCACGCCCTGCCCAGGAACAGCGGCAGGCGCCTGCCCGCGAGCTTCTTTCCCGCGCCGCTGATGGAGGCGCTGCCTGCCATCGAGGCCGAGCTGGCGGGGCTGGCGCGCGTGGTCGCGGCGCATCCGGGTGCCGATGGCTCTGAGAGGCTGCTGGTGGCCCTCGCCGACGGCCAGACCGTCGAAAGCGTGCTGCTGCCGCGCGACGGGCTCTGCGTCTCGTCGCAGGTGGGCTGCGCGGTCGGCTGCCAGTTCTGCATGACGGGCCGCGACGGCCTGCTGCGCCAGGTCGGAAGCGCCGAGATCATTGCCCAGGTCGCGCTCGCGCGCATGCGCAGGCCGGTGCGCAAGGTGGTGTTCATGGGCATGGGCGAGCCGGCGCACAACATGGACAACGTACTCGAAGCCATCGAGCTGCTCGGCACCGTGGGCAACGTCGGCCACAAGAACCTGGTGTTCTCCACGGTGGGCGATCCGCGCGTGTTCGAGCGACTCGCCAAGGAGCGCGTGAGGCCCGCGCTGGCGCTCTCGCTGCACACCACCAAGGCCGAGCTGCGCAGGAAGCTGCTTCCGCGCGCGCCCGGCATGACGCCCGAGGAGCTGGTCGAGGCTGGCGAAGGCTATGCGCGTGCCAGCGGGTACCCGATCCAGTATCAGTGGACGCTGCTCGAAGGCGTGAACGACGGGCAGGACGAGATCGACGGCATCGTGCGGCTGCTCTCTGGCAAGTGGGGCGTGCTGAACATGATTCCCTTCAACGCCGTGGATGGCGTGGCGTTCAACCGTCCGTCGTGGGAGCGCTGCAAGCAGATCGCCCGCACGCTGCACGAGCGCGGCATTCTCACGAAGCTGCGGCAGTCGGCGGGGCAGGACATCGACGGCGGGTGCGGGCAGCTGAGGGCGCGTGCCGCCGAGGCGGCCGAGGTCGCGATACCGATCCGCCGGATCGAAGCGCAGCGCTGAGGAAGCGAAGAAGGAAAGCGGCGCTCCGGCCGCCTGTCGCCTGGCGCCTGCCTCAGGCGAAGGAGGCCATCCAGTCGCGGATCTTGTCGGGTGCCTCGACCATCACGTTGTGGCCGTGCGCACCGAGGTCCAGGGCGTCGGGATCGAGAGAGCGGGTCTGCGCCAGCGTCACCATCGCATCGTTGCCGCCGCGGGCGAGATGGACGGGGCAGCGCGCCAGCGACATCAGTTCGGACAGCGGCGGCTTGCCGACCGCATTGGCGCGCGGATCCATCGCCAGGCGCCAGCTCTCGCCTTCTCGGGCGACACCTCGCGCAGCCACCGGTGATGCCGCACCGGCCACCGCCGCGAGGCCGGACACCTTCAGGTAGCGCTCCTGCGCCTCCGCTTGCTTCGCGAACAGCTTCGCGGGCTGCAGCGCCAGCGCCTCCATGCGACGAAGCTCCTCGTCGCTCCACGCGATCTTGATGCCGGCCGCGAACACGCGTTGAGGCATCAGGCCGAACCAGCCGGTGGCGAGCGCAAGGGCGACCACGCCGCCCAGCGAATGCCCGAGCACCACGAGGCGTCCGCCGGGCTGGATGTGCGGCAACACCGCGCGCGCCACGCTCGCGGCGTGCTGGCCGATGGCATAGGAATCCTGGGCGGCGGAGCGGCCGTGGCCGGGCAGGTCCGGCGCCAGCCAGCGGCCTTGCCAGGCGGCGCTTGCGCCGGTGCGCATGTCCGCGCACAGAGGCGACCACACCGCGCCGGTCGCGCCCATGCCGTGCAGCATCAGAAGCAGGTCGGGGCCTTCGCCGCCTTGTTCCATGTAGATGTCCACCGCCTTGCCTCCGTCGGATCTTCGAAGATCCGAGAATACCTGCCGGTGCGTGCACGACGCCTCCGGCAGGCAAAGCCAAGGGGCAGGCACGCCATCAAGGAGCACAAGGCGTTGCCACGACGAAGATCACCTGCGCGCCGCGACACTCCGCGCCTCAGCCGGCGTCCACCAGCTCCCAGTGATTGGCCAGGTGCATGAGATGCGCCCGGGTGTACTCCGGCTTGCCGAGCGCGCCGTAGGCGAAGTGCGGTGCGAGCGCCGAGCGGTGCCGCTCGAAGCGTTCCAGCGCGCTCATCAGGTGGTCCACGGCCGCATCGAGGGGCTGGCCTGAGGCGATCGCCGGTGCGCCGGGGATGGGCTCTTCGAGCCCGTGGCTCATCTTTCCGCGCGCCGAGAACACCGCGAACGCCGTGCGGCCCAGCGAGGCGCGGAACCACGCGGGCTTGAGATGCGGAAAACCGTCCAGCGAGTACTCGATGCTCTGCGCGCTGTGGTGCAGCACCTGGGCCAGGTCCCAGCCGGAGCGGGTGTGCAGCGGTGTGGTGCGCAGGCGTTCGAGGGTGCGCATGGCGCGGGGAAGGTCGGTGAAGTCGGCCATGGCGATGGGCTGGTCGGCGTGGGTGAGGACGTAGCCGGCACCCGCGGCCGCCGCGCCCGCGAGCAGCGCGCCGCCGGTCAGCAGGGCGCGCCGGGTGCGCCGGGCCGGATGGTCATTCCTGGTGTCGGTGTTCATGTGGTGCCGGATGGTAGGCACCGGTCAGCGCCGGAACTGTCAAATTTCCGACGATCTCCCAACGATCGCGCTTCGGGCCCGCTCAGGCGCTGCGGCCCGGCCACCTGTGGCGCGTGCCCCCGGAGCGGCGGTCGGCCTTCTCGGGCACCACGCCCAGCGCGCTCAGTTCCTTGCCGCGCAGTTCGAGCCGGCGCAGGCATGTGAGGAAGACGTCGAGGTGTTCCTCGTCGATGGCTTCGAGCAGGTCCATGTTGAGGCGCGCGATCCGCGGGAACACCGAGTCGCACAGTTCCCGGCCCGCGGCGCTGAGCCGCACGTGCACCTCGCGGCCGTCGTCGGCATCGCGCCGACGCTCCACCAGCTTCTTCTCTGCCAGGCTGCGCAGGCCGCGCGAGGTGCGCACGCGGTCGAGGTGCAGGCGCTCGGCGAATGCGGAGGAGGTGATCTCTCCGATCTGCGCGAGCATGCCGATCATTCCCCACTCGCGGTGCGTGATGCCGAAGCCGCCTTCGACGAGGCGCGTCGCCATGCCGCTGCCCGCGCGCATGGCACGGGAGAGGCGGTAAAGGAGCAGGTCGTCCAGAGAGCGCGGCGCGCGCAGCGCCTGGGCATCGGGGAAAGCTTGCATTGGAAATCCGAACGTGAGGTCTTGCGGGCCAACCGACCTCGATGGTGGGTGATGGATTAGATCAATCGTTTGTTGATATTTATAAACTGCCGGGCAATGAATATTGCCGCAATGTCATTGAGACTCGCGGAATTTATCCATTAAGACGTCCGCCAATTGCGGAAAGTCAGTTGTTGCTCAGTATTCGCCGCCGCGCTTGCGCGCAGAGTCGGCATATCGCACCGCTATTCGCGCCGTATTGATCGCAATTTGAATATCGATCGATAGCAATAGCGGAATTGTTGGACCCCAAGCCTTTTGCAGCAGTCATTCAAGGAAGGAATCCCTTGCTCGATCTGAACGAAGTCGCCATGTTTGTCCAGGTGGCGCGCCTGGGCAGCTTCGCGGAGGCCGCGCGGCACCTGCGCGTGCCCTCGGCCACGGTGAGCCGGCGCATCCAGCAGCTCGAGGCGCGCCTGGGCACGCGCCTCATGCAGCGCTCGACCCGCAAGCTCACGCTGACGAGCGCCGGCCAGACATTCCACGAACGCTGCGGCCCGGCGGTCGAGGAACTGATCGAGGCCGGGCAGTCGCATGTGGCGGTCAACAAGGAGCCCAGCGGCGCGATCCGGGTGGCCGCTTCGGCCAGCTTCTTCGAGTATTTCGACATGAGCTGGGTGTCGGCCTTCATGGCTGCGTACCCGCTGGTGCAGATCGACTTCGTGCTCAGCGACCTGCCGGCCGACCTCATCGCCGACCGCATCGACGTGGCGTTCCACATCGGAGCGCTCGAAGATTCGAGCTACGTGGCGCGCCGGATCTTCACGAGCTACGGCGGCCTCCTGGCAAGCCCCGCCTACATCGCGGCGAACGGCGCGCCGCGCGACCTTCGCGAACTGAGCGAGCACGAATGCGTGACGCAGCCGCCTGCCACGGGCAGCTTCGCCACCTGGCGCCTGCAGGGTCCCGACGGCTCCGAGGAAGACGTGCGTGTGCGCGGCCGCTTCAGCAGCAACACCCACGTCGCACTGCGCGAGGCAGCCTGCGCAGGACTGGGCATCGTCGCCCTGCCGGCGATCCTGACCGCGGCCGAACTGGCGTCGGGCCGGCTGGTGCCCGTGCTGCCCCAATACATGCGGGCAGGGCGAGGCATGAGCGTGGTCTACCCGAGCCGCCAGCAACGGCCGCTGGCGGTCACGGCGTTCGTGGACATGGCGGTCGAAAAGCTCAGTCTGCAGGAGTGGACGCCTCATTCAGCCGACACCATGAGCGAAGGCCGGCCGCAGCGGCATCTCGATTCTTCGGTCTGCCGCTGAGCTTCGCGCGCAATTTCCGCCGTTCTTATTTGCTTGTCGCATATGCACCATATGAGGGCGAATTTGCCGTTATTTGGTGCAATTTATTCGGCCTGATCGAGTGGATTGCGTCGAAAGCTGATCGGCTGAAACTCATTTTGTGCGCTAGTAGAGTGCAACAAATCTCGTAAACAATTGTCACGAAGTCTTTTGATGGACATGCAATTCGGCATGTCTGCATTGTGCTCAGCGCACGAAAAAAACTCATTCATTTTCATCATTCCCGCATTGGGAAATGGATCTTCCAGGTCACGGGCAAGGGGTACGGGTTGAATACACGGTCGAGGGGTGCAGCGAAACATCAGGCAGAACAGGCAGGCCAACGGCTTTCGCGCCGCACCAAGGGGTTCACGCTGATCGAGTCGGCGGTCCTTCTGGCTTGCTTGGCCGTGGCCGCATCCGCCGTGCTGCCCCGCTGCAAGAACGAACTCCTGAGCGGACGTCCGCTTGCCGGGTCGGACGGCCTCGTGGCGTCCCACATCGGCATGCAGCGCTTCCACCATGCTGCCGCAGGAGCGCTGGAGCACATCCTTGCGCCGTGCCTGCAAGGCTGGCGCGACACGGCTTCGATGGATTGACGGGGCATGGCGACGGCGCAGAGGAGACATCCATGCTGAGGCTCGGCGTCCACAAGCTGCCCATGGCAGAGGTGGTCCTGATCCGCACGATCATGCGGCTCTCGGCGGGCCAGCCCGGCTTTGCCTGGCAGCTGGTCGATGCGCCGCCCTACGACGCGCTGCTGGTCGACGGCTCCTCGGCGGAGCATGAATATCCCGGGGTGGTCGGCAGCATGGCTGCGGCCGTGCTCAGGCTCACGCGCATGAACGCGGGCTGGCAGCCCGGCACCATGGAGAGGCCGATCCGCGCCGACAGGCTGCAGCAGTGGCTTTGCAGCATCGAGCAGGCGTTGCGCGAGGCGCAGCCCGGCGGCCTCATGCTGCACGAGCAGACGGCGCTGGAAGTCGAGGTTTCCGACGCGGAGCGCTTCATGCTGCGCCGCTGGCCGCCGTCCATGCTGCTTCGCAACGACCTCGACAACATCCGCATGGCGAGCCTGCTGTCGCGCCGCGCGTTGAACGCGAGCGAGCTGTCGGACATCAGCCAGCTTCCTTTCTCGCAGTGCGTGGCCTTCCTGCTCGAACTGCGCAGGGCCGGCGTGCTGGAGCTGCACGTGGCGCAGGCGCTGCCGCCTGTCGCGCCCCGGAGCGACAAGGCGCTGCGCAGCCGCGATCTCGCGCGCAGCTTCATCGATGGCATCCGCCGCCGGCTGGGCCTGCGCGTGCCATGAGGGAGCACAAGATCCTCGTCACGGGCACTGTCGGTGCTGGCAAGACGACGGCCATCGGCCTCGTGAGCGAGGTCGCGCCCGTCGTGACCGACGTGCGCAATTCCGACGCGTCCATCGACAAGGCCCGCACCACCGTCGGGCTGGACTACGGCCAGCTCACGCTGGACAACGGCGACATCGTCCGCCTGTTCGGCACGCCGGGGCAGGTCCGCTTCGACTTTCTCTGGAAGATCCTCGCGCGCAACGCGCTGGGCCTGATCGTGCTGATGGACAACTCGCGGGCCGATCCGCTGGCCGACCTGTCCATGTACCTGGACGCATTCGCCGAGCACCTGCGGACGCTGCCCTGCGTCGTGGGCGTGGGGCGGATGCACTCCCATCCCTCGCCCGCCCTCGACGACTACGCCGAGCGGCTCGCATCCTCCGGCCGGGTGTTTCCGATTCTCGACGTGGACGTGCGCCGCAGGAGCGACGTGCTTCTGCTCATCGACACGCTGCTCATGCAACTCGAAGCCGACATGCGGGGAGACGAAGCGTGAGTTCCACACACGGCCTGTCAAAGACTGCCACGGCGCACGCGCAGCGCGAAGTGCGAAAGCTGGTCGAAGAGCTGACCGGGGTGACGGCGGTGGTGGTCGCCACGGCGGACGGCTTCGACGTCGCCTCCGCCTGCGTCAGCGACACGGACCCGGCGCGCGTGGCCGCCATGGGCAGCTCCATCGTGGCGATCGGCGACGTGGTCTCGCAGGAGGCTCGCCTCGGCCGCCGCGAGAGCGTGATGGTGCTCACGGACTCTGGCTTCGCGGTTTTCCACAGCGTTCATCGCCGCGATGCCGATCTCGTGATCAACGTGCTGGCGCGAGACAGCGCCGTGCCCGCGATGGTGGCGTACCGCGCCGCCCAGCTCGCCAGGACCCTCGCCGAGGTGTGACCAACGATTCCCCCGCGCGCGTCTGCGTGGCGCGCAGGGTCTCTTCCCGTACGCAGCAATCCCTTCATTCAACTTCAACGATTTCCCTGGAGAAAAACTTGGCTTCCATCAAGCAGACGCTCGAAGACATCCTCACCATCGACGGCGCCATGTGCGCGGCCGTCGTCGACTCTGGCAGCGGCATGATCCTCGGCAGCGTGGGGTCGGGCGTGGACATGGAGATCGCCGCGGCCGGCAACACGGAAGTGGTGCGCGCCAAGCTCAAGACCATGCGTGCACTGGGCCTGAGCGACGTGATCGAGGACATGCTCATCACGCTCGGCAGGCAGTACCACATCCTTCGGCCCTCGTCGGTGAAGGAAGGGCTCTTCCTCTACGTGGTGCTCGACAAGCAGCGCGCCAACCTCGCGCTCGCGCGCCGCAAGACGCAGGAAGTCGACAAGCTGATGGACTTCTGAGAAAGCGGCAGGCAGTTCCCGGTGCTGGATCTCAACGAAGTCGCCATGTTCGTGCAGGTGGCGCGGCTGGGCAGTTTTGCCGAAGCCGCGAGGCACCTGCGCATGCCTTCCGCCACCCTGAGCCGTCGAGTGCGGCAGCTGGAGGCGCACCTGGGCACCCGCCTGCTGCAGCGCTCGACCCGCAAGCTGGCGCTGACCAGCGCGGGCCAGGGCTTTCTCGACCGCTGCCTGCCCGCGGTCGAGGAGCTCATGGGCGCCGGCAAGCTGCAGCTCGCCGGAGGCCAGGAGCCGAGGGGCCTGGTGCGGGTGGCCGCCCCGGCCAATTTCTTCGACTTCTTCCCGATCGAGTGGGTGTCCGCCTTTCTCTCTGCGAACCCGCACGTGCGGCTCGACTTCGTCCTCAGCGACGCGGTGGCCGACATGATCGCGGAGCGCGTCGACGTGGCTTTCCGCGGTGGCCCGCTGCGGGATGCGAGCGGCGCGACACGCAGGATATTCGCCAGCTACGGCGGCCTCTTCGCGAGCCCCGGCTACGTGGCTGCGCACGGCCAGCCTGCCAGCCTGGAGGAGCTGGGCGAACACCATTGCGTGACGCCGCCGCCGGACACCGGCCGCCTGTCGACCTGGCTCCTGCTGGACGCCGAAGGCGTGGAGCACGACGTGCAGGTGCGCGGCCGCTTCGTGAGCAACATGGAGGACGTGCGGCGCAAGGCCGCATGCGCCGGCCTGGGCATCGCGGCGCTGCCGTCGATCGTGGTGGCCTCCGACCTGGCCGCCGGACGGCTGGTGCGTGTGCTGCCGCAGTACAGGCGCGCCGGACGCGGGCTGAGCGTGACCTACGCCAGCCGCCACCACATTCCGCACGCGGTCTCGGCCTTCGTCGAGATGGCGATGGAGAAGCTTGCCGCCAGCCAGGACTGGGGTTCGGCTTCTCCGGGGAGGCCTGCCGGCTGAAACGCCGGCCGGCGGTGGTCAGTCGGCCTTGGCTGTACGGTCGGCCGCGGGCGCAGGGCAGTTCGCGGGCGCACCGGCCACGTCGGCGCCGCACCAGTCGCCGCCCAGCGCCTTCACCAGGAACACCGACGTCAGCAGCCGCTGCCCCTGCAGCTGCGCGGCCTGCCGCTCCACCGTCAGCAGCGACTGCTGCGCGGTGATCACGTCGAGATACGTCGATGCGCCGCCTTCGTAGCGGCTGGTCGCCATGTCGAGCACGCGCCGCGCCGCCGCCACGGCCGACTGGGCCTGCGTGGTGGCGCTGTCGAGCGCCGAGAGGCCTGTGATGCCGTCTTCCACTTCCTGCATCGCCGTCAGCACGGTGCGGCGGTAGTTGCCGACGGTGGCGTCGTAGCCGGCCTTCGCGAAGTCGACGTTCGCGCGGATGCGCCCGCCGTCGAACAGCACCTGCGTGGCCGACACGCCCACCGACCACAGCAGGCTGGGGCCGTTGAAGAGCGTCTCGATCATGCGGCTGTCCACGCCCACCGTGGGCGAGATGACGAAGCTCGGGTAGAAGGCGGCCGTCGCCACGCCGATCTGCGCGTTGGCCGCGGCCATGGCGCGCTCTGCCGAAGCCACGTCGGGGCGGCGCTGGAGAATTTCCGAAGGCACGCCCAGCGGCACCGCGGGCGGCCTGATCTCGCGCAGGTCCACCGGCAGCGAGAAGCTGGGTGCCGGCGTGCCCGTGAGCGTGGCCAGCGCGTGTTCGTACTGCGCGCGCTGCTTCCTCAGCACGTCGACCTGCGTGAGCGTGGTTTCGAGCAGCGCCTGCTGCTGCGCGACGTCGAGGCCCGACACCGCGCCCAGGTCGTGACGCGCCGTGACCAGCTCCAGCGCCCGGCGCTGCAGGCCGATGGAGCGCGAGAGCACGTCGAGCTCGATGTCGGTGGAGCGCAGGTTGAAGTAGTTGCTGGCGAGCTCGGCGCTCAGCAGCAGCCGGGTGTTGGCGAGATCGGCGGCCGATTGCTCGGCGGAGGCGGCCGCACCCTCGACGGTACGCTGCACGCGGCCCGCAAGGTCGATCTCGTAGCTCGCGTTCAGCGAGAGGGCGAAGTCGTTCTGCACCGTCGATGAATTGGCGGTGGCGTAGTTGGTGAGCGGACGGTTGGCCGAGATCTTCAGGCGCGAGGCGCGCGCGCCCAGGCCCAGCTGCGGATAGCGGCTCGCCGACGTGGCCGCCAGTGTGGCGCGCGCCTGCGCCAGCCGCGCGTTGGCGATGGCCAGCGTGGGGCTGCCGGCCATGGCCTGCGCCTGCAGGGTGTCGAGCGTGGCGTCGTCGAAACGCTTCCACCACGGGCCCTTGTCGGCGCTGTCGCTGGGCGTGCTCAGGCGCCAGGGCTCCTCGAGCTTCCAGCTCACGGGCAGGGGGGCGTCGGGCTTCCTGTAGTCGGGGCCGACGGCGCAGCCGGCTGCGAGCATGAGCAGTACGGTGCAGGCGGCCGCGCAGGGCAATCGCGCCAGCGTCACGCCGGCTCCTTCTTCGCCCCGGCAGGCGCCGCCTTGGCAGGAGGCTGGCCAGGCGCGACAGCCACGATGTCGCCGTCGGCCAGCGAGTCGGAGGGGTTGAGCACCATGCGGTCGGCGGCCTCGAGCCCGTCGATCACTTCCACGTTCTCGCCGTAGTTGCGCCCCAGGGTCACCGCGCGCAGGGCGACACGGCCCTGCGCATCGACCACCGCGATGCGCGTGCCCTCGGCGCGGAACAGCAGCGCGTTCGCCGGCACGGTGAGCGTGCGGCTCGCGGCCAGCGGCAGCGACACCTGCACGTAGGCGCCGGGCAGCAGCGCGCCGTCCTTGTTGGGCAGCGAGACTTCGACCTGCATCATCCGCGTGGTCGTGTCGATGGCGCCCGAGGTGCGCGCCACTTCGCCCTTGAAGGTCTGGCCGCGCAGCTCGGCCTGCGTCACCACCACCGGCTGGCCGGCCTTCACCAGCTGCGCGTAGGCCTGCGGCACATTGATGTACACGCGCAGCGGATCGGTCTGCGCCAGCATGAAGAGCGCACGCCCGGCGCCGCCGCCCGCGCCGGCGTCGATCAGGTCGCCCACGTCGACGTTGCGCCGCGTGATCACGCCCGCGAACGGCGCCACCACGCGCTTGAAGCCCTCGGTCTGCCTGAGCCGCTGCACGTTGGCATCGGCTGCGGCCACGTTGGAGGTGGCCTGCGCGACGGCGCTGCGGCGCTCGTCCAGGTCCTGCTGCGAAACCACGTCCTTCTTGCGCAGCGCCTCCCAGCGCTCGGCGGTGCTGCGCGCCAGCTCCAGCCCCGAGGCGGCCTGCGCGCGCGCGGCCACGGCCTGCGAGAGTTGCTGGTCGATCTCGGGCGTCTCGATCTCGGCGAGCAGCTCGCCCTTCTCGACGCGGCTGCCGATGTCCCTGGTCCAGCGCTTGAGGTAGCCGCTGGCGCGCGCCGAGATGGGCGACTGCACGAAGCCCTGCAGCGTGCCCGGCAGCGACAGCGTCTGGCCCGCCGTGGGCACGCGGGGCAGGGCGGTCTGCACGTACTGCTTCGCGCGCTCGGCGGTGCCGGCTTCCAGCGCGCGGGCGTTGGCGATGCGCACGAACACCGTGCGCGCCGCGCCCAGCGCCAGCAGCACCAGGACGATCAGCACCAGCCAGCGCGTGCGCCGCACGATCTGCCGGCGGCGCAGCAACTGCTCGCCGTCACCTTCCTCGGCGGCGATGGGGTGGATGGCCAATGCCGAATGGCGTTGCTCCGTCATGGCCAGTTCGGCGCCGGGCCGCTCCCAAGGCGAGCTGCGGCCCCCTCGGGGGGCAGCGAATACACGAAGTGAATGAGCGTGGGGGCCATCATCGGCGCCGGGCCGCTCCCAAGGCGAGCTGCGGCCCCCGCGGGGGGCAGCGAATACACGAAGTGAATGAGCGTGGGGGTCATCAGGTTTCAGTTCTCCTGAGGCGCGGGGCCTGCGAGGGGTTGATGCTGCGCCTCGCGCGCCGCACGGCGGTGCGCAAGCCGACTGTGCACGCCCGCGAACACGGCAGGCACGAAAAACAATGTCGACACCGTGGCGAAGACCAGGCCACCGATCACCGCGCGGCCCAGCGGCGCGTTCTGCTCGGCGCCTTCGCCCAGGCCCAGCGCCATCGGGATCATGCCGATGATCATCGCCAGCGCCGTCATCAGCACCGGCCGGATGCGGGTGGCGCCGGCTTCCAGTGCGGCCGACAGCGGCGGAATGCCCGCGGCCAGCCGCTCGCGCGCGAAGGACACCAGCAGGATGGAGTTGGCCGTGGCAACGCCCATCGTCATGATCGCGCCCGTGAGCGCCGGCACGCTCAGCGTGGTGCCGGTGATGAACAGCATCCATGCGATGCCCGCGAGCGCCGCAGGCAGGGCGGTGATGATGATGGCCGCGTCCAGCCACGACTGGAAGGTGACCACGATCAGCAGGTAGACCAGTACGATCGCCATCGCCAGCCCCACGCCCAGGCCGATGAACGACGACTGCATCGTCTGCACCTGCCCGCGGATGTCGACGCGGCTGCCGCGCGGCAGCGTGGGCCGCATCTCGTCGACCAGCTTCTGCACCTTCGAGGCCACGCTGGCGAGGTCGGTGCCCTGCACGCTCACGTAGACGTCGATCACCGGCGCGATGTTGTAGCGCGACATCACGGCCGGCTGGCGCGCGGCCTGCGCGTCGACCAGGTTGCCCAGCAGCTGCTGCGAGCCTCCGCCTGCCGCCGCCGGCGTGCCGCTGGCGCCCACCGGGATGTTGAGCAGCGAATCCAGCGAGTCGACCACGTACTGCGGCGACTGCACCGCGATGCTGTAGACCACGCCGTTGGCCGGGTTCAGCCAGAAGGCTGGCGCCGTCTGCGAGCTGCCCGACAGCGCGATGAGCACGTTCTGCCCCACGTTGGAGGCGGTCAGGCCGTACTGCTGCAGCCGCGTGCGGTCCATCTGCAGGCTCAGCGCGGGGCCGTCCAGGCGCTGGTGCACGTGGGCGTCGACCGCGCCGGGAATCTGGCGGATCGCCTTGGTCAACTCGGCCGCGCGCGCCGCGTTGCCGGCCATGTCGTTGCCGCTGAACTGCACGTCGATGGCCGCCGGCAGGCCGAAGTTCAGGATCTGCGTGACGATATCCGCCGGCTGGAAGAAGAACTCGATGCCCGGAAAGCGCTTGGGCAGCTCGGCCCGCAGCAGCGACACGAACTGTTCGGTGGGCCTGTGGCCTTCCTTCAGCGACAGCAGCAGCTCGCCGTCGAAGGTGCCGATGGTGCCGGCGTTGCTGTACGAGAGGTTGATGCCGCTGTTGGGCACGCCCAGGTTGTCGAGGATGGTCTCCAGCTGGTCGGGCGGCACCAGCTCGCGGATGGCGGCCTCCACCCGGTCGGTGAGGCGGGCGGTCTCCTCGATGCGCGTGCCGGTGGGCGCGCGCAGGTGCAGGCGGATCTGGCCGGCATCCACCGTCGGGAAGAAGTCACGGCCCAGCGCGGGGTAGAGCAGGCACGACAGCAGGCAGAAGCCGAGGAAGAGGCCGATGAAGCCGGCGCGCTTCGACAGCACCGCCGACAGCACCAGCGTGTAGGCGCGGCGCACGCGCTCGAAGCGGCGATCGAAGGCGCGGTACAGGCGCTGCAGGGCGCTCTGCTTCGCGCCCTCTACCTGTTGAGCCGGCTGCGCCGAATGCGAACCGCCCATCAGCAGCATCACCAGCGTCGGCACCAGCGTGCGCGACAGCAGGTAGGACGCGATCATGGCGAACACCACCGCCTCGGCCAGCGGCACGAACAGGAAGCGCGCCACGCCCGAGAGGAAGAACATCGGCACGAACACGATGCAGATGCACAGCGTGGATACGAACGCCGCCGAGCCGATCTCGCCCGCGCCGATCTCTATGGCCTCCTTCAGCGGCGTGCCCATGTGCAGGTGCCGCTCGATGTTCTCGATGGTCACGATCGCCTGGTCGACCAGGATGCCCACCGACAGCGCCAGGCCGCCCAGCGTCATGAGGTTGAGCGTCTCGCCCAGCGCGTAGAGCACCAGGATGGACGCCAGGATCGACAGCGGAATGGTCAGCCCGATGATGAGCGTGCTGCGCCAGTTGCCCAGGAAGATCAGCACCATCGCGGCCGTGAGGGCGGCCGCCAGGATGGCCTCGAACACCACGCCCTTGACGGCGGCCTTCACGAACACCGACTGGTCGAACAGCGGCGTGATCTTGATGTCTTCCGGCATCGTCTGGGCGGCGATGGGCAGCATCGCGCGGATGTTCGAGACGATGTCCAGCGTGGAGGCGCCGCCGTTCTTCAGCACCGACAGCAGCACGCCGCGCACGCCGTCCTGGCGCACCACGTTGGTCTGCGGGGAGAAGCCGTCGCGCACGTAGGCCACGTCGCGCAGGTAGGTGGTGGCGCCGTTCACCGTGCGGATCGGTAGGTCGTTCAGGCCCGCGATGGCATCGGGCGAGCCGTTCATCTTCACGTTGTATTCGGTGGCGCCGAACTTGGCCGTGCCCGAGGGAAGGATCAGGTTCTGCGTGTTCACCGCGTTCACCACGTCGGCCGGCGAGAGGCCGCGCGCCTGCAGCGCCTGGGTGTCGAGGTCGACCGAGATCAGCCGGTTCTTGCCGCCGTAGGGAAAGGGAATGGCAGCGCCCGGCACCGTGATGAGCTGCGGGCGCAGCTGGTTGACGGTGGCGTCGAAGAGGGAGTTCTCCGAGCGCGTGGGGCTCGACAGCGCCAGCTGGATCACCGGCACGCTGGAGGCCGAGTACTTGATGACCAGCGGCGGCGTGATGCCCGGCGGCAGCTGCCGCACCTGCGCCTGCATCGAGGCCACCACCTGCGAGATGGCCATCTCGATGTTGGCCGTGGGCTGGAAGAACACCTTGATGATGGCCACGCCCGCCAGCGACTGCGATTCGATGTGCTCGATGTCGCTCACCGTGGTGGTCAGCCCGCGCTCCACCTGGCCCGAGATGCGCTGGCCCATCTCCTGTGCCGGCAGGCCGGTGTAGTTCCAGATGATGCTGACCACCGGGATGTTGATCTCCGGGAAGATGTCGGTCGCCATTCGCGCCAGCACGAAGGGCGTGGCCAGCACGATCAGCATCGCCATGACGATGAATGTGTACGGACGACGCAATGCGAGCTGGACCATGGCGAAGGCTCTCTGCTTCCGGCGGAAAAAGGTTTTGCATCATAAGGAAGTAGATTTAGGTTTGCAGGCGCCTTCGAACGAGGTGTGGTGCTTTACCAAAAGGCTGCGTGCGTGCGTGCGTGCGTGCCGGCGGCGGCAGGCCACGGGCCGGCGCGCCGGGTGAAGGAAGAAGGGCGCAGCGGTTCGGCCGCCGGCCGGCCGAAGCTCAGGCGGCCGGGTCCAGGGCGAGCCGCAGCCGCGTCACGTTCGGGTTGCCCGGATCGCGCTGCACGCTGAAGCCCAGCTTGCGCGCCAGCGCCAGCATGGCGGTGTTGTCGTAGAGGGTGATGTCGGCGAGCTGTCTCACGCCGGCCGCCCTGGCGGCGTCGATCAGCTTGCGCATGAGCTTGGACGCCAGGCCATGGTGCTGCCATGCGTCGCCGATGACGATGGCGAATTCGGCGACCTGCGCCGTGCCGGGCGTGTCGCCGCGAACGTAGCGCGCCACGCCCATCTGCCGTTCGGCGCCGTCGACCACGGTCGTCGCGATCAGCGCCAGTTCCCGGTCGTAGTCGATGTGCGTCATGCGCCACAGCTCGTCGGGCTGCGGCGTTCGCGGCGAGAGCAGGCGCCGGTAGCCGGTTTCCTTCGAGAGGCCGTTCACGAAGGCGGTGTGCATCGCCAGATCCTCGGCTCGGATCGGGCGGATGCGCACCGGGGTGCCGTCGGGCAGTTGCCAGTCCTCGACCAGGTGGCTGGGGTAGTCGAGGGCCGGCATGGCATCACACGGGTTTCAACCGATCACTTCGGGCCAGTCGGTGTGGAAGAACTGGCCTTCGGGCTTGTCCACGCGTTCGTAGGTGTGGGCGCCGAAGAAGTCGCGCTGCGCCTGCAGCAGGTTCGCGGGAAGGCGCTCGGTGCGGTAGCTGTCGTAGTAGGCCAGCGAGGCGCTGAAGGCCGGCACCGGGATGCCGTTGCTCACGGCCAGCGCCACCACCTCGCGCCAGTTCTGCTGGGTGCGGTTGAGCAGGTCCTTGAAGAACGGGTCGAGCATCAGGTTGGCCAGCGCCGGGTCGGTGCGGAAGGCGTCGGTGATGCGGTTGAGGAAGCGCGCGCGGATGATGCAGCCGCCGCGCCAGATCGAGGCGATGCCGCCCAGGTCGAGGCCCCAGTTCTTCTTGTCGCCCATGGTCTTGATGAGGTCGAAGCCCTGCGTGTAGCTGATGACCTTCGAGGCGTAGAGCGCGTCGTGCACCTTGGCCACCAGCGCCTTCTTCTCGACCGACAGTTCGATCTTGGGCCCCTGCAGCTGCTTGCTGGCCGCCACGCGCGCCTTCTTCTGCGACGAGAGCACGCGCGCTTCCACGGCGGCGTTGATGGTGCTGATGACCACCGCGTTCTCGGCCGCGTTGATCAGCGTCCACTGGCCCGTGCCCTTCTGGCCGGCCTTGTCGAGGATGACGTCGACGATCGGCTTGCCCGTCTCCGGGTCTTTCTGCTCGAGCGCCTTGGCGGTGATCTGGATCAGGTAGCTCTGCAGCTCGCCCTCGTTCCATTCGTTGAAGATGGCGGCCATCTCGTCGGTGGTGAAGCCGGCCGCCTTGAACAGGCTGTAGGCCTCGCAGATGAGCTGCATGTCGCCGTACTCGATGCCGTTGTGCACCATCTTCACGTAGTGGCCCGCGCCGCCGGGGCCGATGTGGATCACGCAGGGCTCGCCGTCCACCTTGGCCGAGATGCTCTCGAAGATCGGCTTCATCACCTCCCAGGTGGAGAGCGGGCCGCCCGGCATGATCGACGGGCCCTTGCGCGCGCCTTCCTCGCCGCCCGACACGCCCGCACCGATGAAGCGCAGGCCCTTCGACGCGAGGTATGCGTCGCGGCGCTCGGTGTCGGTGTAGAGGCTGTTGCCGCCGTCGATGACGATGTCGTCCTTGTCCAGCAGGGGAATGAGCTGCTCGATCACCTGGTCGACCGGCGCGCCAGCCTTCACCATGATCTGGATCTTGCGCGGCCTCGCCAGGCTCTGCACGAACTCTTCCAGCGTCTTCGCGCCGACCAGCTTCTTGCCTGGGTTGGCGGCGATGAAGGCCTCGGTGGTGGCCTCGGTGCGGTTGTAGACGCTGACCTGGAAGCCGCGGCTTTCCACGTTCAGGACGAGGTTCTGGCCCATCACGGCCAGGCCGATCAGTCCGAAGTCGCTTTGCTTGTTGCTCATGGCCTGTGTTGTCCTTCCTTGGTGTGTGTGCGGGCGGGGCGGCGCCCGGCGCACCGGTTTGATTCGAGGGCCATTGTGCCGATGTGTCGCCCGCTGGGGCGTCGGAGGTGGTCTAAACCCGATTGGCAAGCGGGTCCGCCTTGGCTATGTTCATGCCCCCATGAGCCACGACGCCATCCACCGCTGGTCCACCGACGCCGTGCCGCCCCCGCAGCGGCTCGACTACTGGGTGGGCGCCGTCTGCGAGGGCTTCCTGGAGATGGACGTGACCAGCCCCGTGGCCGGCAGCTTCGGCGCCACGCTCGAATCGGCACCGCTGGGGCCCATCGTGGTCAACCAGGTGCGCGGCAGCGCGCAGGACGTCTACCGCACGCGCCGGGCCATCGCCCACAGCCGCAGCAACTACTTCTACCTGCTGTGCAAGGCCGATTCGGCCTGGGTGGCGGTGCAGGACGGCCGCTCGGCGCGGCTGCTCCCGGGCGACGCGGTGCTGGTCGATTCGCGCCGGCTCTACGAATTCCACCTGCTGCAGTCGGCCGACACCATCTCGATCGAGCTGCCGACCGCCTGGGTCGACTCGTGGATTCCCGATGCCGGCGACCAGGTGGCGCGGCGCATCGACGGGCAATCGGGCTGGGGCGGCGTGCTGAGCGGCTTCGTTCGGCAGCTGACGCCCGAGCTGGCGGCGAAGCCCCCGATGCCCGCCGAGCTGCTGAGCGACCAGCTCGGCAGCCTGCTGGCCCTGGCCACCGGCAGCGGCTGCGCGGATGCACCGGACAAGGGCAGGGCGGCGCTGCGCCGCCGCGTGCTCGACGCCACGCGCGAGCGGCACGCCGAGTGCGGGCTCACCGCGGCGAGCGTGGCGCGCGGGCTGGGCATTTCCGAACGCAGCCTGCACCGCTGCCTGGCCGCCGGCGAGGGCAGCGAGGAGGGCCCCACCACCTTCGCCGCCGCGCTCGCGGGTTTCCGCATGGCGGCCGCGCGCCGCATGCTGGCCGATGCACGTTTCGACCGTCTGGGCATCGCCCAAATCGGGTATCGCGTGGGACTGGCCGATGCCTCACACTTTGTTCGCCAATGCCGTGCGCACCTGGGCGCCACACCCGGCGAACTGCGGCGCCGGCGCTGAACTGGCGCGAACCGGCCATCCGCGTGGCAGGCATCGGCCATTCGCGGCATCGCCCCGTTCCTAAAGTCCCTCTGCATCGAAACAACGAAAGAGACTTCCCATGTCCGATACCTATGTCCTGGTCCACGGCGCGTGGCACACCGGCGCCGAGATCGAAGCCGTGGCCGACGGCGTGCGCGCGGCCGGCCACACCGTGTACTGCCCCACGCTGGCGGGCAACAACCCCGGCGACGACCGCTCCAGCACCGGCCTCGAAGACGCCATCGCCTCCGCCGTGCGCTACATCGAGGAAAAGGACCTCACGCAGGTGCGCCTCGTGGGCCACAGCTACGGCGGCATGGTGATCTCGGGCGTGGCCGACCGCATCGCGCACAGGCTCAAGCGGCTGGTCTACATCAACGCCTTCGTGCCGCTGGACGGCGAATCGCTCAACGACATGGTGCCGCCGCACTACGTGACGCTGTTCGACGCCGTCGCCGCGGGCAACGGCAATGCGGTGACGCTGCCCTTCGAGATCTGGCGCGAGGCCTTCATCAACGACGCCGACTTCGCGACCGCGCAGGCCGCCTACGAGAAGCTCAACCCCCATCCGTATCGCACCTTCACGGACAAGATCCGCCTGAGTCAGCCGCTGGCGGCGCTGGCGCTGGGCAAGTCGTACCTGAACTGCCAGCAGGACACCGCGATGCCGCACGGCCTGCCGTGGCATCCGCGCCTGTCGGAGCGGCTGGGCCTGTTCCGTCTGGTGGAGTGCCCGGGCAGCCACGAGATGTTCTTCTCGAACCCCAAGCGGCTGGCGCAGGCGATCATCGAGGCCGGGCGCGACTGAGCCCTCCGGATCAGCCGCCGCCGAAGAGCGCGTCGTACACCCGGATCGACGCCCAGGCGTCGTTCGCCGCATAGCGGACCTGTGCCTCGGTGAGTTGCCGGTTGGCCCAGTTCGAGGTGGTCGCCTTGCGCGACTTGACGAAGCGGCGGCCGAACACCAGCGCCACCGCCGCCTTCACGCCCACCGACCTGCGGTAGCCGCGGCGGCGGAACTCGTCGTCGATGTCGAACACGGCCTTCGGCTCGAGGTTCAGCCGGTTGCGGATCAGCGTGAGGTCGCCCGACAGGCCGAAGCCGACCTTGCGCAGCTCGGTCGAGGCGATCAGCGCGGCCACTACCGGGTTGCACTCGGTGCGGTGCAGCTGGAACAGCCAGGCCGCATCGCGCGTGGCGAACTGCACCACGTGCGGCCCGCCCGACACCTCGTTCTTCGCGAAGGTGGGTTTCGATTCGGTGTCGAAGCCCGCGATGCCGGCCGCCAGCAGCGTGGCGGCGGCGCGCTCCGCTTCCTGCAGCGTGGAGACGACCACGATGTTCGCCGTGGTCAGGCTTTCGAAGGGATCGAGCAGCGCGATCTGTTCGCGCTCGAGCAGGGGCGGGAGCGTGGGATGGGTGCGGCGCTCGTTCACCGGGAGGCCGCTTTCGCCGTCGGTTTCTTTTTCTTCACGGGGGCTTTCTTCGCTGCTGTCTTCTTGGCTGCGGCCTTCCTTGCAGCCGGCTTGCGGGGCTTTTTCGGCTTGGGTGGCTGGCCCGAGCGCAGCGCCGCCTCGTAGGCCAGCCGGCCCCAGCGCGCGGCCTCCTCGCGATCCTCGAAGAGGTCGGCCGGGGCGAGCCGGTAGGACATCGGCATCGCCTTGCCCTGGCGCATGTAGGTGAAGGGCTGCAGGTTCAGCCTGTCGAAGTGCACGGCGCTTTCCGCGTCGGACTTGAGGTAGAGCGTCTCGTCGGCGACCAGCGCGATCATCCGGCCCTCGTGCCAGACGCCGTGGCCGCCGAACATGCGCTTCGTCTCGATGCGGCCGAGGCGCTCGAAGACCTCGTGCAGGCTCTGGACGAACTCGCTCATCGGAGTACCTCCGTGCTTCGCACCATGGCGCGAACTTGCCTGGGACGGCCCGGCGCGGCGCTCATGCAGTGATCTCGATGCGGTTGCCGTCCGGGTCGAGCACCACGCTCTCGTAGTAGCCGTCGCCGGTGCGGCGCGGGCCGTCGAGCAGCGGGTAGCCGTCGGCCTTCAGGCGCTGCGTGAGCGCGTCCACGGCGGCGTCGGAGTCCACGCTGATCGCGAGGTGCGTCCAGCCCATGCGCTGGGCGCCGGGTTCGGCCGGCACGGGCGCGAGCGTGCTGGTGGTCATGGCCTCGATGCGCGCGCCGTCGCCCAGGCTCAGGAAGCAGGAGGCGAAGCCCTTGGCCGGGTTGACGTAGCCGGCGCCGGCGGTGGCGCCGAAGTAGTCGACGTAGAAGCGCTTGCAGCGTTCGAGATCGGTGGTCCAGAGTGCGATGTGGTCGATGCGCATGGTGCTGCGAGGAATGAGAGAGGGGCCGAGGCCTGTCGTCAGCCGATGCGCCACGGCGGGCGCGAGGGCGACCAATGGTAGGCGATGCGTTCGCGGCCGCTGGTGGGGTGGCGGTCGGCCGCGCCACGCTCCAGCCCGTAGCGTTCATAGAAGCGCTGGGCCGATGTGTTGGTGGCCGCCACGTGCAGCCGCCAGCCGCTGGGAATGCGCACGCAGGCTTCGTCGAGCAGCGCCTTGCCCAGGCCCTGGTTGCGCAGGTGGGGCTCGACGAAGAGCTGGGCCACGTACTCGCGTCGCGCCAGCAGCACCATGAAGGCCAGCACCTGGCCTTCGCGCTCGGCCACCACCACTTCGGCAGGCGGGCCGAACTCGGTGTGCACGCGATGCAGCCAGTGGGCGATGGGCTCGACGTGCGCGACGTCGCGGTTGGCCGCGATCCATGCGCGGCGCCAGATGCCTGCCAGCACCATGTTCTCCTCGGCGCCGCCTTTGCGCGACCGCAGGTGGAAAGCCGGAATCTGGGCGGCGGACATGATGCGTTTCATCATACGGCGCGGTGGCGCCGCGGTCGATGAGGCGGCCTGCGAACGCTCAGGCGCGCAAGGTCTGCGCGTGGTGGGCGATGTGGTCGGCCATGAAGCTCTGGATGAAGTAGTAGCCGTGGTCGTAGCCCGCGTGGCGGCGCAGCGTGAGCGGCTGGCCGGCGGCGAAGCAGGCGGCCTCGAAGATCTCGGGGTGCAGCTGCTCGGCCAGGAATTTGTCGTCCAGCCCCTGGTCGATGAGGATGCCCTGCGGGTAGGGCGCCGTGACCTGCGACTTCATGAGCGCGCTGGCATCGTGCGCCAGCCACTGCGCGCGGTCGGCGCCGGGCTCGCCCAGGTAGCCCGCGAAGGCCTTCTCGCCCCATGGGCACTGGGTGGGCGCGCAGATCGGCGCGAAGGCCGACAGCGACCTGAAGCGCCCCGGATGCCGCAGCGCCAGCGTCAGCGCCCCGTGGCCGCCCATCGAGTGGCCGAAGATGCCGATGCGCTCGCCGTCGATCGGACAGTGCCGGGCCACCAGCGGCAGCAGCTCCTGCACGATCCAGCTTTCCATGCGCCAGTGCGTGGCCCACGGTTCGGCCAGCGCGTCGAGATAGAAGCCGGCGCCGATGCCGAAGTCCCAGTTGTCCTTGGCGCCCGGGATGCCTTCCACTTCCGGGCCGCGCGGGCTGGTGTCGGGTGCGATCAGCGCGATGCCCAGGCTGGCCGCCATGCGCTGCGCGCCGGCCTTGATGGCGAAGGTCTCCTCGTTGCAGGTCAGGCCCGCGAGGTAGAGCAGGGCCGGCACGCGCTCGTGCGCGGCCTGCGGCGGCAGGTAGACCGAGAAGCGCATCGGCAGGCCGATCTCGAGCGAACGGTGCTCGACGAAGCGCTGCAGGCCGCCGAAGGCGCGGTGCTCGGAGAGCAGCTTGGGGGTGTTGTCGGTCATTGAGGTTTCTTGTCGTTGGCGCGCAGCGCCGGCACGAGCTCGAGCACGGCGTCGGCGAAGGTGCGGGGCGCTTCCTGCGGCAGGTTGTGGCCGGCGCCCGGCACGAGCCGGTGCGAGCGCGGGCCGCCGAAGCGGTGGGCGTGGGCGGAGGCATCGGCCGGCGGGCGCACGCCGTCGTCGATGCCGTCGAAGGTGATGGCGGGCGCGGTGATCGTGGGCTGGGCCGCGAGGCGGCGCTCGATGTCGGCGTACGCCGGATCGCCCGGCACCAGGCCGAAGCGATGCCGGTACGACTGGATCACCACGTCCACGAAGTCGGGATGGTCGAAGGCGGCGGCGCTGCGCTCGAAGGTGGCGTCGTCGAACTTCCAGGTGGGCGACCAGAGCTTCCACAGCAGCTTCGTGAACGCCCTGCGGTCCTTCTGCAGGCCGGCGCGCCCGCGCTCGCTGTGGAAGTAGTACTGGTACCAGAGGCTGTGCTCATTCTCGGGCGTGTCGGGCTCCATCGCCTTGGCGATGTTCTGGATGTTGTAGCTGTTGAGGGACACCAGCCCCGCGCAGCGCTCGGGCCACAGCGCCGCGACCACGCAGGCCGCACGGCCGCCCCAGTCGTAGCCGGCGAGCACGGCGCGCTCGATCTCCAGCGCGTCGAGCAGCGCAAGCAGGTCGGCGCCCAGCGCAGCCTGCTCGCCCGAGCGCGGTGTCGCCTCGCTCAGGAAGCGCGTGGGACCGTAGCCGCGCAGGTACGGCACGATCACCCGGCAGCCCGCGTCGGCCAGCATCGACGCGACCTCGGCATAGGTGTGGATGTCGTACGGGAAGCCGTGCATCAGCAGCACAGGCGGACCGTCGGCGGGGCCGGCTTCGTAGTAGGCCACCTCGAGGACGCCCGCCTCGATCCTGCGCAGGGGTTCCATTCTTTCCGTCACGAGATCATCTCCAGTGAATGAGTAGATGCCTTTGCCAGGAACACCGCGGAACCGGCTTCGCCGGGCCGCAGGTGTTGCCCCCTGCAGGGGGTTGGCGCAGCGACACGAAGTGCGCGAAGCCTGGGGGTGAGCCCGAGGCTACCGCGGAACCGGCTTTGCCGGGCCGCAGGTGTCGCCCCCTGCAAGGGGGTTGGCGCAGCGACACGAAGTGCGCGAAGCCTGGGGGTTAGTAGATCACCACGCCGCGGATCGACTCGCCGCGCTTCATGAGGTCGAAGCCGTCGTTGATCTTCTCCAGCGGCATGGTGTGCGTGATCAGGCTGTCGATGTCGATCTTTCCTTCCATGTACCAGTCGACGATCTTCGGCACGTCGGTGCGCCCGCGCGCGCCGCCGAAGGCCGAGCCTTCCCACTTGCGGCCGGTGACCAGCTGGAACGGGCGGGTGCTGATCTCGGCGCCCGCCTCGGCCACGCCGATGATGATGCTGCGGCCCCAGCCCTTGTGCGTGCACTCCAGCGCCTGGCGCATCACCTTGGTGTTGCCGATGCACTCGAAGCTGTAGTCCGCGCCGCCGTCGGTCAGCTGCACGATCGCGTCGACGATGTTCTCGTGGTCCTTCGGGTTCAGGAAGTGCGTCATGCCGAACTTGCGCGCCATCTCCTCGCGAGCGGGGTTCAGGTCGATGCCGATGATCTTGTCGGCGCCCACCATCTTGGCGCCCTGGATCACGTTCAGGCCGATGCCGCCGAGGCCGAACACCACCACGTTGGCGCCGGCTTCCACCTTGGCGGTGAAGATCACCGCGCCGATGCCGGTGGTCACGCCGCAGCCGATGTAGCAGACCTTGTCGAAGGGTGCGTCCTCGCGGATCTTGGCCAGCGAGATCTCGGGCGCGACGGTGTAGTTGCTGAAGGTGCTGGTGCCCATGTAGTGGGCGATGGGCTTGCCGTCGAGGCTGAAGCGGCTGGTGCCGTCGGGCATCAGGCCCTTGCCCTGCGTGCCGCGGATGAGCTGGCACAGGTTGGTCTTGCGGCTCAGGCAGAACTTGCACTGGCGGCATTCGGGCGTGTACAGCGGAATGACGTGGTCGCCCTTCTTCAGGGTGGTGACGCCGGGGCCGACGTCCACCACGATGCCTGCGCCCTCATGGCCCAGGATGGCGGGGAAGATGCCCTCGGGGTCGGCGCCCGAGAGGGTGTAGTAGTCGGTGTGGCAGATGCCGGTGGCCTTGATCTCGACGAGCACTTCGCCGAATTTCGGGCCTTCGAGGTCCACGGTTTCGATAGTGAGCGGGGCGCCGGATTTCCAGGCGACGGCGGCTTTGGTCTTCATGATGTTCGATCTCGGAAGCGGGGGGATGGAAGAGGATTCTCAGGCAGGGCCAGCGGGGAAGATACCCGACATGCCGATGAACCCGGGCAGGTGGCGGAAATCCCAGACCCAGTTTCGCAACGCGGGAAACTCGTCGAGCGAGATGCCGCCTTCGCCCGCGAGCGCCACGTAGGGAAAGCAGGCGAGGTCGGCAATGGTCGCATCGGGCGCCGACGCGAGCCAGTGCAGGCCTTCGGTGGCGCGTTCGGCGAGGTGGTCGTCCAGCACGCGGAACACGGCGCGCGCGCCCGCGCGGCAGGCATCGATGTCGAGGTGGTGATAGCCCAGGGCGTCGTGCAGCCGCGCGGCCGAGGCGGTGCGGGTGATCTCGTCGGCGGTGGCGAGCCACTGGGCGACTTCGCCGCGCAGGCTCGGCTTGTCGGGATACCAGCGGCCTCCTGCGTCGTAGCGGCTCGCGAGATAGACCAGGATGGCCTGCGCGTCGCGCAGCATGAAGCCGGCGTCGTCGATCACCGGCAGCTGGCCCAGCGGATTGACGTCGGCGAGGAACGCGGCCGACTTGTGCTCGCGGCCGGGAAAGAAATCGACTGGCACCGTCTGGTACGCCATGCCCAGCCAGGCCAGCATCTGCCGGACCTTGAAGCAGTTGCCCGAGAGCGGGTAGTCGTAGAGCTTCAGCGTCGCCGTCGTCATGCCGCGGCCCTCACGCCGAAGCGCATGCCGCGCTCGCGCAGCCATCGCCGGTAGGTGACGGAGGAGGTGTCGCCGCGTGTGGGCGTCTCGGCGCGGCCTTCGAGCGGCATGCGCTTGAAGGCGTGGTTCTCCAGGATGGGCTTGTCCTGCCCGAAGATGGTGTGCTGGAAGGCGATGAGCTCGGCGTCGGTGGAGTGGTCGTCGTAGCAGGCCAGCAGGGTGTGGGCGATCACGTGTTCCTCGTCGACGGGCTGCAGGAAGATGCCGATCGCATCGAGCTCCCCCGCGCGGAAGCTGCTCTTGTAGAGCATGGCCGAGAAGGGCTGCATCACGCGGTACTTGTAGATGACCTCGCTGCCCGAAGAATCGTGGGCGGCCGAGGCGCGCGGCTGCCAGAAGCGGCAGTCGGTGGCCCAGATCTCGCCGGTGGCCGGTTCCACCTGCACCTGGTACTGCGCCACCTCGGTGTGCGGCACCTTGCCGAGGTAGTCGGCATGAACGAACGGAAAGTGCGCCATGTCCAGGAAATTCTCGATCACGCGCAGGCCCGACACCGCCACGCCGATGCCGCCGCAGTCGACGCGGCGGCGGCCCGGTTCGTCGTATTCGGGAAAGTCGAAGAGCGGACGGGCCGGGCGGCCGCTGGGGCACACCCAGAGATAGCCGTAGCGTCGCTGCACGGCGAGCGGCATCTCGCCGAGGCTGCAGCTTGGCGTGCCGTCGGCGCCGGTCGACAACTGCACGGTCTCGCCGAGCAGGCGGGTGGTGCGCGAGGCCGATGGCGCCGGCGCGGGGCCGACGACCAGCCAGTCGTCGAGCATGTTGGGATCGTCGGTGGCGAAGGGCATGGATCTCTCTTTCTTCAGCCGCGGGGCAGGGCTTCGATGTCGGTGCGCAACTGGCGGGCTGCTGCGTGCAGGGCCTTCATGGCGGCCGAGCCGGGCGCCGCCTCGGTCCACAGGTGGAAGAAGGCGAGGCCGGGCTGGGCGTCGAGGACGAGCGCGAGGGTTTCCGCGCCGCCGAGCCGGCCGCGCCAGCCTGGCGAGGAGGCCGCCATGCCGTACTGCACGAGCGCCGCCCGCGCAGTGGCGGCGGGCGCGCGCACGGTCAGCGTGCGGCAGAAATGCCAGCCGCCAGGGACGGCATCGCGCAGTTCGTCTGGAACCGGGGGAGCCTCGGGCGAAAGGTTCACCCACAGCATCCCGGCCGCCTCCGCCGTGCCGAAGGTCTTCGCGCAGACGTTGCGCGGCGCCTGCATGGCGGGGTGCGCCGGAATGCTGGTGCACTGTCCGCTGCCCGCCTGGTATTGCCAGCCGTGGTACGCGCAGGCCAGTCGGTTGTCGACGACCTGCCCGAGCGTGAAGCGCACGCTGCGGTGGGGGCAGCGGTTCTCCCAGGCCTGGGCGGTGCCGTCGGCCGCGCGCCAGAGGGCGAGTTCCTGGCCTTCGGCGAAGCCGGCGACGATGTTGGCGCCCGGGCGCAGGTCGGCCGAGCGCGCGACGGGGTGCCACGCGGCCGTGTCTTGTGGAGTGTTCATGGATGGATCGTGGGGAGCGAACTGTTCGCCGGTGATACCGTACCGTTTCCGCCGCACCGATGAAAGTCACATGAAGAGACGCTGCTTTTCATTCCTGCAACGCTGGGCCGCATGAGCCGCATCGATCTCGCCCTGGTCGAGGCTTTCGTGCTGATCGCCCGCAGCGGCAGCCTGACGAAGGCGGAGGGCCTCTCCGGCGTCTCCAAGGCCACCCTGAGCCGGCAGCTCACGCGCCTGGAGGAGCTGCTGGGCGCGCAGCTGCTGCTGCGCAGCCCGCGCCGCATCTCGCTCACCGAGGCCGGGCACGCCTTTCTCGCACGCGGCGAAGGGCTGCTCGACGAGGTGAAGGGCCGGCTCGAGGAGGCCAGCACCGAGATCCATGCGCTGACGACGGGCGTGTCGGGCAGCCTCTCGCTGCTGTCGGACACGCAGTTCAGCACCTCCTTCGTCTGCCACGTGGTCAAGTTGTTCCTGGAGGCGCATCCGGACGTGCGCTGCCACCTCGACGTGGCCAACGGCTTCCACGCGCCGCGCATCGCCGACGTCGATTGCTACGTGTGCTCCGAGCCGCCCGATGCGCCGAACCTCGTGGCGCGGTTGCTGGGGCGGCTGAACTACGGGCTGTACGCGAGTCCTCAGTACCTCGCGCGGCACGGCATGCCGTCGTCGCCCGACGAACTGGCGGCGCACCAGTCCATCGTGATGAAGGAATCGGCCGGGCGCTCGCAGGTGCTGCTGGTCTCGGGCGCGGCCAGCTTCGCCTTCAGGCCCGAGCCGGCCTTCGAAACCAACGACCACTGGGTGATGAAGACCTTCTGCATCGACGGCCTGGGCATCGCGCTGCTGCCGGCCTTCTTCGTGCGGCCCGAGCTGGAGCAGGGCGTACTCGCGCCGGTGCTGCCGCAGTGGCAGCCGGAGCCGCGGCGCATCTACTGCGCCTACCAGCGGCAGCGCTACATGGGGCAGAAGCTGCGCTCCTTCGTCGAGCTGATGGCGCGCTGCGTGGTCGACATCGATTCGTACAACTACTACGTCGGCTCGACCGCCGCGCGCGGGCGCAGGACGGCCGCGAGAACATAATCGGCGTCCGTTTGCCAGATTCCGTCAACCATCATGAAGAAGATCCTCGTCCTCAACGGCCCCAACCTCAACCTGCTCGGCACGCGCGAGCCCGAACAGTACGGACGCGACACGCTGGCCGACGTCGAGCGCCTGTGCAAGGAAACGGGTGCGAAGCACGGCGTGGAGATCGAATGCCGCCAGTCGAACCACGAAGGCGTGCTGATCGACTGGATCCAGGAGGCCGGCCGCGAGGTTGCGGCAGGCAACATGATCGGCGTGGTGATGAACCCCGGCGCCTACACCCACACCTCGATCGCGCTGCACGACGCCATCAAGGGCGCGAGCGTGCCGCTGATCGAACTGCACATCTCGAACGTGCATGCGCGCGAGGAATTCCGCCACCACTCGTACATCTCGCCCGCAGCCAAGGGCATCATCGTGGGGCTCGGCGTGAAGGGCTACACCCTCGCTATTGCGGCGTTGGTCTCCTGAACGCGAATTTTTCGTGGAACACCGCGGAACCGGCTTTGCCGGGCCGCGGTTGTTGCTGCCCCCTGCAAGGGGGAAGGCGCGCGCGACACGAAGTGCGCGAAGCCTGGGGGTTGGCCTAATACAGCTGCTTCGGCGCCGAGGCCTTCCAGCTGCGGCTGATGCGGCCCTGGCTGTCGATGCTCTCCAGATGCACGTCGAAGCCCCAGAGCCGCGCGACGTGCTTGAGCACCTCTTCGGCCGTGTCGTGCAGCGGCAGGTTGTTGCGCTGCGTGTGCCGAAGCGTCAGCGAGCGGTCGCCGCGCATGGCCACGTTCCATACCTGGATGTCCGGCTCGCGGCTGCCCATGTCGTACTGGCGTGACAGCGACTCGCGCAGCGCGTGGTAGCCGCTGTCGTCGTGGATGGCGGACACCTCCAGCTCCGATTCGCTCTGGAAGTCGCGGATCGCGAAGAGACGGAAGTCGCGCATCGTCTTCGGGCTCAGGAACTGGCCGATGAAGCTCTCGTCCTTGAAGTTGCGCATCGCATAGTCGAGCGTGCGCAGCCAGTCGGTGCCTGCGAAATCGGGGAACCAGCGGCGGTCTTCCTCCGTCGGCTTCTCGCAGATGCGGCGCAGGTCGGTGTACATCGCGAAGCCCAGCGCATAGGGATTGATGCCGCTGTAGGCGCGGTGGCCCACCGGCGGCTGGAAGATCACGCCCGTGTGCGAACTCAGCCATTCCATCATGAAGCCGTCGGCGAGCTGGCCGCGGTCGTACATGGTGTTGAGCAGCGTGTAGTGCCAGAAGGTGGCCCAGCCCTCGTTCATGACCTGGGTCTGGCGCTGCGGGTAGAAGTACTGCGCGATCTTGCGCACGATGCGCACCACCTCGCGCTGCCACGGCTCCAGCAGCGCGGCGTTCTTCTCGATGAAGTAGAGCAGGTTCTCCTGTGGCTCCGCCGGGAAGCGCCTGGCGGCATCGGCCTCGGCCGCCTGCTCGCTCCTGCGCGGCAGCGTGCGCCAGAGGTCGTTCACCTGCTGCTGCATGTGGCGCTCGCGCTCGGCGCGCTGGGCGGCCTCCTGCGCCAGCGAACGCTTCTGCGGACGGCGATAGCGGTCGACGCCGTAGTTCATCAGCGCATGGCAGGAATCGAGCAGCTCCTCGACTGCATCGAGGCCGTGGCGCTCCTCGCACTCGGCGATGTAGTGCCGCGCGTAGACAAGGTAGTCGATGATGGACGAGGCGTCCGTCCACATCCGGAACAGGTAGTTGCCCTTGAAGAAGCTGTTGTGTCCGTAGGCCGCGTGGGCGATCACCAGGGCCTGCATGGCCATGGTGTTCTCCTCCATCAGGTAGGCGATGCACGGATCGGAGTTGATGACGATCTCGTAGGCCAGGCCCATGTGCCCGCGGCGGTAGTTCTTCTCGGTGGCGATGAACTGCTTCCCGTACGACCAGTGGCGGTAGATCATGGGCATGCCCACGCTGGCGTAGGCATCCATCATCTGCTCGGCGGTGATGATCTCGAGCTGGTTCGCGTACACGTCCAGGCCGTAGCTCCGGGCGGTCTTCGCGATCTCGGAGTGGTAGGTCTCGATCAGCTCGAAGGTCCAGTCCGAAGGGCTGGGCAGGCGCTCCAGCCGCGGCAGGCTGGTGGCCGGAGGAGGGGCGGAGATGGTGTTGTTCATGACGTCACACCTTCCTTCTTGAACAGGTCGCGGAAGACCGGGTAGATGTCCTGCGCCTCGGACACCTTGCGCATGGCGAAGTTGGGCTCCACGCCCTCGAGCTGCTGGTATTCCTGCCACAGGTTCTGTTCGGTCTCGGCAACCTGCACGTAGGCGTAGTAGCGCACCGCCGGCAGGATGTTCTCGACCAGCAGCTCGCGGCAGCGGCCGCTGTCCTGGTGCCAGTTGTCGCCGTCGCTGGCCTGCGCGCCGTAGACGTTCCATTCGCCGCTGGGGTAGCGCGCCTTGATGATCTCGTCCATCAGCACCAGCGCACTCGATACGACCGTGCCGCCGGTCTCGGTGGCATGGAAGAACTCCTCCTCGCTCACCTCCTGTGCCTGGGTGTGGTGGCGCAGGAAGACCAGGTCGATCTTCTCGTAGTGCCGCGTGAGGAACATGTACAGCAGCATGAAGAAGCGCTTGGCCATGTCCTTGCGCGCCTCGTCCATCGAGCCCGACACGTCCATCAGGCAGAACATCACCGCCTTGGCGCTGGGCACGGGCGTCTTCACGCGGTTGCGGTAGCGCAGGTCGATGGGATCGATGTAGGGCACGTGCCGCATGGAGCGCCGCACTTCGGCGATGCGCTCTTCGGTCTCGCGGATCTCCTTCTGGATGAAGGGCTGGTCGGCCTGAGGATGCCGCTGCAGGCTCTCGAGGTGCGCCTCCAGGCGCTTGAGTTCCTTGCGCGGCTCTCCGCCCAGCGCGATGCGGCGGGCGAGGGCCCCGCGCATCGAGCGCACCACGTGCAGGTTGTTGGGGGAGCCGTCGCTGGTGAAGCCGGCGCGGTGGCTCTTCCATTCCGGCACGTCGGCGATCTGCGTGCGGATGAGGTGCGGCAGCGCGAGGTCGTCGAAGAAGACGCGCATGAATTCCTCGCGCGTGAGGCGGAAGACGAAGTCGTCCTCGCCTTCTCCGCTGTCGCTGGCCTCTCCGCTGCCGGAGCCGCTTCCACCGCCGCCTTCGGGCCGCTTGATGCGGTCGCCCTTGAGGTACTCCTGGTTGCCGGGATGCACGTACTCGCGGTCACCACCGCGAGCGTGGCCGAACACGGGCTCGGACACGTCGTGGCGCGGCAGCGTCACATCTTCGCCCTGCTCCAACTCGCGAATGTTGCGGCCGCTGACGGCGCGCCTCACCGCCTCCTGGATCTGCCCCTTGTAGCGCCTGAGGAAGCGCTCACGGTTGCCGATGGACTTGTTCTTGCCCGACAGGCGGCGGTCGATGATCTGCTGCAGGATGGCCACGATGTGTCTGCTCCCTTAGTGACGGATCAGGCCGCGTCCCTTCGTGAAACGCCGCGGAACCGGCCCTGCCGGGCCGCTGGCGTTGCCCCCTGCAAGGGGGGTGGAGAAGCGACACGAAGTGCGCGGAGCCTGGGGGTGTGCCATATCACGAGCTCTTGCGCACACGCAGATACCACTCGCAGAGCAGGCGCACCTGCTTCGACGTATAGCCCTTCTCGACCATGCGGGTCACGAAGTCCTCGTGCTTCTTCTGCTCGTCGGCGCTGCTCTTGGTGTTGAAGCTGATCACCGGCAACAGTTCCTCGGTGTTGGAGAACATCTTCTTTTCGATCACCGAGCGCAGCTTCTCGTAGCTGGTCCACGCCGGGTTGCGTCCAGCGTTTCCGGCCCGAGCGCGCAGCACGAAGTTGACGATCTCGTTGCGGAAGTCCTTCGGGTTGCCGATGCCGGCGGGCCGCTCGATCTTCTCGAGTTCGGCGTTGAGCGAGGCGCGGTCGAAGACTTCGCCGGTGTCCACGTCGCGGAACTCCTGATCCTGGATCCAGTAGTCGGCGTAGGTGACGTAGCGGTCGAAGATGTTCTGGCCGTACTCGCTGTAGCTCTCTAGGTAGGCGGTCTGGATCTCCTTGCCGATGAACTCGGCGTACCGCGGCGCCAGCAGTTCCTTGATGTAGCTGATGTACTTCTGCTCGACTTCCGGCTGGAACTGCTCGCGCTCGATCTGCTGCTCGAGCACGTACATCAGGTGCACCGGGTTGGCGGCGACCTCGGAGCTGTCGAAGTTGAAGACCTTGGAGATGATCTTGAAGGCGAAGCGCGTCGAAACGCCGCTCATGCCCTCGTCGACGCCCGCGTAGTCGCGGTACTCCTGGATCGACTTCGCCTTCGGGTCGGTGTCCTTGAGGTTCTCGCCGTCGTAGACCTGCATCTTGCTGAAGGTGCTGGAGTTCTCGGGCTCCTTCAGGCGCGTGAGCACCGAGAGCTGGGCCATCATGCGCAACGTTCCCGGGGCGCAGGGGGCGTGGGCCAGCGAGGAATTGCGCACCAGCTTCTCGTAGATCTTGATCTCCTCCGAGACGCGCAGGCAGTAGGGCACCTTGACGATGTAGATCCGGTCGAGGAAAGCCTCGTTGTTCTTGTTGTTGCGGAAGGCCTTCCACTCGCTCTCGTTGCTGTGGGCGAGCACGATGCCGTCGAAGGGGATGGCGCCGAAGCCCTCCGTGCCCTTGAAGTTGCCTTCCTGCGTGGCGGTCAGCAGGGGGTGCAGCACCTTGATCGGCGCCTTGAACATTTCCACGAACTCCAGCAGGCCCTGGTTGGCCAGGCACAAGCCGCCGGAGTAGGAGTAGGCGTCGGGGTCGTCCTGGGCGTAGGTTTCGAGCTTGCGGATGTCGACCTTGCCGACCAGCGAGGAGATGTCCTGGTTGTTCTCGTCGCCCGGTTCGGTCTTGGCGACCGCGATCTGCCGCAGTACAGACGGATAGCGCTTGACGACCTTGAACTGGCGGATGTCGCCGCCGTACTCCTCGAGCCGCTTGACGGCCCAGGGAGAAAGAATTCGATTCAGGTAGCGGCTCGGGATGCCGTATTCCTTTTCAAGGATCTCGCCGTCCTCGACCGCATCGAAGAGGCCCAGCGGCGATTCGTTGACCGGCGAACCCTGGATGGCGTAGAAGGGAACGTGCTCCATGAGCTGCTTCAGGCGTTCCGCGATCGAACTCTTGCCGCCGCCCACCGGGCCCAGCAGGTAAAGGATCTGCTTCTTTTCCTCCAGCCCCTGGGCTGCATGGCGGAAATAGGACACCACCTGCTCTATGGCGTCTTCCATGCCATAGAACTCCTTGAATGCCGGATAGATCTTGATGACCTTGTTCGCGAAGATCCGCGACAGGCGGGGGTCGTTGCGGGTGTCGACCAGCTGAGGCTCGCCGATGGCCTTGAGCATGCGCTCGGAGGCAGTGGCATAGGCCATGGGATCCCGCTTGCAGATGTCCAGGTAATCCTGCAGCGAGATGACTTCCTCGCGGGTTCGCTCGTAGCGGGCGGCAAAGTTGCTGATCACATCCATGGTCACGCCTCCTTCAGGTCGTTGGGCTTTTGGCCCGATAGCGTGCAGCAAAGGCTTGCGCAACATTTAAAGGTGTGCCTGCCCATGGCTGCATGCCGTGGAAAACTCCCCTACAACAATCTGCTAACAATCAGCATAAAGCAAAGATTGAACCCGGCAAATCATTTGTTAATTCAGAACCACGCTGCCAAGTAAAGTTCCACCAAAATCAAGGAACAAATTTCCGGATTTCAGGTAAATTCAAAGGCTCGCTTTCTTCATTCTCTCCGGGTGAAAACACCTATGCCGAATGGCCGTCGTCCGTTTTTGCCTTTTCTCCGGGAAAAAATCGCCTATTGAGCGTCGAGGCTCAAAAAACAGGCGTTCCTGTTGCAATAACGCGCGATCTGCCGTTCGGTTTATTGCTCAACCCAAAAAAATATAAAAGCAAACCCTGAGCCACCTTCGGATAGGTGGCTCGCGTGAGTCGGTGTCGGTATCGCGCCCGGGGCGGGGTCGGCGTGTTCCTTCTGGTGCGGATGCACCGCATCGGTGCGACCAGGGGTGCAGTGGCCGGTGCACCAGTTCAAGGTGGCCGGTCTGCTCCAGAGATAGGTAGGGATAGCGGGGAGGCTGCTCTCGAGCCCCCGTGTCCAGCGAAGCGGCCCCGGTTCGCTGTTCAACCTCAAGTGGACAGGGGCCAGCCTTTCAGCAGGCTTGAGCATGCCGAGGCCGGCCATTGCGGCCGGCCCGAAGCACGACGCCGGTCTACTGCGCAGCGGCAGGCCCGGCGCGTGCAGGACGATCAGCTGAAGAATTCCTTCGCCTTGTCGAACCAGCCCTTGTCGGTGGGGCTGTGCTTCTCGCCGCCCTTCTTGAGCGACTCGTCGAGGTCCTTCAGCAGCTTGCGCTGGTACTCGGTGAGCTTCACCGGCGTCTCGACGCGCACGTGGCAATACAGATCACCCGGGTAGCTCGAGTTCACGCCCTTGATGCCCTTGCCGCGCAGGCGGAACTGCTTGCCGCTTTGCGTGCCCTCGGGAATGTCGATGGCCGCCGCACCCTTGAGCGTGGGCACGTTGATCTCGCCGCCGAGCGCGGCAGTGGTCACGCTCACCGGCACCACGCAGTGCAGGTTGTCGCCGTCGCGCTCGAAGATGTCGTGCTTCTTCAGGCGGATCTCGATGTACAGGTCGCCCGGCGGGCCGCCGTTGACGCCAGGCTCGCCGCTGCCCGTCACGCGCATGCGCTGGCCGTCGTCGATGCCCGCGCGGATCTTCACTTCGAGCGTCTTGTTGCGCTTGATCTTGCCCTGGCCGTGGCATGCGGTGCAGGGCTCGGGAATGATCTTGCCGCTGCCGTGGCAGGTGGGGCAGGTCTGCTGCACGCTGAAGAAGCCCTGGCGCATCTGCACCGCGCCCGCGCCGTGGCAGGTGGTGCAGGTGATGGGCTTGGTGCCGGGCTTCGCACCCGAGCCGTGGCAGGTCTCGCACTCGTCCCAGGTCGGGATGCGGATCTCGGTGGTCTTGCCCTCGGCCGCTTCCTCGAGGGTGATCTCCATCGCGTAGCTCAGGTCGCTGCCGCGGAAGACCTGCCGGCCGCCGCCGCGGCGGCCGCCGCCTCCGAACACGTCGCCGAAGATGTCGCCGAAGGCTTCCGCGAAGCCGCCGAAGCCTTCGGCGCCCGGGCCGCGCATGTTCGGGTCGACGCCGGCGTGGCCGTACTGGTCGTAGGCCGCGCGCTTCTGGCCGTCGGAAAGCATTTCATAGGCTTCCTTGACCTCCTTGAACTTGGCCTCGGCCTCCTTCGCGGTGTCGCCGTGGTTGCGGTCCGGGTGGTGCTTCATCGCGAGCTTGCGATAAGCCTTCTTGATTTCTTCCTCGCTGGCGTTCTTGGGGACGCCCAGGGTTTCGTAATAGTCGCGTTTGGTGGCCATGGCAGGTCGATCGGGAGATCAGGAGAAGCGGCGGGAGCTCGGGTGACTGAAGCGAGAAAGGCTGGAGCACCCTCTCAGGTGTTCCAGCCTTGGTCGGCGGGCTGGAGATCAGCCCTTCTTGACTTCCTTCACTTCGGCGTCGACCACGTTGTCGTCAGCCTGTGCGTGCGATGCAGCTTCCGCGCCAGCCGCGCCGGCTGCTGCCGAGGCGCCGGCCGCGGCCTGCGATTCGGCGTACATCTTCTCGCCGAGCTTCTGGCTCGCGGTCATCAGGGCGTTGGTCTTTTCCTCGATCGCGGCCTTGTCGTCGCCCTTGAGGGCTTCTTCCAGGTTCTTGATCGCGGTCTCGATCGCGTCCTTCTCCGAGGCCTCGAGGCTTGCGCCGTGTTCGCCCAGCGACTTCTTCACGCTGTGGACCATGGCTTCGCCCTGGTTGCGCGCCTGCACGATCTCGAGCTTCTTCTTGTCGTCGGCGGCGTTGAGCTCGGCGTCCTTCACCATCTTCTGGATCTCGTCTTCCGACAGGCCCGAGCTCGCCTTGATGGTGATCTTGTTCTCCTTGCCGGTGCCCTTGTCCTTCGCGCCGACGTGCAGGATGCCGTTGGCGTCGATGTCGAAGCTCACCTCGATCTGCGGCGTGCCGCGCGCTGCCGGCGGAATGCCTTCGAGATTGAATTCGCCCAGCAGCTTGTTGCCCGCGGCGATGTCGCGTTCACCCTGGAACACCTTGATGGTCACGGCCGGCTGGTTGTCCTCGGCGGTCGAGAAGGTCTGCGCGAACTTGGTCGGGATCGTGGTGTTCTTGGCGATCATCTTGGTCATGACGCCGCCCATGGTCTCGATGCCCAGCGACAGCGGGGTCACGTCCAGCAGCAGCACGTCCTTGCGGTCGCCCGAGAGCACCTGGCCCTGGATGGCGGCGCCGACGGCCACGGCCTCGTCGGGGTTCACGTCCTTGCGCGGATCCTTGCCGAAGAACTCCTTCACCTTCTCCTGCACCTTGGGCATGCGGGTCATGCCGCCGACCAGGATCACGTCGTTGATGTCGCCCACGCTGATGCCGGCGTCCTTGATGGCCAGGCGGCAGGGAGCGATGGTGCGCTCGATCAGCTCGTCGACCAGGCTTTCCAGCTTCGCGCGGGTCAGCTTGATGTTCAGGTGCTTCGGACCCGATGCATCGGCCGTGATGTAGGGCAGGTTGATGTCGGTCTGCGCGCTGTTCGACAGCTCGATCTTGGCCTTCTCGGCGGCTTCCTTCAGGCGCTGCAGGGCCAGCACGTCCTTGCTCAGGTCGACGCCCTGTTCCTTCTTGAACTCGCCGATGATGTAGTCGATGATGCGCTGGTCGAAGTCTTCGCCGCCCAGGAAGGTGTCGCCGTTGGTCGACAGCACTTCGAACTGCTTCTCGCCGTCCACGTCGGCAATTTCGATGATCGACACGTCGAAGGTACCGCCGCCGAGGTCATACACGGCGATCTTGCGGTCGGCCTTGTCCTGCTTGTCCAGGCCGAAGGCCAGGGCAGCGGCGGTGGGCTCGTTGATGATGCGCTTGACGTCGAGGCCCGCGATGCGGCCGGCGTCCTTGGTGGCCTGGCGCTGGGCGTCGTTGAAGTAGGCGGGCACCGTGATCACGGCTTCGCTGACGGTTTCGCCGAGGTAGTCTTCGGCGGTCTTCTTCATCTTGCGCAGGATGTCGGCGCTGACCTGCTGCGGGGCGATCTTCTTGCCGCGCACTTCCACCCACGCGTCGCCGTTGTCGGCCTTGGCGATGGTGTAGGGCATCAGGTCGATGTCCTTCTGGACTTCCTTTTCCTCGAACTTGCGGCCGATCAGGCGCTTGATCGCGTACAGCGTGTTCTTGGGGTTGGTCACGGCCTGGCGCTTGGCCGAGGCACCGACCAGCACTTCACCGTCTTCCTGGTACGCGACGATCGACGGCGTGGTGCGCGCACCTTCCGAGTTCTCGATCACACGCGTGGTGTTGCCTTCCATGATCGACACGCACGAGTTGGTGGTGCCGAGGTCGATGCCGATGATCTTTGCCATGTTCTTACTCCTGAAAGCCTGAAAGTTATGTTGTTATGAACGTGTGGATAACCCGTTGCGATTCAAGGGACGAAACGGGGATTTCCTGTGGGAATCTTGTGTACTGCAGAACGTCCGGCGTCACTTGGGCGCGCTGACGGTGACCAGCGCGGGGCGCAGCACGCGGTCGTTGATGGTGTAGCCCTTCTGCAGCACGCTCACCACGGTGTTGGGTTCCTGGTCGGCGGGCACCATCGAGATGGCCTGGTGCTGGTGCGGATCGAACTTGGTGCCGGGGGCGGGCGCCACCTCGATCACCTTGTTGCGTTCGAGCGCGCTCTTGAGCTGGCGCAGCGTGGCCTCGGCGCCTTCGCGGATCTGCTCGGGCGTGGCGTCCTTGACGGCCAGGCCGGCTTCCAGGCTGTCGGTCACGGGCAGCAGGCTTTCGGCGAAGGCCTCGACGGCGAACTTGCGGGCCTTGCTGACTTCTTCGTCGGCGCGGCGGCGGGCGTTCTGCACGTCTGCCTGGGCGCGCAGGTACTGATCGGCCAGTTCGGCATTCTTGGCCTGCAGCGCGGCGAGTTCGGCCTGCGCGACGGCCAGGGCGTCGAGCGCCTCGGCCTCGTTGGCGGCATGCGCCGCCTCCAGTTCTTCGGGACTTGGCTCGCCTTGCAGCATTTGAGAGTTCTGTGCGGATTGTTGCGGGTCAGACATTTTTCAAAGAACCGGCAGGCGCCGGAAAACAAACGATAGCCAGCCACTTGGGGCTGGCCAGAGGCTTTTCAAGCGAAAAAATGGGGTCGAAACGGCCTCCGGGACACAAAAAAGGCCCGAAACCGGGCCTTGTAGCCGCGTTGGCAGAGGGGCTCAGTGGGCGTCGAGCAGTTCGACGTCGAACTTCAGGGTGGCGTTCGGGGGGATCACGCCGCCCGCGCCGCGCGCGCCGTAACCCAGCGACGCGGGAATGATCAGCGTGCGCTTGCCGCCGATCTTCATGCCGGCAACGCCTTCGTCCCAGCCCTTGATGACCTGGCCGGCGCCCAGCGAGAACGCGAAGGGGTCGTTGCGGTCGCGGCTGGAGTCGAACTTGGCGCCTTGCACGCCGTCGTTGTAGAGCCAGCCGGTGTAGTGCACGTGCACGTGATGGCCGGCCTTGGCTTCGGCGCCGGTGCCGACTTCGGTGTCTTCGTATTGCAGGCCGGAGGGGGTGGTGGGCATGGGGAGCGTTCCTTGCGTCGAATGTGAGATCCGTGGATCGAAGGAGCGGAGTTTACCGATGCCCGGCAGGCGGCTCCGGCGCGCGGTCAGCCGTGGCTGGTGCCGTCGCCGGACGGTGCAGGTGCGGAAGCGGGCGATGCGAGGGGGTCCGCGGAGGGAGCCGAAACCGGGGGAGCCGGGGCCGAAACCGGCGCGGCGGGAGCGGTCGGGGCCGCGGCGGCGGGCACGGCAGTCGCAGTCGCCGCAGCCTTCTTCTGCTGGCCGAGCTGCCATTTGCCGGCGAAGGCCTGCAGGTCGGACAGGCGCTTGAGCAGGTCCTGCCCGCTGAGCGTGAGGCTGTAGCCGTCGCTGCCGTGGCCGACGAGGCCGGCCTCGCGCAGTTCCTTGATGCGGGTGTTCAGCGTGTTGGGAGTGATGCCGCCGACGCTGTCCTGCAGCAGGCGGAAGGTCTGCGCATGGCCGTCGCGCAGGGCCCAGAGCACGCGCAGTGCGTAGCGGGCTTCGAGCAGGGCGAGCAGCTGGCTGATGGCTGCGTTTTCCTTGGTACTCATCGACATCATCTCCTCGAAGCTGGGCGGGCCGTCGACCTGGCGGGGGCAGGGCGATGCCTCGCGTTCTTGTGGTTGGTTATGAACCGTCTCGTTGGCCGGCGACTATATCGCAATCGATGAGAATGCTACTAGTTTTGTAGCTGTAAATACAAGCTGCATGCGGGTTGTGAGACAAAGCCTCACAAATTGGTGTAGTCGGCCATGGCTTCGCCCAGCCGGATCGCGCGGCCCGGTGCCCATTGCGGGTTGAAGGCCAGCGCAGGCGCCGGGAAGAGCATGACGACGGTGGAGCCCAGCAAGAACCGGCCCATCTCGTCGCCCTTGCGGATGTCGATCTGCTGATCGGCGTAGTGCCACTCGCGCAGCTCGCCCACGCGCGGCGGGTTGACCACGCCGTGCCAGACGGTGGCCATGCTGCCGACGATGGTGGCGCCCACCAGCACCAGCACGAAGGGCCCGCGCGCCGATTCGAAGACGCACACCACGCGCTCGTTGCGCGCGAAGAGGCCGGGCACGCCGCGCGCCGTCGTCGGGTTCACCGAGAACAGGTCGCCCGGCACGTGGATCATGCGCACCAGCCGCCCATCGCAGGGCATGTGGATGCGGTGGTAGTCGCGCGGGCTCAGGTAGAGCGTGGCGAAGCTGCCGTGCGCGAACTTGGCGGCCAGCGTGGCGTCGCCGCCCACCAGTGCGGTGGTCGTGTAGTTGTGGCCCTTGGCCTGGAAGATCTGGTCGCCCTCGATGGCGCCGAACTGGCTGATCGCGCCGTCCACCGGGCACACCAGGTCGGCCTGGGCGATAGGCCGGGCGCCGGGCTTGAGCTCGCGCGTGAAGAACTGGTTGAAGCTCTTGTAGTGGCTGATGTCCGACTCGAGCGCCTCGCCCATGTCCACGCCGTACTTCGCCACGAAGCGCCGGATGATCCACGTCGTGACGGCGCCCCGCTCCTTGCCCGCGACCCAGCCGGCGAAATTGGTCAGGGCCTGCTTGGGAAACAGGTATTGGGGCAGTACGGCGGAGCGGTCGGACACGTGGCAATGATCTGGAAAGCGGATCGGAGGGGCATTCTATAAAGGGCTTTTCGCCCGGGGCGTAGGAAGCTTCCCTTGGTTCCCGGCCATCCGCGGCCGCCCCCGGGCCGCCCCCGCCGATCAGCCGGTCAGTCGGGCTTGATGCCCGCCGCCTTGATCACCTGCGCCCACTTCTCGACCTCGGCCTTCTGGAAGGCCGCGATCTGCGTGGTGCTCAGGTCGGCCGGCTCCATGCCGAAACCCTTGAGCTTGTCCTGCATCTCGGGCGTCGCGAGGATCTTGCGGATCTCGGCGTGCAGCCGGTCGACCACCGGCGCCGGCGTGTTCGCGGGCACGAAGATCGCCTGCCACGACACCACCTCGAAGTCCCGCAGCCCCGGCACGCCCGACTCCGCCACCGTCGGCACGTCGGGCATCGAGGCCAGCCGCTTCGCCGAGGTGACGGCGATCGCGCGCAGCTTGCCGCTCTGGATGTGCGGGCCGGCCACCACGGTGGTGTCGAACATCATGTCGACCTGCCCGCCGATCACGTCCTGGATCGCCGGGCCGCTGCCCTTGTACGGGATGTGCGTGAACTTCACGCCCGACTTGTAGGCCAGCAGTTCCAGCGCCAGGTGCTGCGAGGTGCCCGTGCCGGCCGAGGCTGACGAGAGCCCGCCGGCCTTGGCCTTGCTGGCTTCGATCACGTCCTTCAGCGTCTTGCAGGGGCTGGCCTGGTTCACCACCAGCACCACCGGGTTGGTGCCGATCAGCGTCACCGGCGCGAACGACTTCTGCGGGTCGTAGCCGAGCTTGGGATACAGGCTGATGTTGATCGCGTGCGAGCTGATCGTGCCGCCCACCAGCGTGAAGCCGTCGGGCGCGGCCCGCGCGCCGATCTCGGAGCCCACGCTTCCGCCGGCGCCGCCCTTGTTGTCGATGATCACCGTGGTGCCCAGCGCCGGCCCCAGCTTCTGCCCGATCAGCCGGCCCAGCACGTCGGTGGTGCCGCCGGCCGGAAAGGGCACGAGATAGGTGATGGGCTTGCCGGTGGGCCAGTTGCCGCTGCCTTGCGCGAAGGCAGCCGGAAGCGCTGCGGCGACCGAAGAGGCGAGGGCGGTGCGGATGAGTGTGCGGCGTTGCATGCGATGCCTCCCTCAGGGCTTGATGCCCAGCTTGGTGATGAGCTGCTTGAAGTACTCGTTGTCCTTCGCCAGCGTTTCCTTGAAGGCGGCGCCGTCGGTGTAGACGTAGCCCAGGTTCTGCTTGTCCATCACCTCGCGCAGCGCCGGCTCCTTCGCGGTCTTGGCGGCGATGTCGCGCAGCTTGGCCATCACTTCGGGCGGCGTGTTCTTCGGCGCGCCGAGACCGCGCCAGGTGCCGATCGAGATGTCGATGCCGCGCTCCTTCGCGGTGGGCACCTTGTCGAAGGCGGGCAGGCGCTTGTCGGCCATGACCATCAGCATCTTGAGCTTGCCGGCCTGCACGTAGGTGGAAACCTCGGCCGGGCTCACGGCCACCGCCTCGACGTGGCCGCCCAGCAGCGCCAGCACGGCGGGGTTGGCGCCCTGGAACGGAATGTGGTTGAACTTGGCGCCAGTCTTGTCTTCGAGTGCCGAGGCGGCCAGGTGCCAGATCGAGCCCGTGCCCGAATTGCCCACGCCCATCTCGCCTGGCTTCTTCTTCGCGGCGGCGACGAATTCCTCGATGGTGTTGTAGGGCGAGTCGGCCTTCACCGTGATGGCGGCCGGGTCGGCGTTGAGCTGCGCGATGGGCTGGAAGTCGTCGTAGTTGAACTTCGCCAGGCCCAGGTGCGGCAGCGTGAGCAGCTCGACCGTGAGCACCGCGAGTTTGTAGCCGTCGGGCTTGGCGTGGATCACCTCGTTCCAGCCGATGGCGCCGCCCGCGCCGGGGCGGTTCACGATCACGATGCTCTCGGACATGTACTTGCGGCTCGCGTCGGCGAAGGCGCGCGCGAGCGCGTCCGTGCCGCCGCCGGGCTGGTAGGGAACGACCAGCTCGACCACATGGTTGGGGTAGTCGTTGCCGGCGGCATGGGCCGCGGGGGCTGCAGCACCGAAGGCGATGCAGGCCGCGCCCGCGAGGGCCACCAGCTTGCGCAGGAATGGGATCGTCATCTTCTTTGTCTCCGTCGTGGTTTGCGTTGATTGCCGAATAAGGGAGGGCGCTGGAGGCTCAGGGCATGTACTGCCCGCCATTCACCTCGATCACCTGTCCGGTGACGTAGCCCGAGAGCTGCTCCGAGGCGAGATAGAGGAACGCGCCCACGCATTCCTCGGGCTCGCCGAGCCGGCCCATCGGAATGCTGGCGCGGAAGCTCTCCAGCATCGCGGGCGTGGAGAAGCGGTCCTGGAAGGGGGTCTGGATGACGCCCGGTGCCACCGCGTTCACGCGGATGCGATCGCCCACCAGCTCCTTCGCCAGCCCGTGCGTCGCCGTGCTCACGAAGCCCTTCGAGCCTGCGTACAGGTAGGCCGAAGGCCCGCCGCCGGTGCGCGCCGCGACCGAGGTCACGTTGATGATGTTGCCGCCGCCGCTCTTGCGCATCAACGGAACCACCTCGCGGCAGAACGCGAGCACCGAGCGCGCGTTGATGTGCAGCACCTCGTCGAAGAGCGCATCATCGAACTCCGCGATCGGCACGCGCCTGACCAGGCTGCCCGCGTTGTTCACCAGCACGTCGATGCGGCCGCCGAACTGCGACGAAGCCTGCTTCACGCACTCGCGGATCGCGCCCGTGTCGCGCACGTCGGCCTTCAGCGCAAAGGCGGTGCCGCCAGCCGCGAGGATGGTGTCGACCACCTGGTTCGCCGCGTCGGCGGAGCTGTTGTAGTGCACCGCCACGCGCATGCCGCGCGCGGCGAAGGCGATGGCCACCGCCGCGCCTATGCCGGTGCTGGCGCCTGTGACGAGGGCTGTCTTGTCCTTGAGGTCTTCCATGTGGGACTCCATTGATGAAGAGACTGTTCTGAAAAAGGAATCAGAGATAGAGACGTGAACCCGGGCGTCGCGCTCGTCCCTGCTCAGGTCACCGGCGCGGGATTGAACAGCACCAGCGCGTTGTGCAGCTTCCAGTGCTCGGCCCAGGTCTTCCTGCGGCCGCTGGCCACGTCGAGCATCAGCCGGAAGAGTTCCCAGCCCACGTCCTCGATGCTGGCCTCGCCGTCGGCAATGCGGCCTGCGTTCACGTCCATCAGGTCGTGCCAGCGGCGCGCGAGGTCGCTGCGCGTGGCGACCTTGATCACCGGCACCTCGGCCAGTCCGTAGGGCGTGCCGCGGCCGGTGGTGAAGACATGCAGGTTGATGCCGGCGGCCAGCTGCAGCGTGCCGCAGATGAAGTCGCTGGCGGGGGTGGCGGTGTAGATCAGGCCCTTCTGCGCGGCCTTCTCGCCGGGCGCGAGCACGCCGCTGATCGGCGCGGAGCCCGACTTGACGATGGAGCCCATCGCCTTCTCGACGATGTTGGAGAGCCCGCCCTTCTTGTTGCCCGGCGTGGTGTTGGCGCTGCGGTCGACCATGCCCTTCTTCAAATAGGCGTCGTACCAGGCCATCTCGCGGATCATGGCCTCGGCCACCTCGGGCGTGGATGCGCGCGAGGTGAGCTGGTCGATGCCGTCGCGCACCTCGGTGGTCTCGGAGAACATCACGGTGGCGCCCGCGCGCACCAGCAGGTCGGTGCAGAAGCCCACGGCAGGGTTGGCGGTGACACCCGAGAAGGCATCGCTGCCGCCGCACTGCACGCCCACCGCCAGTTCGCTGGCGGGCACGGTCTCGCGTTTGCGCGCGTCGAGCCGGGCGAGGTGCTCCTCGGCCTGGCGCATGACCGAATCGATCATCGACATGAAGCCGACGTGAGCGTCGTCCTGCAGGCAGACCACGTCGAGCGCGGCGTCGGGGGCGGTGCTCGCGCGCTCGTCGGCGATCGGAATGCTCCCTGGCGGCAGCAGCCGCTCGGGCTGCAGCTTCTCGCAGCCGAGGCTCACCACCATCACCTCGCCGCCGAAGTTGGGGTTGAGGCTGATGTTGCGCAGCGTGCGGATCGGCACGATGGCGTCGGGCGCGTCGATGGCCACGCCGCAGCCGTAGGTGTGTTCCAGCGCCACCACGTCGTCGACGTTCGGGTACTTCGGCAGCAGCTCGGCCTTGATGCGCTGCACGGCGAACTCGGTGACGCCCGCCACGCACTGCACCGTCTGCGTGATGGCCAGGATGTTGCGCGTGCCCACCGAGCCGTCGGCGTTGCGGTAGCCCTCGAAGGTGTAGCCCTCCAGCGGAGGCAGGGCAGGGAGCTTGACCGTGGCGATGGGCAGGCCGTCGAGCTCGGGCGCGGTCGGCATGCGCATCACGCGCTCGTGCACCCAGCTGCCGCGCGGCAGCGCCTTCAGCGCGTAGCCGATCACCACGTCGTAGCGGCGGATGGCCTCGCCTTCGGCCAGGTCGACCAGCGCGACCTTGTGGCCCTGGGGCACGTTGTCCACCAGCCGCAGGCCGTCGGCGAACTCCGCGCCGGCCTTCAGCCCGCCGTCGTTGGCGACGATGGCCACGTTGTCGGCCGCGTGGATGCGGATGTAGAGCGGAGGTCTTGCGGCGTCGGACATATCAGGTTTCAAGGACGGCAAAGAGGATCGCGGTCTTCTCGTGGAACACCGCGGAACCGGCCTTGCCGGCCGCAGGTGTTGCCCCCTGCAAGGGGGAAGGCGCGCGCGACACGAAGTGCGCGAAGACTGGGGGTGTACGTCACTTCACCACCATGAACATGCTGGGAAGCCATGTGGAGAACGCGGGTACGAAGGTGACCACCGCCAGCGCGAAGATCAGCGCTCCGTAGAACGGCCAGATGGTGCGCATCACCGTTCCCACCGACACCCCGCCGATCGCGCAGCCGACGAACTGCGTCGTGCCCACGGGCGGCGTGTTCAGGCCCAGCGCGCAGTTGATGAGCATCACGATGCCGAACTGCACCGAGGTCATGCCGTATTGCTGGGCGATGGGCAGGAAGATCGGCGTGCACAGCAGGATGGTGGCCGCCATGTCCAGGAAGGTGCCCAGCACGAACAGGATGATGTTGATGAGCAGGAAGATCACCCATGGCGTGCTCGTCACCTGCGACAGCATCTGGCCCGTGAGCTCGGCCACGCCGTACAGGCTGATGAGGTAGCCGAAGGTGCTGGAGATGCCGATCAGCAGCAGGATCACGCCGGTGGTGCGCACCGCCTTCGATGCGGCCTTGATGAAGTGCTCCCACTTCAGCGTGCGGTAGACGAAGATGGTGAGCGCCAGGGCGTAGAGCACTGCCACCGCCGCCGATTCGGTGGCGGTGAAGATGCCCGACAGGATGCCGCCCAGGATCAGAAGCACCACGAACAGGCCCGGCAGCGCCGCCGCGAACGAGCGGCCCACGATGGCCCAGCCGGGGAAGGTGCCCGCGGGGTAGCCGCGCTTCACCGCCACCAGGTAGGCGGCCGCGAGGTTGCTGACGGTGAGCACCGCGGCCGGCAGCAGCGCAGCCAGGATCAGCGCCGCGATCGACACCTTTCCGCCCGCCGCGAGCGAATAGATGATGAGGTTGTGGCTGGTCGGCATCAGGGCGCCCACCAGAGCCGCGTGGGTCGTCACGTTGACCGCGTAGTCGGCGTGATAGCCCTCCTTCTTCATCATCGGGATCATCACGGCGCCCATGGCCGAGACGTCCGCCACGGGCGAACCCGATACGCCGCCGAACAGCGTGCAGGCCACCACGTTCGACATGCCCAGGCCGCCGCGCACATGGCCCACCAGGTCGCGCGCCAAGTTGACGATGCGGTCCGCGATGCCGCCGTAGAGCATCAGCTCGCCGGCGAAGATGAAGAACGGGATGGCGAGGAACGAGAAGATGCCCATGCCCGAGGTCATCTGCTGGAAGCCGACCGCCAGCGGCAGGCCTTCATACAGCAGCGTGGCCAGGGCCGACAGGCCGATGGAGAAAGCCACCGGCACGCCCAGCAGGAGGAAGAGCGTGAACGAGAGGCAGAGAATGAGCAGAGGGATCGTCATGGTGCGGTTCAGCCCCAGGCAGGTTCGACTTCGCGGCCCTGGGCGAGCGCGATGATGTGTTCGATGGAGAACATCACGATGAGGACGCCCGATGCGGCGGCGGGCACGTACTTCCAGCCCTCGGAGATCCAGAGCGTGGGCAATCTGTAGTCCCACACCGACTCGGCGAGCGAGGCGCAGTTCCAGGCCATGGCAATGCCGAACAGCAGGATCAGCGCGTGGATGAGGTATTCCATCTTCAGCCGCAGCCAGTCCGGCGCGAGCACGAGGAAGGATTCGAGCCCGATGTGGCCCGCGTCGCGCACGCCCACGGCCACGCCGAGCATGGTGACGTAGAGCACCAGCAGCAGTGCGAGGCTTTCGGCCCAGGTGGGGGTGTTGTTGAGCACATAGCGGCCGAACACCTGCCAGCTCACGGCGCAGATCACCGCGACGAGGCCGAGGATGCCCAACCACATGCAAGCACGCGCGAGGGTGCGGCAAAGTTTGGTGTACATGAAGTTTCTTCTCTGTTTTCTCCCTCCCCCTCTGGGGGAGGGCAGGGGTGGGGGCTAGCGGCGTCCCTATGCCAGCGCCGTCGTGCCCCCATCCCGGCCTTCCCCCAGAGGGGGAAGGAGTTGGTTCAGCAGCGCGGCTCGCTCACTTCGTGTCCTGGACGCGCTTGACCAGGTCCTTCAGCTTCGCGTCCGTGATGAACTTGTCGTACACCGGCTTCATCGCCGCCTGGAACGGCGCCTTGTCCACCTCGATGATCTCGGCGCCGCCGGCCTTCACGGTGGCCAGCGACTTCACTTCGCGCTCTTCCCACTGCTTGCGCATGTAGGGCACCGACTCCTTGGCGGCCTGGCGGATCCAGCCTTGCTCCTCGGCCGAGAGCTTGTCCCACGCGCGCTTGGAGAACAGCAGCATCTCGGGCGCCATCGAGTGCTCGGTCTTGCTGTAGTACTTGGCCACCTCGAAAGCGCGGGCGCTCTCATAGGTGGGGTAGTTGTTCTCGGCGGCGTCGATCAGGCCGGTCTTCAGGCCCGTGTACACCTCGCCCATCGGCATCGGCGTGGCGTTGGCGCCCATGGCCTCGAGCATCGACACCCACAGGTCGGACTGCTGCACGCGCACCTTCAGGCCCTTCATGTCGGCGAAGCTGCGCACCGGCTTCTTGGCGGTGAACATCGAGCGCGCGCCGCTGTCGTAGTAGGCCAGGCCGACGAAGCCCTGCTTCTCGCACGACTTCAGGATCTCCTCGCCGATCGGGCCGTCGAGCACCTTGTGCAGGTGGTCGACCGAGCGGAACAGGAAGGGCATGGTCGGCACCTGCGTCTCGGGGCAGATGTTGTTCATCGGCGCGATGTTCACGCGCACCATCTGCAGCGCGCCGATCTTGGTCTGCTCGATCGTGTCCTTCTCGCTGCCGAGCGCACTGTTGTTGAACACCTTGATGCTGTGCTTGCCGCCCGACAGCGCCTTCAGGCGCTCGCTCATGAACTTCACCGCGGTCACGGTGGGGTAGTCGTCGGGGTGGATGTCGGCCGAACGGAACTCGGTGGCGTGTGCAGCCATGGTGGTCAGCGCGGCTGCTGCGCACGCGGAAATTGCGATCAGGGTCTTCTTGGCGAATTTCATTTGTCTCGTCCTCTTGCTTGGTGGTTGTTGAAAGGGGTTCAGCTGCCGAAGGCCGGTTCCGGGACGCCCTGCGCGCCGGGCCGCAGCGCGAAGACGCCGCCGGCGAGCGGCTGGTCCGACAGGTCGATGCCGCCGGGGCGGATCGAGGTGACGAACAGGGTGTCGAGGCCCGCGCCGCCGAAGGCGCACATCGCTGGCTTCTTCACCGGCACTTCGAGAGATCGGTCGAGCCGGCCATCGGGCGTGAAGCGGTGCACCAGGCCCGCGTCGTTGCCGCAGATCCAGTAGCAGCCGTCTGTGTCGATGGCGGCGCCGTCGGGTCGGCCGGGCAGGGGCTTCATGTCGACGAAGAGGCGCCGGTTGCTCGGCGTGCCGGTGGCGGTGTCGTAGTCGAAGGCCCAGACGGCTTGTACCGCGGGGTGCGAATCGGAGAGGTACATGGTGCGGCCGTCGGGGCTGAAGGCCAGGGCGTTGGGCACGATGAGGTCGTCGAGCCGAAGGGCGGCACCGCGGTCGCCCTTGCCGTAGCTGTAGAGGCGGCCGACGCGCGCGCCTGCGGCCATGTCGAGCAGCATGGTGCCGGCCCAGAAGCGGCCCTGGCGGTCGCAGCGTCCGTCGTTGAAGCGCATGGCGGGCGCAGCGTGTTCGACGCGGGCGAGCGAGGCGGCGGCCAGCGTGCCGTCGGCCTGCGGCTTCAGCGAGAAGAGGCCGCTTTCCATGCCGGCGATCCACTCGCCGGGCGCGTCGGCGCGCGGCGCGATGCAGGCGATCATCTCGTCGGCCTTCCACTGCACGTGGCCTTCGCTCGCGTGCCAGCGGTTCAGCGTGCGCGCGGGAATGTCGACCCAGTACAGCGCCTGCTCGGCGGCATGCCACACCGGGCTCTCGCCGGTGCCGTTGCGTGCGTCGAGGACGAGCTCAGCGCGCATTGCCTGAATCACCGAACGGACCCTGTGCCGTGAAGGCGCCGCCCTGGTAGATGGCGTTGGGGTCGGTGGGCGCGACGGGGGGCTGCTGCTCGATCTTGTCGCGGAACACTTCGGAGCTGTCCTGCGCCACGAAGCCCAGGTGCGCGGCCGCACTGTTGTCCCACCACACGTCGCGGTTGTTCGACATGCCGTAGACCACGGTGTGCTTCACGTCGGGCGTGAAGAGCGACTTCTCGATCAGCGAAGTCAGGTCGCGGTAGCTCAGCCACGTGCTCATCATCCGGCGGTTGGCCGGCTCGGGAAAAGACGAGCCGATGCGGATGCTCACCGTCTCGATGCCCCAGCGGTCGAAGTAGAACTGCGCCACATCCTCGCCGAAGGACTTCGACAGGCCGTAGTAGCCGTCGGGCCGGCGCGCAGCGTGGGCATCGATGCGTTCGCTCTGCTTGTAGAAGCCGATCACGTGGTTGGAGCTCGCGAACACCACGCGCTTCACCCCGTGGCGGCGCGCGGCCTCGTAGATGTGGAACACGCCCTTGATGTTGGCCTCGAGGATCTCCTCGAACGGCCGCTCCACCGACACGCCGCCCAGGTGGACGATGGCGTCGCAGCCTTCCACCAGCGCGTGCACCGCGGCCTTGTCGGCGAGGTCGCAGGGCACGACTTCCTCGTGCGCATCGGCAGCCGGCGCCAGCGCGGCGATGTCCGACAGCCGCAGCACGTTCGCATACGGCTTGAGCCGTTCGCGCAGCACCTTGCCGAGGCCGCCGGCCGCGCCGGTCAGCAGGAGGCGGTTCATCTTGTTGTTGTCTGTCATGGCTGCTCGTCCTTGCATGCAGGAGTCATGGTTTCCGAGGGGTGAGCGTTGCGGCGGTTTCGCTGGAGCGGCCGGTACGATGCCGTGCAAGCAAGGTCGGTCGTGAGGTCGAAAAGGCGCTGCATTTCGGTGCCGTGGAAACCGCAGGCCGCCGGCGGATTCGCCCGCGACGCTTGGGAGTTGAGTGATAAGTTATCGGTTGTCGTACAACTAGTTTGGAGATTATCATCGTGGCCATGGTTCAGACGACTGCGGGTAATCCCTTGGTGTCGGACGCTCCGGCGGAGGCCGCTTCTTCGGCGCCGTCTTTCGTGGGGCGTCCGCGGCAGCGTGCGCGCGGACTCGCGCACGGGCTGGTGGAAGACCTGGGCGAGAAGATCCGCAGCCAGGCGCTGCGCCCTGGCGACAAGCTGCCGACCGAGTCGGCCATCATGCAGGCCTATGGCGTGAGCCGCACCGTGGTGCGCGAGGCGCTGTCGAAGCTGCAGGCCGCGGGGCTGGTCGAGACGCTGCACGGCGTGGGCACCTTCGTGCTGCAGCCGCGAACGGGTGGGGTGTTCCGCCTCGATCCGGGCGAGATCGCCGCCTCCGTCGACGTGCTCGCCGTGCTGGAGTTGCGCATCAGCCTGGAGACCGAGTCTGCCGGCCTCGCCGCCAGCCGCCGCACCGACGAACAGCTGGTCGCCATGCGGCAGGCGCTCGACGACTTCGAGCGCAACGTGGTGGTGGCCGGCGACACGGTGGGGCCGGACTTCCGCTTCCACCTGCAGATCGCCGAGTCGACCGGCAATCCTTACTTCGCGGACATCATGCGGCACCTGGGCACCACGCTCATCCCGCGCACCCGCATCAGCGCCATCCGCACGCACGAGGGCGGGGCGCCTTACCTGAGCCGCGTCAACCGCGAGCACGAAGAGATCTACGCTGCCATCGCGCGGCGCGACGCCGAATCGGCGCGCGCCGCCATGCGCATCCACCTGACCAACAGCCGCGAGCGGCTGCGCATGGCGCAGGAGGCCGCGCAGCAGAAGGCGAAGGCCGATGCCGCCGCCACTGCTGGGGGCGATGCGTCCCCGCCGTCGTCCGACAGCGCCTCCTCCCACTGACATTTTTCTTGTCCGGCCTGCTGGACAAGTCGTCTGCCTAGTTGTACGATGACTGATAACTTGTGCGGCTCATTGCGCGCAAGGCAGTGACGACCATCGAACAACAGGAGGCAGCATGACCATCTCCCGACGCGGCGCACTCGGCGTCGCGCTCGCCACCACGCTGGCCGCCAGCCTGCCGGCGCGCTCCTTCGCGCAGGCCGCGGCAGGCGCGCAGGGCGGCACAGGCAACTGGCCCTCGAAGCCGATCCGCATCATCGTTCCGTACCCGCCGGGCGGCTCTTCCGACATCATTGCGCGCGCCATCAGCCAGCCGCTGTCGGAGGCGCTCGGGCAGCCCGTCGTCATCGACAACAAGGCCGGCGCCAACGGCAACCTCGGCGCCGACCTGCTGGCCAAGGCGCCGGCCGACGGCTACACGCTGATGCTGTGCGACCTCGGCGCGCTGGCCATCAGCCCGTCGCTGTATCCCAAGCTGCCTTTCGACCCGTCGAAGGACCTGCGCAGCGTGGCCATGCTGGCCTACTCGCCGCACCTGCTGGTGGTGCACCCGTCGGTGCAGGCCGGCACGCTGAAGGAGCTGGTCGAGCTCTCGAAGAAAAGCGATCTCAACTTCGCCGTCACCGCCAGCGGCAGCACCGCGCATCTCGCGGGCATCGAACTGCAGCGCCGCATCGGCGCCAAATGGGAGTACGTGCCCTACAAGGGCGGCGTGCAGGCCGTGCTCGACACCGTGTCGGGCCAGACTCAGGTGCTGATGAACGGCATGCTCGCCACCTACCCGCAGGTGCAGGCCGGCAAGCTCAAGCTGATCGCAGTGTCCAAGGCCACGCGCATGCCGCTGATCGGCAGCGTGCCGACCATCGCGGAGCAGGGCGCCCCCGGCTACGAGTCGGGCACCTGGCAGGGCATGGTCGCCGCGCGCGGCGTGCCTGACGCGATCGTCAATCGGCTCAATCGCGAGCTGGTGCGCATCATCCGCACCGCCGACATCCGCGCCCGCCTCGCCGGCCAGGGCGCCGAGGTCGTGACCATGACCGCGCCCGAACAGGACCAGTTCTTCGCCAAGGAGCGAGCGCGCTGGGCCCAGGTCATCAAGGACGCCAACGTCAGGCTCGACTAGTCATGCCCGCCCCCCGGCTTTTCACTCGCTGCGCTCCGTGTAATTCGCCACCCCCCGAGGGGGAGGCGCGGCTCGCCTTGGGGCGGCCCGGCGGCGGCCGCATCGCCCGCAGCATTTCCTTCTCCTTTTCCTCATCTTCACTGGACTCTTCCCGATGAACCCGCAAGAACTCAAGACCATCATGGGCTCCGGCCTGCTCTCGTTCCCGTTGACCGACTTCGACAGCAACGGCGACTTCAACAAGAAGGGCTACCAGCAGCGCCTCGAATGGCTCGCCCCCTACGGCGCGAGCGCGCTGTTCGCGGCCGGCGGCACTGGCGAGTTCTTCTCGCTGACCGGCGACGAGTACCCGGGAATCATCCAGACGGCAGTGGACACCTGCCGCGGTGTGGTGCCGATCATCGCGGGCGCCGGCGGCCCCACGCGCTTCGCCATCCAGTGCGCGCAGGCCGCAGAGAAGGCCGGCGCGCACGGCATCCTGCTGCTGCCGCACTACCTCACCGAAGCCGGCCAGGAAGGCCTGGCCGCGCACGTCGAGGCCGTGTGCAGGAGCGTGAAGTTCGGCGTGATCGTCTACAACCGCGCCACCAGCCGCCTCAAGCCCGACACCCTGGCCGCACTGGCCGAACGCAACCCCAACCTCGTCGGCTTCAAGGACGGCGTGGGCGACATCGAGGCCATGGTCGCCATCTACCAGAAGATGGGCGACCGCTTCGCCTACCTGGGCGGCCTGCCCACCGCCGAGGTCTACGCCGCCGCCTACAAGGCGATGGGCACGCCGGTGTATTCGTCGGCCGTCTTCAACTTCATTCCGAAGACCGCCATGGACTTCTACAAGGCCGTCGCCGCCGACGACCTGCCGACGCAGCACCGCCTGCTGAAGAACTTCTTCATGCCCTACCTCGAGCTGCGCAACCGCGTGCCGGGCTACGCGGTGAGCATCGTGAAGGCCGGCGCAAGGATCGTCGGCCACGACGCCGGCCCCGTGCGCGCACCGCTCACCGACCTCACGCCCGAGGAGATGGAAAAGCTCAAGGCGCTGATCGACGCGCTCGGCCCTCAGTAAGCCGGCTCCTGGCGCAAGACCCATCACAACAACGGAGACAAGACGCCATGTTCCTCAAGAAGCTCTTCCTGATCGCCGCTTCGGCGGCCCTTTTCTCGGCCTGCTCGGTGATGCCTGCGGGCAATGCCGCGTCGGCAGCGCCCGAGGTGGCCGCGGCCGCCGAGCGGCTGCGCATCGCGATGATCGATCCCACCGCGCCGGCCCTGGGCGCGCTGGTGGCCGACGACCTCAGCTACGGCCATTCGGGCGGCAAGGTCGACACCAAGGCCAGCTTCATCGCCGACCTGCTCGACGGCAAGTCCGACTTCGTGACCATCGCCATCACCGACCAGACCATCAAGGTGGTCGACGGCAACACGGCCATCGTGCGCCACACGCTCACGGCCGACACCAACGACTCGGGCAAGCCCGGCAAGGTGGCGCTGAAGATCCTCGGCGTCTGGCAGAAGCAGGGCGGCAGCTGGAAGCTGCTGGCCCGGCAGGCCGTGAGGATCTGACCGGATGACGCGCATGCAAAGGCGAAGTCTTCTTGCGGCGGCCTTCGCGTCCGCCTCGGCCGTGCTGCTGCCCCAGGCCGCCGTCGCGCAAGCGGACGCGTGGCCCCAGCAGAGGCCGGTGACGATCATCGTGCCGTTCCCTGCCGGCGGTTCCACCGACATGGTCGCCCGCACCATCGCGCTGCAGCTGCAGACGAAGCTCGGCGGCAGCTTCGTCGTCGACAACCGGCCCGGCGCCACCGGCACCATCGGCACCGGCCAGGTGAAGCGCGCAGCGCCCGATGGCTACACGCTGCTGGTGTCCTCGCTCGGCGCCTTCGTCGTCACGCCGCACCTGCAGAAGAGCGTGTCCTACGACGCGACGAAAGACTTCGACTACATCAGCGTGCCCGTGCAGGCACCCAACGTGCTCGTCGCGAATGTCGCGCGGCCGGAGCGTACGGTGGACGACGTGCTGGCGCTGCTGCGCAAGACGCCGGGCAAGGTCTCGTTCGCGAGCTCGGGCAACGGCTCGTCCGACCATCTCTCGGCCGAGCTCTTCTGGCAGCAGACGAAGACCGAAGGCGTGCACGTGCCCTACAAGGGCGGTGCGCCCGCGATCAACGACCTGCTGGGCAACCAGGTCGACTTCTCGTTCCAGAACGTCAATGCGGTGCTGCCGCACATCCGCGGCGGCAAGCTGCGCGCCATCGCCGTCACGGGCGACAAGCGCTCGCCGGTGCTGCCCGACGTGCCCACGCTGGCCGAGGCCGGCGTGAAGGGCGCCGAGGTCTATTCATGGCAGGGCATGGCCGCGCCCAAGGGCCTGCCGCCCGCTGTGAAGAAGAAGCTGAGCGACGCGGTCGTCGCCGCCATGCAGGACCCGGAGACGAAGAAGCGCATGCTCGACCAGGGCCTGGAGATCGTCGCCAGCACGCCGGAGGAATTCACCGCCTTCCAGTTGCGCGAATGGACGCGTTGGAAGACATTGATCGACGCCCGCCACATCACCGCTGAATAACTGGCTCTCCCCCAGGCTTCGCGCACTTCGTGTCGCTTCGCCAACCCCCTCGCCGGGGGCAACACCTGAGGCCCGGCAAAGCCGGTTCCTCGGTGTTCCCCGAAAGGACCGGCCCGGTTTTGGACTGATTAAAAGATGACGCTTTCAGACTCCACTTCGTCGCCTTCGGGCGCTCCCGTCGTCACCGGCATGCGCGTGGTCCCGGTTGCGGGCCACGACAGCATGCTGATGAACCTGAGCGGCGCCCACGGGCCGTTCTTCACGCGCAACCTGCTGATCCTGACCGACAGCGCCGGCCACACCGGCGTGGGCGAAGTGCCCGGCGGCGAGAAGATCCGCCAGACGCTGGAGGACGCGCGCGAGCTCATCGTCGGCCAGCCGATCGGCCGGCACAACGCGGTCCTCAACAGCATGCGCAGCGCCTTCGCCGGCCGCGACAGCGGCGGGCGCGGCCTGCAGACCTTCGACCTGCGCGTGACCATCCACGCGGTCACGGCCGTCGAGGCCGCGCTGCTCGACCTGCTGGGCCAGTTCCTCGAAGTGCCCGTGGCGGCCCTGCTCGGCGAAGGCCAGCAGCGCGATGCGGTGCAGATGCTCGGCTACCTCTTCTACGTGGGCGATCGCAGCAAGACCGATCTGCCGTACGAAAGCGACCCCGGCGCCGACAACGACTGGTTCCGCCTGCGCCACGAGGAGGCGATGACGCCCGAGGCCATCGTGCGCCTGGCCGAGGCCACGCATGCGCGCTACGGCTTCACCGACTTCAAGCTCAAGGGCGGCGTGCTGCGCGGCGAGGAAGAGGTCGAGGCGATCCGTGCGCTGCACGAGCGCTTTCCGAAGGCCCGCGTCACGCTCGACCCCAACGGCGGCTGGCTGCTGCAGGACGCGATCCGCCTGTGCCGCGACCTGCACGGCGTGATGGCCTACGCCGAGGACCCGTGCGGCGCCGAGGGCGTGTTCTCCGGCCGCGAGGTGATGGCCGAGTTCCGCCGCGCCACCGGCCTGCCCACCGCCACCAACATGGTCGCCACCGACTGGCGCGAGATGGTGCACAGCCTCTCGCTGCAGTCGGTCGACATCCCGCTGGCCGATCCGCATTTCTGGACGTTGCAGGGCTCGGTGCGCGTGGCGCAGCTGTGCCAGGCCTGGGGCCTGACCTGGGGTTCTCACTCCAACAACCACTTCGACGTGTCGCTCGCGATGTTCACCCACGTGGCCGCCGCGGCCCCCGGCAAGGTGACGGCCATCGACACGCACTGGATCTGGCAGGACGGCCAGCGCCTGACGAAGGCGCCGCTGCGCATCGAGGACGGCTTCGTGAAGGTGCCCACGCGCGGCGGCCTGGGCGTGGAGCTCGACATGGACGAGGTCGAGAAGGCGCACCAGCTGTACCTGAAGCACGGACTGGGCGCGCGCAACGATGCGCAGGCCATGCAGTACCTCATCCCGGGGTGGACCTTCGACAACAAGAAGCCCTGCATGGTGAGGTAGAGAATCACCCCCAGGCTTGCCCACTTCGTGTGGCCGCCAACCCCCTTGCAGGGGGGCAATACCTGCGGCCCGGCAAAGCCGGTTCCGCGGTATTCCCGTAATGACTGGCGATTCTTCGAACCGTATTGAAAAAGGACCCAACATGCAGAACTTCGACAACCTCATCGGCGGCGAATGGCGTGCAGGCGCCGGCTACAGCCCCAACGTCAATCCGAGCAACCTGTCCGACGTGATCGGCCAGTACACGCAGGGCGATGCCTCGCACGTCGATGCGGCCGTGGCCGCCGCCACCGCGGCCTTCCCCGCCTGGGCCACCGGCAGCGTGCAGGCGCGCTCCGACGCGCTCGACAAGATCGGCAACGAGATCCTCGCGCGCAAGGAAGAACTGGGCACGCTGCTCTCGCGGGAAGAGGGCAAGACCAAGGCCGAGGGCATCGGCGAGGCCGCGCGCGCGGGCTACATCTTCAAGTTCTTCGCGGGCGAGTGCCTGCGCCTGTCGGGCGAGGTTCTGCCTTCGGTGCGGCCGAACATCGGCGTGGAGATCACGCGCGAGCCGGTGGGCGTGGTCGGTCTCATCACGCCGTGGAACTTCCCGATCGCCATCCCGGCCTGGAAGATCGCGCCCGCGCTGGCCTTCGGCAACTGCGTAGTGCTCAAGCCCGCCGACCTCGTGCCGGGCAGCGCCTGGGCGATCGCGGAGATCATCAGCCGCTCGGGCATTCCGGCCGGCGTGTTCAACCTGGTGATGGGGCGCGGCAGCGTGATCGGCAATGCGCTGGTCAACCACCCGGGCATCCACGCGATCAGCTTCACCGGCTCGGTGGGCGTCGGCCGCAACATCGCGGTGCAGTGCGTCACCAACCACAAGAAGGTGCAGCTCGAAATGGGCGGCAAGAACCCGCAGGTGATTCTTGACGATGCCGACCTCGCACAGGCCGTGGAGCTGAGCGTGCAGAGCGCTTTCTACTCGACCGGCCAGCGCTGCACCGCCTCCAGCCGGCTGATCGTCACCGAAGGCATCTATCCGAAGTTCATCGACGCCATGAAGGAACGCATGGCGAAGATCAAGGTGGGTGACGCGCTCGCGCAGGGCACCGACATGGGGCCGGTCTCGTCGAAGTCGCAGCTCGACCAGGACATGGAATACGTCGCCATCGGCAAGAGCGAAGGCGCGACGCTGGCGGCCGGCGGCGAGCTGCTGAAGCTGGAAACCGACGGCTACTACATGTCGCCGGCCCTCTTCAGCGAATCGGCCGCCACCATGCGCATCAACAAGGAAGAGATCTTCGGCCCGGTGGCCAGCGTGATCCGCGTGAAGAACTACGAGGAGGCACTGGCCACGGCCAACGACACCGAGTTCGGCCTCTCGGCCGGCATCGCCACCACCTCCCTGAAGTACGCCACGCACTTCAAGCGCCACAGCCAGGCCGGCATGGTGATGGTCAACCTGCCGACGGCGGGCGTGGACTACCACGTGCCTTTCGGCGGCCGCAAGGGCTCGAGCTACGGTCCGCGCGAGCAGGGCCGCTATGCGCAGGAGTTCTTCACGACGGTGAAGACGGCCTACACGCTGGCCTGAGCTTCAGCGTATCGGTAACGGGCTGCCGGACGAAGAGGGCGCGGAAGGAATACCCGAAGAAATGTTTCGGGGTTCCTCTGCGTTCGACTGTCCGCTCCCGCATCAAGACGGCGATGAAGAGGGCGGTGCCCGGCGGCGCCTGCGCATCAGGTATTCGATGAGTTCGAAGACGCCTTCGCTCAACAGGGCCAAAGCCGCGGCCGGCAGTGCGCCTGCCACCAGCAGTTCGCGGTCGTTGAGGGCCAGGCCCGTGACGATGCGTTCTCCGAAGCCGCCTGCGCCGATGAAGGCGGCGATGGTGGCGGTGCCGATGGCGATCGCGGTGGCGGTGCGCACGCCCGCCAGCAGGGTAGGCAGCGCGAGCGGCAGCAGCACGAGGCGAAGGCTCTGCGGCGGTGTCATGCCCAGGGCCGTGCCGGCGAGGCGCAGGCCGTTGGGCACTTCGGCCAGGCCCGTCACCGTGTTGCGCATGATCGGCAGCAGCGAGTAGAGGGTGAGCGCGATCAGCGCCGGCAGCGCGCCGATGGCGCCCAGCATCGAGATCAGGACGGCCAGCAGCGCCAGCGAGGGCACGGTCTGCAGCAGGCTCGCGAAGCCCAGCACCACGGCACGCAGCCGCACGTGCGGAAACACCAGGATCGCGATCGGCACGCCCACGAGGATCGCGATGCCCACCGACAGCGCCACCAGCAGCAGGTGCTGCCGCGCGAGCTTCCACAGGTCGGGTCCGAACAGCTTGGCGACGAAGCCGCGGCGTGCCTCCGGCGGCTGCGCATTCGCTGCGCCCCTGGAGGTGCTGGCGATGAAGTCGTGCGCGATCTGGTCGAAGGGCACGCCTTGCAGCTCGGCGCGCGCATTCATCGCGATCATGGCGTGCTCGTCGACCTTGCCCTCCAGCGCCTGCAGCGCGGCCCAGGCCTTGGGCAGCCGTTTGGGCAGGTCGAGCTTGTAGAGCACCACGGCGTCGTAGCGCGGGAAGTACTTCCTGTCGTCCTCCAGCACGCGCAGGCCCAGGTGGTCGATCTTGGCGTCGGTGGTGTAGATGTCGATCACGTCGATCTGCTTGGCGGCCACCGCGTCGTAGGCCAGGCCGTGGTCGAGGCCGGTGGGCGCCTGCGCGAAGCCGTAGCGCTCGGCCAGGCCCTTCCAGCCGTCGGCACGGCCGATGAATTCGTTCGAGAGGCCGAACTTCAGCTCGGGGTGCTTCGCCAGGTCGCTCAGCGTGCGCAGGCCCAGCCGGTCGGCATCGGCGGCGCGCACCGCGAGCGCGTAGCCGTCGTTGAAGCCCAGCGGAATCGCAACGCCCAGGCCCATCGGCGCGAGTGCGGCGTTCATCTCCTCGCGCGTGCCCGCGGGTGTGCCCTTGAGGATTTCCTGCGCGATGGTGCCGGTGTATTCGGCGTAGAGGTCGATGGCGCCCGAGCGCAGGGCCTCGTAGACGATGGCCGTGTTGCCCAGCCCTTGGCGAACCACCGGCGGCGTGGCCGTGTGCGGTGCGGCAGTCTGCGCCAGCAGCTCGGCCAGGATGTACGACTCGGTGAAGCGCTTGGAGCCGACGCGCAGCGTCTCGTCGGCCGCCCGCGCGGCACTGCAGACGGCAAGCCAGGCGATGACGAGGAGCAGGGCGGCGCGCGCGAAGCTGCGAGGCAGGTGCATCCGGGCCAGTGTATAGACAACGCCTCGTCGCGCGTACCCGTCGATCTCCTACAAACCCTGGCGTGCGGTGCCGATGGGGCCGGCGGCCGTCCGGGGCCAAAGTGGCCAGCGATGAAGAAAAAGACCCCACCCGCGAGCGACGACAACCTCCCCGGCCCCAACGTCCACGGCCTGCGCGAATTGCCCGGCCTGCAGGTGGACGGCTACAGCCTCCAGCTGCGCGACAAGGACGGCTTCGTCGGTGACCAGGCCAGCCAGACCGCCTTCCGCGAGCTGCTGGAACGCTGGCGCAAGCGCCGCCGCAAGAACGGCAAGGATCCGCTGGGCACTTCGCACTCGCGCGACCTCTCGAAGAAGGTGCTCGATCGCGCGCTGAGCGAGAAGAAGGCGTCGGAAGCCACCGACCTGATGCACGTGGCCATCGAGGAATTCGCGCAGGAGCTGGCCTTCGTGATCCAGCGCTTCATGCGCCAGCCCTCGTGGAAGAAGGTCGAGCGCATCGTGATCGGCGGCGGCTTTCCCGAGAGCGACGTGGGCGAGCGCGCCATCCTGCAGACCGGCGCCATCCTCGAGGAGATGGGCCTGCACGTGCAGATCGCGCGCCTGTCGCACGACGTGGACGACGGCGGCCTGATCGGCTGGGTGCACCTGGTGCCGCCGGCCATGCTGAAGGGGCACGACGCGATCCTGGCGGTCGACATCGGCGGCACCAACGTGCGATGCGGCATCGTGAAGACGCGCCACCGCAAGGCACCCGACTTCTCGCTCGCGAAGGTGGTGCGGCGCGAGAAGTGGCGCCATGCCGACGAGGGCCCCAACCGCGGCGGCATGGTCGATCACATCGCCTACATGCTGCAGGACATGATCCTCTACAGCGAGCGCAAGAAGATCCGGCTCGCTCCTTTCATCGGCATCGGCTGTCCGGGCCTCATCCGGCCCGATGGCTCCATCGCGCGAGGCGCGCAGAACCTGCCGGGCGACTGGGAAGGCCATGCCTTCCATTTGCCCAGCCAGCTGTGGCGCCGCATGCCGATGATGGGCTCCGGCCCGACGCTGGTACTGATGCACAACGACGCAGTGGTGCAGGGCCTGAGCGAGCTGCCCTTCATGCGCGACGTGCGCCACTGGGGCGTGCTGACCATCGGCACCGGGCTGGGTAACGCGAGCTTCACCAACAGGTACTGACGCAGGCAACGACCGGCAGCTGCCGACCGAGCGGGCGGCCGCCGCCCATGGCCTAGAGGTCTTCCGGACGCAGGCCCTCGATGCGCATGGCGGCGGAGGTGCTGGCCACGTTGCCCGCCGCGTCCGTCGCGCGCACTTCGACGTTCGCCCCGCCGGCCCGCTTCGGCGTCCAGGCGCACACGTAAGGGGCGGCGTGCAGGGCGCAGGCCGTCCTGCCATCGACGATGAACTTCACCTCGGCCACGCCGACGTTGTCGGATGCGTTGGCGGCGAGCCGCGCTGCCGTGCCCGCTGGCACGCTCGCCGGCACCGTCAGGGCCACCGCCGGCGGCACGGTGTCCGAGGGCGGGTTGACGATCACGTTGGCCGCGGCCACTGCCGTGTTGCCGGCCGCATCGAGCGCGATCACGCGGATGGTCTGCATGCCGGGTGCGCCGGGCGTCCAGCTGCAGGTGAAGGGCGGGGCGGTGAAGGTGCAGATCGGAATGCTGTCGCGGCCGACGACCTTCACGCCGACGATGCCCACGTTGTCGACCACCGCGGGTGCGATGACGGTGAGCTGTCCCACCGTGGCCATCGAAGGGGCCGCCACCGACACGGTGGGCGGCGTCGCGTCGGGGCTGCCGAGCGCGAGGTCGATGGTGAACATCGGCTGCCCCTGCACCGCCTTCTGCTCGAAGGCGTCGAAGATGGTGAACCAGGTCGCGCCGGGCGCACGGTTGGCTGCGCGCGCCTTCACCAGCAGCGTGGTCTTGCCGACGGCGAAGCAGCTGAAGCCGCAGTCCCAGTCGAACTGGTAGCGGCCCGAGGCGTCGGCCACGCCGGTCGACAGCATCACCAGCGGCTTGCCGAGTCCCGGGTTGCGCCACACCGAGACCTGCGCGCCGGCCAGGGCGGCGCCGGTGTCGCGGTCGGTCACGCGCACCTGGGTGGCGGTGGTGCCCGCCATGAACTTCGAACTGCCGAGCTTGGGCCAGTCGGTCCAGTCGGTATTGATGTTGGCCCGCGTGCCTTCGGTGAAGCGGATCATCTCCAGCGTGGCCACGCGGTTGGCGGCCGGGTCGCGGCGCTGTTCGAAGACGGTGCCCAGCAGCGGGTCGAGCCGCCAGTGTTGGCGGCTCCACCAGTAGCGGTCGCCGTCGCTGGCGAGCGCAAGGTCGGTGACGGGCGCGACGCCGGTGGTGTCGGCCACGGCGACGCTGTTGTAGTACTCGCCGGAGCCCGCGCCGAACACATGCTCCAACTCGTGCAGCAGGGTCTTGAGCTGGCGGGCGAGGTAGTCCTTCTCGGTGGACTCTGGCGCGCCCGGCGTGGGGGCGCGCGACAGGCGCAGCGGGTCGTGGATGGCGATCCAGTTCAGGTTCCAGGCCACGCCCTTCTGCGGAAAGGTCCAGCTGGTGGAGAGCCCGCCGTGGCTGTAGCCGCGCGTGGATTTCGAGACGCAGACCACCACCTCGCCATTGATCAGGCCGTTGTAGCTGCACTGCGGCGCATTGGCGGGCGCTGTCAGCTGCAGGTCGGCGGCCGGGTCGAAGGAGAAGCTGCGCACCGTCTCGCGCGTGAAGACGGTGTTGACGTCGGCCACGTACTGCGCGAGCCGGCGGGCGGCTTCGGCCGGGCCGATGTCGGCGGCCAGCTCGGGGTCGACGATGAACTTCAGACGGTGGGTGCTGGGGGGAGCGCGGCCGATCTCGTCCAGGGCGGCGAAAGCGGTACCCGGCATTCCGGAAAGCGCGAAAAGCGTTGTCCAGAGCAGCAACGCCGGATTTGCCAGATTCGCCAGGGCACGCAGCGAGAAGAAAGCTCGCATCGGTTTTCCCCGGGATCGGGGCGCAAGACTCCAACGAACGGCGCCCGGGTCGGCCTCGTGAAAAGCCGCATCCGAGCGGGCTACCCCGCCAGGCAGGGGGTGCCGGGAGATCCGTCAGCGTCCATTCCGGGGTGAGCCGGTCAGGCGGGAAGGCTTGTCAATCCCCGAAACCGGTAGGTATTTTAGTGTGCTTGTTCAATTGGTTTCAATTTTGTTGCATCTGTACATCCCGGATTACAGCCCGCCCTGGCACCAAGCGCCTAGAGCTGGAAAGCAACAGTGAGCAGCAGCCCCTCGGCCACGTCGCGCAGCAGCCCCGGCCGCCGCGCGCGATAGGGCTCGCCGGCCGATGCGGTGGTCTCGATCCACTCGGCCAGCCAGTCGATGTGGTCCTGCCCGTAGAACACGACCGCAGCCTCGTGGTTGAGCAGCAGGCTGCGCAGGTCGAGGTTGATCGATCCGCACATGGCGAGCTCCTCGTCCACCACCACCGCCTTGGCGTGCGCCATGAAGGGCAGCATGCGAAAGCTCACGCCCGCTCGCGCCAGGTCGCGCATCGCGCGTGCGCGCACGAAGTCGGCCAGCCGGTGGTTGGAGCGCGCGGGCATCGCGATGGTCACCTGCACGCCGCGGCGCGCGGCCAGCCGTAGGGCGTCTCGCAGGCCGTCGCCGGGCACGAAGTAGGGCGTGATGGCGAGGATGCGGTGCTCGGCGCGGAAGCAGGCGTCGATCAGCAGCGCATGCGCCGTGTCCTCCGTCTGGTCGGGGCCGCTCGGCAGGAACTGGGCCATGGCGCTGCCAGGGCCTTCCGCGTCGGGCGCGGTGATGGCGCGGGGCTTGCGGCTGCGCACCGAGGCCCAGTCGTGGTCGAACTGGCGCGCCGCGGCGGCCGCCACGCTGCCGCGCAGGTCGAAGGAGAGATCGAGCCAGGCCTGCGGGTGCCTGTCGTTGCCGGTGAAGTACTCGCCCGCGAGGTTGCGTCCGCCCGACCACAGCCAGCCGTCGTCGGCAATGGTGAACTTGCGGTGGTTGCGCAGGTTGCGCGGGCCCATGCGGCGCAGGCTGAAGAAGGGCCGGAACACCGCCACTTCGCCGCCCGCCGAGCGCAGCCGGTCGAAGTGATGGCGCGGCAGCGACAGCGCGCCGAAGCCGTCGAGCAGCACCCGCACCTTGATGCCTTCTCGCGCGCGCTGCGCGAGCCGCTCGAGCACCGAGTGGCCCAGCACGTCGTCGCCGATGATGAAGGTGCATACGTCGATGCGTTCGCGGGCGCCATCGATCACCTCCATCAGCGCCTGGCGCGCGGCCTCGCCGTCGGCATGCATGCGGATCGCGCAGGGCCCCGGCGGCGCGAGGCCGAAGCTCTCGATCAGGTCGGCCGCCCAATGGCCCGGCGGCACCGAGCGCGGCGGCCGCGGCGAGCCCGCCGGGCGCAGCTTGCGCTGGCCGAACAGCAGGTACATCGGCAGGATGAAATAGGGCATCAGCACCAGCCCCATGACCCAGGCGATGGCGGTGGTGGGGGCGCGCTGCTCTCGGCGCGCGCGCGTGGTCAGCACATAGACCAGCAGGGCGAAAGTGACGACGAGAAAGTGCTGCGAGGGAGTGGGCAGCCAGTCGAACTCTTTGGTCGGCATGAACCGATGATGCCTGAGCGACGGACGCGCCGCGCCCAGTGGCCCTTCAGCGTTGCAGGAAGGCGGGGACGCCGCGTCCCTGCGAGGCGAGGAAGCGCATCATCGGCTCGACCACCGCGCGCACGGCGGGCCTGTCGCCCACGCGCGTGCGCCATGCGAGCAGCCGGGGCGTGGCATCGGTCATGCCCGCGCCCTTGCGGTCCGCAAAGATGCAGGCCATGTAGAAGGCGATGTCGGCGAAGGAGTAGGGGCCCGCAAGGTACTCGCGCGTGGCGAGCAGGCCCTCCATCTCCTCGTAGAAGCGGGCGCAGCCGGCGCAGGCCGCGATCGCGGGGGCGCTCTGCATGGCCTCCTGCAGGCCGAAGAGCTTGATCACGTTCGGGAAGAAGACCTCGTCCGACTTCTGCTCCAGTTGCCGCGCGCGGGCCCGTTCGGCAATGCCCCGGGGCCACAGCGCGGGGCTGGGATAGCGGTCTTCCAGGTACTCGAAGATCTGCGTCGAGTCGAAGAGCGAGACCTCGTCGTCGACCAGCACCGGCACCTGCTGCTTGACGGGATTGACCCGAAGCACCTCGGGGTGCTTGGGCTCGTAGTGATCGCCTTCGATGAAGGGCACCATGACCAGCTCGAACGGCACGCCTTTCTCGCGTGCCGCGATCTCGACCTTGGCGCCGAACATGCTGAGGGGGCCTGAATAGATTCGCGTCATTGCGCTTCCTCCATTGCGTCGCTCGACCCGCTGCGCATGAAGTCCGGCCGGCCTGTTCGAGGAACACCGTGGAACCGGCTTTGCCGGGCCACCGGTGTTGCCCCCGGTGAGGGGGTGGGCGAAGCGACACGAAGTGCGCGAAGCCTGGGGGTGAGTCTTTTCATGCCCCCGACTTCAACAGAAACGGCGGGTCAGGTCGAGCCCCAGACCTCCTGCGCCGTCTCGACCACCAGGCGCAGCTTGTTGCGCTGCGCTTCCACCGCGATGTTGTTGCCGTGCACGGTGCTGGAGAAGCCGCACTGCGGCGAAAGCGCGAGCTGGTCGAGCGAGGCGTACTTGGCGGCGTCCTCGATGCGGCGCTTGAGCTCGTCCTTGTCTTCCATCTCGCCGAACTTGGTGGTCACGAGGCCGAGCACCACGGTCTTGCCCTTGGGCAGGTAGCGCAGCGGCTTGAAGTCGCCAGAGCGGGCGTCGTCGTATTCCATGAAGTAGGCGTCGAGGTCCATCTCCTTGAGCAGCGCTTCCGCCACGGGCTCGTAGTTGCCGGCGGCGGCGTGCGTGCTCTTGAAGTTGCCGCGGCACAGGTGCATGGCCAGCAGCATGCCCGGCGGCTTCTGCGCCACCACCTTGTTGATGAAGGCGGCGTAGCGGTGGGGCAGCTCGTTGGGGTCGTCGCCGCGCTTGCGGGCGGCTTCGCGCATGTGCTCGTCGCACAGGTAGGCGAGGTTGGTGTCGTCCATCTGCACGTAGGTGCAGCCGGCGGCGGCCAGCGAGCGCAATTCGTCGCCGTACGCCTTGGCCACGTCGTCGTAGAAGGCCGGGTCGAGTTCGGGGTAGGCGTCCTTGCTGATGCCGGCGCGGCCGCCGCGGAAGTGCATCATGGTCGGCGAGGGGATGGTCACCTTCGGCGTGTTGCCTGCGGACACCTGGCTCTTGAGGTACTGGAAGTCGGCCAGCTGGATGTCCTTGACGTGGCGGACCTTGTCGATCACGCGCATCGCGGGCGGGGCCAGTTCCTCGGTGCCGTCGGGCTTGCGGATGGTGACCGGGATGTCGGTCTTCACGCCGCCGAGCTGGTCGAGGAAGTCGATGTGGAAGTACGTGCGGCGGAACTCGCCGTCGGTGATGCTCTTCAGGCCGATGTCTTCCTGGAACTTGACGATCTCGGTGATCGCCTTGTCCTCGACGAGGCGAAGCTGCTCGGGCGTGATCTCGCCCTTGGCCTTCTGCTCGCGTGCTTCGAGCAGGTACTTGGGGCGCAGGAAGCTGCCCACGTGGTCGTAGCGGGCGGGCAAGGCGGCGTGCTGTGTCATGGATGGCTCCGTCGTGATCGTGATCTGGGGAAACGAACGGAGCATCGTATCGCCATCGAAACCACGATGACTGTATACAGCGGCCTCGGTGTTTACCCTCGAATCGATCAAAAACACTGGAAATTCCACCATTTCTGTATACATTGAGTATTCATGAAAACGCCCACGACCGCCTTCCCCCTGAACGCCTGGTACGCCGCCGCCTATGACGTCGAAGTGCGACACACGCTGCTGCCACGCACCATCTGCAACCAGAAAGTGGTGCTGTTCCGTCGTACCGACGGGCAGGTCGCCGTGCTCGAGGACGCCTGCTGGCACCGGCTGATGCCGCTGTCGCTCGGCCGCCTCGAAGGCGACGAGGTGGTCTGCGGATACCACGGCCTCGTCTACAACAGCCAGGGCCGCTGCATCCACATGCCCAGCCAGGAGACGCTGAACCCCTCGGCCTGCGTGCGCAGCTTCCCGGTGGCGGAGAAGCACCGCTTCGTGTGGATCTGGCCCGGCGACCCGGCCAAGGCCGACCCGGCGCTCATCCCCGACATGCACTGGAACGACGACCCCGCCTGGGCCGGCGACGGCAAGATGATCCGTGTCCACTGCGACTACCGCCTCGTCGTCGACAACCTCATGGACCTGACGCATGAGACCTTCGTGCACGGCTCCTCCATCGGCAACCGCGAAGTGGCCGAGGCGCCCTTCGTCGCCACGCACGGCGACCGCTCGGCCACCGTCACGCGCTGGATGGAGAACATCGATCCGCCGCCTTTCTGGGGCAGCCAGATCCGCCATGCGCGCGGCTACACCGGCAAGGTCGACCGCTGGCAGATCATCCGCTTCGAAGGCCCGTGCACGGTGAACATCGACGTCGGCGTGGCCGAGGCCGGCAGCGGCGCGGTGCCCTCCGACGGAAACCCGGGCGACCGCAGCAAGGGCGTCAACGGCTACGTGCTCAACACCATCACGCCAGAGACCGACAAGACCTGCCTCTACTTCTGGGCCTTCGCGCGCAACTACTGCCTGGGCGAGCAGCGTCTCACGCACGAGCTGCGCGAAGGCGTCTCGGGCATCTTCCGCGAGGACGAGCTCGTGCTCGAAGCGCAGCAGAAGGCCATCGACGAGCACCCGGACCACCAGTTCTACAACCTCAACATCGACGCCGGCTCGATGTGGGCGCGCAAGCTCATCGACCGCATGATCGAGAAGGAGAAGCCCGCGCGCGCGGCGATTCCGATCCGTCCGGCCCAGAAGGAGGCCGCGTGAGCCGTGTGAAGGTCGCGGCCGTCTCCGCTGCCGCCGAGCCCGGCGACAGCGGCAGCTCGCAGGCCGTCAAGGCGCAGCTGCGGCTGCGCGAGATGATCCTCGCGGGCGAGCTGCCCGGCGGCGCGCGCATCGCCGAGGTGGCGATCTCCGAGCAGCTCGGCGTGTCGCGCACGCCGGTGCGCACCGCGCTCATGCGGCTCGAACAGGAAGGCCTGCTCGAGGCGCTGCCCAACGGCGGCTATGCGGTGCGCACCTTCTCCGAGCGCGACGTGGCCGACGCCATCGAGCTGCGCGGCACGCTCGAGGGCCTGGTCGCCCGGCTCGCGGCCGAGCGCGGCGCGGCGCCGGTGGTGCTGCGCGAGGCGCGTGCCTGCCTGCAGCGCATCGACGAACTGCTGCGCGAACCTGCGCTCGACGACGCCGCCTTCTCTCGCTACGTGACGCACAACGAGCGCTTCCATGCGCTGCTGTGCGAGATGGCGGGCAGCCCCGTCATCGCGCAGCAATTGGAGCGCGTGATCAACCTGCCTTTCGCATCGCCCTCGGGCTTCGTCGTGGTGCAGGCAAATTCGCCGGCTGCGCGCGACATGCTCGTGGTCGCGCAGGACCAGCACGTGCAGGTGCTCGACGCCATCGAGTCCGGCGAGGGCTCGCGCGCCGAGGCGCTGATGCGCGAGCACAGCCGCATCGCACGGCGCAACCTGCGCGAGGCGCTGCACGGCACGCCCACCGCCGAGCAGCGTCCGCTGCCGGGCGTGCAGCTGATCCGCCGGCGCGGCTGATTCCTCTTCTTTCTTTTTCTCCCCTGGTGTTTCCCGATGAAAAGCGATCTTCAATGGATGAATGCGCAGGTCGTCGCGCTGCGCGACGTGACGCCCACCGTGCGCGAGTTCGAGCTGCGCCCCGACAGCGGATTCGCCGCCGCCCATGAGCCCGGCGCCCACCTTCAGGTGCAGGTGCTGACCGCGCAGGGCAAGGTGCAGACACGCTCCTACTCGCTGGTGGGCGAAGGCGACGGCAGCTGCTGGCGCATCGCAGTCAAGCGCCTGGACGACGGCCGCGGAGGCTCGCTCGCGATGTGGCGGCTCGCGGTGGGCGACCGCCTGCAGGTGAGCGCGCCGCAGAACCACTTTCCGCTCGACCTTTCCGCGCCGGGCTACCTGCTGGTGGCAGGCGGCATCGGCATCACGCCGCTGGTGCTGATGGCGCAGCGCCTGGCCGCGCACGCGAAGCGCACCGGCGTGCCGGTGAAGATGCTCTATGGCGCGCGCAACGCCGACGAGTTCGGCTACCTGCCGCACCTGCGCGAGGCGCTGGGAGACGAGGGCGTCGAAGCCCACGAGGGCGCCGCGCCCATCGACTTCGCCGCGGCCATCGCCGCGCTGCCGCCTGGCGGGCAGCTCTACACCTGCGGCCCGGTGCCGATGCTCGAAGCCCTCAAGCGCGCCTGGCAGGCGGCGGGCCGTCCGATCGCGGACCTGCGCTTCGAGACCTTCGGCAGCAGCGGCCGGCTGGCCACTCAGTCCTTCGAGGTGCGCATTCCGCGGCACGACCTGACCATCACCGTGCCGGCCGACTGCACGCTGCTCGACGCGCTCGACGCGGCGGGCGTGCAGACGCTGTCGGACTGCAGGCGCGGCGAATGCGGCCTGTGCGCCATGGACGTGATCGCGGTCGACGGCGAAGTCGACCACCGCGACGTGTTCCTCAGCGAGCACGAGAAGAAGTCGGCCACGCGCATCTGCGCCTGCGTGTCACGCGCCGTGGGTACGCTCACGCTCGATTCCGCCTACCGCGCTGAGAGCTGACGGCAACCGATGCAAGCGGCCTGTGACGGGTCGAAGACTGCATTGCGCGATGATCGCGCAGTTCATTTGGCAATCGCGCAACAAAGGTCAGCGACTGTGCCCGGCTAGGTGATTGCCTGCTGCGCCGGATGTTGCAAAGTGTTGAAAATAGCGCCGGTTCGCGTTCCGCCCCTCAAAGGAAAATACATGCAAAGACGCCATCTCATCCAGACCGCCGCCCTGTCGGCGCTTGCACTTTCGATGTCGCTGGCCAGTGCCCAGGACAACAAGTTCAAGATCGGCCTGATCCTCCCGATGACGGGCCAGTCGGCCTCCACCGGCCGCCAGATCGAAGCCGCAGCCCGCCTGTACATCGCCCAGAACGGCGACACCGTGGCCGGCAAGAAGGTCGAGCTGATCGTCAAGGACGACACCGGCCTGCCCGACGTGACCAAGCGCCTCGCGCAGGAACTGGTGGTGAACGACAAGGTCAACGTGCTCGCCGGCTTCGGCCTGACGCCCCTGGCCCTCGCGGTGGCGCCCATCGCCACCCAGTCGAAGACGCCGCAGCTGGTGATGGCCGCCGCCACGTCGAGCATCACCGAGGCGTCGCCCTACATCGTCCGTTCGAGCTTCACGCTGCCACAGGTGTCGGTGGCCATGGGCGACTGGGCGCCGAAGAACGGCGTGAAGACGGTCGTGACGCTGGTGGCCGACTACGGCCCGGGCAACGACGCGGAGAAGTTCTTCACCGAGCGCTTCCAGCTCAACGGCGGCAAGGTGCTCGACAAGCTGCGCGTGCCGCTGCGCAACCCCGACTTCGCGCCGTTCCTGCAGAAGGTGCGCGACGTGAAGCCCGATGCGCTCTTCGTCTTCGTGCCCTCGGGCGCAGGCGCCGCGGTGATGAAGCAGTTCCTGGAGCGCGGCATGGACAAGGCCGGCATCAAGATGATCGCGACCGGCGACGTGACCGATGACGACCAGCTCAACGACATGGGCGACGGCGCGCTGGGCGTGGTCACCTCGCACCATTACTCGACGGCGCATCCTTCGGCACTGAACAAGAAGTTCGTCGAGGCCTTCGAGAAGGCCAACCCCAAGATGCGCCCCAACTTCATGGCCGTGGGCGGCTACGACGGCATGCGCATCATCTACGAGGCGCTCAAGGCCACCAAGGGCCAGGGCGGCGGCGAGGCGCTGCTGGGCGCCATGAAGGGCCAGGTCTTCGAGAGCCCGCGCGGCCAGGTGCTGATCGACGCGCAGACCCGCGACATCGTGCAGGACGTGTACCTGCGCAAGGTCGAGAAGAAGGACGGGCAGCTCTACAACGTCGAGTTCGACGTGATCAAGGGCGTCAAGGACCCCGGCAAAGCAAAATAAAGGCTCGCCCCCAGGCTGCGCGCACTTCGTGTCGCTTCGCCAACCACCTACCGGGGGAAACACCGCAGGCCCGTCAAAGCCGGTTCCTGGGTGTTTCCCGAAGGCGTCGCGCCGTGCGGCAAGCTGCTGAGTCGCTCATATGTTGACCATTCTTTTCGACGGCATCGCCTATGGCATGCTGCTGTTCGTGCTCGCCGTCGGGCTGGCCGTGACTCTGGGGCTGATGAACTTCATCAACCTCGCGCACGGCGCCTTCGCCATGGCGGGCGGTTATCTCACCGTGTTCGCCATGCAGAAGCTGGGCGTGCCGTTCCTGGCGTGCCTGCCGCTCGCGTTCATCGTCGTCGCGCTGGCCGGCGCGCTGCTGGAGCGAACGCTCTACCGGCCGATGTACGGCAAGCCGCACCTCGACCAGGTGCTCTTCTCCATCGGCCTCGCCTTCATGGCGGTGGCGGCGGTCGACTACTTCGTGGGCTCCTCGCAGCAGAACGTGCAGCTGCCCGAATGGCTGCGCGGCCGCACCGAGATCGGCGACGGCGCGCTGCTGCTGGGCATGGGGCACTACCGGCTCTTCATCATCGGCGTGTGCGCGGTGCTCACGGTGGTGCTGCAGCTGATCCTGTCGAAGACGCGCTTCGGCAGCCGGCTGCGCGCTGCTGTCGATGATCCGCGCGTGGCGGCGGGGCTGGGCATCAACGTGAACGTGGTGTTCCTGCTGACCTTCGCAGTGGGCTCGGGGCTCGCGGGCCTCGGCGGCGCGCTGGGCGCGGAGATCCTGGGGCTCGATCCGACCTTCCCGCTCAAGTACATGATCTATTTCCTGATCGTGGTGTCCGTCGGCGGCACCTCGTCGATCACCGGGCCGCTCGCGGCGGCGCTGCTGCTGGGCATCGCCGACGTGGCGGGCAAGTACTTCATTCCGAAGATGGGCGCGTTCACCGTCTACCTGCTGATGATCCTGATCCTGATGTGGCGCCCGCAGGGCCTCTTTACGCGCAAGGGAGGCAGATAAATGAGTCTCCCCCCAGTCTTCGCGCACTTCGTGTCGCTTCGCCAACCCCCCTGCGGGGGGCAACACCAGCGGGCCGGCAAAGCCGGTTCCGCGGTGTCCCACGCATGGATCGGAGGCTGAAATGACCGATCTCAACTCTGTTGCGAATTTCCAGTCGGCCCTGCTGCGCAAGGCGCGCTGGCGCCCGCTCGAATTCGTCGTCTGGGCGGCGGCCTTCGCGCTGCCGCTGGTGATGCCCTCGCACTCGCTGCTGGTCAACGAGATCGCCATCGTCGCGCTGTTCGCGATGTCGCTCGACCTGATCCTGGGCTACACCGGCATCGTGTCGCTGGGCCACGCCGCCTTCTTCGGCTTCGGCGCGTATGCGGCGGCGCTGTTCGCCAAGCTGGTGATGCCCGACCCGACCGTGGGCCTGCTGTTCGCGACGGTGCTGTCCGCGCTGCTGGGCATGGTGGCGAGCGTGACGATCCTGCGCGGCAGCGACCTCACTCGGCTGATGGTGACGCTGGGCACGGCGCTGCTGCTGCTCGAACTCGCCAACAAGCTCGACTGGCTCACCGGCGGTGCCGACGGCCTGCAGGGCGTGGTGATGGGGCCGGTGCTCGGCATGTTCGAGTTCGACCTCTTCGGCCGCACGGCAGCCTGGTACTCGCTGGCGGTGATGCTGGTGCTGTTCCTGCTGATGCGCCGCCTCGTGCATTCACCCTTCGGCGCCACGCTGAAGGCCATCCGCGACAACCGGCTGCGCGCCATGGCCATCGGCATCCCGGTGGTGTCGCGGCTGGTGGTGATCTACACCGTGGCGGCGGGCATCGCCGGTGCTGCGGGTGCGCTGCTGGCGCAGACCACCGGCTTCGCCTCGCTCGACGTGCTGGCCTTCGACCGCTCGGCCGACGTGCTGCTGATGCTGGTCATCGGCGGGGTGGGCTGGCTCTATGGCGGCGTGGCGGGCGCCATCGTCTTCAAGTTGCTGCAGACCTGGCTGTCGGCCGTGACGCCGCAGTACTGGATGTTCTGGATCGGCCTGATCCTGGTGCTGCTGGTGCTGGTCGGGCGCGACCGGCTGCTCAAGCCCTGGACCTGGATCGGCGCAGGCGGCAAGAAGGGCGGTGCGGCATGAGCGACACCGTGCTTTCCACCCACGGCCTGGTGATGCGCTTCGGCGGCATCACGGCCACCAACAACGTGTCGATGGAGCTCAGGCGCGGCGCGCGCCATGCGCTCATCGGCCCCAACGGCGCGGGCAAGACCACGCTGATCAACCAGCTCACCGGCGTGCTCACGCCCACCGAGGGCCGCATCACGCTGATGGGCGAGGACATCACCCGGCTCGCGCCGCACAGGCGCGTGGCGCGCGGGCTGGTGCGCACCTTCCAGATCAACCAGCTGTTCGACTCCATGACGCCGCTCGAGACGCTGGCGCTGGTGGTGTCGCAGCACCAGGGGGCGGGCGCGCAATGGTGGAAGCCGCTGGGTTCGAGCAAGGCCATCGCCGAGCGCGCGGCGCAGCTGCTGGAGCAGTTCCACCTGAGCGACGTGGCGCAGCAGCAGGTGAAGCACCTGGCCTACGGCAAGCGCCGGCTGCTCGAGATCGCGATCGCGCTGGCCTGCGAGCCGCGCGTGCTGCTGCTCGACGAGCCGGTGGCGGGCGTGCCCGCGGGAGAGCGCGAGGAGCTGCTGCAGACCGTGGCCGCGCTGCCGGCCGACGTGTCGGTGCTGCTGATCGAGCACGACATGGACCTGGTGTTCAGCTTCGCCGACCGGATGACCGTGCTGGTCAACGGCACCCTGCTGACCGAGGGCGACCCCGAGACCATCGCCAACGACCCGAAGGTGAAAGAGGTCTATCTGGGCCACGGAGAGGCTGCCCATGTCTGAGCTGCTGAGAATAGAGAACCTGAGCGCCGGCTACGGCGAGGCCGTGGTGCTGCACGACGTGGCCTTCACGCTCGGCGAGGGCCAGACGCTGGCGCTGCTGGGCCGCAACGGCACGGGCAAGACCACGCTGATCAACACGCTCGCCGGCGCGACGCGCCAGCACGGCGGCAGCATCTCGCTGGGCGGGCAGGCACTGCACAAGATCGCGCCGCACCTGCGCGCGGCGGCCGGCATCGGCTGGGTGCCGCAGGAGCGCAACATCTTCAAGTCGCTCACCGTGCACGAGAACCTCACGGCGGTGGAGCGGCCCGGCAAGTGGAACCCGCAGCGCGTCTACGAGATGTTCCCGCGCCTTGCCGAGCGCAAGACCAACCTCGGCACGCAGCTCTCGGGCGGCGAGCAGCAGATGCTGGCCGTGGGCCGCGCGCTGGTGCTCAACCCCAGGCTGCTGCTGCTCGACGAGCCGCTCGAAGGCCTCGCGCCCATCATCGTGGAAGAGCTGCTGCGCGCCATCCGCCGCATCACGCAGGACGAGGGCCTGGCCGCGATCATCGTGGAGCAGCACCCGCAGGCGATCCTCGCGATCTCCGACGAGGCGGTGGTGCTCGACCACGGCACCATCGTGCACACCGACAGCGCGGCTTCGCTGCGCTCCCAGCCGCAGGTGCTCGACCGGCTGCTGGGCGTGGCGCGGTAATCGGGAGCCTCTCCTTCAGATCGCGCAGCCGTCGGGGCCGCAGGCCGGCGCCGGTGCCGGCGCGTCCGCTGCAGCCGGGGCCGGCTTCGAGGCTTCGGCCACGGCGGCAAGCTGCTTCTTCCATTCCTCCGCACGGCCGAGCCATGGGCCGATGTCGACGCGGCCGGCGCTGCCGTCGGGCTGCACGAGCACGAAGGTCGGAAAGCCCTGGCCGCCCGCGCGTTGCAGGAACTGGCGGCTCTCGGCGATGTGGCGCGAAGTGGCTTCGCCCGACTGGCGCTCGAAGGCCGATGTGAAGGCCTGCGCCTCGAAGCCGAGTTCGGCGGCGATCGCCTTCAGCACCTGCACGTCGGCGATGCGGCGGCCGTCGACGTAGTGCGCACGCTGCAGGCTGTGGATCATGTCCAGCCCGCCGCCCGGGCGCAGCGACTCGGCAGCGAGGACGGCGGTGGTCGGCGGCTCGGAATCCATCACCGCGCCGGTGTCGCGCAGCAGTCCCTCGAAGTAGCGTTCGCCGAAGGGCTGGCCGGTCATCTCGGCGATGCGGTGGTCGTGCGGCATCACGTAGTCGCGCCACTGCGGCGTGATCGAGCGGCGGTTCGCGCCGGTCATCATGCCGCCGCCGTGGAACTCGACCTTCAGGCCCGGCACTTCGCGCGCCGCGTCGACCAGCGGCGCGGCGGCGTAGCACCAGCCGCACAGCGGATCGAAGATGTAGTGCAGCGTGGCGCCTGCGTGTCGGGCATCGTTCATTGCGGCCATTTCATTTCTCCTTTGATCACCTTCGCGCCGAGCTCCAGCGAGGAAACGTCTTGCAGCTTCGGGTAGCGCTTCTTCATCGCGGCGATGAGCGCGGTCGAATCCTTGGCCTTGGCGGCTTCAGCCTCGAAGGCCCTGAGGTAGTCGCGCGTGAACTTCACCGACGCGAGCGAGTAGGGCGCGCTGCCGTTCGCGTTGGGCAGGTAGTGGCCGGGCACCACGGTCTTCGGATGCAGCGCCTCGATGCGGCCCAGCGTCTTGATCCAGTCGCGGCGCGATTCGGGCGTCTGCGTGTCGGCCACCCACACATGGATGTTGGCCGACACCGGGATGCCGCCGACCACCGCCTTCAGCGAGGGAATCCACGCGAAGCTGCGCTCGGGCGTGGGGCCGTCGAGGCCGACGACCTGGATCTTGCGGCCCTCGAGCTCGATGCTGTCGCCGGCCAGCGGCTGCGGCACCACCAGCGCCTTGGGCGCGTTGTCCTTCAGGATCGGGCCCCAGTGCGCGAGCTTGCCGTCCTTGGAGGCCTGGATGGCGGCCACGGTCTGCGGCGTGGCGACGATCTTCGCGTCGGGGAAGGCGGCCTGGATCACGTCGAGGCCGAAGTAGTAGTCGGGGTCGCTGTGGCTGATGTAGACCGTGGTGAGCTTCTTGCCCGTGGCCTTGATCTTCTGCACCAGCGCCTCGGCGTCGTTGCGCTGGAACTGGGCGTCGATCAGCACCGCGTCGGCCTGGCCGGTGACGATCTCCGAGGAGACCGGGAACATCGACTTCGCGCCGGGGTTGTAGACGTCGAGCCTGAGCGGTTGCGCGGCCTGCGCGGTCAGCGGTGCGACGAGGCTGGCACCGATGGCGAGAGCGGAGGCGAGGAGGGTTCTGCGGAGCATGGCGGCGTTCTTTCCGTGCGTGATTCGATTCGGGATGGATGCGTGACAGCGCTGAATGCCTCGAATGTTAGGTTGCGCGAATCGAAACAAAAACCCGAGGACCGACAACGGATAGTTTCTGGATTCGATCGAATCAGTCCGTGGCCCGCCGCTCCAGATGTGCCACCAGCAGCTGCGCCGAGTGCGACAGCTCCGTGTCGCCCCGGAAGCAGATCGCGAAGCGCCGCCGCGCCCAGGCGTCCGTCAGCGGCATCAGCCGCAGCCCGAAGGCTTCTGCGAAAGGCCGCGCCACCTCCGCCGGCACCACGCTGATCGCCAGCCCTGCGCGCACCACCCGCAAGGCGGCGTCGAAGTTGGACACCAGCACCCGGTACACCAGCGGCTTGCCGGCCACCGCCGCCTCCCGCGCGAGCATCAGCTGCACGGCGCTCAGCGCCGGCATGCCGACGAATTCGTGGCTCAGCACCTGCTCGAAGCGCACGCTCTCGCGCTGCGCCACCGGATGCGAGGGATGGGCCACCACGGCGAGGTGGTCGCAGCGGTAGTCGCGCCGCTCCAGGCCTTCGAGGTCGGCCGCGTCCCAGCACAGGCCGATGGAGGCGCTGCCCTCGCGGATGCCGCGCACGATCTCGGGGCTCACGCGCTCTTCCATGTCGACGCGGATGTTGCGGTGCGCCGGGTCCTGCAGGAAGTCGGCCACGTCCTCCGCCAGCGACTCGGCCATGACCGAGGCCGAGGCCAGGATTCGCACATGCCCGCGCACGCCGCCGGCATAGGCGGCCATGTCGCGCTCGATGCGGTTCACGCTGCCGAGCATCGCGCGGGCGTGCTCCAGCAGCGTCTCTCCGGCCGGGGTGGGCACCACGCCCCGGCGCTTGCGCAGCAGAAGCGGCGTGCCCACGGTTTCCTCCAGCTGGGCCAGCCGCTTGCTGATGGCCGAGCCGACGATGCTGGCCTGCTCGCCGGCGCGCGCGATGCTGCGCGTCTCGCAGACGGCGACGAAGAGGCGAAGCGTGGTGAGGTCGAGGTCTCGCATGATGTTCCGTTCTGGAATCGGATGGCTTCCAAAATATACCTTCTGAGTCGAATCGGAACTCCTACCATCGATGCCATAGCCAGCATCACCACGGAGACAAGACTTGATTCACGCCTTCCTTCCGCCGCGCGCGGTCGTCCGCGAAGTGGGCCTGCGCGACGGCCTCCAGAGCATTGCGCGCGTGCTCTCCACCGACCACAAGCTCGAATGGATCCGCGGCGCCCACGCCGCCGGCCAGCGCGAGATCGAGGTCGGCTCCTTCGTGCCGGCGCGGCTGCTGCCGCAGCTGGCCGACACCGCCGAGCTTCTGGCCTATGCCAAGACGCTGCCCGGCCTCTTCGCCTCGGTGCTGGTGCCCAATCTCAAGGGCGCAGAGCGCGCCATCGATGGCGGGGCCGACCTGATGGTGGTGCCGCTGTCGGCCAGCCACGCGCACAGCCTGGCCAACCTGCGCAAGACGCCCGACGAGGTGGTGGCCGAGGTCGGCCGCATCCGTGCGGCACGCGATGCCGCGGGCTCGAAGACGCTGATCGACGGCGGCGTGGGCACGGCCTTCGGCTGCACGCTGCAGGGCCACGTCGATCCCGAGGAGGTGCTGCGGCTGATGCAGGCGCTGCTCGATGCCGGCGCCGACCGCGTGAGCCTCGCCGACACCGTGGGCTACGCCGATCCGGCGATGGTGCGCAGCCTGTTCGAGCGCGCCCTGCGCATCGCGGGCGACCGGCTGTGGTGCGGCCACTTCCACGACACGCGCGGCATGGGGCTCGCGAACGTCTACGCCGCGCTCGAAGTCGGCATCACCCGCTTCGACGCCTGCCTCGCCGGTATCGGCGGCTGCCCGCACGCGCCCGGCGCCAGCGGCAACGTCGACACGGAAGACCTGGTCTTCATGCTCGAGAGCATGAGCGTCGCCACCGGCGTCGACCTGCCGAAGCTGCTCGACCTGCGCGGGCGCGTGGCCGGCTGGCTCGAAGGCGAGACGCTGCAGGGCACCGTCTGGCGGGCGGGTTTTCCGAAGACTTTCACGGCCACGGAAGGCGTCGCGGCATGAGCACGAGCGATACGCAAGCCAGGCGCCTGCCGCTCGCCGGCATCCGTGTGGTCGAGTTCACGCACATGGTCATGGGGCCGACCTGCGGCATGGTGCTGGCCGACCTGGGCGCGGAAGTGATCAAGGTCGAGCCCATCGACGGCGACCGCACGCGGCACCTGCTGGGCGCGGGCGCGGGCTTCTTCCCGATGTTCAACCGCAACAAGAAGAGCATCGCGCTCGACTTGCGCAATCCCCAGGGGCTGGAAGCAGCGCTGCGGCTGTGCGTGAGCGCCGACGTGGTGGCGCAGAACTTCAAGCCCGGCACCATGGACAAGTACGGGCTTGGCTACGCCGCGCTGGGCAAGCTCAACCCCCGCCTCGTGTACGTGGATCACGCGGGCTTCCTGCCCGGCCCCTACGAGCACCGCACCGCGCTCGACGAGGTGGTGCAGATGATGGGCGGCCTCGCCTACATGACCGGGCGCCCCGGCGATCCGCTGCGCGCGGGCACCAGCGTGAACGACATCATGGGCGGCATGTTCGGCGCCATCGGCGCGATCGCCGCGCTGATGCAGCGCATGCAGACCGGCAAGGGGCAGGAGGTGAAGTCCGCGCTGTTCGAGAACAACGTGTTCCTCGTCGGCCAGCACATGCTGCAGTACGCCATCACCGGCCAGGCGGCCGCGCCGATGCCCGAGCGCATCTCGGCCTGGGCGCTGTACGACGTGTTCACAGTGAAGGACGGCGAGCAGATCTTCCTGGCCGCGGTGAGCGACGCGCAGTGGAAGACCTTCTGCGACGCACTCGGCTTCGACGACCTGAAGGCCGACCCGGCGCTGGCCACCAACAACGACCGCGTGCGCATGCGCCCCACGCTGCTGGCCGACCTGCGCCAGCGCCTCGCGCAACGCCCGGCGGCGGAGCTGTCGGCGATCTTCGAGGCGAAGGGCCTGCCGTTCGCGCCGATCACGCGGCCCGAGGACCTCTACGCCGATCCGCATCTCCAGGCCACGGGCGGCCTCGCCGACATCCGCCTGCCCGACGGCGAACGCGCCGGAGAGATCGCGCAGACCACGCTCTTTCCGATCACGCTGGACGGCGAGCGGCTGGGTGTGCGGCTGCATCCGCCGACGCTGGGCGAACACACCCGCGAGCTGCTGGCGGAACTGGGCTATGCACCCGAGCAGGTCGATGCGATGCGAGCCGAATCGGCGGTGGCCTGAACAAGGCGCCTCCCCAACCATAAAGAAGAGAGACAAGACCATGACGACGAACGACACGCCTTCCCTGAAGACCTCCCTGAAGATGAACCGCCGCGCGCTGCTCGGCCTCGGCGCCAGCGCCGCTGCGATGGCCGCATGCCCAGCGCTCGCGCAGGGCTCGGACAAGCCCATCCGCCTGATCCTGCCGATCAGCGCCGGCTCGGGCGTGGACACCATCGCGCGCGCCGCAGCGCCCGCACTGGGCAAGGCCTTCGGCCAGCCGGTGGTGATCGACAACCTGCCGGGCGCGGGCGGCATCACCGGCGCGGCGGCCATCGTCAAGGCGGCGCCGGACGGGCTCACGCTGGGCATGGTGTCGAACAACCACGTCATCAACCCGGCGGTGTTCAGGAAGATGCCCTTCGACGCGATCAACGACATCACGCCGATCAGCGTGGTGGGTGCGACGCCGCTGGTGCTGCTGGCCAACCCGAAACTGCCGGCGAAGAACGTGCCCGAGCTGGTCGCGCTGCTTCGCGCGAAGCCGGGCGCCTACAACTACGCCTCTTCGGGCAACGGCACCATCATCCACCTCGCAGGCGAGATGTTCATGGACGAGGCCGGCGTGAAGGCGCGGCACATCCCGTACAAGGGCACCGGGCCGATGATGACCGACATGATCGGAGGGCAGGTCGAGCTGGGCGTGGTGGCGCTGCCGGCGGTGCAGCAGCACATCAGGAGCGGCGCGCTGCGCGCCATCGGCCTGTGCGGCGCCCAGCGCTCGCCGGCCGCGCCCGACATTCCCACCATCGCCGAGCAGGGCCTGCCCAACTACGCGGTGGAAGGCTGGTTCGCGGTGATCGGCCCGGCGAAGATGCAGCCGGCGGATGTGCTGCGCGTGCACGACGCGGTGGTCGCCGCGTTCAACAGCGCCGAGGTGCGCGAGGCGATGGACAAGCAGGGCAACGTCGTCAGGCCGACGACATCGGAGCAGGCTGCGAGCTACTTCCGCAGCGAGGCCGCGCGCTATGCGGCGCTGGTGAAGAAGGCGAACGTGACGCTCGAGTAGGGCTCAGGCAGCGCTCGTGAACTTGAGCCCGACGATGCCGGCCACGATCAGCGCGACGCACGCGAGCCGCGCCGCATTGGCCGGCTCGCCGAACAGCACGATGCCCAGCACCACGGTGCCCACCGCGCCGATGCCGGTCCACACCGCATAGGCCGTGCCCACCGGCAGCGAGCGCATCGCCCAGCCCAGCAGCACCACGCTGAGCACCATCGAGATCGCGGTGCCCACCGACGGCCAGAACCTGGTGAAGCCCTCGGTGTACTTGAGGCCGATGGCCCAGCCCGTCTCCAGCAGGCCTGCGATGAACAACACGATCCACGCCATTTGCGTGCTCCTTTCGCTTCAGTTTTCCGGCCGCACGGCGCGGTAGAGGGCGCGCACGAAATCCGACTGGGTGATCATCCCGGCCAGCCGCTTCTCGTCGTCGATGATGGGAATGTGGTGGTGCCCACCCTCGGAGAAGAGCGGCACCAGGTCGACCACCGGCCGGTCGGCGCTGGCCACGCGCACCTGGCGCGTCATGATCTGGCCCACCACCTCGGGCTTGCTCGACATCACGGTGCGCGTCGCGCGGATCAGGTCGCGCAGCCTGGCCGCGATGCCTTCGTGGTGCTGCAGGTCGAGCTGGCGGAAGAAGTCGGCCTGCGTGACGATGCCCACCACGCGGCGCGTGCGGTCGGTTACGGGCAGGGCCTTGATGCGGCGCTCGTGCATCAGCGCCCAGGCTTCCTGCAGCGGCGTGCCGAACTCCACCGAGACGGGCTGCTTCGACATGATGTCGGCGCAGCTCAGCGTCCCCAGGCGGCGCTTGTACGACTCCAGCTCGGTCTCGCGGATCAGCGATTCGAGATCGTCGCGGCTGATGTCGAGCACCTGGTTGTAGCGTCCGAGCACGGCGTCGATGTCGGCCTGGCTGAAGCGCGCATCCGGGCCCGGCGGGCGCGCCGCCACCTGCACGTGCGGATAGCGCCGCCCGGTCAGCGTGTTGTAGACCACGCCCGCCAGCACCAGCAGCAGCGAGTTGGTGAAGAAGGGGAAGAGCGCCGACGAGAAATGCGTGGTGTGCGTCAGCACCGCAAGCAGCGCTGCGGCGCCGCCGGGCGGGTGCAGGCAGCGCGCGCTGAACATCAGGCCGATGGCGCCCGCCACGGCGACGGCGGCGGCGAGCTCGGGGCTCGGAATCCAGTTGGCCGCTGCGATGCCCACCACCGCCGACAGCGTGTTGCCGCCGATCACCGGCCAGGGCTGCGCCAGCGGACTTGCCGGCACCGCGAACACCAGCACCGCGCTCGCGCCCAGCGGCGCGATCAGCCAGACCGATGCATGCAGGGGGCCGGCCAGCCAGTGCGACAGCAGTGCGGCGAGCAGCAGGCCGATGCCCGCGCCCACGACGGCGCGCAGCCGCTCGCGCGCATCGACGGTGGTGCGGCCCGGCAGCCAGGCCCGCGCGTGGGTGAGGAGGGCCTCGAGGCGCATGCTCGCCCTCAGCCCTCGTGCGCCACCTTCCGCCCGATGTCGGGCCAGCGCCCGTGCAGCCACACCCAGGCGACGAGGCCGATGCCCAGCATGCCCATGGAGGTCAGCGCCAGCGCGAGCGTGGAATGCATCACCAGCGGCGCCACCGCGCCGGCCACGATGCCGTTGGCGGTGGAGCCGATCACCGCCTGCAGCGACGAGGCCATGCCGCGGCGCTCGGGGTGCAGGTCGAGCACCAGCAGCGTGACCACCGGCACCATCAGCGCCCATCCGAAGGCGAACACCGCCAGCGGCCACAGCGCCCAGGCCACGTGCGCCTGGAAGAAGGTGTTGGCCACCACGTTGACCACCGAGGTGGCCAGCATGATGACGAAGCCGTCGCGGATCTGCCGCTTGGGCGCCACCTTGCCGGCCATGCGCCCGCTGGCGCGCGCGCCAAGCATGATGCCCCCGATGGTCAGCAGGAAGAACCAGAAGAACTGCTGCGGCTGCAGCGCGAGGTGGTCGCCCAGGAAGGCCGGCGCGGCCAGCACGTAGAGGAACATGCCGTTGAAGGGCACGCCGCTGGCGAAGGCCAGCAGCAGAAAGCGCGGGTCGGAGCACAGGCTCCAGTAGCCGCGCATCAGGTGCCGCACCTGGAAGGGCTGGCGATGGTCCTTGTGCAGCGTCTCGGGCAGCAGCTTGTAGTTGGCCGCGAACAGCACCACGCCCACCGCCACCAGGAACCAGAACACCGCGTGCCAGCCCGCATGCACGAAGAGGAAGCCGCCCACGATGGGCGCGATGGCCGGCGCGACGCCGAAGTAGATCGTGACCTGGCTCATCACCCGCTGCGCCTCGGCCGGCGGGAACATGTCGCGGATCACCGCGCGCGAGACCACGATGCCCGCGCCGGTCGACAGGCCCTGCAGCCCGCGGAACAGCACCAGCTGCGTGATGTTCTGCGAGAGCGCGCAGCCCAGCGAGGCCAGCGTGAACACCGCCAGGCCCCAAAGCACCACGGGGCGGCGGCCGAAGCTGTCGGACAGCGCACCGTGGAACAGGTTCATGAACGCGAAGCCGAAGAGGTAGGCCGAGAGCGTCTGCTGCATCTCGGCCGGCGTCGCGCCGATGGAGCGCGCGATGCCCGAGAAGGCCGGTATGTAGGTGTCGATGGAGAAGGGCCCGAGCATGCCCAGCACGGCCAGCAGCACGGCAAGCGCCCAGCGCGGGGCCTGCCAGAGTTTGTCTGCGTCGGGATTCATGGTCAGGGTTGCTCCATTGTTCTTATTGCATGTACCGCAGGTATTGCGAGTACCAAAAAAGAAAGCGCCCTTGCGGGCGCCTCCTCGTCGGGGAAATACCGGGAGACCGGATCAGAGCGTATCAATAAAGCTGCGCAGCTTGTCCGAACGCGACGGATGCTTGAGCTTGCGCAGGGCCTTCGCCTCGATCTGGCGGATGCGCTCGCGGGTCACGTCGAACTGCTTGCCGACTTCTTCCAGCGTGTGGTCCGTGCTCATCTCGATGCCGAAGCGCATGCGCAGCACCTTGGCTTCGCGCGGCGTGAGCGAGTCGAGGATGTCCTTGACCACGTCGCGCAGGCCGGCCTGCATCGCGGCCTCGATCGGGGCCGTGTTGCTGCTGTCCTCGATGAAGTCGCCCAGGTGCGAATCGTCGTCGTCGCCGATGGGGGTTTCCATCGAGATCGGCTCCTTCGCGATCTTCATGATCTTGCGGATCTTGTCTTCCGGAATCTCCATCTTCGCGGCCAGGATGCCGGCGTCGGGCTCGAAGCCGAACTCCTGCAGATGCTGGCGCGAGATGCGGTTCATCTTGTTGATCGTCTCGATCATGTGCACCGGGATGCGGATGGTGCGCGCCTGGTCGGCGATCGAGCGGGTGATGGCCTGGCGGATCCACCACGTTGCATACGTCGAGAATTTGTAGCCGCGACGGTATTCGAACTTGTCGACCGCCTTCATCAGGCCGATGTTGCCTTCCTGGATCAGGTCGAGGAACTGCAGGCCGCGGTTCGTGTACTTCTTGGCGATGGAGATCACGAGGCGCAGGTTGGCCTCGATCATTTCCTTCTTGGCATCGCGCGAGGACGATTCGCCCTCGTTCATGCGCTTGTTGATGTCCTTCAGCTCGGCCAGCGGCACCACCACGCGCGACTGGATGTCGGCGAGCTTCTGCTGCAGTTCCTGGACCGGCGGGATGTTGCGCGCGAGCACGGCGCTCCAGGGCTTGCCGGCTGCGGCCTGCTTCTCGACCCACTTCAGGTTCAGCAGGTTGGAGGCGACGCGGTTGCCGTTCTTGTCGTAGCCGCTGAAGTCGCGGATGAACTCGTCCTGCGGGAAGCCGCACTTGTCCACGATGATGCGGCGCAGTTCGCGTTCCTTCTTGCGCACGTCGTCCACCTGCGTGCGCACCAGGTCGCACAGCTTCTCGATGGTGCGGGCGGTGAAGCGGATGGTCATCAGCTCGTCCGACAGGGCCTGCTGGGCCTTGGCGTAGGCGGGGGTGCCGTAGCCTTCCTTGTCGTAGATCTTGTGGACCTTCTCGAACAGCTCGGCGATGCGGTCGAAGCGCGAGAGGGCCTCGTTCTTGAGCTCTTCCAGCTTCTTGGTCAGGGCCTTGGAGCCGCCCTTGCCGTCGTCGTCGTCTTCCTCGTCGAACTCGTCGAAGTCTTCCTCGGCCACGTAGTCGTCGGCCTCGTTGGGGTTGGAGAAACCGTCGACGATGGTCGAGATGACAACCTTGCCTTCACGGATCTCGCCGGCCAGGCGCAGGATCTCGGCGATGGTGGCGGGAGAGGCCGAGATGGCCTCCATCATGGCCATCAGGCCGCCTTCGATGCGCTTGGCGATCTCGATTTCGCCTTCGCGCGTAAGCAGCTCGACCGTGCCCATTTCGCGCATGTACATGCGCACCGGGTCGGTGGTGCGGCCGAATTCGCTGTCCACCGTGGAGAGCGCGGCTTCGGCTTCTTCCTCGGCTTCTTCCACCGTGGTGGCGGTGGGCGCGGTGTTGTTCAGCAGCAGCGTCTCGGCGTCGGGCGTCTGCTCGTACACGGCCACGCCCATGTCGTTGAGCATGGTGACCACGACTTCCATGGTCTCGGCGTCGACCAGCTTGTCGGGCAGGTGGTCGGAGATTTCGCCGTGCGTGAGGTAGCCGCGGGTCTTGCCCAGCGTGATCAGGGTCTTCAGGCGCGAGCGGCGCTTGGCCAGGTCTTCCTCGGAGAGCACGGTCTCGTCGAGGCCGAATTCCTTCATCAAGGCGCGTTCCTTCGCCTTGCTGATCTTCATGCGAAGCGGCTTGACCTTCTCTTCGGTCGCCGCAACCGCGGGCTCGTCACCCGCCAGGTCGTCCTCGATGTCCGACAGGTCGACGTCGCTCTCGGGGGCTTCCTTGTCGGCCTTGGGCTTGCGGCCGCGCTTGGCACCGGTGGTGGACGAGGCGGCGCCGGCGGCCTTGGGCGGGCGGCCGACCTTCTTGGCGGCCGGAGCGGCTGCCTTCTTGGGATCGTCGAGGGAGGTCGATTTCGTGGGCACGGTTTTCACTTTCGTAGCGGCGGCCGATTTGGATGCGGCGGCGGCCGTCTTGGTTGCCGGTTTCGCGCCGGCTTTCAACGGTTTTTCTGCTGCGGGCTTGGTGGCGACGCTTTTTGCGAGTGAAGGAGCAGGCTTCTTTGAACTGGGCATACGACCTCGTTACGACAAGAAAAGACAAGCGGAATCACAGATGCACCGTCGCACGGACGGCGCCACCGAGCCCGTGCACAGGCACGGACTGGAAACAAATGGGAAAGAGGAAGTGATTCCTCAACAGGCAAGATGTCGGGCGAACATTTGGTGTGCAGTCCTTGCGGTTATTGGCCCTTTCCGCCGGAATCTACCGTTGGAGTGCATTGCGCTGGGGGCCGGCCCGGAGGTGCTGCTGTCGCTCTTGCCTAATTTCGCCAGTTGCGAAGCCCTACATTATAGCGTGTTGCGCAAATTTCAAGCAGTTTCTGAACCCGACGAGCGCAATCTGGCACGCAATTCGAGCCGCCGCGCCTGGATGGCCCTGAAGCGCTCCGGCGCATCCGGATCCTTCCCGAAAGCAGCAATTGCCTCGCTTTCCTGCTTTTTCAAGAGTTCCTCGAGCATGAAGTCGAGCACGCTGGCCAATTCGCGTGCTGCGTCGGCCTGGTGCTGCGCTTCCTCGCCCTCGGGAACGGGCGCGGCTTCGGCAACGGACATCAGCCGCTCGGCCAGCGGCTCGAATTCGAGCCCGCGCAGGCCTTCGCGCAGCGCTGCCCAGGGCTGCACGCCGTGTTCGTGCAACTGGCTGTCGAGCCAGGTGAAGAGGGCGCCGTGCTGGCCCGGCAGGTCGCACAGCATCACGTGGAGCTCGTGCGACAGCGCCTCCCACTGGGTCATGTTCGACAGCAGCAGCCGCACCGCCACGTCGGGACGGCTCGGCGGTGCGCCACGGCCGCGCAGGGGCTCGATCGGCTCCTCGAACCTGCCGCCCCAGCGCTTGCCGCCCTTGCCCGTGAACTTGCGCTGCTGAAATCTGGGCTTGCTATCGCTTTCATAGCGCGCAGGCTCGTAGTCCTGAGGCGGGGGCATGTCGGGGTAGTAGTCGTCTCCGCCCGCGTCGCCGTAGCCCGGGGGCTCGTCGTGGCGCCGCTGCTGCGCCGGAGCGCCGCCCGCCTTGCGCGGACCGGGCGTGGATGCCCAAAGCTCCGAAAGCGCGGATGCGTCGAGCTGAACCAGCGTCGCGATCTCGCCCAGCAGCTGCCGCTTGAGTGCTCCGTCGGGCATGGCGCTCCAGAGCGGGCGCACATTGCTCGTCATGTGGGCGCGTCCCTCGGCGGTGGTCAGGTCGCAGCCTTCGCGGGCGGCCTCGATCATGAAGCGCGACAGCGGCGTGGCCTCGTTGACGAAGCGGGCGAAGGCCTCGGCGCCGTGCTCGCGGATGAAGCTGTCGGGGTCGTGCTCCGCCGGCAGGAACAGGAACTTGATGCTGCGCACGTCGGTGGCATAGGGCAGGGCGCCGTCGAGCGCCTTGCGCGCGGCACGGCGCCCGGCAGCGTCGCCGTCGAAGCTGAAGACCACCGACTCTGTGAAGCGGAAGAGCTTCTGCACGTGGTCGGCCGTGCAGGCCGTGCCCAGGGTGGCCACTGCGTTCGGAAAGCCGAGCTGCGCCAGCGCCACCACGTCCATGTAGCCCTCGGTGACCAGCGCGTAGCCCTTGTCACGGAAGGCCGCGCGGGCTTCGTAGAGGCCGTAGAGCTCGCGGCCCTTGCTGAACACCGGCGTCTCGGGCGAGTTGAGGTACTTGGGCTTCTCGTCGCCCAGCACCCGGCCGCCGAAGCCGATGCATTCGCCCTTCACGTTGCGGATCGGGAACATCACGCGGTCGCGGAAGCGGTCGTAGCGCTTGGTTTCCTCCTCGCTGAGCTTGCCTTCCTCGTTGTTGACGATCACGAGGCCGGCCTCGGCGAGCAGCGGATCGTCATAGTCGGGGAACACGCTGGCCAGCGTGCGCCAGCCCGCCGGCGCATAGCCGATGCCGAACTGCTTGGCGATCTCGCCGGAGACGCCCCGGCCCTTCAGGTACTCGATGGCGCCGGGGGCCTTGCGCAGATGCTTGCGGTAGGCCTCGCCGGCCTTCTCGAGCACGTCGGTCAGGGTGGCCTGCTTCTGGCGCTGGCTGGCGGCGCGGGCGCGCTCGGCGGGTGAGACGTCGTCCTCGGGCACCTGCAGGCCGTACTGGCCGGCCAGGTCGTGGACCGCCTCCACGAAGCCCATGCCCGCATGCTCCATCAGGAAGCCGATCGCGTTGCCATGGGCCCCGCAGCCGAAGCAGTGATAGAACTGCTTGGTCGGACTGACGGAGAAGGAGGGCGATTTCTCGCCGTGGAAGGGGCACAGCCCCATGAAGTTGGCGCCGGCCTTCTTGAGCTGCACGTAGCGGCCGACGATCTCCACCACATCGGCTCGCGCGATGAGTTCCTGGATGAAAGAAGCGGGGATGGTCATGTAGGCGAAGAGCGGCAAATCATACGCAAGCGGCCGAAGCCGCACGGCCGGACGGCATACTGAATGGCGACCGGAATCCACGCATGACGACGCCCAATCCCCTGCAACACGCCGCGCCGCTGCTGCGCCACCCCTTGCGATTCGCCTGGGAAGCCCTCAAGGAATTCCGCGCCAACCAGGGCCTGCTGCTCGCCGGCGCGGTGGCGTACTACGCGCTGCTTTCCATCGTGCCGCTGCTGATCGTGAGCGTGATCGCGCTGTCGCACGTCATCGAGCAGGCCGAGCTGCTGCGCACCATCGGGCGGTATCTCGAATGGCTGCTGCCGGGCCAGTCGAAGGCGATCGTGGCGGAGCTGTCGAGCTTTCTCGACCACCGCGACGTGCTGGGGCCGGTGCTGCTGGTGACGATGATCTTCTTCAGCTCGCTGGCCTTCAGCGTCCTCGAAAGCGCGATGGCGGTGATCTTTCACCACCGAAAGGCCGACCACAAGCGGCACTTCCTGGTGTCGGTGGCCATGCCCTACATCTACATCGTCTGCCTCTGCGTGGGGCTGCTGCTGGTCACGCTGGTGTCGGGCGCGCTGCAGCTGGTGGGCCAGGAAAGCGTCGACCTGCTGGGGCGCAGCTGGTCGCTGTCGGGCGTCTCGGGGCTGCTGCTTTATCTGCTGGGCCTGGGCGGCGAGATCTTCATGCTGACCTCGCTCTACCTCGTGATGCCGGCCGGGCGCATGTCGCTGCGGCACGCGCTGCTGGGCGGCGTGACGGCCGCGCTGCTGTGGGAGGCCACGCGGCGGGTGCTGATCTGGTACTTCTCGACGCTCTCGCAGGTGAACGTGGTCTACGGCTCGCTCACCACCGCCATCGTGGTGCTGCTGAGCCTGGAGATCGCCGCCACGCTGGTGCTGCTGGGGGCCCAGGTGATCGCGCAGTACGAGCGCCTGGACCGCACCGGCACCACCAGGGTGCCGGAATCCGGAAGGCTCAGCGGGGAGCCAGTCGAATCGCTCCGTCCAGGCGGATCACCTCGCCGTTGAGCATGTCGTTCTCGATGATGTGCTTGGCGAGCTTGGCGTAGTCCTCGGGCGTGCCCAGGCGCGAAGGGAAGGGCACGCTGGCGGCCAGCGCGTCCTGCACTTCCTGCGGCATGCCGAAGAGCATGGGCGTGCCGAAGATGCCGGGGGCGATGGTCATGTTGCGGATGCCGCTGCGCGCGAGGTCGCGTGCGATCGGCAGGGTCATGCCGACCACGCCGCCCTTGGAGGCGCTGTAGGCGGCCTGGCCGATCTGGCCGTCGTAGGCAGCCACGGAAGCGGTCGAGATCAGCACGCCGCGCTCGCCGGTGGATTCGGGCTCGTTCCTGCCCATGGCGTCGGAGGCGAGCCGGATCATGTTGAAGCTGCCGATCAGGTTGACCGTGACGGTCTTGCTGAAGGTGGCCAGCGCGTGCGGGCCATTCTTGCCCACGGTCTTCTCGGCCGGGGCGATGCCGGCGCAGTTGACCAGGCCGACCAGCTTGCCGAGCTTGAGGGCGGCTGCCACGGCGGCCTGGCCGTCGGCTTCCTGGCTCACGTCGCACTTGACGAACACGCCGCCGATCTCCTTGGCGACGGCTTCGCCCTTTTCAGCCTGCATGTCGGCGATCACCACCTTGCCGCCGTTGGCGGCCAGCATGCGCGCCGTACCCTCGCCGAGGCCCGAGGCGCCACCGGTCACGATAAAAACCTTGCCGTCGATCTGCATAAAAGTCTCCTGAGATGAGCCTTTCATTATCGAAGACGCCAAGCAAGGCCAGGAACACCGCGGAACCGGCCCCCGCCGGGCCGCAACAGGCATAAAAAAAGGCCTCATCCGAGGATGAGGCCCTGAATTGGATCCGTGAGGACCCAAGGAGACAACTGGTGGTGGTCGGTCGCTTGATTGCTCAGCGCTTGCGCGAAGCGGTGGCGGTCTTGGCGGCGGCGACGGCCTGGCTCGACACGGCGTTGAAGTTGGCTTCGGCGACGTCCGAGGCTTGCTTGACGGCCTTCTGGACCGATTCGAAAGCGTTGTTGGCGGCGGCCACGGCGCTCTTCAGGACGGCAACGGCGGTTTCCGAACCGGCGGGAGCGTTCTTGGAAGCGCTGTCGACCAGGCCGACGAAGGCTTGCTGGGCTTCGGTCGCCTTGGCTTCGAAGGCCTTGGTGAACTCCGCGCCGGTGCCTTGGGCGATGTCATACAGGTGACGGCTGTAGGCGGCGGTCTTCTCGGCCAGGGGCTGGAACAGGCTGGCTTGCAGCGTCAGCAGTTCTTGCGCGTCCTTCACGCTCAGGGCGGCCTGGGCGGTGTTCTGGGCTTCGGCCAGGGCTGCCTTCGAAGCGGTCACGTTCAGTTCGACGAGCTTCTCGACGCCTTCGAAAGCCTTGGTGGTCAGGCCGAAGAGGGTTTCGAGGTTTGCTTTTTGAGCGGCGAGGATTTGGTCAGCGGTCAGGGCCATTTGGGATCTCCAGAAGGGATGATTGAGTGGTCGGTTCACTTTGCGCTGTCTCGCCGTCAATGTTGCGGTGCAGCATGGCCTCAAGTATAGGCAGCTGGTTCCCGCGATCAAGTGGTTTTTGCTGCCATGCAGCAATTTAGAAGGGGGCGTCTAAATCGGGCCTCGGCGGTGTTCCCGGTGCTCTCGCGGGAGGTCGCGAAGGTTCCGCCTTCCCGTGCAGGCCGCTGGCAGAATGCCGCGCGATGAGCGCCCCGACCACCAAACCCACCCCCCATGCGCGCAGCGGCTACCGCGCATTCCGCAGCATCCCGACGCGCTGGGCCGACAACGACATGTACGGCCACGTCAACAACGTCGTCTACTACAGCTGGTTCGACACGGCGGTGAATGCCCTGCTGATCGAGCGGGGCGCCCTCGACATCCACGGTGGCCAGACCATCGGCTTCGTGGTGGAGACCCAGTGCAACTACTTCGCGCCTGTCGCCTTCCCCCAGACGGTGGAAGCAGGTGTGCGGGTCGCCCAGGCGGGCCGCTCGAGCGTGCGCTACGAGATCGCCCTGTTCGCCGAAGGCTCCGACACCGCCGCGGCGCAGGGCCATTTCGTGCACGTCTATGTGGACCGCGCCACGCAGCGCCCGGTGCCGCTGTCCGAAGCCTTGCAGCGGGTGGTCGACTCGCTCAAGGCCTGACGCCCTTCGAGCCGAATCCCCCTGAGAAAAAAGAAAGACGGCGCCCGAGGGCGCCGTCTTTGCTGACAAGCCTGGAAGGGGCTTACATGCTCTTCTTCATGGCCTTGATGTCGGCCTTGCCTTGAGCTTCGTCAGCCTTGGCCTGCTTCTCGCAAGCGGTCTTGGCTTCGCCCTTCTGGTCGTCGCACTTTTCCTTGGCGACTTCATAGTTGGCCTTCACCTTTTCCTCGGCGACCTTGCGGGAGTTGCTGTCGCTGGGCTTGTACTGCTGCTCGAGTTCGGCCTTGGCAACGTTTTCCTTGCCCTTGGCTTCCTTCATGCAGACATCCTTGGCGTTGTCCTTCATGGTGTCGCACTGGGTCTTGGCGACCTTGTAGTCGGCTTCGATCTTTTCCTTGGCGACCTTGTACTCGTCCTTGGTCATTGCACTGGCCTGGGTGGCCACGAAGCAGGTGGATGCGAGGGCCAGCATGAGAAGGTGTTTTTTCATGGGAGTTCTCCTTCGAGGTGATTTGAATTCGGCTGCAAGCAGGGGAGGGGGGCGCTCAATAGCGCTCGAACCAGAGCGAGTCGGGCGTACGGCCGTCGCGCGACTCCCAGTCCTTGACCTGTTTCTCGGCCTCGTCGCGGCTGATGCCGTGGCGTTCCTGGATGCGGCCGAGCAGCTGGTCGCGCTTGCCGGCGATGACGTCGAAGTCGTCGTCGGTGAGCTTGCCCCACTGCTCCTTGACCTTGCCCTTGAGCTGCTTCCAGTTGCCTTCGATGGTGTCCTTGTTCATGCGAATCTCCTTTGGGACTGTTGATCCGGCGGGCTGTGTCCGCCGCCGTGAAAGCAATGTGGCTTCAACGATTCGCCCTGACGGTAGGACGTGCTGTTCGGACCCCGTAGGCAGACGCCGACGCGTCCCGTGATAATCGAACGGCCGCCGAAAGTTTGGGACAACGCGCACAGCACCATGATCATCCACAGCCTGCTCGACACCGACCTCTACAAGTTCACGATGATGCAGGTGGTCCTGCATCACTTTCCGGGGGCACGGGTCGAGTACCGCTTCAAGTGCCGCAACCCCGGCGTCGACCTGGCGCAGTTCGCCGGGCAGATCCGCGAGGAGGTGCGCGGGCTGTGCTCGCTGCAGTTCCGCGATGCCGAGCTGGCCTACCTGCGCTCCATGCGCTTCATCAAGAGCGACTTCGTCGACTTCCTCGGGCTCTTCAGGCTCAACGAGAAGTACATCAACATCATTCCCCAGCCCTCGGGCGAGCTCGAGATCCGCATCAAGGGGCCGTGGCTGCACACCATCCTGTTCGAGATCCCGGTGCTGGCCATCGTCAACGAGGTCTATTTCCGCAACACGCAGAAGAAGCCCGACTTCGAGGAAGGCCGCCGCCGCCTCGAGACCAAGCTGGGTCAGCTGCAGGAAGCCGGCCTCGGCGACCTGAAGATCGCCGACTACGGCACGCGTCGGCGCTTCTCCAAGGACTGGCACGAAGAGGTGCTGCGCACGGCGGCCGCACGGCTGGGCGCCGTCACCTCGCCGCCGGTGCAGGCGCCTCCGGGCGCGCGGCTGCCGCAGTTGGCGGGCACCAGCAACGTGCTCTACGCCATGAAGCTCGGCATGATCCCGCTGGGCACCATGGCGCACGAATACCTGCAGGCCTGCCAAGCGCTGGGCCCGCGGCTGCGCGACAGCCAGATCTTCGGCTTCGAGAGCTGGGCCCGCGAGTACCGCGGCGACCTGGGCATCGCGCTGTCCGACGTGTACGGCATGAGCGCCTTCCTGCGCGACTTCGACCTGTACTTCTGCAAGCTGTTCGACGGCGCCCGCCACGACAGCGGCGACCCCTTCGTCTGGGGCGAGCGCATGCTGGCGCACTACATCGCCAACCGGGTCGACCCGCGCACCAAGACGCTGATCTTCAGCGACGGCCTCACGGTGCCGCGCACCATCGAGCTCTACCAGCAGTTCCGCGGCCGCTGCCAGCTGGCCTTCGGCATCGGCACCAACCTCACCAACGACCTGGGCTACGAGCCGCTGCAGATCGTCATCAAGATGATCGAGTGCAACGGCCAGCCGGTGGCCAAGCTGTCGGACACGCCGTCCAAGAACATGTGCGAGGACGAGAAATACCTGGCCTACCTGCGCCAGGTGTTCGAGATCGAACAACCCCCGGCCTGAAGGCTGTACTGACCTCTCTGGTACGGTACCGCCCCATGCAAAAGAAGACCCCATTCAAGGCGGCCGCGCTGCCCTTCCTGCTCCTTTTCCCCGCACTGGCCTCGGCCGCCGAATTCGACGGCGGCAGCCTCTCGCCGCTGTGGGGCGTACCTTTCGCGGGCATCCTGCTGTCGATCGCGCTGCTGCCGCTGCTCGCGCCGGCCTTCTGGCACCATCACTACGGCAAGGTGTCGGCCGCCTGGGCGCTGGCCTTCCTGCTGCCCTTCGCGGCGAACTTCGGCCTGGGCTTCGCGGGCGTGCAGCTCGTGCATGCGCTGGTGGCCGAGTACATCCCGTTCATCATCCTGCTGACCGCGCTCTTCACCGTGGCGGGCGGCATCCACATCCGCGGCAACCTGCACGGCGCCCCGGGGCTGAACACGGCCATTCTTGCCATCGGCGCGGTGCTCGCGAGCTTCATGGGCACCACGGGCGCTTCGATGCTGCTGATCCGGCCGCTCATACGCGCCAACGACAACCGCGTGCACAAGGTGCACGTGATCGTGTTCTTCATCTTCATCGTGTCGAACGCGGGCGGCTCGCTCACGCCGCTGGGCGATCCGCCGCTGTTCTTGGGCTTCCTGAAGGGCGTCAGCTTCTTCTGGACGCTGCAGAACATCCTGCCCGACACGCTGTTCATCCTGGCCGTGCTGCTGGTGCTGTTCTATTTCATCGACCGCCACTACTACCGCAAGGAAGGCGTGCTTCCGTTCGACCCCACGCCCGATACGCCCCGGATCGGCGTCGACGGCGCCGCCAACTTCTGGCTGCTGGGCGGCGTGATCGCGCTGGTGCTGCTCAGCGGCTTCTGGAAGTCGCCGGTGGTCTTCGACGTCTTCGGCACCGAGGTCGGCCTGCCGGGGCTGGTGCGCGACGTCGGGCTGATCGCGATCGCGGTGGTCTCGTACAAGCTGACCTCGCCCAAGGTGCATGCCGACAACCAGTTCGAATGGGGACCGATGGCCGAGGTGGCCAAGCTCTTCGCGGGCATCTTCCTGACCATCATCCCGGTGATCGCGATGCTCAAGGCAGGCACGCAGGGGCCGTTCGGGGCCATCGTCTCAGCCGTGACCCGTGCCGACGGCCAGCCCGATCCGGCGATGTACTTCTGGGCCACGGGCGTGCTGAGCTCCTTCCTGGACAACGCGCCGACCTACCTCGTGTTCTTCAACACGGCGGGCGGCGACCCGGCGGCGCTCATGACCACCTACGCCGGCACGCTGGCCGCCATCTCCGCCGGCGCCGTGTTCATGGGCGCCAACACCTACATCGGCAACGCGCCGAACCTAATGGTCAAGGCCATCGCCGAGAGCCGCGGCGTGCGCATGCCGAGCTTCTTCGGCTACATGGCGTGGTCGTGCGCCATCCTGGTCCCGCTGTTCGTCCTGTCCACCTTCCTCTTCTTCCGCTGAGAGACAAACAAATCATGAGCAAGCCCAAGATCCTGGTCGCGCGCGCGATCTTTCCCGAGACCATCGAGCGCCTGTCGCAGCATTTCGAGGTCGAGTCGAACCAGGCCGACGAGAGCTGGAGCAAGGAGCAGCTGATCGCGAAGCTGCAGGGCAAGCAGGGCGCCTTCACCACCGGCAGCGAGCGCATCGACGCCGCGGTGCTCGACGCCTGCCCCGACCTGAAGATCTGCGCCAACATGGCGGTGGGCTACAACAACTTCGACGTCGACGCGATGGCCGCGCACGGCGTGCTCGGCACCAACGCGCCCGACGTGCTGACCGAGACCACGGCCGACTTCGGCTTCGCGCTGCTGATGGCCACGGCGCGCCGCATCGCCGAGAGCGAACACTTCCTGCGCGCAGGCAAGTGGCAGAAGTGGAGCTACGACATGTTCGCGGGCTCCGACATCCACGGTTCCACGCTCGGCATCATCGGCATGGGCCGCATCGGGCAGGGCATCGCCAGGCGCGGCGCGCACGGCTTCGGCATGAAGGTGGTCTATCACAACCGCTCCAGGCTCGACGCTGCGCTCGAGGCCGAATGCAAGGCCAGCTACCTGAGCAAGGAAGAGCTGCTGAAGACCGCCGACCACGTGGTGCTGGTGGTGCCTTACTCGCCGGCGTCGCACCACACCATCGGCGCGGCCGAGATCGCGCTGATGAAGCCGACCGCCACGCTCGTCAACATCGCGCGCGGCGGCATCGTCGACGACGCGGCGCTGGCCGTCGCGCTGCGCGAGAAGCGCATTGCCGCCGCCGGCCTCGACGTGTTCGAGGGCGAGCCCAAGGTGCATCCCGACCTGCTGACCGTGCCCAACGTGGTGCTCACGCCGCACATCGCCAGCGCCACCGTGCCCACGCGCCGCGCCATGGCCGACCTCGCGGCGGACAACCTGATCGCGTACTTCGGCGGCAAGGGCCCGCTGACGCCCGTGACGCCGGTTCCGGCGACCGGCAACTAAGCAAGCAGAAGAAGAGGGCGCACGCGGACCTTGGACCCATCGCTGATCCTTGTCGGACTCGGAGTACTCGCACTCATCCAGCTCGTGCTGGTGATCTGGCTGCTCGCGCGCCGGCCGCCTCCGCCCGACAACACCGACCTGACTCGCATGCTGGCCACGCTGGGAGCGGCCAACGAGCGCACCGAGCGCGAACTGCGCCGCGAGATCGCGGAAAGCTCACGCGGCGCGCGGCAGGAGACCGCACAGGCCTTCGCCACCTTCCAGCAGGCGCTGGTGCAGCAGGGCGCCGAGGCCACGCGCACGCAGAACGCGCAGCTCGATGCCTTCGCGCTGCAGCTCGCCTCGCTGCAGAAGACGCTGGCCGACACGCTCAACAACCAGCTGCAGGGGCTGAGCGAATCGAACGCGCGGCGGCTTTCGGAAGTGCGCGCCACCATGGAGGCGCAGCTCGCGCAGCTGCAGCAGACCAATGCCGCCAAGCTCGACGAGATGCGCAAGACCGTCGACGAGAAATTGCAGACCACGCTGGAGGCGCGTCTCGGCGAAAGCTTCAGGCAGGTGGCCGAGCGGCTCGAGCAGGTGCACAAGGGCCTGGGCGAGATGCAGACGCTGGCGGTGGGCGTCGGCAGCCTGCAGCGCGTGCTGACCAACGTGAAGACGCGCGGGATGTTCGGCGAAGTGCAGCTCGAGGCGCTGCTCGAGCAGGTGCTCACGGCCGACCAGTACGCCAGGCAGGTCGAGACCAAGCCGCGCAGCGGGCAGCGCGTGGATTTCGCCATCCGCTTCCCGGGCCGCGGCGACGACGGCGCACCGGTATGGCTGCCAATCGATGCCAAGTTCCCGCGCGACGACTACGAGCGGCTCATCGACGCGCACGAGCGCGCCGACGCGGCGGGCGTCGAGCTTGCGGCGAAGGCACTGGAGGTGCGCATCCGCACCGAGGCCAAATCCATCGCCGACAACTATCTTGCGGCCCCGCACACGACAGATTTCGCGATCCTGTTCCTGCCGGTGGAAAGCCTCTACGCCGAAGTGCTGCGCCGTCCCGGCCTGATGGACGCGCTGCAGCGCCAGCACCGCGTGACGCTGGCCGGCCCGACCACCCTGCTGGCGATGCTCAACAGCCTCCACATGGGCTTCCGCACGCTGGCGCTGGAGCGGCAGGCGTCCGAGGTCTGGAAGGTGCTGGGCGCGGTCAAGACCGAATTCGAGCGCTACGGCGAATGGGTCGCCCGCATCAAGGAGCAGGTGGCCAAGGCCTCCGACACCATCGACAAGGCCGACACGCGCGCACGGCAGATGCGCCTGGCGCTGCGCAAGGTCGAGGCACTGCCCGAGGCGCAGGCCCAGGCGCTGCTGCCGCCCACCGCCTCGGGCACCGACGCCGACAACAACGAGAAAGAAGAGGGCGAGAACTCCCCGTGAAAGGTTCCGAACTGCTGCGTGTGATCGGCGCCCAGGTGTGCCTGCACGCGACCATGGCCGGCATGCGGCTCGCCACGCCGCTGCTGGCGCTTCAACAGGGCTACAGCGCAGCCGCGGTCGGCGTGCTGATCTCGCTGTTCGCGCTGACCCAGGTCTTCCTCGCGCTGCCGGCGGGCCGCTTCGCCGACCGGCATGGCTTCAAGCGGCCGTTGTGGCTGTCGGTGGTCGCCGCGGTCGTGGGCGCCGGGCTGGTGGTGATCTTCCCGGTGTTCCCGGTGATGTGCCTGGCGGCGCTGCTGACCGGCGGCGCCACCGGCGCGACGGTGATCGCGCTGCAGCGGCACGTAGGCCGCTCGGCCACCAACCCGACGCAGCTCAAGCGCGTGTTCAGCTGGCTGGCCATCGCGCCGGCCGTGGCCAATTTCGTCGGGCCCTTCCTGGCGGGGATGCTGATCGACCATGCGGGCCGTGCGCCTGCCGACATGCTGGCCTTTCGCATCTCCTTCGGCGTGATGGCGGCGCTGCCCATTCTTTGCTGGCTTCTCGCGCGGGGTGCCCACGAGCAGCCGCCCGCGCCGCCGGTGGCGGGTGCCGCGCCGACGCGTGCCTGGGACCTGCTGCGCGAGCCGATGTTCCGGCGCCTCCTGTTCGTGAACTGGCTGCAGTCGTCGAGCTGGGACGTGCACGCCTTCGTGCTGCCGATCCTGGGCCACGACCGGGGCATCAGCGCCTCGGTGATCGGCTCGATCCTAGGCGCCTTCGCCATCGCGGCGGCGGCGATCCGCGTGATCCTGCCGGTGATCGCCTCGCGCGCATCGGAGCGCAACGTGATCCTCGCGTCGACGGCGGTCACGGCGCTGGTCTTCGCGGTCTACCCGCTGCTGGACTCGGCCTGGACCATGGGCATCTGCTCGGTGGTGCTCGGCTTCGCGCTGGGCGCGGTGCAGCCGATGGTGATGAGCATGCTCCACCAGATCACGCCGCACGCCCGACACGGCGAGGCGCTGGGGCTTCGGCTCATGACCATCAACGCGTCGAGCGTGGCGATGCCGATGCTGTTCGGCTCGCTCGGCGCGCTGATCGGCATCGCCGGCGTGTTCTGGGTGGTGGGCGGCGTCGTGGCGGTGGGGGCTAGAGCGACCTGGGGGCTGAAGGTTTGACGGCAGCGTGAAAGCCATGTTTCAGATAAGAATAATTCTCATCTGATTGACAATTTACTGACCTGAAGTCAGTATCGGCGCCTTCTTCAACGACCTTGAAGGCGCCCATGAACTCTCCTCTTCGGGCCCAGGCAGCGGCCGATCCGCGCCGCCGCCTCGCGCTGATTGCCGCGGTTTATCTCGGCAGCTTCATCGCCACGCTCGACGTGAGCATCGTCAACGTCGCGCTGCCCACGCTGCAGCGCGCGCTTTCCACCGACCTCGCCGGCCTGCAGTGGGTGATCGACATCTACGCCCTGTGCCTCTCGGCCTTCATGCTGTCGGCCGGCCCGCTGGGCGACCGCTATGGCCGCAAGCGCGCATGGCTGGCTGGCGTGGCCGTGTTCACGCTGGGTTCGGCGATGTGCGCGATGGCCGGGAGCCTGCCGACGCTGCTGGCGGGCAGGGCGGTGCAGGGCGTCGCCGGCGCTTTGATGATCCCGGGTGCGCTGTCGCTGCTGGCGCATGCGTTTCCGGATCCGGCCGAACGGGCCCGGGTCATTGGCGGCTGGTCTTCCTTCACGGCGCTGTCGCTGATCCTCGGGCCGTTGCTCGGCGGTTTGCTGGTGGACCACGCGGGCTGGCAGAGCATCTTCCTCATCAACATCCCGATCGGCGTGCTGACGGTGGGGCTGGGCCTCTGGGGCATCCGCGAGACGTCGCACCCCGAACACGCGGCGCTCGACCCGGCGGGACAGGTGCTCAGCGTGCTGTGGCTCGGTGCGCTGACCTACGGGCTGATCGTGGCGGGCGAGTACGGCTGGGGCTCGGTGCAGGCGGCGAGCGCGCTGGTTGCGGCTGCCATCGGCCTGGCGCTCTTCCTGATGGTGGAGGCGCGCGTGGCGCGGCCGCTGCTGCCCTTGGGGCTGTTCCGCGACGCGCGCTTCTCGGTCGCCAACTTCGCTTCGTTCGTGCTCGGGTTCTCGGCTTATGCCAGCCTGTTCTTCTTCTCGCTGTTCCTGCAGCAGGTGCAGGGCTGGTCACCCAGCGACACGGGCTGGCGGCTGGTGCCGCAGTTCGTCGCGACCGGCATCGTCGCCTCGCAGTTCGGCCGCCTGGCAAGGCGCTTCGACGTGCACACGCTGATGATCGCCGGCTATGGACTCATCGGTGGCGCGATGCTGCTGCTGACGCTGTTCTCCGCCGGTACGCCCTACGCCTTCCTGGCTCTTGTGTTCGTGTTCCTCGGCGCAGGCACCGGCCTTGCCGTGCCGGCCACCAGCACGGCGGTGATGGCGCTGGTGCCGGCGCAGCGCTCCGGCATGGCCTCGGCCACGATGAACGCGCTGCGCCAGGCCGGCATGCTGATCGGCATCGCACTGCTTGGAACGCTGATGAGCACGCGCGCCACCTCGCTGCTGGCGGATGCGCTGGCGCAGGCAGGCCTGCCCGGCGCCCGGCAGGCAGCGGTTGCGGCGGTCGGGCGGCACGAGCTGAGCGCGCTGGGCGCGCTCGATGCATCCGTTGCTCGCGATCTTCTGGCTGCAGCGCTGGCCGGCGGCTTCCATGCTGCCGTGGCCTGCGCCGGCATCGTGGGCCTGCTGGCCGCGGGCCTGCTACTGAGCGTGAGGCCCCGCGCCGCCGCCTTGCCTGTGCGCACGACCTGAGGGCGGTTCCACCATGCCCGCCGCCCATGTGCCGCTGTTGCGCCTTCGCACGCGCCTTCGTCCGGTTTTCTCCAAGGAGCTTTCCATGATCCATCACGAACTCAGTCAATGGCCCCTCGTCATCAGCGTTTCGGCGGGGTTGCAGACAATCGAGGGCATGCGCGCCTTCACCGACGACTGGAACCGCTGGCTCGACCGCGGCGAACCCTTCGCATCGCTGCGGGTGTTCGCGGATGCCGATGCGCTGGTCCATCCCGAGGGGAGCGCGCAGAGCGCCAAGCAGTGGCTGCAGGAGCGCGGCGCCGACATCCGCCGCCATATGATGGGCATGGCGAGCGTGGTGCCCGCCGATCAGTACGAGAAAATGCGCAAGATGAATGTCGAGAAACTCTTCGGCGTGCCTGCCAGTACCTTCGCCGATGCCGACGATGCACTCGTCTGGATCGGCGAGCGCGTGATGGAGCCCCGCGGCCTGCGTTTCGACCTGGCCGCCGTGCGCGCGGCGATCCGCTCGGCCCGCGCGGCCGTGGCGGTTGTTTCCTGAGGCAGCAGATGGCAACGAGCGACGGCACCGGCACGACTCCCACATCCCCCGAAGGAGAAGGCGCGCCGCGCCGTCGCACCAAGGCCCCCGAGACACGCGCCGGCGCGCTGATGGATGCCGCAGAGCGCCTCTTCATCGATAAAGGCATCGCCGCCACCAGCATCGACGAGATTGCGGCCGGTGCGCAGGTGGCCAAGGGCACGTTCTATCTGTATTTCCCGTCGAAGGAGGCGCTGCTCGGCGCGCTGCAGCAGCGCTTCGTCGACACCTTCTGCGCGCGGCTGCAGGAGGCCATGGACCGGCATCGGCCCGACAACTACCACGCGCGCCTGAAGGCCTGGGTGGAAACGGGGCTCGAAACCTACCTGGACAACGTCGCGCTGCACGACGTGGTGTTCCACGAGTACCGGCCCGAAGACCGCCGCATGCGCAACGACAACGCGGTCATCACGCAACTGGTCGCACTCCTCAGGCAGGGCGATGGCGCCGGCTTCTGGGACGTGGAAGATCCGGCCCTCACGGCCGTGATCCTCTTCAATGCGCTGCACGGCGTGGCCGACGACTCGGTCGCGATGGGCCAGACCAGCGCGGCGGAGCGCAAGCGCCGCGCTCGGGCGCTCACGAAGTTCCTGGAGCAGGCGCTGCACCCCGCCGAGGACGACGGCGCCGACTGAGCTGACGGGTCAGAGCTTGTAGAAGCGCTTGATCGCGCCCCAAGCGTCTTCCGGCGCGTCGACGTACTCGAAGAGCTTCACGTCGCCCGGCGAGATCACGCCTTCGTCGACGAGGAAGTCGAAGTCGATCAGCCGCTTCCAGTAGTCGGAGCCGAAGAGCACGATCGGCACCGGCTTCGACTTCTTGGTCTGAACCAGCGTGATCACCTCGAACAGTTCGTCCAGCGTGCCGAAGCCGCCGGGGAACGCCACCAGCGCCTTCGCACGCATCATGAAATGCATCTTGCGGATGGCGAAGTAGTGGAACTTGAAGCTCAGCGCGGGCGTGACGTACGGGTTGGCTTCCTCTTCCATCGGCAGCGCGATGGCCAGGCCCACCGAAAGCCCGCCGCCTTCGTGTGCGCCGCGGTTGGCCGCCTGCATGATGCCGGGGCCGCCGCCGGTGCAGATGAAGAGCTTGTCCTGCGGCTCCTTGTCGTTGCTGTACTGGGCCACCAGCTTGCCGAATGCGCGCGCCTTCTCGTAGTAGTGCGAGTTGCGCGCCAGCCGGCGCCAGCGCTCGGACGCGACAGTGTCGCCGCTGAGCTCGGCCTGCGCGATCATGGCCGCGGCGTCTTCCTCGCTGCGGAAGCGTGCGCTGCCGAAGACCACCACCGTGTTCTCGATGCCGTGGGCACGCTGCTCGATGTCGGGCTTCATCAGCTCGAGCTGCATGCGGATGCCGCGCGTTTCGCGGCGCAGCAGGAACTCGGGATCGGCGAAGGCGATGCGCGAGGGATCGGGGTCGAGCGGGAGGCCCTGGTCCGCATGGGCGTGGAGCGTGGCCCAGGCGTCGGCCAGGCGCTTGTCGTGAAGGTTGTGCGTGTTGTTCATGGGAAAGCGGACTGATTGACCGGGTTGATTGTGCAGTGTCGCAACCATCATGCCCGTCATGGGCCGGAAACGAAAAAGGCTCCTTGCGGAGCCTCTTTCGGGGGGGTGGTCAACCGGTTGGACCGGAAACTCAGACGCGCTTGCGGTATTCGCCGGTGCGCGTGTCGATTTCGATGCGGTCGCCCTGCGAGACGAACAGGGGAACGGGCACTTCGAAGCCGGTGGAGATCTTGGCAGGCTTCATGACCTTGCCCGAGGTGTCGCCCTTGACGGCCGGCTCGGTCCAGGTGACTTCGCGCTCGACGCTGGTCGGCAGTTCGACCGAGATGGCCTTGCCTTCGTAGAACACCACTTCGACGGCCATGCCGTCTTCGAGGTAGTTCAGGGCGTCGCCCATGTTCTCGGCTTCGACTTCGTACTGGTTGTATTCGGTGTCCATGCAGACGTACATCGGGTCTGCGAAGTAGGAGTAGGTGCACTCCTTCTTGTCGAGCACGATCTGGTCGATCTTGTCGTCGGCCTTGAAGACCACTTCGGTGTTGAAGTTGGCGATCAGGCTCTTCATCTTCATGCGCACGGTGGCGGAGTTGCGGCCGCCGCGGCTGTATTCGGTCTTGAGGACGACCATCGGGTCCTTGCCGTGCATGATGACGTTGCCGGCGCGGATTTCTTGAGCGATTTTCATAACAGGGTCTCTGGATGTTGGCCGCTCGGTGCACGGGGCCTTCGGTTGCCGTTCGGTCGTCGTCGCGATGCTTGTCCGGACGTCTGCCAAGTCGGCTGGCCCCGCGGTACATGTCCCGCGGCAGGTTTAGCGAAAGACATTCCGGATCGGTGAAATCCGGGTCGAAATCCGCAAAGCCCACTATTTTAGCTTTTTTGGGTGACGAATTCCCGCAGTTGGGTCACCAGGTCGTCCTGCGCGAGCAGGCGGGCGCGCGCCTCCAGGGCGGTTTGCAGCCAGGGGCCCTGCATTTCCGGCTCGGGCAGCGGCGCGTTGCCGAAGCCGTTCCAGGCGTGGTGAAAAAGCCGCAGGGAGGGCGGGGCGCCGATCCAGTCGAGCCAGGCGTTCAGCTTCTCGTGGTGGGCGTCGTCGTGCTGCGGGTAGATCTGCCAGACCAGCGGCGCGCCCGCCCACAGCGCGCGCACGAGCGAATCCTCGCCACGCACGAAGTTCAGGTCGCAGGACCACAGCAGGTGGTCGAAGTCGGGCTGGGTGAGATAGGGCAGGTATGAAATTGATAGCGCGCCGCGGTCATCGGGCACCGGCGCGCTTCCCTGCAGGGCCCGGACCGCCTGCGCGGCGCGGCCCGCCGTCACCAGCAGGCGAGTGGGGTGGCCGGACGCGGCGAGCCGCTCCAGCAGGTTGGCCAGCGCGGCGGGCTCGTAGCAGAAGAGAGAGACGAGGCGCTCGCCCTCGCGCCACGGGATCTGCCCTGCCGCCAGCCACTGCGCGCGGTCGAAGGCGGTCCTGCGCTCCATCAGGTCGGGTTCTCTCAGCAGCCCTCCCGTGGCGGGCGTGAACCCCGGGTAGAAGAAGTGCTTCGTCAGGCCCGAGCCAGGCCCCTTGAAGACGGGTGAGGGCAGGCCATGCAGCCGCTCGACATACGGTTCGGCCGAGAGGTATTCGAGATTGATCCAAGCCAGGCCCGGCCCCTCGGCAAAACGGGTGATCAGCTCCGGCGCCGGGTCGCAGCCGAAGGCTTCGACCAGCACGTCGGGCGCCGGTCCTGCGACGGCTGCCCGAAGCGAGGCGGCGTCCAGCCAGTCGATCACCTCCACGCCGTCGTAGCCGGTGCGCGCTTCGGGCGCCATCCAGCCCAGCGCCGCCGCGTCGTCGATCCACAGCCGCACGCGTTCGCCCAGGGCGGCCAACTGGCGAGCCAGGCGCCAGCAGACGCCGAGGTCTCCGTGGTTGTCGACGACCTTGCAGAAGATGTCCCACTGCTTCGATTGGCTGGATTGCATGGTCGCGAGTGTGCCCGTGTTCGCACGCGGCGCTTGCTATGCTGACCGGACGACAACCACCGGAGAGAGAGAACCCATGAGGATGCAGACCTTCCGTGCCGCCAAGACCGTGCTCGCCTTCTCGCTGGCGCTTTGCGGCATCTGCGGCATGACCTCCGCCGCGGCGCAGCCGCAGACCCCGCAGTCGCTCACGCCGCAGCAGCAGCGTTTCCACGACATCTATAAAGAGCTGATCGAGATCAACACCACCCACTCGGTCGGCGACAACACCGCGGCGGCGCGGGCCATGGAGAAGCGTCTGATCGAAGCGGGTTTCGCTCCCGGCGACATCCAGATATTCGAGCCCTTCCCCAAGAAGGGCAACCTCGTGCTGCGCTTCAAGGGCGACGGCAGCAAGAAGCCGCTGCTGCTGCTGGCCCACATCGACGTGGTCGAGGCCCGGCGCGAGGACTGGAAGACCGATCCTTTCAAGCTGCAGGAGACCGGCGGCTACTTCACCGCGCGCGGCGCCATCGACGACAAGGCCATGGCCGCGGCGCTGGTCTCCGTGGTGGGGCAGCTGAAGCAGGAGGGCTTCAAGCCGAGGCGCGACGTCATCCTCGCGCTGACCGCCGACGAGGAGCGCGGCGACGCGCTGAGCAACGGCGCCTTCTGGCTCATCAACAACAAGCCCGAATTGCTGCAGGCCGAGTTCGGCATCAACGAAGGCGGCGGCGGCGAGCTGCGCGGCGGCAAGCCCAACCTGCATCGCATGCAGGTGGCGGAGAAGATGTACACCACCTACATGCTGGAGGCGCGCGACGTGGGCGGGCACAGCTCGGTGCCGACAAGGACCAACCCCATCTACGCACTCTCGGCCGCGCTGGAGCGGCTCGGCAACTACAGCTTCCCGGTGAAGCTCGCCGACGTCACCAAGACCTACTTCGCGCGCAGCGCACCCTTCGCCACGGGGCAGCTCGCCGACGACATGCGCGCCGTGGGCAGCGGCAACCCCGACCCCTCGGTGATCGAGCGCATGTCGGCCAACCCGGCCTACAACGCACAGTTCCGCACCACCTGCGTGGCGACGATGGTGCAGGCCGGCCACGCCGAGAACGCGCTGCCGCAGTCGGCCAAGGCCACGGTCAACTGCCGCATCCTGCCGCACGACGATCCGGACGAGGTCGAGCGCCAGCTGACCCAGGCCGTGGGCAACGACAAGATCGTGGTGCGCAACATGGGCAAGCCGCTGCGCAGCCCTGCCTCGCCGCTGAACGGCGACCTCGTCAAGACGGTGGAGTCGATCACCCAGCAGATGTGGCCCGGCGTACCCGTCATTCCCGCCATGAGCACCGGCGCCACCGACAGCCGGTTCATGCGCAACGCCGGCATCCCGATGTACGGCGTGAGCGGCCTCTTCGTCGAGCCCTCCGACGCGCGCTCCCACGGGCTGGACGAGCGCATCGAGATCCAGCGCCTGTACGACGGACGCGAGTTCCTGTATCGCCTGGTCAGCGAGCTCGCGAAGTAACTAGCAGGGGAGCCCTCAGGGCCGCAAGGGCCCTGCGGAACCTCAGGGCGTGAAGGTGTCGCCCAGCACGATGCCTTCGCGCCGTGGGTCGGCACCGCCGGTCAGGACCGGTTTGCCGCCGACGTTGGTGCGGATCACGGTACTCACGCCACTCGACTGGGCACCGAAGTTCACGGTGTGACCCAGGGCGCGCAGGCCGACGATCAGCGGGTCGTCGTTGCCGTTGTTGCCGGTATTCACGTTGGGATGCTCTCCGCCCACGTTGGTGGCACTGTAGGTGGCGCCCGAGGTGGCGGGGGAGTTGGTGGCGCCGAAGTCGACCAGCGACGTGGCCTGCTGCGCATCCAGACCCCAGTCGAGCGCGCCCACCAGCGTCTTGACCACGTACTGGATGATGGTCCCGCCGCCTGGAGAGCCCGTGCCCATGACGAACTCGCCCATGCTGCCGTCGGTGTTCTTCCTGAACACCAGCGTCGGCGCCATCGTGCTGCGCGGGCGCTTGCCCGGCGCTACGCGGTTCGCTACCTTGACGCTCGGAGTCACGCTGGTGTCGTCGGGGTTGGACGCAAAGTCGGTCAGCTGGTTGTTCAGCATGAAGCCCTGAGTCATGTGATACGAGCCGAGCGTGGACTCCACCGTGGTGGTCATAGAGACCACGTTGCCCTGCTTGTCGACGATGGTGAAGTGTGTGGTGCCGTGCTCCTCGGTCTTGTCGATGCCCAGCGGCACCGAGCCGAGGTCGCCAGCTTTCGCCAGGCCCATGCTCTTTGTCAGGCTGATGAGGCTTGCGCGGCCCTGCAGGTAGGGCTTATTGATCATCGTGTCGACGGAGCCTCCGGGGAGTGGAACGAAGTCGGTATCGGCCACGTACTTGTCGCGGTCGGCGTAGGCCAGGCGCTCGGCCTCGCTCACCAGGTGCACGCCCATCACGGTGGGCTTGCCGCCTTCGATGTCGATGGCGGTCGGCTTGTACAGTCCCAGATTGAAGGTTTCGAGGATGCCCAGGCTTGCCACCACGGCGATGCCGCCGGACGACGGCGGCGACATGCTGCAAACGTAGTAGTCGCGGTAGGTGCCGCAGACCGGGTCTCGCCGCTTGGCCTTGTAATTGGCCAGATCGGCCATCGTGGTCATGCCGGGCGTGATGGCCGAGCCGTCGTTCGCAGCGGTCGTGATGCCGATCTTGTCGACGATGCCCTGCGCGATGTCGCCTGTATAGAAGGCATCGGCGCCCTGGCTGGCAATGGCGTTGAGCGTCTTCGCGTATGCCGGGTTCTTGATCTTCGTGCCCAACGCCTTTGGGGTGCCGTCGGCATTCAGGAAGTAGGCCGTAGCCTCGGCGTCACGCTTGAGGCTGGTGGCCGAAGCGGAGATGGCGGCTGCCATGCGCCCGCCGATCGAGAAGCCGTCGGATGCGAGCGTTATGCCGTAGCTGAAGAGGTCCTTCCAAGGTAGCTTGCCGTGGTCCTTGTAGGCGATGTCGAGCATGCGCACCGCACCTGGCGTGCCGATGGAGCGGCCGCTGGCGCGCGCGCCGCCGGGCTTGGGCTGCGTGGTGTCGGCGCCGGTCGGGTCGATGTAGCGCAGGTAGTTCTCGTTGGCGGCGGCCGGCGCGGTCTCGCGGCCGTCGTAGGCCTGCACCTTCTTGGTCGCCGCGTCGTAGTGAAGCATGAAGGCGCCGCCGCCCAGGCCGCTCGACTGCGGCTCGACCAGTCCGAGCACGGCCTGCACCGCGACCGCGGCATCGACTGCGCTGCCGCCGGCCTTGAGGATGTCGCAGCCGGCTCGTGTGGCCAGCGGGTGGTTGGCGACCACCATGTAGTTCTTGGCGTACACCAGCTTGTGACCGGGCGCGTAGCCTGAAGCCGGTTCCGGGGCGGCAGGGTCGCCGGCATCGCCGGAGCCGACTACCACGGACGAATTGCCACTCGGGATCAGGCAACCCGTATCGGGTGCGGCCGGCGCAGGCGTAGGCGCCGGCTGGTTGGCGGCATTGATTGCAGCGATGGCCGCGAGGGCGGCCGCCGTGTTCTGCGCATCGTTGTTGCCGGAGCCGCCGCCGCAGGCCGCCAGGCTCAGCGAAAGCGCGACGGATGTGAGAGGCCACCAGACGACGCGTCTGTTGTTGTTTTCTTTCATGAGATTTCCCGAGTAGGTATGTGTGAAAACCACGGGCGCTCCTCGCGCCCGTACCCAATCTTCAGCACATTCCGTTCCAGTCGGTGTCGGGGTTTGCGCGCAGGCGCCCGCCAGGGCCGCATGGCGCGCGCCACAATAGCCGCCATGTCAGACGTGCATTCCGAACAACTGCTCAGCGAAGTCGCGGCCCTGCCGCAGCTGCCCGGTGTCTACCGCTATTTCGACGCGGCCGGGGCGGTGCTCTACGTGGGCAAGGCCCGCAACCTGAAGAAGCGGGTCGCCAACTACTTCCAGAAGAACCACGGCGGTACGCGCATCGGACACATGATCTCGAAGATCGTGCGCATGGAGACCACGGTGGTGCGCTCGGAGGCCGAGGCGCTGCTGCTCGAGAACAACCTCATCAAGACGCTCAAGCCGCGCTACAACATCCTGTTTCGCGACGACAAGAGCTATCCCTACCTCAAGATCGCGTCGCACCAGTTTCCGCGGCTGGCCTACTACCGCGGCGCGGTCGACAAGAAGCACCGCTACTTCGGGCCGTACCCGAGCGCTTGGGCGGTGAAGGAGTCGATCCAGCTGCTGCAGAAGGTGTTTCGCCTGCGCACCTGCGAGGACACGGTGTATGCCAACCGCACGCGGCCCTGCCTGCTGTACCAGATCAAGCGCTGCAGCGGGCCCTGCGTGGGTCACATCGGGCCCGAGGCCTATGCGCAGGACGTCGCCAGCGCCGAGGCCTTCCTGATGGGCGACACGCAGCTCGTGCTCTCCAAGCTCGAGCAGCGCATGACGGCGCATGCCGAGAAGCTCGAGTTCGAGCAGGCGGCCGAACTGCGCAACCAGATGTCGGCGATCTCGCGGGTGCTGCACCAGCAGTCCATCGAGATCGCGTCCGACAAGGACGTGGACATCCTTGCTGTGAAGGTGCAGGGCGGCAAGGCCTGCGTGAACCTCGCGATGGTGCGCGGCGGGCGGCATCTGGGCGACCGGCCCTACTTTCCGGTGCACGTGGAAGACGCGGCGCAGATCCATCACGGCGAGCTCGACGACGAGGAGGGCGCGCCGCCCGCCGTCGCGGATCCGGTCGAGGTGCAGGTGCTCGAGGCCTTCATCGCCCAGCACTACATCGACGTGCCCGTTCCCGCCACGCTGGTGCTCAGCGAGCAGGTGAGCCGCGAGCTGATCGAGGCCATCTCGCAGCAGGCCGGCTCGCGCGTGACGGCGGTGTTCCAGCCGCGCGAGCAGCGCCGCCACTGGCTGGAGATGGCCGAGACCAACGCCAAGCTGCAACTGGCCCGGCTGCTGGCCGAAGAGGGCTCGCAGCAGGCGCGCACCCGTGCGCTGGCCGACGCGCTGGAGCTGGCTGCGGACGACCTCGACAACTTCCGCATCGAATGCTTCGACATCTCGCACACCGCGGGCGAGGCGACGCAGGCTTCCTGCGTGGTGTTCGAGCACCACGCCATGCAGAACAAGGAATACCGCCGCTACAACATAGAGGGCATCACGCCCGGCGACGACTATGCCGCCATGCGCCAGGTGCTGCACCGCCGCTACGGCAAGCTGGCCGAGGCCATGGCCGCCGAGATCGATGCCCTGCCTCCGGGCGATGCCGAGAGCGACGGCAGCGCTGCGCCGCCCAAGCCGCGCACCGCCCGCATGCCCGACCTGGTGCTGGTGGACGGCGGCAAGGGGCAGGTGTCGATGGCGCGCGAGGTGTTCGGCGAACTGGGGCTGCCGCTGTCGCTGATCGTGGGCGTCGAGAAGGGCGAGGGCCGCAAGGTCGGCCTCGAGGAACTGGTGTTCGCCGACGGCCGCGAGAAGGTCTACCTCGGCAAGGACTCGGCCGCGCTGATGCTGGTGGCCCAGATCCGCGACGAGGCACACCGCTTCGCGATCACCGGCATGCGGGCCAAGCGTGCCAAGGTGCGCGTGGGCGGCAGCCAGCTCGAAGACATCCCGGGCATCGGGCCCAAGCGGCGCGCGCGCCTGCTCCAGCGTTTCGGCGGCATCCGGGGCGTGGCGGCGGCGAGCATCGAGGACATCGCGTCGGTCGAGGGCATCGCCTCCGACCTTGCGGAAGAAATCTACAAGGCGCTGCACTGACCGATCGATCGCGCGACCTCCGCAGGGGGTTACCGCGGCCATGACACAATCAAGCGATGTTCTGGACCCTGCCGACCATCATGACCTGGACGCGCATCGTCGCGATCCCTTTGATCGTCGGTGTGTTCTACCTTCCGATGGCCGAGCCGATGCGCAACCTGATCGCCACGGTCATGTTCATCGTCTTCGCCGCCACCGACTGGCTCGACGGCTTCCTGGCACGCCGGCTCAACCAGACCTCGGCCTTCGGGGCCTTTCTCGATCCGGTGGCCGACAAGTTCCTGGTGTGCGCGTCGCTGCTGGTGCTGGTGCACCTGAACCGGGCCGACGTGTTCGTGGCGCTGATCATCATCGGCCGCGAGATCGCCATCTCGGCGCTGCGCGAATGGATGGCGCAGATCGGCGCCAGCAAGAGCGTGGCAGTGCACATGATCGGCAAGGTCAAGACGACCGTGCAGATGGTCGCCATTCCCTTCCTGCTCTATGACGGGCGCCTGTTCGGCGTGATCGACACCGGCGCCTGGGGCCAGTGGCTGATCTGGATCTCCGCCGTGCTCACCATCTGGTCGATGGTGTACTACCTGCAGAAGGCCATTCCGGAAATCCGGGCCAGAACCAAATGACGCCCGCGACCCCGGCCGGCAGCTCGGGCTGGCTGCGGGCGATGCCCGTGGTCTTCGTGCTGATCTGGAGCACGGGCTTCATCGTCGCGCGCTACGGCATGCCGTATGCGCCGCCCCTCAAGTTCCTCGCCGTGCGTTTCGCGCTGTCGCTGGCCTGCTTCGGTGCATGGGTCGCGCTCGCGCGGGTCGAGTGGCCGAAGCAGCGGGCCCAGTGGGCGCACCTGGCCGTCACCGGCGTCCTGATGCACGCAGGCTACCTCGGCGGTGTCTGGGCCGCGGTGCGCGAGGGCATGGGTGCGGGGCTGGTGGCGCTGTTGGTCGGCATCCAGCCGGTGCTGACGGCGGTCTGGCTTTCCTTCACCGGCGGGCGCATCACCGGGCGCCAGTGGATCGGGCTGGGGCTGGGTTTCGCGGGCCTGGTGCTGGTGGTGCTGCGCAAGCTGGGGCAGGGCGGGGAGGTCAGCGTGCAGACGATGGCGCTCGCGCTGATGGCGCTGTTGTCGATCACCGCAGGCACTCTGTACCAGAAGCGCTTCGTCGCGCCCTGCGACGTGCGCAGCGCGAGCGCCGTGCAGATGGCGGCTGCCGTGCTCGTCACCCTGCCGTTCGCGGCGCTGGAGACGGACAGCATCCACTGGAACCTGTATTCGGGTGGCGCCATGGCCTGGTCGGTGCTGGCGCTGTCGCTGGGCGGCAGCTCGCTGCTCTACATGCTGATCCAGCGCGGGACCGCCACTGCTGTCACCAGCCTGCTCTACCTGGTGCCGCCCTGCACGGCCGTGATGGCGTGGCTGCTGTTCTCCGAGCCGATCACGCTGGTGACGGTGCTGGGCATCGGGCTCACGGCGGCCGGCGTGAGCCTGGTGGTGCGCAGCGGCGGGCGCTGAGCCGTCTTCTTCTATCTAGCGCGCTCCGCTCCTGCCCGGCTTCCAGGGTTCGCTTCGGAACTGCTCGACGAGGTGGTCGACCAGCAGTCGCACGCGGCGCGGAGTCTTCGGCCGCCAGGGCGCGATCCAGTGGATGTCGGCTTCCGCCATCGCGTACTGCGGCAGCAGCCGCACGAGTTCGCCGCTTGCGAGCTGTGGTGCGATGTCCCAGAGGCTGCGCAGCATGATGCCGTGGCCGGCGATGCACCAGTCGCGCACCATCTCGCCCGAGTTGCTGGCCAGCGGCCCCTGCACGCGCACGCGGGCCGTGCTGCCGTCGCGCACGTGGCGCAAGGTCCAGACGGCATGCTGGCGCTGGCCGCCGGCGTCACCGTTCTCGCGCGCGACCAGGCAGTCGTGCGAAGACAGCGCCTCGATGGTGGCAGGCGTGCCCCGGCGTTTCAGGTAGTCGGGCGAGGCGGCGAGTACGCGCTGGTTGCGCGCGATGCGACGCGAGATCCAGTCGGCTGCGTGGCGCTGTTGCACGGCCCAGAGCCAGACCGCGCCGTCATAGCCCTCGGCGCCCAGGTCGGGGAGCTGCTCGGTGAGCAGCAGTTCGATCTGCAGCGCCGGGTGCCGAGCCTGGAAGGCGGCCAGCGCAGGCCCGAGCCAGAGCCGGCCGAAGCCGAAGGTGGCGGCCAGCCGGACCGTGCCGGTCAACTCGTTCTGCCGCTCGCCGAGTTCGCTTTCGAGTGCCGCGAAGCCGTCGAGCAATGCCCGTGCATGCAGGCAGACCGCCTCGCCTTCGGCCGTGGCGCTCAGGCGCCGCGTGGTGCGCTCGAACAGGCGCTGGCCCAGCCGCGCTTCGAGCGCGCCCAGCCGCTTGGTGACGACGGAGGGCACCACGTCCAGCGTGGCAGCCGCGCCCGCGAGGCTGCCCTGGTCGCGGATGGCGAGCACCAGCGCCAGGTCGCTTCTTTCCATCGAGGGTGGATTCATGCCATATCGGAAAGTATGAATTGGTCGATTGTTGCTTGATGACGTGAGGGGCGCAACGCACAATCGTCGCCGTGACGGCTTCTTCCTTTCTTTCCTTTCCCACCTTCGACATCGAGCGCGACGGCGTGCGCATCCACGGACGCGTCGGCGGGCAGGGGGCTCCCTTGCTGCTGCTCCATGGTCATCCGCAGACGCATGCGATCTGGCATCGCGTGGCACCGGCGCTGGCCGAGCGGTTCACCGTGGTCGCGGTCGACCTGCGCGGCTACGGCGATTCGGGCCGGCCGGCGGCGGATGCCGAGCATGCCGTCTACAGCAAGCGCGAGATGGCGCTCGACGCCCTCGCCGCGATGCGGCACCACGGCTTCGAGCGCTTCGGCATCCTCGCGCACGACCGCGGCGCCCGCGTCGCGCACCGGCTGGCGATGGACCACCCCGGGGCGGTCGGGCGCATGCTGCTGCTCGACATCGCGCCCACGCTCGCGATGTACGAGCAGACCTCGGAGGCATTCGCCAAGGCCTACTGGCACTGGTTCTTCCTGATCCAGCCCCCGCCGCTGCCCGAGGCGCTGATCGCCTCGGACCCGGTGCGCTACGTGCGCAGCGTGATGGGTGGTCGGCACGCCGGCCTCGCGCCGTTCGCGCCCGAGGTGCTGGCCGAATACGAGCGCTGCGCCGCCATCGCGGGTACCGCCGAATCCATCTGCGAGGACTACCGCGCATCCGCCACCATCGACCTCGTGCACGACCGCGCCGACATCGCAGCCGGCCTGCGGCTCGAGCAGCCCTTGCGCGTGCTGTGGGGTGAGCATGGCGCGGTCGGCAAGGCCTTCGACGTGCTCGCGCTGTGGCGCGAGCGCGCCGCCGAGGTGTCGGGCCGGGCGCTGCCCTGCGGCCACTATGTTCCCGAAGAGGCCCCTGACGAACTGCTCGCCGAAGCCCTGGCCTTCTTCTCTCTTCTTCTTCCACCTTCGCAACACGCACCCGCAGGAGACACGCCATGAGCACCCACAGAATCGCAGTCATCGCCGGCGACGGCATCGGCAAGGAAACCGTGCCAGAAGGGCTGCGCGTGCTCGACGCCGCGGCGCGCAAGTTCGGCATCGACCTGAAGTTCGACCACTTCGACTTCTCGAGCTGGGACTACTACGAGAAGCACGGCCAGATGCTGCCCGACGACTGGAAGGAACAGATCGGCGGCCATGACGCCATCTTCTTCGGCGCGGTGGGCTGGCCCGAGAAGATCCCGGACCATGTGTCGCTCTGGGGCTCGCTGCTGATGTTCCGCCGCGAGTTCGACCAGTACATCAACCTGCGTCCGGCGCGCCTGATGCCCGGCATCATCGCGCCCGTGGTGCGCCGCGACGGCACGCCGCGCGAGCCCGGCGAGATCGACATGTACATCGTGCGCGAGAACACCGAGGGCGAATACTCCAGCATCGGCGGGCGCATGTACCAGGGCACGCCGCGCGAGATCGTGGTGCAGGAAACCGTGATGTCGCGCCTGGGTGTCGATCGGGTGCTGAAGTTCGCGTTCGAGCTCGCGCAGTCGCGGCCGAAGAAGCACCTCACGAGCGCGACCAAGTCGAACGGCATCTCCATCACCATGCCGTACTGGGACGAGCGCGTGGCGGAGATGGGCAAGAACTATCCCGGCATCAAGCTCGACAAGTTCCACATCGACATCCTCACCGCCCACTTCGTGCAGCGGCCGGACTTCTTCGACGTGGTGGTGGCGAGCAACCTGTTCGGCGACATCCTGTCCGACCTCGGCCCCGCGTGCACCGGCACCATCGGCATCGCGCCCAGCGCCAACCTCAATCCCGACCGCACCATGCCGTCGCTGTTCGAACCGGTGCACGGTTCGGCGCCCGACATCGCCGGCAAGGGCATCGCCAACCCGATCGGCCAGATCTGGTGCGGCGCGATGATGCTGGAGTTCCTGGGCCACAAGCAGGCGCACGACGCCATCCTTTCGACCATCGAGAAGGTGCTCGCGCCCCAAAGCGGAGCGCCGCGCACACCCGACATCGGCGGCAACGCGAGCACCTCCGACCTGGGCCGGGCCATCGCCGATGCGCTTTGAGAGCCTTTGAAAAAGGACTTCACGAAACGCCCCTAAAATCGCGCGCTCCGCTGCTCGGCATGGCCTCGTGTCTTATTGACACCCTGCAGACCAGTGGTTGTAATCCTCGCTGGCAGCGCGCTGCCGAGGCGTCAGGCCTGCCGGGTTCTTGTGTCGCACCGTCTGCGGCCAGGTCGCAGCTGACGGAAGCCGACCAACTTTTTTTCTACAAGGGGCCCTTGTGAACAAGACCGAACTGATTGAGCACATCGCAAAGAACGCCGACATTTCCAAAGCTGCTGCGACCCGCGCGCTCGAATCCACGATCGGCGCCATTCGTACCACGCTCAAGAAGGGCGGCTCCGTTTCGCTCGTCGGTTTCGGCACTTTCGCAGTAGGCAAACGCGCGGCCCGCACCGGCCGAAATCCCCGCACCGGCGACGCGATTAAAATCAAGGCAGCCAAGATCCCGAAGTTCCGTCCCGGCAAGGCGCTGAAAGACGCGCTGAACTGAGGCGTTAGACTCGGAGAGTATTCCCGGTGGGGTGCTTAGCTCAGCTGGTAGAGCGGCGCCCTTACAAGGCGTAGGTCGGGGGTTCGAGCCCCTCAGCACCCACCACCACCCGATGCAAAGGCGAACCACAAGTTCGCCTTTTTTATTGCCGTCCGACTGCTGTCGAAAAAGAGTGTTCAAGCATGTTTGATACCTTCCGCAAGTACAACAAGATCGTGATGATCATCTTGTTCTTGCTGATCATTCCGTCGTTCGTGTTGTTCGGCGTCGAGCGCTATCAGGGCTTCGGTCGCGACGAGAAGGTCGCGCGCATCGAAGGACACGACATCACGAAGCCCGAGTGGGATCAGCAGCACCGCGTCGAGACGGACCGCATCCGCCAGCAGTCGCCCAACGTCGATCCGACGCTGCTCGAGTCCGATGCCATGCGCTACGCAACGCTCGAGCGCATGGTGCGCGACCGCGTGCTGGCCGCAGCGGCAGCCAAGGCCAACATGACCGTCTCCGAAGAGCGCCTCTCGCGCATCTTCGCGCAGGACCCGGGCCTCGCCACCTTCCGCACGCCCGACGGCAAGTTCGACCGCGACACCTTCCAGCGCGTGACCGGCCGCACGCCCGAGCAGTACGAGGCATCCGTGCGCGCCGAGATGGCGACGCAGCAGGTGCTGCTGGGCATCTCTAGCACCGCCTTCACGCCGCCCGCGCTGGCCGCGACCACCATCAACGCCTTCTACGACACGCGCGAGATCCAGGTCGCCCGCTTCGCACCCGATGCCTTCGCATCCAAGGTGACGGTGAGCGATGCCGACATCGAGACCTACTACAAGGACCACACGGCGCAGTTCCAGGCTCCCGAGCAGGCGAGCATCGAGTATCTGGTGCTCGACCTCGATGCGGCGAAGAAGAACGTGGTCGTGAACGAGGCCGATCTCAAGACCTACTACGAGCAGAACGCATCGCGCTTCGGCACAAAGGAAGAGCGCCGCGCCAGCCACATCCTGATCACCGCCCCGGCGAGCGCGCCGGCAGCGGACCGCGAGAAGGCCAAGGCTAAGGCGGAGCAGCTTCTTGCCGAAGTGAAGAAGGCGCCCAACACCTTCGCCGAGGTGGCACGCAAGAATTCGCAGGACCCGGGCTCGGCGGAGAAGGGCGGCGACCTCGACTTCGTGACCAGGGGCGCGATGGTCAAGCCTTTCGAAGATGCGATGTTCGCTCTCAAGAAGGGCGAGATCAGCGGTGTCGTCGAAACCGAGTTCGGCTATCACATCATCCACCTGACCGACATCAAGCCGGCAGTGGTTCCGCCCTTCGAGCAGGTGCGCGCGACCATCGAGAACGAAATGCGCTCGCAGCAGGCCACGCAGGAATTCGCGAAGGCTGCCGAGACCTTCACCGATGCGGTCTACCAGACGCCCGACAGCCTCAAGCCGGCCGCCGACAAGCTGAAGCTCACGATCCGCACGGCCGACAACGTGCCGCGCACGCCCGCACCGGGCGCGACCGGCCCGCTGGCGAACCGCAACTTCCTGAACGCGCTGTTCGCGGCCGACTCGCTTGAGCGCAAGCAGAACACCGAAGCCATCGAGGTCGGTCCCAGCCAGCTGGCGTCCGGTCGCGTGACGAAGTACTCGCCGGCGCACCCTGTGCCGCTGGCCGACGTGAAGGACAAGATCCGTGCGCAGCTCGTCGCGGAACGCGCCGCGGTGCTGGCGAAGACCGAAGGCGAAGCAAAGCTCGCCGCGTGGACCGCGAAGGCTGACGGCGCCACCTTCGGTGCGCCTGTGACGGTGTCGCGCCGCGATGCGCAATCGCAGCCGCTGCCCGTCATCGACGCAGCGCTGCGTGCAGACCCTTCCAAGCTGCCGGCGCTCGTGGGCGTGGACCTGGGTGCGCAGGGTTACACGGTGGTCCGCGTGACCAAGGTCGTTTCGCGCACGCCGCCACCGGCCGAACTCGCCAAGCAGGAGCAGTCCCAGGTGGGCCAGTCCGTGGCTGCTGCCGAAGACGCCGCGTACTACAACATGCTGAAGGATCGCTACAAGGCAGAGATCCTCGTGCCGAAGCCAGCGGACACGCTGCCGGTCGCAGCAGGCCGCTGACACGCGCATCGCCTTTTTGCAAATCGCACATGAAAAGGCCCGGGCCGATGGCTCGGGCCTTTTTCATTTCGGTGTGCCTGTGGCCGCGTAAGCAGGTCACACGAGGGACAACTCGTGCGTTCGCTTCTTGCCAGAATTCCGGCCATGGGAACCCTCTACCTCGTGCGCCACGGGCAGGCCAGCTTCGGCGCTGCCGACTACGACAACCTGAGCGAGCTCGGGCATCGGCAGGCCGTTCGCCTCGGCGAGTACTGGCGCGAGCGTGGCATGAAGTTCGATGCCGTGATCACCGGTACGCTGAAGCGCCATCGCCAGACGTGGGAGGGCATCGCCAAGGGGCTTCGGCTGGAGCGCGACGACGTGCTGCCCTGGCCCGGCCTCAACGAATACGACAGCGAGGCGGTCATCGCGACCATCCACGAAGGCAAGCTGCAGAAGCCCGACACGCCCGAGATGTACCGCCATCATTTCCGGCTGCTGCGTGAAGGCTTGAGCGCATGGATGCAGGGCAGAACCGCGCCGGCGGGCATGCCCAGCTATGTCGACTTTCTGGCGGGCGTGACGACGGCGCTCGACCATGTGCGCGACCGGCACCATGGCGCGAAGGTGCTGGTGGTGTCGAGCGGTGGGCCGATCAGCACCGCAGTGGGCCACGTGCTGGGCACGAGCGCCGAGACGACGATCGAACTCAACCTGCGCATCCGCAATACCTCGGTGACCGAGTTCGCGTTCACGCCGAAGCGGCACATGCTCGTCACCTACAACACGCTGCCGCACCTGGATGGGCCGGCGTATGAGGACTGGGTCACCTATTCCTGAAGAGGTGCCGGCCGATCGCCGGGTTGGGTGGGCTGGGTATCAGGCCTGCCACACGCCGTAGCCGGCCTTGCGCAGCGCGATGCCGAGGTCGACCTCCATGAGGCGCGCGTCCTCGTAGGTCATGGGGTTGTAGCGTTCGTAGAGCGCGGGCAGCAGGCGCAGCCCGAAATCCTGCACGAAGCTGTTGGCCTGGATGCCGGCCTTGTGCTTGTCGAATCGGATGTCGGGATCCAGGCCGGTCATGCCGACATAGACGAAGGGCTTGCCGAGCTGATAGTCGGGATTGGCGCGCCTGAAGCGGCCGTTGTTCCATACGCGGTCATCCAGCTCGACCACATACACATGATGCTTGGCGCGTGCTTTGCGGGGCATCACCTGAGGCCGTGCGCGCGAGCCGGCACGGCCTTGTCTCCTTACTGCTCTTTTTGTTGCGCCGGCCGGTCAGCTCTTGCGCTTGATCATGCCGTAGATGAAGAGCAGCACGATCGCACCGAGCACCGAGGCGATGAAGCCTGCACCCTGCCCGGCGGTGTACCAGCCCAGCGATTGGCCGACGTACGTGACGATCAGCGAGCCGGCGATGCCGATGATGGTCGTGACGATGAAACCGGCGGAGTCGTCGCCCGGCTTGACTGCCCGTGCCACGAGACCCACGACGAACCCGATCAGGATAGTCCAGACGATGCTCATGAAGATATTCCTTTGGAGTGGTGAAGGAGGGAACTGGCGCTGAGCCGAGGCCCGTCCGCGCGGGGCGCATTCATGATAGCGGAGCGGCGCGTGCGCCGGAGGTGCTGCGGCACATCGAGCCGAGCGCCCGAGAATTTATGCCGGGGCTCGCGACGCAGGTGCTGCGTGGCGTCCTACATGTTCTCTCCCGGCGTGGCAGTACACCCTATGGATGCTGGAAAAACTGCCTGAAGTCATCGGCCAGGCGCTGCAGGGCGTGCGCGCTGGCTTGGACAACATCGTCTTCAACACGCTGGGCATGCGCGAGGGGATGGGTTCGATCGAACTCGCGAGCATGGCCTTCGCCGACCATGCGCCCTTGCCGCAGCGTTGTACCGCCGACGGCGAAGGGGTGTCTCCACCGCTTCAGTGGAGCGGCCTCCCCTTGGGGGCGTCATCGCTGGTGCTGATCGTGGAGGATGCCGACTCGCCCACGCCGAACCCGTTGGTGCATGCCATCGTGGTGGATCTGGCGCCGGAAAACGGCGCGCTGGCAGAAGGGGCCTTGCCCAGCCAGGACAACGAAGGCGCGCCCGGGACGCACGTGGGACGCAACTCCGCCCTGCAGGCGGCGTGGCTGCCGCCCGATCCGCCGCCTGGGCACGGCGTTCACCGGTACGCGTTCCAGTTGTTCGCGCTTGGAGGCGAACCTGCTGCGTTTTCCGAAAGTCCCGGAAGAGACGAGATCGTGGATGCCCTGCGCGAGCATGCGCTGGCGAGCGGCCTGCTTGTTGGCACCTACGAGAGATCAGATGGCTCAGTCAGCATTCCCGACGCGGCTGCGCCGGGCAGGTCGGCCGTAGCGGGATGAAATGTGGCTTTTTGAGCCCTCTCAAGATTGTTTTCGCCGAAACGCCGAGTTTTAACGCTATAATCGTAGGCTCTTCGGTGGCTGTAGCTCAGCTGGTAGAGTCCCAGATTGTGATTCTGGTCGTCGTGGGTTCGAGTCCCATCAGCCACCCCAAAATATCTCCTTTGTGCTATTGCTCAATAGCACATTCAAAGGAACAAAAACGCCGGGTTTGTCCCGGCGTTGTCATTTTCAGCCATCGCACGCGCTGCGATCTTCAGGCTGAAGCCTATTTTTCTCCCCCGTCTCTACATAACCGATCGCCTCTTGGCATCTCGCTTTACGTTGCGAGTTGTTGCATTAATGCAATGTCCCGTCGTTTTTTTCGGCTGCCGGGGCACTTGTGCCAAATGTAAACTGAATTAAAATCGCCCCGTTTTCAATTTTCTGGAGTCCAAGAATGGCTTCGACCCTCGCCGATATCAATTCCCAGATCAAGAAGCACGACGAGCAGATTGCGCAATTGCGCAAGCAGGCCGAAGACCTGCGCAACCAGGAACGCTCTGGCGTGATCGAAGAGGTCCGCCGCAAGATCGCGGAATATGGTTTGACGGCCTCCGACCTCAAACTGACCGGCCGCGCAGCTTCCGCCAAGCGCGGCGCCAGCGCCGCTCCGGCAAAAGCAGCCGCCAAATATCGCAGCCCGACGGGCGAAACCTGGTCTGGCGGCCGTGGCCGCAAGCCGCGCTGGGTGACCGAGGCATTGGCTGCGGGCAAGTCGCTTTCCGATTACGAGATCAAGTAACTCGCCTCGTTTTCGCTGGGCAGATGCCCAATAAAAAAGCCCGCATGAGCGGGCTTTTTTATTGTGTGGCCGAGCAGCGCGCTCAGTTCACCATCACCAGTTTTCCTTTGACTCCGCGCGAGCCCATGTGAGCGTAAGCGGCCTTCAATTCCGCCATGGGCATCGTGCTGTCGATGACCGGCTTGATCTTTCCCTGGCCGTACCACTGAGCCAATTCGGCCATCATCTGCGCATTGGCCTGGGGCTCGCGCTTGGCGAAATCGCCCCAGAACACGCCGACCAGCGAGGCGCCTTTGAGCAGCGTCAGATTCAATGGAAGCGAGGGGATCGGACCCGATGCAAAACCGACGACCAAATAACGGCCGCGCCATCCGATGGAGCGAAAGGCCGGCTCCGCGAAATCGCCGCCGACCGGGTCGTAAATGACATCCGGTCCTTTGCCATCGGTCGCGGCCTTGATGGCGTCGCGAAAACCGTTGGGCAGCGCGTGCGTCGTGTAGTTGATCGTCGCATCGGCGCCGATGGAGCGGCAGAGCTCGCACTTCTCGTCGGTGGAAGCGGCTGCGATCACCTTGGCGCCGGCCGCTTTCGCGATCTGGATGGCCGCGGTGCCCACGCCGCCTGCAGCGCCGAGCACCAGCACGGTTTCGCCGGCCTTCAGTTGAGCCCGGCCCATCAGGGCGTGCCAGGAGGTGGCGTAGATCATGATGAACGCGGCCGCGTCGACATGGCTGAAGCCTTCGGGCAGCGGCATGCACAGCGCCGCGGGCGCCAGCGTGTGGGTGGCGAAGCCGCCCGTACCGGAAAGGCACGCCACGTTCTGTCCGACCTTCAGGTGCGTGACGCCTTCGCCCACTGCCTGGATGACGCCCGCGTACTCGGAGCCCGGAACGAAGGGCAGCGGCGGCTTCATCTGGTACTTGTTCTGCACGATCAGCAGGTCTGGGAAGTTCAGGCTCGCCGCCTTGATCTCGATGAGCACCTGGCCCGGGCCCGGAGTGGGGGTGGGCAGTTCCTTCCAGGTCAGCGCGTCGACGCCGACGGGGTTTTCGCAAAGCCATGCGTGCATGCCAGGGGTCTCCTTCAGACAAGTAATGTTGGGGCAATGACTGCGGGCATGATAGGGGCCGAGGCGGGGCGGGCTTGTCCCTGCTGCGACGCACCCGAAGCCTACAATCCGGTGCATCCAGAAGCACCATGAAGATACTTATTTCCAATGACGACGGCTTCCAGGCGCCGGGCATCGTCGCTCTGCACGACGCGCTCAAGGACATTGCCGAAGTCGAGGTGGTCGCACCCGAACACAACAACAGCGCCAAGTCGAACGCGCTGACGCTGGCAGCGCCGCTGTACGTGCGCGAGGCGCACAACGGCTTTCGCTACGTGACCGGTACTCCGGCCGATTGCGTGCACATCGCGCTCAAGGGCCTGCTCGACTATCGGCCCGACCTTGTGGTTTCAGGCATCAACAACGGCGCCAACATGGGCGACGACACCATCTATTCAGGCACCGTGGGCGCCGCGATGGAGGCCTACCTCTTCGGCATTCCGGCCATCGCGTTCTCGCAGATCGAAAAGGGCTGGGCCCATGTGGATGCGGCGGCCCAGGTGGCGCGGCGCCTGGTCCAGCAGATCGAGCGCGAGCGCATGCACGAAGGCGGCGCGTTCCTGCTCAACGTGAACGTGCCGAACCTGCCTTTCGACGAGCTGAAGCCTGTCAAGGTCTGCCGCCTCGGCCGGCGCCATGCGGCTGAGAAGGTGATCACGCAGGACAGCCCGCGCGGCGAGACCATGTACTGGATCGCCGGTGCCGGCGGCGCCAAGGACAGCGGCGAAGGCACCGACTTCCATGCCACCGCGGCCGGCCACATCGCGCTGACGCCGCTGCAGATCGACCTGACCGACCACGCCAACCTTGGTCAATGGCGCGAGACGGTGGCCCGTCTCGGCAACTGACATGGCCACGCAGCGGCCCAGTTTCCCCGTCCGCCTGACACCCACCGCTTCGGCCGCCACGCGAGGGCGCATGCCCGCCGCGCCGGTCAGGCCCGTGGTGCCGTCCACGCCCTCGATGGCGTCCGACGCCGTGCGCGCGCGCATGGTGCAGAAGCTCGCGGCGCAGGGCATTTCCGATGCGCGCGTGCTGCGCGCGATGGGCGCCGTGGAGCGCCATCGCTTTGTCGACAGCGCGCTGGTCAACCAGGCCTACGAAGACACCAGCCTGCCGATCGGCCTGGGACAGACCATCTCCAAGCCCAACGTGGTGGCTCGCATGATCGAGCTGCTGATGGGCGCTCCCGCGCTTGCCGGAAAGCCCGATGGCAAGCTCGGCAGGGTGCTAGAGATCGGCACGGGCTGCGGCTACCAGGCCGCGGTGCTGAACCATGTGGCGACCGAGGTCTACAGCATCGAGCGCCTGCGCGGTCTGCACGAGCGGGCGCGTGCCAATCTGCGGCACTTCCGGCTCGCGACCGTGCACCTGATATTGGGCGACGGGATGATCGGCTACGCCAAGGGCGCGCCCTATGCCGGCATCATCGCGGCTGCGGGCGGCGAGGCGGTGCCCGAGGCATGGATCGAACAGCTTGCCGTGGGCGGCCGCATCGTGGCGCCGACGCATTCCGCGAAGGGCGGACAGACCCTCGTCGTCATCGACAAGACCCCCCGCGGACTGGAGCGGCTCATTCTTGAGGCCGTTCACTTTGTCCCCCTAAAATCCGGAATCGCTTGAAGGAATAACAAATGCAGGGTTTTGGCAATCGGAGTTGGTTCGCTGGCGTCACGTTGGCCTTTGTGCTGGTGATCGCGGGCTGTTCCACACCTCGCGGGCCGGCACCAGTCGAAGACCGCGGCACGATGACGCGCGCACCGGCCGCCACGGTGCCCGGCGGGCCTCCCATCACCACCGACGCCAACGGCAAGCCGCTTCCCGGCATCGAAAACTACGGCAAGCCCGGCTACTACGCAGTCCGTCCGGGCGACACGATCCGCCGCATCGGCGCCGATACCGGCCAGCGCTGGCAGGACATCGTCCGCTGGAACAACATCGAGAACCCCGACCTGATCGAAGTCGGCCAGGTGCTGCGCGTGATTCCGCCCACCGGCACCGCGGTCGCAGCAGCGCCGGCACCTTCTTCCGATAGCGCGGTCACGAAGGCGGTGCCGCCGCAACCGGCGGTGGTGCCCTCGACGCCGTCCAGCGGCGCGGCCAAGTCGCCGGCGCCAGTCACTGCTTCGCCGGCAAGCCCTTCCAGCGGCGGTTCGGGTGACGAGGACGTGGGCTGGATCTGGCCTGCGAGCGGCACGCTGATCGCCGGCTTCGACGAAGCGAAGAACAAGGGCTACGACATCGCCGGCAAGGCTGGCGACCCGGTGCTGGCCGCAGCCGACGGGCGTGTTGTCTATGCGGGCGCGGGCCTGCGCGGCTACGGCAACCTGATCATCCTGAAGCACAACAACACCTACCTCACGGCATACGCGCACAACCAGACGCTGCTCGTGAAGGAAGACCAGTCGGTCCAGAAGGGCCAGAAGATCGCCGAGATGGGCAACAGCGATGCCGATCGCGTGAAGCTGCATTTCGAGATCCGCCGCCAGGGCAAGCCCGTCGATCCCTCTCGCTACCTGCCCAGCAGGTGATGCCATGGCCGCTTCCCGCCCCCGCCGCACGCAGTTGCCTGTGCGCGGGTCGGCGGGTAGCGACGGCCGCTTGTCTCCCGGCAACGGAAATCGGAAGTTCGCCGGAGAGCAGCGCGGGAACACTCCCGAAGAAGACCCAGACCCCGTAGACCCATCGGCGGACATCGTTGCGCCTGCCAACGGCGCTGTCGGCGAACTGGTCGGCGGCGAAGGTGCGGATGCCCTGACCATCTACCTGCGCCAGGTCAGGCGCACCGAGCTCTTCACGCCCGCGCAGGAGTACGAGACCGCATGCGCCGCGCGCGCGGGCGACTTCGCCGCACGGCAGTCGATGATCGAGCACAACCTGCGGCTGGTGGTCAACATCGCCAAGGGCTATCTGGGACGGGGCGTGCCACTGTCCGATCTCATCGAGGAGGGCAATCTGGGCCTGATGCACGCCATCACCAAGTTCGAGCCCGAGCGCGGTTTCCGCTTTTCAACGTATGCGACCTGGTGGATCCGCCAGTCGGTGGAGCGCGCGGTCATGACGCAGGCGCGAGCGATCCGGTTGCCGGTGCACGTGGTGCGCGAGCTGCAGCAGGTGCTGAAGGCTCGCCGCACGCTCGAGGGCGATGCTGAATTCCTGGCGCACCGGCCGGACGGCGTGCGGGTGGAGGACATCGCCGCGCTGCTCGGACGCGATGTGCAATCCGTGGCAGAACTCCTTGCCCTGTCGGAAGCCCCGCGCTCGCTGGATGCGGGCGACTCCCGGGGGGATGAAGGCTTCACATTGGCCGATACCGTCGCGTCCGAGGACGAGCAGGGCAGTCCGACCGACGTGGCGCACACGCGGGAGGTCGAGCGCCTGCTCGACCAGTGGGTGCACGCCCTCGACGCACGCGAGCGCGAGGTGCTGGAGGGGCGCTACGGCCTGCACGACCGCGAGCCCGAGACGCTGGAGGTGCTGAGCGTGCGCCTGGGGCTCACGCGAGAGCGTGTGCGGCAGATCCAGAACGAGGCGCTGGCCAAGATGCGGCGGCAGTTGGCTCGCTCGGGCGTGGGACGCGACGCGCTGTTCTAGGGCCTTCCGGCCACGCTGAGACAATCGGGGGATGACGGAATCCATCGAAGAAAAGAAATTGCCCGCGAATCCAGGCGAAGAATGGCTGAAGGTCGAGTCGCTCGACCTCGACGCGCAGGGCGTGGCGCACAAGGCCGACGGCATGGTCGTGTTCATCGAAGGCGCGCTGCCTTTCGAGGAAGTGCGATTCAACGTGCATCGTCGCAAGAACAACTGGGAGCAGGGCACGGTCACGGCCATCCGCCGCGAATCGTCGCAGCGCGTGCGTCCGGGCTGCCCGCACTTCGGTTTGCACACGGGCGCCTGCGGCGGCTGCAAGATGCAGCACCTGGACCCGGCTGCCCAGGTGGCCGTGAAGCAGCGTGCGCTGGAGGACAACCTCTGGCACCTCGGCAAGGTCAAGCCCGAAAACCTGCTGCGGCCGCTGGAAGGGCCGGCCTGGCACTACCGCTATCGCGCGCGCCTCTCGGTGCGTCATGTGGCCAAGAAGGGCACGGTGCTGATCGGCTTCCACGAGCGCAAGAGCCGTTACCTGGCCGACATGCAGGTCTGTCCGGTACTGCCGAAGCAGGTCAGCGAGATGTTGATGCCGCTGCGCGAGCTGATCGGCTCCATGGACGCGCGCGACACCTGCCCGCAGATCGAACTAGCCTGCGGCGACGCGCCCGACTCCACGCGCCTGGGCACCATCGCGCTGGTGCTGCGCCACCTCGAGCCGCTCTCGCGCGCCGATATCGACCGTTTGAAGGCCTTTGCCGAAAAGAACGAAGGCGTCCAGTGGTGGCTTCAGCCCAAGGGTCCCGATACGGTGAAACTGCTCGAAGAGGGCGGAACGCCGCTGGCGTACCGCCTGCCGGAGTTCGGCGTCACCATGCCGTTCAAGCCCACCGATTTCACGCAGGTCAATCCACACATCAACCGGGCGCTGGTTGGCAAGGCGCTGCGCCTGCTCGACGTGCAGCCTGACGAGCGCGTGATCGACTGGTTCTGCGGCCTCGGCAACTTCACCTTGCCGCTGGCCAGCAGGGCGCGCGAGGTGCTGGGCATCGAAGGCAGCGATACGCTTGTTGCGCGCGCGACCGACAACTTCAGCAGGAACCAGCCTGCCACGCCGGCTCGCCGAGCACTTTCGCCTGCGACCTTCGTGGCGCGAAACCTGTTCGAAATGACGCCGGCGATGCTGGTGGCCGATGGCAGCGCCGACAGGTGGCTGGTCGACCCGCCGCGCGAAGGTGCCTTTGCGCTGGCGAAGGCCATCGCCGATCTTCATCAGCAGCCCGAACTGCGCACGGATGGCTGGACGCCGCCCAGGCGCATCGTCTACGTGAGCTGCAACCCGTCGACGCTCGCACGCGACGCGGGTCTGCTGGTGCATCAGGCGGGCTATCGCTGCACCCATGCAGGTGTGGTCAACATGTTCCCGCACACGGCACACGTGGAGTCGATGGCGGTTTTCGATCTGCAATGAAAAAGGGCCCCGAGGGGCCCTTTTTGCTGGAGCGCGTGTCTTGCGCGTCGCTCAGTCGCGCTCGCCGCCGAAGATGCCCAGCAGGGCCAGCAGGCTTTGGAAGACGTTGAACAGGTCGAGGTACAGGGCCAGCGTGGCGCTGATGTAGTTGGTCTCGCCGCCGTCCATGATCTGCTTCAGGTCATAGAGCATGTAGGCCGAGAAGATGCCGATGGCGGCCACCGAGATGACCAGCATGCCGGTGGTCGAGCCGACGAACACGTTGATGATGCCGCCGACCATCAGCACCATCGCGCCGACGAACAGGAACTTGCCCATGCCCGACAGGTCGCGCTTGATGACGGTAGCCAGCGAGGCCATCACGAAGAACACGCCGGCAGTGCCGCCGAAGGCCGTCATGATGAGCTCGGAGCCGTTCTTGAAGCCCAGCACCATCGCGATCAGGCGCGAGAGCATCAGGCCCATGAAGAAGGTGAAGCCCAGCAGGACCGGCACACCGGCGGCGGAATTCTTGGTTTTCTCGATGGCGAACATGAAGCCGAAGGCGCCGCCAAGGAAGACGATGAGGCCCAGGCCGCCGGTCAGCGAACGGGTGATGCCGGTGCTCACGCCGACCCAGGCGCCCAGCACCGTGGGCAGCAGGCTCAGGGCAAGTAGCCAGTAGGTGTTGCGCAGCACGCGCTGGCGTTCGGCCTGGGCCAGCGGCTGGCCGTAGGCGGAGGTGTCTAGGGTGGTAACGCGGTCGTTCATGGCCGGAGCTCCTGTGGTTGCTGCAAGGATGCAGTTGGGCGCATTCTAGGGGGCTGCAAGAGGGGGTATCGAAAAGACCGTATGCGGGGTGTTCCCAAGCCAGAGGCCGCCTTCGCGGAGCGGCTGCGGCGTGGCCGTTATGCTCTTGGGTTTTCACGCAAGCAGAGCTCATCCATCATGAAGACCAAATCCTTTCTCGAACTCGCTGACGTCAAGGCCATTGCTGCGGCAGCCGAGGCCGAGGCCCTCAAGAACAACTGGGCGGTGACCATCGCGATCTCGGACGACGCCGGCAACCTGCTGTGGCTGCAGCGTCTGGACGGCGCTGCGGCGCTGTCCTCGCACATCGCTCCCGCCAAGGCGCATACGGCTGCCATGGGCCGCCGCGAGAGCAAGGTCTACGAAGACATCATCAACGGCGGCCGAACGGCGTTCCTGACGGCGCCTGAGGTGCAGGGCCTGCTCGAAGGCGGCGTGCCGATCGTCAAGGACGGCCATGTGATCGGCGCGGTCGGCGTGAGCGGTGTGAAGTCGAACGAAGACGCGCAGATCGCCAAGGCTGGCATTGCGGCGCTGGGCCTCTGAGTTTCAGGTCTCCGCAAAAAGCAAAACGCCGACTTCGAGGTCGGCGTTTTTGTTTGGGCTGCTTCAGCGTGGAAAAAAAGCTTGGCTAGTCGGAAAACCGTTGGCTAGCAAAAAACGACCCTTCGGAGATGAATCTCCTTGAGTCGCCCCACGATGAAACTTGCGCGAAGGGCGGCTGGACGACTTACTTGGTCAGGATCAGCTTGCCGAGTTTGGTGGCTTGCAGCCGGTAGAGGGAGCCGTTGTGCATGATGCCCACGGTCTTGCTTCCTTTCAGGAGCTCCGTGCTTTCGAGCATCGGCACCGGACGCGTTGCCTGGATGGACGCATGGCCGCCACCCGACTGGTCGAGCGAAGGATGGTTCAGAACAGAAAAGGCATTCGGTGTGGCTGGCATCTGTAGTTCCCTTATCGAAGCGATGAGTGAATGATAATGATTCGCAAGTAGAAGTCAATCGTCGCGATCAACTTTTTTTGCTTGCGGTCTTTCTTCGCTTCACTTCGTGTCAGGCTCCGTGACGAAGCCGATCTTGCGCACGCCAGCTTCACGGGCTTCCGACATCGCCTTGGCCACGCGCTCGTAGCGCACCGCCTTGTCGCCGCGGATGTGCATCTCGGGCTGGGGCTCCTTGGCGGCCTCCGCCGCGAGGCGGGCGGGCAACTCGCTGTCGTCGATCTTCTGTTCGTTCCAGTAGTACGTGCCGTCGGCCGTCACGCTGAACATGATGTTCTGCGGCTTGGGCTGCTCCGGCTCACTGGTGGCACGAGGCAGGTCGATGTTGACCGCGTGCTTCATCACCGGCACGGTGATGATGAAGATGATGAGCAGCACCAGCATGACGTCGACCAGCGGCGTCATGTTGATCTCGTTCATCACCTCATCGGGTTCGTCTTGTGTACCGAAGGCCATGATGCTCAGCCCTTCTTGAGCGGAACGACGATGGCGTCGCTGCCGCTTTGCACGCGTGCGCCGGTCACGAAGTAGGCGTGCAAGTCATGGGCAAAGGCGTTGAGCTTGGTCAGCACGAACTTGTTGCCGCGAACCAGCGCGTTGTAGCCCAGCACTGCGGGAATGGCCACCGCGAGGCCGAGCGCCGTCATGATCAGCGCCTCGCCGATGGGGCCGGCCACCTTGTCGATGGTCGCCTGGCCGGCCGAGCCGATGCTCATGAGCGCGTGGTAGATGCCCCAGACCGTGCCGAACAGGCCGATGAACGGGGCGGTCGAGCCGACCGAAGCCAGGATCGCCAGGCCGGTCTGCAGGCGGGCGGTGAAGGCGTCGATGCCGTTACGCAGGGCGCGGGTGATCCAGTCGCTCACATCCAACGCATCGTGCAGGTGGGCCTTGGTGTTGCGGTGATGGGCTGCTGCCTCGCGGCCTTCGAGGGCCAGTGCGCGGAAGGGGTTGCTGTCGTCCTTGCCCAGCTTGTTCAGGGCGGTGGCGAAGTCTTCGCTGTGCCAGAAGTCCTGCGAGTGCTTGGCCAGGCGCTTGTAGCGGATGACGTCGAGCGCCTTGACGATGATGACGATCCACGACGCGAGCGACATGCCGATCAGCAGCACTGCCACGGCCTTGGTGACGAAATCGCCCTGATTCCAGACGTTCATCAAGCCGAATTGAGAATCCATGCGTACTACTCCAAAAAATTACTGGGAAAGATTGAACCGGATGGGCGCCTTCAGCATGTAGACCGTGGCCTCGTTGGCCCCAGGCTGCTTGAATGGCGTCACTTGCGAGGACATCAGCGCTTCGCGCGCGGCCTGGTCGAGTCGTTCGTAGCCACTGGACTTGAAGATTTCGGCCCGTTTGGGGATGCCCGCGCTGTTGAAATACACGGCAACGACCACGACACCGGATTCGCCCAGGCGCCTGCTCATCGCAGGGAAGACGACGCGCGGCTCGCGCACGTACTGCGTCTGGCCTTCGCTGATCTCGACCAGCTTCGGCGCCGGCGGGGCGGGGGGCGGAGCCGGCGGCGGTTCCGGAGCGGGTGGCGGAATGGGTGCCGGAGGAGGCGGTGGCTCGACGCTGCCCGTCGGCGCGTTGGGCGCCGGGGTCGGCTTCGGTTCCCGGATCGCCTGCGGCCGCGGGGGAGGCGGCGACTTGACCACCTTCTTTTCAGGCGGAGGGGGAGGAGGCGGCGGGGGAGGAGCCGGCTTGGGGGGCTCCACGAGCTGGCTGATGATCTCCACCGGGATCACCACTTCGGCCGCACGCCGAAGCAGCCCGCTCTGAAGCGCCCAGAGCGCAGCGGCGTGAAACAGGACGACCCCTCCAGCAATGACGACATTGCGCGAAAGGCCGAAGACGGAAGTAGGGGGGGCGAAGCGGTCAGACACGATCAACCATTCGAATGCGGGCACCGCCAAAGGTGCCCCGATTGCAGCAAAACCGCTACGAAGACGCCACAGGCGTTACTTGCGAAAGATCCACCAGGCCGAACCAGCGACCAGGATCAGGCTGCCGCCGATTGCCGAGACGAGTTCCATGCTTTGCTTTCCTTGATGGAGTTGGCAAGCTGGATCGCCCTCGGACCCGATTCGCAGCTCAATGCGGCAACCGGGTGCGAAGCGCTGCACTGCGCGACGATATCGCGCGCACAACCTTCACATTGGCCACACTGGGTGGCGACGCCGAGTTCGAACTGGACTTCGTCGAAAGTCATGCCCGCGCGCACATGACGTGCGATTTCGCGGTCGGAGACTCGGCGGCAGACACAAACGATCATGGCGGTGAAAGCGGCAGTTGGCTGGCTGTTGGATGGAGCGATTATAAATAAGAATCCATCGCATTCACAATAACTATGTGTTACTGATTCATGCAACGGCCTGGGACGTGGAATCAGACTTCCGACCAGAGCCGCAGAAGGTTGTGGTAATGCCCCGTCAGCGCCACGGTTTCCTCGCATTCGCCCAGGCGGGCGCGCAGCTTCTGGATGTTCTGGTCGAGCTCGAAAAGCATCCCGCGCTGCTGATCGCTGCGGACCATGCTCTGCAGCCAGAAGAAGGAGCAGATCCGCGCGCCCTGCGTCACAGGATGGACCCGGTGAAGGCTGCTCGCCGGATAAAGAATGAGGTCGCCGGCAGGCAGCTTCACTTCATGTGAGCCATAGGTGTCGATCACTTCCAGCTCGCCGCCTTCGTAGCCTTCCGGATCGCAAAGAAAAAGGGTGCACGACAAGTCGGTGCGCAACTGCTGGCTGCTGCCAGGCACCGCGCGCACGGCGCCGTCGACATGGACGCCGTAGTGCTCGCCTCCCTCATAGCGATTGAAAAGCGGCGGCACGAAGCGCGACGGAAGAGCGGCCGAGAAGAAGAGCGCGTTGCGCGCCAGCGCCGCCAGCACGATGGCACCCAGTTCCTTGCCGACAGGCGAATGCTCCGGCAGCTGGCGGTTGCGCTTGACCTGCGCTCCCTGGGCGCCCACCGTCTCGCGTCCGTCGGTCCATTGCGTTGCATCGAGCGCAGCGCGCATCTCGCGCACCTGCTCGGGGCTCAGCACTTCGGGCACATGAAGCATCATTTTTCGGGAACTCCGCAATGAGAAAGCCCCGGCGCGGGCCGGGGCTCGAGTTTCGCACTGCATCGGGCGAGGCCGGTGCAAATGCAAGGAAGCCGTCAGAACGCGAAATTCGCGGTGATCTTGGCCGATCGCGGAATGCCCGGCGTGTAGCGGTAGCCGCTCTTGTTGATGGCAGCCACGTAGTCCTTGTTGAACAGGTTGTACACGTTGAGCTGGATGTCGATGTTCTTGTTGATGCGGTAGGACGCCATCGCATCGAACACCCAGTATGAATCGACGTAAGCCGGCGTACCCACCGCACCGTCGCTGCCGCGCTGCAGCTTGCCGTTGTAGCGCGCGCCGCCGCCGAGCGTCAGGCCGAACGGGAACTGGTAGGTGGTCCAGAGCGTGAAGGCCTTCTTCGGCGTGTAGGCGAGGGCGGTCGAGCCGTCCGCCAGCACCGAGGGGCCGCTCAGCACGCGGGTGTTCATGGTGGTGAAGCCCGAACTCACGCCCCAGTTGTCGGTCAGTGCGCCCGACACGCCGAGTTCCACGCCCTGCACGCGCTTCTTGCCGGTCTGGAAGTACTGCTGCGTGACCGAGTCCTGCACCACCTCGTTGCTCACGTCCGTGCGATAGAGCGCGGCCGTCAGGGCGACTCGCTTGTTCATCACGTCCCACTTCGTGCCGAGTTCGTAGGTCTTGGCCTTCTGCGGGAGGAAGTCGGTGCGTCCGGTGCTGTTGCCGGTGCCGCCGGCAGCCAGCTGGAAGTTGGCGCCGCCGGGCGGCTGCGCAGCGGTGCCGTAGGCCGCGTAGACACTGCTGTTCTCGGTCGGCTTGTAGACCAGACCGATCTTGCCGGAGAGCAGGTTGTCAGACAGCTTCAGGTTGGTCGGCGTGATCGTCGAGGTCTGAGGACCGTTGCCGCTGCGCGCCAGCGTCAGGGCGGTGGCGTTGTACGTGGTCGAGTAGTGGTCGTAGCGCAGGCCGGCGGTCAGTTGCCATTGCTCGTTGAACTTCAGCGTGTCGAAGGCGTACAAGCCGATGGTGTCAGTGCTGCCGTCGGAGCCGGTGCCGTTGGCGATGCGGTTGTAGCCGCTCACGTACGGGTTCGGGTTGTACAGGTTGGCGGCAGGCCACGAGCCGGCCGCGGCCAGCGTGGTGCCTACGCTCGGGTAGCCCGCGGCGTAGTAGTTGTTGGCGGTCTGCTTCTCGCGGATGAATTCGAGGCCGCCGTTGAACGTGTGGCTGATGCTGCCCGTGTTGAACTTGGCCGACACGCTCGTCTGATTGGTGAAGATCGTGTTTTCCTGGTCCTTGTTGGTGGGCAGGTTGCGAGTGATCGTCCAGCTCGCAGGGATTGTCGGAATCACCGTGTTCAGGAAGCCCGAGTTCACGGCGGGCAGGGTGCCGTTGTAGATCGGCGTTTTGCCGACCTGCGTTGCCGTCAGGCCGCCGCCCATGAACGACGTCAGCATGTAGTCCTGCGAGGTCTTGCCGTAGCGCGTGGTGTTGCGGATGGTGATGTCGGGCGTGAGGTCGTGCTCGATGCGCGCGGTGAACATGTCGGCCGTCACGTTGTCGAAGTCCGAGCTGGTGCCGTAGAAGTTGCTCGAATCCACGCGCGGCGCGTAGTTCAGGTAGGTGCGGCGGGCCAAGCCGCGGTTGATCGCGGTGGCGTCGGGCGTGCTGTAGCCCGGCAGGCCGATGGTGGGCACGCCGCCGTCCGGAACGTTGTTCTGCTTGACGTGCAGGTAGTCGAGGAAGATGCGCGTCGGGCTGTTCAGGCCAAGGGCGAGAGAAGGTGCGATCGCCCAGCGCTTGTTCTTGACGAAGTCGCGGCCGGCCACGCCGCCGTCCTCGCTCACCGCGTTCAGGCGGAAGGCGGCGCCGATGCCATTGGCGCCGCTCAGCGACTTGTTCCAGTCGACGCTGCCGCGCTTGAAGTCGGCGCTGCCGAAGCTCAGCGAACCCAGGAAGCTGTCTTCGAGCTTGGGTTTCTTGGTGACGAGGTTGATGTAGCCGGTCGGCGAGGTGCGGCCCACGTCGGTGCCCGAGGGGCCTTTCACGACTTCGACCTGGTCGATGTTGAAGATGTCGCGCGAGACAGAGCCGAGGTCGCGGATTCCGTCGACGAAGATGGCGCTGGAACTGTCGAAGCCGCGCATGAACACGGCGTCGCCCGTGTTGGTGTTGCCGTTCTCGCCGAGGAAGAAGGTGCCCACGCCGGGGGTGTTGCGCAGCGCCTCGGTCAGCGTGGTCGCCCCCTGGTCACGAATGATCTGTTCCTTGATGACCTGTATGGTCTGAGGCGTGTTCACCAGCGGAGCGGTGAACTTGGGATTGGCCGAGTTGTCGGCCTTGTAGTCGTTGACGGCGGAGTCCTGCACGCGGACTTCGGGCAGGGCGGCGCCGGATTGGGCAAGGGCACCGGGGGCCGCCATGGCCATCAGGGTTGCGGCGGCGGCGCCTGAAAGATGTGGAACTGCACGCGAAACGGGGTGTTTGCGGCTCTTGATGTAGGCCATGAAGTTTTCTCCGAAAAGGGCGGGCGTCAGGACTCGACTGGCGATGTCCGGACGACCTGGATTCCTTGGAGAAACGCGAGGGGGGACTGGCTGGGTGAGTCGATCTGCGGGTTGTGCGCGGATCGCTGCAAATGATATTGGTTCTCAATACTAAAACTGACACCCAAGCGAAACTAAGTCGAAAGTTGTGTCAGTTTCGTTGCGGTCCAGCAACGCGATCGACGCAGCAGCTTTATCTAGTAGACGTCTCGCCGATAGCGGCCGCTGGCCGCCAGCTCGGTGATCTGCGCCTCGCCCGCGATCTGGCGCAACGCCGCGTCCACGCCCGAAGCCATTCCTTGAAGGCTGCCGCAGACGTAGATGGCAGCGCCGTCGTGCAGCCACTGCAGCAGCGTGTCAGCCGATTGCAGCAGCCGGTGCTGCACGTAGAAGCGATCGGCCTGGTCGCGTGAGAACACCATGTCCAGACGCTTGAGTACTCCACCGACCTGCCATGCCTCGATCTCCTTGCGATAGAGGAAGTCGTGCGCGGCCTGGCGCTCGCCGAACACCAGCCAGTTGTCGTGCCTGCCCATGGCTGCACGCGTGCGAAGGTGCGCGCGCAGCCCGGCGATGCCTGTGCCGTTGCCGATGAGAACCAGCGGCCGTGATTCATTGCCGTCGAGGCGGAAGCCCCGGTGCTCCCGCACGCGCAGCGCCACCGTGTCGCCCACGCCCAGGGTGGACGTGAGCAGTCCCGAGGCTGCGCCCAGTGTGCCGTCCGGATGCCGCTCCTGCCGCACGAGCAACTGCAGCTCGCCGTCGGCATGCACCGAGGCGATGGAGTAGTCGCGCGGGCGTTTCGGATCGCTGGCGACGATCACCTGCGCAAGATCGCCCGACGCCCAATACGGCAGCGCTCCGCCGGCCTGAGGCACCAGCCCGAGATGGAAGACGGGCCAGCCTGCGCTGCCCGGGTTGAGATGCTCGCGCGAGACGAGCCGCCATGGAGTGAAGACCGCGCCTTCGGCATCGCCTGTGGATCCGGGCGCGTCGCCCCAATGCGCGTGCCATGCGGCCAGCGCTGCCGGGTCGTTGTTGTCGACCTCGATGCGATCGAATTCGCGCCTGGCGCCCGCGGCCTGCAGCCATTCGTCGAGCGCACGACCGAAGCCGCAGAAGTTGGCGTACTGGCGGTCGCCCAGTGCCAAGACGGCGTAGCTCAGTGAAGGCAGGCTCGGCGACGAGTCCATCATCCGCTCGACGAACACGCTGGCGCCGTCCGGGGCATCGCCTTCGCCATAGGTGCTCGCGATGAAGAGCGCGCGGGAGGCGATTGCCAGAGCCGCCCCATCGAGCGCGTTCAGTTCCATCACGCGCGCCGGCGTATTCGCCGCACTCAGCTGCCGAGCGGTCTGCCATGCGATGGACTCGGCCTGGCCCGTCTGGCTGGCGAACAGCACGAGAACCGGGGCTTCGTCGCTGCCCGCCGATAGCTCTGCCGAGTCGCGCGCGGCCTCGGCCTTGCGTCTGCGCTCGCGCAGGTAGATCGATGCACAGAGCGCTGCATACGCCGCGACGGTGGAACCCGCGCCCAGTGCGCGCCAGGCGAAGTCGTTCATGTTCCAGCCGCTGCGGGCCAGGCGCGTGTGGTCTTCGCCTCTGGCGCGGGATCGCCATGGCTCACGAACAGCGCGGCGATGTCGTGCTGCTGCGCGAAGTCGAATCCTTCTTCCGGCCCGAGCACCGTCAGCACCGTGGCCAGCGCGTCGGCCTGCATGCACTCCGCGTGAAGCACGGTGACGCTGGCCAGCGGGTGCGCTACCGGCTCTCCCGTTCGCGGATCGATGGTGTGCGACCAGTGGCGTCCCTCATGCGAGCGTCGATGCCATCGGTCGCCCGAGGTCGCGATGGCCATGTCCGCGAGCGCCACACGGCGCGCACCGGAAGGATCGCCGTCGACGAGCACTTGCCAGGGTTGTCCTCCAGGGCGTTTCCCGATGCCTCGCAGTTCTCCGCCGACTTCGAGAAGCGCATCGGCGATGCCCAATGCACGCAGGGCGTCGATGCCGTGGTCCACCGCGAATCCCTTCGCGATGCCCGAGAGATCGAGCGTTGCGCCTCCAGGCTGCAGGAGCGAGCCTTCCGCCTCATCGAACGCAAGCCGGGACCAGCCGACGCGCCCGCGCGCCTCGGCCAGCGCGGCCTCGCCGGGCAGACCGGCCTGCTCCGCTTCCGGCCCGAAGCCCCAGCACGCGACCAGCGGACCCACGCTCGGGTCGATCGCGCCGCCGCTTGCCGCTGCCCACCGGAAAGCGCATCGCATCACCGTGGCGAATTCCGCCGGCAGCACATGGCGCGACCCGGCCTGAGCCTGGTTGAACCGGCTGATGTCCGAGTCCGGCTCCCAGTGGCTCATCTGCGCGATCACGCGATCGAGCGCCGATTCGAGGGCCGCTCGGACTTGCGCGAGCGGCAGCATCCGCGGGTTGTCGAAACGCAGCGACCAGGTGGTGCCCATGGTCTGGCCGCCCAACTGCTGCAGCGTCGCCGGATCGGCGGGGCGGGGTACTGCCGCGTTGGCATAGCCGCCAGCGCGCCAGGTGCTGAACGAAAGGCCCAAGAGAAAGTCCGCTCTACCAGCGTGGATGTGGCCGCCTCAGGGCATCACTTCGAGCGTCGCCGCGTAGCTCAGGCGGCGTTCCTTGGCCTGCGGCACCGTGGTCTTGTTGTCCTTGGTGCTGGCATCGAGCCAGTACATGCCGGCGCTCGGCCAGGTCACGCTGAACTGGCCCTTGTCGTCGGTCTTGAGCTTGATCTCCTCGAGCTTGTCGCGGTACTGCGTGTTGCCGGCCGTCACCGTCACTTCGAGCCCCTTGGCGGGTTGGCCGTCGAGGTTCAGCGTGAAGGTGGCCTTCTCGCCCTTGACCAGGTCGGTCGGGCTGCCGGCGGCGATCAGCTCCAGGCCCTGACCGACCGGCTTGAGCGCGGAAGGCTTGCCGACTGTCACGAAGGTCTCGATGCGACCCGACGACTGGGTGATGGTCACGTCCTGCGCATCGGCAGGAATCTCCTTGCCGATGGTCTCGGCCGTGCCGCGTGCGCGCTTTGTCTGGCCCGTGGCCTTGTCCTTCCAGCTCGCGAAGGCGCCGGCGTTGATGACGGCGATGCGATAGGTGCCCGCCTGCGCCACGTTCACGTCGAACACGTTGCGCAGCTTGAGCTTGGCCTCGGTCTCCGGCTTGACGGCGCTGCCGTCGGGAGCGGTGATCTGCAGGCCGTCCAGCCGCAGCGGCGCGTGGTTGGCGACGAACAGGTCGTTGGACACGGCGGCATCGACCGTCACAGTGTCCGCCTTCGAGAACACGGTGGACGAGGGCAGAAGCCAAGCGTTGTGTGCCTGCGCGAGCGTTGCGGCCGCCGACAGGGCGATGGAGAGGGAGGCGAGGCGAAGATTGAAGCGGGTCATGACGGTTCCTGTGTGATGTGGCGGGCGGGTCTTCAAGGCAGGGAGATCAGGGTTTGAGCTCGAGCCGGATCTCGCCAAGTTCTTCCTTGCCCGTCGCGGTCGGCTGCGCCGCTGCGGTCGGCGGCCACTGGAAGGGAATGCTCACGACTTCGCGGCCGCCGACTTCGCGTGCGGCCTCCACCACCAGCTTGTAGGCGCCAGGGGCGAGCTTGGGCATCGGGGCCGTGCCTTCCGTGAAGCTCAGCTGGTGCTTGCCGGCGGGCCTGGTCGCGCCCGTGACGCCGTCGACCGGCACCGAGAGCTCGCGGCCGCCGCGGCGCCACCACTGGCGCATGTCCTTCAGCCACTTGGTGCCTTCGCCCTCGGGGTTGTTGGTCTTGGTGCGCACGTCGTACCAGACCGCCAGCGTGCCGGCGTTGGTGTTGTCGGCACGCTCGATCCAGGTCGCCACGTAGGGGCGGTGGTACTCGGAGACGTTCAGCCGCGGAATCTCGATGTTGACGGCCAGCCCCGACGCGAAGGCCGGAGCCGCGAACAGCGCCGACATGGCCAGCGGCGCGAGTGAGTAGCGAACGTGCACTTGGAACCTCTTTCCTGGATCCGTACGGATCGATTGATTGGTTGATGACGAAATCAGTGGATGAACAGCAGCGCGAGCAGCACCGGCACGACCAGCCCCATGCCGACCATCGGCCAGGTGAAAGGCCGGTTGCCCGCATGCATCTTGAGAATGAAGAGCCCGGTGATCGAGAAGACCAGGGCGGCGCCCGCGAAGATGTCGATGAACCAGCTCCATGCGGCGCCGGTGTTGCGGCCCTTGTGGAGATCGTTGAAGTAGGAGAGCCAGCCGCGGTCGGTGCGCTCGTATTCGATTTCGCCGTCGGCCAGGCTCAGGCGCAGCCAGGCGTCGCCACCGGGGCGGGGCAGCGAGAGATAGATTTCGTCGTCGGACCACTCGGCTTCCCGGCCGGCGGTGGAGATGTCCCAGTGCTTCTGCACCCAAGCCTGGAGTTCGGCAGGCAGGGGGGCCTTGCCCTTGAGGGCCTTCGCTGCGGGCAGCTGCTTTTCGAGGCGGGCGCGCAGCGCCTCGTCGATGGAGCCGTTCAGCCTGGTGACGACCGGCCTGGCCTCGATCTGGCTGGCGTGGTTGAGGGTGAATCCCGTCACGCTGAACAGGATCATCCCGATGAGACAGATGGCCGAACTGACCCAATGCCATTCGTGCAGGGTCTTGAGCCAATAGGCGCGTCGGCGGTTGTCGGGGCGGGCGGCGGCAGTCATCAGAAGGCGCGGATTCTATCCGTGCGAATGAGAATGACTGTTATTCGTGGTCGGTTAAGTTACGTAAAGCAATAAAAAAACGGGACCGAAGTCCCGTTTGTCGATAAGGAGCAGGCCCTGCCTTATTCGAGTTCGCCCATCTGCGACTGCAGGTAGTTCTGCAGGCCGACCTTGTCGATCAGGTCGATCTGCGTCTCGAGGAAGTCGATGTGCTCTTCCGTATCGTCCAGGATCTCCTGCAGCAGGTCGCGAGAGACGTAGTCGCGCACCGATTCGCAATGCGCGATGCCGTCCTTGATGGTGGACTGCGCACCGGTTTCGGCGCCGAGGTCGCAGCGCAGCAGCTCGGGCACGTCTTCGCCGATGTTCAGCTTGCCGAGGTCCTGCAGGTTCGGCAGGCCGTCGAGCATGAAGATGCGGTCCATGAGCTTGTCGGCGTGCTTCATCTCGCCGATCGATTCCTCGTATTCCTTCTTCGCGAGCTTGTCCAGGCCCCAGTGCTTGAGCATGCGGTAGTGCAGGAAGTACTGGTTGATTGCGGTCAGCTCGTTCTTGAGCTGGGCCTGCAGATGTTCGATGACTTTCGGGTCGCCCTTCATGGTTTTTTCCTTGTTCTGAAAGCGGTGATTGTCAGAGGTGCAAACGCGCGCTTGCAAGCAATCCCATGCAATGTCGGTCTGCATGCGTGTGATGGTGATACACGTTCGTATTGATGCTTCTCGCCCATGTGTCGCAGCCATCGAAAACATAGCGACTTCCAATGCTTTCAATAGCTGATTGCTATCAATCTAGATGAATTGGTAGTTATACTCATGTCTCGCACTTTTTGTCCAACCGCAGCATCCAAGGAATCAACATGTCCCTGATCAACACCCAAGTCCAGCCCTTCAAGACCCAGGCCTACCTCAACGGCAAGTTCATCGATGTGTCCGACGAGACGCTCAAGGGCAAGTGGTCCGTGCTGATCTTCATGCCGGCGGCATTCACCTTCAACTGCCCGACCGAAGTCGAAGACGCTGCTGAACACTACCCCGAGTTCCAGAAGCTGGGTGCCGAGGTCTACATCGTGACCACCGACACGCACTTCTCGCACAAGGTCTGGCACGACACCTCGCCGGCCGTCGGCAAGGCCAAGTTCCCGCTGGTCGGCGACCCGACCCACACGCTGACCAACGCTTTCGGCGTGCACATCCCCGAAGAAGGCCTGGCACTGCGCGGCACCTTCGTGATCAACCCCGAAGGCATCATCAAGACCGCCGAAGTGCACTCCAACGAGATCGCCCGCGACGTGAAGGAAACGCTGCGCAAGCTGAAGGCAGCCGTCTACACCGCCGCTCACCCGAACGAAGTGTGCCCGGCCAAGTGGAATGAAGGCGACAAGACGATCGCTCCGTCGCTGGACCTCGTCGGCAAGATCTAAGCGCCCTGCGAAGGCCCGGCGCCCGCGAGGCCCCGGGCTTTTTCGGCCCCCGTTGATAGTTTTACGTTATCGAAAGAGAGTCCCTCATGCTCGACGCAAACACCAAAGCCCAATTGAAGAGTTACCTCGAACGCGCCACGCAGCCGATCGAGATCGTCGCCTCGCTCGACGACAGCAAGGCCTCGGGCGAGATGCTGTCGCTGCTGAAGGACGTTGCCGAATCGTCCCCGCTGATCAAGCTGACCGAAAGCCGCGACGACAACCACCGCAAGCCCTCGTTCTCGGTCAACCGCCCGAGCGAAAACCACGGCCCGCGTTTTGCCGGCCTGCCGATGGGCCATGAATTCACGTCGCTGATCCTTGCCCTGCTGCAGATCGGCGGCTATCCCCCCAAGGTCGAGCAGGCCGTGCTCGACCAGATCAAGGCGCTCGACGGCGACTTCGAGTTCGAGGTCTATGTCTCGCTCACCTGCCACAACTGCCCCGACGTGGTCCAGGCCCTGAACCTGATGGCGGTGCAGAACCCGCGCATCCGCACCACGATGATCGAGGGCGGCACCTTCCAGGAGGAGGTGAAGGAGCGCCAGATCATGGCTGTGCCGACCGTGTTCCTCAATGGCACGGAGTTCGGCCAGGGCCGCATGAGCCTCGAGGAGATCCTCGCCAAGATCGATACGAGCGGCGTCGAGCGCGAAGCCAAGAAGATCGACGGCAAGGACCCGTTCGACGTGCTGATCGTCGGCGGCGGCCCTGCCGGCGCTGCAGCGGCTGTGTACGCGGCGCGCAAGGGCATCCGCACCGGCGTCGCCTCCGAGCGTTTCGGCGGCCAGGTGCTCGACACCATGGGCATCGAGAACTTCATCTCGATCAAGGAAACCGAAGGGCCGAAGTTCGCCCATGCCCTCGAAGAGCATGTGCGCGACTACGACGTCGACATCATGAACCTGCAGCGCGCCAAGGCGCTCGTGCCGGGCAACGGCCTGATCGAAGTGCAACTCGAGAGCGGCGCCTCGCTCAAGAGCAAGTCGGTCATCATCTCGACGGGTGCGCGCTGGCGCAACATCAACGTGCCCGGCGAGCACGAGTTCAAGAACAAGGGCGTGGCCTACTGCCCGCACTGCGACGGCCCGTTGTTCAAGGGCAAGCGCGTGGCGGTGATCGGCGGCGGCAACTCGGGCGTCGAGGCTGCCATCGACTTGGCCGGCATCGTGGGCCACGTCACGCTGATCGAGTTCGACACGCAGCTGCGCGCCGATGCAGTGCTGCAGCGCAAGCTCAAGAGCCTGAAGAACGTCGACGTGTTCACCAACGCGCAGACCACCGAGATCACCGGCGACCAGAAGGTCAACGGCCTGATCTACAAGGACCGCGCGACGGGCGAATCGAAGAAGGTCGAGCTCGAGGGCGTGTTCATCCAGATCGGCCTCGTGCCCAACACCGACTGGCTCAAGGGCACGGTCGAGCTGTCGAAGCACGGCGAGATCATCGTCGACGCGCGCGGCCAGACCTCCGTGCCTGGCGTGTTCGCGGCGGGCGATGCGACCACGGTGCCGTTCAAGCAGATCATCATCGCGGCCGGCGACGGCGCAAAGGCGGCGCTGGGTGCGTTCGACCACCTGATCCGGACGTCGGCTCCTGCGTAAGCCACCATTGGCGACGTGAAGCGAAAAAGCGCCCCGGCGGGGCGCTTTTTCTATTCAAGGGAAGCGGTATCAATAGATCAGCCGCTCCGGCCGCAACTCCTGCAGGATCGTGGTGGCGATCTCCTCGATCGACTTGGTGGTGGTCGAAAGCCAGCGGATGCCTGCGCGCCGCATCATGGCCTCGGCCTCGGCCACCTCGTGGCGGCAGTTCTCGATGCTCGCGTACCGCGAATTCGGCCGGCGCTCGTTGCGGATCTCGCTGAGCCGCTCGGGCTGGATGGTCAGGCCGAAGATCTTCTTGCGATGCGGGATGAGCGCCGGCGGCAGTTGCCGGCGGTCGAAATCTTCCGGAATCAGCGGGTAGTTGGCCGCCTTGAGGCCATGCTGCATCGCGAGGTAGAGCGATGTGGGCGTCTTGCCGCTGCGGCTCACCCCTACCAGGATCACGTCGGCACCTTCCAGGTCGCGGTTGCTCTGGCCGTCGTCGTGCTGCAGGCTGAAGTCGATCGCGGCGATGCGGTCGTTGTATTCCTTGCTCTTGCTGACGTCACTGAAGCGGCCGATGCGGTGGTTCGACTTCGCGGCCAGCTCGATTTCCAGGGGGCGCACGAAGGTGCCGAACATGTCCAGCAGCATGCCCTTGCAGCCGGTCTCGATCACCTCCAGCACCTCCATGTTGGCCAGCGTCGTGAAGACGATGGGCCTGGCGCCCTCTACTTCGGCAGTGTGGTTTATCTGCCGCACCGCCTGGTGGGCTTTGTCGACCGTGTCCGTGAAGGGCAGCCGGACGTGGCGCGGCTTCATCTCGAACTGGGCCAGGACGGCGTTGCCGAAGGTTTCGGCGGTGATGCCGGTGCCGTCGGAAATGAAGAAAACGGTGCGTGAAGGAATAGTCATGCGGCCTTGTCCTGCGGCGCGGACCACGTTGCCCCGCCTACAATGAGGGCCATTATCGGGAATCCGCCTTCCCAGCCCAATTCTCTCCATGCACGCCGCGCCCGCACCCAAAGCAACGAGAACGATCGTGCTGCGCCGTCTGCATGCAGCACCGGTTTCAACTTCTGGAGCTTTCCCATGTCTGCACTTTTCGACGCGACCGCCCTGGTCGTACCGTTTGAAAACCTGAGAATGACCGACGTCGAGGCGGTTGGCGGCAAGAACGCCAGCCTCGGCGAAATGATCTCGCAGCTGCCGCAGGGCGTGCGGGTGCCCACCGGTTTTGCGACCACGGCGCACGCATTCCGCCAGTTCCTGGCCCACGATGGCCTGGCCGACAAGATCAGCAAGCGACTGGCCGCCCTGAACGTCGACGACGTGCGCGCCCTGGCCGCCGCAGGCGCCGAGATCCGCGGCATGGTCGAGGCCCAGCCTTTCCCCGCCGACCTGCAGAAGGCGATCACCGAGGCCTTCGCCACGCTGAGCGCCGGCAATCCGTCCGCTTCGTTCGCTGTGCGCTCCTCCGCCACGGCCGAAGACCTGCCCGACGCTTCGTTCGCAGGCCAGCAGGAAACCTTCCTGAACGTGGTCGGCATCGACGACGTGCTGCACAAGATGAAGGAGGTGTTCGCCTCCCTCTACAACGACCGCGCCATCAGCTACCGCGTGCACAAGGGCTTCGAGCACGACGTGGTCGCGCTGTCGGCCGGCGTGCAGCGCATGGTGCGCTCCGACCTGGGCGCCGCCGGCGTGATGTTCACCATCGACACCGAATCAGGCTTCGAGGACGTGGTCTTCATCACCTCCAGCTACGGCCTGGGCGAGACGGTGGTGCAGGGTGCCGTGAACCCCGACGAGTTCTACGTGCACAAGCCGACCCTGAAGGCCGGCAAGAAGGCCGTGATCCGCCGCAACCTCGGCTCCAAGCTGATCCAGATGGAGTTCGCCACGCCCGAGGAGAAGAAAGCCACCGGCAAGCTGGTGAAGACCACCGACGTCAAGGCCGAGCAGCGCAACCGTTACTCGCTGACCGATGCAGAGGTCGAGCAGCTTGCCAAGTACGCACTCGTGATCGAGGAGCACTACGGCCGTCCGATGGACATCGAGTGGGGCAAGGACGGCACCGACGGCCAGCTCTACATCCTGCAGGCGCGTCCCGAGACGGTGAAGAGCCAGCAGCAGGGCAAGGCCGAGCAGCGCTACAAGCTGCTGGGCAAGGGCACGGTGCTGGCCGAAGGCCGCGCCATCGGCCAGAAGATCGGCACCGGCCCCGTGCGGCTGGTGCACAGCATCAGCGAGATGGACCAGGTGCAGGCCGGCGACGTGCTCGTCACCGACATGACCGACCCCAACTGGGAGCCGGTGATGAAGCGCGCTTCCGCGATCGTCACCAACCGCGGCGGGCGAACCTGCCACGCGGCCATCATCGCGCGCGAACTGGGCATTCCGGCCGTGGTCGGCTGCGGCGACGCCACCGACCTGCTGAAGGATGGCACGCTGGTCACGGTGAGCTGCGCCGAGGGCGACACCGGCTTCATCTACGACGGCCTGCTCGAGACCGAGGTGACCGAGGTGCAGCGCGGCGTGATGCCCGAGATCGACATCCAGCTGATGATGAACGTGGGCAACCCCCAGCTCGCGTTCGACTTCGCGCAGCTGCCGAACCACGGCGTGGGCCTCGCGCGCCTGGAGTTCATCATCAACAACAACATCGGCGTGCACCCGAAGGCGATCCTCGACTACCCGAACGTCGACAACGACCTGAAGAAGGCTGTCGAGTCGGTGGCCCGCGGCCATGCTTCGCCGCGCGCCTTCTACGTCGACAAGGTGGCAGAGGGCATCGCGACCATCGCAGCGGCCTTCTGGCCGAAGAAGGTGATCGTGCGCCTGTCGGACTTCAAGTCGAACGAGTACCGCAAGCTGATCGGCGGCAGCCGCTACGAGCCCGAGGAAGAGAACCCGATGCTGGGCTTCCGTGGCGCCGCGCGCTACCTGAGCGCCGACTTCGGCGAAGCCTTCGCGATGGAATGCGAGGCCCTCAGGCGCGTGCGCAACGACATGGGCCTGACCAACGTGCAGATCATGGTGCCCTTCGTGCGCACCCTGGGCCAGGCGGAGCGCGTGACCGGCCTGCTGGCCGAATACGGCTTGAAGCGCGGCGAGAACGAGCTCAAGCTGATCATGATGTGCGAAGTGCCGAGCAACGCCATCCTGGCCGACGAGTTCCTGCAGTTCTTCGACGGCTTCTCCATCGGCTCGAACGACCTGACCCAGCTCACCCTGGGCCTGGACCGCGATTCGGGCCTGGAGCTGCTGGCCGCCGACTTCGACGAGCGCGACCCGGCCGTGAAGGCCATGCTGAGCCGCGCCATCAAGGCCTGCAAGGCGCAGGGCAAGTACGTCGGCATCTGCGGCCAGGGCCCCAGCGACCATCCCGACTTCGCGCTGTGGCTGGCGGAGCAGGGCATCGAATCGATCTCGCTGAACCCTGACAGCGTGATCGATACCTGGCAGCAACTCGCCAAGCGCTGATACGCGCAACTCTCCTGGATTGCGGAAATCCCCATCGGGGGATTCCCGCGACCTGGGAGTGATATTGAAACAAATTGCGTATTTGATGCCAGACTGGCGGGACTCACGGGCGTATCCCGGAAGGGAAGACCACCATGATCCTCGTCAAGACAGAAGCAGGCCACCAGGCGCTGAAAGACCGTTCGATCCCGCTGTCGCCGCGCCAGCGCTCTGCTTTCATCCTTTTCGATGGCAAGCGCTCGGTCGACGATGTGCTGGCCGCCGGCATGGGCATCGTGCGCGAGGACATCGACCAGATGGTCGGGCTGGGTGTGCTGGCACCCGTGGCGGGGAGTGCGGCGGCGCCTGTCGAGGCGGCGCCCGCCCAGGGTTCGTCCGGCCGCAGCAGGCAGCAGCGCTACAAGGATGCCTATCCCATCGCGACGCAGCTCACCGGCAGCCTCGGACTCAAGGGCTTCCGGCTCAACCTGCAGGTGGAGGGCACGACCAGCTACGAAGACCTGCTTGCGCTGGCCCCGAAAATCCGGGCCGCCGTCGGTCCCGAGAAGGCCGCGGCCCTGGACAAGGCTCTCAACGACTGAGCCAGCTTGCCGAAACGGCCTTTGCAGGGCTATAATCGCCGGCTTTGCCTTGCCACACTGCGCCCGACGCTGCAGGTGGCTTTTCCTCTTCCTCGGAAGAATCCACAAGGAGTGCCATGCGTCACTACGAAATCATTTTGCTGATCCACCCGGATCAGAGCGAACAAGTTCCGGCCATGCTGGAGCGCTACAAGGGCCTGATCACGGCCGGCGGCGGCAAGGTCCACCGCGTCGAAGACTGGGGCCGCCGTCAGCTGGCCTACCAGATCAACAAGCTCAACAAGGCCCACTACCTGTGCGTCAACATCGAAGCTGAGCAGACCGTGATGGGCGAACTGGAACACGCGTTCAAGTTCAACGACGCCGTGCTGCGTCACCTGACCGTCCAGAAGAAGAAGGCCGAAACCGGTCCTTCGTCGATGATGAAGACGGTCGAGCGCGAAGAGGCCCGCAAGGCCCAGCAGGCCGAGTACGCCGCCAACAACAACTGATGGCGTGACTGCCGCCGCTGCGGCAACCGGGGTCAACCAGCTCCTGCTGACCGCCTCCGTTGCCGAACTCGGTAACTTGCGATTCACGCCAGCCGGCTTGCCAGCCATCGACCTGAAGCTCGAACACGAGTCGACGCTCCAGGAGGCAGGGAAGCTCAGGCAGGTGAAGACGGCCCTCAAGGCCGTTGCCTTCGGCGCCATCGCCGAGCGGCTTGCAAGGCAGTCGATGGGGAGTCTCTGGCGTTTCCAGGGCTTTCTCGCGACACCGGGCAACGGCAAGCATCCGGTCCTGCACATCCAGGATTTTCAGCAAGATTAATTTTCGACAAGAGGTCCCGAAATGGCCACGTTCAAGAAATTCAACAAAGACAAGCGCCCGAAGCGCAACACCCAGTCGCTGCTGTTCAAGCGCAAGCGTTTCTGCCGCTTCACCGTCGCCGGCGTCGAGGAAATCGACTACAAGGATGTCGACACGCTGCGTGATTTCATCAGCGAAAACGGCAAGATCATCCCCGCACGCCTGACCGGCACGCGCGCCATCTACCAGCGCCAGCTGAACACTGCCATCAAGCGCGCGCGCTTCCTGGCCCTGGTGCCGTACAGCGACCAGCACCGCGTCTAAGGAGTCGAGACCATGCAAATCATTCTTCTGGACAAGGTTGTCAACGTCGGCGCCCTGGGCGACATCGTCAAGGTCAAGGACGGCTACGCACGCAACTTCCTGATCCCGTCGGGCCGCGCCCGCCGTGCCACCGCTGCCAACAAGGCCGAATTCGAAGCCAAGCGCGCCGAACTCGAAAAGGCTGCGGCCGCCAAGCTGGCTGAATCGCAAGCCCAAGGCGAGAAGCTCGCCGGCACGACCATCAAGCTGACCCAAAAGGCCGGCGTGGACGGCCGCCTGTTCGGCTCGGTCACCAACAGCGACATCGCTGAAGAGCTGGGCAAGCAAGGCTACAAGGTTGCCAAGGCGCAAGTGCGCCTGCCCAACGGCCCGATCAAGGTCGTCGGCGACAGCAGCGTCAGCGTGGCTCTGCACACCGACGTGGTGGTCGACATCAACGTGACGGTCTACGGCGAAACCGCCTGATCGTCCATGGCGCCTCGAGCGCTGAGCAAAAGCCGCCTTCGGGCGGCTTTTCTTTTTCCGCGCCGATGTTGTCCCGTCTTTTCCAGCCGATTGCACTGGAAGATCACCGTTTATTCACAACCTTGTCCACACGCGCATCGCCCTGCGCGGCTTAGCATGCAGGGTTGCAAGGGAAGTCCATGTCCGCCGTTTTTTCCTATGCCGACAACGATCCGTCGGCCGACCGCCAAGTTGCCCAACTCCGCATTCCGCCTCATTCCATCGAGGCCGAATCCAGCGTGCTCGGCGGCCTGCTGCTCGACAACGGAGCCTGGGACCGCATGGGCGACCTGCTGGTCGACGGCGACTTCTACCGCCATGAGCACAAGCTGATCTACGCGGCCATAGGCGGGCTGATCAACGCCAGCAAGCCGGCCGACGTGATCACCGTCTACGAGCAGCTGCAGAACCTCGGCAAAGCCGACGAGATCGGCGGGCTGGTTTACCTGAACTCGCTCGCGCAGTACGTGCCCAGCGCGAGCAACATCCGCCGCTACGCCGAGATCGTTCGCGAGCGTTCGATCCTGCGCAAGCTGGTCTCTGCCAGCGACGAAATCGCGACCAACGCCTTCAATCCGCAGGGCAAGGCGGTCGACAAGATCCTCGACGAGGCCGAGCAGAAGATCTTCAACATCGGCGAGGAAGGCACGCGGATGAAGCAGGGCTTCCAGAGCATGGATGCCCTGGTCGTCGACCTGCTCGACCGCGTGACGGAGATGGCCGAGAACCCGAACGACATCACGGGCGTTCGCACCGGCTTCAACGACTTCGACAAGATGACCTCGGGCCTGCAGCCGGGCGACATGATCGTGCTGGCCGCGCGTCCCTCCATGGGCAAGACCTCGCTCGCGATCAATATCGCCGAGCACGTGGCACTCGACGAAGGCCTGCCGGTGGCCGTGTTCTCCATGGAAATGGGCGCTGCCCAGCTGGCGGTGCGTATCGTGGGCTCCATCGGCCGCATCGACCAGGGCCACCTGCGCACCGGCAAGCTCACCGACGAGGAGTGGCCGCGCCTGACCGAGGCCATCGAGAAGCTGCGCACCGTGTCGCTGCACATCGACGAGACGCCGGGCCTTTCCACCAGCGAGCTGCGGGCCAACGCGCGCCGGCTCGCGCGCCAGTACGGGCGCCTGGGACTGATCGTGGTCGACTACCTGCAGCTGATGTCGACCAGCGGCTCCGGCGACGAGAACCGCGCCACCGCCGTGGGCGAGATCTCGCGCGGCCTGAAGATGCTCGCCAAGGAGCTGAAGTGCCCGGTGATCGCGCTGTCGCAGCTCAGCCGCGGCGTCGAAAGCCGCACCGACAAGCGTCCCATGATGAGCGACCTGCGCGAATCCGGCGCCATCGAGCAGGATGCGGACATCATCATGTTCATCTACCGCGACGACTACTACAACAAGGAGTCGAAGGAGCCGGGCGTGGCCGAGGTGATCATCAGCAAGCACCGTAACGGGCCGACCGGCACCGTCAAGCTGGCCTTCCTGAAGCCGCTGACCAAGTTCGAGAACCTGGTCGGCTACAGCAACAACGACGACTACTGAGGCAGGCGGCTGCCCGGCGGCAGTCAGCTGGTGCTGCTGCTTCCGGAACCGACGTCGGAACTGCTGCCTGCCCAGGGCGGGCGGCCATCCGGCTTCTGGGGCATCACCTTTCCGTGGGCCGCCTCCGCATCGACCTGCCGCAGCAGGTCCGCCAGCGTCTTGCCCGGCTCGTCGCGGAAGCGCTCGGGCAGCACCTCGATCGCATCCATGCGGTCGAGCCGGAAGCCCCGGAAGTCGTCGCGCAGCTCGCACCATGTCGACAGCGTCCAGACCTTGCCCCAGTAGAAGCAGCCCAGCGGCCGCACCGTGCGCTCGCTGGCGTCGCCCGAGACGTCGCGGTAGTGCAACCGCAGCTTGTTGTGCGACTGGGTCGCCTCGCGCAGCGTCTGCAGCCGCGCACGCAGGGTGTCGTCCAGGCCGAGCCCGGGCGCGTACAGCGCCAGCGCCTCGGCCGAGACACGCGCTGCGGAGGGCAGCACCGACAGGATCTTCCCCAGACCCGTCTCGATGTCCCGCGCCAGTGCCGGATCGACCCAGCTCTGCGCGAGCCGGGCTGCAGCGACCAGCGCCGCCGCCTCGTCCTGCGTGAACATCAGCGGCGGCAGCTCGAAGCCCGCGCCGAGCCGGTAGCCCACGCCGGCTTCGCCCTCGATCGGCACGCCCTGGTGCTGCAGGTCCGCGATATCGCGGTAGACCGTGCGCTCCGACACCTCCAGCCGCTGCGCCAGGAAAGCTGCCGTGGTGAGCCGGCGCCCACGGATGAGCTGCACGAGCTGGAAGAGGCGATCGGCGCGGCGCATCAGCAGGGCCTGGCGAGCGGGAGAGAGTGAGGCGCCGGCGGGTTGCGCCGGCTCTTGCTGAAGATGCTCATGAGACTCCGATGTGGATCGCTACCTTGTCCGGCCCTTCGTAGGCCTCGAAGTCGCTGCGATAGCGGCGTGCGACCTCCGGGTGCGCCTCGAAATACTGCCAGATGCGTTCCCACGTGGCGATCACCATCTGCGGCATCTGTCCCTCGCCGTTGAAGACCAGGTAGTCGCCGGCTTCCACGGCGAGGCTGTTCTCGCCGCCCGAGACCGCGACGCCCGCCGTGACGTCGAACGCGCCATCCTTGTCCGATTCGTAGGCCGAATAGAGGCTGAAGATGCGAGTGTCCGCGGTGCGCAGTGGCGTCGACGCATAGGTTTCCTCGCCGAAGAATCGGCCCCACAACTGGCCGAGGCGGGCGGTAGCGGGGTCGCGCTCCTCGCGGTTGGTGGTGCGGATGGTGAGGCCCGAGACGCGGAACGCGTCCTGGTGTCGGCGAACTGGTTCCATGTGTTTGCTTCTCCTCAAAGCGATAGTGTCTTCAGGTCGGCCTTCATGGCCTGCGCGATCAATTTGATGTCGTCGTCGCTGACGTCGAACATGCCGAAGCGGAACTTGTAGCCCCACTGCCGGGGGTTCTCGATGAAGGCCAGCCGCTCGATCAGCGGGGCGATCGGCGCCTCGTGCCCGGCGGCGTAGGCCACGTCGCGCCGCCATGGCACGAAGCCGTTGCCCATGTCGAACTCGTAGGGCTCGCCCGGCTGCACGATGCCGATCGACACGAAGCTCTGCAGCTTGTCCGTGCCGCCGAACACCGTGGCCGGTGAATAGTAGGCGACGCGGTCGCCCGCCGAAAGCCGCTTGAGCGGTGCATGCTTGCCGTGGCCGACCTGCATGAAGCCGATCGGCCGGTGGTCGCGCCCGCGCCGCGCATGCTCGGCGCTGGCCACTGCGATCCAGTTGCGTTGCGCCATCGCGAGTCACTCCAGCGAATGCAGGCCGACTTCGTTGCCCTCGGTGTCGCGCAGGTGGGCGATGAAGCCCATGCCCGGGGGCAGTGCCGACTTGGGCGCCACGATCTGCCCGCCGGCCGCCTCGACGCGCGCGAGCACGGCGTCGATGCTGGGGTTGCAGTCGAGGTAGATGCGGATGCCCGTGCCGGCGCGTGCGCTGGCATTGGCGCCTGCCTGCAGCGCGCCGCCGGTGGCGGGCTTGTCGTGCGGGAAGATGGCCAGCGTCTCGCCGCCGAAGTCCTCGCGGCGCAGCGTGCGGGCGAGCACGCTCTCGTAGAAGGTCTGGGCGCGGTCGATGTCGGCGACCGGGATCTCGAACCAGGTGATGGCGTTCTGCATTCGGAACTCTCTTTCTTTCGTTGCGTTGGAAGGAGCCCGGATGGTGCTGCCGGCCTACTGACAGCGTCTTGTCAGTAGGCTGTCGGGTGAATGAAAAAAGGCCCGCGCCGCTTCAGTGAAGCATGCGCGGGCCTGGTCTGGCCGCGGGCAGGGCCGCTGCTAGAGCACGTCGCTTGCGAAGTCGGCCAGGCGCGAGCGCTCGCCGCGCGCCAGCGTGATGTGTCCGCCGTGCGGCCAGCCCTTGAACTTGTCGACCGCGAAGGTCAGGCCCGAGGAGCCTTCCGTGAGGTACGGCGTGTCGATCTGCGCGAGGTTACCCATGCAGATGATCTTCGTGCCGGGGCCGGCGCGGGTGATCAGGGTCTTCATCTGCTTGGGCGTGAGGTTCTGCGCCTCGTCGATGATCACGTACTTGTTCAGGAAGGTGCGCCCGCGCATGAAGTTCATGCTCTTGACCTTGATGCGGCTGCGGATCAGCTCGTTGGTGGCCGCGCGGCCCCATTCGCCGGCACCTCCGCCGTCGCCCTTGGCCAGGAACTCGAGGTTGTCGTCGAGCGCGCCCATCCAGGGGCCCATCTTCTCCTCCTCGGTGCCGGGCAGGAAGCCGATGTCCTCGCCCACGCTCACGGTGGCGCGGGTCATGATGATCTCGGTGTAGCGGCGGTCGTCCAGCACCTGGGTCAGGCCGGAGGCAAGCGCCATCAGGGTCTTGCCGGTGCCGGCAGTGCCGGTCAGCGTGACGAAGTCGATCTCCGGGTCCATCAGCAGGTTCATCGCGAAGTTCTGCTCGCGGTTGCGCGTGTTCACGCCCCAAACGGCGTTCTTGCCGGAGCTGTAGTCCTTCAGCGTCTTGAGCACCGCGGTCTTGTCGCGGATCTCGGTGACGCGGGCGTACATGCTCGGCTCTCCGGGCGCCTCGAAATACACGAACTGGTTGATGTACAGGTTGGGCACCAGCGGGCCGCTGATCCGGTAGAAAGTGCTGCTGCCGCTTTGCCAGCTCTCGACGGTCTTGCTCTGGCGCGTCCAGAAATCGGCGGGCAGGGCGAGCGAGCCTGCGTAGAGCAGATCGCCGTCTTCCAGCGTCTTGTCGTTCTGGTAGTCGTCGGCGGCCAGGCCCAGCGCGCGCGCCTTGACGCGCATGTTGATGTCCTTCGACACCAGCACGACCTCCTGCTTCGGGCGGCCGGGGCGGTCCTTGGCGTATTCGTCGCGCAGCGCGTGCACCACGCCGAGGATCTGGTTGTCGGCCTTGCCCTGGGGCAGGCTGATGGGCAGCGAGTAGTCGAGCGGGGCGGTCTGGAAGAACAGGCGGCCGCCGGCCTCGCGATGGCCGGTGGTGTCGAGCTTCAGGCCCTTGTCGATGTCTGCCCCCTGGGCAGCTGCCAGCGCGTCGAGCGTGCGGCTGGTCTGGCGGCCGTTGCGGGCGACTTCGGTCGTGCCCTTCTTGTGGCCGTCGAGCTCCTCCAGCACGATCATCGGCAGGAAGATGTCGTGCTCCTCGAAGCGGAAGAGGCACATCGGGTCGTGCAGCAGCACGTTGGTGTCGAGCACGAACAGCTTGGCGGGGCCGTTGGACTTGCTGCGCTTGGCGCGGGCCGGCGGCTGGGGCGCAGGCTCCACCGCAGCCGCTGCAGGCTCGACGGCCGGGACCCTGGTCTCGACCTGGATGAGCGCCTGGGGGGCGGGCGCGCTCACTGGGGCTGGCGTGGGAGCGGCCTTCGACCTGGTGCGGCGAGCGGGACGCACCGCGCCGCCGCCGCCGGCGCCTTCGGCGCCGAGGCTGTCGAACAGCTCGAGCGGCTGAGGACTGCGCGCCGCAGCTTCGTCAGCGCGCGAATCGCCGGAACGGCGGGAACCCCGGTGCGATGACCGGGCGGGCGCATCGAGCGCGTCCGGCGAGAGCAATGCAGCGCGTTTCGTGGGGGCGGGGGGCAATGGCATGTGTCAGATCGCTCGCAGGAAGTGGGAACCAGAAAACGAAAAAGCCGCCTGAAGACCAAGGCGGCTTTGTTCGGAGGATGCGGTCGTGGAGCTCAACGGCATGAGGCCATTATGCACACCGCGGAAGACGCGCCGGCAGCTCTTTACGCACCGTTGGGCATTTCCCACGCCGGGGCGGCAAGGCTTGATTGCTGCCGGTTCGCCGGAAGGCGGGCGCTCAGGCGGCCTTCTTCAGGGCCTTGACGGCCTTGAGCACGTCGTCGACATGGCCAGGGACCTTGAGGCCGCGCCATTCGGCCTTCAGGATGCCATCGGCCCCGATCAGGAAGGTGCTGCGCTCGATGCCCTTGACCTTCTTGCCGTACATGATCTTGTTCTTGACCACGCCGAACATGTGGCACATCTTTTCTTCGGTGTCGGCGATGAGCTCGAAGGGCAGCTCGAGCTTGGCCTTGAACTCGTCGTGCGACTTCATGTTGTCGCGGGACACGCCGAAGACGGTGGCGCCGGCTTTCTCGAAATCCTTGTAGCGGTCGCGGAACTGCATCGCTTCGGTGGTGCAGCCCGGGGTGTTATCTTTCGGGTAAAAATACATGACCAGCACGTGGCCGAGATGCGAGGTATTCGAGACCTTGATGCCGCCCGTGGCGTTGGCGTCGAATTCAGGAATGGGTTTGTTGACAACGATCGCCATGAAACTTGTTTTCTCCGTTAGATTCCGTTCCTGAGCCCTCTCGCCCCGTTTCATACCGGGCTTGCTCAAGGAATGGAGGATTGGTCGTTGCTAACTTTGGGGTAGCCGGCCTGTTCGCAACCCGGTATTTTACCCCGAAAACACCCCCATCAGGCACCCGCGGGGCTCTCCACGAGGAGGGCGGCGATCACGTGCCGGCCTTCTCCGGCCAGGATGTTGTAGGTTCGGCAGGCTGCCGCGGTGTCCATGGTCTCCACGCCGGTGCGCTGGGCCATCAGCGGCTTCAGCCAGACGGGCTGGGGGAAGCGGATCCGGTTGCCGCTGCCGAAGATGATCAATTCGGCGCCCAGCGAGGCCAGTTGCGCGAAATGTTCGGGGCCGATCTGGTCGAAGCTCGAACAATTCCATTCGAAGCGCTCGCCGCGCGACCCGACCACCACGCTGCCCTCGACTTTTTCGTTGTTGATCGCCACCCAGCCGGGACCGTGTGCGGTAAGAGACTGAGCGTCGGATTTGTCGGGCTGGAGCTTCATCTGGGCACTGGGAACTGTGGTCAAATTATAGGTTTTCCCTAGTGCCAAGGGGCCCGCAAGGGCCTTTGATTCCGCGTAAGCATTCCAACCCCGCGCCCGGGAGGGCCCTTTGAAGCAGCTCAAGAAATCGGCCAAGCTGGCCAACGTCCTCTACGACATCCGCGGCCCCATCATGGACGCCGCCAAGCAGATGGAAGAGGACGGCCAGAAGATCATCAAGCTCAACATCGGCAACCTGGCCGTGTTCGGTTTCGATGCTCCCGAGGAAATCCAGCAGGACATGATCCGCAACCTGCCGACCTCGGCGGGATATTCGGACAGCAAGGGCGTCTTCGCGGCACGCAAGGCGGTGATGCACGAGACCCAGAAGCAGGGCATCGCCGGCGTCACCCTCGACGACATCTACCTCGGCAACGGCGCCAGCGAGCTGATCGCCATGTCCACGAACGCGCTGCTCAACGACGGCGACGAGCTGCTGCTGCCGGCGCCCGACTACCCGCTGTGGACCGCGTCCACCAGCCTCTCGGGCGGCACGCCGGTGCACTACCTGTGCGACGAGGCCAACGGCTGGATGCCCGACCTCGACGACATCCGCGCCAAGATCACGCCCCGCACCAAGGGCATCGTGGTCATCAACCCGAACAACCCGACCGGCGCGCTGTACTCCGACGAGCTGCTGAAGAGCATCGTCGACATCGCGCGCGAGCACGGCCTCGTGATCTTCGCCGACGAGGTCTACGACAAGGTGCTCTACGACGGCGCGAAGCACACGGCCATCGCCAGCCTGTCGACCGACGTGCTCACGCTCACCTTCAATTCGCTCTCCAAGAGCTACCGCTCGTGCGGCTACCGCGCAGGCTGGCTCGTGGTATCGGGCGACAAGCGCAGCGCGCAGGACTACATCGAGGGCCTGAACATGCTCTCGAACATGCGCCTGTGCGCCAACGTGCCGGGCCAGTGGGCCATCCAGACGGCATTGGGCGGCTACCAGAGCATCAACGACCTCGTGTGCGAGGGCGGCCGCCTGCGCCGCCAGCGCGACCTGGCCTACGAGCTGATCACCGCCATCCCGGGCGTGAGCTGCGTCAAGCCGACCGCTGCGCTGTACATGTTCCCCAAGCTCGATCCGGAGGTCTATCCGATCGAGGACGACCGCCAGTTCTTCCTCGAGCTGCTGAAGGAAACCCGCGTGATGCTGGTGCAGGGCACCGGCTTCAACTGGGCCACGCCCGACCACTTCCGCATCGTGTTCCTGCCCCACGAGGACGACCTGCGCGAGGCCATCAACCGCATCGCGAAGTTCCTGGAGCAGTATCGCTTGCGCCGCAAGTCGCGCCAATGAACTCCGCCCGCATCGCTGCCGCCGCGGCGCCGTCGTTCGCCGCGCTTTCCGCGGCCGCTGCCGGAACTGCCGCCAAGGAGGGCGTCTCGTTCTCGCACAACGACTGGGAACTGGCCTGCGACAACACCCGCACCTGCCGCGCCGCCGGCTACCAGGTGGAGAGCGGGAGCGCATTGGAGCCGGTGTCGATGCTCATCACCCGCCGTGCGGGCCCCGGCACCCCCATCGAGATCGACCTGCAGACCGGCGGGCAGGAGGAGCCCAAGGGCTCGGTGCGCTTCAAGGTCGGCAAGGCCACCCTGTCGGGCCTCAAGGACAGCGCCTTCAGTCTCGACGAGGCCCAGATCCGCACCGTGCTGCCCGAACTGCTCAAGGGCGACGACGCCTCGCTCACGGACAGCGGCGGGCACAAGTGGGTTCTCTCGCTGGCCGGCCTCAACGCCGTGCTGCTGAAGATGGACGAGGTCCAGGGCCGCGTCGGCACGCCGGGCGCGCTCGTGCGCCGCGGCAGCAAGCCCGAATCCTCGGTGCTGCCGCCGGTGCAGGCACCCGTCGTGAACGCGGTGTTGCCGACGAGGGCCCGCCCGGGCGACGACGCCCTGGCCGCGCGCATCTTCCCGTCGCTGAAGTCGGATCCGTCTGCCGACGACTGCAACAACCACGACGAGTTCAACGCCAAGTCGCTGACCGTCTCGCGCCTGACCGAGCGCAAGGTGTTGCTGTCCTTCGGCTGCGGCATGGGCGCCTACAACTACACCAGCGTGCTCTGGATCGCCAACGACAAGCCGCCCTATGCACCCGTAGCCATCGAGGCCAACGGCGACTTCGACGAGAAAAACGCCAGCGTCACTTCCTCGATGAAGGGCCGCGGCATCGGCGACTGCTGGTCGAGCCAGACCTGGCATTTCGACGGCAAGGGCTTCGTTCTCACCGGCCACACCTACGACGGCATGTGCCGCGGCTTCCCCGGCGGCGCCTGGAGCCTGCAGCGCTATGTCTCGCAGGTGAAACTCTCCGAGCCGTCCGCCACCCCATCCAAACCCTGAACGCCATGAGTGCGACTCTCCCAATGAAACCCATCCAAGTAGGCCTGCTCGGCGCAGGCACGGTCGGCAGCGGCACCTTCAAGGTGCTCAAGCGCAACCAGGAAGAAATCAAGCGCCGCGCCGGCCGCGGCATCGAGATCGCCATGGTGGCCGACCTCGACACCGCCCGCGCGCGCGAAGTGGCAGGCGAGGGCGTGAAGGTGGTCAGCGATGCGCGCGAAGTCATCGCCAATCCCGAGATCGACATCGTCATCGAGCTCATCGGCGGCTACGGCATCGCGAAGCAGCTCGTGCTCGAGGCCATCGCGGCCGGCAAGCACGTGGTCACGGCCAACAAGGCGCTGCTGGCCGTGCACGGCACCGAGATCTTCGCCGCCGCGCACGCCAGGGGCGTGATGGTGGCCTTCGAGGCCGCGGTGGCCGGGGGCATCCCGATCATCAAGGCGCTGCGCGAAGGCCTCACGGCCAACAGCATCCAGTGGCTGGCCGGCATCATCAACGGCACCACCAACTTCATCCTCTCGGAAATGCGCGACAAGGGCCTGGACTTCGCGACCGTGCTCAAGGAAGCGCAGCGCCTGGGCTACGCCGAAGCCGATCCGACCTTCGACATCGAAGGCGTGGACGCCGGCCACAAGGTCACGCTGATGAGCGCGCTGGCCTTCGGCATCCCCGTGCAGTTCGACAAGGCCCACATCGAGGGCATCACCAAGCTGGCCGCGCAGGACATCAAGTACGCCGAGCAGCTCGGCTACCGCATCAAGCTGCTGGGCGTGACCAAGCGCACGGCCAAGGGCATCGAGCTGCGCGTGCACCCCTCGCTGGTGCCGTCGAAGCGCCTGCTGGCGAATGTCGAAGGCGCGATGAACGCGGTGGTGGTGCATGGCGACGCGGTCGGCACCACTCTCTACTACGGCAAGGGCGCCGGCAGCGAGCCGACCGCCAGTGCGGTGATCGCCGACCTGGTCGACATCACCCGCCTGCACACGGCCGATGCCGCACACCGTGTGCCGCACCTGGCCTTCCACCCCGACGCGCTGAGCGACCTGCAGGTGCTGCCGATGTCGGAGGTCGTCACCAGCTACTACCTGCGCCTGCGCGTGGCCGACCAGGCCGGCGTGCTCGCCAAGGTGACGGGCCTGCTCGCCACTGCCGGCATCAGCATCGACGCCGTGCTGCAGCGCGAAGCCGACGAAGTCGGCGGCGAGGGCTCCACGCAGACCGACCTGATCATCCTCACGCACGACGCGCGCGAAGGCACCGTCAACGACGTGCTGGCCGAGCTGCAGGCGCTGCCGACCGTGCTGGAGCCGATCGTGCGCATCCGCAAGGAAGAACTGTCCTGAGCATCTGATCGCCGCCATGGAACGCCGCCGTGCCCACGCTGATTGCCACCTTCGCGCTGGTCGGGTTGCTCCGCTTCGCGCACGTGGAAATGCCGCGCTGGCACCTGGCGTTCTGGTTCGCGGTGCTGGTCGTGCTGGCCTTGTTCGCCAGCCTCGGCTGGCGGCAGCTCATGCTCAACGGCGCGGGCAGCTTTCTCGCGGCATGGGCGTATTTCTCGGCGCTCGAGGCGACCGACAACGTCGAATACCGCGTCCCGCACTACTTCATTCTTTTCTTCGGCATGCTGGCGCTGATCGGCTCGCGCTTCTGGCTTGATCTGCGCCACTATGGAATTGGCCTCTAGGAACATCCCGTGAACTACCTGAGCACCCGCGGCCACCCCGACCGCAAGCGCTTCTGCGAAATCCTGCTCGAAGGCCTCGCGCCCGACGGCGGCCTCTACCTGCCCGAGCAATACCCGCAGATCGACACCGCCACGCTCGCGAAGTGGCGCAAGCTGCCGTATGCCGAGCTGGCCTTCGAGATCCTCTCGCTCTACATCGACGACATTCCGCCGGCCGACCTGAAGGCGATCTGCGCGAAGACCTACACGGCCGAAGTGTTCGGCACCGACGAGATCGTGCCGCTGCGCGAGCTGGAAGACGGCGTGTACCTCGAGGCCCTGTCCAACGGCCCCACGCTGGCCTTCAAGGACATGGCGATGCAGCTGCTGGGCAACCTGTTCGAGTACGAGCTGGCCCGCCGCGGCGCCGAGCTCAACATCCTTGGCGCCACCAGCGGCGACACCGGCAGCGCAGCCGAGTACGCCATGCGCGGCAAGAAGGGCGTGCGCGTCTTCATGACCTCGCCCGACGGCCGCATGAGCCCGTTCCAGCAGGCGCAGATGTTCAGCCTGCAGGACGCGAACATCCACAACATCGCCATCACCGGCGTGTTCGACGACTGCCAGGACATCGTCAAGGCCGTGTCGAACGACCTGGCCTTCAAGCGCAAGTACCGCATCGGGACGGTCAACTCGATCAACTGGGCGCGGCTGCTGGCTCAGGTCGTCTACTACTTCGCGGGCTACTTCCAGGCCACGGCAAGCAACGACAAGCCGGTGAGCTTCACCGTGCCCTCGGGCAACTTCGGCAACGTCTGCGCGGGCCACGTGGCGCGCATGATGGGCCTGCCGATCCACACGCTGGTGGTCGCCACCAACGAGAACGACGTGCTCGACGAGTTCTTCCGCACCGGCGTGTACCGCGTGCGCGGCGCGGTCGACACGCACGAGACCTCCAGCCCGTCGATGGACATCAGCAAGGCCAGCAACTTCGAGCGCTTCGTGTTCGACCTGGTCGGGCGCGATCCGGCCAGGCTGCGCAAGCTCTTCGTGGACGACCTGGGCCTGAACGGCAGCTTCGACCTGAGCGCCGATCCCGCATTCGCGCAGGCCGCCGGGCGCTTCGGCTTCCGCAGCGGCCGCAGCACGCACGCCGATCGCCTGGCCACCATCCGCGACACCGACAAGCGCTTCGCGACGCTGGTCGATCCGCACACCGCCGACGGCCTCAAGGCCGCGCGCGAGCAGCTCACCCCCGGCGTGCCGATGGTGGTGCTCGAGACCGCGCTGCCCATCAAGTTCGCGGCCACGCTGGTCGAGGCGCTGGGCGAGCAGCCTGCGCGTCCTAAGAAGTTCGAGGGCATCGAGGCGCTGCCCAAGCGCGTCGTCAAGCTGCCGGCCGACGCGGAAGCCGTGAAGGCGTACATCGCCGAGCACTGTGATTAGCCAAGGGCGAGGCTGGGCATGAAGGTCGTCGGTTTCGCCGGCTACTCGGGCGCGGGCAAGACCACGCTGCTCGAGCGCCTCATTCCCGCGCTCAAGCGGCTCGGCCAGCGGGTCTCGGTGGTCAAGCACGCGCACCACAAGTTCGACATCGACCATCCGGGCAAGGACACCTACCGCCACCGCGAGGCGGGCGCCTTCGAGGTGGTCGTCGCCTCCGACAGGCGGCTTGCCGTGATGCGCGAGTTCGAGGCGCCCGTGGAGCTCAGCGTGCACCAGCTGCTGGCCGAGGTGCACCCGGTGGCCGACTGGGTGCTGGTCGAGGGCTTCCGGCACAGCGACGTGCTGAAGATCGAGATCTGGCGCGAGCCTGCGGCGGGTGAAGCGGTGCGGCCCGTGCTGTACCCGAACGACCCCTTCGTCGTCGCCGTGGCCACCGATGCCCCGGCCGGCCTGCCGTCGCCCACCGAGCGGCCGCTCTTCGACCTCAACGACGCCGAGGCCATTGCGAAGTGGCTGGTCGACAGCGGTGAGCGCTTCGAATACAACCCCGATCACCATGGCTGATTCACCCGTTCCCTTCGCCGCTTCGTCTTCGCGTCCGCCGCTGATGCCTCTCGACGAGGCGATCGCGACGCTGCTCGCGAGAGCGTTGCCGGTGCTGCCCTCCGAGAGCGTCGGTACCTTCGACGCCGACGGCCGCGTGCTGGCGCAGGACCTCGTCTCCGGCCTCACCGTGCCGCCGCGCGACAACAGTGCGATGGACGGCTACGCCGTGCGCGTTGCCGACTGCGCCGCGCCCGGCGCCGAGCTGAAGGTGGCGCAGCGCATTCCCGCCGGCACCGTCGGCACGCCGCTCGTGCCCGGCACCGCGGCGCGCATCTTCACCGGCGCGCAGATTCCCGAGGGCGCCGACGCCGTCGTGATGCAGGAAGACACGACGGCCACGCCGCAGGAAGGCAGCCTCGGCTCGGTGCGCATCGCCATCGTGCCTGCGGCCGGCCAGTGGATCCGCCGCGCGGGCGAGGACGTGGCCTCCGGCGACGTGGTGCTCAGGAAGGGCGAGCGCCTCGGGCCTGCGGCGCTCGGCCTTGCCGCGAGCGTCGGCTTCGACCGCCTGCAGGTCGCGCGCAAGCCACGCGTGGCGATGCTCTCCACCGGCGATGAACTGGTGATGCCCGGCGAGGTCGCGCCCGACGCGATGAAGCCAGGCGCCATCTACAACTCCAACCGCTTCTTCATGCGGGCTCTGCTGCATCGGCTGGGCTGCGAGGTGAACGACCTGGGCATCGTGCCCGACAACCGCGAAGCCACCGTCGTCGCGCTGCGCGACGCGGCCGAGGCGAGCGACCTGATCATCACGACCGGCGGCGTCTCCGTCGGCGAGGAAGACCACATCCGCGCCGCGCTGCAGTCGCTGGGCGAACTGCAGCTGTGGTCGCTGTCGATGAAGCCGGGCAAGCCCTTCGCCTATGGCTCCATCGCACGCAGCAGCGGGCAGGGCGCCTGCCACGTGACGGGGCTGCCGGGCAATCCGGTGTCGAGCTTCCTGACCTTCCTGATGCTGGTGCGACCCTTCCTGCTGACGCTGCAGGGCGCCACGCGCGTTGCGCCCGAGTCGGTGAAGATGCGCGCCGATTTCGACTGGCCGCGCGCCGACAAGCGCCGCGAGTTCCTGCGCGCACGGCGCAACGCGGCCGGCGGCCTTGACCTGTTCGGCAACCAGAGCTCGGGCGTGCTCACCTCGATGGTCTGGGGCGACGGCGTGGTCGACAACCCGGCCGGCGGAACGATCAAGTCGGGCGACGTCGTCGACTTCATTCCCTTCGAATCGCTGCTGGGTTGAGCCACATGAAAGTCCAGGTCCGTTATTTCGCTTCGGTGCGCGAGGCGCTTTCCAGCAGCGGCGAAGCCCTCGAGACGCGAGCCGAGACGCTTTCCGCCCTGCGCGACGAGCTCATCGCCAGGGGCGGCGCCTACGCCACCGCGCTGGCGCGCGGCAAGGCTGTCCGCATGGCGCTCGACCATGTCATGAGCGACGAAGCCGCCGCCCTTCGGGAAGGCTGCGAGGTCGCCTTCTTCCCGCCCGTCACGGGCGGCTGAGGCGGGCGTCCAGCTCGACCAGGCGTTCGCGCAGGCCGCCGGAGGCCCGGGTCATCGGCGAGCGCAGTTCGTCGGCCATCTCGCCCTTGTGCGCCAGCAGCGCCTTCAATGGGCCCGGGTTGGGTTCGGCGAACAGCATTTCCACCAGCGGTTGCAGCGGCTGCCACTCGGCGCGAGCCTCTGCCAGGCGGTTTTCCGCGAGCAGGCGCACCAGGCGCACGAAACGGGCGGTCTGCACGTTGCCGCTGGCCGCGATGGCGCCGGCGCCGCCCTCGGCCATGGTGCCGAAGATCTGGTGGTCCTCGCCCGTCAGTACCTGAAGCCGGCCGTCGGCGATCACCGCGCGCGTCTTGACCATGTCGCCGCCGCAGTCCTTGATGCCGCGGATGCGGGGGTGTGCGGCCAGCGCCAGCAGCGTCTCGCGCGTGATGGTGACGCCGGTGCGGTAGGGAATGTCATAGACCAGCACGGGCACCGAACTGGCGTCGGCGATGGCGCGGAACCATTCGAGCAGGCCGGCCTGCGAGGGGCGGACGTAGTGCGGCGCGGCCACCAGCAGGCCTGCGATCGGGCGCTCCGAGAGCCTGCGCGCCCAGGCCGTGGCCTTGCCGAGGTGATAGCCCGAAATACCCATGACGACCGGCAGGCCGCCGGCCGATGCCAGCACGGTGTCGAGCACGGCCAGCTGCTCGGTTTCGTCCAGCGCGGCCGCTTCGCCGGTGGAGCCGCAGGGCACGAAACCCGTCACGCCTTCGTCGGCGAGGCGCCGGACCAGCGCGGCGAGGGCGGTGTGGTCGACCGCGCCGTCGCGGAACGGGGTGACGAGGGCCACCCAGAAGCCGGAAAAGTCAGGGGTGGTGGGGCTTGGTTGTTGTTGAGGCACGCGGGCTTCCTTTCAGGAATCGACCGATGGAAAGAACCATCGCCCGATGCGCGCGCAACCCGGTAGGGGCCAAAGCCTTTGGCGGATTCCGTCGCTCATCCGACGACGGAACCTCGGCTCCGGTCAGACGAGCTTTGGTTTTTTGGCTTTGTCGTTGCTGCTGCATTGGCCCACGCGGCGGCCTTCTGGGTGCGATGGCACCGGGAAGAGCGTGGGCGTGGCAAGGCAGGGCATCGCCACAGTCTATCGCGATGCCACAATTCGGACATGAGCGTTGCCCGTGTTTCGATCCAGACGAACGATTTCGACCTCTCGCGGGAAGTCGCCGCGTTGCGTGCCGGCGACAAACGCGTCGGTGCCGTCTGCAGCTTCATAGGCACCGTTCGAGACAGGAACAGTGCCACCACGCTCGGCACTGGCGTGTCCTCGCTGCCCCCCGGGGGGACTCTTTCGCCTCGGGGCGGCCCGGCGGCGACAGACGACGGCAACACCATCACGTCGATGGAGCTGGAGCACTATCCCGGCATGACCGAGAAGGCCATCGAAGCCATGATCGACGAGGCCCACCGCCGCTTCGACATCCTGGGGGCACGCGTGATCCACCGCGTCGGCCTGTTGCAGCCCGAAGACCAGATCATGATGGTGGCGGTGGTCTCGGCCCACCGCGGCCAGAGCTTCCAGGCCTGCGAGTTCCTGATGGACTACCTCAAGACCCAGGCCCCCTTCTGGAAGAAGGAGCAGACGCCCGAAGGCGCCCGCTGGGTCGATGCGCGCGTGTCCGACGACGCGGCGCTGGCGCGCTGGGGTATCAGCGCCCCTAACGCCTGATTCGCCTCTTGTTCCCTCTCCCGAGGTGAGAGGGAGCGAAGCCTTACAGCGGCTTGAAGCCGCTCGACTGGATGATCTTTTCCCAGGCCTGCGTGTACGTGCGAACGCGGCCCGCGAACTGGCCCTGCGGCTCGTAGCCCACCGTCAGGCCCATCGTCGTGAGCTTCTGTTTCACGTCGGGCATGGCCAGCACCTTCTGCAGCGCATCGCCGTACTTGTCGATGATCGGCTGCGGCGTGCCCACCGGCGCGAAGATGCCGTAGTAGGGCAGATCGTCCAGGTTCGAGAAGCCCAGCTCGCTGAAGGTCGGCACGTTCGGGATCACCGCCTGCCGCTTGGAGCCGATGGAAGCCACGATGCGCAGCTTGCCGGCCTTGTGGTTCTCGATGAAGTCCGGCACCGAGGCGATGCCCGCGGTGATCTGGTTGCCCAGCATGTCTGCCGTCATGGGCGCGCTGCCGCGGTAGGGGGCGGGCTGCACGTCGATCTTGTACTTGTCGGAAATCATCTTGACCAGGAACTCGGGGATCGAGGCCGGCGCCGGGATGCCAATGGTTTCCTTGCCGCCATTCTGGGTGCGGACCCATTTCACGTATTCGTCGAGGCTCTTGGCCGGCGTGCCGCCCGAGACGGCCAGCACGTTGGCGAAGGTCGCGAAGCCGGCCACGGGCACGAAGTCGGTGGCGGGGTTGAAGCCCGGGTTCTTCACCACCTGGGGCAGGATCGAGATGGTGTGGTCGTGCGATAGGAACAGCGTGTGGCCGTCGGCCGGGGAGGACTTCAGCACCGTCGCGGCGATCTGGCCGCCCGCGCCGGCGCGGTTCTCGACCACCACCGGCACGCCCAGCACGTCCTTGAGCTTTTCACCCAGCGTGCGTGCGATCGCGTCGGTGCCGGCGCCAGCGGGGAAGCCCACGAGCAGGCGCACGGGCGTACCGCTTTGCGCCTGCGCAAGGCTGCCAAGCCCCGCTGCGGCCATAAAGAGACCCACGCTGATCGCCCGGCGCACCGGTTGAACGCGCCGCGTTGAAAAAACCATGATCGACTCCATTCGAGAGAGAGAAATGCCTACGGGCGGAAGAGGACGGATCCTGTGCAATACCCGTGCCCAGGGCACTGGATGGATCGGCAACCTTGAATCGTGCCCGAACAGCCCTATTTTGGATGCAGGAATACCACCATGCGACAAGACAAACTCACCACCAAATTTCAGGAAGCGCTGGGCGACGCACAGTCGCTGGCGCTGGGCAATGACAACGCCTACATCGAGCCGGCCCACCTGCTGCTCGCGATGCTGCGCCAGGACGACGGCCCGCGCGCCCTGCTGGAGCGGGCGGGTGTCAACATCCCGGGCCTGACGCAGGCGGCCGAGGCCGCCATCAAGAAGCTGCCTCAGGTGCAGGGTCACGACATCGTGCAGGTCGGCCCCGAGCTCGGCAAGCTGCTGCAGGCCACGGAGAAGGAAGCCATCAAGCGCAATGACCAGTTCATTGCCGGCGAACTCTTCCTGCTGGCGCTGGCCGACAGCAAGGCCGACATCGGCAAGATCGCCAGGGAGAACGGCCTGGGCCGCAAGTCCCTCGAGGCGGCCATCGACGCGGTGCGCGGCGGGCAGGGCGTGAACAGCGCCGATGCCGAAGGCCAGCGCGAAGCCCTCAAGAAATACACCCTCGACCTCACCGAGCGCGCCCGGCTGGGCAAGCTCGACCCCGTCATCGGCCGCGACGAGGAAATCCGCCGCGCCATCCAGGTGCTGCAGCGCCGCACCAAGAACAACCCCGTGCTCATCGGCGAACCCGGCGTGGGCAAGACCGCCATCGTCGAAGGCCTGGCGCAGCGCATCGTCTCGGGCGAAGTGCCCGACTCGCTCAAGGGCAAGCGCGTGCTGTCGCTCGACATGGCGGCGCTGCTGGCGGGCGCCAAGTTCCGCGGCGAATTCGAGGAGCGCCTGAAGAGCGTCCTGAACGAGCTCGCCAAGGACGAGGGCCAGACCATCGTCTTCATCGACGAGCTCCACACCATGGTCGGCGCCGGCAAGGCCGAGGGCGCCATGGACGCGGGCAACATGCTCAAGCCGGCGCTCGCGCGCGGCGAGCTGCACTGCGTGGGCGCCACCACGCTCGACGAGTACCGCAAGTACATCGAGAAGGACGCCGCGCTCGAGCGCCGCTTCCAGAAGATCATCGTGGGCGAGCCCAGCGTGGAGGCGACCATCGCCATCCTGCGCGGCCTGCAGGAGAAGTACGAGGTGCACCACGGCGTGCAGATCACCGACCCGGCCATCGTGGCCGCGGCCGAATTGAGTGACCGCTACATCACCGACCGCTTCCTGCCCGACAAGGCCATCGACCTGATCGACGAGGCCGCGGCCAAGATCAAGATCGAGATGGACTCCAAGCCCGAGGTCATGGACCGGCTCGACCGCCGCCTGATCCAGCTGCAGATCGAACGAGAGGCCGTGCGCCGCGAGAAGGACGAGGCCTCGCAGAAGCGCCTGGGCCTGATCGAGGGCGAGATCGAGAAGCTGCAGAAGGAGATCGCCGACTACGACGAGATCTGGCAGGCCGAGAAGGCCCAGGCCCAGGGCAGCGCGCAGGTGCGCGAGGACGTGGACAAGATCAAGTTCCAGATCGAGGAATGGAAGCGCAAGGGCGACTTCAACAAGGTCGCCGAGCTCCAGTACGGCCAGCTGCCTGCGCTCGAGAAGCGCCTGAAGGAGGCCGAGGCCAGCGAGGCGAACAAGGGCAAGTCCAGCGCCCCCACGCTGCTGCGCACCCAGGTCGGCGCCGAAGAGATCGCCGAAGTGGTGGCGCGCGCCACGGGCATTCCGGTCGCCAAGCTGATGCAGGGCGAGCGCGACAAGCTGCTGCTGATGGAAGATAAGCTGCACGAGCGCGTGGTGGGCCAGGACGAGGCCATCGGCGCGGTCGCGAATGCGATCCGCCGCTCGCGCTCGGGCCTGTCCGATCCGAACCGCCCGACCGGCTCGTTCCTGTTCCTCGGCCCCACGGGCGTGGGCAAGACCGAGCTGTGCAAGGCGCTCGCGGGCTTCCTGTTCGACAGCGAAGACCACCTGATCCGCATCGACATGAGCGAGTTCATGGAGAAGCATTCGGTCGCCCGCCTGATCGGCGCGCCGCCGGGCTACGTGGGCTACGAGGAGGGCGGCTACCTCACGGAAGCCGTGCGCCGCAAGCCCTACAGCGTGGTGCTGCTCGACGAGGTCGAGAAGGCCCACCCCGACGTGTTCAACGTGCTGCTGCAGGTGCTGGACGATGGCCGCCTGACCGACGGCCAGGGCCGCACCGTGGACTTCAAGAACACCGTGATCGTGATGACGAGCAACATCGGCTCGCCCATCATCCAGTCGATGGTGGGCAAGCCCTCGGAAGAGATCAAGGAAGCGGTGTGGGACGAGCTGAAGAACTACTTCCGCCCCGAGTTCCTGAACCGCATCGACGAGACGGTCGTGTTCCACGCGCTCGACGCGAAGAACATCGAGTCGATCGCCGCGATCCAGCTGAAGGTGCTGCAGGCGCGTCTCGCGAAGATGGACCTGGGCCTGGAGGTGTCGCCCGCGGCGCTGGCGGAGATCGCCAAGGTCGGTTTCGATCCGGTGTTCGGTGCACGGCCGCTGAAGCGCGCGATCCAGCAGCGCATCGAGAACCCGCTGTCGAAGCTGCTGCTGGACGGCAGCTTCGGGCCGAAGGACACGATCGAGGTCACGACCGACCCGATCCTGTCGCCGGGGCAGTTCTCCTTCCGCAAGGCGGGGGAACCAACGGCGGCTGCTTCGGCCTAAAGTCGGATGATGAACTTCGTAATACGCGTCATTCTTCTGCTCCTGGGGCTGGTCTTCGCGGCCAGCCTGGCTGTCGCGGTCATGCTGCTGGCGGCCGTCTGGGGCGTTCGCTACGCCTGGGGGCGCCTCACGGGCAAGCCCGTGACGCCCTGGATGGCTTCCATGGGCGGGCGCTTCAATCCCCGCTCGGGCTTCGATCGATTTCGCAATGCGGCACAGCAGTCCGGCCCCTCGGCTGCCGATGTGGCCAACGCTCGCGCCCGTGGTGAATCGGTGGAGCGCCCGGTGCGCATCCGCGGCAGCGCCAGCGACGTGACCGACGTTTCGCCCAAGTCGGTCTCGCCGCGCGGCTGACAGCGCCGCTCGCCGGCTATTCCCGGCGCGACAGCCTCTCGCGCCGTTCGCCGTCAGAATCGTCCTCCTGGAGCCGCGGCTCGCCAGCCGCGGCTTTCCGCTTTCATCCAGGAGAGACATTCCATGACTTCGCGCGACATCTTCGTGGTCGGCACCGCCCGCACCGCCATCGGCACCTTCGGCGGCTCGCTGAAGGACGTGCCCAACACCCAGCTTGCCACCACCGCCGTCAAGGCCGCCATCGAGCGCAGCGGCGTCGCGGCCGATGCGATCGGCCATGTGGTCATGGGCAACGTGATCCCCACCGACGTCAAGGACGCCTACCTGAGCCGCGTGGCGGCCATCGACGCGGGCTGTCCCATCGAGACGCCGGCCTTCAACGTCAACCGCCTCTGCGGCTCGGGCCTGCAGGCCATCGTGTCGGCCGCGCAGGCCATCGCGCTGGGCGACTGCGACATCGCCATCGGCGGCGGCTCGGAGTCGATGAGCCGCGGCCCCTATTTCGACACCGCCGCGCGTTACGGCGCACGCATGGGCGACGTGCAGCTCGTCGACTACATGCTCGGCATCCTCCACGACCCGTGGGAGAAGATCCACATGGGCATCACCGCCGAAAACGTGGCCGCGCGCTACGGTATCTCGCGCGAGCAGCAGGACGAGCTGGCGGTGCTCAGCCAGCAGCGCGCGGCGGCCGCCATCGCGGCGGGCCGCTTCAAGGAGCAGATCGTTCCTGTCGAGGTGAAGACGCGCAAGGGCGTGGTGCTGTTCGACACCGACGAACATGTGCGCGCCGACACCACGGTCGAGACGCTTTCCAAGATGAAGCCTGCGTTCAAGAAGGACGGTCTCGTCACCGCCGGCAACGCCTCGGGTATCAACGACGGCGCGGCTGCCGTGGTGCTGGCCGAGGGCGGCCGCGTGAAGGCGCTGGGCCTGAAGCCGTTGGCGCGCCTCGTGGGCTATGCGCACGCCGGCGTCGAGCCCGCGTACATGGGCATCGGCCCGGTGCCTGCCACGCGCAAGGTGCTGGAGCGCACCGGCCTGAAGGTGGGCGACCTCGATGTGATCGAGTCGAACGAAGCCTTCGCGGCGCAGGCCTGCGCGGTCATCAAGGAGCTGGGCTTCGACCCGGCCAAGGTGAATCCGAACGGTTCGGGCATTTCGCTGGGCCACCCGGTGGGCGCGACGGGCGCGATCATCACGACGAAGGCGATCGCCGAGCTGCAGCGCGTGCAGGGGCGCTATGCGCTGGTCACGATGTGCATCGGCGGCGGGCAGGGCATCGCGGCCATCTTCGAGCGGGTCTGAGCGGAATGCTGCGCCCGGCCGTCCTGATCGACCCCGACGAGGTCGACTTCAGCGCCATCAGGGCGCAGGGCGCGGGCGGGCAGAACGTCAACAAGGTGTCGAGCGCGGTGCACCTGCGCTACGACATCCATGCGAGCTCGCTGCCCGCCGACGTGAAGGAGCGGCTGCTCGCGCTGCGCGACAGCCGCATCACGCAGGAGGGCGTTTTCGTGCTCAAGGCGCAGCAGCACCGTACGCAGGAGATGAACCGTGCCGACGCGCTCGCGCGGCTGCAGGCGGTGGTCGACGGCGTGGCCGTCGCGCCGCGCGTGCGGCGGGCGACCAAGCCCACCTACGGTTCGAAGCAGCGCAGGCTCGAAGGCAAGAGCCAGCGCTCGCAGATCAAGAGCCTGCGCGGGCCGGTTCGGGACTGAGCGTTCCCCCGCCGCCGCGCAGCCGGCGGATCTGCAGGCCGACGCCGACCAGGTACAGCACGAGCAGCACGCCGGTGATCGCCTTGAGTTGCGGCGCATCGGCATTCGGCAGCAGCGGTGCGCCCAGCGGCAGGCGCGTGAGCGTTTCGGTGAAGGCCGGGATCCAGTGGAACAGGAAGCTCGCCGAGAAGGCGATCGCCTCGACGTAGCGTGCCCATTTGCCGAACAGCACACCCCGGCCCGCGAGCGCCCCCACCGCCAGGGCAGCGAGCGTGATGATGCCCAGCGCATGCGGCTTGCCGAAGCCGCCGTGCTGGAAGATGCCGAAGCCCGTGAGGCAGGTCAGCACGGTGGTCCACACGAAGAGCCGGCCGAGGCCGGTGCGCATGGTGATCTCCTTGTAGCGGAACAGGGCCAGCAGCCCTGCGACGACGGCGATCAGGCTGATCGCGGTGTGAACGGTGCCCAGGGACGTCAGTCCCAGCCATCCTGTCGGTGCCATGCGGACCTCCTCGTGTCGTGGTGCGGCATTCTGGCGCTTTGCAACAAATTTGTGCAATCTGGGACGAATCGAGTGCAAAGGCCCTGCTCTACGGCTTGAAACGCATGCCGATCACAATCGCACTCATGAGAAGGCCCTTATCGCGCGCCGTGCTGGCCGCGTTCCTGCTGGCTCCGGCAGCGGCGCTGCTGGGCGGATGCGGCCCGGGAGCGGCAGCGCAACCGGACGCCGGCACCGCCGCAGCCCCCGAACTCAAGTGGGAAGAACTGATCCCCAAGAGCTGGGACCCGACCAAGCGCTACCGCAACATCAGCCTCGAAGCCCTGCGCGACAACGATCCCCGCGCCATCCAGATGCTCGACGAGATGCGCGCCGTCTGGGACAACGCGCCCGTCAACGTGGACCTCGACGGCAAGCCGGGCAAGCTCGCCGGCTTCGTCGTGCCGCTGGACAACACGCAGGAGGGCATCCGCGAGTTCCTGCTGGTGCCGTACTTCGGCGCCTGCATCCACACGCCGCCGCCGCCGGCCAACCAGATCGTGCACGTGGTCGCGGCCTCGGTCGTGAAGGGGCTGCATGCGATGGACACCGTGTACGTCAGCGGCACGGTGAAGGCCGCGCGCTACTCGTCGGCGGACATGGGCGTGAGCGGCTACGAGATCAAGTCGGCTACGGTCGAGCGCTTCGTGCCGAAGCAGCCGCAATGAGCGGCCACGCTCAGCTGCCCATTCGCTGCGACAGGAAATCCAGGAACGAGGTGATGCGCGCCGAAAGCTGCGTGTTGCGGTAGTACACGGCGTTCACCGGCTGGCGCACGTCGGCCGTCTCCTTCGTCAGCACCTGCACCAGCGCGCCATTGGCGCGGTCGATGCCCGTCATGAAGTCCGACAGGCAGACGATGCCCACGCCCGCCAGCGCGAGCTGGCGCAGCGTTTCGCCGCTGGACGCCACCAGCGAGGGCGCGATGTTCCATTCGTCGCCGTGCACGCCGCGCAGCGGCCAGCGGTTCAGCGACTCTGGCTGGGTGAAGCCCAGCAGCGTGTGATCGGCCAGGTCGGCGACCTTGCGCGGCTTGCCGTGCGCCTCGAGGTACGCGGGGCTCGCAAGCACGCGCAGCCGGTGCGTGCCGAGCGGTCGCGCATGCAGGGTGGAGTCGCGCAGCGGGCCGATGCGGATCGCCACGTCGGTGCGGCGCTCCAGCAGGTCGATGGGCAGGTCGTCGGTGTCGAGCTCCAGGCTGATCTGCGGATAGAGCCGGCGGAACTCCGGCACCAGCGGCACGATGGCGTGCAGCATGAACGGCGAGGCCGCATTCACGCGCAGGCGGCCGGCGGGCTGCTCGCGGCGCGCGGCCATGTGTTCCTCGGCGTCGTCGATGGCATCGAGGATCGCGCGCGTGCGCTGCAGGAAGGCAGCGCCTTCCTCCGTGAGTTCGAGCCTGCGCGTGGTGCGGCGAAGCAGCGTGGTGTCGAGCTTCTGCTCGAGCCGGCTCAGCGCGCGGCTGATGCCCGAGACGGTCTGGGAGAGCTGCTCCGACGCGGCGGTGATCGAGCCCGTGTCCACCACCGTGCGAAACGCGACGAGTTCTTCGATGGTGGTCTTCATGGGCGCTGGCGCCTCCTCAGGCGGTGGCTTCCTGCTGCGCGGGCACTTCGACGCGCGGCATCAGTGCCGCCAGCGCCTCACCGTCGGTGCGGTAGCTGAACAGCATCGGCCCCGGTGCCAGCAGGCCGGCGCTTTCGAGCACCTGCATCGCGGGCAGCTTCATGCCGCTCAGATGCAGGCGGATGCCCTTCGATTCCATCATCCGGCGGATCGAGCCGAACACCTCGGCGCCGGTGATGTCGATGCGGTTGATCGGCTGCGCGAACAGGCACACGTCGGTGAGGTGGGGCCGCTCGGCCAGTGCCACGGTAAGCGCACGCTCGAGCGTGGAGGCGGATGCGAAGTCGAGCTCGGCGTCCATGCGCAGCGCATAGAGGTTCGGCGCCAGCGGCGGCAGCTTCCAGAGGTTGCGGTCGCGCAGGCTGCCGTCGGGATGCAGGCCCACCTCGATGATGCGCGGGTGCAGGTGCCGGTACATGTAGTGCGCCAGCGCGGCCAGCAGGCCGCCGAGCACGCCCCAGTAGATGCTCGGCGCGGTCGCGATGGTCAACACGAAGGTACCGAAGGCGATGCCCGCCTCGATGCGCGAGATGCGCCACAGCGCGGTGAAGCTCGCCGGTTTCACAAGCCCGAGGATGGCCGTGACCACCACCGCCGCCAGCACCGCCTGCGGCACGTGATAGAGCAGCGGCATCAGCCACAGCAGCGCGCCGGCCACCACGACCACGCTGAAGAGCGTCGCCCAGCCGGTCTGCGCGCCTGCATACAGCGTGATGGCCGAGCGCGAGAACGACGAGCTGGTAGGGAACGCGCCCGTGAAGCCCGAAGCCAGCTTGGCCAGTCCCTGGCCGATCAGGTCCTGGTTTTCGTTCCAGAGCGTGCCGGCGCGTGCGTTGTCGACCTTGGCGCTTGAAGCTGTTTCGAGAAAGCTCACCAGCGTGATCATCAGCGCCGGCAGCACCAGTGCGCTGAAGGTGCTCAGCGGCAGCAGCCCCGGCCAGTAGAACGAAGGCAGGCCCGAGGGCAGCGTGCCCACCACCGCGCCGCCGCGCAGCGCGTAGTCGGCCAGCCAGCTGATGGCGGCCGCGCCGGCCACCAGTGCCATCGTGGTCGGAAAACGCGGCAGCAGCCGCTTGCCCAGCCACAGCACCGCGATGCTGCCCAGCCCGAAAGCGATGGCCACGAGGTCGGGCAGCGGCCCGCCCTGCAGCACCTGCGGAATCGTTCGCCCAGTGAAGCCCAGCAGCGCCGGCAGCTGCGAGATGGCGATCAGCACCGCCGCGCCCTGCGTGAAGCCGATGAGCACCGGCGAGTTCACCAGCCGCAGCAGCCAGCCGAAGCGCCCCGCGCCCAGCACGATCTGGATCGTGCCCGACATCAGCGTGAGCCACACCGCCATCGCCACCCACTCGGCACTGCCCGCGACCGCCAGCGGCGCGAGCGATGCGCCGACCAGCAGGCTGGTGAGTGCCGTCGGCCCCACCGACAGCCGCTGCGAGGAACTGAACATCACCGCGATCAGCGCCGGGAACAGCGCCGCATACACGCCGGTGACCAGCGGCATGCCCGCCAGCGCCGCATAGGCCACGCCCTGCGGAATGACCATCAGCGCCACGGTGATGCCGGCCATCGCCTCGTTGCGCAGCAGCGCGGCGGAAGGGCGGGGCCAGGCGAGGCACGGAACCCAGCGGGACAGGCGCTGGCGCAAGGAAGGAGAGGTGGTAGCCGGATTCATGGATGACGGATGGCGCCCGCAACGACGCTGGAATTTTCCGCGGGCGCAGAGAGCTTACGCCGCCGCTCGGGCAGGGCCGTTGAACCGGCCTCGCCGGGCCGCCGGCATTGCCGCCGGCGAAGGGGCGTGCGAAGCGACACGCAGTGCGCGAAGCATGGGGGATGAAGAGCCTAGATCAACGATGTCGCGTTCTTGAGCACGTAGTCGCAGGCCTTTTCCTTGACCTTCGACGACAGGCCCTTGAGGTTCAGCGACTTGCCGTCGCCGCCCTGCAGCAGGCCCTTGGCGCCGCTGGCGAAGCCGGTCTCCTGCTTCTTCTGGCCGGTGATCTTGGCGAGCAGCTTGTCCTTCACCGAGGCCGCGTCGCCGCCCAGGTAGTTGTTCTTCACGCAGTACTGCAGCACGCCGGCCGCGTTGCCGATGGTGCTGGAGCCGACGGCGGGCATCTTGAAGCCGAGGCTGCTGCCCAGGTTGCCGAGCGCCGATCCGCCCGAGCTGCCGGTGCCGCCCTGCGCGTTGGCGCTGGCGGCTTCGCCGGCCTTTTCCTTCAATTGGTCGAGCAGGTTGTTGGCCTGCGCCGAGGCGCCTGCGGCGAGCAGCGCCAGGGCGATGAGGGTTGAACGGGCATGCATGTCGTCCTCCTGTCGGTACGCGTGGTGGAAAGCGGGCACCAGCATAACGGAGAGTCCATGGGTGCAGCCCTGGAGGCGCTCGCACCTGTCCCCTTCGTGAAACACCGCAGAACCGGCTTTGCCGGGCTGCAGGCGTTGCCCCCCGGCAGGGGGGTGGCGCAGCGACGCGGAGTGCGCGAAGCCTGGGGGCGAGCCTAGTTCTTGCGGGGCGGGCGCTTTTCGAGCAACGGCGCGCTGGTGCCCTGCACGCCGACCAGGCCGAGCACCGTCACCAGCGAGTTCTGCGCGCCCTTCCAGCCGTCGGTCACGTCGATCCACTCCGACAGCGCGTGGAAGCCGCCGGTCTTGCCGCCGCCGCCGATGATGATGGCCGGGATGCCCAGCGACATCGGCACGTTGGCGTCGGTGCTTGCGCCGGTCAGCAGCGTCTTGTGGCCGAAGGCGGCGTTCGAGCGCGTGGCGGCCTCGACGATCACCGTATCCGACTGCGTGCGGCCGCCCGGACGGTCGCCGATGAGCTTGGTGCTCACGCTCAGCGTGTTGACGTTCCAGCGCTTGTTCTCCTCGGCCACGGCTTCGTCGATGGCCGCGAGGATCTTCTTCTCGGTCTCGAGCAGCGGCGCCATGTCGTCCGAGCGAATGTCGACCGCCATGCGCGCATCCGGCGCGATGGTGTTCACCGAGGTGCCGCCGCCGACCGTGCCCACCGTGAAAGTCGTCTTCGGAAAGCTCGGCGTGCGGATGTCGGCGATCTTCGCGATGGCGCGGCCCATGCCGTGGATCGCGCTGGGCACCTGGCCGAAGGCGCCGTAGCTGTGGCCGCCCGGGCCCTTGAAGCTCACCTCGTAGCGATGGCTGCCGGTGCCCAGCATCAGCACCGTGCCGTCGGGTGCGGGCTCCAGGCCGACCATGCCGTCGATGTCGAGGTTGTCGCGGAAGATGGCTTTCATGCCGCGCAGGTTGCCCAACTCTTCCTCGCCCACGTTGCCGACGAACAGCAGGTCGCCCACGGTCTGGATCTTGTTGTCGTTCAGCACCTTGAGCCACGACAGCAGCACCGACAGGCCGCGCGTGTCGTCGGAGATGCCGGGTGCGTAGAGCTTGCCGTCGCGCTCCTTCACCTTCACGTCGGTGCCGGCGGGGAACACGGTGTCGAGGTGGGCCGAGATCAGCAGCTTGGGCCCGTTGCCCGTGCCCTTGCGCAAACCGACCACATTGCCTTCGGCGTCGATCTTCGCGTCGGAGAGGCCCAGCGCCTTCATGCGCGCGAGGAAGGCTTCGGCGCGCTTCTGTTCCTTGAACGGCGGGGCTTCGATCTCGGTGAGCATCTTCAGGTCTTCGACCGAGCGGTCGTGGTCGGCCTTGACCGCGTCCAGCAGTTTCTGGATGGCGGGCGCGGCCATCAGCTGGGTGTAGGCCTTGTCCACTTCCGGCCGCACCTGCGCGGGCGGGGCCGCGACGCTGCCGCCCTGGGCGTGAGCGAAGCCGGCGGCGGCCGAGGCCAGGGCGAGGACGAGTGGGGCGAGGCGAAGCGAAACGGAACGAGGTGACGCGGTGCGGGGCATGGTGCGGAGGTGTCCTTGTTGTTGGAGCGGGCCAGGTCGAGGTCGGCGCCGCCGGTGCAACGCCGTCGTCAGCGATTCTTATGGCTGTGTTAGGCGTGCGCTCTGGTTTAATCTTCCGCGTTGTCAGTTTTTCTAACGAAGCCCTCATGCGCCGCCACATTCCGAGCACCCGCGCGCTATTGATCTTCGACGCGGTGGCCCGCCACCACGGCGTCGGCAAGGCCGCCGAGGAGCTGTGCCTCACGCACAGCGCAGTGAGCCAGCAGCTGCGCCAGCTCGAAGCGCAGATCGGCGTGCGGCTGGTGCAGCGCACCGCGCGCGGCACCGAGCTCACCGAAGCCGGCCAGCGCTACCACGGGCAGATCTCCGGCGACCTGCTGCGGCTGCAGAACCACACGCTCGAAGCGATGGCGCAGCGCACCGACGGCCTGCGCCTGCTGGTGGGCGCGGTGCCCGTGCTGGCCGACGGCTGGCTCATGCCGCGCCTGCCGGAATTCATCGGCCGCAACCCCGGCTGCAGCCTGCATCTGCAGGTTTTTCCCACGCATCTCTACATGGAAGACCTGCCCTTCGACGTGGGCGTGCAATACGACGACGCGGTGTGGCCGGGAGCGAATGCGCTGCCGCTGATGGGCGAAGCCTGCGTCGCCGTGTGCGCGCCTGCTGCGAAGGGGCGCTCGGCCATGTCGCGCGGTGACTTCCGTCAGGCGCAGCTTCTGCAGCTGCGAACCCGCATGGGAGCGTGGGAGGAATGGTTCGGACAGGCTGCCCACCTTCGCGCGCCGGAGAGCCTTGTCGCGGGGCACCGCTTCGACCTGTTCTCCTCGCTGATAGCGGCAGTGCGTGCCGATCTTGGCGTGGGGCTGGTGCCCGACTACTTCGTCGAGCGCGAGCTGCGGTCGGGCGAGCTGGTGCTGGCCTGCCCGCACCGGGCGCCGTCGAGCCGGGGCTACAGCGTGTTCGTTGCGCCAAGCCGCACCGGCGACGCGCTGGTCGGCGCTTTCGTGGCGTGGCTGCGGGAGTCGGCGGCGCAGGCGTCGACCGTGCAGGCCGCGCCGCGCAAGTTGAAGGCTGCCTAGGCCCGCCGGAAGAGCAGCACGGAGTTCGTGCCGCCGAAGGCGAAGGAATTGCTGATGGCGGCTTCCAGCGCTGGCGCCGCGGTGTCTTCCTGCGCGACGAGGTTCAGCCGGCATTCCGGATCGACCTCGCGGCAGTTGGCGTTGGGCGGCAGTTGCCGCTGCTGCAGCGCCATCACGGTGATGAGCGCCTCGATGGCGCCCGCTGCGCCCAGCATGTGGCCGTGCAGCGCCTTGGTCGAGCTCACGCGCAGCATGTCGAGGTCCTCCCCCCACACCTCGGCCAGCGCGTTGCGCTCCACCACGTCGCCGATGCGCGTGGCCGTGCCGTGCGCGTTGCAGTAGCCCACGTCGCGCGGCTGCAGGCCGGCCTGGCGCAGGGCGGCGCGCAGAGCGCGGGCCTGGCCCGGCGCGTCGGGCTTGGTGAGATGGGTCGCGTCGCTGCTCAGGCCCCAGCCGGCCAGCGTGGCGTGGCTGCGGGCGCCGCGGGCGCGGGCGCGCTCGGCGGATTCGAGAACCAGGAAGGCCGCGCCTTCGCCTAGCGCGAAGCCGCTGCGGTCGGTGGCGAAGGGCTTCACCGCGCCGGCCGCTTCACCGGGCTGGAAGCCGGCCAGCGTCTGCATCGCCTGCCATGCCACCACCACGCCCGGCACGATCAGCGCTTCGCTGCCGCCGGCGATGGCGATGTCGACCTCGCCGCGCTGCACGGCCTTGGCGGCCTCGGCAATCGCGGCCGAAGAGGAAGCACAGGCGACCGAGTAGGTGAGAACCGGGCCCTTCACGCCCTGGCGCATCGCCACGTGGGCGGCCGGCGCGTTGGGCATGAAGGCGGGAATGGTGAGGGGCGAGACGCGGCCGTTGCCGCGATAGGCCGCCTCGAGCGCGGCGGCGCCGCCCATGCCGCAGCCGGAGAAGACGCCCACGCGCTCGGGGTCTGCGTCGGCCACGGAAAGGCCGGCGTCGCGCATCGCCATGTCGGCGGCTGCCACGGCCAGCTGGCTCACGCGGTCGACGCCGGCGAGCTGCAGCTTGGTGAACCAGCGGGTTTCGTCGAAGGCCGCGGTGGCAGCCGCTGCCGGCTTGGGCAGTTCAGGAAAGACGGGCTGTATGGCCGAACGGCCCTGCAGCAGGGCCTGGAAGAGGGCGCCGGGTTCGTCGCCGTGCGGCGCCACGACGCCCAGCCCGGTGACGGCGACTTCGTGGTTCACGAGGCGGATGCGGCCTTCTCGGCCCTGACCTTGTCGACCAGCACGGCCAGTTCGGCCAGGGTGTCGATGTTCGCGTCCTCGTCGGGCATGACGATGCCGAAGTGGTCTTCGATGGCGAACAGGAATTCGGCGAGCGCCAGCGAATCGAGTCCGCCGGTCTCACGCATGGAGGCGTGCGGGTCGAGCTTCGACGGTTCGATGCCGTACTTGTCCTGGATCAGGTCCTGCAATTCCTTCAGCGAACTCATCGTGCAATGCCTGTCGTCGTCTCGTGTGCCGCCGATCGATCGCCGCCCGTTGCGGTCCTTTGAATCAATCGATCCCTTCCTCGTCGGCCAGTGGTGAGTGTGGTCAATGTCTACGGATGATATCCGCTCCCACGTGAGGGGCATCCTCCCGCTGGCGGGCGCCGGGCCGCCAGCGCATCGAGGGCAGGGCGAAAGCCATACCCAGCAGCGCACCGGCGGCCACGTCCAGCGCCACGTGCTGCTTGACCGCCAGCGTCGAATAGGCGATGGCGGCGAACCATGCCCAGTTCAGCACCCGCCACCCGACGGGCGTGCGCGTTTCGCGCAGTACGTCCTCGATGCGGATGGCCGTGAAGATGGCCACCGCCACGTGCATCGAGGGGCAGGCGTTGCCCGCCGCGTCCACGCCCTGCAGCATCGTGAAGCCGGGGTAGCCGGACGCATCGATGGCCAAAGGAGGTATCTGGGTCGGCCAGAAGTAGAAGATGCCCAGGCCGGTGATGCACAGCCCGCCGATCCACAGCCCGTAGACCACCAGTTCGCGGAAGGTCAGCTGCAGCCCGGGCGCGATCCCCACGTACACCCACAGCGAGAGGTACGGACCCAGCAGGTAGGGCTGGAACGGCAGCAGGTGGTCCAGTGGCGTCAGCGGCATCACCTCGACCGGAAAGGAGGGGTTGCGCAGCAGGTGGAAGTAGCCGATGAAGAAGAGCCAGGTGAAGACCGTGGTGCCGACGGCCTTCAGCAGGAAATGCCGGCGCACGCGCAGCCAGATGTCGGCGCTCCAGGTGGGGCGCTGGGCGCCGTGCGCCAGATGCAGGGGGATCGGTGAATGCATGGTGTTGCTTGTCGGGCGCCGATCTTGCCAGAGCGGCGTGAAGCATCCATCCCCCGGCGCCCCGTCGGCCCTGGTACGCGGATCAGGCGGGCGCGGGCCGCTTGCGGTGCTGGAACGAGGTGGGCGAGCGGCCGGTGGCGGCCTTGAACATCGCGCAGAAGGCGCTGTCGGTGGCGTAGCCGCTGGCGGCCGCGACCTGGCTCACCGCCATGCCGCGCGCCAGCAGCGGCAGCGCATGCGCCATCACGGCCTGCTGTCGCCACTGCTGCCAGCTCATGCCGAGCTGGTCGCGGAACAGCCGCGCCACCGTGCGCTCGCTCGCGCCGATGGCGGCCGCGCGCTCGGCCAGCGTGGCGCGGTCGGCCGGGTTGCGCAGCAGCGTCTCGCAGAGCTGGCGGAGGCGCTTGTCGGTGGGCAGCGGCACGTCGATGCGGATCTGCGTGGCGCGCTCCAGTTCGTCGACCAGCAGCGGCGCGATCATCCGCTCGCGCTGCGGCGCATGCGCATCGGCCGGCGGCAGGCCGTCGGGCGTGGTGTCCAGCGCCAGCATCAGGGCGCGTAGCAGGGGGCTGATCTCGAGCACCTCGCATTTCTCCCAGGAGGGCGCGATCCAGGCGTGCAGGTAGATGGTGCGCAGCTCGGCATCTTCGATCAGCGTGATGCTGTGAGGCATGTTGGCCGGCACCCAGAGCGCGCGCGAGGGCGGCACGATGTAGCTGCCGTCCTGCGTGCTCAGGCGGATCACGCCGCGCGTGGAGAAGGTGAGCTGGGGCCACGGATGCTCGTGCAACTCGACCAGCGTGTCGGCGCTCAGGAAGTGCTCCTTGGCGCGCAGCGGCCGCACCGCGTCGGGCGCATACAGGTGCGGCGTGAGGGAGGCGACGCTGTTGACGGGGGTGGGCCCGCGCAGCCTGGCGGCGGACGCGGCGCTCCTGGAGGTGGGTGAGGCGGCGCTTGGCATGGTTTCGACAAATGTTGTCGCTGTATCGCCATTCTGCCGCTTCCCCGACGCATAGCATCAGCGCCTGCCCCGATTTTTTTTAGCAATCCATGTCTTCCAACTCGCCCACGAGCGCCGCTTCGGCCGCTTCGCCTTCCTCCAACACCCTGGGCAGCGATGCCAAGCTGATCGGCCTCGTCGGCCTGGCCCACGCGGTCAGCCACTTCAGCCAGCTCATCCTGGCGCCGCTGTTCCCGTGGCTCAAGGATGCGTTCAACGTGAGCTATGTCGAGCTGGGTGCGGTGCTCACGGTGTTCTTCGTGGTCTCGTGCATCGTGCAGGCGGCCTCGGGCTTCATCGTCGACAAGCTGGGGCCGCGGCCGGTGCTCTTCGTGGGGCTCGGCGCGCTGGGGCTGGCGGCCTTCGGCTACGCGGTGGCGCAGAGCTACTGGATGCTGCTGGTCTTCGCGGTGCTCGGGGGCATCGGCAACGGCGTGTTCCATCCGGTGGACTACACGCTGTTCAACCGCAAGGTCGCGCCCACGCGCCTTGGCCATGCCTACAGCGTGCACGGCATCACCGGCAGCCTGGGCTGGGCGCTGGCGCCGGCCTTCGTGGTGCCGATCGCCATCGCCTTCTCGTGGCGCGTGGCGCTGGCCTCGGCGGGTGTGGTGGCCCTGGTGGTGCTGCTGGTGCTGTGGGTGTACCGCAGCGTGCTCTCGCTCGACGCCGCGGCCGTGCACAAGGCCACGGGGCAGGGCGAACCCGTGCCCGCCGGCGGTGGCGAATTCGACTTCCTGCGCATCCCGGCCGTGTGGATGTGCTTCGGTTTCTTCTTCTTCTACGCCGTGGTGATCAGCGTGGTGCAGACCTTCGCGCCCGTGGCCGCGGGGCACCTCCATGCGGTGCCGGTGGCGCTGGTGGCCGTGTGCCTCACGGTCTACATGGTGGCGAGCGCCGCGGGCATGGTGGTGGGCGGTTTCCTCGCTTCCGACCCGTCGCGCTGCGAGCGCATCGTGGGCGTGGGCTTCGGCCTGGCCGCTGCGCTGGCGCTGATGCTGGCCTTTGCCGATTTCCCGCCGATCATCGTGCCGGCGCTCTTCGGCGCGATGGGATTTGTCTCCGGCGTCGCCGGGCCGTCGCGTGACCTGCTGGTGAAGAGGTCGACGCCGCCCAACGCCACCGGCCGCGTCTACGGCGTGGTCTACGCCGGCCTCGACATCGGGCAGGCCGTGGCACCGCTGGTCTTCGGCCGGCTCATGGACCACGGCCAGTACACCAGCGTCATCGTGGGCCTGGCGCTGGTGCAGGGCGTGCTCATCGCCAGCGCATTCAACGTGCGCCGGGTTCGGCGCACAGCGCTCGTTCCGGCCTGAGGGCTCCGGCCGGCGAGCGGAGAACCCCGGCCGATATCATCGGCCGCATGCAAGCCTTGTATGTCTATGTGATCGTCGGCGCCGTGCTGGCGGGTTTCGTGCAGGGCCTCTCCGGTTTTGCGTTCGGCATGGTGGCGATGTCCGTGTGGGCATGGACCCTGGAGCCTCAACTGGCCGCCGTGCTTGCACTCTTCGGCGCGATGACGGGGCAGGTGATCGCCGCGGTCACCGTGCGGCGCTCCTTCGACAAGAGCGTTCTCTGGCCCTTCCTGCTTGGCGGACTGATGGGCGTGCCCTTCGGCGTCTGGCTGCTGCCGCATCTGGATCTCGTCGTCTTCAAGCTGTGCCTCGGGCTATTGCTGGTGCTGTGGTGCCCGGCGATGCTGATGTCGCAGCACCTGCCGAAGCTTTCCTTCGGCGGGCGCGTCGCCGATGGGGTGGCGGGGGCCATAGGCGGTGCGATGGCCGGCATCGGCGGGTTCTCGGGGACCATTCCTACGCTCTGGTGCACGCTGCGCGGATTTCAGCGGGATACGCAGCGGGCCGTGATCCAGAACTTCAATCTCTCGATGCTGCTGGTGGCGTTTGGCATCCACCTTTTCAGCGGGAATATCGGGCGTTCTCTCTTGCCTTTGCTGGGGGTGGTGGCGGTGGCTGTGGCTGTGCCCGTGTTGTTGGGGGCTCGGCTTTATATCGGGATCAGTGAAGTTGCGTTTCGGAAGATTGTTTTGGGGTTGTTGACTGTTTCCGGGGTGGTGTTGTTGGCTTCTGCTGTGTCGGCTTTGTTGGGGCGTGGTTGAGGTTCTTTGGGTGTTTGCTTTCCGGGGCCGGGTCTCGGCCCGGCCCCCGAAAGCAGCCACCCGGCAGCATCTAACAAGAGGCACAGCCAACGCAATGAGGCAGCACAGGGACAAGACGCGGCTGGCGACGCAACGACCCCACCCAACTCCTTACCGAGGCAACGCCAACGCAAACGGCAAACTGACAACCCCCAGCAAGGTAGACAAGGTCACCAGCCCCGCCACATAAGGCCCGTTGTATCCCATGCGAGCGGCCAGCACATAGGCACTCGAAGCAGTAGGCACAGCAGAAAACGCCATCAACACAGCCCCCTGCGCAGCATCGAGCCGCAGCATCCGGGCCAGTCCCCAGGCCACCAACGGCAGGAACAGATGCCGTATCGCCAGCACTGAAACAGCCAGCACCTTGCCCGCCCCAAGCGTAGAGAACTTCATCCCCGCCCCCGCGGCCAGCAGCCCCAGCGCCAGCGAAGCAGCCCCGATCCGCGTCAGCGTGGGCGTCGCCCATGCAGGCACGGTGAGCCCCAGCACATTGGCGAGCAGTCCCGCCACGGTCGCGACGATGAGTGGGTTTCGCACCAGCTGCCGTACGAACCCGGTCTGCGCGTGCCGCGTCATCGGCCACACGGCCGCGATGTTGAAGATGGGCACGCACACGCCGATGAGCACGGCGATCAGCAGCAGGCCCTCGGAGCCTGCGAGCCTTTCGGCCAGCGCCAGGCAGATGAATGAGTTGAAGCGGAACGCGATCTGCGTGCTGGCGGCGTGGTCGCGGCGGTCGATGTGCGTGCGCAGGCCCGGCACGAAGGGCAGGGCATAGGCCAGCGCGATGCCGCAGGCCCCGATGCACAGGCCCGCCGTCAGAAGGTTCGACGTGGCGCCGAAGTCGAGCGGGCTGCGCACGATCGAGTGGAAGAGCAGTACGGGAAATAGAAAGTAGTAAACGAGACTCTCGACCTGGTCCCACACGCGGCGGTCGAGGGCGGTGTAGCGGCAAAGGAGCCAGCCGATGGCGATGAGGGAGAAGTCGGGGAAGAGCAGCTGCGCGTAGTTCACCGCTTCGAGGATAAACCTCCCTGACCATGGGTAATCCAGAGCACGGATACGGCCCCCGAGCCGCTAGCATCCGGGCTTCGTTTTTTCGACATACAGCCAGAACAAGGAGTTTTTGATGCAACGTCGTCAATGGAGCGCGATGGTGGGAGCCGCGGCATTGTTTGCAGTCGCGGGTCAGAGCTTTGCGCAGGGTTATCCCAACAAGCCCGTCGAACTGAGCGTGCCGTTCGCACCGGGTGGCACGACGGACATCGTGGCGCGCGTGATTTCCGATCCGCTGGGCAAGGTGCTGGGCCAGCCGGTGGTGGTGATCAACCGCGCCGGCGGCGGCGGCATCGTGGGTGCGGCCGAGACCGCCCGTGCCACGCCCGACGGCTACAAGCTCGGCATCGCCACGGTGTCGAGCACGGCGGCCAACCCGGCCATCAACCCGAAGACGCCGTACGACCCGATCAACGACTTCACGCCGATCATCAACATCGCGGCCACGCCGAACATCATCGCGGTCAACCCGAGCTTCCCGGCCAAGAACTACGCCGAGTTCGTGGCCGAGCTGAAGAAGAACCCCGGCAAGTACTCGTACGCCTCGTCGGGCACGGGCGGCATCGGCCACCTGCTGATGGAGCTCTACAAGAGCCTGACCAACACCTTCGTCACGCACATCCCGTACCGCGGCGCGGGCCCGGCGCTGAACGACGTGGTGGCCGGCCAGGTGCCGATCATGTTCGACAACATCCCCTCGGCCATGCCCTTCATCCAGAGCGGCCGGCTGATCCCGATCGTGGTGTCGGCGCCGCAGCGCCTGGCTGCGCTGCCCAACGTGCCGACCTTCAAGGAAGTGGGCCTGGAGCCGGTGAACCGCATGGCCTACTACGGCATCCTCGGTCCGAAGGGCCTGCCCAAGGAAGTGGTCGACAAGATCAGCGCGGGCGTGAAGAAGGCCGTGGAAGAACCGGCGGTGCGCAAGCGCATCGAGGACACGGGCTCGCTGATCGTGGCGAACACGCCCGACCAGTTCGCAGCGCAGATCAAGGCCGAATACGACGTGTACAAGCAGGTCGTGAAGAAGCAGAACCTGAAGCTCGACTGAGACAGGTCGCTCGCGCGACGAAGCAAGCCGCCCGCCTGCCGGGCGGCTTTTTCTTTTTGTTATCTTGCAAGGCATGAGCACAGAGGCAGCCACGCAGACGACACCCGAGATCGACGACTTCATCGACGCCCTGTGGCTCGAGGACGGGTTGTCGAAGAACACGCTGGCCGCCTACCGCCGCGACCTCGCACTGTTCGCGCAGTGGCTCGGCGCGCAGCGCAGCGGCACCGCACTCAACGCCGCGAAGGAGACGGACCTGCAGGCCTACATGGGCGCACGGCTGTCGAGCAAGGGCAAGGCCACGTCGGCCAACCGGCGGCTCACGGTGTTCAAGCGCTACTACCGCTGGGCGCTGCGCGAGCGGCGCATCGCGGCCGACCCGAGCATCCGGCTCGTGCCGGCGCGGCAGATGCCGCGGGCCATCAAGACGCTCTCCGAAAAGCAGGTCGACGACCTGCTGGGCGCGCCGGACGTCGAGTCGCCGCTCGGCCTGCGCGACCGCGCGATGCTGGAGCTGATGTACGCCAGCGGCCTGCGCGTGAGCGAGCTGGTGGCGCTCAAGGTCACCGACATGAGCCTCAACGACGGCGTGCTGCGCGTGCTCGGCAAGGGCAACAAGGAGCGGCTGGTGCCCTTCGGCGCCGAGGCGCGGCGCTGGATCGAGCGCTACCTGGAAGAGTCGCGCCCCGCCATCCTCGATGGCCAGCAGACCTCCGACCTGTTCGTCACTGCGCGCGGCGCCGGCATGACGCGCGTGATGTTCTGGATCATCGTGAAGAAGCACGCGGCCGCGGCGGGCATCCATGTACCGCTGTCGCCCCATACGCTGCGCCACGCCTTCGCCACGCACCTGCTGAACCACGGCGTCGATCTGCGCGCGGTGCAGTTGCTGCTGGGGCACGCGGACATCTCGACGACGACCATCTACACACACGTGGCGCGCGAGCGCCTGAAGCAGCTGCATGCGCAGCACCATCCGCGCGGTTGATCGAGGGCGCGCGGTTTTCTTTCCTCAGAAAAACCAGGAGACACCATCCATGAAGAAGACGACTGCAACCATGGTCGCGGCCGCAATGCTGGCCGTCGGCGGCGCAGCTTTCGCGCAGGCATTTCCGAGCGCCAAGCCCATCCGCCTGATCGTCGGCTATCCGCCCGGCGGCGGCATCGACTTCGCGGCGCGCACCGTGCAGGTGCCGCTGCAGGAGGCGCTCAAGCAGCAGCTGGTGGTCGACTACAAGCCCGGCGCGAGCGGCATGATCGCGGCCACCGAGCTCACGCGCCAGCCGGCCGACGGCTACACGCTTCTGCTTGCCAACACGGGGCCCTTCGCCATCGCGCCGTACCTGCAGAGCAAGCCGCCGTACGACCCGATCAAACAGTTCACCTACATCGGGCAGATCAGCCAGGGCAGCTACATCGCGGTGACGCGGCCCGACCATCCGGCGAAGAACCTCAAGGAGTTCGTCGCCTGGGCCAAGGGGCAGCCGGGCAAGGTGAACTTCGCCTCCGGCGGCAACGGCACCTCCACGCACCTCAACGGCGAGCTCATGAACCAGGTGACCGGGCTCGACATGACCCACGTGCCGTACAAGGGCAGCGCCCCGGCGGTGCAGGACCTGATCGGCGGGCAGACGCAGATCCTCATCGACGCGGGCAGCGTGCTGCTGCCGCAGGTGAAGGGCGGCAAGCTCAAGGCGCTGGCCGTGACCGGCCCGGCGCGCGATCCGCAACTGCCCGATGTGCCGACGGTCAAGGAGCTGGGACTCGCGGGCATGGAGTCGGTCGGCTTCCAGGGGCTGGTGGGGCCGGCCAACATGCCGAAGGAGGTGGTCGATCGGCTTTCCGGCGAGCTCGCGAAGGCGCTGGCGCAGCCCGAGATCAAGGCCAAGTTCTCGACGGCAGGCGCCGAAGTGCATTCGCTCGGGCCGGCCGAGTTCGCGGCTTTCGTGAAGGCGGACAATGAGAAGTGGTCCAGGCTGATCAAGGAGCGCAAGCTGCAGCTGGACTGACACCCTCCATCACGCAAGCAAGCAGGCAGACGACAAGGGCTGCCACACACGACACCATGAATTTCCTCGCTTCCTCGAAGCCCTCGCGCCGCACGGCGACCCGACTCCTCGCCGCCGCCGCGCTGTGCGCCGCATCCGGTGCCATCGCGCAGACCGTGCCAAAGACCGTGCGCCTCATCGTCGCCTACCCGGCGGGCGGCGTCAGCGACGTGGTCGCGCGTGCGCTGGGCGATCGGCTCGCGGCGCAGATGGGCGTCACTGTGGTCGTGGACAACCGCGCGGGCGCGAGCGGCGCCATCGGCATGGACGCCGTCGCCAAGGCCGCGCCCGACGGTGCGACGCTGGGCTTCTCGGCCATCAGCCCGCTGGTGCTGAGCCCGCACCTGGGCAAGCTGCCCTTCGATCCGCTCAAGGACGTGGCGCCCGTGGCCAGCGTGATGTATTCGCCGGTGCTGCTCATCGCCACCCCGGCGAGCAAGGCCAAGGACTTCAAGGCGCTGATCGACGATGCCAAGGCGCATCCGGGGGCGGTGCGCTGGGCGACCTCGGGATCGGCCTCGCTCGGCCACATCGTGCTCGAGCAGCTGCGCGCCGCGGCCGGTGTCGACATCACGCACGTGCCCTACAAGGGCGGCGGCCAGCAGCTCAACGACGCGATCGGCGGGCAGTTCGAGATCCTTTCCACCAACGCGAGCCCGACGCTCTCTTCGCACATCCAGTCGGGCAAGCTGCGTCCGCTGGCGGTGGGCGCGCCCGCGCGGCTCGACAGCCTCCCGCAGGTGCCCACGCTGGGCGAACTGGGCTACAAGGCGGCGAACATCAATTCGCTGTTCGGCGTGTTCGCACCCGCTGCCACGCCGCCGGCGCTGGTCGCGAAGTACAACGCTGAGATCAACAAGGCGCTGGCCACGCCCGAACTGCGCGCCAAGCTGACGGCCACCGACAACGTGCCCACCGGCGGCACGCCGGCCGCGTTCGCGAAGGAAATCGCCAGCGAGTTCGAGAGCAACGGGCGCATCGTCAAGGCGGCGGGCATCAAGGCCGATTGAGAAGGCCGATTGACCGGGCGGCTGACGCCTTCATGACACCCCGGCTTGTGGGTTGATCTTCCCTACCTTATAGTAGGTAGATGACCAACGCCACAGCCCTGGCCACCGGCAGCACCCGCGAGCAGATCCTCGCGGTGGCGCGGGGCCTGATCGAAACGCGCTCCTACCTGGGCTTCAGCTTCCAGGACGTGGCCGATGCGGTCGGCGTGCGCAAGGCCAGTCTGTACCACCACTTCCCGACCAAGGAGGCGCTGGGCGTCGCGGTGATCCGCGGGGCCGCGCAGGGCTTCAAGGACTGGGACGCTGCCCGGGCGCGCGAGCCGAAGGACGCACTCGAATCGTATTTCCGCATGTACCGCAACACGTTCAGGGCCGGCTCGGCGATGTGTCCCGCAGGGGCGATGGCGCCTGGCTGGGGCGTCGTCAACGACGAACTGCGCATGGCGGTACAGGAGTTGCGCAACACTCAGGTGACGTGGCTCACCGGCGTTCTGAGCGCGCTGATGCCCGAGCGCAAGACCGGCGCCTCGGTGGCCTCGCTGGCCGCCTACGTGTTTTCCGTGTGCCAGGGCGCGCTGCTGTCGGCGCGCATGACGGGCCGCGTCGAAGATTTCGACGACGCCATCGTCCAACTCAGGAGTTCCTTGCCGGGCTGAGCGCCCGGCCTCGTGCAGGCACGCTTCGGCGTGCCTATTTTTCGACCTCGAAGCCTACCGATTGGAAGGTAGTCAAACCTGCTGGAGAGCATTCATGAAAGCCGTCATTTCCGCCTATGCCCGATCCCCGTTCCATTTCGCGAAGAAGGGCGCGCTCGCCGAGGTGCGCCCCGACACGCTCGCCGCCGGCGTGGTGCGCGGCCTGCTGCAGCGCACCGACCTCGATCCCGCGCTGCTCGAAGACGTCGTCCTCGGCTGCGCCTACCCCGAGGCCTCGCAGGGCAACAACCTCGCGCGCATCGTCGGGCTGCTGGCGGGGCTTCCGCATGAAGTCGGCGGCATGACCGTCAACCGCTTCTGCGGCTCCTCGATGCAGGCCGTGCACATCGCCGCAGCGCAGATCGAGGCGGGCATGGGCGATGCGTTCCTGTGCGTGGGCGTGGAGTCGATGACGATGGTGCCGCAGGGCGGCTTCAACTTCTCCCCAAGCCCCGAGCTCAAGGAGAACACCGACGCCTACATCTCGATGGGCGAGACCGCCGAGAACGTCGCGCAGCGCTGGAACGTGAGCCGCGCCGACCAGGAGGCCTTCGCGGTGGAGTCGCACCGCAAGGCGGCCGAGGCGCGCGCGCAGGGGCGGCTGGCGGGTGAGATCGTGCCGGTGCGCCTCGCCTCGGGCGACGTGGTCGACGCCGATGGCTGCATCCGCCCGACCACCTCCGCCGAGGCGCTGGCGAACCTCAAGCCCGCGTTCCGTCCCGACGGCGTGGTGACGGCCGGCACCTCCTCGCCGCTGACCGATGGCGCGGCGGCGGTGCTGGTCACCAGCGACGACTTTGCGGCGAAGCACGGCCTGAAGGCGCTGGCGCGCATCCGCTCGTTCGCGACGGTGGGCGTCGACCCGGCGATCATGGGCATCGGCCCGATCCCCGCCACGCGCAAGGCGCTGGCACGCGCGGGCCTGAGCGCGGCCGACCTCGACGTCATCGAGATCAACGAAGCCTTCTCCTCGCAGGCACTGGCCTGCATCCGCGACCTGGGGCTCGATCCGGCGAAGATCAACCTCGATGGCGGCGGCCTGTCGATCGGCCATCCGCTGGGCGCCACCGGCGCGCGCATCACCGGCAAGGCGGCGTCGCTGCTGGCGCGCGAGAAGGGCCGCTATGCGCTGGCCACGCAGTGCATCGGCGGAGGGCAGGGTATCGCGACGATCCTCGAGCGCGTCTGACGCGGCGCAGCCCGCGAGAATGACGATCGCCACTGACGACAAAGGAGACCCCATGGCCAAGCTGTATCTCGAAGACCTGAAGGTCGGCGACCGTTTCCGCAGTGCCGAGCACGCGCTCGACGCGGCGCAGATCAAGGCCTTCGCGCAGCAGTTCGACCCGCAGCCCTTCCACACCGACGAAGAGGCCGCCAAGAGCACCTTCTTCGGCGGCCTCGCCGCGAGCGGCTGGCACACGGCCGCGCTCACGATGAAGCTGCTGGTCGAGAGCGGCATTCCGTTGGCCGACGGCATCATCGGCTCGGGCGGCGAGCTGCAATGGCCCAAGCCGACACGCCCCGGCGACGTGCTGCACGTGGAAAGCGAGATCGTCGACATCGTTCCCTCGCGCTCCAAGCCCGGCCGTGCGATGGTGCAGATGCGTTGCCAGACGCTCAACCAGCATGGCGACGTGCTCCAGCACTTCACGCCGAAGCTGGTGGTGCATGCCCGCCCGGCCTAGGGCTGCGGACCTTCAGGCCTTGTCCTGGGCGCTTGAGAGCTGGCGCAGCTCCTCGCTGCTGAAGCCGGCGCGACCGCGCGCCTCGAGGTTGAATGGCGGCTTCAGCCGCGGCGCCTCGTAGCGCGCCACCAGCGCGGGGTAGGTGGCCTCGGGGTCGATGCCTTCGCGCTCGCAAAGCCAGCGGTACCAGTGGTTGCCGATGGCCACATGGCCCACTTCATCCCGCAGGATGATGTCGAGAATCTCGACCGCGCGCAGGGCGTCGGGTGTGTTCACGCGCTTGAGCTTGCCCTGGATCAGCGGCGTGGCGTCGAGCCCGCGCGCCTCCAGCGTGCGCGGCACCAGCGCCATGCGGGCGAGCACGTCGTCCTTCGTCTTCTCGCACATGTTCCACAGCCCGTCGTGGCCGGGGAAGTCGCCGTAGCGCCAGCCCATGTCCTGCAGGTGCGCGTGCAGCAGCGTGAAGTGCTGCGCCTCCTCGTCGGCCACGCGCAGCCAGTCGCGGTAGTAGGCCTCGGGCATGCCGTCGTAGCGCCAGACGGCGTCGAGCGCGAGGTTGATCGCATTGAACTCGATGTGGCAGATCGAGTGGATCAGCGCGGCGCGGCCTTCGGTGGTGAAGGGCGAGCGCTTCTGCACGGCGGTGGCGGCCACGCGCAGCGGGCGCTCGGGGCGGCCCGGCACGCCGAGATCGTCGCCGGCGGTGCGGATGGGGGCGGCTGCTATGGATTCAGTAGCGCCGTCCAGAGGATTGGCGGAGACAGCGTAGATGGCACGGGTGGCGGCCACCTTTTCATCGGGATCCGTAAGGCGAAGCGCGGCCAGCGCGCTCAATCGGGGGTGCATCCCTACAATTCTAGGTTTTGACCTTGCAGGGACCGGAAACAATGGCGCTCTACGAACTCGACGGTGTGGCACCCCAGGTGGGCGAAGGTGCATGGGTGGCCGACAGCGCGGAGGTGATGGGCAACGTCAGGCTGGCGGACAACGCCAACGTATGGTTCGGCGCAGTGCTGCGCGGCGACACCGAGACGCTGAGCATCGGGCGCAACAGCAACATCCAGGACCTGTCGGTGCTGCACGCCGACATCGGCTGCCCCCTGACCGTCGGCGACAACGTGACCGTCGGCCACCAGGTGATGCTGCACGGTTGCACCATCGGCGACAACACGCTGATCGGCATCCAGGCCGTGGTCTTGAATAACGCCAAGATCGGCCGCAATTCGATCGTTGGCGCCGGCAGCGTGGTGACCGAAGGCAAGGAGTTCCCCGACAACTCGCTCATCATGGGCTCGCCCGCCAAGGTGGTGCGCACCCTCGACGACGAGGCCGCCGCCAAGCTGCGCCAGGGCGCGGAGAACTACGTGGCCAACGCCCGGCGCTTTGCCAAGGGGCTGAAGAAAGTTGCCTGACCCTCAGGCTTGCCCACTTCGTGTGGCCGCCGGCCCGGCGAAGCCGGTTTCGCGGTATTCCGTGCGAAGACTGTTTTATTGAGAGAGGACCGATGTTTTGAGCGAGCTGCACAAATTCCTGTTCGATGGCCTGCCGGTGCGCGGCATGATCGTGCGCCTGACGGACGCGTGGCAGGAGATCCTCGCGCGGCGCGCCTCCAACACCGCCACCGGCGCCTATCCGCAGCCGGTGGTCGAACTGCTCGGCGAGATGACGGCTGCCGCCACCCTGATGCAGGCCAACATCAAGTTCAACGGCGCGCTGATCCTGCAGATCTTCGGCGACGGCCCCGTCAAGGTGGCGGTGGCCGAGTCCAAGCCCGACCTGAGCCTGCGCGCCACCGCCAAGGTGATGGGTGAACTGCCCGCCGACGCGCGCCTGCCCGATATGGTCAACGTGGGCAACAAGGGCCGCTGCGCCATCACGCTCGACCCCAAGGACAAGCTGCCCGGCACCACCCCCTACCAGGGCGTCGTGCCGCTCTTCGGCGACGACGGCGAGAAGCTCGGCAAGCTCAGCGACGTGCTCCAGCACTACATGCTGCAGAGCGAGCAGCTCGATACCACGCTGGTGCTGGCCGCCGACGATAAGGTCGCTGCCGGCCTGCTGATCCAGCGCCTGCCGGTGAAGGGCGAAGGCAACCTCGAAGGCACCGCCGACAAGGACCACGACCAGGCGAATGAAGACCAGATCGGCCGCAACGAGGACTACAACCGCATCTCGATCCTCGCGTCGAGCCTGACGCGCGAAGAGCTGCTCACGCTCGACGTCGAGACCATCCTGCGCCGCCTGTTCTGGGAAGAGAAACTGCTGCGCTTCGAGCCGCAGGCCGGCATGCTCGGCCCGCACTTCGCCTGCACCTGCGGCCGAGAGCGCGTGGCCCAGATGATCCGCGGCCTCGGCGAGCAGGAGGCCGAGAGCATCCTCGCCGAGCGCGGCAACATCGAGGTGGGCTGCGACTTCTGCGGCAAGCAGTACCGCTTCGACGCGGTCGACGCTGCGCAGATCTTCACGCCGGCGGGCGACAGGGCGCCGGGCAGCCAGGTCGTGCAATAGAAGAAGCCGGCGGCGGTGGCGGCCGCCCATCGCTGCCGCTTCTCTCGTTGTTCAGCGCAGCACCTTGACCATCGCCGCGAAGCGCTCGTCGGCGTAGCCCGCAGGCATCGCGGGGCCTAACATCCCGGTCAGGTACACCGGAAAGCTTCCGTTCAGCCCGGGTTCGTGAGCCTGATTCAAGAACAGCCGGCCCGAAGCCAATCGCGCCGACCATGCGGCCGAACCCACGCCCAGTCCCTCTGATTCGCAGATGCGCGTCGTGGAAAAAGCCACTCGTCGCGCCGGACATGCACGACGGCACTGCCGGTGCACGAGTAAGTGGTGCACGCCGCGATGACGGAGCGCTCGGCCTGCGCCGAGTGCTCGGCGTCTCGCCGGGCGAAGTGCTGACTCAGCGGGAGCCGTCGTCGAAGCCACCGAACGCGATGTCCGGCGCGCTCGTGTTGTGCTTCGAAGGCAGGCTGCGCCCGAAGCGCACCTGCGTGGCCTGGAGGCTCTTCACCTCCGGCAGCGGCAGCACCTGCTGCGCCGCCTGGGGCGACGCCTGCCAGCGCACCTCGCTCACGTCGGCGTTGTCGGGCGTGACGTACATCGAGCGCAGCACCGCGAAAGGCTGGGCGTTCGCGGTCGGCTTCGACAGCGTGACGTCGAGCGCGGTGCGTACGCGGCTGATCTCGTCGACCTTCACCGCGGCACTGCCGCCGTCGGTGAAGCGCACATGGATGGCCAGCGGCCGGGGCACGATGCGGATCGACGCGATGTTCACCACCGGCCGTGCGGCGGCCTCGACCGGGCCGAGCAGGAAGGACGAGCCGTACACCCCGTCGCCGAAGCGCGCCTCGGGCAGCGGCTTGATGCGCCAGTAGCCGTCGGACGGATAGAGCACGATGGCCTCGAGCGGCTTGCCGTTCTCCTTCCTGAAGACCTGCAGCAGGTGGAAGCCGCGGTCCTTGCGCTTGCCCACCTGCACGGGCACGCGCTGCGGGCGCCAGAAGCTCGGCAGCGTCATGCCGACGACGCGCCACTGTGCGTTGTCCATCAGCACCACGGTGCGCTTGCGGAAGCGGTAGGCCGGGTCGGTGGGATGCTCGCCGCCGTCGAAGTTGCAGCCTGAGAAGTCGGGCGCGGTGACGTCGTTGCCGATCTTGTCGAGGTAGTCGGGCTGCAGTGCCTCGATGCGCATGCGGCGGATGCCTTCGCCGCGCAGGGTCAGCGAGACGTTGTCTTCTTCGGCGCAGGCGGTGGTGGTGGTGCCGTTCTCGACGGTGGCCGCGACGGGCGCCGCGTGGGCCGCACCGGCCGCCGAGAGCAGCAGGGCGGCAGGAAGAAGAGGAAGCGTGGCGATGCGCGCGAGGGTCGAAAAGGGCATCGGGTCTCCGGTAAGGGGCAGGGGGGCGAGCGCGCTACTCGCGGCGCGCGATGAGATCGCTGAAAAGCCTATGTTCGCATTCCGGGTCGGAGCATTTCTCGCAAGGCCACGACCAGGAGGCGGGTTTCGCGTCGGACTTGACGCGCGTGCGCGGCCGGCCCTCGTTGCCCGCGATGGAGACGATGGCGTTCCAGGCATTGGCCAGCCGCTCGGCGCCGCTGCCGTGCACCACGGCATACGAGAGCTTCGCGCGAGCGAGCGCGGCACGCACCAGCGTGTCGGTCGGCTGCTGCGCATGCGGGCCGTCGCGCATGCCGTCGGCGACCCAGGGCAGGTCGAGCGCGGTCAGAAGCGTGATGGCGTAGCCGCGCTGGGCAGCCAGGGCGTCTTCGTAGAGCGACGTGTCGGCGAAGAGCTGCTCGCTGTAGACGGCCGTCATGAGCGCGGTGGTGTCGGCCACCACCACGCCGGCGGCGGCGGCGCTCGCGATGCGGCGGGTCTGCTCGTCGGCGATGGCCTGCTGCTCGTCGGGGCGCGGCGTGCGGTTCTCGCGCTCGCACCATTCGCGCAGGTACTCGCTCACCAAGGTCGTCGGAACGCCACGGTCCTGCAGGCGCTGCGCGATGGCGCGGGCCAGCTCGGTCTTGCCGGTGCTCTCGGCACCCACCAGGGCGATGACGCAGCCGGTCGGCAGTACGGGTGTCATGCTCGCGCTGCCTCAACGGTGCTCGAAGGCATGCGCTGGCGCCAGGCAAGGTAGCCGGCCACGCTGAGCACCGCGAACACCGCATACAGGCCCACCGTAAGCCACAGGCCCTTGTGGATGAAGAGGCCCACGCTCACGACGTTCACCGCCAGCCAGATCAGCCAGTTCTCGATGAACTTGCGCCCGAGCAGGAACTGCCCGACAAGGCTCAGGCCGGTGGCGAAGCCGTCCCACCAGGGCACGTCGGTGTCGGTGAAGCGGCGCAGGAAGAGGGCGACCGCCGGCCAGGCCACCGCACAGGCCAGCAATGTGAGCGCGATGCCGCGCGACGAAAGCCGGCTGACGCGCAGCGCGCTGCCGTCGGCCCGGTGGCCGCGCAGCCACTGCGCCCATCCCCAGAGCGCGACGAGCGCGAAGAAGACCTGCAGCGAGGCGTCGCCGTAGATGCGCGCCTTGGCGAACACCGCCACGTAGAGCACGGAGCTGACGATGGCCAGCGGCCATCCCCAGTGGATCTCGCGCATGTTGCAGCCCACCATGGCGAGCGCCAGTGTCGACGCGACGAGCTCGAGCCAGCTCACGGGAGAGCCCCAGAGCATGAACGCGGGGGCCGAGAGAAGCTCGAGAATCAGATCCGCCCCCGGAGGGTGCTGTCGCGGTCTGTTCGTGGGACACCGCGGAACCGGCTTTGCCGGGCCGCTGGTGTCGCCCCCTGGAAGGGGGTTGGCGAAGCGACACGAAGTGCGCGAAGACTGGGGGTCATCCTAATGTGCTATCTGCACGAAGACCTCGTTCGGCTTCACCATGCCGAGTTCCGCGCGCGCGCGCTCCTCGACCATCTCGAGGCCGTCCTTGAGGTCGTTGACCTCGGAGGTGAGGCGTTCGTTGTTCAGCGCGGCCTTGGCGTTGGCGTCCTTCTGGTCGGCCAGCTTGGTCCGCAGCTGGGCCACGTCGCGCACGCTGCCGCGCCCGTTCCACAGCTGCCACTGCAGGATGGCCAGCAGGAGCAGCAGGACGATCGGTGGAACGAGGCGGGCGCGCATGCCGCGTGGCGTCCGGCGTTACTTCAGGTTGTAGAACGCGCCGCGGCCGGGGTACACGGCGATGTCGCCCAGGTCTTCCTCGATGCGCAGCAGCTGGTTGTACTTGGCGATGCGGTCGGAACGCGAGAGCGAGCCGGTCTTGATCTGGCCGGCGTTGGTGCCCACGGCGATGTCGGCGATGGTGCTGTCTTCCGTCTCGCCCGAGCGGTGCGAGATGACGGCGGTGTAGCCCGCGCGCTTGGCCATCTCGATGGCGGCGAAGGTCTCGGTCAGCGTGCCGATCTGGTTGATCTTGATCAGGATCGAGTTGGCGATGCCCTTCTCGATGCCTTCCTGCAGGATCTTGGTGTTGGTGACGAACAGGTCGTCGCCCACCAGCTGCACGCGCTTGCCCAGGCGTTCGGTGAGCAGCTTCCAGCCGTCCCAGTCGCCTTCGTGCATGCCGTCCTCGATGCTGATGATCGGGTACTTGTCGACCCAGGTCGCGAGCATGTCGGTCCAGCTCTCGGCGGTCAGCGAGAGGTTCTCGCCCGACAGCACGTACTTGCCGTCCTTGTAGAACTCGCTGGCCGCGCAGTCCAGGCCCAGGGCGATCTGCTCGCCGGCGGTGTAGCCGGCCTTGTCGATGGCTTCCAGGATCAGCTGGATGGCAGCCTCATGGCTCTCGACGCTGGGAGCGAAGCCGCCTTCGTCGCCCACCGCCGTGCTGATGCCCCGGTCGCCCAGGATCTTCTTGAGCGCGTGGAACACCTCGGCGCCGTAGCGCACGGCCTCGCGGAAGCTCTTGGCGCCCACGGGGATGATCATGAATTCCTGCAGGTCGAGGCTGTTGTTGGCGTGGGCGCCGCCGTTGATGACGTTCATCATCGGCACCGGCAGCTGCATGCCGCCCATGCCGCCGAAGTAGCGGTACAGCGGCAGGCCCGATTCCTCTGCCGCGGCGCGGGCCACGGCCATCGAGACGGCGAGGGTGGCGTTGGCGCCCAGGCGGCCCTTGTTGTCGGTGCCGTCGAGGTCGATCATCGTGCGATCGAGGAAGGCCTGTTCGCTGGCGTCGAGGCCCAGCACGGCTTCAGAGATCTCGGTGTTGATGTTCTCGACGGCCTTCAGCACGCCCTTGCCGAGATAGCGGCTCTTGTCGCCGTCGCGTAGCTCGATGGCTTCGCGCGAGCCGGTCGATGCGCCCGAGGGCACGGCCGCGCGGCCCATGGTGCCCGACTCGAGCAGCACGTCGCATTCGACGGTGGGGTTGCCTCGGCTGTCGAGAATTTCGCGGCCGACGATGTCAACGATTGCACTCATCTTCTGTCTTTCTCTTTCTGGTCTCTTTGGGCGGATGAATAGATGTGAAAAGGGATCGGAAGGCTCAGAGGCCCTCGACGGCGATCATGTTCATGATCGCGGCGCCGGCACGGGCCTCGCGCGCCTTGAGGTACTCGGGCGTCTCATAGAAGGCCTTGGCCTTCTCGAAGCTGGGGAACTTGAGGATCACGACGCGCGTGGGCTTCCAGTCGCCCTCCAGGGGCTGCACCTGGCCGCCGCGCACGCACACCTCGGCGCCGTGCGCCTGCATGGCGACGGTCGACCACTTCTTGTATTCCTCGTACTGCGTCGGGTTGGTTACCTCGACGTGGGCGATGACGTAGCCGCTGCTCATTCGAATACCTCCGTGCTCCGCACTGCGGCGCGAGCTTGCCTGGCGCGGTCCGGCGCGGCGCTCATGCCACGGCCTTCAGCGTCTTGTTGGTGCTGCCCGAGCCCTTTTCCTTGTGCTCGAGCGCGGCCTTGATGAAGGCGTTGAACAGCGGGTGGCCGCCCCACGGGGTCGACTTGAACTCGGGGTGGAACTGCACGCCCATGAACCACGGGTGCACGTCCTGCGGCAGCTCGACGATCTCGGTCAGGTGCTCGCGCTGGGTGAGCGCCGAGATCACGAGGCCGGCCTTGCGCAGCTCGTCGAGGTAGTTCACGTTGGCTTCGTAGCGGTGGCGGTGGCGCTCGGTGACCACGTCGCCGTAGATGCTGTGGGCCAGCGTGCCCGGAGCCACGTCGGAGCTCTGCGCGCCCAGGCGCATGGTGCCGCCGAGGTCGGACTTCTCGTCGCGGATCTTCACGGTGCCGTCGGCGTCCTTCCACTCGGTGATCAGCGCGATCACGGGGGTGGGCGTCTCGGGGTCGAACTCGGTGCTGTTGGCGTTCTTCAGGCCGGCCACGTGGCGGGCGTACTCGATGGTGGCGACCTGCATGCCCAGGCAGATGCCGAGGTAGGGCACCTTGCTCTCGCGGGCGAAGCGCGCGGCCGAGATCTTGCCTTCCACGCCGCGCTGGCCGAAGCCGCCGGGCACCAGGATGGCGTCGTACTTGGCCAGGCGGGACACGTCCTGCGCCGAGATGGTCTCGGAGTCGATGTAGTCGATCTTCACGCGGGCATGGTTCTTCATGCCGGCATGGCGCAGCGCCTCGTTGAGCGACTTGTAGCTGTCGGACAGGTCGACGTACTTGCCGACCATGGCGATCGAGACTTCCTTCTGCGGATGCTCGACCTCGTAGACCAGGTCGTCCCAGCGCTGCAGCTTGGCCGGCGGCGTGTTGATGCGCAGCTTGTCGCAGATCAGGCCGTCCAGGCCCTGCTCGTGCAGCATGCGGGGCACCTTGTAGATGGTGTCCACGTCCCACATCGAGATCACGCCCCATTCGGGCACGTTCGAGAACAGCGAGATCTTGGCGCGCTCGTCGTCGGGGATGCGGCGGTCGGCGCGGCACAGCAGGGCGTCGGCCTGGATGCCGATCTCGCGCAGCTTCTGCGCGGTGTGCTGCGTGGGCTTGGTCTTGAGCTCGCCGGCGGCGGCGATCCAGGGCACGTAGCTCAGGTGCACGAAGGCCGAGTTGTTCGGACCCATGCGCAGGCTCATCTGGCGCACGGCCTCCAGGAAGGGCAGCGACTCGATGTCGCCCACGGTGCCGCCGATCTCGACGATGGCCACGTCCACCTCGTGCGCCGTGCCGATGCCGGCGCCGCGCTTGATGTAGTCCTGGATCTCGTTGGTGATGTGCGGGATCACCTGCACCGTCTTGCCGAGGTAGTCGCCGCGGCGTTCCTTCTCGAGCACGGACTTGTAGATCTGGCCGGTCGTGAAGTTGTTGGCCTTGCGCATCCGCGTGTTGACGAAGCGCTCGTAGTGGCCGAGGTCGAGGTCGGTCTCCGCGCCGTCGTCGGTGACGAACACTTCCCCATGCTGGAAGGGCGACATCGTGCCGGGGTCGACATTGATGTACGGATCGAGCTTGATGAGGGTGACTTGGAGGCCGCGCGATTCGAGGATCGCGGCGAGCGAGGCGGAGGCGATTCCCTTGCCAAGGGAAGAAACGACACCACCGGTGACGAAGACAAATTTGGTCATGCCAGTTCCGGATGCTGTGAATCCGGGCAGTGGGAAATTGCGATTATAGGTGTGCCCTTCGCGACACCTTCCGCCAAGGGCTTGTTGGCGTGGGGCCGATGGCATGTGAGCAACAATACGTCCCATGCAAGATCTCGCCGGCAAACACATCGTTCTCGGTCTCACGGGCGGCATCGCCTGCTACAAGTCGGCCGAACTGTGCCGGCTGTTCGTCAAGGCGGGCGCGACCGTCCAGGTCGTCATGACCGAGGCGGCGGAGCAGTTCATCACCCCGGTGACCATGCAGGCGCTCTCGGGGCGCACCGTCTACACCTCGCAGTGGGACACCCGCGAGCCCAACAACATGCCGCACATCAACCTGAGCCGCGAGGCCGACGCGATCGTGCTGGCGCCCTGCAGCGCCGACTTCATTGCCCGGCTGGTGCAGGGCCGCTCCGACGACCTGCTGAGCCTGATGTGCCTGGCCCGCCCGATGGACCGCATCCCGCTGCTGATCGCCCCGGCTATGAACCGCGAGATGTGGGCCCATCCGGCCACGCAGCGCAACCTGATGCAGGTGGCCGCCGACGGCGCGACCGTGCTGGGCGTGGGCAACGGCTGGCAGGCCTGCGGCGAGACCGGCGACGGCCGCATGCTCGAGCCGGCGCAGCTGCTGGAGGACGTCACCGCCTTCTTCAGCCCCAAGCTGCTGGCGGGGCAGAAGGTGCTGGTCACGGCCGGCCCGACCTTCGAGGCACTGGACCCGATCCGCGGCATCACCAACCATTCGTCGGGCAAGATGGGCTTCGCCATCGCCCGGGCAGCCCGCGAGGCCGGCGCCGAGGTCACGCTGGTGGCCGGCCCGGTGCACCTGCCCACGCCGCGCGGCGTGACGCGCGTCGACGTGCTGTCGGCGCAGCAGATGCTCGACGCGACGACCCGTGCAGCGCAGAGTGCTAGCATTTTCGTAGCTACGGCTGCCGTCGCCGACTGGCGCCCCGCCACGCAGAGCGAGCAGAAGATCAAGAAGGACGGCAGCGGCAGGACGCCGGTGCTCCACTTCACCGAGAACCCGGACATCCTCCTTTCCGTCGCGAAGAGCGAGCGGGCCCAGTCGAAGAAGCTTTTCTGCGTAGGCTTCGCCGCCGAGAGCGAGAACCTCGCCGAACATGCCAAGGCCAAGCGCGAGCGCAAGGGCATCCCGCTGCTGGTGGGCAACATCGGTCCGCTGACCTTCGGGCAGGACGACAACGCGCTGCTGCTGGTCGATGCCAATGGCGTGCGCGAGCTGCCGCGCGCCCCCAAGCTCACGCTGGCGCGCGAGCTCATGACCGAGATCGCAGCCCGTCTTCCCGACTGGAGGGTCTGATGAATCCCCAATGGAACACGCCGCCGAACGGCGATTTCGCCCGCTATGTCGAGCGGCTGTCCGCGCAGGCGGCGTTGCCGAGGCGAGCCGCTTCGCCCGGTGAGCATGGCCTCGACGTCGGCATGACGACGACTGCCGGCCCCAATGCACAGGGGCCGGTCTCGGCCGCGATGCAGCGCGCCGAACTCCCCAACAGCGAGGTGCCGAAGAAGGAGCCCGGCTCCTTCGACCCGGCGCTGCTCAAGGTGCTGGGCATCTTCGGCGCGGTGGCATTCCTGGTGCTCTGGGCGGCGGGCGTGCCGTTCGGCGTTCTGATCGTCCTGGCGGCGGCTGCCGCCTGGTTCGGCAGGAAGTTGAAGGGCCTCAAGCTCACCCCCGGCGTCGCCAAGTGGCAGCAGGTGCTGGAAGAGGCGGCCCGCAAGCAAAGAGAACAGCAACAGAAGCAAGGCAACAACTAAGTGAAAGTCGACGTCCGCATCCTCGATCCGCGCATGGTGGATCAACTGCCCGCATATGCCACCCCCGGAAGCGCCGGCCTCGACCTGCGAGCCTGCCTCGATGCCCCCATCACGCTGGAGCCCAACGGCTGGCAGCTGGTGGGCACCGGCATCGCGATCCATCTGGCCGATCCGGCCTATGCAGCGCTGATCCTTCCTCGCTCGGGGCTGGGCCACAAGCACGGCATCGTGCTGGGCAACCTCGTCGGCCTGATCGACAGCGACTACCAGGGCGAGCTGAAGATCAGCGCCTGGAATCGCAGCGACACGCCCTTCGTGCTGAATCCGATGGAACGGCTCGCGCAGCTCGTGATCGTGCCGGTGGTGCAGGCGCAGTTTCGTGTGGTCACAGAATTTGCACCCACGCAACGCGGCGAAGGTGGCTACGGCTCCACAGGCAAGCATTGAGCGAATCCTGAAGACCGGCCGGTTTCCGGGCGGTAAAGAACGGAACCGGCTGGGGCCGCCCGCCTCGAAGGTTTCAGTGTGTGAACGGCGTCATCGCGGCCGATGCTGCGGCGTTAGTCAGGCACACGCAGGGTGCATGCATACATCATCCTTGCACCGTTCTTTCCGAGGAGCCTCCAACATGAAGATCTCAATGCGCTTTGTTTCCGTCACCGCTTCCGTGCTGGCCCTGGCCACGCTCACGGCGTGCGTGGCACCGGCGCCGGTCTACACGACCTCGCGCTATCCCTACCAGGCGCCTCCGCAGGCCATTCCCTACCAGGAAGCCTCCTATGTCGAATACGGCCACGTGGCCAACATCGAGGTGCTGCGCAGCGAAACCGCCGGCACCGGCACCACGGGCGGCGGTGCCGTCGCGGGTGGCGTGATCGGCGGCGTGGTGGGCAACCAGTTCGGCCGAGGCAATGGCCGGGCCGCGGCGACCGCGCTGGGCATCGTGGGCGGCGCCCTGCTGGGCAACACCATCGAGGCGCAGCAGAACGGCCCGCGCGTCTACGAGATGTACCGCGTCTCGGTGCAGACCGACCGCGGCGGCTATCGCGCCTTCGACGTGCAGAGCCCCGGCGACCTGCGCATCGGCGACCGCGTGCGCATCGACAACGGCCAGATCTCGCGCATGTGAGTTGTTCCCACATTGGGCATGAAAAAGCCGGGCAATGCCCGGCTTTTTTCATGGGGCGGGCGCGGCAGTCAGTGCAGCGTCTGATTGCCCGGCGCCATCGGCGCAATCTTGAAGAAGCCCGTGCCTGCTGTGCCGCGGCCGACTTCCTCTTCGGTGGCCTCGCGCACCGAACGCACGGTGATGTCGAGCCGGATCGCGATGCCCGCCAGCGGATGGTTGCCGTCGAGCACCAGGTGGTCGGGGTAGATCTCGGCCACGGTGTAGATCGCATCCTTGGGAATGTCGCCGCTCACGCCCTTGGGCAGGGCGGAGCCGTCGAAGGTCATGCCTTCTTCGGTGCCTTCGGGGAAGAGCGAGCGGGGCTCCAGGAAGAGCAGCTGGTCGTTGAAGTCGCCGAAGCCTTGCTCCGGTTCGATCTGCAGCTGTACCCGGGCGCCGGGCTCATGGCCCTGCAGGGCCGCTTCGATCACGTCGAAGAGGTCGTCGCCGCCGACCAGGAATTCCACAGGCTCCTCGAGCACGTCCAGCACGTCGCCGAGCGTGTCCTTCATCGTCCAGGTCAGGCCGACCACGCATTGTTCAGAGATTTCCATTGCAGAATTCTCCCATGGAGATCAACAAACCGCTGCCCCTGCTGGGCGGCCTGAGCGCCGCGCAGTTCATGCGGCGACATTGGCAGAAAAAACCCTTGCTCGTGCGGCAGGCGATACCCGCGATGGTGCCACCGATCGAGCGTTCCGAGCTCTTCGCCCTGGCCGAGCGTGAGGACGTCGAATCGCGCCTCATCCGCCACGGCAAGAACGGCTGGTCGCTCAGGCACGGCCCTCTTGCCCGGCGCGCCCTGCCGTCGCTGAAGCAGCCGGCGTGGACGCTGCTGGTGCAGGGTGTCGACCTGCACCATGAGGGCGTGCACGAGCTGATGCGGCAGTTCCGCTTCCTTCCCGATGCGCGCCTCGACGACCTGATGATCAGCTACGCGAGCGACGCCGGCGGCGTGGGCGCGCATTTCGACAGCTACGACGTGTTCCTGCTGCAGGCGCACGGGCGCCGGCGCTGGTCCATCGGCAAGCAGGGCGACCTGCGGCTGCAGCCGGGCCTGCCGCTGAAGATCCTCGAGAACTTCGAGCCCGAGCAGACCTTCGTGCTCGAACCCGGCGACATGCTCTACCTCCCGCCGCGCTACGCCCACGACGGCGTGGCCGTCGGCGGCGACTGCATGACGTATTCCATCGGACTGCGCTCGTCGGCCCTGGGCGAACTCGGCGCCGACCTGCTGGCGCGCATGGCGCAGGCCTACGCCGAAGACCTGGAAGACGCCGGGCCGGCCGAGCTCGCGCGGTATCGCGATCCTGCGCAGCCCGCCGTCGATGCGCCGGCAGCCATGCCCGCGGCCCTGCAGGCCTTCGCGCGCAAGGCCATCGAGGCCGCGCTGCGTGACGCGGATGCCGTCGACCGTGCACTGGGCGAATCGCTCACCGAACCCAAGGCCAATGTCTGGTTCGGCGAAGGCGGCGAGGCGCCCGCTGCCATGCAGCAGGCGAAGCTCGACCGCCGCACGCGCATGCTCTACGACGCACGCCACATCTACATCAACGGCGAGAGCTTTCGCGCAGGCGGTGCCGATGCGACGCTGATGCGCAGGCTGGCCGATCGCCGCGAACTCGGTCCGCGCGAACTCGCACGCGCGAGTGAGGGCGCCCTGGCGTTGCTGGCGGAGTGGTGCGAGGCGGGGTGGCTGCATGCCGGATGAAGCATCCGCTTCGCCGCTGCCCGAAGGGCGCTTCGATGGTCGTGAGGCCTTCGACGTACTCCTGCGCAATGCGTTCGCGGCTGCAGCGCGCGAGGGCTGGAAGGAAATGGTCTTCAGTGACCTCGACTTCGCCGACTGGCCGCTGGGCGAACGCGCGACCATCGAGGCGCTGCAGGCCTGGGCCGTGAGCGGCCGCCGCCTGATGCTGCTCGCGCAGCGTTACGACGTTCTCGAGCGCGGCCATGCGCGCTTCGTTGCATGGCGCCGCATGTGGGACCACATCATCGAATGCAGGGCCGCAGGCGAGGCGTCGGGCACGGAAGTGCCGAGCGCCATCTGGACGCCCTCGTGGTTCGTGCATCGCATCGACCCCGAGCGAAGCAGGGGCGTGAGCGGCGCAGAGGCACGCGCTCGCCGCGAATTGCGCGAGGCCATCGAAGAGTGCTGGCGCAACGGTCGACCTGCGTTTCCTGCATCGACACTCGGCTTGTAAGCCAATGCCGCGAATGCGGCCGCGAGACATATTCGGACGGATATGCAGGTCTAGAATTTTTTCGTCCAGACCTTCATAGCCAAAGGAGATTCCATGAAGAAGTCATCGTCCGTCCTGATCGCCTCGCTGATTGCCGCTGCCGCGCTCGTCGCCTGTGGCAAGAAGGAGGATGCAGCGCCGGCTGTCGTGACGCCGCCTCCTGCGCCCGTGACTGAACCCGCGCCCGCACCTGCTGCTCCGGCTCCTGCGCCATCGGCCGATCCGGGCGCATCGTCCTCGTCGTCGACCGCCCCGTCTTCGGGTTCTCAATCGGCACTCGATGCTGCGAATGCAGCCACCGAGGCCGCGAAGAAGAACGAAGCGCCGAAGCAGTAAACAGACCCTGCATCAGCCATGCAAAAAGCCGCCGTGAGGCGGCTTTTTTTCTTAGCAGAGCGTGAGGATGGCGGAGGCGGTGCTCAGACGTCGAGCCAGGGCGAGCCGGTGGCGGCCGTAGCGGTCAGCATCTCGGCCTCGTTGCCGCCCAGTGCTTCTGCCATGAGGCGCCGCACGATCTCGGGCCGGTTGTTCTGCTCGCTCAGGTGTGCCGCGACCACGTGCCTGAGGCCGTCATGCAGCAGTGCGCGTGCGATGTCCGCCGCGGCCATGTTCGACAGGTGCCCGTAGTTGCCGCCCACGCGGTGCTTGAGGAAAGGCGGGTAGCTCGAGTTGGCCAGCAGTTCGCTGTCGTGGTTGAACTCCAGCAGCAACGAATGCACGCCGCCCAATCGGGCCAGCACGTGGGCCGTGGCATGGCCGAGGTCGGTCAGCACGCCCAGCGTGCGATTGCCGTCGGTGCAGCGCAGTTGCAGCGGCTCGCGCGCATCGTGCGGAACGGTGAAGGGCTGCACGCAGATGTCGCCGACCGTGAACTCGGCATCGTCGCGCGCGAGGTTGAGCCGTCCCTCGAAATCGCGCCCGCCGGTGGCGAGCCAGGTGCCTTCGCTCATCCAGACGGGAATGCGGTTGCGCCGCGACAGCGAATGGGCACAGCCGATGTGGTCGCCGTGCTCGTGTGTCACGAAGACCGCGTCGATATCGTTGGCTGCAAGGCCCGCCTGGGCCAGGCGCAAGTCGAGCTGCTTGAGGCCGAAGCCGCAGTCGACGAGGAGGCGGGAGGTGCGGCCGGCGCTGGTCGTCTCGACCAGCGCGGCGTTGCCCGTGCTGCCGCTGCCGAGGCTTCGGAAGCGGAGCATGCGGGTTATCTCAGGTCGTCTGCGATGACCTTGACGATGCGCTCGGCGTTGACCGAGGTCTCGGGCGCGCCGGCTTCGTTGAGCACGGACACGGTGGTGGATTCGCCCTGGCCCTTGACCGAGATGCGGAACTTCGCGGGCGCTTCGGCCTTGCTGGAACCACCGAACAGCTTGCCGAAGAAGCCGGGCTCCTTCTTGTCGGGATTCGGCGGCACGTAGCGCACGAAGTAGACGCCGGCGCTGCGGTCCCGGTCTTCCACGGTGAAGCCGGTGCGGTCGAGCGCGAGGCCGACGCGGCGCCATGCGCGGTCGAAGCCTTCGCTGATCTGCACGACCGGCTGGTTGCCGACCTTGGCGATGGTGGCGGTCTTGGGCGTGGAGTTGGTCGCGGCCAGGATCTTCGACTGCTCCTGCGAGACGCCGAGCTTGACCATCAGGCGGCGCAGGAATTCGGTCTCGAGCTCAGGATCGCTGGGGCGGGGCTGCCACACGGTCTGGTCCTGGCGGGAGTTGTTGTAGACCTCCTGCATGCCGCGGTGGCTGATGAAGATCTCGGTGCCGGTCGACGTGCGTTCCAGGCGGGTGCGGAAGCGGTCGAGTTCGCCGGTGGAGTAGACCGAATCGACCAGCTTGCCCAGCGTGCCGCGGATGATGTCCTGCGGCAGCTTGGCGCGGTTCTCGGCCCAGTCGGTTTCCATGATGCCCAGGTTGCGCTGGTCGGTGGTCAGCAGGAAGCCGTTCTCCTGCCAGAAGTCCTTCACCGGGTCCCAGAGCTGGTCGGGCGTGCGGTTGACGACGATCCAGCGCTGCGTGCCCGAGCGTTCCATGCGCACGTCGCCGATGTTGGCCACCGCGGTGGGAATGCCCGGGGCGTTGGCGATGCCTGCCTGGTACGAGTTGGCGCTCACGGCACCGCCGGGGATGGCGTAGCGGTTGTCGCGCGAAAGCTGGGAGAGATCGGGTGGGACTTCGAGCGTCGGGGCCTTGCCGGCGCTCTTGTAGTCGATCTTGTCGCTCTCGAGCACGGAGCAGGCGGCGAGGCTGGCAACGAGGGCCAGCAGAGCAAGTCGCGAAAGGTTCTTCAACGTCGTCTTCCTTGTTGGAATGGTTCGGTCAATCTAGGGGCCGCAGTGCCCGCCGCCATCTCTGAGCGCGGTTCGGGCAAAAGGTTGCTTAACCTTGCTGCGGCCGGGGGAAAGGCAGGTCCGGGACGTGCTGGAAGAGGCGTTCAGCCCTTGAGCAGGCCGGTGGCACGCAGGGCACCTTCGACCGCCGGGCGGCTCGCTTCGCCGAGTTCGGTGAGCGGCAGGCGCAGCGTACCGCCGCACAGGCCGAGCCTCGCCATCGCCCACTTCAGCGGGATCGGGTTGGGCTCCACGAACAGGTTGCGATGCAGCGGCATGAGCTCGAACTGGATCTGCATGGCGCGCTTCACGTCGCCAGCCAGCGCAGCGACGCACAGCTCGTGCATCTTGCGCGGCGCGATGTTGGCCGTGACGCTGATGTTGCCCTGGCCGCCGCAGAGCATGAGCGCGACCGCGGTCGGGTCGTCGCCGGAATAGACGGCGAAGTTCTCCGGCACTTCGCGGATGAGCCACTGGGCCCGCTCGATGTTGCCGGTGGCTTCCTTGATGCCGATGATGCCGGGCACCTGAGCCAGGCGCAGCACGGTGTCGTGCGCCATATCGGCGACGGTGCGGCCGGGCACGTTGTACAGCACGATGGGCAGGTCGCCCACGGCCTCGGCGATGGCCTTGAAGTGCTGGTACTGGCCTTCCTGCGTGGGCTTGTTGTAGTACGGCACGACCTGGAGCTGCGAGTCGGCGCCCACGCCCTTGGCGAACTTGGCGAGCTCGATGGCTTCCTTGGTGGAGTTCGCGCCGCAGCCGGCCATCACGGGCACGCGGCCCTTGGCCTGCTCGACCGAGACGCGGATGATTTCGCAGTGCTCTTCGACATCGACCGTCGGCGATTCGCCGGTGGTGCCGACCACGCCCAGGCAGTCGGTGCCTTCTTCGATATGCCAGTCGATGAGCCGCCGCAGGGCGGGGTAGTCGACACTGCCGTCGTCGTGCATCGGCGTGACGAGCGCGACGATGCTGCCTGTCAGTTGCTCCAAGGGGAATCTCTTTGTCGGTGGACGAAAGCGCCGATTCTACTTACTCCGGCGCCAGGCCAGACAGCAGCCCCGGGGCCCCTAGTTTCCCTTAAGGACGCGGCGCGCCGGCGGCCCGGAATCGGCCGCGTCCGGGCGGACGGCGGCGATGCGCTGCACGAAGCGTTCGGGCTGCCCGATGAAGCCGTCCTCGTAGGCCACGACGCGCAGCCCGTCGCACGCCGCCAGCAACTCGCCCGGCTGCAGCAGGAAATCGGGCCGCGAGGGCTTGCCGACGGTCTCGTTGCCGACGGCGAAGGTTTCGTAGAGCAGCACGCCGCCCGGCGCCACCGCGGCCACGATATCGGCCATGCGCGGACGCCAGAGGTAGTTGGTGACGACCACGGCGCCGAAGGCCTGGCCGGAGAAGGGCCAGGGACCGGATTCGATGTCGGCCTCGACCACCTTGCCGAACGCGCCGGCGGCCTCGACGGCTTCGGGAGAACGGTCGACGCCGGTGACCGCGTGCCCGCGTCCCGCGAACCACTTCATGTGCCGGCCGGCGCCACATGCCACGTCCAGCACCGACGCGCCGGGCGCAAGCAGGTGAGACCACCGGACGACCCACTCGGAAGGTGCCCCCAGGCCGTGTACCGGTGCTATCTCTTTCATAGCGATCTGAGGCTCAGAAACAGGACCAGATCTGGTCGACCAGCGTCACGAGGAAATCCGGATGCACGTACAGGGTGAACACGCCTCCCAGCACCGCGAGCGCGGCGGCCAGCCAGCCGGCGTGGACGATGTGATGGCGCATCCGGGGAGTCATGGTCCTGTTGTACACGCAAACCGGCTGCGGATCAGCCTGCGGCGCCCACGGGTTGCGGACCGCGCGGAATGGCGCTTTCCTTCACCGGCAGGTTGACCAGCGCCGCGAACACGCCCAGGGCGATCGCGATGTACCAGACGATGTCGTAGCTGCCCGTGGTGTCGTACAGGTAGCCGCCCAGCCACACGCCCAGGAAGGAGCCGACCTGGTGGCTCAGGAATACGAAGCCGCTGAGCATCGAGAGATGCGCCACGCCGAAGATGCCCGCCACGATGGCGTTGGTGGCCGGCACCGTGGACAGCCACAGGAAGCCCATCGCCGCGGAGAAGAGGTATACGCTCAGCGGCGAGATCGGAGCGATCAGGAAGAGCGCGATCGACACCGCCCGCGCGAAGTAGATGGCCGCCAGGATCTTGCGCTTGGCCAGTTTCTGCCCCAGCAGCCCCACCGTGTAGGTGCCGAACACGTTGAAGAGGCCGATGAGCGCCAGCGCGTAGCCCGCCACCTCGGCCGGCAGGCTGCGGTCGCGCAGGTAGGTCGGCATGTGGATGCCGATGAAGGCCAGCTGGAAGCCGCAGACGAAGTAGCCTGCCATCAGCAGGCCGAAGCTCGGATAGCGGAAGGCCTCGCCCACCGCCTGCATCACCGACTGCTCGCGGTGGCCGGCCTGCGCCGCCGTCTTCGGCTCGCGCAGCCCGAAGGCCAGCGGAACGATCACCAGCGCCAGCACCGCCACCACGGCCAGCGCGGTCTGCCAGCCCAGGTGGCCGATCAGCCGGCCCTCGACGGGCGCCAGGAGGAACTGTCCGAACGAGCCTGCCGCCGCCGCCACGCCCATGGCCCACGAGCGCCTCTCGGCCGGGATCTGCCGGCCGATCACCCCGTAGATCACCGCGTAGGTCGAGCCCGCCTGCGCCGCACCGATCAGGATGCCCGCACTCAGCGTGAAGAGCAGCGGCGTCGGCGAATGCGCCATGCCGAACAGGCCCGCCGCATAGAGCAAGGAACCGCCGATCAGCACCCTGAACGCGCCGAACCTGTCGGCCAGCATGCCCGCGAACACGCCGAAGATGCCCCACGAGAGGTTCTGCACCGCCAGCGCGAAGGAGAAGGTCTGCCGGCTCCAGTCCTGCGCCTGCGTGATCGGCTGCAGCCACAGGCCGAAACCGTGGCGTATGCCCATCGACAGCGTGACGATCATCGCCCCGCAGAAAAGGACTTGCTTGACCGAGAGGGCGGGGGCGGCTGGGGATTGCATGACTTCGAATGTAACTATTCGCCTGCTCGAGCAGGTGGCGCGCCGGCCAAAGCCATTGATGATTTATCGGCCGGCTTTCGATGCGGCGGACGCATCAAAAGCCGCAGGGCTTCAGCGTGCTGTCGCGCCGGCGACAGACCGCGTTCCGGGAAAGCCGTGCGCGCAGGCTCGCCAGGTCAGCCACAGCGCCGGCGCCAGCAGCACGAGCAGCGACCAGGGCAGCGCCCCGGCACCACCGGCCTGCAGCAGCAGGCCGCCGATCAGCCCTCCGCCCGCGATGGCGATGTTCCACACCGTGACCACCATCGACTGCGCCACGTCGGCCGATTCACCCGCCGCCTGCGCAGAGGCGGTCTGGAACAGCGTGCCAGCGCCGCCATAGGCCAGGCCCCAGATGGCCATGCCCAGGTACACCGCTGCCGCCGATCCGGTGGCCGAACCGAGCAGCAGCGCCGTCAGCCCGAACGCTGCCGTGCTCGCGAGCACCAGTTCGCGCAGCCAGCGGTCGATCAGCACGCCCGTCACCCAGATGCCCGCCAGCGAGGCCGTCCCGAAGACCAACAACACCAGGTCGACCCGCGCGCCCAGCCCGGCGTGCACCAGGAACGGTGCGATGTAGGTGTAGAGGATGTTGTGGGCCAGCACGAAGGCCAACATCACCCCGAGCACCTGCCGCACGCCCGGCAGCAGGAACACGAGCCTCACGCTGCGGCGCCGCGCGGCTTCCTGGCCGGGAAAGTCGGGCACCTTCCAGCGCACCCAGCCGAGCAGCAGCACCGACAGCGCCGACATCACCAGGAAGGCCGGACGCCAGCCCACGCCGGTGCCCAGCAGCGTGCCCGCCGGAATGCCCAGCGACAGCGCCAGCGGAGCGCCCAGCATCGCGACCGCGATCGCGCGGCCCTGCATCGACGGCGGCACCATGCGCCCGGCGTGCCCGGCCACCAGCGCCCAGAGCAGCCCCGCGAACACGCCGGCGAAGAAGCGCGCGGCCAGCGTCAGCGGATAGCTGTGCGAGAGGGCTGTGATCGTGTTGACCACAGCGAAACCACCGATCGCCAGCATCAGCAGCGGACGCCGCCGCCAGCCGCGCGTGAGCGCCACCAGCGGAATGGCCGCGACCAGCGAGCCCAGCGCATAGACCGTCACCAGCTGCCCGACCAGCGCGGGCGTGACGGCGAGGCTCGCGCCTATCTGCGGCAGCAGGCCGGCCGGCATGGCTTCGGTGAGGATCGTGATGAAGCTGGCGGCCGCCAGCGCAAGCAGGCCGGACAGCGGCAGCCGTGCCCGGGACGAGGATGGATTCGGATGAGTGAGTGACATGCGGTCGACGATAGGAAGAAGCCAACTCCGGAAAAAGGGGGATACAGTTCCGCTCAATGCGGACATCAGATTCCGCAATGCGGCCATCCCGGGCTTCCCCTTCTCTTCCATCCTTCGTTTTCCATGGACAGCCTCAGTGGTTTCACCGTCTTCATCCAGGTGGCCGAGACCCGCAGCTTCGTCACCGCCGGCCGCGTGCTCGGCGTTTCCGCGTCCGCGGTCGGCAAGCGCGTGGCCCGGCTCGAGGAGCGGCTGGGCGTGCGGCTGTTCCACCGCAGCACCCGCAGCATCACGCTCACCGCCGAGGGTGCGCTGTTCCTCGCGCGCAGCCGCCGGGTGCTGGCCGAGATCGAGGCCGCGGAGCAGGAGCTGTCCTGTTCGGCCGGTTCGCCGCGCGGCAAGCTGCGCGTGAGCCTGCCGCTGGTCAGCTCGCTGGTGCTGCCGCTGCTTGCCGACTTCATGTGCGAGTACCCGGATGTCGAACTCGACCTCGACTTCAGCGACCGGCTCGTCGATGTCATCGAGGAGGGCTTCGACGCGGTGGTGCGCACCGGCGAACTCACCGATTCACGGCTCTCGGTGCGTCGTCTGGGACAGTTCTCGCAACTGCTGGTGGCTTCGCCCGATTACCTGGCGCGCCGCGGCGTGCCTCTGGTGCCGGCGGACCTGGCGCAACACGCCTGCCTGCATTACCGCTACCCGGCCACGGGCAAGGTGGAAGTCTGGCCGCTCGTGCCGGGGCCCGACGGTGCGGAGGTGAAGCCACCGGTCTCCATGATCTGCAACAACATGGAAACCCGCCTGTGCTTCGCGCTGCGCGGACGCGGCATCGCCTTGCTGCCCGACTTCTGCGTGCGCGAGGCGCTGACCACGGGCGGGCTGTGCAGCGTTCTGGCGGAACACGTGCGCCCGCATGCCATCGACCTCGGCGTTCTGTGGCCTTCGGGGCGCAATCCGTCGCCGAAGGTGCGCGCCTTCATCGACTTCCTGGGTGCCCGCATGTTCGTGTCGTAGAAGCCCTCCTGTATGGGTATCCAGTTGTTTGGCGGCTACTGACTACAATCCGCCCCCATGGCGACTCCCCCCAAGACTCCCCCCAGCTCATCGTCCGCCTCCTCCGGCTATTCGGAAGGCTCCATCCGCGTGCTCAAGGGCCTCGAGCCCGTCAAGCAGCGCCCGGGCATGTACACCCGTACCGACAACCCGCTGCACATCATCCAGGAAGTGCTCGACAACGCCGCCGACGAGGCGCTCGCGGGCCACGGCAAGAAGATCAAGGTCACGCTGCACACCGACGGCTCGGTCAGCGTGGAAGACGACGGCCGGGGCATTCCCTTCGGCCTGCATCCGGAAGAGAAGGCGCCCGTGGTCGAGCTGGTCTACACCCGGCTGCATGCCGGCGGCAAGTTCGACAAGGGCTCGGGCGGCGCCTACAGCTTCTCGGGTGGCCTGCACGGCGTGGGCGTGTCGGTGACCAACGCGCTGTCGAAGCGGCTCGAGGTGGCCACGCACCGCGAGGGCTCGGTCGCGAAGCTGGCCTTCAGCGGCGGCGACGTGATCGAGGCGCTTGAAGTCCGCAAGCTGGAGGCCGGCGAGCGCAAGCGGGGCACCACGGTTCGCGCCTGGCCGGACGCCAAGTACTTCGAGACCGCCGCGCTGCCCATGGGCGAGCTCACCCACCTGCTGCGCAGCAAGGCCGTGCTGATGCCGGGCGTGAGCGTCACTCTCATCAACGAGAAGACCAAGGAAACGCAGCAGTGGCTCTACAAGGGCGGCCTGAGCGACTACCTGATGCAGACGCTCAGCAGCGACCCGGTCATTCCGCTGTTCGAAGGCAGCGGCCACGCCGACAAGAACGCCGACAACTTCGCCGAGGGCGAGGGGGCCGACTGGGCCGTCGCCTTCACCGAGGAAGGCCAGCCTGTGCGCGAGAGCTACGTCAACCTGATCCCCACCAGCGCCGGCGGCACGCACGAAAGCGGCCTGCGCGACGGCCTGTTCAACGCAGTGAAGAGCTTCATCGAGCTGCACTCGCTACTGCCCAAGGGCGTGAAGCTGCTGCCCGAGGACGTGTTCGCGCGCGCCTCGTACGTGCTGAGCGCCAAGGTGCTCGACCCGCAGTTCCAGGGCCAGATCAAGGAGCGCCTGAATTCGCGCGACGCCGTGCGCCTCGTGTCCAGCTTCGTGCGCCCCGCGCTGGAGCTGTGGCTCAACCAGCACGTCGACTACGGCAGGAAGCTCGCCGAACTGGCCATCAAGGCCGCCCAGACCCGCCAGCGCGCCGGCCAGAAGGTCGAGAAGCGCAAGGGCTCCGGCGTGGCCGTGCTGCCCGGCAAGCTGACGGATTGCGAGAGCAAGGACATCAGCCACAACGAGGTCTTCCTGGTCGAGGGCGATTCCGCAGGCGGCAGCGCCAAGATGGGCCGCGACAAGGAAAGCCAGGCCATCCTGCCGCTGCGCGGCAAGGTGCTCAACACCTGGGAAGTGGAGCGCGACCGGCTGTTCGCCAACACCGAGATCCACGACATCTCGGTCGCCATCGGCGTCGATCCGCACGGCCCCGGCGATTCGCCCGACCTCAGCGGCCTGCGCTACGGCAAGATCTGCATCCTCAGCGATGCCGACGTGGACGGCTCCCACATCCAGGTGCTGCTGCTCACGCTTTTCTTCCGGCACTTTCCGAAACTCATCGAAGCCGGCCATGTGTATGTCGCGAAGCCGCCATTGTTCCGGGTCGATGCACCCGCGCGCGGCAAGAAACCGGCGTCCAAGGTCTATGCTCTGGACGAAGGCGAACTGACCGCCACGCTCGACAAGCTCCGCAAGGACGGCGTGCGCGAAGGCGCCTGGAGCATCAGCCGCTTCAAGGGCCTGGGCGAAATGAGCGCGGAACAATTGTGGGAAACCACGCTCAATCCTGACACCCGGCGCCTGATGCAGGTCCAATTGGGCCGCTTCGATTTCACGTCCACCCAGGGCGAAATCACCAAGCTGATGGGCAAGGGCGAAGCGGCGGCGCGGCGCGAGCTCATGGAGTTGCGCGCCGATGACGTCGATATCGACGTCTGATTTCTCCTTCTCCTCCACTACAACGCATGTCGGTTCTCAAGCGCTTGTTGCCATCGGTCGTCCTGTTGCTCGGCTTGCAACTGGCGCCGGCGCACGCCACCGACATCTACGGCTACATCGACAGCAAGGGCAACGCGCACTTCGCCTCCGAGAAGATCGACGAGCGCTACCAGATCTTCTTCCGCGGCGGCCAGAGCTTCGATACCGCCAATGGCATCTCGCCGCTGGGCCGTGGCGCTGGCAGGCTCGACGGCAAGGTGCCGCCCGCCTCGCAGAGCCTGCTGGCGATGTTCGAGGCCTCGCCCAGCTACAAGACCGCCAAGTCGGCGCTGCGCGATGCGTCGAACAAGCACGCCATCGACTACGAACTGCTGCAGGCGTTGGTCGCCACCGAGTCGGGCTTCGATGCGCAGGCCGTCTCGCCCAAGGGCGCGATGGGCCTGATGCAGCTGATGCCCGCCACCGCGCAGCGCTATGGCGTGTCGGCGGACAAGCGCGCGACCATCGAGAAGAAGCTGTTCGACCCGCGCATCAACATCGCCGCCGGCTCGCGCTACCTGCGCGACCTGATCGCGATGTTCCCGGGGCAGATCGAGCTCGCGCTGGCCGCCTACAACGCCGGCGAGGGCGCGGTGCAGCGCGCGGGCAACAAGATCCCGAACTACAAGGAAACGCAGAACTATGTGCAGACCGTGCTGCAGCTGTATGCGTACCTCAAGCCCTCGGTTGCCTTGGGCAGTGGCGGCGGCGCCGTGCGAGGCGGCAAGACGCCGGGACGCATCCGCATGGAACTGACCGTGCCGCAGGGCGGCGCGCTCGGCCGCGGCAACATGCCGTCGGATGGCCCGCGCAACATGCCGGCCATGCCCGACATCCCCGAGCCATCGGCAGTGCCTACGGGCGCGGCCGATGCGCCACCGGGCACGCCGCTGTCCTGATCGGCAGGAGGAGGGAGGAGGCCATGGATCGTCGAAGCTTCGTTCTCGCGACCGCCGCCGGCATGGTGACGGGCGGCGCACGCGCGCAGCATCCGGCCACGCACGACACGCTGCCGCCCGTGCCTTCCTCGGCCGAGCCCTATGCGCGTCTCCAGGGCGGCGTGCCGCACCACATGACGCCCGAGCAGGAAGCCCAGCGCTTCACCGACAGCTCCGCACCGCCCGGTCCGCAGGGGCGATGGGAGCCGCGCGCCGCATTGCCGATTCCCCGCAGCGAGATGGCCTGGGCCACCGCGGCGATGGGCCGCATGCATGTGGTCGGCGGCTATGGCGAAGGCAAGGTCAACCGCGACTACCACCACATCTACGACCCCAAGGCCGACCGCTGGCTCGACGGCGCGCCGCTGCCCCGCGGTGCCAACCACGTCGCTGTGACCGCCGATGGCGGCCGCGTCTACGCGCTCGGCGGCTTCGTCGAGCAGAACCGGCGCTCGGACACCAATGCCTACGTCTACGACATCGCCGCCAATCGCTGGAGCGCGATCGCGCCGCTGCCGCGTCCGCGCGGCGCTGCCGCCGCCGTGATGCTCGACGGCGCGCTGCACCTGATCGGCGGCGCTTCCGAACCTGCCGCGGAGCGCGCTAGCGTGGGCTGGCACGAGGTCTACGACCCGAAGGCCGACCGCTGGTCCGCCCGCAAGCCGCTGCCGGGTGCGCGCGACCACGTGGGCTGCGTGTCGCACGGCGGCCGGATCCATGTGATCGGCGGGCGCTTCAACACCTTCGAATACAACACCGACCTGCACCACGTCTACCTTCCCGCACGCGACACCTGGGAGCTGCGCTCGCCGCTGCCCACCGCGCGCTCGGGCCACGGGCTCGTGGTGTATCGAGGCCGCTTCTTCGCCATGGGCGGGGAGGGCGGCATCCTCGTCGACGGCGTGCCGCGCCAGGCGAAGGTGTTCGGCCAGATGGAAAGCTACAACCCCGTCGACGACACCTGGCAGCGGCATGCCCCGATGACCACGCCGCGGCACGCGGTGGGCGCGGCCGTCATCGGCGACTGGATCTACGTGGCCGGCGGCGGCGCGGTGCTCGGCGGCGCCGTACAGTCCGCGGTCCACGAGGCTTTCACTCTTGGCTGAACGCCCAGCCAGCAACAACAAAAGTTTTTCTCACCAGCTCTTTCATGGATTCCCAACCTCCGCTCGATCTCCAGGGTCCCACCGACGGCGACACGACCCTGACCCTTGCCGACTACGCCCAGACCGCCTACCTCGAATACGCGCTGAGCGTGGTCAAGGGCCGTGCGCTGCCCGATGTGTCCGACGGCCAGAAGCCGGTGCAGCGCCGCATCCTGTATTCGATGTCGCGCATGGGCCTGGGCTTCGGTGGCACCAACGGCACCGTGGGCGCCAAGCCCGTGAAGAGCGCGCGCGTGGTCGGCGACGTGCTCGGCCGCTTCCACCCGCACAGCGACCAGGCCGCGTACGACGCGCTGGTGCGCATGGCGCAGGACTTCTCGCAGCGCTATCCGCTGGTCGACGGCCAGGGCAACTTCGGCAGCCGCGACGGCGACGGCGCAGCCGCCATGCGCTACACCGAGGCGCGCCTGGCGCGCATCACCAGCCTGCTGCTCGACGAGATCGACGAAGGCACGGTCGACTTCATCCCCAACTACGACGGCAGCACCGAAGAGCCGCGACTGCTGCCTGCGCGGCTGCCGTTCACGCTGCTCAATGGCGCGAGCGGCATCGCGGTCGGCCTCGCCACCGAGATCCCGAGCCACAACCTGCGCGAGATCGCCGATGCCTGCGTGGCGCTGATCAAGTCGAACGGCAAGCTCAGCGAGGAAGAACTCTTCGCCATCGTGCCCGGCCCCGACTATCCGGGCGGCGCGCAGATCATCAGCAGCGCGGCCGACATCGCCGACGCCTACCGCACCGGCCGCGGCTCGCTCAAGGTGCGCGCGCGCTGGAAGATCGAGGAACTGGCGCGCGGCCAGTGGCAGCTGGTGGTCAACGAGCTGCCGCCGGGCGTGAGCTCGCAGCGCGTGCTGGAAGAGATCGAGGAAATCACCAACCCCAAGGTCAAGGCCGGCAAGAAGGCGCTGAGTGCGGAGCAGACGCAGCTCAAGGCCTCGATGCTGTCGGTGCTCGACGTGGTGCGCGACGAATCGAGCAAGGACGCCCCGGTGCGCCTGGTGTTCGAGCCCAAGACCTCGCGCATCAGCCAGGAAGAGTTCATCACCACGCTGCTCGCGCAGACCTCGCTGGAAACCTCGTCGCCGGTCAACCTCACGATGGTCGGCATCGACGGCAAGCCCACGCAGAAGTCGCTGCGCCAGATGCTCAACGAGTGGATCGCCTTCCGCGAGATCACCGTCGAGAAGCGCTCGCGCTTCCGCCTGGGCAAGGTGCAGGACCGCATCCACATCCTCGAAGGCCGGCAGCTGGTGCTGTTGAACATCGATGAGGTGATCGCGATCATCCGTGCGGCAGAAGACCCGAAGGCCGCGCTCATCGCGCGCTTCAACCTCAGCGAACGCCAGGCCGAGGACATCCTTGAAATCCGGCTGCGCCAACTCGCGCGGCTCGAGGCCATCAAGATCGAGCAGGAACTCTCCAGTCTGCGCGACGAGCAGAAGAAGCTCGAAGACATCCTCGCCAGCCCCGCTGCGCTGCGCCGCCTGCTGGTGAAGGAAATCGAAGCCGATGCCAAGAGTTTCGAAGACCCGCGCCGCACGCTGATCCAGGCCGAGAAGCGCGCCGTGGCCGAGGTGAAGGTGGTCGACGAACCCGTCACCGTCATCGTGTCGCAGAAGGGCTGGGTACGCACGCAGAAGGGCTGGGCCAGCGAGAAGGCGGCAGGCGCCGCGAACGGCTCTGCGCCCGAGTACAGCTTCAAGTCGGGCGACTCGCTCTACGGCGCCTTCGAATGCCGCAGCGTCGACACGCTGCTGGTGTTCGGCAGCGCCAAGGACAAGAGCGTGCGTGTCTACACTGTGCCCGTGGCCTCGCTGCCGGGCGGTCGCGGCGACGGCCAGCCCGTCACCACGCTCATCGACCTGGACGCCGGCACGCACGTCACGCACTTCTTCGCGGGCCCGGTCGGCGCCAGCCTGCTGCTGGCCAACACCGGCGGCTACGGCTTCATCGCCACGGTCGAGAACATGATGTCGCGCCAGCGCGGCGGCAAGGCCTTCGTCGACGTGGGCGAAGGAGAGCAGCTGTGCCGCCCCTCGCTGGTGGGCGGTGCGAGCGGTGCCGAGCCGATGCCGGCGGCCACGCACGTGGCCTGCGCCTCGACCGGCGGACGCATCCTGACCTTCGACATCGCCGAGCTCAAGAGCCTGCCCAAGGGCGGACGCGGCCTCACGCTGATCGACCTGGAAGCCAAGGACACCCTGGCCGGCGCCGCCGCCTACACGCGCAGCGTGAAGATCGAGGGCATCGGCCGAGGCGGCAAGGAACGCGAGGAAACGCTGGAGATCCGCACGCTGAACAACGCCCGCGGCAGCCGCGCGCGCAAGGGCAAGGCGGCCGACCTGGGCTTCAAGCCCACCAGCATCGTCCGGGTGCAGTAGCCATGGGCGGCATCGACATCAGCGTCATCGGCGTCTTCATCGCCGTGGTCACCGGCATCGGCAGCTATGTGCTGGGCCGGCGCATGCGCGAGAAGCGGGCTCTGAAGAAGCGCGAGAAGGACCGCATCGCCTCGCAGGCCAACGAGACGCGCCAGGTGCGGCGCGCCCGCGAGCGCAAGGAGCGCGGCGGGTAGTCCGCCCTGCCCCGGGGGGAGAGGGGCGGTCAGCGCAGGTCGACCCACCAGCGCGTGTTGGTCCGCGCCGCTCCCACCGTCACCACTTCGCCGATCACCGGCGTGGCCAGTTCGATCTTCCTGGCTTCCGTGAGGGCCGCGATGCGGTCCAGGGGATCGCGCCAGGCGTGGAAGGCGAGGTCGAAGGTGCTGTTGTGCACCGAGAAGAACACCTTGCCGCGCAGGTCCTCGAAGGCCTTCACGCTCTGCTCGGGCGTCATGTGCACGGCAGGCCACATGCTGTCGTAGGCGCCGTTCTCCATCAGCGCGATGTCGAAACCGCCGAAGCGCTCGCCGATCTGCTTGAAGCCCGGGAAGTAGCCCGAGTCGCCGCTGTAGAAGATGCGCTGGTCGCCGCTTTGCACCACCCATGAGGCCCACAGCGTGCGGTCGCGGTCGCCGAGCGTGCGGCCCGAGAAGTGCTGTGCGGGCGTGGCGGTGAGCTTCACTCCGTCGTGCTCGGCGGACTGCCACCAGTCGAGTTCGACCACGCGGTCGGCCGGCACGCCCATCGCCAGCAGCCGCGAGCGCACGCCCAGCGGCACGAAGTAGCGCTTCACGTCCTTCGCGAGGTATTCGATGGTCGCCACGTCGAGGTGGTCGTAGTGGTCGTGCGAGAGGATCACGCCTTCGATGGGCGGCAGATCCTCCAGCGCGATCGGCGTCTTGTGGAAGCGCTTCGGCCCCGCCCACTGCACGGGCGATGCGCGGTCGCTGAACACGGGGTCGATGAGCCAGTACTTGTCGCGCAGCTTCAGCAGGTGCGACGAATGGCCCAGGCGCACCACGTGGTTGGTTCGGGTGTCGAGCGCGTCGAGGGAGGGCCTGTCCAGCGGCTTCACGGGAATCGGGTCGACCGGCACCGTGTCGATCTTGCTGCCCACGATGAAGCGCGACCAGATGCGCCATGCACTGGCTTGCTGGGGCAGGTCGGGGTTGGCCATGTTATGGAAGCCGCCGTCCTTGAATTGAGGGGAGCTCTCGTAGCCCGTTTCGCTGCCCGAAGCGCTGCATGCCATGAAGGCGCAGCTGGCGGCGGCGAGCGCGGTGCCGCGGCGCAGGAGTTGAGGCAGGTAGGAGCCTTGCGAGCCGGGGTCTTCAGCCATGGGAGAGCCTTCTGGATTGTGTTTGTCGGATGGTCGGAGACTATCGAAGGCGGATGTTTCAATGGTTTCAGCGATAGAAACATTCGGGCAAGAGGGGCATTCGGCGGGCTATGCCATGTGCCGTATGGCGGGGGCGACCGGCGCTCGGCACACTGCCGGACTTCATCGGTTTGACCGGACCTGAGGGGGCTGAAGTCCATGAGCACCAACCGCTATCCCATCATCTACGTGCGCGGCTACGCCATGACCGAGTCGGAGCGCGACGAGACTGCGGCCGACCCGTTCTGCGGCTTCAACATCGGCTCCACGGTGTATCGCGCCACCGTGAAGAAGGAAGCGCCGGCGCAGAAATTCGTCTTCGAGTCGCCCATGGTGCGGCTGCTGGCCGACTTCCAGTACCAGAGCGTCTACCAGAACGGCCTGGACATCCTCGACCCCGACTGGAAGCCCTCGCCCGATGCGAACGGCAACGACGTCGACGGCATTCCCTCGGCCTCGGTCATCATCTACCGCTACTACGACTCGGGCTCCGAGCTGCTGGGCGACGGCAAGGCCAAGGACGTCAAGGTGTACGCGCAGGGCCTGAGCCAGCTGATCCTTCGCGTGCGCGACCTCGTGGTGCAGCGCGAAGGGCCCTCGGGCTTCACGGCCGGCGACTTCCGCTGCTACCTCGTCGCGCATTCGATGGGAGGCCTTGTGGTGCGCGCCTTCCTGCAGAACCCCGCGCTGGGCGATGCTGCCGCGCGCGCCTGCGTCGACAAGGTGTTCACCTACGCCACGCCGCACAACGGCATCGACATGGGCGGCATCAACGTGCCGGCTTGGCTCACGGTGAACGAGATGAACACCTTCAACCGCGAGAAGATGTCCGAGTTCCTGGCAACGCCTGCGGTCAATGGCCGCATGGACTACCTGCCTGCCGCCGCCTTCCCGCCCGAGCGCTTCTTCTGCATGGTCGGCACCAACCGCGGCGACTATGAAACCGCCAAGGGCCTCTCTCGCATGTTCGCGGGCCACGGCAGCGACGGGCTCGTGCGCATCGAGAACGCGTCGCTCTGGGCCGTGGACGACGCCGGCAAGACGCAGCCGGTGGCCACTGCCTACACCTATCGCTCGCATTCGGGCTACTTCGGCATCGTGAATTCCGAGGAGGCCTACCAGAACCTCACGCGCTTCCTGTTCGGCGACGTGCGCGTGGACCTGTGGTTCGACGTCGACGGCGTCACGCTGCCGCCCGATCTGCCCAAGGACGCAGACATCGATGCGCTCTATCAGGTCGAACTGCTGGCCGCGCCGCGCGGCAAGCGCTGGTACCTGAGCCGCCGCATCGCCGAGGAAGACTCGCCCGCCTGCCGCACGCACAAGGAGCTCACAGACCCGGCCACCGCCGACCGCCGCTCGATCTATCTGTCGACCGTGTTCCTCGCCAACAGGGCGCGGGTGAAGCAGGACCGGCCCACGCTGGCCTATGCCATGACGCTGGGCGTGCGCGTGCCCGACTACCAGGTCAACAACAAGTTCTGGCTCGACGGCCACTACGAAGGCAGCTCGCTCTTCCGCGACACGCTGATCATCGAGATCGCGCCGCCGCAGCCCGACGATGCGGCGCAGAACTGGAACGTCAAGTACGGCTGGCAGACCGACACCGCCGGGCGCGCCTCGCTGCCCATGAGCCCCAAGCAGCTCGCGAGCGGCAAGCTGCAGTTCGTGGTGCCGCTGTCGAGCCTGGGCGCCGCGCCGGCCGCGCCCGGCATCAGCGGCAAGGTGAGGCTGGAAGTGAGCGCCTGGCAATAGAAGCGCCTGGAAGCAGGGGGCAGCAGGGGAGGTAGTGAGGGAGGCAGTAGGGCGCCCGTCAGGAACGGTCGGGCACAATCGCGCCGGTCAAGAACCCGCCGATTCCGGACCCATGAAAACTGCCGTTCTCGTCATCGATGTCCAGCGTGGCCTTTGCGACGATCCGCCGCGCCCCCATGAGGCCCACGAGGTGATGCAGCGCATCAACGCGCTCACCGGGCGCGCCCGCGCTGCCGGCGCGCCGGTGGCCTTCATCCAGCATGAGAACGCGATCGACCTCGAATTCGACTCCGAGCGCTGGCAGCTTGCGGGCGCCCTCGACACCGACTCGCGCGACGCGCGCATCCGCAAGACCACGCCCGATTCCTTCCTGCGCACGCCGCTGGAAGCCTGGCTCTCGGAGCATGGCGTGAAGCGCGTGGTGGTCTGCGGCTATTCGTCGGAATTCTGCGTCGACACGACCGTGCGCCGCGCCGCCGCACTGGGCTACCACGTGGTGCTCGCGGCCGACGCGCACACCTCGCACGACAAGCCGCACGCCACGGGCGCGAAGATCCGCGAGCATCACAACGCCACGCTCGCGGACATCACGAGCTTCGGCGTGCCGATCCGCGCGGTGGCCAGCGCGGAAGTCGCGTTCGGCGACTGATCCAGGTTCAGGGCATCCGGCCGGTGGCGAGGGCGCTGGCCCAGTCAGGCCTGCCATTCGACATCGCGAGCGCCGCCATGCTCGCATGGTCGTAGGGCACCGAAACCAGAGTCGAAACCCAGCCTGCGGCCAGCCGTTCGACGATGGCGTAGCGCGCATCGGGCGAACCCGTCTCGACGACATGTGGATGCGGATGAACATCGTCGTAAGCCTGCAGCCCGACGCTGCCCGGATTGACGATCAACTGCCCGCCCGAAGCACGAACCACGCGTGGCACGTGCGTATGCCCGCAGGCGACGAGCCGCACCCGCGCATCGACCTGACCGAGCCGCGCATCGATCTCCGGCATCGTGGCCGGCCTGAGCTGCGACGGCTCGACCGTCTCCAGGAAGTAGTGCAGGTCGCTGTCGGGCGTGCCGTGACACAGCAGCGCTTCGGGGCTCAACTGGAGCCTGTGTTCGAGCGAGGCCATCCAGGCGAACTCCTGCGGGCCGAGCCGGGCGTGGGTGAACTCGTCGGATGCACCGCGCTTGCCGGCCGGTAGCGTGAGCACCTGGCGCTCGTGGTTGCCCGCAAGATGGACCCAGTCCTGCGCCATCAGGAAGCGCGCCGTTTCCAGCGGCATCAGCGGCCCGGAGAGGCTGTCGCCCAGGTTGACGACGGTATCCGCGCCGCGGCGGCCGATGTCCGCGACGACGGCTTCGAGGGCGGGGAGGTTTCCGTGGATGTCGGAGACGATGGCGATGCGCATGGGCCGATTCTGGGGGAATCGCGAGCCGATTCACCGTCACGAACACCACGCCGGACTACCCAGCCGCGACCCACCTGCGTGGCTATACTGCGCCCGTCACGTCGAACAAGGCGTGATCGGGTTTAGCAGCCCGAAGCAATCTCTGCGACGCAAGCCGCAGTTTTCCCGCAGGACCTGCGGCTTTGTCATTCGCGCTTCCAGTTTTGGCGGCTCGGATGGGAGGGCTCGCGCCCTGCCGGTTTCTCGCAAGAGGTTGCCCGGTCTGCTAACCCGTCCGAGCTGCCGCCTCGTTTAGCAGCGGGTGTGGCGGTTTTTGCAAATCGCAACCTCTGGAGGTCGTCCGTGACCAAGTCTGCCCGCGTGCTCAAGCACGCGCCGAAAACCGATACCGCTTCAACGCCTAAGTCGGCTCATCCCCATTCAGATTCCGAGTCTGTTGCCCTGCAAGCAGGCGATGACATCGAGAGCATTCGCCAAGTGCACAGCGCCTACGTATGCCTCGAAAAGCTCGTCGTTCCGATGCAGGTGGATGAGCGTGAGGAGATCTATCCGACCCGATCCGAACTCGGCGCACTGTTCCGCGTGGTCAATGAGGAAATGCAGCGGCGAATCGAGGCCGCGGACAGCACCATCGGCTCTTTGCGCGATGCTCTGAGCAAGCAGGTCCGCGAACCTCATTGATGACCGGCTCGGGGCAGGCGCCGGTCAATCGGCCCCCGGCCGCCACACCTTCGCCAGCGCCGCCAGCTTGCCCCTGAGCCCCAGCCTGTCGTTCGACAGTGCATCGATGAAGTCGGAGAGCCGCTGCGACTTCACCATCGTGTAGATGGTGAGCCAGGTCGTGGCGACGAACACCACGCCGAACCACACGGCCTTTCGCCACAGCGGCGCCTCGGCCTCGGCCAGCAGGTTCATGCCGAGGAAGCCGGTGGTGATGGTGCCGATGAGGCCGAAGAGGGTGACCACGGTGAGCCGCACCACGGTGGCGGCCTGGCGGCGCAGGCTGTCGGCGTCGAGGTACGTGTTCATGTCGGCGATGCGCGCCTTGACCTCGTCGTAGAGCGGATCGAGCCCAAGGTGTGTGGCGCACATGTGGGAAAGGGCGCGCACCTGCGCCTGCTCCGAGATCTCGTGGAACCAGTAGCGGTGCGTGAAGCGCAGGAAGCGCTCGAAGCTCGCGCGGATGGCGCGCTTGAACTGCTTCACGCTCGGCGTGCTGCGTATGTCCAGCCGCTTGAGCGCCTCCACCAGCTGGTCGGAGAACATCAGCAGCGAGGCCTTCTGGAAGTGTGCGATGAGGAACAGCAGGAAGTGCTGGTGCCTGAACTGCGCGAGCACGCCGCGGTCGCGGCAGCAGAAGAACTCCGAGCGCGCATCGCCCACCACGATGAGCGCATGGCCGTTGCACAGGTAGCGCGTGTTGGGCGCCGCGCCGGCGTTCACCCAGAAGCGGTCGTAGCAGTACTTGTGCTCGAAGTCGGCGAGGTGGTGCTCCGCATACGGAAGATGCGCCTCGCTGGTGCCCGAGCCCACGCCGGTGACGAGCGCGAGACGAACGAAGTCGTCTCGCCTGAGGCGGCGCGGGTCGTCGAGCGACAGATAGGCCATGACCGGCATGCGGTAGTACTCGATCTGTCGGTAGCGCAGCACGCCTGCGTCTTCGGAATGATCGCTCACCAGAGGCTGCATCAGATAGGCCCAGTGCGCGGCGATGCGCGGCGCGCGGTGCTGTGCCACGTGCGAGAGAAAGGCCTCGCGCTGCTGCGCGTCCGAGCTCGCGAGCACGCGGCCGTCGGCGCCCAGCCATTCGACGCTGGCCATGCAGTGCAGCGCCGAGCCGTCGGCCTCCCAGCCCGAGGGGTAGGCGCGGCCGAAGCGGTAGAGGATGTCCTGCGCCTGCGCGAGGCTCATGTCGCTCGCGCCGACTTCGAGGTTGAGCATCACCACGTCGACGTCGAAGAAGAAGTACAGGTCGCAATGGATCACGTCGAGCGTGACCGGTGCATCGCCCGGCTTCGATACGAGGCGCACCGCGGCGACGTCGTGGCGGCGGAAGATGCGCATGGGCGAGTCGCCGTCGCTGTCGGTGCCGCCTTTGCGCGAACGCCCCTCGCCGTAGAGGAAGCGCTGCACGTACGGCAGGAAGCTCACGAACTCGTTGTAGTGGCGCTCGTGGAAGCGGCTGCTGTCGCCGGTGTATTCGTCGACTTCCTCGCGCCAGGGCGATGCGTCGCCCATCTCGCGCAGCACATGCCAGGGGCCGTGGTGGTGTCCGGGCTGCGCGCCCGGCGCGGGCATCAGGCGCAGCGGCCACAGCAGCGCCTGCCTGAAATGCTGCACGGTGGGAGCGCTCGTGGAGAGCGCGTTCGCCTCTGAGGGGATGTCGGCCGCGGGTGGGTTCAGCATGACATTGAAGTAGGCAGAAGGTGGGACAAAACGACCACCTAGGGGAATCCCTATGAAATCCTGAAACCGGTTTCATATAAGCTGCAAGCATTGCTTTCAGGGTATGCGCGCGTCCGCGCCGCGCAGCTTCAGGGCCCGCCCACCATGAACTACCAGTTTCAATTCGACGCCGTCTTCGCCGCGTGGCCGCTGCTGCTCAAGGGCACGTGGATCACGATCCAGCTCTCGCTCGTTGCCACGGTGCTGGGGCTGGTGGTGGCCATCTTCTGCGCCTGGGGCAAGACCTCGGGGCCGGGCTGGCTGCGCTTCATCATCAATGCCTACATCGAGGTGATCCGCAACACGCCCTTCCTCGTGCAGCTGTTCTTTTTCTTCTTCGCGCTGCCGGCCATCGGGCTGCGCTGGTCGCCGCAGACGGCCGCGCTGGTGGCCATGGTCGTGAACCTGGGCGCCTACGCCACGGAAATCATCCGCGCGGGCATCGAGTCGATTCCCAAGGGGCAGATCGAGGCGGGCAGGGCGCTCAACCTCAAGCCCTGGGAGATCTTCCGCTTCGTCATCATCAAGCCGGCGCTCAAGGCCATCTACCCGGCGCTCACGAGCCAGTTCATCTTGCTGATGCTGAGCTCGGCGGTGGTGTCGGTCATCTCGGCCGACGACCTCACCTCGGTGGCCGCCAACCTGCAGTCGCAGACCTTCCGCAGCTTCGAGATCTACATCGTCGTGGCGGCCATCTACCTCGCGCTGGCACTGGCCTTCTCGGCCATGTTCAAGCTGATCTACAAGCGCACGCTCGACTATCCGGACCGCCGGTAATCCACCAGAGACAGAGACGACGGACGGAGCAACAACACCATGCGCACCTTCGGCTTTCCCGAATTCCTTTTCATCCTCGAAGCGGCCAAGTGGACGCTCGCGCTGTCGGCCATCGCCTTCGTGGGCGGCGCGATCCTGGGCCTCGCCATCGCGTTGATGCGCACGTCGGAATCGACGTGGGCGCGCGGCATCTCGACCACCTTCATCCAGATCTTCCAGGGCACGCCGCTGCTGCTGCAGCTGTTCCTGGTGTTCTTCGGCGCGCCTGTGCTGGGGCTGGACATCAACCCGTGGATCGCCGCCGGCGTCGCGCTCATCCTCAACAGCGGCGCCTTCCTCGGCGAGATCTGGCGCGGCTGCATCCAGGCCATTCCGCGCGGCCAGTGGGAGGCGGCGCAGGCGCTGAACCTCCGGTACTTCGACCGCATGCGCGACGTGGTGCTGCCGCAGGCCTTCAAGATCGCGCTCGCACCCACCGTGGGCTACCTGGTGCAGATCATCAAGGGCACCTCGCTGGCGGCCATCATCGGCTTCGTCGAGGTCACGCGCGCGGGTCAGATCGTCAACAACGCCACCTTCCAGCCGCTCATCGTGTTCTCGGTGGTGGCGGCGATCTACTTCGCGATCTGCTGGCCGCTGTCGCTGCTGGCCGCGAGCATGGAGCGCAAGCGCGCCCGGGCCCTGGCCCGCTGAACCCTTTCGGTTTTCTTCGTTTTTTCGTTCTTCGTTTCTCTTTCTTCATCAGGAGACATCCAATGACCCGTACCTCCACCCGTCGCGTCGCGCTCGCAGCTCTCGGCCTCGGCGCCGCCCTCACCGTGTTCGCTCCCTTCGCCTCGGCGCAGAGCGTGGCCGACATCAAGAAGAAGGGCGAGATCACCATCGGCATGCTGGTCGACTTCCCGCCCTACGGCACCACCGACGCGAAGAACCAGCCCGACGGCTACGACGCCGACGTGGCCAAGCTGCTGGCCAAGGACTGGGGCGTGAAGGCCAACATCGTCCCCGTGACCGGCCCCAACCGCATTCCCTTCCTGCTGACCAACAAGGTCGACCTGCTGGTCGCTTCGCTGGCCATCACGCCCGAGCGCGCCAAGCAGGTGCAGTTCTCGCAGCCCTACGCGGCCGCCACCATCGTGCTGTACGGCGCGACCAAGACCCCCATCAAGGCCGCGGGCGACCTGAAGGGCCTGCGCGTGGGCGTGGCCCGCGCCTCCACGCAGGACGTGGCCGTGACCAAGGCCGCCCCCGAAGGCACCGAGATCCGCCGCTTCGACGACGACGCCTCGGCCATGCAGGCGCTCATCTCGGGCCAGGTCGACGCCATCGGCTGCTCGGTGACCGTCGCGGCCCAGATCGCCAAGCGCGTGCCCGCCAACACCTTCGAGAACAAGTTCACGCTGGTGCAGCAATCGATGGGCATCGCGATGCGCCCCGGCCAGGAAGAGCTGCACAAGGCAGTGAACGACTTCGTCCAGAAGAACACCGCCAACGGCGAACTGAACAAGCTCTACCAGAAGTGGCTGCAGGCCGACCTGCCGAAAATGAACTGACCACCAGGCTTCGCGCACTTCGTGTCGCTACGCCAACCCCCTTGCAGGGGGCAACACCTGCGGACCGGCAAGGCCGGTTCCGCGGTGTTCCTTGAGAAGGCGCAGGGCGCCCCACAGTGAGTATCGGAACAACGAGCATGACGACGGAATCGATCATCCGCATGGAAGCGGTCAACAAGTGGTACGGCGAATTCCAGGTGCTGACCGGCATCGACCTGAGCGTGCGCCAGGGCGAGCGCATCGTGATCTGCGGGCCTTCGGGCTCGGGCAAGTCCACGCTGATCCGCTGCATCAACCGGCTCGAGACGGTGCAGAAGGGCCGCATCGTGGTCGACGGCATCGACCTCACGGCCGGCGGCAAGAACGTCGATGCGGTGCGTGCCGAGGTGGGCATGGTGTTCCAGCAGTTCAACCTGTTCCCGCACCTCACCATCCTCGAGAACTGCACGCTGGCGCCGATGCGCTCGCGCGGCATGACGAAGGCGCAGGCCGAGGAGGTGGCGATGAAGTACCTCAAGCGCGTGCGCATTCCGGAGCAGGCCAGCAAGTACCCCAGCCAGCTCTCGGGCGGCCAGCAGCAGCGCGTGGCGATCGCGCGGGCGCTGTGCATGGCGCCCAAGATCATGCTGTTCGACGAGCCCACCTCCGCGCTGGACCCCGAGATGGTCAAGGAAGTGCTCGACACCATGATCACACTGGCCGAAGACGGCATGACCATGCTGTGCGTGACGCACGAGATGGGCTTCGCCCGCAGCGTGGCCGACCGCGTGATCTTCATGGCCGAAGGAAAGATCGTCGAGCAGGCGCCGCCGCAGGAGTTCTTCGGCAACCCGAAGGACGAGCGCACGCGCCAGTTCCTCGGCCAGATTCTGAGTTCGCACCAAAACCACTGACCTGCCCACTGATGTCCTTCGAGGTTCTCGTTTCCCTTTCGTCCTTCGGCGCGGCCGAGGTGGGGCGGCACGGCCAGCTCTGGTGCTCGCAGCTCTCTCGCGCGGCAGGCGCCGACTCGGTGGAAGTGCGCGGCGAGATGCTGCGCGACGCCGATGCGGAGCTGCCTGCGCTCAACGGTCTGGCTTCGGTCTACTCCAGCCCCGAGGGGTTGTGGGCCGAAGGCGGCTGGCTCGACAGCGCCGCGCTCAAGCGCGGCATCGCTGCCGCCACGCGTGTGGGCGCGAAGCGGCTGAAGATGTCGATCGGCGACTTCCGGCCTTCATCGCACGGCTCCCTGTGGGGCCTCAAGGTGGAGCTGGCCGAAACCCGCGTCGAGCTCCTGATCGAGAACGACCAGACCGTGCGCGCCGGCACGTTGCCCGCGTTGCAGGCCTTCTTCGACGCGGCCGAGCGCGCCGGCCTGACGCTGGGCATGACCTTCGACATGGGCAACTGGCACTGGCTCGGCGAGTGCCCGCTGCAGGCCGCGCAGGCGCTCGGCCACCGCGTGCGCTACGTGCATTGCAAGGGTGCGCAGCGGCTGCCGCTCAAGTGGGTGGCGGTGCCGCTGGGCGATTCGGTCGCGCCGTGGCGCTCGGTGTTGCGCGCATTGCCGGCCGACGTGCCGCACGCCATCGAATACCCCCTGGTGGGCGACGACCTGCAGGTCGTCACCCGCGCACAGATCGACTTCATCCGCGCCGCGCGCGCATAAGCACACAAGTAAACACATGACGGAACCTGCTGCCTTCGACGTCGCGCTCTTCGGCGAGGCCATGCTGCTGCTGGTGGCCGACCGGCCCGGCCCGCTGGAAGACGCGCAATCGTTCTACAAGCGCACCGCCGGCGCCGAGACCAACGTGGCCATCGGCCTCTCGCGGCTTGGCCTCAAGGTGGGCTGGGCCAGCCGTCTCGGCACCGACTCGATGGGCCGCGCGCTGCTGGCCGCGATGCGCGCCGAGGGCATCGACTGCTCGCACGTGATCACCGATGCGACGCAGCGCACCGGCTTCCAGTTCAAGGGCCGCGTCACCGACGGCAGCGACCCGCCGATCGAATACCACCGCAAGGGCTCCGCCGCGAGCCACATGGGCCCGGCCGATGTCGACGAGGCATGGCTGCGCTCGGCGCGCCACCTGCACGCCACCGGCGTCTTCGCCGCCATCTCCGACACCAGCCTGCAGGCCGCGCTCAAGAGCATGGACGTGATGCGGGCCGCCGGCCGCACCATCTCCTTCGACACCAACCTGCGCCCGACCCTGTGGTCGTCCACCGAGACCATGCGCCACTGGGTCAACGAGCTCGCCGCGCGCGCCGACTGGGTGCTGCCCGGCATCGAGGAAGGCCTGCTGCTCACCGGCCACAGCGAGCCGGAAGACGTGGCGAAGTTCTACCGCGAGCGCGGCGCGAAGCTGGTGGTGGTCAAGCTCGGCGCCGAGGGTGCCTACTACGACAGCGACGTGGCCGGCACCGGCCGCATCGACGGGTTCCCGGTGAAGGAAGTGGTCGACACCGTGGGCGCCGGCGACGGCTTCGCGGCCGGCGTCGTGAGCGCATTGCTCGAGGGCCGCAGCGTGCCCGACGCCGTGCGCCGCGGCGCATGGATCGGCGCGCGCGCCGTGCAGGTGCTGGGCGACACCGAGGGCCTGCCGACGCGGGCGCAACTCGACGAAGCGGGGCTCTGAACGCCATGACGAACGCATCGAAGAAGAACGTCCTCGTCTTTCGTCCGCTGCCGCCGGACCAGCTCGCGCGCCTGCAGGCCGTGCACCATGTGGTGGTGGCCGATCCGCGCAAGGAGCCCGAGGCCTTTGCCGCCGCGCTGCGCACCGCGCACGGGCTCATCGGCTCCAGCCACCCGGTCGATGCCGCGCTGCTCGACGCCGCGCCTCAGCTCGAAGTGATTTCCAGCGTGTCGGTCGGCGTCGACAACTACCCGCTGGCCGAACTGCACAGGCGCGGCATCGTGCTGTGCCATACGCCCGACGTGCTCACCGAGACGGTGGCCGACACGGTGTTCGCGATCCTCATGGCCACGCAGCGCCGCGTGGTCGAACTCTCGACCATGGTGCGCGAAGGCCGCTGGACCAGGAACATCGGCGAGGAACTCTTCGGCACCGACGTGCACGGCAAGACGCTGGGCATCCTCGGCTTCGGCCGCATCGGCCAGGCCGTGGCGCGCCGTGCGGCGCTGGGCTTCGGCATGCCGGTGCTGTACCACTCGCGCCGGCCGGTCGACCTGGCAACGCAGGCGCCCGAGCTGCAGGGCCGCGCCACGCACACGCCGCTGGACGACCTGCTCGCGCGTTCCGACATCGTGCTCGCGATGCTGCCGCTGACCGACGCCACGCGCGGCATGATCGACGCCGCCTTCTTCGCGCGCATGAAGCCCGGCGCCGCCTTCATCAACGGCGGCCGCGGCGCCACGGTGAACGAAGGGGCGCTGTTGAATGCGCTGGACCACGGCACGCTGCGCGCCGCCGGCCTCGACGTGTTCGCGAAGGAGCCGCTGCCTTTCGATTCGCCGCTGCGCACGCACCCGCGCGTGACGCCGCTGCCGCACATCGGCTCGGCCACGCACGAGACTCGGCATGCGATGGCCGAGCTGGCGACAACCAATCTGCTGCAGGTGCTGGCCGGCGAGAAGCCCACGGCGCCGTACGGCACGGCAAGCGCATGACCGGTGCCAGGCTTTTCTCCCTCCCCCGCTGGGGGAGGGCAGGGGTGGGGGCAAGCGGCGCATCCTCCGAGCGCTCTGCCTGCCCCCATCCCGACCTTCCCCCAGAGGGGGAAGGAGAAAGACCATGAAGCCCACCGGCCGCGCCACCATCGCCGACGTCGCCGAAGCGGCCGGTGTCTCCAAGGCCACCGTCTCGCGCTTCTTCAACCATCGCGAGCGCCTGCTGAGCCCCGACATCGCCGCGCGCGTCGAGGTCGCGATCGCCAAGCTGGGGTACTCGCCCAGCCCGATGGCGCAGGCGCTGAGCCACGGCCGCTCGCGGCTGGTCGGCCTGATCGTTGCCGACATCACCAATCCCTATTCCGTCGCGGTGCTGCGCGGTGCCGAGAAGGCCTGCCAGGACGCCGGCTACCTCGTGATGCTGTTCAACCTCGGCAACGAGAGCGAACGCGAGCGCGAGGCCATCGACGCGCTGGCGGGCTACCAGGTCGACGGCTTCATCCTCAACACGCTGGGGCGCGGCAGCAACGTGGTCGACGCGGTCACGCTGCACGGCAAGCCGGCGGTGCTGGTGGACCGTCGCCATGCGGGCATGCACACCGACTTCGTCTCGCTCGACAACGATGCCGCGATGGCCGCCACCTGCGGCCACCTGGTCGAAGGCGGCTATCGCGAGCTGCTCTACGTCACCGAGCCGCAGAAGGGTGTGAGCTCGCGGCGCGAACGCACGGCTGCCTTCGGTACCTGCGTAGCCGCACACGAGCCCCGCGTGGCGGGCGAGGTGTTCGAGAGCGTGGAAGGCGAGACCGACGCGCTCGACGAGGCCCTGCGAGCGTTGCGCCGGCGCGCCAGGCGCGGCCGCCGCGCGGCGGTGGTCGCGGGCAACGCGGTCGTCACACTGCGCATTGCGCAGGCGATGGCGCGGCTGGGCTGGCAGTTCGGTGCCGACCTCGGCTTCGTGGGTTTCGACGATCCCGAATGGGCCTCGCTCATCGGCCCCGGCCTGAGCACCGTGGCGCAGCCCACCGATGCCATCGGCCGTGCGGCCGCCACATGCCTGATCGAACGGCTGCGGGGGCTGGATGCGCCTGCGCGCCAGCTGCTGCTGCCTGGAGAACTGGTGGTGCGAGGATCTTCGCGGGTCGTCTCGCGTCGAGCTCCGCACGAAGGAAGGTGAGCGGGGCGCTCTCCTGGCATCCGCCCATTGGCTGCAGTTGCGCAGCCTGTGTCTGTGTTGGTCGAATGACGACAGAAGCGCTCGATTCAAGAGTCTTCTGAAGCAGCCAGTGGATCGACAGCCCACGATTGCGCGTCGTGCATGCACCGATGACGCTACCGAGCGGGCAAGAGCCACCGCTCGACACGCGCGGTGTCACGCCGCGCAGGCGTACCTGACAAGGACGTCGGCCTGTGGGAAGGGGGGGCAGTCTTAGTCGAGTTCGCATCGGCTCCTCTACTAGGTGTTGAGCTCGGGCATCGCATGCATGGCCGATACGCCGTCGATACGCGACGCCCGGGCGGGCGCTGGCGTTCTCAGTTCGCCGATGAGGGATATCTGGTTGTCGGCGTGATGTGCTCGCGAGGACGCATTCCCCAGTTGAAAGAACTCGACAAGCGAAAAGAGCCGGTCCGCCTGGCCCTTGAGGCTTGCTGCAGCGGCCGCCGATTCCTCGACGAGCGCTGAGTTTTCCTGGGTCATCCGCTCCAGCTGTGCCACCACCGAATTGATCTGGTCGATTCCGGCCGCCTGTTCGATCGCGCCTGCGCTGATCTCTCCGACCGTGCTGGAGACGCGTTGAACGCTCTCGACGATCTTGCTCATCGTGGCGCCTGCGTCGTTGACCAGCTGGGAGCCCGATCCCACCTTGTCGACCGATGCTTCGATGAGGATCTTGATCTCCTTGGCCGCGACCGCGCTGCGTTGCGCGAGATTGCGAACCTCGCTTGCCACCACCGCGAACCCGCGGCCCTGTTCACCCGCCCTGGCCGCCTCCACGGCGGCGTTCAGCGCCAAAATGTTGGTCTGGAATGCGATGCCGTCGATCGTGCCGATGATGGCTGCAATCTTCTGCGAGCTGCCGTGGATGTCGCGCATGGTCTCGACCACTTCGGAGATGACCTCGCCGCCGCGTACAGCGATCTTCGATGCGGACAACGCCAGCTGGTTCGCGTGCGAGGCGGCCTCGGATGCCGTCTTGACGGTGGAAGTGAGTTCCTCCATCGAGGCGGCGGTCTGCTGCAGGCTGCCTGCCGTCTGTTCCGTGCGGCTGGAAAGGTCGGAGTTGCCCGAGGCGATCTGGGCGCTCGCCGACGCAACGGAGTCACTGCTCTCCCGCATGCCGGTCAGCGTCTTGACGAGGTTGCCGCGCATCGCTGCGAGTGCCCTGAGCAAGTCGCCAACCTCGTCCTTGCTGTCGGAATTCAGGCGCTGGGTGAGGTCTCCGGCCGCCACGGCCTCCGCCAGGCGAACCGCGTCTTTCAGCGGCACCACGATTCCCCGGGCGACGCCCCACGAGAGCAGCACGGCCAGCAGGAAGGCAAGGCCGGTGCCCGAGGCGATCAGCATGGACCCGGTGGTGAACGTCGCGTTGCTCTCTTCTGCCTCGATCTGGGCGCGGTCCTCATTGTGTTTGACCAGCTGGGCCAGCGGCTCCTTCAGTGCCAGGAAGGTCTCGCGGGCTTCGCCGTTCAACAGGTTCACGGCGTCGGTACGGCGGTCTTCCTCGACCAGCTTCAGGATCTTGGCATGCGCCGCAGTCCATGCCGGATGCCGCGCCTTCACCCGGTCGTAGATGGATTGCTCGGTCGGATCGCCGATCGAAGCGGGATAAGCCTTGTCGACGGCGTCGTATGCCTTCAGGGTGTCTGCAATGGCACGCTGGGTTTCTGCGGCTTCGCTTGCCGGACTGGTGGCCATGCGGAACTCGAGCATGCGCACCCGGTTGACGGACTCGCTCATCTGGCCCGCATCGCGAACGCTCGCCATGCGCGCGGTCACCATGAAATTGGTCTGGTCATTCAGGCGATTCAAGCGATGGACCGAGAAGACGGCCATCGCGATCATCAGCAGCACGATGCTGAGAAAGGCGATCGCCAGCTTGGTGGAGATTCTGAGATTTCTGAAAGATGGCATGACGATTGAGTCCAGGTTTCGAAGGGAGGTCGGCACGGCATCTGGCGACGCGCCCGTGTCCATTGCTTCTCATCTATCGGCGGCGGAACTCCGCAGCGCACCTGACATATGTCATGGCCGGTGAGGGATTCGAGTGGAATGCCCTGATAACTGTCATCCGACCCCCGGTGCCCTGCTAGAGTCTTCGCGGTTCGCGCGTTCGCCGCGACAGAGGTGCCCCGCGTGGCCAGGCGGGGGTAATCGGTGGCTCAGGTGGCGACGGCGATGGCGCCGAGGAAGATGGAAAACGGAAACTTCGACCGGCAGACGATGGCCGACGTGCTGATCGTCGAGGACCAGGCGCTCGTGAGTGCCGGTATGCGGGCCCTTCTGCAGAAGGCGGCACCGCATTACCGGGTCCATGAGGAATCCTCCAGCCAAGGGGCGATTGCACGGCTGGCGGCAGGTTCGTTCCAGTTCGTCTTCATCGACATCCACCTTGGATCGGGCGCTTCCGGTCTGGACGTCTTGCGCTTCGTGCGGGAACGCGAAATGCCTTGCCACGTCATCATGCTGTCGGGTGACGATGACCTTGCGACGGTGCGTGCCTGCATCTCTCAGGGCGCGTCGGGCTACATCACGAAGGCGGCGGGGGATGGGAGCGTCTTCTCTGCCGCCATCGAGACCGTTCTCGACAACCGGGTCTATCTTCCAGCGTCGATCCTCGAACGCGCTCCCCGCAACGACGCCGCCGCAGGCGCCTACGGCCGTAGCGCCGCCTCCCTGGGGCTGACGCCAAGGCAGTGCGAGGTTCTCTACTACCTGTGCCAGGGCCTGCCCAACAAGGCCATCGCCAACCGCATGGGCATCAGCGAGGGCACCGTCAGAAAAGGCTATGTGTCCGAACTGCTGCGATTCTTCGGCGTGGCCCGGCGCACGGAACTGCTGATCGAGGTGTCTCGCCGAGGGATACGGATTGCCGCAGCGGGCTCGGAGGGGCCGTGACCGCAGCGATCGCGAGACTCCTGCTTCTGCATTGTTTCGGTGCGGGTCTTCTTCGGGCTCTGTGCTGCGCCGTGCTGGCGCTTTTCTGCGGCGCCGCATCGGCGCAGGGCGATCGGGGCACCCTGCCGCTGGCGCCGGGAGTGGGCATCGAGGGGCACAGATTGCTGCAGGGGGACTACCTGGTCGAAGACGGCGTTCCGCTGTCGTTGTCCGACGTCACCGCGCTCCCCGGGAGTGCCTGGAAGCGCAGGCCCGTGTCTTCCGCCAGCTACGGCTTCGCGACGGCTCCCCACTGGTTCAGAAGCGATCCCTTCACCGCGAGTCCCGACGGATCTGGAACCCTGCTGATCGAGGTGGGCGACCCCTTGCTCGATCACCTCGATCTGTATGTCCGGATCAACGCGGCCGCCTCCTGGACCCGGTGGAAGCTCGGAGACAAGCAGGTCTTCGAGCGACGCCCCTACGCCGCACGTAGCTTCGTGGTCCCCGTTGCCGTGCAGCCCGGCGACAAGGTCGAGATTCTCGCGAGGGTTCGGACCGGAGGCGCGATGCGCTTTCCCTTGAGTATGTGGGAGCCGCAGCAATTCGAGAAGGCCGAACGCCAGTCGCTGCTGGCCGACGGTATCTGCATCGGGCTGATGGGTGGCATCTTCCTCTATCACCTCATCGTCTTGCTGCTCGTTCGCGAGCGCATCTATCTGTACTACATCGGCTGGGTCCTGGCGACTTTGGGATTCTTCCTGAGCTACAGCGGCATCGCATTCCAATACGTCTGGCCTCGGGCGACGGCATGGAACGACTGGTCCCAGATCGCTTTTCTCTTTCTCGCGGCCGGGCTGTTCACGTCCTTCGCCATCCAGTTCAATCCCGCGCCCGCCCCGAGGCGATGGCACGCAGCGCCCGTGCTGCTGGCGGTCGCCTTGGCCGTGGGATCGAGCTGGCTGACCTTTCCGCAAGCCTTGTGCTTGGCGCTTCTGTTCCAGTTCGCGGGCGCCCTGGTCGGTTTCGGTCTCGCCATCGGTTCCGTCCGGGTCGGCCATCCCTTTGCCCGCATTCTTCTCCTGGCGTTCTCCGGCGTCCTGGTCGGCGTTGCCCTGCAGGCGCTGGACATGCTGGGAGTCACGGCGTACTTCGGGGCTTCGATCGATTTCGGGGCGGCAGCCCAGGCGGGCTTGGCCGTCTCGGTCCTGCTGCTCTCGCCGGCGCTCGCTCGCGGCGTCCTCGATGCGCGCCGCCAACGCGCCATTGCGACGGAACTCGCGCAGGCCAACGTCGAACTGGCGGCCTCCACGCGCCTGGCGCAGGAGCGAGCCGAGTTCCAGCTGAAGATCAACGAACGTTTGCGCACGGATGCCGAGCGCCGGGACCGGGACAAGTCCCGATTCCTGGCCAATGCCGTCCACGACTTGCGCCAGCCGGTGCAAGTGATCGGGAATGCACTCGATCTCACCGGCGAAGCGATTCAGGCAGGTCGCACCGACAACGCCCTGGGCCTGGTGCGGATGGCGACCCGTGCAATCGGCAACATGCGGTCCCAGCTGACTGCCATCCTGGATCTATCGAGGCTGGAGTCGGGCTTCGTGCGGGCGCAACTGACCGACTTCGACCTGATACCGCTGATCAGGGATGCGGTCGAGCAGACCAGAGGCATCGCCCACGCAAGCGGCACCTCCGTCGAATTCGAACCGCTCCTCGACAAGCCGGTCTTCGTGAGAAGCGACCGTCACTTCCTTCAGCGCATTCTTCTGAATCTGATCAGCAACGGCGTGAAGTATCGGTCTGCGCAAGGAGGGCGCCGCAGCCACGTGCGGCTTCTGCTGACGGGGCATGGCAGTCTCACGCGCCTGGCCGTCGAGGACAACGGCCTTGGAATCTCCGAGGAAGCTCTGCGCAGCGCCACCATCTTCAAGCCCTTCTTCCAGTTGAACAGTCGGCATGCGGAGGCGGACGCGGGAATGGAGACGGAGAAGGGCGTGGGTCTGGGGCTGTCCATCGTCTCGGCGATGCTCGGCCTGCTCGACGGCCACAAGCTTTCCATCCAGTCCAAGGTGGGCGTGGGAAGCACCTTCACGCTGGAGATCCCGGCATCCGTCGTCGCGCCGGTCTTCGAAGCCATTCCGGCCGTTGACTTCAAGGCAGCCGGCATCGAGGCGGTACGCGGAAAGTACGTCGTGTTGCTCGAGGACGACGAGCTGGTGAGGGCGACGCTCGCCGCGGTCTTCGACGTGCACGGCGTCCTGTACGAAGCGTGGGGATCGATCGAGGAGATGCGGCAACAGTTGCCTTTCACCGAGAGGGCGCCCGACGTCCTGCTGAGCGACTATCGCTTGCCGGATGGAAAGACCGCGCTGGATGCGATCGAGCTGATGCGTGCGCACTGGAGCGACGTGCCCACGCTCATCCTGACCGGGGAGTCGCTGAATTCGTATGCCGTCGCGTCATTGCGAGGCGCTGCGATCTGCTACAAGCCCGTCGCCCCACTCGACCTGCTCCAGCGCATTGCCGCGAGTGCGATGAGAACGGCTGCGCCGTCGAGCTTCGGGGTGTTTTAGCACCGCGCACTCGGCGTTCGTTCACCAACGCGAGACGCATGAGGCCGCTTCCGCGCGGCATCGGCCCCCTTGCTGGTGCATCGTTCTTCGAGGCCGTCGGGTGCGCGGCGCATGACGATGGCCGCGCCGCTGCTGCTCCAGCTGCATGAGGCCGCATCGCTCGCTGCAGGACGCCTGAGCGTCACTTTGCGTTCCTGTTCCTTCTTATCGTTTTCCCGAAGATGGTGCGCGCCGCAATGGCGCATGCACCGCGATGTCACGGGAACGCGCGTGGAGGACTATTTTTTAGTTCGCCCGTTGCGAAAAACGGTGCTTGGTGCGCTCGCACCCCGCTTCTAGCATTCGCTCGCCAGCCTCATCGATGCCCGCTGCATCGCAGGCCGGCACACAAGCACAGCCGAATGCCTTCACCTCATCGCATCGAAGAAAAGGAATCCGCCATGGCCCATCTCCGCGATCCCGGTCGCCGAAGCCTGCTCAAGACATCTCTCATCGCCGGCGGGCTCTCCGCCGGTGGCCTGCTCTCGGTCGAGGCCTTCGCGCAGGGCAAGGCGCGCATCAACATGCAGCTGGGATGGATCGTCGGCGGCAACCAGATCGGGGAGGTGGTCGCCAAGCGCATGGGCTTCTACGAGCAGGAAGGCATCGACTTCGCGATCCAGCCGGGCGGGCCGAACATCGACGGCGTGGCCATCATCGCCTCGGGCCGCTACGAGATCGGGCAGGTGTCGTCGAGCCCTTCGATCATGCTGGCCGTGTCGCAGGGCCTGCCGATCAAGTGCTTCGCGGTCGGCGCTCAGAAGCATCCGTACACCTACTTCTCGCTCGCGAAGAACCCGGTGCGCAAGCCGGCCGACCTGGTGGGCAAGCGCGTGGGCATTCCGTCGACGGCGGCCATCCTGCTGCGCGCGCTGCTCGCGAAGAACAAGATCGCCGAGAAGGACGTGAAGGTGGTCACCATCGGCGCCGACATGTCGCCGCTGCTCACGGGGCAGGTTGACGTGGTGACGGGCTGGCTCACCAACACCACCGCCATCAAGGTGCTGGGCCCCGACATCGCCACGCTCACGCAGTGGGACGCGGGCGTACGCCTCTATGCGCTGCCTTACTACGCATCGACGAAGACGCTGGAGACGCAGCCCAAGGTGATCGAGGCCTTCCTGCGCGCCACCGCCAAGGGCTGGCACCACGTGCGCGCCAACCGCGACCAGGCGGTGGACATGCTGGTCAAGGAGTACCCGAACCTCAAGCGCGACGACGAGCGCGTGGCGCTCGATGCGATGCTCGAATACGCCTTCGGCGGCGCGGCGCAGACCCAGGGATGGGGCGCGATGGACACGGCCGTGTGGCAGGAGCAGATCAACACCTATGCGGAGCTGGGCCAGTTCACCGCGCGCACGCCGAAGGTGGAGGACTTGATCTCGCTCGACGCGCTGAAGGCCACCGCCGCAGTGCGGGCCATGAAGGGCTGACGCGCGATGTCCGCCGTTCTCTCCGCTGCGCCGGCCATCGCCTGCCGCGACATCGGCGTGCGCTTCTTCACCGAGCGCCGCGACGTCACCGCCATCAAGAGCCTCGACCTCGAAGTGGCGCAGGGCGAGTTCCTCACCTTGCTCGGGCCCTCGGGCTGCGGCAAGTCGACCTTCCTGCGCGTGGTGGCCGACCTGCTGCCGCCCAGCCGCGGCAGCATCGAGGTGCTTTCCTCGACGCCGCAGGCCGCGCGCAAGAACCGCGACATCGGCTTCGTGTTCCAGGACGCGGCGCTCCTGCCCTGGCGCACCGCGCTGCAGAACGTCGAACTGCCGCTGCAGGTGGGCGGCGGAGCGGGGCGCAAGGGCCGCCGCTCGCCGCAGGAGCTGCTGGAGCTCGTGGGGCTGAAGGACCGCATCAACGCCTTTCCGCACGAGATGTCGGGCGGGCAGCGCCAGCGCGTGTCGATCGCACGCGCACTGGCGAGCGACCCGAAGATCCTGCTGATGGACGAGCCCTTCGGCGCGCTCGACGAGATCACGCGCGACCGGCTCAACGAGGAGATCCTGCGCGTGTGGCGCGAGACGGGCGTGACCATCCTCTTCGTCACCCACAGCATCCACGAGGCGGCCTTCCTCGGCCAGCGCGTGCTGATGCTCGCGGCCAACCCGGGGCGCGTTCGCGAGATCGTGCCGGTGGATCTGCCCGCGCAGCGCACGCTCGACGTGCGCGAGACACCCGAGTTCGTCCGGCTCACGAGCCATCTGCGGCGCGTGCTGGAAACCTGCTGAGGCCGAGGTCATGAATACACGTTCCATCGATACGGCAGTGCCCGGCACAACGGGCGCGCTCGGTGCGCTGGCCGCATCGGCCGATCCCGAGTACGTCGCCTGGGCCGCCGCGCGGCAGAAGCGCATCTGGCGCAGGCGCGTCCTTCCGGCGCTGGGCATCGTCGGCCTCATCGCGCTCTGGTGGCTGGTGATCGTCGCCTTCGGGGTCAAGCCCTTCATCGCGCCCACGCCATGGGCGGTGCTGGAGACGCTCTACGCCAAGCGCGACGTGCTGCTCGACAACCTGCTGCCCACGGCCTTCGAGGCGGCCGGCGGCTTCGTGCTGGGCAACCTCGCGGCCATCGTCGTCGCGACCATCTTCGTGCACAACAAGACGCTGCAGGACATCTTCTTCCCCGTGGTGCTGATGTTCAATGCCGTGCCGCTGGTGGCGAAGGCGCCCGTGCTGGTGCTCATCATGGGCAACGGCGTGGAGCCCAAGATCACCATCGCCGCCCTGGTGTGCTTCTTCCCCACGCTGGTGAACATGGTGCGCGGGCTGGAGTCGGTGAACCCGCAGGCGATGGAGCTGATGCGGGTGCTCTCGGCCAGCAGGACGGAGATCTTCTTCCGCCTGCGGCTGCTCAACGCGCTGCCCTACCTGTTCTCGGCACTGCGCATCGCGGCGTCGATGTGCGTGATCGGCGCGGTGGTGGGCGAGTGGGTGGGCGCCACGGTCGGCATCGGCGCAATGATCCTGCAGGCCACCTTCAACTTCGACTCGCCGCTGCTCTACGCCGCGATCGTGATGAGCGCGACGCTCTCCGGCCTGTTCTTCCTGCTGGTGACGCTGGCGGAGCGCTGGGTCATCCGCTGGCAGCCGGAAGAGGGCGCGCACTGAGTTCGCAGTGAACACGACAGGCGACCGGCGGGCGACGGACCCGGCCGGCGCATTCCAGACACATCCAAACATTTCAAACAGGAGATTTCTATGAGCCGTATTGGCGACTGGATGCAGGAGCCCGCGCACGACGTGCGCGTGGCAGCCGAATCGGACGTGGTGGTGGTCGGCGGCGGCCCCGCCGGGCAGGCGGCGGCGCTGGCCGCGGCGCGCAACGGCGCGAGCGTGACGCTGCTGGAGCGCTACAACCACCTGGGCGGCCTGGCCTCCGGCGGCATGGTGCTGGTGCTGGACGACATGTGGGACAGCCACCAGCAGGAAATCTCGGTGCGCGGCATCTGCCTGGAGATGATCGAGCGCATGTCGGCGCTGGGCCTGGCCGAGTACCCGCGACAGCACGAATGGGGCACGCTGCCCGAGTCGGTGCGGCGCTGGAAGCGCTGGGGCACCTACGACTTCCACAGCAAGACGAAGCCGCACCCCATCTGCTTCGCCGCCGCCTTCGACCCCGACGCATGGAAGCGCACCTCGCTCGAGATGGTGCTGCAGGCCGACATCGAGCTGCGGCTGCACTCCTGGTTCTCGCGCACGCTGGTGGAGGACGGCAAGGTCAAGGGCGTGGTCTGCGAGACCAAGGGCGGGCGCGAGGCCATCCTGGGCAAGGTGGTGATCGACACGACCGGCGACCTCGACGTGGCCGCCTCGGCCGGAGCGCCGCACATCAGCGGCAGCTACATCGTGACCACCGTGTTCCGCCTCGGCGGCGTCGACACCGAGGAGGCCGAGCGCTTCGAGCGCGAGGAGCCCGAGGCCTGGCAGGCACTCGACCGCGAGATCAAGCACATGCTCGGCGGTGCCTGGGAAGCCTGGTGGCTCAAGACGCCGCTGCCGGGCGTGGTGTGGTGCAACTGCCCGCACATGCCGGGCCTCGACGGCCTGAAGGTGAGCGACCTCACGCGCGCCGAGGTGCAGGGCCGCGCCACCATCCAGAAGGTGATCGACTTCGTGCGCGCGAAGCTGCCGGGCTTCTCGAAGTGCACGCTGATCGACATGGCGCCGCAGACCGGCATCCGCCAGACCCGCCTGCTCGAAGGCGCCTACGTGATGACCAAGGAGGACGTGGCCCAGCGCACCCGCTTCGAAGACAGCGTGGCGCGAGGGCGCGACTACTACTACCCCTACCGCACGCTGCTGCCGCGCAGCGTCGAGAACCTGCTGGTGGCCGGCCGCCACTACTCGGCCACCTCCGCGGCACAGAAGATCTCGCGCGAGATCCCGCCGTGCATGGCGATGGGCGAGGCCACGGGCACCGCCGCCGCGCTGGCGCTGGATGCCGGCGTGACGGTGCGCGAGGTCGACATCGCGAAGCTGCAGAAGACACTGCGTGCGCAGGGCGCCGACCCCGGCGACCAGAAGGGGCCGAACGCCGACGTGCCGACCATCGCCCGTTCTTTCACGAAGGAGGCCGCATGAGCACCGGCACCGACGCACTGCCGCTGGACGGCATCCGCATCATCGACTTCACGCAGGTGATGATGGGTCCGGTCTGCACGCAGATGCTGGCCGACCATGGCGCCGACGTCGTCAAGATCGAGCGCAAGGGCGCGGGCGACCTCAGCCGATCGACCTTCGCGCCGGTGGCCGGCGAGGACAACCCGATCTTCTGCAGCCTCAACCGCAACAAGCGCAGCGTGGAGATCGACCTGCGCGACGCCGCGCAGATGGACTTGGTGAAGGCGCTCATCGCCGGTGCCGACGTGGTCACCAACAACTTCCGCGCCGGCGTGATGGAGCGGCTGGGCCTGGGCTACGAAGACTGCAGGCGGCTGAACCCGCGCATCATCTACGCCGTGGGCACCGGCTACGGCGAGACCGGCCCCTACGCCCACAAGGGCGGGCAGGACGTGCTGGCGCAGGCGCTCACCGGCGTGATGGCGCGGCGCGCCGATGCATCTGTTCCGGTGTCGATCTACCCGACTGCGCTGGCCGACTACACCGCCGGCATGCACATGGTGCAGGGCATCCTGCTGGCGCTGCTGCAGCGCGAGCGCACGGGCGAGGGGCAGAAGATCTCGGTGTCGCTCTACAACTCCATGCTGGCCATGCAGATGCAGGAGGCGGCCATGGTGATGATGGAGGACTCCGAGGTGAACTGGGCCGCCATGCCGCTGTCTGGCGTGTTCGACACGCGGACCGGGCCGCTGGTGCTGGTGGGCGCCTTCAAGGCGAACCCGCTGCGCGACATCTGCACCGCGCTGGGCATCGACGACCTCTCGCTCGACGCGCGCTACGCCACGCTCTCGGCGCAGTTCGAGAACAAGGCCGCGCTGCACGCCATCTTCCGCGAGCGCTTCGCAAGCGATACCCGCGAGCACTGGCTTGCGAAGCTGGAAGAGCAGGACCTGCTGTCGGCCCCGGTGCGCGACATGCGCGAGGCGCTGGTCGATCCGCAGACGCTGCACAACGCAATGATCCTGGAAGGCGGCACGCCCTCGGGCCGTGCGCTGAAGTTCATTGGCAGCCCCATCCACATGTCGGGCGCCAGGGCCGGCCTGCGCCGGGCACCGCCCCGGCTCGGGCAGCACACGGCCGAGGTTCTCGCCGAGGCGCGCGCGCTGATCGAGGAGGCCGGCGCATGAGCGTTTTCCTCGAAGTCACGGGCCATGTCGCGACGGTCACCATCGACCGGCCCGAGGTGCTCAATGCCGTCGACCTGCCCACCGAGGCCGGGCTGCAGCGCATCTGGAGCGAGATCGAGTCGCGCGACGACATCCGCGCCGTGGTGCTCACCGGCGCCGGCGAGCGCGCCTTCTGCGCCGGCGCCGACCTGAAGAACACCTCCAGCCTCAAGGGCGTGGAGTACTGGGCGGCGGCGCGTCCCGGCGGTTTCGGCGGCATCGCGCTGCGCGAGACGCTGGACGTGCCGGTGATCGCGCGCGTCAACGGCCTTGCCCTGGGTGGCGGCTTCGAGATGGTGCTGGGCTGCGACATCGTGGTGGCCTGCGAGGAGGCCAGCTTCGGCCTGCCCGAACCGCTGGTGGGGCGGCTGCCGCTAGACGGCGGCATGCTGCTGCTGCAGCGGCAGATTCCCTACCGCCAGGCCATGGGCATGATGCTCACCGGCCAGCGCGTGAAGGCGCAGCGCGCGCTGGAGATGGGCCTGGTCAACGAGGTGGTGCCCCGTGCGGAGCTCGATGCGGCCGTCGACCGCTGGGTGCAGCAGATGCTGGCATGCGCGCCGCTGTCGCTCAAGGCCATCAAGCAGGTGGTGCGGCGCACCGGCACCCTGGCGCCGGCCGAGGCGCATCGCATGCGGCTGCCGGCGCTGGTGGCGGCGCTGCAGTCGCAGGACGCCGACGAGGGTGTGCTGGCCTTCCAGCAGAAGCGCAAGCCGCAGTGGCTGGGCCGCTAGACCGGCCCGCCAGCGAAGGTGCATGCCATGCCCCACGTCATCACCGGTGCCTGCATCGACGTCAAGGACGGCGCCTGCGTCAAGTGCTGTCCTGTCGATTGCATCTACGAAGGCGCGCGCACTCTGTACATTCACCCGGATGAATGCATCGACTGCGGCATTTGCGTGTCGGCCTGCCCCACGCAGGCGATCTACGAAGACCTTCGGCTGCCGCCCGAAATGGCACATTTCGCGGTCATCAACCGCGACTTCTTCGCCGCCGAGGTCAGCGGGCTGGGCTCGCCCGGCGGCGCGGCGGACGCCGGCCCCGTGGCCTGCGACCACCCCGCCATCGCAAAGGAGGGCGCGCGGCTGGCCGGATGAGCCCCGGGCCACGCGCATGTGCATGCGTATGTGCATGCGCGGGAGGACCGGCTGATGCACGCCAGCATCCTCAAGTACTTCATCGAGGTGGCGAGCTGCGGTTCGGTGCGCAAGGCTTCGGAACGGCTCTACGTGGCCGCCAGCGCGGTCAACCGGCAGATCCACAAGCTGGAGGACGAGCTCGGCGTCGAGCTGTTCGACCGCATGCCCAACGGCCTGCGGCTGAATGCGGCCGGCGAGCGCCTGCTCAAGCACGCGCAGGAGACGCTGCACCAGTACCAGGTGATGCGCACCGAGCTCGATGCGCTCAAGGGCGAGCGCACCGGCCACGTGAAGGTGGCGGCGATGGATTCGTTCTTCGAGGAGCTGCTGCCCTCGGCGGTGGAAGACTTCCTGCAGGTGTTCCCCGCCGTCACATACACCATCACCGCGGTGCAGCCCATGGACGTGCCGCAGATGGTGATGTCGGGCCAGGTGGACGTGGGCATGACCTTCGTGAGCCGGCTGCCGGGCGGCGTGGCGGCGGTGGCGCTGGCGAAGCTGCCCATCGGGCTGGTGATGGCACCGGGCCACCCGCTGGCCAAACACGCAAGCGTTTCGCTCAAGGAATGCGCGCGCTATCCGTTCCTGCGCTCCAGTTCGCACCCGGTGATCAGCGCCGCGCTGTCGCCCGAGTTCGCATCGTTCTGGGACGACATGGAGCCGGCCGCCACCTGCAACTCGACGCCGATGCTCAAGCGGCTCATCATGGCCGGCAAGGGCATCTCGTGCTTCTCGAAGATCGCCTTCATCGAGGACCTGAAGCGCGGCGACCTGATCTGGCGGCCCTTCGAGCTGCCGGCGCTCGACCAGCTGCAGGTCGGCATCGTGGTGCCGTCGCAGCGCGTGCTGCCGCATGTGACGCAGAACTTCGTCGGCCGCATGGCGCGGCGGCTCGCCCAGCTCGAGGTCGCAGCCGCCGCCGTGTGAGCGCGGCTGGAACGACCTGAAGGACGAGGCGGTGCCGGGCGCGGGCATCGGCGCGGTGGTGGGCGACGCGCATGCCGGCGGCCTGCGTCCCGCCGTCGAGACGCATCGCCGTGGCGAGACAGGCGCTGCGTTCTTGCGCTGACAGAGCTGGCAGCGCTGGCTGCGTCAGCTGTGGTCGACGTAGCCGCCGAGCTTGCCGCAGTGCAGGCAGCCGAAGACGAACACCGCGAAGCTGCGCTCGCCCGAGGGCGTGTCCAGCAGCGACTGCCAGTCTTCGCCGGGTTCCAGGCGAACCGCCTCGCAGGTCTCGCGCACGAAGTCGGCGGCGCTTTCCGATGCGAGCAGCGTCCGGTCGACATGCTCGATCTCGCCGAGGAAGCGGGCCGCGTCGTTGCAGTGCGCCCACCATTGCTCCTGCTGCCAGCTGAAGAAGCTGGGCGTGCGCTGCGACACCTCCTCGATGATGGGCGAGGGCAGCTCGACCTCGCCCATGCCCACGCCGGCTGCGTCGTTGAATTCGCCGTCGAACTTCGCCGCCGCCGAGCCGTCGGCGATGCACCATGGGCAGAAGTGCGATTCGCTGCCGACGGCGTAGAAGCTGCCGCCGTAGATGTAGCCGGTGGCCTTGCCGCAGCACTCGCAGGTTTCGCTCGAAACGCGCATCACGCCCGATTCGAACGGGTCGGCGTAGTAGCGGAACACGGGCAGCGCTCGTGCGGGGTCGGGCTGCACGGCTTCGGGAATGCGGTCCTGGTCGATGGCCGCCTGCAGGTCGGCGGCGTAGGGCGCACACCACTGGCCGGTGAAGGCGTCGAACAGGAAGACCTGGTCGGAGATGGCACCGCTTGCCTCGTCGCGCAGCACCAGCAGCTGGCGCGCCAGCGTGTAGTCGTGCGCGATGCTGATGCCGTGGCGCGGAAAGCGCTCGTCCTTCAGCGCCAGCTTCGTGTAGTGGACGACGTCCTCGCCGGTGCGCTTCATCTGCTTGCGGTCGGTGGCGTCGAACACGGGGTGGAGCTGCCATTCGCAGTCGCGATTGCGCGGATCGCCGAACCTGCCGCCGTTGCTCGTCGCAAAGCAGGCCCTGAGAACCGGCGGCAAGGCAGCGCCGAGCTTGGCTTCGAGCGCGCGCAGGGCGCTCTCTGGGGCGGGCGGTGGCGGAACGTGTCTGGACATGCGTGTGGGCCCGGAAGAGAAAAGGCCCGACGGCCATCGCCGTCAGGCCTCTTGCATGGGGTGCCGCGGATGCGGGTGTGCGCGCGGACGTGCGCGGACGTGCGCGGATGTGCGAGCTTCAGCCGATCTCGGCGATCAGCTCGATCTCCACGCAGGCGCCCAGCGGAATCTGTGCCACGCCGAAGGCGCTGCGCGCATGCGCGCCCTTCTCGGGGCCGAAGACTTCGGCGAAGAACTCGCTCGCGCCGTTGGTCACGAGGTGCTGCTCGGTGAAGGTGCCGACCGAGTTGACCAGGCTCATCACCTTGACGATGCGCTTGACCTTGTTCAGGTCACCCACGGCCGCGTGCAGCGTGCCCAGCAGGTCGATGGCGATGGCGCGAGCGGCCTGCTTGCCTTCCTCGGTGCTGATGTTGGCGCCGAGCTGGCCGGTCCAGACCTTGCCGTCCTTCTTGGCGATGTGGCCCGAGAGGAACACGAGGTTGCCGGTCTGCACGAAGGGCACGTATGCGGCGGCGGGTGCGGCGACGGGCGGAAGGGTGATGCCGAGGCTGGAAAGTTTGTCGTAGACGCTCATTGGGACTCCTTGTCTTGGGAAGGCGATTGTGTCTGTGTTTGCGGCAGGCCCTCGACCACTTCCCCCACCGGCTGCACGGTCACGCCGACACTCAGCGTGTGCCTTGCGCCGCCATGCAGTACGCCGCGCATCGGCGAGACGTCGGAGTAGTCGCGGCCGATGGCCAGCGTGACGTAGTCCTCGCCGGGCTGTCGGCCGTTGGTGGGGTCGAAGTCGACCCAGTCGCCGGGGCTGCCGCCGGTGCCGTCGTCCTCGCCGGGCAGGTACACCGACACCCAGGCATGCGAGGCGTCGGCGCCCACCAGTCGGGGCTGGCCGGGCGGCGGCTGCGTCAGCAGGTAGCCGCTGACGTAGCGCGCGGGCAGGCCCATGGTGCGGAAGCACGCGATCATGATGTGGGCGAAGTCCTGGCACACGCCCTTGCGCTGCGCGAGGGCCTCGACGGCGGGAGTATTGATCTCGGTGCTGTCGGCGTCGTAGGTGAAGTCTTCGTAGATGCGCGTGGTGAGATCCATCGCCACGTCGAAGGCGGCGCGCCCGGGCACGAAGCTGGCGCGGGCATAGGCGGCGAAGTCGTCGTGGCGCGGCACGTAGGGCGAGGGAAAGACGAACTCCGACGCCGCGTCGAAGGTGGCGTCCTTGCGGAAGCGGAAGCGCTCTCGCACGGCCTCCCAGGGCAGGTCGCGCGCCACGGCGGGCGAGAGCACGGGCTGCGAGGTCTCGACCACGCTCTCGGCCGTGACCACCAGCCGGTCGTGCGTGGCCTCGAGCGCGAAGAAGGCACGCGCGTTGCCGTACAGGTCGGCCTGCTCGCTGCGCTGTGCCGGCGCGGGCTCGATGGAGAGCTTGTGGCTCACGAGCTTCTGCGAGCCGGTGACCAGCGGCTTCAGGTGCGCGAGATGCTGCGCCGTCTCGACCGGCGGCGAGTATTCGTAGCGTGTTTCGTGGGTGACGTGCAGCAGCATGGCGAAGCCAGTCGGGTGAGTGCGTCGCTCTGGCCGCCTACTTCGACTCTGCGCCGAAGTACGAGGCGTAGATCTTCGCGTAGGTGCCGTCGGCGCGGATCGCCTCCAGGCCCTGGTTGATCTTGGCGAGCAACTCGGCGTTGCCCTTCTTCACGGCGATGCCGTACTTCTCCACCGGGAAGCTGGTGTCGCTCACCGTCTTGAAGCCGCCGGCGGTGTTGTTGGCGAGGTAGTGCACCACCACGCCGTTGTCGGCCACCACGGCCTGCACGCCGCCGGCTTCCAGTTCCTTGAGCGCCAGCGGCGTCGACTCGAAGCGCTTGATGGCGGTGCTCGACTTGCCCAGCAGCTTGCCCACCACCTCGTCGCCGGTGGTGCCGTTCTGCACGCCGACCTTCAGGGGCTTGAGGTCCTCGAAGCTGTTGATGGGCGCGTCGTTGCGCACGGCGATGAGCTGGCGCGCGTCGAAGTAGGGCTGCGAGAAGTCCATCGTCTGGCGGCGCTCGTCGGTGATGGTGATGGCCGACACCAGCAGGTCGCGGTCGCCCTGGGCGAGCGAGTTGAAGATGCCTTCCCACGGCGTGTTGACGAACTTCACCTCGAAGCCGGCCTTCTGCGCGACCGCCTTCACCACCTCGATGTCGAAGCCCACGATCTCTCCCCGGTCGTTCTGCGACTCGAAGGGCGTGTAGGCGGCGTCGGTGCCCACCACCAGCACGCGTGCTGCTGCCGGCGGGGCCGCGGCAGCGGCCGGCGCCGATGCGGGCTCCTGCTTGCCGCAGCCGGCGATGGCCAGGGCCGCGAAGACGCTCGCGGTGGCGAGTGCGAAGCGGCGGCTGATGGTGATATGGCGAGGCATGGCGGTGGTTCTCCTTGAACTTATTGTGGAACGCCGCGGAACCGGCTTTGCCGGGCCGCAGGCGTCGCCCCCGGCGAGGGGGTGTGCGTAGCGACACGAAGTGCGCGAAGCATGGGGGAGTACCTGTTCAGGCGCCGACCGAGCGCAGCGACTCGGAGGTCAGCGTGAAGTAGCGCGTGCCGATGGCGTCGGACACGTGGTAGGCCGCCGTCTCGCAGCCGGCGAGCAGCTTCACGAGCTCCGGGTAGTCGGCGTCGGGCCCGGCGGCGCAGAGGTGCTCGAGCGTCCAGCCGGACGGATCGGGCAGCTCGTACGAAAGGGCCGTCAGCTTGCCCGGCGCGCTGCCGGCCAGCCGCGCGATGCGCCCGCGCAGGGTCTGCGTGACCCAGGCCAGCGAGCGCGGGTTCTCGGCGTCGAGCACCAGCAGGTCGACCATGGTGGCGACGTCGCGGCGCTGCTGGTAGCGGGCATGGAAGGTGATGGTGCTGTCGAAGAGGGCCACCATGGCCTCGAAGCCGCTCACCTCGTGCACCGCGCCGTTGTCGAAGCCGGCCTCCAGCGCATTCGCGAGGAAGCCCAGCCGCTCGATGTGGCGGCCGATGGACAGGAGCCGCCAGGCGTCGTCGCGCGTCATGCGGTCGGTCTGCGCGCCGGTCATGGCGGCGAGGGCGTTGCTGGCGGATTCGAGGGCGCGCAGCGCAGCGCTGGCGGCGAAGCTGCCTTCGTCGGCCTGCTCGGCGCAGCGGCGCAGGAAGTCGGCCTCGGTGCGCACGATCTGGTTCCAGGTGTCCTGCGAGAGCCGCTCGCGCACCGCGGCCGCGGCCTGCCGGATGCAGCGCAGGCTGAAGCCCACGCTGCCGCCGCGCGCCACGTCGCCCAATTCGGCGATGAGCGCGCGCTCGAACACGCGTCGCGACTGCGGCGCGCTCGGCACGCCGGCGGGCACCAGCGCATTGCGCAGCGCCATGCGGTGCAGCCATTCGAGCAGCGGGCGTGAGGACTGGTCTTCGCTGCCCAGCAGGCTCAGCGTGAGGCGGGCCAGGCGCACCGCGTTCTCGGCACGCTCGGTGTAGCGGCCCAGCCAGAACATGTTCTCGGCCGCGCGGCTGGTGACCGGCGCGCGATGCCGCGCGAGCGATGCCGGCGTGCTGTGCGGCTGCAGCAGCGTGGTTCGGTCGACCTCGCCGTGCGTCTGCACCCACACATCGGCACTGCTGCCGCCGCGCTGCATCGAGGCGAACTGCGCGTCGGGCTCGGTGAGCCGCGCCAGGCCGCCGGGCAGCACGCGCCACGACTGCGCGCCGTCGCTCACCGCGAACACGCGCAGCATCACCGCGCGCGGCGCGATGTGGCCCGGGCCGAGGTCGTTGGCCCAGGTGGGCATCTGCGACAGCGGCATGTAGCCCTGCACGGTGTGGACGTCGCCCTCGCGCACGATGCGGCCGGCCCATTCGTCGAGCTCGCGCCGGCCGAGGTGGCTGCCGAGCACGGCGTCGAAGCTCGCGCGGCCGTCGAAGCCGGGGTAGGTGGGCTTGATGGCGCAGTCGCCCAGCTGCGGCAGCACCGATTCGAGCGCGGCGCGCTCGCCGCACCACCAGGTGGGCAGGGCGGGGAGCATGAGCTTCTCGCCGATCAGCCGGCGCGCCAGCCCGGGCAGGAAGCCCAGCAGCGCGGGCGATTCGAGGAAGGCCGAGCCCGGCATGTTGGCCACCAGCACGTTGCCGGCGCGGATGGCCTGCAGCAGGCCGGGCACGCCGAGCGTGGAGTCGGGGCGCAGCTCCAGCGGGTCGAGGAACTGGTCGTCCAGCCGCTTGATGAGGCCGTGCACCGGGCGCAGGCCCTGCAGCGTCTTCAGGTAGAGCCGCTGGTCGCGCACCGTGAGGTCGCTGCCCTCGACCAGCGTGACGCCGAGGTAGCGCGCGAGGTAGGCGTGCTCGAAGTAGGTCTCGTTGTAGGGGCCCGGCGTGAGCAGCGCGATGTGCGGCGGCACGCCGGCCGGGCACATGCGCTGCAGGCCTTCCATCATGGCGCTGTAGGTGGCGGCCAGCCGCTGCACGTGCAGCGCCTCGAAGGCCTGCGGAAACTGCCGCGTGATGGCAAGGCGGTTCTCCAGCAGGTAGCCCAGGCCCGAGGGCGCCTGCGTGCGCTGGGAGACGACCCACCAGTTGCCGTCGGGGCCGCGCGCCAGGTCGAATGCGGCGATGTGCAGCCAGGTGTCGCCCGGCGGCTTCACGCCGTGCAGCGCGCGCAGGTAGCCGGGGTGGCCGCGTACCAGCGCGGGGGGAATGAGGCCCTCGGCCAGCAGCTGCTGGGGGCCGTAGGCGTCGGCCATCACGCGGTCGAGCACGCGCACGCGCTGCAGCACGCCGGCCTCGATCCGGCTCCAGCTCTCCGGCGAGACGATCAGCGGGAACAGGTCGAGCGACCAGGGCCGCTGCGGGCCGTTGGCGTCTGCGTACACGTTGTAGGTGACGCCGTTGTCGCGGATCTGCCGCTCCAGGCTGGCCGCGCGACGGGGCAGGTCGTTGAAGCCGCCCGGGCCCAGCTGCTCGAAGAAGGCGTTCCAGGCCGGGGTGAGCGGCGGTGGCTCGCCGGAGGCCTGTGTCTGCGCCTGGGATTGCGACTGGATGGTCGGCTGGGAGGGCGACTGCGTGGGTGACTGCGAATTGGGCTGGGGATTGGGCTGCGCCTGGGATTGGGACTGCGACTGGCCCGCCGCGGCATCGTAGAGCTGCGGGGCGGCAGGGGCTGGGGCCGTTGTCGAAGGCCCGGGCGCCGGCCGGAGCGGCGCCGCCGGCGCCGCCGGCGTGGCCAGCCCGCGCATTTCGTCGAAATGGCCGGGCAGGGCGGGCGGGGCGAGCGCCGACGCCAGGGCCGCCGGAAACTCCAGTGCCTGGGCGTCGAACAGGGATTCGTTCAAAGGTTCCACAGGGGGGTAATTGTCACACTGCCGTCACGGGGGGCCGTTCGGGCAGTGTGACGGATGTCCCCTCAGCGCCGCAGATCGAGCGTGAACGGGAATTCGCGGCTGCCCGGCAGCTCGATGGTGGCCGGCGGCGTGCGCAGCAGGCCGGGGGTGTGGCCGGTGCGGGTGAAGCGCGAATGGCGGCGGCTTTCGGCCTCGTAGGCGTTGACCGGGAAGGTCTCGTAGTTGCGCCCGCCCGGGTGGGCCACGAAGTACTGGCAGCCGCCCAGCGAGCGCTTCATCCAGGTGTCGACCAGGTCGAAGGTCAGTGGCGCATGGGCCTTGATGCTCGGGTGCAGCGACGAAGGCGGGTTCCAGGCCTTGTAGCGCACGCCGGCCACGAATTCGCCGGTCACGCCCGTGGGCTGCAGCGGCAGCACCTTGCCGTTGACGGTGACGACGTGGCGGCTCTCGTTGAGGCCGGTCACGCGCACTTCGATGCGCTCCAGCGACGAATCCACATAGCGCACCGTGCCGCCGACCGCGCCTTCCTCGCCCATCACGTGCCAGGGCTCGAGCGCATTGCGCAGCGACAGCTCCACGCCCATCGCCTGAACCTGGCCCACCAGCGGGAAGCGGAACTCGAAGTGCGGCGCGAACCAGTCGGGATCGAAGGCGAAGCCGGCCTGGCGCATCTCGCTGATGACGTCGTCGAAGTCCATCTTCACGAAGGTCGGCAGCAGGAAGCGGTCGTGCAGCTCGGTGCCCCAGCGGGTGACGGGCGCCTTGTAGGGCTCGTCCCAGAAGCGGGCCACCAGCGCGCGGATCAGCAACTGCTGCGCGATGCTCATGCGCGCGTGCGGCGGCATCTCGAAGGCGCGCAGTTCCAGAAGGCCGAGGCGGCCGGTGCTGGAGTCGGGCGAGTAGAGCTTGTCGATGCAGAACTCGCTGCGGTGCGTGTTGCCCGTGACGTCGATCAGGATGTTGCGCAGCGTGCGGTCGACCAGCCAGGCCGGCATGTTCTGGCCGTAGATCTCGCGGTTCTTCGCGATCTCCTTCAGCGCGATCTCCAGCTCGTAGACCTGGTCGTTGCGCGCCTCGTCCACGCGCGGCGCCTGGCTCGTCGGGCCGATGAACATGCCCGAGAACAGGTAGCTCAGCGACGGATGGTTGTGCCAGTACAGCAGCAGGCTGGCCAGCAGCTCGGGCCGGCGCAGGAAGGGGCTGTCGGCCGGCGTCGCGCCGCCCAGCACGAAGTGGTTGCCGCCGCCGGTGCCGGTGTGGCGGCCGTCGGTCATGAACTTCTCGGCCGACAGGCGGGTTTCGAAGGCGGCGTTGTAGAGGAACTCGGTGTGGTCGACCAGTTCCTTCCAGTTGTGGGCCGGATGGATGTTGACCTCGATCACGCCCGGGTCGGGCGTGACCTGCAGCAGCTTCAGGCGCGGATCGCGCGGCGGCGGATAGCCTTCCATCACGATGCGCACGCCCAGGTCGCGCGCAGTGGCTTCCACGGCAGCGACGAGGTCGAGGTAGTCCTCCAGGCGCGCAAGCGGGGGCATGAAGACGTAGAGCACGCCCGAGGCGCTGCCCTTCTTCTCGGCGGCGGGGCCGTTCGCGCGGCGCGGGTCGCGCACTTCGACGCACAGCGCGGTGCGGGTGATCCAGTGGGCGGATTCGCCGCGCCGTGGCTGGCGGTTGACCGTCGGATCGACGGAGTTGGCGGTGTCGTTGTCGTCCACGCCATGGCCTTCGCCGTCGCTCGCGGCGCCCGGCGTCTGCATGCGCAGCGAAGAGGGCACGGCGGGCGGAGCGCCGAAGGTATAGGGAACGGCACCCAGCCCCGTCGCGGCGCCGCCGGCATCGCCCGCGGCCATGGCGTAGCGCGCCTGGTAGTCGGCCCCGCTCGGCAGCGCGCCGCGCTGCGCGTTCGGGTCGCGCTCGATCATGTAGGGGTAGTCGCCCTTGCTGGCCCACGGTTGCGAGTCGAGCGGCAGGCGGTAGCCCATGGGCGAGTCGCCCGGAATGAGGCAGAGCCGGTCGTCGCGCAGGAACCACGGGCCGGTCTTCCAGGCCGGGCCTTCGAGCGCGGGGGCGTCGCGGTTCGCGTTGCCGGGTTCCAGCGGCAGCATGTAGCCGATCACCGCGTCGAGCTTCTGCGTGAACACGCGGCGCAGGCGCATGCGCTCCAGCTCGTCGTCGAGCTTGGAGTCGAAGGGGTCGACGTTCACCGGCAGGCGGCGTTCGCGCCAGAGGTAGTAGTAGATGTCCTCGTAGCCCGGCTGGATGTAGCGCTCGGTCAGGCCGAGCTTCTGCGCCAGCAGGTTGGTGAAGCGGCGCGCGTCCTCGCTCGTGTAGTGCGTGGGAAAGCGCTCGTCGGCGAACAGGTCGGGGTCATGCCAAAGCGGCTGGCCGTCGGCGCGCCAGAAGATCGACAGTGCCCAGCGCGGCAGCTGTTCGCCCGGGTACCACTTGCCCTGGCCGAAGTGCAGGAAGCCGCCCTTGCCGTATTCGGCGCGCAGCTTGTGCACGAGCTCGGTGGCGTAGCCGCGCTTGGTGGGGCCGAGCGCGTCGGTGTTCCATTCGGGCGCGTCGCGGTCGGTGGTGGCCACGTAGGTGGGCTCGCCGCCCATGGTCAGGCGCACGTCGCCGGCCTTCAGGCGGGCATCCACTGCCTCGCCCAGCGCAAGCACGTCGGCCCACTGGTCTTCGGTGTAGGGCTTGGTGACGCGCGGCGATTCGTAGATGCGCGTGACCTTCATGTCATGGCTGAACTCGACCTCGGATTCGTCGACGCCGCCCTCGATGGGCGCCGCGCTCGAGGGCGTGGGCGTGCAGGCCAGGGGGATGTGGCCCTCGCCGGCCAGCAGGCCCGAGGTGGCGTCGAGGCCGATCCATCCCGCGCCGGGCAGGAACACCTCGCACCAGGCGTGCAGGTCGGTGAAGTCGACCGTGGTGCCGCTCGGGCCGTCGAGCGCCTTCACGTCGGGCGTGAGCTGGATCAGGTAGCCCGAGACGAAGCGTGCGGCCAGCCCGCAGTGGCGCAGCAGCTGCACCAGCAGCCAGCCCGAGTCGCGGCAGGAGCCGCTGCCGTTGGTGAGCGTTTCTTCCGGCGTCTGCACGCCGGGCTCCATGCGGATGAGGTAGTTGACGTCCTTCTGGACCTGCTGGTTCAAACCGACCAGGAAGTCGATGGTGCGCTGCTCCTTGCGGTCGATCTTGTCGAGGTAGGCCTGCAGCAGCGGCGTGACCGGGTCGGCCACGAGGTAGGGAGCCAGTTCCTCGGCCTGCGAGGGCGTGTACTTGAAGGGGAAGTTTTCGGCCTGCGGCTCGAGGAAGAAGTCGAAGGGGTTGTAGACCGCCATCTCGACCACGAGGTCGACGGTGACCTTGAACTCGCGCGTCTTCTCGGGAAACACGAGCCGCGCCTGGTAGTTGGCGAACGGGTCCTGCATCCAGTTGACGAAGTGCTCGGCCGGCTCGACCCGCAGCGAATACGAGATGACGTTGCTGCGGCAATGCGGCGCGGGCCGCAAGCGCACGACCTGCGGGCCCAGCTGCACCAGGCGGTCGTACTTGTAGTGGGTGACGTGGTGTAGAGCGGCGTGAATGGACATGCGTTTTTTTGTGCTGTGCTGGCAGATTGCATCGAGAAGATGTCTCTGGTGAGACGCATACTAGCCGAGATGCTTAGCAATTAACGCGCCATTGAGCGCGGGTTCGGGGAGGGTTTGCATCATGGGTTCGGGAGTTGTCCGATGACGCGGAATCGCGCGTCACGCCGGGCTGTGGGCGCTGCCGGCGCATTCGCGGCGCTGGGCGGTTCGCTGTTGGGAGCGGCCTTGCAACTGCAGCAACCGGTGCTGTGGCCGGCATGGGTCTATGCCGGTTTGCTATGGGCCGCAACGGCCGGAATGTGTTGGCGGCTGCTGCCGGGAAGGGCGCTCCTGCTCATCGCCCTGGCCTGCGGGGCGATGGCCGGCGCGGGGCTCGCGGGGTGGCGTGCCGTGGCCTATGCCGCAGGCGCACTGGCCCCTGCGCTCGAAGGGCAGGACCTGCGCGTCACGGGGGTCGTGTCCGAGATGCCCCAGCGCAACGAGGCCGGCACGCGCTTCACGCTGGATGTCGAATCCGCCCGTTGGGCCGATGCCGGCACGCGGGGCCTGCCCGTCGTCCCCGATCGCATCGCGCTCGGCTGGTATGCCGAGGGTTCCAGCCTCTGGAGCCGCGCACCCCGGGCCGTCGCCGACGTCGCCGTGCTCCACGCGGGCGAGCGCTGGAGCCTGACGGTGCGCCTGAAGGCGCCGCACGGCAACCGCAACCCGCATGGCTTCGACGGCGAACTCTGGATGTGGGAGCAGGGCCTGCATGCCAGCGGCCATGTGCGCAGCGGCACGCGCGACGTGGCGCCGGTGCTGGTCGACTCCACCTGGCGCCACCCCATCGAGCGGGCCCGCGAGGCCGTGCGCGATGCGATCTTCGAGCGCGTGCCCGACCGCGCCCGCGCAGGCGTGATCGCGGCCCTCGTCACCGGCGACCAGAACGCCATCGACCGCGCCGGCTGGGACGTGTTCCGTGCCACGGGCGTGGCGCACCTGATGTCGATCTCGGGCCTGCACGTCACGATGTTCGCCTGGCTCGCTGCGCACGTGGTCGGCCTGCTCTGGCGCCGCAGCGCAAGGCTGATGCTGAGGCTGCCCGCCCAGCAGGCCGCGCTGGTCGGCGGCGTGCTGCTGGCCGCGCTCTATGCGCTCTTCAGCGGCTGGGGTGTGCCGTCGCAGCGCACGGTCTGGATGCTCGCGACGGTCGCGCTGCTGCGTCTCACTGGTCGGCGCTGGCCATGGCCTAACGTTTGGCTGCTGACCGCCGCCGTGGTGGTCGCGCTCGATCCGTGGGCCCTGATGCAGGCTGGCTTCTGGCTGAGCTTCGTCGCGGTGGGCGTGCTCTTCGCGACGGACGCCGGAATGCCGGGCGAGCAGCAGGCCGGCGGGGCCGCTCGGCTGCTGCGCTTCTTCCGCGAGCAATGGACCATCACGCTGGCCATCACGCCGCTGAGCCTGCTGCTGTTCCAGCAGGTGTCGCTGATCGGGCTGGTGGCCAATGCGGTGGCGATTCCCTGGGTCACGCTCGTGATCACGCCGCTGGCGATGCTCGGCGTGGCGGTGCCGCCCCTGTGGGACGCTGCTGCCTGGGCCGTGCATGCGCTCGCGCTCCTGCTGCAAGGGCTGGCCGGCCTGCCGCATGCCACGCTGTCGATGGCGGCGCCTCCGCTGTGGATGGCCGCCTGCGGCGTGGGCGGCGGCGTGTTGCTGGCGATGCGGCTGCCGTGGTCGCTGCGCAGCCTTGGCGTTCCTCTGCTCCTGCCGGTGCTGCTGTGGCAGGCGCCCCGGCCTGCGGTGGGCGAGTTCGAGCTGCTCGCCGCAGACATCGGCCAGGGCAACGCGGTGCTCGTGCGCACCGCCACACACAGCCTGCTCTACGACGCCGGCCCGCGCTACGGCCTCGAAAGTGACGCGGGGCACCGCGTGCTGGTGCCGCTGCTGCGGGCCTACGGCGAGCGGCTCGACACGCTGGTGGTGAGTCATCGCGATGCCGACCACATCGGCGGCGCGCCCGCGGTGCTCGCGATGCAGCCGGAGGCCGAGCTGCTGAGCTCCATCGAGGCCACGCACCCGCTGCAGGCGATGCGTGCGTCGAGGCGCTGCGAGGCAGGGCAGTCGTGGAGCTGGGACGGCGTGCGCTTCGAGGTGCTGCATCCCTTCGAAAGCGACTACCGCAGCTTCGGCAAGCCCAATGCGGTTTCGTGCGTGCTGCGCGTCGACAACGGACGCGCGGCGGCACTGCTGGCCGGCGATATCGAGCGGCTGCAGGAAGCGGCGCTGGTCGTGCGCACGCCCCAGCTGCTGCATGCCGACGTGCTGCTGGCGCCGCATCACGGGAGCAAGACTTCTTCGGGGGAGGCTTTCCTCGACCAGGTTAGGCCGCGCATCGTGCTCGTGCAGGCGGGGTACCGCAACCGCTTCGGCCATCCGGCCCGGGAGGTGGTCGCGCGCTACCTCGACCGGGGCGTGCGGCTGATCGAGAACACCCGCTGCGGCGCCGCGCATTGGAGCAGCCTGCATCCTGCCGATGTCGCCTGCGAACGGGAGCGGCGTGCCCGGTACTGGCAGCACCGCCTGCCCCCTTCGGAGCTCCCGGGCTCTTGAAACTGTGAATTAATTGTCAAAAGTAGCTTAAAGGTATTCATTTTCACGAATCCAAGCCGAAGAATCCTGCGTTTTACTGGGTAGCTACAACTCGGCGACAAGGGGGCAACATGTACAAACGTCCACGCTCGCAGCGGGGCGTGACCGCAGGGCGGGTTTCATGACGACAGCGGTTCCGGCCATCACCAGCGCGAGCGCCGCGCCCGCGTCGGGCGCCAGGCTCGACATGCACCGCGAAGGCCCGGTGCTCATCCTGACGCTCAGCAACCCGGAGGCGCGCAACGCCATCAATCCCTCGGTCTACCGTGCGGCGGCCAAGGCGATACGCGCCACCGCGGGCTTCCGCACGGTGCGCGCCATCGTGCTGCGCGGCGAGGGCGATCACTTCAGCGGAGGCGGCGACCTGCGGCGGCTGGCCCGCCAGCGAAAGCTGCCGGCCGCCGAGCAGCGCGGCCACATCGACGCGCTGCACGAATGGCTCATGGCGATCGAGGAGGCGCCGCAGCCCGTGATCGCCGCGGTCGAGGGGGCGGCGATGGGCGGCGGCTTCTCGCTGAGCCTGGCCTGCGATCTCATCGTGGCCGCCGAGGACGCGAAGTTCGCGATGTCGTACATCAACGTCGGCCTCTCGCCCGACGGCGGCGGCACCGATTCGCTGGCCCGCGCTCTGCCGCCGCAGGCCGCGCTGGAAATGCTGCTCGACGGCACGCCGTGCACTGCCAGGCGGTTGCATGAGCTGGGCGTGGTCAACAAGGTGGTGCCGCACGGGGAAGCCGGTGCCGCCGCGCTCGCCTGGGCGCAACAGCTTGCGCGCGGGCCGTTCGAGGTGCAGGCGCGCATCAAGCAGCTCGTGTATGCGGCGCGCGGACGCAGCCGGCGCGAGCAGTTGGAGGCCGAACGGGAGTCCTTCCTGACGAGCCTCTACAGCGACGAGAGCGGGGAGCGCATCAAGGGATTCCTGTCGCCCCGCAAGAAGCAGGAAGCGAGCGAGGCGGGGAGCGAGGAGGGCTCCGCCGGCTGAGCGAGGAAAGATCATCCGGCCCGTCTCCGGCCTTGGCATCAGGGGTTCTACTGGCCCTGAACTTGCTAAGCTACGAGCTCAAGGAGATTGGTCGTTCCATGCACAAATTTGACGAGATGTACGAGCAGCTTCCCTACGCTGGAGCTGCGATTCGACAGCATTACAAGCGCTACGACCAATGGCTCGCGAAGCAACCCGGTGAGGTGATGCGTTCGCGACGCGAAGAGGCGGAAATGATCTTCCGCCGGGTCGGCATCACCTTCGCGGTGTACGGCGCCAAGGACGAGGACGGCTCCGGCACCGAGCGGCTCATACCGTTCGACCTGCTGCCTCGCATCATTCCCGCCCACGAGTGGGACAGCATGGAAAAAGGGCTGGTGCAGCGCGTGACGGCGCTCAACCGCTTTCTTCACGATGTCTACCATGACCAGGAAATCATCAAGGCCGGCATCATCCCGGCCGAGCAGATCCTGAACAACGCCCAGTTCCGCCCCGAGATGATGGGCGTGAACGTGCCGCACAACGTCTACTCGAACATCTCGGGCATCGACATCGTGCGGGCGCCCGACGCCTCGGGCAACGGCGAGTACTACGTACTCGAAGACAACCTGCGCGTGCCCAGCGGCGTGAGCTACATGCTCGAGAACCGCAAGATGATGATGCGGCTCTTCCCCGAGCTCTTCAACCAGAACCGCATCGCGCCGGTCGCGCACTACCCCGACCTGCTGCTCGAAACGCTTCGCGCCAGCGCGCCGCCGGCCACGGCCGAGCCCACGGTGGTGGTGCTCACGCCGGGCATGTACAACAGCGCCTACTTCGAGCACGCCTTCCTCGCGCAGCAGATGGGCGTGGAGCTGGTCGAGGGGCAGGACCTGTTCGTGAAGGACAACTTCGTCTACATGCGCACCACGCGCGGGCCGAAGCGCGTCGACGTCATCTACCGCCGCGTGGACGACGACTTCCTCGACCCCGAGGTGTTCCGCCCGACTTCGACCCTGGGCTGCGCGGGCCTGATGCGCGCCTACCGCGAAGGCAACGTCGTCATCTGCAATGCGGTGGGCACCGGCGTGGCCGACGACAAGTCGATCTACCCCTACGTGCCGAAGATGGTGGAGTTCTACCTCGGCGAGAAGCCGATCTTGAAGAACGTGCCCACCTACATGTGCCGAAACAAGGACGAGCTGCAGTACACGCTCGACAACATGAAGGACCTGGTCGTCAAGGAAGTGCACGGCGCCGGCGGCTACGGCATGCTGATTGGCCCCGCCGCGACGCAGGCGGAGATCGAGGACTTCAAGAAGGCCGTGATCGCCAAGCCCGACGGCTACATCGCCCAGCCCACGCTGAGCCTGTCGACCTCGCCCACCTTCGTCGACGCCGGCATCGCGCCGCGCCACATCGACCTGCGCCCCTTCGTCCTCTCGGGCAGCGAAGTGCAGATGGTGCCCGGCGGCCTCACGCGCGTGGCGCTCAAGGAAGGCTCGCTGGTGGTGAATTCGTCGCAGGGCGGCGGCACCAAGGACACCTGGATTCTCGAAGCCGACCGTGTGCCCAAGTCCAAGGCTCCCGCACAGTCGCAAAGCCAATCGCAGTAGGAGCACGAACGATGCTGTCCCGCACCGCAGACCACCTCTATTGGATGTCCCGCTACACCGAGCGCGCCGAGAACACGGCGCGCATGCTGGACGTCAACTACCAGACCTCGCTCCTGCCGCAGTCCGCCGAAGTCGCCAAGTATGGCTGGCAGGGCGTGCTCTCCATCAGCGAACTGCTGCCCTGGTACAACCAGAAGTACGACCAGATCGCGCCCAAGGAGGTGATGGAGTTCATGGTCAAGGACGAGAGCAACGCCTCGTCCATCGTCTCCTGCCTCAAGGCCGCTCGCGAGAACGCACGTGCCGTGCGCGGCGCGCTCACCACCGAAGCCTGGGAAACGCAGAACACCACCTGGCTCGAAGTCAACCGCATGCTGCGCTCGGGCGACTTCGAGCGCGACCCCGGCCAGTTCTTCGAGTGGGTCAAGTTCCGCTCGCACCTGTCGCGCGGTGTCACGCTGGGCACCATGCTGCAGGACGAGGCCTTCTACTTCTCGCGCCTGGGCACATTCCTGGAACGTGCGGACAACACAGCGCGCCTGGTCGATGTGAAGTTCCACGCGCTCAACAGCGAGTTCTTCGGCGCCGCCACCGAGGAAGACCAGGAGTACGACTTCTATCACTGGAGCGCGATCCTGCGCAGCGTCTCGGCCTTCGAGGTCTACCGCAAGGTGTACCGCGACGTGATCAAGCCGGAGCGCGTGGCCGAACTGCTCATTCTTCGCGCCGACATGCCGCGCTCGCTGCATGCGAGCCTGGTCGAGGTGGTCAACAACCTTGCGAAGGTTCAGAACGAGCAGAGCGCTGAAACTCAGCGCCGCGCCGGGAAGCTCCTGGCCGATCTGCAATATGCGCGTGTCGACGAAATCCTGGCGACGGGGCTGCATGCGTATCTCACGCAATTCCTCGATCGGGTGAATGAGCTGGGGGTTCGGATCAGCCAGGATTTTCTGGTTCCGGCGCATTGATTGGGAATGGAAGGCTTCATCCTTTTCCGGGGGGAAGCCTGCCTAGCTTGATGCGAATTTTTGACAATTGTTGACGGGTTGATCCCGGTTAGTAGGATTTTAATAAATAAGGATTAATTCGACGGAGTTGGGCAAATTCTGTCGTTGAAAAGCATGTATTAATTCCTTGAAAGCAAGCGCCGCTCTTTCATAATCGCGCTCCGCAGTTTTCATTTGGTCACAGATGTGGCTGCAGATTGACAACTATGAGGGAGCGTAAAAGCGATGAATCGGCACTTGCACCGCGTGGTCTTCAACGCGGCGAGAGGACTGCGCATGGCGGTCCAGGAAACGGCCGCGAGCACTGGCAAGGGAGCGAGTAGAGCTACTACCGTCGCAGGTGCTGCAGCCGTCGCAGGGGCACTTATCGCAGGGGCGGCACATGCCCAGATCGTCGGCGCTCCCAACGTTCCCGGTAATCTCCGCCCGACCGTGCTGACAGCGCCCAATGGCGTGCCGCTGGTCAATATCCAGACGCCTTCCGCTGCAGGCGTCTCGCGCAACGTCTACAACCAGTTCAGCGTCGGTTCGAACGGCGCCATCCTGAACAACAGTCGGGTGAACGTGCAGACCCAGCTTGGTGGGTTCGTTCAAGGCAACCCGTTCCTCGCATCGGGGCCGGCACGCATCATCCTCAATGAGGTCAACGGCGGAACGCCCAGCCAGCTTCGCGGCTACGTCGAAGTGGGTGGCCAGCGCGCTGAAGTGATCATTGCGAACCCGGCGGGCATCAGTGTGGATGGCGGCGGCTTCATCAATGCCAGCCGTGCCACGCTCACCACCGGTACGCCGCAGTTCAACGCCGTCGGCGGTCTCGACAGTTTCCTTGTTCGTGGCGGCACCGTCACTATCGACGGCGCGGGCCTCGATGCCAGCAAGACCGACTACGCCGCCGTCCTCGCTCGTGCCGTGCAGCTCAACGCGGCGATCTACGCCACGGATCTCAAGGTGGTGACCGGTGCGAACCAGATCAGCGCCGACCACGTGCAGATCACGCCCACGACGGGCACCGGCGCAGCACCGACCTTCGCGTTGGACGTGGCTGCGCTCGGCGGCATGTACGCCGGAAAGATCGTGCTCCTGGGAACCGAGCAGGGCCTGGGCGTGCGCAACGCCGGGAACATCGGCGCGAGCGCCGGCAGCCTCGTCGTCACGGCTTCTGGCCGCCTGGAGAACACCGGCACACTCGAAGGCCAGAGCGTGCAGCTTGCCAGCATGGGCGGCGACATCGTGAACCAGGGCACGATCCGCCAGACCAGCATGGCGTCGCTGTCGCTGTCGGCACCGACGATCAGCAATACCCAGGGCGGATGGATCGGCAGCGAGCCTCCGCCTCCGCCCACTTCGACGCCGACAACGGGTGGCAGTGACGGCGGCAACCCTGGCACAGGCACCACCGGAGGCACGGGCTCGAGCGGCTCGACCGGCACCACGACATCGACAGGTGGAACTACCACCGGAGGTACCTCGGCACCCGCCGCAACGCCGATCGAACCGGGCAGCATCAATGGCGCGGGAGCATTCCGCAACGATAGCGGCAAGGTCTACGCAGGTGGCCCGATCACGCTGCAGACGTCGAACCTGCTGAACAACGGCGGAACCCTGAGCGTGGCGAGTCTGGCACTCAGCCAGCCCACCTTTTCCAACCAGGGCGGGACCATCAATGTGTCCGGGGCCTTCACTGCCAATCTGGGCAGTTTCGACAACTCATCCGGCACCCTGCGCACCGGCAGCCTGGACATCACTACCTCCGGCGACCTGAACAACCAGGACGGCGTGCTGACCAGTGACAGCAATGCAAACCTCACCGTCGGCGGTTCGGCCAACAACCTGCGCGGCAACGTCTCTGCTGCAGGGGCACTTGCAGCCAGCGTCACCGGAACTACCGTCAACACCTCCGGCACCCTGGCTTCCAATCAGGACCTGACGCTCAATACCGGTTCGCTGGAAAACACAAAGGGCAACATCCAATCGGCCCAGGCCGGCGTGCGGGTCACGTCGACAGGCCAACTTGTCAGCGGCGGAGGCGGTTCGATCAAAGCGACCACCGACCTGGGAGTCCAGGCAGGAATGCTCACGAATGCCGGCACGCTGCGCGGCGAGAACGACGTCAGCGTGGCCGTCGCCGGCACTCTCGTCAACGACGGCAACATCACATCCGGTCGGAACGCAACGATTACGGCCGCGAGCGTGCAGAGCAGCAAGGCGAGCGTACTCGGTGCCGGCATCAAGAGCGACGGCATGCTGGGCAGCGCCGGCGATCTACGCGTTGCCTCCACCGGTACGCTAGTTGATAACGGCACCCATCTGGCCGCAGGTAACGCAACGCTCCAAGGTGCAAGTGTCGATCTCTCGGCCAGTAAGACCAACGGTGGCAACGTAGTCATCACAGCCACGCAGGGCGACGTCAACACCAATAGTGCGACGGTCACAACCCCCGGCACGTTGAGCATCACGGCAGCCAGTGCGTTGTCGAACATCGGAGGCACGCTGGGCTCCAACAGTGGCACCCTTGTCAATGCCGCGAGCCTGAGCAACGCATCCGGAACGATTGCCGCGGTGGCAGGAGACCTTCACGTCGAGACCACCGGCGCGACTGACAACACCTCAGGTAGTCTGCTGGCTTCGGGCGCTGTCGTCCTCGCGAACGGTGGTCTGACCAACACGGGCGGCAAAGCCAGCGGTAGCAGTCTTGCCATCGACACGCACGGCGGTGCGCTTGTCAATACGCGAGGAACTCTGAGCGCAAGCGGCAACGTCGACGTGAATTCCGGCGCGATCTTGAACGACGCGGGCCTGATCCACTCAGGCGGCGCGATGGTCATCGACACGCATGGCGGCGCATTGGTCAATACGAATGCCGCAGGCTACGCGAACGGCCTGGGTGGCATCGTCAGCGGCGACACGCTCAAGCTGAAGAGTGGTAACACCGACAACAGAGCCGGCTTCATCGGCTCGAAGAATGCGCTGAGCGCCAACACCGGAGAATTCGTCAACGGCAAGTTCGTCAGCAGCGATGCAGGGGTGGTGTTGAGTCAATCGACCCTGTCCATCAACACCCAAGGCGCCGCCTACGACAACAAGGATGGCCAAACGTTGGCGGCGGGCGACTTGCTGATCGATGCCGGAGCCGGTGCTGCGAAGAACACGGGCGGACTGATCCGTTCGGGCGCCAAGACCACGGTGCGCGCTGCAAGCTTCGACAACACAGCCACCTCCGGCGCCGACCAGGGCATCGAGGGCCAGAACGTCTCCATCACGGCTGCGACCGTCAAGAATACGTCTGGAGCCATACGTGCCGACGTGAACACCACTCTGACGAGTGCGGCTCTCGTCGAGAACGGTACCGGTGGCCTGATCTCCGCAGGCGATACCGTCAGCGTCGTCGATCCCAATGCCGCAAATCCGGCCACGAAGACTCTGAACGTATCCAACTCTGGCGGCACCATGCTTGCCGGCAAGTCGCTCACGGTGGATGCGGCTTCGCTTACCAGCAGCGGCAAGCTGCTCTCCCAGGGCGACCTGCACGTTGCGGCTACGCAGAACATCGTGCTGGACTCAGGCAGCGAGACTATCGCCAATCACGATCTGGGCATCGCTACCAGCGGCAACCTCTCCAACAGCGGCCGGATCGCTGCCGGCAACGCTCTGGCGCTGTCAGCCTCCAACATCGACAACGCAGCATCGGGTGACATCCAGGGCTCCACCACTCATCTGAGCGCCAGCGGCACCATCACCAATCGCGGCGTCATCGATGGCACCGTGACCCGCATCGATGCAGACACGCTGACCAACATCGGCACCGGTCGCATCTACGGCGATCAGGTCTCCATTGCGGTCGACACGCTCAACAATCAGGCCGAGACCGCCAACGGCAGTACCAGCGCCGCCACCATCGCCGCGCGAGCGCGCCTGGACATCGGTGCTGGCACCCTCAACAACGAGGACGGCGCCCTCATCTTCAGCGACGGCAAGCTCTCCATCGGTCGCAGCCTCGATGCGCTCGGCCATGCCACTGGCACGGCAACAAGCATCAACAACCGTGCCGCAACCATCGAGGCCACCGGCGACATCGACATCAAGACCACCACGCTCAACAACACCAACGGCGGCGTCACCTGGACTCTGCAGTCAGGCGAGAGCAAGCAGGTCGTCGAATACACGCTTCCAGGCAGCACCACCCGCTACAAGGCCGAAGAAGTGCTCATCAGCTTCGGTGGGCTTCAGCAGTTCCCCGACACCGGCTGGAACAGTTGGAATGCCGCAAGCGCAGCCAATCCTCTGACGGCGGGCAGTGACCCCTACGCCAGATTGCTGGTGCCCTCGCCGGACTACCCGCTGGCCCAGTTCCGCGCCTACTACATGCAAAGCCCGGCCAGCAGCCAAGACCGGAGCTACCAGACGTGCGGCGGCGGCGAAGGTACCGCGTGCGACACCACCAACGTTGCTGGCGCCTGGTACTCGCGCACCGACCCGATCTGGGCGACTTTCGGCGTCACGCCGCCTGGCGTGGACTTGCCCATGGATTTCATTGGCCGCAAGTACCCGGACATGACCGTGGGCCAGGCCGGTGTCATGGTCCTCGACGAAACCAACCACGACCAGTGGATCCCCTTCGACCACCCGGTCACCCAGGCCGAGTACGACCAGTGGCAGGACTATCGCCAGGCCCACGCCGCGCTGGACAAGGCCACGCTGAAGTTCATCCACACCATCGCTGGATATACGTCGCTCACGGGCACCGAGTACGAGCCCGGACGCATGGCGTCGACTTACGACGCCTACGTCTACAGCGTCACCCCGTCCATGCCAGTCCTGCAAAGCTCCGCGCCGGGCAAGATCATCGCCGGCGGCGCGATGAACATCGCGGTGGGCAGCGGCGTCAACGACATGAGCCAAATCCTGGCTGGTGGCGCGCTGACGGTCACGGGCGGCACCATCGTCAACAAGGGGCTGACTGTCGACGCCCCCACTGTGCAGACCGGCACGGTTTCGCACAGCTATGTCGAAGCGCACTCCGGCGACGATGTGCGCGTCTACCAGATCGCGCCATACAACCTGACGACCAACTCCACGGTCACGCTAGCCGCAGCGCGCCAGGAGGGCAATGTCGCGGTTGCTGTGGGCAACCCGGGTACGGGGGCCTTGTCGGTGGGGCAGACCGGCACTGGCCCCAAAGCGGCTGGCGGTGTGGCCGGCAGCGCAATCGTGAACCCCATCGTCCAGGTGCCATCGAACAGCGGCCCCGGCAACACGGCAGGCACCTCCGGCGCCACGGTCGTGCGCACCAGCGTACCGAACGTCTCGATTCCCAGCGCGAGCCTGTTCAGGACGCTGGCCGATCCGTCAAGCCGCTACCTCATCGAAACCGATCCACGGTTCGCCAACTACCGCAACTGGCTGTCCAGTGACTACCTGCTGAACAACCTCGGACTCGATCCGAACAACACCCTCAAGCGGTTGGGCGACGGCTTCTACGAGGGGCGCCTGATCCGCGAGCAGGTGGCCCAGTTGACCGGCTACCGCTACCTGGATGGGTTCACCAGCGACGACGCCCAGTACTCGGCTCTCATGAATGCCGGCGCGGCCTTCGCGCAGCAGTACGGACTGCGCGTGGGCGTGGCGCTGACGGCCGCGCAGATGGCACAACTGACCAGCGACATCGTCTGGCTGGTCGAGCAGACGGTGACCTTGCCCGACGGCAGCACGCAGCGCGTGCTGGTGCCACAGGTCTATGTGCGCGTGAAGCCGGGCGACATCGACGGCTCCGGCGCGGTGCTCTCGGGCGGCAGTGTGGACATGCGCTTCTCGGGCGACCTCACGAACGCGGGAGGCACGATTGCCGGGCGCCACGCGGTCTCGCTCTCGGCAGACAACATCAACAACCTCGCGGGGCGTATCACCGGCGAGGATGTCACGGTGTCCGCCAGGACCGATATCAATGTCGTCGGCGCACAGATCGATGCGAGCAAGAGCCTGACAGCCATCGCGGGGCGCGACATCAACGTCGTGACGACCACCCGCGATTCGAAGAGCGACACGGGGCCGCTGGCGCGTTCGAGCGCCGACAGCGGTGTGAACCTCAGCGCCACGACGCTGGACCGGGTGGCGGGGCTGTACGTCACGAACCCGGGGGGAAGTCTCAACGTTGTAGCGGTGCGCGACGCCAATCTGATCGGCGCCGAGATCAAGAGCGCGGGAGATGCAACGATCGTTGCGGGGCGTGACGTGAATCTGGGTCCCGTGACGACCAGTCGCACGGATGACATTCGCTGGAGTTCCGACAACACGCGCAAGGATGAGACAAGCAAGGTAATCGGAACCACGATCAGCGGCGCGGGCAATGTGGGTATCGGCGCCGGACGCAATCTCACGGGCGTCGCTGTGACGGTGAACGCAGGGGAGACGCTCAAGCTCAGCGCGGGCGACAAGCTCACCTTGGCCGCAGGAGAGAACTCGGCCTCAGCTTCCACGACGGATGCGCAGAAGGATGGCCTGAGTCATTCCAGCTCGAATGCCGACAGCCAAGAAACCTCGCTGGCGCGCACCACGCTCACGGGCAAGGACATCCAGCTCAAGAGCGGTGGCGACATGACGCTCAGCGCCATCGAGGCCAATGCAGAAAACCTGAGCATCGACGCGGGTGGCAAGCTCAACTTGCTCACGCAAAAGACCACCAGCGCCTTCAGCGGTTCGGAAACCGATGGCGATGGCGCCTGGGTGTCAGCAAAGAGCGCGGGCCATACGGACGAGACCAGCCAGTACAACCTCTTCAATGCACTGAACACGAGCATCAAGGCCAGTGGCGGGGTGACGGCGCAACTGGGGCAGAACGCCAGTCTTTCCGAGCTGGCCAAGCAGCCCGGCATGGCATGGGTCAATCAGCTGACTTCCGATCCGGCTCTCGCCAACAGCGTCGAGTGGCAGCGGGTGCAGGAGGAGCACAAGAAGTGGGCGCAGAGCCAGACCACCATGGGGCCGGTAGCGGCAGCCATAGTGAGCGTGGTGGTGGGGGTGGCGACCGCGGGAGCCGGCTCGGCTGCGGCGGGAACAGCTGGCACCGCTACGTCAACGGGGACCGGCATCGCCGGTGCAATGGGGCTGTCCGCGACGACGACCACTATCGCTTCGGCAGCGATGCAGGCTGGTATCACCGCGATTGCAAGCCAGGCGACAGTCTCCTTCGTCAACAACGATGGGGACCTCGGGAAGGTCTTCAAAGAGTTGGGCAGCAGCCAGAGCGTCAAGAACATCCTCACCGCAATGGTCACGGCGGGTGCCATCGAAGGATTGAGCGTCGAAGGGGTACTGCCTGACAACCTCCGGACGGCAACGAATGGCAAGGCGCTGTTCACAGACCAGTTGGAGCGCCAGTTAATCAATGGCACAGCAAGCGCGGTGGTGCGCAGTGCAATCAACGGCACGAGCTTGGAGAACGAACTAGGTACGGCCATCGCGACTGCGCTCCTGAACACCGTTGCGGCGCAGGGGGCGAACGCGATTGCGGGCTTGACGAACAGGAACACACTGAACGTGTATAGCCAGCAGGTTGCACACGCCATCCTTGGTTGTGTTGTGGGCGCGGGTCGAGCTTCAGCGGAAGCCGGCGGCGGCAGCGGTGCCGGATGTGCGGCTGGCGCCGTTGGGGCAGTGGTGGGGGAATTGACCGCCAAGGCGGTAAACCCCACGGCCGACCCAGCGCTAACTGAGCAGACACTCGAGGCCGCCAACCTCATGAGCGGAGTCGTCGGTGCGCTGGTAGGAGGGAGCGCGAGCGCGAGCTATATCTCCGCCGCAGCGGGGGCGAACGCGGCAGAAAACAACTGGCTAAGCAAACCAGAACGAGGGCTCCTGGACAGTCTGGTTGAAAAGTGCCGGCTGAACTGTTCAGACGCAGAGAAAGAAAAAATGAATGCACTCGCGTTCAAAGACAAACGCTCTGACGATTTGCTTGCACAGTGCGTGGAAAATATGACTTCATTTTGTCAAGGGGTTTGGAAAAATTACCTTAACGGCATGACCACCTATGATGCAACTACGCATTTCTCAAGCGACCTGAATGGATATCAATCTGGAAACTCGTTGCTTCCCGGATTTCATGACTACACAGTAAAGTCCGTAGCCTGCACTGTCGGGCAGGCAGGATGTACGATGGATGGTGTCTTTGAAGCTCTGCGCCTTTATCCTGCACCTCCGCGTTTTTTGACTCCAGATCGGCAAGCGGGGATCAGCACGGGCGATCAATCTTTTGCCTTGGGTGTGGGTGAAGTGGTTCATTGGGTTGGAAACTACACGATCACAAATACGACTATCACGGGAATGCATCTTTTGGACCCTGGCGTTGTTATCAGGAGCGTCGAGCAGCAAGGGGATGCTATCGTTATCGTTACGCGTGGATATGGCGAGGGTCTTCTGCCCCAAATTAATAGCGGCGCCGCCGCACAGTGGATTTGGGGGAAATATACAGACGGAAAAATCAGAGACTACCTCGCAAGAAAGAACCAATGAAACTGATTCGCTTTGCACCAGTTCTTTTGCTGCCGATTCACTTTTTAGTGTACCTAGGCAGCTCTAGCTGGGGATGGATGCTATTTAATTTTGATGCAATTCTGTTGTCATTTTATTTCGGAGCACCGTTTTGGTGGCTTGCTGTTTACGCTCTTTTCGTTCTTTCAAAAAAAGGGACGTACTGGAGCATCTATCTATCGATCACCATTTCCGCAATTGCATCCATAGCAGCGTATTTGATTTTCTCGCTCGACATTCCGGCGGGCACTACAGTCATGTCTGGAGAGAAGGTCTATGTTGATGCTGGAACTCCTTCCGCCATTTATCTACAAAGTTTGATTGGCCAAGCAATCTCTTCATTGCTCGGAGTAGTGATTGGAACTCCGATCTTTGTGAATTTTCTGCGAAGCTTCGACGAGAAGCCCCCGACAAATTAGCTTGGAATCCAAGGGCACGAACTCGGGCGATTGATATGCCAAAAAAGAAATACAGAGTGAATGGCGAGGGCACAGTACACGCAGCGTACCGGCGCACCGAAGAATGAAACTGAAGGAGGAAAACCAATGAAGCATCAAAGAATCTTCGCGGTCGCAATGGCATGTATTGCGCTGGCGGCCTGTCGAACCGCGCCTCTATATGAACCGACCCGCCGAGCGTTGGTGGCAGCAGAAGAAGACGAAGAGCGCACTGTCGTCGGCCAACCTGTGCCAGGCACCACGATCGCTCAGCTTCGTACCGGGATGACCTACGCGCAGGCCGTCAAGATCATGGGCAAGCCGGATGCCGAGACGGTGAACAACACTGGTAAGGCCTGGATCCCTACGTACAACGGCACGGACCGGTGGCGCCACTATCTCGCCTACAAGGGACAGGGCGTACTGGTTTTTGCGGGCGCCGCGGGCGGAGAGATCGCCGAGATCTCCCGTACGAAGGCCTACACGCCTGATGTGCTGATCCAGGTCGTGCACAACCCCAAAGACACCGGCCGTTTCTGACATTTCAATCGCAGCGTGCACGACAGATGCTCGGGTCGGAGTAGCAGAGCACGAGCGCCGGCGCTGTGTACAGAAAAAGATCCCGAGGGAGCGAGATTGAGAGTGAGAACTACGCGTGCCATGCTGGCCGGAGCCCTGCTGGGCAATCCCCTGTGGGCTCTGGCCCAAATACCGAGCACACCGCAGCCCTTTATCGAGCAGCAACGCCAGCAAGAGCGTGAGCGTGCCCGGCGTGAGCAGAACGAACGCACCGTCGACCAGCGCCCGCAGGCTGCGCCGGCAGCGCCAGCACAGCGCATTCCTGAGGCGGAGTCCCCGTGTTTTCGCGTTGAGCGCGTGCTGCTGGTGGGCGAGCAGTCCGAACCCTTCCAGTGGGCCGTTGCTGATCTGTCTGGCCCCGAAGGCAATGATTCTCCGGTCGGCCGATGCCTCGGCACGGCCGGCGTCAACGTCGTGCTCGCTCGTGCGCAGCAAGCTGTCATCGCACGCGGCTTCGTCACCACCCGTGTATTAGCCGCGCCGCAAGACTTGTCGACCGGCACGCTGACCCTCTCGCTAGTGCCTGGCCGCATCGCAGCCATTCGGACAACACCTAATTCTTCGTCCACGCTGCTCGGCAACTCTGCCTTGTTGACCGCAGCCATTCCCGCGCGTCCCGGCGATCTCCTGAATCTGCGCGACATTGAACAAGGCTTGGAGAACCTCAAGCGCGCACCTACCGCCGAGGCCGACATCCAGATCGAGCCTTCGACCGCGCCCAACGCCAAACCCGGCGACAGCGACCTCGTCGTCAAGTACGTCCAATCCAAGAAGTGGCGAGTCACCCTGAGCCTGGACGACAGCGGCACCGAAGCCACCGGCCGCTACCAGGCCGGCGCCACGCTGTCCCTGGACAACCCCTTCGGCCTGAACGACCTGTTCTACGTCAGCGCCAACCACAACATCAACAATCACCTCTTCGGCGACCCGGCCAAGGGCACCGAAGGCCAGACCGTTCACTACTCGCTGCCGTACGGCTACTGGCTGCTTGGCCTCACGGCCTCCAACAGCCAGTACCACCAGAGCGTGGCCGGCCTGAACCAGGACTACGTCTACGCCGGCAAGAGCAACAACGCCGAGGTCAAGCTCTCGCGCCTCGTCTACCGCGACCAGAGCCGCAAGACAACGGTGGCGATCAAGGGCTGGCGGCGCGAGTCACGCAACTTCGTCGACGACACCGAGGTCGAGGTGCAGCACCGCGTGGTCGGCGGCTGGGAGCTCAGCCTCAATCACAAGGAGTACATCGGCGAGGCGACATTCGAAGGCACGCTGGCCTACAAGCGCGGCACCGGCGGCTTCGGCTCGCGCACCGCGCCGGAAGAGGAGTTCGGCGAAGGCACGTCGCGGCTGAAGCTCTACACCGCCGACATCAGCCTCAACGCGCCGTTCAAGCTCAATGTCGGTGGCAATGTGCAGAAGCTGCGCTACTCCGGCCTGATCCGCGCCCAATGGAATCGCACGCCGCTGACGCCGCAGGACCGCTTCGCCATCGGCGGCCGCTACACGGTGCGCGGTTTCGACGGCGAGACGAGCCTGATGGGCGAGCGCGGCTGGCTCATCCGCAACGACATCGGATGGGCCGTGGGTCAAAGCGGGGCGGAGTTGTACGTCGGTGCCGACTATGGCCACGTCGGTGGCCGCTCGACGGTCGACCTGCTCGGCCGCAGCCTGGCCGGGGCCGTCATCGGCGTGCGCGGCCAGTGGACCAAGCTGAGCTATGACTTCTTCGTTGGCGCGCCGATCAGCAAGCCAGAGGGCTATCGCACTGCGAAGGTCACGCTTGGCTTCAATCTCAATGCAAGCTTCTGAATCACATCGCAACAGATCAACTGCTCAGTATTCAGGGAGAAAACTCATGTCCACGAAGATGGTTGCAACGCTGGTCGCAGCAGTTGCATTGACTGCCTGTGTCGCTCCAACGCAATACCGGGAGGCTGGTGCGGGCGGAAACAACTTCGGTTATGCAAGCAGCAAGTTGTCCGACCAGCTGTATCGGGTGCGCTTCACGGGTTCGTCACGCACGCCCTTGCGATGGGCCGATGCGTTCGTGCTCTATCGCACCGCGCAGATCGCGAAAGAGGCTGGCGCGCCAGCGTTCAAGATCGTCGAAGGCTCGGTCGACACCACGGTTCTTGCAGGCGACGATGTCTTTGGGCAGATGAGCCCGTTGGCTGATGTTGAAGTCAGTCGGGTGGCGCTGCATCCGCAGCGCGAAGGCGACCAAATCGTTGCAGCCCATGACCCCCACACGCAGCGAACCGCAGGTGCGGTGCCCGTGTTCCGGGCGCCGCCGGCGCCGACGATGGTGAAGAGCCAGGCACCCTTGTTCATCTACATCCCGTCCAGTGGCCCGGGGCCCGCGCAGCCGGTGCGCTCGATACTCGTCGAGTTGCGATCCGATCCCAAGAACATGGATGCGCAGACATTCGTCGCCGAAGAAGTACTGAGTCGCCTGGGGCCTCGGATCAAGCATGCGGAGATGCCGGTGAAGATGACCCGCGCGTGGCAATCTTCCTCGGCCTCTTGAACCCTTGATCGCAAGATGAGTTCGTTCCGCAGTCGTTCGACCGTCAAGAACTAGCGGAAGAACGACTCGACCTTCACCGGAATCCCCGGCGCCTGCCACCGATAGGACTCCGCCAGCACATCCCGCTCAGGCTGCTGCCCATTCCACCGAATGTTGAGCAGATCCATCAAGGTCCACCCCGTCCAGTCCGCGCGAAACGGCTGCAGCGCCGCATCCTGCGGCAGCGGCTGCCCGTTGCGCCACACCACTGCCGGAATGCGGTAGCCCGAGGCCGTCGACGGGCTATGCCCCGCGCGGTCGCTCACATGACCGACCTCCTGCCCGTGGTCCGACAGATACATCCACGCCCGGTACTCGCCCGGCTTGCCCGGCGCACGCGTCTGCTGCAGCAGCTCCGACACCACGAAGTCGTGATACAGCAGCGCTGCGTCGTACTCCTGCCGAAAGCGCCGCACCCAGGCCGAGCGACCGTCCTTCACCAGGCCGTTCTCCACCGCATCGACGTTGTCGTCGAAGGGATTGGCGTTTGCGGGAAAGCGCAGGCTGTAGTGCGGGTGCGCTCCCATCAGGTGGACGACGATGAGCTTGCGCTCGGTGCTGGTGTCGGCCAGTGCTTCCTGCACGCAATCGAGGATCTCGCCGTCGAGTGACGCACTCGCGCGGCCGGGGGTGCGGTTGACCATGTCGACGACGTCGGCGAGGCGTGCGTGCTGCTGTTCGATGGCGAGGTCGTCGTGGTTGCTGATCCACCAGACCTTGTAGCCGGCGGCGCGTGCGAGTGCCAGCACGTGGGGCGGGTTCTCGGCCTCGGGCAGGCCGAAGTGGAACATGTTGCGCAGCGCGGGCAGGGTGCTGGCGTCCACCGACCATGCGTTCTTCAGCACCGCCATCTGGCCGCCGGTCTGCGCCTTGTGCGCGAGCAGGCGTGGCGTGGTCGGGCGGCCGTAGCCGTAGAGGGCCATGTTGTCGCGGTTGATGCTGTCGGTGATGACCAGCACCACGGTGGAGGGGCCGGACTGCGTGATGACGGGCGCGATGGCCTTGGCCTGCGCCATCAGGCGGTCGCGCTGCTTCTGCTGGTCGGCCCAGGCGGAGCGCAGCGTGTGGAGGGAATCGAACCACTGGGTCCAGAAGATCGCCGGATGCAGCCTGCGCCAGGGCTTGCTGGCGTAGGCCACGCAAGAGAGCAGGAGCAGCAGCGCGATCAGCGCCACCATCCATCGCGAAGGCCGGGCCGACGGGGCCGCGCCTGCCGCAGCACCGCGCCGCGCGAACATGCCCACGAGCACGCCCGTCACCACCAGCACCGCGCCCCACACGGCGGCCGAGCGCCAGTGCATCCACAGGTATTCGGCGCCTTCGCGCGCGTTGGTGTTGGCCGCTGCGCCGAGGACCATCGCGCCGTCGGGCGCGGCCTGGTAGGTGTCGAGCAGGTAGGCGCGCACCGCGCCGTCGATCGCGAAGCCCATCGCCCAGAGCCACACGAGCATCGTGCGCACGCGACGCATGCGGGCGCTGCGCAATGGCCACGCGAGCCACAGCACCATCGGCAGCGCGAGCACCGCGAGCTGCGCGATGCGACGGCCGTCATGGCCCAGCGCGATGAGCGCCAGCAGCGTCGCGCCGACCACGCCGCAGGCGAGCAGCGCGTTGCGCGACGGAGAAGCTTGTGGGGTCAGAGTGGTCAAGCAGGCGGCGCAGCGAGGCGAATCGGGGGAACGGGGGGAGGGGAGGGCGCGCGCATTCTGCCCCGGGCCCTGCGCTGAGGCCTCCAGTGCCCCGATGGCTGCGAGGCCCTTTGGCCGGCCGGTGCGCTCAGGGATATCCCCGCGGAACTTATCGGGCCTCTGGTGCCCAGACGGGCTTTTCCATCAATCCACAGAAGGGAATTTCCGCTCCATGCTCAGATTCAGCCGGCTGCCCGCGCTTTTGCTCGCTTTCGTTCTTTCCTGGGTGGCTTTGCTGCCGTCCGCGACTGCCGCCCAGACACAGATGGTCAGCGCGGCGGTCAAGACACTGAACATGCGAACTGGTCCCGGCCAGCGCTACGAGACGCACTGGACGGTCAGCAGGGGCTATCCGTTTCGCGTGATCGGCAGGAAGGGCGCCTGGCTGCACGTCAGCGACTTCGAGGGGGACAAGGCCTGGGTCTTCCGTTCGATGACCGACAAGACGCCGCACTACGTGGTGAAGGCGCAATCGGCCAACCTTCGCCGCGCGCCCGGCGCGCGCAGCCCGGTGGTGAAGCGGGCGGGCTATGGCGACGTGCTGCGCACCATCGAACGGCGCGGCAACTGGGTCAAGGTGCGGCACGAAGGCGGCGCCACCGGGTGGGTGCAACGCAGCCTCGTCTGGGGCTGGTAGGGCGAGGGCGCCCCTGCGAGCGGTTCAGGTCGCCGTGGCCTGGCGCACGGCGCGCTCCCAGCGCGCCATCGATTCCTCGGCCTGCGCGCGGCCCATGGTCGGCATGAAGCGCCGCTCGATCTTCCACAGCTTCGACAGCTGTCGTGCGTCGGTGTAGACGCCGGTCGAAAGGCCGGCGAGGTACGCGGCGCCGAGTGCGGTGGTCTCGATGACTTCGGGCCGCACTACCGGAATGCCCAGCAGGTCAGCCTGGAACTGCATCAGCAGGTCGTTCACGCTGGCGCCGCCGTCCACGCGCAGCTCGGCCACGGGCTTGCCGCCGGCGGCCACCGCGTCGCGGCTCATGGCCTGCAGCAGCGCGGCGCTCTGGTAGGCGATGCTCTCCAGCGCGGCGCGCGCGATGTGCGCCACGGTGGTTCCACGCGTGAGGCCGGTGATCGTGCCGCGAGCTTCGGCGTCCCAGTAGGGCGCGCCGAGGCCGGTGAAGGCCGGCACCATCATCACTCCGCCCGCGTCGGGCACGCTCTCGGCGAGGGACTGCACCTCGGCGCTGCCCTTGATGGCCTTGAGGCCGTCGCGCAGCCACTGCACCACGGCGCCGCCGACGAACACGCTGCCTTCCATGGCGTACTGGGGCTTCGCATCGGTCTGCGCCGCGCTGGTCACGAGCAGGCCGTTGTGCGAGGGCTGGAACTCGCCGCCGGTGTGCATCAGCAGGAAGCAGCCGGTGCCATAAGTGTTCTTGGCCATGCCGGCCTCGAAGCAGGCCTGGCCGAAGAGGGCGCTCTGCTGGTCGCCGGCCACGCCGCCGATGGGCAGCGCGTGGCCCAGCAGCGCTGCGTCGGTATCCGCGAAGTGCGAGCTCGAGGGCTGCACCTTCGGCATCAGCGAGGCGGGAATGTCGAGCGCCCTCAGCAGGTCGGCGTCCCACTCGTTGGTGTGCACGTTGAAGAGCATGGTGCGCGAGGCGTTGCTCACGTCGGTCACATGCACCTTGCCGCCGGTGAGCTGCCACATGAGCCAGCTGTCGACGGTGCCGAAGGCGAGCTCGCCGCGCGCGGCCTGCTCGCGCGCGCCGGGCACGTTGTCGAGCAGCCAGCGCAGCTTGGTGCCGGAGAAGTAGGCGTCGATGACGAGGCCGGTCTTCTCGCGGATGGTGTCGGCCATGCCTTCTTCGCGCAGCTGCGCGCACAGCGGCTCGGCGCGGCGGTCCTGCCAGACGATGGCGTGGTGCACCGGTTGGCCCGTCCTGCGGTTCCACAGCACGGTGGTCTCGCGCTGGTTGGTGATGCCGATGGCGTGGATGTCGGTGGGCTTGAGCTTGGCCTTCACGAGCACTTCGCGCGCGGTGGCGAGCTGGCTGCGCCAGATTTCCATCGGGTCGTGCTCGACCCAGCCCGGCTGCGGATAGATCTGCGTCAGCTCCTTCTGAGCAATGGCGACGATGTGCCCCTCGCGGTCGAAAACGATGCTGCGCGAGCTGGAGGTGCCCTGGTCGAGGGCGAGCAGGTAGGTGGTCGTCATTCGTTCTTGTTCCTTCTGTTCGTCTTCAGTTGTCGCGCGCGATCTCCAGGCGCACCTGGGCGGCGTTCAGCAGGTCGCTGAAGGGCGCGGGCGGCTCGGCGTCGGTGAAGAGCCGGTCGATCTGCGAGAGGGTGCCCAACTGGATCATCGCCGGCCGGTTGAACTTGCTGGCGTCGGCGGCCAGCCACACTTCGCGCGCCTGCGCGATGATGGTCTGCGCCACCTTCACCTCGCGCAGGTCGAAGTCGCGCAGCGAGCCGTCGGCCTCGATGCTCGACACGCCGATGAGGGCGATGTCGACCTTGAACTGGCGGATGAAGTCGATGGTGGCCTCTCCCACCACGGCGCGGTCGCGCGGGCGCACCGAGCCGCCCGCCACGATCACCTCGCACGATGCGTTGCCGCTGAGGATGGTGGCCACGTTCAGGTTGTTGGTGATCACGCGCAGCCCCGTATGGCGCAGCAGCGCCTTGGCGATGGCCTCCGTGGTGGTGCCGATGTTCAGGATCAGCGAGCAGTCGTTGGGCACCAGCTGCGCCACGCGGCGGGCGATGCGCGCCTTGCCTTCGGCGTGCAGCGTCTCGCGCTGCTGATAGCCGATGTTCTCCGTGGTCGAGCTGGGCACGCGCACGCCGCCGTGGAACCGGGTGAGCAGCCCCTCGTCGGCCAGCCGCTGCACGTCGCGCCGCACGGTCTGCAGGGTCACGCCGAGCATGTCGGCCAGTTGCTCGACGGTGACGGAACCGCGCGCGCGCACGGTGTCCAGGAGATTGATCTGTCGGGGGTTGGAGTTCACGGAGGCGTCGTGGAAAGCGGGAAGACTGAGGCCAAGAGTACTCGGCGCGCCACTTTAAAGCGAACAAAAACGAATCGACCTAAGGGAAAACTCGGAGGAAAATCGCGCCAAAAGGAATCCAAATGAAAAAACTCGAAAATACAATGGCCGCCGTCAGTGACGAAAGTCACGCATCAACGGACCCAATTCCTGTGAGCGCTTCTTCTTCCGCTTCGCCCGCGCCTGCCACCGACTGCGACGTTCTGATCGTCGGCGGCGGCATCAACGGCTGCGGCATCGCGCGTGACCTTGCCGGCCGCGGCTGGCGCGTGGTGCTGTGCGAAAAGGACGATCTCGCCTCGCACACCTCGTCTTCCTCCACCAAGCTGATCCACGGCGGCCTGCGCTATCTCGAGTACTACGAGTTCTCTCTGGTGCGCAAGGCGCTGCAGGAGCGCGAGGTGCTGCTCAAGAGCGCGCCGCACATCATGTGGCCGCTGCGCTTCGTGATGCCGCACGACCCGTCGATGCGCCCGGCCTGGATGATCCGCATCGGCCTGTTCATGTACGACCACCTCGCCCGCCGCGAGGTATTGCCGGGTTCGCGCAGCGTCGACCTGCGCGCGCATGCCGCCGGCAAGCCGCTGAAGGCGCAGTACAAGCGCGGCTTCATCTATTCCGACGGCTGGGTCGACGACGCCCGCCTGGTGGTGCTCAACGCCCTCGACGCGAAGGCGCGCGGCGCCGAAGTGCTGACGCGCACCCGCTGCGTGCATGCCCAGCGCGACGCCGACGGCTGGACCGCCACCCTGCTGGGCGCCGACGGCACCAAGCGCACGCTGCGTGCCCGCGCGGTGGTCAATGCCGCAGGGCCGTGGGCCGAATCCTTCCTGCGCGGCGTGGCCCGGTCGGCCAAGGGCGAGGCGCTCGCCACCAAGAGCCTGCGCCTCGTGAAGGGCAGCCACATCGTGGTGCCGCGCCTCTTCGAGCACGACCACGCCTACATCTTCCAGAACCCCGACAAGCGGATCATCTTCGCCATTCCCTACCAGGACGAGTTCACGCTGATCGGCACCACCGACATCGAACTCACCGGCGACGACCCCGGCGCCGCGCGCATCGCCGAGGAGGAGGTCGAGTACCTCTGCACCCAGGCCAGCCGCTATTTCGAGAAGCCCATCGCGCCTTCGGACGTGGTGTGGACCTACTCGGGTGTGCGCCCGCTGCTGGACGACGACTCGGGCGACCCTTCCGCCGTCACGCGCGACTACATGCTGGAGTCGAACACCGCGGCCGCGCCGCTGCTGTCTGTGTGGGGCGGAAAGATCACCACCTTCCGCAAGCTGGCCGAGGACGCCGCCGACGAGGTAGGGCGGATGCTGGGACAGTCTGCGCAACAGCGCCCGGCCTGGACCGACGGCGCGTTCCTCGCAGGCGGAGACCTGTCGTCCTGGATCGGCCCCGCCAGGCGCCCCGACGAGGATTTCGAGCGCTTCGTCGAAGCCGTGCAGGCAAGGTATCCGTGGCTCGGCAGCCAACTCGCGCGCCGCCTCGCGCGGGCCTACGGTGCGCGCATTGCCGATCTGATGGGCGACGCGAAGGCCATGGCAGACCTGGGCCTCGAGGTTGCGCCCGGCCTGCACGAGCGCGAACTGCGCTTCCTGCAGGACAACGAATGGGCCGTGAGCGCCGACGACGTGCTCTGGCGCCGCTCCAAGCTGGGGCTGCACTACACGCCGGAGCAGCGCGAGCAGGTCGCGCGCTGGCTGCAGCAACAGCAACATTGACAACAAGCCCGTGCCGGCGACAGCCGGGCCGGACGCAGGGACGAGAGAAGGGGAAGAGCGCCAATGCAATTGACACTCGAGCGCGTCACCAAGAAGGTGGGTGCGCAGACATGGCTCTACGAGCAGAGCATCGCGCCGAAGAGCGGCGCGGTCACCGTGCTCCTGGGCGCCACGCAGGCCGGCAAGACCAGCCTGATGCGGCTGATGGCGGGGCTCGACACACCCACCACGGGCAAGGTGCTGGTCGACGGCAAGGACGTGACCGGCATGCCGGTGCGCGAACGCAACGTCGCGATGGTCTACCAGCAGTTCATCAACTACCCGTCGCTCAAGGTGGCGGACAACATCGCCTCGCCGCTCAAGCTGCGCGGTGAATCGAACATCGATGCGCGGGTGAAGGCGCTGGCCGACAAGCTGCACATCGGCATGTTCCTCGACCGCTATCCGCAGGAGCTGTCGGGCGGCCAGCAGCAGCGCGTGGCCCTGGCGCGCGCGCTCGCCAAGAACGCGCCGCTGATGCTGCTCGACGAGCCGCTGGTCAACCTCGACTACAAGCTGCGCGAAGGCCTGCGCGAGGAGCTCACGCAGCTCTTCGCCACCGGCGATTCGACCGTGATCTACGCGACCACCGAGCCCGGCGAAGCATTGCTGCTGGGCGGCTACACCGCGGTGATGGATGCCGGCGAACTGCTGCAGTACGGCCCCACGGCCGAGGTCTTCCATGCGCCGCAGTCGCTGCGGGTGGCGCGCGCCTTCAGCGATCCGCCGATGAACCTGCTGGCCGGCACCGCCAGCGCCGGCCGCGTGCAGATGGCTGGCGGGCCCGCGCTCTCACTGGCGTTGCCCGAAAGCGTCTCGGGCTCCGTCACCGTGGGCCTGCGTGCGAGCGCGCTGAACGTCGATGCAGGGGAGGGCGACATCGCCCTGCCCGGCAAGGTGGAGCTGGCCGAGATATCGGGCTCCGACACCTTCGTGCACGTGGAGACGGCCGTAGGCGAGCTGGTGGCGCAGCTCACCGGCGTGCACCGCTTCGAGCTGGGAGCCTCGCTCACGCTGTATTTCAGCGCGTCGCAGGCGTATGTGTTCGATGCCAGTGAAAAGCTGGCGCTGGCGCCCGCGTGGCGCAAGGGAGACTAGCCATGGCACGCATCGACCTCGACCTCGCCCACGCCTACCGCCCGAACCCCACGCAGGACAGCGACTACGCGCTGCTTCCGTTGAAGATGAGCTTCCGCGACGGCGGCGCGTACGCCTTGCTCGGCCCCTCGGGCTGCGGCAAGACGACCATGCTCAACATCATCTCGGGCCTGCTCGTGCCTTCGCAGGGCACCGTGACCTTCGACGGCCGCGACGTGACGCGCGCCACGCCGCAGGAACGCAACATCGCGCAGGTGTTCCAGTTCCCGGTGATCTACGACACCATGACCGTGGCCGAGAACCTCGCGTTCCCTTTGCGCAACCGCAAGATGCCGGCCGACCAGATCAAGAAGCGCGTCGGCGAGATCGCCGAGATGCTCGATATGAGCGGGCAGCTCAACCAGCGTGCGGCTGGCCTCGCTGCCGACGCCAAGCAGAAGATCTCGCTCGGTCGCGGGCTGGTGCGCAGCGACGTGTCGGCGGTGCTCTTCGACGAGCCGCTCACCGTGATCGATCCGCACCTGAAATGGCAGCTGCGCCGCAAGCTCAAGCAGATCCACCGCGAGCTGAAGCTCACGCTGATCTACGTGACGCACGACCAGGTCGAGGCTCTCACCTTCGCCGAAGAGGTGGTGGTGATGACGCGGGGCAAGGCCGTGCAGGTGGGCAGCGCCGACGCGCTCTTCGAGCGGCCGGCCCACACCTTCGTCGGGCATTTCATCGGCTCGCCGGGCATGAACTTCCTGTCGGCGCAAAGCGGCAACGGCACCATCGAAGTGGCGGGCACGCCGCTGGTGCCCACGCGCGAACTGCCGCACGGTCCGCTGAAGATCGGCATCCGCCCCGAGTACCTGCGCCTGTCGAACGCGGGAGCGGCCGGCGCCGTGCCTGCCGTGGTGAAGCAGGTGCAGGACGTGGGCACGCACGTGATGCTGACGGTGGAGGCCGGCGGCAGCCTGCTGAAGGTGCGGCTGCATTCGGACGACCGCCCTCCGGCGTTGGGAGACACGGTGTGGGTGCGGGTGCTCGACACGCACACCTGCTATTACAAGGATGAGGAGCTGGTCGCATGAGCGCAGTGCCGGGCCGCCCCAAACAAGCTCGCACCGGAGTGCAAAGCACGGAGGTATTGCAGTGAACGCTACCAACAAGCCGATCAACCAGAAGGCATGGTGGCTGGTGCTGCCGGTGCTGGTCTGCGTGGCCTTCTCGGCCATCGTGCCGCTCATGACGGTGGTCAACTACTCGGTGCAGGACATCATCTCGCCCGAGCGGCGCGTGTTCGTGGGAACCGAATGGTTCGCCGCGGTGATGCGCGACGACGAGCTGCACCAGGCGCTGTGGCGCCAGCTGGGCTTCTCGCTGTCGGTGCTGCTGGTGGAGATTCCGCTGGGCATCGGCCTGGCGCTGTCGATGCCGGCCAAGGGCTGGAAGTCTTCCGCCGTGCTGGTGGTGGTTGCCCTGTCGCTGCTGATTCCCTGGAACGTGGTCGGCACCATCTGGCAGATCTACGGCCGCGCCGACATCGGCCTGCTGGGCCATGCGCTGCAGAAGCTGGGCATCGACTACAACTACACCGGCAGCGCCGCCGACGCATGGCTCACCGTGCTGGTGATGGACGTGTGGCACTGGACGCCGCTGGTGGCACTGCTGTGCTACGCGGGCCTGCGCTCCATTCCCGACGCCTACTATCAGGCCGCGCGCATCGACGGCGCGAGCAAGTTCGCGGTGTTCCGCTACATCCAGCTGCCCAAGATGCGCGGCGTGCTCATGATCGCGGTGCTGCTGCGCTTCATGGACAGCTTCATGATCTACACCGAACCCTTCGTGCTGACGGGCGGCGGGCCGGGCAACGCCACCACCTTCCTGAGCCAGTACCTCACGCAGAAGGCCGTGGGCCAGTTCGACCTGGGGCCGGCGGCGGCGTTCTCGCTGATCTACTTCCTCATCATCCTGCTGCTTTGCTTCGTGCTCTACAACTGGATGCAGCGGGTCGGCACGCAGGAAGCGGAGGTGGAGAAATGAACGAGAAGAGATTTCACAAGCGCAGCATCTTTCTGGTGCTGTACATCCTGTTCGCGCTGTTGCCCATCTACTGGATGATCAACATGAGCTTCAAGACGAACGAGGAGATCCTGTCGAGCTTCTCGTTCTTCCCGCAGCAGCTCACCTGGGCGAACTACGCGCGCATCTTCACCGACGAGTCGTGGTACTCGGGCTACATCAACAGCCTGATCTACGTGGCGATCAACACGGTGATCTCGCTCACCGTGGCGCTGCCGGCGGCGTACGCCTTCTCGCGCTATTCGTTCCTGGGCGACAAGCACGTCTTCTTCTGGCTGCTGACCAACCGCATGACGCCGCCCGCGGTGTTCCTGCTGCCGTTCTTCCAGCTCTACAGCACGGTCGGGCTGATGGACACGCACCTGGGCGTGGCGCTTGCGCACCTGCTGTTCAACGTGCCGCTGGCGGTGTGGATCCTCGAAGGCTTCATGAGCGGCATTCCGCGCGAGATCGACGAGACGGCCTACATCGACGGCTACTCGTTCCCGCGCTTCTTCCTCACGATCTTCCTGCCGCTCATCAAGGCCGGCGTGGGCGTGGCGGCGTTCTTCTGCTTCATGTTCAGCTGGGTCGAGCTGCTGCTGGCGCGCACGCTCACCAGCGTGAACGCCAAGCCCATCGTGGCGACGATGACGCGCACCGTGAGCGCATCGGGCATGGACTGGGCGACGCTGGCCGCGGCCGGCGTGCTCACCATCGTGCCGGGGGCCATCGTGATCTGGTTCGTGCGTCACTACATCGCGAAGGGTTTCGCGATGGGTCGTGTTTGAGGAGGCACGGATATGTTCGATTGGATGGTCTGGACCACTCCGGTGGCCGTGTTCTTCATCTGCATCGCGCTGATGCTGGTCGGCATGACGATCTGGGAGTTCAAGTCGCCCACCACGCTGCGGCGCGGCTGGCTGCCGATGGCCACCACGCGCGGCGACCGGCTCTTCATCGGGCTGCTGTCGGCGGCCTACGTGAACCTGATCTTCGTCGGCCTGGCGGGCAAGTTCCAGGAGTGGTTCAGCCTCGAGGCCGAGCCCTCGGTGTGGATCAGCTTCGTGCTGTCGATGGGCCTGCTCGCGCTCATCATGCGCAAGGGCTGAGGGGCCCGTTCCGCTTCTTTCCTGATTTCCAAAAGCGTTCCGGCTCTCCGCCTCCCCGGAGCCGTGATCGGACAAAACACCGGGGAAGCAACAACCGAGGAGACAGTTCCATGAAGATGCGCTACACGGCATTGGCACTTGCGGCGGCGATGTTCGCCGCGCATGGTGCGGCAACGGCCGGCGAGGCCGAAGCCAAGAAGTGGATCGACAGCGAGTTCCAGCCATCGACCTTGTCCAAGGACAAGCAGATGGACGAGATGAAGTGGTTCATCGAAGCAGCCAAGAAACTGCAGGCCAAGGGCGTGAAGGAGATCTCCGTCGTCTCCGAGACCCTGACCACCCACGAGTACGAATCGAAGACGCTGGCCAAGGCCTTCGAGGAAATCACCGGCATCAAGGTCAAGCACGACCTGATCCAGGAAGGCGACGTCGTCGAGAAGCTGCAGACCTCGATGCAGTCGGGCAAGTCGATCTATGACGGCTGGGTCTCCGACTCCGACCTGATCGGCACGCACTACCGCTACGGCAAGATCATGTCGCTGACCGAGTACATGGGCGGCGCCGGCAAGGAGTTCACCAACCCCGGCCTCGACCTGAAGGACTTCATCGGCACCAGCTTCACCACCGCGCCCGACGGCCAGCTCTACCAGCTGCCCGACCAGCAGTTCGCCAACCTGTACTGGTTCCGCGCCGACCTGTTCGCGCGCAAGGACCTGCAGGACAAGTTCAAGGCCAAGTACGGCTACGACCTGGGCGTGCCGCTGAACTGGAGCGCGTACGAGGACATCGCCGAGTTCTTCAGCACCGACGTGAAGACCATCGACGGAAAGCCGATCTACGGCCACATGGACTACGGCAAGAAGGACCCGTCGCTGGGCTGGCGCTTCACCGACGCATGGCTGTCGATGGCCGGCGCGGCCGACAAGGGCATCCCCAACGGCATGCCGATCGACGAATGGGGCATCCGCGTGGCGGCCGACAAGTGCACGCCCACCGGCGCCTCGGTGGCCCGCGGCGGCGCGACCAACTCGCCGGCCGCCGTGTATGCGCTGACCAAGTACATCGACTGGATGAAGAAGTACGCGCCCAAGGAAGCCATGGGCATGACCTTCGGCGAATCCGGCCCGGTGCCCGCGCAGGGCCAGATCGCCCAGCAGATCTTCTGGTACACGGCCTTCACCGCCGACATGACCAAGAAGGGCCTGCCCGTGGTGAACGACGATGGCTCGCCCAAGTGGCGCATGGCCCCCGGCCCTAACGGCCCGTACTGGAAGCAGGGCATGCAGAACGGCTACCAGGACGTGGGCTCGTGGACCTTCTTCAAGGGCCACGACGCCAACAAGACGGCCGCCGCATGGCTCTACGCGCAGTTCATCACCGCCAAGACCACCTCGCTGAAGAAGTCGATCACCGGCCTGACCTTCATCCGCGACAGCGACATCCGCTCGGACTACTTCACGCAGAACGCCAACAAGTACGGCGGCCTGATCGAGTTCTACCGCAGCCCCGCGCGCGTGGCCTGGACCCCGACCGGCACCAACGTGCCCGACTACCCCAAGCTGGCCCAGCTGTGGTGGAAGAACGTGGCAGAGGCCGTGACGGGCGAGAAGACGCCCCAGAAGGCCATGGACAACCTGGCTGACGAGATGGACAACGTGATGGCCCGCCTGGAACGCGCCGGCATGGCCAAGTGCGCGCCCAAGCTCAATCCGAAGGGCGATCCGGCCAAGTACCTGAGCGACGACCACGCTCCGTGGAAGAAGCTGGCCAACGAGAAGCCGAAGGGCGAGACCATCGACTACAACAAGCTGCTGACCGCCTGGAAGGAAGGCAAGGTGCGCTGAGCGCCCGGCGACTTGCTCATCCGGCAGCAACAGCCGGCAGCAACCCGGCAGACAGGGCCGTGCCGCGAGGCGCGGCCCTTTTTTGTGCCTGTTTTCCGCATTGCCGGCCTTTCCGGCGCAATTTGGCCGGTTCGAGCGTCTGATTGCCGCGACGCCATGACCATTGGCAGATGCGCTAGCCCTAGGCTTCGCTTACATTCGACGGCCCCCGAAATGCCCGAGCCAGTGAATTCCAGTCTTTCCAGCCCTTCCAGCGTGCCTGCGAGCGTCAAGCGCGTCCTGGTCCTGCGCTATTCGCAGTCCGGCCAGCTCGACGAGGTGGCCGACCGGATCGTCGCGCCGCTGAAGGCGGACCCGGCCATCCAGGTGCACGAGGAGGTGCTGCGGCCCCTGAAGCCGTACCCCTTTCCCTGGCCCTTCCTGACCTTCTTCGACGCCTTTCCCGAGTCGGCTCACATGAAGCCGCAGCCGCTGGCGCCGCTCTCGCTCACGGGCGACGAAGACTTCGACCTCGTCGTGCTGCCCTACCAGGTGTGGTTCCTGGCGCCTTCGCAGCCGGTGGCGGCCTTCCTCAAGCATCCGGTTGCGGCCCGGCTGCTCAAGGGCAAGCCGGTGGTCACCGTCATCGCCTGCCGCAACATGTGGCTGCTGGCGCAGGAAAAGCTCAAGGGCATGCTCGACGACGTGGGCGCGCGGCTGATCGACAACGTGGTGCTCACCGACCCCGGCCCCACGCTCGCCACCTTCTTCACCACCCCCGCCTGGCTGATCTGGGGCCGCAAGCGCGGCTTCTGGGGCATGCCCGACGCCGGGCTCAGTACCGACCAGATCGCGGGTACGGCCCGTTTCGGCCGGGCCCTGCGCGACGCGCTGCACCAGGGCCTGGAGCGCGGCACGCAGCCGCTGCTGGCCGGTCTCGGGGCGGTGCAGGCCGATGCCCGCCTCCTCATCAGCGAGAAGGCCGGCACCCGCAGCTTCTACCTCTGGGGCAAGCTCATCATGGCCGCGGGCGGCCCCGGCGCCTGGCAGCGCAAGCCGCTGCTGCTGCTGTACGTGCTGTTTCTGCTGGTACTGATCATTACGGTGGTGCCCGTGAGCCTGAGCCTGCAGGCGCTTCTGCGACCGCTGTTCAGGGGGTGGCTGACTAGAATGACGGCCAAATTCGAGTGCCCGTCGGGCTCAGCCACGGACCGCACCCCTCTCTATGACGACTGATGTCTTCCTGACCCGTACTGCCGCTTTCCTGCCCTTTTCCCCGGTCAGCAATGAAGACATCGAAGACGTCCTCGGTCGCATCGGCGGCAAGGCGTCCCGTGCGCGGCGGCTGATCCTGCGCAGCAACGGCATCCAGTCGCGCCACTACGCCATCGACCGCGCCACCGGCGAGCTGGCGATGACCAATGCGCAGCTCACGGCCAGCGCCATCCGCGCGCTGGGCGACGTGGGACAGGTCGACTGCCTCGTCACCGGCACCTCGCTGCCCGACCAGCTCATGCCCAACCACGCGGTGATGGTGCATGGCGAGCTCGGCTGGCCGCGGCTCGAAGTGGTGGCCTGCGCGGGCATCTGCCTGGCCGGTGCCGCGGCGCTGAAGCATGCATGGCTGTCGGTGCGCGCGGGCGACGCACGCCGCGCGGTGGCTACCGGCTCCGAGCTGGCCTCGGCCGTGATGCGCGGCTCGCGCTTCGAGGCCGAGTTCGAGCACAAGATCGAGGCGCTGGAGGCGCGGCCCGAGCTCGCCTTCGAGAAGGACTTCCTGCGCTGGATGCTCTCCGACGGCGCCGGCGCCGTGCTGCTGGAGAACGCGCCACGCGGGCCGCTGTCGCTGCGCATCGACTGGATCGACCTTTCCTCGGCCGCGCACGAACTGCCGGCCTGCATGTACGCCGGCGCCGAGAAGAACGCCGAAGGCGGCCTCGACGGCTGGGCGCGCAAGTCGCCCGAGGAGTGGCGCAGCGAGTCGACCTTCGCCGTGAAGCAGGACGTGCGCCTGCTCAACGAGAACATCGTGCGCGCCACGCTGTCCGAGCCGCTGGCGCAGGTCATCGAGCGCAGGGGCCTCAAGCCGGCCGACGTCGACTGGTTCCTGCCGCACCTCTCGTCGCAATACTTCGTGGAGCCGGTGAGCCGGGCCCTCGAGGCGCTGGGCTTCCCGATCCCCCGCGAGCGCTGGTTCAGCAACCTCGCGACCAAGGGCAACACGGGCTCGGCGTCGCCTTACATCATGCTCGACGAGCTGTTCCGCTCGGGCCGCATCAAGCCCGGCCAGAAGCTGTTGATGTTCGTGCCGGAAAGCGGCCGCTTCTCCAGCGGCTTCATCTACATGGAGGCGGTGGCATGAAGTACTCCCCCGGGCTTGCCCACTTCGTGTGGCCTCCCACTCCCTCGCCGGGGGCAACGCCGGCGGCCCGGCAGAGCCGGTTCCGCGGTGCTCCCGGACAAAGGCCTGCATTGACGAATTCGGACGGGTGAGATGGATCTGGATGCAGTACCGCAGGAGGGCAACGCGACCCTCGACGGCCATTCGAAGCTGATGTACGCACGCGATGCGCAGGGCCGCGTGGTCACGACCACCTCGCGTGGCTGGGAGGCGGAGGAGATCGTCACCAGCCACGCGGTCGAAGTGCTCGTGGAACAGGCGCAGGCCGCCAGGGAGCGCGTGAAGGCCGGGCTGGCCTCGCCGCTCGAATACTGGATGTACGAGCGCCGCATGGACGTGGCGCTGCTCTCGCAGACCAGCGGCTTCTGGCAATGGCGGGTGCGCCGCCACCTGCAGCCGCGCCACTTCGCCACGCTCTCGCCGGCGCAGCTCGCCCGCTATGGCGAGGCGCTGGGCCTGCCCGTTTCCACCTTGCAGAGGCTGCCGTGAACTTCCAGCACCAACAGGCGGCGCATTGCGAAAGCGGCGTCATCTCCAGCCTCATGCGCCACCACGGCGCGCCGATGAGCGAGAGCATGGCGCTGGGGCTGTCGTCGGCTCTTTCGTTCGCTTACCTGCCGTTCATCAAGCTGTCGGGCCTGCCGCTCATCTCTTACCGCATGCCGCCCAAGGCCATCATCAAGGGCCTGCTGGCGCCGATGGCCGCGCGGTTCCGCTTCGAGACCTTCGGCAGCGCCGAGGCCGGGCAGAAGCGGCTCGACGCCTTGCTGGCCGACGGCAAGCTGGTGGGGCTGCAGACCTCGGTGTACTGGCTGCCGTACTTCCCGCCGAACATGCGCTTCCACTTCAACGCGCACAACCTGCTGGTGTACGGCAAGGACGGCGACGACTACCTCATCAGCGACCCGGTGTTCGAGGAGCCCGTGCGCTGCCCGAGCAGCGACCTTGCGCGCGCCCGTTTCGCCAAGGGCGTGCTCGCGCCCAAGGGCCTCATGTACTACCCGCAGGCCATCGAGCGCAAGGCGGTGGACGCGGCCTCGGTGGTCAAGGCCATCCGCAAGACGGTGCGCACCATGCTCGCGCCCATTCCCATCGTCGGCGTGCGCGGCATGCGCACGCTGGCCGCGCGCATGCAGAAGCTGTCGCCGGCCGATCCGCGCAGCGTCGACTTCATCGGCCACGTGGTGCGCATGCAGGAAGAGATCGGCACCGGCGGGGCGGGCTTCCGCTTCATCTATGCGGGCTTCCTGCAGGAGGCCGCGCAACTGCTCGACAAGCCGCAGCTGCAGCAGATGTCCGAGCGGCTCATCGCCATCGGCGACGGCTGGCGCGCCTTCGCGCTCAAGGCCGCACGCATGGTGAAGGGGCGCGAGGCGGTCGATCCGGCCGCGCTGGCTGCGAAGCTGCGCGAGCAGGCCGAGCAGGAGGAACGCTTCTTCCGCGACCTCAAGGCCGCCGTCGCCTGATATGGGCGCTTCGGGGCTTGCCACTGCGCGTGCCGCGCCAACCCCTGAGGGGGAGGGCCGGGCCGGTGGCGGTCCGATGCTGGAGCTGCGAGGGCTCGCCTACCGCTATCCGCATGCCGACGCACCCGCATTGGCCGGGGTGTCGCTGGCAGTGCCGCGCGGCAGCGTGCTGGGCCTTTTGGGGCCGAACGGCGCGGGCAAGACCACGTTGATCTCGCACCTGTCGGGCGCGCTGGCAGTGCAGTCGGGCGAGATCCGAATCGACGGCCAGCCGCTGAAGGAAGTGCGGGCCAAGGCGCCCACGCGCATCGCGGTCGCCCCGCAGGAGCACGCGTTCTATCCGATGCTGACGGTGGCCGAGAACCTTGCGGTATTTGCCGCGGCGGGCGGTCTCTCGGGGGCGCGCAGGAGGCAGCGCATCGAGGCGTGCATTCAGTTCGCGCAGCTCGAGCAGTTCGCCGCCGTGCGCTCCGAGCGGCTCTCGGGCGGCCTCAAGCGCCGGCTCAACCTCGCCATCGCTCTGCTGCCCGAGCCCGAGCTGATGTTGTTCGACGAGCCCACGGTGGGCGTCGACCCGCAGTCGCGCGCCTTCATCCTCGATGCCATCAAGAGCCTTGCCCAGCAGGGCGCGGCGGTGATCTACGCCTCGCACTACATGGAGGAGATCGAGGCGATCGCCGACCGTGTCGCGATCCTCGACCGCGGCCATGTGCTGCGCGAAGGTTCGCTCGAGGAGCTGCTGTCGAAGAGCGCGATGCTGCTCACGCTGGCAGCCGACGGACTCGATGCCGGCATGCTCTCGCGCTTCGGCACGGTCGAGCAGGGGGGCGTGCACTGGCGCATCCACCTCCACCCCGGCAGCGGACCGGGGCCGGTGCTGGCCACACTCGAGTCCGAGGGCGTCGAGGTGCGGCATGCCGAGTTCGGCCGCCATGACCTCGAGCAGCTCTTCATGGCGCTCACCCACCGCTCGCTGCGAGACTGAGGCAGACGAGGCCATGCTGCTCGCTCTCATCAGGAAGGAACTGATCGCCCTTACGCGCGACATGCACGGCCTTGCCGCGCTGTTCCTGATGCCGATGGTCTTCATCGTGCTGATGTCGCTCACGCTGAAGGACATCTACCGCCCGCCGCTGGCCGAGCTGAGCTATGCGATCGAGATGCGCGACAACGCGACGCCCGCGCAGTGGCTCAGGCAGCTCTGGCAGCGCAGCCACGGCGCACCGCAGGCGCTGGGCGCCGACTGGCAGGAGCGGCTGCGCAACGGCTCGCTGAAGTACGTGATCGTGATGGAGCCCGGGCTTTCCGAAGAGCTCGAATCGGCCGCGCTCTCGACCGAGGCGCGCATCCGGCTGCTGACCGAGCCGGGCATCGATGCCAACCTGTTCAATGCGCTGCGTGCCGAGCTCATCGGCGCATCGGGCGAGCTCAAGGCGCGCCTCGCGCTGGCGGTGCCGGGCACGGCGGGGCCGGCGCCGGATGCGTCGATCCAGGCGATGGTGCATGCCGAGCGTTTCTCCACCGCCGGGCCACGGCCCACCTCGGTGCAGCAGAACGTGCCGGCCTGGCTGGTGTTCGGCATGTTCTTCGTGGTGGCCTCGCTCTCCAGCCTGTTCGTGCAGGAGCGCAGCTCGGGCGCGCTCGGCCGGCTGCAGAGCCTGGGGGTGTCGCGCGGCATGCTGCTGGCTTCCAAGGCGCTGCCTTACCTGGGCGTGAACGCGGTGCAGGCGGTGCTGATGCTCGCGGCCGGCATCTGGTTCATGCCGCTGATCGGCGGTGATGCGCTCTCTCTCGCGGGCATCCACTGGGGCGCCTTGTTGCTGTCGCTCGCCGCGGTGAGCATGGCGGCCGTGAGCCTGTCGCTGGCGCTGGCCTGCGTGGTGCGAAGCCATGCGCAGGCCGCGACCCTCGGGCCGATGGTCAACGTGCTGATGGCGGCGGCGGGCGGCATCATGGTGCCGAAGTTCGTCATGCCGGGCTTCATGCAGCGGCTGGTCGAGATCTCTCCGATGAACTGGGGGCTGGAGGCCTTGCTGACCGTGCTGCTGCGCGGCGGCGGCGTGGCCGACACCCTGCCGCAGGTCGGCCGGCTGGTCGCGTTCGCGGCGCTGATGTTCGTCCTGGCCGTTCTTCTTTTCCGCAGGCGCGCATCGTGAGCATCACCGTTACCCCCGAATTCATCGCCAGCCTCAAGGCCATGGTGCTCGAAGCCGTCGAGAAGGGCGCGCCGCCCGGCGGCCTGGGCGACGGCGAGCCGCTCTTCGGCCCCGAGTCCCGGCTCGACCTCGATTCTCTCGATGCCCTGCAGGTGTCGATGACCATCCAGCAGCGATTCGGCGTGCGCATGCCCGACAGCAAGGAAACGCGTCGTGCGCTGACTTCCATCGCGCACCTCGCGGAGCACCTCTCGCAGGCTCTTTCAGCTGGTCCGGCTGGCAAGGCATGAGCAACGTCCACCTGGCCGGCATCGGGCTGGCCTGCGCGCTGGGCGACGATCTGCGCTCCTCGATCGAATCGCTTCGGCGCGGCGGCGTGCCGCCGACCTCGGTGGCCGGGGCCGACGGCATCGCGTGGCCGGTCCACCTGCTGGAGGCCAGAGGCGGAGACTGGACGCAGCGCCTGCGCGACACGGTGCGCGAGGTGGCCGCGCAGACCGGCGACTGGGCCGAGCGCACCGCGCCGCTCTTCGTCGCCTCGTCCTCGCTCGACATCGGGTTCATGGAGCACGAGCAGCAGGAGAAGCGCCTCGGTGGCGACCTGCAGGACTTCGCCTGCATCGTGGCCGAATCGCTCGACTGGAAGGGGCCGGTGTTCACCGTGTCCACGGCGTGTACCTCGGCGCTGAACGCACTGCTGGCTGCCGCGGACCTGATCCGCGCTGGCGAAACCGACGAGGCGCTGGTGATCGGCGCGGAGATGGGCAATCGCTTCACCGTGGCCGGTTTCGGCGCGATGCAGCTGCTCTCGCCCGACGGCGCTCGGCCCTTCGGCCAGGGGCGCAACGGGCTGGTACTCGGCGAGGCGGTGGCGGCGCTGCGGCTGGGGTCGCGCCCGGCGCGCTGGCAGCTCGCAGGTGGCGCCAACGTGGTCGACGGGCGCAATCCCTCGGGCACCGAGGCCAGCGCCGTCCATGCGATGTGCCGCGGCGCGCTGGCGCAGGGCGGACTGCATCCCGAGGACATCGATCTCATCAAGGTGCAGGCGGCCGGCAGCCCAGTCAACGATGCCATCGAGGCCGAGGCGCTGAAGCAGGTGTTCGAGCCGCTGCCGCCGCTGGTGTCGCTCAAGCCGTCGCTGGGGCACACGCTCGGCGCATCGGGCGCTGCGGAGCTGGCGCTGCTGATCGGCTGCATCGAAGGTGGGGCGTGGCCGTCGGTCGACTATCCGCTCGATGCTTCGCTGGGCATCGCGCTGTGCGAGGAGGCGCCGCGAAGGCTGCGCAACGTCCTGCTGAACTTCGCGGGCTTCGGCGGCGGGCATGCCTCGCTGGTGTTGAAGGACACAAGCCCATGACCGCCTGGCGCACCGTGGCCCACTTCGTCGCGCATCCGCCGCCCGAGGAGTGGCGTGACGATCTTGCGCGCCGTATCGGTCGCCGCCCGCGCCGCGTGGGCGTGTGGACCGAGCTGGCGATGTACGGCGCACGCTGCTGCCTCGACGCCGCCGGCGAAGCCTCGCTGCCGGCCGGTGCGCGTATCCGCGTCTCCAGCCAGCGCGGCGCATGGGGCGCCACGCACGTGGGGCTGGCCCAGCTCGATGCCGGTCTGCCGATGCCCTTCACCTTCATGCAGAGCCAGCCGGCGCTGATGCTGGCGGAGGTCGGCCGATGCCTGGATTGGCAGGGCGACGCGAGCTTTGCGCTGTGCCGCGATCCGGCCCGCGTGCTGCAGCTCGCGAAGCTGGGGGCGCCGCGCGAGGGGCTGCTGTTCGGCATCGTGGAGGAAGAGCGAAACGCAGAACCCGCGCGCTCGGAGTGGTGGCGGCTGGTGCCGGCCTGAAGCCTCAGCCCGAGATCGATCGCTTCAGGTTGGCGCGTGCCTGCGCTTCCAGCAGCGCGTGCATGCGCGCCGTGGCGTAGATGGCCTTGCGGTCCAGGAAGCGCTGCAGGATCGCGCGCCGGCGGGGCAGCCGCACTTCATCGGGAACGAAGGCGTACTCCGCCTGCACCTGACGCTCGTACTCGTCGAAGCGCGGCCGTTCGGCGCCGAGGATCGACAGGTCGATGTCGATCAGCAGCTCCGCATCGCGGCCCTCGGGCACGGCGTCGTGGCGCGTCGCCATCACCAGGGCATGCACGCGTCCAGCTGCATCGCTGTCGGCTCCGGCGTCGAGCAGCGCCTCGCGCGCCCAGTCCGCGCTGCGCGCTTCGTTGTCGTGCGCGTGCACGTCGTAGATCGCGTCGTGGAACCACAGCGCGAGCGCGACTTCGCCCGGGTGCTCGGCCAGCGCCTTCTCTCGTTCGAACCAGGCCAGGCATTCGCCCAGGTGCTGCATCGTGTGGTAGTGGCGCTGCGGCTCGGCGTAGCGGCGCTGGAGTTCGTCGCACAGGGCGTCGTCGGGCGAAGCGACGCCCAGCGCATGCCATGCGGAGCTCCAGTTCGCGCGCAGCGCCTCGGGCGTCATCGGGCGGCCTGTTGCTGCTGCTCCATCGCCGCCTTGACCTCCTGCCCCAGGTCGAGCACGGACATGGCGTAGTAGCTGCTCCAGTTGTAGCGCGTGATCACGTAGAAGTTGCGCGTGCCGGCCACGTAGGTCGGCGGCATGTCCAGGCCGTTCTGCAGTTCGACCAGTGCGAACAGGCCCTTGTGGTTGATGCCATCGCCCTCGGGCACCGCGCCGGCGGCCACGAAGCTGTCGGCGCTGAAGGTCGGCAGGATGTCGGGCGCCAGCAGCAGCGCCTTCTGCAGCCGCGCTTCTTCGAAGTGCACGGGATAGATGGCCGGCACGCCCGGCTGCCAGCCGAAGGCCTTGAAGTAGTTGGCGACCGAGCCGATCACGTCGGCCGGGTTGTTGACGAGGTCGATGCGGCCGTCGCCATCGAAGTCGACCGCGTACTTGGCGATGCTGCTGGGCATGAACTGCGGCATGCCCATGGCACCGGCGTAGCTGCCCACGGGCACCAGCGGGTCTTCGGCGGTGCGGCTCTCGGTGCTCAGGAAGCTTTCGAGTTCGCCGCGGAAGAAGGCGCGGCGGTCGGCCGCGCGCGGATGGGCGTCGGGGAAGTCGAAGGAGAGGGTGGCCAGCGCGTCGATCACGCGGAAGTTGCCCATGTTGCGGCCGTAGATGGTCTCCACGCCGATGATGCCGACGACGATCTCCGGCGGCACTCCATACGCCTGCTCGGCGCGCGCCAGCGTGTCGGCATTGGCGCGCCAGAAGCGCACGCCGGCGGCGATGCGCACCGGGTCGATGAAGCGGCCGCGGTAGGTCTGCCAGTTCTTCACCGTGCCCACCGGGCCCGGCAGCATCAGCCGCGGCACGTTGGGCAGGAAGCGCGCGCTGCCGATGGTGGCGCGCACCCATTCGCGGTCGAGGTCGCGGCGTTGGGCGACATCGTCGGCGAACTGCATCGCGTCGTCGCGCGTGGCGTAGGGCGTGCTCCCGCGCACCGCGCTGGTGGCTCCGCTGCGGCCATTGGCGGACTTCTGGGCCAGGGCGCCGGTCGACCATGCGAGGCTGCAGGCGGCAAGAAGGGCTGCAGCCGCCGTGGCGGTGCGCGAAGGCTTGGTAAGAAGTAATCGCATGGACCGATTGTGCCGTCCGCCCGCTCGGGCCTTCGTCAGCGACACATGTGGTTTCAGCCCCTTGCGGGACCGGCGCTCGGCCAGACCAGGTGGCGGAACTCGGCGCGCAGGGCCGAAAGCGAGGCAGATTGCGACTGCGGCGCGGCCGGCGCATAGCGCTGCGCCTCGAGCTTGAGCAGCCAGTCCCGCACCGATTGCGCGGCGGGGCCGAAGCGCGCGTCGGCGGCCTGCGCCATCTGCCGGGGCGGTGCGGTGTCGGGCAGCTTCAGCCCGGCCTTGGCCAGGCGCGCGCGGGCCTGGCCCAGCAGGCGCAGCCACGGATCGTGCCGGCTTCGCTCCCACAGCGTCCAGCCGGCGCCGCCCAGGCTCGCGGCGACCAGCAGGTACAGCAGCACGTAGCCCAGGTCCTCGATGCTTGGCGCGTCGAAGCCGAGGTTCTTCAGCAGGTCGAGCTGGCGGCTCTGGGTGTAGTTGAGCACCCACTGGTTCCAGCCGTTGTTCACAGCCTCCCAGACGGCGCGCAGGTTCTGCGCGAGCGTGGGGCTCATCGAACCGATCGCGCCCGCGATCAGGCCGGGCTGCGGCGTGAGGCGCTGGAACTGGCCGATGCGCCCCGGCGCGACGGAGCCGGTCGGGTCCACGCGCATCCAGCCGGTGCCTTCCTGCCAGACCTCGGCCCAGGCGTGGGCGTCGCTCTGGCGCACGACCCAGTAGTTGTCGACGTTGTTGAGCTCGCCGCCCTGGTAGCCGGTGACGATGCGCGACGGGATGCCCAGGTTGCGCATCAGCACCACGAAGGCCGAGGCGATGTGCTCGCAGAAGCCTTCCTTGCGGTCGAACCAGAATTCGTCGGCGGTGTCGTTGCCGTAGACGCCCGGCTCCAGCGTGTAGCTGTAGCCTCCGGTGCGAAGGCGGCGCAGCGCGGCCTGCACGAAGGCCTGTGTGTCGGCCTGGGCCAGCGCGGGTTCTACGCGCATCTCGGCGGCAAGGGCGGCCGTGCGCGGGTTGGTGCCGGGCGGCAGCGCGAGGTAGGCCTGCAGCTGGCCGCCGGTGCGCTTGAGCGGGCCGCTCTGGAACTGCGTGTAGCTCTCGGCGCTGTAGCGCACGAGGTCGTTGATGGGGCGGCTGGCGAACCACTGCAGGTCGGGCGTGCCGCTGACCTCGAAGCCGGGCACCTCGGGCGGTCGCTGGGCGACGTCGAGCGTCAGCAGCCAGGGGCGGTTGCTGGCTTCGAGCGTCACTTCGTAGCGCACGGGCGAGCCGCTCACGCGCAGGTTGGAAGCCCACTGCGAGCCGCGCGCCCAGGAGGGCAGCGCGGTCCACTCGCGGCCGTCGAACTGCGCCAGCACCGGTCCGCGGAAGTACATCTGGCTCTGCGCCGGCGTGCGGCCTTCCTCGAACTTGATGCGCGCGGCGATGCGGTCGTCGAGCGCCAGTTCGGCGATGGTTCCCACGCGCATGGTGTTCGACAGGCCGCTGCGGCCCATCATCGCGTCGCTGGGCGTGCCCCACAGCGGCGCGAAGCGCGGGAACAGCAGGAACAGCGCTAGCATGATCGGCGCGCCTGCCAGCGCCATCCACCCGGCGGTGCGCGCGGCCTGCATCAGCGGCGGCCGGCCCACCGGCATGTGCGCGTTCACCAGCGCCGTCAGCAGGCCCAGCAGCGCCAGCAGCATGGTGAAGGCCGTCAGCAGCGACTGCGAATAGAAGAAGTTCGTGAGCATCGTGAAGAAGCCCAGGAAGAAGACGACGAAGGCGTCGCGCCGCGCGCGCAGCTCCAGCGTCTTGAGCGCGAGCAGGCTCACGATCAGCGTGACGCCCGCGTCGCGGCCCAGCAGCGTGCGGTGGGTGGCGTAGGTGGCGGCCAGGATCAGCGCGAGCAGGCCGAGCCGCCACCACCTGCTGGGAAGCGGCCGCGCCTGCACGGCGAGCGAGGCGCGCCACAGCAGCACCATCGCGGTGATGGCCGAGCACCACCACGGCAGGTTCTCGATCTGCGGCAGCAGGATCAGGCCGATCACGCAGAGAAGGAAAAGCGTGTCCCGCGCGTCGCGGGGCAGGGCGGCGAGCTCGCGCATCACTCGGTTCATGCAGCGCTCCGGTTCAGCACAGCGCCAGGGCCTCGAGGCAGGCCCGGCGGTGGGCTTCGCCCTGGGAGGGCTTCACGACCCGGCCGGCCACCCGCAGGCCGTAGTCGACGCCCAGCCTGTCGGCCATCAGCACCCAGGCGCAGAGGCGAGACAGGCGGCTCTCCGTGTCGGGCAGGCCTGTGGCCTGCGCGTCGAGCCAGAGCTCCTCGCGCTGGGTCTGCTGGGTGTCGCGGCTGACGAGGTCTTCGGAGCCGGTCGCCTGCGCGCGCGCGGCCTTCTTCCAGACCACGAGCTTGAGCGGGTCGCCGCGGCGGTAGGCGCGCACGCCGTCGTATTCGCCGGCGTTGTGGGCGCGCATCGAGGCGCTCAGCGCAGCCGGCCCGGAAAGCGGCTCGCCCGGCGGCAGCGGCGGCGGATGGGCTTCGGGCGTCGGATAGACCAGCATCTGCGCAGCCGGCCGCCAGACCGTCCAGACGCGGAAGGTGCCGAGCGGAAAGCGCGTCTCGGCCGTGAGCGGCGGCACCGGGTGCAGTCCGCGCCGCTCGGGCTGGAAGGCGATCTCCACGGTGCAGGTGCCTTCGGCAGGCACGTCGGTCCAGGCCCATTGGCCGCTGCCGCGCACCGCCATGCCGATGCCGTAGCGCACGCGGCGCCGGGTGTTGTGCAGCACCACCCGGAAGGCGGCGGCCGCGCCCGCGTAGTGCGGATCGGGCTGCACCATGTGCATCGCCAGCCCGCGCAAGGTGCCGTGGCACACGTGCATGCCCACGGCCACGCTGCCGGCGAGCAGGAAGGTGAGCAGGTAGCCCAGGTTGAGCTGGTAGTTGATCGAGGCGATCAGCAGGACCAGCAGCGTCGCGCCCAGCGTCCAGCCGGCCCGCGTGGGCAGGATGTAGACGTTGCGCTGGGTGAGTTCCAGCGTGTCGGACGGCGCACGGCGCGAAAGGAACCAGCCGTCGATGCGCGAGCGTAGGACGCCCAGAGGGTTCACGGCAGCGGCACCGCGGCGATCATTGCGCGCACCTGTTCGACGGCGCCCCGGCCCGCATCGCCCACCGGTGTGAGGCGGTGCGCGATGGTCTGCGGCAGCACGGCCTGCACGTCGTCGGGCGCGACGTAGTTGCGGTTGGCCAGCAGCGCCTGCGCCTTGGCGGCGCGCAGCACCGCGATGCCGGCGCGCGGCGACAGGCCCTGCAGGAACCATCGGCCCGAGCGGGTGGCCGCGATCAGGTCCTGCACGTAGTTGAGCAGCGGATCGGCTGCATGCACCTGCTGCACGCGCTGCTGCAGCGCGGTCAGCTCGCCGGCTGTCAGCATTGCGGGCAGGGTGGCCAGCATCTCGCGGCGGTCGATGCCGGCGAGCAGCTGGCGTTCGGCGGCTCGGTCAGGGTAGCCGAGCGAGATCCGCATCAGGAAGCGGTCGAGCTGCGACTCGGGCAGGGCGAAGGTGCCGAGCTGGTCCTGCGGGTTCTGGGTGGCGATGACGAAGAAGGGCGAGGGCAGGGGGCGGGTCTCTCCCTCGATGGTGACCTGCTTCTCTTCCATCGCCTCCAGCAGCGCGCTCTGGGTCTTGGGGCTGGCGCGGTTGATCTCGTCGGCCAGCAGCACCTGCGCGAAGATCGGCCCGGGATGGAAGGTGAAGGCCTGCTGGCCCCGGTCGTAGATCGCCACGCCGGAGAGGTCGCCCGGCATCAGGTCGGCGGTGAACTGCACCCGCGAGAACTGCAGCCCGAAGGTGTGCGAGAGCGCGTGGGCGAGCGTGGTCTTGCCCACGCCCGGCACGTCCTCGATCAGCAGGTGGCCGCCGGCCAGCAGGCAGGCCACGCAGTCGCGAACCTGGGCCTCTTTGCCCACGATCACCGTGTTAAGCTGGGTTAACAAAGTGGCTAGCTTTGCGGCAACGTCCATATTTGTATCCATATGCAAACGATACCGTAAGACCTGCCGGCCCCATGCCGCGTGAGGTCTAGACGTGGCGATAGAGACACATGGGCAAGACAGGCTACTTCACACACCGGGACTTCTGGAAGCACGACATGGGCGGAGGGCATCCCGAGTGCCCCGGCCGACTGGATGCCATCGAGGACCGCCTGCTGCTCACCGGCGTGGGCGACGCGCTGGAGCACCGCGATGTGCCGCTGGCCACGCTGGAGCAGCTCACGCGGGCGCACAGCACCGAGCACGTCGAGCACCTGGAGTCGCTGCACCAGCGCCTGGTGGCCGACGAGCCCGCCGGCGGTCCGGACCATGCGCAGATCGACCCCGACACCACGCTCACCCGCTACACCCTGCTGGCCGCGCGCCGCGCCGCCGGTGCCGCGATCGCCGCCACCGACGCCGTGATAGCCGGCGACCTGGAAAACGCCTTCTGCTCGGTGCGCCCGCCCGGCCACCATGCCTGCCGGGAGCAGGCGATGGGCTTCTGCTTCTTCAACAACGTGGCCATCGCCGCGCGGCACGCCGTCGAGGTGCACGGCATCGAACGCGTGGCCATCGTCGATTTCGACGTGCACCACGGCAACGGCACCGAGGACATCCTTTCCAACGACCCGCGCGTGCTGATGGTGGGCTTCTTCCAGCATCCGTTCTACCCGTACAGCGGCACCAGCCATCCGGCACCGAACATGCTCAACCTGCCGATACCGGCGTACACCCGGGGCATGGACGTGCGCGAGATGATCGAGGCCACCTGGATGCCGCGGCTGGAGGAGTTCAGGCCGCAGATGATCTTCGTGAGCGCCGGCTTCGACGCGCACCGCGAGGACGACCTGGGCCAGCTCGGCCTCAACGAGAACGACTTCGCCTGGATCACCGGGCGCATCCACGATGTTGCGAAGCGCCACGCCAAGGGCCGTATCGTCTCGATGCTCGAAGGCGGCTACAACCTCGACGCACTGGCGCGCAGCGTGGAAGCCCACATCCGCGTGCTGGCTTCCCTGTGATGTGACGCAGCGGACACGGCGGCCGCCGCCGATGTCCTTTTCCGACAGATGAACTTCAACGATTTCCTCCAACGACTCAACCAGGTCGACGCGCGCGGCCTGGGTATCGAGCTGATCGCGCTGGTGGCCTGCGTGGCGCTGGCCTGGGCCATCTGCAAGTGGTTCGGCCGCGACCAGCCCAAAGACTCGATCTGGTTCGGCGAGAGCACCTTCGACGGCCTGCTGTTCCCGCTGCTGGCGCTGGTGTTCACCGACCTGGCCCGTCGCTTGGCGCTCGACTTCCAGACCGTGCTGGTGCTGCGCATCGCGGTGCCGGTGTTCCTTTCGCTGGCGGTCATCCGCCTCTTCGCGCGGGTGCTGCGGGCGGTGTTCCCGGCCTCCAACCTCGTCAGGCTGGTCGAGCGCACGATCTCGTGGCTCGCCTGGATCGCGGCGGTGCTCTGGATCGTGGGGCTGCTGCCGCCGGTGCTGGCCGAGCTCGACGACATCACGCTCGCCTTCGGCAAGACGCGCGTGAGCCTTCAGACTATCTTCCAGGGCGTGCTGTCGGCGGGCGTGGTGCTGATGATCTCGCTGTGGATCTCCAGCACCATCGAGAAGCGCATCCTGCGCGAAGCGGTCTCCGACCTGTCGATGCGCAAGGTGGCCTCGAACGCGGTGCGCGCCTTCCTGCTGCTGGTGGGCCTGCTGTTCGCGCTCTCGGCGGTGGGCGTGGACCTGACGGCGCTCTCGGTGTTGGGCGGCGCGCTCGGCGTGGGCCTGGGCTTCGGCCTGCAGAAGCTCGCGGCCAACTACGTGAGCGGCTTCGTCATCCTGCTGGAGCGTTCGATCCGCATCGGCGACAACGTCAAGGTCGACACCTTCGAGGGCCGCATCACCGACATCAAGACCCGCTACACCCTCATCCGCGCGGGCAACGGGCGCGAGGCGATCGTGCCGAACGAATCGCTCATCACCAGCCGGGTCGAGAACCTCTCTCTGGCCGACCGCAAGTTCAACATCACGACCACCATCGTGGTCGGCTACGACAGCGACGTGGCGCAGGTGCAGTCCATCCTCTGCGAAGCCGCCAAGGCCCAGCCGCGCGTGATGACCGACCCGGCGCCGGTCGCCTTCCTCATGAACTTCGCGCCCGACGGGCTGGAGTTCACGCTCAACTTCTGGGTGACCGACCCCGACAAGGGCAAGGACAACCTGCGCTCGGCGATCAACATCGCGATCCTCGACGGGCTGCGCGGGGCGGGGATCGACATTCCTTATCCGCAGCGGGTGGTGCGGGTGGAGTCGCTGCCCGCCGGGGCGACCCCTGTAGGCGAGGGCGCGGAAAAATAGGTTCTCCGGGCTTCGCGCTGTCGGATATCGGCTATCGCGCGCTGGACGCCGAGGGCCCAGGGCGCACGACAATGCCCAGTGCGAGCCACGCCTCCTGCGCATCCACCACATCCCAGTGCTCGACCAATAGCCCGTCTTGCAGGCGATAGCGATCCGCCGTCGAGAAATGCAGCGCCTTGCCGGTGGGCGGCACGCCGAAGAAGACACCGGTGTGCGTTGCCTCCCACCGAGTCATCGCCATGAGGCCTTCGTCTTCGACCATGACCTCCTGGCGCACCGGCCTGAGGTCGGGCAAGCCGACGTAGAAGGTTTTCACGAATTCCTTGTATGCGGGCCGTACATCGACGTGCGGTCCACCGCCCGATCGGGCCGCCTCCAGCAGAGGACGGACATTGGGGCTGTGGCTCGAGAACTCCGGATGCATGTGTTCGTCGACGGCCGTTAGGTCGTGCCGGTCGTAGAGCCGGCTGCGAAAGTCCAGAAAGCGTTCCCTGGTGCGGGCTGTGGAGGTCATCGGGTGTTCTCGTCGGTTGAAAAACCCAGCGTAGAGCGCCTAATATCCCTCGACAAGACAGGAAGTTATCCAGGTATCGGAACCACCAGCCTCGCGCAATGAGCCATCCGTCCAGTCCCCAGGCGCGTGCCGAAGTGGCAGCGTTCCTGCGCAGCCGCCGCGAGCGGCTGAAGCCCGAGGAAGTCGGTCTCCCCACGACGGCGAGGCGGCGCACGCCGGGCCTGCGACGCGAGGAGGTCTGCCATCTCGCGGGCGTCGGCCTCGCCTGGTACACGTGGCTGGAGCAGGCGCGCGAGATCGAGGTGTCGGCGCATTTCCTCGACCGCATTGCCCAGGCGCTGAAGCTCGATGCAACCGAGCGCGCGCACCTTTTCACGCTGGCACACAACCGTCCGCCGCCGATCGTCCCGGGTCCCTCGCTGGCGGTCACGCCGCACCTGCGCCGCATGCTCGATGCGGTCACCGGGCCCGCCTACCTTGCCACCGCATCGATGCACGTGATTGCCTGGAACGACGCGCTCTCGGCTGTGTTCGGCGACCTCTCGACCATCGCACCTGAAGACAGGAACATGCTGTGGCTGGTGTTCGCGAGCCCGGCGCATCGCGCGGCGATACCACAGTGGGAGACCGATGCACGCGCGATGCTCGCGCGCTTTCGTGTCGAATTCGGCCGGCATCGCGACGACCCGGCCTTCCTGACATTGATCGAGCGCTTGCAGATCGCCAGCCCGGAGTTCAGGCAGTGGTGGCCTGACCATGACGTCAGCATGCGCACCGACCGGACCAAGCGCTTCGAGGTGCGCGGCGTCGGACGGATGGAATTGGAGCAAAGCTCCTTCATGGTCGAGGAGTCGCCAGACATGCGGCTTGTCGTCTACACGCCGGTCGATGCACCGAGCATCCGGAAGCTGAGGCTGCTGGAGCGCCGCAGGACCGAGGCACGGCATCCAGGCTCGGCTGGACGCTAGCGACCGGTCATCCTGCACGAAGTATGGGCGGGCTCGAAGCCGGCCTGCTCATCGAGCGTCGGCAGCGGTCGGCAAACGAGAGCGCGGTTCCGACCGGCGCGCGCCGACGCGCGATCAACGGCATCGCAGCTATTGAAGAGTGCCCAGCACCTCGTCCAGCCGCTCGACCAGCAGGTCGGCATGCTTGCGTTCGAACACCAGCGGCGGCCTGATCTTGAGCACATTGCCCTGCGGCCCGGTCGCGCTCAGCAGCACCTGCCGCTGCCGCAGGCCGTTGACCACCTTGGCCGCCTGCGCGGTGGCCGGCGCGCGCGTGGCGCGGTCGGCCACGAGTTCAAGGCCTATGAAGAGCCCGGCGCCGCGCGCCTCGCCGACCAGTGCATGGCGCTGGCCGAGCGCGGCCAGGCGCTCGCGCAGGTAGGTGCCGACCTGCAGGGCGTTGTCCTGCAGGCCGTTCTTCTGGATCACGTCGAGAACCGCCGAGGCTGCTGCCATGGAGACCGGGTTGCCGCCGAAGGTGTTGAAGTAGCGGCTGGCCTGCCCGAAGGCCTTCATGACTTCGGGCCGCACGGCCAGGCCCGCGACCGGGTGGCCGTTGCCCATGGGCTTGCCCATGGTCACCATGTCGGGCACCACGCCGTGGCGCAGGAAGCCCCAGAAGGCCTCGCCGGTGCGGCCGAAGCCGGGCTGCACCTCATCGGCGATGAACACGCCGCCCGCCGCATGGATCGCCTCCACCGCCTCGCGCAGGAACCCGGCCGGCGCGGTGAACACGCCGTCGCTGGAGAACACCGTGTCCACGAGCAGCGCCGCGGGCGCGATGCCGTGCGCCTTCAGGTCGGCGATGGCCGCGCGCACGCCGTCGGCGAAGCGCCTGCCCGTCTCGGCATCGCCTCCCTCGGGCGCATCCACCAGCCGCACATGCTGGCCAATGCGCACGTACTGCCCCAGCGAGGGCGAGGCGCAGGCGAGGGCCGAGGTCACGCCGTGGTAGGCGAAGCGGGTGACGATGAGGCCGGTGCCGCCCGTGTGCGCCGTCGCGATGCGCATGGCGAGGTCGTTGGCCTCGCTGCCTGTGCAGGTGAAGGTGGCGTGGCCGAGCTCGGGCGGCATGGTGGCCAGCAGCCGCTCGGCGTAGTCGAGGATGCCCTCGTGCAGGTAGCGCGTGTGCGTGTTGAGTACCGATGCCTGGCGTGTGATGGCCTCGACCACTTCGGGCCGTGCGTGGCCCAGCGGCACCACGTTGTTGTAGGCGTCCAGCCAGGGCGTGCCCGCGGCGTCGTAGAGCCACACGCCTTCGCCGCGCACGGGGTGGAAGGGCTCGTCGTAGAAAAGCCGGTAGGCCGGCCCGAGCAGGCGGGCGCGGCGTTCGAGCAGTTCGGCGGTGGGTTTCTCAGTCATGGATCGGTTCCGTGGATTGGGCGGCGCGGCAGGCGGCGCGGATGGCGTCCTGCACCTGTTCGGGCGTCAACGTGGCGCAGGCCTGCAGCCGTGCCCAGGAGACGGCGTTGTTGCGCATGAGGTAAGGGGCGTTGTCGGGCTGACGCGCCGCGCGCCAGCCGCTGATGGCGACCACCATCGCCAGCCGTGCACGCACGAGGTCGAGCAGCGCGTGGGTCTCGCCATCGGTCAGCGGCGAGACGGCGTGGTAGTCGGCCGCGAAGCGCGCGATCGTCGCGAGCGCGTCGCCCTGTTCGTCGATGTGGTACGAGGCCGCGACGGCCAGGTCGTCCACGAGCGGCGCATGCACCATGTCGCCGAAGTCGAGGATGCCCGCCACGCGCGCCGGCTCGTCCGTATCGACCAGCAGGTTGTAGAGGTTGAAGTCGTTGTGGATGGCCTGGCGGCGCTGCCCGGCCAGCCTTGGTTTGGTGCGTTGCACGAAGCCGTCGAGCGCGGCCTCCGCCAGCGCGCGGCGGGCGGGGCCGGTCACGTGCACCAGCAGCGCCCGCACGCGGTCGGCGCGCTGGATGTCCCAGGGCAGTTCGCGGGCGCCGGCGGGATGCTCGAAGCCGGCGAGTGCGAGGTCCAGCCGGGCGAGCATGCGCGCGACACAGGTGCGCTGCGCCGCCGAGCGCGGCGCCTGCGGCATGGGCATGCCCTCGAGGTAGCTGAAGAGGCGCGCCACGCGCGTGCGGCCTTCCGCGTCCTCGATCTGCACCGAGGCCGCGCCGTGGCGGTCCGGCAGCAGGCGCTGCACCGGCAGGCCGGGGTCCGTGCGCGCCAGATGCAGCAGGGCCTGCGTCTGGAAGTCGGCTACCAGCGGGTCTTCGTCGGGATGCGAGAGCTTGAGCATGCAGCGTGCGCCGCCGTCTTCCGGCTCCAGCAGGAAGTTGGCATCGCGCTCGCCGGTGAGCGGCTTGAGCCGGCCTCGCTTGCCGTACAGGCGCTGCAGCAGCTCGCCCGCCCAGTCCGTCGCGACGGGGGCGGGCGGCGAGGTCAGTACCGCCGCCTCGGGCAGGGCCGCCTTGATGGCGTCGTCGAGCTCCTGCGTCATCACGCCGCCTTCTCGAAACCGCCTAGCGCGCTGGCCAGGTTGCGGCCCAGGTCCTCCGACAGGTAGCCGCCTTCCTGCACCAGCACCGTGGGCAGCCCCAGGCGCGCGATCTCGCCGAGGATGCGGCCGAAGCCCGCAGTGCTCACGGCCAGTGCCTGGTAGGGGTCGTTCTCGTGCGCGTCCAGGCCCAGGGCCACGACCAGCGCGCCGGGCGTGAAGGCGCGGATGGTCGCGTGGGCGGTCGCCAGCGCCGCGAGGAAGCCGTCATCCTGCGTGCCGCGCGCCAGCGGCAGGTTGAGGTTGTAGCCCAGGCCTTCGCCTTCGCCGGTCTCGTGCGCATGGCCCGTGAAGAAGGGCGTGCAGAAGTGCGGGTCGCCGTGCAGCGAGATCGTCAGCACGTCCTTGCGGCGCCAGAAGATGCCCTGCGTGCCGTTGCCGTGGTGCACGTCGATGTCGAGGATGGCCACGCGGTCGTGCTTCTGGCGCAGGTGCTGGGCTGCGATGGCCGCGTTGTTGAGGTAGGTGAAGCCGTTGGCGCGGTCGGCGTAGGCATGGTGGCCGGGCGGACGGCACAGCGCGTAGGCCGCACGTTCGCCGTCCAGCACGAGCTGCGCGGCATGCGTGGCCACGTGGGCCGACCACGTCGCGGCATGCCAGGTGTGGCGGCCGATGGAGCAGGCCATGTCGCCCATGTGGTAGCCGGCCTGGCCGACCAGGCTGTCGGGGTAGGTGAAGGGCTGGCCCGGGAACGGGTGCACGTTGGGAATGACTTCCTCCGAGGCGCCTTCGAGCTGTTGCCAGCGCTCCCAGGCGGTTTCCAGGAAGCGCAGGTACTGCGGCGTGTGGATGGCGGCGCGCGGGCCCGGGCCGTGGTCCTCGGGCGCGACGATGTCGTGGCCCTGCGCACGCGCGGCGTTCAGCAGCAGCGTGCCCCGCTCGGGCTGCTCGTTGCTGCGCTTCATGCGCCCGCGCACGATGAACTGCTGCGGATCGTGGCCGGTGTGCTGGTCGCTGTAGATGACTTTCATGTCGGGCTTTCAATATTGGGGTTCGACGGTCCAGCTGATGGGAATCTCGGCGACGCTGGCCGAGGCCGGCAGCTCGAGCACCGTCCGAGCGATGCGGGCCACGTCCTCGGGGCGCGTGGCCTGCCGCTGCTGCTCGGGCGGCAGGGCGGCCGCCATGTCGGTGGCGACGAAGCCGGGGCACAGGGCGGTGCAGCGCACGCGCGACTCGGCGCCGCAGTGCCGGATGCCGTGTGCGAGCGAAAGCACCGCCGCCTTGCTCAGCGCGTAGAGCGAGGCATCGGCCGTGCGCACGCGCTTGGCTGCGAGCGAGGCCATCACCAGCACCTTGCCCTCGTCCGCGGCGAGCAGGTGCGCCCAGGCCTTGCGCGTGAGCCGCAGCGGCGACTTGACGTTGACTTCCAGGAGCCGGTCGACTTCCGCGTCGTCCGCATCGACCACCGAGCGCGTGCTGAGGATGCCGGCGTTGTGCACCAGCGCGTCGATGCCGCCGAAGTCGCGCACGGTCGCGGCCACCCAGTCGGTCTCGCTGCGCGCGTCCTCGGCGTCGAAGCGATAGGTGCGCACTTGCGCCGGGTCGTGGCCGTCGAAGGCATCGGTGGCGCTGCGCGTGCCCACGCTCACGCGCCAGCCGTGCGCGAGCAGTTCGCGCACGATGGCAAGGCCGATGCCGCGGTTGCCTCCGCTGACCATGGCGACGCGCGGCAGCGTATTCATCTCAGTTGTCCATGGCGCCGACGCGCCACCCGCAGGGCATGAAACCGGCGCCATCCTGCTGATCGAAGGGCCGCTGAGCAGGCCACGTCAGTGCACCCCCGCAACGGGCTTTGCCCGGCAGCCGGGTGCGCCCCTTGAGGGGGATGGAACTTCCACACGCAGTGAGGAAGTTCAAGCGGGGTGGTTTCATCTCAGGGCTTGGTGAAGAGGCCGCGCACGTGGGCCTTGGCGGTTTCGAGGTGGTAGCGCAGCGCGTGCTGTGCGGCGTCGACGTCGCGCGCCGCCATGGCCTTGGCGATGGGCCTGTGCGTCTCGGCCAGCGCCTTCAGGTCGCCGTAGCTGTCCTCGCTGAGCGCGAGGAACATGCGCACCTCGGTCTGCATGTTGTCGAACAGCCGGTGCAGGTAGTGGTTGCCCGACAGCGCACTGATGGCGAAGTGGAAGTCCAGGTCGAGCGCCACCCGCTCGGGCGACGACAGGATCTCGGCGCGCTCCACCATGTCGTCCACGCGCGCGTCGAGCTGCGCCAGCTCTGCGTCGGTGGCGTGCGTGCAGGCCAGCGATGCGCCCAGCAACTCGAGCTGGATGCGCACTTCGTACAGGTCGTTGACCTGCTTGGGCGAAACCGTGCGCACCGCGAAGCCGTGCCGCGGGCGCGAGATCAGCAGCCCCAGGCTCTCGAGGCGGCGCGCGGCCTCGCGCACGGGCGCGCGGCTCACGCCCATCTGCCGGGCCAGCTCGGCCTCGACGATGCGTTCGCCGGGCGCGATGCGGCCCGACAGGATGGCTTGCTGCAATTGCGCCTCCACCACGCCGACCAGGTCGGGCACCTGGATCGACGAGAAGGCGGGAGGGGTGGCGGCTTCGGGCCGGCTGGTGGTCATCGGAATTCCTTGTCTCGGTCTCTTGTACGTATCATGCCGGCCCCTTCATGCCGCTCGCCTCGCGCCGGCCGCTGCCCGAGCGGGCCAGGTAGACGCCAGCCACGGCGATCAGCGCCATGCCGGCCAGAGCCGGCGCATCGGGCGGCCGCTGGAACCACAGCGTGCTGATCAGCACTGCCAGCAGCAACTGCACATAGTTCAGGGGCGCCAGTGTGGCCGCGCCGACGCGGCGGAACGCGGCCAGCAGCAACAGCTGGGCGCTGCCGCTGACGGCGCCGCCGGCGACCAGCAGCGCCATCTCGGGCCAGGGCGGCAGCGTCACGTGCGGCATGAACAGCACGGGCAGGTTCGTGATGATCAGGCAGGCCAGCGCCATGTGCGCGAACTGCACGGGTGCCGGCACCAGCCCCGAGAGCCGCCGCGTGAGCACTTGGAAGAGCGCATAGCAGACGGCGGACACCGCCATCAGCAGCGTGCCCGCCAGCGGCAGGCTGCCGCCCGGGCGCACGATGCACAGCATGCCCGCGAAGCCCAGCAGCACTGCCGTCCACTGCGCGCGGCCCACGCGCTCCCCGAGCAGCCAGGGCGACAGCGCGACCATGATCAGCGGAGCGGTGAAGTAGATCGCGGTGGCCTCCGCCAGCGGCATGGTGACGAGCGCGGTCATGAAGCAGGTGGCCACGATGGCCAGCGCCACGCTGCGCGCGGCCAGCAGCTTCTGGTGCGGCTGGCGCCACAGGCGCAGGTCGCCGTGGCGCAGCAGCAGCACCAGCGCGATGACGCCGATCGCGCTGTAGCGGCCCAGGTTGACGACCGCCGGCGCATGCGTGGCGACCATCTGCTTGGCGAAGGCGTCGTACGCCGCGAACAGCACCAGCGCGCAGAGGAAGAGCGCGATGCCCGCGCCCGCGCTGTTCTCGCCACGGTCGTCGCGTGCAAGGGAGACGGCGGCGCGTGCGGCACTCATGCCGGCTGCGACTGCGTCGCTTCCGTCACTGCACCGGAGCTCGCACCGGTATCGGCACCGCGGCAGGCCGTCGTGCAGACGGTCATGCGCGAAGACCTTCCAGGAAGGCGTCGAGCGCGGCACCGATGGCCTCGACCATGTAGCCGCCTTCCTGCACCACCACCGTGGGCAGGCCCAGCGCGCGCACGCGCTCGCCGGCGAGGCGGAAGGCCTCCATGTCGAACTTGAGCACGCTGATCGGATCGTCCTTGTAGGTGTCGAAGCCCAGCGGCAGCACCAGCGCCTGCGGCTGGAAGCGCTCGATGGCGGCGGTGGCCTGGTCCAGCGCCTGCGCGAATTCGGCGTTGCCGCTGCCGTGCGCCAGCGGCAGGTTCAGGTTGCAGCCTTCACCCTCGCCGGTGCCGCGCTCGTGCGCGTAGCCCGTGTACCAGGGGTAATAGCCGGACGGGTCGGCATGCGTGGAGACGGTCAGCACGTCGCCTCGCTCGTAGAAGATCTGCTGCGTGCCGTCGCCGTGGTGGGCGTCGATGTCGAGCACGGCCACGCGCGCATGGCGCCGTCGCAGCGTGGCGGCCGCGATGGCGCTGTTGTTCACGTAGCAGAAGCCTGCCGCGCGCGCACGCTGCGCATGGTGGCCCGAAGGGCGGCACAGGGCATAGGCGATGCTTCCGCCTTCGAGCACCGCCTCGGCCGCCGCCAGAGCGGCGTGGGCCGAGCGCAGGACGGAGCGCCAGGTGTTCGGGCCGATGGGGCATGACAGGTCGCCGACGTACCAGCCCGTCTGCGCCAGGACCGAGGGCGAAGGACAGGGGCCCACGCGCGGTCCGTGCGGCGACATGTTGGGCAGCACCTCGACGCCCGGCTCCAGCCCGAAGCTTTCGACCTTGCGCCAGCGCTCGAACGCGGTTTCCAGGTAGTCGAGATAGTCCGTGCTGTGCACCTGCTCCAGCGCGGCGCGGCCGGCGTCCGGTGGCGCACCGACCGCGATGCCGCGTGCGGCCAGCGTTCCCATCAAGGCTTCGGCGCGCGTGGGCAGGTCAGCGGGCTTGCAGATGCGGCCCACGCGCATGTACTGCTGCGGATCGTGCAGCAGCTGGTCGTCGGAGAAGAAGGCCTGCATGTCAGTGCTCCTTCTCGAAGCGGTCCATCGCGCGCGTCAGGCGCGCGAACAGGTCGTCCAGCTCGGCCCGCGTGATGATCAGCGGCGGGCACAGGCCGATGCTGTCGCCCATGGCGCGCACGATCAGGCCTTCTTCCAGCGCCAGCGCGGCGAAGCGGTAGCCGGCCTTGCGGTCGGCGGCGAAGGGCGTGCGCGCGGCCTTGTCGGCCATGAGCTCGATGGCGCCGATCAGGCCCACGCCGCGCACGTTGCCCACCCAGGGCCGTTCGGCGAAGGCGCGCAGCCCGGCCTGGAAGACGGGGGCGAGTTCGCGCACGTGGTCGAGGATGCGCTCGTCCTCGTAGACCTTCAGCGTCTCCAGCGCCACGGCGCAGGCGACCGGGTGGCCCGAATAGGTGTAGCCGTGGCCGAAGCTGCCGAGCTTGCCGCTGTTGGCGGCGATGGCGCTGTGCACCTTCTCGTTGACCATGACCGCCGAGATCGGCACGTAGCCCGAGGACAGCGCCTTGGCGCAGCTCAGGATGTCGGGCTGGATGCCGAAGGTCGTGGAGCCGAACATGTTGCCCGTGCGGCCGAAGCCGCAGATCACCTCGTCGGCGATCATGAGCACGCCGTACTTGCGCAGCACGGCCTGCACCTTCTCGAAGTAGCCGGCTGGCGGCACCAGCACACCGCCCGCGCCCATCACCGGCTCGGCGATGAAGGCGGCCACGGTCTCGGGCCCTTCGGCCAGGATGGTCTGCTCCAGCTGCTGCGCGAGGCGGCTGGAGAAGTCCTGCTCCGTCTCGCCGGGTTCGGCATAGCGGTAGTGATGCGGGCAGTCCACGTGCAGGAAGCGCGCGGGCGCGGTGGCGATGGGCAGGTCGAAGTCGCGGTGGTTGCCGTCGAGCCCGCCCATGCTGGCGGCGGCCACGGTCACGCCATGGTAGGCGTTGCGCCGCGCGATGATCTTCTTGCGCTGCGGCTGGCCGATGGCGTTGTGGTAGTACCAGACCATCTTCACCGCGCTGTCGTTGGCCTCGGAGCCCGAGTTGGCGAAGAACACGCGCGCCATGGGTGATGGCGCCAGGGCCAGCAGCCGCTCGGCCAGGTCGGCCACCGCCACGTTCGTGCGCTGGTTGAAGGTGTGGTAGTAGGGCAGGGTGTCCAGTGCCTTTGCGCCGGCCGCGGCCAGGCGCTTGTTGGAGAAGCCCAGCGAGGCGCACCACAGGCCCGACATGGCCTCCAGGTAGGGCTTGCCCTGTTCGTCGACGACGTGGATGCCGTCGCCCTCGACGATGACCAGCGGCGGCGTCTGCGGCAGCGCGGCCAGGTTGGTGTACGAATGCAGGTGGGTGGCGACGTCCTTGTCGCCGGTGCCGAGGGGTTCTGCCATGGGGTTCCTCTTTGAATGTCGGGCGCTGAAAGAAGGCGGCTACAGGCTCGCCAGGTTGTCGTGGGTCTGACGCGCGATGGCCTCGGGCCGGGTGCGGGTCGCGATGTGGGGTGTGACGATGATGCGCGGATGGCTCCAGAAGGGGTGGGCCGCCGGCAGCGGCTCCTCCACGAAGGCGTCCAGCACGGCGGATGCGATCTGGCCGCTCTCCAGCGCCGCGAGCAGGTCTTCCTGCACGAGGTGGGCGCCGCGCCCGGCGTTGACCAGGCGCGCGCCGCGCGGCAGTTGAGCGAACAGCGACGCATCGAGGATGCCGCGCGTGTCGTCGGTCAGCGGCAGCAGGCAGACCAGGGTGTCGCAGCCGGCCAGGAATTCGGCGCGCGCCGCATCGCCGTGGAAGGCCTCGATGCCCTCGGGCAGATCGCTCTTGGGGCTGCGGCTCCAGCCGCGCACGCGGTAGCCGATGGCGAGCAGCGCCCGCGCGACCGACTGGCCCAGCACGCCCAGGCCGGCAATGCCCACGCGGTGGAGCCGGGGCGGCTCGATGGGCGCTTCTTCCCAGGCCGCGCGGCGCTGGCTCTCGAGATAGGAGCCCATGTGTCGCTGGCCGTGTACCACGGCCCACGCCACGTAGGCGTTCATGCCGTCGGCCATGTCGGGGTCGACGATGCGGCGCACCGGCACGTCGGGAAGCGCCGGGTCGCGCGTGATGTGGTCGGTACCCGCTCCCACCGACTGCACCAGCCGCAGGCGGGGCATGCGCGCGAGCAGCCCCGGCGGCGGCGACCAGCAGACAACGGCTTCGATCTCGCCGAGCGCGTCCAGCTCCTGCACCTCGGTGTCGATGCGGTGCAGCCGCGCCTGCGGAAAGCGTTCGCGGAAGGCGGGCTGCAGGTAGCCCATGGCGATCTGGTCGGAAACCAGTGCGATGTCGAGCGTCATGCGGCCACCGCCTGTTCCGCTGCCGCCGCCGAGAGCCTCGGCTGCGCCTCGATCAGCGTGCGCGTGTACGCATGCTGCGGGTTCGCCAGCACCCTGGCGGTCTGGCCGTACTCGACGATCTCGCCGCGCTGCATCACGGCGATGTGGTCGCACATCTCGCCGGCCACCCGCAGGTCGTGCGTGATGAACACCATGGCCAGCTGGAAGCGCTCGCGCACCTCGGCGAAGAGCTTCAGCACCTGGGCCTGCACCGATACGTCGAGCGCGGAGACAGGCTCGTCCGCCACCAGCAGCTGCGGCTCCATGGCCAGGGCGCGCGCGATGCCGATGCGCTGGCGCTGGCCGCCGGAGAACTCGTGCGGAAAGCGCTCCGCCGCGTCGGGCTTGAGGCCCACCAGCTCCAGCAGCTCCATTGCGCGGGCCATGGCCTGGGCCTTGGGCACGCCCTGGGCGATGGGGCCGGCCGCAATGGCCGGGCCGATGCGGTGGCGCGGATTCAGCGAGGCATACGGGTCCTGGAACACCATCTGGATCTTTCCTTGCGACTGCGCCCGGAACTGCGCGCCCGATTGCAGCGTGCGACCCTTGAACAGCACGCGGCCGCTGTCGAAGGGCGCGAGGCCCACGATGCAGCGGCCCACGGTCGACTTGCCCGAGCCGGACTCGCCGACCAGCCCCAGCGTCTCGCCGCGGCGCAGCTCGAACGACAGGCCCTTGGCCGCCTCCACCCGGCGGCCCTTGCTGAACAGGCCGCCGCCGGTCACGTAGGTCTTGCGCAGCTCCTGCACCTGCAGCACATGCTCGACGGGGCGCTGTTCGGCCGGCGCGCGCACCTGGCCGTTCGGAATGGCCGCGATGAGCTTGCGCGTGTAGGCGTGCTGCGGCCGTGCCAGCACGGCAGAGGCCGGTCCGGCCTCGACCACCTCACCCGTCTGCATCACGACCACCTCGTCGGCGATCTCGGAGACCACGCCGAAGTCGTGCGTGATGAACAGCACCGCCGTGCCCTTGCGCTGCTGCAGCTCGCGGATGAGCTTCAGGATCTGCGCCTGCGTGGTCACGTCGAGTGCGGTGGTGGGCTCGTCGCAGATCAGCAGCGCCGGCTCCAGCACCAGCGCACAGGCGATCATCACGCGCTGGCGCTGCCCGCCGGACAGGCGGAACGGATAGCTGTCGATCAGCACCTCGGGCTCGGGCAGGCCGACGTCGGCCAGCGCCGCGAGGATGCGCTGGCGCTTCTGCGCGGCCGAGAGCTTCACATGGGCGTCGAACACCTCGGCGATCTGCTCGCCGATGCGCATCACAGGGTTCAGCGCCGTCATCGGCTCCTGGAACACCATGCCGATGCGCCGGCCGCGCAGCGTGCGAAGCTGTGCCTCGTCGAGCTGCAGCAGGTCCTGGCCGTCGAAAAGGATGCGGCCGGCCACGGGCTCCACGTGCGGCCGCGGCAGCAGGCCCATGATGGCGTTGGCGATCATCGACTTGCCGGAGCCCGATTCGCCGACCACGCACAGCGTCTGGCCCGGCAGCAGCTGCAGCGAAGCGCCGCGCACCGCCAGTTCGCGGTCGGCCCCCTGGGGCAGGCGGATGTCCAGGCCCTGGACGTCGAGCACGGGAAGTACGAGCTTTTCCATTTTCATTTGCCCCTCCCGTCGGCGCGCGCGTTGAGGCCGTCGTTCAGGCCTTCGCCGACCAGGTTCAGCGCGAGCACCGTGAGCAGGATGGCCACGCCCGGGAACACCGCCATCCACCAGGCCTGACGCAGCACCGTGCGCGCCGAGCCGACCATGTAGCCCCAGCTCATCTGGTTGGGGTCGCCCAGGCCCAGGAAGCTCAGGCTGGATTCGAGCAGGATGGCCGTGGCCACCATCAGCGAGGCCATCACCACGATGGGCGAGGCGGCGTTGGGCAGGATCTGCGTGAGGATGATGCGCGGCGTCGACTGGCCCGCCAGCTGGGCCGCTGCCACGAAGTCGCGCTGGCGCAGCGTCAGGAACTCGCTGCGCACCAGCCGCGCCACCGGCGGCCACGACACGATCGCGATGGCCGTGACGATCGACTGCACCGAGGGCTGGAAGATGGCCACCAGCACGATGGCCAGCGCGAAGCTCGGGATGGCCTGGAACAGCTCGGTGAAGCGCATCAGCGTGGCGTCGATCCAGCCGCCGAAGTAGCCCGAGACGGCGCCGATGCTCACGCCGATCAGCAGCGAGACCACCGTGGACACCACGCCGATCAGCAGCGAGACGCGCGCGCCGGTGACGATGCCCGACAGGATGTCGCGGCCCATGGTGTCGGTGCCCAGGAGCAGGCCCTGTTCCGCCATGGGCGCCGCGAAGGGCGTGCCGACCATGTCCCAGGGGTTGTTCTGTGCGACGAAGGGCCCGAGGGCCGTGACCAGCGCCACCAGCATCAGCACGATCAGGCCGAAGACCGCGCCCTTGTTGCGGCTGAAGCGCCGCCAGAATTTGCTTTTCATGAAGGGCTCCTTGGCTCAGCTCAGCTCGATGCGGGGATCGACGAGCGTGTAGACGAAGTCGGTGATCAGGTTGAACAGCACGGCCATGGCCGCGGTGAACAGGAAGCAGCCGAGCAGCAGGTTGTAGTCGCGCTGCAGCAGCGCGTCGAACATGAGCCGGCCGATGCCGGGCCAGGCGAACACCGTCTCGGTGAGCACGGCGCCGCCGATCATTCCGCCGGCCTGGATACCGGCGAGCGTGACCACCGGCAGCAGCGCGTTGCGCAGGATGTGCTTGCGCTGGATGCGTCCGGGCGCCACGCCCTTGGCGCGCGCGGTCTTCACGAAGTCCATCTGCGCGACTTCCAGCATGGAGGCGCGCGTCATGCGCGCATAGACCGCCATGTAGAACAGCGCCAGCGTGAGCGAAGGCAGGATCAGGTGCTTGGCGATGTCCAGCGCCTTGTCGATGCCCGTGAGGTCCGCGCCCACGGTGAAGAAGCCGAAGGCGGGCAGCAGGTCGAGCTGCACCGTGAAGAGCAGCACCGCCATCATCGCCAGCCAGTAGAGAGGCGTTGCGTAGAACACCAGCGCGACCACGGTGATGAGGCTGTCCTGCCACTTGCCCGCGTTGCGGCTCGCCAGCGCGCCCAGCACGATGCCGAACAGCAGCGAGAGCCCGAAGGCCGTGCCCGTCAGCAGCAGCGTGGCGGGCAGGCGCTGCAGGATCAGGTCGACCACGGGCTGCTGCTGGCGGTAGGAGAAGCCCAGGTCGAGCTTGAGCACGTGGCCCAGGTAGTTGCCGAGCTGCACGGGCAGCGGCTGGTCGAGGCCGAACTGCTGGCGCAGCTGGGCCACGAACTGCGCGTCGGACGCGCCGGCCTCGCCGGCCATGACGGACACCGGATCGCCCGGCGCCGCGCGAACCAGCAGGAAGTTGACGGTGGCGATCACCAGCAGGGCCATCAGGCCCTGCAGCAGCCGCACGGACATGAACTGCAGTCGTTTCATGGCAAGCTCGATTCGGGCATGCGGTGGCCCGGCCCATCAGGTCGGCATGGCCCGGCGCCGCACGCGGGGGAGGGAGGTCAGGCCAGCTTGACGCGGCCCAGGCTGTCGTTCAGGCCGATGCCGGAGGACACCACGTTCTGGATCTTGGTGCGGTACAGCGTCGGGAAGTTGATCTCGTGCAGCCAGGCCACGGGCACCTCGTCGACCAGCAGCTTCTGCACTTCCAGGTAGATCGCGCGGCGCTTGGCCGGGTCGCTCTCGCGCGCACCGGCGGCGAACAGCTCGTCGACCTTGGGGTTGGAGTAGCCGGCCACGTTGTTGAAGGGCGAGCCCTTGGCGATGTTGTCGCTGGTGTAGTTGCGTGCCACGCCGAGCGCCGGGTCGCCGTACTGGTAGACGTAGGTGAAGGCCAGGTCGAAGTCCCACTCGCTGTTGCGCTGGTTCCAGCCGGCCACGTCGGTGGCGACCATCTCGATCTTGATGCCGGCCTGCGTGAGGTTCTGGCGCACGATCTCGGCCTGGCGCTGCCACGATTCGCCGTAGGGCAGCGGCAGCAGGCGCAGCGTCTCGCCCTTGTAGCCCGATTCGGACAGCAGCTTCTTGGCCTTGGCGAGGTCGCGCGGGTACTTGGTCACCTCGTCGCTGGCGTAGGCGATGTGGCTGTTGAACGGGCCGGTGGCCGGCTTGGCGTAGCCGTACCAGGCGACCTTGGCCATGGCCTCGCGGTCGATGGCGGTCCACACGGCCTGGCGGAACTTCACGTTGTTCATGGGCGCCGTGCGGTTGTTCATCCACAGCCAGCTGTGCGGCGCGAAGAACTCCCAGCCCTTGGTGGTCACGGCCGCGCCCGGCAGCTTGGCCAGGCGGCCCACGTCGAAGTACTCCACCGTGCCGCCCGGGGCGATGTCGACCTTGCCCGACTCGAAAGCCGCGGCGCGCGCGGCCGCGTCGGGGATGACGTGGAAATACACGCTCTCCACGCTCACGACGCCGGGCTGGTGGTAGTTCTCGTTGGCCACGAGATTGATGTAGGACCCCTTGACCCATTCCTTGAACTTGAGCGGGCCCGTACCGATAGGGGTGGCGTTGGCGGGGTTGGTCGCGAAGTCGGTGCCTTCGTAGATGTGCTTGGGCACCATCGGCATGGTGCCGTTCTCGAAGATGCCCATGAAGGGGCCGAAGGGCTGCTTGAGCTTGAACTCCACGGTGAGCGGGTCGAGCGCCTTGATCGATTCCACCTGCGCCAGGCTGGCGCGGAAGCGCGCGTGCGTCTTGCGCAGGAACACGTCGCACGAGAACACCACGTCGTCGGCGGTGAAGGGCTTGCCGTCGTGCCACTTGACGTTGGGCTTGAGCTTGAAGACGTAGGTCTTGCTGTCCGCGCTCACGGTCCACGAAGTGGCGAGCTGCGGCTGGGGCTCGAGCTTCTCGTTGTAGCGCAGCAGGCCTTCGTAGATGTTGCCGGCGATCAGCTGCGTGGGGCCGTTCTGCACGATGCCCATCATCAGGCCGGGCGGCTCGGGCTGCACCAGCACGTTGACGACACCCTTCCTGGCCTGCGCCAGGCTGTGCAGGGGCACCCCGGCGATGGACAGGCCTAGGGCGGCGGAGCCGGCTTGGATCAGGTTGCGGCGTTTCATCGGAGCGGACCTTTCGAAGTGGGTAGGGCAGTGAAGAACGGGTGAATCTCAGTCGCGGAAGGAGGCCGGGCTGGCCGGGGCCAGGCGCTGCAGGAGCGCGCGCCATTCGCGGGCGTAGGGGTCGTGCGGTGCGGAGGCGAGGCGGTTGGTGTCGCCGCTTTCGTACTGGCGCGCGGTCAGCTCGCAGACCTCCTCGGGCACCGGGTGCACGGCCTGGCCGGTGCCCTGGATGGCGACCTGCACGCGGCAGGCGCGCTCCAGGTTGTGCATCAGGATGAAGGCCTCGGCCACGCTGCGGCCCAGCGTGATCAGGCCGTGGTTGCGCAGGATCAGTGCGCGGGAAGTCGGGCCCAGGTCGGCGACCAGGCGCTCGCGCTCCTCGTGGTTGAGCGCGATCCCCTCGAACTCGTGGTACGTCACGCGGTTGTGGAACTGCAGCGCCCACTGGTTGCACGGCTGCAGCCCGCCGGCCAGCGAGGACACCGCGACACCGGCGACGGTGTGGGTGTGCAGCACGCAGACCGCGTCATGGCGCGCGGCATGCACCGCGCTGTGGATCGTGAAGCCGGCCGGATTCACGTCGTATTCGGAGGGCTCGACGATGTTGCCGTCCAGGTCGATCTTCACGAGCGAGGACGCCGTGATGTCGCGAAACAGCATGCCGAAGGGGTTGATCAGGAACTGGTCCGTGGTGCCGGGCACGCGCGCGGAGATGTGGGTGTAGATGCTGTCGTCCATCCCGTAGAGGGCGACGAGTCGGTAGGCGGCTGCCAGGTCCTGCCGGAGCTGGCGCTCCGCGGCCGTCATGGGCGGGCGGGCGCTGCCGCGTACGTCCGGGATGCTTCGTTCTGCTGTTTCCATTGAATCTCCGAAGATCGACTGTCAGCTGTCGACAGTATTCATCTTGCAGGTTGCGTGCCAGCCCAGACATCGGCGAAAACCCGGAAATCGGGGCAGATGGCGCCTTGGCGGAGTTGCGCGTGCACCGAGAGCGGGCGCGGTTCTCGATTTGCGTGCAAGCCGCACAGCACGATGGCGCGGATGCTCCGCGCTGGCGGCCTCACAATATCTTTGTCGGCCGAAAGGCTCAGTGCTTCGACGCTGCCTTATAATCACGAAAAAGCACGATCGTTCTTTTTTATGGCGCCAGCGCCAGCGGGAAGAATGGAGAGGCGGCAAAGGTCGCGCCCTAGAATGACCGGTTTGCCCTCGAAGCCCCCTTTTTGCAATCCAATGGAGTCAAGTCAATGAAGGTTCTTGTGCCTGTCAAACGGGTCGTCGATTACAACGTGAAGGTGCGCGTGAAGAGCGACGGCACCGGAGTGGACATTGCCAACGTCAAGATGAGCATGAACCCCTTCGACGAGATCGCCGTTGAAGAAGCGGTCCGGCTGAAGGAAAAGGGCGTGGTCACCGAAGTGATCGCCGTCTCCTGCGGCGACGCCAAGAGCCAGGAAACCCTGCGCACCGCCATGGCCATCGGCGCCGACCGCGGCATCCTGGTGGAAACCGCTGAAGAACTGCAGCCCCTGGCCGTGGCCAAGCTGCTGAAGGCCCTGGTCGACAAGGAACAGCCCCAGCTCATCATCCTGGGCAAGCAGGCCATCGACGACGACGCCAACCAGACTGGCCAGATGCTGGCTGCGCTGGCCGACCTGCCTCAAGCCACCTTCGCCTCCAAGGTCGAAGTCGCCGGCGACAAGGCCACGGTGACCCGTGAAGTCGACGGCGGTTTGGAAACTGTCGCGCTCACGCTGCCCGCAGTCATCACCACCGACCTGCGCCTGAACGAGCCGCGTTATGTGACGCTGCCCAACATCATGAAGGCCAAGAAGAAGCAGCTGGACACGGTCAAGCCCGAGGACCTGGGCGTGGACGTGAAGCCTCGCCTGAAGACCCTGAAGGTCGCTGAGCCGCCCAAGCGTGGTGCCGGCATCAAGGTGCCGGATGTTGCAACGCTGGTGGACAAACTGAAGAACGAAGCGAAGGTGATCTGAACATGACCGCACTTGTTATTGCCGAACACGACCACGCCAGCATCAAGCCGGCCACCCTCAACACCGTGACCGCAGCCCTGGCCTGCGGCGGCGACGTCCACGTGCTGGTGGCCGGCGCCAATGCCGCCGAAGCAGCCAAGGCGGCTGCCCAGATCGCTGGTGTCTCGAAGGTCATCGCAGCCGACAGCCCGAGCCTGGCCGAGAACCTCGCCGAGAACGTCGCAGCCCAGGTGCTGGCCATTGCCGGCAGCTACAGCCACATCCTGTTCCCCTCGACCGCCAACGGCAAGAACGTCGCTCCGCGCGTGGCCGCCAAGCTGGACGTGGCGCAGATCAGCGACATCACGGCCGTGGTGAGCGCCGACACCTTCGAGCGTCCGATCTATGCCGGTAACGCCATCGCCACCGTGCAGAGCAGCGATGCCACCAAGGTGATCACCGTTCGTACGACTGGTTTCGATGCCGCAGCCGCCACGGGTGGCAGCGCAGCCGTCGAATCGGCTGCAGGCGTGGCAGACAGCGGCAAGAGCAGCTTCGTGGGCCGTGAAGTCACCAAGAGCGAGCGTCCTGAGCTGACCGCCGCCAAGATCATCGTCTCGGGCGGCCGTGCCCTGGGCAGCGCCGAGAAGTTCACCGAAGTGATGGCACCCCTGGCCGACAAGCTCAACGCAGGCCTCGGCGCCAGCCGTGCAGCCGTCGACGCGGGCTACGCCCCCAACGACTGGCAGGTGGGCCAGACGGGCAAGATCGTCGCGCCCCAGCTGTACATCGCAGCGGGCATCTCGGGCGCTATCCAGCATCTGGCCGGCATGAAGGACTCCAAGGTGATCGTGGCGATCAACAAGGACGAAGAAGCCCCGATCTTCTCGGTGGCCGACTACGGCCTCGTGGCCGACCTGTTCACGGCCGTGCCGGAACTGGTGAAAGCGCTCTGATCGCATCGCTGCACTGAGCCAGAGGGCATCGTTCGCGATGCCCTTTTCGTATCCGCTGTATCTGGAGACATGACATGAGCTACACCGCCCCCATCAAGGACATGCTGTTCGACATCGAACACCTGGCCAACATCGGCGAGATCGCGAAGCTGCCCGGCTTCGAGGATGCCGGCCTCGAAACCGCACAGGCCGTGCTCGAAGAGTGCGCGCGC
>NZ_KB907457.1 GCF_000382045.1 Variovorax atrisoli 110B
CCTGCGATCCTGGCTCGGCTTTCATCGGACAGCATCGGCGCGATATTCATCAGTGCGTGCCACTCACCCTCACCGAAATTCTCGACGCTCTCGGATGGTGACATGTTCATCTCACGGCACGCCTGTAGAGCGGTCAGGCCAATTACAAGAAAAGCGGCCGTCATCGCGCGGCCCGCATCGCTGTTGGCCTCATACAGGGTCGACCGGAAGGGCAAGTTCGCTTCGCCATCGATGTATTCGCAAATCAGACGAGGGTCAACGTCGCGCCCCTTCACCCATTCCCAAGAGAGTTTTAACCCCTGCGCCAAAAGCACTCTGTCTTCGCCGGTCAGGTCGCTAGCGTCAAGAAGACGGTCTGCGATCAAAAGCCAAAGAGCCAGATTTTTTGGAAGGGTGAAATCGCAATCCATAAATCAATTCTTCTACGAACCAGATTGAATGTCGGCTCTGGGGCGCATTGTCCCAACATGTCGAATAGCCGCTTCTGGCCGATAGCCGATGCGTCACGACGAGCGGGACAGGCGTTGCAGGGGCTGAGGTTGAGATCAACCGTACTACGTCACCTCTCCCCAAATGAAGTCGCCATCGCTATCCCATAGCTCGATCTTGCCGTCGGCCTTTAGATTGCCCCAGATGTAATTGCTGTCCTGATCCCACAATTCAATTTTTCCGCCCGATTGCAGCTTTCCCCATATGTAGTTGCTCTCGCTGTCCCAGATCTCGATGGCTCCGTCCACTTTCAGGTTGCCCCAAAGGTAGTTGCTTTCACTGTCCCAGAGTTCGATCTTCCTCGTCATCTTTCCTCCTATTGAATCAGCTGCTTCATTCCCGGCAATTTACCGCTCGACGCGCACCTCCTCCTGGGCCTAAGACGGGGCTACAGCAAGGTGCCGAGTGCTTGCCGCCAGGCAAACGCCTACTAGAGGCCTGCCCGAACGTCGCGGCACAAAGTGGAAGAAGGCTGCGTTAGTTGTCGCCGGTTTCCGTCTCATCGGTGATGTCAAAGCTTGCGAATATGCAAGCATCCAGCATGCATGGGTAAATGTTGAGCGCGCGCGAGATCTGGTGCAAACAATCTTGCACGAATAGATATACCGCTTCATCAGTCAGCGAAGCACCTGAGGGAACGAAACTTGCACCAAACTCTTTGAGCTTCTTCAGGACCCGGCTGTCCAGCGGCACTTCGTAGCGGGACACTCCTAGCCACTGAATAAAGTTGCGCGACTGCTTCTGTCCCAAACCCGGGTATTTGCTCCCGAGCAGGTAATTGACTACTGCCTTTTCTTTGAGGATAGTTGGATAGGTTCGAAGTGTCTCAAGGTGTATGAGAAGTACAGGCCACTCGCCCGCCTCGAGATTCTCCCAAATTGTCGCGAGGTTGCTCGCAATCGTAGGAGCCCGCCGGAGTCCCGCATTTGTCATTTCCGTCGTCAAGAATTCGCGCAGGGTCTTGGACTTCCGACATTTGGCAAGGTCTAGTGCGAGACTAGTTGAATTCAGGAATCGACTTACCGCCGACCTGGGTCCAGAGCGTTGCTGCGTAGTGACTTGACAGCCAACGAGCGCATGCCAGACGTTCTGCTCTGAGAGGTCGATTCCGATACGCCGAACGTTCAGTTTGTAGCGACGACGAGGTAGGGACTTGCTCCTGTTGTCTCGTACTAATTGCTCCCACTTCGAGAGAGTGACCTCGTCGAACGTCCAGCTTGCGAGCATGTGTAACTCCCTTTGATACCTGATATCGCGCACGCGGCTGACTCCGCACAAGGCCAAGTAGTCCTAGCGAGCGCCTCTTGGGGCCCGAGCACGCGGATGTCGGCGTATGGCCGCATTCTGCCTGCCGGCCTCATTCCCTGAACGCGACCTTTTGAGCGCGTAGGTCCACAAGCAAGACCGTCGACCCGTCAAGCTCGACGCCCCTGTGTACCGACGTGAAGACGGCGGACCAGTGGACCGGCGTCTTTCCCTCACGCTCGCTCAGCACAGGATCAGGCTGGACGTCCAGGAGCGAACCCTCCATTCCGCTGGAGTTTGCGAACTCCACGGCGAGCGCTTTTGCCTGCGAGGCCGCCTCATCCCGAGAGAGGTGCCGAATGAAATTGCTCATGAGCTTTGAAACTGCGGGGTCGCGGTGAAGGTCGGCTTCTGGCCGACCAGTGTCGAAGCACTGCCAGCTGAATTTCTATGGAGCGAGGATTGCCCATCGCTCGTGATCGCGCCAACGCCCGTTGATTTTCAAGTAGCGAGGTGAGTACCCTTCCTGCAGAAAGCCGCAGGCTTTTACAAGCGCGATTGAGGCGACGTTGGTCGGCTGGATGTTGGCCTCCAACCGATGCAACTTGAGGTTTCGGAAAGCAAATCGAACTACTGCTTCTAATCCCTTCCGCATCAGGCCTTGTCTCTCGTGACCGGCGAAAACGTAGTAGCCGAGGTATCCACTTTGGAACGCGCCCCTGACGATATTGGTGATGTTGAAGACGCCGACGAGGCAATCGTCGGCATGCCGGAAAACAAGAAATGCTGCGTTTTCATACGTAGACATTCTTTCTAGGTACGCTCGAAAATGTTCAGGCGTGGATGGCGGCAAGGTCCAAGGGCTGTGAAGGGCTCCACTCTTCTTAACCGAGGCAAGGAACTCGCGCTCGTCAGACGATTTAGGTGGCCGAAGATAAACAGGCTGCCGCATTTCAGGTGTTAGCAATATCTGAGGGAGGCCGCGACATCTTGCCCGATCGAACAAGCATCGCGAATGACCGGTCTTGGCCGCATTGTGCCGGCACGGCGAACGGCCGGTTCTGGCCGACTGTAGCCGGTCGCGACAGCATCGCGAACGGGCCCAAACCGGCTGTGCGGATTTCTCCAAACCTGACCCTCAAATTGGCGCGATGCAAGCGGACTTTGGCTGCGACCGGTGAAGACGGAGGGGCCTACGGTTGGTCTCCAGCCGTCGGGTCTCCCAGCCACCATCGCATGGTGCGCGCGGCAGCAATCTCGCCGTCACTCAGGCCTTCAGTCGCTTGCACAGACGCGAGCGCATCGATTGCTGCCTGCTTCCCAAGCACTCGGGCGAAATACTGGGGAAGTTGCTCGACGCTGAGGTCGTAGCTTGGCAGAGACGCTCGCATGCATTCGACCAAGTCAAATTCCTTGGTCGGCTCTGCTGTATCGAGCAATCTGCCAGCCAGCTCTTGCCGCTGAGACCGAAATTCTTTGGGCGCACTCTCGACGAAGACTGCGAACAGGCCTGCAAAAACCTCGGCGGGTGCACACCGGCTCAGCCGCGACCTGAGAAAAGCAAGTTGCTGGGGGTTGTCCGCTCCGAAGCGGTCTGCCGACTGGAGCACGGCAGCAAGAACCTCATCACGTTTCATTGGCCGCCCTTCAACTTCTGGTTATGGCCGAATTCCGTCTTCGCCTACACATGTCCTAAGTCATCGAGCTGGCGAAGCTCCTCGGCCCCCTCTTCGGACGCCTGAAGGATGTTTCGCAGAATCTGCGGAGTGATTGACCGACCAGCCTCGCTGACAAGAGGTTGATGCCCATAACGCTCCAGAGTTGAAAGAAGCGCACGCGCTTTTGCAAAGACGTCTTCGGTTCGATTGGAAAAAATCTCCTGGTCAAACACGGGCTTTCCGGTGGACAGACGGTCTCGCACGTCGAGGACTCCGAGGTTTGTGATACGCCGAACTTCGCCTACCAACGAGGCGGACGGGTCACACGGAGCTGTAGAAATGGTCACACGGCTCATCTTCGTTGGGAAGTGATAGGGAATGGCTGGTCTTGGCCGAGTCCTGCCACATCAGTGCTCAGGTATAAAGCGTGCCCGCAGTCAGCGCCGCGTGACTATGCAAACTGCGGGACCGATTTGTACACCGCTTCGCATACGCACTTGGCGGCCTCTGTCGAGATGAGACTCCTGTTCCAAACCAGAACCTGTCGCAGCGAGTAATCGAGTGCCCCGTCGTCGTCAGTCCTAAACAGAAACAAGACGGCGTGGACGGTAGCCCTGAAATGCTTGAAGCGCGCCGCAGCAGCTTGAATATGCTTCGGGTAGGCAGGCTTCGGCTCCTGGAACAGGCCAAAGATTTCGCGTCTGTAATGTTTAGGGACCTCGGAATCCCCATAAGTCGCCAACATGCAGTCGTGTTGGTCGACCGTACCCAGCAAGAGGTCCGAGACGCATAGCACGACGATGTTGAAGGTTCCTTTTTCGATCGAGAGGAACTTGATGGGCTTACCTCCCGACTCGACTTTGCTAAGCAAAGTGCTCTGAGCGCGAAAGATCTCGGCTTGCTCGTCGGCACCATCTTTCATTACCTGATAGACGGTTGAAGCTGCGAGTTGCTTTGCGATATCTTCCGCTGTCTTTCGGTCCTGCTGCAGTAAGCGAAGCTCAAAATAGACGGCTTCGCCCGATGGCAGAGTCATCTTGAAATCGATAGAACTGGTCTGTTCGGCTATCTGCTTCGCTTCGTAATCCAGAGGGAATCCCGCAAGCTCAAACTGATAGGCGAAAGTGACTTCCAACAGGAGTGCCAAGAAATTGCTCTTATCGTTTGATTTGGCAATGCCTTTGAGAAGCTGGCCATAGCGGCCAATCTTTTCAAGGTAGTGAAGCTTGGCGAGAAGGCTCTCAACATGTTCAGCCGGCTGCTCCGCGCCCCCGGACGCTTTGATCGCAGCTTCGATGACTTGGCGCTCAAGGGACATATCGAGATTGTGGGTTAGTTTGGAGCGTCCGGTATCGGTCGATCATGCAGGTTGCAGGGTGATTCGACAAAAATATCTGGTCCTCACTAGAGATGAACACGGGCGAGACTTCAACAGGAATCACTCTCTTGTGGGCCAGAGTTCGCTCTCCGTCTGTCAACAGGTTCCATTCTTCCGTCGGGAAACTGCCTGAACACCACTTCATCAATGACCACCGCCTTAGGAAGTCCGAGCCGCTCTTTTTCCGCGGAGAGCTTGGCAAACCGCTCCGCCAGGCGCCGCTTGAACTCAGGCGTCTGCATCAACCGAAGCACCGATCGGGCCATAATGGTCTTCCCTGTAACTGCGATTTCGCTAGCTTGAACGCTCGTGCTTGGGCTTCCAGGCAACACCAGATGGACTAAAGGATTTTGAATCATTGAGAAGGATATATGGGCCTTCGCGTTGATATCTTGGCCCGCTATCTATTGAGGCTTGAGTCGCCAATGCTTGCCTCGCCCCATCCGCAGTCAAATGGTCTGCACGCATCGGCAGCGCCCCCATCCTTGCGAGTCGTTTCAAGTTCGATAGAGGTTTCTCCGCCTGATTATCTATACGCACTACGCCCTGACGGAGAGCGGCCAGCGTAGCTCGCCCATTTTTCAACAGCATCCAATCCCATTCGGACAGGGGCAAGTCATGAAGAGCAACCGCCTTCGCAGCTACCAACGCCCCTTCACACCATTGACATTTACTCAAATACGCGACACCTGATTTTTTTATCCCTGCGCAGACCATGTCGAAAGGCAGGACAACAGGTCGCCGGCAATGCGGGCAAGCGTCTTCCAGCAAACAATGATGAAGTGGGCAGAAGCGCCAAGGAATGAAACGGCAATGAATCTCAAAGCAACTCTCACGTCGTGTCGCCAGACAGCGCGGGCAAAACCGAGAGCGCGGCCATCCCTCTCGAGTCGTAAGCAACAGGCTGGGACCTATCGTCCCGAGGCCTTTGAGACGACCGAAAACATTGACGGCAAACGAAAACTGCTTTGATACACCACAGTGCGCGAGGACTCTTCGTCCGGCGCCCGAAGTGATTGCCAAGTCGAAATCGCGAACATCAGGAAGGTCCAGATGAGCCAGGAAGGCAACGACGGTCTCACCTTGCGAAAGCGCGGCGCGGGTCACCCAAGAAGCAGGGGACTCGAACGGAAGGGGCTCCGGCAAGCCAATCATGCCGTGCGGCAGCTGCTTAGCCTTCAACACGATCAAAGAGCTCCAGTTGCCCTTTGGCAGGCCTACCGCCGCGCCTCGGACCATGTCGAAGAGGATCCGATGCCCCGCCATCCAGCATTTTCAACAGCTGTCGAGCGGTCTCTTGATCGGCCGCTTCGACACCCTGTTTCGCCAGCCGCAACAAGCCGGGCTCGTAAACCAGCAGGCGCAACGTCTGGATTTCTTCGCTGAGTTGCCCAAGCATCGAGCCCACGCGAGCCAAGCCTCGCTCGACGATCACGGCCATCTCGTCCGGACTTGGTACTTCCACAGCGCGCGCCGAAGACATCCGCTCTCCGGGCCTGCTCAGCACACCAAAGGCATGGATCAGACGGGATGCACCATCAGGACTGATGTGATTGAGCCAGCTTGGCAGCGCGCAAGTACGCACTCCTGCGACCACTGCCGCGCTGTTGCGCTCCAGGCGGCCCTTCATGGCGCTGCACCAAGCCAGAATCCGGGCTGAGGGCCTGGCCGATGCCGCGGAGCGCCGAAGATATCGCCCGCAACAGCAAATTTCTACGGCGGGACGCTGCCATGACAAGGCGATCCCACAATGCGGGCACCGGTCTATCAGCATCGTCTGGTGGACTGGGCATGCAGGAGCAGCTGCGACCTCCCATTCCGCCTTGCAGGACATGCTTTCCTGCAAGCACTCCGGGCACACCTGAGCATGTTTGACTCTCAGCGAAGCGACGGAACCCCAGTCCCAACCAAGAAAGGAGTATCGTCTTCGTCGATCCACATGCCGCCGGTACTTCAGGCGTGTTATCAACCACTCTGGCGAAACGCCAGCCAGGAAAGCGAATGCTTCCGCGTCACGGGTCGTCATCCAGCGAATCGACTGCGCGCCCGCGTAGTTGGCAAGTTCAGAAAGCGTTACCCCGTTGGCATGGGAACACCTCAGAAGAAAGCCCAGACCGGATTCGCCTTCGCGGGCTGAAACGGCCACCGGAAGGGGTTGGAGGTCATTCAGCATACGGATTTCCCAAGCTGGCATGCTTCCCGTAGACGCGATCGAAGGCCGTCCGCAAATGCTCCGCACCAATCTGAGGAAAACCGCCATCAGCGGCAATCAATACTGCTTCCGTCACTAGACGCTTGAACGCGCGCAGGTTGCCAGCAGTAGCTTTCTGCATCCGCACGGCTTCGTCCTTCTCGGCAAGCAAGCTGAGATCAATTCCCTTGCTCTGTCTCACGAACGCCCTGATGAAACCTTGCCACATGGATCCGGCCTCAAATGACTGGAGCAAGTGACGCGCGCTGATCCGGCTTGCAAGATGGAGATCCACGCCTGTTAGATCAGCAAGTTCCTCTCCCCCAAAGAGGGCAAGTCCCAAAGGCACTTCGTCCATCAACTCCCGAAGGCAGTCGGTGACGTTGTTACCTTCCTCGGTACGGATACGCATCCGAGTCTGCAGCAGCAGGTGGTGAGCCTCATCGACAAACAGCAGACGTGTTCCTTTTTGCTTGAGCGCGTCAATCAATACGTTGCGTTTGACGCCCAGCGTATGCGCGCTGACATTGGGAAAGGGATAACGGATCTGGCGCAGCAAACTGCCGACGAGCTGGCCGACCGTCGGCCGCTTGGAAAGCCGAACCGCCAAAGCGCCATGCCCGGTCTCAAATAGGTTGGAACTCGGCAAGGAGCTACGGAAATACCGGATCAAGGCCGTCTTTCCCGAGCCTGTGGGACCACTCACGACAACTCCCTGTTGTGTCGAGAATTCGCGACTGAGCTGAAACACGCGATCGCAGCTAGCCAAGATGTCCTTGAAGCCGGGGTGACTGACCATGATGCGATCAACCGGTATCGCGGTCGCCAGGGCGTACGACGAGTAGGTGAAAAGCCGCCTTGCGATGGTCTGCCGCTCTTCTTCGTCCGGCCAATCGACATCACTTTCGTCGTTGCCGCGCGCGCTCATCGGGCCTCCAGGTCGAAAGCCTCGAACTCCGGGATCTCGCTTTCTGTCGTGATGTTCTCCACGGGGGGAGGCGCTTGCTGCGGTTCGGTGGGGCAGGATTTCGTGGGTTGCGGAAGTCCCACTGAAGTGACCCCTGCTGCGCGAGCAGCCAACAACGAACTCTTTCGGCTCTTAGGCCGGGTCGCATCCATCCAATGATCGTGGAGCCGCATTCGCGCCTCCCAAAGATCGTCCACCGTCCCTTTGGTACGTAGAACCTCGCGCTCGAATCGCCGAATCGTCCGGTGCTGATTCAACGAGAGCCCGTTCGCATAATCGGTGCGGCGAGACGGACTTTTCACCCATTCGGTCAAGCGCTTGGGATGCTGGATGTACAGATGGCTCATGTCGTCGGGATCCATCTTGCACAGCGTCTTGAAGGGCTTGTCGAATTCGTTCCGCCACGGCTTCAACTCATCCGACCCGTAAGGAACACCTTCGAAAATCACACCGCCTTGAGAGACCGTGTAGTGCTTCGAATGTCCAGTAATGAGACGCAAGTTCTCCATGCTTCCTGGGTAGACAGCCGGCGGACAGCGCTCCAACCCTTGTTGGAAGAGATCCAAGGGCCTCGCCAGCTTTTGCTCGTTGACTTTCAGGGGATGCACCTCTGCGACAAACATCGTGAGCCCTTTGACAAGGTCATCGAAGCTGATCAGGGCATCCTTGTAAGGATCGATTCGAGCCACATTGGCGATCTTCCGATGCACCCGTCCACGCGCCAGCGTCAGGAAGTCGAGCTCGCCGAAAAAACGTTCGACGTGTGGCTTCAACCATGGAGTACGTACCCTGCAATAGGTCACGTCGATCCCGAGCTCCCAGGACATTCGCTTGAAGGCGTTGGAATGAAACTCAAGCCCGTTGTCCAGGACCCATTCATCCGCCAGTCCGTAGGACAGCCAGGGATGCGTCAAGCCAAGTCCTTTCGTCAGCTCGTCTTTCGGCAGGACCGAACTACGCAGCACACCTGAAACGCTGCTCACGCCGGGGCCATAAAAGCTGAGATAGAAGCCGAGCACGTAGTACGAATAGGCATCGAGCGCAACTGTCAACAGTGGTCGTCCAAGCGGCAACCCCGTGCGAGGGCAAACGACAACGTAGTTCAGCGGGGTGTGGTCCACTTCGACTCGCTGAAGGGGATACGCAGCACCAGCACCATCGATGCTCGTTCGACAGACCATCCGCGCTCGCCCATCGCCGTCGCGCGCTGCAATACGGCGATATGCGTCGATGTCTTTGACCCGCCGTGAAAGGGTCGTGAAACTGACCGTCGCTTCTGCTTCCTGCAGCTGCCCATTGCCCACAGCGACCTTCAACTCCCGCCTCAGGCAGTCGTGCGCATGTCGCAGCGAGTGACGATCTCGGGTGAGATAGTTTGCCTCGAGCGTTTCCACGATGAGTTTCTCCACAATCCCGGGGAGGCGACGCTGACTGACTCGAGCCTTGGTCAGGCTCACCAGTGCAACGGGATTCAGCTCTGCCTTTTCATACGCGCGGATCCAGCGCATGACCGCTGACGCTGAAGGCGGGGAAGCGTCTGCGCTGGACTCTGCAACGTGGCGAATGACCCTGGCGATGCGGGAGCGCTGACCTCGGCTCACGTGCGCGGCCCGAATGGCGTGAACATAGCGAAGTCGATACTCGATTTGCTGCTGCCACTCCAGCTTGAGGGCTGACACATCGATCAGTGCAGGCCATCTTTTTTCTTCCGCCTGGCTTGTATCGGCGCTCGCCGGATCAAAGACGACCTTCAGGCGGCCACTCCAGACCCGTCGAACCAACTCGGCCTCACGCATGTTCTGAACTCGACGCGTCAGCACCTCCTCCAGCTGGACAACCCCGTCGGGCAGCACCCGGACGAGTTCCAGGCTACGTTCACCACAACGCAGTGCCAAACCAACTCTCAAGGCGAAATTCATGTGAAGCCTCCAAAGGATTCAATGGAAAGACAAGACTGGAGTCGTCTATGGCAAGCGACCTGGAAACCCGCATCGCACGCGCTGCGATCAGATGCAGGACATCGGCGCGCGATGCGGCGCTTCGTTTCGCCAGCGACCCGATTGCCAAGCCGCGTGGACATTCGCCCACGCAGGCTAGGAGACGAAGACGAGTCGCCGGGTCGATTCCGGATTTGCGGTAACGCAGAACAAGGGCCGCTCGCTCGTGCGCCTTGGCACGCCGAATCGCCCCCTCGTCCAGTACCAGGAAATCTGCTTGGTGTGTTTTCAGTTCGGCACGTGCATAGTCAAAAGCGCCTCGATAACGCTCAACGCGCGCTCCCAGCTTGACCTCGACGACGACACGGCTTCCGTCGGCGTACGTCGCCAGGAAATCCGGGGTGAACCGAGAGCCTGAGGGTTGTTTGAGCTGGAAAGGCTGATGCCGCAGTCGAACGATGCTCGGGCAGAGCGCGGCGCGCAGTACGAAGTCACGTTCAAGGGAAGACTCGCATTCCACCGGTTCTTCGAAGATGCCCGGCAAATTCAGCCGGCGCACGGTTCGAATAGGCGAACGCGAGACCACCCTGCGCGCGGGCGCAGGGAAATCAAAATCCATGGAGTTCTCCAGGCAAAAGAAGACCATCTCGACCTTCAAAAAAGTCGAGGCGATTCTTGACAGGGGAGCTTCGCCGGAAGAAACTGTGGTTGCCGACCGTTGTAGTTTCTTCAACGGGGGAAGCGCCGCCAGCCGAAAGGTTGAGCGGCGTTTTTCTTTACATGGCTACCTCCTCGTTTTTGCGGGAGCCGCGGGGTTCTTCGGACTCAGTCCGTGTGTGGGCCGCACGCTCAGCTGACAGTTCGAGCATGTCAGCGATCTCTTCAGTCCAAGCAAAAATTCCTCGCCGTCCCGGAAGATTGAACGCCAGGAATGGGAGCAGCCCGCGGCCGTGCGCCGCATTGAGCGAGGTTGTCGATCGATAGTGCAGCACCTTGCAAAGGGCGACAGCATCCATCACAGGGCCAAATTCAGACCACAGTCGCTGTTTTAAGCTCGTATGCATGATTCAACCTGGGAATCAAAGATCGAGGGAGTTTTCCTTTCCTTGAATGTTCTCTCAAAATTTCTAGGCTGTCCATGTGATTTGGGCCTAATTTGAGGCATCTACCGGCATGCTGAATATTGGGGCCTTCGGCCACAAAGCTCAAAAAACCACTTTTTCAACGGATATATCGAATTTGGATTATTTTTTCCAACGAATCTCATCGTATATATCAAAAAATTTAGCCGCTAAACTGAATGCCACGAAAGGCCCTCGAAAATCGCATGGCCCATTTCGCTGAGTAAGTTGATAGAAACGCCCGAGGTGGCCAGGAATGGCCGGCCGTGCGTGGGTGATGACACTTGCGGATCGATCGATAAGCAGCGATTGCCGTCGATCCCGGATAAGACGTCGACGGCAGCCTGGTCAGAAGCGGAGGTTGACGCTCGAATCTCGAAAGATGGCTGAAGACTGATTGCGATCACGCCCCTGGGGCCGCTTTGCGATAGACCAAGCTTCCAGTGAGCGTCAAAGGCTCTGGGTCGGTTGGCCTCTGAAGCGGCTGGCGCAGCGAACCAAGCTGGGAGAATAGAACGGATACTTGGTGACATAGTGCATGCGACCTTGGGAGGGACATGGCGCGCATCCGACGGCTGGAAATCCGCAACTTCCGCTCGATCAAGTCGCTCGATTGGGCGCCTTCACCCGGCATCAATTGCCTCATTGGTCCAGGCGACAGTGGCAAGTCGACCATTCTTGACGCCATTGATCTATGTTTGGGCACGCGGCGCAGCATTGCGATCGCCGACACTGACTTCTATGGGCTTGTCGTCACCGAGCCCATCGTAATCACAGTGACGCTGGGTGGCCTGTCCGACGAGCTATTAAGTCTGGAGGCCTACGGCGAGTTTCTGCGAGGGCATGACGCAATGACGGGACAGATCGAGCCGGAACCAAGGGCCGACATCGAGACTGCATTGACGCTACGCCTCGAGATCGGCGCTGACCTGGAACCGTCGTGGCTGCTGTACTCGGAGAGGGCGCAAGAGCAAGGTCTGGAACGTGGGCTCGCCTGGAAACATCGCGCCGCGCTGGCGCCGGCGCGCATCGGCAACTACGCCAGCGCTCACCTGTCCTGGAGCCGCAGCTCTGTGCTCAACCGGCTGACTGATGAACGCCCCGATCTCGGCGCCGAGCTGGCTCGTGCAGCACGGGACGCGAGGACAGGGTTCGGCAACCAGGCGGGAGCCCAACTGGCCGAGACCCTCCAGGTCGTGACGCGTACCGCCACCACCCTGGGCGTGCCCGTCGGCCAGGCCCAGGCGATGCTAGACGCGCACGCGGTTTCCATCGGAGATGGTGCGATCGCGCTGCACAGCGAGATCGGCATCCCACTGCGCTCGCTGGGTACGGGATCTGCACGCCTGCTGATGGCGGGGCTGCAGCGAGAGGCCGCTCAAGCGGCGACCATCGCCCTCGTGGACGAAGTCGAGTTTGGTCTGGAGCCCCATCGGCTCAAGCGCCTGCTCGATTCCCTGGGAGCCAAGGACGCAAACCTGCCCCTGCAGGCATTCATGACGACGCACTCACCGGTTGCGCTGCGCGAGCTCTCCGGCAACCAGCTGTTCATCGTCCGGCGCGAGGGTGATGGCCACGTTGTGCGCCCTACGGGCGCGACCGATCAGGTGCAAAGCATCCTGCGCACAGACCCAGAGGCTTTCCTTGCGAAGTCGATCCTGGTCTGCGAAGGGGCCAGCGAGATCGGACTGGCACGAGGCCTCGACCAATACGGCGTGGAGGATCACAACCGGACGTCGTTCTTCGCGCTCGGCGGCGCGTACGTCAACGCAGGCGGCAGCACACCGGACCAGTGTCTGGAGAAGGCGCTCGTCTTGCGCCGGCTAGGCTACAACGTGACTGCCTTCATTGATGCAGACAAACCGCCGACATCGGCGCTCCTTACGACGCTTGCCACCGAGGGCATCGGCCTCCTCACTTGGCGGGCGGGCCGCGCGTTGGAGGATGAACTGTTCATCAGCATGGCGGACGCAGCGATAGATTCCCTGCTCGGCTACGCTATCGAACGCATTGGCCGAGATGATGTGGCCGAGCATATTCGGTCCAAATCCGAAGGTCAGCAGACCCTCGAAGCCATCGAGGCTGAGAGAGCAGCGCTGGGCAGCTATTCGCCAGCGACACGAGAGCTCCTGGGGCGTGCGGCGCGGGTCAGCAAGAGCGGCTGGTTTAAGTCCGTTTCTGCCTATCAGCACGTCGGCCGCAGGATCGTGGGACCGCAGTGCAACAGCTCGGAGGCCGGATTCCTCGACGTGCTGAACCGGCTGTGGGCATGGACCCATGCCGCCTGAGCTCGACCTGACCGCGGTCGCTCGCGGGTCGGTTACAGCCCCGGCCGGTTGCGGCAAGACGCAGCTCATCGCCGATACCTTAGCGGCGCATACCGGCAGCAAGCCCATCCTGGTCTTGACCCACACCAACGCCGGTGTCGCGGCATTGCGGGCTCGCATGGCCAGAGCGGCCATCCCCAGCTCGGCCTATCGGATCTCGACGATCGACGGCTTCGCGATGCGACTCGCTGGGAAGTTTCCGCTGCGTAGTGGCCTTCCTGCCCAAACGCTGGAACTCGCCAATCCGGGCCAGGACTATCCGGCGATTCGAGAAGCAGCGGCCACCCTGCTGCAGGCTGGACACATCAACGCGCCGCTCCGGGCTACCTACGCAAGGCTCCTAGTCGATGAATACCAGGACTGCAATGCGGCGCAACATCGCCTTGTAGCCTGGGCTGCGCAGACGCTGCCGACGTGCGTGCTCGGTGATCCCATGCAGGCAATCTTCGGGTTCGGCGGCAATCCCCTGGTCAACTGGCAAGTCGATGTCGAGGCGCAGTTTCCCTCAATCGGCATGCTGCAGACACCTTGGCGCTGGCGGCTGGCTGGCACTGAGCAGTTGGGGCAATGGCTGCTGAACGCGCGGGCGCTGCTTCAAGCCGGACAGCCCGTAGACCTGCGGGGAGCGCCGCCTGAAGTGCAATGGGTGCAACTGGCCGCGGCGACGGCCGAAGAGCAGCGTCGGGCCGCCGCAAGGACGCGCGGGCGCAACGCGCAGGACAGCGTGCTCATCATCGGCGACGCGATGAATGTTCGCGGGCGCTACCAGCTGACCAGCCAGACTCCTGGCGCGACGGTTGTGGAGCGCGTCGATCTCGTGGAACTCATCCAGTTCGCACGAGTCTTTGACCCTTCTGGCGCCAATCCGCTGAGGCAAGTGGTCGAGTTTGCCGCGAGCCTAATGACTGGCGTGGGGGCGGCCGGGCTAATGGAGCGCGTGCGCGTTCTGCAGCATGGCAGGCCTCGCAATCCACCGACGCCGATCGAGGCTGCAGCCTTGGCGTTTGCTCAAGGTCCCAGCGTCGCGGAGGCTTCTCGTTTGCTGCAGGCCTTCGCTCGGCAGCCGGGCACTCATGTGTATCGCCCCGAAGTGCTGCGCTGCTGCCAAGCTGCCATGCAGGTCGCCGCTCGTGGGACTGGCACGTTTCACGCAGCAGCACTTGAAGCGCGCGAGCGTCAACGTCATATGAGCCGGCCGGTTGCTCGACGAGCAGTTGGCAGCACCTTGTTGCTCAAAGGACTGGAGGCCGATGTTGCGGTTGTACTTGAGCCACAAGCAATGACGGCTTCACACCTGTATGTTGCGTTGACACGAGGCGCACGGCAAATCGTGGTTTGCTCGCCCACCAGCATGCTTATGCCACGCCCGGGCACTTAAAGCCGCGGGCACCTTTTTCGCACTGGATCTATTCGGCGTCGGTGTCGTCCCATTCCCCGATGTCATCGGACTCTTCATCGTCCCAGCCGCCGAAGGGCCTGATCAAGCCGGATTTGTAGAGCCCCGCTTCATAAGTGCGCGTCTTCAGACCCTCCAGAGCATTCCGCATGCCGATCACAGTACCAATGATATGCAGCTTGCCCCCGTCCCCACGCTTTAACGTCTTGACCTGGACGAGGCTACCGATGTCTTGTGCGCCACGCAGCCAACCAGTCCACGCCGAATTGGAGGTTGCCTCTCGGCGGTCGAAGTCGAAAGTGACCTCCACGCGGTTGGCTGATCGCCGCGCGCGGACAGCCTGCATGTTCGCTGGCGCTTGCAGAATGTCTTCGAAGATGTGGCGCCCCTGAACATAGATAAGGTCGCCCGGCAGCACGGCCGCCTTCAAGGGCCCACGATCCAGATCGTCGGAAATGTTCCTGACGGCCGTACAGCTGAGCACCTCATAGAGCATCGCCTTGGCGTACCGGTAGAGTGCCATGCGATGCGATCCGTCGTAGATGTAGCCGCCGTCTGGCGCTGTCGCCGTGATGTCGCCGTCCTCGTTGCACACGCCGGCGCGCTCGGCCTGAACTCGCCCCGGCAAGCCGGCAAGATCGACACCGTTTGCACGTGCAAGCTCGGCTAGGCGCAGGTGATTGAAGTAGTTCCACTGATCGGACTGCAGCTGCGTGCCCATCTGGATCGCTTGTGCGTCGTCTCGCCCAGCCTGTTCTTCCCAACGCCGCTTGAAGTCGCGCAGCCGAGCTGCGGTCAGTGAGATCTGTAGATCGCGCGTCGAGTGGGCTTCACCGTGGTGCTCTGCGCACAATACGGCCAGGTTCCCCGCCGTGTGGTCATGAGTCTTCGCCCAAGGCTCGATGTGGTGGACGATGACTGGCCGACCTGGAATGCGGCAGACACAGCAGGCCCAACGGTTTGCATACAGTACCTGATTCAGGATATCGGATGGGATCGCGGGCCTGGCCCCGGCGCGCAGATTTCTCATGACCGTCTCGGAAATGCCCAGCGCGCTCAGTTCCGCATTGGTCGCGGTTTGGAGCTTGGCAGCAGTCCAACCGCGCGCGCGCAAGTGAGCAGCCTGGTCGCTTGGCATGCCCCGCGCGACCAGCGCAATCTCGGTCCGGTTTCCATTCATCCTGATAACTATATGAGAGCAGTCGGCCAGATGCCAGCCACGCTGGGCATCCGCACGAGGGACAGCCTTCGACGCGTCAATTCCAACCAAGCTGTGCGGTATGCTCGAACAAACAAGTAGGGAGGAAGCATGGACTTCAAAGGGCGTCGTGTTGTAGCGCATAACGTTTGGCCGGTCGCCACAGAGTTCCAGGCAGAAGCCGAGTTCAAGAACAAAATCGCTTCCCAGAACGGCCTGGCTCCGTTCCAGACGATTGCGCTCGCCGCCGACTCCAATCCGGCCTACCAGCGATGCATTGGTCACTTGATCGACGGCTTGGACGCCTTGCCGAACCGGCCCGACTACCTGTTCGATCATTGCGTCAAGGTCATGGATCTCGCTCAGAGGCACCTGGCGCAGGGTAAGGGCCTGCGTGGCGTGATGGAGAACCTGCCTGCTGCCTTGCTCGCACAGGACTCGACTTCATGGGAAGAAATCACCAAACAGCTAGGCCAAGCCATCCCGCGTGTCACGGTTGATTTCCTGGCAAAGCGTCTTCTTCAGGCTCATCTTGGGCAGGGCGAGAAGCCTAACCAGCTGAAAGATCGGGCTGAGACTGCGATGGGGCAGGCGCTCTACAACGCCTTCTGCCAGAAGTATTCGACTGACTCCAGCGGAAACACGCTGCAAGACTTCGGCGTCAACATTCCTAAGGCCGGATCTTTTCTGCGCCTGTACCTTTCTGGTAGGCCCGGCACCCGCAAAAAGAAGGCGTCCGCAGCAGTTCTTAACCTGACCACCAATGAAATTCCGGCCCAGACGCGGATGAAGGTCATCCTCTCTCTGCTCCTCTTCACGGTCCGCAACGAGCGCGCACATGGTGCTGTGATCAGTCCCTTCCGAACCAGCAAAGCCAACCAGGAACGGTATGAAAGCTATTACTACCTCATGCTCACGGCGTACGTTTTTGCGCTGGGGACCTTGGTCTTGCGTTTCCCCGGCAAGAGCGTGACTTCACCTGCCATCTTGGCCGGGTGCCTCGATAATCTGGCGTTGCAACAATCGTTTTTCGCGCTCAAGTGATCTGAGCTTACTTACGGAGTACGACTTCCCGCAGCGCGGGCTTCTGGAGTTGGAGCCGGTCGACATCGAGTTAGACGCTAAGGGGCTTTGGCAAAGTCCGACGCGCCCCCATCTACCTGCGTGATTCATAAGCGAGCATGCTCGAGAGTCCGCTTGGGGCGCACAGCTGCTTGGTCCCTTCCTGATCAGCGTCAGCAACCGGTCTGAAGTGGATGGACGCGAAAGACGGCTACGCAGCGCTTGCGTCAGTCAAGCCTCCGGTGCAACAGTCCGCTCGATTTCTAGAAGCAGGCGCTAATAGAAGGTAATGATCTCTCCGCGTTCTTCGACGTCTTCTACCTCACGGTGCACTCCGTCCTGACGTCTGTCCGTCCGCTCCATGGCGCGACGGCGACCGGACGCGCAAGTGGAGTAAGCTTTCTCGATGAGTTGCAACATCGTCCCTGTGGGCCGGCGCCGAGACGGCGGGACTCGGTATTGGTGCCTTGGGCATCACGCTAACGCCACGGCTAAATACGGCACCCCTGCGGAGAGGTGCGTGGCGGCTGACGACGAGCCGATCGCGCCCGAAGACACGCTGGACTTGGACTTCCGCTGCTACCCCGGCGGCATCGCGTTGTGGGGATCCGTGCCCGCCGTCTACGACACCACGAACAAGCCCATCGACCGGGGCATTCACGTGCACGCCCGGCTCGAAAAAAGCGGGGTGAAAGTGATTGACCGGACGTATCGCAAGCTGCGTATCCCGCTCGCCAAGGACTTGCTCTCGGATGGGTGGGCGGAGGTCGACGAAATCGACGCCATCAACTACATGGTTTCAGCCGTGTTCGGGTTCCAGACGATTACGGTCAACTGCACCTACTGCGGCTTCCCGCACCTAGACCGCGACTGGTTCGCCGTCCATGCGCACCGGCGCCACCAGTGCCACGGGTGCGGCAAGCAGTTCTCCGATAGCGGCGCGGGCGTGGGCAATCCCTTGGCCACCGTGAGGCATATGCTGGGCGCGCAGAAACCCAAGCTCGCACCTGCGAAGAAGAAGGTCAAGTTCAAGCAGCGCGACTTCCCCGGGGGCATTCAGATCTGGGGCTCGAATCCTGCAATCCTGTGGACCTCGGCGCGTGCCGAGGAGGATGGCATCCACGTGCACGCCTTCAAGACCGCCGACGAAGAGATGCCCAGCGGCTTGGACGACACGTTCACCGAGGTTGAGATCGACGGTGTGGTGCTCAACGCAACGCACGTGCGCGCCTTCATGGCGCAGTCGGCCATGCCGCACCTGGAGGGCAGAGTTCTGGATCTGGTCTGCCCCGGCTGCGGAGATCATCACTTTGACGAAGGCGAACACGCGTTCACGCCTCACATCGAGCATCGTTGCGGCTCGTGCGGGCTCTCCTTTGGCGCCCGCGGTCAAATGAAGAAGACGATCGCTAATCCTTTCGCAGGCGTGCGTCAGGCTCTCGCGACGCTCGCGCCCAACCCCTTGCGCAACGACAAGCTAGGGCTGCGCCCGGAGACGATCTGAGCTAGAACTCGGCTACGTCGATTGCAGGTAGGAAGCCTCCCCGCTCGCGCATCAGGCGGTAGGCGGCGAACGCCTCTGCCTGAGTGAGTAGCCCCGCCTTCACCGCTTCGCGCAAAAGGCCAATGGAGCCGGTGAGGCGATCTTCACCAAGAACTTTCACGATCACCTTGCGCGCAGCTTTGTCGTCGCAGGCGACCGAGGAGCCTACCTCCGCTGCGGCCAGGATGCACTCGGTCTCGCCATTGTCCAATTGCCACTCCGCTTTCGCCTTGAGGAAGCGCGAGACGCTGATCAACTTGTCGTCGACCAGTGCGAGACGTCCGGCCGCGACAGCCGCGTCGATCGCCTCCGCGACGGTGCGCGACTCGTCGCGCACGACGCCGCTCACTTGGAACGATGTGCCCGGAAGGCGCAGGACTTTCGAAAGGACTTCGCCGTTGGCGAGGTTCAGGAGGGTTGAGGCATCCAGGATCCGGATCACGCGGCTATTTCGGCGTTGGCAACGAACAGCGCGGAGACCGGGACGTTGAGGAGTTCCGCAGCGCGCCCTACCGAAATCTCCCCGGCCCTCACCTTACGCGCCGCCGCCTGCAGGAGCGCAGGGGAGGCGTCCACCGGGATGTCCGGGCGCGGCGGGATGCCCAGCTCTGCGGCGCGCCGCTCGGGATTCTTGTAGTCCTCCTGCAGCTTTTGATACATGGCGCGCGCACCGCGCGGCGGCACCAAGCCCAGGCCTTCACATCTGCGCGCTGCGACCTCGAAGCTGACGTGGAACAGGTGTGCCAGCCACAAGATCTCGATGTCGCCCAGCGGGCCCTTGGCCCCGAGTTGCTCTCGAATTGTCTTTATCGCCAGCAGCACGCCGTGGCGCGGCAGCACGAGGGCCGAGCCGAAAGCGTCGGCGAACTTTTCCTCGAGCTTGCGCGGAACGCCTGGAATGCCGTCGAAGTCCTCTTGACGATCAAAGTGCGCATAGCCGCTCGCCTGATCGTCGTGGTGGGCGACCAAGTGCCCGAACTCGTGGGCCATGGTGAAGAGCAGGCGCGGCTTGAACGCGCGCGCGCCTAAGATCATCAACGCGTAGCCCTCGACGATGACAGACACCCCTTCGATGGCCGAGTCGCGCGAATAGAGGACGATGACGCCGAGCTCGTGGGCGACTTGCGGCAGGCGCGGAAAGGGCTCCTTGTCATCGAGGCCAGCGAAAGCCTTGCGGAAAAGCTGCGCAAATTCTTCAGCCGCCTCGAACTTCGGCTCCATGCCCCGGAACAGATTGAGCCACGCGGTGTTGCGGGGCATGCCTCGTGCGATCGCCAGCGCGTCGCGGACCTGGGCGGACACGACGTCGACCTCCGAGGAGACTTCAACCTCGCGTTGCCCTAGCGTGTGGCGGAACAGCGCCTTAACGGGTTCGGCGGGCTCCGCATCCAGCAAGCTCTCCAAAGGCAAGCGCATGGCTTTGGCGATGGCGCGCATCTCCGCCAGGCTTGCGTCGGCGCCGGCCGCGATCTGCGCGAAGCGCTCGGACGGTAGCTTCGCCTTCGCGGCGATCTGGTCGGCGGCGAGCTTGCGGCTGGCCAAGTGCTCGCCGATGTTCATCACGCCGCCGCCTCGCGCTTAATGTCCATCAACTCCCGGCGCAGCCGGTCCGCCTGCTCGTCGGTGAGCTTGCGGTGGCGCCCCACGATCTGGGCCACGCGCGGCCCGGAGCGGTCGAAGAGGCTCGAGAGAATGTCGATGGTCCGCTCGCGCCCCAGCTCGACCTCGCGCGGGGTCTCGAGCACCACGGGGTTCTGCCCCACTAGGTAGTTCTTGATTCGGTTCTCGAAGGACTCCGGCTTGTGGGTGTCCTGAGGGTGCTGGTAGCCATCGGGGGTCACGATGATGTTGCCCATCTTCTTGCCCGCGTCGAAGCGCAGGGCGTTCTCGGGAAACTTTCGCAAGGCGGCGAGCTGGTCTTCAAGCTTCTCTGCGATCTCCAAGCCACCGATCACGTATTGCCGGTGCTTTGGCCCCATGCTGCCGCTGATCACGAAGATCTGGTCGCCAGGGCGCACGAGGCGGCGTAGGTCAGGCCTACAAGAGCCCATGGTCGGGCGCGACCCGGAGGTGAGTAACGGGTCGGCCAGCGGGTGGCCCATGCCGGGATCAGACTTGGGCGAGATGAAGATGTAGCTGGACACAGCACCCTCCTAGAAAGAGTCACATAGGCATAGAACTGTATTTTTGAACAGTATTGATTTCTGTGCAAGAACTATCGAGATCAAAGTGTTCCAACGCGCCTTCATTTCAGTGGGCGCATGTCCGCTTCCTGATCTGCTCCTCTATAGCCTGCCCGCTAAGCGTGGGCGGCTGAAACGGCCTGGTTGCCGAGCAACGGGCATGTCTTAATGTTCAGCGCTGGCTCGCGGCAGGTTTCGACTGCCCGTTCTTCCGAACAGCAGTCTTCCATCGTAAAAGGGATGACAGACCGCTGTCAGTCTGATGCGGTCGTCTGCGAGAACTGCATGACGAACACCGCAACAACGCGCCACTATGAACTGCGGTCGGTTCTCGGTTATGAAACCTAGTCAGCTGACTTATCTGACGCGTCTGCCACGCCTCGTCACTCGATCGAAAGTAAAGACATGCTCCTGAGGTGCCTCGACGCAGCAGCCGAAGAGTCTGCGTCGCTCGTTGCCCTCGCCATAGCGCAGTTCAACCGCAGCAGCGCAGACAGGGCAGGTGGCGCTGTATCGAACCATGCCGACGATGCGCGCGTTGCCATCCTTAAAGCTCTCCAACTGGGCTGGCGCCTCGCTCCACCCTAGCAGAACGTCCGCGACGGGAATGATCCGATCCGCCAATAGCCACCAAAGGCTGCGAATCGAGCTCCAGAGCATCCAGCCTAGCCCAGCACCGAAGACTAAGAAGGCCAGATCCGCCGTGGTGACCGGCCGCCTCACAAAAAGCATCAGCCATACAGTCGCGACCAAGCCGGCAACACATACCATCGGCGCGAGGCCAGTGCACGCAAACAACAGGCCTCGAAGCGACCTTGTCTTAAACCAGCCGCTTCCAAAAAGCGGACGCGCTAGCCATGATGGCCTCACGGTGCCGGCAACCGCGTAGTCGTACTCTATTTGCGCGCCATCCGCACCCAACCTCGCCTCAACCAGTTCGTTGTCGCTTTGCGCGTCAATGATCCCCACTGGGGATCCCAATAAATACGGCTCCAGAGACCATTGCGCGCGATGGCGACCCGAGGGTGAGCGCTTGCAGACTCGCAGCGCATGCTGAAGGCCGTGCCGCACAAAGAATGCCTCCTGGTCTGCAGCTCGACTCGAGAGGTACTTCTCCAGATTGGCACTCTTGATCTTCCTGGAGGCGGCATCGAAGTCATCGCACTCTGGCCATTGGCATGCCTGGGCGAGGTCAAGCGCATCGAATTCCAATTGCTGCAAATCAGTGGAACCCGCGACTTTGAGCGACTCATCGGTCAAGGCCCGCAGCAACGTCAGCGCCTTGGCCTCGTCACGCTGAGTTGCGAGCCAATCGCGGAAGCACGGCAGCAATTCCCGCACAGCCGGCAACCCGTTGGCAACCGGTTGGTGGCTGGTTGGTGAGAGTTCGGATCGCAACACTGGGGCACCTCAACTCAACTCTTGGAGCCCCTATGTTGTCACTGTTTGCACTGCACGCCTCGAATCGTTTCGTCCACATCACAGAAGTCGAGCGTGGCCTTGCCTGCGACTGCCGATGCGCGATTTGCGGTGAGGTCGTCCTAGCACGCCAGGGGGACAAGCGCGAACACCATTTCGCACACAGCCCCAACATCGAGCCGTGTGCATCCAACTACGAGTCGGATCTGCATCGCTTCGCCAAACGCGTGATCCTTGAGGCAGGCGGCCTTGTTGTACCAGTAACTGCGGCCGTGGCACAAGCGCTCGGCTTCGGTGACGACCGAGCGTCTTCTATCCTCTTGGCGTGCGCGAACATCAAAGAGGAAGTCGCCATTGATGATCGGCGACCTGACTTGCTCGCGACCACAACAGATGGTGTTGGTGTGGCAATCGAGATCGCCTACTCTTCCTTCTGCGACTTGGAAAAGCGCCGGACATACGAGAACATGCAACTACCCGCGCTGGAGATTGACCTGCGGGCGTTCACACCCTCCGCTTTTGACGTGACCCAGGTCAAGCGAGTCGTCCTGGAAAACACCGCTTGCAAGTATTGGCTCTGGCCGGTCCGGCTGGATGACACGGCGATGGCGGAGCAACTACCAACATTGTCACCTGCCGCGCTGGCGGCGCAGCGACAGTTCCTACCCGAGGAAATCGTGACGATGCGCGGACGCTGGATCTCGATCAAAGAACTCCCGAGTGGTGACATCGCCATCAAGGCGGTGCGGTTCGACCCCGAAATCGTCTCAGCAGTGCGCACAGTCGCTCGGGCTCACTATGGGCGATATCGCCAGACACATCACAACTGGGTAATTCCTCACTTTCGGGCGGAGGCCGCTCGTGCACAACTGCGGGCAATTGCCTCAGCCAGATAGCCGCGATGCCCAACCTCGACTAGGGCCACAAAATTCCAACGCTCCTCATTATTTTATCCGGGTAATATATCAACTTATCCGAAAAGAACCCGGGATCTTTGCCCCGTTGCTACGGTCGAACGCAGTGTTTTATCGGTGCCGCCAGAAGCCAGAGCAGCGCCAAGTTGTTGATTTCAAAGAAACTGGAGTTCCGTTCCCAGTGAAAAAAATTCCAAACTCAGTGAAAACCGACAATAGAAATTCAAGGGAACCCTTGGATTAGCACTCCCTCTAACCGAGTGCTAATATGGCCAACACAAAGGAGTTTCCCCTGATGACAACCCTGTCTGGAGTCTCTGCAAACCAGCTGGCCGTCGCCAACCCCTGGTCGATGGTTCCCCCGCTGGGCAACCTGGACGCCTACATTTCGGCCGCCAACCGCCTGCCGATGCTCACGCTCGAGGAAGAGCAGGGCTACGCACGCAAGCTGCGCGACCACAACGATCTCGAAGCCGCCGGCGCGCTGGTTCTTTCGCACCTGCGCCTCGTGGTTTCCATCTCCCGCCAGTACCTGGGCTACGGGCTGCCGCACGGCGACCTGATCCAGGAAGGCAACGTCGGCCTCATGAAGGCCGTGAAGCGCTTCGACCCCGACCAGGGCGTGCGGCTCGTGAGCTACGCGATGCACTGGATCAAGGCCGAGATCCACGAGTACATCCTGAAGAACTGGCGCATGGTCAAGGTCGCGACGACCAAGGCCCAGCGCAAGCTGTTCTTCAACCTGCGCTCGATGAAGCAGGGCTTCAAGGCCGACTCGGCCCTTGCCGACACCGGCACGCACCGCGACACCCTGAGCCCCGACGAGGTCTCGCAGATGGCGACCCGCCTGAATGTGAAGCCCGAGGAAGTGCTCGAGATGGAAACCCGCCTCTCCGGCGGCGACGTGATGCTCGATCCGGGCCCGACCGACGACGGCGACGAAGCCTTCGGCCCGATCGCCTACCTGGCCGATGCCTCGCAGGAACCCACCGCCCTGCTCGAATCGCAGCAGCGCGACCGCCTGTCGAGCGACGGCATCGCGACCGCGCTCGAAGCGCTGGACGACCGCAGCCGCCGCATCGTTGAAGAGCGCTGGCTCAAGGTCAACGACGACGGTTCGGGCGGCATGACGCTGCACGACCTGGCTGCCGTGTACGGCGTGAGCGCCGAGCGCATCCGTCAGATCGAGGTGGCGGCCATGAAGAAGATGAAGAAGGCGCTCGCGGAATACGCGTAAGCCTTTCCTTCTTCCCTCCTGCCCTTCACGAACGAAGCCCGGCCCTGCCGGGCTTTTTTCATTTCGAGAGCGTCCGCAGCGCCCGCTTCGCGATGTAGCGGGTCTCGGCGGCATCCGACTCCGCCAGCCATCGTGCGCAGAGCTTTTCGACCCACTCGGGCTGGCTCTTGCTCGCATCGTTGAGCCAGTTCGCCACCGAGTTCTGCACATAGCGGCTGGTGTCGGCGCGCAGCGGTTCGATCAGCGGCAGGGCGCGCCAGGGCTCGGCCTTGAGCGCCTCGATCTGCGCGCACCACACGCCGCGCGGCCGCGTGAGTTCGCTGGCGAAGCGGCGGATGTTGGGGTCGGCATCGAGCACCCACGGCTGCAGCAGCACCAGCGCTTCGTCGAGCGATGCATTCACCGCGTCGCGCACCGCCATCCACGCGATCTCGCGTACGCCGAAATGCGGGTCGGCCGCGAATCGGCGCACCGACTCCAGCTGCGCCGCCAGCGGCAGGCCCGAAAGCGTGACCCACTGCGCCGCCCAGCTGCGCGCCACGTCGCTCGCATGGGTGGCCAGCCGGTGCGCGACGGCATCACGCTCGTCGTGCAGCGCGGCCAGGTCGTAGAGGGCGCGGGCGATGTGCCCATGCCGCTGCATCGGCTTGAAGGCGCCCAGCATCGCGATCGTGTCGGCCAGCCGCTCGCTCTGCGCATCGAGGCCGATTTGGCCCGCAACGCTGCGCGCCAGCCGCGGCAGTTCGAGCGCGAGGAACTCGTTGAGGTTGACGGTTTCGATCAGCCCGTCGTTGAGGGCATCGAGCACCTCGGGCGGGATGAGCGCGATGCGGAAGGCGCCCTTGCGCCCCTTCAGGTGCCCGAGCGGATCGGTGGCGGACATCAGGCGGGGGCCCCTCTCAGGAAGCCAGCAGCGTCTTCAGGTCGGACACCATCGGCGCCACGCCCGCGCCGTAGCGCGCGTAGAGCCGCAGCCGGCCCTGCGTGTCGTAGACGTAGCTGGCGGCGGAGTGGTCCATCGAGTAGCTGGTCGGCGTCTTGCCGTCGACCTTCTTGTAGTAGACCTTGTAGTCCTTCGCGACGGCTGCGAGCTCGTCGGCCGTGGGAATCAGCGCGACGAAGCTCGGGTCGAACGCGCCCATGTAGGCCTTGAGCACCTCGGGCGTGTCGCGCGCCGGGTCGACGGTGATGAACAGCACCTGCAGCTTGTCGCCGTCCTTGCCGAGCTGCTGCTTGACCTGCGCCATCTCGGTCATGGTGGTCGGGCAGACGTCCGGACACTGCGCGTAGCCGAAGAACAGCACGACCAGCTTGCCCTTGAAGTCGGCCAGGGTGCGGACCTTGCCGTCGGCGTCCTTCAGCGAGAAGTTCTTGGCGTAGTCGGCGCCGGTGATGTCGACGGCATTGAAGCTCTGCCTGGTTTCTTCGCTGCACGCCGCAAGGCCCAGGCCGAGCGCGGCGCTGATGCCTGCCCAGCCTGCGCCTGCAGCCATCAGCCGAAGAGCGTTGCGCTTGTTCATTGAAACTTGATGCTCACTCACTGGATGTAGTGATCCACGAGCAGCGCCAGGAACAGCACGCTCAGGTGGATCAGCGAGAAACGGAAGGTCTTGCGCGCCAGCATGTCGGAGTAGTTGCGCCACAGCGCGAACGCGTAGCCGGTGAAGCCGATGCTCACCGCGACCGCCACCGCCAGGTACAGCCAGCCGCTCATGCCGTGGATGAAGGGCATCAGGCAGGCCGCGAAAAGGATGAAGGTGTAGAGCAGCACCTGCAGCCGCGTGAACTCGTTGCCGTGCGTCACGGGCAGCATCGGAAGGCCTGCCTTGCGGTAGTCCTCCACGCGGTAGAGGGCCAGCGCCCAGAAGTGCGGCGGCGTCCACAGGAAGATGATGAGAAAGAGGATCCACGCCCCCGGATCGAGGCTGCCCGTCATCGCGGCCCAGCCCAGCACCGGCGGCATCGCGCCCGAGGCGCCGCCGATCACGATGTTCTGCGGCGTGAGCGGCTTGAGGATCACGGTGTAGATCACCGCATAGCCCACGAAGGTGGCGAAAGTCAGCCACATGGTCAGCGGATTGACCAGGAACCACAGCAGCGCCGAACCCGCCGCGCACAGCAGCGCCGAGAACACCAGCGCCTGCCTGTCGCTGAGCTCGCCGCGCGCCGTGGGGCGCCAGGCGGTGCGCTTCATCTTCGCGTCGATGCCCTTCTCGACCAGGCAGTTGAACGCCGCGGCGGCGCCGGCCACCAGCCAGATCCCGATGCAGGCCACGGCCGCGCGCTTCAGTTCCGCCCATGAGGGCAGCCCGGGAATGGCCAGCACCATGCCGATCAGCGCGCAGAACACGATCAGCTGCACCACGCGCGGCTTGGTCAGCGCGTAGTACTGGCGCAGCACGTTGGTGCTGGCGGTTTGCTGAACGGAAATCGGGGTGCTCACGCGGCGGCCTTCCTCTGACGCTGACTGTTGTTGTGACCTGCCGCATTTTCGCCGGCATGCGCAGACCGCGCTGCCGGGGCGCGCCGGCTCTCGCACAGCGCCCAGGTGAGCACCACGGCGAGCGCCGCCGCGCCGCCGGTATGGAGCACGGCCGCGGCCAGCGGCCAGCCCAGCAGTACGTTGCCCAGTCCGGTGGCCAGCTGCAGCAGCGCGAGGCCGGCGAGCCATCGCGCCTGCGGCCGCAGCGCGACGATGCGGCGCATGCGCCAGGCCAGCACGCCGAGCGCGACGAACACCGCATAGGCCATCAGCCGATGCGCGTAGTGGATGGCGGTGAGCGCGGAAAAATCGAGCGGTTGGCCGTCACCGGTCACGCCCAGGTGGCGCCAGATCTCGAAGCCCTGGGCGAAGTTCATGGGCGGCCACCAGCTGTCCTGGCAGGTCGGGAACTGCGTGCAGGCCAGCACTGCATAGTTAGTGCTGACCCAGCCGCCCAGCGCGATCTGCAGCACGAGCAGCACGGTGGTCGCGATGAGGCCGTTGCGCAGCGCGGGCGACACGGGGGTGGGCAGCCGGTCGGCCGCGGCCTGCCTGTAGTGGACGGCCTGGATGCACAACAGCGCCAGCAGCACCACCGCGCCCAGCAGGTGCAGCGTGACGATGGCCGGGAACAGCTTCCACGTCACCGTGAGAGCGCCGAAGGCTCCCTGCAGGCACACCCAGACCAGCGTGAAGGCCGGCCACCAGGCGCTCAGCGTGGCATGGTGCCCGCTTCCGTCCGTCGAGGAAGGCGGTGCGAGGCGCTGCCGGCGGCGCACGATCCAGGTGGCCGCGGCGAGGGTGAGGATCAGCACCCCAACCCCGGTGGCCAGGTAGCGATGGACCATCTCGACCCAAGCCTTGCTGTGCGTCACCGGCCCGGTCGGCTGCGCCGACTGCGCCATCGCGATCTCGTGGCGCGCGCCGTGCGGGCTGGCGTTGCCGTAGCAGCCGGGCCAGTCGGGACAACCCAGGCCCGAATCGGTGAGCCGCGTGAAGGCGCCGAACAGCGTGAGGTCGAAGGTGAGAAAGAGCGTGAGCACCGTCAGCGCATGCAGCCGCCGCGCGGGGCCGCTGCCGGCATTGCGGCGCCACACCCACACCAGCGGGCCGAGCGCGATCAGCACGCCGACCGCCATGAGCCAGGCGATGGGCGTCAGGTCGTAGAGCGAGCTCGTGCTGTCCATGCGGCGTCCGTCGTTTCTTTCGTCAGCGGCCGGGCTCGTCCCACGACGCCGAAGCGCGCAGCAGGCGGTCGAGGTCGCGCTTGGCGCGGCCGGCGCCGGCGACGTCCATGCGGGCGGGAAAGCGCATCATCCAGTTGCCCATGGGGTCGACCACGTACAGGTGTTCGGCCAGGGAGTGGCCTTGCGCAGGTGCAAGCCACTTCGCCAACTGGTCGGCCGGCACGCGCAGTACGGTCGCGCCGTGCAGGCCGTTGTCCAGGCGCTCGGGCACGGGAGCGGCATCGCTCACGAGCCAGACGCGGTCCATGCGGTCCTTCTCGCGCCCCAGGCTCTCGCGCAGCTGCCGCGCCAGGTAGAGTTGCTGCTCGCAAAGCGTGTCGCATGCGGCATCGGCCACCGTCACCAGCAGCCACTGTCCCTTGAGCGTGCTCAGTTCCACCGGCGCGCCGCTGCGGTCGGTGGCGGTGAGCTTCGGCAGCTCGCGCTGCGGGTCGATCAACTCGCCATAGACGCTGCGCCCCTCGGGCCGGATCACGTAGTAGGTGAAGTAGGAGGCGATGACCGGCGAGGCGCACATCAGCATCACCGCGATCATCTTCCAGCGCCCCATGGCCGTGCGCCGGCCCTCCGCACCGTCGAGCGCCTGGTTGGGCGACGGCATCGAATGCACCGTCAGGCCCAGCGGCTCGTCAGAAGCGGCCATCGCGTGCGCGGCGCCTTGCGCGGCGGAGGGGCGTGATGAATTGGAACCAGACATAGAGGATGACGACGAGGGCCGACAGGCCGAACCACTGGAATGCGTAACCGTAGTGCCTCTCGAGGCCCAGCGCCGGGGCCGGCCAGTCGCGCTGCAGGCCCTCGGAAGCCGGGCCGCTCTGCTGCAGCGATACGTCGGTGCGCAGCGGCAGCTTGGTCTCGGCACGGAAGGCCTCCAGGTCGAGATTCTGCCGGATGGGCGAATACCCTTCGGCGACCGGTGCCGCAGCGGCGGCCTGGGCCTCGGGGGCCGAAGCGACGGCGGCAGGCGAAGGAGCGGCAGCAGAAGCGGCGGCCGTGGGCGCCGCAGCGGAGGAGCCCAGTTCCAGCAGATGGCTCGGCGGCGGCTCGATGAGGCCGGTCACTTCCACGATGCCCGCCGGCGTCTCGACCGGCTCCAGCTTCGTGCGGTCGACGAAATTGCGCTGGATCCAGCCGCGCTGCACCATCACCGTCTGCTCGGTGCCCTCGAGGGCGAAGGGCGTCAGTACGTAGAAGCCGGGCGTGCCGTGCATCTGGCGGTTGTCGAGGTACACGGTCTGAGGCGTCAGCCAGAGGCCGCGAAGGCGCACCGCACGGTGCAGCGCATCGGAGCCCTTGCCGAGCGCGAGGAACTCGGCCTGCGTCAGCGGCGGCTTCTGCTTCTCGGCGTCGATGCTGGCTTGCAGCGCCTCCTTCTGAGCGGCGCGCGAAAGCTGCCAGCGACCGAGCGAAATGGTGGCCGACACGGTCATCGCGGCGGCAATGGTGATGACCAGGAAGCGGCCCCGGCGTGGGCGTTCTTCGGGATACAGGGGTACGGGATTCACTGGAGGGGACGGGGGGTGCGGCCGATAATGCGGGTCATGAAATACTTCGTCGCCCTGGTGTTCGTGGGCATCTTCGCGAGCCTCGCGTTTGCCCTGTACTTCATGCTGAAGGACGGGCGCAACGGGCGCGCCAAGAGCGGCGGCATGGCGCGCGCGCTCACCTTTCGGATCGGCCTCTCGGTGTTTTTGTTCCTCTGCATGCTGCTCGCCTGGAAGTTCGGATACATCCAGCCAACCGGGCTCCCGCTCGGCAAGTAGATGATGCTCGTGCCAGGAGAACCAAGAAAAAGGCGCCTTCCGGCGCCTTTTTTCTGGAATGCCGCCAGCGTCCGTCACCAATGAAATGCCATCGCGAAACGCTGCCGCACGATGAAGCAAGGGTGACAGGGCCTGGCTTCCCGGCTCAAAGCCAGTAGACCAGCAGGTACAGGCCGAGCCAGACGACGTCCACGAAGTGCCAGTACCAGGCCGCGCCCTCGAAGCCGAAGTGGCGCTCGGGCGTGAAGTGGCCCTTGCGCAGGCGCAGCGTGATGAACAGCAGCATCAGCATGCCGATGAACACGTGCAGGCCGTGGAAGCCGGTCAGCATGAAGAAGGTGGAGCCGTAGGTGCCCGAGCTGAGCTTGAGGTTCAGCTCGGTGTACAGGTGGTGGTACTCGTAGCCCTGCACGCCCAGGAAGATCACGCCCAGCAGCACGGTGAGCCACATGAAGCGGATGGTCTGCGCGCGATGGCCGGCGCGCAGCGCGTGATGGGCGATCGTGAGCGTGACGCCCGAGCTCAGCAGCAGCGCGGTGTTGATCGTGGGCAGCCAGAACGGGCCGACGGTCTGGAAGGGCTCGACGATGCCCGCCGGCGAAGCGGTGGCGCCGGGCGCGACGCTGGGCCACACGGCCTTGAAGTCGGGCCACAGCAGCGCATTGTCGAGGCTGCCGAGCGTGGGCAGCGCATGGGTGCGGGCCCACCACAGCGCGGTGAAGAACGCGCCGAAGAACATCACTTCGGAGAAGATGAACCAGCTCATGCTCCAGCGGAACGAGAGGTCGATCTTGTGGCCGTACTGGCCGCTCTCGCTCTCGCCGATGGCGGCGCGGAACCACGCGAAGAGGGTGCCGAGCCAGATCACCATGCCGACCAGCAGGGACCATGCGCCCCACTCGTGGCCGTTGATCCATTGCGCGGCGCCCAGGATCACGAAGAACAAACCGATCGCGGCCGAGACCGGATAGGCCGAGGGGCCCGGCACGAAATAGTAGGGCGTGGTGCCGTGGGTGGTTGAACTCATATCAGCTCCTGGCTCTCTTTCTTCTCTCGGTTCAATGGATTCTGCTTGCCGTGGAAGGCTTCTTCTGCGTCAGGCACCGGCCGATGCGACCACATGGCGCACCACCAGCACGAGCACGACCACGAAGACCACCACCGCCACGAACGCCACCGCGATGATGTGCAGTGGGTTCAGCTTGCGCAGGTCTTCCTGGTAGGCGCTGTTCTTGCGCACGCCGAAGAACGACCAGCCCACAGCCTTCACCGTGTCCCACAGCGAAGCCCTCGGCCGGTTCGACGGATCGGTCACGAGCGCGGCTCATTCGCGGTGCCGGAAACTGCGGCCACCGGGGCCGCGGGCGTCTTGCCGCCCACCTCGAAGAAGGTGTACGACAGCGTGATGGTCTTCACGTCCTTGGAAATCTTCGGGTCGATCACGAACGCGACCGGCCACTGCTTCTTCTCGCCCGGATCGAGCGTGTACTGGTTGAAGCAGAAGCACTCGAGCTTGTTGAAGTACGGCGCGGCCTGCTGCGGCGCATAGCTCGGGATGGCCTGCGCGGCCATGCGGCGGTTCTGCACGTTCTGGAACTCGTACATCACCGTGTTGAGCTCGCCCGGGTGCACCTGGATGGTCCGCTCCGCGGGCTTGAAGTCCCACAGGCCGCCGCGCACGTTGGAATCGAACTCGACAGTGATGGTGCGGCTCTTGTCGACCTGCGTGTTGTCGGGCACGCGCACGTTCTTGCCGCCGCTCGCGCCGCCCGGCACCTCGAGCTCGGAGAGCGCGAGGATGTTGATGCCCGTCATCTCGCAGATCGCGCGGTACATCGGCACCAGCGCGTAGCCGAATGCGAACATGCCGCAGGCCACGACGGCCAGCTTGCCGACCATGCGGACGTTGGCGCGGCGGATGCGTGGACCGAGGCTCATGCGCTGTGCTCCCGTTCGTTGCTTGCTTGAAGCTGGCTTCGCGTGATCGGCGCGCCGGTTCAGCGGCCGCTGAACCAGACCATGCGGACGATGAAACCGATGAAGAACACCACCGCGATGGAGGCCAGCGTGAGCCCCATGCGGCGGTTGTTCCTTTTCTGTTCGGGTGTCATCGTGCGGTGCGAAGTGCGGGGAATCCGCTCAACCGATCACCCTGGTGGCGGTCGCGTCGAGCTTGGGCGGGTTCTCGAAGGTGTGGAAGGGCGCCGGCGAAGGCACTTCCCATTCGAGGCCCTCGGCCGCTTCCCAGGGCTTCTGCGGGGCCTTCTCGCCCTTGCCGCGCATCGTGGGCAGCACGATGAACAGGAAGAAGTAGACCTGCGCGAAGCCGAAGAAGAAGGCGCCCACCGAGGCGACGGCATTGAAGTCGGCGAACTGCATCGGGTAGTCGGCATAGCGACGCGGCATGCCGGCCAGGCCCAGGAAGTGCATCGGGAAGAAGGTCACGTTGAACGAGATCAGCGACCACCAGAAGTGCACCTTGCCGCGCGTCTCGTTGTACATCACGCCGGTCCACTTCGGAGCCCAGTAGTAGAAGCCCGAGAACATGGCGAACAGCGAGCCGGCCACCAGCACGTAGTGGAAGTGCGCCACGACGTAGTAGGTGTCCTGCAGCTGCGTGTCGATGGGGGCGACGGCCAGGATCAGGCCGGTGAAACCGCCCATGGTGAACACGAAGATGAAGCCGACGGCGAAGAGCATCGGCGTCTCGAAGGTCATCGAGCCCTGCCACATGGTCGCGATCCAGTTGAAGATCTTCACGGCCGTGGGCACCGCGATCAGCATGGTCGCGTACATGAAGAACAGCTGGCCGGTCAGCGGCATGCCGGTCGTGAACATGTGGTGAGCCCACACGATGAACGACAGGATGGCGATCGACGAGGTGGCGTACACCATCGAGGCGTAGCCGAAGAGCTTCTTGCGGGCGAAGGCCGGCACCACCTGGCTGATGATGCCGAACGCCGGCAGGATCATGATGTAGACCTCGGGGTGGCCGAAGAACCAGAAGATGTGCTGGTACATCACCGGGTCGCCGCCGCCGGCGGGGTTGAAGAAGCTGGTGCCGAAGTGGCGGTCGGTCAGCGTCATCGTGATGGCGCCTGCGAGCACGGGCATCACGGCGATCAGCAGGTAGGCGGTGATGAGCCAGGTCCAGCAGAACATCGGCATCTTCATCAGCGTCATGCCGGGGGCGCGCATGTTCAGGATGGTCACGATGATGTTGATCGAGCCCATGATCGACGACGCGCCCATGATGTGCATCGCGAAGATGCCGGCGTCCATCGAGGGGCCCATCTGCAGCGTGAGCGGCGCGTACAGCGTCCAGCCCGCGGCGGGCGCGCCGCCGGGCATGAAGAACGAGCCCACCAGCATCAGCGCCGCGGGGATCAGCAGCCAGAAGCTGAAGTTGTTCATGCGCGCGAACGCCATGTCGGATGCGCCCACCTGCAGCGGGATCATCCAGTTCGCGAAGCCCACGAAGGCCGGCATGATCGCGCCGAACACCATGATCAGGCCGTGCATGGTGGTGAACTGGTTGAAGAGTTCGGGGTTCACCAGTTGCAGTCCGGGCTGGAACAGCTCGGCACGGATCAGGAGCGCAAGCACGCCGCCCACCATCAGCATCGTGAAGCTGAACAGCAGGTAGAGCGTGCCGATGTCCTTGTGGTTGGTGGCGAACACCCAGCGGCGCCAGCCGGTGGGCGCATGGTGATCGTGGTGATCGTCGTGTGCGTGGTCGCCATGGCCTGCTGCGTGACCGTGGGGGTCGAGAACTGCGCTCATTTCGTGGTTCCTTGCAATTTCTTCGTCGCGGGGCGATCGCGCATCACTTGGCGCGCAGGGCCAGCACTTCGGCCGGCTGCACCAGCTGGCCCGTCTTGTTCGACCAGCTGTTCTTGGTGTAGGTGGCCACGGCCGCGAGGTCGGTATCGCTAAGTTGCTTCCAGGAAGGCATCGCGCCGTTGTTCTGGCCGTTGAGCAGCACCGTCAGCTGGACCTTGTGGTCGGCGTCGGTCACCTTCGGCGAACCATCGAGCGGCTTGATCGGACCGGCGCCCTTGCCGTTGGCCTGGTGGCAGGCCGCGCAGTTGGCGGCATAGACCTTCTCGCCGCGCGCCAGCATGTCGGGCAGGGTCCAGACCTTGGTCGGGTCGTCGAGCTTGGCGGCGGCTTCCTTGCGCTTGGCGGCGACCCAGGCCGTGTAGTCGGCGGCCGAGAGCACCTTCACGTGGATCGGCATGTAGGCGTGTTCCTTGCCGCACAGCTCCTGGCACTGGCCGTAGTAGTCGCCCACGGTTTCGGCGCGGAACCAGGTGTCGCGCACGAAGCCGGGAATGGCGTCCTGCTTGAGGCCCAGCTGCGGCACGGCGAAGGCGTGGATCACGTCGTTCGCGGTGGTGATGATGCGGATCTTCTTCTGCACCGGCACGACCAGCGGGTTGTCGACCTTGAGCAGGTAGTCGTCGGGCATCTGGCCCTTGGCGCCCGCATCGGACATGGCGCGCTGCGAGCTGTCGAGCGTGGAGATGAAGGCCAGGCCCTCGCCTTCGCCGTTGAGGTAGTCGTAGCCCCACTTCCACTGGTAGCCCGTGGTCTTGATCGTGAGGTCGGCGTTGGTGGTGTCCTTCTGGGCCACCAGCACCTTGGTGGCGGGCAGCGCCATGACGATGACGATGAGGAAGGGCACGATGGTCCAGATGACCTCGACCACCACCGATTCATGGAAGTTGGCGGCCTTGTGGCCCACCGACTTGCGGTGCTTCCAGATGGAATAGAACATCACCGCGAACACGCCGACGAAGATGACCGTGCACAGGATCATCATGATCGTGTGGAGCAGATGCTGCTCCTGAGCGATCTTGGTCACGCCGACCGGAAGATTCAACTGGCGCACCGAAGGGCCGCCGGGCAGATCGTTGACTGCGTGCGCCGCGCTGCTGAAAGCCGCGCCGGCCGCCAGCAACAGATTCGCCGGCCTGTACTTATTGCGCCAAATGCTCTTCATCGTGTTCACGTTTCTTCAATTTTTTCGACAAACCCAACCGTGCAGCACTGCGCAAGTCTCCTCAGGCGCCACGCAACGCCATTCGAATCTCGCGGGCCAAGGCCGCACGCAACTCCGGGCGTACATAGCGCCCCACCCTGACCGATCGACCCTGCCCCGAGACCTCGATCAGCGAGCGATCGCCGGCCTGGGGTTCGATCCGCACCTGGTGCGGAAGAAATTCCGTGCGCTCGTAGTGCCCGCCGTTCTCGAGCTCGACGACGAGACGTCCCTCCTGCAATGCGATCTTCTCGCCGTCCGTCGCATGCCTTGCGTAGACCATGAAGGCAAACCCGACAGCAGCCAGTTCGAGCCAGGCAAAAGGCAGCACCATGGGCGCACCGTGCAGCCAGAACAGGGTGCCAATGCCGAGAGATACCACGCACAGCGATGCGTAGAGCCAGCCCAGCTGGCTCGGCGTCACCGAGCAGTTGCGCTTCAGGAACCAGTGGATGCTCTGGCCTGAAACGGTGGCAAATCGAAACACGGAATTCGACACGGGCGAGTTCAGCAAATCGGTGCGTCGACGGTCGCCAAACCCTCTCGTACGAACAGGATCCGACACCCTTCGATCGCGGGACAATACCCGCGAGTTTCACGCAACGGCGGATTGTAGCGGGTAGATACCTGCGCCCGGGTGCCCTGTGAGACGCCTACGGGTCACTACTAGTAGGCAAGAAACGCCCTCTGAGACAGGCGTTTTCGAGGCACGTTTTTCGGGTGCGCCGACCGCGATCGTTCAGGCGCCCGGACGGCCTCGCTGAAGCATCGATCGCATCTCGCGCAGCGACACCGCGCTCTCGGCCGAGAGCGACACGCGCGGCACCGGCTTGAAGGCGTGGCCGTAGACGACCTCGAAGGTCAGCGCGATGCGTCCGTCGCCGCCCTCCGCCGGTGCGAGTTCGGGCAGCGCCTTCTTCAGCGATTGCAGCCAGCCCTTGCCGCGCAACGCAGGAAAGCGCGCCGGATGCAGATTGCGGCCCAGCGTGCGCAGCTCGGCCAGCGCCGCCTCGGGCGTGGCCCAGGTCAGCACGATGCGCTCCATGTCCATCACCGGCTCGGCGAAACCGGCATGCACCAGCATGTCGCCCCAGTCGTGCATGTCGGTGTACTCGTGGCCTGCGGCCGGCCAGCCCATGCGGGCATGCAGCGCACGCAGCTCGCGCACGGTGTCCGGGCCGAGGCACGAGAACATGAGGAAGCCGTCGGTCGCCACCAGCTTGTGCCAGTGCGCGATCAGCGCCTCGGGGTCGGCCGCCATGTGCAGCGACATGTTGGCCCAGAGCAGGTCGACGCCGTCTTCGGGCGGTGCCTCGAAGCGCGGCTTGCCGGCCTGCCAGCGCCGCGCGCTCCACCACGGCGCGGCCAGCGCCTGGCCGGTGGCCGGGGCCAGCGCGCCCTCGGGTTCGATCACGTAGGAAGCCGCGTCCTTGTAGCGGCGGGCGACGAGTTCGTGGGCCTCGAGGCCGCCGCGCAGCGGGGCCCAGTCGGCCCAGCTGCGGGGCTGCGCCTTGATCCATTGCAGCCGGTCTTCCATGCGGCGGCCGATTTCCTCGTGCAGCCAGGGAGAGGCGCCGTCGGCGGGCGCGAGCCGGCGCCAGCGGGCGGCCGCCGTGGCATCGATAGTCGGCGGTCGTCTTGCGGGGTCGGTGGCCATGGGGCCGTGAGTATATTGAGGCGATGCTCAGCCACCGGGCCATGTGGCCTTTCCCGTCTTCCGGCCCGACCGGCCTCTTCACCTCGCTGCTCGCGCGGCTGCCCAGCCAGTGCGCGGTCTGCCGCGCCTGGCCGTCGCGCCCGGTGTGCGACGCCTGCGTGGCCCGCTTCGCCCCGCCCGTTTCGCGCTGCAGCGGCTGCGCGCTGCGCCTGCCCGAGGGTGTCGGCCGCTGCGGCGAATGCGTGAAGAGCCCGCCGCCGCTGGATGCCTGCCTGGCCGCCTGCACCTATGCATGGCCCTGGCCGGACGCCATCGCGGCATTTAAGTTCCGCGGCGAGGCCGGCTGGGCCGGGCCCTTCGCCACGCTGCTGCGCAGTGCGCCCTGGGTGGAGCCTGCACTGGAGGCCAGCGACATCGTGCTGCCGATGCCGCTGGCGCCCGGCCGACTGCGCGAGCGGGGCTTCAACCAGTCGCACGAACTGGTACGCCGCGTGGCGCCCTCGAAGGCAGACGCCGGCCTGCTCCTTCGCACTCGAGAAACGACCGCCCAGAGCGGCCTGTCGCGCGCCGACCGGCTGCGCAACCTGCGCGGCGCCTTCGCGGTGGAGCCGCTGCGCGCCCACGAACTGCGCGGCCGCCGCATCGTGCTGGTGGACGACGTCATGACCAGCGGCGCCTCGCTGTTCGCTGCAGCGGGTGTGCTGCGCGAGGCCGGCGCGGCACACATCACCGGGATCGTGCTGGCCCGCACCGATCCGCCGCGCTGAGATGCCGGCGCCCCGGCCCGCCGACAATCGCCGGATGTTCAATATCGTCCTGGTCCACCCCGAAATACCGCCGAACACCGGCAACGTGATCCGGCTCGCAGCCAACACCGGCTGCAAGCTGCACCTCGTGGAGCCGCTGGGTTTCTCGATGGACGACCGCCTTCTGCGCCGCGCCGGCCTCGACTACCACGAGTACGCCGAAGTCAGGCGCCATGCCGACTGGCCGGCCCTGCTCGCGGCCGAGCAGCCCGCCGCCGACCGCATGTTCGCACTCACCACGCGCGGTTCTCGCCCGGTGCACGAAGTGCGCTTCCAGCCCGGCGACTGGCTGGTGTTCGGATCGGAAACCAGCGGGCTGCCACCCGCGCTGCGCGAGGGCTTTCCAGAGTCGCAGCGGCTGCGGCTGCCGATGCGCGAGGGCCAGCGCAGCCTGAATCTCTCGAACGCGGTGGCGGTGACGGTGTTCGAGGCCTGGCGGCAGAACGGCTTCGCCTGAGGCTGCTGCTGCCCCTTCCGGCAGCAGGGACAGGACACATCCATTCGGCGGATCGCGTCGTATGGAAGACATGCCGGCCGCAAGGCGGTCCGGCATTCATCCCATCCACCCTGTACCAAGGAGTCCCGCCATGAACGCCAAGCCGATCGCTCTCGCCGCACTCGCAACGCTCGCCTTCGCCGGCAGCGCGCAGGCCTTCCAGGGAGAGCAGAACCCGCTGCCGCCCGCCCCCTTCCAGTCGACGCTGTCCCGCGCGCAAGTGCAGGCCGACGCGCGCCAGCCGCTTCGCATCAGCAATGGCGGCACCGGCGTGACGCAGGCCAGGAGCGGCGAAACCGACCGCGACGCAGTGCGCGCCAGCGCCCTCAGCATCACGCGCCAGGGCGCGGCCACCTACGGCGAAGTGACCGACCGCCGGATGTAAGAAGAAAGAAAAAGAAGCAAGGATGCCGCGGCCGCTTCAGCGGTAGCGGCGCACCACCGACTCGGCCACGCAGGCCGGCTTGGCGGCGCCTTCGAGCTCGATGGTGGTTTCCCAGGTCATCTGGAAGCCGTCATCGGCAATGGGGTCCGCCGTCAGCAGCTTCATGCGCGCGCGCAAGCGCTTGCCCACCGGCACCGGCGACATGAAGCGCACCTTGTTCAGGCCGTAGTTCACGCCCATGCGCGACTCGACCACGTCCAGCGCCGTCTCGTAGAAGCGCGGCAGCAGCGACAGCGTGAGGAAGCCGTGCGCGATCGGCCCGCCGAAGGGGCCGGCCTTGGCCCGCTCGATGTCGACGTGGATCCACTGGTGGTCGCCCGTCGCCTCGGCGAACTGGTTGACCTGCTCCTGCGTGATGGCGATCCAGTCGCTCACGGCGACTTCCTGGCCGACGCAGGCGGCGAGATCCTGAAGGGTCTGGAATGTCTTCTTGGTCATGCGGGGCATTCTGGTGTCTGGGGTCGCCGCGAGGCTGTCGGCCTCGCGACAACCGGGGTCAGGGTAAACCGGGAGCCGTGGCGCGGCTCAGGCGTCGAGCCATTCGCAGATCGGCTGCCACTGCTCCAGGTCGCGCTGCACGCGGCCGGGCGCGATGTCGAACAGCGTGAGTCCGCGCGCGGCGAGTTGCACGTAGTTCTGCGTGTCGCGCAGCTCGCCGATCACCGGCACGCCCAGCCCCTCGATGAACTCGTGCAGCCGGTCGGCCGCCAGCGTGCGGGCGTTCACGCGCATGCCGACGAGGCCGATCTTCGTCTTCTCGGCGCGGCGGTTCTCCTGCAGCCGGTCGAGGAAATCGCGGGTCGCGTAGATGTCGAAGATGCTGGGCTGCAGCGGCACGATCACGCGGTCGGCCAGCGCCAGCACTTCCTTGAAGCGCCAGCCGTGCAGGCCGGCGGGGGTGTCGAGCACGGCGTGCGTGGTGCCGCGCGGCGGGCGCACCACGGCGCCTTCGCCGGTGGCTTCCCAGGTGGATATCTGCCGGGCCACCGGCGGGCGCAGGCCCAGCCAGAGGCGCGAGGACTGCTGCCGGTCCACGTCGCCCAGCATCACGGCGTGGCCCCGGCTTGCGAAGTAGCCCGCGACGTTCGTCGCGATCGTCGATTTGCCCACGCCACCCTTGGGATTGGCGACCAGAACCACCGGCATAAAAGCACTCCTCCAGAACGGCAACAGCGCGAATGGTAGTCGCAGGACGTTTATGCCCGGCGAAACCCACCCCGGCGCACTCTTGAGCTATGTTCGCGGGATGACGACAACAACATCCATGGGAACCGCAGCCGAGAGCCCCGCGGGCGGCTCCGGCGGCATCTACGTGCTGGCCGCCCACCCCCACTGGCGCGACTCGCGCGTCAACCGCCGCATGCTCGCCGCCGCGCGCGGCGTGCCGGGGGTCGACGTCAACGACCTCTACGGCACCTACCCCGACTTCGCCATCGACGTCGAGGCCGAGCAGGCGCGGCTCGCCAGGGCCAGCCTGGTGGTGCTGGTGCATCCGATCCACTGGTACTCGATGCCCGCGCTGCAGAAGCTCTGGGTCGACGACGTGCTCGCCTACGGCTGGGCCTACGGCCCAGGCGGCACCGCCCTGCAGGGCAAGGACCTCTGGCTGGTCGCCACCACGGGCAGCCCCGAAGCGAGCTACCACCCTCAGAACTACCACCGCTACTTCTTCGACGCCTTCCTGCCGCCCTACGAGCAGACCGCGGCGCTGTGCGGCATGCGCTTCCTGCCGCCGATGATCTTCTACGGCGCGCGCAGCGCCGGCGAGGCGGCGGTGAAGGCGCATGTCGAGACCTTCGCCGAGCGGCTGGGCAGCTACCCCGACTGGCCCGAGATCGAGGAGATCGACGCCTGCATCGCCTGCCCCGTGCCCGAGAGCGACCGGCCGGCCGACAATGACGAGGTCGGCAAGGTGGTCTCCGACGCATTCCGCGCGGCGATGGTCCACGGGCTGGCCAGCACCACCGCCTCCACCGCACCCGCGGACGGCAACGGGAAGGCGGCCTGAATGGAACACGCACCCGCCTGGCTGACCAACAGCCTGATCTACCTGAGCGCCGCCGTGCTGGTGGTGCCGCTGTCGAAGGCCCTGGGCCTGGGCTCGATCATCGGTTACCTCGTGGCCGGCATCGCCATCGGGCCCTGGGGCCTGGGGCTGGTCTCCAGGGTCGAGGACGTGCTGCACTTCGCCGAGTTCGGCGTGGTGCTGATGCTGTTCCTCGTGGGCCTGGAGCTCGAGCCCAAGCGCCTGTGGAACCTGCGCCGACCCATCTTCGGCTGGGGCACGGCGCAGGTGCTGAGCTGCGCCGCCGTGCTGTTCGCGGTCGGCTGCGCCGTTGGTGCCAGCTGGCGCGTGTCGCTGGTGGCCGCGCTGGGCCTTGCGCTGTCGTCCACCGCGATCGCGCTGCAGGTGTTCGGCGAGCGCAACCTGCTGAAGACGCCCAGCGGGCAGGCCGGCTTCTCGATCCTGCTGTTCCAGGACGTGGCCGCCATCCCGATCCTCGCGCTGCTGCCGCTGCTGGCCGGCGCCACCGCGGCCGAGCAGTCGATCACCGGGCTGGAGCGCGCGCTGGAAGCGGCCAAGATCATCGGCGTGATCGGCGGCATCATCCTCGGCGGCCGGCTGCTGCTGCGCCCCATCCTGCGCTGGATCGCGCGCAGCGATACGCCCGAGATCTTCACCGCCGCCGCCTTGCTGCTGGTGGTGGCCATCGCGGCGCTGATGCAGCTGGTGGGCCTGTCGATGGCGCTGGGCGCCTTCCTCGCCGGCGTGCTGCTGGCCGAGAGCGAATACCGGCGCGAGCTCGAGACCGACATCGAGCCGTTCAAGGGACTGCTGCTGGGCCTGTTCTTCATCGCGGTGGGCATGTCGATCAACTTCGGCGTGCTGATGGCGAGCCCCTGGATCATGGCGATGCTGGTGGTCGGCTTCGTGGCCATCAAGCTGGTGGTGATCTATGCGCTCGCCAAGGCGATGGGCATCGCCTACCAGGAGCGGCCGGTGTTCACGCTGCTGCTCGCGCAGGGCGGCGAGTTCGCCTTCGTGGTGTTCCAGGCGGCGGGGCCCGACGTGCTGCCGCCCGAGGTCACCTCGCTGCTGATCGGCGCGGTGGCGCTGTCGATGCTGCTGTCGCCGCTCCTGCTGGTGCTGCTCGACAGGTTCGTGCTGCCGCGCTACAGCCGCAACACGGGCACGAAGCTCGAAGAGATCTCGGAGCAGCAGGACGCCAAGGTGCTGATCTGCGGCTTCGGCCGCTACGGCCAGATCGTCGGTCGCATGCTGATGTCGCAGGGCCTGCGCGTGACGGTGCTCGACCACGACGCCGACACCGTCGAAGGCCTGCGGCAGTTCGGCTTTCGCGTGTTCTACGGCGACGCGACGCGGCTCGACCTGCTGCGCACCGCGGGAGCGGGAACGGCCAAGGTGATCGTGGTGGCGGTGGACGACATCGAGCAGTCGCTGGAGATCGTCGACCTGGTGAAGGAGAACTTCCCGCAGGCCCGCATCATCGCCAGGGCACGCAACGTGACGCACCTGTTCCAGCTGCGCGACCGCGGCGTGACGGAGGTCGAGCGCGAGGTGTTCGAGTCTTCGCTGCGCAGCGCGCGAGCCACGCTCGAGGCGCTGGGCTGGCCGCCCTCCGAGGCGCGCGAATCGGCCATGCGCTTCCGCCGCCGAAACATCGAACTCAGCAACGAGATCTACCCGCACTACAAGGACCGCGCCAAGCTGATCGCCGCCAACAAGGCGGGCCGCCAGCAGTTCGAGGAGCAGATGGCGCGCGAGCGCGAGGAGCGCCGCCGGCGGCTCGGACGCGACTGGGATGCGCTGGAGGAAGAACCCGAAGCGGAAACGGAAACGCCGCAACCCGGGCGGGAATCGCAGCCGGTTCCCTGAACCGGCTGCGCCGCGGCAGGCAGCCCGGCTAGAGCGGCACCGTCAGGTAGACGCCTTCGCGTCCTACCAGCGGCGCGCGCGTGGGCATGAAGATCGTGCAGTCGTCGCAGGGCGAGCGGATCTCCTGGCCCGCGTCGGTCGCGATCAGCTCGCCCTTGCGGAAGACTTCGAAGCCCAGCACCGGCCGCGCGAAGCTGAAGCTTTCGGTCTTCACCATGTGCACTTCGAGCAGCCGGAAGCGCCGCGCCGGCGCCTTCGCCGCGGCGCCAGGCGGCGGCTCGACCAGCCCCAGGTGCGCAAGGAAGCGCAGCGTCACGTCGGTCGCCAGGTCGGCCGCCGACTGGCTGAAATGCTGGCCGCATTCAACGACCACGGCGCCGCCGTCGACGCCCTCCTCGCCATGGCGGCCGTAGGCCGTCACACCGGTGCCCGGCGCGCCGCCAACCGGCATCACCAGATGCACCAGCGGATCGCCGATGGCCAGCGCCAGCCCGGCGTTGCGATCGAACTCCGGATAGACCCAGAAGGGCTGCACCGGTGCGCGGGTCGAATGGATGTCGAGCACGTAGTCGGCCGCGTCCAGCACCGGGCGCAGTTCGCGCGCGCGGCGCAGCTCGGGGCTCTGCCCGGTGCCCTCTAGCATGGCCTTCGACCAGATGCGATTGAGGTTGTGCACCAGCTGGCGGTTCTCGTAGGGCTTGTCGATGTCGAAGGCCTCGTAGGCCTCCACGTTGGCGAAGCTGACCGTGAGCGTGCCGATCCGCGGCCGCACGCCGGTGTCCAGCAGGTGCGTGGCGGCCACCATGCCGCAGATCTCGTTGCCGTGGGTCAGCGCGTTGACGAGCACGTGCGGCCCCGGCCGGCCGGACTCGAAGCGATGCACGTAGTCGATGCCGGTGTTGCCCTGCCTGTAGGCGGAGAGGTCGCGCGGCAGCACCTCCAGCGGGGCGGTGTCGGGCGCGAACGATGACTCGGTCATGCGGCGCTCATTCCCCGCGGATGCCGGCTCGCCGGACCAGGTCGCCGTAGACCGCGAGGCGCTCCGACATCATGGCGGTGAACTGCTCGGGCGACTGCACCTCGGGCGGCAATGCGCCGCGCGACTGCAGCGCCTCGGCCATCGAGGGCTGGTCGGCCACCGAGCGCACCGCCTTGTGCAGCGTCGCGACGATCTCCGGCGGCGTCCTGGCAGGCGCGGCGATGCCGATCCACGAGGTGGTGTTGAGCACCGGATGGCCCAGCTCCGCGAAGGTCGGGATGTCGGGCAGCGCCGCCACGCGCGCGGGCGCGGCCACGGCCAGCGCGCGCAGCTTGCCGGACTGGATAAGCGGCAGGAAGGGCGCGAGGTTGTCGAGGCCGAACTGCACTTCGTTCGAGATCAGCGCGGTGACCAGCGGGCCGCCGCCCCGATAGGGCACGTGCGTCGCGTCGAGCTGCAGCTGCGACTTCATCAGCTCCACGTTGAGCTGCCCCATGCTGCCGGGGCCCGCGCTGCAGAAGTTGAGCTCGCCGGGACGCGACTTCACCAGCGCGACGAACTCCTTGAAGTTCTTCGCAGGCACCGCCGGGTTGACCAGCAGCACGTTGATCGAGCGCGAGAGCTGGCTGATCGACGCGAAGTCCTTGATCGGGTCGTAGCCCGGATTGGGCTGGGTCAGGGGATTGGCCAGGTGCGAGCTCTGCGACGACGCGACCAGCGTGTAGCCATCGGGCTTGGCGCGCGCCACCTGTGCGCTGGCGATGGAGCCGCCGGCACCCGCGCGGTTGTCGATGACGACCGGCGTGCCCAGCGCCTTCGCGAGCGGATCGGCGTAGAGCCGTGCGATCAGGTCCACCGAGCCGCCCGGCGGGAACGGCACCACCAGCGTGACCGGCCGCGAGGGCCAGGCCTGCGCGTGCGCCGCCAGCGGCAGCACCGACGCGAGGCCGGCAGCGAGGAGCTCGCGGCGGCGCAGTGCCGCGGCGGTGAAGAGGGGTTCCATGGGCGTCCTGTCGTGCAATAGAAAGTGCGCGCATTGTTGCAAGACGATTTAATTTTTGCAATGACCATTGCAAAATCAGGCGCAACCCGGCTGCGCATGCAGAATGCCCCGACCATGAATCTGAACCAACGCATCGCGGGCTACGGCAGGAAGCTCACCAGGAGCGAGCAGCGCCTGATCGACGAACTGCAGACGCGCTACCCCCAGGGCCTTCTCGAATCTGCAACGAGTCTTGCAAAGAAGGTGGGCACCAGCGCCTCCACCGTGGTGCGGCTGCTGGCCAAGCTGGGCTATCCCAGCTATGCCGATGCGCAGATCGAGGCGCGCTCGGAGGTGACGGCGCGGCTGTCGTCACCGGCCACGCGCGCGGACGCCGTCATCGCCGACGACACGTCCGTGCGCACCTGCCTTGCCAACGCGCTGCTGCACGACCAGCACAACCTGGCCTCGACCTTCGCGGCGCTCGACGTCGCGGCCTTCGAGGGTGCCGTGCGGATGCTCACGCAGCGCAAGGCGCGCGTGCACGTGACCGGCCAGCGGCATGCCGCCGCGCTGGCCGGCCATCTGACGCTGCACCTGAACATGTGCCTGCCCGACGTGCGTGCGATGAACGGCGGCGGCCCGCTGCTCATGGAAGACCAGTTGCTGTGGATCGGCGAGCACGACGTGCTGCTGGCCCTCACGTTCAGGCGCCACGGGCTCGCCACCGCGCGCGCGGCCAGGTACTTCAGGGAAAAGGGCGCCAAGGTCATCGTCATCACCGACGGCCCCTCGGTCGCTGCGGCCTCGGCGGCCGATCACGTGATGCTGGTGCGCACCTCGAGCGCGTCGCCCTTCGATTCGTACACGGCGGCGCTCTCGCTGTGCAACGCTCTGGTCACCGCGGTCGTGCAGCGGCGCAAGAAGGAACTGGGCGCCGCGCTCGAACGTGGCGACGCCCTGTGGGAGCAGCACTGGAACGACTCGGCCGCACAGGCCGGCCGTTCGCGCAAGGCGGCATCAGCCGGCTGATGCCGCAGGTGCGGCCGGCGCGGCATCCAGCCGCAGGAGCCGCATCGCGTTGCCCTTGAGGATGCCGGGCATCACCTCCGGCTTGAAGCCCGCGTTCTCGAAGTCGCGCATCCAGCGGTCGGGCGTGATGAGCGGGTAGTCGCTGCCGAAGAGCACGCGGTCCTTCAGCAGCGTGTTGGCGTACTGCACGAGCTGCTTCGGGAAGTACTTGGGGCTCCAGCCCGACAGGTCGATCCACACGTTGGGCTTGTGCGTGGCCACGCTCAGCGCCTCGTCCTGCCAGGGGAAGCTGGGGTGGGCCATGACGATCTGCATGTCGGGGAAGTCGATGGCCACGTCGTCCAGGTGCATCGGGTTGCTGTATTCGAGCCGCAGCCCGCCGCCGCAGCGCATGCCCGAGCCGATGCCGCTGTGGCCGGTGTGGAAGATGGCCGGCAGCCCGTATTCGGCGATCACCTCGTAGATGGGCCAGGCCATGCGGTCGTAGGGGTGGTAGCCCTGCACCGTGGGATGGAACTTGAAGCCCTTCACGCCGTGCTCCTCGATGAGCCTGCGCGCCTCGCGCGCACCCATCTTGCCCTTGTGCGGATCGACGCTGCCGAAGGCGATCATGATGTCGCTGTTGTTCCTTGCGGCCTCGGCGATCTCCTCGTTCGGGATGCGGCGGCGGCCCATGTTCGATTCGGCATCGACCATGAACATCACCAGGCCGATCTTTCTTTCGCGGTAGTACGCGACGCTCTCCGCAATGGTGGGCCGGCCGCTGGAGCCGAAGTACTTGTCGGCCGCGCGGTCGTATTCCTCGCCGTAGTTGTCGAACGGGTTCCAGCAGCTGACTTCTGCGTGGGTGTGGATGTCGATCGCGATCAGGTTCTGATGGTCCATGTCTTGTCTCCGGTACGGGTAAGTCCCTAGGTCCTTGGGGCTCCAAATTCCTTGAATTGATTATTTCCCATAACCATAATTCGACGCAACCCCGGACCCCATCATGACCAATCCAGACCTCCAACTCGACATCCGCGACGAAGTCGCCATCGTCCGCCTCACGCGCGGCTCCAAGCGCAACGCGCTGTCCGACGGACTGATCCTCGCGCTGCGCGACACCTTCGAGAAGCTGCCGTCCAGCGTGCGCGCGGCGGTGATCGACGGCGAGGGCCCGCACTTCTGCGCCGGCCTCGACCTGAGCGAGCTGAAGGAGCGCGACGCCGGCCAGGGCATGCAGCACTCGCGCATGTGGCACGCCGCGCTCGACCTGATCCAGCACGGCCCGGTGCCGGTGATCGCGGCGCTGCACGGCGCGGTGGTCGGCGGCGGGCTCGAGCTGGCCAGCGCCTGCCACATCCGCGTGGCCGACCGCACCACCTTCTACGCGCTGCCCGAAGGCTCGCGCGGCATCTTCGTGGGCGGCGGCGGCTCGGTGCGCATCCCCAAGCTGATCGGCGTGGCCCGCATGACCGACATGATGATGACCGGCCGCGTCTACAACGCCGAGGACGGCGAGCGCGCCAACTTCGCGCAGTACCTCGTCGACGAGGGCCAGGCCTTCGACAAGGCCTTCGAGCTCGCCAAGCGCGTGGCCACCAACGCGCCGCTGACCAACTACGCGCTGATGCACGCCCTGCCGCGCATCGCCGAGCAGTCGGCCGATCACGGCTTCTTCACCGAGGCGCTGATCTCCGGCATCACGCAGGCCGCGCCCGAAGCCAAGCAGCGCGTGCGCGACTTCCTCGAAGGACGCGGCGCGAAAGTGAGCAAGGGATGAGCACCCCCGCCGTCCGCTACCGCCCGCTGGTCTTCGGCGTCACCCGCGCGGTGCTGCGCGACGGCGCGCCGGGCACGCAATACCTGAGCGCCGAGACGCCGCTCGCCCCCTATCGCGAGCGCATGACCGACCGCCTCGCCTACTGGGCCGAGCGCGAGCCCGATCGCACCTTCATCGCCCGCCGCGAACGGCTGGCCGACGGCAGCACCGGCGACTGGCTGCGCGTGAGCTACGCGCAGGCGCTCGAAGAAGCACGCGGCATCGGACAGGCCCTGCTGGACCGCGGCCTGAGCGCCGACCGCCCGGTCGCGATCCTCAGCGAGAACGGCATCGAGCATGCGCTGATGGCGCTGGGCTGCCTCTACGCCGGCGTGCCCTACTGCCCCGTGTCGCCGCCCTACTCCCTGGTGAGCCAGGATTTCGAGAAGCTGCGCCACGTCTTCGACACGCTCACGCCCGGCCTCGTGTTCGCGAGCGACGCGGCGCGTTTCGCCAGGGCCATCGCGGCGGTCGTGCCCGCCGGCACCGAGGTCGTGCTGGCCGACGGCCGGCTCGACGACCGGCCGGTCACGCCGTTCAGCGCCCTCGCCTCCACGCCTGCCACGCCCGCCATCGACGCGGCGATGCGCGCCACCGGCCCCGACACCATCACCAAGTTCCTCTTCACCTCGGGCTCGACCAAGATGCCCAAGGCCGTGATCAACACGCACCGCATGTGGTGCGCCAACCAGCAGCAGCTGCGCCAGTCGATCCCCGCACTGGGCGACGAGCCGCCCGTGCTGGTCGACTGGCTGCCCTGGAACCACACCTTCGGCGGCAACCACAACGTGGGCATCGTGCTGGACAACGGCGGCACGCTCTACATCGACGACGGCAAGCCCACGCCCGCCGGCATGGCCGAGACGCTGCGCAACCTGCGCGAGATCGCGCCCACCATCTACTTCAACGTACCCACCGGCTTCGAGGCCATCGCGCAGGCCATGGAAACCGACCCGGTGCTGCGCGGCAACCTGCTGTCGCGCGTGAAGATGTTCTTCTATTCGGGCGCGGCGCTCTCGCAGCCGGTGTGGGACAGCCTGCACCGCACGCAGGAGGCCGAAGTCGGCGAGCGCATCGTCATGGGCACCGGCCTGGGAATGACCGAATCGGGCCCCTTCGCGCTGTACGTGACCGGGCCCGACGTGAAGTCGGGCGACGTGGGCCTGCCTGCGCCGGGCATCGAGCTCAAGCTGATCGAGGTCGACGGCAAGACCGAGGTGCGCTACCGCGGCCCCAACATCACGCCGGGCTACTGGCGCGCGCCCGAGGCCACGGCCGAGGCCTTCGACGAGGAAGGCTTCTTCTCCACCGGCGACGCGGTGAAGTGGATCGACGAGGACAACATCCACCGCGGCCTGCGCTTCGACGGCCGCATCGCCGAAGACTTCAAGCTCGCGACCGGCACCTTCGTGAGCGTGGGCCCGATGCGCGCGAAGATCATCGCGGCCGGCGCGCCCTATGTGCAGGACGCGGTGCTGACCGGCATCAACCTGAAGGAAGTGGGCGCGCTCATCTTCCCGACGCAGAAGGTGCGCGAGCTCGCCGGCCTGCCGGCCGACGCCACCATGCGCGAGGTGCTCGAGAGCGTGCCCGTGCAGGCGCACTTCCAGCAGGTGGTCGACACGCTGGCCGCCGGCGCCACCGGCAGCGCCAACCGCATCGCGCGGCTGCACCTGATGGCCGAGCCGCCATCCATCGACAAGGGCGAGGTCACCGACAAGGGCTCCATCAACCAGCGTTCCGTGCTCAAGCACCGCGCCGCGCTGGCCGAGGCGATGCACGACGGCAGCCTGCCCTTCACCCTGAAGCCCCGCTGAGCCTTTTCCCCACCTTTCTGGACATTCCTGGAGACGAGACAAATGAAGATCGAAGGACAAGCAGCACTGGTCACGGGCGGCGCATCGGGCCTGGGCGAAGCCACCGCGCGCGAGCTCGCGCGGCTGGGCGCGAAGGTCGCCGTGCTCGACCGCAATGCCGAACTCGCCGCGAAGGTGGCCTCCGAGATCGGCGGCGTCGCGTGCGTCTGCGACATCACCGACACCGACAGCGTGAACGCCGCGCTCGACAAGGCCGAGGCCGCCCACGGCACCGCCCGCATCCTGATGAACGTGGCCGGCATCGGCAGCGCCAAGCGCATCGTCGGCAAGGACGGCAATCCCGCGCCGCTCGAAGACTTCGTGCGCGTGGTCAACATCAACCTGATCGGCGGCTACAACATGGCGCGCCTGTTCGCCGCGCGCTGCGCGAAGCTGCCGGCGCTCGACAGCGGCGATGAAAAAGGCGAGAAGGGCGTGATGCTCTTCACCGCCTCGGTCGCCGCCTTCGACGGCCAGGTGGGCCAGCAGGCCTACAGCGCCTCCAAGGGCGGCCTGGTGGGCATGACGCTGCCGATGGCGCGCGACCTCGCGCAACACGCCATCCGCGTATGCACCGTGGCGCCGGGCCTCTTCGCCACCCCGCTGCTGCTGGAGCTGCCCGAGGCGGTGCAGCACTCGCTGGCCGCGTCCATCCCCTTCCCGCCGCGGCTGGGCAAGCCCTCGGAGTTCGCCGAGCTGGCCTGCCACATCGTCACCAACGGCCACCTCAACGGCGAGGTGATCCGCCTCGACGGCGCGCTGCGCATGGCGCCGCGCTGAGGCCCTTTCCCTTTTCGCGTTCGTTCCGCCCGCTTCACAACGTACCCAGGAGACACCGATGACTTTCAAGAAGACCACCCTCGCCGCCGTGCTGGCGCTCATGGCCATGGGCCTCGCCCATGCCGACATCACCGTGGGCGTGGTTCAGCCGCTCACCGGCCCGGCCTCGGGCCTGGGCATTCCGGTGAAGAACGGCATCGCCATCTGGCCGAAGACCATCGCGGGCGAAACGCTCAAGGTGGTGGTGCTCGACGACGCCACCGACCCGACCACCGGCGTGAAGGACGCGCAGCGCCTGGTCACCGAGGACAAGGCCGACATCATCATCGGCTCCAGCGCCACGCCCGTCGCGATCCCGATGGCCGACGTGACGGCCGAGTCGGGCACGCCGCAGCTGTCGACCGCGCCGGCCGGGCTGCCGCCGGGCAAGGACAAGTGGTTCTTCCGCCTGCCGCAGTCGAACGACGTGATGGCCTACGCGGTGGTCGCCCACATGAAGAAGCAGAACGTCAAGACGGTCGGCTTCCTCGGCTACACCGACGCCTACGGCGAACTGTGGCTCAAGGCGCTGACGGCCGAGGCCGCCAAGAACGGCATCAAGATCGTCGCCACCGAGCGCTTCGCGCGCGCCGACACCAGCGTGACCGGCCAGGTGCTCAAGCTCACTTCGGCCAACCCCGACGCGATCCTGATCGTGGCCTCGGGCAGCGGCGCGGGCATGCCGCAGAAGGCGGTGATGGAGCGCGGCTACAAGGGCAAGGTCTACCAGACGCACGCCGCCGCCACGCAGGACCTGATGCGCACCGCCGGCAAGGATGCCGAGGGCACCTTCGTGGTCTCGGGCCCCGCCACCGTGGCCGAGCAGCTGCCCGACAGCCATCCCTCGAAGGCCGCCGCCGTCGCCTTCGTGCAGGGCTACGAGAAGGCCTACGGCCCCGGCTCGCGCAACCAGTTCGCCGGCCATGCGGCCGACGCGCTCACGGTGCTCGAGAAGGCCGTGCCGGTTGCGCTCAAGAAAGCCAAGCCCGGCACGCCGGAGTTCCGCGCCGCGCTGCGCGACGCGCTCGAAGGCATGGGCCGCACCGTGCTCGCGCACGGCGTGCTGAACTGGACCGCGCAGGACCACTGGGGCTACACGACCGAGACCGGCGTGATGCTCAAGGTGGTGAACGGCGCGTTCAAGGTCGAGCAGTAATCCCCTCTTCTTCACATCCGCACCGCCAACATCGCGCATACGCCATGGATTTCTCGATCGCCAGCATCCTGACGCTGGACGGCCTCACCAATGGCGCGATCTATGCCCTGCTGGGCATGGGCATCGTGCTCGTCTTCACGGTGACCCGTGTCATCTTCATCCCGCAGGGCGAATTCGTGGCGTACGGCGCGCTGACGCTGGCGATCTTCCAGACCGGCAAGACGCCGGGCACGGTGTGGCTGCTGCTCATCCTGGCCGGCGTCGCGGCGCTGATGGACCTGGTCGTCACCTGGCGCCACGCCGGCAGCGCGGCCGCCGGGCTGAAGGCCGCGCTGCGCACCTTCGCGGCGCCGGCCGTCATCTGCGCGATCTCGGCCTGGGCCGGCCCGCGCAACCTGCCCATCGGCGTGCAGGCGCTGCTCACGGTGTTCATCGTCACGGCCTTCGGGCCGCTGGTGTACCGCGTGGCCTACCAGTCGCTGGCGGGCGCGAGCTCGCTGGTGCTGCTGATCGTCTCGGTGGGCGTGCACTTCGCGATGACCGGCCTGGGCCTGCTCTTCTTCGGCGCGGAGGGTTTCCGCAACCCGCCGTTCTGGGACGAGCGCATGGCGCTCGGGCCGCTCAACGTGAGCGGGCAGGCGCTCATCATCTTCGGCATGTCGGCCGCGCTGATCGTGCTGCTGTATCTGTTCTTCGAGCGCAGCCTCTACGGCAAGGCGCTGCGCGCCACGGCGGTGAACCGGCTGGGCGCGAGGCTCATGGGCATCTCGACCCAGGCGGCCGGGCAGCTCACCTTCGCGATGGCGGCGCTGATCGGCGCGCTCTCGGGGCTGCTGATCGGGCCGACCACCACGGTGTTCTACGACTCGGGTTTCCTCATCGGCCTGAAGGGCTTCGTGGCCGGAGTGATCGCGGGCCTGGCGAGCTACCCCGGCGCGCTGGTCGGCGCGCTGGCCGTGGGCGTGATCGAGGCCTTCGGCTCCTTCTGGGCCAGTTCGTTCAAGGAAGTGATCGTGTTCACCATCATCCTGCCGGTGCTGCTGTGGCGCTCGCTGAAGAGCGGCCATTCGGACGAGGAACATTGAAATGAAACTCTCCCAGGCTTCGCGCACTTCGTGTCGCTTCGCCAACCCCCTCGCTGGGTGCGACACCTGCGGCCCGGCAAAGCCGGTTCCGCGGCGTTCCCCGCATCGGCCGTGCCGCGTGGGTGGATCGTGTGCGATGCGCACCGTGAGGGGCATCTGAACATGGAAGCGCTCCTCAATTCCTCGACGGCCAGTGCGCCCGACAAGAGCGCGCTGCGCACCTGGGGCCCGCTGGCGCTGGTGCTGGTGCTCATCGCGCTGCCGCTGCTGCCGCTGCCCGACTTCTGGATCATCCAGCTCAACTACGTCGGCATCTACACGCTGCCTGTGCTGGGCCTGGTGCTGCTCACCGGCGTGGGCGGCCTCACCTCGTTCGGGCAGGCGGCCTTCGTGGGCATCGGCGCGTACACCACCGCCTATCTCACGGTGAATACCGGGCTGTCGCCCTGGGTCACGCTCTTCATCGGGCTGGCGCTCACGGGCGTCAGCGCGGCGATCATCGGCGCGATCACGCTGCGCATGTCGGGCCACTACCTGCCGCTGGCCACCATCGCCTGGGCGCTGTCGCTGTACTACCTCATGGGCAACCTGGAGGCGCTGGGCAAGTACGACGGCATCCTCGGCGTGAAGGGTCTCACGGTGTTCGGCTTCGAGATCGGCCAGCAGCGCATGTTCTATGCGGTGGTCTGGATCTTCGCGCTGCTCGCGGCCTTTGCCGTGATCCGCCTGCTCGACTCGCGCAGCGGCCGAGCCATCCGCGCGCTGGCCGGCGGCTCTCAGATGGCCGAGGCCATGGGCGTGAACACGCTGCGCTTCAAGATCGGCATCTTCGTGCTGGCGGCGCTCTTCGCATCGGTCTCGGGCTGGCTGTTCGCGCACTTCCAGCGCACGGTGAACCCGTCGCCATTCGGGCTGAAGATGGGCATCGAGTACCTGTTCATGGCGGTGCTCGGCGGAGCGGCGCACGTGTGGGGCGCGATCGCCGGCGCGGGTGTGGTCAAGCAGCTCGAAGACCAGCTGCAGGTGCTGCTGCCCAAGCTGATCGGCACGGCCGGCAGCTACGAGCTGATCGTCTTCGGCATCATGATCGTGCTGGTGCTCAAGTACCTGCCCGACGGGCTCTGGGCCTTCGTCGACCGCCGCCTGCCGCGTCCGCGCCGCGCGGTCGACTGGCACGATGCCGGCGACCTGCCGGCACGCGCCAGGCCGGCGGCTGGCGAGGTGGTGCTCGACGTGCGCGCGATCCGAAAGACCTTCGGCGGCCTGGTGGCGGTGAACGACATCAGCTTCCAGACGCGCGCCGGCCAGATCGTCGGCCTGATCGGGCCGAACGGCGCGGGCAAGTCGACCACCTTCAACCTGATCACCGGCGTGCTCGGGCTCTCGGGCGGCGCGGTGAGCTTCCGCGGCGAGGCCATCGGCGGGCTGGGCGCGCGGCAGATCGCGCAGCGCGGCGTGTCGCGCACCTTCCAGCACGTGAAGATGGTGGCGGACATGACGGTACTGGAGAACGTGGCGCTGGGCGCCCACCTGCGCGGTCGCAGGGGCGCCGTCGCCGCCATGCTGCGCATCGACCGCGCCGAGGAGCGCGCGCTGTTCCGCGAGGCCGAGCGCCAGCTGCAGCGCGTGGGCATGGGCGCCTTGCTGCACGAGCTCGCAGGCAATCTCGCGATGGGCCAGCAGCGCCTGCTGGAGATCGCGCGCGCCCTGTGCGCCGACCCGGCCCTGCTGCTGCTCGACGAGCCCGCCGCCGGCCTGCGCCACAAGGAGAAGGAAGCGCTCGGCAAGGTGCTGCGCCAGCTGCGCGGCGAGGGCATGAGCATCCTGCTGGTCGAGCACGACATGGGACTGGTAATGGACATCTGCGACCACATCGTGGTGATGGAATTCGGCACGCACCTGATGGAGGGCACGCCCGCCGAGGTGCAGGCGAGCGACAAGGTGCGCGCGGCGTACCTGGGAACGGAACATTGACATGACGACACCCCTGCTTCGCATCCGCGACCTGCACGCCGGCTACGGCCGCGCCGAGGTGCTGCACGGCATCGACCTGCAGGCCGGCCAGGGCAGCGTGGTCACGGTGATCGGGCCGAACGGCGCGGGCAAGTCCACGCTGCTCAATGCGCTGATGGGCGTTCTGCCTTCCAAGGGCGTGATCGAGTTCAAGGGCCAGCCGGTCAACGGGCTGTCGCTCGAGGAGCGCGTGATGCTCGGGATCGCGCTGGTGCCAGAGAAGCGCGAGCTGTTCGGCACCATGCCGGTGGAAGACAACCTCGTGCTCGGCGCCTTCCGCCAGGTGCGGATGCGCAACCGCCAGTGGCGCGACCGCATCGACGAGGTCTACACGCTGTTCCCGCGCCTGAAGGAGCGCCGCGCGCAGCTGGCCGGCACGCTCTCGGGCGGCGAGCGGCAGATGCTGGCGGTGGGCCGCGCGCTGATGTCGCGTCCCACGCTGCTGATGCTCGACGAGCCCAGCCTCGGGCTGGCTCCGCTGGTGGTGCAGGAGATCTTCCGCACTGTGGAGGCCCTGCGCGCCACCGGGGTGACCATCCTGCTGGTGGAGCAGAACGCGCGCGCCGCGCTCGAGGTGGCGGACCACGGCTACGTGCTCGAGATGGGCAGCGTCAGCCTCGAAGGCGAGGCCAGGAAGCTGGCCGTCGACTCGCGCGTGATCGACACCTACCTAGGCGCCGCGAAGAAGGCCGCCTGAACCACGTCGCCTGAACCAAGCCGCAGAACCAGGCCGCCTGAACGAACGACAACGCCGCAATTGGCGCGGCAAGGAGACCACCGCATGAAGAAGCCCCAGCGCCGCTTCCACCCTGCCCTGTGCGCGACCGCGCTCGGCGCCGCAGCGCTGCTCGCGGCCTGCGCGAGCCGGTCCACCGCGCCGCCGGCCGCGCATGCGCCGCTGGCGGCCGCACGGCCGGGCACGCTGCAGTCCTGCACCGACCTCGCCGCCCGCGCGGTGCTGCCCGGCACCGTCTACACATCGGCCACCGAGGTGCCGGCCGGCACCGTCACGGTCGGCGGCGTCGCGATGGCGGCGCCCGCGCACTGCCTCGTGCAGGGCCGCATGAACGAGCGCACAAGCCCCGTCGACGGCCAGCGCTATGCCATCGGCTTCGAGATGCGGCTGCCGGTCGCCTGGAACGGCCGATTCTTCTACCAGGCCAACGGCGGGCTCGACGGCGTGGTGGTGCCCGCGCTCGGCGGCATCGGCGGCGGCGGACCGCGCAGCAGCGCGCTGCAGATGGGCTTCGCCGTCATCAGCTCCGACGCCGGCCACGCGGGCTCGATGGGCCCGCGCTTCGGGCTCGATCCGCAGGCGCGGCTGGACTACGGCTACAACGCCGTCGCGCAGCTCACGCCGATGGCCAAGAACCTGATCGCCAAGGCCTACGGCCGCGGCCCCGACCGCTCGTACATCGGCGGCTGCTCCAACGGCGGCCGGCACGCGATGGTGGCCGCCGTGCGCTCGGCCGGCCAGTACGACGGGGTGCTCGCGGGCGACCCCGGCTTCAACCTTCCGAAGGCGGCGGTGGCGCAGCTCTACGGCGCGCAGCAGTACGCAGCGGTGGCCAGCGCGAAGACGCCCGCCGGACAGCCCGACCTGCAGAGCGCCTTCACGCCCGCCGAGCTGAAGCTGGTGGCCGACAAGGTGCTGCAGCGCTGCGACGCGCTCGACGGCATCGCCGACGGCATCGTGTCGAACGTCAACGCCTGCCGCACGCGCTTCGACATCCAGCGCGACGTGCCGACCTGCGCCGCGGGCACGCGCGACGGCATGTGCCTGAGCGCGCCGCAGAAGAACGCGCTCGCCAACGTGTTCAAGGGCGCGCGCAACGGCGCGGGCCAGCCGATCTACAGCAGCTTCCCGTTCGATGCGGGCGTAAGCGGCGCCAACTGGCGCGAGTGGAAGTTCGCGAGCCCGCCGACGCGCGACGCGGGCGCGGTCGGCTTCATCTTCAGCACGCCGCCATTGGCCGACCGGCCGCAGGGCCTGCCCTTCGCGCTGGGCTTCGACATGGACCGCGACGCCCCGCGCATCGCCGCCACCGACGGCGTGTTCCGCGAATCGGCGCTGTCGTTCATGACGCCGCCCGACGCAGCCAACCTGGGCGCACTGCGCGAGCGCGGCGGCCGCATGATCGTCTACCACGGCACCAGCGACCCGGTGTTCTCCTCCGACGACACGCAGGCCTGGTACGAGCGCGTGCAGGCCGCGAACGGCGGCGATGCCTCCTCGTTCGCGCGCTACTTCCCCGTGCCCGGCATGAACCATTGCGCGGGCGGCCCGGCCACCGACCAGTTCGACATGCTGAGCGCGCTGGTCGACTGGGTCGAGCAGGGCAAGGCGCCCGCGTCCGTCACCGCCGCGGCGCGCGGCGCGGGCACGCCGGTGCCCAACGCCGAAGTGCCCGCAGGCTGGGCCGCGCAACGCACGCGGCCGCTGTGCCCCTACCCCCAGGTCGCCACCTACACCGGCGGCGACACCGAGCGCGCGGGCAGCTTCGCGTGCAAGCTGCCGACACCCTGATATCTAGTTAGCTAACGAGCCTCCGATGGATTACCAGCCCCGCCCCGACGACATCCGCTTCCTGCTGAACGCGGTGCTCGACGCCCCCGCGCGCCTTGCCGCGCTCGCGCCCTTTGCCGAAGTCGACGAGGCGCTGCAGTCGCAGGTGCTCGAGGAGGCGGGTCGATTCGTCGGCGAGGTGGTGGCGCCGATCAACCGCGGCGGCGACGAGATCGGCTGTCGCTTCTCGGACGGCGACGTCGTCTCGCCGCCGGGCTTCCGCGATGCGTACCAGGCCTTCGTCGACGGTGGCTGGCCCGCTCTCTCGGCCGCGCAGGAAGACGGCGGCCAGGGCCTGCCGGCGGTGCTGGAAGCGGTGCTCTACGAATGGCTGGCCGCGGCCAACCATGGCCTCACGATGGCACCGGGCCTGCTGCATGGCGCGTACGCCTGCCTCAAGCACCACGGCAGCGAGGAGCTGAAGCAGCGCTACCTGCAGAAGATCGCGACCGGCGAATGGCTCGCGACCATGTGCCTCACCGAGGCCCACGCGGGCAGCGACCTGGGACAGGTGCGCACGCGCGCGGTCCCGCAAGCCGACGGCAGCCTGCGGGTGAGCGGCAGCAAGATCTTCATCTCCGGCGGCGAGCACGACCTGACGCCGAACATCGTCCACCTCGTGCTGTGCCGCCTGCCCGATGCGCCGGCCGGGCCCAAGGGTCTGTCCCTCGCACTGGTGCCCAAGGTGCTGCCCGACGGCACGCGCAATGCGGTGCACTGCGAGCGCATCGAGGAAAAGATGGGCCTGCACGGCAGCCCCACCTGCAGCATGCGCTTCGACGAGGCCACCGGCTGGCTGGTCGGCGAACCGGGCCGCGGGCTGGCCGCGATGTTCGTGATGATGAATTCGGCGCGGCTGCACGTGGCGCTGCAGGGCATCGGCCTGCTCGACGCGGCCTGGCAGAAGGCCGACGCCTATGCCGCCGAGCGCCGCCAGATGCGCGCGCCGGGCCCCGTGCCCGCCAGCCGCGGCGGCGAGAGCGCCGACCTGATCGCGGAGCACCCGGCGGTGCGCCGCATCCTCGACACGCAGCGCGCCTGGATCGACGGTGCGCGCGCCATCGCCTATCGCAGCGCGCTGATGCTCGACGTGGCCGAACACGACGCCGACCCCAAGGCCCGCGAGCGCGCGCAGCGCTGGTGCTCGCTGGTCACGCCGGTGCTCAAGGCCGCGTGCACGCACCAGGCCTTCCACGGCGCGAGCGAATGCCTGCAGGTGTTCGGCGGCCACGGCTACGTGCGCGAGTGGGGCATCGAGCAGATCGTGCGCGACTCGCGGGTGACCATGATCTACGAGGGCACCAACGAGATCCAGGCCATCGACCTGCTCGTGCGCAAGGTGCTGCCCGACGCCGGCGCCGCCATGTCGGCCGTGCTGCTGGAGCTGCGCGACACGCTGGACGCCTCTCGCGAGGCCGACGCCGACGTGCAGCGCCGGCTGGCGCAGCTGCGCTACATGGGCACCACCATCGCGATGGCGGCGCATGCCAACCCGGTGCTGCCGTACGAGGTGGCCGACGACTACCTGCGCGTGACCATGCTCGCGCTGATGGCGTGGGCCTGGGCGCGCATCGAGGCTGCGGCGCCGCAGGATGCGGCCAGGGCCCGCGCGGGCGCCGCCTTCCGGCGCTGGGTGCTGCCGGAGTTCGAGATGCGCATGGGCATCATCAAGCGCTCCTGCGAGACGGTGGCGCTGACACATGCGGCCCAGGCGGCCGCGCCCGGCGTCGGTGTCTCCAACTAGCCACTCCGGGCATTCGCGGCAGTCGGCGCGGGGTTACGCTCGGGCCATGGCCTCCAACCCGAAATCCGCTTCCGCCAAAGGCGAACAGGCCGCGGCGCCGCAAGGCAGCAAGCCCGACCGGCTCGACACGCGCATGCTCGAAACCCTGGTCGGCTACAACGCCCGCCGGGCCTGGCTGATCGTCAGCGCCTTCTTCGCGGAGCGCATGGCGCCCTACGGGCTCAAGCAGATCGACTTCTCGGTGCTCTCGCTGCTGGCCCACAACCCGGGCGCCACCTCGCGGCAGCTGTGCAATGCGCTGGATATCCTGCCGCCCAACCTGGTGAGCCTGGTGGCCACGCTCGACAGCCGCGGGTTGATCGAGCGCCGCCCTCATCCGCACGACGGGCGCGCCGTCGGCCTGCATCTCACTGCCGCCGGAGAAACATTGATCCGCGAGGCGGAGCAGACCGTGATCCAGCTCGAGGCCGATGCCAGCGCCAAGCTCACGGCGCGGGAGCGCGAGACGCTGATACGGCTGCTGCAGAAGATCTATCTGTAGAAACGGTCTGTCGAAGCGCCGGCCTCAGAGGCCCCGCTCGACCATGTCGATGAGCTGCTGGCCCAGCTTGTAGGCCGCCTCGGGCGGTATCTCGCGCAGCGGCCCGTCGATGATGAGCAGCGCCAGCCCATGCACCGCGCTCCAGGCGCAGTACTCCGCGTTCGGGCGCCGCGCCGGGTCGAGCACGCCGGCGTCCACCAGCCGGTCGATGGCCTTCCCCAGCAGCTGGAACGGATCGAGCCCGCTCTCGCCGGCCTTGCCGGGGCCGAGTTCGCCGCGGCCCTCGTCGGAGATCACGAAGGCGGTGCGGAACAGGCCCGGCTCGGCCTGGGCGAAACGCAGGTAGGCGGTGCCGACGGCGCGCACCTGGCCGCGCGCGAAGTCGGCGGGCGGCTGGTCGCAGGGCTGGGCCGCCAGTTCCTTTTCCATGGCCTGCGCCGCCGCCGCCAGCGCCGCCTCGCGCACCGCGAGCAGCAGCTCCTGCCGGCTGCCGAAATGCCGGTAGGCCGCGTTGGGCACCACGCCGACGCGCCGGGTGGCCTCGCGCAACACGACCGCGTCGGGACCGCCGTCGCGGGCCAGTTCGATGCCTGCTTCCAGCAGCGCCCGGCGCAGATCGCCGTGGCGATACGTGCTGCGCGCGGGCGGCAGGCTTTCGGGGACGTTGTTGAGCTTCATCGCTTCTCCATGTGGACACTGTCCATTATCTCTGTTATTCTTTGTGGACGGTGTACACAAAGTAATCCGATTGTTTGCGGCCCATGACACCGGCGGGCCTCCGAGTCACCTCACCAGTCCAAAGGAATCGTCATGAAAGTCCAGTCGTATCTCTCGTTCGAAGGCCGCTGCGACGAAGCGCTCGGCTTCTACAGGAAGGCGCTCGGCGCCGAGGTCACGCAGCTCATGCGCTACAAGGAAGCACCCGCGGGCGCTCCGTCGGAAGCCGAAGAAACCGGCTGCGCCGGCGGCATGCCCGATGCCGAGAAGGTGATGCACGCGGTGTTCCGCATCGGCGAGACCGAGCTGATGGCCTCCGACGGCCGCTGCTCGGGCCAGCCGAAGTTCGAGGGCATCATGCTCGCGCTCACCGCCAGCACCGACGCCGAAGCCGTCAAGTGGTTCGACGCGCTGGCCGAAGGCGGCCAGGTCATGCAGCCGCTGATCCCGACCTTCTTCACTTCCAAGTTCGGCATGCTGACCGACCGCTTCGGCGTGGGCTGGCTGCTGGTGGTCGCGCAGCCGGGCTGACCGGCCTTTCCCTCGCATCAGGATCCCAGAGAAAGCTCCACCCATGCTCAAGAAAATCGCCCTCGTCGTCGTGCTCGCGATCGCCGCGCTGCTGATCTATGCGGCCACCCGGCCCGACACATTCCGCGTCGAACGCACCGCGCGCATCGAGGCTCCGGCCGAGAAGATATTTCCGCTGATCGACGACTTCCACCGCTGGGGCACCTGGTCGCCCTACGAGAAGCTCGACCCCGCCATGAAGCGCAGCTTCGGCGGCAGTGCGAGCGGCAAGGGCGCGACCTATGCGTGGGAAGGCAACGACAAGGCGGGCGCGGGCCGCATGGAGATCGTGGAGTCCACGCCTTCGTCGAAGGTCGCGATCAAGCTCGACTTCATCAAGCCCTTCGAGGGCCACAACACCGCCGAATTCACGCTTCAGCCCCAGGGCGGCGCGACGCAGGTCACCTGGGCCATGTACGGCCCGAGCCCCTACATCGCCAGGCTCATGGGCATCTTCTTCAACATGGACCAGATGATCGGCAAGGACTTCGAGACGGGTCTTGCCAACCTGAAGGCCGCCACCGAAAAGTAACCGCGAAAGGAAACACCATGCCCAACATCCACGCCTACCTCACCTTCGACGGCAACGCAGCCGAGGCCATGCGCTTCTACGAGAAGACGCTCGGCGGCACCATGCAGATGATGATGACCGTCGGCGACGCGCCCGACACCGAGCAGTTCCCGCCCGAGGCGAAAAAGCGCCTCATGCATGCCTCGCTCGCCTACGGCGGCGGCATCCTGATGGCCTCCGACTCCATGCCCGGCCAGCCGTACCAGGGCATGAAGGGCTTCGGCGTCGCGCTGACCATCGAGACCGTGGCCGAGGCCCGGCGCGTCTTCGACGCCTTCGCCGAGGGCGGCCATGTGGGCATGCCCTTCGAGAAGACCTTCTGGGTCGAAGGCTTCGGCATGGTGACCGACCGCTTCGGCACCCCGTGGCTCATCAACGGCGGCAAGCCGCTGGTCTGAGCCCCTCACCCTCCACTCCAAGAAATCCGCTTCCCATGACCAACCAACTCGACAGCCGCAAGCGCTGGCTCGCATTGATGGTGCTGTGCCTGGGCGTCCTGATGATCGTGCTCGACACCACCATCGTGAACGTGGCGCTGCCCTCGATCCGTACCGACCTGGGCTTCACCGAGACCTCGCTGGTCTGGGTGGTGAACGCCTACATGCTGACCTTCGGCGGCTTCCTGCTGCTCGGAGGCCGGCTGGGCGACCTGTACGGCCATCGCCGCGTGTTCCTCGCGGGCCTGGTGCTGTTCACGCTGGCATCGCTGGCCTGCGGGGTCTCGACCTCGCAGGGCCTGCTGGTGACGGCGCGCGCGGTGCAGGGCCTGGGCGGAGCGGTGGTGTCGGCCGTGTCGCTCTCGCTGATCATGAATCTCTTCACCGAACCGGCCGACCGCGCCAAGGCGATGGGCGTGTACGGCTTCGTGTGCGCCGGCGGCGGCAGCATCGGTGTGCTGCTGGGCGGCCTGCTCACGAGCACGCTGAGCTGGCACTGGATCTTCCTGGTGAACCTGCCGATCGGCGTGGCGGTGTATGCGCTGTGCGTGGCGCTTCTGCCCAGCGCGCGCGGCCATGCGCACGGCGAGAAGCTCGACGTGGCGGGCGCCATCACCGTGACGCTGTCGCTCATGCTCGCGGTGTACGGCGTGGTCAACGGCAACGAGGCCGGCTGGGGCTCCACGCAGACCCTGGGCCTGCTTGGCGCCGCGGTGGTGCTGCTGGCGATCTTCATCGCCATCGAAGCGCGCGTGCAGCATCCGCTGATGCCGCTGGGTCTCTTCAAGCTGCGCAGCGTGTCGGTGGCCAACGTGGTCGGCGTGCTGTGGGCGGCGGCCATGTTCGCGTGGTTCTTCATCTCGGCGCTCTACATGCAGCTGGTGCTGAACTACACGCCGATGCAGATCGGCCTGGCCTTCCTGCCGGCCAACATCATCATGGCGGTGTTCTCGCTGGGCCTGTCGGCCAGGATCGTGATGCGCTTCGGCATCCGCAAGCCGCTGGCGGCGGGACTGTGGCTCGCGGCCATCGGGCTGGCGCTGTTCGCGCGCGCGCCGGTCAACGGCAGCTTCGCGCTCGACGTGCTGCCCGGCATGATGCTGCTGGGCCTGGGCGCGGGCATGGCCTTCAACCCGGTGCTGCTGGCCGCGATGAGCGAAGTGAGCCCCTCCGACTCGGGCCTGGCCTCGGGCGTGGTCAACACCTCCTTCATGATGGGCGGCGCGCTGGGCCTGGCCGTGCTGGCAAGCGCCGCCGCCGCGCGCTCCGCATCGATGGAAGCTGCCGGTGCGCAACTGCCGCTGGCACTCACCGGCGGCTACAACCTCGCGTTCCTCGTCGGCGCCGTGTTCGCGGCGGTGGCGGGTCTGCTCGGTGCCTTGCTGCTTCGCTCCGCCATGCCGGGGCAGACGCAGAACAACGAAGAAACAGCAGCACCCCACGAAACGGCGGCCTCGCAATGAGCGGCAACCAGCCATGCAACCGCCGGTCTTCTTTCTTCAACGGTTCCACAGACTCTTCAGGAGAACAACCATGGCTCGCTATGTAGACGGCTTCGTCCTCGCCATTCCCTCGGCCAACGTCGAGGCCTACCGCAAGCTGGCGCGCAAGGCCGGCAAGGTGTGGATGGAGTACGGCGCACTCGAATACGTGGAGTGCATCGCCGACGACGTGAAGCCGGGCAAGCTCACGTCATTTCCGCAGAGCGTGAAGCAGAAGCCCGACGAGACCGTCGCCTTCTCGTGGATCGTCTACAAGTCGCGCAAGCACCGCGACGCCGTCAACGCGAAGGTCATGGCCGACCCTCGCATCACGGGGATGGACCCCAAGACCATGCCCTTCGACAGCAAGCGGATGATCTTCGGCGGCTTCAAATCCATCGTTGAGTTCTAGGCTCGCCCCCAGGCTTCGCGCACTTCGTGTCGCTTCGCCGGCCTCATGCCAGAAAGCCGTCATAGACGAGCTTGAGTCCTGTCAGGAACATGCCCAGATACACGAAGCGATAGAACCACGTCGCATCGATGCGCCGCGCGATGCGGATGCCGACCCATACGCCCAAGGGCGCGATCGGCATCAGCACCAGCGAGGTGGCGAGCGTGCGGAAGTCGAGCAGGCCGAGCCATGCGTAGGGAATCCACTTGCTCAGGTTCACCACGAAGAAGAAGTAGGCCATGGTGGCCGTGAAGATCACCGGCGAGAGCCGCAGCGGAATGACGTAGGCGTTGATCGGCGGCCCGCCCGCGTGCGCGATGAAGCTGGTGAAGCCCGACACCGTCGTCAGCACCGCGCCGACGCCGCGCGAGGGCAATGGATCGTCGGGCTTGGGCGGAAAGAGCAGGCGCTGCGCCAGGAAGAGCAGCGTGAACACGCCGACGATGCCCGCCACCGTGTGCGCCGAGAGCACGCGGAACAGCAGCGTGCCGATCGCCGTGCCCAGCAGCCCGAACGGAATCAGGAACTTCAGCAGCGTGCGGTCGAAGTCGCGCCGGAACGCCGCGAGGCCCAGCAGGTCCATCAGCAGCAGCAGCGGCATCAGGATGGCGGCCGCCTGCGGCACCGTGACGGCCAGCGCCATCATCGGCACCGCGAGCGAGCCGAAGCCCGCGCCGAAGCCGCTCTTGCTGATGCCGAGCAGCAGCACGGCGGGAATGGCGACCGCGTAGAAGTACGGGTCGGTGATCAGGGGAAAAGCCATGGGGAAGGAAGACAAGAGAAAACCCGCCTGGGGGCGGGCTTGCCTTCCGAGCGTAGCAGCATGGCACCGCGCGTGCCGGCTGCGGGCTACCGCCGAGCCGTCTGCTTCAGCGGATTGAGCACGAAGTCGAAGTCCAGGCGCCAGCGGCCGTTGTCCTGCTTCTTCCATGGCGCGACCAGCGACTGGCGCACCGCGAACACCGCATCCGAATCCAGGTACTCGTCGCCGTCGCGGAACACGTGCGTGATGAGCCGCTCGTAGCCCGGCGCCTCGATCTTGAAGTGCAGGTGCGCGGGCCGCCATGGATGTCGCCTGGTCGCGCGCAGCAGGTCGCCCACCGGCCCGTCGACGGGGATCGGGTACGCCACCGCCACCACGCTGCGGAAGTGCAGCGAACCGTCGGGCCCGGTGCGCAGCGTGCCGCGGTTCTCCGCATGGTCGAGGCCGGCGTGCTGCACGTCGTAGTGGCCGCCCGCGTCGGCCTGCCACACGTCGACGACAGCATTCGCCACCGGCTCGCCGTCGAGGCCGCGCACCATGGCGAACACGTCGCAGGGCTCGCCCTCGGCGCCGTTGGCCACGTCGTCGCCGTGCTCGTACTCGGGCGCGCCCTCGAAGTAGAAGGGGCCGAACACGGTGGCCTCGGTACAGCCGGCCGGCTTGTCGTTGTTCATCGCGATGGTGAGCATCGACAGCCCCAGCACGTCCGACAGCAGGATGAACTCCTGCCGCTTGTCGTTGCACTTCTGCCCGGTGGCCGTGAGGTACTGGATGCCCTGGAACCATTCTTCCTCGGTGAGCTTCACCTCGCGCGCGAAGGCGTGAAGGTGCTGCACCAGGCTGGTCAGGATCTCGCGCAGGCGCGGGTCGGGCGTGTCGGCGAAGCGCGCGAGCACGGCCTGGGTGATGTTGTCCTGGTTGAGGTTGCGCATCGTGGCTGTCTCCGTGTTGTCCGGTCGTCGATCGACCGCAAGGAACTGTAGGGCGGGCGACACGGCGCTTGAAGCGCCACGGTGCAAATGATTTTTCCGTGCAGCGGAAAGGTCGCCGGGCGCCGGGCCCGGGTCAGGGCGAAGCCGGCGGCAGGCAGCTCCGCAGCTCTTCCCGCACGTCGCTGCCCGGCAGGATGCCCCAGCGCACCCGCACGCTGCGCGCGTCGTCCTCGCCCGCCCAGGGCATGCGCAGGCTGCCGGTGCAGCTGGCGGTGGCCAGCAGCGGCTCCAGCAGGGCGCCTTCGGAGCGGAATTCGGGCGTGTCGAGGATCAGCACCATGCCGCCCTCGCGCGCCAGTGCATCGGGCGGCAGCCATGGCGAGGTGCGCGGGTCGCCGTCGATCAGCAGCTGCACGTCCGGGTCCATGTGCAGCACCACCGCGCCGGCGAACCAGGTGTCGCCCACCATGAGCCGCAGCGGGCGGTCGCCCGCGCGCTCGCGCCATACGGCCTCGACGGCCTCGGCGATCCGGCCGGAAGGCAGGTTGGCGCGCGTGATGTAGCCGTGGCGCGCGCTCCAGACGCCGTCGACCCAGGCCTGGCCGAACGATCCGGCAACGTGCAGGACGGCGGCCGCGACGAGCGTGCCGATCCATCGGCGGCGCGTCCAGCGCTCGGCCTCCAGGCCCGGCACCACCATCGCCGCCCACACGGCGACCGGCAGGAAGAAGGTGCTGAGCCACGAAGCCACGAGGCGCATGTTGAAGAGCACCGACATCGTCAGCACCAGGCACACCGGCCCGAAGGTCGCCCAGGCGAGGAAGCGCCGGTCGAAGCCGCCGCGTGCCGTCTTCTGATCCTGCACGGCCCCTCTTTCGCGCATGAACCAGGCCCAGGCCACGAAAAGGAGCATCGGCGACAGCCGGGCGACCTGCACCAGCAGGATGCGAAGCGGCCGCGGATGCACGTGCTTGAGCAGCGGCCCCGAGGGATGCATCGAGTGCCGCGCGTAGCCGATGGTCTGGTCGCCGTGCTGCAGCAGCCACGCGAGGTGCGGCGCCATCAGCAGCAGCGCCACCCCGGCAGCGCGCAGCAGGTCGCGGCGCACGCGCGCATCGCGCCACGAGCCCTCCCAGGCGATGAAGCCCGCACCCACCGCGAACTGCACCAGGGCGCTGTACTTGGTGAGCATCGACAGCGCCGCGAACACGCCGAGCCAGAGCCAGTCGAAGCGGCCGCCCGCCGACGGCGTGCGCAGCACCCGCCAGAGCATCCACCAGTAGCCCGCCATGGGCAGCAGCTGCACCGTGTTGTGGTTGAAGATGGTGGCGCGCTGCACGTGGTAGGTCACGAGCGAGCCGAGCAGCACCGCCAGCGCCGCCCGCATCGGCGGCATCATGCCCAGCGACCAGCGCCACATGATGTAGAGCGCGCCCACGCCGCAGCCCACGCCCGCTGCATAGGTCAGCCAGGGCTGGCGGCCAGCCAGCAGGACCGGCAGGCCCATCAGCCAGCTCGGCAGCGGCGGGTGCTTGTAGTAGCCCCATTGCATGCTGCCGCCCCAGAAGAGCTCCTCGACGTTGTCCCAGGGCGGGGTCTCGTAGAAGCCGGCCATGGGCAGCGTCCAGAGCACGACCAGCGCCAGCAGCGCGATGACGACGGCGCCGTTCAGTGAAAGATGCCGAGCGGGAGCGGGCGCCGGACGGGCGCCGGGAAGGAAGGGCCAGGAATTCATTGCCTCCCTTTGTAAAGCTTCCGGCCTAACGGGACCTGACTGGAACCGGCTTTCGCCTGGCACCCGCGCGCGCCCCGCCCAGGGCGCGCCACATAGAATCCCCAGCCTGCCCGCCCGCAGGCGTCCGGGGCCCGGTTCAGCCCCGCGATCGGTCCGGCGAGAACCGCGCACGGCAGGCAAGCCCGGAGACAAAGAACGCCCATGGACCGCTGGACCGAAATCGCCCTGCTCGTGCAGATCGCCGATGCCGGCAGCCTGAGCCGCGCCGCCGAGGCGCTGGGCCTCTCGAACGCGGCCGCGAGCCGCCACCTGAGCGCGCTCGAGGAACGGCTGGGCGCGCGGCTGGTCGAGCGCAACACGCGCCGGCTCTACCTCACCGACACCGGCCGCGAGTTCTGCGGCCGCGCCCGCACCATCCTGGCCGACCTGTCGGACGCCGAATCGGCGGTGAACGCCACCGCGCTCAATCCCACGGGCACGCTGCGCGTGACGGCCTCGCTGTCGTTCTCGATCCACCACATCGCGCCGCTGCTGCGCGAGTACACCAACCGCTACCCCGGCGTGACGGTGCACGTGGAGGCGGCCAACCGCTACTTCGACCTGATCGACAACAACATCGACGTGGCGATCCGCACCCGCGAGTTCGAGCCCGATTCGAACGTGACCATCCGCCGGCTCGGCGAGACGCGGCGCATCCTGGCCGCCTCGCCGCGCTACTTCGCGCAGCACGGCTTCCCGAAGACGCTGGAAGAGCTGAAGCAGCACAAGCTGCTGATCTACACCCACGCCAACAACCCGAACGAGCTGCGCTTTCGCCGCGGGAACGAGACGCACACGGTGTCGGTCACCGGCCTGCTCGAATCGAACGACGGGCAGGTGCTGCGCGCCGCGGCGCTCGACGGCATGGGCATCCTGGTGCAGCCCACCTACATCGTCTACGACGACATCGTGGCCGGCCGGCTGGTGCCCACGCTGGACGACTGGGACCTGCCGCACCTGACCATCAACCTGGCCTACCCGAGCCGCAAACACCTGTCGGCCAAGGTGCGCAGCTTCATCGACTTCATGGCGGCGCACTTCCAGAAGATGGAATACGAGCGCAAGTGGACCGGGAGGTTCTAGGCTCGCCCCCAGGCTGCGCGCAATTCGTGCCGCTTTGCCGCCCTCGGCCGCGGCGACACCTTCGGCCCCGCAAACCGGTTGCGCCGCGTTCCACGAAAGGGAACGCGCCGCAGCCAATGCTTGAAACATGTGCGTAAACGCACATCCCCGCCTTTCGCAGCCCCGCACACTGGAACCGCAACCGCCGCATCCCGCGGCGGGCCCACCGTCTGTTTCCACCCTGCAAGGATCTGCCATGAACACCCAGGCCACCGCCGCCAACACCCCGCGTGCGCCGATCGCGTCGCCGCTGTCCGCCCTCTCCCCCTCGTCGCTGGACGATTCCGGCAAGCTGCTGATCCGCGTGACGGTCGGCTTCCTGGTGCTGCTGCACGGCATCTTCAAGCTCTCGGCCGGCGTGGGCTTCATCGCCGGCATGCTGGCCAAGGCCGGCCTGCCGGGCGGCATCGCCTACCTGGTCTACGTCGGCGAGATCGTCGCGCCGCTGCTGATGATCGCGGGCCTCTACACCCGCGCCGCCGCCGGCGTGGTGGTCATCAACATGCTGGTGGCCTTCGGCCTGGTGCACATGGCCGACTTCTTCGCGCTGACCAAGCAGGGCGGCTGGGCGCTGGAACTGCAGGGCCTGTACCTGTTCGGCGCGCTGACCGTGGTGCTGCTGGGCGCCGGCCGCTTCTCGCTGGGCGGCACCAAGGGCCGCTGGAACTGAGCGAGCCGGCGAATCATTCGTGGAACACCGCGCAACCGGCTTTGCCGGGCCGCAGTGTTGCTCCCGGAAGGGGGTCTGGCGCAGCGACCCGAAGCGCGCGAAGCCTCAGGGAAAGCCTCAATCGCCGCGTACCTGGGAGACCATCTGCTCCAGGCGGGCCACGTCGGCGACCAGAAGGGCCTTGTCGTCCTTGCTCAGGACGCCGCTGCGCGCCAGCGCGTTGAGCTCGCGGGTCACCTGCTCGCGGTTGGTGCTGATCTGGCTGGCCAGCGCCGCGTGCTTGGGCGCCGGGTCGAGCCGGGCCTGGTTGCCCTCGACGCCGGCAGCGCGGGCCAGGCGCAGCAACTCGGCATGCAGCCGGTTCTGCACGCCCAGGGTGCTCAGGTCGATCACCCGCTCCGACAGCTGCCGCACCAGCGTCGCCAGCCGCAGCATCACCCGGCCGGCCACCAGGGGCTCGTCGCGCAGAAGGGCCATGAAGGAGGCCCGGTCGAGGCTGGCGACCACGCTGGGCTCCAGCGTGACCACGTCGGCGGAGCGCGGGCCGCCGTCGATGGCGGAAATGTCTCCGAAGTGCTCGCCGGCTTCGGAATCGCGGAAGGTCACCTGCCGGCCGTTGGCCGAGTAGGTCGTCACCCTCACCCGGCCCGAGACCAGCAGGAACACCTCGCCCTGCTGCTCGGCGCGCAGCAGCAGGGGCTTGCCGGCCTCCACGCTGTGCCACAGGCATTGCTGGGCCAGCAGGTCCAGCCGCTGGTCTGAAAGGCCTTCGAGCAGCGCGATCTGGCGAAGCGCAAGGCTGGAACGGGGGGTAGGTTCGGGTCTGGCCATGCCGGGGGGGTCGGTGGTCAACGGGGATGGGCGCGCGGATTATGCTCGGGTGCCGCTTCGAACCCGTTCATGGCCAGACGTTCCCCAGAAGCCCCCTCCGACGCCTCCCCCGCCGCCGCGTTTTCGCTGAGACCGCCCACGCGGCGCAATCTGCGCTGGGCGAGCGGGCTGGTGCTGATGGCCTACGTCACGCTGCACCTGCTGAACCATTCGCTGGGCGTCTATTCGTTCGCCGCCGCCGAGACCATGCTGCGCGGCGTACAGGCCTTCTGGCACACCATCGCGGGCACCGCGCTGCTCTATGGCGCGGCCGCCACGCACCTCGCGCTGGCCGTGGTCGCCCTGTGGGAGCGGCGCACCCTGCGCATGCCCCCGCTCGAGGGCCTGCGCGTGGCGCTGGGTTTCGCGCTGCCGCTGCTGCTGGCCACACACCTCACGGCCATGCGCGGCGCCTACCAGGCCTACGGCATCGAGGGCTCGTACGTGCGCGTGGTCTGGGGGCTGTGGGACTGGCAGGGCGCCGCCGCGCAGCTGCTGATGCTGCTCGCGGCCTGGACCCACGGCTGCCTGGGCCTGCACTTCGCGCTGCGGGCCAAGCCGGCATGGCGGCGCTTCTCGCACCTGCTGCTGGCGGTGGCCGTGGTGCTGCCGCTGTCCGCCGCGATGGGCTTCGTTTCGATGGGGCGCGAGTTCCAGTGGACCGGCGTGCCGCCGGCCGCCCTGCCCACGGCCGAGCAGTCCAAGGCCCTGGGTACCGCCGAGAACGCAATCAAGTGGGGCTACGGCCTGGCGCTGGCGGCGCTGCTGGCGGCGCGCTGGGGCCGCAACAGCTTCTCGCGCTGGTCGCGCCAGCCGCAGGTGGCGCTGCGCTACCCCGGCCGCACGGTGCAGGTTCCGCGCGGGTGGAGCGTGCTGGAGGCGAGCCGCTCCCACGGCATCGACCACGTCTCGATCTGCGGCGGACGGGCGCGCTGCTCCACCTGCCGCGTGCGCGTGGCCGGCCCTGCCGAGCACATCGGCGAGCCGGGCCGCGACGAGCGGCGCACGCTCGACAGGGTGCGCGCGCCGGCCGACGTGCGGCTGGCCTGCCAGCTGCGCCCGCGCGGCGACATCGAGGTCACGCCGCTGTTCGCGCCGCTGCCCAACGAGGGCCGGCCCGCGCCGGTGGGCAGCTTCGGGCGCGAGCGCGACGTGGCGATCCTCTTCGTCGACCTGCGGCGGTGGTCGGGCCTGTCGGAGCGGCAGTGGCCCTTCGACCTGGCCTACGTGCTCGACCGCTACTTCGCCACCGTGGGCGCGGCCGTGCGCGAAAGCGGCGGCGTGCCCAACCAGTTCATCGGCGACAGCGTGATGGCGATCTTCGGCCTCGACTGCGACCTGCCCACCGCCTGCAGGCAGGCGATGCGCGCGACCGAGCTGATCGGCCAGCGCATGGACGCGTGGAGCGAAGGCTTCGAGGCGCAGTTCGGCCAGCGGCTGGAGTTCGGCATGGGCCTGCACGCGGGCCGTGCGGCGGTGGGCGAAGTGGGCTACCTGGAGACCACCACCTTCACCGCCATCGGCGAGGTGGTCAACACCGCGAGCCGGCTGCAGGACCATTCGAAGACCGCCGCCTCGCGCCTCGTGGTGTCGCTCTTCGCGGCCGAGCAGGCCGGCATGGCGCACGCCATGGGCGAGGCCGAAGTGCTGAAGGTGCGGGGCCGCTCGGAGCCCCTGGCGGTGCTGTACGCGCCGCAGGTGACGGCGACCGCGACTGCGGCGACAACGGCCTCCCTCTAGCTGTCAGTTGGCGAAAGCGGTGCGCAAACGCACATCGCGAACCACGATGCGGTTTCACACTGCATCCCGTGGCAACGACGAATGTCCGCCGCCCACACAGTCAGCAAAGGGACTCGCATCATGAACACCAAGCAACGCATCGCCGCTCTCTCCGCCATCGCATTCGCCATGCTCGGCGCAGCGGGCGCGGTCCACGCCGAAACCTATGAAGGCGTGCATCCGATCACCTCCGCCGCCAGCCGCGCCGACGTGCATGTCCAAGCCGTGGCCGCCGCGCGCACCGACAACCCCTATGCCGACGGCGCCAGCGCCGGCCCCGCCCCGGTGATCGCCTCGTCGACCAGCCGCGCCGCCGTGCGCGCCGAAGCCGTCGCCGCAGCGCGTGCCGACAACCCCTACGCCGAAGCCGCTTCGTCGGGCGTGGCCCCGATGGTGGCCAGCACCGTCGACCGCGCCGCCGTGCGTGCCGCAGCCCGCGCTGCCGCCCGTGGCGACGCACTGCCGCTCTGATCGGCCCGAACCACTCGAAAGGAATCTCGCAATGAACAACAAGCAACGCATCGCCGCATCCGCCCTCGCCGCAGCCTTCGCCATGCTGGGCGCGGCCGGCGCCCACGCCGAAGCCTATGAAGGCGTGCAGCCCCTCACCTCTTCCGCCAGCCGCAGCGACGTGAAGGCCGAAGCCGTGGCCGCGACGCGCGAAGGCAACCGCTATTCGGACGCCGCCGCCGAAGGTGCCGTGGCCTTCAGCTCCACGCTCGACCGCGCCACCGTGCGCGAGCAGGCCGTGGCCGCCGCCAACAACCCGCTGCAGAGCCTGGACCGCCGCGCCTTCTACCGCGACGAAGTGCCCGCGGCCTACAGGAAGCCCAGCGTCTCGTTCACGCGGCAGGCCAGCCTGCCGAGCACGGCACGCCCCTGACGCGCGGGCTCAGGGCCGCACGCCTTCCCAGGCGTTCTGCAGAAGCGCGCGGATCGCCGCGCGCTCCAGCGGGCGCGGGTTGGGGTACTGGTTCTTGAGCGCGTGCTCGCAGGCCAGGTCGAGATCGGCCTCCTTCATGCCGATGTCGCGCAGCGCGACCGGCGCGCCGTTGTCGCGGGCCAGGTCGTACACGGCCTGCGCGGCGCTGCCGCTTCCAGCCAGCGCCTTCACGATCTTCGCCATGGCTTCGGGCGCCGCCGCGTCGTTGTAGGCCAGCGCATGCGGCAGCACGATGGTGTGCGTCTCGGCATGCGGCAGGTTGAAGCTGCCGCCCAGCGTGTGGCACAGCTTGTGGTGAAGCGCCATGCCGACATTGCCCAGCACCGTGCCGCACAGCCATGCGCCGTAGAGCGCGTCGCTGCGGGCGGCCGGGTCCTTGGGCGTGGCGCGGATGGCCGGCAGCGCGCGGCCCAGCGCGGCGATGCCCTCCTGCGCCATCAGGTCCATGATCGGGTTCGAGTCGACCGCATAGAGTCCTTCGGCCGCGTGCGCGATGGCGTTGATGCCGCTGGTCACGCTCATGCCCACGGGCAGTCCGAGCGAGAGCTCGGGGTCGTAGATCACGGTGCGCGGCAGCACCCGGAAGTCCTTGCCCGTCTTCTTCATGCCGGCTTCGGTGATGCCGTAGATCGGCGTCATCTCGGAGCCCGCGTAGGTGGTCGGGATGGCGAGGATCGGCAGGCCCGAATCGAGCGCGATGGCCTTGCCCAGCCCGGTGGTGGAGCCGCCTCCGATGGCGACGGCGCAGTCGGCGCCGAGCTTGCCGGCCACCTCCCTCGCCTCGCGTGCGGTCTCGATGGGCACGTGCATCACGGCGCGGTCGAACACCCCCGCCGCATGGGCGCCGAGCATGTCGGCCACGCGCTCGGCCTGCGGGCGCTGCTCGGGCGTCGAGAGCACCAACGCCCGGCGCGCGCCGAGCGCATCGATCTCGCGGGCCAGGTGCTGCAGCGAACCTGCGCCGAAAACCACCCGCTGGGGTGCGCTGGTGTAGATGAACGAGGGTGTGGTCATGGCCTGGTGCCCTGTCTCCGGTGTCTCCGATAGATGTCTGCCTGGACGAATCCGTCCACCCCCCGGACCGTGCCGGGCCACCACGATACGCCGGCTCGCCCGCAGTTCAATGGCGGAAAACGAAAAGGAGTTTTCCGCCAGCCGCAGACACCGGCCTTGCGCCCGCCTCAGGCCGGCGCGACCTGCACCGTGCAGGCCTGGCGGCTCTCGGCGATCGCGAAGCGTACCGGCAGGAAGCGCTCGATCACCGCGCAGTTGGTGCGCGTGTGCTCGGTCACCTCGCTGCAGGTGAAGGCGCATTCCTTCTTGCCCTGCCACGCCGCGAGCGCCAGCAGCAGCGCCAGCTGGTCCGCCAGGTGCGGGCCCACGGCCGCCTCGCTCTTCTGGAACGAGCGCAGCTCCTTCACCAGCCCGTGCGCGACCTGCTCGGCGCTCAGCGACTTCTCGCCGAAGGCGGTGAAAACCTCGGTCACGTGCTCGTAGGCCAGCGTGGCAAGCAGCGCATTGCCCGGACCTTCGTTCTGGCGCGCTGAGCCGAAGTGCAGCTGCTCGCCCGACCAGCCCATCGCGCCGCCGAGCGTTTCGAGTTCGCGCGTCGGCACGTGGCGCGGGATGCCGGGCGCCAGGCATTCGGCGTAGTTCGACTGGTGCGCACCACGCGCCATCAGGTCGAAGGGCCGAAGCGCATCGGCTGCGGGCACGATGACCGCCTCGACCTCCCCACCGCCGGCCGGATAGAAGCCGCAGCGGCGCAGCGTCAGTTGCAGGTCCGCACCCAGTCGGCGCACCAGCGGGGCAAACGCACGCTCCAGGAAATGGAACGGCGGCGCCATCGGGTTGTGCGTGCCACCGCTCAGGTGCACGCGGCTCTGCGAACCGGCGAGCAGCAGAGGCGGAAGCACCGTCTGCAGCACAAGCATGCAGCTGCCCGCGCCAGAAATCGCGAAGCGGTACTCGCCAGCGCGCACCGGGCCGGGCGCGAAACGCAGCGACTGCGAGCCGAGCTCGGCGCCATCGACTTGCGCGCCGCTGATGGCAGCGGCCGCGTTCACGCAGGCGAGGTGCTGTCGCATCAGGCCCGGCTTGGCGCGACCGGCGCGGATCTTGTCGATGGCCATCGGCTGGCCCGTGACCATCGACAGCGCGAGGCTGGTGCGCAGGATCTGGCCGCCGCCCTCGCCCTGGGAACCGTCGAGTTCAACCATGCGGTGCCTCCTCCTGCTTCCTCTGCTGCTCGAAACGCAGCACAGTCTCGTGCAGGAAGTCATCGAGTCCTGCCTCCTCGGCACGCGGCAGTGGCGCCACCGACTCCACCGCGTTGGCCGCCAGCTCGGCTTCGATGAACGCATGGATGCCGCTCCAGCGCAGGCTGGTTGCGGCCTCGCCGGCGCGCATCTTCACTTCGAGCAGTGCGTTGATCTCGGCGATCAGCGCGGCATCGCGGACCGGGTCGAGCGTGCGCTGAGCGAGGTCGGCGAAGCGCATCGGAGGCACGCCGGGCTGCGTGCGGATCCAGCGCGCAGCCAGCAGCGGACGCAGCACGTAGAGGTACTTCTTGTAGCGAACCTCGTCGGCCTGCAGGTGCTCGCGGAAGTTCTTCTTCGCCATCGAGGCGTAGTGATGCCAGGCGCGTGCGTTCGAGAACACCGCCTCCGACAGTTCGCGAAAGCGTGGCATCGCCGTCGCGTCGTCGCGGTACACGACGGGAGAGCGCAGCCATTCGAGCAGCGTCGGGTTCGACTCGCGCATCAGGCCCAGGGCCTTGCGCAGGTCCCAGCCGTTGATGTCGAGGTCGCCGCTGATCGGCACCTCGATCACGTCCCGGCGCGGCATCACCGTGAGGTACCACGGCAGGCGGTTCACGTAGATGAAGCGCACGTCGTAGTCGCTGTCGGGCGAGGCGAAGCCCCAGCCGCGACTGCCGGATTCGCAGGCGAAGAGCACGGTCACGTCGTGCTTCGCCTCGATGTCGCTCAGCGCCTCCATGATCTGCGCGCGCATGGTGGGTTCGATCGGATGGGCGGAGCGCAGGAATTCTTCTTCGGTACTCATCTTCGGTTCTTCCTTCTTTTTCTTTCTTGTTTCTCTCTTCTCATCGGGCTCGCGTGACGGCCACCTCGCCGGCACTGTCGAGCTCGTAGACATCCAGGTCGCTGGCCAGGAACGCATGGCCGCGGTAGTGCGCCTGCGTCTCGGCCATCAGCGCCGCCATGCCCTCCTCGTTCTGGTGGCGCGCGCTGAAGTGCGTGAGGATCAGGTTCGGTACCTCGACCGACTGCGCGAACTCGGCCAGCAGGCGTGCCGAGCTGTGCATCGGGCCGGGCCCGACCTTGTCGAGCGCGTCCTGAGTGAAGGTGGCTTCATGCACCAGCAACTGCACTCCCTGGCAGGCATCTCGCAGCAACGACGGTTCGGCGTTGTCGCCGCCGACAAGCACGCTGGCAGCGTCGACCTGCGTGTCGACGAAATCAGCGCTGAGCAGCGCCTCGCCGTTGAAGGGCACGTCCTCACCGCTCTGCAATGCACGCCACGCAGGGCCGGGCGGAAGGCCGACTGCACGCAGCGCATCCGCCTTCAGCCGCACGCGCCGCGTCTCGGCCTGCACGCGGTACGCATGGCTGGGCACGCGATGCAGCAGCGCGTGGCGCTCGATACGCACGCCGGGCGCCTCGTACACCAGTTGCTGCGCCTCGACATCCACATGCTCGACTTCGTAGGGCAGATGCAGGTCCGTCAGCATGCGCGTGGCCTCGAACCACTGCCACACCGGCAGCGGCGCGATCAGCTTCAGCGGCTTCGTCCGCTTGCCCATGCCTGCACTCGCGAGCAGCCCCGGCAGCCCATAGCAATGGTCGCCGTGCACATGCGTGATGCACACGGAGGCCAGGTCGTTCAGAGAGAGCGGCGTCTGCAGCACGCGATGCTGCGTACCCTCGCCGCAGTCGACCAGGAACCAGTCGGCGCCGAGCACAGTCTGCACGGCAAGTCCGGAGACGTTGCGATGGCGCGTGGGGGTGCCGGAAGAGGTCCCCAGGAAAGTCAGTTTCATCATCGTCGTCAAGGCCATCGCTCCGTGTTCATCAGCGCGCGCCTCGCCGCATCGGCGGCAACGCGCTCCCAGGCAAAGTATCGGCGACCGCCTTCTGGGCGGGCCGCCATCAGCTCATGCAGCTTTGCGAGGTTCGCTTCGCCGCCCCATCGCGCCATGGTCTGGATCGCCACGACGCGCAGGCTCCACCACTTGCTTTCAAGCGCGGCCTCGACCTCGGCGACGGCGCTCGCGGTCGGTTTTGCATCGCCCAGCGCACGAAGGCGATCCGTCTGCTCGCGCAGCAGGTTCGCGCCCGGCGGCGCGTTGCGCAGTCGCTCGCGCAGTGCGCGCCGGCACGCGAGGCATCGCGCGGCGCGGCTATCGATATGCCCGTGCACGACCTCGTACCACCACTTCTGCTGCGTGGCCGTCCACACTTCCTCGGCGCCGCAATCGCGGCAGGTGAAGGGGCGGTCCTCGTAGAAGGCCGGCAGCACGCCATAGGTGTTGTTGTATCGCTCGAGAACAGACCGATCCGCCGGCTCGCAGCCGAGGGCGAACGCGTAGTCGGTCTGCGGCAGACGGACATCTTTCTCTCGCAGACGTGCGGCCGATGCGGCGGCGCGCTCGAGGCGACGCGTCTTGATCTCAGCGCGCCGTTGCTTGTTGCTCTTCTTCATCTCTCGGACCTTTCCAATGCGCGAGTTGCCGCGAAGGAGGGCCCGAGCCCTTCGCTTCTACGGCATCCCCGCCACAAGGCCGTGCACCGGCCTCGCCTTCATCCCTTCACGCATACGACCTGCTTGAGCGTGTAGACCACCTCCACCAGGTCCTTCTGCGCATCCATCACCGCGTCGATGTCCTTGTAGGCCATCGGGATCTCGTCGATCACGTCGGCGTCCTTTCGGCATTCCACGCCTTCCGTCGCGGCGATCTGATCGGCCACCGTGTAGAGCTTCTTGGCCTTGGTACGGCTCATCTTTCGACCGGCGCCGTGGCTGCAGCTCATGAAGCTCTCGGGGTTTCCCTTTCCACGCACGATGTAGCTCTTGGCGCCCATGCTTCCGGGGATGATGCCCAGTTCGCCGGCCTTGGCGCTCACCGCACCCTTGCGGGTCACGAGCACGTCTTCGCCGAAGTGCGTCTCGCGGCTCACGTAGTTGTGATGGCAGTTCACCGCTTCCACGTGCGCCTCGAAGGGCTTGGTGATGACCTTGCGCGCGGCCGCGACCACGCGCTGCATCATCACTTCGCGGTTCGCTCGCGCGAACTTCTGGGCCCAGCCCACCGCGCGCACGTAGTCGCCGAAGTACTTGGCGCCCTCCTCGAAGTACGCCAGGTCCTGGTCGGGCAGGTTGCGCTGGTGCTGCTCGGCGTCCTTCTTCGCGAGTTCGATGAAGTGCGTGCCGATGGCGTTGCCCACGCCGCGCGAACCCGAGTGCAGCATGAACCACACCGATCCCGCCTCGTCCAGGCACACCTCGATGAAGTGGTTGCCCGTACCCAGCGTTCCCAGGTGCTTGTGGTTGTTGGTGTTCTTCAGGCGCGGGTAGTCTTCGCAGATCGCGTCGAACTCGTCCACCAGCCCGGCCCAGGCCACGTCGGTCTCGTTGGGAGGGGTCTCCCACGAGCCCTTGTCGCGGCCCATGCGCTTGGGGTTGGATCCGTGCGGCACGGCCTTCTCGATCGCAGAGCGCAGCGGCCCCAGGTTGTCGGGCAGGTCGTTGGCATGCAGCGTGGTCTTGCACGCCATCATTCCGCAACCGATGTCCACGCCCACTGCGGCCGGGATGATGGCCTTGAAGGTCGGTATCACCGACCCCACCGTCGCACCGATGCCGTAGTGCACGTCGGGCATGGCCGCGATGTGCTTGAAGACGATGGGCAGGCGCGCCGCGTTCTCGAGCTGCTTCTGCGCCTCGTCTTCCACGGGCACGCCGCGGGTCCACATCTTCACGGGAACGCCGTCGGCGACTTCGTGCAGGTTGTAGTTCTTGATCTGTTCCATATTTCTCTTTCCTTCTCTCTGTACCTGTCTGTCCATTCTTCACGAACGGCTGGTGGACACGGCGGGATTCGAACCCGCATCAATACGGCGACCGCGGTGTTTGAATCCAGCGGCCCAGTCGACGATTGGAAACGCGCGCCAGTGACAGACCCGTCATCGGAGCCAGCACCTGCATCCTCAACCTTGCTCGTCGACCGACTTGCCCGCCGCATCCGGTGCTACCCGGACTGCCGGCAACATCAACATTTTTGGCAGTGGCGCTCCCTTCTGTGCCTGCGTGCCCGAAAACAAAAAAGAGGTGACCAGGAGCGGCGGGTTCTGAACTGAGCTATCTACCTGGGCAGACCGGGACTCGGACCCGGGACCTTCATGGCCGAGACCATGACGCTCTTACCTGTAAACCCGCCTGCATTCACCCCAAAAACAAAAAAAGCAGCGACAAGAATCGACGAAACGGCGTGCTCTGACCACTGAGCTACGGTCTTCCGACCGACGGGATTCGAACCCGCGACCACGAGATTAAGAGTCTGTAGTTCCGCCAGCATTCGCTGCAAAAAAACAGTGCGACAAGGATGGCAAGACATGCCCACCAGTGAACTGGTGTCGGGGCTCGACCCCCGGGCGTCCAGATGTAGTCCTGCCTGCATTCACACTTCAACTTGGCGTCCCCGACCGGCGACTAACGTTCGATGTGAGGAGAACATGGCTGGATGTACTCACATCTGCATTCGCCGGACGACGACATCTATCAATTCGTGGGAGGAGTACCACGAGCCGAGCCCGCGGCACTCTCCTGTCCTTCAGATCGAGGTTTCCTCGATCACACCCACCCAGTGGTCGGCGCCCAGGCCACCCGCGGCATACACCGCCAGCAGCTTGAACACTTCATCGCTGAAGCCGCCGATGTTCAGCACATCGTCGCGCTCCTGCGCCTGGGTAGTCGCATAAGGCTGGATGTCGATGCACACCATCCGCGCCTTCGGGTTGCGCTTCTTGAACGCCGCCCATTCCTGCATGGTGGCGGTACCGCGGCCGCGTGCGGGGTCTGCCCACGACTCGTTGTCCGATACCAGCACCACCAGGTCGGCTTGCGCCTTCTCGCGGTTCAGCAATGCCAGCGGCGCGCTGCACGAGGTCCCGCCGCCGCCTACCGCCGCCAGCTTGGCCGCGTTGGTCATCACCGAATCGCGAGGATTCAGTTGCAGCGAAACCACCTTCGTCTCGAAGGGCAGCACGCGCGCATCGGCATTGCGGCGCAGCATGGCGGCAGCCACCAGCGCAGCCACGTCGATGCATCGCACCGTCGAGGTCGCCGAACCGCGGTGCCCCGTCACCGACGAGCTCATCGAGCCCGACACGTCCGGACACACCACCACGCGGCCCTCGAACTCCGGCACGTTGGCCAGCGCGAGTTCCATCGCGTCCTGCAGCGCTTCCTTCACCACATGCGGCACATCGGCACCGGCAGCCTTCCAGGCCGCCATCAGCTGGTACGGCAATACACGAGCCTTGGCCACCGCCTGCGGATCACGCAGCTTGGCAGCCACTGCTTCGGCAAGGCCGGGCAGTGCGAACACGCCGTGGCGGGCGAAGGTGTTCAGGTTCTGACGCACCATCTGCCACGAACCGCGCTGCGCAATCTGCGCCCACGCATGCTTGTCCAGCTCCAGTGCGGTCAGCATCTGGAACGGCACATCCGGAACCTCTTGCGCACGGTCACGCTTGAAGCGCTCGAAGGCCTGAGTCACCGGAGGCAGCGCCTCCAGCGCATACGGACGATCGATCAGCCATGCGAACCATGCGGCGCGCCAGGCCTCGACGGGCTTGGGGTGAACCATCTTCACCACATCGGCCAGCGACGGCGTGTTGCCCACGGCAGCGTTCAGCAGCTGAGCCTCGGTCGCCTCGAGCAGCCATTGCTGCACCAGCTTCTTCGGACGCGTACCCAGGGACTTGCGGCCCACCGCGCCGGATCGCAGCATCTGCGCGAAGTTGCGCAGCATCTTGCCGTTGTCGACCACGCGGCCGAACACCTTGGGGAGCAGCGACACGTCGCGCACCGCCAGCGTGGCGGCCAGCAGCGCCGGCATGTCCTTCATGTGGCCTGCGCGGCGGGCATACACGGCGGTCTTCGCCACGAACAATGGATCGATCTCGCGAGCGAGGGCCAGCACGGCGTCCAGTTGGTCCTGGGCCTGTGCGTGGAACGTGTTGTTCAGGCAGCCGGTGGCAGCGAGCTGCGCCAGACGATGCTTGGGGGACAGCGCATAGGCGGCGCCGCCGGCTTCGTTGCGGGCATCGGCAGCGGGTTGCAGGGCACCGCGCAGCGTCTGGAAGAGTTGAAGGTTGGCCATGCGACTTCTCCTTGTTCGGTTCTTTTTTGTCGGTTGTTTTCTTGAGTTGCGATCCTTATTGCAACGGGTGTGCCAGCGTTCAGCCTCCTGGTGATTGATCTTTCCAAGCCATTGATTTGATTGAGTTTTTTCTAATCAGACACGATCAATCGCCTCTTACCATCTTTCCCAACTGATCATTTCCTATAATTTTGGATAGCCATTTATCCAAATGAAGAAGAAACCCATCGTCGTCATCGGCTTCCTCGGCACCCAGCTCGACGCCGGCCAGGGCGCGGGCCGCTGGAACAAGTGGCGACCCACCGTCTCGCTCGCGCAGCACGAAGACATGGTCGTCTCGCGCATGGAGCTGCTCTACACGCTGCGGCACAAGGCGCTGGCCGAGGTGGTGAAGGCCGACATCGCCACCGTGTCGCCCGAGACCACGGTCAACCTCGTGCCGCTCGACCTCGCCGACCCGTGGGACTTCGGCGAGGTCTACACGCGCCTTTACGACTGGGCGCGCGGCTACAGCTTCGATACCGAGCGCGAGCAGTACTGGACCCACATCACCACCGGCACGCACGTCGCGCAAATCTGCATGTTCCTGCTGTCCGAATCGCGCGTGGTGCCCGGCGTGCTCGCGCAGACATCGCCGCCGAAGAAGCAGCGCGAGGGCGAGGCCGGCAAGTGCACGCTGATCGACCTCGACCTCTCGCGCTACGACGTGATCGCGCGGCGCTTCGACGCGGAGCAGCGCGACGCAGTCGCCTTCCTCAAGAGCGGCATCGCCACGCGCAACGCGCGCTTCAACGCGCTGATCGACGAGATCGAGCGCGTCGCCGTGCGCTCGCGCGCGCCCATCCTGCTGGTGGGGCCGACGGGCGCGGGCAAGTCGTTCCTGGCACGGCGCATGTTCGAGCTGAAGCAGTCGCGCCACCAGATGACGGGCCCGTTCGTCGAAGTGAACTGCGCGACGCTGCGCGGCGACGGCGCGGCCTCCACGCTCTTCGGCCACAAGAAGGGCTCGTTCACCGGTGCCGCCGCCGACCGCGCGGGCCTGCTGCGCACCGCGCACCAGGGCGCACTCTTCCTCGACGAGATCGGCGAGCTCGGCCTCGACGAGCAGGCGATGCTGCTGAAGGCCATCGAGGAGAAGCGCTTCTTCCCCGTGGGCGCCGACAAGGAGGTGGAAAGCGACTTCCAGCTGATCGCCGGCACCAACCGTGACCTGCGCAGCGACGTCGCCGAGGGCCGCTTCCGCGAAGACCTGTTCGCGCGCATCAACCTCTGGACCTACGACCTGCCCGGCCTCGCGAAACGACCGGAGGACATCGAACCCAACGTCGACCATCTGCTGGCCCTCCATGCCGCCGAGAACAACCGCGTGGTGCGCTTCAACGCCGAGGCGCGCGCCGCCTACCTGCGCTTCGCGCAAAGCGGCGAGGCGATCTGGAGCGGCAACTTCCGCGACCTCTCGGCCAGCGTGACGCGGCTGGCCACGCTGGCCGACGGCGGGCGCATCCCGGTCGCGCTGGTGGAAGCCGAGATCGCGCGGCTGCGTTGGCTGTGGAAGCACGCGGGCACCGCGCCGCCCACAACCGAAGGCGTGGATCTCGATGCCCTGCTCGGCGAGGAACGCAGCGCAGCGCTCGACCTGTTCGACCGCCTGCAGCTCGAGGCGGTGGTGCGCGTCTGCCGTCAGTCGCGCAGCCTGTCGGACGCGGGTCGCCAGCTCTTCCAGGCTTCGCGCGCGCAACGCAGCGTGGTGAACGACGCCGACCGGCTTCGCAAGTACCTCGCCAAGCACGGCCTGGAATGGGGCCGGATCGCCAACGCCTGAGCTATCCTCCGCCGCCATGGCCATCTCCGCATTCGCCGTGAAGGTTCCCGCCGCCGAGCCCATGGTGGGCGACCTGCGCCGGCTCTACGACGCCACCTCGGCCCTTGGCGTGCCCGCACACATCACGGTGCTCGTTCCATTCATGGACCCGGCGCGCATCACGCCGGAAGTCCTGGAGCGTGCCCGACAGGCCCTGAGCCGAACACCATCGTTCTCCTTCGCACTGAACAAGGTCGGGCGTTTTCCGGAAACCGCGTATCTCGCACCTGAGCCGGCGGCACCATTCATCGAGATGACGCTGGCGCTCGTGGAAGCGTTTCCCGAATTTCCGCCGTACGGTGGCGAGCACGACAGCGTCGTTCCGCATCTGTCTGTGGCGCACGGCAAGGCGCTCGATGCAGATGCGGCGGCGGACGAACTCCGAGCGCGCCTGGCCGCATCGGGAGCTGTGCATGCGGCCTGCATCGAGATCGCGCTGATCGAGAACTCGACAGGCAAGTGGCGCGACATGCACGTCTTTCATCTGCGGCGTGCAGCCTCGTTCTTGCCCTCCATCCAATAAGAACAACACATGCCAGAAATCTACATAAGCACCGACGTCGAATCCGACGGCCCCATACCGGGCCCGAATTCGATGCTCAGCTTCGGCTCGGCCGCCTACACGGCCGACAAGCAACTCGTCTCCACCTTCAGCGCCAACCTGCACACGCTGCCCGGCGCTCAGGCCGACCCCAAGACCGCCGCATGGTGGAAGACCCAGCCCGAGGCCTGGGCCGCGTGCCGCGCCGACCTGCAGGACCCGGCCCACGCCATGAAGAACTACGTGAGCTGGCTCAAGGGCCTGAACGCGCGGCCGGTGTTCGTCGCGTACCCGGCGGGCTTCGACTTTCTCTTCGTCTACTGGTACCTGATGCGCTTCGCGGGCGAGAGCCCGTTCAGCCACTCGGCACTCGACGTGAAGTCGTTCGCGATGGCGATGCTGAAGCTCGACTACCGCGACAGCACCAAGCGCGCCATGCCGCGCCGCTGGTTCGACGCCGGACTGCCGCACACGCACGTGGCGCTCGACGATGCCATCGAGCAGGGGGCGCTGTTCTGCAACATGCTTGCGGAAAGCCGCGCGGCTGTCGCCGGCGGGAAGCCCGCATGAAGGGCGGCGCGATGCGTCGCTGGTTCGGAAGGCTGGCGATGTGCGCCTTGCCGCTCTTGCTGGGCGGCTGCGTGCAGTCGTTGTTCTATTACCCCGACAGCGTTCGCTACGAGACGCCCGAGGCGCTGGGCATGCGCTACGAGAACGTGCAGTTCACCAGCGCCGACGGCACGCGCCTGAGCGGCTGGTTCCTGCCCGCGGAGAACCGCCAGGACCCGAGGGAAGCCAAGGGCACGGTGGTGCATTTCCACGGCAACGCGCAGAACATGAGCACGCACTGGCGCTTCGTGGCCTGGCTGCCCAAGCGGGACTACAACGTGTTCGTGTTCGACTACCGCGGCTACGGCCAGTCGGAAGGCAAGCCCGAGCCCAAGGGCGTGTTCGAGGACTCCAACGCGGCGCTGAACTACGTGCGCTCGCGCAAGGACGTCGACCCCGAGCGGCTTTTCGTCTTCGGCCAGAGCCTGGGCGGCACCAACGCGATCGCGGTGGTGGGCTCGGGCAACCGCGCGGGCGTGAAGGCCGCAGCCATCGAGTCGACCTTCTATTCCTATTCGGCGATCGCCAACGAGAAACTCAGCGGCGCAGGCCTGCTGGTGAACGACGACTACGCGGCATCGAAGTACGTGGCGGCCATATCGCCGATTCCGCTGCTGCTGATCCACGGCACGGCGGACCAGGTGATCCCGATCTCGCACTCCAGGCGGCTGCTGGCCGACGCGCGCGAGCCCAAGCGGCTGATCGAGGTGCCGAGCGCCGCGCATCTCGAGCCGATGACGGCCCTGCGCTACGGCTCGGCCTACCGCAAGGCGCTGACCGAGTTCTTCGAGTCGGCACTCCATCCGCTGCAGCAATGAGACGACGGCCATGAGGCATTTCGACGAAGCCGCCACCCGCGCGCCACTGTCCTTCGACCGGCTGGTTCCTGCGCTGCGCGCGGCCTTCGCCGCCGGGGCGCAGGTGCCGCCGCGCCACGTGCACGTCATCGAGACCGAGGCGGGCAACGGCGACGGCGGCACGCGCAAGGGCACCGTGCTCATCATGCCGGCGTGGAGCGACGCCGGCTTCCTGGGTATCAAGACGATCAACATCTTCCCGGCCAACAGCGAGCACGGCCTGCCCGGCCTGCACGCGACCTATGTGCTCTACGACGCGCGCACCGGCGTGCCGCTGGCGATGATGGACGGCAACGAGATCACCGCCCGGCGCACGGCCGCCGCCTCGGCGCTGGGTGCGTCGTTCCTGGCGCGAACCGACGCTCGCCGGCTGCTGGTGCTGGGCACCGGCCGCATCGCGCGCATGCTGCCGGCCGCGCATGCGAGCGTGCGCCCCATCGACGAACTGTGGGTGTGGAACCACCGGCCCGAAGGCGCGCAAGCGCTGGCCGCTCAGTGGCGCGCCGAAGGCTGGAACGCGCGCGCGGCACCGGACCTCGAAGCCGCGGTGCGGCAGGCCGACATCGTGAGCTGCGCGACCCTGGCCACCTCGCCCCTCGTGCGCGGCGAGTGGCTGGCTCCGGGCTCGCACCTCGACCTGATCGGCAGCTTCACCCCCGCGATGCGGGAAGCCGACGCGAGGTGCTTCGACGGCGCCCTGACCTGGGTCGACACCGACGAGGCGCTGCAGAAGGCCGGCGACCTGCTGGACGCGATGGCCGCCGGAACGCTGCGCAAGGAGGAAGTGCGCGGCACGCTGGCCGCGCTGTGCCGCGGGGAGCGCCCGGGCCGCTCGGACGACGCCGAACGAACCGTATTCAAGGCCGTCGGCAGCGCACTCGAGGATCTCACCGCCGCCACACTCGTGTGGCAGGCGGGCAACGCCGGCTAAGCCTTACGGCTTAGCCCAGGTTGTCTTCTCCTACATCTGGATACGTCATGTAGCTAATAGCGAACATGGCGCATCGCAGTTAATGTGCTCCCATCATCAAAACCGGGGGCTTGAGGCGCTCCCACCATCGAACCGGGGAGCACGCCATGCTGAGCACTGAACACAAAGCCAACATCCTGCGCAAGGCCGGGTACGCCGTGCCCGCGATCCCCGGGAGCGCCAGCAGCCCCTACCAGACGGTCCAGTGCTGGGCCAAGGCGATCGAGACGCTCTACGTGACGTACGCCGCGAGCCGCGCCGCCAAGAGCCTGCGCGACGCGGAGGAAGCCCGGATGCTGGCCCTGCTGCAGATGCGCTCGGCCAGGGCCCTGGCCTGAAGCTCAGGCCTGTTCCAACCCGGTCAGCGCCGGCACGGCGCGCCGCTCGGCTTCAGGGTTTCTTCTGCTTCTCGGGCGCGTCGTTGCTGCCGCCGCGCGACAGCTGGCCTGCCTTCATCGCCTCCCGATTGGCCGCCCGGCGCTTGGCCGTCGCGGCGCGGCGTTCTTCCCTCGACATCCGGGGCGCGGTCGTCGCCCGGACCTCACCCTCCTGCATCTGCGGTCCGCGCGCCGCGGCGGCGCCTTCGGCGCGGCGTTCCTTGCGAGCCTCGGCGCGCTCCGCCTTGGTGGTGGGCGCGGTAGGCCGGGCCTTGCCCTGGGAGGGATCCGCTTCGCCCGAGGACTGGGCGGACGCCACCTGCACGACCATCATCTGAGCCAGGGCCAGGCAAGCCGGCACGAGCATTTTTTTCATTGCGATGACCTTTCAGCACCCGCAAAGGCACGGGGCGGGGGCATTGTGGTCAGGGTGCGGGGGCAGTGTCCACGCGGGCAACCCGAATGCCGATGGAGTTCAGTCCGTGCGCCGGCGGTCGCTCAGGTAGGCCAGGACCAGCCTGACGAGCTCGGACCGCATCGCGGGAGCATCCAGGTCGCCGCGACGCGCCGCCGAGTGGACGGCCCCCTCGACCGCCGACGAGAGCATGCGGGCGGCGATGTCGGCGTCGGCGCTTTCTCTTTCTGCCGGCTCTCGGCTTTCCGCGACCAGGGCGCGGTAACGCCGCTGGTATTCCGCCTCGAACTCGGGATAGCTCGAACGCGCGGCCAGCGGCACTTCGTCGACGAGCACGCGATGCAGGGCCTGATCGACCGAATGGGCCGCGATGACGCCATCGACGAAGCGCTCCACGCGGCGCGGGAACGTGGCCGCGGGATCGCCCTCTTCGTCGCAACGGCCCAGCGCCGCGAGCACCTCGTCGAGGTGGCGCTGGCGTATCGCCTCGGCGATGGCCAGCTTGTCCGGGAAGTACTGGTAGAGCGAGCCGACGCTGACGCCCGCCACCGCCGCGATCTCGTTGGTGGTGAAGCGCGCCCATCCGCGGCGCGCCAGAACGCGAGTTGCGGCCTCGACGATCGCGTCCACCGTGACGCGCGAACGCTGCTGCCGGGGCGCTTTGCGCATGGTCCTGCGCTGTGGGGGAATGCGAGTACCCAAGTTCGAGGCTCCACTCAAGAATGGGAGCGCACGCAAAGGCGTGCGTTCAACGTTCAACTGCCGAGGGGAGATTGTGATGAGTACGCAGACGCTTCTGGCTTCGCTGTTCAGCTACAAGGCCTGGGCCGACGAAGGCCTGCTGGCGGGCCTGGCCGATCTTGCGGCCAACGGGCCTGCCGACGAATACCGCACGGCCGCACGGGTGTTCAACCACGCCTGCATCGTCGACCGGATCTTCGTCGCCAACGTGCAGCGGCTGCCGCACGGCCACACCGCGACGGGCGCACCCGAGCCGCCGCCACTGGAGACGCTGGCCGAAGCAGTGCGGGAGACCGACCGCTGGTACATCGACTACGTCGCACGCCTGGGCCCGCGCGAGCTCGAGGAGCGCATCGACTTCAGCTTCACCGACGGCGCAGCGGGCCGGATGTCGCGCGAGGAGATGCTGGCCCACGTGGCGACGCACGCGGGCTATCACCGGGGCGAGGTGGGCCGGATCCTGACCCGGCTGACCGGCTCGTCGCCGCCGGACACCTTCACCGGATTCCTGCACCAGGCCGAACCCGCGCGCCGCGCACGCAACGCGTAGCGGCGGAGTCTTCCGGCGAAGCGCTTACTTGCCCTGTGCCGACTGCAGCACCGGGTTCTGCATGGTCGAGATGACCTTGCTGTTGACGCGCGAGCCGCTGGTCACGTTCTGGTCGGGCGCGGCGGCGGTGGCCATGGCTTCGCGGTAGACCTGCTCCGGGTCGCGGCTGGAGGTGAACGGGTCCGGGCCGCGCGAACCACGCGTCACGTTCTGGTTGGGCGCGTGGGCGGTGTCGACGGCCTGCTTGTACACGGCCTCGGGGTCGGCCGTGGAGGTGAACGGATCGGCACCGCGTGAGCCGCGGGTGACGTTCTGATCCTTGGCGTGGGCGGCGGCGATGGCTTCGGCTTCGACGGCTTCGCGGGTGCGCTGCTGGGCCTGGGCAGGCAAGGAAGCGAAGGCAAGCAGGGCGAGCGCGGCAGCGAGGGTGATCTGTGAGGTCTTCATGGCTGGTCTTTTCTGTGGGTTGTCTGTCGGTCCGTGAGAGGCTTGCCCGGGGATGCGGGAAAACCCTGAGCGAGGCTATTCAGCGCAAAAGGCAGATCGGTGACGCCCCCGCTGCGGCCCACGGCTCTTGCGCATGCCCTGCAACTTCTACGAACTTCTGTTAGCCACTGCAGCCACGCACTCTCCCCTCCCACACGCGGCGACGGGGACAACCCCTTCGTGCTCGTCATCGGCCAGGGCGACGCGCAGATCGGCGTGTGCGTGATGGGCAAGGTGCGCGGGCGCGCCACCAACGGCCCGGAAGACGACCTGGGCTTCTTCTACGCCGGCATCGCGCCCGCGGTGAAGCACGGCGCGGCGCGCCGTGGCGTGGCGGTGACGCTCATCTGAAGACGCCGGGCCGGCAGACCGGTCACAGCCGGCTGCTACCCGCCGCACCTTGCTCCTTCGAATAATCCGGAAACGGCCCGCGCCCAGGTCCACCGCGCCGGGCGGGGCCGGGCCGGGCCGGGCCGGGCTGGGCCGCATTCCAACCTCATCCGAAGGAGACAAACCACATGGCGCGCAAGATCCTGATGCTGTGCGGCGACTACGCCGAAGACTACGAAACCATGGTGCCCTTCCAAGCCCTGCTGGCCGTGGGCCACACGGTCCATGCGGTGGCGCCGGACAAGAAGGCCGGCGACTGGATCCACACCGCCGTCCACGACTTCGAGGGTGCGCAGACCTACAGCGAGAAGCCAGGGCACCGCTTCACGCTCAACGCCAACTTCGCCGACGTCCGTCCCGAGGCCTATGACGCGCTCCTCATCCCGGGCGGCCGCGCACCCGAGTACCTGCGCATGAACAGCCGCGTGGTCGAGATCGCGCGGCACTTCCTCGCCACCGACAAGCCGCTGGCGGCCGTGTGCCATGGCGCACAGCTGCTCGCAGCCACGGGGCTGCTCAAGGGCCGCAAGGTGTCGGCCTATCCGGCCTGCCAGGTGGAGGTGGAACTCGCGGGTGCCGAATACATGGGCATCCCGGTCGACCAGGCCGTGACCGACCGCAACCTGGTCACCGCGCCCGCATGGCCGGCGCATCCGGCATGGCTCGCGCAGTTCCTCGCGGTGCTGGGTACGCGCATCGCGCATTGAGCTTCGGACGGGCGGACGGCGCTACAGTGCGGCGTCGCCCACCTTCCTTCGAGCAAAGGAGACAACCACCATGTGCGAGGTCTTCATCAGCGCCGATCCGCAGAGCTACGACGCGCGCACGCGCTCGGTGCGGCTGCACGGCGTGGTCACCAGCATCCGGCTGGAGAACCTGTTCTGGCAGGTGCTGGAAGAAATCGCGCGGCGCGACGGCATGGTCGTGGTGCAGCTCATCGAGCGGCTGTACGACGAGTTGGTGGCCGCGCGCGGCGAGGTCGGCAACTTCGCCTCGTTCCTTCGGGTGAGCGCCCTGCGCTACGAGGCGCTGCTGGCGCAGGGGCGCATTCCGGCGGACAACTCGGTGGCGATCCGCTCGCTCGACGCGAAGGCGGTGCTGCACGAGCTGCCCGAGGGCTGGGGCAGGCCGCTGCCTGAACAACGGCCGGCCGCCACGGTACACACGCTGCGCGCGGCGGCGCGATGAGGCGCCTGCGCCCGCCACGTCAGTCCAGCGACACGTTCGCCTTGCGGATCACGTCGGTGAAGCGCCTGGTCTCGCTCGCCACGAACTCGTCGAACTGCGGGCGCGTGGTCGGGAAGGGCTCGTAGCCGAAGCTCTTGAACTTCTCCAGCACGTCGGGCTCGGCCAGGCCCTTCTCGATGTCGCGCTTGATCTTCTCGGTGACCGATGCGCTCAGGCCCTTGGGCACGGCGATGGCGTTCCAGCCGATGACCTCGAAGCCCTTCGGGCCGCCCGATTCGCCGACCGTCGGCACGTCGGGGAAGGCTGCCACGCGCTGCGGCGCGGCGGCTGCCAGGAAGCGCAGCTTGTTCGCGCGTTGCAGCGGGCCGGCGGTGGCGCTGCTGCCCAGCGCGAAGGCCAGTTCGCCCGTGGCCACCGAGGTGTAGAGCTGCGTGGTTTCCTTGTAGACGATGTGCTCCATCTGCGTGCCGGTGGCCGATTCGAAGAGCTCCGAGCCCAGGTGCACCGGGTTGCCCACGGACCACGAGCCGTAGTCCAGCTTGCCGGGGTTGGCCTTGGCGTCGGCGATCAGGTCGCCGATGGTCTTGTACTTGCTGTTGGTCGCGACGGTGAAGAAGAAGTATGTCTTGAACAGCGGCAGCAGCGCGTCGAAGTCCTTGCTCGTGTCGTAGGGCAGCTTCTTGAAGAGCGCCGGGTATGCTGCAAGGTGCACGTTGTCGAGCACGATGATGTCGTGGCCGTCCTTCGCGCCGCGCTTGAAGGCATCGATGGCGATGAAGCCGTTGCCGCCGGGGCGGTTCTCGACCACCACGGGCTGGCCCCAGGCGCGAGAGAGCTTGTCGGCCACCAGGCGGGCCACGCCATCGGGGCCGCCGCCCACGGGGAACGGCGTGATGATGCGCACGGGCTTGGTGGGAAAGGCCTGCTGCGCGGACGCGGCCGCGGGCAACAGGGCTGCGGCGGCCAGCGCGAGAGCGGCAATGCCGGCGCCGCGGCGCGTAGTCTTCTTCGACGTGTGGTTCATCCTCTGATCCTTCTCTTTCATCCTCTTTGGTTAAAAAAATGCCATCGGGCCGCTGTTGCCGCGGCTGCCGATGGCTTGTCTTCTTGCTTCTCTGGTTGTTTTTTCGTTTCGCCGCGGTCCGGTCGTCAGACGCGTTCGAGGATCACCGCGATGCCCTGCCCCACGCCGATGCACATCGTGCAGAGCGCATAGCGGCCGCCGCCCTTGTGCAGCTGGTTCACGGCGGTGGTGGCAAGGCGCGCGCCGCTGGCGCCCAGCGGATGGCCCAGCGCAATGGCGCCGCCGTTGATGTTGACGCGCGCGTCGTCGTCCTTCAGGCCCAGCAGGCGCAGCACGGCGAGGCCCTGCGCGGCGAAGGCTTCGTTGAGTTCGATCACGTCGATCTGGTCGAGCTTCAGGCCGGTGAGCGCCAGCACCTTCTGCGTGGCGGGCGCGGGGCCGATGCCCATCACGCGCGGCGCGACGCCGGCGGTGGCCATGCCGACCACGCGGGCACGCGGCGTAAGGCCGTGCTTGGCGGCGCTGGCTTCGTCGGCCAGCAGCAGCGCGCAGGCGCCGTCGTTCACGCCGCTGGCATTGCCCGCGGTGACGGTGCCGTCGGGGCGCACCACGCCCTTGAGCTTGGCCAGCGATTCGAGGCTGGTCTCGCGCGGATGCTCGTCCTTGTTGACGACGATGGGGTCGCCCTTCTTCTGCGGCACGGTCACGGGCACGATCTCGGCGTCGAAGAAGCCCGACTTCTGCGACGCCACGGCGCGCAGCTGCGAGTTCAGCGCCATCAGGTCCTGCGCCTCGCGCTCGATCTTGTAGTCGGTGGCCACGTTCTCGGCCGTCTCGGGCATCGAGTCGACACCGTACTGCGCCTTCATGAGCTTGTTGACGAAGCGCCAGCCGATGGTGGTGTCGTACACCGCGTTGTTGCGGCTGAAGGCGCTCTCGGCCTTGGGCATGACGAAGGGCGCGCGGCTCATGCTCTCCACGCCGCCGGCGATCATGAGGCCGGCTTCACCGGCACGGATGGCACGCGCCGCGGTGCCCACGGCATCGAGGCCCGAGCCGCACAGGCGGTTGATGGTGGCGCCGCCGAGTTCGATCGGCAGGCCCGCCAGCAGCGCCGACATGCGCGCGACGTTGCGGTTGTCCTCGCCGGCCTGGTTGGCGCATCCGTAGAGCACGTCGCTCACGGCCTGCCAGTCGACGTTCTTGTTGCGCTCCATCAGCGCCTTCAGCGGCACGGCGCCGAGGTCGTCGGTGCGAACGCTGCTGAGCGAGCCGCCGTAGCGGCCGAAGGGGGTGCGAACGGCGTCGCAGATGAAGGCTTGGTTGGTCATGGTGTGTCTCGCTTGGAAGTGAATCGAATTCGGATACCGGACGCAGAGAACGCGAAGGTCTCGCGAAAGGCGCAAAAGAAAACCCGGACCATTTTCCGAAGTTCCTTCGCGCCCCGCCCGGAAGTTCGCCTCAGGCGGCGATGGGCAGACCCACGAGCTTCTCGAGCTCCTCGCGGCTCAGGCCGTCGACGAGGTCGACGAGCTTCAGGCCCTGCGGCGTGCATTCGAGCGTGGCGAGGTCGGAGTACACGCGCTTGACGCAGCCGATGCCGGTCAGCGGATAGGTGCATTCCTTCACCAGCTTGCTCACGCCCTGCTTGGTGAGCAGGTCCATCATGACCCAGGTCTGCTTGGCACCGATGGCGAGGTCCATCGCGCCGCCGACGGCGGGAATCGCGTCCTTCTCGCCGGTGTGCCAGTTGGCGAGGTCGCCGGTGGCCGACACCTGGAAGGCGCCGAGCACGCAGATGTCGAGGTGGCCGCCGCGCATCATCGCGAAGCTGTCGGCGTGGTGGAAGAAGGAGCCGCCCGGCAGCAGCGTGACGGGCTGCTTGCCTGCGTTGATGAGGTCGTAGTCCTCCTCGCCGGCCTCGGGTGCGGGGCCCATGCCGAGGATGCCGTTCTCGCTCTGCAGGATGACTTCGCGGCCCTTGGGCAGATGGTTGGCCACCAGCGTGGGCTGGCCGATGCCGAGGTTGACGACGGCGCCGTCGAAGATGTCCTGCGCCACGCGTGCGGCGAGCTGGTCCTTGGTGCGGCGTGTGTAGTTCGTGCTCATGGTCATGCTGCCTTCTTGAAGCCGCCGGCCTGGGTGGCCACGCGTTCGATGCGCACCACCTGGTGCACGAAGATGCCCGGGGTGACGATGGTCTCGGGGTCGAGGGTGCCGAGCTCGGCGATGTCGTGCACGGTGGCGATGGTCTTCTTCGCGGCCATGGCCATCACCGGGCCGAAGTTGCGTGCCGCCTTGCGGTAGACCAGGTTGCCCCAGCGGTCGCCGCGCTCCGCCTTGATGAGCGCCACGTCGCCGTGGATCGGGTACTCGAGCACGTACTGCTTGCCGTCGATCTCGCGGGTCTCGCGGTTGCCGGCCAGCTGCGTGCCGTAGCCCGTGGGGCAGAAGAAGGCGCCGATGCCGGCGCCCGCGGCGCGGATGCGCTCGGCCAGGTTGCCCTGGGGCACGAGTTCGAGCTCGATCTTGCCGCTGCGGTAGAGCCCGTCGAACACCTGGCTGTCGGCCTGGCGCGGGAAGCTGCAGATGATCTTGCGCACGCGGCCGGCCTTCAGCAGCGCCGCGAGGCCGGTCTCGCCGTTGCCCGCGTTGTTGTTGACGACCGTGAGGTCCTTGGCGCCCTGCTCGACGAGGCCGTCGATGAGCTCGTTGGGAATGCCGGCGGTGCCGAAACCACCGATGAGAACCGTGGCGCCGTCGGGGATGCCAGCGAGGGCATCGGCGACCGAGCGCGCGATCTTGTTGATCATGAAGCCTGTCTCCGGAAGTGAGGGAAGGGAACGAAGAAACGAATCCGCCTGAACGCGCCGACCGATTCTGCAAACCGCCGATTTGTTCGTCTAAAGAACATTTGTTCGTATAATGAATTCTAGAGAGGAAGGCGAACCATGGCAACCCACGCGTCACAACCCGAGACACCGGCCCCCGGCGACAGCTACGTGCAGTCCTTCGCGCGCGGGCTGCAGGTGATCCGCTCGTTCAGCGCCAATGCGCCGCACCAGACGCTCAGCGAGGTGGCCGCCGGCAGCGGGCTGACGCGCGCGGGCGCCCGGCGCATCCTGCTCACGCTGCAGACGCTGGGCTACGTGGTGACCGACGGCAAGCTCTTCACGCTCACGCCGCGCATCCTCGACCTGGGCTTCGCGTATCTCTCATCGATGCCGATCTGGAACCGCGCCGAGCCGGTGATGGAGGCGCTGGTGCAGCAGGTGCAGGAGTCGTGCTCCGCCGCCGTGCTCGATGCCACCGACATCGTCTACGTGCTGCGGGTGCCGACCAAGAAGATCATGCACATCAACCTGGGCGTGGGCTCGCGCCTGCCGGCCTACTGCACCTCGCTGGGCCGGCTGCTGCTGGCGGACCTCGACGACGACGAGGTGCGCGCGCGGCTCGAAGCCTCGAACATCGAGGCACTGACCCGGCACACGATCACCGATATCGACGCGCTCATGGCCAAGGTCGCGCAGGCGCGCAAGCAGCAGTGGTGCCTGGTGAACCAGGAACTCGAGGAGGGCCTGATCTCGGTGGCCGCGCCAGTCGTCGACAGGCAGGGCCGCATGGTGGCCGCGCTCAACATCAGCGGCCAGGCGAACCGCACCAGCGCGAAGGCGATGCAGGAGACCATGCTGCCCGCGCTGCGCGAAGCGGCGGACCGGGTCTCTCGGATGCTCTGATCGCGGCCGATCCGCACTGAACGAAAGCGAAAGGCAAACAGCGAAGGACGAAAGGCGAAAGGACATTCACGGACAGGTCACATCGGCTTCCTAGATTGCTCCCCTCACAACAACACCGGAGGATCCAATCGTGTCCAGTCGCCTCGTCCCGCTCAGCCTGCCGCGCCATATCGCAATTGCGGCCGTTGCATCCGCAGTCCTCGCCGCATGCGGGGGCGGCGGCAACGGAAACGGCATCGTCCTTCCGCCCGTGGCGGGCACGCCCGCTCCAGCACCGGCGCCCGCGCCGGCACCCGCTCCTGCTGCCCAGCCGCCGCAGGATGCTTCCGCGGGCCTGCCGCACAAGCTCACCGGCTGGGCCTCGCTGCCAGCCTCGTTCCGCCAGCCCGGGCCGACCACCGGCCAGTTCATCACCGCCGCGCTCGGCGTGACGCCGCCCTTCGTCGACGGCCAGCCGCTGCCCGGCTTCTCGGCGCTGCTGAAGAACGACGACGGCACCTGGACCGCCATGCCCGACAACGGCTACGGCAGCAAGGGCAACTCCGGCGACTTCGTGGTCGGCTTCTACAACGTGAGCATCGATTTCCGCACCGCGTCCAACGGCACGACGGTGCCCGGCACCGTGAAGGTCAACAGCCATGTCGCATTCAACGATGCGAAGGGCTTCCTGAAGGACGGCAAGGGCGTCGATTTGAAGATCACCGCCGACTTCGCCAACTACCAGACGGTCTCGGGCAACAACCTCGTCGACAGCGGCAAGCCGGTCGATCCGAGCATCGTCAGCGGCCGGCTGCTGACGGGCTTCGATCTCGACGTCGAGTCGATCGCCCGCGCGAAGGACGGCACGTACTTCGTGGGCGAGGAGTTCGGCCCCTACATCCTGCACTTCGACAAGGACGGCACGCTGATGAGCGACCCGGTGCCGCATCCCTTCCTGCGCAGCCCGTCCAACCCGCTGGTGACGAACGAGGGCGCCACCGCGACTTCGCTCTCCAGCCGCGGCTTCGAGAGCCTCGCCTTCAACGCCGACAAGACCCGCCTCTACGCGGTGCCCGAAGCGGCGCCTTCGCTGGCCTCGCTGCGCCCGGTGGCCGACGACGAGCGCTACCTGAACTTCTTCGAGTTCGATCCCGCCTCGATGCTCTACACCGGCAAGAATCCGGTCTACAGGAAGGACGGCCCCGCCAAGGACAACCAGATCGTCATCGGCGACATGACCAACATCGGCGGCAACAGGTTCGTGCTGATCGAGCGCGACAGCCTCTATGGCTCCAAGGCCGTGGTCAAGCGCCTCTACATGGTCGACCTCGACGTGAAGGACGCCGACGGCGTGCTCAAGAAGACGCTGCTGGTCGACCTGCTGAACATCTCCGACCCGGACGACATCGGCGGCCCGCTGGCCAACGTCGCGAACGGCAAGTTCAGCATGCCCTTCGACTCGATCGAAAGCGTCGAGGTGGTGGACGACTACACGCTCGCCGTCGCGATCGACACCAACTACCCGACGGAAGACGGCCGCGTGCCCGGCAAGCCGGACGACACGGAGATCATCACGATCCGCTTCGAGCAGCCGCTGTTCAAGCGCACCGCATCGAAGACCTGAGCGCGGGCGAGCGAAGCAGCGAACGACACCCGGAAGGCATCAGCCTTCCGAGTGGATGCCCTTCATGATGATCACGCCGCCCAGGCGCGTGGTGTCGGCGCGCATGCGCTTGGCCAGCGTGTCGGGCGAGCCGGGCTGGGCCTGCCAGCCGGTCTTCAGCAGCGCCTGGCTCACGTCGGGCGAGCTGATGACTTCGACCAGCGCGGCATTGAGCCTGGCGACGGCCGCGGGCTTCATGTTCGCGGGCGCGGCCAGCGCGGTCCAGATCTCGAGGTCGGCGCCGCGCACGTCCGCGTCGCGGATGGTGGGCAGCTCGCCCGCCAGCGGGCTGCGCTCGGGCGAGGTCACGCCGATGGCCTTGATCTTTCCCGACTTGATGTGCGGCATTGCGAGGCCCGGCGGCAGCAGCGCCAGCTGGATCTCGTTGGCCAGCAGGCCCGCGATGACCTGCGGATTGCCGGTGTAGGGCTTGTGCTGCGCGGTGATGGCCGCGCGGCTCTTGATGAGCTCCATGCCCAGGTGGCCCACGGTGCCCACGCCCGGCGTGCCGTACTTGGCGCCGCTGCCGAGGTTGCGCACCCACAGCAGCTGCTCGGCCGCGGTCTTGCCGGTTGCGCTGCCCGAGACGGCCAGCACCAGCGGCGCGGTGCCGATCAGGCCGACCGGCGCGAAGTCCTTCTCGGGATCGAAGGGCAGCGAGGGATTGAGCAGCTTCGCGATCGTCAGGTTGCCGTTGATCAGCGCGCCGATGGTGTGGTCGTCGGTGGCCTTCGCCACCTGGTCGGCCACGGTGTTGCCGCTGGCGCCTGGCTTGTTCTCGACGACCACCGGCTGGCGCAGGATCTTCGACAGCGGCTCGGCGATGGCGCGCGCCGCGAGGTCGGGCGATGCGCCTGCAGGAAACCCCACGAGGATGTGCACGGGCTTGGTCGGCCAGGCCGCGTCGGCGGTGCCGCTGTTGCGTTGCTGTTGAGCCCACGAAGTCTTCGCAAGCAGCGAAGCGGCAATGGCTGCCGCGCCGCCTTCGAGCAGGCGGCGTTTGGTGATCGTCAAGATGACTCCAGGAGTATGAAGGGACTGGAAGGGATGATTACATGGCGTTTACAACACGTTACAGGACGACGATGTTTTTAGCAAGTCCGAAGTGGCTTCCAGTCAGGGTCGATCACGTAGAAGCGCACTCCCTTGCGGCAAGGTGCGAAGCAGCTTGCGCTGCGTGGGGAACAGCGACCAGCCCCAGCGCTGCTGCGCGAATCCCCACAACCCCTGCTTGAAGAACAGCGTGACGAGGATCGCGAGCAGCCCCAGACCCAGCAGGTACCAGGTGCCGTAGTCGCTCAGGAACTTGTTCAGCGCCCAGAAGATGAGCGCGCCCACCAGCGGCCCCTCGATGCGCCCGATGCCGCCGATGACCACCATGAAGATGGCGAAGGCCGTCCAGTTGACGCTGAAGGCCGCGTCGGGGCTGATGCGCAGGTTGCCCACGAAGTAAAGCGCCCCCGCGAGCCCCGCGCCGAAGGCCGCGACCACGTACACCGCGAGCTTCATGCGCGCCACCGGAATGCCTTGCGACTCGGCGGCCACCTCGTTGTCGCGTATCGCCAGCAGCGCCAGGCCTCGCTTGCTGCGCAGGAACAGGTACACCAGCACGATCGCCGCGACCACGCAGGCCAGCGCCATCCAGTAGGTGGTGCTCTCGCGCGTCGCCTTGTCGATGCCGCGCAGCGCGGTCAGCGTGGTGCCCGAGCCGCCGCCCACGGCCGACACGTTGGCGAAGCTCAGCCTGAACACCTCCGCGATGACCCATGTGCCGATGGCGAAGTAGCCGCCCGACAGCCGGAACGCGACGAAGGACACGGGCACCGCCACCAGCCCCGCGGCCAACGCGCCCAGCGGTATCGCCACGAAGGGGTTCACGCCCGCGAAGTTGCCGAGCATCAGCATCACGTAGCCGCCGAAGCCGAAGAAGGCCTGCTGTCCGATGCTCACCATGCCGCCGTAGCCGGCGAGCAGGTTCCACATCATCGCGAAGATGAAGTAGCAGGCGATCTCGACGAACTCGCGCATCCAGCTCGATTCGCCCCACAACGGCAGGCTGGCCGCGACGAGAACGATGGCGATGCCGGCGAACAGCGCCGCGCGGCTCACGGCCGTTGCGCGTTCGACCGCGACGATGGAAGGAGGCATGTTGGTCATCCGCGCGTCCTGGGAAAAAGCCCCTGCGGCCGCAGCACCAGCACGGCGAGGAACACGATGTGCCCGAACCAGATGCCCCAGCCCGGGTCCAGCCTGAAGCCGATCTGCTGCGTGACGCCGAGGATCATCGCGCCCGCCAGCGTGCCCCAGAAGGAGCCCATGCCGCCGATGATCACGGCCTCGAAGGCGAAGAGCAGCAGCAACGGCCCGTCCGAAGGCGACACCGTCGTGCGCATGCCCTGCAGTGCGCCCGCGATGGCGATCAGCACGAACGCGATGGCGGTCGCGAGCGCGTAGACCTTCTTCGCGTTCAGCCCCATCAGCTCGGCGATCTCGCGGTCGTCCGACACGGCGCGGAACGACCGCCCCAGCGCCGTGCGTGCGAAGAGCCACTGCAGAGCGCCCGTCGCAGCGAGCGCGACGGCCAGCACGACCAGCGGCAGCACGCCCAGCGACATCGCGTCGCCCAGCGCGATGCCCTGCGTGCTGAGCCCGCCGGTCTCGATGGCGCGCGGATCGGCCGAGAACAGCTCGAGCAGCAGGTTCTGGATGACGATCGACAGGCCGAAGGTGACGACCAGCGAGGGCAGCGGGTCCTTGCCGAGCGTGCCGTTGAGCACGAAGCGCTGCAGCACGTAGCCGAAGCCGAAGGCCACCGGCAGCACCGCCAGCGCCACGAGCCACGGCGACTCGCCCCCCGTCAGCGACATGCCCGCGATAACGGCGAATGCGCCGAGAACGATGAAGTCGCCCTGCGCGGTGTTGGTCAACCGCATCACGCCGAACATCAGCGACTGGCCCAGCGCGAAGAGCGTGTAGAGGCCGCCCAGCAGCAGGCCCTGGACGAGCGTCTCAAGCATGGGCCGCCTCCGAGTCCTCGGAGAGGCCGAAGTAGGCCTGCGAGATCTGCTCGCGCGTGAGCTCGGCCGAACGCCCTTCGAGCGACACGCGGCCTTCCTGGAAGCAGTAGACGCGCTGCGAGACCTGCCGCGCCATGGTCACGTCCTGCTCGACGATGACCACCGTCATGCCCTCCGAGGTGATCGCCGGCATGGCGGCGTAGATCTCCCGGATGACGATGGGCGCGAGCCCCAGCGAGAGCTCGTCGCACAGCAGCACCTCGGGGTTGCTCATGAGCGCACGGCCGAGCGCGACCATCTGCTGCTGCCCGCCCGAAAGCGAGGTGCCCGGCTGGTTGCACTTCTCGGCGAGGATGGGAAAGAGCGCATACAGCCGCTGCAGGTTCCACGGCCCCTTGCGCGACGGCGTGGCGCCCATCAGCAGGTTCTCCTCGACGCTGAGGCTCGGGAAGAGCCGTCGGCCCTCGGGCACCATGGCGAGCCCGCGGCGCACGATGTCGCCAGGCGGCAGGCCGCCGATGGGCTCGCCCTTGAAGCGGATCGCATCGAGCGGCGCGCGCACCAGGCCCGTGAGGCTCTTGAGGAAGGTCGACTTGCCCGCGCCGTTGGCGCCGATGATGGCCACCAGCTCGCCGCGCTCCAGCGAGAAGTCGATGCCGAAGAGAGCCTGCGCGTCGCCGTAGAAGGCCTTGAGGTCGCGGGTGGAGAGCAGGGTGGTCATGGTGTTTGCTCCCGCGCGTTCTGCCCCCTCCCCTTCTGGGGGAGGGTTGGGGTGGAGGCAAGCGGCGTCGGAATGGCGGCGCCGTCGTGCCCCCATCCCGGCCTTCCCCCACAGGGGGAAGGAGCAATGCGAAGTCGATGCGTGCTCATGCTTCCATCCCCATGTACACCCGCCGCACCTCCGGATCGCTCATCACCGCGCGTGGCGCACCTTCCGCGAGCTTCTGGCCGAAGTTGATGACGAACAGCCGGTCCGCCAGCGACAGCAGCGCGTGCACCACGTGCTCGATCCAGATCATCGTCATGCCGCGCGCCTTGATGCGCTTGAGCTCGCCGACCAGCACCGCGGCCTCTGGTTCCGTGAGGCCGCCCGCGATCTCGTCGAGCAGCAGCAGCTTCGGCCGTGTCGCCAGCGCGCGCGCCAGCTCCAGCCGCTTGCGGTCGAGCAGCGTGAGGCCGCCCGCAGGCTTGTTGGCATGCGCCATGAGGCCCGTCTGTTCCAGCACCTCCTGCGCGGTGTGCCAGGCCTCCCGCTCGTTCTGCTGCCCGCCGAAGCAGGCAGCGGTCACGAGGTTCTCGAACACGCTCATGTTGCCGAAGGGCTGCGGCACCTGGTAGCTGCGGCCGATGCCGGCGTGGCAGCGCTGGTGGGGCTTCAGCCGCGTCACGTCGCGGCCGGCGTATTCCACGCGCCCGGCATCGACGCGCACGTCGCCCGAGATCAGGTTGAACAGCGTGGTCTTGCCCGCGCCGTTGGGCCCGAGGATGCCCAGCGTCTCGCCCTCGGCCACCGCCAGCGTGATGCCGTCGGTGACCTTGAGCGCGCCGTAGGACTTGCTCACGGCATGCAGTGCAAGCAGCGTCATGGCGTTCCCGCGTCAGAGCAGCCGCAGCTTGCCACCGGTGGGAATGTTGGTGGCCGCCTCGTTGTTCACGATGGTCAGCTCCACCTTGTACTTCTGGCCCTTGCCCCACTGGCCGAGCACCAGCGGCGTCTTGCTGACGTTCTTGAACGGCCCCTGGCCGCCCCACTTCACCGGGCCGACCACCGAATTGATCGAGGTCGATGCGACCGCGTCGCGCACGTCCGAAGCCTTCAGCGACCTGGCGCGCCCCAGCGCATTCGCCGCCACCTCGAAGAGCGCATGCGCGAAGCCGATCGGCTGCGTCCACTGCTTCCTCGTGCCGGCCTCGTAGGCTTCGGCCAGCGCCTTCGCGCTCTGCTGCGTGAGGCTCGATGTGAACGGATGCGAAGGGCTCCACCACACCTCGGTGGAAAGACCGTCGCCCAGGTCGCCCAGCGCCTCGATCGCTCCGGGGAACAGCAGCGCCTTTCCCAGCGTGATGACCTTGGGCTTGAAGCCCTGCTGCCGCGCCTGCGTGAGGAAGGTCTTTGCGTCCGGCGGAATCACCACGCCGGTGACGATCTCCACGCCGTCTCTCTTGAAGGCCGCGATCTGCGCGCTGAAGTCCTGCGTGCCGTTCTGGAAGCGGCCCGGGTCGGTGAGCGTGAAGCCCATCTGCGAGAGCGGCTTCGGAAAGCCCAGCTCCTTGTCGCCCCACGCGTTGCCGTCGCCGTCGTTGGGGAAGAGCCCGCCGACCTTCTTGTTGGTGGCGAGCGTCTTCCAGCCGTTGGTGAAGTTGGCGATGACGTCCTCCAGGCCCCAGAACATGTGGTACGTCCAGTTGAAGCCCTTGGCCGGATCGCCCTTGCGTCCGAAGAACCACGGCTGCCACGGCACCACGCTGGAGACGCAGGGCACCTCGTTGAGCTCGCAGGCGTCGCTCACCGGGTTGGCGGTCTCGGGCGTGCCCGCGGTGAGCACCAGCGCCACCTTGTCCTTCAGGATCAGGTCGTTCGCCACCTCGCCCGCGCGGTTGGGGTTCGACTGGCTGTCCTTCAGCACGATCTGCACCGCGTACTTCTTTCCGCCGACGGTCAGGCCGTCCTTGAAGGCCGCCTTCATCTGGTCGATGACCCACTTGTCGGCCTCGCCGAAGGGCGCGAGCGGCCCGGTCTGCGGCGACACGTAGCCGATCTTCAGCGTGTCGGCAGCGAACACCAGCGGTGCCGCGCCCGATGCCACCAGCGCGGCCGTGGCCTGCGTGAACTGCCTGCGATTGATTGCCATGGTTGTCTCCTTCTGTTGTCCTGTTGCCGGACTCTGCGTCGCTCTCACTGCTACTCCAGGCTCAGCTGGCGCTCGCGCACCAGCCGGGCCCACTTGTCCTGCTCGGTGCGCAGCACCGCCGCAAACTGCTCGGGCGTGCCGGCGATGCCCGTCAGGCCCTGCTCCTGCAGGCGCGCGGCGAAGGCGGGGTCGGCAACGATCTTCTTCACCTCGGCCTGGAGCCGGTCGACCACGGGGCGCGGCGTGCCCGCAGGCGCCAGCAGGCCGACCCATGAATTGACTTCGAAGCCTGGATAGCCGCTCTCGGCGATGGTGGGCGTGTCGGGGTAGGCGGCCGCGCGCTGCAGGCCGGTCTGGGCCAGTGCGCGCAGGCGGCCCGACTTGACGTGCGGCTGCGCCAGGACGGCGGAGAGGAACATCATCTCGACCTGCCCGCCGAGCAGGTCCTGCTGCGCCGGGCCGCCGCCGCGATAGGGAATGTGCGTGACGAAGGTGCCGCTCACCGCCTTGAAGTATTCGGCCGTGAGATGGTTGCTCGACCCTGGCCCGACGCTCGCGTAGTTGAGGCGCCCGGGCTGCGACTTGAGCAGGCTCACGAAGCTCCTGAGGTCGCGCGCATCGACCTTCGGGTTGACCAGCAGCACCAGCGGATTGCTGACGATCTGCGTCACCGGTTGCAGGTCGCGCGCGAAGTCGAAGCTCAGCTTCGGGTAGACCAGCGGATAGGTGGCGTAGCTGTCGAACACCATCAGCAGCGTGTGTCCGTCGGGTGCGGCCTTGGCCACTTCGGCCGCTGCCAGGGTGCCTCGGGCGCCGCCGCGGTTGTCTACGATCACCGGCTGGCCGAGCGCGGCCTGCAGGCGCGGCTGGAGCTGCCGCGCCACCGTGTCGACGATGCCGCCGGGCGGGAAGCCGATGACGACGCGCACCGGCTTCACGGGCCAGGTCTGCGCGGCGGCGGGCGCAGCGGCGGCGAACAGCGCACCGGCAGCGGCGAGGCTCGCGATGAAGCGGGCGGTGATCGAATGCATCTCTCGTGTCTCCTCGTTCTTTCTCTTGCTCTTCTCTGCTCGTCTCGATGTCCCGCTTCGTCAGCGCACGAAGTGCGGCGGTATCTGCGCGTCGATGTTCACCCACACACTCTTGACCTGCGTGTACTCGCGCATCGCGTCGAAGCCCATCTCGCGGCCGTAGCCGCTCTGGCCGACGCCGCCGAAGGGCGAGCCGGGGTTCACGCGCTTGTAGCTGTTGATCCAGACCATGCCGGCGTGCAGGTCGCGAGCCACCTTGTGGGCGCGCTGCAGGTCGCGGGTCCACAGGCCGCTGCCGAGGCCGTAGTCGGTGCCGTTGGCGATCTGCATCGCCTCTTCATCGGACTTGAAGGTGAGCACGGTGACGAAGGGGCCGAACACCTCTTCCTGCGCGACGCGGTCCTTGTACGACCGGGCGCGCATCACCGTCGGTTCGACGTAGCAGCCTTTCGCCAGTTCGCCGCCGGGCGACTTGCCGCCCGCGAGCAGCTCGCCGCCCTCGCCCTGCGCCACGTCGACGTAGCCCAGCACGCGCTCGCGGTGCTGCGCGCTGGTGAGCGGGCCCATCTCCGTCGCGTCGTCGAGCGGATTGCCCAGGCGGATCGACTTCGCGAGCGGGATGAACTGCGCGAGGAATTCGTCGGCGATCCTCTCGTGCAGCATCAGCCGCGAGCCCGCGATGCAGGCCTGCCCCTGGTTGTGGAAGATGGCCCAAGCGCTGCCGTTGACGGCCGCCTGCAGGTTCGCGTCCTCGAACACGATGTTCGGTCCCTTGCCGCCGAGTTCGAGCTGCACCTTCTTCAGGTTGCCCGCGCTGGCCTGCACGATGCGCCGGCCGGTGGCGGTGCTTCCGGTGAAGGCGATCTTCGCGATCTCCGGGTGCTCGGCGATGTACTGCCCCGCCACGCTGCCCAGGCCCGGCAGCATGTTGACCACGCCGGGCGGCAGGCCGGCCTCGGCCATCAGCTCGGCGATGCGAAGCGAGCTCAGCGGCGTGATCTCGGCCGGCTTCATCACGATGCAGTTGCCGGCCGCGAGCGCGGGCGCCATCTTCCAGCTGGTGAACATCAGCGGGAAGTTCCACGGCACCACCTGGCCGACGATGCCGACGGGCTCGCGCAGCGTGTAGTTGAGGAAGCCCTCTTCCACCGGGATGGTCTCGCCCTGGAACTTGTCGGCCATGCCTCCGAAGTAGCGGAAGCACGCCGCGGTGCGCGGCACGTCGAGCCGGCGCGAGTCGCGGATCGGATGGCCCGTGTCCAGCGATTCGAGCCGCGCAAGCTCCTCGGCGTTGGCCTCGATGAGATCGGCGAGCTTCAGCAGGATGCGGCCGCGGTCGGCGGCGGCCATGCGGCTCCACTTCGGAAAGGCGCGCTTCGCAGCGGCCACGGCCTTGTCGACGTCGGCCTTGCCGGCGAGCGCCACCTCGACGATGGGCGTGTTGTCGTGCGGGTTCAGCGTGGCGAGGGTCTCGCCGGACTCGGCGTCGACGAAGCGGCCGTCGATGAAGAGCTGGTGGCGGATGGAAGAAATAGGCATGAGCGTTCCTCTCCCTCCCCCGCTGGGGGAGGGTTGGGGTGGGGGCTTCTTCAAGGAGGGCGCGGGCTCGAAGACCCCCCACCCCTGCCCTCCCCCAGAGGGGGAGGGAGAACGTCAGTTCAGAACTGCACCGGGATCTCGGGCGACTCGCCCTTCTGGATCTCGTACACCAGGCTCGGCGAGCCGTTCTCCCACACCAGCAGCATCGAGCGCTTGGGGCTGAAGCCCTGGTGGCGGCAGTAGGCAGGCATGGCGGCCATGTCGCCTGCCTTCATGATCACGCGGGCCATGGGCCTGCCGGTGTTCTTGTCGCCGCAGTCCCAGTGGATCTCGTCGGTCATCTGGAAGAACCACTCGACGCGGTCGTTGCCGTGGATGATCGGCAGGATGTGCTCCTCAGTCGTCGGGCACATGTAGCTGTGCTTCACCACCGAGGTGAAGCTCGGGTTCCACGTCACCTGCGAACGGCTCAGGAAGCCGAAGAGGTTGAAGGCGTGCACCTCGTTCTCGAAGCCGGGCTCGGGGTGCAGCTCGGGCTGGCCCTGCGGCACGTCGGCGAAGGCGCGGTTGACCGGCGCGCCGCGCTCGTCGCTGCGCAGGTCGAGGTCGCCCTTCAGGCCCACGCAGCGCTTGGCGAGTTCGCGCGCCCTGGTGATCTTGGCGGTGTTGTTGCCGTTCTTGCGGCCGTACGGCGAGCCGGTTTCCTGCGGCGCGGCGAAGGGGTCGAAGCTCTCGTTGGTCCAGTCGTCGAGCATGGCCTCGAAGGTGGCGCGGATCTGCGCGGTCGGGAAGTTCTCCAGCAGGTCGATGCCGGCCTCCTTCATGGTGCCGTTGAAGCTGCCGGCGTACAGGTCGACCGACTCGTAGTGGTTGACGGTGCCGAACACGTCGTCGAAGTTGACCCAGCCGTAGAAGAAGCCCCAGGCCACGTCTCGCATCAGTGCGCGCAGGTAGTTGCCGGCGTCCATGGTGTGGCTCATGGGGCGGCCGTCGCGGGTCTTCCAGCCGATGTGCACGAAGTATTCGTCGCGGCGGAAGCTGAAGCTGCCGAGCGAGAAGTCCTTGTAGCCGAGTGTGGCGTCGGGCTGTGACGCGATCACCTTGCCGAGTTCTGCGGGTGCGTTCATGGTGTTTTCCTTGTCTGGTCTGAATAGGTGGCCTGCATCCTTCGCGGAACACCGCGGAACCGGCTCTGCCGGGCCGCAGGTGTTGCCCCCGCTAGGGGGTTGGCGCAGCGACACGAAGTGCGCGAAGCCTGGGGGCGAGTCAATGCGCCTGGCAGATCTCGGCCCACTTCTCCACCGAGAGATCGCCCTTGCAGCTCTGCAGCACGATCACGCCCGGTTCGCCGGCGTTGCGGAACTGGTAGGCGGTGTTCTTCGGCAGCAGGCCCTGGTGGCCGCGCGAGAGCTTCATCCAGCCCATCTTCTTTCCCCTGGGCTCGCCCTTCACGAGCACGGCGCCGTTCTTGTCCTTGTCGGCCACCACCTGGCTCTCGTCGAGCTGCACCAGGTGCACTTCGACGTCGCCGTCCATCACCAGCGCGAACTCGTCGTGCGCGCACGTGTACCAGGGCGAGGTGCCTTCGGCGCGCAGCGTCTCCAGCACGTAGATCTGGTTCTGGCCGAACACGACCTTCTCGTAGGGCTTGCTGAGGCTCGCGATCTCGAAGCAGTTGGAGAAGGCGTAGTGCCGCACGTCGTCGTCGATGGCTTCGACGTGGCCCTTCTCGAAGTCCTTGAGCGATCCGAAGCGGGTCCTGTAGGCCGCGGCCGGGGCAGTGGAATGGGTGGCTGTCATGTTTTGTCTCCTTGGATGAGCGAACTCTAGGAGCCATGCGGCAACACCGGTAGGGACCAGTTTGGAAGAGGATTGTTCGGAGCTTCCGAATAATCGCTGGGGTTTACCCCGTACCGGACCGGCGCCCGGGAGCGAGCCACAGGGCTCGTTCGCTAGGCGCCGCAGAACCGTCTACGCCGGGCCGTCGGCGAAACGAATTACGCAAAGCCTGAAGGAGGGCTCACCTCATCCGCTGGTGCGGCTGAACTCGATGAGCTCTTCGGGGATCAGCCCGCGCTCGATCAACGTCGCGTCCCAAGGCGGCACGCGCGTGAAGCGGGTGGCGATGTGTTCGATGAACAGGCGCAGCTTCAGCGCATTGCGCGAGGTGCCCGCGTAGACCGCGCTCAGGGAGAACGACGACAGCTGGTGGTCGGCCAGCACCACGCTGAGTTCGCCGCGCGCGATGGCGTCACCCGCCACCAGCGTGGGCAGGCAGACGATGCCCGCATGCTCCAGCGCATATTCGCGCAGCAGGTGCACGCTGTTGGTCAGCAGCGCGGCCGCGAGATAGATGGTGGTCTGCTCGCCGCCGTGGTGGAAGGTCCAGCGGTCGCGCGTGGGGTAGCCCGAGTACAGGCCCAGCTTGTGGCGGTGCAGCTCGCGCGGCGTGGCCGGCGTGCCGTGCGCCTTCAGGTACGCCGGCGTGGCGCACAGCACGCGCCGCACCGGAAAGAGCGGCCTGGCCACCAGCTCCTGGGAGGCCGCGGGAAAGATCTGCAGCGCGCAGTCGACGCCGGCCTTCACCGGGTCGGCCACGGCGTCGCTCACGATCAGCTCGAGGTGGATGTCGGGGTAGGTCGACTGGAACTCCCGCAGCAGCGAGGCGAAACGCCCCAGCACCATGCCGGTCAGCGCATGCACGCGCAGCGTGCCCGAAGGCGTACCGCGCGCATCGCGCATCTGGTCGACGATGCTGTCGGCGCGCGCCACCAGCTCGGTGCAGTCGCGCAGGAAGGCCTGGCCCATGTCGCTGAGCCGCACCACGCGCGTGCTGCGGTGGAAGAGCGGCGCGCCGAGGAACTCCTCGAGCTGCTTGACCCGCGTGGTGACGACCGAGTTGGCCACGCGCAGCTGCCTTGCGGCTTCGGCGAAGCTCTGGGTCTGCGCGACGCGAACGAAAGTTTCAATGCTTTGAAGGCGGTCCACGGCGGCACTGTACTGCGGGGCCGCCCCGGGCGGGGGCGCGGGCAGGCGTTGCGGGCGCGCCGAAAGGCTTCGAAAGGCCTGTCATCCCTGTATCGGGGGGTTACCCGCCCCACTTACAATCCCTGCCGCATCACCCACCCCTACGAGGTCTTGTCCGCAATGCCCAAGAGCCCCAGGCCACGCGCCCGTTTCAGCTTCTCCCCCACCGTGCGCGCCCTGCTCCTGGCCGCGGCCACCTGTGGCGTCGCGCTTCCGGCGCTGGCGGCCATCGAGCACGAGGAAGTCGACAAGCTCATGCAGGCCGGCAAGCTCGACGAGGCCATGGCCAAGGCCGAGGCCTTCCTCAAGGACAAGCCGCGCGATCCGCAGATGCGCTTCCTCAAGGGTGTGATCCAGCTCGACACCGGCAAGCGCAACGAAGCCATCGCTGCCTTCACGCAGCTCACGCTCGACGCGCCCGAGCTGCCCGAGCCCTACAACAACCTCGCGGTGATCTACGCGAGCCAGAACCAGTTCGACAAGGCCCGCGCCGCGCTCGAGAGCGCGATCCGCACCAACCCCAGCTACGCCACCGCCCAGGAGAACCTCGGCGACGTGTACGCCCGGCTCGCGAGCCAGGCCTACAGCAAGGCGCTGCAGCTCGACCAGAACAACACCGCCGTGCAGCCCAAGCTCGCGGTGATCCGCACGCTCTTCACGCCGACGCCGCCCGGCGGCAAGCCGACCGCGCTGATCGCGGCCGCACCGGCGCCTGCGCCTGCCGCCAAGGCAGCCCCGGCTCCGGCGCCCGCGCCTGCGGCACCGCCGCCGCCTGCAAAGGTCGCGGCAGCTCCCGCGCCGGTGGCCGCGGCGCCCAAGGCACCCGAAGCAGCACCGGCTCCCGCACCTGCCCCGGCACCCGCAGCAGTCAACGCCTCTGCCAATGCCGAAGTCGAATCGGCCGTGCGCGCATGGGCTTCTGCCTGGGCCAGCCAGGACATGGATCGCTACCTCGCGGCCTACGGCTCCGACTTCACGCCCGCCGGCGGCCAGAGCCGCAAGAGCTGGGAAGAAGACCGCCGCGCGCGCATCGTCGGCAAGTCGAGCATCAGCGTGAACATCGAGAACCTCGCGATCAAGGTCGACGGCCAGAACGCGACGGCCAAGTTCCGCCAGATCTACCGCGCGGACAACCTCAACGTTTCGAGCCGCAAGACGCTGGAGATGCAGCGCTCCGGCAATCAATGGCACATTCGCAAGGAAAGCGTCGGCGGCTAGTGGCAGACATCGTCCGGCAGGGCCGGCTTCAGCATCCCCCTTTTCGTGTGCGCAGCGGACAGCAGCTGCTCGCGGCGATTGCCGCCGCGTCGGCACTGATGTTCGCGGCGCCCGGTGCCGCGCTGGCGTCGAACGCCGCAGGCAAGACGGGCGGCTCCGCCAAGGCGGGCAGTGCGGCTCACAAGGAAAAAGGCGGCAAGACAGCCGTTGCAGGCAACGGCCGCAACGGCAGCCGCGCCACGGCGCGCAACGGCACGAACAGCCGTGTCGCCTCGGCCAGGGAAGTCAGAGAGCCTCGCGGCGCCAAGGGCAGGAAGAGCACCGGCAACGCCGAGCTGCGCACGGCTGCGGCACCAGCAGCGAATGCCAAGCCCGCACGCAGGGCGGCACCGGCCGGCAGCATCCAGGAAGCCAGCAGCGCCGAAGCCCGACTGATCGCCGTCTACGAGATGTTCGGCCGTGGCCAGACCCGGCCCGCGCTGGCCAAGGCGCGCGACCTGGTGCGCGACTACCCGAACTTCCAGCTGGCACAGCTCGTCTACGGCGACCTGCTCGCCGCGCAGGTGCCCCCTTCGAACTCGCTGCCCGACACCGCCAGCATCGCGAAGATGCGCGGCAACCCGGCCATGGCCGAGCTGCACGAGGAATCGAAGCGCCGCCTGCAGGCCCTGCGCGACCGCCCGCCGGCCAACACGGTGCCCTCGCAGTTCCTGGCGCTGTCCACCCGCAGCCGCTACGCCATCGCGGTGGACGCCTCGCGCTCGCGGCTCTACCTGTTCGAGAACTCGGACAAGGGCCTGAAGCTGGCGGCCGACTACTACATCTCGGTCGGCAAGGCCGGCACCGACAAGGCCACCGAAGGCGATGCGCGCACGCCGCTGGGCGTGTACTACATCACCAGCAGCCTCGATCCGAAGACGCTGAAGGACTTCTACGGCGCGGGCGCCCTGCCTATCAACTACCCCAACCCGTACGACGTGCGGCGCGGCAAGACCGGCAGCGGCATCTGGCTGCACGGCACCCCGCCGCAGCAGTTCGCCCGGGCGCCGCTGGCGAGCGACGGCTGCGTGGTCATGGCCAACCCCGACCTCAGGCAGCTATTGCGCAAGGTGCAAATCGGCGCCACGCCGGTGGTCACCGCGCGCAGCCTGCAATGGATTTCGCAAACGCAGGCAGAAAAAGAAGCCCAGTCAATTACAAGTGCTATCACCGGCTGGAAAGACGCCCGCGCCAGCGGAAATGAAGCGCAATTGAAGAAATTCTATTTGCCCGATTTCCAGCGCATCGCCAAAAAGTCCAATGAGGGAATTTCAGTCGTCGACGACGAAGTGAAATACGCGCAGGGCAAGCGCGTCCAGCTCAAGGACATGTCGTACCTCCACTGGAAGGACGGCGACGACACCATGGTTGTCACCTTCGGCGAAGTGTTCGAAGGCGAGAAGAGCGGACGTTCCCGTCGCCAGTACTGGTTACGCCAGGGTACCGACTGGAAGCTCTTCCACGAAGAGATCCTGGGCTGAGGCCCGGGTCCTAGACCCTCCTGCCCTTGGGGCGACCCCCTCGAAGTCGTGACTTTTTGCTCACGAACTGGGCCTTTTTTGACCGTTACATCTAAGGCTCAGGGGCCCGTGCTACGTAACACGTAACGCGTTTGTTCCCGTAACGCCCCCGTCCCGAGCGTTCCCCGCGCCGTTACGCCACATCCCCCCTTCATGGGAGGCGCACTGTGGTCCACAGAGGGAAAAATTGGTTTCCTGATCGTTAACTGGCTGAGCAGGTCACCCCTGTCTCCGGCTGGCGAGAGGCTGGCCGCTATCCTGCTATACCCCTTTCGGCTAGCACACTCTGACGAAAGACTTGCGGGTTTGCCTTGTTGATACACGGAGTTACGCTGTATAACATCCACCTCGCAAGCCTTTGTTAACACTCCTGAAAGGGGAAATCATGCTCAGCTCAATAAAGCGCTTTTTGCACGATGAGGAAGGCGCGACCGCAATTGAATACGGAATTATTGCGGGCCTTATTTCTATTGCCATCGTCGGTGTTCTTTCTGGCGATACCGGCCTTGGGAAGAAGCTCTCGGGCGTCTTCACCTATATCAGCGACAAGCTCGCAGCCATCGCGACCCCCTGAGCGGAGTTATTGGCACACGGTTTCCCCATCGACTCTCGAGATCAGGTTCCAGTATTTCTCCGTTGTACTTTTTGCTCATCGTTCCTGAAAGGTCCATCATGCGTAACTCCATCACCCGTTTCCTGCGCGACGAAGAAGGCGCTACCGCCATCGAGTACGGCATCATCGCGGGTCTCATCTCCATCGCTATCGTTGGCGTGCTGTCGGGCGACACCGGCCTTGGCAAGAAGCTTTCGGGCGTCTTCACCTACATCAGCGGCAAGCTGACGGTCCCGACCTCCTGAGCATCCCTATCAGTGATGCGTTTGGCGTGTTTGCTGTGGTTGCTGTTCGTTGCCGTGTATGACTTCCGTCAGCGCCGCGTCCCCAACTGGCTCGTGCTTGCCGGCGCCGCAGTGGCACTGGCCGCACCGGGCCTCGGGATGCAGCCCTTCGGCCTCGAATGGACCACAGCACTCACGGGCGCAGCCGTCGGCTTCGGCTGCCTGCTGCTCATCTACGCCGCCGGCTACATGGGAGCCGGGGACGTGAAATTCGCAGGCGCGCTCGGACTCTGGGTCGGCCTGTCCGCGCTGCTGCCCATCTGGATCGGCGCCAGCCTGCTGGCCGGGCTCCATAGCGCCGCATGGCTCGCGCTGCAGCGCTGGCCGCTTTCTCCCCGCCTTGCACTGATGCTGCAGGGGCCGGCTTCGCCGGTTTCGGTTTCCTCCTCAACCGCCGTCGAGTCCGACGGCAGCGCCCCGCCCAAGCGCCGGCGCATCGTTCCCTACGCGGCTTATCTCGCGATGGCCACAGCGGTCTGGATGGTCTGGGGGCGACAGAGCTAGCAGTCTTCTGCCTCTGTCACTGCGGGTCATCCATCTCTCCATTCCCATGATCGCTTGCCCCCACTCTTTCATCCGCCGCCCATGATCAACATCACGAAAATCATCGCCGCCGTCCTCGTGCTCCTGGCCATCGCGCTGGGAGGCTATGCGTGGATGCTGAGCCGGCAGGCCCCTGCTCCGGCCGTGGCGGCCGCGGGTCCGGCCGCCGAACCGGTCAAGGCCAAGGAAGTGCTGGTCTACCCGGTCGTGGTGGCGGCCAAGCCGCTGCCCGCGGGCGAGGCGATTCCGGCCGACGCGCTGCGTGTGGAGCGCCTCACGATCAACCCCGCCGGCGCGTTCCAGGACGTGAACGTGGCCGCGGGCCGCGTGCCGGTGCTGGACCTGGCCGAAGGCACGCCGGTGATGGAGAACCAGCTCGTGTCCGGCCTGGCGATGCGCATCGGCGAAGGCGAGCGCGCCGTCGCGATCAAGGCGGACGAAGTCATGGGCGTCGGCAACAAGATCCAGCCCGGCGACTTCGTCGACGTGTTCATCACGCTCAAGTCGGACGGCAAGGACGTGGACCGCAGCCAGGCGCGCCTGCTGCTCGCGCGCAAGCGCGTGCTGGCATTCGGCAATGCGTCGGTCGACGGCATGGCCTCGAAGTCGCCCGACAAGGCTGCGCAGCAGGCGCAGCGCAACGACAACGCCCGCACCGCGGTGCTCGCCGTGCCGATCGACGAGGTGAACCGGCTGACCATCGGCGACGCCAGCGGCCGCCTGATGCTCGCGCTGCGCAATCCGGCGGACAAATCGGAGCCCGATCCCAGGCTCTTCGCCGAACTGCCGACGGCCCTGCAGCCGGCGCAGCCCAAGGCCGGCGATGCACGCCGCGGACCACTGGAAGGACTGGACCTCGCACAGGCCGGCCTGACGACCGCCGACCTCGTCACCGGCGGCAAGGGGCCCACCGTCCGCCCACTGGCCACGGAGGCCCGCGCCGTCGCCGCCACCCCACGCGCGGCACGCACGACGCGCAGCGGCGGACTCCAGGTCGAGGTCATCCGCGGCGATCGCAGCGAAACCGTGAACTACTGAGCCGATGCCGGCCAGCCGCCACCAGACACAGGTCACCCAGGAAAATCAAATGGATCACATGCCCCGCGAGTCGTCGACCCGTGCAGCTCGCAGTCACAGGGAGTCCCGCAATGCCGCGCCGAGGCTGCTGCGCTCGTCGCTGATCGCCGCGCTCGCGATGTCGCAGGCCGCCTGGCCGCTCGCCGCGACCGCGGCCGATGCGCAAGGAACGGGAACGCGCCCGGAATTCCAGCCGCAGCGCTCGCTGGCGCTGCCGGTCGGCACGCAGCGTGAACTGCTGATCGCCAAGGGCATCGACCGCATGGCCATCGGCGACGAAGCCGTGGCGGCCGTCACCATCACCCGCCAGTCGCCGAATTCGCCGGCTGCGCGGCTGATCGTCACGGGCAAGGGCGTCGGGCGCACCACGCTGATGGTCTGGGAAAAGGGCAGCACCGCCGCGACCACCTACGCGATCGAAGTGCGCCGCGCCGTGGCCACGGTCACGGGCACCATGGACAACATGGCCTCGCACCAGGCGCAGCGCACCAATGCCCTCGCCAGCCTGCCGCCGGGCGCAGAGAAGACCGACCTCGTCGACCGCTCGGTGGTCAACGTGCGCAGCAGCACGGTGCAGGTCGAGGTGAAGGTCGTCGAGTTCAACCGCAGCGTGCTCAAGCAGGCCGGCCTGAACATCTTCAGCACCCGCACGAACTCGCACGGCTTCAGCTTCGGCGTCTTCGCCCCGTCTTCGCTCAACAAGAGCACTTACGCCAGCGACGGAAGCATCACGACCGAATTCACCAATCCTCTGACGCAGGCCTTCGATCTCCTTTTCAATTTCAGCAAGGCCGGCATCGGCGCCAACGTCGGCTTCCTGGAAGGCAACGGCATGGCCCGCGTGCTCGCCGAGCCCACGCTGGTGGCGCTGTCGGGCCAGAGCGCGAGCTTCCTGGCCGGCGGCGAACTGCCAGTGCCCGTGCCCCAGGGCCTGGGCACCACCAGCATCGAATACAAGCCCTTCGGCATCGGCCTCACGCTGACGCCCACGGTGCTGTCGAACGAGCGCATCGTGCTCAAGGTGGCGCCGGAAGCCAGCGACCTCGACTACACCAACTCGCTGAGCATCAACGGCGTCGCGGTGCCCGCGATCACCACGCGCCGCGCCGACACCACGGTGGAACTGGGCGACGGCGAAAGCTTCATCATCGGCGGCCTCGTCAGCCGCACCACAACCTCCAACGCCGACAAGGTGCCCCTGCTGGGCGACCTGCCGATCCTCGGCACCTTCTTCAGCAAGAACAACTACCAGATGAAGGAGAAGGAGCTGGTGATCCTGGTCACGCCGCACCTGGTCAAGCCCATCGCGCGCGGCACCGACCTGACGCCCTACATGCCCGGCACCGCCGAGCAGCGCGACGGCGCTGTGTGGCGCTCGTACTTCCTGGGCGGCGCGATCGACACGCCCGTTCCCGGCTTCTCCCGCTGACCTCTCCGATATCGATGACCCGGAACATGCATCGCAGGCTGGCACCATGAACGCACCACGCGACAGCATCCCAGAGACAGGCAGCGAGACCTACCTCTTCGCGTCGAGCAACGGCAGCCACATCACCTGGCTGACGGACGCGCTCGGCACCCTCGGCTCGGTGGTGGTCCTGCCGCCGGACACGAAGTCGATCGACGAACGCATCGCCCTGCTGGGGCCGGTGGCGGTCTTCATCGACTTCTCGCCCGACCAGGGCGCCACTGCCAGCCAGCTCCACCAGCGCCTGAAGCGCGACTGGCCCACGCTGCCGGTGCTGGCCACCGGTGTGTCGGCCGAGCCAGCCGCAATGCTTTCGGCCCTGCGTGCGGGCGTGGACGACTTCATCGACATGGCCGCGCCGCCTGCGGATGCGGTGGTCACGCTGCGCACGCTGCTCGAGCGGCGCAGCACGCTGCAGGGCGGCACGCGCGGCAGCACGCTGGCGCTGCTGGGCGCACGCGCCGGCCTGGGCGTGACCACGCTGGCCACCAGCCTGTCGCTCACGCTCAACGACCAGCTCACGCAGGCGCCGCAGCGCCCGCCAGGCCGCAGCTCGCGCCATGGCGTGGCCCTGCTCGACCTGGGCCTGCCCGCGCGCGACGGCCTGCTCTACCTCGACACGCAAAGCGGCTTCAGCTTCGTCGACGGCGTGCGCAACCTGCGCCGCCTCGACCAGACGCTGCTGCACACCGCGCTCGCACACCACACCAGCGGCGTGGCGATCCTGCCGCTGCCCACGAGCCTGGCGCAGGTGCGCGAGATCTCGCACGCCGACTCGGTCTCGCTGATCAAGCGCCTGGCCGACTTCTTCGACTTCCAGATCGCCGACCTCGGCGGCTTCTCGACCATCGACTTCATGGCCCAGACCGTGCGCGAGGCGCAGCAGGCCTGGGTGGTGTGCGACCAGAGCATCGGCGGCATCGTCTCGACCGCCAACATGCTCAAGGAGCTGCGCGCGCGCGGCATCGAGACCGAACGCCTGTCGCTGGTGGTGAACAAGTTCGACAGCCACGTGGGCCTGTCGGCCAAGGACATCGCCGAGCGGCTGGAGCTGCCCTTGCGGCACGTGCTGCCCTCGCGCAGTGCACAGCTGCTCGCTGCCGCGAGCCGCGGCGAGATGCTGGTGCGCACCGCGCGCAACGACCCCTACTCGCAGGCCGTGACGGGACTCGCCCGCAGCCTGCACCAGGAATACATGTCTGCCTCGGGCCAGCCACCGGCCAAGGATCCACGCTGGGTTGCGCTCATGTCGCAGGTCACCGGCTTCTGGAAGAGTTCACACGAAGGTTGAGCCCATGTCCACCGATATCGAATTCGCCGACGACGACCAGGCGTTCATCAACTCCCAGCAGTTCCAGGACATCAAGAGCTGGACGCACGACCACCTGCTCAGCCGCATCGAGGAGCTTGGCGCCGAGTTTGGCCGCTGGTCGCGCGCGTCGATCCAGCAGTTCGTCGAGCTGGAGGTCGACAGCTTCGTGCGCCTGCGCCGCGTGCCGATCAACGACCGCGAGATGCAGCTCATCTCCGACGCGCTCACCAAGGAGCTCGCCGGCTTCGGTCCGCTGGAAGACCTGCTCAACGACCCGGCGGTGGAAGACATCCTGATCAACGGCTACCAGAACGTGTACGTCTCGCGCCACGGCGTGCTGGAGCGCGAGACCGTGCGCTTCGCCGATTCGGAACATGTGATGCGCATCGTGCGGCGCATCCTCGCGCCGCTGGGACGCCGGCTCGACGAGTCGAACCCGATGGTCGACGCCCGCCTGCCGGACGGCGGTCGCATCAACGTCATCATCGAGCCGCTGGCCATCGACGGCCTGTCGGTGTCGATCCGCAAGTTCCGCAAGGAGCCGCTCACGCCGGCCGACCTGGTGAAGCTCGGCACCTTCGACGCGGGCATGGCGCAGCTGCTGGAGATCGCGGTGCGCGCGCGCTGCAACATCCTCGTGAGCGGCGGTACCAGCTCGGGCAAGACCTCGCTGTTGAACGCACTGGCCAGCTTCATCCCGGCGCGAGAGCGCGTGATCACCATCGAGGACACGGCCGAGCTCTCGCTGGGCACCAGCCACGTGGTGCGGCTGGAGAGCCGCCCCGGCGGCTTCGACGGCCAGGGCGTGGTGTCGATCCGCGACCTGCTTCGCAACAGCCTGCGCATGCGGCCCGACCGCATCATCGTGGGCGAGGTTCGCGGCGCCGAAGTCATCGAGATGATGCAGGCCATGAACACCGGCCACGAAGGCTCGATGGGCACCATCCACGCAAGCTCGCCGCGCGAATGCCTCTACCGCCTCGAGATGCTCGCGGGCTTCGCCGGCTACCAGGGCAGCGAGGTGAGCCTGCGCCGACAGATCGCCAACGCCATCGACTTCATCGTGCAGATCGGGCGCCTATCGAACGGGCAGCGTCGCATCATTTCGCTGAGCGAGGTCACGGGCGTCAACGACAACGTGGTGGCGATGCAGGAGCTGTACCGCTACGAGCCGATCGTCTCGCCCGACGGCGAGGAGCGCGACCGCTGGGTGTCGCTGGGCATCGCGCCGCACTCGCCGAAGATCACGCGCTTCCGCCAGTCGCTGCAGCGCGCCTCGCAGCACGCAGGAGACAACCGTGCGTGAAGCCCTGCTCGTGGCGTTCTGCATCGCGCTGCTGCTCGCGGCCGCGGGCCTGCTGCTGTGGCAGTGGGCAAAGAACCGGCAGGGGCGGCAGGCGACGGAGCGGCACCTGAGCCAGCAGATCCAGGCGAGCGCCGCGGCAGCCGACGCGGCGCCGATACCGATGCCGCTGCGGGACATGCCCACCGACGGCCTCGTGTCGGGATTGACCACGGACCCGTGGCTCGACGCGGGCACCACACCCGCGGCGCCGGTGCGCACCAGCCTGCTCGAGCGCGCGATTCCCGGCTGGATGATGGGCGTGGTCGAACCGCGCACCATCGTCTTCGCTCTGGCCGTGATCGCCGGCATCTGCCTGCTGATCGGTGTGCTGGTCGGGTGGCTCGCCGCACTGGGTGTGCTGTTCCTGCTGATGCTGATGACGAGCTTTGCACTGTGGCTGCAGCTGCAGAAGTTCCGCCGCAAGCTCATCCACCAGCTCCCGGGCTACATCGACGCCATGGTGCGGCTGATCACCATCGGCAATTCCACGCAGGCAGCTTTCCAGCTGGCGATCGCCACCACGCAGGCGCCGCTGCGCGGCCACCTGGAGCGCGCCGCGGCGCTGGTGCGCGCGGGCGTCGATCTCGACCGTGCGCTGCACCAGACGGCGGAGAACGTGCGCATCGAGGAGATGTACCTGCTGGCTTCCATCCTCGGCCTGGGTGTGCGCTACGGCGGACGCGCCGACCTGCTGCTGGAGCGCGTGGCCAACTTCATGCGCGACCGCGAACAGGCGGAGCAGGAACTCATCGCGCTGTCTTCCGAGACGCGCCTGTCGGCCTGGATCCTCGGCCTGCTGCCTGTGGGTGTGGGCGCTTTCCTCATCTTCACCAACCCCGGCTACTTTATGGGGATGTGGAACGACGACACGGGCCGTATCCTGATCTTCTCGGCGGCGGGGCTGCAGCTGACGGGCGCGGTGCTTCTGTACAGGCTCGCGAGACTGGCATGACGATCACGCCGAACCAACTGCTCATCCTCAGCCTCGTCCTGCTCGCGGTGGGGCTGATGGTCGGCGCCGGCGCGCTGGTCGCGGCGGAGATCCGCCGCACGCGCAGCGGCCAGGTCATCGGCCGCGCCATCCGGCAGGCCGTGGTGGCGCCCGATCTGAAGGCGGCCGTCGACGCTCCCGCCGACCCCGATGCGCCGATCAAGCCCGAACTCGAACTGCCCTTCCACTGGCTCGATTCGCGCATCGGCCGCGCCCTGGTCGCGGACGAAGACCGCAACCTCATCGACCAGTGCGGGCTGCCGTCGAAGCGGGCTCAGCTGGTGTTCCTGGTCACGCGCATCCTGCTGGCCTTCATGCTTCCGCTGCTGGCCTACGTGTTCTGGAGCAGCGGGCACACGCAGAACACCGTCACCTTCGTGCTGGCGGCGTACATCGCCATCGGCTTCATGGCGCCCAAGTGGGTGCTCGGCCGCATCGCCGCAGGCCGGCGCGAGCGCGCCGCGCAGGAGCTGCCGCTGTTCATCGACCTGCTGCGGCTGCTGCAGGGCGTGGGCCTGAGCCTGGACCAGAGCCTGCAGATCATGGCGACCGACTTTCGGCACGTACTGCGCGTGCTGGGCTTCGAACTCGCCATCGCCAACGCGCAATACAGCCAGGGCCGCACGCGCGAGCACTCGCTGCATCGCCTCGCGACCCTCCACAGAAACGAGAACATGCGCGGCCTCGTCTCGCTGCTGGTGCAGGTCGACCGGCACGGCGGTGCGGTGCAGGAACCGCTGCGCATCTTCAGCGACCGGCTGCGCGAAAGCCGCCGCTCCGAGCTGAAGGAGCGCATCGGCAAGATCACCGTGAAGATGACCGGCGTGATGGTGACCACGCTGCTGCCCGCGCTGGTCATCGTCACCGCAGGGCCGGGGTTCATCGCGATATTCCGTTCACTGGGAGCCATCATCAAGTGACATACGAAGACTTCTCCCGCATGTGCTCGCCCCGGGCCAGCCGCCTGCTGGCATGTGCCGTCGCCGCCGCGGCAACGTTCGCGCTCACCGGATGCGGCGCGCTCAAGGACCAGTACGCCGCTGCCACCGATGCGCAGCAGCGGGCATCCGCCGAGGCCACGGCCGACACCAAGGCCGGCGCCGCGGTCGACAGCAAGGCCACGTACCTCAAGCTCGTCGAGCAGATGCAGAAGGAAGGGCTGTGGTTCGCCTCGCTGGCCCACATCGATGCACTGGAGCAGCGCTGGGGCGTGTCGCCCGAGTCGACCCGCATGCGCGCCGATGCGCTGCGCCAGACCGGGCAGGCCGCGGCGAGCGAGCAGGCCTACAGACGGCTCGTGGGCACGCCGCTGGAAAGCGCCGGCTATCGCGGCCTCGGCCTGCTGGCCGGTGCGCGCGGCAGCTTCGCCGAAGCCGTGCAGCTGCTGAAGCAGGCGCAGCGCCTCACCCCCACAGACGCCGCCCTCCTCAGCGACCTCGGCTATGCCAGCCTGCGCGCAGGACAGATCGATGAAGCGCGGCTGCCGCTGATGCAGGCGCTGCAGTTGCGGCCCGACAGCACGCAGGCCCAGTCCAACCTCGCGCTGTACCTCGAAGCAACCGGGCAGGACGAACAGGCGAACAGGCTGATGGAGGCCAACCGCATGTCCCCTGCGGCGCGCGCCGCGGTCCGCGATGCCGCCCAGCAGCTGCGCGCCGGAGGTTCAAGGCCGCTCGCGTCCACCGGTTCCCTTCAACCGGCCGCAGCCGTCGACATCGTGCGCCCGCTGCCGGACACGGCCACCACCGCCGCACGCGAAGACCAGGCGCAGCAGCAGCAACCGCTGATGCTCAAGGCGTCGCGCTGGTCGGGCAGCGCAGGCGTGCGCACCGCCAGCCAGCTCAACCCTGCCACCGCCGACGCGGCGGCTTCCCTGTCGCCGAATTCGACCCCACGAGGCACCCCATGAGAAAGACGACCATCGCCCGCATCGCCTCGCTGCCGGCATTCGGACTTGCGGCCACGTTGCTGATCGCCGCTCCGGCGGCAATCGCCCAGCAACAACAGCAACCGCAGGCGCAGCCCCCGGCAGCCAAGGCACAGGAGCCCGCAACACCCGCTCCTGCTGCCGCCGCGCAGGCATCGACACAGCCGCAGGGCCAGGAAGAGATGGCGCAGGCCGAAGACTTCACCTACGAGCCGCTGCAGGTCGGCGACGCCACCCAGAGCCTGCTCGCCTGGCAGCGCGGCGGGGAGATCGCATCCAGGACGCCGAGAACCATCGCCGGCGACGTCGCCAGCCGCAGCTACCAGCGCTATCTGAAGAGCTTTGAATACCCCATTCCCGAGCGCATGACCTCGAGCCTGAAGTCCAACGCCGGCAACGGCAGTTCCGGCGCCGGCGGCGACCCCAGCGCGCCGAAGTAGCCAAGGCGCACAACGCAGATCCGGCAGCGCCATGACCACACCACGCCTTCGCAACCGCACCGCCGCGCACGCCCAGCGCGGTGCGTACGCGGTCGAGTTCGCCTTGGTGTTCCTGATCTTCTTCGCGTTGCTTTACGGGATCATCAGCTATGGGATGCTGTTCGCGTTCCGGCTCGGGTTGCAGAACGCAGCCGAAGACGGCGCGCGCGCCGCGCTGCGTTACCAGTCGACCTTTGCAGCGCGCGCCACCCAGGCTCAGACGACTGCCCTCGCGAGCAGCAACTGGATGCCCGCGGTGGTGACGCGCAACGCCACTGCCACCGTGTGCGGTGTGGTCAGCAACAACTGCACGGCTCCCGCCTGCGGCACCACCTGGGACACGCGCTGCCAGATGGTGGTAACCGTGACGGCAAGCAATTTGCAGATGCTGCTGCCGCCGTTCCCCAGCTTCGTCATGCCTACAACCATCGTCGGCAAGGCCAGCATGCTGCTGGACGGGAGAGCGCCATGAACGGCAATGGCAACGGCGGGGCTTGCACACGCAGGAAGGCTCGCGAGCGCGGCGTGGCCGCCATCGAGTTCGCGCTGGTCTTCAGCGTGCTGTTCAGCGTGCTGTATGCGCTCGCAACGTTCGGTGCGGTGCTCTACACGCAGCAGGCGGTGACACGCGCGGCGGAAGAAGGCGCCCGCACGGCAGGCATCATCACTTCGCCCGTTGCAGGTGACGGACGAGTAAAGGACGCCGTCTATGCGGCCCTGACCAATTCCCTCGTCGTGCCTGTTTCGGCGAACACCGACGTGACCAGCAGGCGCAACTGGATCGTGTCCAACGTGACCGTCGACCCCATCACCAGCGGCGCCGGAGCATCTGCCACCTACGTGGTGACGGTGATCTACCCCTACAGCGCGAACCGCCTGCTGCCGTCCATACCTTTCCTGGATATCAGCACGTGGATGCCCAATCAGCTGCGGAGTCGCTCGACCATCGCAATTCGATCGTCCTGAGGAGTTCCATTGCCATGAACGCAGCACTCCATCACCTCTCAAGCCGCAAGCGGATCCGCGGATCGGTCCTGATCAATACGGCCATCGCGCTGAGCCTTGTGGTCATCACGCTGCTTGGCACGCAGCTCGGCTATCTCTTCTTCATCAAGCGCGAGCTTCAGAAGACCGCGGACCTTGCGGCGCTGTCGGGGGCCCAGTCACTCCAGCCCTTCGTCTGCACCGACGCGAAGACTGCTGCGGTGACGAACGCTTCCCAGAACATGCCGCCCCTGCTGCCTGCCCTCACACAGGGGGATGTGGAATGCGGCAACTGGGATCCAGGCAATCCCAGCCGAACGGCACCCCAGTACTTCGGTACACCCGGCACAGGCCAGGCCTTCAATGCCGTACGGGTCACCATCACGAGGACTCCGGCCCTGCTCCTGCCAGGAATTTCCGGCAGTCCTGCAGCCACCATCAGCGTGCAGGCACTTGCGGCGCAACGACAGCCGCTCGCTTCGCTCACCATTCGAAGCACGCTGGTGACCATCGACTCCAACCAGTCGGCCTTGCTGAACGCCCTTTTCGGCGGCCTGCTGGGCGGCGCGCTGTCGCTGCAAGCCGCGGGCTGGCAGGGGCTGCTGAACACCGACATCCAGTTGTTGAGCTTTCTCGATCAACTCAAGGTCGCCCTGAACATCAGCGCCGCCAACTACGACCAGGTGCTCGCCACGAACGTGGACGCAGGCGTCCTGCTCCAGGCCATGATCTCCGTCATGGAACGCAGCGGCAACACCGCCGCCGCCACCATCCAGGCACTGCGGGATCTGCTGGTCACCGTCCAGGCTGCGCCCTTCACCCTCAAGCTCGCCGACCTCCTGGGCGTGGCGAGCGGAACGGACGCTGCCGGCCTCAACACCAACCTCCAGCTCTTCCAGCTCGTTCAGGGAATGATCCAGGTCGCGAACGGCAAGAACGGCCTCGCGGCCACCGTGCCGATCAACGTCCCCGGCATCGCCAGCGTCACGGCGAAGGTGCAGGTCGTCGAGCCGCCCCAGGTTTCTGCCGTGGGAAATCCGATGCTCATCAATCCGGCACTCGGGGTTAATGATCCGAACAGGATTTACGTCCGCACTGCACAGGTCCGCATGCTGCTGTCCGTCAATCTCGACGGGATCACAAATCTTCTTTCGAACTTGCTTTCCACGGTGACTGGTGCGCTGTCTCCGCTTATCAATTTTCTCGATAGCGTTGCAACTTTGAATCTCGGAACGATTGTGTCCGACTTGGTTGCAACAGTCGTCTGCAGCGGCAACTGCCCAGTGACCAAGGTGATCTACGCACAAGCTCTCCCCGCACCCATTGAAATTGGTCTCAGTGCTGGCAATGGTGCGGGACTGGTTACAGGCCATACATGCAACAGCTCTGATAGCAAATCATTGAATGTCCAAGCCAGCACTAGTGTGGCTCGGTTGAATGTCGGCAAGGTTTCGAACATCTTTTCGTCTTCTGTGCCGGCAACAGCCGCTCCTGTAGGCATCGTCGAGATCGGCTATCGCGAAGCCAAGTTCGACTGGTGTCTTCTGTCGCTGATCTGTAGCCCCAAAAAATGGAAAGCTGAGAACGGCACGTATGTGACTGACATGGGGCTTGCCCAGAAAACTGTCATCTCCGGACTTGGCCTTGTCGTCAACTCGGACGTCGGCGGAAGCGCAAGTGGCACCGCACTGACTTATGTTGCTCCAGCTCCGGCAAACCTACCAGAGATCGATGCCGCGCCATATGACGGCACAGGCAAAGATCCATCATTCAAGCCCATTAGCTCCACGTCGCTTGTGCAAAGCTTGGGGTCCACGCTAGGTGGAATCCAGATTCAGCCCTACTCGAGCGACAGCAGCGGCGTCCTCGGAGGCCTGCTGAATGGCACCTTCAGCCTGATCAGCAATCTCCTGAACACCCTGCAGACGGTGGTCACGAACGCACTCGGTCCCCTGCTCGACCCTACCGTCAATGCACTACTGAACCTCCTGGGAATCGATCTTGCGCAAGCGCAGGTCGGCGCTCGCCTCTCCTGTAATCGAGGTGCCCAGCTGGTCTACTGATATGCGCGTACTTCCAACATGAGCTCACCCGCCGCCAATTTCGACGAACTCGACCTCTTTGTCTGGGAAGGCAAGGCAGACATCCTCGACCGCATCGCGCGGTGCATGGCGAGCTTCGACGTGGAGGTGATCCGGGCCGACGGCATGCCGCCTCCGCATCAGGAGCAGGGGGCCGCGCTGCGGCCTTCGGTGGCGATCATCAGCGTCACGGTCATCGACGGGGGCGGTCTGGCGCATGCGACCGAGCTGCTGCAGGGCATGCCGGTGATCTGGGTGGCGGCCGGGTCGCGCGAGCGCGACTCGCGCACCTATCCGCCCGAGTACCTGCATGTGCTGCCATACGACTTCACCTGCGCCGAGCTGCGCACGATGGTCGCGAAGCTGGTGCGGCAGCTGCGTGCGCGCGAGGTGGCGCCGCAGCCGCCCGACGTGCTGGTGGCGCACTCCGATGCGATGAAGGCGCTGCTGGCCGAGGTGAACGCCTTTGCCGACTGCGACCACAGCGTGCTGGTGCGCGGCGAGACGGGCGTGGGCAAGGAGCGCATCGCGCAGCAGCTGCACATGGGCCACCAGCGCTACGGCAAGGGCGCGTTCGTGGCGGTGAACTGCGGCGCGATTCCCGACGGGCTCTTCGAGTCGCTCTTCTTCGGCCATACCAAGGGCTCGTTCACGGGCGCGGTGCATGCGCATCGCGGCTACTTCGAGCAGGCCACGGGCGGCACGCTGTTCCTCGACGAGATCGGCGACCTGCCGCGCTACCAGCAGGTGAAGCTGCTGCGCGTGCTGGAGGACAACGCGGTGACGCGGCTGGGCGCGACGGCGCCGGTGCGCGTGGACTTCCGGCTCGTGGCGGCCACCAACCGCAACCTGCGCGAGATGGTGGCCAGCGGCGAGTTCCGCGCCGACCTGTTCTACCGGCTCGCGGTGATCGAACTGCACGTACCCAGTCTCGAGGAACGCGGCGAGATCGACAAGATCGCGATCTTCAAGGCGCTGCTGAGCAACGTGCTCGGCGACGAGCTGGAAGCCCTGGGCGAAACGCCGCACTGGCTCAGCGACGCGGTGGCCGAGACCTACTTCCCCGGCAACGTGCGCCAGCTGCGCAACCTCGCCGAGCGCGTGGGCGTGATTGCGCGCCAGCTGCACAGCTGGGACCAGAACCTGATCCAGCGCGCCATCGCGCTCACGCGCGGCACGCCCGCGCCTGCGGCATCGGCGGGCGGCAACGGCCTGAACGGCAGCTCGGGCGGGCTGGGCGCGATCGACGGCAGCGCCGACCGCAAGGGCTGGAACAGCAGCGAGCGCAACCGCATCATCGCGGCGCTGGAGATCAACGACTGGAAGCGCCAGGACACCGCGCAGCACCTGGGCATCAGCCGCAAGGTGCTGTGGGAGAAGATGCGCAAGTACCAGATCCTCGACGGCGAACCGGGCATTCCCGAAGAGCAATAAGTTCGCCCCCAGGCAAGGCTTGGCTCCTCCCAGGCTGCGCGGCACTTGGTGTCCGCTTCGCCAACCCCCTTCCGGGGGCAACACCTGAGGCCCGGCGGAGCCGGTTTCTCGGTGGCACCAGGCTCTCCCCCAGGCTGCGCGGCACTTCGTGTCCGCTTCGCCAACTCCCTTCCGTGGGCAACACCTGAGGCCCGGCAGAGCCGGTTCCTCGGTGGCACCAGGCTCACCCCCAGGCTTCGCGCACTTCGTGTCGCTTCGCCAACCCCCTGCCGGGGGCAACACCTGCGGCCCGGCAGAGCCGGTTCCGCGGTGTTCGCGAATTGGCTCGCTTCGCTTGCCGCTTGCCCGCTTGCCCGCTTGCTTACGGGATCGAGAGGCGTTGGGCTCTGCGCAGGGCCGGAGGGGCGCCGGCTGCGCCAGTGGCGCGTTCGGTCACTACCGGCTCGCTTGTGCAGGCGGTGTTGCTCGATATGCAGAGCTTCGCGAGCAGGCCGTCCTCGGTGAGCACCTGGCGGCTGGGGGCGCCGAAGAGGCGGTCGATCCAGTTGTTGGGGCCGGCGGGGTCGATGCGCAGTTCGCCGGTGGTGCGTGCCAGGCGCAGCTCGGAGATGCGCAGGTCGAAGACGCCGTCGACGTAGTCGAACAGCAGCGTGTAGTAGTCGAGCTGCGCGTCGAGCACCTTGGGCAGGGTCTCGCGGCCGAACTCCATCAGGCGGCGGCGGCCGCGGAAGGCCTGGCCGGCGGTGCTGACGGCTTCCATCAGCTGCTTCTCGCGCTCGCGGCCGGAGACGGTGCGCGACCACGAGGCTGCGGTGAGCTCGAAGAGGTTGAGCTTCACGCCTTCGAGCTTGGCTTCCTGGTTGGCGACTTCGGCCAGCGCCGACTTCAGGCGCAGCTGGCGGTCGAAGCCGTTGCCGAAGTTCCAGTTGAGCTCGAACGCAGCGCGCGTCGGGTCCTGCGGCGAGACGCCGCGCGGGTCCTTGCTCTTCACGAGCACGGCGTCGAGCGTGGGGTAGAGACTCGCGTCCTGCTGGTCGGCCAGCGCCCTCGCCCGCTCGATGCGGCCCAGCGCCTCGGCGATCTCGGTGCTGCGCGATTCGGCCCGGCGCAGCGCTTCCTCCTGCGTGGCGATGCGCCACTGCACGGGCGCCGCGAGCACCGGCAGCGACTCGGGGTTGGGCGAGAACTTGAAGTAGTTGCGGAACTTGGCGAGCGCCTCGTCGCGCTGCGCCTCGAAGTCGGATTCACGCGCGGCCACCAGCGCACGGCGCGAGGCCGCCATGTTGAGGTCGTTGTCGCCGCTCACGCCCAGCGCCACGCGGCGGGCCTCGGCCTTCGAGAGTTCGGCCACCACCTCGGAGGCCTTGTGCGCAATCTGTTTCTTGAGGTCGAAGCGCTGCACCTGCAAATACGCAGTGAGCGCGTCCAGCACCACCTTCTGCGAGGTGGTGACGACGGCCTCGTCGTCGGCCTGGTTGCCGGCTTCCGCGGCGCGCTGCGCGGCGTTCATCGCGCCGCCGTCCAGCAGGCTCACGCGCGCCTCGGCGGTCAGCACGGTGTAGCTCTGCGTCTTGGCGTTGGCCGCCCCGCTGTTGTAGTTGCCCGAGGAGGTGCCGAGCCTGAACTTCGGATAGCGCGCCTGTCTCGCCGCATCCACGCCGTAGCTGCTGGTATTGGCGGCCGCCTGCATGGTCTGCACTTCGGGGTAGTCCTGCGAGAGCACGACCAGCGCCTGCTTCACCTGCTGCGCGTAGCTCGCCGCGCCGAGCGAAGGCGCCGAGAGCCTGCGCGCGACGGTGAGCCTCGCGGCGCTCTCCATCTCCTGCTGCTGCAGCAGGTAGTCGGGCAGCGGCTGGGGCTGCTGCTGCTGTTGCTCCTGGGCATAGGCTGGCGGCAGGGCGAAGCCCGCACACAGTGCCGCGCAGACGGCGCCGGTGCCCACGCGGCGCAGATCGACCGGTTTGCGGTACTTCATGGTTCGCGGAAAGCTTCGCGGCGAAGCTTGAGCACGGGTCGCAGGATGTACCAGATGAACGGGTCGGTGCCCACGCGCAGGTCCACTTCGGACTCCATGCCGGCGGTGATGCGGTTCTCGACGCGGCCCACGTGCGACTGCGACATGCTGATGAGCAGCCGGTAGTAGGGCGCGCCGCTGGAGATGGCGGGGTCGCGGTCGGCGTCGGCCGCAACCAGCCTCACCTTGCCGTCGACCGCGCCGTAGCGCAGGTAGTCGTAGGCGGTGATCTTCACGCGCGCCTCCTGACCCACTTCGATGAAGCCGCGGTCGTTGGGGTTGAGCCGCGCCTCGACCATGATCTCGTCCTCGTCGGGCACCACCTCGAGGATCGATTCGCCCGGCTTCACCACCCAGCCGGGGCTGGAATTGCGCAGGCCCTTCACGATGCCGTCCGACGGCGCCTTCACCACGGTGCGCGAACGCTGGGTGCGCGCACGCGCCAGGTCTTCGCTCAGGCTCGCGAACTGGCGCTCGACCGTGGCCAGTTCGTCCGAAGCGCGGCGGCGGAAGCGCCCCTCGGCCTCCGCCATCTTGGCCTGCGCCTCGGTGATGGAGGCGTTGGCCGAAACCACGCCCTGGCGCGCCACGGCGAGTTCGCTGCGCACGCTCTCGGCCTGGCGGCGCTTCTCGAGCACTTCGACCTGACCCACCAGCTTCTCGCTGAGCAGCTGTTCGGAGATTTCGAGTTCCTTCTGCATCAGCGCCAGCCGGTCGCTCAGGCCCTTGACCTTGGCCTCCTGCTCCAGCTTCTTGCTGCGCGCCTGCTCCAGGCCCGACACCGCGCCGGCCATCACGCCGCGCTGCTCGAGCGCGCGCGCCTGGTAGGCGCCGGTCTCGCCCTCGAACACGCCCTCGTCGATGTCGGCGGCGAAGGACTGGCGCGTGAGCGGCTGGCCGCGGCTCTCGGCCATCAGCCGCACGCGCGTGGCCTGCGTGGCGGCGTAGCGGGCAGTGAGCTCTTCGAGGTTGAGGCCGCTGCCGCCCAGGTCGATCTCGACCAGCGGCTGGCCCTGCTTGACCTTCTCGCCTTCCTTCACCAGCACGTTGCTGACGATGCCGCCCTCCAAATGCTGGATGGACTTGACGCGGTCCGACGGGATCACGCGGCCCGGGGCAACCACCACCGTCTCCATCGGAAAGCCGAGGCCGACCAGCGCGAGCACGGCGATCGCGCCGCCGATGATCCACTGCCGCCGCCGCCCCTGCGGCGAGGCCTGGGCCTCGCGCTTCTCGTTCTCTTCCTGAAGAATCTGCGGCAGGTCTATTTTCAAATCGCGTCCCCGGTCACTCTTCGTTCGTCAGTCGTTCGTTGCTCGTCGGTCGCCGCCCGTGCCTCAGGCCATCGAGCGCGAGGCCGGCGAGGCACCGCCGGCCGCGCCTTCTTCCGCGTCGCCCAGCGCCACCAGCGGCTTCTTCACGCCGAACAGCTTTGGCACCATCACCGCGGCCGTGCCCTGCTCCACGTTGCCGTGGCCGGTGACGTGGTAGACCACGTTGGCGGCGGAGACGATGCGCAGCGAGTGCGTGACGACCACCACGGTGCGCACCTTGGCCACCGCGAGCAGCGTGGCGAGCAGGTTGCGCTCGCTCTGGAAGTCGAGGTCGTTGCTGGGCTCGTCGAGCACCAGCACCGAGGGCTTGCGCAGGAAGCTCATGGCCAGCGCGAGCTTGCGCCGCTCGCCCACCGACACGCCGGTGCCGCCTTCGCCCACCATGGTGCGATAGCCGTCGGGCAGCCGCGAGATGAAATCGTGCGCGCCCGAGAGCTTGCAGGCCGCGACGATCTGCTCGTCGCTCTGGCCCGGCGCGTTGCGCCGCATCACGTCGATCAGCGAACCGCCGAACCAGTAGACCTCCTGCGAGAGATAGCTGATCCAGCGCGACAGCTCCTCGCGGCCGAACTGCGAGAGGTCGTACTCGCCGATGCTCACCACGCCGCGCGTGGGCGTGTACAGGCCCGACAGCAGCTTGACTAGCGTCGACTTGCCCGCGCCGTTGCGCCCCACGATCACGTGCAGGCCGCCCGGGCCGATGTCGAGGTCGACGTTCTCCAGCACCGGCTGCTGAGCGGTCTCGGTGAAGCTGAAGCTCACGTCCTTCAGCGTGATGCGGCCCAGCGGCTGGGGCAGCGTCATGCCCGTGGGCGGCTTCTCGACCGGCTCGCGCAGCACGGTCTCCAGCCGCTTGGCGGCCTCCTTGGCGGTGGCCAGCGAGCGCCAGTTCGACACCAGCCCGGCCACCGGCTGCAGCGCTTTCAAGGCCAGCATGTTCGACGCGACCAGGCCGCCCACCGTCATCCACTGCTCCATCACCGAGACGGCGCCAACGGTCACGACGACGACGGAGAAGACGGTGAGCAGCACGGTGGTGCCGTCGCGCGCTGTCTCGATCTGGCCGTTCTTGCTGAAGCTCTCGGCGAGCCAGGCGTTGTAGGTCTGGCGCCACATCTCGATGGTGGGGCCGTCGTTGGCCTGGGCCTTGAGCGTCTCGCGTGCGTTGCAGATCTCGGCGGTCACGCGCTCGAGGCCGCGCCCGCGCTGCACTTCCTCCACGCGGCCGGAGCGCACCTCGTCGGCCCACCACCACGCCAGGAACGACATGATCCCGAGGAACAGCACCACCACCGGCAGCACCGGCAGCGCGACGATGCCGATGACCACCAGGGCGAAGACGGCCATGGGCAGGTCGAAGATGGATTGGGCCAGTCCGCCCGTGATGGTGCCGCGCACCGAGGCCACGTCGCGGAAGTACAGGTGCCACACCGACGCCGGCCGCGCCTCCAGCGCGCGCAGCGGACGGCCCAGCATCGAGTTCAGCAGCGCGCCCGAGACGCCGTGGTCGACGATGGCGCCGGCGTTGCGCAGCAGGCGCGAGCGGCGCGTGCGCAGCCAGAACTCGATGCACAGGAAGAACAGGATGCCGCTTACCAGCGCGGCCAGCGTCGAGGTGCCGCTGCGCGACAGCACCCGGTCATACACCTGCAGCAGGAAGATGGAAGGCAGCAGCCCGAACAGGCTGATGGGCAGCGAGCGCCATGCCGCACTCTTCACCAGCGGATAGGCAGCGCGGAATGCGGCGTTCAGCGCACCCGCGTAGGGACTGGCTCCGGGCTCGTCCGGGGTCTCGGCAACCAGTTGGCTTGGCAGGAGGAACTTGATCATTGGAAAGAGCCGGTCCGTCGTGCAGTGACGCCTGCCTCATTATCAACTGTTACCCAGCTGTTACAAGGCAAATATTCACTCGCGGTGCGCTTCAAACACACATCAGCACGGCAGCCTTTGCCCCTTCGCCACATCGGCCCTGATCCCGTTAACCGGCACCGGTTGCGCGGCGCTTCCCGTTACCGCGCAACCGGCCGGCCTCCCTGCGCTGACCTCCCCCTTTCGCCCTGACAAATCCTGCGCGAACACCAGCGCGATGTTGGCGCACAGCAGCATGCACAGCACCCATGCGCACAGCAGCTGCAGCCAGCCCAGCCACCAGCGGCGGGCGGGCTGCTGTCGCGTGGCGGGGGCCTCGTATCCGAAGGCCGAGTGCAGGAGTGCGTTGAATCTCATGGCAGTGCTTTCAAAACCCGGGCCAGCCGCGAAAGGCCGACACCCGCGGAACTCTTCGCCAGCACCCAGTCGCCGGGCTGCAGCAGCCCGCCGAGCGCTGTCGACAGATCGGACACATCGACGAACCAGTGCGAGCGCACCTTGGTGCGGATGCGCGCATGCAGCGCGCGCATCAGCGGGCCGCACAGCAGCACGCGGTCAGGCTGCGATGCGAGCAGCTCGGCCTCCAGGTCGAGGTGGTGGCGCTGGGCGGCGGGGCCGAGCTCCTGCATGTCGCCGAGGATCGCCACGCGCCGCGCCGGCTCGCAGGGCGCCTGCGAGAGCAGCTCCAGCGCGGCGCGCATCGAGCTGGGGTTGGCGTCGTAGGTCTCGTCGATCAGCTTGAAGCTGCCGCCGCCGATGTGAATGGTGTGCAGCGCACCGCGGCCGCCCGGCGGCTCGAAGTGCGCGAAGGGCTCGACCGCGGCGGCCAGCGGCAGCCGCATGGCCTGCAGCGCGGCGAGCGCGGCGATAGCGCTCGCGCCCATGTGCCGGCCCGGCGCGTTCAGCCGCAGCTGGAAGGGCTCGCCCGCCACCATCGCCTGCACCTCGCCGTGATCGAAGGCGAGCAGGCGCACGTCGGCGTCCCTGTGCTCGCCGTAGGTCACGATCTGCAGCTGCTGCGCCATCGCCGCTTCGGCGAAGGTGGCGAATTCGGGAATGTCGCGGTTGAGCACCACCGAATCGCCCGGCGCCATGGCCTGGAAGATCCGGCTGTCCATGCGCGCGGCAGCCTCGCTCGGGCCGCGGTGCTTCTGCGAGGCGGCGGACAGCCCCGTGACGACCATCAGCGAAGGCCGCACCAGCTGCGCCGACGCCGGCATGTGCGAAGTGCCCATCTCCAGCACCCAGTAGGCCGCGTGCCTGGGCATGCAGGTCATGTTCCAGGCGATGCCCGACGGCAGGCTCACGTTGCCCTCGGGCTGGCCGACCTCGCCCCACACGGTGAGCGCACCGGCCAGCATCGCCGCCACGGTGCTGCTTCCGGCGCCGCTGCCGAGCACGCCGCACACGCGGCCGGTGAACTCGGCGCGCGCATGGTCGCCGAGCTCCAGCACCGCCTGCAGCACGTTCTGCACCTTGAGCACGGGCACGCGCTTGTCGAGGTGCGGCTTGGGGTCGGAGCACAGCACGGCCGCGGCCGGCTGCAGCACGCCCTTGAGCGTGACGGCGGCCAGCGGCGTCTTGGAAGGCCGCGTCTGGTGGTCGAACACCACGCGGCCCTTGCGCATGAAGGAGCGCTGCGCCACGCCCGCGGCGCGCCAGCCGTCCTCGGGCTTGACCACCCACTCGCCGCCGGTCACGCGCGCCATCTCGCTGGCGGTCCACACCGCGCCGTCGTCGCGCCCGCCCCCGGAGCCCGCGCCACCCGGCACTGCGCGCCGCTCCACCAGGTAGCGGTGGTAGGCGGCGAAGCCCGAGAGGTACTGCTCGACGTCGTCGATGCGCACGCGGAACGAGTGGTGGCGGATGAAGAACGAGCCCACCACGGTCGACGGCCGGCGGAAGTACATCGCCATCTCGGGCCAGAAGAATCCGTTGAGCAGGTAGTGCGCGCGGTAGTCGAGCGCGCGGTAGAACTTCTCGGTGTCGAGTTCGTCCAGAAGGTGCCGCATCGCGGGCATGCCTTCGAGCCGCTGCAGCATCTGCTGCGCGGCCAGCATGAGTTCGAGCAGCGTCGGGAAGGTGGTCTTCCGGTCGAGCACGAAGTCGAGGTACCCCGCCACGTTCTGCAGGCCGAAGCGGAAGTACTTCTCCTGAGGGCTCCAGTGCGTGAGTTCGCACACGCAGCAGCTGAGCCAGTGGTCGTGCGCCTGCCAGTGCTGGCTGGCGATGAAGTGGTCGAAGGCCTTCTCCACCACCGCCAGCCATTGCGGCTCGCGCGTGAGCGAGTAGAGGCGCATGAGCGCGTAGGCGGCCTCGCCGTCGTAGTAGATGATGCGCGAGGCCTGCTTGACCGTGAGGTCGGCGGCGTGCAACACGTGGTTGAAGCGGCCGGTGGCCGCATCCTGCATCGAGGCGATGCCCAGCGCGAGCTTCTCCAGCAGCGGCAGCCAGCGGCGCGTGTCCATCAGCTCGCAGTACTTCACCAGCGCGAGCACGCAGGCCGCGTTGCCGCCGAGCTTGATCTCGCCGCCGGTGTCGACCAGGAAGGCCACCGCGCGCCCGTCGAGCAGGATGTAGTCGCGGATCAGCGAGCCGGTGAGATGCTCCAGCGCCCGGTCGATGGCCGCGCGCAGCGTCTCGTCGCGCGTGAGCTCCCACGACTCGAGCATCGCGTAGATCGCGCTCGCATGGCGCATCGCGTCGTAGGTCGGGATGCGGCGGTCGAAGCACGGGAAGTAGCCGTACACGAAGAGGCCGTCGCCCTGCACCTGGCGCGCGAGGTACGACGAGCCGCTGCGCACGAGTTCGAGCACCGACTGCGGGTTGAGCGCAGGCAGCTGCCGGCGGCCCGCGTCGAGCCCCGTGCCCACCAGCTTGTGCACCACGCCGTCGGGCTGGCAGAACACGCCCACCGTCGCCAGCAGGTAGACCGGCTGGTCGGAGGGCATGTCCAGCGGCGGCGAGCATTGGAAGCGCGCCTGGCCGTAGACCTCGAAGTTGCGCGCGTTGACCACCGAGTGCGCGATGGTCGAGTCGCCGCACAGCATGGCGTTGGCATTGAGTTCCTGCTCGGTGAAGGCGAGCGTGAAGTCCTTGTCGAAGGCCAGGCCGAGGCGGAAGTAGTTGCGCTTGACGGCCGTGAGCTGCGTCTTGAACTGGGCCCAGTCCATCGGGCTCGCGCCCTCCACCCAGTCGATGCGCAGCCACGGCGAGACGATGCCGCGCTCGTGCACCCAGCGCTCGACGTGGCCCGCGCCTTCGCGCCACGCAGTCTCGAAGTCGGCGGCCCGCGCGTGCACGACGTGTGCGCGCTGCGAGCCGTCGCTGACCGAGAAGAACAGCGTGAATGCCGGATAGGGCGCAGGCAGCGCCGCGCACACCGACGCAAGGCGTTCGTGGCAGGCGTGGAGCTGGTCTGTGAAGGACATCATTCGGCCCCGTTCGAATGCGGGAAACCGGCCACGCCCGTCATCTGCTTTCGCTCTGACGTGTGCGCGGTCCGGGGACTGCCACCACCGAAGTCATCGCGGTGACCCGGCTTCAGCGATAGCTGAATTCGGCCCGGCGATTGAGCTGATAGCCCTCCTCGGTGGTTTCGAGCGATGCAGGTTTCTCCAGGCCCCAGCTGATGGCCTCGATGCGCTCGGCGGGCACGCCGAGCTGCGTGAGCGCGCGCTGGACCGAGTCGGCACGGCGCTGGCCCAGCGCGAGGTTGTATTCGCGGCCGCCGCGCTGGTCGGTGTGGCCCTCGATCACGACCTTGCTCTGCGGCCGGTTGCGCAGGTAGCTCGCGTGAGCTTCCACGATGTTCCGGTCGCCGGGCCTGATGTTGTATTTGTCGAAGTCGAAATAGACGATCTTCGGCACCCCGGCTGGGCCGTTCTGCACCGGCGGCGGCGGTGCCGGCTCCACCTTCGGCACCGCGGTCGCAGCCTTGTTCGAGTAGTAGTAGGTCGCATCGTCGCGGCCGGTCTTGGGGGCCGCGCAGCCCACCAGGACTGCGCCGAGCGCGACGATGGCCACTGTCTGGAAATTCTTCTTCATATCGGTCCTTTCGCGGGACAGGCCGGTGGCGGCCTGTCCCTGGTGCTGCGGCAAGCTCCCCCGCCCCTCTTCCTTCTTGTGTTCTCTCTACCGGTGTCCGCCGGCCGATCAGCCCAGCAGGCCGTGCAGGACGTTCGTCACCGGCGAAACCGCGTGCTCGACCAGGCTGGTGATCGGCGTCACGACTTCCGTCACCAGCGGGGTGACGGCGTGGTCGACGCTGCTCACCGTGGTGCTCACTGCCTCCGCCACCGGCGCGGCCGCCGAGGTGGTGCCGGCCAGGATGTCGGTCACCGGTGCCGTCACGTCGTGCACGGCGCTGGTCGCGGTCGAGACGATCGGCGTCGCGGCGGCGGTCACGCTGCTGGCGACCTCGCTCACCGGCTCCAGGATGTTGGCCACCGGGCTGTTGCCGCCGGTCAGGCCGCCGAGCAGGCTGCCCACCAGGCCGTCCTGGCCCAGGAGGCTGCCGACGAGGCCGTCGTTGCCGAGCACGCCGTTCAGCAGGCCGCCAGCGTCGCCGCCGGTCACGGTGCCGAGGACACCGCCGACCAGGCCGTCGCTGCCGAGCACGCCGTTCAGCAGGCCGCCAGCGTCGCCACCGGTCACGGTGCCGAGGACACCGCCGACCAGGCCATCGCTGCCGAGCACGCCGCCCAGCAGGCCACCAGCGTCGCCACCGGTCACGGTGCCGAGAACGCCACCGACCAAGCCATCGCTGCCGAGCACGCCGTCGAGCAGACCGCCAGCGTCGCCACCGGTCACGGTGCCGAGAACGCCACCGACCAGGCCATCGCTGCCGAGCACGCCGTCGAGCAGACCGCCAGCGTCGCCGCCGGTCACGGCACCGAGGACACCGCCGACCAGGCCATCGCTGCCGAGCACGCCGCCCAGCAGGCCGCCAGCGTCGCCGCCGGTCACGGTGCCGAGGACACCGCCGACCAGGCCATCGCTGCCGAGCACGCCGTCGAGCAGACCGCCAGCGTCGCCACCAGTCACGGCACCGAGGACACCGCCGACCAGGCCATCGCTGCCGAGCACGCCGTCGAGCAGACCACCGGCATCGCCGCCGGTCAGGCCACCCAGGAGGCCACCGACCACGCCGTTGTCGCCCAGGATGCCGTCAAGCAGACCACCAGCGTCGCCGCCGGTCAGCCCCCCCAGCAGCCCGCCGACCACGCCGTTGTCGCCCAGGACCCCATCAAGCAGGCCACCAGCGTCGCCGCCGGTCAGACCACCCAGCAGACCACCGACCACGCCGTTGTCGCCAAGGACGCCGTCGAGCAGACCGCCAGCGTCGCCGCCAGTCAGACCACCCAAGAGACCGCCGACCACGCCGTTGTCACCGAGGACGCCATCGAGCAGACCGCCAGCGTCGCCGCCAGTCAGACCACCCAAGAGACCGCCGACCACGCCGTTGTCACCGAGGACGCCATCGAGCAGACCGCCAGCGTCGCCGCCAGTCAGACCACCCAAGAGACCGCCGACCACGCCGTTGTCACCGAGGACGCCGTCGAGCAGACCACCGGCATCGCCACCGGTCAGACCACCCAGGAGACCACCGACAACGCCGTTGTCACCCAGGACGCCGTCGAGCAGACCACCGGCATCGCCACCGGTCAGACCACCCAGGAGACCGCCGACCACGCCGTTGTCACCAAGGACGCCATCGAGCAGACCGCCAGCGTCGCCGCCAGTCAGACCACCCAGCAGGCCGCCGACCACGCCGTTGTCGCCGAGCACGCCACCGAGCAGGCCGCCGTCACCGCCGAGCACGCCGCCCAGCAGGCCGTTGTCGCCACCCACGAGGTTGGCAACGCCGTCGGTCAGGTAGTCGACCTGCGTGGCGACCTGATCCAGCAGGGCGCCCGTGGCACCCGCGCCGAGCACCTGGTCGGTCACCGGGCTCAGCAGGCCGCCCACGCCATCGGTCACCTGGCCGACCACGTTGTCGACCGGGTCCAGCACGTTGGGATCGTTCGGCACGAAGCCGGTACCGAGCACGGGGCCCAGCAGGCCGTCGACCGTGTCGGTCAAGCCGTCGGTCAGGCCGACCACCGGGGTCAGGGCATCGCCCAGGCCCAGGCCGCCGAGCACGCCGTTGTTCAGGCTGTTCGCCAGGCCGCCGACCACGTTGTCGACCGGATCCAACAGGGCTTGAGCGCCGGTGCCGGGAGAGGTGCCGCCGCCGAGGCCGCCGAGCAGGCCACCCAGCAGGCCGTCGTCACCCAGGACGCCGTCGAGCAGGCCACCGGCATCGCCGCCGGTCAGGCCGCCCAGCAGGCCGCCGACGACGCCGTTGTCGCCCAGGACGCCGTCGAGCAGGCCACCAGCGCCGCCGCCGGTCAGACCACCCAGGAGACCACCGACAACGCCGTTGTCACCCAGGACGCCGTCGAGCAGACCACCAGCGTCGCCGCCAGTCAGACCACCCAGCAGGCCGCCGACCACGCCGTTGTCGCCGAGCACGCCACCGAGCAGGCCGCCGTCACCGCCGAGCACGCCGCCCAGGAGACCACCATCACCACCGAGGACGCCGCCCAGCAGGCCATCGCCGCCGATGAGGTTGGCCACGCCGTCGGTCAGGTAGTCGACTTGCGTGTCGACCGCATTCAGCAGCGCGCTGGTCGTGCCGGCGCCGAGCAGCTGGTCGGTCACCGGGCTCAGCAGGCCGCCCACGCCGTCGGTCACCTGGTCGACGACGCCGTCGACCGGGTCGAGCACGTTGGGGTCGTTGGGCGTGAAGGTGGAGCCGAGCACCGGAGCCAGCAGGCCGTCGACGGTGTCGGTCACGCTGTCGGTGACGCTGGTCACCGGGGCCAGCACGTCGCCCAGGCCCAGGTCGCCCAGCAGGCCGTTGTTCAGGCCGGAGGCCACGCCGCCGACCACGCTGTCGAGCGGGTCGAGCAGGGCGTCGCCGGTGCCGGGGGTGCCGCCGTTGCCGATGCCGCCCAGCAGGCCGCCGAGGAGGCCGCCCACGAGGCCGTCATTGCCCAGCACGCCACCCACGATGCCGTCGTCGCCCAGCAGGCCGCCGACCACGCCGTCGGGTCCGAGCAGGCCGCCGGCAAGGCCGTCGCCGCCGAGCACGCCGCCCAGGCCGTCGCCGCCCAGGAGACCGCCGACCAGGCCGTTGTCGCCGAGCAGGCCGCCCACCACACCGTCGCTGCCCAGCAGGCCGCCGACGATGCCATCGTCACCGAGCACGCCGCCCAGCAGACCGTCGTTGCCGAGCAGGCCACCGACGATGCCGTCATCGCCCAGCACGCCGCCGAGCAGGCCATCGTTGCCGAGCACACCGCCCAGCAGACCGTCATTGCCCACCACGCCGCCGAGGAGACCGTCGTTGCCGAGCAGGCCACCCACGAGGCCGTCGTCACCCAGCAGGCCGCCGACCAGTCCGTCGTTGCCGAGCAGGCCGCCGACGGCACCGCCCAGCAGGCCGCCTTCGCCGCCGAGCAGGCCGCCCAGCGGGCTGTCGGCGATGATCCCGGAGATCGCGCCATGCTCGCCGAGCAGGCTGTCGACCAGGCCGCCGTGGCCCAGCAGCTCGCCGGTGAGGCCGCCGCTGCCGAGCACGTTGGCCAGGGTGCCGTCGCCGCCGAGCAGGCCGCCGACGAGGCCGTCGTCACCCAGGACGCCGCCCAGTGCGCTGCCGTCGCCGAGCAGGCCGCCCAGCAGGCCGTCTTCGCCCAGCAGGCCGCCGGTCAGGCTGCCCACGGCGCCGTCGCCGAGCAGGCCGCCCACGATGCCGTCGCTGCCCAGCACGTTGCCCAGCAGGCCGCCCACGGCACCGTCGGAGCCCAGCAGGCCGCCGACCACGCCATCGGGTCCGAGCAGGCCGCCCACGACGCCGTCTTCGGCCAGCAGGCCGGAGACCACGCTGCCATTGCCCAGCACGTTGTCGAGCAGGCCGCCGACGACGCCGTCGTTGCCCAGCAGCTGGTCGGTGACGCCGCCGAGGCCCAGCGCATCGGTGAGGCCGCTGACGATGCCGTGATCGCCGACGAGGTTGTTCAGGCCGTTGTTCAGCGCGTCGGTCAGGTAGTCGACCTGACCCACCACCGTGCCGAGGATGGCGGTGGTGGCCCCGGCGCCCAGCAGGTTGTCGAGCGTGGGGCTCAGCGAGTCGCCCAGCAGGCCGGCGACGCTGCCCACGGTGTTGTCGATCGGGTCGAACTGGTTGGGATCGTTCGGCGTGAACTCGCTGCCGAGAACCGGCGCCAGCACGTCGTCGAGCGTGTCGGTGAGGCCGTCGACCGCATGGGTGACCGGAGTGAGCGAGTCGCCCAGGCCGAGCGCGTTGCCGAGGCTGTCGGTGACGTGGCCGACGAGGCCGTCGCCCGGGTCGAGGAGGTGGTCTGCGTCGGCGTCTGCGTCTGCGTCGGCATCGGCGTCGGCATCTGCGTCTGCGTCGGCATCTGCGTCTGCGTCGGCATCTGCGTCTGCATCGGCGTCGGCATCTGCGTCTGCGTCGGCATCTGCGTCTGCATCGGCATCTGCGTCTGCGTCTGCGTCTGCATCGGCATCGGCATCGGCATCGGCATCTGCGTCTGCGTCTGCGTCTGCGTCGGCATCTGCGTCTGCATCGGCATCTGCATCGGCATCTGCATCTGCATCTGCATCTGCATCGGCATCTGCATCTGCATCTGCATCTGCATCTGCATCGGCATCTGCATCTGCATCGGCATCGGCATCGGCATCTGCGTCTGCATCGGCGTCTGCATCGGCGTCGGCATCTGCGTCGGCGTCTGCGTCGGCATCTGCATCACCGTCCGCATCCGCATCAGCATCGGCGTCCGCATCGGAGTCGGCGTCCGCATCGGAGTCGCCAGGATTGGTCGGATTGCCCGAGCCGACGAGCAGCGGGAATGCGCTGTCGCTGCCGCCGCCACCACCGCTCAGTGCAGCACCCAGCGCCGCGGCGCCGAGGGCGCCCAGCGCGAATTCACCGAGGCCGATGCCGCTGCCGGCAGCGAGCTTCTTGGTGACGGCCAGGGCAGCGGCGTCGGCGTCGCTGTCGGGCGGGGTCACCTGCAGGTCGCCCGAGGCGACATCGACATTCACCTGTTCGAGGCCGCCGGGCAGCTTGGTCGAGCCGATGGTGGCGTCGGTGCCGCCGGTGAACACACCTGCGAGCGGGGCCTTGTTGGTGGCCGATCCGGGGAAGAGAACGTTGGCGTGGCCGTCCTGCGGAACGATCACGCGGTCGCCGGCCATCAGTGTCTGATTGCCATCGACGGGAATGCTGACACCGTCGCGCATGACGGTGACGCCGGGCGTGGCGTTCGATAATGTGCCGATGCTGGCCGGGGCGGCAGCTGCGGCCGGGCTCACCACGCCGGGGGTACCCAGCGGAGTGACGGTGGCCTGGGCGAGAACCACAGGGGCAGCGCCAGCGGCGGCAAGTCCCTCGGTCGAATTGGTCGATGCTTGTTGAGCGGTCATGGCAGCCTCTGTGACAAAAGATGCCTACTCAGGGGCAACTAGCGTGCCGCTTTTGCCGGGCTCCATTCCGAAGCTGCCTTGGACACCGCAACTCGTTGATTCGTATGGAAAATTTTCTTTTTGCAGGACCTTCGACGGGGTGTGGAAACAGCTCGTAAGGAGGTCAATTGGCGATTCGTTACGTTACGAAGTAACGCCGCGTACCCGGAACGTCCGACACATCCGAAGCGCCGCGAAGCCGCCGAAAAAACCGTTCTCGCCGGCCTCTCCCTTTCATCTTTTCGCCACCTCTATATAGATATGTTCAACCCCTCCCAGGAAGACGTGCGCCGCTTCTTCTGCGACGTCTACGCCAAGCACCGGCAGGGCCTGCCGATGGAAGCGCTCGAGACCATCGCAGCAGGCTGGATCGACCAGCACCCCGAGTACCACGAGGACCTTGCAGACGCCGACGCCGCGGTGGCGCGGGTGTACGACGGATCGAACGGACGCGAGAACCCGTTCCTCCATCTGTCGATGCACCTGTCGATCAGCGAGCAGTGCTCCATCGACCAGCCGCGCGGCATCCGCCAGGCGGTCGAGCTGCTCGCTGCGCGACGCGGCTCGCTGCTGCATGCGCATCACGAGGCGATGGAGTGCCTCGGCCAGATGATGTGGGAGAGCCAGCGCGCGGGCCGCCCGCCCGATGGCGAAGGCTACGTGGCCTGCGTGCAGCGCAGGGCAACGAAAGACTGACCCCCAGGCTTCGCGCACTTCGTGTCGCTGCGCCACCTGGCGAAAACACGTTAGCCCTTGCGCTTGCGCCTGGCTGCGGGGGGCACCGCGCCCTGCTCCTTGGCGGCCTCTCGCAGCAGCACGGCCATGGCGGCTCGCAGCGCCGAGGGCTCGGCGTCGCTGCGCTGCAGCAGACCGACGGGCTCTTCCGTGCCGGCCGTCTCGATGCGCAGCCGCACGAGGCGCCCATCGTCCAGCTCGCCGCGCGCGGCACCCAGCGGCGTGATCCACACCGCATCGGACACTGCCGCCAGCGCACGAGCCACCGCCACGTCGAGCGTCTGCAGCGCATTGGCCGGCAGCACGAGGCCGCGCGCCGACAGGAAGCTCTCGGTGTTGTGGCGCGGGCTGGTGCCCTCGCCGTACACCACCAGCGGATAGGCCAGCACCGCCTGCACCGACGCCGCCTTGTACGCCAGCGGATGGCCCGCGCGCACCGCGAACACCAGCGCCTCGGTGTGCAGCAGCTCGAAGCTCAGGCCGCCCATCAGGCGCGGATCGCTCATGCGGCCCACCACCAGGTCGAGTTCGCCGGCGCGCAGCTCGTCGAGCAAGGCGGCGTTGGCAGCGCTCTTCACCACGATCTGCACCGATGGCCTGCTGTCGCGCAGCCGCGCCAGCGCCTGCGGCAGCAGGGCCGGCGCCACGCTGGGCAGCGCGCCGATGCGCAGCCGCTCGATGCGCTCGCCCGCCGCGGGCGCCACGGCCTGCGCGCTGGCGTCGAGCGCCTCCAGCACGCGCAGCGCATGCGCCAGCAGCTGCTCGCCGGCGGCCGTGAGGCCCTGCACGCCGCGCCGCCCGGCGTTGCTGCGCTCGACCAGCCGCGTGCCGGCAATGGCCTCGAGCTCGGAGAGCGTCTTCGACACCGCCGGCTGGCTCAGCGCCAGCCGCCCGGCGGCGCGCGCGAGGTGTCGCTCCTGCGCCACCGTGACGAAGCAGCGCAGGTGCCGCAGCTGCACGTTGCGCACGAAGTCCTGGCGAAGATCGGTGAGTTGGTCTTTCAATTCCTGCAGGTTATTGAAAACGTAGCAATCTTCAATTTACATCATCGGATGCCGCTTCTACAGTGGCGGCTTCCGAAGCGTCCCACGACAGGAGACAACGTTCATGCCGACCCATACCAAGGGCGACTCGCCCATCCTCACGCCGCGCGACTGGGATGCCCACCCCAGCTACATCTACCCCGGCTACAAGTCCACCGTGAAGCGCGGCCCGCAGAAGCCGCTCATCCCGCTGAAGGCCTCGCTCGGCGAGCTGCAGCAGCCGGTGTACGGCCACGACAGCATCGGCGAGTTCGACCACGACCTCACGCGCAACGCGCGCAAGAACGGCGAGCCGCTGGGCGAGCGCATGATCCTCACCGGCCGCGTGCTCGACGACCGCCGCCGCCCGGTGGCCAACACGCTGGTCGAGCTGTGGCAGGCCAACGCCGCCGGCCGCTACGTGCACAAGGTCGACCAGCACGACGCGCCGCTGGACCCCAACTTCCTCGGCGCCGGCCGCTGCCTGACCGACAGCGAAGGCCGCTACCGCTTCCTCACCATCAAGCCCGGCGCCTACCCCTGGGGCAACCACCCGAACGCATGGCGTCCGCAGCACATCCACCTGTCGCTGTTCGGCCAGAGCTTCGCGAGCCGCCTGGTCACGCAGATGTACTTCCCCGGCGACCCGCTGCACCAGTACGACCCGATGATCACCGGTACGCCCGAGCGCTACCGCAACCGCCTCATCGCCGACTTCAGCCTCGACATCACCGAGGACGGCTACGCACTGGGCTACCAGTTCGACATCGTGCTGCGCGGCGCAGACGAGACGCCTTTCGAAAATCGATGAGCCAGGAGACGCAAACCATGTTGATGACCGCACTGGAAGCCGACTTCGGCCAGACCCCCTCGCAGACCGTGGGCCCCTACTTCGCCTACGGCCTCACCGCCACGCAATACGGCTACGACTTCGACCAGCCCTTCGACGCGGTGCTCGCGCTCGACGGCGCCAAGGGCCAGCGCATCCGCCTCGAAGGCCGCGTGCTCGATGGCGACGGCAACCCGATCAACGACGCGATGGTCGAGATCAGCCAGCCCGACGGCGAAGGCCGCTATCCGCAGACGCCCGAAGAGGCACGCGCCATGGGCTTCCGCGCCTTCGGCCGTGTCGGCACCGGCACGCACGAAGGCAACCGCTTCGTGTTCCACACCGTCAAGCCCGGCGCCGAGTCGCCCGGCGAGGCACCGCACATCAACGCGATCGTGCTGATGCGCGGCCTGCTGCTGCATGCCTTCACGCGCATCTACTTCAGCGACGAGGCTGAAGCCAACGCGAAGGACGCGGTGCTGCAGAGCGTGCCCGCCGAGCGCCGCCACACGCTGATCGCCGAGCGCGTGGAGCAAGGCGGGGCCGTCACCTACCGCTTCGACATCCGCATGCAGGGTGCCGACGAGACGGCGTTCTTCGACGTCTGATCCATCTGATCTCTCAGGGAAATCCCGGACATGAAAAAGCCCGCATCAGCGGGCTTTTTTTGTTTTTGGAAGCGCTCGACTTGGTTACTCGGCGCCGTGGTGGATGCGCGATTCGGGCACCGTCTTCAGCTCGCCCGGCAGCGAGCTGATGTAGCTGGCCAGCGTCTTGAGCTCGGCGTTGGTGAACTTCTTCTCCTCGACCTGCTGGCCCATCACCGCATTCGAACGGCCCAGGTGCGAGTTGTTCTTCACGCGGTACGACTTGAGCGCGACGAAGAGATAGTCGGCATGCTGGCCGGCCAGCTTGGGCACGGTGCCGTCATTCGGCGTGTTGAAGTTGGCGCCGTGGCACTTGGTGCAGCTGTTGTCGGCGTTGCGGGTGATGAGTGCCTCGACGTTGGCCGGCGTGGCCTTGGCCAGCGTGGCGGGAGGTGCGCTGCCGTCCTTCAGGCCGAGCTGGCTGTAGTAGGCGGCGATGTCTGCGATGTCCTGCTCGGTGAGCGTGTCCGCGATGGCGCGCATGGTGGGATGCTTGCGGTCGCCGCCCTTGTACGCGGTGAGCGCTGCCGTGATGTAGGTGGCGCTCTGGCCAGCGATCATCGGCACCTTGTGGATCTCCGGAAAACTGGCCTGGTAGCCGATGATGCCGTGGCAGCCCACGCACATCTGCACCTTCTTTGCTCCGTCCTGGGCCTTGCCAGTGACTTGTTGGGCTTCAGCCGAGACCGTCACGGAAGCGACAGCAAGGGCAAACATCGTGGTCAACAACTTGTTCATTTTGCGCGCACAATCTCGTGGAGAGTACAGTTTTTCGGATCAACATTCGATTATATGCAGGGGTCCCCTGGAACCCTGTGCAGGCCAACCCTGAGGCTGCACGACGCACATCGGGTGTGTTCTTTTCTCCACCCCCGTCCTCGTTCCATCCGTTCCATTCATCGCACTCATGAAATTCCAGGGCTCAGACAACTACGTCGCCACGCAGGACCTGATGCTCGCGGTCAACGCGGCAATCACGCTCAAGCGCCCGCTGCTCGTCAAGGGCGAACCCGGCACAGGCAAGACCATGCTTGCGGAGGAAGTGGCCCAGTCGCTGGGCCTGCCGCTGCTGCAGTGGCACATCAAGTCGACCACCAAGGCGCAGCAGGGCCTCTATGAATACGACGCGGTGAGCCGCCTGCGCGACTCGCAACTCAAGGACCTCGACGGCGGCGAGCGCGTGAGCGACATCAACAACTACATCGTCAAGGGCGTGCTCTGGCAGGCCTTCACGGCCGACCAGCCGGTGGCGCTGCTGATCGACGAGATCGACAAGGCCGACATCGAATTCCCGAACGACCTGCTGCGCGAGATCGACCGCATGGAGTTCTACTGCTACGAGACGCGCGAGCTCATCCGCGCCAAGCACCGCCCGGTGGTGTTCATCACCTCCAACAACGAGAAGGAACTGCCCGACGCCTTCCTGCGCCGCTGCTTCTTCCACTACATCAAGTTCCCCGATGCCGAGACGATGAAGCACATCGTCGGCGTGCACTTCCCCGGCCTCAAGCAGGAGCTGCTCGCGGCCGCGATGAAGACCTTCTACGACGTGCGCAACCTGCCGGGCCTGAAGAAGAAGCCCTCCACCTCCGAGCTGCTCGACTGGCTCAAGCTGCTGGTGGCCGAGGACATCCCTCTCGAAGCCCTGCAGAGCAAGGACGACAAGGTCGCCGTGCCGCCGCTGGTGGGCGCGCTGCTCAAGAACGAGCAGGACGTGACGCTCTTCGAGAAGCTCGTCTTCATGCAGCGCAACAACCGCTGAGCCATGAGCAGCCAGAAACACTCCACCAGACAGCTCATGAAGCTGGGCATCGCCCAGGCCGTGATGTTCATGGTGGGCGCGCTGCTGGGCCGCGGGCTCGGGCTGCTGCTGGGCCTCGACGCCTTCGGCAGCGGCGAGTACAACAAGCGCGAGCTCATCGGCATCGCGCTGATCGGCCTGGGCGGCGGCGCCGGCGCACAGGCCGCGCGCGTCTGGTACACGGGCAAGTACGGCGACCCGCGCGGCTGAGCCCTGCGAGCCCGGAGGAAAGGGACAAATGGCATTCGTCGAACCCGTCACGCTGAAGGCCCGCGGCATCGCACTGGTGCCGCTTGCGCTCGCGCATGAGGAAGGACTGCGCGCCGCGGCCGCCGACGGCGAGCTGTGGAAGCTGCGCGTCACCTCCGTGCCCGAGCCGGAGAACACCCGCGCCTACATCGAGACCGCACTCAAGACCGCCGACCGCTTCGCCTTCGCCGTGACCGACGAGGCCACCGGCACCGTGCTCGGCACCACCAGCTTCCACGACATCCTGCCCGCAGTGAAGCGAGTGGAGATCGGCTACACGTGGTACGCCGCGCGCTGCCAGCGCACCCATGCCAACACCACCTGCAAGCTGCTGCTGGGGCATGCCTTCGACGCGCTGGGCTGCAACGTGGTGGGCTGGCGCACCGACAACTTCAACTTCGCCTCGCAGCGCGCCATCGAGCGGCTGGGCGCGAAGAAGGACGGCGTGATCCGCGGCCATGCGATGCGCCGCGACGGCACCATCCGCGACACCGTCATGTACAGCCTGCGTTCGGGCGAATGGCCCGAGGTGAAGGCGCAGCTGCTGTATCTGCTCGACAAGCCGCGCGGCTGACGCGCGACGACGGCCACACACGAGAAACAATGAAGGAGCGCCCCATGCTCATCGACTTCTTCTACACCCTGCGCTCGGCCAAGCTGCCGGTGTCGGTCAAGGAATACCTCACGCTGCTGGAGGCCCTGCAGGCCGACGTGGTGGGGCCGAACTCCGACGGCGCCTACGGCATCGACGACTTCTACTACCTCTCGCGCACCGCCCTCGTGAAGGACGAGAAGCACTACGACAAGTTCGACCGCGCCTTCGCCGCCTACTTCAAGGGCGTGGAGATGCTGACCGACTTCACCAAGGAAGTGCCGCTCGACTGGCTGCGCAAGACGCTGGAGCGCGAGTTCACGGCGGAAGAAAAAGCCAAGATCGAGAAGATGGGCTGGGACGAGCTCATGGAGACGCTCAAGAAGCGCTTCGAGGAGCAGAAGGAGCGCCACGAGGGCGGCAGCAAGTGGATCGGCACCGGCGGCACCTCGCCCTTCGGCAACGGCGGCTACAACCCGCAGGGCATCCGCATCGGCGGCGCGGGCAAGAACAGGAGCGCCGTGAAGGTGTGGGACCAGCGCGCCTACAAGGACTACGACGACACGCAGGAACTGGGCACGCGCAACATCAAGGTCGCGCTGCGCCGGCTGCGCAAGTTCGCGCGCGAGGGCCATGACGAGGAGCTGGACCTCGACGACACCATCCACTCGACCGCCGCCAACGCCGGCTTCCTCGACATCAAGATGCGGCCGGAGCGCCACAACAACGTCAAGGTGCTGCTGCTGATGGACGTGGGCGGCACGATGGACGAGCACATCCAGCGCGTGGAGGAGTTGTTCTCGGCCGTGAAGACCGAGTTCAAGCACCTGGAGTTCTTCTACTTCCACAACTGCGTGTACGACTTCATGTGGAAGAACAACAAGCGCCGCTTCTCCGAGAAGTTCGCCACCTGGGACATCCTGCGCAAGTACAACAAGGACTACAAGCTCATCTTCGTCGGCGACGCGACCATGAGCCCCTACGAGATCCTGCAGCCCGGCGGCAGCGTCGAATACAACAACGAAGAGGCCGGCGCCGAGTGGATCCAGCGCCTGACGCACACCTTCCCGAAGTTCGCGTGGATCAACCCCGAGCCGCAGGGCGTGTGGCAGTACCGCCAGAGCATCGCGGTGATGCAGCAGCTGATGTCCAACCGCATGTATCCCCTCACGCTGCGGGGCCTTGAGGAAGCGATGCGCATGCTGTCCAAGTAGGACGATGCCGTCGATCCGGCCCGCCCTTCAGGAAGCGGCCGGGCTTGCTGTCAGAATCCGCCCATGGTCAGGGCGGTTCCTGTTTCTTCGCCGGCGTGGTGGCCGGCTTTGCTTTTGTGCGGCGTCCTGCTTCTGCAAGGCTGCAGCCTGCTGCCGAAGAAGGAATCCGCCGAAGAAAACAAACCCGTGTCGGGCCTCGTGCGCAGCGGCGCGGCCGGCGCCGGCGCCGGCACCACCGACGCAGACAGGGACGGCAAGGAAGGCGAAAGGAAGCCCGGCGACAAGCGCGACGCCTTCACCGTCGACGTGCGCGGCCCCGAGGCCGTGCGCGACTACCTCCGGCTGCATCTCGAGCTCCAGCGCTACCGCGAGCTCGACGACCTGGGCGCCACCGAGATCTCCCGCCTCATGGTGGCCGCCGAGGCCAATGCGCGCGAGCTGCTCGCCACGCTCGGCTACTTCACGCCCACGCTGACGCTCGAACTCAACGAGACCCCGCAGGGCGAGAAGGCGCCGCGCGAGATCGTCATCAACGTTTCGCCCGGCGAGCTCACCAAGGTGAGCAACGTGCAGATCAGCTATGCCGGCCCCATCGCCGACGACCCGGCCGCCGAGTCGCAGCGCGACACCATCCGCACCGCCTGGGCCCTGCGCGCCGGCCAGCCGTTCACCCAGCAGGCCTGGGACGACGCCAAGACCACGGCGCTGCGCAGCCTCACCGCCAGGCGCTTTCCGACCGGCAGCATCGCGATCAGCCGCGCCGAGGTGGATGCCGACCGCAGCGAGGCGCGACTGAGCGTCACCTACCAGTCGGGCCCGGCCTACAAGTTCGGGCCGCTGGTGCTGCGCGGCATCCAGCGCTACGACCCCGACGGCGCGCGCCGCATCGCGCGCCTGCCCAGCGGCCAGGACTACGACCAGCAGAAGCTGCTCGACGCACAGCAGCGCCTGGCCAGCAGCGGCTACTATGACTCGGTGTTCCTCACGCTCGACACCGACAGCGGCAACCCGCTGGCCGCGCCCGTCATCGCGCAGCTGCGCGAGGCGCCGCTGCAGAAGGTGGTGCTGGGCGTGGGCTTCACCACCGACAACGGGCCGCGGCTGTCGATCGACCACATCCACAACCAGGTGCCGCTGCTGGGCTGGCGCGCCGTCTCGCGGCTGTCGGTGGACAACGACATCAAGTCGCTGTCCACCGAGCTGAAGGCCATTCCCGACGACCACGGCTGGCGCTGGTTCGCCGGCGCCGAGCTCAAGAGCGAGCAGTCGGGCAGCTACGTGGTCGACAGCGGGCGCCTGCGCGGCGGGCGCAGCAAGTCGGGCGACCACATCGACCGCAGCTACTTCCTGCAGTACGACTACGCCCAGAACCGCGGCATCAACGCCCCGCCCTCGGCCTCGGCCGTGACGGCCAACTGGGGCTGGACCGGACGCTACTTCGACGACAACTCCGCACCCTCGCGCGGCTACGGCCTCGCGCTCGAGGTGGCGGCCGGCTACACGCTTACCGGCGAGCAGGTGCCCTTCACCCGTACCTACGCGCGCTGGCTCGGCGTGCTGCCGCTGGGCTCGGCCGAGGACAAGGAACTGCGCGCGCGCCGCAGCCGCCTGCAGCTGCGCGTGGAGGCCGGCGCCGTGTCGGCGAAGGACAGCGCGCAGATCCCCTCCACGCTGATGTTCCTGACCGGCGGCGACACCACCGTGCGCGGCTACAGCTACAAGCAGATCGGCACCGTGCGCGCCGACGGCACCACCGTGGCCGGCCGCTACCTCGGCGTGGCCAGCGTGGAGTGGCAGCGCCCCTTCGTCTACAACAACAAGCTCACCGAATGGGAGAGCGTGGTGTTCGTCGACGCGGGCGCCGTGGCCGACAAGCCCGGCGAGCTCAAGCCCAAGGTCGGCGTGGGCGTGGGCGCGCGCTGGCGCAGCCCCGTCGGGCCGGTGCAGGCCGACCTGGCCTATGGCGTGGACTCGAAGAAGTTCCGCCTGCACTTCCGCCTCGGCTTCACCTTCTGACGCAGGCACCGCCAGATGCAGACCGACGAACAGTCCACACCGCCATCGCCTCCCCGCCGCTCGCGCGCGCGGCGTGCGATGCGCGCCCTTGCCTGGACGGTCGCCGGCCTGCTGCTGGCCGTGGTTCTGCTGGTCGCCGGCGCATGGTGGTGGCTGGGCTCGAATACCTCGCTCGCCTTCGCGCTCGCCCAGGCGGCGCAGCGCCTGCCGGCCGGCCAGACGCTCGAAAGCCGCGACGTGAGCGGCTCGCTGCGCACCGGCGGCCGCATCGGCTGGCTCAAGTACCAGAGCGAGAGCATCGCCGTGGAGGTGAACGACGCCACCATCGGCTGGCAGCTCGCGCCGCTGCTGAACCGCAGGGTGCAGCTTGGCGAGGTGCATGCGAAGCAGGTGCTGATCGAGAAGCGCGGCCCGCCGAGCGACAAGCCCACCGAGCCGCTCGAACAGCTCGCCCTGCCGATAGAGGTCGAGCTGCCCTTCCGCATCGACGAACTGCGCTGGGCCGGCCCGCCCGTGCTGCAGGCGCTCAATCTCTCGGGCAGCTACAGCTACAAGGCGGCCGAGCATGCGCTCGAGGTCAAGGGCGTGGACATCGCCAGCGGCCACTACAGCGCCCGCGTGAAGCTGCAGGGCCCTGCGCCGATGGCGATCGACGCCGCACTCGACGGCCGCGTGAAGGCGCCCGTGGCCGAGGATCACGACATCGACGTGATGGCCACCGCCACTGTCAAGGGCACGCTCGCCGGCGCCGGTGCGCGCCTGCAGGTGGCGGCAGAGCTGAAGCCTGCCGAGGAGAACGCCGACGCGCCCATGGCGGCCAGCCTGCAGGCGCAGATCGCGCCCTGGCTGCCCCAGCCGGTGATCGACGCGAAGGCCGACCTGCGCAACGTCGACGCGTCGAGCCTGTGGCCCGGCGCACCCGAGACCCGGCTCACCGGCACCGTCGAACTGCAGCCCGATGCCGACACCGGCCCCGCCGCGTGGAAGGCCTCGGCCGACATCCGCAACGCCCTGCCCGGCCCATGGGACAAGCAGAAGCTGCCGCTCGAACAGCTGCTGGCCAGGGTCGGCTTCGACGGCACCAGCTGGACCCTCTCCGAAGCCACCGTGCGCGCGGGCGGCGGGCGCATCGACGCGGCCGGCAAATGGAGCCCGGCGCCCTCGCCCTGGCAGGCGCAGGCCACCGTGCGCGGCGTGCGGCCCGCGGCGCTCTACAGCGAGCTTTCGGGCGCGCCGGTCAGCGGCCAGCTCAAGGCCGAGCAGAAGGACAGCACCATCGCCTTCGACGCCAGCCTGCGCGCCGAAGGCGGCGGCGCGGGCAGCAAGGCCCTGCCCGGCTTCGCGCTCGACCGCGCGCTGGCACAGGGCCAGTGGAAGGACCAGGTGCTCGACCTGCGCACGCTGCGCATCGATGCGCAACGCGCCAGCATCGACGGCCGCGTGCAGGTGCGCGTGGCCGATCAGGCGGCGAGCGGCAAGCTGGCCCTCGCCCTGCCCGGCGGCAGCGCGCAGGTCGAAGGCCGCATCGCGCCCGATGCGGGCAGCGGCGAGGTCAGGGCCGCCATCGACGACGCCGGCACCGTGCAGCGCTGGGTGCAGGGCCTGCCGGGGCTGTCCGGCGTGTTCGGCAATGCCGGCGCCAAGGGTTCCGCGAAGCTCGATGCCAGCTGGCAGGGCGGCTGGCGCACCATCCAGCGCCGGCTCGAGAACCCCAACGCACCCGCTCCGCGAGGCGTCGCCGAGCCCAGCATCAAGGCCGCGCTCGCCGTGCCGCGCCTCGAACTCACCCTGCCCTCCGAGCAGCCCGGCGGAACGGGCACCGATGTCCAGGTGCGCAACCTGCAAGCCGACCTTGCGGGCAGCCTCGCGCAGGCCACGCTCGCGCTGAAGGGCGAGGCCGCCACCGGCACGCAGAAGTTCGACATCGATACCCGCGCCAGCGGCGGCATCGCCGGTGCCGGCCAGTGGCGCGCGGCGCTGACCAGCCTGAAGCTGCAGGCGCAGGACAGCGCCCGCCCCGGCGCACCATGGGTGCTGGAGCTGGGCCGCGAAGTCACCGCGACCATCCGGACCGCGAGCGGCAACGCGCCGCGCCTCGACGTGGAAGCCTCCGCCGCCTCGGCCACGCTGCGTGGCCCCGTGCCCGGCACGGTGCGCATCGACTGGCAGCCGCTGCGCTTCAGCCAGAGCGGCGCCGCGCCCAACCGCGTGTTCCGCGTGCAGTCCAAGGGCCAGCTGCAGGGCCTGCCGATGGCCTGGGCCGGCGCCTTCGGCGCCAACACCACGCTCGGCGAATACGGCATCAGCGGCGACCTGATGTTCAACGGCGACTGGGACATCGATGCCGGCGACACGCTGCACGCCAAGGCCCGCCTCGCGCGCCAGAGCGGCGACATCCGCGTGCAGGCCGGCGAGGCCGCGCTGGTCACGCGCATCACCAGCACCGGCACGGGCACCGCGAGCGAGCGCACGATGAATTCCGCCTCGGCCAGCGGCGACGCGCCCAGCACGCCGGCCGGCCTGCGCCAGGCCGAGCTGCGCCTGGATGCCGACGGCGACGCGGTGCGCGCCGTTCTCGCCTGGGACAGCGAACGCGCCGGCAAGATCGACGCCGACATCAACACCCGCGTGCAGCAGCGCGCCGGCGGCTGGCAGTGGGCGCCCGACGCACCGCTGGGCGGCAACATCAAGGCCACGCTGCCGAACCTGGGCGTGTGGTCGATGCTCGCGCCGCCGGGCTGGCGCATCGCCGGCACGCTGGACGCCAACGCCACGCTCTCGGGCAACCGCGCCGCGCCGCGCTGGAACGGCACGCTGGGCGCCGACAAGCTCGCGCTGCGCGCGCCCGTCGAAGGGCTGGACCTGCGCGACGGCCGTCTGCGCGCCACGCTCACGGGCGAGCGCGTGGAGATCACCGAATTCACGCTCAAGGGCGGCGCCGGCAGCTCCGCACGCATCGGCGGCCAGAGCGGCAACCGCAGCACCGCAGCGAGCGAGGCCCGCACCGATGGCGGCACGCTCTCGGCCAGCGGCGACCTCAGCTGGGGCCCGGCCGCCGGCGGCGCAACCGGCATCCGCATGGCGGTACAGGGCCAGCTGCGCGCGCTGCGCGTGCTGGTGCGCACCGACCGGCAGGTCACGCTCTCGGGCGACCTGCAGGCGCGGCTGGACAACGGCCAGTTCACCGTGCGCGGCAAGCTCAGGACCGACCGCGCCGTCATCATCCTGCCCGACGAGACCGCGCCCAGCCTGGGCAGCGACGTCGTCGTGCGCTCCGCCGCCAAGGACCGCGAGGCCGCCGAGGCGGCGAAGCGCGAAGCCGCCCGCGCCGACGCGCAGGCCGCAAAGCCGCAGACCGCCAGGCCGCCGGACATCACGGTCGAGTTCGACCTGGGCGACGACTTCGCGGTGCAGGGCCGCGGCATCACCACGCGCCTCGAAGGCAACCTGGAGATCCGCAGCACCCGGCTCGACGCGCCGCCGCGCATCACCGGCGAGGTGAAGACGGTGAAGGGCCAGTACCGCGCCTACGGCCAGCAGCTCGACGTGGAGACCGGCATCGCGCGCTTCAACGGCCCCTTCGACAACCCGGCGCTCGACATCCTCGCCATCCGCCCCAACCTCTCGCAGCGCGCGGGCGTGCAGATCACCGGCACCGCGCAGTCGCCGCGCGTGAAGCTGTACTCGGAGCCGGCGCTGTCGGATGCCGAGACGCTCTCATGGGTCGTCCTGGGCCGCGCCTCGGCCACCAGCGGTGGCGAATCGGCGCTGCTGCAGCAGGCGGCGCTGTCGCTGCTGGGCAAGATCGGCGGCGCCTCCACCGGCGGCAGCCTCGCCAGCCGCTTCGGCCTCGACGAACTGGGCTTCAAGGGCCCGGGCGACGGCGGCGACCTGCGCGAGTCGGCAGTGACCCTGGGCAAGCGCCTCTCGAAGGACTTCTACATCACCTACGAACGCAGCATCGGCGGCACCTTCGGCACGCTCTTCATCTTCTACGACCTGACAACGCGCCTCACCCTGCGCGGCCAGGCCGGCCAGACCAGCGGCCTCGACCTGATCTACACCGTCAAGTACGACTGAAGCGGGGATCGGGAGCGGGCGAGGACAGCGAGCGCAGAAGAAATACAAGAGCTGCGCAGAGGTCGCAAGAGAAACCCAAAACACTTTTTGGTTTTTCTTTCGCGACCTTCGCGCAACCTTCGCGCCCTCTGCATCCGCTGTCCGCTCCCGCTCCAAGACTTCGGCCTTGACCCGCGTCTTGCGCGCGTGATAAGAACCGTCCCTCGCCTTCACCGAGGAGCGACCACGATGAAAAGAGTTGGAGACAAGGGCGAGAGCCTTCGGGAATTTCCAGAAAGCTCTCGGACATCCGCCCCGCCGGGGCTCTCGCGCATCGCCCTCACGCGCGGTGCGCTGCGCGGCACGATCGCGCTGATCGCGGGCCTCGCGCTCGTGGCGTCCATTCCCTACTGGGGCGGCATGCACTTCCCCGTCACCAGCCTCGTGATCTACGTCGCGGGCATGGTGTTCGTCGCGATGCCGCTGTGCCTCTACTACGAGTCGCTGCTCATGGCGCAGGCAGCAGCGTCGCCCGATGGCTGCGAAGCGCCGATGCCACGATAGGCATCAGCTGCGGCGTCCTGCCCGCATCGAAATCGCGCAGCAGCTGGATGCGCATGCTCGGTGCCCAGAACGACTTCAGGTGCGCCGCGATGGCCTGCGTGGCCGCGCCCGCGTCGCTGGGCGATTGCGCCTGGAAGAAGCTGCCGATCTGGTTAGCCATCTTCACGAGTTGCGCCGATTGATCGTGCTCCATGTGGCTTCCGGAAAGTTGTGGGTGGCGTTGAAAGAGGAAAAAGAGGCTCAGCGCAGCCGCTGGGCGTGGCTGTACACGCCGAGGTCCTGCTGCCGCACGAAGCCCACCAGCGTGAGGCCCGCGCGCTGCGCGGTGGCCACCGCGAACGAGGTCGGCGCCGACACCGCGGCGAGCAGCGGCGCGCCGGCCATCGCGGCCTTCTGGACCATCTCGAAGCTCGCGCGGCTGGTGACGGCGATGAAGCCGGCCGATGCATCGACGTCGTTGGCCGCGAGCGCACCCACCAGCTTGTCGAGCGCGTTGTGGCGGCCCACGTCCTCGCGCAGCCACATCACCTCGCCGTCGGCCGAGCACCATGCCGCGGCGTGTACCGCGCCGGTGGCCTCCTGCAAGGTCTGCTGCGAGGGCAGCTGCGACATCGCGCGGGCGATGGCCCCGCGCTCGAAGCGTACTGCCACGTCGTCCCGCAGCACGGGGATCTCGCGCGACACCTGCGTCAGGCTCTCGGTGCCGCACAGGCCGCAGCCGGTGCGCCCGGCCATCGAGCGGCGGCGCTGCTTCAGGCGCGCGAAGGCCGCGCCCGACACCTGCATGTGCACCGTGAAGCCCAGCGCCGACTGCTCGGCTTCCACCGCATAGAGCTCGTGCGCCGCATCGAGGATGCCCTCGCCCAGCGAGAAGCCGAGCGCGAAGTCTTCCAGGTCGAGCGGTGTCGCGAGCATCACCGCGTGCGAGATGCCGTTGTATTCGAGCGCGACCGGCACTTCCTCGGCCACCCAGTCCTGCACGTCGAAGGGCCGGCCGCCGCGCACGCCGCGCACGGGCAGCAGCTGCGCGCCTTCGCAGAAGCGGACGGTGTCGGCGGCCTGCATGGTCATGCGCGGTGCATCCTCACTTGGCCGGCACCGTCTCGTTGCCGTGCTGCGAGGCGGCGGCGAGCAGGTCGTGCTGCTTCCGGTTGAAGCGGCTGTACTCCTGCTGCCAGGCCGAGGGCTGCATCACCGGCGTCACCTGCACCGCGGTGACCTTGTACTCGGGGCAGTTGGTGGCCCAGTCGGAGTTGTCGGTGGTGATCACGTTCGCGCCCGACTCGGGGAAGTGGAAGGTGGTGTAGACCACGCCCGGCTGCATGCGCTCGGACACCGTGGCGCGCAGCACCGTCTCGCCCGCGCGGCTCTGGATGCCGACCCAGTCTCCTTCCTTCACGCCGCGCTCCTCGGCGTCATGAGGATGGATTTCCAGGCGGTCCTCGCTGTGCCACTGGTTGTTCTCGGTGCGCCGCGTCTGCGCGCCCACGTTGTACTGCGAGAGGATGCGCCCGGTGGTCAACAGCAGCGGGAACCGGCGCGTGACCTTCTCGTCGGTCGCCACGTACTGCGTGACGATGAACTTGCCCTTGCCGCGAACGAAGCGGTCGATGTGCATGGTGGGCGTGCCCTCGGGCGCGTTCTCGTTGCAGGGCCACTGGATGCTGCCGAGCTCGTCGAGGCGCTTGTAGCTCACCCCGCGGAAGGTGGGCGTGAGCGCGGCGATCTCGTCCATGATCTCCTCGGGGCTCTCGTAGTCCATCGGGTAGCCGAGGGCCTGCGCGAGCTTCACCGTCACCTCCCAGTCGGCGAGGCCCGCCTTGGGCGGCATCACCTTGCGCACGCGCGAGATGCGGCGCTCGGCGTTGGTGAAGGTGCCGTCCTTCTCGAGGAAGGAGGAGCCCGGCAGGAACACATGCGCGTACTTGGCGGTCTCGTTGAGGAAGATGTCCTGCACCACCACGCATTCCATGGCCATCATCGCGGCGGCCACGTGCTGCGTGTTGGGGTCGGACTGCACGATGTCCTCGCCCTCGCAGTAGAGGCCCTTGAAGCTGCCGCCGATCGCGGCGTCGAACATGTTGGGAATGCGCAGCCCCGGCTCGGGGTCGATCGGCACGCCCCAGGCGGCCTCGAACGAAGAGCGCGTGGTGCTGTCCGACACATGCCGGTAGCCCGGCAGCTCGTGCGGGAAGGAGCCCATGTCGCAGGAGCCCTGCACGTTGTTCTGGCCGCGCAGCGGGTTCACGCCCACGCCCTCGCGGCCGACGTTGCCGGTGACCATCGCGAGGTTCGCGATGCCCATCACCGTCGTCGAGCCCTGGCTGTGCTCGGTCACGCCCAGGCCGTAGTAAATGGCGGCATTGCCGCCGGTGGCGAAGAGCCGCGCGGCCGCGCGCATCTCGGCGGCCGGCACGCCGGTCACCGCCTCGGTGGCCTCGGGCGACTGCTCGGGGCGTTCGACGTACGACTTCCACTCCTTGAAAGAAGCGGTGTCGCAGCGCTCGGCCACGAACTCGTCGGCCATCAGCCCCTCGGTCACGATGACGTGCGCCAGCGCCGTGACCACCGCCACGTTGGTGCCGGGGCGCAGCTGCAGGTGGTGCGCCGCCTCGATGTGCGGCGACTTCACGATGTCGATGCGGCGCGGGTCGACCACGATCAGCTTCGCGCCCTGGCGCAGCCGCTTCTTCATGCGCGAGGCGAACACCGGGTGGCCGTCGGTCGGGTTGGCACCGATCACCATGATCACGTCGGCCTTGTCCACCGAGGCGAAGGTCTGCGTACCCGCCGATTCGCCCAGCGTCTGCTTCAGGCCGTAGCCAGTGGGCGAATGGCACACGCGCGCACAGGTGTCGACGTTGTTGTTGCCGAAGGCGGCGCGCACCAGCTTCTGCACGAGGTAGGTCTCCTCGTTGGTGCAGCGCGAGGAGGTGATGCCGCCGATGGAATCGCGGCCGTACTTGGCCTGCAGGCGCTTGAACTCGCTCGCGGCGTAGTTGAGCGCGGTCTCCCAGCTCACCTCCTGCCACGGGTCGCTGATGTTCTTGCGGATCATCGGCTTGAGCATGCGGTCCTGGTGCGTGGCGTAGCCCCAGGCGAAGCGGCCCTTGACGCAGGAGTGGCCCTCGTTGGCCTTGCCGTCCTTCCACGGCACCATGCGCACCACTTCATTGCCCTTCATCTCCGCCTTGAAGGCGCAGCCCACGCCGCAGTAGGCGCAGGTGGTGATCACGCTGTGCTCGGGCTGGCCGAGCCAGATCACCGACTTCTCCTGCAGCGTGGCGGTGGGGCAGGCCTCGACGCAGGCGCCGCAGCTCACGCATTCCGAGTCCATGAAGGCCTCGTCCTGGCCCGGCGACACGCGCGACTCGAAGCCGCGGCCGCTGATGGTCAGCGCGAAGGTGCCCTGCGTTTCCTCGCAGGCGCGCACGCAGCGGTTGCACACGATGCACTTCGACGGGTCGTAGCTGAAGTAGGGGTTCGACTCGTCCTTCTCGCTCTTCAGGTGGTTGGCGCCGTCGAAACCGTAGCGCACGTTGCGCAGGCCGGTCACGCCCGCCATGTCCTGCAGCTCGCAGTTGCCGTTGGCCGAGCAGGTGAGGCAGTCCAGCGGATGGTCGGAGATGTAGAGCTCCATCACGCCCTTGCGCAGCTCCTGCAGTTTCGGCGTCTGCGTGCGCACCTTCATGCCGGCCTCGGCGGGCGTGGTGCACGAGGCCGGGAAGCCCCGCCTCCCTTCGATCTCGACCAGGCACAGCCGGCACGAGCCGAAGGGCTCCAGGCTGTCGGTGGCGCAGAGCTTGGGCACCTGGATGCCCGCATCCACCGCCGCGCGCATCAGCGATGTGCCCGCGGGCACCGTGACTTCGTTGCCGTCGATCTCCAGCGTCACCTCGCGCTCCGATTCGCGCCTGGGGGTGCCGTAGTCGATGTCCTTGAGATGGTCCAACATGTCTTTAGCTTTCTCTCTGATCTGGCAATTCACCACGGCCGTGCGAAGCGCGAACCGGCTCCCTCACACCTGCGGCGCCCGCCCCTGGGTCGCGGAACACCGTGGAACCGGCTTTGCCGGGCCACCGGTGTTGCCCTCTCGAGGGGGAGGCGGCTACACGAAGTGAGCAGGCGACGAGGGTGGGCATGTCACGCAGCCTTGCGATCGGGCGCTTCGATGCCGAAGTCCTGCGGGAAATGGTCGAGTGCCGAAAGCACAGGGAACGGCGTCATGCCGCCCATGGCGCACAGCGAGCCGTGGACCATCGTGTCGCACAGGTCGCGCAGCAGCATCACCTGCTGCGGGCGGTTCTGGTTGCCGCGGATCTTGTCGATGACCTCCACGCCGCGGGTCGAGCCGATGCGGCAGGGCGTGCACTTGCCGCAGGATTCGAGCGCGCAGAACTCCATGGCGTAGCGCGCGAGCTTCGAGAGGTCGGCCGTGTCGTCGTGCACCACGATGCCGCCGTGGCCCACGGTGCCGCCGACGGCCGCGTAGGCCTCGTAGTCGAGCGGCAGGTCCCACTTCGATTCGGGCAGGTATGCGCCCAGCGGGCCGCCGACCTGCACCGCCTTGATCGGCCGGCCAGAGGCCGAGCCGCCGCCGTAGTCGTAGAGCAGCTCGCGCAGCGTGACGCCGAAGGCCTTCTCGACCAGGCCGCCGTACCTGATGTTGCCGGCCAGCTGCATCGGCAGCGTGCCGCGCGAGCGGCCCACGCCATAGTCGCGGTAGAAGGCCGCGCCGCGCGCGAGGATCAGCGGCACGCTCGCCAGCGTGATGACGTTGTTGATGAGCGTCGGTCGCCCGAACAGCCCCTCGATGGCCGGCAGCGGCGGCTTGGCGCGCACGATGCCGCGCTTGCCTTCCAGGCTCTCGAGCAGCGCCGTCTCTTCTCCGCACACGTACGAGCCCGCGCCCTTTCGCACTTCGAGCGAGAAGCGCTTGCCCGAACGCAGGACGTTGTCGCCGAGGAAGCTCGCAGCCTCGGCGACGCGGATGGCCTCGTTCAGCGTCGCGATCGCATGCGGGTACTCGGAGCGCACGTAGATGTAGCCCTTCGTCGCGCCGGTGGCCAGGCCCGCGATGGTCATGCCCTCGATCAGCATGAAGGGGTCGCCCTCCATCGTCATGCGGTCGGAGAAGGTGCCCGAGTCGCCCTCGTCGGCATTGCAGACGACGTACTTCTGCGCCGCCGCCGTGCCCAGCACCGTCTTCCACTTGATGCCCGCCGGAAAGGCCGCGCCGCCGCGCCCGCGCAGGCCGGAGTCGAGCACCTGCTGCACGATCTCGCCGGGCTCGAGCGCCAGGGCACGGCGCAGGCCGGCGAATCCTTCGTAGGCCTGGTAGTCGGTGAGCGAGACCGGGTCGGTGATGCCCATGCGCGAGAAGGTCAGGCGCTCCTGCTTCTTCAGGTACGGGATCTCCTCTGTCGGACCGAGCGCGAGCGGATGCCTGCCGCCGGTGAGGAAGCCGGCGTCGAACAGGCCCGCCACGTCGTCGGGCGTCACCGGCCCGTAGGCGATGCGGCCGGCGGGCGTGTTCACCTCCACCAGCGGCTCGAGCCAGAACATGCCGCGCGAGCCGTTGCGCACGATCTCGAGCATCAGCCCGCGCGCGGCCGCTTCCTTGGCGATGCGCCGGGCCACGCTGTCGGCGCCGACGGCGAGCGCGGCCGAGTCGCGCGGAACGTAGACGGTGATGGTGCTCATGGGGCGACCTGCGCAAGGAGCGCGTCGAACGTGCGGGGTGTCACGCGCGCGTGCGGCTGGTCGTCCAGCGTCATCGCAGGCGAGGAGGCGCACAGGCCGAGGCAGAAGGCCGGCTCCAGCGTGAAGGCGCCGTCCTTCGTGGTGCCGTGCGCGCTGCAGCCCAGCCGCAGTTCGGCATGGGCCAGCAGCGCATCGGCGCCCATCGACTGGCACGCCTCGGCGCGGCAGATCTGGATCACGTGGCGGCCGGCGGGCGCGCTGCGGAAGTGGTGGTAGTAGGTGACCACGCCGTGCACCTCGGCGCGCGAGAGGTTCTGCGCCTCGGCGATGACCGGCACCGCGTTCGCGGGAATGTGGCCGAGCGCGTCCTGCACGTCGTGCAGTATCGGCAGCAGCGCGCCGGGTTCGTTCTCGTGCGCCTGCAGGATGCGCCGCACCGTGGCGAGCTCTTGCGTCTCGTCCCCCTGCTGCGCCTGCTGAACCTGTTCTTGTCCCATGGTCCGTCCGATCTGCTCCGCCGCTGCATGAAGCCTCGGGGGCCTGCAGGCGGAGCTGGTTTCATCGTGGTTCCGTCACGGGCCCGGCGTCTCGAATTCGACGCGAATCCCGTGGTGGTCCGCTTGGGGACCAATGTCGATGAATCGGGCGTCGGGGGCCTTGACACAAGTCAATTTCCGCCGAAACAGGCACGGTGCCAATGCGCACAAACCCTGCGGGCGTGCAGGGTTCGCAAGGACCGCAAGAACTGTCGGAAAGACCTTAGCGGGCGGCGGCTTCGCGCGCCCTGCGCAGCTGCGCTTGCGCCTCTACGTCGCTCACCTCGCCGGCGACCTTCGCGGGGCGGCCCGCGATGCGCGAACGGTCGGGAAAGACCTTGCCTTCGGTGAGCAGCGAACCGGGCTCGACGATGCAGCCGCGGCCCACCACCGAGCCGTTGAGCGCGACGGTGTTCTCGCCGATGGCGGCGCCGTCGCCCACGGTGCAGCCGTGCAGCATCACGTGCGGGCCCACCGTCACGTCGGCGCCGATGGTGAGCGGGAAGCCGGGGTCGGCATGCAGCATCACGCCCGCCTCCACCTGGCTGCCGCGGCCGACGGTGATGGGCTCGTTGTCGCCGCGCAGCACCGAGTGCGCGCCGATTCGGCTGCCGGCCGCGAGCACGACCTGGCCGATCACGCTGGCACTCTCGGCCACGCGGGCGCTGGCGTCGATGGCCGGTTCATGCGCATCAAGTCGGTAGATCGTCACTGCAAAGGCTCCTGTTCATCGGCAAAAGGCCCCGCCATCTTCATGGCGGGGCCGTGTGTGGGGAAGACGGCTTGTGCGGATGGTACCGGTGCAGGCGCTTCGCGTGGTGTCCAGGTGTTCTCCGACCTAGTCGGCGCGGCTCGCCTCGATGTGCCTGCGGCGCATCGGCCGCAGCACGAACCAGGCCATCAGCGCCGCGAGCGCGTTGACCGCGCTGGCCGCGATGAAGACGGCCTGCCAGCTGCCGGTGGAGGCAGCCAGCACGCTCGACAGCGGCACCAGCAGCGAGGCCGTGCCCTTGGCGGTGTAGAGCATGCCGGCGTTGGAGGCCGCATACTTCGACCCGAAGGTGTCGGCGCAGGTCGAGGGGAACAGGCTGTAGATCTCGCCCCAGGCGAAGAACACGATGCCCGTGAGGATCACGAACAGCAGCGGGTTCTGGCCGTAGTGGTAGAGCATCAGGATGCCGACCGACTCGATCGCGAAGGCGATGAACATGGTCTGCTCGCGGCCGATCTTGTCCGACACCCATCCGAAGAAGGGCCGCGTGAGGCCATTGAGCACGCGGTCGATGGCCAGCGCGAAGGTCAGCGCGGGCAGCACCAGGCCCATGATGTTGACCGGCACGTCGATGATCTTGAAGTCCTTGGCGATGGGCGCGAGCTGCGCGGTGGCCATCAGGCCGCCGGCCGCCACCATCACGAACATCGCGTACATCACCCAGAACACCGGCGAGCGCAGCACCTCGGAGGGCGCGTAGTCGCGGCGCGACTGCTGCACGTTGCGGGTGCCGGACGACTTGGCATGGTCCGGTGCGCGGGTCAGCAGCCATGCGAGCAGGAACACGATCAGCCCCTGCCCGATCCCGAAGTACAGGAAGGCCGCCTCGTAGCCGCTGGACTTGATCATCGCGGAGATCGGGATGATCGTGAGCGCGGAGCCGGCACCGAAGCCCGCCGCGGTCATGCCTGCCGCGAGCCCGCGCCGGTCGGGGAACCACTTGAGCGCATTGCCCACGCAGGTGCCGTAGACCGCACCCGCGCCGATGCCGCCGATGGCCGCGGCGACGTACAGCATCGCGAGCGAATCGGCGAACGAGTTGAGCACCCAGCCCACGCCGCACAGCACGCCGCCCACCAGCACCACAGGACGCGGACCGAAGCGGTCGACGAGGTAGCCCTCGATGGGCACGAGCCAGGTTTCGGTAAGGACGAAGATGGTGAACGCGACCTGGATCGCAGCGCGGCTCCAGCCGTGCTTGTCGGCGATCGGATTGACGAAGAGCGTCCAGCCGTACTGCAGGTTCGCGATCATCGCCATGCAGACGATGCCGATGAGCAGCTGACCCCATCGATACGCCTCGGATCGGGTCGCGCTGGCGCCATAGGTTTCGGACGGAGGATACATCGCGGGGTTGGAACCTGCGATCGTTGAGGTGGGCCGAGTCATGGAGTTGTCCTTGGTGTTTTCGTTGAAATCCGACAGGCTGCAAAGCTGAGCAATCAGTCGAGCGATCTGTGCGCATCGACGGGCGACGAGGCTTCGTTGACATCGATACACGGCATGGGAATCACCAGTTGTCTGCGCGTGGATGACTGTCGGACCGAGCGAGTCAAAAACTCTTGACCTCAGTCAAGTTCACACGAATCGCGCTCTCTCGAAACCCCCGTGATATCCCTAGCACAGGCAGTGCATCGAATCGCTGCTTGCACGACGCGCGATCACGCCGATGAACGCAGGTGCAATGAGCAGTGGCATCGGCACGCATCGCACGATGCGCGGTGCATGACGGATAAGGAATCGATGATGCGATTTCGATGATCCATGCGTGATGCATGGCATGTGCCGTCGATCGATCTTGAGATGTTCTTCAGCGGCCTGGACGATGGCTTTGGCGCGCGTCGTGCGATCTGCGCGCGTGCGTGCGAATGGCTCTGGCAGCCGAAGTTCGCACGCAGGAAGGGAATCTGTCCGACACCGAAAAAATTGACCTGGGTCAAGAAACGCAAAAATCGCGTTTGCCCTCGTCTAGGGTAAACCCTAAAATTCAGGGTAATCCCTTCGGTCTTTCCGATTCAGTTTCAGATTCTTTTTTGGAGCAAGCAAATGAGCCACACCACCCTCGATTCCAACGCGCTGCGCGCCCCCGCCTCTTCGTCGACCGCCGGCAACGTCATGCGCGAGCTGTTCGCCGTGATGCCCATCGTGATCTTCTACAAGGCCGCACGCGCCGCGCTGATGCAGCGCCGCTCGTCGTTCGTGCAGCGCTGAACAGCCGCACGCCGCAGCACATCAAGCCCCCGCAAGGAGCGCGCGCGAGTCACTCGCCGCGCTCTTTTTCATTGGGGCACTCGAAGGGAACGATCTGCGAGATCAACGCGGGCCCGTCGCTCAGCAGGAAGTCCTTGAAGGCCTGCGCCACCGGCGGCAGCCGCTTGCTGCGGCGATGCACCACGTACCAGTTGAGCATCAGCGGAAAGCCTTCCACGTCGAGCACGCAGAGGCTGCCCGTGCGCAGTTCCTGGCTCACGGTGTGGGCCGACACGAAGCTCACGCCCATGCCTGCGATCACCGCCTGCTTGATGGTCTCGGTGCTGCGTATCTCCATCGCGACGTTGATGCCGCTCAGGTCGCCGCCGAAGCCGTCCTCCATCGAGTGCCAGGTGTCGGACGCCTTCTCGCGCACCACGAAGGGCTCGCGCATCAGCCGCGCCCGCGGGATGTTTCTCTCTCGCGCCAGCGGATGGCCGGGCGCCGCGACGATCACGTAGGGGTGCGGCGCGAAGGGCTGGTTGACGGTGTCGAGGTCGGTGGGCGGGCGCACCATGATCGCGAGGTCCGTGAGGTTCTCGGCGATATGGGTCAGGAGCCCCGCCCGGTTGTGCACGGTGAAGTTCAGCGTCACGCCCTGATGGCGGCTCGCGAACTCCACCAGCAGGCGCGGGAAGAAGTAGTCGCCCGCGCTGATCACGCCCACGTTGAGCTTGCCGCCGGAGACGCCCTTGAACTGCATCATCGCGTTCTCGGCTGCCTCGAACTGCTGGATGATCGATCGGCTGATCTGCAGCAGTTCGTTGCCTGCGGGCGTGAGGTAGATCTTCTTGCCGAACTGCTCGAAGAGCGCATTGTCCGCATGCTCCTCGAGCTTGCGCACCTGCGTGGAGACCGCAGGCTGCGTCAGGTGAAGCTCCTCGGCTGCGCGCGAGAAGCTCAGCAGCCGCGCCACCGCCTCGAAGACCTTCAGCTGGCGCAAGGTCGCATGCTTCATCGCAACTGCCAGCAACAGCGCTCAGCGCGGTATCCGGGCGACGTGCAGCAGGTTGGTGGTGCCCGATTGCCCGAAGGGCAGGCCCGCCACCACCACCACGTCGTCGCCTTCCTTCGCGAAGCCCTCGGCGCGCGCCGTTCGGCAGGCGCACTCGATCATCTCCGCCACGTCGCGCACGTCGTCGACGAGCACCGCATGCACGCCCCACACCATCGCCATGCGCCGCGCGGCGGCCAGGTCGGGCGTGAGGCTCAGGATGGGCACAGCCGGGCGCTCGCGCGCCGCGCGCAGGCTCGTGAAGCCCGACGAGGTGTAGGTCACGGTGGCGGCCGGCGCGAGCAGCGACGCCACCTGGCGCATCGATGCGCACACCGCATCGGCCGTGGTCGACAGCGCCGCATCGTGCGTGGCGTCGATGCCCGCGCGGTACGAGGGATCGGCCTCCACCCGCTCGACGATGCGGTCCATCATCGCCACCGCCTCCAGCGGGTACCTGCCCGAGGCCGACTCGGCCGAGAGCATCACCGCGTCGACGCCGTCGTACACGGCGGTCGCCACGTCCGACACCTCCGCACGCGTGGGCACCGGCGAGGCGATCATCGATTCGAGCATCTGCGTGGCCACCACCACCGGCTTTCCGCGCCTGCGGCAGGCGCGCACTATCAGCCGCTGCAGCTCCGGCACCTGCTCGGGCGGCAGCTCCACGCCGAGGTCGCCGCGCGCCACCATGATGCCGTCGCACAACGACACGATCGCATCCAGATGCTCGATGGCGGCGGGCTTCTCCAGCTTGGCCATGATCCAGGCACGCGCGCCGACGATGGTGCGCGCCTCCTCGATGTCCTCGGGCCGCTGCACGAAGGAGAGCGCGACCCAGTCCACGCCCATCGACAGGCCGAAGGCCAGGTCTTCGCGGTCCTTCGGCGTGAGCGGCGAGATCGGCAACAGCACGCTCGGCACGTTGACCCCCTTGCGGTCGGAGACGGGTCCTCCGACCAGCACCGTGGTCTCGGCGAAGTCGTTGCCGTGGCTGTCCACGCGCAGGCGCAGCTTGCCGTCGTCGAGCAGCAGCTCGGTGCCGTCCTGCAGCGCCGCGAAGATTTCCGGATGCGGCAGCGGCGCGCGGCGTGCGTTGCCTGCGGCCTCGTCCATGTCGAGCCGGAAGCGCGTGCCCGCATCGAGGTGCGCCCGCCCGCCCTCGAAGCTGCCCAGCCTCAGCTTGGGCCCCTGCAGGTCGAGCAGGATGCCGATGGGCCGGCCGTGTTCCTTCTCGAGGCGGCGGATGGTCTCGATGCGCCGTGCATGGTCGTGCTGCGTGCCGTGGCTCAGGTTGAGCCGGAACACGTCCACGCCCCGGCCGAACAGCGCACGGATGGCCTGCTCGTCGCTGGTGGCAGGACCGAGGGTGGCGACGATCTTCGCGCTGCGCGTGCGTCTCATCGAACCACCTCGGAACCTGTGGCCTTGCTCCCTCTTCCGCTGCGGAGAGGACTGGGGTGAGGACCGGCGACAGTGGTCGAGACAGGGCTGATGCGCAGGCCCTCCCCCTCACCCCTGCCCCCTCCCCGAGGGGAGAGGGAGAAAGACCCGCCGCTCATGCCGCCAGCTCGTGCAGCTTGACGCGACCGCGCTGGTCTTCCATCGTGCGCGCGAGCAGCTTCACGAGGCTGTAGACGGTGTCGATGTGCGGCGTCGGCGTCTCGGTGAGCCGGGCCAGTTCGACCACCGCGCCGACCAGCGCGTCGATCTCTGGCGCGCGGCCCGCTTCCACGTCCTGCAGCATCGAGGTCTTGTGCTTGCCGACCTTCTCCGCGCCGGCGATGCGCTTTTCGAGCGTCACGCGGAACTCGATGCCGAGCTTGTGCGCGACGGCCTGGGCCTCGCGCATCATCGCGGCGGCCAGCTCGCGCGAAGGCGGGTACTGGCAGATGTCGACGAGCGTGGAATGCGAGAGGCTGCTGATCGGGTTGAAGGTCAGGTTGCCCCACAGCTTGAGCCAGATCTCGGCGCGGATGTTGTCGAGCACCGGCGCCTTGAAGCCCGCACCGGTGAAGCAGGCCGAGACGCGACTCACGCGCTCGCTCGCCGAGCCGTCGAGCTCGCCCACCGGGAAGCGGTCGCCCTCGATGTGCCGCACCACGCCCGGCGCGACGAGCTCCGACGCGGGGTAGACCACGCAGCCGATCACGCGCTGGGCCGGGATCTTCGCCGCGACGGTGCCAGAAGGATCGACGCTGCGCACCGGCGTGCCTTCGAGCGTGCCGCCGTGCTTGTGGAAGTACCAGTACGGAATGCCGTTCTGCATGGTCACAACCACCGTGTCGGGCCCGAAGAGCCTGGGCACGTCGTTCGTCACGGCCTCGACCTGGTGGGCCTTCATCGCGAGCACGACGATGTCCTGCGGGCCCGCCTCGTCGTAGCGGTCGGTGGCCTTCACGTTGCGCGCTACCTGCTCCTCGCCCTCGGCCGAGACCAGCTTGATGCCGTTGCGCGATATGGCGTCGAGGTTGGCGCCGCGCACGATGAACGTGACGTCCTCGCCGGCCAGCGCGAGCTTCGCGCCAACCAGCCCGCCGATGGCGCCTGCGCCGATGATTGCAATCTTCATATCGTCGATCCCCAAGAGTTGAATTTCTTGCGCGACCCTTCGGCTGCGTTCAGCCGAAGCGGTTGCCGAGCTTTCCGATGCCGCCGATCTCGATCTCCACGAGGCTGCCGGGCTTCATGGAGCCGACGCCGACCGAGGTGCCGCAGAGGATCACGTCGCCGCGGTGCAGCGTCATGTCCTGCGAGATGAGGCTCACGAGCTGCTGCACGGAGAAGCGCATGTCGCTGATGGGGTAGTCCTGGCGCACCTCGCCGTTGAGCAGCGTGGTCACGGTCAGCGTGGCGGGGTCGAGGCCGGTGGCCACCACCGGGCCCATGGGGCAGAAGGTGTCGAAGCCCTTGGCGCGCACCCACTGCGCGAAGGAGGCGTCGCGATGGAGGATGTCGGCCACCGTCACGTCGTTGGCACAGGTGTAGCCGAACACATGGTCGAGCGCATCGGCTTCCGAAACGGCGGTGGCGGTCTTGCCGATGACGATGCCGAGCTCGCCCTCGAACACCACCTTGCCGTCGCACAGCGGCTTGCGGATGGGCCTGCCGGGCGCAAGGTAGGAGTTGGGCGTCTTCAGCAGGTACAGCGGCTCGGCAGGCACCGGCAGGTTCAGCTTGGCGCCGAGCGCATGGAAGTTGTTCCACAGCGCGATCACCTTGGTGGGTTCGGTGGGCGTGAGCAGCTGCAGCCCCGCAAGCGCGAACACGCGGCCCGTGGGCTCGGAGCTGGCGAACATGTCGCCCTGCCGCTCGTGCACCGCGTCGCCTTCGAGCGTGCCGAAGCCGATGCCGCCGGCGTGCTCGAAGCGGACCCATTTCTTCGTCTGTTGCTGCTGCTGTTCCATGTTGTTGTCGTCTTTCTGGATGTCGAGGATTCGGGTTCGCCGCGGTCAGTCGAACGGCAGGTAGTCGGGCACCACGAGCGAGGCGAGCAGCTTTCCCATCTCCGCCGGATTGCGCGTGACGTGGATGCCGCATTCCTTCATCACCGCGAGCTTTTCCTGCGCGGTGCCGCGGCCACCCGAGACGATGGCGCCCGCATGGCCCATGCGTTTGCCGGGCGGTGCGCTGGCGCCCGCGATGAAGCCGACCACGGGCTTGGTCATGTGGTCGCGGATCCAGCGGGCGCACTGCTCCTCGGCGTCGCCGCCGATCTCGCCGACCATGATCACGGCGTCGGTGCGCGGGTCGTCGTTGAACATCTTCAGCACGTCGATGTGCCGCAGCCCGCCCACCGGATCGCCGCCGATGCCCACCACCGTCGACTGCCCGATGCCGAAGCTCGCGAGCTGGCTCGCGGCCTCGTAGGTCAGCGTGCCCGAGCGCGAGACCACGCCGATGCGCCCGCGCTGGTGGATGTGGCCGGGCATGATGCCGATCTTGATCTCGCCGGGCGTGATGAGCCCCGGGCAGTTGGGCCCCAGCAGCAGCGTCTTGCGGCCCTGCATGCGGTGGCGCGTGCGGATCATGTCGCGCACCGGGATGCCTTCGGTGATGCAGATGACGAGATCGAGCTCCGCATCCACCGCCTCGTCGATGGCGGCTGCGGCGAAGGCCGGCGGCACGTAGATCACGGAGACGGTCGCGCCGGTCTGCGCCTTGGCCTCCTTCACCGTACCGAAGATCGGGATGCCGGCCATCGACTGGCCGCCCTTCAGCGGATTGACCCCGGCCACGAAACAGTGCCTGCCGTTGCCGTATTCGAGGCAGGCCTGCGTGTGGAACTGGCCCGTCCTGCCGGTGATGCCCTGCGTGATGACGCGGGTATGCCTGTCGATCAGGATGGACATGGCGCGGCCTCCATCGGCTTGGGGAATGGGCGCTTCATCGCCGGCGCTCCCAGTTGCCGGCCGCGCCGACGGCGCGCTGCGCGGCCTCGGCCATGTCGTCGGCGTTGATGATCGACAACCCCGACTGCGCGAGGATGGTCCGGCCCAGGTCCTCGTTGGTGCCCTTCATGCGCACGACCAGCGGCACCCTGAGGCCGGTCTCGCGCACCGCGTCGACCACGCCGTGCGCGATCACGTCGCACTTCATGATGCCGCCGAAGATGTTGACCAGCACGGCCTTGAGCCTGGGGTTGCGCAGCATCAGCCGCACGGCCTCGGCCACCTTGTCGGCCGTCGCGCCGCCGCCCACGTCGAGAAAGTTGGCGGGCTCGCCGCCGTAGAGCTTGATCGCGTCCATGGTCGCCATCGCGAGGCCGGCGCCGTTGACGAGGCAGCCGATGTCGCCGTCGAGCGCGATGTACGAGAGGCCGGCACTCGACGCCTCGATCTCCACCGGGTCTTCCTCGTCGAGGTCGCGCATCGCGGCGATGCCGGGCTGGCGGAAGAGCGCGTTGTCGTCGAAGTCGAACCTGGCGTCCAGCGCGATCACGCGGCCGTCGCGGGTGAGCACCAGCGGGTTGATTTCCGCCAGCGATGCGTCGCTGCCGTCGAAGGCCTGCCAGAGCTTCTGCATCAGCATGCGCGCCTGCGCCACCGAGCGGTCGGCGATGCCGATGCGCCGCGCGATGCCATCGGCATCGGCCACGCCAAGGCCGGCGAGGGGGTCGATGAAGAGCCGGTGGATCTTCTCGGGCGAGCGCGCGGCCACCTCCTCGATGTCCATGCCGCCTTCGCTGGATGCCATGAGCGCCACGCGCTGCGAATTGCGGTCGACCACGAAGCCGAGATACAGCTCCTTGTCGATCTCCACGCTCTCCTCCACCAGCAGCTGCGTCACGACGCGGCCCTCGGGGCCGGTCTGCGGCGTCCTCAGCGTCATGCCCAGCATCTGGCCGGCATGGCGCCGCACCTCGTCCACCGACCAGGCCGGCTTCACGCCGCCGCCCTTGCCGCGGCCGCCCGCATGGATCTGCGCCTTGACCACCCACGCGCGCCCGCCGATGCGGGCGGCGGCATCGGCCGCCTCGTCGGGCGAGCGGCAGACGAATCCGCGAGGGGTTGCCACGCCGTATTGGCGCAGCACTTCCTTGCCCTGGAATTCGTGGATGTTCATGGTCGGAAGGCGTTATTCAGCTGAATTGGAGAAATTCAGGCGCCGAGCTCGACGCCGTGGCTTTCGGCCCAATTGAAATAGCTCGACGAAGCCATTTCCCGCTTCTTGTGGATTTCCTTCTTCTGCTCGATGGCGAGCGCCAGGAATTCGGCGTCGTAGGCCTTCAGCAGGTGCGGCTGGTGGGTCTTCAGGTAATGGCCGATGCGCTCGTTCGCGTCCCGGCCCAGGCCCATCAGGCGGTCGTAGGTCTCGCCGTCCCAGTGCCAGCGCAGCCCCAGTTCGAAGAATGCGGCGTTGTAGGCATTGCGCTCGATTTCGTCGCGCCAGTATTGGGCGGGCGAATGGTTTTCCATGATCTTCTCCTTGAATGAATGCCGAACAGGTTGAATTGATCGAGAAATTCCGGCGAGTTCAAAATGTAGGATCGATGGACGATAAATAAAAATTAAATCAATTTATAAAAACCATTCGCCATGAGTTATGGATGGCGAACGCGCGAATTGAGATGCGCAGCAATCCTCCGTGCCGCCCGCGGGCGGCGCTGTCGCAAAGACTCGAAGATGAAAGGGTGGCGGGCCTGCGCCGCGCCTCAGATCACGCGCTCGGCCCGCAGGGTCTCAAGGTCGTCCGCGCTGTAGCCGAGCTGCCTCAGCACTTCCTCGGTGTGTTCGCCGAGCAATGGCGAACGCTTCACCACCGTCGGGCTGTCGGACATCTTGATGGGGTTGCCCACCGTCAGGTACTTCCCGCGCACCGGGTGGTCGACCTCGACGATGGTGCCGGTCTCGCGCAGCGATTCGTCCGCTGCGATCTCCTTCATCGAGAGGATCGGCCCGCACGGGATGTCGTACTCGTTGAGGATGTCCATGGCCTCGAACTTGGTCTTGGTCATGGTCCACTGCTCGATGCGCGCGAAGATCGGCTTCAGGTGCAGCAATCTCGCCGCCGGCGTGGCGTAGGCCTCGTCGGTGATCCAGCTTTCCTCGCCGATGACCTTGCACACGGCGGGCCACACGGCCGCCTGCGTGATGAAGTAGATGTAGGCGTTCGGGTCGGTCTCCCAGCCCTTGCACTTCAGGATGGAGCCCGGCTGGCCGCCGCCCGATGCGTTGCCTGCGCGCGGCACGGCGTCGCCGAACTTGCCGTCGGGGTACTGCGGGTACTCGTGCATGGTGCCGGTGCGCTCCAGCCGCTGCTGGTCGCGCATCTTCACGCGGCACAGGTTGAGCACCGCGTCCTGCATCGGCGCGAGCACCTGCTGGCCGCGCCCGGTGCTGTTGCGCTGGAAGAGCGCCGCCAGGATGCCGAGCGCCAGGTGCAGGCCGGTGCCGCTGTCGCCGATCTGCGCGCCGGTGACCAGCGGCGGGCCGTCCTCGAAGCCGGTGGTGGAGGCCGCGCCGCCCGCGCACTGGGCCACGTTCTCGTAGACCTTGCAGTGCTCGTACTTGCCGGGGCCGAAGCCCTTGACCGAGGCCACGATCATGCGCGGGTTGAGCTTCTGGATGTGGGCCCAGGTGATGCCCATGCGGTCGAGCGCGCCGGGCGCGAAGTTCTCGACCAGCACGTCGCAGGTCTTGATCAGGCTGTCGAGAACCTCCTTGCCCTTGGGGTTCTTGGTGTCCAGCGTGATCGAGCGCTTGTTGTGGTTCAGCATCGTGAAGTAGAGGCTGTCCGCGCCCGGAATGTCGCGCAGCTGGCTGCGCGTGGCGTCGCCTTCCCCGGCGCGCTCGACCTTGATCACGTCGGCGCCGAACCAGGCCAGCAGCTGCGTGCAGGTGGGACCGGACTGGACGTGGGTGAAGTCGAGGATACGGACGCCCTCGAGTGCTTGGCTCATCGACTGTCTCCTTCTCTGATCGTGGTGGCTTCGACTTCTACCAGACGTGCGCGAAGTTTGCGCTCCTCTGCGAAGCGGGCGGTCTCGTCGCGCACGATGGCGACGATGCCGGTGACCTCGCGATCGGCGGAGAACAGCATCGACACCGTGAAGGCGATCGACAGCGTGTGCCCGTCCTTGTGCAGGGCCGGCACGCGCAGCAGGTCGGCGCCGTATCTGGTGACGCCGGTTTCCATCGTCTTGTGATAGCCCTCCCAGTGCCTCTGGCGCTGCCTCTGGGGAATGATCAGGTCGAGCGACTGGCCGAGGGCCTCGGCCTCGCCGAAGCCGAAGATGCGTTCGGCCGCGCGGTTCCACAGCGTGATCGCGCCCATCGCGTCGCACACCATGATCGCATCGCCGGCGCCTTCGACGAGCTGCTTGAAATCGACATTCGCTTGCATGAGTGCCTCCGGCGCTTCGTTCAATCCAGGCCCGGCTCCGGCAGCAGCTTCCCCCAGTTCCAGGGACACCGCGGAACCGGCTCCGCCGGGCCGCAGGTGTCGCCCCCTGGAGGGGGGTGGCGCTGCCACACGAAGTGGGCAAGCCTGGGGGTGGGCTTCTACACTGCCTTGGCCGCGTGCAGGTTTTCGATCTGGTCCTTGCTGTAGCCCAGTTCCGCCAGCACCTCGTCGGTGTGCTCGCCCAGCAGGGGCGAGGCGGTGACCTCGGGCTTGAGATCGGAGAACTTGATCGGGCTGCCGATGGTCCAGTAGCTGCCGCGCTCCTTGTGCGGCACTTCGACGATCGAGCCGCTCCTGCGCAGCGATTCGTCGTGCAGCAGTTCCTTCATCGACAGCACCGGGGCGCAGGGAATGTCGTACTTGCGGAAGATGTCCACCGCCTCGAACTTGGTCTTGTCCTTGATGAAGTCCTCGATGGTGGCGAAGATCTGCTCGATGTGCGGCTGGCGGGCCTTGGCCGTCATGTAGTCGGGGTCGGTCTTCCACTCGGGCTTGCCCAGCGCCTCGCAGATCGGCTCCCAGGCGTGGCCCTGCACCGTGAAGTAGATGTAGGCGTTGGGGTCGGTCTGCCAGCCCTTGCACTTCAGGATCCAGCCCGGCTGGCCGCCGCCGCCGGCGTTGCCCCCGCGCGGCACGACCTTGTCCTCGAACGCGCTCATCTCGTGCGGGTACTGCGGGTACTCCTCGAGGTAGCCCACGTTGTCCAGCCGCTGCTGGTCGCGCATCTTCACGCGGCAGAGGTTGAGCACCGCGTCCTGCATCGAGCAGGCCACCTTCTGGCCCTTGCCGGTCTGCTCGCGCCCGATGATCGCCGTCAGGATGCCGATGGCCAGGTGCATGCCGGTGTTGGAGTCGCCCAGCGCCGCGGCCGAGATCGTCGGCACGGAGTTGCCGCCCTTCCACCAGCCGGTGGTGGACGCGGCGCCGCCGGCGCACTGCGCCACGTTCTCGTACACCTTCAGGTCCTCGTAATGGTGGCCTTCGCTGAAGCCCTTGACCGAGGCGACGATCATCTTGGGGTTCAGCTCCTGGATGCGTTCCCAGGTGAAGCCCATGCGGTCGAGCGCACCGGGGCCGAAGTTCTCCACCAGCACGTCGGATTCGCGGATCAGCTTCTCCAGCACGGCCTTGCCCTCGGGCTTCTTGGTGTCCAGCGTGATCGAGCGCTTGTTGCTGTTGAGCATGGTGAAGTACAGCGCGTCGACCTCCGGGATGTCGCGCAGCTGCGAGCGCGTGACGTCGCCCGCGCCGGGACGCTCCACCTTGATCACGTCGGCGCCGAACCAGGCCAGCAGCTGGGTGCACGCGGGACCGGCCTGCACGTGCGTGAAGTCGATGATCTTGATGCCGTTGAGGGGCTTGTTGCTCATTGGGATATCTCCTTGAATGAAACGGAACGCGGGTTACTTCTTCTTCGCCGTGGCGGGGTTCAGGCTCGTGATGCGGCCGCTCTCGGTGCCCGCCGTCTCGTCGATCACGGCGTTGATGAGGGTCGGGCGGCCCGAGGCGACGGCCTCGGCCAGGGCCTTCTGCAGCTCGTCGGCGGTGGTGGCGTGCACGCCGACGCCGCCGAAGGCTTCCATCAGCTTGTCGTAGCGCGCGTTCTTGACGAACACCGTGGGCGCCACGTCGGGCGTGCCGCTGGGGTTCACGTCGGTGCCGCGGTAGACGCCGTTGTTGTTGAAGACGATCACGCAGACCGGCAGGTTGTAGCGGCAGATGGTCTCCACCTCCATGCCGCTGAAGCCGAAGGCGCTGTCGCCCTCGATGGCGATCACCGGCTTGCCCGTGACCACGGCGGCGGCCACGGAGAAGCCCATGCCGATGCCCATGATCCCCCAGGTGCCCACGTCCAGGCGCTTGCGCGGCTCGTACATGTCGACGATGCTGCGCGCGAAGTCGAGCGTGTTGGCGCCCTCGTTGACGACGATGGCGTCGGGCCGCGCCTTCACCTGGTCGCGGATCACGCTCAGCGCGCTGTGGAAGTTCATCGGCGAGGGCCGCGCGGCCAGCGTGGCGGCCATCTTCGACAGGTTCTTGTCCTTGCGCTCGGCGATGGCGCCGGTCCACTCGGCCGGCGGCCTGGCCCACTTGGCGTCGATGCCGGCCAGCAGCGCGGCCACGCAGGAGCCGATGTCGCCGATCACCGGCGCCTCGATGGCGACGTTGCTGTCGATCTCGGTCGGCGCGATGTCGATCTGGATGAAGCGCTTGGCGCCCTTCTCCTGCGCCCAGGTCTTGCCCTTGCCGTGCGAGAGCAGCCAGTTCAGGCGTGCACCGATCAGCACCACCACGTCGGCCTCCTGCAGCACGTAGGAGCGTGCGGCGGCTGCCGACTGCGCGTGCGTGTCGGGCAGCAGGCCCTTGGCCATGGACATCGGCAGGTAGGGAATACCCGTCTTCTCGACGAGCGCGCGGATGTCGGCGTCGGCCTGCGCGTAGGCGGCGCCCTTGCCCAGCAGGATCAGCGGGCGCCTGGCGCCCTTGAGGATGTCGAGCGCGCGCTGCACCGCGTCGGCCGCCGGGATCTGGCGCGGCGCTGCATCGACCACCTTGATGAGCGAGGCCTTGCCGGCAGCCGCGTCCATGGTCTGCGCGAACAGCTTGGCCGGCAGGTCGAGGTACACGCCGCCCGGGCGGCCCGACAGCGCGGCGCGGATGGCGCGCGCGATGCCCACGCCGATGTCCTGCGCATGCAGCACGCGGAAGGCGGCCTTGCACAGCGGCTTGGCGATGGCCAGCTGGTCCATCTCCTCGTAGTCGCCCTGCTGCAGGTCGACGATCTCGCGCTCGCTGGAGCCGCTGATGAGGATCATCGGGAAGCAGTTGGTGGTGGCGTTGGCCAGCGCCGTCAGGCCGTTGAGGAAGCCGGGCGCCGACACCGTCAGGCAGATGCCGGGCTTCTGCGTGAGGAAGCCGGCTGCTGCGGCGGCGTTTCCGGCGTGCTGCTCGTGGCGGAAGGAGATCACGCGCAGGCCTTCGGCCTGGGCCATGCGCGTGAGGTCGGTGATCGGGATGCCGGGCAGGCCGAAGATGGTGTCGATGCCGTTGAGCTTGAGGGCATCGATGACCAGGTGGAAGCCGTCGATGGTCTCGCCCGCGGGCGCGCTGTCTTCCGTCACGCTCTTGAGCGCGCGCACCACCGCGTCGCCGTCGGCTTCACGGGTTTTCGCGGGCTTGAGGGCTTCGCTCAGCGTGGTGGTCGCCTCTTTCTCTGTTCTGACTGAAGACATGTCTCTCCTTCTGCATGGGTGAATGGCCGAGGTCCGAGCCGCGACTATGATTCGGGCCAAACTTTCGGCCGTTGACCTCGGTCAACTTTCCCGAAAACGGCGCAGCCCCCGATGAGCGGCGCCGGCAGCGAACTCGAGCAAGACGGTGACCATGACGACGTTGGAAAACCATCCGGAGAAGAACATCATTCGCGCCCAGCTGCGGCAGAACGTGCTTCTCAAGGACCTGAACGAAGCCGACCGCACCGAACTCGAGGCGCACCTGGTCATCGTCGACGGCAACAAGGGCGAGTTCCTGCTGCACCAGGGCGTGCGGGAGATGGAGCAGTACTTCATCCTCGACGGCATCCTCAAGCGGGTGGTGAGCAACCCGGAGGGCAAGGAGATGATCCTTCGCTTCGCCGACGAGAACGACATGGAGACGAGCTACGCCGCGCTGCGCCTGGGCACGCCCACGCCCTACGGCATCGTCTGCGTGACCAAGGCGCGCGTGGCGAGCCTGCCGCTGAAGGAGTGGATCGCCTTCCTGAACAAGCACCCGCAGACGAAGGAACTGTTCGAGTTCCTCGTGATGCGCGGCATGAGCGAGATCATGGCCCACACGATCACGCTGCACCTGCTCGATGCGGCGGGGCGCGTGCACCGGTTCCTGCGCAAGCATCCGGAACTGGTGGACCGGATTCCCAGCAAGGAGCTGGCTTCCTATCTGAACCTGTCGGCGGAGACGCTCAGCCGGTTGAGGAAGCGCGGGAAGATCTGAGCCGTCTTGCTCCCTCCTCCTCTGGGGGAGGGCCGGGGTGGGGGCACGGGGCGCTTCAAGGGCTGTCGGCGTATCTACCGCCCAGTGCCCCCATCCCGACCTTCCCCCAGAGGGGGAAGGAGCAAAGCCCAGGTCCGGTGCGCCGAAGCATCGCGCTGTCGATCGGTATTGGTCCCCTCTCCCGCTTGCGGGAGAGGGAGCAAGACCGAATCCGGAGCCCGGAGCTCAGGTCTGCTTCGCCGACGCAAACCGCCGCGTACTCGCCATCAGCCTCAGCTGGTTGTGCACGCCGCTCACGCCCCGGACCTCCGCCGCCACAGCCTCGGCCTGCGATCGCTCCTCGGAGTCCAGCACGATCCCGCGCAGCAGCAGCTCGCCCTGGTTCGCGGTGATGGTCACGTTGATGTCGCGCGTGGCCTCATGCTCCTTGAGCGCGGCGCGCACGCGGGCCTCGAGCGCCATGTTGGAGAGCTTCGTGCGCGAGGCCGGCGTTTCGGCGAACTCGGGGCGGCTCGCCATCAGCCTGATCTGTTCCACGCAGCTTTCCACCGAGAGCCGGTCGGTGTTGAGCACCAGGTCGTAGAGCACCGGGTCGCCCCAGGCCACGCCGAACTGTGCGTGCATTCGCGCGGCGTGCGCCTGGTCGCTGCGGCGGATCTCGGCTTCGGCGAACTCGGCGTCGTCGGTCTCGATATCGGCCATCAGCCACTCGACGCGATTCTTCATCGAGCGCGTGATGCGCACGCACACCACGTGCGGCACCGGCCGCAGCAGGCAGGTGGCGCCCCAGCCGCGCAGCACCACGTTGCCGCGCTCGGCCAGCGCGAAGAGCTCCTGCGCGGTGTAGAGCGCCACGCTGCGCCTGTCGGTGGTCAGGCGCTCCACCAACCCAGCCTTGCCGCTGCGCAGCCTGCCGATGAGGCTGGTGGAAACCTGCATCCGTTCCGCCACGTGCTCGATGACCTCGTGGCGCATCACGGCAAGGCCCAGCGTCTCGGCGAGCTGAAGCGAAACATCCTTCGCGAGGGAGCCCATCTCCTGGGTCAGTGCGATCACTGGCATGTGCTGGCCTCCTTCGTCATCAATCCACCGGCCGCTCGACCGCGAACTCGTCGGGCTTCTTCGGCTTCTTCACGAAGGCGAGCGCCCTGGAGATCAGCGGCCAGAACAGCAGCACCAGCGCGAGCGTGGTGATGGTGCCCACCAGCGGGTTCGAGAACATCACCATCACGTCGCCCTGCGACACCAGCATGGCCTGGCGGAAGGAGTCTTCGGCCTTGTCCCCGAGCACGAGCGCCAGCACCAGGGGCGCCAGCGGAAAGTCGAGCTTCTTGAACAGGTAGCCCAGCACGCCGAAGCCGAGCATGAACCAGATGTCGAGCATCGCGTTGTGCACGGTGTAGGCGCCGATCGCGCAGATCACGATGATCACCGGCGCGATGATCGAGAACGGAATGCGCAGGATCGATGCGAACAGCGGCACGGTGCTCAGCACCACGATCAGCCCGACGATGTTGCCGAGGTACATGCTCGCGATGAGGCCCCAGACGAAGTCCTTCTGCTCGACGAACAGCAGCGGCCCGGGCTGCAGGCCCCAGATCAGCAGGCCGCCCAGCAGCACCGCAGCGGTGGGCGAGCCCGGAATGCCCAGCGCGAGCATCGGCAGCAGCGCGCTGGTGCCGGCCGCGTGCGCGGCGGTCTCAGGCGCGACAACGCCTTCGGCCTCGCCGGTGCCGAACTTCGCGCCCTTCTTCGACATCTTCTTGGCCAGGCCGTAGGCCATGAACGAGGCCGGCGTGGCGCCGCCGGGCGTGATGCCCATCCAGATGCCGATGAGCGAGCTGCGGATCGAGGTCAGCCAGTACTTGGGCAGCTGCTTCCATGTCTGCCACACCACCTTGGGATCGATCTTCGCGCTCTTGCCCGAGAACTTCAGGCCCTCTTCCATCGACAGCAGGATCTCGCCGATGCCGAAGAGGCCGATCACCGCGATCAGGAAGTCGAAGCCGCGCATCAGCTCGGGTTGGCCGAAGGTCAGGCGCAGCTGGCCGGTGACGGTGTCCATGCCCACGCTGGCGAGCGCGAAGCCCAGCGCCATCGACGCGAGGATCTTGAAGGGCGAGCCCTTGCCCATGCCCACGAAGCTGCAGAAGGTCAGCAGGTACACCGCGAAGAACTCCGGCGAGCCGAACTTGAGCGCGAACTTCGCGACCAGCGGCGCGAGGAAGGTGATCATCACCACCGCGAGGAAGGCGCCCACGAAGGACGATGTGAAGGCGGTGGTGAGCGCCGCGCCGGCGTGCCCGTTCTGCGCCATCGGATAGCCGTCGAAGGTGGTGGCCACCGACCACGGCTCGCCCGGGATGTTGAACAGGATGGAGGTGATGGCCCCGCCGAAGAGCGCACCCCAGTAGATGCACGACAGCATGATGATGGCCGAGGTCGGCGACATCGTGAAGGTGAGCGGCAAGAGGATCGCCACGCCGTTGGCGCCGCCGAGCCCGGGCAGCACGCCGATCAGCACGCCGAGGATGATGCCGAGGAACATCAGGCCGATGTTCATCGGCGAGAGGATCACGTAGAAGCCCTGCATCAGGGCACTGAGTTCTTCCATTTCGCTTGTGCTCCTTGGGTCGGGTTCAGTAGCCGAGGAATCGAAGCGGATCGAGCGCGCCCTTGAAGAGCGGCACCTTGAACCAGACCTCGAACATGCAGAAGAAGAGCGTGTTCACGCCCAGCGCGGCGAACACGCTCTTGAACCACGCGTACTTGCCCAGCACCATCATGAAAAGCGCGATGTAGATCGCCGACGCCACGTAGATGCCGACGATGGCGATCGCCAGCACGTAGACCGTCGCCGGCACCAGCACCGAGAGCACGCGCCTGAGCTGTACGGAGTCGACGAAGACCGCGGTGTTGCGGCTCTTTCCCAGCAGCGACTGGTAGAGGATGCCCGCGCCCGAGATCGTGATGATCACGCCGATGAAGAACGGGAAGTAGCCGGCGCCCGGGCCGTCGGTGGTCCAGCCGGCGCCTAGCTTGCGCGCCTCGAACACCACCACCAGGCCGATGGCCAGCAGCGCGACGGCCACCGCCGCTTCTACGAGGTGGGTGGAGATGCCCGTGCGAGCCGGGCCCTCGGATGATTGTTCGTGCTCCATGGAGCCCCCATCGTGGTTGTGTGGAAGAAGAAAGAAAGGAAGGAAATCGGCGCGCACTCCCGGCGCACGCGCCCGCTGCCGCCGTGCGCGGCAGTCGTCGCCGGCCCGCGCCGACCTACTTGTTGCTCGCGAGGAAGCCCGCGTCGGACATCAGCGTGCGGTGCGCGGCCTCGGCCTCGGTGAGCCACTTCGCGAAGGCATCGCCGGTCATGAAGGTCGGGTTGAAGGCGCCCTTCTCCATGTATTCCTTCCAGTCCGGCGTGGCCGCGACCTTGGTCATCAGCTCCTTGTAGAAGGCGAGCTGGTCGGGCGTGACGCCGGGCGGCATGAAGATGCCGCGCAGCATCGTGTACCTGGTGGGCACGCCCGCTTCCTTGCAGGTGGGGATGTCGTTCCACGACTGCGTGTCGGTGACCTTGGCCTTGAAGGGCATGCGCTCGTCGTCGAACACGCACAGCGCGCGCAGCTTGCCCGCGCGCCATTGCGCCACCGCCTCGATCGGGTTGTTCACCGTCGACTGCACGTGCCCGCCCACCAGCTGCACCGCCACCTCGCCGCCGCCCTTGAAGGGCACGTAGATGAACTTGGTGCCGGTGGCCTTCTCCAGCGCCACGGTGATGATCTGGTCTTCCTGCTTCGAGCCGGTGCCGGCCATCTTGAACTTGTTCGGCCCCGCGGCCTTCACCGCGGTGATGTACTCGCCCGCGCTCCTGTAGGGATCGGAGGCGTTGGTCCACAGCACGAACTGGTCGAGCGCCAGCATCGCGACCGGCGTCATGTCCTTCCAGTTGAAGGGCACGCCCGTGGCCATGGGCGTGGTGAACAGGTTCGACAGCGAGATCACGATCTTGTGCGGATCGCCCTTCGCCTCCTTGACCGCGAGGAAGCCCTCGGCGCCCGCGCCGCCGGACTTGTTGACGACGATCAGCGGCTCCTTCATCAGCTTGTACTTGATGATGATGCCCTGCAGCAGCCGGCCCATCTGGTCGGCGCCCCCGCCGGTGCCGGCGGGAATCACGAACTCCACCGGCTTGGTGGGTTCCCATGCGAAGGCGGGCGCGGCACCGGTGGCCAGCGCCGCCGCGGCGGCAGTGGTGGCAAGAACGGCAGTCGCGCGGCTCAGGACATTCGAGGCGATCTTCTTCATCAGGTTGTCTCCTGTGTAGTGATTTCGCTCTTTTTTGTTCTTGAATCTGAGCAGAGATGCGAACGGGCACGATGGTGCGCGCCGCCGATTCGAGCCGGCTTGATCGCGGTCAACTTTTCGAAGATTTCGTATCGGGGTTAGCCCGCGATGGCGATGCGAGCGGGGTCGCGCGCGGGGTCGGCGGGAACCGGCATCGCGAACCCTATAAAATCGCGGGCGCACCACGGCTTTCGCCTCGTGCATCCCCATCCGGTCTTCGTAGTTCAATGGATAGAACGGGGTCCTCCTAAGACTCAGATACAGGTTCGATTCCTGTCGAAGGCACCACCCACCCGCCCCCCGCAACGGCTTTCGCCGCCCAGGCACGCCCTCTCACGCCCTGTTCTCCACAAGCGGCTGCGGGTCAACGCCCAGTCACACGCCCTCGGTCTAATCCGCGCGTGACTCCAGACTCCCACCTTCTCCTCCCCTCCCCCGGCGCCCGCAACATCCTCGGACGCCGGCTCCTTCTCACCTTCTCGGCCGTGCTGCTGCTGACCCTCGCGGGCTCCGGCATCGGCATCCGGTCGCTCGCCAAGGTCGACGAAGCCACGCGCGAGACCATCCAGCAGCGCGGCGTGTCGGAGCGGCTCGTGGCCGACGCCTACCGGCTGCAGGCGATCAATGCCGAGCGCTACAAGGCGATGGCGCTGAGCTCGGAGCCCGAGGTCGGCGAGATTCTTTCTGCGGACATCCGCGCGACCGCGGCCGAGTACGACGACTTGATCAGGCGGCTCGACCAGCGGCTGCACGACGAGTCCGACCGAGCATTGCTCGCTCAGGCCGACGCCGCCGCCAAGGACTTCGCAGGCGCCGTCAAGGAGCTGGTCGCCGCGCGCGACTCGGGCCTGACGGAGCGCATCCGCAATGTCTATGCGCAGCGCTTCCAGCCCAGCTCGGCGGCGCTGCTGGCCGCCGTGTCGAGGCTCGCCCGATCGCAGCGGCAGGCCATCGACACGGCCGGCGAAGACATCGCGCAGCTGAGCGCCTCGGCGCGCATCGCGCTGGCGGTGTTCAGCATCGCGGCCCTGCTGCTGGGCGGCGTGCTGGCACTGGGGCTGGTGCGCAGCATCGGCCGGCCGATCCGGCTGGCCAGCGAGACGGCCAGGCGTGTGGCGGGCCTCGACCTGCGCCGCGACATCGAAGGCCACTCCCGCGATGAAGCGGGGCAGATGCTGCAGGCGCTGGGCGCGATGCAGAGCGCGCTGCGCGAACTGGTGGTGCGCGTGCGCGAGTCGGTGCAGAACGTGCGCACCGCGGCCGGCGAGATCGCGCACGGCAACTCGGATCTCTCGGCGCGCACCGAAAGCGCGGCGGCCAGCCTGCAGCAGACCGCGGCGGCGCTCGAGCAAGTCATGCACAACGCGCGCGAGTCGAGCACGGCCGCGGGCGACGCCGAGCGCATGGCCGGCGCCGCGGCCGCGGTGGCATCTCAGGGCGGCGAGGCGGTCTCGCAGGTGGTGAGCACGATGCAGGACATCCGGCGCGAGTCGCACAAGGTGGCCGACATCACGGGCGTGATCGACGCCATCGCCTTCCAGACCAACATCCTGGCGCTCAATGCCGCGGTCGAGGCCGCGCGCGCCGGCGAGGCGGGGCGCGGCTTCGCCGTGGTCGCGTCGGAGGTGCGGCAGCTGGCCACGCGCTCGGCAGCGGCAGCGCGGGAGATCAGGAACCTGATCGACCACTCGGTGCAGCGCATCGAGGCCGGCACCCTGCTGGCCGACGACGCGGGCCGCACGATGGGCCGCATCGTCGCCTCCATCGGGCAGGTGGCCGACACGGTCGGCGCCATCACGGCGGCGACGCAGGCACAGGTGCAGGACATCGGCCAGATCAACGCCGCCGTCGCGCGGCTGGACGAGACGACGCAGAAGAACGCGGCCATGGTCGAGGAATCGACCGCCGTGTCGGAAAGCCTGCGCGAGCAGGCGCGCAACCTCGACACGCTCATCAGCCAGTTCGTGCTGCCCGGCGATGCGCCGCGCACTGCGCTGCCTTCGGCGCCGCGGCGCGACTACTCCCGCGACGTTCCGGTGTCGCCGCGCCTGCGGCCGGCGGGCTGAACCGAGGCCGCCCCGGGGCCCCCTGCGCCTCGGCCTTCGTTACGTCCTGACAAGGTAACGGCGCTACGTAACAAGCGCCGAAGCGCGCCCGCCGCAAGCCCCTGCGCGGGCGTCGGCCCGGCGGGAATCCCGATGTAAATCAACGACTTGCGCGCGCATCGCCCGCTCGGTGGCACCTGCGAGGGCCAGCGGCACACAAGTTGCCCCATCAGCCACTCCCAATACCGAGGAGGCTGCCATGGCGGATGCCAACACAACGATTTCTTCGACCGCCGGAGGTGCCGACGGCGGTGCCGCCGCACCGGTGATCCTCGCGCAATCGACGGTCCGGCCGATCGCGCCCATGGGTGCGGCCAGCACCGCCACGGCAGCGACGCCGGCCGCCGCACCGGCCGGCCTCGGCTCGCTGTCCAACGCCACGCCAGGCACGGTCGTCATGCGCGACGGCGTGGCGATTCCGGTGTCCGGCAGCCAGACGCTGATGGCCGGCGACCGCGTGATCGTTCCGCAGGACGGCCACGCCAACGTCCTCTTTCCCGGATCTGCCACCAACAAGGCGCCGCTGGCCGGCGTGTTCACCGGCGGGACCGACGCCACCATCAGCTCGACCAAGCTCGCCAGCGGCCTGGAACAGGTGAACGTGGACGTGGCCTCAGGCGACCTGGAAGTGACCGCGCCCGACAGCGACGCCGAAGCGGCCGCGCTGGCGGTCAGCAAGAAGACTGCCGCCGGCAGCGGCATCGGGCTGGGCGAGTTCGCGCTCGGCGCATTGGGCGCCGTCGGCCTCGCCGCCGCACTGGGCGGTGGCGGCAGCGATGGCGGCGGGATTCCCTTCTTCGCTCCCGGCATCGGCGAAAGCGATGCCGACGCGGATGCCGACGGCGACTCGGATGCAGACGCCGATGCGGATGCAGATGCCGACGCGGACGCCGATTCGGATGCCGATGCCGATTCCGACGCGGACTCCGATGCGGACGCGGATGCCGATTCCGATGCAGACGCGGACGCCGACCACCTGCTCGACCCGGGCGACAGCGCCGCCGACCATCTGCTCGGCGCGCTCGACAACCTGCTCGGCCTGGGCGGAGGCGGCACGGCGGCGGCCGCGCGCAGCGCCGCGGTCGCGAGCTCCGCGCCCACGCTCTCCTCGCTGATGCCCACGGTCGACGGCTTCACCGACCTGGTGGACAACGTGCTCTCGCCGATCGCGGGCAACGAGTTCCGGCCGAACGACCCGAACGCATTCGATCCTCTGGACGACACCGTCGGCGGCATCACCGCCGACCTCGGCGGCGTGCTCACCCCCGTGGTCGACGGCCTGCTGGGCGCCGGCCTGACCGGCGCGCTCATCGGCTCGCTGAACGGCCAGGTCGACTACCTGACCGATGCCATCGACAACATCCTCGAAAACGTGCTCGGCAGCAACGGCCTGCTCGGCGGCGTGACCACCGGCCTGGGCATCGACGGCCTCGTGGACCAGCTCATCGGCGACGAAGGCGTGATCAGCCAGGTGCTCGACGGCCTGCTGGGCGACGGCAGCCTCGTGGGCAGCGTGCTCCGCGAAGGCGGGCTGGTCGGACAGCTGCTGGGCGACGGCGGCCTGCTCGGTGGCGTGCTGGGCGATGACGGCCTGCTGGGTGGTCTGCTCGGTGGCGACGGCGGCCTGCTTGGCGGTGTGCTGGGAGACGAGGGCCTGTTGGGTGGCGTGCTCGGCGGTGAAGGCGGCCTGCTCGGTGGCGTGCTGGGCGATGGCGGCCTGTTGGGTGGCGTGCTCGGCGGTGAAGGCGGCCTGCTCGGCGGTGTGCTGGGCGATGACGGCCTGTTGGGTGGCGTGCTCGGCGGTGAAGGCGGCCTGCTCGGCGGTGTGCTGGGCGATGACGGCCTGTTGGGTGGCGTGCTCGGCGGTGAAGGCGGCCTGCTCGGCGGTGTGCTGGGCGATGACGGCCTGTTGGGTGGCGTGCTCGGCGGTGATGGCGGCCTGCTCGGCGGTGTGCTGGGAGACGACGGCCTGCTGGGCGGTGTCCTCGGCGAAGGCGGCTTGCTCGGAGGACTGCTCGGTGGCGACGGTGCGCTTGCCAGCGTGCTTGGCAGCGAAGGCCTCACCGGTGGCCTGCTCGGCAACGATGGCCTGGTCGACAGCCTGCTCGGACCCGATGGCGTGGTCGGCGGAGTACTCGGCGCAACGCCGCTGGGCGGATTGCTCGGCGGCGAGAACGGCCTGCTCAGCGGCGTGCTGGGCGACAACGGCCTGGTGGGCGGACTCCTCGGAGGAGACGGCCTGCTGGGCGGCGTCCTCGGCGACGACGGTCTCCTGGGCGCCGAAGGCCCGCTGGGCGGCCTGCTTGGCGGCGATAGCGGATTGCTCGGCGGCGTGCTGGGCGACGGCGGCCTGCTGGGTGGCGTGATCGGCGGTGAAGGTGGCCTGCTCGGCGGTGTACTGGGTGACGACGGCTTGCTGGGCGGCCTGCTGGGCGGCGATGGCGGCCTGCTGGGTGGCGTGCTGGGTGACAACGGCCTGCTGGGCGGTGTGCTCGGCGGCGACGGCGGCCTGCTCGGAGGTGTGCTGGGCGAAGGCGGCCTCGTCGGCGGCGTCCTCGGCGCCGTCACCAACGGCGATGCCGGTGGCCTGGTCGGTGGTCTGCTCGGCGAACACGGCATCGTCGGCGGCGTCCTCGGCGCCGTCACCAACGGCGAAGCCGGTGGCCTGGTTGGTGGTCTGCTCGGCGAAGACGGCCTCGTCGGCGGCGTCCTCGGCGCCGTCACCAGCGGCGATGCCGGCGGCCTGGTCGGTGGTCTGCTCGGCGAAGACGGCCTCGTCGGTGGCGTCCTCGGCGCCGTCACCAGCGGCGATGCCGGTGGCCTTGTCGGTGGTCTTCTGGGCGAGGACGGCATCGTCGGCGGCCTGCTCGGCGGGGTGACCGGCGGTGGCGCCTCGGGTGGCCTGCTGGGCGGCGTGCTCGGCGAGGACGGCCTGGTGAACAACCTGCTTGGCGACGACGGACTCGTGGGCAGCGTGCTGGGTGCCGATGGCCTGGTCGGCCGCCTGCTCGGCTCGCTGGGCGGCGACGCTGCCCCCGTGGCCAACGTGCTGCAGTCGGCGACGAGCGAGGCGGCCGCTCCGGCGGCGCATGCGGCCTCCAGCGCGGCGGCCCCGGCGACCGACATCCTGGCCGGCACTGCCGGCACCGCGGCGCCGGTGGTCGAGACGGTGGCGCATGTGGCCGAAGGCGCGGCCGGCAGCGTCGCCTCCGGCGTGGCCGAGGCGGTGGCGCCGATCACCAGCCAGGTCGAGCAGACGGTGAGCCACGTGGTGAGCCCGGTCACCAACATCCTGCACGGCCTGCTGGGCTGAGCGGACCACCCGCCCGGTCCGCCGCCGGCCTGGGGCGGCGATGTAGGCAAGGACTCACGTGCTTGCCTTGCGCTGTCCCGCATGGGTGGGCGGTGCGCAGAGTCAATGTGGGGGTTCCGTGGATCCCGGTTCCTCCTCACGGCGCATTCGTGCGTCGTTAAGCGCTCCCTCGAGGAGCGCTTTTTTTTGCGCGGGTACGCACCGGAAGACTCGCAGCCCTCAGCGGAGGGCGCTCATCGGCACGGCCTGCGGCGTGACCCTGGCTTCGGTCGCCGTCAGCAGCTGGCCGTTCGACTCCTTCCAGCACATGAGATTGGTGCGGCCGGAGCCCACCGGGCCTGGCGCCTGGATCGACACCGCCTTCCAGCCCCTGCATGCGCCGCCGATGGTGGTGGGGCGGTCGAGGAACACGTAGTCGGTTCCGGCGTCGATGCGCAACACGCCGGCCACTCCGGGCGACAGCGGCGTGGGCGTCTGGGCAGGCGCGCCACAGGCTGCGGCAGCCATGACGATGCCCAGGAAGAAGATACGAGTGCGTTCCATGCGTGCCGGTCCGGTGTCGAGGAGCGCCGATGTTAGGGCTGGCGTGCCCTCGGCCTCACACCACGCGGTACTCCTCCACCACGAAGGCCGTGATCTCCGAGAGGAAGGTGAGCGCGTGCGCCATCGTCACCCGCCCTTGCGGCGAGGCGAAGGCGGCATCCAGCGTGTCGGTGTTCTCGAACCAGAGCTCGACGATGCCGTCGATCGGCAGCTCGGCATAGCCGCAGGGCGTGCCCTTCACGAACTCGCGCGCGGTCACCACGTTCTGGCGGTAGCCGCTCACGCCGGGCATGCGGCGAACGTGGTCGGCGTGCACCTTCCACTCGCGGCGGAAGTCGTCCTCCGACTGTTCGATGGGCCGGCGCAGCAGCGAGATGCGCTTGAGCAGGCCCTGCGGCTTCGGCGGCAGCGCGACCACCTCGGTCTGCGCGACGGTCACGATGTGCAGGCCGCCGAGGAAGCGCTCCTCATCGGCGCGGATGGCGGCGGCCAGCTCGCCCGTGTTGAAGGCCGCATCGGCCTGCGCGCCCTCGTCGAAGCGCAGCTGCGAGAAGCCGTCGAAGTCCCAAGGCCCGCGCGCGAAGTCGATGCCGCGCTGCAGCCGGTCGAGCACGAGGTTCTGGCGGTAGCTGCGCAGCGTGGGCAGCTGCGCAACCAACGGGCCGTGCCTGTCGCGCCAGTGGCTGCGGAAGGCCTCGTCGGTCCATGCGGGCTTCTTCCGGATCAGGCCCATGCGCAGGGTCGTCGGTTCGGTCATCTGCTTGTCTCCTGGTCGTCGGGTTGCTGTTCGCGGGCTTCGGCGCGCGCACGCGCCAGGCCGGGTGCGCGCTTGGACAGCCATACGCCGTGGCGCACCGGCCATCGCTCGAAGCCCGGGTCCGCGTCGAGCGCGGCGGCTGCGTGGTGTGCCCAGTAAGGATCGAACAGCGCCTCGCGGCCAAGCGCGACCAGGTCGGCGTCGCCAGCCGCGAGCACGGCTTCGGCCTGATGCGCATCGACGATCATCCCGACCGCCTGCGTCGGCACCTGCGCCTCGCGCCGGATGCGCGCCGAGAACGGCACCTGGAAGCCCAGCCCGCGCGGCACGGGCAGCGCGCGCGTCTCCTCGGTGAGCCCGCCCGACGAGCAGTCGATCACGTCCACGCCGCAGCGCTTGAGTTCGCGCGCGAGCACCACCGAGTCGTCGAGGTTCCAGCCGTCGAGCGTGCCGTCGACCGCGGAGAGGCGGCAGAACAGCGGCTTGTGCGCGGGCCATGCGGCGCGCACGCGCTGCGCGATCTCCAGCGCGAGCCACATGCGGTTGTCGCGGCTGCCGCCGAGCGCGTCGTCGCGATGGTTGGCGTTGGGCGACAAAAAGCTCGCCACCAGGTAGCCGTGCCCGAAGTGCAGCTCGACCACGTCGAAGCCCGCCTTGTCCGCGCGCAGCGTGGCATCGACGAAGCGCTGAACCACCGCCGCGACGCCGTCGGCGTCGAGCGCGCGCGGCACCGACCAGCCCGGCCCCGCCGCGATCGCGCTCGGTCCCAGGCGCTCCCACGGCTCCTCGTCGGCGGCCATGCGCGCGTCGCCCAGCGCGGCGCCGCCCTCCCACAGCGGCTCGCTGCCGGCCTTGCGCCCTGCATGCGCGAGCTGCACGCCGATGGCGCTGCCCTGGGCATGGACGAAGTCGACCACGGCCTTCAGCGGCGCGATCTGGCTGTCGTTCCACAGCCCGAGGTCGGCCGTGCCGATGCGCCCGCGCGGATCGACCGCGGTGCTCTCGGTGAGGATCAGCCCCGCACCGCCGAGCGCGAACTTGCCCAAATGCACCATGTGCCACGGCGTCGCATGGCCGCGGTCGGCGGCGTGCTGGCACATCGGCGAGATGACGACGCGGTTGGCCAGCGTGAGGCCGCGCAGCTGCAGGGGCTGGAACAGCAGGGGAAGGGAATCGACGGAAGACATGGATGGAAGAAATCAGGGAGCAGGCTTGGACACGGTTGCGGCAACGGCAACGGCAGCGGCGGGCCGTGTGCCCAGCCAGGTGCCGCTCATCACCGCGGCGAAGCCGAACAGATGCCACCATGTCAGCCTCTCGCCCAGCAGCAGCGCCGCCACCGCGACGCCGAACACCGGCACCCAGTAGAGAAAGACGGCGGTGCGCGCCACGCCGATGACCGAGATGGCGCGGTTCCAGATCAGGTTGCCCGCGGCGGTGGCGGCCACGCCCGAGAACAGCACCAGCGCCCACGGCCACGCACCCGGAAAGAGCTGCGCTGCGCCCAGCGGCGACGGCCCGAGCAGCGCGTGCACCACCAGCATCGCCGTGCCCATCACGTAGATTCCCCAGCTCATCGACAGCGGATCGATCTGCCGGGCCAGGCGCTGCACGCCCACGCCGCCGACGGCGAAGCTCACCACCGAGAGCGCGAGCATCAGGTCGCCCAGCCCCGCATGCGACAGGCTCGCGCCCGGATGGCTCAGCACCACCGCCGCCACACCCGTGAAGCCCAGCGCCACGCCGACCAGACGCCGCGCCGTGAGCGCCTCGCGAAACACCAGCGCCGCCATCAGCGCCGACACCAGCGGACTCAGCGCCATGATCAACGCGCCGTTGGTGGCCGTCGAACGCTGCAGCCCCAGCGCGAACAGGATCTGGTTGGCGTACACCATCAGGAAGCCGCAGCCGGCCAGTGCCGCAAGACGCCGCATGCCGAACCCCGGCACCCCGCTGCGCCGCCACAGCACGATCGCGCTCAGCGCCATGCAGGCCACCACCATGCGCAAGGCCGCCAGCGGCAGCGCCTCGAAGAAGCCCGTCAGCACCTTCACCGCCGACACGTTCACGCCCCACACCAGCATCCCCAGCAGCAGCCAGGCCTGCACGGCGGCCGGTGTGGCGCCCGCTGAGGACGATGAAGATGACGACGGCGCAAGCTGGTTCATTTCAATCGTTCCGCCAGAGACAACCGTACACCACGGCCCGCGCAGCGAGGCCTCTTCGCAGGCTCCCGCGGAACCGGCTCTGCCGGGCCGCAGGGTGCGCCCCCGCGAGGGGGTGTCCGAGCCACACGAAGTGGGCGAGGCTGGGGGTGATCAACAGTCCTGGGGAGGTCATCCCTCCAGCTCGTTCCACATCTCGATGTCGCGCTCCGCGGTCCAGATGCGCGGGTGGACGTGACCCGTCGCTTCGTCGTACGCACGCGTCACGTCGAAGGGCATGCAGTGGTCGAAGATCACCCAGTGGCCGTAGGTGGGGCGCAGCGCCGCCACCGTCTCCTTGTAGATCGCGTTCAGCGTCTTGCCCTGCGCCACGCCATTGTTGACGAGCGTGTACACGTCGGAGATGAAGGCGCGCGTGGAGGCGATGGCCTTGCGCACGTCGGCTGCGTTCTCCAGCGCGGCGCCGCGGCCGGGCACCAGCTTCTCGAAGCCGAAGCCGGCGAGGCGGTCGAGCGTGGCGGGCCAGTCGCGGAAGTAGCAGTCGCCGGCGTAGGCGGTGCTCTGGTATTCGACGAGGTCGCCCGCGAAGCAGATCTTCTGGTCTTCGAGGTAGGCGATGGTGTCGCCCTTGGTGTGGCCGCGGCCCACCTGCGCGATCTTCACTTCGAGCTTCTTGCCCAGCCACACGCTCATGGTGCCGTCGAAGGTCATGGTCGGCCAGGTCAGGCCCGGCGGCACCGACTCGACGTTGCGGAACAGGCGCGGGAAGCGGCCGATCTCGCTGGCCTTGTCCTGCTCGCCGCGCTCGACGATCAGGTCGTAGGTGTCGCGGCTGGCGATGATCTGCTCGGCGCCCTCCTTGAAGTAGGCCGAGGCGCCCAGCACGCGCACCGCGTGGTAGTGCGACAGCAGCACGTACTTGATGGGCAGCGGCGTCACCTCGCGGATGCGGCGGATCACGTCCTGCGCCATCGCCGGCGTGGCCTGCGTGTCCACCACCATCACGGCCTCGTCGCCGATGAAGATGCCGGTGTTGGGGTCGCCCTCGGCGGTGTAGGCGTAGGCGTTCTCCGAGAGGCGGGTGAACGAGACCTTCTTTTCCTCGAGGTCGGCGTGGCTGGCGAATTTCTTGGTGGTCATTGGGAGTTCCTTTGAAATGAGCGATGCGGGTCAATGCGTGCCGAGGTACGCGGACTTCACCTTGGGGTTGTCGAGCAGCTCGCGGCCCGAGCCCTCGAGCGTGATGCAGCCGGTCTCGAGCACGTAGGCGCGGTCGGCCACGCCCAGCGCCTGCTTGGCCATCTGCTCCACCAGCAGGATGGTCAGGCCCGAACTGCGCAGCTGGCGGATGGCGTCGAAGATGTCCTTGATGATGAGCGGCGCCAGGCCCAGCGAGGGCTCGTCGAGCAGCAGCAGGCGCGGCTCGCTCATGAGCGCACGGGCGATCGCGAGCATCTGCTGCTCGCCGCCCGACAGCGTGCCCGAAGGCTGGTGCTGGCGCTCCTTCAGGCGCGGGAAGCGCGCGAACTCGCGCTCGATGCCGCGCTCCACGAAGGCCTTGTCGCCGCGGCGCGAATAGGCGCCGAGCATCAGGTTCTCGCGCACGGTCTGGTCGGGGAACACGCCGCGCCCCTCGGGCGACAGCGCCACGCCCAGGCCCACGCGCTTGTGCGAGGGCACGTGGGTGCAGTCGTTGCCGTCGATCAGCACGCGGCCCTCGGCCACGGGCTCCAGCCCGACGATGCTCTTGAGCAGCGTGCTCTTGCCGGCGCCGTTGGCGCCGATGATGGTGACGACCTCGCCCGCGCGCACTTCCAGGCTCACGCCCTTGACGGCCTCGATGGCGCCGTAGGAGACCTTCACCGATTCGATTTTCAGCATGATGGTTTCGGTCTTTCTGCTCAGGCCGGCATGGCCGTGGCCAGTGCCTCTTCTTCTTCGTCGTCCACGCCCAGGTAGGCCTCGACCACGCGCGGGTTGGCCTGCACCTCGGCGGGCCGGCCCTCGGCGATCTTGATGCCGTAGTCGAGCACGATCACGTGGTCGGAGATCGACATCACCAGGTCCATGTGGTGCTCCACCATCAGGATCGACACGCCGCACTTGCCGATGCGCAGCAGCAGCTCGCCGAGCTCGGCCGTCTCCTGCGGGTTGAGGCCCGCTGCCGGTTCGTCGAGCAGCAGCAGCTGCGGCTCGGTGGCCAGTGCGCGCGCCAGTTCCACGCGGCGCTGCAGTCCGTAGGGCAGGCTGCCCGCGGGCCAGTGCGCCAGGTGGCCGAGGTCGACGAGGTCGAGCAGCTGCAGCGCGCGCTCGCGCGTCGCCTTCTCCTGCCGGTTCGCGGTGGGCCAGGCCACCAGCGACGACACGAAGCCGTTGCTCATGCGGCTGTGGCGCCCGAGCATGACGTTGTCGAGCACCGAGAGATCCGCGAACAGGCGCAGGTTCTGGAAGGTGCGGCCCATGCCCATGCAGCAGATGGCATGCGCCGGCTGGCCCACGATGTTGCGGCCCAGGAAGCGGATCGAGCCCGCGTCGGGTTCGATCACGCCGGTGAGCATGTTGATCATGGTGCTCTTGCCCGCGCCGTTCGGCCCGATCAGCGCATGGATGTGGCCGCGCTGCAGGCGAAACGACACGTCCTGCGCCGGCTTCACGCCGCCGTACGACTTGGTCACGCCCTGCACCACCAGCAGCTCGCCTTCGCCGCCGGGGCCGATCTGGCCCGGCACGCCGCTGCCGCCCGCGCCTTCGCCGCGATGGCGCGACTTCATGAACCACTTGTTGAAGAGGCCCACCACGCCGCCGGGCATCACGTACAGCGCGAACAGCAGCAGGAAGCCATAGAGGAAGTGCTGTGCCGAGGGCCAGCGCGCGAGCAGCGCGTCGGTCAGCGTGAGCAGCACCGCGCCCACCAGCGGGCCGTACATCGAGCCCGCGCCGCCGAACAGCACCAGCAGCAGGATGAAGATCGACAGGTGGAAGGTGATGAAGTCGGAGTTGATGTACTGGTTCTGCTGCGCCACCAGCGCGCCCGCGATGCCGCAGGTGACGGCCGCGACCACGAAGGCCATGACCTTGGCGCGGTACACGCGAACGCCCACGGAGGAAGACGCGATCTCGTCCGCCTGCAGCGACAGCAGCGCGCGCCCGAAGCGGCCGCCCAGCAGGTTGCGCAGCAAGAGGTGCAGCGCCGCGCACAGCACGATGCCGAGGATCACCCACTGCGTGGTGTCCAGCGGCGCGCCCTTCCAGGTGAGCGGCCGGATGCCGTAGATGCCCTGGGCGCCGCCGAACACGTCGGTCCATTCGCCCACGAGCTTCTCGACCACGATGCCGAAGGCCAGCGTGACCATGGCGAGGTACGGCCCCTTCACGCGCAGCGAGGGCAGCGCGATCAGCACGCCGCACAGGCCCGAGATGACGGCGGCCAGTGCGAGCGCGAGCCACGGGTCCATGTCGGTGCGCGATGTCAGCAGCGCCACCCCGTAGGCGCCAGCCGCGAACAGCCCGGCCTGGCCGAGCGATTTCTGCCCCGCGTAGCCCACCAGCACGTTCATGCCGGCGGCGCAGAGGTAGTAGACGCACATCATGAAGGCGATGCGCAGGTAGTAGTCGTTGCCCGACGTCGAGACGATGCCGCAGAGCACGGCCGCGACCAGCACCACGGCGAGGGGATGGGCCAGGCGCTTCATACCTTCTCCACCGTCGAGCGGCCGAACAGGCCCGTGGGGCGGAATGCCAGCACCAGGATGACGAGCGCGAACACCGCCACCTCGCGCCACTGCGCCTGCCAGAGGTTGACCATCGACTCGAGCACGCCGAGCAGGAAGCCTCCGATCACGCAGCCGCGCGGATTGCTCAGCCCGCCGATCATCGCGCCCGAGAAGCCCTTGAGCCCCACGGTGAGGCCCATGAAGAGCGAGGCCTGCGCGATGGGCGCGAGCAGGAAGCCCGAGAGCCCTGCCAGCGCCGAGCTGACGACGAAGGCGCCGATCATCATCGCGTTGGTGTTGATGCCCATCAGGCTCGCGACGTTGCCGTTCTGCGCCACCGCGCGCATCGCCTTGCCGACCATGGTGCGGTTCATCACGCGGTCGAAACCCAGCATCACGACCACGGCCACGCCGAGCGTGAGCAACTCCTGCGGACGCACACCCACGCCGAAAAGGCGGATCACGGTGTCGCCCACGGGCGCGGGCACCACCACCGGCTTCGGGCCCCAGATGGCGAGGCCCACGCTCTGCAGGATCACGCCGAAGCCAAGCGTGCTCATCACCCAGGCCATGCCGGGGCGGCCGGCGAAAGGCCGCACGCCCAGCACGTAGAGCAGCCAGCCCAGCAGCCCCATCACGCCGAGCGCGGCCAGCAGCGCGAACAGCTGCGCGCCCGCGCCGGGCACGGCGTCGCCGAAGGTGGTGGAGCTCAGCGGCTTGCCCAGTACCAGGAACAGGGCGCTCATGCCGATGAAGGCGCCGGCCGAGACGAACTCGCCGTGCGAGAAGTTCAGCGTCTTGGTGGTCGTGAACGTGATGCTGAATCCCAGCGCCACCAGCGCATAGGCACCGCCGACGGCGAGCCCGCTGATGAGCGCCTGCAGGAGCGCTTCAACCATGGTATGTATCTCCGTTGCGAGACGGCGCCGGCTGCCGCGCGGGCAGGCCGGTCGCGCCTCATCTTTCTGTCTTGCTTACTGCTTGAAGTCGGCCGGCTTGAGGCCCTGGATCAGCGCGTCGCTGTAGGGCAGCAGCTTGCCGTCCTTCCAGCGGATCCAGACCAGGTCCTTGGCGGTCAGCGCCTCGTGGTTGGTCTTGCTGAAGGGCTTGTCGTAGGTCTTCAGCACGCCCTGCACGGGCGTCTTCAGGTCTTCGAGCGCCGCGCGCACCGCAGCGCCGTCGGTGCTGTTGGCCTGCTTCATGGCCTGCGCCAGCAGCTGCATGGAGTCGTAGCCGTGCAGCGCGAACGAGAACGAGCCGGGCGCCTTCAGCTTGGCGCCGATGCGGTCGAACAGCTTCTGCTGCGCGGGCGTGCGGGTCTCGCTCACGGTGCGCATGAAGATGGGCTTCTCGGCCAGCGCCTTGCCCGCCGCGTCGTAGAAGGTGATGTTGTCGGCGGCCCAGGAGGTGAGCGTCAGCGGGAAGTAGTTGATCTTCTCCATGCTGCGCACCAGCTGCGCGATGGGCGTGCCCTGCGCCCACACCACCACGGTGTCGACGTTGGCGGCCTTCATCTTCGACAACTGCGAGGTCATGTCGGTGTCGCCGACGCCGAAGCGCTCGGTGGCGGCGATCTTGATGTCCTGCAGCTTGGCGATCTCTTCCATGTCCTTCAGGCCGCCCTGGCCGTAGCCGGTGGTCTCGGCCATCAGGCCCACCACCTTGGAGCCGGCGGTGTTCTTCTTCACGTAGGCCATGAGTGCGGCGACCTGCTCGCGGTCGACCATCGAGACGCGGAACATGTAGTTGTCGGCGCCGGGACTCATCGGCTTGGTGATGTCGGTGCCCGAGCCCACGTTGCCCAGCACTGGGATCTTCTTCTGGTTGGCGATGTGCTTCCACGCCATCGCGTTGCCCGAGTTGGTGGGGCCGAACACCGCCACCACCTTCTCGTTGTCGATCAGGTCGCTCATGTTCTGTATCGACTTGGGCGGGGCCGACACGTCGTCGCGCGTGACCAGCGCGAGCTTCTTGCCGAGCACGCCGCCGGCGGCGTTGATGTCGGCGATGGCCGCTTCCATGCCCAGCACCGCGGCCTGCCCGCTCTGCGCCGAGGGCGATGCGGAAAGGTCGCCGTTGTAGCCGACCTTGATGTCCTGCGCCATGGCGCCGGTTGCGCCGGCCGCGAAGGCGGCGAACGCCGCTGCGGCGAGCAGCGTCTTGTACAGACGGATGGTTTTCATTTTTTGTCTCCTGAGGTTGACGGACGAGGAAGCGGAAAAAGCGGAAAGCAGAAGGCAGGAAGGAGGCTCAGACGGCGAGGAAGCCGCCGTCCACCGGCAGCACGATGCCGGTGACGTAGCGCGACATGTCGCTGGCCAGGAAGATCACCGGGCCCACCAGGTCTTCGGTCTGGCCGACGCGGCCCATCGGGATGCGGGTCATGAACGATTCGAGGCGCTGCGGGTTCTCGCGCGTGGCCGCGGTCATGGGCGTCTCGATCACGCCGGGGGCCAGCGCGTTGACGCGCACGCCGGCAGGCGCGAGTTCCTGCGCGAGCGACTGCGTGAGCATCTTGATCGCGCCCTTCGAGGGCGAGTAGCCCAGGCTCGCGCCCTGCCCCGCATAGGCGGCGATGGAGGCGATGTTGATGATCGAGCCCTTCGTCTGCTTGAGCATCGGGATGAAGGCCAGCGTGGTGTTGAAGGTGCCGTGCACGTTCACGTCGATGGTCTTCTTCCAGTTGGCCGCGGCGTTCGGGCTGCTGGTGTTCTCGCGGATGATGATGCCGGCGTTGTTGACCAGCAGGTCGACGTTGCCGATCTCCCTGCCCACGCGCTCGGCCATCGCCTGGCAGGCCTCGGGGGCGGTGACGTCGAGCACGAAGGACCAGGCCTCGCCGCCCGCGTCGCGCACCAGCTGCGCGGTTTCGCTGACGGTGGCGTCGTTCATGTCGGTGACGACGACGCGCGCGCCGGCCTGCGCCAGGCCCAGCGCGAGCGCGCGGCCGTTGCCCTGGCCCGCGCCGGTGATGAAGGCCAGGCGGCCTTCGAGCAGGCGGGGTGCGACGGTGGATGGAAAGGCCATCGGTGTCTCCTTCTTTCTCTGTCTATGTATGTATGGATGAGGCTCAGGCGGCGCGGCCGACCGGCACGGCCTCGCGCTGCTCCACCTTCAGCTGCGCCGCGGCCTTGGCCTCGGCCTGCGCGACCTGCAGCCCGGCAACGTAGCCGAAGGTCAGCGCCGGGCCGAGCGTGATGCCGGCGCCGGGGTAGTTGCCGCCCATCACGCTGGCCGCGTCGTTGCCCACCGCGTAGAGGCCCTTGATCGGCTGGCGGTTGGCGTCGAGCACGCGCGTCTTCTCGTCGGTGACGAGGCCGGCGAAGGTGCCGATGTCGCCGATCACCAGCCTGATGGCGTAGTACGGGCCGTTCTCCAGCGGCGCCACGCACGGGTTCGGCGTGACGTTCGCGTCGCCCTGGTAGCGGTTGTAGGCCTTGCTGCCCTTGCCGAAGGCCGGGTCGTCGCCGTTGCGCGCGCCCTTGTTGAACTCCTGCACGGTGGCTTCGAGCGTGGCGGGCGCGATGCCGATTTCCTTGGCCAGTTCGCCGACGGTGGCGCCGCGCTTGAGGTAGCCGCTCCTGAGGTGCCGCCCGATGGGCAGCGGCGCGGGCGCGACGCAGCCCAGGCCGTAGTTGCGCAGCGCCTTGTGGTCGCACAGCAGCCAGGCCGTGACTTCGGGCTCGCCCTCGCAGGCCTTGACCATCGCCTGCACGAAGTCGTGGTACGAGTTGCCTTCGTTGGTGAAGCGCCGGCCCTTGGCGGTGACCGCGATCACGCCGGGCTTGGCGCGGTCGATGAAGTGCGGCATCACGCCCTTGCTGCCGTCCGGGCGCGTGGTGACCGACGCGGGCACCCAGGCCGCGGCGTGCGGGATGGTGCCGTCGACGCGGCCGCCCACCGCTTCGGCCAGGCGCAGGCCGTCGCCGGTGTTGGTCGAGGGCGATGGCGAGTAGTGCTCGCGGCCGGTGGGCGCGTGCGGGAAGAGCTGCTTGCGGCGCTCCACGTCGTAGGGGAAGCCGCCGCAGGCCAGCACCACGCCGCGCTTCGCGACCACGCGCACGTTCTGGCCTTCGTGCTGCACCACGGCTCCGGAGACGCCGTCGTACTCCACCACCAGCTTCTTCACGGGCGACGAGAGCCACACGGGAATGTTCTTGTCCATCGCGGCCTTGGCGAGGCGGCCGGCCAGCGCGTTGCCGTTGGTCAGCGTCATGCCGCGGCCGTGGCGCAGCACGTCGAGGAAGTGGCGGCTCAGCCGCTTCGTCACGTACCAGAACGAGGTGGGCGACTTGAAGGCCCGCATGAAGTGTTTGATCTCGGGGCCCGAGCCCAACATCATCCCGAACACGGTGAGCTCGGGCAGCGGCGGCGCCAGCTGCTTGATGCGCTTGCCCAGCTCGCGTCCGTCGAACGGGCGCGTGACCATCGAGCGGCCGCCCTGCTGGCCGCCGGGCGCCTCGGCGTGGTAGTCGGGGAAGACGGCCGGCATGTCGAACTGCACGCAGGTGTTGCGCGTGAAGAAGTCGATGGCCTTCGGGCCCATCTCGAGGAAGGTGCCCACGCGCGCGGCGTCGAAGTGCGTGGTGGCCTCGTGCTTCATGTATTCGAGCGCGGCGCCCTCGGGCTCGTGGATGCCCTGCTCCGTGGCCAGGCGCGTGCCCGGAATCCACAGCCACCCGCCCGAGCGTGCGGTGGTGCCGCCGAAGCGCGGCTCCTTCTCGACCACCAGCACCTTCAGCCCCTGCGATGCCGCAGTGACCGCGGTGGCCATGCCCGATGCGCCGCTGCCGACGACGAGCACGTCGCATTCAAAAGTGTTCTGTTCCATGTCTCTGTCTGTTCGCGTATTTGTGTAAGACCAAAGTTGCGGCGCAGTTTAGGCAGCGACATTGATATGGTCAAGTGTCTTCGTTACTATCAGATAATCAATCATCATCGATTGAATACGACCATATCAGTAGAAACCCCGATGGCTATACTCGCCCCCACCCTCACTCCCCACGCCGGGCGCCCCATGGAAAAGCCAAGACGTGGCATTCAGTCCGTCGAAATCGGAACGCAACTGCTGGTGGCGCTCGGGCGCCATGTGGCGCCCATGGCGCTGCGCGACCTGGGCAAGGCCGCGGGCGTCCCGCCCGGCAAGGCGCACCCCTATCTCGTCAGCTTCCTGAAGGTCGGTTTCGTCGTGCAGGACAGCGCAGGCCGCTACGAGCTGGGCCCGCTGGCGCTGCAGCTGGGGCTGGCCAAGCTGCAGCGGCTCGATCCGATCAAGGAGGCATCGCCCCTCATCGAACAGCTCGCCTCGGAGACCGAGCAGAGCATCGCGGTGGCCGTGTGGGGCAACTTCGGGCCGACCGTGGTGCGGCTGGAAGAGCCGATCCACCCGCTGCACGTGAACCTGCGCACCGGCACCGTCATGTCGCTCGCCTACACAGCGACCGGCCGGCTCTTCGCGGCCTACCTGCCGCCCAAGGTGGTCGAAAAGATGATGCTGGAAGACCTGGCGCGCACCCGCCCCGCGGATGGCCGCGGCGCCACCGCCGAGCTCTCGCGCGCAGAGATCGAGACGCTGCTGGTCGAGACGCGGCTGCACGGCATGTCGCGCACGCTGGGCCAGCCGATCCCCGGCATCGACGCCTTCTGCGCACCGGTGTTCGACTCCACCAACAACCTGGTGCTGGGCATCACCGCCATGGGGCCCGAAGCCACCTTCGACCGCGAGTGGGACGGCCGCGTGGCCGCGCCGCTGCGAGCCTGCGCGCTGGAGATCTCGCGCCGGCTGGGCTTCGTGCCCACGGGCGAGCAGGACTGATCGAGGTCGTCACCGGCTTGTCGACAATGGAAAAAGGCGCTTCACGAAGCGCCTTTTTCCTTGGTGCCGAACCGGTCAGTGCGTTTCGCGCCGCAGCTGCTGCACGTCTTCATGCAGCGACTGCGCCCACGCGCGGCGGTCGCGGCCGTGCGGGTCCTGCGGCTCGCCGAAGCGCACGATGGCCAGCAGCGGCGGCGCGCGCAGCGTGTTCCACAGCGACACGACGAGGTTGTCGTCGTCGACGTAGCGCGGCGCCTGGCTGGTCTCGCCGGTGGCGGCATCGGCAAAACGCAGCGCGGCGGGCACCACCGGTGCGCCCGAGGAGATCGACGCCTGCAGCAGGTTGGCGTGGAAGGGCAGCAGGCCCCGGCCGTCGCTGGTCGTGCCTTCGGGGAACACGCCGATCAGGTCGCCGTTGCGCAGCGCGTCGGTCATGTGGTGCACCACGCGCAGCGCGTCGCGGCGGCGTTCGCGCTCGATGTAGAGCGTGCCCGAGCCGTTGGACAGCGTGCCGATCAGCGGCCACGACTTCACGTCCGACTTCGACACGAAACGCACGTGCCGCGCGGCGTGGATGGTGGTGATGTCCAGCCACGAGAGGTGGTTGCAGATCAGCAGCGCCGGTCCCTTGGCGGGCGGCGTGCCCTGCACCACCAGCGTGATGCCCATGAGCTCCAGCATGCGCCGCGACCACGCCTGCACGCGCGCGTTGCGCTCGTCGGGCGAGAGCTTCGGGAAGGTGAAGCGGATCGTCCACCAGCCCGAGGCCGCATGCATCACCGCGCGCAGCAGGCGCCAGCAGGCTTTCAGCGAATGCAGCATCGCACGGGCGCCCTCTGGGTGGCTTCCATGCAGGGTCGTGGAACACCGCGGAACCGGCTTTGCCGGCCCGCTGGTGTTGCCCCCTGCAAGGAGGTTGGCGCAGCGACGCGAAGTGCGCGAAGCCTCGGGGTGCGCTTCATTTCTATTCGTGGACGACGCGGCCGGCCACCAGCGTATGCCGCGCACGGCCCTGCAGCGGATAGCCCGCGAACGGCGTGTGCTTGCCCTGGCTCCTGAGCGCGCCGGGCTCCACCTGCCATTCGAGTGCGGGATCGACGATGCACAGGTCGGCCACGCCGCCTTGCTGCAGGCGGCCGATGCCGGTGGCCGCATGGTCGGCACCCAGCAGGCGCGCAGGCGCGGCGGTGACCGCCTCGATGGCGCGCGCGATGCCGGCGCCGCTTCGCTCGCCCCAGCGCAGCGCGAGCGGCAGCAGCAGTTCGAGGCCGGTGGCGCCCGCCTCGGCTTCGGCGAAGGGCAGCGTCTTGGCGTCGGCCTCGACCGGCGTGTGGTCGGACACCAGCGCGTCGATGGTGCCGTCGGCCAGCGCGGCCGAGAGCGCGTCGCGGTCGCCCTGCTGGCGCAGCGGCGGGTTCAGTCGGGCGCGGCTGTCGAAGTAGCCGATGTCGGTGTCGGCCAGATGCAGCGAGTTGATGCTCACGTCGCAGGTGATCGGCAGGCCCTGTGCCTTGGCCTGGCGCACCAGCTCCACGCCGCGGGCGCTGGAGATGCGGCACAGGTGCACGCGCGCGCCGGTGCTCTTCATGAGCTCGACGATGGTGAAGATGGCGATGGTCTCGGCCGACACGGACACGCCCGACAGGCCCAGCCGCGTGGCGAGCGGGCCGCTGGCGGCCACGCCCTTGCCGAGGTCGCGGTCCTGCGGGCGCAGCCACACGGTGTAGCCGAAGGTGCTGGCGTACGACAGCGCGCGCTGCAGCACCTGCGTGTCGCCCAGCGGCACGTCGGCCTGGCCGAAGCCGATGCAGCCGGCCTCGGTGAGCTCGGCCATCTCGGTCAGCACGCCGCCGGCCAGGCCGCGGGTGAGCGCGCCCTGCGGGAACAGGCGCGCGGCCTGCAGCTTCTCGGCGCGGAACTTGAGCATCTCGACCAGGCCGGGCTCGTCGAGCACCGGGTCGGTGTCGGGCGGGCACACGAGGCTGGTGACGCCGCCGGCGATGGCCGCGGCCATCTCGCTCTCGAGCATGCCCTCGTGCTCGTAGCCCGGCTCGCGCAGGCGCGCGGCCAGGTCCACGAGGCCGGGCGCGACGATGCAGCCCGAGGCGTCGATGGTGCGCTCGGCCTGGAAGCCGGCGGGGATGCTGCTGCCGATGCCGGCGATCTTTCCGTCGGCGATGGCGATGTCGGCCTTTTGATCGGTGCCCGACGCGGGGTCGACGACGCGGCCGTTGGTGATTTGGATGTTCATGCGTCTGTACTTCCGCTGACAGTCAGGGCCTTTTCGGGAAACACCGTGGCGCCGGCTTCGCCGGGCCACCGGTGTTGCCCCCGGCAGGGGGTTGGCGACGCGACACGAAGTGCGCGAAGACTGGTGGCAAGCAACATTTCTATGCCTCGTTGCCCGCCACGATGCTCATCACCGCCATGCGCACGGCGATGCCGAAAGTGACCTGCGGAAGGATCACGCTCTGCTTGCCGTCGACCACGGCGGAGTCGATCTCCACGCCGCGGTTGATGGGGCCCGGGTGCATCACGATGGCGTCGGGCTTGGCCAGCTGCAGCTTCTCCTGCGTGAGGCCGAAGGTCTTGAAGAACTCCTGCGACGACGGCAGCAGGGCGCCGCTCATGCGTTCGTTCTGCAGGCGCAGCATGATGACCACGTCGCAGTCCTTGATGCCCTCTTCGAGCGTGTGGCACACGCGCACGCCCATGCCGGCCATGTCGCCGGGCACCAGCGTCTTCGGGCCGACCACGCGCACCTCGGCGCAGCCCAGCGTGGTGAGCGCGTGGATGTCGGAGCGCGCCACGCGCGAATGCAGCACGTCGCCGACGATGGCGACCGTGAGGTTCGAGAAATCCTTCTTGTAGTGGCGGATCGTGTACATGTCGAGCAGCCCCTGCGTCGGGTGCGCGTGGCGGCCGTCGCCGGCGTTCACCACGTGCACGTGCGGCGCGACGTGCTGCGCGATCAGGTAGGGCGCGCCCGACTCGCTGTGGCGCACCACGAACAGGTCGGCGGCCATGGCGCTCAGGTTGGCGATGGTGTCCAGCAGCGACTCGCCCTTGGTGGCCGAGGAGCGCGCGATGTCGAGGTTGATCACGTCGGCACTCAGGCGCTTGGCCGCGATCTCGAAGGTGGTGCGCGTGCGGGTGCTGTTCTCGAAGAACAGGTTGAACACACTCTTGCCGCGCAGCAGCGGCACCTTCTTCACCTCGCGGTCGCTCACGCTCGTGAAGTTGGCGGCCGTGTCGAGGATGTGCGTGACGATGTCCTTGGGCAGGCCCTCGATCGACAGCAGGTGGATCAGCTCGCCGTTCTTGTTGAGCTGGGGGTTTCGCTTGTAGAGCATTTACCTGTTCTCCTCCACCTTGAGGCTGAAGGCGCCGTCATTGGCGCGGGCAAGGGCGAGCAGTTGCGTGTCGGGCAGCGTCAACGTGGCGGCGGCGAAGTCGGCCGCCACCGGCAGCTCGCGGCCGCCGCGATCCACCAGCACCGCGAGGCGCACGCTGGCCGGACGGCCGAAGTCGAACAGCTCGTTGAGCACCGCGCGGATGGTGCGGCCGGTGTAGAGCACGTCGTCGAGCAGCAGCACGTCGGCGCCGTTCACGTCGAAGGGCAGCGAGGTCTGCGCGCTGGCCGAAAGGCCGCGGCGCGCGAAGTCGTCGCGGTGCATGGCCGATGAGATGACGCCGGGCGCGCCGGGCAGGCCCAGGTCCTTCTGCAGCCGCTCGACCAGCCAGGCGCCGCCGGAGGTGATGCCCACCAGCTTCGTTTCAGGGCGCACCAGCGGCTTCACGCCGGCCAGCAGATCGAGATACAACGCCTCGGCGTCAGGAACGACAGAACTCAAGATGATTGCTCCAGGACAAGGCAAGGAAAACGGAAAGCTCGGGGAACACCGCGGAACCGGCTCCGCCGGGCCACAGGTGTCGCCCCCGGCGAGGGAGTTGGCGAAGCGACACGAAGTGCGCGAAGCCTGGGGGAGAGCCTCATTGCTCCAGGCTCCTCAGGAACTGCTCCAGGATGATGCAGGCCGACGCAGCATCGGCATCGCGCGCCCCCGAGGCCAGCGCCTCGGTGGTGCTGTAGCGCTCGTCGACCTCGAACACCTGGAGATTGAAACGGCCGCGCAGCTGGCGCGCGAACTTCTGCGCGCGGCGGGTGTTCTCGTGCGCGGCGCCATCGGGGTGCCAGGGAACACCGATCACCAGCGCGTCGGGCTGCCATTCCTTGATGCGCGCCTCGACCTGCGCGAAGCGCGCGTCGCCCTCGGCCTTGATGGTCGGCTGGGGCGTGGCGGTGCGCAGCAGCCGGTTGCCGCTGGCCACGCCCGTGCGCTTCAGGCCGAAATCGAAGGCCAGGAAGCTCTGGAAATGGGAGGGAACAACGGCAGGCGCTGGGGACCGGGCGCTGTCAGACATCGCCGGTCCGTTCACAGGGGGCCGCCGCGCACGGCCGCCCGAAGCGGCCGGCCCGCCCGCGGCAGGGAGTTGGCGAAGCGGCACGAAGTGCGCGCAGCCTGGGGGCGAGCCAGGTTCATCAGGCGTGTCCGGCGTCGGGGGACAGCTTCCAGGCCTCCAGGCCCAGCAGCATCAGCGCCTTGTCGTAGCGCTGCTCGATCGGGGTGTCGAAGATCACCGCCGGGTCGGCGCCCACGGTGAGCCAGCTGTTCTCGGCCAGCTCGGATTCGAGCTGCCCTTCGCCCCAGGCCGCGTAGCCCAGGGAGACCAGCACTTTGCGCGGGCCCGCGCCGGTGGCCAGGGCCTCCAGCACGTCCTTGGAAGTGGTCATCTCGAGCCCGCCGGGGATTGTCATGGTCGAGGCGTAGACGGATTCCTCGGGCTTCTCGGCCTGGGAGAAGACCGGCTCGTGCAGCACGAAGCCGCGCTCGGTCTGCACCGGCCCGCCCTGGAAGACGGGGGCTTCGCCCAGCTCGGGGCGGGCCAGGTGCAGCTCGATCTTCTCGAAGAGCACCTTGAGGTTGATGTCGCTGGGCTTGTTGATCACAAGGCCGAGCGCGCCGCGCTCGCTGTGTTCGCAGAGGTACACGACGCTGCGGTTGAAAGTTTTGTCTTCCATCCCGGGCATCGCTATCAAAAAGTGATGCGTGAGGTTCATCGGGGCAGAATCGGCGGCCATATGCCTCCGATTTTACTGGCCGTCGACAAGACCTATCCCAAAGGGCTCATGTGGTTCCGCCGCGACCTGCGCGTGGACGACAACGCCGCCCTCTACCGTGCGCTCCGGGCCTGCAGGCAGGTCCTGTGCGTGTTCGTGTTCGACAAGGCGATCCTGGACGCCCTGCCCACGGTCGACCGCCGGGTGGAGTTCATCCGCGAATCGCTGGTGGAGCTGGAGGCCGAGCTGCGCGCGCTGGGCGGAGGGCTGATCGTGCGGCATGCGGTGGCGGCGCAGGAGATTCCGGCCCTGGCCCGCGAGCTCGGCGTGCAGGCCGTCTTCGCCAACCGCGACGACGAGCCCGACGCGCTGGAGCGCGACGCCAAGGTCTTCGGCGCGCTGGCCAACGCGGGCGTGACCTTCCACACCTACAAGGACTCGACCGTCTTCGACCGCGACGAGGTCATGACCAAGACCGGACAGCCCTACACGGTGTTCACGCCCTACAAGCGGGCCTGGCTGGCGAAGCTCGACGCCTTCTTCCTGAAGTCGTACCCGGTGCGCAACCACGCCGATGCGCTCGCCCCCTCGCCCCAGGCCTACGGCGAGCCGGTGCCCACGCTGCGCGAGATCGGCTTCGAGAAGAGCAACCTCTCGACGCTGGAGATCCCCACCGGCACCCGCGGCGCCGGCAAGCTCTTCGAGGACTTCTTCGAGCGCATCGACCGCTACGACGAGGCGCGCAACTTCCCCGCCGTGCGCGGCCCCAGCTACATGGGCATCCACCTGCGCTTCGGCACGGTGTCGATCCGGCAGCTGGCCAGCGTGTCGCACCAGCTCTCGCTGCAGGGCAACACCGGTGCGGCGACCTGGCTGAGCGAACTGATCTGGCGGGAGTTCTACTTCCAGATCCTGGCGCACTTCCCGCACGTTCACCAGGGCGGCGAGTCGAAGAGCTTCCGCCCCGAGTACGACAAGATCCAGTGGCACCACGGCAAGCACGCCGACCAGCTCTTCGACGCCTGGTGCAACGGCCGCACCGGCTACCCGCTGGTGGACGCCGCCATGCTGCAGATCAACCAGAGCGGCTACATGCACAACCGTCTGCGCATGGTGGCCGCGAGCTTCCTGTGCAAGGACCTGGGTCTGGACTGGCGCCGCGGCGAGGCCTACTTCGCGCTGCACCTGAACGACTTCGAGCTGGCCTCGAACAACGGCGGCTGGCAGTGGGCCAGCTCCAGCGGCTGCGACGCCCAGCCCTACTTCCGCATCTTCAACCCGGTGACCCAGAGCGAGCGCTTCGACCCCGAGGGCAAGTTCATCCGCCGCTACCTGCCGCAGCTCGCGGGGCTGTCGAACACCACGATCCACGCGCCCTGGCTGGCCTCGCCGGTGGAGCTGGAAGCCGCCGGCATCAAGCTCGGCGAGACCTACCCCAAGCCGGTGGTCGACCATGCAGAGGCGCGCGAGAAGACGCTGCAGCGCTACGGCGTGGCGCGGGCGAAGGCGCTGCAGAAATAGCGACCACCGGAACCGGCAAAGAAAAAAGGGCCCCAGGGGCCCTTTTCCGATGGAGCGGCAGACCGGTCGCGTCAGGCCGCGACCGCCAGCGCCGGCTCGCTCGTGTACGCACGCACCAGGCGCAGCAGTTCCTCTTCCGAGTACGGCTTGCCGAGGTAGTGGTTCACGCCCAGCGTGCGCGCGTAGTCGCGGTGCTTCTCGGCGATGCGCGAGGTGATCATGATGATCGGCAGCTCGGCCAGGGCCGCGTCGGCGCGGATGTTGCGGGCCAGGTCGAAGCCGTCCATGCGCGGCATCTCGATGTCCGACAGCACCACCGCCGGGCGCTCCTGCTGCAGCCGCTCCAGCGCCTGCAGGCCGTCGGCCGCGAGCGACACGCGATAGCCTTCGCGCTGCAGCAGGCGCTGCGTGACGCGGCGCACGGTGATGGAATCGTCCACCACCAGCACCAGCGGGATCTGCGGCACCACCGGCGCCAGCGCCTGCAGGGGCTGCTGCGGCGCGCCCTGCTCGGCCTCGCCCTGATCCGCCGGGGCCGCGGCGGCGATCGCGGCGGCGGCCTGGCGCTCGCGCGCCTGTTCGCCGTGCACCGCGGCCAGCGCCACCGGGTTGTAGATCAGCGCCACCGCGCCCGAGGCCAGCACCGAGATGCCGGCAAGGCCGGGCAGCCGCGCGAGCTGCGGGCCGAGGTTCTTCACCACGACTTCCTGGTTGCCCAGCACTTCGTCCACGTGCAGCGCCACGCGCTGCGCCGCGCTTCGCACGACCACGATGGTGTTGTTCTTGGCCGGGCCGTGCTCGCTGCGGGTGGAGGCCTGCAGCAGCGCACCGGTCCAGTAGAACGGCACCTGCTCGCTGCCGAAGGGATGGCTGTTGTGCAGGTAGGCGGCCTCGAGGTCGGACGCGCCCACGCGCTGCACCAGCTCCACCAGGTTCGACGGCACGCCGATGGACACCTCGCCCGCGCGCAGCATCACCACGTGCGTCACGGCGGTGGTCAGCGGCAGCACCAGCTTGAAGGTGGTGCCCTGGCCCGGCGTGCTGTGCGTCTCGATGCGGCCGCCGAGCGCCGCGATCTGCGCGCGCACCACGTCCATGCCGATGCCGCGGCCGGCGAGTTCGGAAACCTGCCCCGCCGTCGAGAAGCCGGGCTTGAAGATCAGCTCGGTGGCCTCCTCGGCCGTGAGCTCCTGGTCGGCGCCCAGCAGGCCGAGCGTGCGCGCACGCTCGGCGATGCGCCTGTGGTCGAGGCCGGCGCCGTCGTCGCGGAAGCTCACCGACACGTCGTTGCCCTCGTGATGCAGGTCGATGACGATCAGGCCGCTGGCGTCCTTGCCGGCGCTCTCGCGCACCGCCGCATCCTCGATGCCGTGGGCCACGCAGTTGCGCAGCAGGTGCTCGAAGGCGGGCGTCATCCGGTCGAGCACGCCGCGGTCCATTTCGATGGAGCCGCCGACGATGTCCAGGCGCACCTGCTTGCCGGTGTCCTTCGAGGCCTGGCGCACCACGCGGTAGAGGCGGTCGGAGATGCCCTCGAACTCCACCATTCGCGTGCGCAGCAGGCCGCGCTGCAGTTCGCGCGTCTGGCGCGCCTGCACGCTGAGGTCGTCTTCCGTCGCCTGCACGGTCTTCTGCAGGGTGCGCTGCACGGTGGCCACGTCGTTCACCGACTCGGCCATCATGCGCGTGAGCTCCTGCACGCGGGTGAAGCGGTCGAACTCCAGCGGGTCGAAGCTCTGCTGCGAGTCCTTGGCCTGCGCGAGGCGCGACTGCATCTGGCTTTCGGCCTGCACCTCGATGTCGCGCAGCTGCTGGCGAAGGCGGTCCAGGTTGCCCGTCAGGTCGGCGAGCGAGCCGCGCAGCTGGCCGAGCTCGGCCTCCAGGCGCGAACGCGTGATGATGACCTCGCCGGTCTGCGCGACCAGGCGGTCGAGCAGCTGGGTGCGGATGCGCACCGCCTGGCCGCTCGCGGGGCGCAGCGGCGCCACCAGCGCGGCCGGCGCCGGGCGCGGCTGCGGGCTGGCGGCGGCAGCCACCTGCGGCGCAGCGGCGTGATCGGCCGCGGCCTCCGCCGAGGTGGCTGCGGGCTGGTCTTCCAGGCTCGCCACGGGCTCCACGGTTTCGTCGTTGGCCGGCACGGCGGCCTCGGGCGCCTGCGACGCGACGGCGACGGGCGCGGCCGAGGTGGCGGCGGCAACGATCTGGGCCAGTTCGACCTGCGTGGCGTCGTCGGCCGCGCGCAGCGCGTCGAAGGTGGCCTGCAGCACGTCGAGGCGGCCCAGCAGCTTCTCGATGTCGGCCCGCTCGGCGCCCTGGGAGCCCAGGACTTCGATCTCGGACTCCATGCGGTGCGCGCGCTCGCCCAGACGCATGGCGCCGGCCAGGCGGGCGCTGCCCTTGAGCGTGTGCAGCGTGCGCAGCACCGAGGCGCGCGGCGCGCTGTCGTCGGGGTGATGCGCCCACTGGCGCAGCGCCTCGCCGAGCTGCGGCAGCAGTTCGGCCGCCTCTTCCTCGAAGATCGGGAACAGGTCGACGTCGACCGCGTCGGCCAGGTCGATGGCGTCCTCGGAGTCGTCCAGCGCCACGTCGGCGACGGGCTCGCTGGCGACCACCTGATGCAGTGGCCGGGCCTCGGCGCGCATGGCCACTTCGGTGGGCATCGGCGAATTGGCGATGTCGCGCAGGGCCTGCAGCGTGCCTTCGGCCGGGTCGCGCAGCAGGCCTACGGCGAACTGATGCAGCAGGCGGCGCAGCTCGTCGGCAGCGGCCACCAGAACCATGCCCTGCTCGCGCGTGCCGCTGCCCTGCATCTGCAGGTGCTGCAGCGCCGCCTCGAACAGGCGGGCCATGCCCGACAGGCTGTGGAAGCCGACCGTGGCCGAGCTGCCGGCCAGCGAATGAGCCAGCGCGATGGTCGAGTCGGGCAGGCGCTCGTGCGATTCGAGCGCCCACTCGCCGACGTCGGTGGCGAGCTGGCGCGACCATTCGTCGGCCTCGTTGAGGTAGACGTTGTAGAGCTGGATGCCGATGCGCAGCGGGCCGATGACCTTGACCTGGTCCTCGGCGCTTTCCTGCGCGACGACGGGAGCGGGGGCTTCGACGGGCTCGGCCGGCTCCACGCTGACCACGGGCTCAGGCACAGGGGCCTCCACCACATCGGCGACGAGGATCTGCGCCTCGGCGGGAACGGCGGGCGCCTCGAAGATGGGCACGACCACTTCCTCGGCCTGCGCCACCGGGGCGGGCTCGGGCTGCGGTTCGGGTTCGGGTTCGACCGCCAGCAGCGGCTCGGGCACGGCGGCCGGCGCCTTGTCGGGCAGCGGGGCTTCCACGGCCTCCACAGCTTCCGCAGCGGGCACGGGCTCGGGTTCCGGCTCCGCGACGGGGGCTTCGGCCTGCACGGGCAGCGGCTCGGGCTCCCATTGCAGGTCGGGCAGGCCGGCGGTGGTGGGCACGGTGACGGCGACGGGTTCCGGCGCGGGGGCCGCCGGCTCGGCGGGCTCCTGCTTGAGTTCGACGGTCGCGGGCGTCCTGGCGGGCGGCGCGAGGAAGTCGAACATCTCGCCGCTGGGCAAGACCAGCGGCGCTGGTTCTTCGGTCTGCTGCTTCGACTCGAAATCGAGGAAGTCGGTGGACGCGAAATCGTCGTCGGCCTCGGGCGCTCCGGCCTTCACCGGCTCCTGCCAGTCGAGCGGCTGCAGCGGCGGCAGCTCGAAGGCGGCGGCCGGTGCGGGCTCAGGCGTGGGTGCGGGCGCGTCCGGCGTGAGCGACAGGTCGGGCAGATCGGGCAGGTCGGGAAGGCGCAGCGGCGGCAGCTCCGCCGCGACCGGCGCCGGCGCAACCACGGGCGCGGGAGTTTCCAGCGGCGAGGGCGCGGTCACCGGCGCTTCGGCGGCGATGTGGCGCGCGGCGACCGCCAGGGCCTCGGCATCGGCCATGCGCACCGGCGGGGGCACCGGCTCGCCGGCCATCAGCGCATTGGCCACACGGCTGAACGGGGCGGACTGCCAGCCCTGTGCTGAGCCGGCGGCAATGGCTTCGACCCACTGGCCGAAATCCTTCATCGTGCGTTCGGTGCCTTCCAGCAGCGCCGGCGTGGCGGCGCGCTGGTCGGCCAGCCAGGTGTTGAGCACCTGTTCGAGCGCCCATGCGGCGTCGCCGAACTCGGTGAGGCCGACCATGCGCGAACTGCCCTTGAGCGTGTGGAAGGCACGCCGCAGGATCGTGAGTTCCTCGGTGTCGTCGGGGTAGCTGGCGAGCTCCTCGATGGCGGCCAGGCCGTTCTGCACGACCTCACGGGCCTCCTCGAGGAAGATGTTCTGCAGGTCGTCTTCTTCGAGCTCGGTGACTTCGGTGTCGGGCAGCTCGGCCGGGCCGGAGATCTTCTGGGTCCAGCTGTCGGCCTTCTTGCTGAATTCCTCGATGGGCGAAGGCTTGGCCTTGGGCGCGGCGAGCGCCGCGAGCTTGGAGGCGATCTGCGCGTCGACTTCCTCGATGCTGAGCACGGCCTCGGCGGCGGGCGCCTGGCCTGCGGCCGGGGCGTCGCCGGCCGTTGCATCGGTACCCTGGCGGCCCATCAGCGGCTTGAGTTCGCCGGCGTCGGCGTCGAACACGAACAGGCGCTTGGCCAGCGCGGGCTGGTAGCCCAGCATGTCGATCAGGAAGCCCAGCGCGCCGAGGTTGTTGCCCAGCGCGTCGAAGCCGGCCATCTCCTCGGCCGGCGAGGTGCTGACGAGCATCGCCTCGACGTCCTCGCGCATGCGCTGCACGGTGTGCGCGGCCTGCTCGAGGCCGAGCACCGAGAACACGCCGCGCATCTGCAGCAGCTGCGTGGGCACGGTGCGCAACAGGCCCTTCTCGGCCGGGCGGCGGAAATACTGGTCGAGCGACTTCTCGAGCTCGCTCAGGTGGCTGCGCAGCTCGTCGACCACGGTGCCCATGGTCTGGCGGTCGCTCACGCGGCGGTAGAGGTCCTCCATCCACGGCTCGAGCGGCTCCGAATGGCCGCCGGCGCGCACGCGCTCGATGCGGCCCGCCAACTGCAGCGTGCGGGCGGTGAGCTGGGGATCGCTCGGGTCCAGGTCCTCGAGGGCGGCCTCCAGGTAGAGCACCGAGGTGGCGACTTCCATCGCGAGCTCGGTGCCCGGCGCCTGGCCGGAACGCACCGAGGCCTCGACCGCGTGGGTCAGGGCCTGCACCATCGGCAGGATCGGCGGATGCAGCTTCTGCAGCGATTCGCCCAGCTGAGCGAAGGTATCGGCCACCTGGCGGGTGCGGGTGATGTCGCCGCCGGAGAGCGCCGACCACATTTCCTTGGCGGTTTCGATGCGCTTGCGCGCCTGCTGCAGCACCAGCGGATCGAAGCGGCCGAACTGCTCGACGTTGTAGTCGACGCGCTGCTCGCCCGAGATGCCCCAGGCGGTGCGCACGGTGCGCAGCGTGGCGGCGTCGTCGCCGGGGCCGGGCACGGCCTGCGCGCAGAAGAAGAGCAGGTCCTGGCCGAGCCGGTCGGACACCAGGCTGTCGCCGCGCGCGAGCGTGGCGTACTGCAGCAGCACGCGCGAGGCGGCGCGCTTGACGTAGGCATCGGGCTGGATCAGCCCCGCAGCCAGGGCCTCGAAGAAACCGGCGGCCAGGGTCCAGAAGCTGGAGACGCGCGGCAGCAGCGCACCGCGGCCGAGCCCCAGGCACAGCGCATGGAGGCGGCGCGCCGCCTGGGTGTCGCCGCTCTTGACGACCTGCAGCACCTCGCGGTCGAGCCGCGAGCGCACGGCCGGGTCGTAGGCGACGGCGGCCTGCGTGACGGCGGGCTTGATCTCGACCCAGCGCCAGGCGGTGCTCCACAGGTCGGCCGGGTGCACGCGCTCGTTGCCCACCAGCTCCAGCACGTCGCGGTACTGCGGGAAGAGCGCAACCGACGACACCGGCTTGCCGGCCAGCAGCGCGCCAAGGAAGTCGGTGACGGCGAAGCCCGCACGCTCGATCTTGAGCACCGCGGCCTCGGTGCAGCGTTGCGGCTCGGCGATGAAGCCCTGCACGGCGAACTCGATGGCGCCGAGCACCAGCGCGGGCGAGGAGTGCCCCACCATCTGGAGCGCGCCGACGGCCTGGTGCAGCTGCTGGCGGGCCATCTGCAGCGGGCCGGCCTCGGGCTCGGACGCGGCATCCACTTCGCGCACGAAGCGCCGCAACGACTTGCCTACACCGTCAAGGGATTTCTGGATCTCTCCCAGCACCCAGGCCAGCGGCCCGAGGTCTTCGGTGACCGGCGCGTTGCCGGCGTGAGGGGCCGTGGCAGGGGTTTGGATCGACACGTTGGATGCTCGCCGTTTCTTTTGACTGTCAGTTTTTCAATGGGCGCAAGGCGCCCCGGATGCACAAGGCCTCCGCTGCCGCTTCAGGGAACATCGCGGAACCGGCTTCGCCGGGCCGCAGGTGTTGCCCCCGGAAGGGGGTTGCCGAAGCGGCACGAAGTGCGCGAAGGCTGGGGGAGAGCTTCATCACGCAATCTTGAAACGGGCGACCGAGCGGCGCAGTTCCTCGGCCATCTGCGAGAGTTCGCGCACCTGCTGCGCCGTGGTGCGCGTACCTTCTCCGGTCTGTTCCGTCACCGCGAAGATGTGCTGGATGTTCGCGGCCACCACGTTCGCCGAATCGGCTTCGCGGGATGCGGACTGCGAGATCTGCTCGATGAGGTCGGCGAGCCGGCGCGACACGCGGTCGATCTCGGACAGCGCGGTACCCGCGTTGTCGGACAGCTTGGCCCCCTCGACCACACCCTGCGTGGAACGCTCCATGGCGCCCACCGCGTCCTGCGTGTCGGTCTGAATCGCCTTCACCAGCGCCGAGATCTGGCGCGTGGCGTCCGCGGAGCGTTCGGCCAGTCGCTGAACTTCTTCCGCCACCACCGAGAAGCCTCGGCCGGCTTCACCGGCGGACGCGGCCTGGATGGCTGCGTTCAGGGCCAGCACGTTCGTCTGTTCGGTAATGTCCGAGATCAGCTCCGTGATTTCACCGATCTCCTGCGAGGATTCGCCCAGGCGCTTGATCCGCTTGGAGGTTTCCTGGATCTGGTCGCGGATGGAGTTCATGCCGCCGATGGCGTTCTGCACGGCCTGCAGGCCCGAGGAAGCAGCCTGCAGCGACTGGCGCGCCACGGTGGCGGACTCTTGCGCCTGGGTGGACACGCCGTTGATTCGCTCCGCCATGGTCAGCACCGACTGGCCGGTCTCGCGGATCTCGCGCAGCTGTTCGGTCGAGGCCGCCAGCAGCTCGGTCGAGGTGCTTTCCACCTGCGACGTCGTCTGCGCCACGCGGGTCGCCGTGTTCTGCACGTTGCCCACCAGCAGCCGCAGTTCTTCCACCGTGTAGTTCACCGAGTCGGCGATGGCGCCGGTGATGTCCTCGGTCACGGTCGCTTCCTGCGTCAGGTCGCCTTCGGCCACCGTCTGCAGTTCGTTCATCAGGCGAAGAATGGCGGCCTGGTTGGCGTTGTTCACGCGGCTGGCTTCTTCGGAAGCCTGTTCGGCAGCCAGACGTTCGCGTTCGGCGACCGCGGCGCGTTCGCGGCCTTCGCGCACCTGCACGAAACCGATGGCGCCGGCGAGCGCCAGGGCGGCCAGCGACAGCACGAACAGCAGCACGATGGTGCCGGCGCCCAGGCCGGTGCGGGCGGAGAGCTTTTCCTGCAGGTCGCCCAGCGACTTACGCAGCGGCTCGCTGTCGGTCAGGATCGAGGCCTGCGCTTCGCGCGCGGCCACCAGGCCCTGCAGGTTGCCCAGAATGGCCGATGCCTGCGTGCGCATCTGTTCGTAGGTCTTCAGGATGGCTTCGAGCTGCTGGCGCGTCTGCGGGTCCTTCGAGCCGGGGAAGCGCTGCTGCGCATTGCCGTCGAGCAGACCGCGGGTGGTTTCCTGGAAGGTGTTCAGGTCCTTGCCCAGCAGGAACACGGCGTCGGGGTTCACGCCCTCGACCGTGAAGAACTCGTTGGTCGACTTGCCGATGCGCTGCGTCAGCATCACGAGCTGGCCGGCGGCCGAGATCTCGGGCAGCGTGGCGTTCTGCTGCATCTTCAGCGAGGCGACGGTCTCCGTCATCTCGAGCAGCGTGGACGACTGCTGGTTGATGTCGCGCAGGGCGGCGCCCACCTGCGTCAGGATCTGGCGCTGGGCCAGCACGACCTTGGCGCTGGCGTCGGCACGGGCGACCAGAGGATTGATCCTGTTCATCTCCTCGTCGTACTGGTTGCCCACGCGCTCCAGGCGCAGGGAGTCGTCGCCGTTGGTCAGGCCCTGCACGCGGCGCGTGAGGTCGTCGGCGGCGTCCTTCACCTCGACGAAGGCCGAGGGGCTGCCCACGAGGGCCTGCGAGATCGACTTGGCCAGGCGCTGCGACTGCATCAGCGACTGGCCGGTGGCCGCCACCTGCTGCGCGAGGCGTTCGGCGCGAAGGATTGCGGAGCCTGCGACCAGCAGCAGCAGCAGCACCACGATCGCCAGCATGATGGCCAGGATACGCTGCTGCTTCGCCGGGTTGGAGCCCGCGCGGCCGCCGGTGATGTCGGGCGCGATCTCAGCAGCCGCGGCGCCGGGTTCGTTGGCGGCGTCGCCGCCGCCGGGCAGGTCGACGTCGCCGAAGCTGGTGTCGGGCGCGCCGGCCTTGCGGTCGATGCGCACGGTCTTCTCGTCCGGAACCTGGACCGTGTCGACATCGTCGATCGATATCGAACCGGAGCCATCGACGCGGGCCTTGTCGTTGCCGTTGGTCACGGGCAGTAATTTCTTGAACTTGTCGGCGATCGAGCTCACGGTCGGTCCTTCAGGTGGTTTTCCGGTACGGCGTGCGTAGACGCTACGCACCAATGCTCAAAAACTGGGGTTGCTGCGAAAGCGCCTGCAGGTTGACTTCCTGCCAGCGCTCCCCTGCCGCATCGGTGAACAGATGTCCGTGCCATGCGGGTGCGTCTGCGCCGGGAGGTTCGGACGCCGTGAAGGCCTCCGCCCCCCGCAACCCCGCCAGTCGATCGACCAGCAATGCGCAGTTGACTTCGAGCAGCTCGTTGAAAGCAACGAGCCGCGACTGGATGCGCGCCGCCTCGGTGGCGGCCAGCGCGGCAGGAACGCCGGTGGCGAATGCCGAAAGCTGCACGACGCCGTAGAGGCCGCCGCGCAGGTTGGCAACGCCCAGAAACCACGGCTCCGTGTAGGGCACGGGCTGCGGCGGCGTCCAGGGAAAGATCTCGCCGGCGTGTCCCAGCGGAAAGAGGTATTTGCCCTCGCCGGCCTCGACCGCCAGCCAGGTGGCGGCCACGCCCGTCGTGCGAGCGGCCTGCAGGCGGCTCGCCAGCCGGGACTGGAAGGCTCTCAGAGCATCGCGATTCGCCATGGACTCGGCAGGCTTTCGCTCAGTTCAGGGCGCTGATCTTGGACATCAGGTCGGCGGCGTTGACCGGCTTCACGATGTAGTCGCGCGCGCCTTGGCGCATGCCCCAGACGCGGTCGGTCTCCTGGTTCTTGCTGGTGCACAGGATGATCGGGATCGCCGAGTACTTCGGGTCGCGGGCAATGGCGCGCGTGAGCTGGAAACCGTTCTGGCCGGGCATGACCACGTCCATGAGGATCAGATCGGGGTGCTCCTCCTCGAGGCGGCGCATGGCGTCGTCGGCGTTCTCGGCCGTCTTGACGGCGAAGCCGTTCTTCTGGAGGAGGTCGGACAGGAACACCAGTTCCGTCTTGGAGTCGTCGACGACGAGGATTTTTCGAATGGGCATTACTGCGCTTCCTGTTGAACGGTGCCAAACTGCTGCACGGCCTGCAGCAGCTGGTCTTTGGTGAAAGGCTTGGTCAGGTAGTCCTGGGAACCGACCATGCGGCCGCGTGCCTTGTCGAATACACCGTCTTTCGAAGACAGCATGACGACCGGGACGTTGGAAAAGTGGGCGTTGCGCTTGATGATGGCGCAGGTCTGGTAGCCGTCGAGACGCGGCATCAGGATGTCGCAGAAAATCAGGTGCGGCTTGTGGTCGTTGACCTTGGAGAGTGCGTCAAAGCCGTCCTCGGCGAGAAGAACTTCATGCCCACCCTGCTTCAGAAAAATCTCGGCACTGCGCCGGATGGTGTTGCTGTCGTCGATGACCAGCACCTTGTAACCAGATCCATTCGGGCCCATTGCAAACGCTCCTGCTCATGAGACTTGGAAGCCCGCCGCGCCGAACACCGACGCAGACCGCGTAGCTCTATCTATGCCATGCTTTCAGATTTCAACCATTTCGAAGTCTTCCTTGCGCGCACCGCACTCAGGACAGGTCCAGTTCATCGGAACGTCGGCCCAGGCCGTGCCTGCCGCGATGCCGTCTTCCGGTACACCAACCGCTTCGTCATAGATCCACCCACAAATCAGGCACATCCAAGTTTTCGTATTCATCGGAGCTTAAAGTCCTTGTTCATTAAATGCAACGAGTGTATCTATGCGTATCTCCCTGGCAGACTGTAAACGTCGCGCCTATGCCACCATCCAGGGGATTCCGCACGGCGTATGACCATCTACTTACTTCCAGCAGACAACGCCCGTAAACCGGGCGATCTTAACGACCCCTCGCAGGATGCCGGACAGCAGGCCGAGCACGACCTGAATCCGCCCTGCGTGCTGGTGTTCAACGCCAGCGACCCCAGCGGCGCGGGCGGCCTTGGCGCGGACGCCCTGGCCATGGGGTCGGTAGGCGCACACATCCTGCCGGTCGTCACGGGCGCCTACGCACGCGACACGGCCGAGATTTTCGATCACTTCCCCTTCGACGAGGAGGCCATCGCCGAGCAGGCGCGCTCGATCCTGGAGGACGTGGAGGTCCAGCTGATCAAGGTCGGCTTCGCCGGAACCACCGAGGCGCTCAGCACCATCGCGGAAACCGCCGCCGACTATCCGGAGGTGCCCGTGGTGGCCTACATGCCCAACCTGTCGTGGTGGGACGAGAACCTGATCGAGCCCTATCTCGACGCTTTCCGCGAGCTCGTCCTGCCCCAGACGACGGTGTTGGTAGGAAACCACAGCACGCTGTGGCGCTGGCTGCTTCCGGACTGGAACGGCGATCGGCCGCCCGGCGCGCGCGACATCGCCAAGGCCGCCGGCGAGTTCGGCGTGCCCTACACGCTGGTGACCGGCCTGGTGCTGCCCGACCAGTTCATCGACAACGTGCTGGCCTCGCCGCAGTCGGTGCTCGCCAGCGAGAAGTACGAGCGGCTCGAGGCCGTCTTCGCCGGTGCGGGCGACACCCTCTCCGCCGCGCTGGCCGCCCTGCTCGCCAGCGGCGCCGACCTGGTCGCCGCAACCACCGAGGCCCTGGCCTACATGGACCGCTGCCTCGACGCGGGCTTCCGCCCGGGCATGGGCCACGTGCTGCCCGACCGCCTCTTCTGGGCCGAGCCCGAACCCGAGGAGGAAGGCGACGAGGACCCGGACGCCCCGCCCGACTTCGCCCTTCCCCCACACGACACCCGCCACTGAAATGCTGCTCGTCCCCAGGCCGCGCGCACTTCGAGCCGCTTCGCCGGCCCCTGCCGGGGGCACGCCGGCCGCTCCCACTGAAAACCTCTGCTGAGTCCCGATGCCAAGTACCGACCGCAACGACATTCTTTTCGAGCGCGCCCGCGCCGTGATTCCCGGCGGCGTGAACTCGCCCGTGCGTGCCTTCAAGGCCGTGGGCGGCACGCCCCGCTTCGTGCAGCGCGCCCAGGGCGCCTATTTCTGGGACGCCAACGACAAGCGCTACATCGACTACATCGGCTCCTGGGGCCCGATGATCCTGGGACACGGCCACCCCGCCGTGGTCGAGGCGGTGCAGAAGGCCGTGCTCGAAGGCTTCTCGTACGGCGCGCCGACCGAGCGCGAGGTCGAGCTGGCAGAGGCCATCCTCGCGCTGGTGCCTTCGATGGAAATGGTGCGGCTCGTGAGCTCGGGCACCGAGGCGGCCATGAGCGCCCTGCGTCTGGCGCGCGGCGCCACCGGCCGCAAGAGCATCGTCAAGTTCGAGGGCTGCTACCACGGCCATGCCGACGCGCTGCTCGTGAAGGCCGGCTCCGGCCTCGCCACCTTCGGCAATCCCACCTCCGCCGGCGTGCCGCCCGAGGTGGTGCAGCACACCATCGTGCTCGAATACAACAACCTGCAGCAACTGGAAGAAGCCTTCGCGCTGCACGGCAAGGACATCGCCTGCCTGATGATCGAGGCGATCGCCGGCAACATGAACTTCGTGCGCGCCACGCCCGAGTTCGCCCGCCGCTGCCGCGAGCTCTGCACGCAGCACGGCGCCCTGCTGGTCTTCGACGAGGTGATGACGGGCTTCCGCGTGGGCCTGCACGGCGCGCAGGGCGTGCTGGGCATCAAGCCCGACCTCACGGTGCTTGGCAAGGTCATCGGCGGCGGCATGCCTCTCGCGGCCTTCGGCGGCCCGCGCGCGATCATGGAGCAGCTCGCGCCGCTGGGGCCGGTCTACCAGGCGGGCACGCTGTCGGGCAATCCGGTGGCCACGGCATGCGGCCTCGCCACGCTGAAGGAGATCGCGAAGCCCGGTTTCTACGAAGCGCTCGGCAAGAAGACGCGCTCGCTCGTCGACGGGCTCAAGGCTGCCGCGGCGGCCGAAGGCCAGCCCTTCAGCGCCGACAGCGAAGGCGGCATGTTCGGCTTCTTCCTGATGAAGGACCTGCCGCAGAACTATGCCACCGTGATGACAACCGACAACGCCAAGTTCAATGCGTTGTTTCATGGTCTGCTGGATCGCGGCGTGTATATTGCGCCCGCGCTTTACGAAGCAGGCTTCGTGAGCGCGGCACACAGCGACGAGGACATCGCCGCCACCATCGAAGCCGCACGACAAATCTTCAGCACACCCTAGCCACCATGAACTCCCTGCGCACGCTGCCGGCCCTGAGCATCGCTCTTCTCATTCCCGGCTTCGCAGCGGCGCAGGACTCGTCCTTCGATCCGAAGAACATCTGGATCAACCCCGGCTTCTACTCGGCGCATTTCGACAGCGGCAAGGGCCTGGAGAACGTCAACCAGGGCCTGGGCTTCGAGTACCCGCTGAACGATACCTTCCGCGTCACCGCGGGCACCTTCCGCAACAGCGACCGCCGGCAGTCGAACTACGTGGGGCTGTATGCGCTGCCCTTCGAGTTCTACGGCGTGAAGTTCGGCGCCGTGGTCGGCGGCTTCGACGGCTACCCCAACTACCGCAACGGCAACTGGTTCCCCGCCATCCTTCCGGTGGCCGCCATCGAGGGCAAGAACTGGGGCCTCAACATCGCCTACGTACCGACGATCAAGAACCGGCTGTACGGCGCGGTCACCTTCCAGCTGAAGTACCGCTTCGGCACGCACGAGTAAGCCGGCCTTCGGCTTGTCTATCGGGTCGTGACTTTCACGAGCCTGGTCACCGGCTTGCCGTCCACCAGGACAGGCTTGTGCTGGTCGTCGGCCAGCAGGATGCCGATCACGTGCTCTCCCGTCGGCGACGGGCATGGACCGAAGCGCGCCTTGATCAGCTCTCCGCCGAAGTCGCTGTTCATGCTGTTGTAGGGACGGCCCGGCAGGTTGCAGCTGTCGCCTTCGGGATCGATCTTCATGTGGATGTGGCCACAGCGCTTGTCGCCGCCGCATTGGCCGGCGGCGAGCAGCCTGTAGTTGCTCTGCACGACCACGCCGATGGAGCGCTCGGCATCGCTGCCCAGTTGCACGACAGCCCCTTCGGGCGGCCAGACGATCTGCAATGTCGGTGCGGACTCCTGGGCCGATGCCGCGCCTGCCCAAAGGGCCGCGGCGAACAGAAAAGCAAGACGGATATGCATGAGAGCTCCAGTTGGAACGATGGATGGAAATGGTTCGGATACCGCGCATGTAATCAATGCATACATCGCGGCAGGGCGCAGTCTAGCGCAAAATAAGCAGCGCTTACATTGAATGCAGCAAGCTCCATCCCCATGGCCACTCGCCCCCCCTCTCCGCCCGCTCCCGAACCCCGCGCCTATCACCACGGCAACCTGCGCGAGGCGCTGATCGAGGCGGCCGTCGAGCTGATCGAGCGCGACGGCCTCGACAAGCTCAGCGTGCGCGAAGCGGCCAAGCGCGCGGGCGTGTCGCCGGGCGCGCCGTTCCGTCATTTCGCGACCAAGACCGCGCTGCTGACGGCCGTGGCCGAGCAGGCGACACAGCGGCTGCGCATGCACGTGGAGGAAGCCGTGGCGGCCGCGTCCGAAGCGCCGCCGCTGGCGCGCTTCGGCGCCATCGGCCATGCCTACATCGAATGGGCGCGCGCGAACCCGACGCACTTTCGCGTCATCAGCGAACGCTCGCTGATCGACTACGACGATTCGCCGACGCTGCGCAGCGACAACGAAAAGATCCGCACGCAGATGCGCAAGCTCTTCGACGAGGCATTCGCGCAAAGCGGCAGCACGACGAATGCCGCCGACGCCGCGCACGCGCAGATCGCCGCGCGCGCGCTGGTCTACGGCTTGGCGCGCATGGCCGTGGACGGACACTTTCCGGAATGGAGCCTTTCGCGCCAGTCGACCGCCAAGACGATGGCGGGCACGCTGGATTTCTTCATGTCGCTGCTCGCGGGCGCGGCGGAGTCCAGCGCCGAAGCGGCAGCATCGCCCCAAAAGAAAAAGGCCGAGTCGCGCACGCCAGGGAAGAGCTAGCGGACGGCCCGGCCGCGCCCTGGAACGGGCGCAGGTCGATCAGTGGCGAATCAGTGGCGGAAGTGCCGCACGCCCGACAGCACCATCACCACGCCGCGCTCGTCGGCAGCGTCGATGACCTCCTGGTCGCGCATCGAGCCGCCCGGCTGGATCACGCAGCTCGCGCCCGCGTCCACCACCACGTCGAGGCCGTCGCGGAACGGGAAGAAGGCGTCGCTGGCCACGGCCGTGTCCTTCAGCGACAGGCCCGCGTGCTCGGCCTTGATGCTGGCGATGCGCGCCGAATCGAGGCGGCTCATCTGGCCTGCACCCACGCCCATGGTCATGCCGTTGGCGCAGAACACGATCGCGTTGCTCTTCACGTACTTGGCGACCTTCCATGCGAACAGCAGGTCTTGCAGTTGCTGCGGCGTGGGCTGCTTCTTGCTGACCACCTTGAGGTCGGTGGCGGCGAGCTCGTGGTTGTCGGCCGTCTGGATCAGCAGGCCCGAGCCGACGCGCTTGACGTCCATGGCGTTGCGGCCGTTGTCCCAGTCGGTGGCGCCGCCCTTGGGCAGCGCGATCTCGAGCACGCGCACGTTGAGCTTTGCCTTGGTGGCCTGGAACACCTCGAGCGCCTCGGGCGTGTAGCCCGGCGCCATCAGCACCTCGACGAACTGCTTGGCGATCTCCTGCGCGGTCGGGCCGTCCACCGGACGGTTGAAGGCAATGATGCCGCCGAAGGCCGAGGTCGGATCGGTCTTGAAGGCCTTGGAGTAAGCCTCGGCCGCGTCCTTGCCGATGGCCACGCCACAGGGGTTGGCGTGCTTCACGATCACGCAGGCGGGCACGTCGAAGCTCTTCACGCACTCCCACGCCGCATCGGCGTCGGCGATGTTGTTGTAGCTCAGCTCCTTGCCCTGCAGCTGCTTGGCCGAAACGAGCGAGCCGGGCGCGGGATGCAGGTCGCGGTAGAAGGCGGCCTGCTGGTGCGGGTTCTCGCCGTAGCGCAGGTCCTGCACCTTCACGAAGCGGCCGTTGCTCTGCGCCGGGAAGAGCGAGCGCTTGGGCGCGGGCTGGCCGATGCTGGCGTCGAAGTCGATGGCCGAGAGGTAGTCGCTGATCGCGCCGTCGTAGTCGGCGATGCGGTTGAACGCGGCCACCGAGAACGCGAACTTGGTCTTGTCGCTGAGCTTGCCGTCGGCCTTGAGTTCGGCCAGCGCCACGGCGTACTGAGAGGAGTCGGTGAGCACGCCCACGTCCTTCCAGTTCTTGGCTGCGCTGCGCACCATGGCCGGACCGCCGATGTCGATGTTCTCGATCGCGTCTTCCAGCGTGCAGCCGGGCTTGGCCACCGTGGCCTCGAACGGGTAAAGGTTGACCACCAGCAGGTCGATGGTGTCGATGCCGTGCTGCTGGATGGCAGCCACGTGCGCGGGCAGATCGCGGCGCGCGAGCAGGCCGCCGTGGATCTTCGGATGCAGCGTCTTCACGCGGCCGTCGAGCATTTCGGGAAAGCCGGTGTGGTCGGCCACCTCGGTGACGGGCAGGCCCGCATCGGCGAGCAGCTTGGCGGTGCCGCCTGTGGACAGCAGCTTGATGCCCAGCGCGTGCAGCGCCTGGGCGAATTCGAGGATGCCGGTCTTGTCGGAAACGGAGATGAGTGCGGTCTGGGCCATTGGATATGCCGGGGAGTTATTTATTTCAGGAGTTTGTGTTCGACCAGCTTCTTGCGAAGCGTGTTGCGGTTCAGGCCCAGCCATTGCGCGGCCTTCGATTGATTGCCCTCGGCGCGCGTCATCACGACATCGAGCAGGGGTTTCTCCACCACGCGCACGAGCATTTCGTACATGCCGTCGGGTTCGGTGCCGCGCAGGTCGCGGAAGTAGCTGTCCAGACTGGTGCGCACGCAGTCCTCGATGTGTTTCTTGCTCATTGCTTCTTCTTTTCCTCTCTCAATGGACGGTGCAGGCCGTCTCCTCTTCTTCGCCCGGCGCGTCGTCGTCCGCGGGGCGCTGCACGGGCATGCGGTCCATGTGATCCGCCAGCCCGTCGAAATAGTCGCCGACGGCGCGCAGCTGCTCGGCACAGTCCTCGATGGCGTTCATGCGTGCGCGGAACGCCTCGCCGTCGGGCAGCGTGCGCACGTACCAGCCAATGTGCTTGCGCGCCGTGCGCACACCGCTGTAGTCGCCATAGAGCGCATAGTGCTCCACCAGATGGTCGAGCAGCAGGCGGCGCACCTCCGCCACCAGCGGTGGCGCGCGGTGGGTGCCGGTCTCGAGGAAGTGCGCGATCTCGCGGAAGATCCACGGCCGCCCCTGCGCGGCGCGGCCGACCATCACGGCGTCGGCGCCGGTGGCCGCGAGCACGTCGCGCGCCTTCTCGGGTGAATTGATGTCGCCGTTGGCCACCACCGGCACGCGCACGGCAGCCTTCACGGCGGCGATGGTGTCGTACTCGGCGAAGCCCTTGTAGCCCTGCTCGCGCGTGCGTCCGTGCACGGTGAGCATCTGCACGCCGGCCGATTCGAAGTCGCGCGCCAGCTTCACCGCGTTGCGGTGCTCCATGCTCCAGCCGGTGCGCATCTTGAGCGTGACCGGCACGCCGAAGGGCTGCGCCGCGTCGACCACGGCCTGCACGATCTCCAGCGCGAGCGGCTCGTCGCGCATCAGCGCCGAGCCGGCCCACTTGTTGCAGACCTTCTTGGCCGGGCAGCCCATGTTGATGTCGATGATCTGCGCGCCGCGCTCGATGTTGTAGACCGCGGCCTCGGCCATCATGGCCGCGTCGGTGCCGGCGATCTGCACCGCAATGGGGCCCGGCTCTCCGTCGTGGTTGGCGCGCCGCGATGTCTTGAGCGAACCCCAGAGCTCCTTGCGCGAGGTGACCATCTCGCTGACCGCGTACCCCGCGCCGAGCGCACGGCACAGCATGCGGAAGGGCCGGTCCGTCACGCCGGCCATGGGCGCGACGAACAGGCGGTTCTCCAGCGTGTGGTTGCCGATCTGCAAGGTCATTTGGAAGGGGGGAGCTGCGCGTTCGGCTGCTGAAAAATGAGGCACGATTGTAGCCACGCCGCATTTCAGCGACTGAAACGATTTGCGCCTCGGTACCCCGTACAAATACCGGTGCGCGCCGGGGCTTTCTCCCACGCGTCGGCGGTGCCTGCGCTGCCTATACTGCGCCGACCCTATGGAAGCCTGGCTCGACTCTCTCCTTGCGCTGCTGGCACTGCCGCAGTACGGACTCTCCACGCTGTTCGTGGCTGCCTTCGTCTCGGCGACGCTTCTGCCGGTGGGCTCCGAGCCATTTCTCTTCGGCCTGCTCAAGCTCAATCCCGACATGTTCTGGCCCGCCATCGCAGTCGCGACCGTGGGCAACACGCTCGGCGGCGCAGTCGACTGGTGGATGGGCTACGGCGCGCACAAGGTCGCCGACAAATACTCGCACTCGAAACATCATGTGCGTGTTCTGGGCTGGCTCGAGAAGCTCGGCCCCAAGGCCTGCCTGCTGAGCTGGCTGCCGCTGGTGGGCGATCCGCTGTGCGCGGTCGCCGGCTGGCTCAAGCTTCCGTTCTGGCCCTGCGTGGCCTACATGGCGATCGGGAAATTCCTGCGCTATGTCTCCATGACTGTCGCGCTGCTGCACGTCTTCCCGTCGTAGTTGTCGCTCACCGCCGAACTGCGCGCGCTTCGTTCATGTCGCTTCGCCGACGCCTTTCCGAAGCGGCTATCGCGAAGGAATGACTCAGTTCAGAAGCTCATAAGGACCGCCGCGCTCCAGCGCACGCTTGTACGCAGGACGCGAATGGATGCGCTCCAGGTATGCCATCAGCTTCGGCCGCTTCGCATCGAGCCCGCCGCGCGCCCGCGCGGCCTCGACCACGAAGCTCATCTGGATGTCCGCGCCAGTGAACGCATCGCCTGCGAACCACTCGCTCCTGCCCAGCTCGGCCTCCATGTAGTTCAGGTGGCTCGCGATGTTCGGATGGATGAACGCCGATTTCGTCTTCGCCGCGATCGCCTTCGCCACCGGCCTCGCGAAGAAAGGCATCTTGCCGGTCTCGATGCGGTCGAAGATCAGCTTCAGCAGCAGCGGAGACATGGCCGTGCCTTCCGCGAAATGCAGCCAGTAGCGATAGCGCACCGCCTCCGGCGAACCCGCGACTGGAGCGAGCCGGCCGTTGCCGTAGCGCTCGATCACCGTCTCGATGATCGCGCCCGACTCGGCGAGCGTGAGTCCGTCATCCGTCGTGACGACCGGTGACTTTCCCAGCGGATGAACGGCCCGCAGCGAAGCGGGCGCCAACATGGTCTGCGGATCGCGCTGGTAATGCACGACCTCGTAGGGCAGCTCCAGCTCCTCGAGCAGCCAGAGCACGCGTTGCGAGCGGGAGTTGTTGAGGTGGTGGACGGTGAGCATGGGGCTGGCCTTGGGAGGAGAGACGGGGCGCGCGGAGTCTATCCAACAACCCGCTGCCGCGGCTTCACTTCACGCCGGCCTTGCGCAACTCGTCTGCCGTGATGCGAACCGGCTTCTGGCCTCGCTGCACCACGATGGCGGTGTTGGTGCGTACTGCTGCTTCCCGAGCCGCCCTGGCAGCGCGCCGGATCGCGATCAGCGACCCGGCGAGGTCCTTGTCCTTAGCCTGCGACAGCTGCTCATTGGTCATGACGCTTCTCCCCATTCGATGAGAGCCGGCTCTTCACCGGAGTTGTCGTACAGAGCCCAGGCATCGACCGCACCGCGATAGCTGTCGTCGAAGTTCCTGCGCCCAGACGCGAAGCGGCGGCGAATCACATCCTCAGGAATGTGATGGCCGCCTTGGCGAACACGTTCCGCCACACGCGCGACTGCAAATTCTGCCGTGGGCAATGACAGAAAGAAAAGACTCACGTGATAGCCCGAGGCTCTCCAGGCGCCGATATGGCGCAGATAGCCCAGTCCCGACAAGGTCGTTTCGAAGGCGAAGCTTTCTCGCCGACGGACACACTCCGCAATCTCATCGAGCATCAGCCGACCGGCCTTGATCGCTTCTGCTTCCGGCGCGAAAGGAGACAGCCCGGCAGCGATCAAGTCCGCATTGATGAAGCGCGAAAGCTGCGCTTCCTGCGGAAGGAAAGCCCGGGCGAAGGTGGTCTTGCCCGCGCCATTGGGCCCCGCAATGATGACGATCTTGGGACGACTCATCGGAGGGGCATCTCACCGGCGGGAATCAGGAGCTGAACAGGAAGTTCATCACGTCGCCATCCTTCACGACGTATTCCTTGCCTTCCGAGCGCATCTTCCCCGCGTCCTTGGCGCCCTGCTCGCCCTTGTAGGCGATGTAGTCCTCGAAGGCGATGGTCTGGGCGCGGATGTAGCCCTTCTCGAAGTCGCCGTGGATCACGCCTGCCGCCTGGGGGCCGGTGTCGCCGATGTGGATGGTCCAGGCGCGCACTTCCTTCACGCCGGCGGTGAAGTAGGTCTGCAGGCCCAGCAGCTTGAAGGCCGCACGGATCAGGCGGTTCAGGCCCGGCTCCTCCTGGCCGATCTCGGCGAGGAACATCTTCTTGTCCTCGTCGTCCATCTCGGCCAGGTCGGCCTCGATCTTGGCGCAGATGGCGACCACGGGCGCGCCCTGCTTCGCGGCATATTCGCGCAGGCGGTCGAGGTAGGGGTTGTTCTCGAAGCCGTCTTCGGACACGTTGCCGACGAACATCGCGGGCTTGGCGGTGATCAGCGAGAAGGTCTTGATCAGCGGGCGCTCTTCCTTGGTGAACTCGAGCGCGCGCACCGGCGTGTTCTCGTTGAGCGCGGTCTGGCAGCGCTCGAGCAGGCCGACCAGCTTCTGCGCGTCCTTGTCGCCCGAGCGGGCCACCTTGGTGTGGCGGGCCAGCGCCTTCTCGACGGTGGCGAGGTCGGCCAGGCACAGCTCGGTCTGGATCACCTCGATGTCGGAGATCGGGTCGACCTTGCCGGCCACGTGGACGACGTTGTCGTCGTCGAAGCAGCGCACCACATTGACGGTGGCGTCGGTCTCGCGGATGTGGGCCAGGAACTTGTTGCCCAGGCCTTCGCCGGTGCTGGCGCCGGCCACCAGGCCGGCGATGTCGACGAACTCGACGATGGCGGGCACCACGCGCTCGGGCTTGACGATCTCGGCGAGCTGGTCGAGGCGCGGGTCGGGCACTTCCACCACGCCCACGTTGGGCTCGATGGTGCAGAAGGGATAGTTTTCCGCCGCGATGCCGGCCTTGGTCAGCGCATTGAAAAGGGTGGATTTACCGACGTTGGGCAGGCCGACGATGCCGCATTGCAAACTCATGGGAGGTCCTCTTGGGTAACCGGCAATTTTAGGCGAGCATGTCCCGATGCCCATCCGACAGGTCTTCCAGCCCGCCGGCCGAGCCCTCGGCGATCAGGGTTAGCACCGATCGGCAAACGTTTGCGCAAACGTTTCCGTAAGTTAACATCGGCGCCCCGGCCAAGACCGGCGCACCGTTTCGATCCACCCATCCCAGGAGACAACCACCATGAAGTTCACCCGCCGTACCCTGCAAAGCGCTGCCGCACTGACGCTGCTGGGCGCCATGGCCGGAACGCCCGTTCTCGCGCAGGAAAAGCCCAAGGTCGCGCTGGTCATGAAGTCGCTGGCCAACGAATTCTTCCGCACCATGGAAGACGGCGCCAAGGCGCACCAAAAGGCCAACGCCGCCAAGTACACGCTGGTGGCCAACGGCATCAAGGACGAGACCGACACCGCCGCGCAGATCAAGATGGTCGAGCAGATGGTGGCGCAGAAGATCAACGCGCTGGTCATCGCGCCGGCCGATTCGAAGGCGCTGGTGCCGGCCGTGAAGGCGGCCATCGACAAGGGCATCCTGGTGGTCAACATCGACAACCAGTTCGACGCCGCCGCGCTGAAGGAAAAGGGCATTCAGGTGCCCTTCGTCGGCCCCGACAACCGCGCCGGCGCCAAGCTGGTGGGCGATGCGCTCGCCAAGGAGCTGAAGGCGGGCGACAAGGTCGGCATCATCGAAGGCGTGTCGACCACCTTCAATGCGCAGCAGCGCACGCTGGGCTACCAGGACGCGATGAAGGCCGCCGGCGTGACGGTGGTGGGCGTGCAGTCGGGCCAGTGGGAAATCGACAAGGGCAACACCGTGGCCGCCGGCATGATGCGCGAGCACCCCGACCTGAAGGCGCTGCTCGCGGGCAACGACAGCATGGCCCTGGGCGCCGTGGCTGCCGTCAAGGCCGCCGGCAAGACCGGCAAGGTGCTGGTGGTCGGCTACGACAACATCGGCGCCATCAAGCCGATGCTCAAGGACGGCCGCGTGCTCGCCACGGCCGACCAGTTCGCCGCCAAGCAGGCCGTGTTCGGCATCGAAACCGCGCTGAAGGCGCTGGCCGAGGGCAAGAAGCAGGCCGACATGCCCGCCGAGGTGAAGACCGACGTGGTGCTCGTCACCAAGGACTCGAAGTAAATGTTGCTCGCCCCCAGGCTTTGCGCACTTCGTGTCGCTTCGCCAAACCCCTGCCGGGGGCAACACCGACGGCCCGGCAAAGCCGGTTCCGCGGTGTTTCTGGAATAAGGTTTATCGATGGCTGACAACGATCCCGGCGCGCCCGTGCTCTCGCTGAGCGCCATGGGCAAGGACTATGCGGCGCCGGTGCTGGACGACGTCTCGCTCGTGCTCAACCCCGGCGAAGTGCTGGCCCTCACGGGCGAGAACGGCGCCGGCAAGAGCACGCTGTCGAAGATCGTCTGCGGCCTGGTGCAGCCCACGCGCGGCCAGATGCTGCTCGACGGCAAGCCCTTCGCGCCCACCTCGCGCCGCGACGCCGAGCGCCTGGGCGTTCGCATGGTGATGCAGGAGCTCGGCCTCGTCACCACGCTGTCTGTGGCCGAGAACCTGCTGCTCGACCGCCTGCCCAACAAGACCGGCTGGATTCGCAAGGCCAGGCTGCACGAGCTGGCCGCGCGCCAGCTCGCCAAGATCGGCATGCAGAACATCGACCCGGCCACGCCCGTGGCGCGACTGGGCATCGGCCAGCAGCAGATGGTCGAGATCGCGCGCAACCTGCAGGACGACACGCGCGTGCTGGTGCTCGACGAGCCCACCGCCATGCTCACGCCGCGCGAGACCTCGCACCTCTTCGAGCAGATCGACCTGCTGAAGGCGCGCGGCGTGGCGATCGTCTACGTGTCGCACCGCCTGGAAGAACTGCAGCGCATCGCCGACCGCGTGGCGGTGCTGCGCGACGGCCGCCTGGTGGACGTGCGCCCCATGGCCGGCGTGCGCGAATCCGAACTGGTGCAGCGCATGGTCGGCCGCGCGGTGCACGAGCACGAGGGCCGCGACCGCCGCGCGGCAGGCCCCGTGCTGCTGAGCGCACGCGGCATCGGCCGCGCGCAGGTCGTTCGCGACGTGGACATCGACCTGCGCGCGGGCGAAGTCATGGGCCTGGCCGGCCTGGTCGGCTCGGGCCGGACCGAACTGGTGCGCTTGCTGTTCGGCGCCGACCGCGCCGACCGCGGCGAGATCACGCTGCACGCCGACGGCAAGACCACCCACCACGTGCGCAAGGGCTGGCGCTCGCCGATGCAGGCGATCCGCGCAGGCATCGGCCTGGTCACCGAAGACCGCAAGTCGCAGGGCCTGCTGCTGCCGCAATCGATCCGCGTGAACGCCACGCTGAGCGACCTGGGCGCGATCTCGCATGCCGGCTGGCTGCGCGGCGCCAAGGAGCGCAGCATCGCGCGCAAGCTGGTGGAACTGCTGCGCATCCGCTCGCGCAGCATCGAGCAGCCGGTGGCCACGCTCAGCGGCGGCAACCAGCAGAAGGTGGTATTCGCGCGCTGGCTGCACCGCGAATGCAAGGTGCTGCTGCTCGACGAACCCACGCGCGGCGTGGATGTGGGCGCGCGCGCCGACCTCTACGCCGAACTCGACCGCATGACCGACGCCGGCAAGGCGCTGCTGATGGTGTCGAGCGACCTGCGCGAACTCATGGCCATGTGCGACCGCATCGGCGTGATGAGCGCCGGCCGCCTGGTCGCGGTGTTCGAGCGCGGAGAATGGACCGAACAATCGCTGCTGGCCGCGGCATTCAGCGACGCCACGGGACACCCAGCAGCCCAACCGCCGACGGTATCCCCCGTTTCCGACCCGACCCCGGTCGCCGCCGACACACCATGAACGCCGCTTCCCCGAAATCCAATACGCCGCCCGCGCCTTCCGCGCTCAAGGGCCAGCTCGGCACCTACCTGGGCCTGACGATCGTGCTCGTGGGCATGATCGCCCTCTTCGGCTCGCTCAGCGAATACTTCCTGACGCGCGAGACCTTCGTCTCCATCGCCAACGAGATCCCGGCGCTGGCCGTGATGGCGGTCGGCATGACCTTCGTGCTGATCATCGCGGGCATCGACCTGTCGGTGGGCTCGGTGCTGGCGCTCAGCGCCGCCGTCACCGCCGCCGCCATCCTCGAATGGAAGCTCTCGGTGCCGCTGGCCGCCGCGCTCGGACTGGCCACGGGCCTGGTGTGCGGCACGGTCACGGGCGCGGTGTCGGTGGCATGGCGGCTGCCGAGCTTCATCGTGTCGCTGGGCATGCTGGAGGCGGTGCGCGGCGGCGCCTACCTCGTGACCGATTCGCGCACGCAGTACGTGGGCGACGCCATCTCGGGCCTGGCCGCGCCGTGGATCGGCGGCATCTCCGCCGCCTTCGTGCTGGCGGTGGTGCTGGTGGTCATCGGGCAGCTGGTGCTCACGCGCACCGTGTTCGGCCGCCACGTGGTGGGCATCGGCACCAACGAGGAGGCGATGCGCCTGGCGGGCGTCGATCCGCGGCCCATCCGCATCATCGTGTTCGCCGTCACCGGCCTGCTGGCCGGCCTCGCGGGCCTGATGCAGTCCGCCCGCCTCGAGGCCGCCGACCCGAACGCGGGTGTGGGCATCGAGCTGCAGGTGATCGCGGCCGTGGTGATCGGCGGCACCAGCCTGATGGGCGGGCGCGGCTCGGTCGTCAACACCTTCTTCGGCGTGCTGATCATCGCGGTGCTCGAGGCCGGCCTCGCGCAGGTGGGCGCCAGCGAGCCGAGCAAGCGGATCATCACCGGCGCGGTGATCGTGGTGGCGGTGATCATCGACACGCTGCGTCAGCGCCGCGCGGAACGCCGGCTGGCCTGATCGGCTCCCGTCCATCCAGCAACAGGAAAGAACCATGGCCACCATCAAGGACGTCGCGCTGAAGGCGGAGGTGTCGGTCACCACCGTCTCGCATGTGGTCAACGACACGCGCCACGTGAGCGCCAAGGTGCGCGAGCGGGTGGAACTCGCCATCCGCGAGCTGGGCTACGTGCCCAACGCGATGGCGCGCAGCCTCAAGAGCAACACCACATCGACGCTGGGCATGCTCATTCCCAACAGCTCGAACCCCTACTTCGCCGAGATCGTGCGGATCGTGGAAGACCGCTGCTTCGGCGCCGGCTACACGCTGGTGCTGTGCAACACCGACGACGAGCCCCGGCGCCAGAGCGTCTACCTGCAGGTGCTGGCCGAGCGCCGCATCGACGGGCTGATCGTGGTGTCGACCGGCGAGAGCGGCGACGACGACCTGGCGAAGCAGCTCAACGGACTGCGCGTTCCCACCGTGCTGGTCGACCGCGAGATCGCCAACCCCGTCTGCGACCTGGTCGAGACCGCCCACATGCAAGGCGGCCTGCTCGCCGTGCGGCACCTGCTGTCGCTGGGCCACAAGCGCATCGCCTGCATCGGCGGCCCGGTGGGCGTGATGCCCAGCGAGCAGCGCATCGAGGGCTGGCGCATGGCGCTGGCCGAGGCCGGTGCCGCGCCCGGCATCGCCAGCACCGATTCGCTGCTGTGGCGCGGCGGCTTCACCAGCCAGGGCGGCTACGAGGCGATGCACGCCATCCTGCGCACCGAGCAGAAGCCCTCGGCCGTGTTCGTCTGCAACGACCTGATGGCAATCGGCGCCTTGCGCGCCGCGCACGAGAGCGGCGTGCGGGTGCCCGACGAGCTCTCGATCGTCGGCTTCGACGACATCGAGCTCTCGGCCTACACCAGCCCCGCGCTCACCACCGTCGCGCAGCCCAAGGAGCGCATCGGCGCGCTGGCGGTCGACATGCTGCTGGAGCGCGTGGGCGGCAAGCGCCGCGATGCGCGCAAGGTGGTGCTGCAGCCCGAGCTGTGCGTGCGCGCCTCCACCGCGCGCCATGCGAGCTTCCGCGAAGCCCCCGCCCCCGCACCGGCGGCCGCCGGAACGCCCTCCCCGCAAACCCGAAAGTCCCGCACCTCGTGAGCCTGAAGCCTTCTTCCAGCAGCAGCACCGATGGCCGTGCCGCGGCACCGCGCATCGTGGTGTTCGGCAGCCTCAACATGGACCTGGTCGTGCGCGTGCCGCACGCGCCGGCCGCGGGCGAGACCCTGCTGGGCCATTCGATCGCCGACATTCCCGGCGGCAAGGGCGCCAACCAGGCGGTGAGCTGCGCGCGCGAAGGCGGCAGCGTCCGGATGATCGGCTGCGTCGGCGACGACGCGCACGGCAAGGCCCTGCGCGATTCGCTGGAGCGCGACGGCATCGACACCGCCTCCCTGCGCACCGTTGCGGGCGAGCCCACGGGCACCGCGCTGATCCTGGTGGAAGACAGCGGGCAGAACCGCATCGTGATGATCCCCGGCGCCAACGCCCGGCTGGAGGCCGACGAGGCCACGCTGAAACAGCAGGTGCAGGGCGCCGCCTTCCTGGTGGCGCAGTTCGAGACGCCGCTGGACCAGGTCGCGCGCGCCATCGCGGTGGCGCACGAGGCGGGCTGCAAGGTGCTGCTTAACCCTTCGCCGGTGCAGGCCATCGCCGAGCCGCTGTGGCCGAAGATCGACACGCTGGTGGTCAACGAGATCGAGGCGCAGACGCTGTGCGGCCAGTCCGCCGACAGCCCCGAAGAGGCGGCACGGGCCGGCCAGGCGCTGCGCGCCAGGGGCATCGCGCGCGTGGTCGTCACGCTGGGCGCGCGCGGCGCGGTGGCCATCGATGCCGACGGCGCACGCCACCATCCCGCGCCGCAGGTGCAGGCGGTCGACACCACGGCCGCCGGCGACACCTTCCTGGGCGCGCTCGCCGTCGCGCTGGGCGAAGGCCAGGGCTTCGACGAGGCCGTGCGCCTGGGCATCCGCGCCGCGGCGCTGTGCATCCAGCAGCCGGGCGCCCAGCCCTCCATCCCGCAGCGCGATGCCGTGCTGCGCAGCCCCATGCCCCCCGACTGGATCAAGCTTTGAAACGCACCGCCCTGCTGCACGCCGAACTCTCCCACGTGATCGCCTCGCTGGGCCACGGCGACATGCTCGTGCTCGGCGACGCCGGCCTGCCCATTCCCGACGGCCCGCGCCGCATCGACCTTGCCGTGGCGCGCGGCGTGCCGACGCTCGGCGAGGTGCTGCAGGCGGTGTTGTCGGAGATGCAGGTGGAAGGCATCGTGATCGCCGAGGAGGCCCTGGCCGGCGATGAGAAGAAGCTGCCGGGCTGGTACCCGCAGTCGCTCGGCATCGAGCCCCAGACCGTGTCGCACGAGGAATTCAAGCGCCGCACGGCCAAGGCCCGCGCCATGGTGCGCACCGGCGAGTGCACGCCCTACGCGAACATCATCCTCGTCGCTGGAGTGAAGTTCTGACGCGCCCCCGGGCTTGCCCACTTCGCGTGGCCGCACACCCCCTTGCAGGGGGTAATACCTGCGGCCGGGCAAAGCCGGTTCCGCTGTATTCCTGAAACAGGCAAACCCTGTTCCGGCTATTCGAAGCGGTAATTCGCGCCCACCTGCTGCCCGACCTTGAGCGTGTGCTCCACGCCCTGGATCACGATGCAGTTCATGCCGAAGGTGATGCCGCCGTCCACGCGCGCGTCGGCGCGGTAGGTGCGCAGCGTGTTGCCGACTTCGGGGCTGCTCAGCGCGGTGGCCGGGTCGATGTCGGGGATCGGGCAGCGCGTGCAGGGCTTGACGGGGCGCAGCTCGGCCTCGCCCTCGCCGGTGGTGATGTGCAGCGCCTCGACGCGGTCCTCGTCGTGCGACTCGATGCCCGCGAGCACGATGTTCGGGCGGAAGCGCTCGATGCCCACGGGCCCATGGCCCTGCGCCGCGAGGCGGTCGTTGAGCTCGGCCAGCGAGCCCTCGCTCGCCACCAGCAGCGCGTAGCCGTCGGCGAACTGCGTCTGCGCCTCGACGCCGTCGGTCCACTTCATGCTCGACAGGCGCCTGTGCTCGGGGTCGAAGCGCACCAGGCGCAGGGTCTGCGGCTTGCCGGGCTCGGAGAGGAAGTCGCTGAACCACTGCGCGGCGATGTCGCCCATGTCGTAGGCAGCCACCTCGTCCTTCCACACGCGCACCCGCACCGGCTTCTCGACCCGGTCGAAGGCCAGGTGCAGCGCCAGCATGCCGGGCGCGCGCAGCACCACCTCGGTGTGCTTCATCTGCGGCTTGATCAGCGCCATGCGCGGCAGCTGCCGCTGGGTGACGAACTCGCCCTGCGCATCGACCACCATCCAGGCGCGGTCGAACTCCAGCCCCGTCTCGGTCAGCAGCATCTCGGGAAGCTCGACGCCGGCGCAGGATTTCACTGGGTAGACGAACAGGCGCGAGATGGTGGCCTGGAGATCGAAGGCGGGCTGGGACACGGTGGGGTTTCCTTGAAATTCGGCCGCGATTGTCCCGCAGCTCCCGGGAGAATCCCCGCCCCCTTCCAGGGATACCACGGAACCGGCTTTGCCGGGCCGCTGGTATCGCCCCCGCGAGGGGGTTGGCGAAGCGACACGAAGTGCGCGAAGCCTGGGGGCGGTTGCGGTCCGCGCGGAACCGGCTCTGCCGGGCCGCCGGTATCGCCCCCGCGAGGGGGTTGGCGAAGCGACACGAAGTGCGCGAAGCCTGGGGGCGGGCCTGATCCTTGGCGTAATCCATACAATCCCTCGATGGCCCTCCCTCCAGAAGTTTGCATTCGCGGCGCCGGCATCGTCGGCCGTACGCTGGCCCTGCTGCTCGCCCGCGAGCGGGTCCGCGTCGCGCTGGTGGTGCCGCCGGCCGCGCAGGGCAAGGAAGACATCCGCGCCTACGCGCTCAATTCCGCCTCCCGCGCGCTGCTCGAATCGCTGCGCGCCTGGCCCGATGCGGCCCACGCCACGGCCGTGCGCGAAATGCTGGTGCATGGCGATGAAGGCGGCCGGGTGCAGTTCAGCGCCGCGCGCCAGAAGGTCGAGGCGCTGGCCTGGATCGTCGACGTGCCCGCGCTCGAAAAGCAGCTGGCCGACGCGGTGCGCTTCCAGCCCCAGATCGAAGTGGTGAACGAGCCCGTGGCCGCGCCGCTGACCGTGGTGTGCGAAGGCAAGTCCAGCACTACGCGCGAAGCTCTCGGCGTGAGCTACGAGGTCACGCGCTATCCGCAGCACGCGATCGCGGCGCGGCTGGAAGCCGCCCAGTCGCACGACGGCATCGCACGCCAGTGGTTCAACGACAAGGGCGAGGTGCTCGCGCTGCTGCCGCTGGACGGCACGCACGGCAAGACGGTCGCGCTGGTGTGGTCGGCCGACCAGCTGCGCGCACCGGACCTGCTCGCGCAGGGCGACGAGGAGTTCGCCGCCGCGGTCACCGAAGCCAGCCACAACACGCTCGGCGCGCTCCGGCTCACCAGCGAGCGCGCCGCCTGGCCGCTGGCCCGCGCCATCGCCGACCGCTGGACCGGCACCATGCCCGGGCAGCCCGGCCGCTCCTGGGCGCTGGCGGGGGACGCGGCCCACACGGTGCATCCGCTGGCCGGCCAGGGCCTGAACCTGGGCCTGGCCGACGCGGCCGAACTGGCCGACGTGATCAAGAACCGCGACTACTGGCGCAGCGTGGGCGACGCGCGCCTGCTGCGCCGCTACGAACGCGCCCGCCGCGCCGACGTGCTGCAGATGAGCCTGGCGACCGACGGGCTGCAGCAGCTCTTCGCGCACAACCTGGGCCCGCTGCAGGCGCTGCGCAACTGGGGCATGCGCGGCTTCGACCGCACGCGCCTCGTCAAGCACTGGATCACCGCGCAGGCCATGGGCCTGAAGGCCTGAGGCCCCCTCCTCAGACGACATCCGACCGAACTCCGACCGAACCAACGGACACCCGATGACATTCGTACGCAACCTTCTCCTCGCCGCCTGCACGCTCGGCGCGGTCGTGGCCGCCACCGCAGGCGAGGCCGAGATCCGCAAGAACCTGCCGGCGCGCATTCCGCAGTTCCCGGCCATCGACGAGGTGTCGAAGTCGCCGATCCCGGGCGTGTACGAAGTGCGCGTGAACGGCTCGCAGATCTTCTACACCGACGAGCAGGGCAACTACCTCTTCCAGGGCAACCTGATCGACGTGAAGGCGCGCAAGAACCTCACCGAGGAGCGCGTCGAGAAGCTCAGCGCCGTCGCCTTCGACCAGCTGCCGCTGAAAGACTCGATCAAGATCGTGCGCGGCAACGGCAAGCGCAAGCTCGCGGTGTTCGAGGACCCGAACTGCGGCTACTGCAAGCGCTTCGAGAAGGACATGAAGACGGTCGACAACGTCACCGTGTACCTGTTCCTCTACCCGGTGCTCGGCCCCGATTCGAACGTCAAGTCGCGCGACATCTGGTGCAGCAAGGACAAGGGCAAGGCCTGGAGCGACTGGATGGAGTCGAGCACCCGCCCGGCCACCGCGCCCGCGAGCTGCGACGTGACCGCGCTGCAGCGCAACGTCGACTTCGGCCGCAAGTACAACATCACCGGCACGCCCACGCTGATCTTCAGCGACGGCACGCGCACGCCGGGTGCCATTCCCGCGGAGCAGGTCGAGAAGCAACTCGCCGCGTCGTCCAGCTGATGGCGACGAAGGCCCCAGCGCAGCACGCGGCAGGCGTGCACTACCGCGTCGAATGCGCCGACCCGCACGCGCATCTGTTCGGCGTCACCCTCACCATCGAGGCGCCTGCCGCGCAGCAGCGCGTGTCGCTGCCGGTGTGGATTCCGGGCAGCTACCTGATTCGCGAGTTCGCCAAGAACCTGCAGGGCCTGCGTGCCACGCAGGGCCGCCGCAAGCCGGCGCTGACGCAGCTCGACAAGTGCAGCTGGCTCGTCGAATGCACGCCCGGCCAGCCGCTGGTGCTGAACTACCAGGTCTGCGCCTACGACAACTCGGTGCGCACCGCCTGGCTGGACGCAGAACGCGGCTTCTTCAACGGCACCAGCGTGTGCCTGCGCGTCGAAGGGCAGACCGAATCGCCGCATGCGATGGAGATCGTCGCGCCTGCGCACGTCGGCGACGACGGTGCGCGCTGGTCGTGCGCCACCGCGCTCGTGCCGCTGAAGGCCGACAGGCACGGCTTCGGCAGCTACATCGCGTCGGGCTATGACGAGCTGGCCGACAGCCCCGTGGAGATGGGCGCCTTCTGGAGCGCCGACTTCGAGGCCTGCGGCGTGCCGCACCGCTTCGTGGTGGCCGGCGCTGCGGCGTCGTTCGACGGCGACCGGCTCATCGCCGACACCAAGGCCATCTGCGAGGCCGAGATGCGCTTCTGGCACGGCGACAAGGTCGGCAAACGCGGCGGCCCGAAGCCGCCGATCGACCGCTACGTGTTCATGCTCAACGTGGTCGACGACGGCTACGGAGGCCTCGAGCACCGGCATTCCACCGCGCTGATCTGCAACCGCCGCGACCTGCCGCAGCGCGGCGACAAGAAGAGGCAGCCCGAGGGCTACACCACGCTGCTGGGCCTCATCAGCCACGAGTATTTCCACACCTGGAACGTCAAGCGCATGCGGCCGGCCGAGTTCGCGCGCTACGACTACAGCCAGGAGAACTACACGCAGCTGCTGTGGTTCTTCGAGGGCTTCACCAGCTACTACGACGACCTGCTGCTGCGGCGCGCCGGTCGCATCGACGACGCGGCCTACCTGCGCCTGCTCAACAAGACCATCAACCAGGTCGTGCAGACACCGGGCCGGCTGGTGCAGCCGGTGGCCGACGCGAGCTTCGACGCCTGGGTCAAGTACTACCGGCAGGACGAGCAGACGCCCAACAGCACGGTGAGCTACTACACCAAGGGCGCGCTGGTGGCGCTGTGCCTCGACCTCACGCTGCGCCACGAAGGCAAGGGCACGCTCGACGACGTGATGCGCCACCTGTGGAAGCACAGCGAGGGCGGGCCGATCAGCGAGCAGGACATCGCGGCGGCGCTCGAAGCCGTGGGCGGCCGCTCGTACAAGGCCGAGCTGGCGCGCTGGGTGCACTCGACCGAGGAGCTTCCGCTGGCACTGCTGCTGCGCTCGCATGGCGTCGCCACACTGGAAGACCCCTCGCAGCCGGCACAGGCGCTGGGCCTGCGCGTGGCCGAGGCCAACGGCGGCGTGCAGGTGAAGGTGGTGCTGCGCGGCGGTGCTGCCGAGAAGGCCGGCTTCTCCGCGAACGACGAGTGGATCGGCATCGAACTGCCCGCCTCCGGCAGGAAGAGCCAGCAGCGGCCGGCCCAGGCCTGGCGCATCGCCAAGCTCGACGACCTGGCGCTCTACCTGGGCGATGCGACGAAGTGCACCGCCATCGTGGCGCGCGACCGCAAGCTCATCAGGCTGCCGCTCGTGCTGCCCACCGGCGCGACCACCTGGCGGCTGTTCTCGCACGATGCCGCCAAGGTGACGGGCTGGCTGGCCGGCTAGCCGGCAGCTAGGCGCTTTCCGCCGCCTTCGGGTGGCGCACGAACATCATCGGCTGGGGCTCCCCCACCAGCACGCAGGGCTTGCCGGTGCGCCGGCAGTGGTCCTGCACGCGCCAGTAGGCGCCGTGGCTGACGCAGCCGGTCTGGCAGATCACGAGATCGGCCGCGTGCAGGCTGGCTTCGAGCGCGGCGGCGTCGGCATCGTCGGCGCCGTCGTGATGCAGGTAGCGGCCGCCGGCGATTTCCACCAGCTGGCGCGCGAGCGACGACGGCGCCTCCTGCTCTTGGCCCACGCACAGCACCGCCTTCTCGCGCAGGTCGGCCGGCGCAGGCATGCCGGACGGCTTCAGGTGCCGCCTGCCGCCAGGCGCCAGCAGCGCGTGCAGCCGCTTCGGCAGCGCGCTGCCGGCCAGGGCGCGCGCCGCGAGTTCCTCGCGCACGATGGCGACCGCCGAATCTCGCGCCACCAGGGCACCGCGCAGCCGCACGATCTGCGCTTCGAGCCTTTCGATGAGGGCGGCCTGCTCGACCAGCAGGCGCGAGCAGCGCTCCTGCACCCGGGCATAGGCCCGCAGCAACACGGCATGTTCTTGCATCGGGAACTCCATGGCGGGCATTCTAGATGAGAGCAATTCTCAATTGGAGCACTCGACCCTTGCCTCTCAATGGGCAACCGACTTCGAGAACACATTCACCACCACCACGCCCGCGATGATCAGCCCGAGCCCGGCGATCGCAGGCGCGTCGAGCTTCTGGCCGAACCACAGCCAGCTCACCAGCGAGATCAGCACGATGCCCACGCCTGACCAGATCGCGTAGGCGATGCCCGTGGGCACGGTGCGCAGCGTCAGCGAGAGGAAGTAGAACGCGACCGCGTAGCCCGCCACCGCAGCCAGCGCGGGCCACAGCCGCGTGAAGCCCTCGGAGCCCTTGAGGAAACTGGTGGCGACCACCTCGGCCACGATGGCGACGAACAGGAAGGCGTAGTTGGAGTTCATGGCGGCCACTCTATGGGAACCGGCAATGCCCCGCGCCCCCGCCGGCCATGCTGGGTATAGTGAAGCGCGTTTTTCCCTCCTCTTTCCCGTTCCCCCGGAGACACCATGAGCTACGAAAACATCGAAGTGCGGACCGAAGCAGGCAAGGTCGGCATCATCACCCTCAACCGCCCCAAGGCCCTGAACGCGCTGAACGACGCGCTCATGACCGAGCTGGGCCAGGCCCTGAAGGCCTTCGATGCCGACGACGCCATCGGCTGCATCATCCTCACGGGCAGCGAGCGCGCCTTCGCGGCCGGCGCCGACATCGCGGCGATGGCCAAGTACAGCTTCATCGACACCTACAAGGGCGACTACATCACGCGCAACTGGGAAACCATCCGCTCGATCCGCAAGCCCGTGATCGGCGCGGTGGCCGGCTTCGCGCTGGGCGGCGGCTGCGAGCTGGCGATGATGTGCGACTTCATCATCGCGGCCGACAACGCCAAGTTCGGCCAGCCCGAGATCAAGATCGGCGTGATCCCCGGCGCCGGCGGCACGCAGCGCCTGCCGCGCGCGGTGGGCAAGAGCAAGGCCATGGACATGGTGCTCACGGCACGCATGATGGACGCCGCCGAAGCCGAGCGCGCCGGCCTCGTCAGCCGCGTGGTGCCCTTCGAGAAGCTCGCCGACGAGGCGCTGGGCGCGGCGCTGGTGATCTGCGGCTTCTCGCAGATCTCGGTGATCGCGGCCAAGGAGTCGGTCAACCGCGCCTTCGAGAGCGGCCTGAGCGACGGCGTGATGTTCGAGCGCCGCCTGTTCCACGCACTGTTCGCCACGCAGGACCAGAAGGAAGGCATGGACGCCTTCCTGACCAAGCGCCAGCCCGACTTCAAGAACGCCTGACGCCGGCCGATCCGGTCAGCGCGTCGACAGCAGCGAACGCAGCGCGTCGAGCGCCTGGGCCGGCGGCGTGCCGACCAGCGCGGCGCCGCCGGGCTGCGGCGTCCAGCGCACCTGGTCGCCGGCGATCTCCAGCACCGCGACCAGCGCCTTGCCCCGATAGAGCTCGAGCCGCGCCTCCACCGGTGCGGCCAGCGGCTCGTCGGGCGCGGTGGCCGAACGCGCGACGGTGCCGACCAGCGCCGCCAAGCCTTCGACGTCGCCGCGCTCGCGGCGCACGCTCTCGCCGTTGCGCGTAAAGCCCAGGGAAGTCCATCGATCCAGCGCCGAGAAAGGCGCAGCGCTTCGGGGCGCAATGGCCTTGGCTGCCGACGGTGCCGGTGCGGATGGACGCACCGCGCCGGAGGCAGTTGCGTCGGCGTGGTCCTGACGGGCGAGCGCGGGCGCGGAATCCTGGAGCGGCTCGCGATACGCCTGCGCCGCGCCAGGTGCGGGCGCAGGAGCGACGGCCGCCGGCGGCAATGCCGGGGCGGCTGCCGCAGGCGCCCCCGCCGCGTAGGCACGGCGCCGCTGTTCGCCCTCCACCTGCGCTTCGCGACGCTCATCGCGCGCGAGCGGCGCGGGCAGCGGTGCCGGTTCAGCCCTCTCGGCCACGGCCGGAGGCGGCGGAGCCGGTGCGATCGATACGGACGGAGCGGGTGGCGCGACAGGTGCCGGAGCAGGCGGAACAACCAGAGCGCTGGGCGCAGCAGGCGTCGCTTGCAGCAGTGGAGGCACCGGCTCGGCTTTGCGTGCGGCATCCGCGTTCGCCGTATTGGCGGCCTCCTTGGGCGCCCTTTTGGCGGACGAGTCTGCCGACTCGCGCGCAATCCTGGCGCGCTGTTCCGATTCGGGCGTACGTGCTGCGGGCGCTCGTGCGGGAGCCGGCGCCGCTGCGGCAGGCGCTGCCTGCGTCTCTGCCTGCGCCGCGGCAGCCTCTGCTGGAGGCTGGGCCGGCTTCGGTGCTGCTGGTGCTGCCGGTGCTGCTGGTGCTGCCGGTGCTGGCAGCGCTGCAGGTGCTTGTGCCGGCGCAGCCGCTCCCCCCACGCGCGCCTCGCCATCGAGCTGCGCGTCCGGCACGGGATCCTTGTGCCAGAGCACCGTCACGAAAGCCGCCACCAGCACGGTGGCGAAGGCGGCGTTCCACGGCATGCGCGCATGCGGTTCGCCGCCGCCGAAGAGGCGGCGCCACCAGGGCGCGGCACTGGCGTTGTTGGCTGCCGCGCCTGCATCGACGGGAGCAGCGGCCAGGTTGTGCGCCATCTTCAGGATCGCCTCGCGCGTGCGCGGATGCGGCGTGGCCTCGCTGTCCGGCGCGTGGTCGAGCGCGCGGCGCAGCGCCGGGTCGTGCAGGTCGTCGAAGTTGGAGTTGTCGTTGCCGCCGCTCATGCCCGCTTCTCCAGCACCGACAGGTAGCGCTCCATGCAGCCGCGAAGTTTCTGCAGTCCGTAGCGCAGCCTGCTGCGCACGGTCTCGAAGCCGATCTCCAGGCTCGTGGCCAGCGCCTCGACGGTGAGGCCGTCTTCATGGTGCAGCAGGAACGCGGCGCGCTGCTCGGCCGGGAGTTCGTCCAGGCAGGCGAGCAGGCGGCGGCCCGCGGCGCGCCAGAACGCGAGTTCCTCGGCCGAAGGATGCGAGGCCGCGTCACCCGCTGCGCCGCGCACGCCGTGCTCGAGCGTGGGCACGGGGCTGTCGTCGTCCGCGTGCGATTCGAGCGCCACTTCGCGCCCGCTCACGCGCAGGCGGTCCATCGCCAGGTTGTGCGCGATGGTGAAGGCCCAGGTGCGCCATGCCGCGCCCTGCGGCGAGAAGCTCTCGCGCGCGGAGATGATCCGCACCCAGGTGTCCTGGAACACCTCGTCGGCCTGCGCCGCGAGCCGCGCGCCGAGCAGACGCTTGACGAAGCGGAACAGCCCGCCCTCGTGGCGCGCGTAGAGCACGTCGAACGCGGCGGCGTCGCCCTGCGCGTAGGCCAGCATCAACTGATCGTCGGGCATGGCGTCTCGCTCGGGGGCGTTCTTGGCTGAAGGGGCGCGGGGGAGCGCGGACATCGGAGGATTTTCACCCGAGCTTGTACGGGCCAAGAGGCGCATCGGGGTTCGGGACGGGAAAAACACGACGAGCAGCATCGTCGGCCACCTGCACCACAGGCGGCGGGCCGAAAGCCTTGCGCGGAGGATCTAGCGGAAGAATTGGGCCGGTTGCCTTCGGGTGGTTGAGCGGCCGCAAAAGTCTGGGCTATAATCGCAGGCTCGGTGAGCAACTCACTGAAAGGCTCTTTAGCTCAGTCGGTTAGAGCGATGGAATCATAATCCACAGGTCCGCGGTTCGAGTCCGTGAAGAGCCACCAAAACAACCGAAAAAGCCTTGCAGGTCAACGACTTGCAAGGCTTTTTTCTTTGCGGCGCGGCACTGGCCGATAATCCCCGGAGATGCCTGCGACGCCTTTCCGCTCCCTGCCCAGCCGCCCCGGCTCGGCATTGCCGCGGCCGGGTGTGGGGCTGGTCCGCCTAGCGCTGCTGTGGTTCGCGCTCTCGCTGGGCGTCGCCATGGCCTCACCGCTCGTGCATCCGCAGACGGTGGAGCTGGTCTGCTCCAACGCCGGGTCGGTCAAGGCCATCGTCCATGGCGACGACGGCGTACAGGAGATGGGCGCGGGCCACATGGACTGCCCGCTGTGCGTGCTCAGCGGCGCCCCGCCCGCGACCACGCCCACCGTCGAATTGCCGGCGTTCGCGCCGCTGGCCCGTGTGGTGCGGCCGGTTCCGTCGGCGCATGTCGCAGCTGCCGCCACCGCGCCGCTGCCGGCCCGCGGGCCTCCCTCGCTCGTCTGAGGCTTCTTCCCCAGTCTTCGCGCGCGTGATGCCGGCCTCCCGACGAGGCCCGTCTCTCATACGCCGCGCGCGTTCCTGCAACGAATCCATCGGCGCCTCCTGCAGGCGCCGGAGCGAGTCCATCCAATGACCAGAAACGAATCCCACCCTCCGACGCGGCGGCGCCTGCTGCTCTGCGCGGGAGGCCTCGCAGCCGTCGCGAGCCTTGCGGGCTGCGACAGGCTGCTGCCCGAGCGCTTCAACGGCGTCGACATCACCGGCGCCAACTACGCGCAGGACTTCCGCCTGACCGACGCCGACGGCCGCGAGCGCACGCTGGCCGACTTCAAGGGCAAGGCCGTGATGATGTTCTTCGGCTTCACCCAGTGCCCCGACGTCTGCCCCACCGCCCTCGTGCGCGCGGCAGAGATCAGGAAGATGCTCGGCGCCGACGGCGATCGCCTGCAGGTGATCTTCGTCACCGTCGACCCCGAGCGCGATTCGCCCGTCGTGCTCAAGGCCTACACCCAGGCCTTCGACCCGAGCTTCATCGGCCTGTACGGCGACATGCAGCGCACCAGCCAGACGGCGAAGGACTTCAAGGTGTTCTATCGGAAGGTGCCCACCGGCTCCTCCTACACCATGGACCATTCGGCCTTCAGCTATGTGTTCGACCCCAAGGGCAAGATCCGCATCGTGCTGCGCCACGAGCAGAGCGCGCAGGAATGCGCCGACGACCTGCGCAGGCTCCTGCGGGCCTGACTTCCATCATTCGAATCCAAGGAGATAAAGACCATGACCATGAAGAACCGCATTGCACACATCCTCGCCATCACAAGCGCCGCGCTGCTCACCGCGCATGCCGCGAACGCGCAGGTCACCGTGAAGGACGCATGGGTGCGCGCCACCGTGCCGCAGCAGAAGGCCACCGGCGCGTTCATGCAGATCAGCGCCGCGAAAGACACGAAGCTGGTCTCGGCCAGCTCGCCCGTCACCCCCGTGGTGGAGGTGCACGAGATGGCCATGCAGGACAACGTGATGCGCATGCGCCAGATCCCCGCGCTCGATCTGCCCGCCGGCAAGACCGTCGAGCTCAAGCCCGGCGGCTATCACGTGATGCTGCTCGACCTCAAGCAGCAGGTGAAGGAAGGCGACACCGTGCCGCTCACGCTGGTGTTCGAAGGCAAGGACGGCCAGCGCGAATCGGTCGAGGTGAAGGCGCCTGTGCGGGCGCTGAATGCGTCGGCGCAGCCTGCCGGGCACGGCAGCCACAAGCACTGAGCGGCGCGAACCGGCCACCCCTGCACCACGGAGACTGGCCGGAGGGACTACCCTGTTTCGGTGATGGCGCCTACCCCTGGGACACAGAAGAATGTTGACAAATATTCACAATTCATCCCCTCCCCGGCCGGCCCTTTCGTGGAACGGATCGCGCGGGGGCTCGTGAGGTTGTCCGGGGAGCAGGAGGGCGTTCGCGCCGATCCTGCTCCGGCTGGGTGACTCCGGGCGGCATCGACGGCCGAGGGAGGTGTACACAGGGGTTGTTCCGTGCCGCTCAGTTACCTCCTCCATCTGGAGAATGCTCGCCTGCCCATGCACGTGACCGACGCGCGGGACGTGCGTCGGGTTTCGGTCCTGAAGGCGACCGGCCTCATCGAGGCCGCCATCGATCCGGCCTACGACACCGCGCAGGGCAGCTACAGGCTCGCGCAGGCCGCGCTGGTGGTCTGCATCACCGACGAGGGGCATGCCGAGATCGAGAGGCTGCGCGGCCGCGAGGGCAGCGGCGCATCGCCGAAGAAGGCATCGAAGTCGAAGCTCGAACCGCTCGACTACCTGCGCGCCATAGAACGTTCGGCCTTCCCCCTTCGCGTGGAAGACCGCCAGGAGATCGGCTGCGTCGAGGCGCTGAAGCAGGCCGGCTTCGTCGATGCCGTCATCAGCCCAGCCCTGGCATGGAAGGATGCCGGCGGCGAGCCGCAGGAGCTGGCGGTCATCAAGCGCATCACGCCCTTCGGACGCGCGCAGCTCGCGCGCGGCGCCACCAGGTGATTTCGCGGCTTTCGGAATTTCGACAGGCCGGCAGCGCTTCTTTCGCCTACATCCGCGCCGTTTCGAGCGCTTCGCACTGGCCTTCGATGCCCGCGTGCAGCATGCCCAGCGATGCGATCAGCAGGCGCTGTATCGACGAGCGATGGGTTTCGTCGAGCAGGGGCTGCGCTGCGTCGCGCCGCCCTTCGTCCCACGCGAGCAGCTGCATCAGCGTGTGCGCGCCGTCGATCACGTCGCGCGCATCGTTGAGGAACGAGGCCCGCCGTCGCTCCTCGTGGTCGAGCCCGTCAACGGGGTTCCATGCGAACGGTTTGAACTCCGCGCTTGTGCTTTGCGCGGTACTTGATGAATCGGCCATGTCGGCCCTCCCTGTCGGTTCGGCTTTGCTGCAACCGCCGCATCCGCTGCTAAACGAAGGCGGCGGCTCGAACGGGTTAGCAGACCGGGAACCGCTAGGCGAAACCGGCAGGGCGCGAGCCCTCCCATCCGAGCCGCCTGAAACGGGAAGCTGGAATAGAAAAGCCGCGAGACCATTGCGGTATGCGGCTCTTCGCCGCGGTTACTTCAGGCTGCTAAACCCGGCCTCGCTCATCGCGAGGCGGTCTGGAATGTAGCCGCCAGCCCTACCCCCGTCAATCGACGCCGAAGCCCCCGCATCCCGAGCGGCTCGCACGAACTTGCACCGGACCGGCACCGCTGCCTATTCAACAGGCAACGTGGCGGGAAGCCACGCCAGTTCTCGCTCCGCTGTCCCGCCTCCACCCACAACTCACAGAGTTGTCCACAGAAAAATCGAACAAGTCACCGAACTGTCAAACAGATGTCGTCGCCACGTAACCTTTGAACTGTTCGCGCAGCTTCGTCTTCAGCAGTTTTCCGGTGGCTGTATGCGGCAGGCTGTCGACGAAGACCACGTCTTCCGGTAGCCACCATTTCGCGACGCGCTCCGCGAGGAATGTGAGCAGTTCCTCGCGCGTGGCTTCCATCCCCGCACGCTTGACCACGATGAGCAGCGGACGCTCCTGCCACTTCGGATGCGCGATGCCGATCACCGCCGCTTCGGCCACCGCGGGGTGCAGGCTCGCGGAGTTCTCGAGGTCGATGGACGAGATCCACTCGCCGCCCGACTTGATGACGTCCTTCGCGCGATCGACGAGCTGCACGTAGCCGTCCTCGTCGATGTTGGCCACGTCGCCCGTCGGAAAGAAGCCCTCGGCATCGAGCACCGATCCGCCCTCGCCCTTGAAGTAACCGCTCGCGATCCACGGACCGCGCACGTGCAGGTGGCCGAAGGCCTTGCCGTCGTGCGGCAGGCGCTGGCCGTCGTCACCGACGATCTTCAGCTCCACGCCCCACACGCCGCGGCCCTGGCGCATCTTCACGCGCAGCTGTTCTTCCTTCGGCATCGACAGGTGCTTGGGCAGCAGGTTGCCGATCACGCCGATGGGGCTGGTCTCGGTCATGCCCCAGCCCTGCACGAAGTCGGCGCCGAAGTCGCGCTCGAAGCGCTCGATCATGCTGCGCGGCGTGGCCGCGCCTCCCACGCCGATGCGCTTGAGGCCGATGGCGCGCGTGTCGATCTCGGGGTGCGCATCGAAGTACTGGAACAGCATCAGCCAGATGGTCGGCACGGCCTGCGAGAAGCCGACCTTCTCGTCGCGCATCAGCTCGTAGAGGCTCTGGCCGTCCATGTGCGGACCGGGCATGACCAGCTTCATGCCGGTCATCGCCGCCGCGTACGGCATGCCCCATGCGTTGGCGTGGAACATCGGCACCGCGAGCAGCAGCGTCATCTGCGAGTTGACGCCGAAGGTGTCGGGCGCGCACTCCATCAGCGAGTGCAGCACGGTCGAGCGATGCGAATACAGCACGCCCTTCGGGTTGCCCGTGGTGCCCGAGGTGTAGCAGAGCGACGACGCGGTGCGCTCGTCGAACTCGGGCCACTCGTACTTCTCGCTCTGCGAACCGACGAGCTCGTCGAAGCACAGCAGGTTGGGCACGTCGACGGGCGGCACGTGCGCGCGGTCGGTCATCGCGATGAAGGCGCGCACCGACTTCAGCGCAGGCGCGAGCTTCTCCACCAGCGGCGCGAAGGTGGTGTCGAAGAACAGCACCTTGTCTTCCGCGTGGTTGACGATGTAGTCGATCTGCTCCGGAAAGAGCCGCGGGTTCACCGTGTGCAGCACCGCGCCCGAGCCCGACACGCCGAAGTACAGCGCGAGGTGCCGCCATGTGTTCCACGCGAGCGTGCCCACGCGGTCTCCGGGCTCGATGCCCAGCGTCTTCAAGGCATTGGCCACCTGCTTGGCACTGCGCTGTATCTGCGCATAGTCGGTGCGATGCACCGGCCCCTCGACGGTGCGGCCCACGATCTCCGCGTGCGGATGGAATGTGGCCGCATAGTCGATGAGCGACGAGATCAGCAGCGGGCGGTCTTGCATCAATCCGAACATGTCTTGTCTCCTGTACGCTGGGCGGATGCTAGGCAGGGGCCACGCCGCGCGGCATCGTCGGAACGGACGATTGAGCGCATCCGAGGGTTGCCCCTAGCATCCCCCCAAGAGGACTTTGGAATGAACGTTCAGGACGCCATCGCCACCCGCCGCTCGGTGCGCGAGTTTCTCGACACGCCCGTCTCCGGCGACGTCATCCGCCGTGTGATCGAACAGGCGCTGCGCGCACCTTCGGGCGGCAACCTGCAGCCCTGGCACCTGCACGTGGTGGGCGGCGAGAAGCTCGCCGAGCTCAAGGCCATCATGCGCACGCGCGTGAAGGAAGCGCCCGCCGGCGAAGGCAGCGAGTACGACATCTACCCGCGCGAACTGGTCGCGCCCTACCGCGACCGCCGCTTCGCCGTCGGCGAGGCGATGTACGCGCGCCTGGGCATTCCGCGCGAGGACAAGGCCGCGCGCCGCGAATGGTTCGCGCGCAACTACCAGTTCTTCGGCGCGCCGCTCGCGCTCTTCTGCAGCGTCGACCGCCGCATGGGCCCCCCGCAATGGTCCGACCTGGGCATGCTGCTGCAGAACGTGATGCTGCTGCTGCGCGCCGAGGGCCTGGACAGCTGCCCGCAGGAATGCTGGGCGATCTACCCGCAGACCATCGGCAGCTTCATCGGCCTGCCGCCCGAGCGCATGCTCTTCACCGGCATGGCCATCGGCTACGCCGACCGCAGCCGGCCGCTCGATGGGCTGGTGACCGAGCGTGCGGCGCTGTCGGAGGTGGCGGAGTTCGTGGGGATCTGAGCGCGCCGTTCTTCGAGCAAAGGGTGCTCAGGATCTCTTCAGGCGAGGCGGACAGAATCCGCACGGCCGTGCTCGCGAGAAATCGCACGGGCACGAGAAGAGACCGAAGAATCGCCTCGCCCGGCAAGGAGAGACCCGATGCGCGAACAAGAAGAGTCCTACTGGTTCCCCGCCAAGCGCTACGGCTGGGGCTGGGGCCTCCCTCACCGCTGGCAGGGCTGGGTCGTCCTCGCCATCTACGCCGCGCTGGTGCTGACCGCGGTGTATGCCCTTCATCCCGAACACGAACCGCTGCGCTTCTTGCTCGGCATCGCGATTCCGACCGTGGCGCTGGTCGCGGTCTGCTGGCTCAAGGGTGAGCCCGCGCGCTGGCGCTGGGGCGAGGACGGCAGCAGCGAAGACAAGTAACCGCCAGCGGCCATCCGGCGCGCAAAATGGCTGAGCCATGCCTCACGACCGCACGCTCCTCTATGCCGGACAAGATTTCACGGTGGAGCACCTGCGCTCGCATGCGAAGGACGAGCTTGGCTGGAGCGGCCCCTACACGATCGAATCGCGCCGCATCATCTTCCCCGCAGGTCGTACGGTGCTCGACGTGCGTTGGGGCGACAGCACCTGGCAGGTCGACGCACTGACCGCCATGCATCTGGTCGATGCCATGATCTATCAGCTGCGCCCAGTGGTGCGCGCAGTTAGGCAAAGCGTCGTGGTCAGCCGGCACCGGCCGGCACGTACCGACTCAACGCCTGCGTTCCGCCGGCTCTCGCCGAAGTCGCTGTACCGGGTTCACCTGGCGCAACGCCAACTGCGCAGGGGCGACGGCGGAGCAACGGCCATCGCATCGCTGGTCGCCGAACTCGAGACATCGCACCAGCAGATGCCGCTGACCAGCGCGGTCGCGAGCGCCAAGCAGCTGCTTGCGGAAACCGCCGATCGCGAGGCACGGCTTTCATTGCGCGAACTTGCCGACGCAGTCTCGCGCTCCCCCTTTCACCTTGCACGCAGCTTCCGCCTGCAGACGGGCCTGAGCCTTCACCAATACCGCCAGCACCTGCGCATCGCCTCTGCCCTGGAGCGCCTGGCCGATGGCGACACCGACCTCGCAGGCATCGCACACGACCTCGGCTACTGCAGCCAGAGCCACCTGGGCGCGGTATTCAGGCGCGACGTGGGCGTGACGCTGGGCGAAGCCCGGCGCGCTCTGGCCTGACGGCCGGCGCACGAATTTGATAGCCGCCAGCGGGTGCGGTCGCGAGACTCGCCGCCATGCTGGATCGCAACCTCCTCACTGGCCTGCTTGCCGCGCTGGCCGCCTCCTTCATCGGCAGCGCACGGCAGCTCGTGTCGCGGCACGGCGTGACCACCACGCTCGGGCCGATCGACCTTGCGCTGCTTCGCTACGGCATTCCTGCACTGCTGCTCATGCCGCTGTGGTTCGGCCGCGAGCGCATCGCCCCGAAGGCATCGCTGCCCGTGCTCGCGGTGCTCGTCGCCGGCGGTGGACTGCCATTCGGCCTGCTGGTGCTCGCGGGTGCGCAATGGGCACCCGCGAGCCACATGGGCATCTTCATGGCGGGCAGCCTGCCGCTGTTCACGGCCATCGGCGCATGGCTGCACAAGCGGCAGAGGATCGAAGGCATCAGGCTCGCCGGACTGGCCTGCATCGCGATCGGCATGGCGCTGTTCGCGGCAGACAGCTTTCGCGGCGGCACCAGCTCGACCGGCTGGCGCGGCGACCTGCTCTTCCTCGCCGCGGCCATGCTGTGGGCCGCGCACTCGCTCGCGTTCGCGCACTGCGGACTCACGCCATGGCAGGGCGCGGCATTCGTGAACGGCTGGTCGACGCTGCTCTTGTCGATGCTCGTGCTGCCCTTCGCCGGCGTGCCGAAGCTGCTGGCAGCCCCGTGGCCCGACGTCGCGCTGCAGGCCACGACGCAGGGCGTGGTCGCCGGCCTTCTCGGGCTGGTGGTCTACATGGTCGCCGTCGCGCGGCTGGGCGCGCCGCGTGCGTCGCTGTCGGCGGCGCTGGTACCGGTGTTGACGACGCTGGGCGCCGCGGCCTGGATGAACGAGCCCGTCACTGGGGCGGCGTTGGCGGCACTGTCGCTGGTGGTGCCGGGAATCGTGCTGGCGAGCGGCGCGGCAAGGTGGAGTCCGAAGCGGGGAGCGCACGCTGCGGGTTAGCGGCTCGGGGTCGCGGGCAGAATGCGGCAGATCGTCAGGGATGCCCGCGCAATGAAAAAGCTCTTCGCTCTTGCCGCCTCGCTCGTTTTCGCAGCCGCTTCCTGCTGGGCGCAGGAACGCAGCACGGTCCGTGTGCCCACGCCGTTCGCCGAGGGCGGTGCACCGGTCACGCTGGAGATGGTGATCTACAAGCCCGGAGGCTCCGGCCCCTTTCCGACCGTGGTGTTCAACCACGGCTCCACTGGCATCGGCAACAACCCGGCGCTCTTCAAGGAAACCTGGGCACCCGAGCGCCTCGCCGGATGGTTCACCCAGCGCGGTTGGCTGGTCGCATTTCCGCAGCGCCGCGGGCGCGGCCAGTCGGACGGGCTCTACGACGAGGGCTTCACACCGAAGCGCGAGCACTACAGCTGCGATCCGGGCCTGTCATTGGCCGGCTTCGAGCACGCACTTGCGGACATCGACGCAGCCGTCGCTTGGCTGCAGGCGAATCCGGACGTGGACACCCGGCGCATGGAGATCGCCGGCCATTCGCGCGGCGGGATTCTCGCCATCGCCTATGCCGGCACCCGGCCGGGCGTGTTCCGTGGTGCGATCAACTTCGTCGGCGGATGGATGAGCGACCAGTGCCCCAACAGATCGGCCGACGCGATCAATCCCGTGAGCTTCAGGCGTGGCGCGGCGTTTACCCGCCCCACGCTCTGGCTGTACGGCGAGAAGGACAGTTTCTACGCGATCGCCCACAGCCGGATGAATTTCGAAGCGTTCACGGCCGCGGGGGGTCAGGGCAGCTTCGAGGTCTACACGCTGGCTCCCGGCGTGAACGGCCACATGCTGATCGTGCGACAGGACCTGTGGGGGCCGGCGGTCGAAACCTACCTGGGGCAATGAGCGCCATGATCTCCGCCTGAACCCACCCCATGCCACGCACCCTCTACTGCTGGCGCTGCCAGACCGACATGCCGATGCTCACGGAGGAAGAGTGGCAGGTTGCGCATCCCATGAGCTACATCGCGCAGATGAATCGATACCGCGAGGAAACCGGCTGCAGCCTCGCCGAAGCCCGGGAGCGCGGCCTCGGCTACCTGACGGTGGCGGCGTACGAACGCATCACGGGCTTCAGGGAAACCAATCCGAATGCGATCCTGCATCACCGCCTGAGCCTCTACGGCCCACCGTGCCACGTACGCGACACGCCGCTTCGTACGCCTGCGGCCCGCTACTGTGCAAGATGCAACGCCGAGCGCGTCGATGCCGACGCCGGTGGATGAAGCTCCCCGCGCACATCCCGCCAGCCGAATCGCTCAGGCCGCAGCAATCACCCGATCCCGCCCCATCGCCTTGGCGCGGTAGAGCGCCGCATCCGCCAGCGCCAGCATGTCGTCGATGCTGGAGCCGCCTGCGCTGCTCGCGCCGGCCGCCACGCCGATGCTCACGGCCATCGAGCCGACGACAGCCATGCTCGAGTCCGCCGGGAAGGGCTCGCCGATGGCGTGCCTCAGGCGCGCCGCGATCGCCATCGCCTCGGACTGGCCGGCCTCGGGCAGCAGCACGACGAACTCCTCGCCGCCATAGCGGCCGAGAACGCCCTTGTCGCCGATGGCGCGCTGCATGCGGCGCACCGCCTCGCGCAGCACGGCGTCGCCCATCTGGTGGCCGAAGCGGTCGTTGATGTCCTTGAAGTGGTCCAGGTCCACCATCAGCAGCGCGCCGCCGCGCTCGCCCGAGGAGAAGGCGCGCTCGCTGGCCTCGAGCACGGCGCGGCGGTTGAGCGCGCCGGTCAGCGGGTCGCGCGTGGCGAGGTATTCGAACTCGGTGTGCACGCGGTCTGTGGCCATCAGGATGACGGCGATGGACAGCAGCAGCACGGTGAACGAGTACATGCTGATATAGATCGACTGGATCCACGAGCCCTCCATGAGCCCGTTGCCCGCCATCCCGGCCACAACCGACACGAAGCGAAGCGCCGCCACCAGCGCCTGCGCCAGCAGCAGCCCGGTCATCAGCCGCTTGCCGAACACTTCGCCCGCATGCCGCATGTAGAGCTGCGCGTGCCGGAAGAACAGCGCCGCCACCGCCAGGGTGACGAACAGCAGGCGCATCTCGAAGTCGGGCTTCACGATGCCGAACCAGAACAGCGCCGCCGTCAGGACGCAGTTCAGCACCGTCCAGCTGCGGGTGTCGCTGCGGCCGAACAGGAATTTCTGGCTGCCGGCGTAGTACAGGATGCAGGCCTGGTACAGCACGAAGTTGGCGACCACGATCGTGAGGAAGTCGGGAAAGTACCCGCGCGCCGCGAAGAGCATGGTGCTCACGAACGCGACCAGCGGGGCCTTCGCCCAGTCGCCCAGCCCCTGGATGGTGCGCGGATAGCTGCGCTGCATGAAGAAGACCACGAGGGCCATCATGACACCCATCACTCCCGCAAGCAGGATGATGGAACGGGGATCGAGGATGGATGGCGAGGCGCCCATGGACCCCGATTATGTTGGCATCGGCATTCCCCGCCCCGCAGGCGGCCTCCCGCGCCTGGCCTGCCGACGCGTCAAAGCCGCTCGACGATGGTCACGTTGGCCATGCCGCCGCCCTCGCACATGGTCTGCAGGCCGTAGCGCTTGCCGCGCTGGCCGAGCGCATGCACGAGCGTGGTCATGAGCTTGGTGCCCGACGCGCCCAGCGGATGGCCCAGCGCGATCGCGCCGCCGTTCACGTTGAGCCGCGCCGGGTCGGCGTCCAGCGTCTGCAGCCAGGCCAGCGGCACCGGCGCGAAGGCTTCGTTGACCTCGTACAGGTCGATGTCGGAGATCTTCATGCCCGCCTTCTTCAGCGCGCGCTGCGTGGCCGGCAGCGGGGCCTCCAGCATGATCACCGGGTCGTGCCCCATCACGCTCATGTGATGGATGCGCGCGAGCGGCTCCACGCCCAGCGTCTTCAGGCCGCGCTCGTTCACCACCATCAGGCCGCTGGCGCCGTCGCAGATCTGGCTGGCGGTGGCCGCGGTGCAGCGCCCGCCCTCGGCGATGAGCTTCACGGCCGCGATGCTCTCCAGCGTGGCGTCGAAGCGGATGCCTTCGTCCACAGTGTGCTGCTCGCCGGGCTCGGTTCCGTCGGCCATGCGCACCGACACGGGCACGATCTCCTGCTCGAAATGGCCGGCCCTGGTGGCGGCGATGGCGCGCCGGTGGCTTTCCAGCGCATAGCGGTCGAGCTCGTCCTTCTCGATGCCGTAGTTCCTCGCGATCATCTCGGCGCCGGTGAACTGGCTGAACTGCACGTCGGGGTAGCGCTTGGCCATGAGCGGGCTCACGTAGAAGCCCAGCCCGTTCTTCAGCGGCAGCGTGACGGGCATGCCCATGGGCACGCGCGTCATGCTCTCCACCCCGGCGGCGATCACGATGTCCATGGTGCCCGACATCACGGCCTGCGCCGCGAAGTGCAGCGCCTGCTGCGACGAACCGCACTGCCGGTCGACCGAGGTGGCCGGCACCGACTCGGGCAGCTTCGAGGCCAGCACCGCGTTGCGCGCGATGTTGGAAGACTGCTCGCCGGCCTGGTCGACGCAGCCCATGATGACGTCTTCGACCAGCGCCGGGTCGGCGCCGGTGCGGTCCACCAGCGCGTTCAGCACCTGTGCTGCGAGATCGGCCGGGTGCCAGCCGGCGAGGCGGCCGTTGCGGCGGCCGCCGGCGGTGCGGGCGGCGGCGACGATGAAGGCTTCGGGCATGGGAGTTCTCCTGTGTTTCTGTCTATCTGTGCGGGTTCGGGTGGCGTGTCAGCGCGGCGCCATGCGGATGGCCCCGTCGAGCCGCACGCTCTCGCCGTTGAAGTAGCCGTTGGTGATCATCAGTTCGGCCAGCGTCGCGTATTCCGCCGGGTTGCCCAGCCGCTTCGGGAACGGCACCGAGGCCGCCAGCGCGGCCTTCACGTTGTCGGGCGCGCCCTGCAGCAGCGGCGTGTCGAAGATGCCCGGCAGGATGGTGTTGACGCGGATGCCCTCGCTCATGAGGTCGCGCGCGATGGGCAGCGTCATGCCGACGATGCCGGCCTTCGAGGCCGTGTAGGCCGCCTGGCCCATCTGCCCGTCCTGCGCGGCCACCGAGGCGGTGTTGACGATGGCGCCGCGCTCGCCGTCTTCCAGCATGTCGAGCGTGAGCATGCCGGCGGCCGACTTGGCGATGCAGCGGAAGGTGCCCACCAGATTGATCTGGATGATGCGGTCGAAATTCGCGAGCGGAAAGTGCTTGATCTCCCCGGTGGCCTTGTCGCGGCTCGCGGTCTTCACCGCGTTGCCGGTGCCGGCGCAGTTGACGAGCACGCGCTCCTGGCCGTGCGCCGCGCGGGCCTTGGCGAAGGCGGCGTCCACCTGTTCCTCCGACGTGACGTCGACCTTGCAGAAGATGCCGCCGAGTTCCTTGGCCAGCGCCTCGCCCTGCTCGGCGTTGAGGTCGAAGAGCGCGACTTTCACGCCGTGGCCCGCGAGCCGGCGCGCGGTGGCGGCGCCCAGGCCCGAGGCGCCGCCGGTGACCACGGCGGCAATGCTGGAATCGAGTTGCATCTGCTGGAGTCCTCGAGGTGTCTTGAACGGTTTGTCCCCGTCCAGTTTAGGAAGCAGAATCGGCCGCACACATCGTCGGAAACGACGGGATTTCAGCGCCGCATGCAGCCGTCCACCCCCCGGATCCTCGAAACAAAGCTCAATCCCCCGGCCTTCGTCGCCACGCAGGTGCCGCGCACCGCGATCGGGGAAGAGGTCGCCTCGGCGGCCGTGAAGCTGGTGCTCGTGCGCGCGCCGGCCGGCTTCGGCAAGACCACCGCCATGGCGCAGATCCGCGAGCGCATGGAGGCCCGGGGCATCGCCACCGCATGGCTCACGCTGGACCGCGCCGACAACGATGTCTCGCGCTTCCTCGACTGCCTGGCCGAGGCCGTGCAGCGCCTGGGCGTGGAAGACCCGCGCGGCAACGGCGGCAACAACCCCTTCGATGCGGTGGCCGCGCTGGCGGCGCACGAGTCGCCCTTCACGCTCTTCCTCGACGACTTCGAGCGGGTGCAGGAGCCGGCCGTGCTGGGGCTGGTGCGCGAGATCGTCGAACACCTGCCGCGCCGCGGGCAGATCGTGATCGGCTCGCGCAGCCTGCCCGACCTGGGCCTGGGCCGGCTGCGCGCGCGCGGGCAGCTCACCGAGATCGACACCGACCGGCTGCGCTTCAGCCTGGAGGAGACCGGCGCCTTCTTCGGCCTGCGCCAGTCGCTGCCGGCCGAGATGCTCTCGCTGCTGCACCGCAAGACCGAGGGCTGGGTGGCGGCGATCTGGCTCGCGTCGATGGCGCTGGAGCGCCACGGCGCGGGCTCGGCGGGCGCCACCGCCACTGCTTTTGTCGAGCGCTTCTCGGGCTCCGACCGCGCGGTGGCCGAGTACCTCGCCGAGGACGTGCTCGCGCACCAGCCGAAGGAGATCCGCGACTTCCTGCTGCGCACCAGCATCCTGAGGCAGCTCGACGCATCGGTGTGCCAGGCGCTGTGCCCGCGTGTGGACTGCGCGGCCATCCTCGAGCAGCTGGCCGCGTCGAACCTGTTCCTCACGCCGGTGAGCGGCGATGGCGATGCGTGGCGCTACCACAGCCTCTTCGCCGACTTCCTGCGCGCGCAGCTCGCGCGCGAGATGCCCGGCGAGCCTGCGCGGCTGCACCTTGCGGCCTCGGGCTGGTACGAATCGCACGGCCGACCGGTGCCGGCCATCGACCATGCGATCGAGGGCGGAGACCATCCGCATGCGCTGAACCTGCTCGACCATCACGCCGCGCAGTTCCTCGAAGAGGGCCGCATGCGCATGCTGGCGCGCTGGTTCTCGGCCATTCCCGAGCACCAGCTGCGCGGGCATCCGTTCCTGCAGCCGATCTCGCTGTGGGCCACCTGCTTCACCCACGGCCCGTGGGACGCGATGCGACAGCTCGACGAATCGGGCTGCCTCGACAGTCCCATCGCCGAGGTGCGCGCGAGCGCCCACACCCTGGTGCCGCTGCTGCTGGCCATGCAGGACCGCCACGACGAGGCCTACGAGGCCGGCCGCCAGAGCCTGGCGCGCCTGCCCACCGGCCTGGCCTTCGCCGACAGCGTGCTGCTCAACGCGATGGCGCACATCCTCGCGGTGCGCGGCGACCAGCACGAGGCGCAGCGGCTGCTCGACGCGGCCCGGCGCGAGCAGGGCAACAGCGCCTTCAACCGCATGTACACCGAGTCGCTGGCGGGCCTGTTCGACCTGCACGAAGGCCGGCTGCGGCAGGCCACCGCGCGGCTGCGCATGGCGGTCGATTCCACGCACGCCGTGTCGTACAACCACAGCCACGGCAACGCATGGGCCGGCGTGCTCTACGCGGGCGCCGTGTACGAGACCAACCAGCTCGTGCAGGCCGAGCGCCTGCTGAACGTTTACCTGCCGCTGGCGCGCGACGTGGGCCTGCCCGACCACATGATCCTGAGCCACGCGATGCGCTCGCGGCTGGCCTTCCACGCGGGCGACATCGACGCGGCCTTCCAGGCGCTCACCGAGCTCGAGTACCTGGGCCACCAGCGCCAGTTGCCGCGCGTGGTGGCCGGCGCCAAGCTGGAGCGCTCGCGCATGCTGCTGCTGCAGGGCAACGGCCCCGCCTCGCACGACGAGCTGCTGCGCGCCGACGACCCCGCCCTGTGGGACCGCGAGCGCCGCCAGCGCCTGCCGGCCCACGACCTCGACTACCTGGCGCTGGCCAAGGCGCGCTGGGAGATCGCCTTCGGCGATGCGCGCGCGGCGCTGTCCGTGCTCGACGCCGAACTGCACGCCGCGCTCGCCGCGGCCCGCAACCGGCGCGCGCTCAAGCTCAGGGTGCTGCGTGCGCTGGCCCTGCAGCGCGCCGGCGACCCGGCCGCCGCCACCGAGGAGTTCGCCGGCGTGCTGCAGTCCGCGAGCCAGGAGGGCTTCATGCGGCTGATCCTCGACGAGGGCCCGGCCGTGGGCACGCTGGTGCACCGCAGCGCCGCCGCGATGCAGGAAGGCGGCGCCGGCGACCCGATCCTGGCGGACCACCTGCAGCGGCTGCTGCAGGCCGTGGGGCCGATGCCGGCGCCGGCCGAGTCGGAGGCTCCCCCCGGCGGCGAGGCGATGAAGGAGCCGCTCACGCGCAAGGAGATCCGCGTGCTCCAGCTGCTGGCCGAGGGCTACTCGAACAGCGCGATGGCCGAGAAGCTCTTCGTTTCCGACAGCACGGTGCGCACGCACCTGCGCAACATCAACATGAAGCTGGACGCGAAGAGCCGGACGCAGGCGGTGGCGATCGCGCGCAGGCTGGGTGTCATCCGATAGCCTTACATCCGGCCTCCTTCCGGCGCCGCCTACCCCCTGAACTACGGATTCCGGTGATACCCCACCGGTGCCTGCTTCCCTAGCATTTCCCTCTGTGTTCCAACTGCCGCGATAGCGCAAGGCGCATCGCGGCGCCTGGGAATCCTCGCCCGGCGCCGCCCCCCCAGCGCCCGGCGGGAAAGCCATGCAAGAACCAGAGAGCGGACTCAAGCCGAAGCACCATGCCCAAAGGAATCCCCAACTCCGCAGCCATGTACGGCATCTACCCCCGCAGCTGGGGCTACGAGGTGTCGATCGTGCGAAACGGAAAGCGCTATTTCCAGCAGTTCGGCCGCGCCAGCTACGGCGGCGACGCCCAGGCGCTGCGCCAGGCGCAGGAATGGCGCGACGGCGTGGTGCGCAGCGTGCCGCCGGTGCCTCGGCGCACGCGCGCCGAGAAGCTGCGCGTCAACAACACCACCGGCGTGTCGGGCGTGTTCTGCCAGGTCGCGCCGGGCGGCAAGGTGCGGGCCTGGGTCGCCAAGACCTACATCGGGCAGGACGAGATCCTGCGCACCGACTTTCCCGTGAACACGGTGGGCGACGCGGCGCAGGCGCTGGCCATCGAGGAGCGGGCGCGGCAGCTCGAACGCATGGACGGCCTGGCCAGGCTGCATCCGGCCGAGGAGTCCATCCGGACGAGCCCACCGGCCTCTCCGGCCGAGACGCTGGTGCCCAAGCGCTCCAAGTCCGAGATCAAGCGCAGCACCAATTCGAGCGGTGTGAGCGGCGTGCATTTCAAGGCGCCGAACCCGGGCCATCCGGGCTACTGGCTCGCCATCACCTACACGGCCGGCCGGGGCAGCGTGAGCAAGGCCTTCTCCATCAAGGAGCACGGCGCCGAGAAGGCGAAGCAGCTGGCCATCGAGGAACGCCAGCGCCAGCTGGAGCAGAAGCACGCGTTCATGCAGCAGGAAAGCAGCGCCGCGGCGAAGACGCCGGCGATCTCCATCCCCTTCCTGCCCGACCAGCCCTCCCGGGCTTCCTCCCTGCTGCACGGCATGGCCGCCGCCGAGGCGAGGCCGGCGCAGTGATTCCGTGGATGTCCGCGCCCGGCGCCGTTCGCGCGGCGGCCGGCGGATATCCGTGCCCGGCGCGGGCCGCCGGGGATATTTTTCCGACCGCCTCCGCCGCCCGGACGGATTCATGGCGGCGCTTCGGCCAGAATAGCTGCGAAAAATGCGCGCCCGATAGCCACCGCAATGGCGACGGCGACGCGCGAGCCGGGGAGCCCATCGGAATCAGCATCGGCGATGCTGAGTACGCAAGCAGCAGCATCACATCGAGAATGCCCAAAGGTGTACCGAACCCGGCAGCCATGTATGGCATCTACGCCAGGTCCTGGGGTTTCGAAGTCTCCATCGTCCGCAACGGCGTCCGCCATCACAGGCTGTTCGGCAAGGCCAGTTACGGCGGCGCGGAACAGGCGCTGCTTCACGCGCAGGACTGGCGCGACCACATCGTGCGCAGCGTGCCGCCGCTGCCGCGCAGTGCGCGGGCCGAGAAACCCCGCGCCAACAACAGCACCGGCGTGACCGGCGTGTTCCACCACCTCGCGCCCAGCGGCCGGGTGCGCGCCTGGATGGCCAAGACCTACATCGCGCCCGACGAGATTCTGCGCACCGATTTCTCCGTCGCCGAGCTGGGCGACGACGCGCAGGCGCTCGCGATCCAGGAGCGCGCACAGCAGCTCAAGCGCATGACCGGGCTGGCGCGCATCCACCCGGCCGAGGAGGCGATCCGCATGGGGCTGTCAGCCCACCCTGCCGGGCCGCGCGAACCCAAGCGCTCGAAGTCGGAGATCACCCGGCGCAACAACACCAGCGGCGTGAGCGGCGTGCATTTCAAGGCGCCCAACCCCAGCCACCCTGGCTACTGGCTCGCCATCACCTACACCGCCGGCAAGGGCAGCGTGAGCAAGGCCTTCTCGGTGAAGACGTACGGCGCCGAGGCGGCGAAGAACATGGCCATCGCCGAACGCGCGAACCAGCTCGCCCTGAAGCAGCTTGCGGCCGGGGAAGAAGAACGACATCAGAGAGGAAAAGCCGAGGCCGGCGTCCGCGCGACGACCGGCACGAGGCGGAACAACGGATGAGTCCATTGCAAGGAAGAGACCTCGCGCGCGCCGCGAGGCCAGGGGAAGGCCGCCCGCGCGGAGCGGCCCGCCCATGAATCACAAGCACCTGCACCAGCTGCTGCGCGTCGCGTCGCACCTGATGGACCAGGCCGCGGCGGAAGTGCGCAGCACCGATCTCGGACCCGTGGACGAGAACATCCAGCGCATCGGCCGCGCGCTGATCGAGGTGATCGAGGTGCAGCGGCAGCTCTACGCCGCGCAGCCCGAGCTGCAGCCCAGGTCGCTGGCAGCCGACTCGCGCGAGAGCGATGCCAACCTGCTCTTCACCCAGTACACGATGGAGGCGCTGGAGCTGGAGGACGCGGGCAACCCCGAGGCCGCGCGCGAGAAGTACACGCAGTTCATCGGGCTGTCGCCCTCCTACCCCCACCGCGAGATCGCTCGGGCGCAGATCAGGCGGCTGTCCTGAGCGTGCCCGGAGAACCGGGCCTCACAGGGCCCGGGCGATCACCTCCTTCATGATCTCGTTGGTGCCGCCGTAAATGCGCTGCACCCGGGCATCGGCGTACATGCGCGCCACCATGTATTCGTTCATGAAGCCGTAGCCGCCGAAGAGCTGCAGGCACTCGTCGATCACGCGGCCCTGCGCCTCCGAGCCCCAGAGCTTGGCCATGGAGGCGGTGGCGGTGTCGAGCCTGCCGGCCACCAGGTCCTCGATGCAGCGGTCGATGAAGGCGCGGCCCACCTTGATCTGCGTGGCGATCTCGGCGAGCTTGAACTTCGTGTTCTGGAACTCGGCGACGGGCTTGCCGAAGGCCTTGCGGTCGCGCACGTAGTCGAGCGTGGCCTGGTAGGCGCCCTCCATGGTGGCCAGCGCGCTCAGGCCGATGATGGTGCGCTCATAGGGCAGGTCGCTCATGAGCTGGAAGAAACCCTGACCCTCCACGCCGCCGAGCAGCGCGTCGGCGCCCACGCGCACGTCGTCGAAGAAGAGCTCGGAGGTGTCCTGCGCCTTCATGCCGATCTTGTCGAGCACGCGGCCCACGCGGAAGCCCTTGCAGCCCTCGGTCTCCACGATGAGGATCGAGGTGCCCTTGGCACCCTGGGTCGGGTCGGTCTTGCACACCACCAGCACCACGCCGGCCAGGAAGCCGTTGGTGATGAAGGTCTTGGAGCCGTTGACGACGTAGCCGCCTTCCTTCTTCTCGGCGCGGGTGCGCACGCCCTGCAGGTCGGAGCCCGCGCCCGGCTCGGTCATGGCGACGGCGCCGACCAACTCGCCGCGCGCCATGCGCGGCAGGTAGTGGCGCTTCTGCGCCTCGGTGCCGTGGTTGAGGAAGTAGTGCGCCACGATGCTGTGCACCGAGGTCGCCATGCCGGTCAGCGCACGGCGCGACATCTCCTCGTAGAAAACGGCCTCGTGGCGGAAGTCGCCGCCGGCGCCGCCGTACTCCTCGGGAATGTCGGCGCACAGCAGGCCGAGCGCACCGGCCTTGCGCCACACCTCGTGGCCCACGTGGCCGCGCTTGCGGGCCTCCTCGTCGTGCGGCAGCACTTCGGTCTCGATGAATCGCACCACGTTGTCGCGGTACAGCTCCAGGTCTTCGTCGCTCCAGGAGCGGCGGAAATCGATGGCCATGTTGTCTTCCTTTGCTTTCCTTGTTTCTGCCGGATCCCGCGGCTCAGCCCACGCGCCGTTGCCTGCCGGCCCAGAAGGGCTCGCGCAGCTGGAACTTCTGCAGCTTGCCGGCCGCCGACAGCGGCAGCGCGTCGCGGAACTCCACGCTGCGCGGGCACTTGTAGTTCGCGATGTGCTCGCGGCAGTGGGCGATGACGGCCTCGGCCTCCAGCGCCATGCCCTCGCGCCGCACGATCGCCGCGTGCACGCGCTCGCCCCACTGGTCGTCCGGCACGCCGATCACCGCGGACATCAGCACCTGCGGCATCTTCGCGATGGCGTTCTCGACCTCGGCCGAATACACGTTCTCGCCGCCGCTGACGATCATGTCCTTCATGCGGTCGACCACGTAGACGAAGCCTTCGTCGTCCATGTAGCCGCCGTCGCCGGTGTGCATCCATCCGCCGCGCAGCGCGGCCTCGGTCTGCTCGGGCTTGTTCCAGTAGCCCTTCATGACCATGGGGCCGCGCGCGACGATCTCGCCGACCTGGCCGGGCGGCAGCTCGTTGTCTTCGCCGTCGACGATGCGTACTTCGGCGATGGGCACCGGCGTGCCGGCGGAGCGCAGCAGCCGGTAGCGATCGGGGCCGGGCAGGTGGCAATGGGGCGACAGCGCCGTGACCACGGGCGACAGCTCCGTCATGCCGTAGACCTGCGCGAAGGCGGCGCCCGGAACGGCGCGCATCGCCTGGTCGAGCAGCGCGGCGTCGATGGGCGCCGCGCCGTAGAACAGCAGCCGCAGGCTAGACAGGTCGAACTCCGCGAAGCGCGGATGCTCGATCACGCGCTTGATCATGGTCGGCACCATGAACATCTCGGTGATGCGCGCGGACTGCACCGCCTGCAGCACGGCCAGCTCGTCGAACATCGGCAGCACGTGCGTGGGCGTGAGCCGCAGCATGTTCTGGATGGTGGCGCCGCAGCCGGCCACGTGGAACATGGGCGCGGCGACGAGGGCCACCGCGTTCTGCGCATCGCGCGGCAGCGCCGCCACGGTGCTCAGCGCGTTGATGCACAGGTTGCCGTGCGTGAGCATCACGCCCTTGGGCTGCCCGGTGGTGCCGCCGGTGTACATGATGGCCGCGAGTTCGTCGGGCGCATGCGGCGCATCTTCGATGGGCTGCGCCTCGCCCAGCAGCGCCTCGTAGCCCACCATGCCCTCGGGCACCGCGCCGTCGCCGCAATAGACCACGGTGCGCAGCGAGGCCGAGAGCTGCCGCAGCGCCGGCACCATCGGCACGAACAGGTCGTCCACCAGCAGGATGCGGGTGTCGCAGTCGTCCAGCGAATAGGCGACCTCCTTCGGGTTCCAGCGGATGTTGACCGGATTGATCACGCCGCCGCCCCACCAGGTGCCGAAGAAGTATTCGACGAAGCGGTGCGAGTTGAGGCTCATCATGCCGACGCGGTCGCCGCTCGCCATGCCCAGTCGCTTCAGCACCGCGCCCAGGCGCGCGACGCGATCGGCGAGGGTGGCGAAGTCCTGCCGCGTGGCGCCGCAGACGATGGCGGTGCCCTTCGGCTTCTCGCGCCGGCCCTTGTGCAGGGGTTGGGTGAGGAACATGGGTGGCTGTCTCCGTTCTTGTTTTCTCTGTTCAAGCCCCGCACAGCGGCGCGATGGCTTCCGCCGCCACGCCCCAGCGGCGCAGCACGGCGGAGCCGTCTTCGCCGGCAGTGGCCTGAGGCACCGTCGGCGCGGTGCGGCTGAATCGCGGCGCGGGCGCGGGCTGCACCACGCCGCCCAGGTTGGCGAAGGTGCCGCGCGCCACGTTGTGCGGGTGCTCCGGGGCCTCGTCCCAGTCGAGCACGGGCGCGAAGCAGGCGTCGCTGCCCTCGAGCAGCACGCACCACTCGTCGCGCGTGCGGGTGCGGAACACGTCGGCCATGCGCAGCTTGAGCATCGGCCAGCGGTCGGCGTCCATCTGCGCGTCGAAGGCGGTGTCGTCGGCGATGCCGCAGCGCTCGCGCAAGAGCGCGTAGAACTGCGGCTCGATGGCGCCCACGGCCACGTACTTGCCGTCGGCGCAGGCGTAGGTGTCGTAGAAGTGTGCGCCGCCGTCGAGCATGTTCTCGCCGCGCTGGCTGCTCCACTGTCCGGCCGACCTGAAGCCGTACATCATGGCCGACAGCAGCGCCGCGCCGTCGGTCATGGCGGCATCGACCACCTGGCCCTGGCCCGAGCCCTTGGCCTCGTGCAGCGCGGCGAGGATGCCGAATGCCAGCAGCATCGCGCCGCCGCCGAAGTCGCCCACGTAGTTCAGCGGCGGCACCGGCGGCTCGCCCGCGCGGCCGATGGCGTGCAGCGCGCCGCTGATGGCGATGTAGTTGATGTCGTGCCCCGCCGCATGCGCAAGCGGCCCGTGCTGGCCCCAGCCGGTCATGCGGCCGTAAACCAGCCGCGGGTTGCGCGCGTGGCATTCGGCGGGGCCGAGGCCCAGGCGCTCCATCACGCCGGGGCGGAAGCCCTCGATGAGCACGTCGGCCCTGGCGATGGCGTCGAGCACCGATTGCGCGGCGCCCTCCGCGCGCAGGTCGACCTGCAGCGTGCTGCGCCCGCGCGCGAGGATGTCGTGCGGCGCGGTGCGCGTGCCGGGGCGCTCGATGCGGATCACCTCCGCGCCCATGTCGGCGAACAGCATCGCGCAGAACGGGCCGGGGCCGATGCCCGCCATCTCGATCACCCGAAGGCCTTGCAGTGGACCTGCCATGGTCTGTCTCCTGTGTGTGGAGGCATCTTGGCGCCGCCCCCCTGGCGCCGCATCGTCGAAAGCGACGAAAGCGCTACGCCAGCGCCGCCACGGCGCGCAGCTTCGCGACGCGGCGCAGGTGCCACGAAGGCGGTCCGAACTGGCCCTCGATGAGCGTGGCGCGGCGCACGTAGTGGCCCACTGCCAGCTCTTCGGTCATGCCCATGCCGCCATGCAGCTGCACCGCACCCTGCCCGACCGCCCTGCAGGCCCTGGCGGCGGCCACCTTGGCGGACGAGACGGCGCGTGCGCGTTCGCCGGGCGAGGCGCCGTCGATGGCTTCGCCGACGCTGGCCGTGAGCGCCGCGGCCTGTTCCAGCGCCATGTGCATGTCGGCCAGCCGGTGCTGAAGCACCTGGAAGCTCGCGATCGGCACGCCGAACTGCTTGCGCTGCCGCACGTAGTCGAGCGTGTCGCGCATCAGGCGGCGCATGACGCCGACCGATTCGGCGCACACGGCGAGCGCGGCCTCGTCGAGCGCCCGTTCGATCTGCGGCAGCGCGCCGCCCTCCTCGCCCAGCAATGCGTCGGCCGGCAGGCGCAGGTCGTCGAATGCGATCTCCGCCGCACGGCCGCCGTCGCGCGTCGGGTAGGCACGCAGGCGCAGGCCGGGCGTGTTCTTCGGAACGACGAAGAGCGAGAGACCGGCGCCGCCTCGCGCGCTCACGAGCAGGTGGCTGGCCCATGGCGCGGCGTGCACCACGGCCTTGCGTCCGTTCAGGCGGAAGGAGCCGTCGGCATCGCGCACGGCTTCGGTCCGCACATCGGCGCGGTCGTGCCGGCTCTGCGGCTCGCCATGGGCGAATGCGAGCACGGCCTCGCCCGCGACCGTGCGAGCGAGCAGCGCATCGGCCTGCACGCCCGGGTTGCGCTGCAGCAGCCCGGCGCCGATGACCATGGTCGACAGGTAGGGCTCGGCGGCGAGTGCGCCGCCCAGCGTTTCCATCACGGCGAGATGCGCGGGCATGCCGCCGCCGAGGCCGCCCTGCGATTCGGGCAGCGCAGCGCCCAGCAGGCCGAGTTCGCCGGCAAGGCCCTGCCAGAAGGGCGGCGGCGCGTCGTCGGCCTTGCGCAGCGCATACAGGCGCTGCTCGAAGCCGTGGTTGTCGTCGAGGTAGCGCGCGAGGCTGTCGCGCAGCATCGCCAGGGTGTCGTCGCGTTCGGTGGTGGCGTTCATGGCACAGCCCTCAGTTCGCCAGCAAATGGGCCGCGACGATGTTGCGCTGCACCTCGTTGGACCCCGCGTAGATCGACGCCGCGCGGTCGTTGAGGTAGGCCGACATCGAGAACACGGCGTCCTCCGGAACGGGCAGTTCGCCTCCCTGCAGCTGGTCGTGCAGCGGAAGGTCGGCGGCTGCGTAGTGGGCGGCGATCTCGACGCCGAGCTCGGTCAGCCGCTGGCGCAGTTCGGAGCCCAGCACCTTGCCCATCGAAGGGCGGATGCCGTGCGGCTCGCCGCGGGCCTGGGCGCGCAGCGATTGCAGCTCGGTGGCCTCGAGCGCGTCGATGGCGCATTCGGCTTCGGCCAGGCGCAGGGCCATGTCGTCGGCCTCCTGCGCGTCGCCCGCCGCCGCGAAGGCTGCGTCCGCGGCTTGCTGCAGGCGGCGCAGGCGTGCGCGCAGCATCGGCGCCCACGCACCGCCGCGCTCGTGCTGCAGCAGGTACTTGGCGATGGCCCAGCCCTGGTTCTCCTCGCCGATGAGCCCTTCGGCCGGCACGCGCACGTCGTCGAAGAACACCTGGTTGAGCTCGTGGTCGCCCGAGATGCTGATGATCGGCCGGATGGTGATGCCCGGCTGCGGGATGTCGAAGCACAGGAAGCTGATGCCCTGCTGCGGCTTGCCGCCCGAGGCGGTGCGCACCAGGCAGAACATGCGGTTGGCGTACTGGGCGTGGGTGGTCCAGATCTTGGTGCCGTTGATGACGTAGTGGTCTCCATCGCGCACGGCCTTGCACTGAAGCGAGGCCAGGTCGGAGCCCGACTGCGGCTCGGAGTAGCCCTGGCACCAGTAGTCCTCGCCCGAGCGGATGCCGGGCAGCCAGGCCTTCTTCTGCGCCTCGGTTCCGAAGGCGATGATCACCGGCGCGACCATGCCCGGGCCCATCGGGGCGCGCGGCGGGGCGTCGGCGGCCGCCAGCTCGGCCGAGAAGATGTAGTGCTGCATCGGCGTCCAGCCGGTGCCGCCGTGCTCCACCGGCCAGTGCGGCACGCTCCAGCCGCGCCCGGCGAGGATGCGGTGCCAGCGGTTGCCGTATTCATGGTCGCTGAAGATGCCGGAGCTGCGCCGGCCGGCGGCGCGAAGCTCGGGCGTCAGCTCGCGCGCGAGGAAGTCTCTGACCTCGTCGCGGAACGCGGCCTCCGCGGTCGTGAGTGCCCAGGCCATGGTGTTCGTCGTCTCCTTCGGGAATGCCCTGGCCGAGTGTGATGCCGTCCGGGCCGGCCGGCATCGTCGGATCGGACGAACGTGGCGGCGCGACCCATGCATGCACTGCGGAGGCTCACGGATTTCCGTGGAACCTGGTTTGCATGCGGGATAGTCCGATACGGCGGGCCATCGGTTGCTGCTTCAATCGTTCGCGGGGAGCTGTTCCGTGCGGCAGAGAAGAAAGAGCCGCCCTCGAAGGAGCACTGCAGTGAGCACTGTCATTCCCGGCTTTCCGCACAGCAGCGTCGAGCGCCTGTGCGACTACGAGCTGCCGGAACAGCCCGGCGCCACGCCTGCCCTCGACCCACCCGATTCCGACGGCCCCGAGAACCTCGCGCTGGCCTGGTGGCTGTGGATGGACGAGCTGGGCAGGAGCATGCTGAAACACTACGACGCCTGGCGCGAGCAGTTCGACCGGGCGACGAGCACGACCGGGCGCGACCACAGAGGCTGAGCGCGGCAGCCCTGCCTCTTTTTTCCGCGCTTCAGGCGGCGACGGCCTCGCGCTGCGGCGTCGCCTTCGACGGCACGGGCATGTGCCTGGCCCAGTCGATGATTTCTAGCGTGCCGTCGGCATGCTCGGCCAGCGCCGTGAGGCTCTCGACCCAGTCGCCGTCGTTGCAGTAGAGGATGCCGTCGATGTCGCGCATCTCGGCGTGGTGGATGTGGCCGCAGACCACGCCCTGCGCGCCGCGCTTGCTGGCCTCGCGCGCCACGGCCACTTCGAAGTCGCCCACGTAGCTCACGGCGCGCTTCACCTTGCCCTTGAGGTACTTGGAAAGCGACCAGTAAGGCAGCCCCATGCGCGCGCGCAGCGAATTGAGGTGGCGGTTGAGCTTGAGCGTGAACTCGTAGAGCGAGTCGCCCACGTAGGCCAGCCACTTGGCGCACTGGATCACGCCGTCGAACAGGTCGCCGTGGATGATCCAGAGCTTGCGGCCGTCGGCCGTCTCGTGGATCCACTCGTCGGCCACGTCGATGCCGCCGAAGTTGTGGTGCAGGTACTTGCGGGCGAACTCGTCGTGGTTGCCCGGGATGAAGATCACGCGCGTGCCCTTGCGCGCCTTGCGCAGCAGCTTCTGGATCACGTCGTTGTGCGCCTGCGGCCAGTACCAGTGCCGCTTGAGCTGCCAGCCGTCGATGATGTCGCCGACCAGGAACAGCGTCTCGCACTCTGTGTGCTTGAGGAAATCGAGCAGGGCCCGGGCCTGGCAGCCGGGGGTGCCCAGGTGCAGGTCGGAGATCCAGAGGGTGCGGAAGTGCAGCGGCGGACGCCCGCGATCGTCGTCCTCCGGGTCGAGTGCCCGGGCCGCGGTGTCGCGCCATGCGCGAAGGAAAGCGTCGTCGCGTTGCATGGCCCGGTAGGCTCCCACCGCCGGGTGACCGTACGATGGCGACCCCGTGACATCCCGGTGACTTGTGGCAGTGCAGCAACGCCACAATCGCGCGATGCGACCTGGCCAGATCATCGTTCTTGCGACACCCGTCTTCTTCCTGCTGATGGGGATCGAGTTCGCAGTGGGCCGTGCCCGCGCTCGCCGCGGCACCGGGCAGGACACCTACCGCCTCGCCGACGCCATCAACAGCGTCGGGCTGGGCATGCTCAGCCAGGTCAGCGCGGTGCTCACCGGCCTGCTGCGCATCGGCATCTACACGGCCGTGTACTCGGCGATCTCGCTCTTCCCGCAGGAAGCGGCCCGGCAGTTCTGGACCACCTGGTACGGCTGGCTGCTGGCGCTCGTGTTCTACGACTTCTGCTACTACTGGCTGCACCGCATGGGCCACGAGTCGGCCGTGCTGTGGGCGGCGCACGTCGTGCACCACCAGAGCCAGCACTACAACCTCTCGACCGCGCTGCGCCAGACCTCCAGCGGCGCGCTGCTGGGCTGGATCTTCTACCTGCCGATGGCGGTGGCCGGCGTGCCGCCGCTGGTGTTCGGCGTGGTGGCGCTCGTCGACCTGCTCTACCAGTTCTGGGTGCACACCGAGCAGGTGGGCAGGCTGGGCTGGTTCGACCGCTGGTTCTGCTCGCCCTCGAACCACCGCGTGCACCACGCGGTGAACGACAAGTACCTCGACCGCAACTACGGCGGCGTCCTGATCGTGTGGGACCGCATCTTCGGCACCTTCCGCGAGGAGGACGAGCGCTGCGTCTACGGCACGCGCGGCGGGCTGCGTAGCTGGGACCCGCTGTGGGCCAACGCCGAGGTCTACTGGGCGCTCGCGAAGGATTCATGGCACGCGCGCAGCTGGGCCGACAAGCTGCGCGTGTGGCTCAAGCCGCCGGGCTGGCGGCCGGCGGACGTGGCGGCGCGCTTTCCGAAGCCGGCCTTCGACATCGCGAAGGTGACGCGCTACGAGCCGGCGGTGAGCGCGGGCGTGCAGTGGTTCGCGGGCATCCAGTTCCTGCTGCTGGTCGGGTGCGCTGTGGTCTTCCTGTGGTTCTCCGACCTCATGCCGCTGTCGCATTCCGGAGTCTGGCTGGCCGCGCTGACGGCCATGCTGTGGGCGATCGGCGGCGTGCTGCAGGGGCGGCTGACGGTCACCGAGGTGCTGCTGATCGAGGCCGCAGCCCTGGCCACGGCCAGCGCGGCACTGGGCATCGGCTGGCTGCACCACGTCTTCAAGCCGCTGGCAATGTCGATCGCGATCGTCCTCGCGGCCCGGCGGGCGCTCGCGGCCGGCCCGGTCACCGGCTTCGACGGCCTGCTGGTGGCGGGCCTGGTCGCTTCGCTGGCAGGCGACGTGCTGCTGATGGGGCCGGCCGGGATGTTCGTGCCCGGCCTCGTGTGCTTCGTGCTGGCCCACCTCGCCTACATCGCGCTGTTCCGCATCGGCGTGGGGCTGTTCCCGCGCCCCGGGGCGCTGGCGGCCACGCTGCTGGTCGGCGCGGCGATGTACGCCTTCCTCTGGCATGGCGGGCTGCCGGCGGCGCTGCGGATTCCGGTCGGCGCCTATGTGGTGGTGATCGCCTGCATGGCGGCGCAGGCCATCGGGCGCGCGGCGGTGCTGCGCCGGACCGACCCGTCGGCCCCATGGGTGGCGGTGGGTGCCTGCTTCTTCATGCTGAGCGACTCGCTGCTGGCGATCAACCGGTTCGTGATGCCGATGCCGCTGGCGCAGCTGTGGGTGCTGGCGACGTACTACGCGGCGCAGGTGTTGATCGTGCGGCACGCGAGGCGCAGGGCCTCGATTTGACTTGCTCCGTCCCCTTCCGGGGGAGGGCCGGGGTGGGGGCAGGCGGCGTCGGAATGGACACGCCGTCGTGCCCCCATCCCAACCTTCCCCCAAAGGGGGAAGGAGAAAGAACATGGTGCCCAGGTCGATTGACTTCGGCTCGCTCCCTCCCCCGCTGGGGGAGGGTTGGGGTGGGGGCAGGCGGCGTTGGAGTGGTCGCGCCGTCGTGCCCCCATCCCGGCCTTCCCCCAGCGGGGGAAGGAGGAAGAACCTAATCCACGCAGCGCTGGATTTCCACCGTCGAGTGGCGGATCTCCTCGTGCATCGAGAAGCAGGCCCGCACCTGGTCGGCGGTGAGCGTCGGCGAGTGGGTCACCACGGTGAGCGCGCAGGCGTAGGCGTCGCGGCCCACGCGCCACACGTGCAGGTCGGCCACGCGGGTCTCGGAATCGGCCAGCAGGGTCTCGACGCCTTCCTTGATCTCCGCGGTGACGGGGTGGTCCATCTCGCGGTCGAGCAGCACCTTGCCGGTCTCCTTCAGCAGCCCCTTGGCCCAGGCCGCCACCAGCACCGCGCCGACGATGCCCATCGCCGGGTCGAGCCAGGCCCAGCCGTAGAACCAGCCGCCCAGCAGCGCCGCGATGGCGAGCACCGAGGTGGCGGCGTCGGCCACGACGTGCAGGTAGGCCGAGCGCAGGTTCAGGTCGTGGCCATGGCCGTGGTGATCTTGATGGCCGTGCCCATGGTGATGGTGGTCGTGTGCATGTCCATGGTCGTGCCCGTGATGGTGATGCGCCCCACCCAGCAGCCGCGCACAGACCAGGTTGACCACCAGCCCCAGCACCGCCACGGCGATGGCCTCGGGGTAATGGATGGCCGAGGGCGACCACAGCCGCTCCAGCGAGCCCACCACCATCAGCGCCGCCACGCCCAGCAGCGCCAGCGCGCTCGCGAAGCCGCCCAGCACCTCGATCTTCCAGGTGCCGAAGGCGAAGCGCGGGTCGCGCGCATAGCGGCGCGCGGCGGCATAGGCGAAGGCGCTCAGGCCGATGGCCAGCGCGTGCGAGCTCATGTGCCAGCCGTCGGCCAGCAGCGCCATCGAGTTGAACCACCATCCGGCGCCGATCTCGACGACCATCATCGCGAAGGTGATCCACATCACCAGGCGCGTGCTGCGCTCGGCGGAAGAGGTGTCGGCGCCGAAATGGTGGTCGTGCTGCCAGGCGCTCAGGTCATGGGTGTGCATGGGAATCAGGCTCCAAAGAGATCGGGGCCGTCGGCACGGCCCGAGGGCGGGGCCACGCCCAGGTGGCGGTAGGCGGCCAGCGTGGCGATGCGTCCGCGCGGCGTGCGCTGCAGGTAGCCCTGCTGGATCAGGTAGGGCTCGATCACGTCCTCGATGGTGTCGCGCTCCTCGCCGATGCTGGCGGCCACGTTGTCCAGGCCGACCGGGCCGCCGTCGAAGCGGTGGATGACGGCCTCCAGCAGCTTGCGGTCCATCAGATCGAAGCCCTGCGGATCGACGTCGAGCATGGCCAGCGCCCGGTGCGCGATGTCTTCGGTGATGCGGCCGTTGCCCTTGACCTCGGCGTAGTCGCGCACGCGGCGCAGCAGGCGGTTGGCGATGCGGGGCGTGCCGCGCGAGCGGCGGGCGATCTCGAAGCCGCCGGCCGCATCGGCCTCCACCTTCAGCAGGCCGGCGCTGCGGTGCACGATCAGCGCGAGCTCCTCGGGCGTGTAGAACTCCAGCCGCGCGACGATGCCGAAGCGGTCGCGCAGCGGGTTGGTCAGCATGCCGGCGCGGGTGGTGGCGCCCACCAGAGTGAAGGGCTGCAGGTCGAGCTTGATGCTGCGCGCCGCGGGGCCCTCGCCGATCATGATGTCGATCTGGTAGTCCTCCAGCGCCGGATACAGGATTTCCTCGACGACCGGGCTCAGCCGGTGGATCTCGTCGATGAAGAGCACGTCGTTCGGCTCCAGGTTGGTCAGCAGCGCCGCCAGGTCCTTGGGCTTCTCGAGCACGGGGCCGGAGGTCTGGCGCAGGTTGACGCCCAGTTCGGCCGCGACGATGTGCGACAGCGTGGTCTTGCCCAGGCCCGGCGGGCCGAAAAGCAGCACGTGGTCGAGGGCTTCCTTCCGCTTGCGCGCGGCACCGATGAAGATCTCGAGCTGCTCGCGCACCTTGGCCTGGCCGACGTACTCGTCGAGCAGCTTGGGACGCAGGGCCCGTTCGATCGCCTCCTCGTTGGGCGATGCGGGGGCCGCGGACACCACGCGTTGGGGGGCGGGCGCGAAGTCGTCTGTCTGGATGGTCATTTGCTGGAAGTGTGCGCCGACGAGTTTAGTCCCGAGCGCCGCGCCGGGCCGCCCCAAGCAAGCGAGCGCCCCCTCGGGGGGCAGCGAGGACACGCAGTGCCGAGCGTGGGGGCCCGTCCTTCACTGGCAGAATGCTTCGGCCATATAACGAACGAGGGGAAGCCAGCACGTGTCGATCTACGAACTGAAGCCGCGTTTCCAGGCACTGCTGCGGCCGCTGGTGGTCCGCCTGCATGCGATGGGCGTCACCGCCAACCAAGTGACGCTGGCGGCATGCGCGGTATCGGTGGCGCTCGGACTCTGGCTCTTCTTCGCGGCGCCCTCGCTGGCGGCCTTCGGGCTCATCCCGCTGTGGATGTTCCTGCGCATGGCCTTCAACGCCATCGACGGCATGCTGGCGCGCGAGCACAACCAGCAAAGCAGGCTCGGCGCCTTCCTCAACGAACTGACCGACGTGGTCTCCGACGCGGCGCTGTACCTGCCCTTCGCGCTGGTGCAGCCCTTCGGCGGCTTCTGGGTCGGCACCGTGATCGTGCTGGCCGGGCTGAGCGAATTCGCCGGCGCGCTGGGCCCCACGGTCGGCGCCTCGCGCCGCTACGACGGCCCGCTGGGCAAGAGCGACCGGGCCTTCGTGTTCGGCGCGCTCGGCCTGTACGTGGCGCTGGGCGGGCCGCTGCCGGGCTGGACGGCCTGGCTGATGCCGCTGCTGGCCGCGCTCGTGGCCTGGACCACCATCAATCGCATCCGCCGGGCACTGGCGGAGGCAGACGACAAGAATTCAACAGGGACTCAATGACAAACACGACTCCTCGCATCGCCGAAGAACTCCACTTCCAGACGCACGACGGCGAATCGCTCTTCTACCGCCGCTGGCCCGCCACCGGTGCCGCGCGGCGCGGCGCCGTGCTGCTGTTCCACCGCGGCCACGAGCACGGCGCGCGCATGGCGCACCTGGTCGACGAGCTCGACCTGCCCGACTTCGACTTCTACGCCTGGGACGCCCGCGGCCATGGCCGCTCGCCCGGCCAGCGCGGCTACAGCCCCAGCTTCGGCACCTCGGTGCGCGACGTGCAGACCTTCGTGCAGCACATCGGCGCCGTGCACGGCGTGCCCGAGCACGACATCCACGTGGTCGCGCAGAGCGTGGGCGCGGTGCTGATCGCCACCTGGGCGCACGACTACGCGCCCAAGGTGCGCGGCCTCACGCTCGCCTCGCCGGCCTTCAAGGTCAAGCTCTACGTGCCCTTCGCACGGCCGGGCCTGGCGCTGATGCACAAGCTGCGCGGGCTCTTCTTCGTCAACAGCTACGTGAAGGCGAAGTTCCTCACGCACGACCCCGAGCGCATCGCCAGCTACGAGAGCGATCCGCTCATCAGCCGGCCGATCGCGGTCAACATCCTGCTGGGCCTGTACGAGGCGGCCGAGCGCGTGGTGGCCGACGCCAACGCGATCACGCTGCCGGTGCAACTGCTCGTCTCGGGTGCCGACTGGGTGGTGCACCACAAGCCGCAGCACCAGTTCTTCGAGCGGCTGGGCAGCGCGGTCAAGACCAAGGTCGATCTGCCGGGCTTCTTCCACGACACGCTGGGCGAGAAGGACCGGGCGCCGGCCGTGGCGCAGATCCGCGAATTCATCCTGCAGCGCTTCGACGAGCCCGCCGTGCCGGTCGACCGCCGCGAGGCGCACCTCAGCGGCGAGACGGCCGAGGAGTCGCGCGCGCTGGCCGAGCCGCTCTCGCCCCTGTCGCCGCGCGGCGCCTACTGGGCCATCACCCGCGCCGGGCTGAAGCTGGGCGGCACCATGTCGGAAGGCATCAAGCTCGGCCACGAAACCGGCTTCGACTCCGGCAGCACGCTCGACTACGTCTACCGCAACCATCCGCAGGGCAGTTCGTTCATCGGCCGCTCCATCGACAAGACCTACCTGGAGTCGATCGGCTGGCGCGGCATCCGCCAGCGCAAGATCCACGTCGAGGAGCTGCTGCGCATCGCGATGGAGCGGCTGGCCGAGATGCACCGCGAGGTGCGCGTGATGGACATCGCCGCCGGCCACGGCCGCTACGTGCTCGACGCGGTGCTGGCGAGCCCCGTCAAGGCGAGCTCGATCCTGCTGCGCGACTACAGCGACATCAACGTGCGCGACGGCCGCGCGCTCATCGCCGAGAAGGGCCTGGAAGACGTCGCCCAGTTCGTGCAGGCCGACGCCTTCGACCGCATGAGCCTGGCCAGCGTCACGCCGCGGCCCACGCTGGCCGTGGTGTCGGGCCTGTACGAGCTCTTCCCCGACAACGAGATGGTGCGCCGCTCGCTCGCGGGCGTGGGCGACGCGGTGGAAGACCGCGGCTACCTGGTCTACACCGGCCAGCCCTGGCACCCGCAGCTCGAGATGATCGCGCGCGCCCTCACCAGCCACCGCCAGGGCGAGGCCTGGGTGATGCGCCGCCGCACCCAGTACGAGATGGACCAGTTGGTGGAGGAAGCCGGCTTCCGCAAGATCGACCAGCGGGTGGACGAGTGGGGCATCTTCACGGTGTCGCTGGCGGTGCGCGTCACGCAATGACGAGCACCCCTCGGCCCTGGAAGCGCGCCGCCGCCTGGCTGGTGCTGCTGGGGCCGCTGTTCTACGCGACCTACGGCTTCGCGAACTGGTGGGCCACCACGCGCGCCAACGTGCCGTCGATGGCCTTCGAGTGGGAGCGGCACGTGCCGTTCTGGCCGTGGACCATCTTCCCGTACTGGACGATCAACGCCTTCTACGCGCTGTCGCTCTTCCTCGCGCGCAGCAGGCACGCGCTCGACCGGCATGCGCTGCGGCTGCTGACGGCGACGCTCGTCGCCTGCACCTGCTTCGTGCTGTGGCCGCTGCACTTCAGCTTCGGGCAGCCGCCGGTCGACGGCGCGCCGGCCTTCCTGTTCAACGCGCTGCGGGGCTTCGACCAGCCCTTCAACCAGGCGCCCTCGCTGCACATCGCGCTGGCGGTGATCCTGTGGGACTGGTACCGGCAGTTCATCCGGCCGCTGTGGGCGCGGCTGGTGCTGCACCTGTGGGCCTTCGCCATCTGCGCCTCGGTGCTCACGACCTGGCAGCACCATTTCATCGACATCCCGACCGGCGCACTGCTGGGCCTGTTCTGCGTGTGGCTGTGGCCGCTGGAGCGCGTGGTGTCGATGCCGCGCGCATGGCGCACCACGCGCGACCCGCAGCGCTGGAGGCTGGCCGGCTTCTACGCGGTGGGTGCGGCACTGTTCCTGGCGGCGGCACTCTACGGCGGCGGGATCGCGCTGTGGCTCGCGTGGCCGGCTGCCTCGCTGGCTCTGGTGGCGCTGAACTACGCGGGCTTCGGCGCGCGCGGCTTCCAGATGGATGGCCGCGGCCGCATGGGCTGGGCGGCGCGCTGGATGCTGGCGCCCTACCGGCTCGGCGCCGCCGTCAATGCCTGGCTCTGGACGCGCAGCCTGCCAGCCTCGGTCGAGGTGGTGCCGGGCCTGCGGCTGGGCCGGCGGCCGACGCATGCCGAGTGGCTGGCCGCCGGCCGGCCCCGGCTGGTGAGCCTGTGCGCCGAGCTGCAGATGCCCGCCGGCGTGCCGCACGCGCGCTGCGTGCCGGTGCTCGACCTGACGGTGCCGCCCACCGTGCGCCTGCAGCGCGCGGCCGTCGTCATCGAAGGCCAGCGCAGGAGCGCGGACGGTGCCACAGTGTGGGTCTGCTGCGCGCTCGGCTTCTCGCGCAGCGCGGCGGCGGTGATCGCCTGGCTGGGCCGCTACGGGGCGGCCGGCGGCGTCGCCCAGGCCGAGGACGCGGTGCGCCGGGCACGACCGCAGATCGTGCTGCGGGATGCGTGGCGGGTCTCCCTGGAGCCGTTCGAGCCCTTGCAGGAGGTGCCGCCCCATGACCGATGACAACGACAGAACCACCTGCGCCGCGCTCGCGGCGCTGCTGCGCGCCGTGGCGCTGCTGGCCCTCTGGGGCTTCGCGCTCACCTGCATCTCGGCACTGGTGCTCGCGCTGACGCTGCGCTCGCTCTCCACAACCGCCACCATGGGCTTCGGCGCGGTCGTCATCCTCGGCGCGCTGGAGCGCTACTTCGCGTTCCGGCTGCGCTTCGACGAGGCGCTGTTCGACGGCCTCGCTCGCAACACCGTCGCCTCGCTCGACGCGCTCGACCGCGCGCTCGCCTCCCTCGGGCTGCGCGAGCCGCCGGCTTCGCAGCATGCGCCCCGCCCGCTCGACGACCGCGTGCAGGGCACCCGCCAGCTCATGCAGCGCCACGCCATCGTGGTGGCCTGCCAGAGCGCCATGTTCCTACTGGCCTTGATGACACAGGACTTGTCATGACTCTCCCCCAGGCTTGCCCACCGCGTGTGGCCTCCTCCCCCCTCGCCGGGGGCCGCACCGGCGGCCCGGCAAAGCCGGTTCCGCGGTGCGCACCAAACCAGCCGTTCACCCCGGAGGCGACGCTTTGAGCGACAGCACGGACAAGCCCGAAAGCACCGTGCTGCGGCGCGGCCTCGCCATCGTAGCGGGCAAGCTCATCATCGGCGCGGCCGGGCTGCTGACCGGCGTGCGTGCCATCTGGTCGGGCTCCACGCCCAAGGCCGAGCAGACGCTGTACTTCGCCAACCACACGAGCCACGGCGACTTCGTGCTGCTGTGGGCCACGCTGCCGCCCGACCTGCGCGCGCTCACGCGGCCGGTGGCCGGACAGGACTACTGGATGGCCTCGAAGCTGCGGCAGTTCATCGGCATCGATGTGTTCAACGCGCTGATGATCCGCCGTGACGGCTCGGGCCAGGGCGAGAACCCGGTCGAGCAGATGAAGCAGGCGCTGGACGCCGGCGACTCGCTCATAATGTTCCCGGAGGGCACGCGCAACACCGGCGACGAGATCCTGCTGCCGCTCAAGAGCGGCCTCTTCCACCTGGCGCGCGCCTGCCCCAACGTGCGGCTGGTGCCCGTATGGATCGAGAACCTCAAGCGCGTGCTGCCCAAGGGCACGCTGGTGCCGATCCCGCTGGCCTGCACGGTGCGCTTCGGCGCGCCGATCTCGCTGGCCGAGGGCGAGGACAAGAACAGCTTCATCGCCAGGGCCCGCACGGCGATGCTGGACCTGCGGCCCGAGTACGACCGCATCGAGGAGAACGGCACGGCCGGCAGCCAGAACGGCAACGGAGGGGCCGCAGCATGATCGAGCTCTCTCCCTTCGCGTGGACCACGCTCAAGCTCTTCGGCGGCGTGGCCGGCGTGCTGGTGCTGGCGTCGGCCATCGGCGCGCTGCTCAAGTGGAAGGTGGCGCACGGCCAGCCGCACTCGGTGATCGACAACCTCAACTCGCGCGTCAACGCGTGGTGGGTGATGGTGGCGGTGATCGGCATCGCCTTCGCCTTCGGCAAGGGCGGCGTGATCGTGCTGTTCTACCTGATCTCGTTCTACGCGCTGCGCGAGTTCATCAGCCTCGCCTACACGCGCCGCGGCGACCATGCGCCGATCGCACTGGCCTTCTACCTCGCGCTGCCGGGACAGTACTTCCTGATCTGGATCGACTGGTACGGGCTCTACGCCATCTACATCCCGGTGTATGCCTTCCTGCTGCTGCCCATTCTGGCGGCGGTGAGCGGCGACACGCGGCGCTTCCTGGAGCGCACCTCGAAGATCCAGTGGGGCCTGATGGTGTGCGTGTTCTGCATCAGCCATGTGCCCGCGCTGCTCACGCTGCAGATCCCGGGCTTCGAGGGCCGCAACCTGCTGCTGATCGCCTTCCTGGTGATCGTGGTGCAGGGCAGCGACGTGCTGCAGTACGTGTGGGGCAAGCTCTTCGGCAAGCGCAAGGTAGCGCCCGAACTCTCGCCCTCCAAGACCTGGGAAGGCCTGGTCGGCGGCGTCGCGAGCGCCACCGCGCTGGGTGCCGCGCTCTACTGGGCCACGCCCTTCAACCCGTGGCAGGCGGCGCTGATGTCGCTCACCATCTGCCTCATGGGCTTCTTCGGCGGGCTGGTGATGTCGGCCATCAAGCGTGACCGCGGCGTGAAGGACTGGGGTTCAATGATCGAGGGCCATGGCGGCATGCTCGACCGGCTCGATTCGGTGATCTTCGCGGCGCCGATCTACTTCCACGCGCTGCGCTACTGGTGGGTGCCTTGAGCAAGACGGAAGAGCGCATCGTGCACGACACACCGGTGGAGTGCACCAACGCGGCCTCGTGGGCGCGCTGGCTCAAGCGCCACCATGCCAGCGCCGCCGGCGTGTGGCTTCGCATCGCAAAGAAAGACAGCGGCATCGCCTCCGTCGACTATCCCGCCGCGGTGGAGGAAGCCCTGTGCTGGGGCTGGATCGACGGCCAGCGCAAGAGCCAGGACGAGCACTACTTCATGCAGCGCTTCACGCCGCGCACCCGGCGCAGCATCTGGTCGCAGGTCAACCGCGACAAGGTGACGAAGCTCATCGACGAAGGCCGCATGCAGCCGGCCGGCCATGCCGAGATCGAACGCGCGAAGGCCGACGGCCGCTGGGACGCGGCCTACGAGGGTGTCGCCAAGGCCACCGTGCCGCCCGACCTGCAGGCCGCGCTCGATGCCGACAGGAAGGCCGCGAAGTTCTTCGCCACGCTCGACTCGCGCAACCGCTTCGCGATCCTGTTCCGCACGCAGGGCGCCAAGAAGCCCGAGACCCGCGCACGCCGCATCGCACAGTTCGTGGAGATGCTGGCCAGGGGCGAGAAGATCTACCCCTGAGCCCCTGCTGAGTTTTCCGCTCAGGTGCCGGCCGCGATGCGCGCCAGCCGTTCGGCATCGACGATGCGGATGCGCTTGTAGCGCATGTCGATGGCGCCCTCTTCCACCAGGCGCCCCAGTTCCTTGTTGATGGTCTGGCGCGAGAGGCCGAGCATGGCCGCCAGGTCGTTCTGCGACAGGCGCACCAGCGGGCCGCCGTCGCTCTCTCCCGTTCCAGGTCCCTGCCCGTTGTAGAAGTGGATCAGGCTCATCAGCGTCGCGGCCACGCGCCCGTGGATCGAGTTGAGCATCTGGTTCTGCAGCAGCACGATGCTCAGCCGCTGGCGCTGCAGGCCGAGCTTGGCCACGTCGCGCCACAGCACCGGTTCGGCGTCGAGCACCGCGATCACGGCATCGCTGGGCAGGTGGATGATCACCGAGTCCTCGTGCGCGTGGTAGTCGTAGGGCAGCGGCACGTCCTCGAGCAGGCGCACCAGCGGCGCCACCTGGCCCGGTCCCAGCAGCGCATTGACGTACTTGCGCCCGTGGGTGCTCATGCTGCTGATCTCGAGGCAGCCCGACACCACCACCAGCAGCTCGCGCCGATGGCGGTCGTGCGCGAGCACCTGCGTGCGGCGGCTGTAGCGCTCCATGCGCGCGGACTTCATGAGCTCGGCGCGGCGCGCGTCGGGCCAGCGCGAGAACAGCTCGTTCCAGCGCAGCGCGCGCTCGATGAGCGCGGCGCTCTCTTCGGCGTTCCTGGGGGTCGAGCGAGGCGATCGGGTCAGCGGGTTCTCCCTGCCGTGATGTTCATGAATCTGTCAAAGCGTTGACAGATTCGGGAGGGCGTCATTTCTATCGTAAGCACCGGACATCCACAAGCACACAAGCGGCACCGCCATGCACCCGCATGCGGCAAGCCCTACCGGAGACAAGCAGCACATGAAGAAGACAGCAGCCGCCGGCCTCGCGCTGGCGGCCTATTCCTCGCTCACGCCGGCGCAGAGCAGCGTGACCATCTACGGCACGGTCGACCTCTACATGGCCTTCGCCAAGTCGGGCATCACCTCGTCGAAACGGCTCGAAGACGGCGGCCAGACCGCCTCGCGCCTGGGCTTTCGCGGCACCGAAGACCTCGGCGGCGGGCTCAGCGCGCACTTCACGCTCGAAAGCGGCTTCGCGCCCGACACCGGCAACGGCACGCTGCCCGGGCCGGCCATGTCATTCAGCCGGCAGTCCTTCGTCGGCCTGTCGGGGCCGTGGGGGCAGATCGACGCGGGCCGCATGTACACGCCGATGTTCTACACGCTGTTCAAGGCCGACCCGTACGGCGTGAACTCGGTGTTCTCGCCGATCAACCTGGTGGCCGCCACCGACGCGCAGCCGGGCCTCACGCCCTTCGCGGCCCGCGCGAGCAACATGGTCCGCTACCGCACGCCGGCCAGCAGCGACTTCTTCGCCGACATCGCCTACGCACCCGGGGAATCGAGCGCGCCCAGCCACCAGAGCGGCAACTTCTACGGCGGCAGCCTCGGCTGGTCGCGCAAGCCCTACTACATCGCCTATGCGTTCCAGCGCGCGCGCTCCGGCTCGGCCGCCGCGCCCGTGGCCCAGCCGGCCGCCACCACCTACCAGGCGCTGAGCGGCGCCTACGAGCTGCCGGACATCGGGCTGCAGTTCTACGCCAACTACGTGCGCAACAGCTCGAACCTGCCGCGCGTACCCACGGCGAAGCTCGCGAGCCTGGGCGTCACCTACAACGTGACGCCCGCCTCGAACCTGATGTTCGAGGCCATGCAGCGCAAGGTGGACGACTCCAGCCGCTCGCAGCTGGCCTGGACGCTGGGCTACGACTACTACCTGAGCAAGCGCACCGTGCTCTACGCGCGCTGGCTGCGCCTGCTCAACCGCAACGGCGCCTCGGCCTCGCTCGCGACCATCACCGTCGCGCCCGACAGCGGCAACGGCGTGCGCGTGCTCGCCGCCGGCATCCGCCACAACTTCTGAACCCGCTCTTCCCGCATCGACCCATGGATTTCTTCAGCTCCCAGGCCGAATCGCTCTCGGCCCTGTTCGCGCCGCGCTCCATCGCGGTGGTCGGCGCCTCTTCCAGCCCGCAGAAGATCGGCGGCATACCGGTCGACTACCAGCGCCGCTTCGGCTTCGACGGCGCGCTCTATCCGGTCAACCCCAAGGCCGACCGCATCCAGGACCTGCAGGCCTGGCCCACCCTGAGCGCCATCGGCCGAGCGGTGGACCTGGCCATCCTCGCCGTGCCGGCCGCGCTGGTCGACGGCGCGCTCGACGATGCCATCGCCGCGAAGGTGAAGGGCGTGGTGCTGTTCTCTTCTGGCTTCGCCGAGACCGGCGCCGATGGCATGGCCGCGCAGGCCCGGCTCGGCGACAAGGCGCGCGCGGCCGGCGTGCGGCTCGTCGGCCCGAACTGCCTGGGCTTCATGAACATCGCGCGCAATGTCTACGCGACCTTCTCGCCGGCGCCCGGCGTGGGCCGCGTGAGCGCGGGGCGCATCGGGCTGGTGAGCCAGTCGGGCGCGTTCGGCGCGTACGCCTACTCGATGGCGCGGGCGCGCGGCGTGGGCCTGTCGCTGTGGGCCACCACCGGCAACGAGGCCGACGTGCAGTTCGCCGACTGCCTGGCCTGGCTCGCGCAGGACCCGGCCACCGACGTGATCATGGGCTACATGGAAGGCTGCCGCGACGGTCCGCGGCTGCGCGCCGCGCTGGCCCTCGCGCAGGCGAACGGCAAGCCGGTGGTGATGGTCAAGGTCGGCAGCACTGCGCTGGGCGCGCAGGCCGCGGCCTCGCACACCGCGGCACTGGCCGGCGACGACGCGGTGTACGACGCGGTGTTCCGGCAGTACGGCGTGCTGCGCGCGCGCAACCTCACCGAGTTCTTCGACCTGGCCCACAGCGCGGCCGTGGCCGGCCGCCCGCGCGACCGCACGATCGGCCTGTTCACGCTCTCGGGCGGCGTGGGCGCGCTGATGGCCGACGAGGCCTCGGCGCAGGGCCTGGACGTGCAGCCGCTGAGCGATGCCGCGCAGGACACGCTGCGCAGCTGGGTGCCTTTCGCGGCGCCGCGCAATCCGGTCGACATCACCGGCCAGGTCACGAACGACATGAGCCTGCTGGAGCGCAGCGCGCGCGTGATGCTCGACGACCGCGGCTTCGCGTCGTGGATGGGCTTCCTTGCGGCTGCCGGCGCGTCGGATGCGTTCTGGCCCGTGCTGCGCGAACTGGTGGGCTCGCTGCGCGCGGCCTATCCCGACACGCTGATCGCCATCAGCACGCTGCTGGCGCCGGAGCGCCGCGCCGAGCTGGAAGCGATGCGCTGCCTGGTGTTCGCCGATCCGTCGGACGGCATCCGCACCATCGCCGCGCTGGCCGGATTGAAGACCGGTGCGCCGCTTTCGACGGTCCCGGCTCTCGCCTCGAATCCGCTGCAGCTGTCCCCCGGCACCATGTCCGAGCCCGACGCGCTGGCGCTGCTCGCCGAAGCCGGCGTGCCTGTCGTCGAGCACCGCGTGGTGCGCAGCGCCGACGAGGCGGCAGCCGCCGCCGAGGCCATCGGCGACGCGGTGGTGGTGAAGATCGTGAGCGCGGACATCCCGCACAAGTCGGACGTCGGCGGGGTGGCGCTCGGGCTGCGCGGCGCGGCGCAGGCAAAGGCGGCCTTCGAGCGCACGCGCGATCGGGCACTCACCGCACGGCCCGACGCACGGCTCGACGGCGCACTGGTGGCGCGCATGCTGGCAGGCGGCGTCGAATGCATCGCGGGCGTGCACCGCGACCCGGTGTTCGGCCCGGTGCTGATGTTCGGCCTGGGCGGCATCCACGTCGAGACGCTGCGCGACGTGTCGCTGCGCGCGCTGCCGATCACGCGCGGCGACGCGCTGGCCATGGTGCGCGAGCTGCGCGCCTTCGCGATCCTCGACGGCGCGCGCGGCCGTGCTCCGGTGGATCTCGATTCGATCGCCGATGCGCTGTGCGCGCTGGCCGGCTTCGCGCTGCGCGCCGGCGACTCGCTCGACAGCGCCGAGATCAACCCGCTGATCGCGCGGCCGCGGGCCGATGGCGGCTGCGTGGCGGTCGATGCGCTGGTGGTCGGGCGCGCCGCATGAACAACAACGGGAGACACACCGCATGACGACATCGAAGAGACAACTTGCCATGCTCGGCGCAGCCATCGCGCTCGCGGCCGGCGGTGCGCAGGCCGAGGCGCCCTTTCCGTCGAAGCCGCTGCGCATCGTGGTGCAGTACCAGGCGGGCGGCTCCACCGACATCCTCGCGCGCATCGTGGCAGAGGGGCTGTCGAAGCGGCTGGGCCAGCCGGTGGTGGTCGAGAACCGTAGCGGCGCGGGCGGGATCATCGGCACCGACTACGTCGCCAAGAGCGCGCCCGACGGCTACACGCTGCTGCTGACGGTGCCGGGCCCCGTCACCGCGAACATGGTGCTCTACAGCAAGCTGCCCTACGACCCGCGCACCGACCTGCGCATGGTCTCGGACATCGCCACCACGCGCACCGTGCTGGCCGTGCACCCCTCGGTGCCGGCGAAGGACTTCAAGAGCCTGATCGCCGCGGTGAAGGCCGCGCCCGGCAAGTACACGATGGGCTCGTGGGGCCCGGGCACGCAGCCGCACCAGATCCAGGTCTACATGGACAAGACCTACGGCCTGCAGACGCTGCACGTGCCCTACAAGGGCGAGAGCCCGATGGCAGTGGACCTGATCAGCGGCGTCATCAACATGACCGTGGGCTCGGTCACCACGCTGCAGCCGTACATCGCGGCCGGCAAGCTGCGCGCACTGGCCGTTGCCGGACCGCGCCGCGCCAAGGCGCTGCCCGACGTGCCGACCTTCGCCGAGCAGGGCTACGCCGACGAGGTCTATGCGCTCACCGGCCCGACCTCGCTGATGGCGCCCGCGAAGACGCCCGATGCGATCGTCGAACGGCTGGGACGCGAAGTCAGCGCGGTGATCCGCCAGCCCGAGGTCAGCCGCCGCATCGAGGAGCTGGGCGCCGAACCGGTGGGCAACCTGCCGACCGAGGCCACCGCTACCTACAAGGCATTCCTCCCCGTGACGCTGCGCCTGACGCAGGCCACGGGCGTGAAGCTCGATTGAACCGATCCATGAACTGCAGCAAAGAGACATCCGACATGAACGCTCCCGATCCCAATCTCGCCGTTGTCCTCGCGCGCAAGGCGCTGGCCCGCTCCATCGGCCTGGCCGCCTTCGTCTACGGCTACCCGCTCACCGAGACCTACCGCACCTGCGCCATGCAGACCGCGCCCCGGGCCGAGCGCCGCGCCGGCGCCTCGCACGGCTCGGACGTGCGTGCGCCGCTGAACACGCTGCATCACGCGCCGCGCCCCTCCACCCATGAAGACCGCGACGTGGTGACGCCGGCCAACGACCTGCTCTACACCATCGCGTGGGTGCACCTGGCCCATGGGCCGATGCTGCTGACGGTGCCCGCATCGTCGCGCCATCCGGGCCGCTACTTCGTGCTGCCGCTGTACGACGCCTACACCGAGAACTTCGAGAACCTGGGGCCGCGCAACTGCAACCCGGAGGGCGAGACGGTGGTGCTCGTCGGGCCGCGCGGCACTGTGCCGGAATCGCTCGCGGGCCACCGCGTGGTGCGTTGCCCGACCGATCTCGTCTGGCTGATCGGCCGCATCCTCGTGGGCGACGAGAGCGACTGGCCCGCCGCACGCACGCTGCAGTCCGAGATCAGGCTGGCGCCCGCGCCCGGCACCGTGCTGCAGGGTCGGCCATCCGCAGTCGAGCACTGGGACGGCCCTGCGGTAGACGCGATGGCCGCGGCCTTCGAGAACAGCGAGCCGGCCGCGCAGGTGGCGCCGCGCTTCTTCACCAACATGTGCCGGGAGCTCGCCGAGGCGCCGGGCCGCGTGGAAGACCGCGCGCTGGTCGCGTGGTTCGGCCAGGCCGGGCTGCGGCCGGACGCCGCGTTCTCATGGGACACGCTGGACGAGCCCACGCGCGAAGGCCTGATCGAGGGCTTCGCCGAAGGCGTGCAGCTGGTCGGCGCCGTGGGCCGCAACCGGCGGCCCAAGCCCTGGTCGATGACGCCTTCCACCGGCCGCTACGGCAACGAGTTTCTCGGCCGCGCCCGCACCGCCTACCTGGGCCTGGGTGCGCTGGCCACCAGCGAGGCGGTGTACGCCGCCGCGCACTACGACGAGAGGCAGGAGCCGCTGGACGGCCAGCGCAGCTACACGATGCGCTTCGAGGCCGACGACATGCCGCCCGCGGACGCCTTCTGGTCGGTAACGCTCTACGACGCCGACCGCTTCCTCTATCCCAACGAGATCAGGCGCCACGCCATCGGCGACCGCACGCCCGGCCTGAAGCGCGCAGCCGACGGCAGCCTGGAGATCGAGTTCGGCCATGTGCGCCCGGCCGACGCGTCCAACTGGCTGCCCGCGCCGGCCGGCCGCTTCTATCTGATCCTTCGCATGTACTACCCGCGCGAGGGCGTGCAGAGCTGGCGCATTCCCGCCCTGCGGGCACGGGAGGCCTGAGGATGCAGGCCACGACCATCGACGACGGACTGCGCACGCTGGCCGAGGAGGCCGTCGTCTACGCCTTCCCGCTCTACGAGATGAGCCGCATGCGCGCGGCCACCTCGCCGCAGCGCACCGATACCGCGGGAGAAGCACCCAGGCCGCATCGCTGGTGCAACGTGTTCACGCACGCACGCCAGCTGCTGGGCGCAGGCAAGAGCCGCGTGGTGACGCCGAACAATGACACGCTCTACACCAACGCCTGGCTCGACCTGGGCGAAGGCCCGCTGGTGATCGACGTGCCCGACACGGCCGGGCGCTACTACGTGCTGGGCCTGCTGGACTTCTACACGAACCCCTTCGCGCACATCGGCCAGCGGCTCACCGGAACGGCAGCGCGCTCCTTCCTCGTCACGCCGCCGGGCTGGCGCGGGGAAGTGCCGGCCGCATTCGCGCAGCCCGGCTCGCACATCGAGGCGCCGACGCGCTGGCTGTGGGTGATCGGCCGCATCCTGGTCGACGGACCCGGCGACGTGCCGGCCGTGAATGCGCTGCAGGACGGCTTCGTCGTGCGCACGCTCGGCGACTGGCAGGCCGGCAAGGCCTCGTCGATGCCGAAGCATTTCGACCCGGCCTGCGATCCGAAGGCGCCGCTGAGCGCCGAACACTTCGCGGCGCAGGTGAACCGCGCGCTCCGCGAGAACCCGCCGCCGGCGCGCGATGCCGGGCTGCTGGCACGCTTCGCGCGGCTCGGGCTGGGCCTCGGTACCGGCGAACCCGACGAGGCGCAGCTCGCCGTTCTGCAGGACGCGCTCGATGCCGTGCTGCCGCGCCTGCGCCATGCGCAGTCGGGCGCCACCTCTTCCACCGGCTGGGTGCAGATGCCGCTGGTCGAAGGCAGCTTCGGCGACGACCACCCGGCGCGCGCGCTGGTGGCGCTCAAGTACATCGGCATGCTCGAGAGCCGCGAGGCGACCTACCCGCTGGCGTGGCACGACGCATCCGGGCGCAAGCTCGACGGCAGCGGCCGCTACACGCTGCGCTTCGCGCCCGGCGCGCTGCCGCCGGTCGATGCCTTCTGGTCGCTCACGATGTACGACAGCCGCGACTACATGCTGGTGGACAACCCCATCGACCGCTACGCCATCGGCGACCGCACGCCCGGGCTGCGCCGCGACCCGGACGGCGGGCTCACGCTGCACATCCAGCATGCGCGCCCGGACGACGAAGCCGCGCAGGCGAACTGGCTGCCGGCGCCCGCGGGCGACTTCTATCTGTGCCTGCGCGCCTACGTGCCGCGCGAGGAAATGCTGGACGGCCGCTATGCGCTGCCGGCGCTGGTGCGTACCGGGGAGGCCGCATGAACACGAACGACACGAACGACACGAACGGCGCCGGACAGGAGAAGCCTTTCCTCATCGTCGGCACCGGCACCGAGACGGTGGCGCCGGGCCTGCACATCCTGCGCGGCCAGGGGCAGTCCTTCGTGGCCGAAACGGACGCCGGCCTCGTGGTGATCGATGCCGGGCCTGGCGGCCCGGTGACGCAGGGAATGATCGACGCGGTGCGCAAGCTCAGCAACGCGCCGCTGCATGCGCTTTGCTACAGCCACGGGCACGTGGGCTACAACTCCGGCGTGCCGATGTGGCTCGCGCATGCCGAGCAGCGCGGTGATGCGCCGCCGCGCGTGATCGCGCACCGCAACGTGCTGCGGCGCCAGGCCCGCTACCGCGAGACCGAGGCGCTGCAGCACCGCATGGCGGAGATCCAGTTCAACCGGCCGGCGGGCTTCTTCGACCGCCGGCTCGCCATGCACGCGCCCACGGAGACCTTCGACGACCGGCTGCAGATCGGCCAGGGCGACAGCCATGTCGAGCTGCGCTGGGCGCCATCGGAAACCGACGACGCGATCGCGCTGTGGAGCCCGTCGCAGCGCGTGCTTTACGGCGGCGCGGCGCTGATCGATTCGATTCCCAACATCGGCACGCCCTTTCGCACGATGCGCGACACGGTGCGCTGGGCCGACACGCTCGAAGCGCTCGCGGCGCTCGGCGCGCGCAAGGCGGTGCGCGAGTTCGGCGCCACGCTCGAAGGCGAGGAGCAGGTGCGGCACGTGCTCACCCACACCGCGCGTGCGCTGCGCTGGCTGCGCGCCGAGGTCGTGCGGCTGATGAACGAGGGGCACAACGAGCGCGGCGTGCTCGCGCGCATCCGCTTTCCCGACGAGCTGTTCGGCGTCGAGTGGATGAAGCCGACGTACGGCGACCCCGGCTACATCGTGCGCGACATCTACCGCTCGGAGAACGGCTGGTGGGACCGCAACCCGACCTCGCTGCATCCCGAGGCGCCCGAGGCCGTCGGCCGGGCCGTGGCCGAGGCCATCACCGACAAGCGCGGCGTGATCGCGCGTGCATGCGCCCTCGCAAAGGAAGGCCGCTGGCAGCTCGCGCTGCACGTCATCGACCTGCTGGCCATCGCCGAGGGCGACGCGCCCGAGATCGTGGAGGCGCGCTCGCTGAAGGCCGAATGGCTGCGCGAGCGTGCACGGCAGGTGCCGAGTTACGTCTCGCGCAACCTGTATCGCGTGGGCGCGGACATGATCGAGCAGGGAACGCAGGCGCGCTTCGGCATCCACTGAAAAACAGACGACAGGAGACAACACATGACAACCACACTCCTCCGGCACCGCCTGCGCTCGCTGGCCGTGGGCGCGCTCGCGGCCTGGGCGGCGATGGCCGTCCATGCACAGGGCAATGCCGATGCCTATCCCGACAAGCCGGTGACACTGATCGTTCCCACGGCGGCGGCAGGCGGCACCGACACCATCTCGCGGCTGATCGCCGACGCGCTCTCCAAATCGATGAAGCAGCCCTTCATCATCGACAACCGCCCGGGCGCCAACGGCATCCTCGGCACCGAGCTCGCGGCGCGCGCCGCGCCCGACGGCTACAAGCTGCTGTTCACCTACGCCGCGGCGATGGTGGTGAACCCCAGCCTCTACAGGAAGCTGCCCTACGACCCGGTGAAGGACTTCGCGCCCGTGGCGCAGATCGGGCGCGGCGGCAACCTGCTGCTGGTGCGGCCGGACCTGCCGGTGAAGACGCTCAAGGAATTCGTCGCCTACGCCAAGGCGCGCCCCGGCAAGCTCAACTACTGCTCGTGGGGCAACGGCTCGGGCGGCCACCTCGCGATGGAGAGCCTCAGGAAGCAGGCGGGCCTGTCGATGACGCACGTGCCCTACAAGGGCAGCGGTCCGTGCGTGCAGGACCTGATGGGCGGGCAGGTGGATGCGGCCTTCGCCGACATGTCGTCCACGGTGGAGCTGGTGCGCGCGGGCCGGCTGAAGGCGCTGGCCAACAGCGGCCCCTCGCGCATCCCGATGCTGCCCGACGTGCCGACGATGACGGAGGCCGGCTACCCCTTCGCGAACTATTCGTGGTACGGCCTGCTGGCGCCCGCGAAGACGCCACCGGCCATCGTCAAGAAGCTCAACCTCGCCGTGAACCAGCTGCTGAAGGACCCGGCGGTGGTGCAGCGCCTGCGCGAACTCAACTTCACCGACCTGCCGCAGAACACGCCCGAGCAGTTCGCCGCCACCATCCAGAAGGACCTGCACGACTGGAACGTGCTGGTGAAGGACATCGGACTGACGCTGGAGTGAAGAGAAGCGCCGGCGCCGCCGGCCTCACTTGGCCAGCGACTTCAGCGCCAGCTTGATGCCTTCGCTCACCGCCACGTCCTTGGGCAGCGCCTTGAGCGCGAGCGCGGCTTCCTTGTCGCTGTAGCCCAGGGCGACCAGCGCCTGCAGGATGTCGGCCTGCGCGTCGGAGGCGGCGTGCGCCGGCAGGCCGATGTCGGCGCCGAGCTTGCCCTTGAGCTCCAGCAGCAGCCGCTCGGCCGTCTTCTTGCCGATGCCGGGGATCTTCACCAGCCGGCCCAGCTCCTGCGTGGTGATCGCCTGCGAGAGCTCGCCCACGCTCATGCCCGAAAGCAGGCCCAGCGCGGTGCGCGGACCCACGCCGGTGATCTTGATGAGCTGGCGGAAGGCCGCGCGCTCCTCGGCAGTGCCGAAGCCGTAGAGAATCTGCGCGTCCTCGCGCACGACGAAGTGCGTGAGCAGCGACACCTTGGTGCCGACGTTCGGCAGGTTGTAGAACGTGCTCATCGGCACGTCGACCTCGTAGCCAACGCCGTTGCAGTCGACAACGACCTGCGGCGGATTGCGCTCGGCCAGGGTGCCGGTCAGTTTGCCTATCATTGGCTTCCCCCCGTTGCTTGCTCACTCCGTGTAGCCGCTTTCCCCCTCAAGAGGGCAACACCGGCGGACCGGCAAAGCCGGTTCCGCGGTGTTTCCCGCCCTGGATTGCGTTTTTTCGAGCGTGGCTGGTCTTGCATGGGCTGCCGATTAGATGGAAATGGATACCGCGTGATTCTGCGACACACCTTCACCCCACTGAACAACTCGCGCCTGAGCCACCTGTGCGGCCCGCTGGACGCCCACCTGCGCCGCATCGAGGAGGCGCTGGACGTGAAGATCGCGCACCGCCACGAGCAGTTCAAGGTCGAGGGCCACAAGGCCCCCGCGCAGCGCGCCATGGACGTTCTGCAGGCGCTCTACGAGATCGCGCAGCGGCCGATCGACGCGGCCGTGGTGCAGCTCACGCTGGCCGGCGACGGCGGGATGCTCGACGGCGACGACGATGCGGCGATGCTCGTCACCCGCCGCGGCGACCTGCGGCCGCGCACGCCCACGCAGGCGATCTATCTCGACAACATCGCGAAGCACGACATCACCTTCGGCATCGGCCCGGCCGGCACCGGCAAGACGTATCTGGCAGTGGCCTGCGCGGTAGACGCGCTGGAGCGCGCCGCGGTGCAGCGCATCGTGCTGACGCGCCCGGCGGTGGAAGCAGGCGAGCGGCTGGGCTTCCTGCCCGGCGACCTGACGCAGAAGGTCGACCCGTACCTGCGCCCGCTGTACGACGCGCTCTACGACCTGATGGGCTTCGAGAAGGTGCAGAAGGCCTTCGAGCGCAACGCGCTGGAGATCGCGCCGCTGGCCTTCATGCGCGGGCGCACGCTGAACAACGCCTTCGTGATCCTCGACGAGGCGCAGAACACCACGCCGGAGCAGATGAAGATGTTCCTCACGCGCATCGGCTTCGGCGCGCGCGCGGTGGTGACGGGCGACGTGAGCCAGATCGACCTGCCCAAGAACCAGCTGAGCGGCCTGATCGACGCCGAGCGCGTGCTCAAGCGCGTGAACGGCATCGCCATGACGCACTTCACGAGCGCGGACGTGGTGCGCCACCCGCTGGTGGCGAAGATCGTCGATGCCTACGACGGCCAGCGCAAGCGCGCGGGGAGCCACTGAGATGGCGGCATCGAAGCTCCCGGCGCTTTCGCTGTCGCTGCAGTTCGGCCGCTTCAAGGGCGTGGAGCGCCACCGCGCCGCGCTGCCGCGCCACAGCGTGACGCGCTGGATACGCCATGCGCTCGACATCGACGGCGAGATCACGGTGCGCATCGTCGATGCCGACGAAGGCCAGCGCCTGAACCGCGAGTTCCGCGGCAAGGACTATGCGACCAACGTGCTCACCTTCGACTATGCGCAGGGCCCCGTCGTGATGGCCGACCTGGTGCTGTGCGCGCCGGTGGTCGCGCGCGAGGCGAAGGAAAACCGCAAGACGCTGGCCGACCACTACGCGCACCTGCTGGTGCACGGCACGCTGCACGCCCAGGGCTGGGACCACGAGACCAGCGAGGCCGACGCCGACGAGATGGAGGCGTACGAGATAGAGATCCTCGCGGGGCTGGGCGTGCGCAACCCCTACGGCAAATAGCCGGGTGGCCGGCCGCCGCTACGCCGTCATCTGCAGCGGGATCGTGACCGGCCCGTCGTTGAGCAGGTGCACCTGCATGTCGGCGCCGAACTCGCCGGTGGCCACCACCGGATGCGCGGCGCGGGCCTGCGCCACGAAGTATTCGTAGAGGCGCCGCCCTTCGTCGGGCGGCGCGGCCTGGGTGAAGCTGGGGCGGTTGCCTGCGCTCGCATCGGCCGCCAGCGTGAACTGGCTCACCACGAGCAGGCCGCCGCCGATGTCCTGCACGCTGCGGTTCATCTTGCCGGCATCGTCGGCGAAGATGCGCAGCTTGAGGATCTTGGCGAGCATGCGGTCGGCGAGCGCGTCGACGTCGCCGCGCTCGGCGCACAGCAGCACGAGCAGGCCTGCATCGATGGCGCCGACGGTGCGGCCGGAAATGTCGACGCGGGCATTCGCGACGCGCTGGAGAACGGCTTTCATAGGGGGTGATGTTCGCCGGCCTGGGTGGCGCGGGCTTCCATGGTCAAGGGCAACAGCTGGATGGTGACGCGCAGGCCGGGCACGGCGTCCATGAGCGCCTGCTCGAGCTCGTCGCGCATGCCGGCGGCGTGCTGCAGCGTCCAGTCGCCGGGCACGTGCATGTGCAGGTCGGCGAAGCGGCGCTGGCCGGCGCTGCGCGTGACCATGTCGTCGAAGCGCAGCCGCCGGCCTTCAGGCACGCGGGCGGCGAAGGCATCGATGGTGGCGCGCACGGTGCCGAGGGTTTCGGAGTCGACCGCCTCGTCCATCAGCCCCTGCGAGGAGCGCCACACCAGCTTGACGCCCTCGCGCGCGATGTTCAGCGCGACGCCGATGGCCAGGATCGGATCGAGCCAGAGCCAGCCGGTGACCATCACGCCGACGATGCCGATCAGCACGGCGGCCGACGTCCAGACGTCGGCCATCAGGTGGCGGCCGTCGGCCTCCAGCGCGATCGAGCGGTGGGCGCGCGCCGCGCGGAACAGCAGCAGGGCCAGCCCCGCGTTGAAGCCCGAGCTGATCACCGACAGCGCCAGGCCCCAGCCCAGCTGCTCCAGCGGCTGGGGCGACAGCAGCCGCTGCACCGAGACCCATACGATGGCGATGGCCGCCCCGACGATCAGGATGCCCTCGAAACCCGAGGAGAAGTACTCGGCCTTGTGGTGGCCGTAGGGGTGGTCGTCGTCGGCCGGCCGCTCGGCGATGGTCACCATCGCGAGCGCGAAGACGGCGCTCGCGAGATTCACGAAGGACTCCATGGCGTCCGAGATCAGGCCCATGGAATTCGTCATGTAGCCGGCCAGTCCCTTGAGCACGATCGTGATCAAAGCCACGACAACCGACGCGCGAAGCAGCGCCTTAGGGGAAAACATCATTCGAAAACCACCGTGAACAGTGCAGGAAGCAGGGCGAAAAGCGGTAAAAGGGCGCAGAAACAGCCTGAATTATCGGCCTCGTGTCCATATGTAACGCCTTCGCATTAATAATGTTTGACTAACGTTGCGCAACTCTTAGCACAGAGAGCCAGATGATGAAAAACCTCGTGACCGTCCTCGGCGGCATCGCCATCGCGGGATACGCCGCGCTGGCGCAGGCCCAGACGCCGCCGGCCGCTCCTGCGACCGCTCCAGCACCCGCGCCGGCAGCTGCGGAAGCGGCTCCCGCGCCAGTGCCTGCCGCCAAGCCCGATCTCCAGGCCGGCTTCGTGAAGTCGGTGCGCGGCAGCGTCCAGCTGCTCAACGGCGCCGGCGCAGCCCGCACGGCCAGCGCAGGCGACGCGGTGGGCGCGGTGGACCGCATCGTGACCGGCCCCGACTCCTCGGCCTCCCTGGTGCTGCGCGACGACACGACGCTGGTGGTCGGGCCCTCCACGCGCCTTGATCTCAAGGAATTCCATTTCGACGGCACCACGCGCGACGGCGGCATCCTGCTCTCGCTGCTGCGCGGCTCCATGCGCATGATCACCGGCCTCATCGGCAAGACCAACCCCGACGCGGTGCGGGTCGAGACGCAGACTGCCACCATCGGCATCCGCGGCACCGACTTCATCGTGCAAGCCGACGGCCAGCCATGATCAAGATGCCGAAGAAACTCCCATCCTCCCGTTTCCCCTCCCTTCTCGCAGCCACTTTGGCCGCCGCCCTGCTGGCCGCTTGCTCCACGCCCGGCACGCGGGTGGTGCTGCTGCCGCAGGCCGACGGCAAGCCCTCGGCGGTAGTGGTCCGCGCCAAGGACGGCGAGGAAGTGCTCTCCACGCCCTACCAGCGCGCCACGGCCGCGGTCGGCGCCAAGGGCGCCCCGGTGGTCGACAACGTCGATCCGGCCAAGGTGCAGGCGGAGAACAAGCCGCTTTTCGACATGCGCCCGCCTCCTCCGCAGCGCTACACGGTCTACTTCGAGCTCGGCGGAACCACGCTGACGCCGGCGTCGCAGCAGATCATGAGCGAGGCGCTGGCGGCAGCGCTGGCGCGCAGCGGCGGCGACATCGTGGTCACCGGCCACACCGACACCAAGGGAAGCGGTCCGCAGAACGACGAGCTCTCGCGCCGCCGGGCGCAGGAAGTGGCCCAGCTCTTCGTCGAGCGCCAGTTCCCGGCCAACCGCATCGAGGCCGTGGGCCGCGGCGAACGCGACCTGGCCGTCCAGACCGCCGACGAGGTGGACGAGCCGCGCAACCGGCGCGTGACCATCGAGGTCCGGTAGATAAATAAGGATGCGGAGCAGGCCCCGCGGGGCCCGTTCCGGTTCAGCTCAGCGTCACGCGCGCGAACTTGCGCTTGCCGACCTGCACCACGTAGCTGCCCGCGGGCAGCTTCAGCGCCTTGTCGCTGACCACGGCGGAATCGATCCGCACGCCGCCGCCGTCGATCAGGCGGTTGCCTTCTCCAGCCGAAGCCGCCAGGTTCGCCTGCTTGAGCACCTGGGCGATGCCCAGCGGCGCACCCGACAGCGACACCTCCGGAATCTCGTCCGGCACGCCGCCCTTGCTGCGGTTGATGAAGTCCTGCTCGGCCGCATCGGCCGCCGCTGCGCTGTGGAAGCGGGTGGTGATTTCCTTGGCCAGCGCAACCTTGGCGTCCTTCGGGTTGCGCCCGCCCTCCACCTCGGCCTTCAGCGCCGCGATCTGCTCGAGCGATTGGAAGCTCAGCAGCGTGTACCAGCGCCACATCAGGTCGTCGGAGATCGACAGCACCTTGGCGAACATGGTGTTGGCGTCTTCGCTGATGCCGATGTAGTTGTTCTTGCTCTTGGACATCTTCTCGACGCCGTCGAGCCCTTCCAGCAGCGGCATGGTGAGGATGCACTGCGGTTCCTGGCCGTATTCCTGCTGGAGATGGCGGCCGACGAGCAGGTTGAACTTCTGGTCGGTGCCGCCCAGTTCCAGGTCGCTCTTGAGGGCGACCGAGTCGTAGCCCTGCATCAGCGGGTAGAGGAATTCGTGCACCGAGATCGACTGGCCGGCCTTGAAGCGCTTGTTGAAGTCGTCGCGCTCCATCATCCGGGCGACCGTGTACTTGGCGGCCAGCTGGATCATGCCGCGGGCGCCCAGGGGGTCGCTCCATTCGGAGTTGTAGCGGACCTCGGCAATATCGACGTTCAGCACCAGGCGCAACTGGTCGAAGTAGGTCTTCGCGTTGTCCTCGATCTGCTCGCGGGTCAGCGGCGGCCGGGTGCTGTTGCGGCCGGAGGGGTCGCCGATGGTGGTGGTGAAGTCTCCGATCAGCGGGATCACCGTATGCCCCAAGTCCTGCAACTGGCGCATTTTGTTGAAAACCACTGTGTGACCCAGATGAATATCCGGCGCGGTCGGGTCGAGGCCGAATTTGATTCGCAGGGGTGTTCCGGTGGCTTCGGAGCGCTGGAGCTTGCGCACCCATTCGTCCTGCGGCAGCAGCTCGTCGGCGCCCCGGAGGGAGATTTCGAGCGCGCGTCCTACACTATTCGAGAGGCTCATGGATGTAACAGAATCGGCCTTTACGGGCTTTTTTTGCTGATTTTCGGGGGGCCGAAGCTATACTCAGCCCGACTTTTCAAGCGCCGGATTCTAAGCGGCGCTTCTTTCCGCACCGTCTCCTGCCGCCCTGAACGTGACTGGGCCTTGCAGCACGGACCTGCAGAACCTGAGCTGGAATTCATAGTTTGATCAACGGCATTCTTGCCGCCGAGGAGCTTCTCGCTTCTCGCGTGGCCTATACATTCCGGACGTACCCAAGGCAGATCACCGCGGCCATCGCCACCGTGCTGCTGAGCGCCGGCACCCTCGCGGTGGCATCGCTCGGTCCGGACGCATCCGACCTCCCCGTCCACCAGATTCTTGAAGCCACGGCGCCGGTCTCGTTCGCCGACCAGAGCGAATCGCTCGAGAACTTCAGCTTCACCCTCTTTCGCACCGACGTCACCCGCTCCAGCGACACCGCCGATGCGCTCCTGAAGCGCCTGGGCATCTCCGACCCGGCCGCCACCGCCTTCGTGCGCGGCAGCGTCGAGGCCCGCAACGCGCTCTTCTCGCGCGCCGGCCGCACCGTGACGGCCGAGGCCACGCAGGAGAACCAGCTCAAGAAGCTCAGCGCGCGCTGGATTCCCGACGGCGACGGCGGCTTCAAGCGCTTCGTCATCGAGCGCACGCCCACCGGCTTCTCCGGCGTGACCGAGCGCGACTCGCTGACCCCGGGCACGCGCCTGGCCAGCGGCACCATCCGCACTTCGCTGTTCGCCGCCACCGACGACTCGCGCATTCCCGACGCCGTGGCCAGCCAGCTCGCGGACATCTTCGCGGGCGACGTCGACGTGCGCAACCTGCGCAAGGGCGACCGCTTCGCCGTGGTGTACGAGACCTTCGAGGCCGACGGGCAGGCGCTGCGCAGCGGCCGCGTGCTTTCGGCCGAGTTCGAGAACAACGGCAAGATCCACCAGGCCGTCTGGTTCCAGCCCCCGGGCGCGGGCCAGAAGGGCAGCTACTACCGCCCGAACGGCGACAGCCTGCGCAAGGCCTACCTGGCGACGCCGGTCGAGTTCTCGCGCGTGTCCAGCGGCTTCGCGATGCGCATGCACCCGATCCTGAACAGCTGGCGCCAGCACAACGGCATCGACTACGCAGCGCCCACCGGCACCTCGGTGCGCACCGTCGGCGACGGCACGGTCGATTTCGCGGGTACGCAGAACGGCTACGGCAACATCGTCATCATCAACCACCGCAACAACCAGCAGACGGCGTATGCGCACCTGAGCCGCATCGACGTCAAGGCCGGCCAGGCGGTGAGCCAGGGCCAGGCCATCGGCGCGGTGGGCTCCACCGGCTGGGCGACCGGCCCGCACCTGCACTTCGAATTCCGCGTGGGCGGCGTCTACCAGGACCCGACCTCCATCGCACAGGAAGGCGGCGCGCCGATCACCGCCGCCATGCGTCCGGCCTTCGAACGCGTTGCTTCCGGCGCGCGCACCGAACTGGCTGCGGCCTTCTCCGTCATCCAGGCCGGCGCCGACTGATTCCGCGGCGATGGCGGCCGAGCTTTTCATCGGCCTCATGTCGGGCACCTCTCTCGACGGCGTCGATGGCGTGCTCGCCGACTTTTCAGGCGGACGCATCGCGGTGCGGTCCTACGCGACCGCCCCGTTTCCGGTGGCACTGCGCGCCGAGCTGCTCGCGCTGAACACACCGGGCGACAACGAACTCCACCGCGCCGCACTGGCCGGAAACGGGCTGGCCCGCGCCTACGCGGGTGTCGTCGCCCAGTTGCTGGCCGACAGCGGCACCGACGCCGGTGCAGTCACCGCCATCGGCGCGCACGGCCAGACCGTGCGGCACCGGCCGCTCGAGTTCGACGAGGTCGGCTACACGCTCCAGATCAACAACCCCTCGCTGCTGGCCGAGCTGACCGGCATCGACGTGGTGGCCGACTTCCGCAGCCGCGACCTCGCGGCCGGCGGCCAGGGCGCGCCGCTGGTGCCGGCCTTCCACCGCGCGCTGTTCGCCAGGCCCGACGAGACGGTCGCGGTACTGAACATTGGCGGCATCTCCAACCTGAGCCTGCTGCCGGCCACCAACAGGCCGGAGGGTACCGTCAGCGTCCTGGGCTTCGACTGCGGCCCCGGCAACGCGCTGATGGACCACTGGTGCCAGGCTCATCAAGGGCAGCCTTTCGACAGCGGCGGCCAGTGGGCGGCCAGCGGAAAGGTGCTGCCCGAGCTGCTCGCGCAGCTTCTGGCGGATCCGTATTTCGCCCGGACGCCACCCAAGAGCACCGGCCGCGACCTGTTCAACCCCGCCTGGCTGGCGGCGCAGCTCGGCACCACCGCCATGGCCCCGGAAGACGTCCAGGCGACCCTGGCCGAGCTGACCGCACACGCCTGCGCAGCGGACCTCAAGAGCTACGGAAAAGATAGCAGGCTGCTGATCGTCTGCGGCGGCGGCGCACTGAACGGCCACCTGCTCGACCGGCTGCGCGCCCTGCTGCCGGGCGTTGTGGTCGAGGCATCCACAGACCACGGCCTGCCGCCGCTGCAGGTTGAGGCCGCCGCCTTCGCCTGGCTTGCCCGCGCCACCGTGCGTCGCGAGCCCGGCAATCTCGCCAGCGTGACCGGCGCGCGCGGCGCGCGGGTGCTGGGCGCGATCTACCCGGCCTGAGGCCCGGTCAGCCCTGGCCGGAAACCTCCGGCTGTGCCGGGTGCGGCGCGCGCACTTCCGACGGCAGATGCCAGAAGATCAAGGCAGAAGCGATCGTGATGAGCCCCATGGTCGCAAAGGTCGCTTGGAAGGCGTCCAGCGTGTGGGCCGGCGTGTCGGTGCCGAAGACGCCGTTGTAGCCCGCCAGCACCGCACCGGCGGCTGCCACGCCCATGCTCATCGCCAGCATCTGCACCATCGACAGCAGGCTGTTGCCGCTGCTGGCCATGCTGCCGTCCATGTCCTTCAGCGTGATGGTGTTCATGGCCGTGAACTGCAGCGAATTGACCGCCCCGAATGCCAGCAGCTGCAGCACGTGCAGCGCCATCGGCTGGCCCGGCGCCGTGAGCCCGAAGCTGGCCATGGTGCAGCCCACGAGGATGGTGTTGATCACCAGCACCTTGCGGTAGCCGTTGCGCCTGATCAGCGGGGTGGCGACGCGCTTCATGGCCATGCCGGCTAGGGCGATCGGCAGCATCATCAGCCCGGCGTGCACGGGCGAGTAGCCCATCGACACCTGCAGCAGCAGCGGCACCAGGAAGGGCATGCAGCTGCTGCCCAGCCGCGAGAACAGATTGCCGATCAGCCCGATGCTGAGCGTGGGCACGCGGAAGAGCGAGGGCGCGAAGAGCGGCTCGGGCGTGCGCGAGGCCCGCAGCCAGTAGCCGGCAATGCTCGCGAAGCCGAAGATCAGCACGACCAGCACGCCGCCCTGGCGCAGGCCCACGCCGTCCAGCGCGAGCGAGATCGCCACCATGCCGAAGGCCAGCATCGCGTAGCCCACGCTGTCGAAGCGCTTGAGCGTCACGCCGCGCAGATCGGGCATGTATTTGAGGGTGGCGATGCACCCGAGCAGGCCCACGGGCACGTTGATCAGGAAGATCCAGTGCCAGGAGGCGTACTGCACCAGCCACCCGCCCAGCGTCGGCCCCAGCAGCGGCCCGATGAGCCCCGGGATGGCCACGAAGCTCATCGCCTGGAGGAATTCCCCTCGCGGCACCGTCCGCAGCAGGGACAGCCGGCCCACCGGCAGCAGCAGCGCCCCGCCCAGGCCCTGCAGCACGCGCGCCGCCACCAGCTGGCCCAGGCTGTGCGAAAGCGCGCACAGCACCGAACCCAGCGCGAACAGCACGATGGCCGAGAAGAACACCCGCCGCGTGCCGAAGCGGTCGGCGATCCAGCCCGAGGCGGGGATCAGCATCGCCATGGTGAGCGCATAGGCCACCACCACCGACTGCATGCGCAGCGGGCTTTCGCCGAGGCTCGCGGCCATCGCCGGCAGCGCCGTGTTGATGATGGTGGCGTCGAGCGTCTGCATGAAGAAGCCGACGGCGACGAGCCACAGCAGGCTCTTGCGGACGGGATGTTCGGTGGCTTCGGCCTCGGAAGTCATGGGGGGCGGGCTGGGCAGAAAGAAGGGACGGGAACGAAAAAGCCGCCCGGAGGCGGCTTTCTTCTTCAGGCGGGCTGGGGGTTCAACGGCATCCGGCGGATCAGGCCGAGAAGCTCGAGCCGCAGCCGCAGGTGCTGGTGGCGTTCGGGTTCTTGATCACGAACTGGGCGCCCTGCAGGTCTTCCTTGTAGTCGATCTCGGCGCCGACCAGGTACTGGTAGCTCATCGCGTCGATCAGCAGCGACACACCGTTCTTGGTCATGGTGGTGTCGTCTTCGTTGGTGATCTCGTCGAAGGTGAAGCCGTACTGGAAGCCGGAGCAGCCGCCGCCCTGCACGAACACGCGCAGCTTGAGGTCGGGGTTGCCTTCTTCGGCGATCAGGTCGGCCACCTTGGCTGCCGCGCTGTCGGTGAAGATGATCGGCTCGGGCATCTGGGTCTGGATGTTTTCGGCTACGGCGCTCATGGACTGATAACTCCTTGGGAGGGGGCCGGATGTGCGGCCAATGGGACGAATCCTACTGCAATGAGGCGATCTCGGCAGGCCATGGCCGGCTCGCACCCCATTGCAAGTGGGGTCGGAGCAACCTGGCACCAGGGCCTCCAATGAAAAAGCCGCCCGAAGGCGGCTTCTTGTTCGCTTGCAGGAAGCGGATCAGCGCTTGCTGAACTGCTTGCGGCGACGGGCGGAGTGCAGACCGACCTTCTTACGCTCGACTTCACGAGCGTCGCGCGTCACGTAGCCAGCCTGGCTCAGCACCGACTTCAGACCTGCGTCGTAGTCGATCAGCGCGCGGGTGATGCCGTGGCGGGTCGCGCCGGCCTGACCGGATTCGCCGCCGCCGTGCACGTTGACCATCACGTCGAAGGTTTCGAGGTTGTTGGTCAGCGCGAGGGGTTGCTTCGCGATCATGATCGAGGTTTCACGGCCGAAGAAATCCTGGATGTCCTTGCCGTTGACCGTGATCTTGCCCGAGCCCTTTTTCAGAAACACGCGGGCGACGCTCGATTTGCGACGGCCGGTGCCGTTGTTCCATTCACCAATCATTCTCAAGGCTCCTTAGATTTCCAGCGTCTTGGGCTGCTGGGCGGCGTGCGGGTGCTCAGCACCACCGTACACCTTGAGTTTCTTGATCATCGCGTAACCGAGCGGACCCTTGGGCAGCATGCCCTTGACGGCCTTTTCCAGGGCGCGGCCCGGATGCTTGGATTGCATGTCGCGGAAGTTGGTCGCCGTGATACCGCCCGGGTAGCCCGAGTGACGGTAGTACACCTTGTCGATCGACTTGGCGCCGGTGACGCGCAGTTGCGATGCGTTGATGATGACGATGAAGTCACCGGTGTCGACGTGAGGCGTATAAATGGCCTTGTGTTTGCCGCGCAGACGGAGAGCAACTTCGCTGGCTACTCGTCCGAGGACCTTGTCGGTCGCGTCAATCACAAACCACTCGTGCGTCACGTCAGCGGGCTTGGCGCTGAACGTTTTGGTCATGAGTTTTCTCTTGCAAGAAGGTTTGGCGGGCCCTTTTCCACGGTCGGCGTTCCTCTGACGGGAATCTCTTAGGTGGGTTTCGAAGTCTTCGCCGCGGGGCCACAAAAACGCTGCGAAGCCGACGATTATACGAAGAATGGCCCCGCGCAGGCAAATTCATGCCTTGGCGGCCCCAACACCGTTACCATCCTCCCCCTATGTTCAGCTACCGCCACGCCTTCCATGCCGGCAACCACGCCGACGTGCTCAAGCACACGGTGCTGATTGCCACGCTCGACCACCTGCTCGAAAAAGAGGCAGCTCTGACGGTCGTCGACACCCATGCCGGAGCCGGCCTCTACCGTTTGGACGGCGACTACGCCGGCACTAGCGGTGAGGCTGCCGACGGCGTGCTGCGCCTCCTTTCCGACAGCAAAACGTCCGACAGCCCCGCCACCCCGGCGAAGCCTGCTATCAAAAAAGCAGCAACCGAGGCCGATGCCCCCTTGGCTGACGCCATCGCCCGCTACCTGGGCGTGATCGGCGACTTCAACCCCAAGGGCGGCGCGCGCGTCTACCCCGGCTCGCCCTTCATCGTGCAGCACCTGCTGCGCGACCACGACAAGCTCAAGCTCTTCGAGCTGCACCCCACCGACGCGCGCACGCTGGACGCCAACATCGCCCAGCTCGAGGCCGGCCGCCAGATCGCGGTGCTGCGCGAGGACGGTTTCGGCAGTGCCACCAAGTTCCTGCCGCCGCCGTCGCGCCGCGCGCTGGTGCTCATGGACCCCAGCTACGAGATGAAGACCGACTACGGCCGCGTGCTCGACTTCATGGCAGAGGCGCTCAAGCGATTCGCCACGGGCACCTACGCGGTCTGGTATCCGATCATTCCGCGGCCCGAGGCGCACGACCTGCCGCGCCGGCTCAAGACGATGGCGACCAAGGCCGGCAAGTCGTGGCTCCACGCCACGCTGACGGTCAAGTCCAGCAAGATCACGAAAGACGCCGCATCGGGCGCGACGCACCGGCCGGGCCTGCCGGCCAGCGGCATGTTCCTGATCAACCCGCCCTACACGCTGAAGCCGCTGCTGGCGGCCGCGCTGCCGCAGCTGGTGCAGCGCCTGGGCCAGGACCGCAACGCCGCCTTCTCGCTCGATTCGGACGGCTGAGCAAGCCGCCCTTGTCGCATCTGCCTGCCTACTTGCGGCGGCGGGGCGGCACCACGGCCTTGCGCCGCGCCGGAGCCGGCGCGCGCGCCCGCTGCTGCGGTTCGCTCGAAGCGACGGGCGCCGCCGCATCGCCGGCCTCGACCGGCAGGCCGCCGCAGCGCATGCCGTCGCGGTCGATCACCGTCAGCGCCACCTGCTTGATGCCCAGCCCCGTCAGGCCGATCCGGTCGGCCGCCGCGCGGCTCAGGTCGATGACGCGTCCCGCCGAATAGGGGCCGCGGTCGTTGATGCGCACCAGCACCTCGCTGCCGTTGACGAGGCTGCGCACGCACACGCGCGTGTTGAATGGAAGCGTCTTGTGGGCCGCCGTCATGGCGCTCATGTCGAAGCGTTCGCCGCTGGCGGTCTTGCGCTGGTGGAACTGGATGCCGTACCACGAGGCGCCGCCGCGCTCGAAAATTTCGCGCGGCCCGTCGTCGGGAATACCGTCGTCCGGGGCCTGCTCGCCCATGCCGGAGACGGCGAGGTCATAGCGCACCGCGGGTACGCTGGAGCGCGCGGCCGCGCCCGGAGGTACCGCGATGGCGCGGGGCAGGGGCAGCAGCTTCGTCCCGTCACCGCCGCCTTCGGCGTCGGTGGCAGGCGGCATGGCGCATCCCGCAAGAACGCAGGTCGCCGCGACAAGCGCCGCCCGGAACCCCGCGCGCCCTCTCAATCGAGGCGCTCCAGCACAGCCAGCGTGGCCGCCGACTGGTTCATCGTGTAGAAGTGCAGCGCCGGCGCGCCGCCTTCCTGCAGGCGCGCGCACAGGTCGGTGACCACATCGAGACCGAAGGCCTTGATCGACGCCGTGTCGTCGCCGAAGCTCTGCAGCCGCAGGCGGATCCAGCGCGGGATCTCTGCGCCGCAGGCGTCCGAGAAGCGCATGAGCTGCGTCGAACTCGTGATCGGCATGATGCCCGGCACGATCGGCGTGTCGAGCCCCAGCTTGCGCACGTCGTCGACGAAGCGGAAATACGCCTCGGGGCTGAAGAAGTACTGCGTGATCGCCGAGTCGGCGCCCGCCTTCACCTTGGCGGCGAAGGCCTGCAGATCGGCCTCGGGCGAGCGGGCCTGCGGGTGGATCTCGGGGTAGCAGGCCACCTCGATGTGGAAGTCGCGGCCGGTCTCCTCGCGGATGAAGCCCACGAGGTCGCTCGCATACTGGAACTCGCCGCCGATGCCGTAGCCGCTGGGCAGGTCGCCGCGCAGCGCCACCAGGCGCTTGACGCCCATCGCCTTCAACTCGGCGAGCTGCTCGCGCACGGTGGCGCGCGTGGCGCCGATGCACGAGAAGTGGCTCGCGGCGTCCACGCCTTCGGACAGGATCTCCTGCACCGCACCGAAGGTGCCCTGGTGCGTGGAACCGCCCGCGCCGTAGGTGACCGAGCAGAACTGCGGCTTGCGCGCATACAGCTGCTGGCGCACCGCGCGCAGCTTGACCGCGCCTTCGGGCGTCTTGGTCGGGAAGAATTCGAAACTCAACGGAAGGCGCACCTGCGTCTCCTTAGGAACCGTTCGCCTGAACAGCGCGAACGGCGTGAATGAAAAACTCGCGGTTGCCGTCGCCCCCGGCGATCGGGCTGTCGAACCACTGCAGCACCCGCAGGCCGAGCGCCTCGCAGGCATCGCGCAGGCGCTTCTCGACCACCGCGTACAGCGCGTCGTCGCGCACGATGCCGCCCTTGCCGATTTGGCCCGGTTGCAGCTCGAACTGGGGCTTGACCAGCATCAGCAGGCGCCCTTCATCGGCCATGAATCCGACGACCGCCGGCAGCACCAGCGTGAGCGAGATGAACGACAGGTCGCCCACGATCAGGTCGAAGCGTGGCCCGCCTTCATCGGCTTCTTCGCCGAGATCGTCGGCCGACAGCGCACGCGCATTGACGCCCTCGATGGCCACCACGCGCTCGTCCTCGCGCAGCCGCGCATGCAGCTGTCCGTGGCCGACGTCGACGCCCACCACACGGGCGGCGCCGCGCTGCAGCAGGCAGTCGGTGAAGCCGCCGGTCGACTGGCCCACGTCGAGGCACAGCCAGCCGGCCGGGTCGATGCCGCTCGCCGCCAGCGCGCCCTCGAGCTTGAGCCCGCCGCGCGAAACATAGCGCGCTTCCGCCGCATCGACCAGCTCGAGCTCGGCAGACTCCGGCACGTCGTCCTTGTTCTTGACGACATTGCGCCAGGCGTCGCCCGAGCCCGCGTCACGCCAGCGCAAGCCGCCGGCGATGAGCCGCACGGCCTGCGAACGCGACGCGGCCAGGCCGCGCTCCACCAGCAACTGATCGGCGCGCATGCGCTGCTGCGGCTGTCGCTGCCACCCCCGCTCAGTAGCGGTAGGTGTCCGGCTTGTAGGGGCCGTTCTTGTCGACGCCGATGTAGGCGGCCTGCACGTCGGTCAGCTCGGTCAGCATGGCACCGACCTTCTTCAGGTGCAGGCGCGCGACCTTCTCGTCGAGGTGCTTCGGGAGCACGTAGACCTTGCCGGCCTGGTAGGCGTCGGGCTTGGTGAACAGCTCGATCTGCGCGATGGTCTGGTTCGCGAACGACGACGACATCACGAAGCTCGGGTGGCCCGTGCCGCAGCCCAGGTTCACGAGACGGCCCTTGGCCAGCAGGATGATCTTCTTGCCGTCGGGGAACTTGATGTGGTCGACCTGCGGCTTGATCTCTTCCCACTCGTACTTCTCGATCGAAGCGACGTCGATCTCGTTGTCGAAGTGGCCGATGTTGCAGACGATGGCCTGGTCCTTCATGGCGGCCATGTGCTCGTGGCGGATCACGTCGCGGTTGCCGGTGGTGGTCACGAAGATGTCGGCCTTGTCGGCGGCGTATTCCATCGTCACGACCTTGTAGCCTTCCATGGCGGCCTGCAGGGCGTTGATCGGGTCGATCTCGGTCACCCACACCTGCGCCGACAGCGCGCGCAGCGCCTGGGCCGAGCCCTTGCCCACGTCGCCGTAGCCGGCCACGCAGGCGACCTTGCCGGCGATCATCACGTCGGTGGCGCGCTTGATGCCGTCCACCAGCGATTCGCGGCAGCCGTACAGGTTGTCGAACTTGCTCTTGGTGACGGAGTCGTTCACGTTGATCGCGCGGAACAGCAGCGTGCCCTTGGCGGACATCTCGTTCAGGCGGTGCACGCCGGTGGTGGTTTCTTCCGTCACGCCGATGATCTCGGCCGACTTGCGGGTGTACCAGGTGCCGTCGACGGCCAGCTTGGCCTTGATGGCGGCGTAGAGGATGCGCTCTTCCTCGCTGGTCGGGTTGGCGAGCACGCTCTGGTCCTTCTCGGCGCGCTGGCCCAGGTGCATCAGCAGCGTGGCGTCGCCGCCGTCGTCCAGGATCATGTTCGGGCCTTCGCCCTTCGAGCCCTTGGGGCCGAAGTCGAAGATGGCGTGGGTGTAGTCCCAGTAGTCCTTCAGCGACTCGCCCTTGATCGCGAACACCGGCGTGCCCTTCTCGGCGATGGCGGCGGCGGCGTGGTCCTGCGTCGAGAAGATGTTGCACGAGGCCCAGCGCACCTGTGCGCCGAGTGCCTGCAGCGTCTCGATCAGCACGGCCGTCTGGATCGTCATGTGCAGCGAGCCGGTGATGCGCGCGCCCTTCAGCGGCTGCGACTTCGCGAACTCCTCGCGGATGGCCATCAGGCCGGGCATCTCGGTTTCCGCGATGCGGATTTCCTTGCGGCCCCAGGCGGCCAGGGACAGGTCGGCGATCGCCTGGTCGGCGGTCGAAACGGGGGTGGGCTTGAGAACAGCGCTCATGGGAACTCCAACAAAACTGGTTTGAAAGATGCCGCCGGATACGGGAAATGGGCTCACCGCAAGAACAGCGGGTGAGCGTCGTTGCGATATGTGGTCCGAGCCTCACGCCTGACGGCGCTGCAACGCTCCTCGGAGGGGCGGATTGTAGACGGGGCGACCGGGCGCGCCAATGCCGCGGGATTTGGCCGCGCCGCAGCTGCCGGGGGGCTGACATCCGGCGTCCCCGGCCCCGTGTTGACCTTTGGTTACGATTCTCCCGGGCTCGGTCCAGGAGCCGGCCGGCGCCCTGCCGGGCCCATTCAAAAAGAGAGGGAAGCGTCACATGAGGATGGAAAAAAGACATCTCGCAAGCCTGGGCCTCGTCGCCCTGCTGACAGCTTGCGGAGGGGGCGGCGGAGGCTCCGGCGGCGGGCTTTCGCTGGGAACCGGCGGCAACACGAAGCCGGAAACGCCCGCGGCGGCGGCCAAGACCACGGCCGATGCGCGCAGCGGCAGCTACCGCGTCTACGCGGCCAACGGCACGCAGCAGCAGCTCTCGGTCGACTTCGACGCCGGCAGCTACACCATGACGGACAACCTCGGCGTGGCCGAATCCGGCACCTTCGCCGAGGACTTCACCGAGCCGGGCACCTACGTGTTCGCGAGCAGCCGCATCGCCACCGCGGCCAACACCTCGCGCTTCCGCGTGACGAGCGACACCATCGTGGGCGCGTTCCCGTTCCAGACCGCGTACTCGAGCCCCGCTGCCTACGCCGCACAGCCGTTCGTGGCGGCGCGCGACTTCGTCACCACCGCGGCGCTGATCGACGGCACCTACAACCGCTTCAGCGTCACGCGCAGCCCCGGCGGCGCGCAGGACTCGACGATCCTGTCGATGCGCCTGTCGGGCAGCGGCACGGTGCTGGAGTTCTGCAACGACGCCATCATCTACAGGATCGACCTCTGCCCCGCCGCCTCGAAGCGCACCTACGCGGTCACGCCGGGGGTCGACGACGCCTGGGTCGCGACCAACGTGGCCAACAGCAGCGACGTCGCCAACTTCCGCGTGGCGCGCATCGGCGGCCAGAACGTGTACCTCGGCGCAGGCCTCAGCGTCTCGCCGGCCCAGCAGTTCTTGCGCATCGCCCTGCCCGAGTCGTCGAGCTGGCCCACCACGCGCGGCATCGGCTCGTCGACCACGGGCAGCTGGGGCACGAACCTGATCAGCACGACCAGCACGGTGCGCACCTCCACCGGCACCGACGATACCTACGGCACCCTGACGATGCCGGTGGACAGCACCGCCTACGCGAACCAGCCCCTGGGCATCCGCGGCGTCAACTTCACCGGGGCGAACAAGTACTTCGCGATGCAGGCCGGCGAGCTTTCGGTGCTGGTGGGCGCGCGCAGCAACACCGCCACGCAGGGCTATATCCAGCTCAACCTGATCGACAACGGCGCCACGCCCGACGCACGCAACGGGCGCTACAAGGTCTACGCCACCAACGGCTCGCGGCAGACGCTGGCGCTGAACGTCGACAGCAAGCGCTACGAGATGACCGATGCCGCCGGCACCGTCGCCTCGGGCAGCTTCGCCGAGGACACGGCCGAGCCGGGCAGCTTCATCTTCGCGAGCAGCCGCATCACGGGCGCCGCCAATACGGCGAGCTTCCGCTTCACGACGGATACGGTGGTCGGCGCGTTCCCGTTCGCGGTCGCGCAGGTCACGCCCGAGAGCTACGCCGTGCGGCCCTTCGTGGCATCGCGCGCGCTGCTGAAGACGCAGGCTGCGCTCGACGGCACCTACAACCGGCTGGGCATCAACATGACGGCCACCGGCGGCGATTCGTCGATCACCCAGATCCAGATCGCCAACGGCGGCACCGTGCTCTACCTGTGCAACGACAACGTGATCTACCGGATCGACAACTGTCCTTCCGCATCCGTGCTGACGTACACCGTGTCGGCTGGCACCACCGTGGACACCTGGCGCATCGTGAACGTGGCCAATCCGTCGGACAACGGCACCTTCGCGGTCGCGCGCGTCGGAGGCGAGAACATCTACCTCTCGGCCGGCAACGTGGCGTCCACGCCCCCGAGGTCGGTGTTCCGCATCGGCCTGCCCGAACGCGCCACATGGCCCACCGTCATCGCGCGCGGCGGAGCCACCAGCGGCGGCTGGGGCAGCACCGGCCTCGACGCGTCTTACTACACGCGCACCCAGACGCTGCCCGACGGCACCAGCGCCACGCTCAACGCGTCGCTGGCTCCGATGGGCACGAACGGCCCGCTCAACATGCGCGCGGCGACCTTCATCGGCCCGAACTACCACTTCGCGAGCCAGAGCAGCAAGCTCTTCGCGATGGTCGGCTCGCGCAACCCGGCCACGGCCGGCGCGATGGAGATCGGCCTGATCGACTGACGCCGCGGGCGCTTCGCCCTGAAAGCCAGGAAGGCCGCATGCCGCATCGCGTGGCATGCGGCCTTTTTTCGTTGCTCATTCAGGCCTAAGACGGCCGCCTGCACGTTTCGCCTGCGCGACGTACATTGGCCGGCCCACAGCCCCTGAAAGCCAACATGCAGATCCACTCCTCCAGCACGCCCAGGACCTTGCTCGCAGCCCTTGCTGCCGCCGTCGGCCTGGCCGCCGCCCTGCTTCCGGCGGGCGCGTCCGCCCAGAACGCCGACACCGTCCGCATCCGCGGCACCCTCGTGCGCGTCGATGCGAACACCCTGGTCGTGCAGGACCGCAGCGGCGAGGTCGTCTCGCTCGCCCGGCCCGCCGGCCTGCCCGTGTCGGAGGTCTACCCGATCAAGCTCTCGGACATCAAGCGCGGCAGCTTCATCGGCACCGCCGCCATGCCGCAGCCCGACGGCACGCAGAAGGCGCTCGAAGTCGTCGTGTTCCCCGAGGCTGCGCGCGGCACGGGCGAGGGCCATCGTCCCTGGGACCTGCTGCCCGAAAGCACCATGACCAACGCCACGGTCGCAGACCTGGCCGCGGCGCCGAAGTCGGTGCGCGGCGGCCAGCAGCTGCACCTGACCTACAAGGGCGGCGAGAAGACCGTCGTGGTGCCGCCCGACGTTCCGGTGGTCACCTTCCGGCCCGGTACCGACGCACTGCTGGTGCCGGGCGCACGGGTGCTGGTGAATGCGCAGGAGAAGAACGGCACGCCCACCGCGCTGCGCGTGACAGCCGGGCGCAACGGCTTCGCGCCGCCGATGTAGGAGCGAAGGCGGGCAGCGAAGGCGGGCAGCGAAGGCGGCACGCACCCAAGGGAAATCCCGCAGGCATTTTTGCGGCCGCGGTGAGCTCCGGCGCGCCGGCGCGGCGTATCGTGGCGAGGGTTTCCGGCCGCCGGGCCGGTCCCTCCCTACCAACGTCCACCGTCACAGGAGATTCCGCACCATGGCCACTGCCAAGAAAGCCGCCGCCAAGAAGACCACTGCCAGCAGCAGCACCGCCAGCGCGAAGAAGGCGGCGCCCGACGTCGCGGACATGCTCAATCCGCTGAAGGGCATGGCCGACCGGCTGCAGGGCCTGAACCTGACCGGCGGCGCCGGCAAGCTGCTGGAAGCGGGACGCAAGGACCTCGCGGCGCTGATGGAGGCCAACGAGAAGTCCTACCAGGGCCTGCAGACCGTCGTGCAGCGCCAGACCGAGATGATCAAGAGCGCCATCTCCGAGTGGCAGGCCGCCGCCAAGGAGATGCCGGGCAAGGACCCGAAGGAGAACCTCGCCAAGCTCGACGAACTGGGCCGTCAGTCGTTCCAGCGCGCCATCGACGACATCAAGGAGCTGGCCAACCTGGCGGCCAAGTCGCAGGCCGATGCCTTCGACGTGGTGCGCCAGCGCATCCAGGCGAACGTCGACGAAGTGACGAAGATGCTGCAGCGCAAGTGAGCCGGCAAGAGACAGCTCCGACGGACGACCTCCGCGCGCAGCCATGACTTCAGTTCCACCGCGCATCGAGCACCGCACGCGCGCCAACGGCATCGAGCTGGCCTGGGACAGCTTCGGCGACCCGGCCGCCGAGCCGCTGCTGCTGGTGATGGGCCTCGGCGCGCAGATGGTGGCCTGGGACGACGCCTTCTGCGCCCGGCTCGCCGAGGCTGGCAGGCACCGCGTGATCCGCTTCGACAACCGCGACATCGGCCATTCGACGCACCTCACGCTGCTGGGCGTGCCCGACATCCAGGCGCTGATGGCGCAGGCGGTGGCCGGGCTTCCGCTGCGGACGCCTTACGACCTGCGCGACATGGCGGCCGACTGCGTCGGGCTGCTCGATGCGCTGGGCATAGAGCGGGCCCACGTCGTGGGCGCCTCGATGGGCGGCGCCATCGGCCAAGAACTGTGCATCCACCATCCGCAGCGGATGCTGTCGTTCACCAGCATCATGTCGAGCACCGGCGCGCCGGGCCTGCCGCCGCCCACGCCCGAGGCGATGGCGGTGCTGTTCTCGCCCGCGCCGACCACCTTCGCGGCCTACCAGGCGCACTACGCGAAGGTGTGGCGCGTGCTGCGCGGGCCCGGGAGCTTCCCGCTCGACGAAGCGCGCGACGCCGAGAAGGCGCAGCTCGTCTTCCTGCGCGGGCTCAACCCGGCCGGCGTGGCGCGGCAGCTCGCGGCCATCCTCGCCTCCGGCAACCGCAAGCCCGCGCTGCGCAAGGTGCGCGTGCCCACGCTGGTGGTCCACGGCGACGACGACCCGCTGGTTCCGGTGGCCTGCGGCATCGACGTGGCCGATGCGATCGCAGGCGCGCAGCTGCTGCGCATTCCGGGCATGGGGCACGCCCTGCCGATCCCGATGTGGCCGCAGATCATCGACGCCATCGCGGCGCACACGGCGAGACACGCCGGCACCTGAAACGGCTGGGACACGAGCGACGAGGCGACAGACAAGAAGGGAGCATCCGCCATGACGAACAAGTTCTCCCCCCTCGACCCGATGGCCATGTGGCGCGAGCTCACCGCCCAGTGGGAGAAGAGCACCAACGAGTTCGCCAACGAGACCATGGCCTCGGACCCGTTCCGACAGGGCATGCACGGCGGCATGAACGCCTCGCTCACCGCGCAGAAGGCACTGGGCGACCTGATGGCGCGCTACCTCGCGATGCTGAACCTGCCCACGCGCGCCGACCTGCAGGTGCTGGGCGAGCAGCTGCAGCGCATCGACGACCACCTGGCGCGCATCGCCCGTGCGGTGGAAGCCGGCCCCTCTGCGGCCGCTGCATCCGCCAAGGCTGCGCCGGGACCGCGCCGTACCCGGCAGCCGCCTGCGGCCTCCATGACCCCGACATCGCCGCCAGTGCCGAAGGCGCCGGCCCGCACACGCAAGCCCGCAGGAAAGCGCTCGCCATGACCGCCGGGGAAGACAACACCTTCGCCCTGCCCGACATCGCGGTCGACATGGCCGCCGAGATCGAGCGCACGATCCAGCGCAACATCAAGGGCCTGGATTTCCTCACCACCGCCGCGCCCGCCGTGGGGCAGACGCCCAAGGACGAGATCCACCGTCGCGGCACGCTGAGCCTGTACCACTACCGGCCGATGGCCGACGAAATCTACCGCGTGCCGCTGCTGATCGTGATGGCGACCACCAACCGCGGCTACATCCTCGACCTCGCGCCGGGCCAGAGCATGGTCGAGCACCTGCTCCTGCGCGGCTACGACGTCTACATGATGGACTGGAACGCGCCGCGCCCGCAGGAGAAGTACCTGCGCATCGAGGACTACGTGCTCGACTTCATCCCCGACTCGATCCGCCGCGTGCAGGAGCGCTCGGGCGAGGCAGACGTCACGCTCGTGGGCTACTGCATGGGCGGCGTGCTCTCCACGCTCTATGCCGCGCTGCACCCCGGCGGGCCGATGAAGAACCTCGCGCTCTTCACCACGCCCGTCGACTTCAGCCGCATGAAGCTGTTCCATGCGTGGTCGGACCGCCGCTACTTCGACGTCGACCGCCTCGTCGACACCGTGGGCAACGTGCCGCCCGAGATGCTTTTCACCTCCTTCGACATGCTGCGCCCCGCCGGCCGAAGCGCGGGCATGGTGCAGCTGTGGGACAACATGGACAACGACGAATTCGTCAAGTCGTACCGCATGTTCGACCGCTGGGGCAACGAGATGCTGCCGCTGGCCGGCGAGTACTTCCGCCAGACCGTCAAGGAACTCATGTGGGGCAACAAGCTGCACAAGGGCGAGCTGGTGATCGGCGGACAGAAGGTGCGGCTGAAGAACATCCGGGTGCCGGTGCTGCATGCGCTCGCGCAGCACGACCACATCGTTCCGTACGAGGCCGGGCAGCCGCTGGTGGCCGGCATCGGCTCCACCGACAAGGAGGAAGTGGTGCTCAAGGGCGGCCACGTCAGCCTCGCCGCCGGGCCCAACGCGGTGCGCCGGCTGTGGCCCAGACTCGACGAATGGCTTGGAGTGCGATCGACATGAGCATCACCACCGTGACCGACTCCTTCTCGCGGACCTACCCGCGCACCGTGACCAGCAGCGAGGGCAGCATCGTCCTGCGCCTGATGGCCGCCGAAGACGCCGATGCCGTGCTCGCCTTCGCACAGGCGTTGCCGGCGCACGACCTGCTCTTTCTGCCGCGCGACATCACCCAGCCCAAGGTGATGAACGCCTGGGTGCGCGCCATCGAGCGCGGCGACATCGACAGCGTGCTCGCGGTGCGCGAGAAGGCCGTGCTCGGCTGCGCGGCGGTGATCCGCGATCCGCACTCCTGGTCGAGCCACGTCGCCGAGCTGCGCGTGCTCGCCGCACCCGAGCTGCGCGGCAGCGGCCTGGGCCACAAGCTCGCACGCGAAGCCTGCGCGCTGGCCATCGAGCGCGGGGCCGAAAAGCTCGTCGCCCGCATGACCGTCGACCAGCGCGGCGCCATCGCCGTCTTCCAGGCCCTGGGCTTCAAGCCCGAGGCGCTCCTGAACAAGCACGTGAAGGATCGCCAGGGGCTGGCGCACGACCTCGTGGTGCTGAGCCAGGACGTGGCGCGGTTCGAGGCACAGATGCGGGCGTATGGGATGGGCGAGGCGCTGGGGAGCTGAAGCGCCCCTGGCACGGGGGCGGAGGGGCCGCAAGCCGCCAGCCTTTTAAAATCGCGGATTCCCCCCGCAGATTGCCCACCTTGTCTTTCGTAGCCGAAACCCGCCGCCGCCGCACCTTTGCGATCATTTCCCACCCTGACGCCGGCAAGACCACGCTGACCGAAAAGCTGCTGCTTTTCTCCGGCGCGATCCAGATCGCCGGCTCGGTGAAGGCGCGCAAGGCCTCGCGCCATGCCACATCCGACTGGATGGAGATCGAGAAGCAGCGCGGCATTTCCGTAGCCTCGTCGGTGATGCAGATGGTCTACCGCGACCACGTCATCAACCTGCTCGACACGCCCGGCCACAAGGACTTCTCGGAAGACACCTACCGCGTGCTCACCGCCGTCGACTCGGCGCTGATGGTGATCGACGCGGCCAACGGCGTGGAAGCGCAGACGCGGCGGCTGATCGAGGTCTGCCGCCAGCGCGACACGCCCATCATCACCTTCGTCAACAAGATGGACCGCGAAGTGCGCGAGCCGCTGGACATCCTCGACGAGGTGGAGCGCGAGCTGGGCATGCCGTGCGTGCCCATGACCTGGCCCGTGGGCCAGGGCAAGAGCTTCCGGGGGATCATGAACCTGCGCACGCAGGCGATGACGGTGTTCGAGTCGGGCAGCGAGCGCCTGCCGCAGGACTTCGAGACCATCCCGCTTGCCGAGCGCGACACGCTGGTCAAGCGCTTCGGCGCCGACTTCGAGACCGCCATGGAGAGCATGGAGCTCGCCACCGGCGCATCGCCCGCCTGGGACCGCGAGGCCTTCCTGGCCGGCAAGCAGACCCCCGTGTTCTTCGGCTCCGGCGTGAACAACTTCGGCGTGATGGAGGTGCTCGACGCGCTGGTCGACCTGGCGCCCTCGCCGCGCTCGCGCATCAGCACCACGCTGGTCAACCGCCAGCCGGTGACCAAGGAGATCCAGCCCGAGGACAAGGACTTCGCGGGCGTGGTCTTCAAGGTGCAGGCCAACATGGACGCCAACCACCGCGACCGCATCGCCTTCGTGCGCATGGCCTCGGGCAAGTACACGCCGGGCATGAAGCTGAAGGTGCAGCGCACCGCCAAGGAACTGCGCCCCACCAGTGTCGTGACCTTCATGAGCCAGCGCCGCGAGGCGGTGGAAGAGGCCTACGCGGGCGACATCGTGGGCTTCACCACCCACGGCGGCGTGCAGCTGGGCGACACCATCACCGATGGCGCCAGCCTGCAGTTCACCGGCCTGCCCTTCTTCGCGCCCGAGCTCTTCATGACCGTGATCCTGAAGAACCCGCTGCGTACCAAGCAGCTGCAGCAGGGCCTGGCCCAGCTCGGCGAGGAAGGCGCGATCCAGGTGTTCCGCCCCGAGATCGGCGGCCCGATGCTGCTGGGCGCGGTCGGCCAGCTGCAGTTCGAAGTGGTGCAGCACCGCCTGAAGGCCGAGTACGACGCCGACGTGCGGCTCGAAGGCTGCCAGTACACCGGCGCGCGCTGGATCACGGCCGACACGCCGGCCGAGCTGCGCGAGTTCGTCAATGCCTATCCGCAGCGCATGGCGAAGGACGCGGCGGATACGCTGGCCTTTTTGTGCACGTCGCCCTACGACGTGCGGCTGGCGCAGGAGCGGTTTCCGAAGATCCACTTCCATCCGCTGCGCGAGCATGCGGGGCTGGCGCTGCAGAGCGCGGGCTAGAGAGCCGTCATGGAAACCTTTATCCAGGTCGCAGGGCTCGGTGATTTGATCGAACGGGTCACCGAGCAGCGAGCCACATTGACGATCACAGTCAAGGCCTCGAAGACCGAGGTGGCGTTGGCCGAAGCGACGAGCCTTCGCAATGACACGATCCGGACGCTGAAAGAGGCGGGCCTCACGTCCGACGAGATCACGGAAGGCGGGCGCGACGCCTGGCAACCTTGGTATCTCAAGCGCAGCGTGGGCCAGGAAGTGGCGCACCGCGTGCTGATCGCCTGCAAGGAGACGCGTCGGCTCTATCAGGCACTCGACGCGCTCGAACCGCTGTTCACGAACTCCCGCTACACCATGGGCGTCGACATGCAGCAGCCCCGCTTCGAAGCACAGGAAGGCGCGGAAGCCGAGGCACGGATGGCCGCCATCCGGCATGCGCGCGGCAAGGCGCTGATCCTTGCGAAGGAAGCGGGCGTCACGCTGGGTGCAGTCGCACAGGTGGAAGAACTCGGTTCGCAGGCGGACAACTCGGGTGCCTATGGCGACCACACATGGGCGTACGCCGGAGGCGCTGCGGCGTCGGCTTCCGGCAGCCCAGAAAGCGACTTAGAGGAACTGGCCGGAGCAAAGCGGACCCGCACCCTGCGCTACCGCGTGCGCTTCCTGATCGGCTGAAGCTCCTCAGCTCCCCGTCGACGCATAGCGGCGCAACCCGAAGCGCCACACCCCGAACGCCGCCGCCAGGAACACGAACCCCGCGAGCGGCGACGCCAGCCGCACCCACGCCGGCGCCCCCAGCGGATCGGTCTTCCCCAGGATCGCCAGCACGGGGTAGTACGCCACGCAGGCCAGCGGCACGATGAAGGTCAGCACGCGCCGGAACCAGCGCGCATAGAGCGCCAGCGGGTACTGCGCGGCCTGCACGCCCCCGTAGGTCAGCACGTTTGCGATCTCGAGGCTCTCGACGGTCCAGAAGGCCAGGGTGCCCTGCAGCACCAGGATGCCGAGGAACAGCGCCACGCCGCCCGCGATGGCAAGCAGCGCGATGGCGATGGCGCCCGGCGTCCACGCGATGCCCGTCTGCTGCGTCGCGAAAGCCACCATCGCCAGCCCCTGCAGCAGCCGGCCCAGTCGGCTGATGCGGAAGTCGTTGCCCATCAGCTGCAGCGCGAGCGGACGCGGGCGCAGCAGCAGGCGGTCGAAGGCGCCGGTGCGCAAAAACTCGGTGCCGAGCACGTCGAAACCGCGGCCCAGCGCATCGGCCAGCGCAAACATGCAGTTCACCAGGCCGTAGAACAGGGCCACCTCGCCGATGCGCCAGCCCTGCACGTCGCCGAAGCGGTGGAACAGCGCCCACACGGCGATCACCTCGATACCAGTGCCGAGGAACTGGCCGACGGTCAGCATCAGCGCCGAGGCGGGGTAGCGCGCCTGGCCGCCGAGGGAAGCGCCCACCAGCCGGAAGAAGAGCGGAATCGATCCCATCGCCCTCACCCGCCCTGCACCTGGAGACTGCGCATGGTGCGGCCCATCGCTAGGTGCCCCAGCGCCACGAGCACCGTGATCCAGAAGACCTGCAGCCCTAGCCCGCCGATGGCCTGCCAGCCCTGCAGCTGCCCGAAGTACAGCCGCGCCGGAATGTCCATCAGCCCGGCCAGGGGCTGCAGCAGCAGCGCGGTCTGCCAGCCGTCGGGCAGCATCGCGAGCGGCAGCAGGTTGCCCGAGAACACGATGACCACCGGCGTGGCGACTGCACTGATGCCGCGTTCGTTGAGCGCGGCGGTGGCCGCCACGTTCAGCAACATCACCATCGACGTCGACAGCAGCAGCGCCAGCACGGCCGACAGCACGAACGCGAGCCCCGCCGCCACGCCCGCCGGGAGCTGCCAGGCCCACTCGCCCAGGCCGAGCAGCGGCAGCGCGACCATCGCGAAGGCCGCCATCAGCGCCACGCGCGGCAGCACACGCGCGGCGATCCAGCCGGCGCTGCGCGCGAACCACAGCGCGTAGGCGTCGACGGGCCGCAGCCGATCGTAGGCGACTGCGCCGGTGCGAACGGCCTGCGCCACTTCCGGATCGCCCAGCCAGGGCAGCAGCACGAGCAGCCCCTGGGCGAGCCAGGTGTAGGTGATGGCCTGGGCGAGCGACATCGAGCTGCTCGCACTCGTGACTGCCGCATGGCCGTAGAAGGCCGCGAACACCATCACCTTGATGCCGCCCCACCAGCACTGCGTGGCGAAGCCGGCGAGCGCGGCGGTGCGGTACTGCAGCATCTGCAGGAAGCGCGATGCGAAGGCCGCGAGGTACGGGCGCGCAAGATCGCGCGGGCTGGCCGCCGTCATGCCTCTGCCGCCCCGTGCATGGCGTAGAAGCGCGCGATGACGGCTTCGATCGCCAGCCCTTCGAGGCGGATGTCCTCCACCGGGTGCGCGGCGGCGATGCGCGCTATGAGCGCTGGCGCCGGGGTCTGCGATGGATCGAAGTCGAGCACCAGCGTCTGGCCGTCGCGCGAATGCACCCTGGCGCCGGCCACTTCCACAGGCAGTTCGGCACCCTGCGCGAAATCGACGACGAGGCGGCGCTCGGCCATCACCTGCGCGCGCAGCGCCTCGACCGGACTGTCGGCCAGCACGCGGCCGTGGCCGATGATGATCACGCGCCGGGCCAGCGCCTCGATGTCGTGCATGTCGTGCGTGGTCAGCAGCACGGTGGTGCCGCGCTCGCGGTTGGCGCGGCGCACGAAGTCGCGCACTGCGAGTTTCGAGGGTGCGTCGAGGCCGATGGTGGGCTCGTCGAGAAAGAGGATGTCGGGCTCGTGCAGCAGCGCCGCCGCGATCTCCGCGCGCATGCGCTGGCCCAGCGAGAGCTGCCGCACCGGCTGCGCGAGCACGCGCTCCAGGTTCAGCAGCGCCACCAGTTCGTCGCGCGTGCGGCGGTAGCGCGCGGGCTCCACGCGGTAGATGTCGCGCAGCAGGTCGAAGCCGTCGCCCACGGGCAGGTCCCACCACAGCTGCGTGCGCTGGCCGAAGACCACGCCGATGCGCGCCACGTGGCGCTCGCGGTCGGCGAAGGGGTCGCGCCCGTCGATCTCCACGCGCCCGCCGTCGGGCCGCAGGATGCCCGAGAGGATCTTGATGGTGGTCGACTTGCCCGCGCCATTCGGCCCGATGAAGCCCAGCAGCTCGCCGCGCTCCAGCGCGAACGACACGCCCGACAGCGCCTCCACCGTGCGATGGCGGCGCTGCACGAGGCCGCGCAGCGCACCGATCACGCCAGGGTCGCGTTCGGAGATGCGGTAGGTCTTGCGGAGGTCGTCGACGAGGATGTGGAGCATGGAGGGCGCCGCACCGGCCTCCATGGCACGGCGGGGGCGGGATGCTACACGAAAGCGCCGGTACGATCGCCGCTCCTTTTCGCATTCTTTCCGCCATGCCTTCGCAGCCGCCTTCCCTGCCCTCCCCGCCCCATCATCTGCTGCCGCTGGCCGACTGGCCCGAGACTGCGCGCGCCGGGCTCATCGGCGTGTTCACCGACATCGACGACACGCTCACGCACGAGGGCGCGATCACGCCAGATGCATTGCAGGCGCTGGGCGATCTCAAGGCGGCAGGCCTCTCGGTGGTGGCGATCACGGGCCGGCCGGTGGGCTGGAGCCTTCCTTTCGTCAACGCCTGGCCTGTCGATGCCATGGTGGCAGAGAACGGTGCAGTGGCGCTGCTGCCGTCTGCCGATGGCAAGGTCGAGAAACGCTACCAGCAGGACGAGCCCACGCGCGCGGCCAACTTCGCGCGCATGCAGTCGGTGCTGGAGCGCATCGAGCGCGAGCTGCCGGGCGTGGGCCGCGCCACCGACTCGCCGGGGCGCGAGACCGACATCGCCATCGACCACAGCGAGTTCGTGCAATTGAGCGAAGCCACCATCGCGCAGGTGGTTGCGCTGATGCGCGGCGAGGGCATGCACGCCACCGTCAGCAGCATCCACGTCAACGGCTGGTACGGCGACAACGACAAGCTTGAGGGCGCGCGCTGGATCGTGCGCGAGCTGTGGGGCCGCCGGCTCGACGACGAGATGGACCGCTGGGCCTACGTGGGCGACTCCACCAACGACCAGCTGATGTTCCGCACCTTCGCGCACAGCATCGGCGTGGCGAACGTCGCGCGCTTCGTGCCGCAGCTCGAGCATCTGCCGCGCTACGTGACGCAGGGCGAACGCGGTACCGGCTTCGCCGAGGCGGCGCGCGCGGTTCTGTCGGCACGCTGAGGCCGGGCTCGCGGTAGGGCGTCAACTGAAGCCGGAGAAGCCGGAGATGCCGGTGGCGCCCTCGTCGTGGGTGATTAGCGCTTCGAGTCGGAAGCCGGCCCACAGGTAGCTGCCGATATCCGTCACGCCGCGGGAGCCGAGACGGCTGGAACCAGGGCGTGGAAGGCCTGACCCGAGCAACTCCCTTCGCTCACCCGCGCAAGGGCAGCTCGCGCCGCATCCGGCGCAGCAAGGCCCATTGGCTCCAGGTGCCGAAGGCCGCGATCAGCAGCAGCACCGCTGCATAGCCTTCGGTGGTGTTCAGCAAGCCCAGCGGCGCGACCAGGAAGCCCGCAAGCATCGCAGGCAGGCTGAACGCGAGGTAGCTCACCACGAAGATCGCCGCGAACAGCTCGCCGCGCTCGTGCGATTGCGCCATGGGCGCCAGCGTCTGCACCAGCGCCGAGAAGGCGCCGCCGAAGCCGATGCCCGCCACCGCCGTGCCGACGAAGAAGAGCGCGAGCGAGCGCGTCGCGAGCGAAGCCAGCAGCAGCAGCAGCCCGAGCGCGATGCTGGCCATGCCGGCGATGGCCGGGCGCGGTGCCGCGAGGCGGCCCAGCAGCGTCGGCGCGATCGCTCCCGTGCCCGAGAGCACTGCCACGGTCAGGCCGTTGACCACGCCGTTGTCGATGCCGAACACGTGCAGCATCAGCGAAGGCGCCAGCGACAGGTAAAGCCCGCCGAGCGCCCAAACCACGACGAACACCGGCAGCCCGCGCGCGAACTCGGCGCGCGCCTTGGCGGGAATGGACACGCGCGGCACCAGCGAGGCCAGCGCGCCAGCGCGCGGCGTGACCGTCTCTGGCATCCACAGCACCACTGCCGCCCCGAGTGCGAACACGGCGGCCAGCACGCCGAACACCAGCATCACCGGCTGCACCGAGAACTTCACCGCCACGCCCGTGAGCAACGCACCGGCGGCAAGGCCGGCAAGCGGCGACACGCTCGTGATCATCGCCCCCAGCCGCTTGCGCGAAGCCGGTGCGGCCTCGACCACCGCCGCGCTCAGCGCGCCACTCGCCACGCCCGTGGCGATGCCCTGCACCACGCGCGCGACGATCAGCCCGCCAATGCCGTTCGCGAGCAGGAAGAGCCCCATCGCCACCGCCTGCAGCACCAGCGCAGCCAGCACGACGGGACGCCGCCCGATGTGGTCCGACAGCGACCCCGCCACCAGCAGCGAGACCAGCAGCGCGATCGCGTAGACCGCGAAAGCCACCGTGAGCAGCGAGGACGAGAAGTGCCAGGCATGCTGGAACACCACGAAGAGAGGCGAAGGCGCCGCCGCCGCGAAGAAGAAGGCGAACAGCACCGTCGCCAGCAGCGCGAAGGCGGCGCGCTGCGGCAGGCGCCAAGGCCTGGAGCGGGCAGCGATCTCGGCGGTGGCGGAGGCGAGTTCGGGGCAGGAGGACGGCATGGCGAATCCTTAACGCAACTTTTTTTGCTTTTGCGATTCTAGAACTGTGAGTCCACTAAAGCAAATATCTTTGCGTTAAAGTCCATCGCCATGACCGACACCGCCCTCCCCAACAAGCGCCCCGGCGGCCGCAGCGCCCAGGTGCAGGCGCTCGTGCGCACCGCCCTCGAGGAACTCGTGGCCGAACAGGGACGGGAGCGCGTCACGGTGCCGGCCGTGGCCGAGCGGGCGGGCGTCAGCGCATCGAGCATCTACCGCCGCTGGGGCGACCTGCAGGGCCTGCTGGCCGAAACCGCCACCCACCGGCTCGACCCCAACCGCCCGCTGCCGGACACCGGCACCCTGCGCGCCGACCTCGAAGCCTGGGCGCGCGAACTCATCGAGCACCTGTCCAGGCCGTGCAACACCTCGCTGCTGAAAGCCGCGGCCGCGCTGGCCAACGGCAACTCCGACACCGACTGCCTGCGCAACCGCCGCAGGGAAGCGCTCACCCTGGTCGAGCAGGCCCACGCCCGCGGCGAGCGCGCCCCCGAACCGCAGCAGGTGATCGACCACCTGATCGCGCCGATCGTGTTCCGGCTGGTGTTCGGCGGGGACGGGGTGCAGCCGGAGCTGGCGGGCCGGCTGGTGGACGAGCTGTTTGCAATCCATCCGCATCGATGATCTGTGCAGTTTTCTGGTTTTTGCGGACTTGAGTCTGCCTTCATGTATAGAAATTTGGGATTTCTATACATGTCGGGCCTAACATGTATGGAAACCCTTGATTTCCATGCATATCCTTCCGTCGCTCGACCAACTGAACCCCACGCGGTTCGACACCTCCGCAATACTGAAGAAGCTCGCCAGCGCCAGCCGCAGGTTGGCTGAACTCAAGGGAATTGCTGCCGCAATACCCAATCAGGGAATATTGATCAACACGCTGGCCCTGCAGGAAGCCAAGGACAGCTCGGAAATCGAGAACATCGTCACGACACACGACGAGTTGTTCAAGGACGATGTCTTGCCGGAGGCCTTCGCGAATCCCTCAGCCAAGGAAGTGCTGCGCTACCGGCAGGCCTTGCGTGTGGGCTTCGAGCAAGTCCGCGAGAGCGGATTGATCACGTCGAACCACATCATCCGGATCCAGTCCGAGCTCGAACGCAACAACGCGGGCTTTCGCAAGCTGCCAGGGACCGCCCTGAAGGACGCGGCTGGCCGCATCGTCTACACGCCGCCGCAGGATCCGGGCGAGATCGAGGCGCTGATGCGCGCATTGGAGCGCTTCGTCAACGAGACAGATTCGTTCGCCGCCGATCCCTTGATCAAGATGGCGCTGATCCATCATCAATTCGAGAGCATTCACCCGTTCTACGACGGCAACGGCCGTACCGGTCGAATTCTCAATGTGCTCTACCTGGTGAAGGAACGGCTGCTCGATATTCCGGTGCTCTACCTGAGCAGTCACATAGTGCGGACGAAAGCCGACTATTACCGACTACTGCAGGCGGTGCGGGACCAGGACGCATGGGAAGAGTGGGTGCTGTACCTGCTCGAGGCGGTGGAGCAGACCGCCAGCCAGACCATCGAGACGATCAATGCGATCAAGTCGGCGTTGTTCGACTACAAGCACCGCATTCGCGAGAAGTACAAGTTCTACAGCCAGGACCTGATCAACAACCTCTTCATGCACCCTTACACGAAAATCGAATTCGTGCAGCAGGACCTGCAGGTCTCGCGCCTCACCGCAACCAAGTATCTGGAGGCACTGGTCGAAGGCGGCTTCGTCCAGAAACACAGGATGGGACGGAGCAACTACTACATCAACATCGCGCTCGCATCCATCCTGAGGGGGTGACACCTAAGGTCGGCTCACTTTTCCTTCGCCAACCCCAGCTTCTCGATGATCGCCTTCTCCTTCACCACCGTGTCCTGCGCGAACTTGGTGTAGGTGGCCGAGCTCATGTAGTTCGGCAGCATGTCGTAGCGGCCCAGCGCGGCTACGTAGCTGGGTTCTTCCATCGCCTGCTTGAAGGCGTCGTGCAGCTTCTTCACCACCTCGGGCGGCGTGCCCTTGGGTGCGCCGATGCCGAAGGGCGAGTTCTGCACCACGTCGTAGCCCAGTTCCTTCAGCGTGGGGGCGTCGGGGAACTTGGCCAGGCGCTTCTCGCCCCAGGTGTTGAGCACGCGCAGCTTGCCGGCCTCGACCTGCGGTGCGAAGCCGGTGCTGTCGGCCGCGGCCATCAGCTGGCCGCTGACCACCGCGAGCATCAGGTCGGCGCTGCCCTTGTAGGGCACGTGCTGCAGCTGGATGCCGGCCTTCTGCGCGACGATCTCCGTGGTCAGGTGAGGGCTGGTCAGCGTGCCCGTGGAGCCGTAGGTCAGCTTGCCGGGGTTGGCCTTGGCGTAGGCGACGAAGTCGGCCCAGGTCTTGAACGGGCTGTCGGCCGGCACGACGATGCCGAAGGCGTAGCCGGTGACGTTGATGACGTAGGTGATGTCCTTGAGCGGATCCCAGTTGATCTTGGTCGTGTAGCCCAGGCGGAACACGCCCAGCGGGATCTGCGCGACGGTGTAGCCGTCGGGCTGCGCGGTCTGCAGCGCCTGCGCGGGCAGCGTGCCGCCGGCGCCGGGCTTGTTGTCGATGATGACCGGCTGGCCGAGGATCTTGCTCGCGTTCTCCGCGAGCTGGCGCATGGTGATGTCGGTCGGGCCGCCCGCCGGGAAGGCGATCACCAGCTTGACGGGCTTGGCGGGAAAGGCCTGCGCGAGCGCTGCCATCGGAAGGGCGAGGCCGCCGGCTGCGGCGATGGCGGCGGCGGTACGGAGAAAGGTGGAGCGGCGGAGCATGGCTGACTGGATCCTGACGAGAGAAAAGCGCCGATTGGGCCCCGCCGCATCGGCGAAGGCAATCGGGGCTGCCCTGATTTCCGTGGGAAAACAGGGCGAATTCCGGCGTCCGAGTCGCCTGTGCGTCAGCCGCCGGCCTGCGCGAACCCTTCGATCACGTTCACCGCATTGACGCCCACCTCCGCCACTGCATAGCCGCCCTCGAAGACGAACACCGTCGGCAATCCGGCCCGCGCAAGGTCTTCGCCCATGCGCAGGTAGTCGTCGCTCCTGAGCCTGAAGCCGGAGATCGGGTCGCCCTCGAAGGTGTCGACGCCCAGCGAGACCACCAGCGCACCGGCCTTCACTTCGGCGATGCGGGCCAGCGCGGCCTTCAGTGCGGCTCGCCATGCGGTGAAGTCGGTGCCGCGGGGCAGCGGCAGGTTGTGGTTGAAGCCCTCGCCGCGTCCGGCGCCGCGCTCGTCGGCATGGCCGAGGTAGTAGGGGTAGTCGGTCAGCGGATCGCCGTGCAGGCTTGCGAAGTGCACGTCGTCGCGCTCGTAGAAGATGGCCTGGGTGCCGTTGCCGTGGTGGTAGTCGACGTCGAGCACCGCGACGCGTTCGACACCCGCGTCGCGCAGCGCCTGCGCCGCCACGGCAGCGTTGTTGAGGAAGCAGTAGCCGCCGAAGAAATCGGCGCCCGCGTGGTGGCCCGGCGGGCGCGTCAGCGCGAAGGAAGCGCGCTCGCCGCCGACGACGCGCTGGGCCGCGGTCCAGGCGCAGGCCGCGCCGTGTCGCGCCGCCGCCCAGCTGCCGGCCATCAGCGGCGTGCCCGCATCGAAGGAGAAGAGCCCCAGGCGCGCGGGAAAGCTCTTCGGCAGCACGTCGCTGCGCATGCCGCGCGTGGGCCAGTACGAGGGCAGCGCATCGCGCGTCGCGTTGGACGGGTCCAGCGCCACCCACTCGTCCCATGCGTGCGCGATGAAATCCAGGTAGCGCGGCGCATGCACCTTCGCGAGCAGCGCTTCGTCGAAGGCATCGGGCGCCTGCAGCGCGCCGATGCGCCTGCGCTCCAGCTCATGCCTCACATGGTCGACGCGGGCAGGCACCTCGAAGCACGGCACGAGCTCGCCGCGGAACATCTCGACTTTGCCCTGGTGGAGAGCGTGCTGGTCGTTGTAGATGGTGAGCATGAAGACGGAAGGCGGCAGTGGCGAAGCCGCCCATCATGCCGCACGCCGCAGCACCGCCCGGCGCCTACCGGAGGCCGTGAGCCCGAACAGGTCCTTCGGGTCGTCGAGCTCGGGCACCAGCGCGATCTGCCGGCCGATGCCGCGCTCCGTGGCGATGCGCTGGATGTAGCGCAGCGCCGTGTAGTCCTCCAGCGCGAAGCCCACCGAGTCGAACAGCGTGACCTGCGCTGAGCTCTCGCGCCCGGGCACTTCGCCCAGCAGCACGCGCCAGAGTTCGCTCACCGGGAAGTCGGCGGCCACCTGCTGGATCTCGCCCTCGACGCGGGTCTGCGGCTCGTACTCGACGAACACGCGGGCCTTGCCGAGCACGCCGGGATGCAGCTCGGTCTTGCCGGGCGAATCGCCGCCCACCGCGTTGATGTGCATGCCCGGCTCGATCATGTCGGGCGTGAGCACCGTCGCACGCCCCTGGTAGGCGGTGACGGTGGTGACGATGTCCGCGCCGCGCACCGCCTCGGCCACAGAGCGGGCGCGCACGATCTCCAGCGGCGTGCAGGCCGACAGGTGGCGCACCAGCTTGTCAGTGGCGTGCGGATCGATGTCGTACACGCGCACTTCCTCGATGCCCAGCAGCGCATGGAAGGCCAGCGCCTGGAATTCGCTCTGCGAGCCGTTGCCGATCAGCGCGAGGCTGCGCGAATCGGGCCGCGCCAGCGCCTTCGCGGCCATCGCCGAGGTGGCGGCCGTGCGCAGCGCGGTGGTGAGCGTGAGTTCGGAAAGCAGCACGGGGTAGCCCGTGTCGACCTCGGCCAGCACACCGAAGGCCATGACGGTCGGCAGCCCGACCGCGGTGTTGTGCGGATGTCCGTTGACGTACTTGAAGGCGTAGGCGCCGTCGTCGGCCACCGGCATCAGCTCGATCACGCCGAGGTGCGAATGGCTGGCCACGCGCGCCTTCTTGTCGAACTCCCGCCACCGCATGAAGTCGTCGCGCAGCGCGTCGGCCAGCGCGGTCAGGAACTGCGGGACACCGGTCTCGTCGACCAGGCGGACCAGGCTGTGAACATCGATGAAGCGGGTCATGACATGGCTCCTTGCGTAGCCCCGCCGCGGCGCTTCATCCCTCGCATGTTCACTCCACCATGGCTGATTCAGGATGCGCCTGCGCCAAGGGTTGGAAGCCATTGTGCGCCGCTTTGCATGACCTTGGCGATACCCTCGAAAGGCCTATGCGCCGAGGTGAAGAGGCTCGCCGGCGACCTGCACCGGCGAGGCCCTTTTCGCACTCAGCGCGCCAGCACCGGCTTCAGCGCCACGCCGGTGTGCGTGCCCAGCCGCACCACCTCTTCCGGCGGCGCCGCCGCGACGATGCGCCCGCCGGCGCTGCCGCCCTCGGGGCCGAGGTCGAGGATCCAGTCGGCCTCGGCGATCAGGTCGAGGTCGTGCTCGATCACCACCACGCTGTGGCCGCCGTTCACCAGCCGGTGCAGCACGTGGATCAGCTTCTCGACGTCGGCCATGTGCAGCCCCACGGTCGGCTCGTCGAGCACGTACAGCGTGTGCGGTGCCTTCTGGCCGCGGCGGGTGATGTCGTCGCGCACCTTGCTCAGCTCGGTGACCAGCTTGATGCGCTGCGCCTCGCCGCCCGAGAGCGTGGGCGAGGGCTGCCCCAGCGTGAGATAGCCCAGGCCCACGTCCTTCAGCAGCTGCAGCGGGTGGCTGATGTTGGGCATGCTCGCGAAGAACTCGACGGCCTCGTCGACTTCCATCTTCAGCACGTCGCCGATGCTCTTGCCGCGCCAGCTCACGGCCAGCGTCTCCGGGTTGAAGCGTGCGCCGTGGCACACCTCGCAGGGCACCTTCACGTCGGGCAGGAAGCTCATCTCGATGGTGCGCACGCCCGCGCCCTCGCAGCCCGGGCAGCGGCCTTCGCCGGTGTTGAAGCTGAAGCGCGCCGGGCCGTAGCCGCGCGCCTTGGCCTCCAGCGTGTCGGCGAAGAGCTTGCGGATGGTGTCCCAGAAGCCAATGTAGGTGGCCGGGCAGCTGCGCGGCGTCTTGCCGATGGGCGTCTGGTCGACCTCGAGCACGCGGTCGACGGTCTCGTAGCCCTCGACCTTGCGGCAGCCCGCCCACGCGGGGCGCTTGCCGGCGGCGTCGGCATCGCGGCCCGCCTTGGTCGAGCGCTGCGTCACGATGGCCTGCACGTTGGCCAGCAGCACGTCGCGCGCGAGCGTCGACTTGCCCGAGCCGCTGACGCCGGTGACCACCACCAGGCGGCGCAGCGGCAGCGTGGCCGTCACGTCCTGCAGGTTGTGCAGGTCGGCGCCGTGCACCGTGAGCCACTCGCCGCTTTCCTCGGCCTTCGGGTCGGGCGACGGGATCAGCCGGCGCGCCTGCAGCGGGTGCCGGATGGCGTCGCGCAGGTAGCGGCCGGTCTGCGAGTCGTCGGCCTTCTGGATGTCGGCGACCGTGCCCTCGGCCACCAGGCGGCCGCCGCGCTTGCCGGCGCTCGGGCCGATGTCGATGATGTGGTCGGCGCGGCGGATGGTGTCTTCGTCGTGCTCCACCACCACCAGCGTGTTGCCCTTGTCGCCGAGCTTGTGCAGCGCGTCGAGCAGGATCTGGTTGTCGCGCGCGTGCAGGCCGATGGTCGGCTCGTCGAGCACGTAGCACACGCCCTGGAGGTTGCTGCCGAGCTGCGCCGCCAGGCGGATGCGCTGCGCCTCGCCGCCCGAGAGCGTGGGCGCGCCGCGGTCCAGCGTGAGGTAGCCCAGGCCCACTTCTTCCAGGAACTCGAGACGGCTCCTGATTTCCGGCACCAGGTCGCGCGCGATCTCGGCTTCGCGGCCGGTGAGCGCGAGGCCCTCGAACCACTGGCGCACCTCGGTCACGCTCATGCGCGCGAGCTCGGTGATGCCGATGCCGCCCGTGCCGTCGGCCGCGGTGCCGAAGCTCACGGCGCGCGCGGTGGCATTCAGGCGCGTGCCCTCGCAGGTCGGGCAGGCCACGTCGGCCAGGTCTTCCACCTCGGGCTCGGCGAAGGTCTGCTCGCGGCCCTTGTCGTCGCCGGCCAGCACGGAGTCGTCGAACACCTTGCGCTGGTCCTTGCTGAGCTTGACGCCGGTGCCCACGCAGTCGGGGCACCAGCCGTGCTTGCTGTTGTAGCTGAAGAGGCGCGGATCGAGCTCGGCGTAGCTGGTGCTGCACACCGGGCAGGCGCGCAGCGTGGAGAACACGTTCACGCGGCCGATGCCCGCGGTGGACACGCCGGCCATCATCGCGGCGCGCAGTCCGTCGAGATCGCTGAGCACGTGCACCACGCCCTTGCCGTGCTCCAGCGCCTTGGCCAGCGCCGCGCGCAGCTCGTTCTCGTTCGAGGGCAGCACGTCGAGGCTGGCCACCGGCAGCTCGATGCTGTGCTCCTTGAAGCGGTCGATGCGCGGGAAGCCGGTGGTCGGCAGGAACTCGCCGTCCACGCGCAGGTGCGTGAAGCCGCGCGGCCGCGCCCAGTCGGCCAGCTCGGTGTAGACGCCCTTGCGGTTGGTCACCAGCGGCGCGAGCAGTCCGATGTGCTGGCCCTTGAAGTTGCGCATCAGCTGTGCGGCGATGCTGTCGGGCGTCTGCGGCTGCACGGCCGCGCCGTCGTGGATGCAGTGCTGGATGCCCAGCTTCACGTACAGCAGGCGCAGGAAGTGCCACACCTCGGTGGTGGTGCCCACCGTGCTCTTGCGGCCGCCGCGCGACAGGCGCTGCTCGATGGCCACCGTCGGCGGAATGCCGTACACCGCGTCCACCTCGGGCCGGCCCGCCGGCTGCACGATGCTGCGCGCATAGGCGTTGAGCGATTCGAGGTAGCGGCGCTGCCCCTCGTTGAAGAGGATGTCGAAGGCCAGCGTCGACTTGCCCGATCCGCTCACGCCCGTCACCACGCTGAACTTGCCGCGCGGGATGTCCACGCTCAGGTTCTTCAGGTTGTGCTCGCGCGCGTTGACGATCTGCACCGCATCGGCGCCCGGCGCCGTCTTGGCGTTGGCGACGTAGCGGCGCGCTGCGCGCTCGGCCACCTTGTAGGCCTCGGGGCCGATGGCGAGTTCGTAGTCGGCCAGCGCGGCGCCGGTGAGCGAGGCGCGGTTCTCGCGCAGCTGCTCGGGCGTGCCCTCGGCCACCACCTGGCCGCCGCCCTCGCCGCCCTCGGGGCCGAGGTCGATCAGCCAGTCGCTCGCGCGGATCACGTCGAGGTTGTGCTCGATCACGATCAGCGAGTGCCCGGCATCGAGCAGCTTGCGCAGCGCGCGCATGAGCCGCGCGATGTCGTCGAAGTGCAGGCCGGTGGTGGGCTCGTCGAACAGGAAGAGCGTGCCCTTGCGCGCCACCGACTGCTTGCTGGCGGTGGCGTTCTTCGCGGCCTCGGCCAGGAAGCCGGCGAGCTTCAGGCGCTGCGCCTCGCCGCCGGAGAGCGTGGGCACGGGCTGGCCGAGCTTGACGTAGTCCAGGCCCACGTCGGAGATCGGCTGCAGCACGCGCAGCACGTCGCGGTCGGCCTCGAACACGGCCGCGGCCTCGGCCACGGTGAGTTCGAGCACGTCGGCGACGTTGTAGCTCTTGCCCTTGCGCTCCACGCGTACTTCGAGGATCTCGGGGCGGTAGCGCTTGCCGTCGCAGTCGGGGCAGCGCAGGTACACGTCGGACAGGAACTGCATCTCGACGTGCTCGAAGCCCGAACCGCCGCAGGTCGGGCAGCGGCCGTCGCCGGAGTTGAAGCTGAACTTGCTCGCGGTGTAGCCGCGCTGGCGCGACAGCGTCGCCGTGGCGAAGATCTCGCGGATGGCGTCCCAGGCGCCCACGTAGCTCGCGGGATTGGAGCGCGCGGTCTTGCCGATGGGCGACTGGTCGACGAACACCACGTCGCCCAGGTGGTCTGCGCCGAGCAGGCGGTCGTGCGCGCCCGGGCTTTCGGTGGCCTTGCCGAAGTGGCGCATGAGCGCCGGAGCCAGCACGTCCTGGATCAGCGTGGACTTGCCCGAGCCGCTCACGCCGGTGACGCACACCAGGCGCGCCAGCGGGAACTCGACCGTCACGTTCTTCAGGTTGTGCTCGCGCACGCCCTCGAGGATGAGCCGGTGCGTGTTCTCGCTCACCAGCCGCTTGAAGCCCATGCCGATCTTCTTGCGCCCGCCCAGGTACTGGCCGGTGAGCGTGTCGGCATCGCGCAGCTGGTCGGTGGTGCCGTCGAACACCACCTGTCCGCCGCGTGCGCCGGGGCCCGGGCCCATGTCGATCACGCGGTCGGCGGCCAGCATCACGGCCGGGTCGTGCTCGACCACCACCAGCGTGTTGCCCGCGTCGCGCAGGCGCAGCATGGCCTCGGTAATGCGGTTCATGTCGCGCGGATGCAGGCCGATGCTGGGCTCGTCGAGCACGAACAGCGTGTTGACCAGCGAGGTGCCGAGCGCGGTGGTGAGGTTGATGCGCTGCACCTCGCCGCCGCTGAGCGTGCGGCTCTGGCGGTCCAGCGTGAGGTAGCCGATGCCGACGTCGTGGAGGTAGCGCAGGCGGGTGGTGATTTCCTCGAACAGCAGTTTCAGCGCCTGCGCCTCGCCCTGTCTTGCTCCTTCCCCCGCTGGGGGAAGGTTGGGATGGGGGCTCTCGGCCTCCACCACGGCCACGGCTTTTGCGGAGGCCGCCTGCCCTCCCCCGGAGGGGGACGGAGCCATTCCCTGGCCCATGCGGTCGAAAAACTGCCGCAGCCTCTCGATGGGCAGCAGCATCAGGTCATGCAGGCACAGCCCCGGCAGCGCCTCCAGCTGCGCGCGGGTCCACTTCGCGCCGGTCGGCATGAAGCGTTTCTCGGGCGGCAGCACCGCATCGGCGTCTTCCTTGCTGCCGATGCGCCACAGCAGGCTCTCGAGCTTCAGGCGCGCGCCGCTGCAGGTGGGACACGGCGTGTAGCTGCGGTACTTGGACAAGAGCACGCGGATGTGCATCTTGTAGGCCTTGCTCTCCAGGTAGGCGAAGAAGCGGCGCACGCCGTACCACTGCTTGTTCCAGTTGCCTTCCTTGTAGTTGGGCGTGCCCTCGATCACCCAGTGCTTCTGCTCGTCGGTGAGCTTGTTCCATGGCGTATCGCGCGGAATGCCGGCCGTTTCGGCATGGCGCATGAGGTCGTCCTGCGCTTCCTTCCAGGCGGGCGTCTGGATGGTCTTGATGGCGCCGGCGCGCAGCGTGAGCTTGTCGTTCGGAATGACCAGGCCCAGGTCGACGCCGATCACGCGGCCGAAGCCGCGGCAGGTGTCGCAGGCGCCCACGGCCGAGTTGAACGAGAACATCGACGGGATCGGGTCTGCGTAGCGGATGTCGCTCTCGGGGCAGTGCAGGCCGGTGGAGAACTTCCAGACATCGGTCGGCGCGTTTTCCTCGGCCCCCGTGGCATGCACCGTGACGCGCCCGCTGCCGCGCCTGAGCGCGACCTCGATGGCCTCCACCACGCGCGAGCGCTCGGCGCTCGATGCGCGGAAGCGGTCTGCCACCACGTCGAGCACCTTGCGCGGGCCCGTGGGCGTGGCCACTTCGCGCTCGGCCTGCACGCGCGTGAAGCCGCTGGCCGACAGCCACTGCTGCACCTCGTCGGCCGTGGTGCTCGCGGGCAGCTCGACCGGGAAGGTGACGACCAGCCGCGGATCGCCTGCCGCAGCCGCTCGCTCGACGATCTGCGCGTAGATGCTGTCGGGCGAATCGTGGCGCACCGGCAGCGCGGTCTCGCGGTCGAACAGGTTGGCTGCGCGCGCAAAGAGCAGCTTCAGGTGGTCGTTCAGCTCGGTCATCGTGCCGACCGTGGAGCGCGAGGAGCGCACCGGGTTGGTCTGGTCGATGGCGATGGCGGGCGGCACGCCTTCGACCTTGTCGACGGCCGGCTTGTCCATGCGGTCCAGGAACTGGCGCGCGTAGGCGGAGAAGGTCTCCACGTAGCGCCGCTGGCCTTCGGCATAGAGGGTGTCGAAAACGAGGCTCGACTTGCCCGAGCCGCTGGGCCCGGTGACCACCGTCATTTCGCCGGTGCGAATGTCGAGATCGAGGTTCTGGAGGTTGTGCTGGCGCGCGCCGCGAATCCGGATGGAGCCCTGTGTCATGAGTGCCTTGGGGGGTGGGGCAAACATTCTAGGGAGTGGTCCGTGACGGGTTTGCGCACTAGGTCACAAGGGCGATGGCCACGCAGGGGTTTGTCCTGATGGCATTCAGGACACTTTCAGAAACAAATACCACATTTGTTTGCATCGTTGCCCGACAGCGCGACTGCATTGCCTCGAAAAGACTCCATGAAGAGAACACGCACGCTCTGCGCCGCAGCCCTGCTGGCCTTCAGCGCGCTCGGCGCGTCGGCCCAGATCCTGATCGGCCAGACCGCCGGCATGACCGGCTCGGTGGCCGCGAGCGTGAACGAGACCATCGGCGGCGCGCAGCTCGTGATCGACGCGGCCAACGCGCAGGGCGGCATCCACGGCGAGAAGATCGAGGTGCTGCGCATGGACGACGGCTTCGACGTGAAGCGCGCCAGCGAGAACGCGCGCGTGCTGATCGAGGACAAGAAGGTGCTGGCACTCTTCATGAGCCGCGGCACGCCGCACTCGCAGGCGATCATTCCCTGGCTCGACAAGTACGACGTGGCGCTCATCGGCCCCTCCACCGGCGCGATGGTGCTGCACAAGCCGCTGCAGAAGCACGTCTTCAACGTGCGCGCCACCTACCAGCGCGAGGCCGAGAAGGCGGTGCAGCACCTGCTGACCATCGGCCTCACGCGCATCGCGGTCGTGCACGTGACCGACTCCTTCGGCGCCGACGCGCTCGAAGGCGCGATGACCGGCTTCGCCAAGGGCAAGGCGAAACCCACCGTGACCATTCCGGCCGACCGCGACAAGCCCGACTACAAGACCATCGTGCCCGCCATCAAGGGCGCAGACGCGCAGGCGGTGGTGTGGATCGGCTCCGGCGTGGCCGTGGTGGACGGCATCAAGGCGCTGCGCGCCGCGGGTTCGGCCGCGCAGGTGGTCACGCTGTCGAACAACGCCTCGTCGGGCTTCATCAAGCAGCTGGGCGATGCGAGCAAGGGCGTCATCGTGACGCAGGTGTTTCCCAACGAGCGCTCGCTGGGCCATCCGATGGTGAAGGAAGCCCTGGCGCTCGCACAGGCCAAGGGCCAGTCGGAGCTGTCGCCGGCCGCGCTCGAAGGCTTCGCATCGGCCAAGGTGCTGGTGGAGGCGCTGCGCCGCGCCGGGCCCAAGCCCACGCGGGCCAGGATGGTGGCCGCCCTCGACGGCCTGCGCGGCTACGACCTCGGCGGCGGGCTCGAAGTGAGCTACTCGCCCACAGATCACAGCGGCATCGATTTCGCGGACCTGTCGATCATCAGCGACGGTCGCTTCAAGCGTTGAGTCCCCGCCCCGGAAGGGGCGAGTTTGAACGGCCCGCCGGCGCACCGGCGGGCCGCTTTTTTCCGGGCGCTGGAAACCTTGGTTTGACAGGGTTTGCGTCAACTGGCGACAAGTGACGTTCAGCAACACATTACACAGTTTCTGACACAGGCACCCGCCCCGGAAAGGCTTCGCTCGATGAAGAAGACGCTCACGTCCTGCGCCGCTGCGCTGTTGTTCGCCCTGGCGGCGCCGGGTGCGGCGGCCCAGATCCTGATCGGCCAGTCGGCCGACCTCTCAGGCCCGGTGGCCGCCAGCGTGAAGGAAACCATCCTGGGCTCGCAACTGGTCATCGACCAGGTCAACGCTCAGGGCGGCATCAACGGCGAGCAGATCGAGGTGATCCGCATGGACGACGGCCTCGACGCGAAGCGTTCGCTGGAGAACACGCGCGTGCTCATCGAGGACAGGAAGGTGCTCGCGCTGCTGCTGAACCGCGGCACGCCGAACACGCTCGCGGTGATCCCGCTGCTCGACAAGCACGGCGTGCCGCTGGTCGGCCCCTCCACCGGCGCGATGGCGCTGCACAAGCCGGTGCAGAAGAACATCTTCAACGTGCGCTCGACCTACCAGCGCGAGGCGGAGAAGGCGGTGCAGCACCTGCAGACCACCGGCATCCAGCGCATCGCCGTCGTGCAGGCCGACGACTCCTTCGGCAAGGACGCGATGGAAGGCGCGAGCAAGGGCTTCGAGAAGGCCAACCTGAAGCCGGCCGTGGTGGCGCTGGCCGACCGCAGCAAGCCCGACTACGCGGCCATCGTGCCGCAGCTCACCAAGGCCAACGCGCAGGCGGTGCTGTGGATCGGCTCCGGCACCGCCGTGACCGACGGCATCAAGGCGCTGCGCGCGGCGGGCTCGGCGGCGCAGATCATCACGCTGTCGAACAACGCGGCCTCGGGCTTCATCAAGGAACTGGGCTCGGCCAGTGCGGGCGTGATCGTCACGCAGGTGCTGCCCTACGAGCGCGCCTTCGGCCATCCGCTCATCAAGGAAGCGCTGGCGCTGGCCAAGGCCAAGGGCCAGAACGAGCTCTCGCCTGCACTGCTCGAAGGCTTCGTCGCCACGAAGGTGATGGTGGAGGCGCTGCGCCGCACGGGCCCGAAGCCCACGCGCGCGAAGCTGATCGCCACGCTCAACAGCTTCCAGTACGACGTGGGCGGCGGGCTCGACATCAGCTACTCGCCGACCGACCACACGGGGATCGACTACGTCGACCTCTCGATCGTGAGCGACGGCCGATTCAAGCGATAGGCTCGCCCCCAGGCTTCGCGCACTTCGTGTCGCTTCTCCACCCCCCACCGGGGGCAACACCTGCGGCACGGCAAAGCCGGTTCCGCGGTGTTCCGGCCTGAAGAATCCTCGGGCCTACTTCGGCGCAGCGGCGGGCGCGGGCTCGTGCGTGGTGGTGTCGCCACCATGCTTCTCGCCCGACATGTCGACCTTGTCACCGGCCTTCGAGATCACGTACAGGGCAATGGCGGCGAAGATGACGAAGCCGACGACGAGTTTCCACATGGGTTTTGTCTCCTGGATGGTTCAAGAAAAAGGCCTCATGCGGTCGGCATGAAGCCTCTTTGTTGAACAGGCAGAAAAGGCGGTCTCGGTATTTCGCAAGGAACACCGCGGAACCGGCTTTGCCGGGCCGCTGGTGTCGCCCCCTCGGAGAGGGGGTTGGCGAAGCACACGAAGTGCGCGAAGCCTGGGGGTCAATCAATCGTTGGCGTAGATGTCCACGTCCTTGGTTTCGCGGATGAACAGCGTGCCCACCACCAGCGTGATGCCGGCGATGATGATCGGATACCACAGGCCGTTGAACATGTTGCCGGTCGAGGCCACGATGGCGAAGGCGGTGGTCGGCAGCAGGCCGCCGAACCAGCCGTTGCCGATGTGGTACGGCAGGCTCATCGAGGTGTAGCGGATGCGCGTGGGGAAGAGCTCGACCAGCATCGCGGCGATCGGACCGTAGACCATGGTCACCAGCAGCACCAGCCAGAACAGCAGCACCACCGTCAGCACCTTGTTCATCTTCGCGGGGTCGGCCTTGGCGGGGTAGCCGGCGACCTTCAGGTCCTCGGCCACGCCCTTCTTGAAGGCGGCGATCTCCTTGGTGGAGTTCTCGTCGAACTTGGAATTGACGACGTTGCCGATGGGCGCCTCGATCGACTTGTCGCCGATCTTCACGATGGCCTTCGAGCCCGGCGCGCCGGCCACGTTCTCATAGCTCACCGAGTTCTGCACCAGGTAGCGCTTGGCGATGTCGCAGGAGCTCTTGAAGTCGATCTCGCGTGCCACCGGGTTGCCCTGGAAGGAGCAGGTCGCGGGGTCGGCCGTCACCGTCACGCCGGCGGTGGCCTGGGCGCGGGCCAGGTCGGGGTTGGCGGCTTCGGTCAGCATCTTGAAGACCGGGAAGTAGGTGACCACGGCCAGCAAGCAGCCGGCCATGATGATCGGCTTGCGGCCGATCTTGTCCGACAGCGTGCCGAACACCACGAAGAAGGGCGTGCCCAGCAGCAGCGCGGCGGCGATCATCAGGTTGGCCGTGGTCGCATCGACCTTCAGCTGCGCGGTCAGGAAGAAGAGCGCGTAGAACTGGCCCGAATACCAGACCACCGCCTGGCCGGCCGTCAGGCCCACCAGCGCCAGGATCACGATCTTCAGGTTCTTCCACTGGCCGAAGGATTCGGCCAGCGGCGCCTTCGAGGTCTTGCCCTCGGCCTTCATCTTCTGGAAGGCGGGCGACTCCGACAGCGTCAGCCGGATCCACACAGAGATGCCCAGCAGCAGGATCGACACCAGGAACGGCACGCGCCAGCCCCAGTCGTTGAACGCGGCCTCGCCCATGAACTCGCGCACGCCCAGGATCACCAGCAGGCTCAGGAACAGGCCGAGCGTGGCGGTGGTCTGGATCCACGAGGTGTAGGCGCCGCGCTTGCCGTGCGGCGCGTGCTCGGCCACGTAGGTGGCGGCACCGCCGTACTCGCCGCCGAGCGCGAGGCCCTGCAGCATGCGCAGCGCGATCAGGATCACCGGCGCCGCGACGCCGATGGTCGCGTAGCTCGGCAGCAGGCCGACGATGAAGGTCGACAGGCCCATGATCAGGATGGTCACCAGGAAGGTGTACTTGCGACCGATCATGTCGCCCAGCCGGCCGAACACGATCGCGCCGAACGGACGCACCAGGAAGCCCGCCGCGAAGGCCAGCAGCGCGAAGATGAAGGCAGCGCCCGCATCGAGGCCGCTGAAGAACTGCTTCGCGATGATCGCGGCCAGCGAGCCGTAGAGGTAGAAGTCGTACCACTCGAACACGGTGCCGAGCGAGGAGGCAAAGATGACTTTCTTCTCCTCCGAGGACATGGGCCGGGGGGCCGGGTGCGGCACTCCCCTCGAATCTAGTGTGGCTGCCATTGGTCGTCTCCTGTGTTTGCGTTCATTGCGGCACCCGGCATCCGGGACCGTGAAGGCATTCTTGGAGACGCGACTGACCCGATCCTTTCGCGAAACTGAACCGGCGCTTACGTTCTAGGGTGAAACCCGCGCGGCTCGTTTCAGCCTGTAGGAAATCGGGGCGCTTTCCCGCGTACCGCGGGTTTGTCCTCAGGCGGCCTTGCTGCTGCGCAGCAAGGCCGGGCGCTGGTCGGCCGAAGCCCAGTCCGGGCCGTCGAACCACGCGTCGCCAGCGAGGTAGGCGCGCAGCATCTGCAGGCCGTCGAAGCCCCAGAACAGGCGCCCGTCGACCACGTAGGTCGGCGTGCCGAAGACGCCCTGCTGCAGGGCCTCGTCCGTGTTGCGCTTGAGCAGGGCCTTGCTCTCGTCGCTGTTCGCGTCGCGCTTGGGCTTGAGCTGCCCGCTGAGCGCGGCAAGGCGTGCCGGGTCCGCGGCTTCCTCGCCGCCGCGCCAGACGTGGCGGAAGATGGTCTCGGCCACAAGGCGGCTGATGGTGCCGTCGTCGCTCGTGGCGACCGCCAGCCGCAGGTGCGCCAGCGGGTTGTAGGGATGCGAGGCCGGCATGCGGATCTCGATGCCGTGGGTGTGGCCTAGCCAGAGCACGTGGCGATAGGTCCAGCTGCGCTTCGACGGAATCTCCGCCGGCCCGAGCTGGCCGTGCTGCTTGAGCAGCGCGCCCAGCAGCACCGGCTTGTAGGCGACGCTGTAGCTCAGCCCCTCGAGCGCCTGCGGCAGGTGCTCGAAGGCGAGATGCGCATACGGAGAGATGAAGTCGAGATGGAAGTCGATGTGCTTCATGGGCTGCTGTCTCCTGGATTCGCCGCGGGCACGCGCCAGATGCCGGCCTTGGCCCGCAGCTCGATCGCCCGCCACACGTGGCGCCGGGTCTCGTCTTCCATCTTGCTCCAGCCCGCGATCTCGGGGATGGTGCGCAGGCAGCCTTCGCAGAAGCCGCTCAGGCGATCCATGCGGCAGACCGAGCAGCATGGCGAAGGCACGTCGCCCGCCGCGGCCTGCACCGCCACGGCGCGTTCGGCCAGCGTCTCGGCTTCCGCGAAGTTCACACCACGTCGGCCACCGGCGCGCCGGTGAGCTTCTCGAGGTCGTGCGGGCGCAGCTGGAACACCGCGTGCGGATGGCCGGCTGCCGCCCAGATCTCCTCGAAGCGGAAGAGCTCGCGGTCGATCAGCACCACGGGCGGCGTCAGGTGGCCCACGGGCGACACGCCGCCGATGGTGAAGCCGGTGCGCGACTTCACGAAGTCGGCGTCGGCGCGCCCGGTCTTGCCGACCAGCGCATCGACCTTCTTCTCGTCCACGCGCTTGTCGCCCGAGGTGATGACCAGCACCGCCGACTCGTCGCTCTTGCGCCGGAAGATGATGCTCTTGGCGATCTGCCCGACCGAGATGCCGAGCGCGTCGGCCGCCTGCTGCGCGGTGCGGCAGGCGTCGTCGAGCATTCGTGGGGAATGGGGGTGGCCGGCATCCTGCAGGGCGCGGGAAACGCGCTGGACGCCTTCGGGGAGCTTATGGAGTTCGGATCCGCACATGATGGCTTCGAATCTATCAGGCTGAGAAGGGGCGCCCTCAGGCGCTGCGCTTGAACATGAACAGCATCGCGCCCATGGCCATCAGCACGCCGCCGAAGACGCGGTTCTGCGCCCGGCGCGCACGCACGCTGCGCAGCATGCCCTGCAGCCGCGCGGCCAGCCAGGCATAGCCGTGCATCACGGTCACGTCGACCATCACCGTCGTGGCCAGCAGCACCAGCAGCTGCAGCCACAGGGGCCGGGTCGGCTGGATGAACTGCGGCAGCACGGCCGCCATGAAGACGATGCCCTTGGGGTTGGTCACGTTGGTCAGGAAGCCGCGCAGCACGCGCTGCGATGCGCTGAGGTCGGGCTCGGCCGCCTCCGCCGCGTCGCCCTCGATCTTCGCAACGGGGGCGCGCCACTGGCGCCAGCCCAGCCACAGCAGATAGCACGCACCGACCACCTTGACGACCAGGAAGGCGCTGGCCGAGGCGGTGAGCACCGCGCCCACGCCGAGCCCGGCCACCAGCAGGATCACCGCGAGCCCCAGCTGCAGCCCGACGATGGTCGCCGTGGTGCGCCGCACACCGTAGCTGAGCCCGTGGCTCATGCTGAGCACAGCGCCCGAACCGGGCGACACCGCGATGACGCAACTGGCCACCAGGAATGCAAGCCAGACGTGCAGATCCACTACCTACTCCCGTTCATTCAATACAGCAATCGACAAGGAAATTCAGCCGGCCCGCTTCGTGCGGATGGCCTTCGACGCGCGCGAGTTCGGCTCGCGGCCGAGTGCCTCGCTGATGTAGACGCCCGCGTCGATCAGCCGGTCGAGATCGATGCCGGTCTCGATGCCCATGCCGTGCAGCATGTAGACCACGTCCTCCGTCGCCACGTTGCCCGTCGCGCCCTTCGCGTAGGGGCAGCCGCCCAGGCCGGCCGAGGACGACTGGAAGTTCCACACGCCCAGCTCGAGCGCCGCCAGGGTGTTGGCCAGCGCCTGCCCATAGGTGTCGTGGAAGTGGCCGGAGATGGCGTCGACGCCGAAGTGCGCCAGCGTGGCCTCCATCGCCGCCTGCACCTTGCGCGGCGTTCCCACGCCGATGGTGTCGGCCACGTCCACGCGCTGCACGCCGATGCCCTTCATCAGCTGGGCGAGGTAGCCGACCTTGGCCGGCGCGATCTCGCCCTCGTAGGGGCAGCCGACCGTGCACGACATCGCGCCGCGCACCTGGATGCCCTTTTCGAGCGCCGCGGCCACCACCGGTGCGAAGCGCTCGATGCTCTCGGCGATGGAGCAGTTGATGTTCTTCTGGCTGAAGGCCTCGCTCGCCGCACCGAACACCACGATCTCATCGGGCCACTCCTCGCGCGGTGCGGCGATGGCCGCCTCGAAGCCCTTCATGTTGGGCGTGAGCACCGAATAGCGCACGCCGGGCCTGCGTTCGATGCCGTGCATCACCTCGGCGTTGTCGGCCATCTGCGGCACCCACTTCGGGCTCACGAAGCTGGTGACCTCGATCTCCTTCAGGCCCGCGTCCTGCAGGCGGTGCACGAGGCCGATCTTCACTTCGGCGGACACGGGCTGCTTCTCGTTCTGCAGGCCGTCGCGCGGGCCGACGTCGACGAGCTGGACTTTGGTGGGGAGTTTCATGGGGATGTCTCTTGTATCGCTGGAGGATGGAAGACCGCCCTGGATTGTCGGCCACATGGAAATCCCCTGTCCGCGGCGGCAGTCGGGGAAGGTAGCAATGCGCGCCTGCGAGGTTGCAAATGGCGCCAGGCAGCTGTTGCTAGGCCGTCTCCCTCTGCTCGAAGCCGTCGGGCAGCGCCTGGGCCGCGATGGCGCCGGCCGGTTCGCCCACGTCGAGCGCATCGACGCGCGCGCCCTGCGGTCCGCGACGCGCCCATCGGATCAGCTCCTCCACCGCGGAAGCCTCGCCGGCCGCCAGCGCCTCCACGCTGCCGTCGCGCCGGTTGCGCACCCAGCCGCGCAGCCCGATCCGCCTGGCCGCCTGCACCATCGACCAGCGGTAGCCCACGCCCTGCACGAGGCCGCGGATCAAGAGATGGCGGGTGACGGTGTTCATGGCTCGGCAGAAGAGATCAGTACGACTTGGGCAGCCCCAGCGCCTTCTCGGCAATGAAGTTCAGGATCATCTGCGGGCTGACGGGGGCGATGCGCGGGATGTAGCTCTCGCGCAGCAGACGCTCCACATGGTATTCCTTCGCGTAGCCCATGCCGCCGAGCGTGAGCACCGCGTTCTGGCAGGCGTCGTGCGCCGCCTCTGCAGCGAGGTACTTGGCGGCGTTGGCCTCGGTGCCGCAGGGCTCGCCCGCGTCGTAGAGCGTGGCAGCCTTGAGCATCATCAGGTCGGCCGCCTCCAGGTTGGCCCAGGCGCGCGCCAGCGGATGCGCAACGCCCTGGTTCTGGCCGATGGGGCGGCCGAACACGACGCGCTCCTGCGCGTACTGCGAGGCGATGCGCAGCGCGGCGCGGCCGATGCCGATGGCTTCCGCCGCGATCAATATGCGCTCGGGGTTGAGGCCGTGCAGGATGTATTCGAAGCCCCGGCCCTCCTCGCCGATGCGGTCCTCCTCCGGCACCTCGAGCCCGTCGATGAAGAGCATGTTGGAGTCCACCGCCGCGCGGCCGAGCTTGTGGATCTCTCGCACCTCGACCTTGCTGCGGTCCAGCGGCGTGTAGAAGAGCGTGAGGCCCTGCGTGGGCTTCTTCACCTGGTCGAGCGGCGTGGTGCGCGTGAGGATCAGCATGCGGTCGGCCACCTGCGCGGTCGAGATCCAGATCTTGCGGCCGTGCAGCACGTAGCTGCCCCCGGGCTGGCGCACGGCCTGCGTCTTGAGGCGGGTGGTGTCGAGCCCCGCATCGGGCTCGGTCACCGCGAAGCAGGCCTTCTCGGTGCCCGCGATCAGCGGCGGCAGGAAGCGCTGGCGCTGCGCTTCGCTGCCGAACACCACCACCGGGTTGAGTCCGAAGATGTTCATGTGCACCGACGACGCGCCCGACATGCCCGCGCCCGATGCGCTGATGGCGCGCATCATCAGCGCCGCCTCGGTGATGCCGAGCCCGGCGCCGCCCTGCGCCTCGGGCATCGCGATGCCGAGCCAGCCGCTCTCGGCCACTGCGCGATGGAACTCGTGCGGGAACACGGCGCGGTCGTCGTGGTCGCGCCAGTAGTCGATGGGGAAGTCCTCGCAGAGGCGTTCGATGGCGGCGACCAGCGAGCGCTGGTCTTCGTTGAGGGAGAAGTTCATTCTTCGCTGTCTTTCGTGGGTTCCGGTTGCAGCGTGACGCCGCGCTCGAGCATGCGTTCGATGGCCTCGTCGCCATAGCCCGCCTCGCGCAGCAGCTCCACGCTCTGCTCGCCGATGCGCGGCGCCGGCCGGCGGATGGCGGCCGGCGTGGCGCTGTAGCGGCCGACCGGCGCGAGCGTGCGGATGCGGCCTTCGCTCGGATGGTCGAGCTCGGGATAGAAGCCGACGGCGCGCAGGTGCGGGTCGTCGAGCAGGCTCTCGGTGCTGTGCAGGCGCGCGACCGGGATGTCGGCGCCGGCCAACGCGGCGAACCATTCGTCGCTGGTGCGCGTGGCCATCACCTCGGCCACGAAGGCATACACCGCGCCGATGTTCGCGGCGCGCGCCGTGTGCGTGCCGAACATCGGCGAGCCGCGCAGCTCGGGCCGGCCGATCACGTCGAAGAAGGCCTGCCAGTGCTTGTCGTTGTAGATCAGCACGCTGAGGTAGCCGTCGGCCGTGGCGTAGGGCTTGCGGTGCGGCGCGAGCAGGCGCGCGTAGCCGGTGGGGCCCAGCGGCGGCTCGAAGCTGTGGCCGCCGAGGTGATCGCCCATCACGAACTGCGACAGCGCCTCGAACATCGGCACCTCGACCGCCTGCCCCTTGCCGGTGCGCTGCGCGTGCAGCACGGCCGCGAGCAGCGCGATGGCCGCCTGCAGCCCCACCGCGCGGTCGGCCAGCGTGACGGGCGCATAGCGCGGCGCGCCGCCGCTTTGCTGCGCGAAGAGAGAGGCGACGCCGGCCGCCCCCTGGATCAGGTCGTCGTACGCCGGCTTGCCTGCATAGGGCCCCTGCTCGCCATAGCCGAAGGCGCCGAGGTAGACGATCTTCGGGTTCACCGCCGACACCGCCTCGTAGCCGAGCCCGAGCCGTGCCATCGCCTGCGGCCGCGTGTTGTAGATCAGCGCGTCGCAGCCCGCTGCGAGCCGCAGGCAGGCCTCGCGGCCCTCGGGCTGCTTGAGGTCGAGCACGATCGAGCGCTTGTTGCGGTTGAGGTGCATCGCCATCGCCCCCATGCCCGGGTTGCGCATCGGCCCGACGGCGCGCAGGTTGTCGCCGCCGGGCGGCTCGACCTTCACGATGTCGGCGCCGAGGTCGCCCAGCGTCTGCGTGGCATAAGGGCCCATCACCACGGCCGTGAGGTCGAGGATGCGGATGCCTTGAAGAGGTCCGGAGGTATTCATGTCTTGGTCTTGGCTCCTTCCCCCTCTGGGGGAAGGCTGGGATGGGGGCAGGCAGAGCGCCCATCGGGTACGCCGCTTGCCCCCACCCCTGCCCTCCCCCAGCGGGGGAGGGAGAAATTCGGCTCGCTCATTCGGGCTGGATCCCCGCGGCCTGGATCAGCTTCTTCCACTTCGCCAGCTCCGACACGGTGAACGCGCCCAGCTCTTCCGGCGTGCTGCCGAAGGCGTCGAAGCCCAGCTTCGCCACGCGCTCGCGGAACACCGGGCCGTTCGCCATCTCGGCCAGCACCTTGTTGAGCTTCAGCACGATGTCGCGCGGCGTGCCGGCCGGCGCGAACACGCCGTTCCACGAGGTGATGTCGAAGCCCTTGAGCTCGGGCGTGTCGGCCAGCGGCGGCAGCTCGGGGAAGAGCTTGGTGCGCTCCTGCGTGGTGACGGCGATCGCGCGCATCTTGCCGGCCTTCACCGTGGCCAGGCCCGCGGCGAGGTCGACCACCATCATCGACACCTGCCCGCCGATCAGGTCGGCGATGGCGGGCGGCGTGCTCTTGTAGGGCACGTGCAGCATCGGCACGCCGCTCATGCGCGAGAGCGTGGCGCCGCTGACGATGCCGGTGCTGTTGCCGCTCGCGTAGGTGAGCTTGCCCGGGTGCGTGCGGCCCCAGGCCAGCAGCTCGGCCACGCTCTTCACGGGCAGGTCGTTGTTCACCACCAGCATGAAGGGCAGGTTGCCCATGCGGCTGACCGGCGCGAAGTCCTTCACCGGGTCGTAGGGCAGCGACTTCATCAGGCTCGGGTTGGCCGAGTGCGTGGTGTTGGTCGTCATGAACAGCGTGTAGCCGTCGGGCACCGCCTTGGCGACGTACTCGGCCGCGATCACGCCGTTGGCGCCCGCCCTGTTGTCGATGATGACCGAGCCCTTCAGCGCATCGCCGAGCATCTGCCCCGCGATGCGCGCCACCGCGTCGGTGCCGCTGCCGGCGGCGAAGGGCACGACGATGCGTATCGGCTGCCTGGGGTAGCCGTCCTGCGCGAAGGCCCAGGGCATGGCGCCCGCGAGGCCGGCGGCCGCACCGATGGAAATGAAACGGCGACGGTTCGCCATCGCGGCCGGTTGCCCGGTCGCGTTCTTCGTTGTCTGCATGCTTTGTCTCCGGTTGTTGTGCTGTCGGTTCTCAGGGCCGGATCACGCGCTCCGGCGATTCCTCGTAGGGCGGGCTGTAGATCACCAGCACGCGCACCGGCTCGTCGCTCACCACGGTGAAGGTGTGCATCGCGTCGGCGGGAAAGAAGCAGCTGTCGCCCGGGTGCAGTTCCTGCCGCTGGCCGCCCACCTCGGCGACCGCGCGGCCTTCGAGCATGTAGCAGACCTGCTCGATGCCCGGGTGCGCGTGCGGCAGCGCTCCCTTGCCCTTCTGGATGTGGCCCACCAGCACCTCGAGCTGCTTCGCGCCCACGGTCTCGGGGCCGATGAGGCGCTTGTTCAGCGTGCCGGTGTGGTTGGCGGGGTGGTAGCCGGCGATCTCGGCTTCGCGGACGAAATAGCGGGGGGTTGCGGCGGTCGTTGCTGTCATCGGGGGCTTTCGTTCTTGGGTTCGATGGCGAGGCAGGCGGAGCGCAGCATCGCGGCGATCTCCTCGATGCGTGCCTCCATGCGGTAGCGCGGGCCGGCGACGGAAATGGCATAGGCCTCGCCGCCGATGCGCAGCGGCCAGGCCAGGCCGATCAGGTCGGGAATGCTCTCGCCGACGTTGCCGTACCAGCCGCGTGCGGCGGAGCGCTGCAGTTCGGCCTCGATGGCCTCGGCAGTGGTGAGCGTGGCGTCGGTCAGCGGCGCGAGCGTCGCGCCTTCGAGCAGCCGGCGGCGCTCATCGGGGTCCATCGTGGACAGCAGCGCGCGGCCGATGGAGTTGGCGTAGGCCGGGCGCGTCTCGCCCGACTCTGCCGTGTAGCGGATGCTCTGCGGCGCGCTCAGCACCTCCAGGTACACCACCTGGCCCGCGTCGCGGAACTTGCCGAAGACCACCGTCTCGCGCGCGGCGTCGCGCAGTTCCTCGAGCGTGGCCTTCACCCGGTCGAGCACCGGGTCGTGGGCGGCGATGACCTGCGCCATCGCCAGCAGCCGGCCGGTCGGGTAGTAGCCCTGGCGGCGGCCGGTCTCGTACATGTAGCCCTGCTCCTCGAGCGTGCGGATCAGGCCCAGGCAGCTCGACACCGGCATGTCGAGCAGCCGCGCCATCTCGGAAAGAGCCAGCGGCTGCTTCTCCCGGGCGAAGAGCTCGACGATCTCGATCACCCGAAACGCAGTTTTCACAGTCATGAAAATATTTTCATACTTGTGAAAAATCAATGTTTCAGGGTTTCCCCTGCCCGCGATGCACTCCGGCGGGCCCGGAGGGAGGCCGTGCCCCCGTCGTCAGTAGCCGCGCGCCGGATCGACCACGCCAGAGATCGGCAGCCCCTGCTCCATCGCGCGGATCTTCCCGGCGATCTGCGCGATGGACTCCTCGCGCAGCGTGCGTGCCGAGCCGTGCGGCGTCACGGTGATCTTCGGATGGCGCCAGAAGGCGTGGTCGGAAGGCAGCGGCTCGACCTGGAACACGTCGAGCGTCGCCCCCGCGAGCCGGCCGGCGTCAAGCAGCGGGATCAGGTCGTCCTCCACCAGGTGGCCGCCGCGCGCGATGCTGATGAGATAGCCCTCGGGCTTCAGCTTGCCCAGCGTGTCGCGGTTGAGGATGCCGCGCGTCGCATCGGTCAGCGGCAGCAGGTTGACCAGCACGCGCGTGGACGACAGGAACTCGTCGAACTGCGCCTCCCCGCTGAACACGCGCACGCCCTCGATCTGCTTCGGCGAGCGGCTCCAGCCCAGCACCGGGAACTCGAACTGGCCCACGGCCTTCGCCACGCGCTCGCCGAGCACGCCCAGCCCCATGATGCCCACCGGGAAGTCGCGCCGCATCTTCGGCTTGCGGTAGCTCCACTTGCCCTCGCGTGCATCGGCCTCGTAGACGTCGAACTCGCGGAAGTGGCGGATCAGCGTGTGGCAGACGTACTCGGCCATCTGCACCGACATGCCCGCGTCGTCGAGCCGCACGATGCGCGTGTGCGCCGGCACCTTCAACTTGAGCAGCGCATCGACGCCCGCGCCGATGTTGAAGATGCCGCGCAGCTTCGGCTGCTCGTCGAGGAACTCCTGCGGCGGCGCCCACACCACGGCATGGTCGGCCTGCGGCGCGCCTGGCTTCCAGGCTTCGATGACGGCATCGGGGAGTTCGGCCTTCAGGCCTTCGACCCAGGGTTCGGGGCGGTTGTCGGTGAGGTAGACGGTGATTCGCATGGGCGCGCATCTTAGGGCCTGCCCACGCTCGCGCCGGGTCGCGCCCGCGTCGCCCCCGCATCGCCCCCGGGTTGTGCGGGCATGGGCCATCTCCTATCCTCGAACGCCCACCTCCGGAGACTCCTGCAATGATCAAGTTCAGCGTGATGTACCCCCATACCCCCGGCGCACGGTTCGATCACGACTACTACCGCGACAAGCACATGCCCCTGCTCAAGGCCCGCATGGGCGATGCCTGCCTCTCGTACACCATCGACAAGGGCCTCGCCGGCGGCGCGCCGGGCTCCGCGCCCGCCTACGTCGCCATGTGCCACGTCTTCGCCGAATCGATCGAATCCTTCCAGAAGTCCTTCGGCCCGCACGCGAAGGAGATCCTGGGCGACGTGAAGAACTACACCGACATCGCGCCGGTGTCGCAGGTCAGCGAAGTGGTGGTGGGCTGACGGATTCGCCGCCGCCGCAGGCTCAGCGCGGCGGCCGCTCCAGCGCCACCCAGCGCTGCACCGAGGGCCGCTGCCACTGGCGATCGGCGTAGGTCGCCAGCCGCTTCGGCACGGCATCGCCGTTCATGACCAGGCGGTTGAGCATCAGCGCCAGGTCGACGTCGGCGATCGACCAGTCGCCGAACAGGTTCTCGGCACCTTCGGGCAGCAGCGCCTGCGCGACCTGGAAGAGCGTCTTGGCCGCATGGTGGGCGGCTGCGGACAGCGGCACGCCGGCCGGGCCGTAGAAGATCACCTCCGTGGAGCGCTCCTGGCGCACCGGCATCAGGTCGCTGCGAAGCCAGGCCTGCAGCTGCCGCGCACGGGCGCGCGCCCGGGGGTCGCGCGGATACAGCGCGATGCCGGCGAAGGTCTCGTCGATGTACTCGGTGATGGCGGACGATTCGGAGAGCGCGAAATCGCCGTGCAACAGCGTCGGCACGCGCTGGGTCAGCGACAGCTGCGAGAAGCCGGCCGCCCGGTGCTCCAGCGCCCCCAGATCGACGGCGGAGATGTGGAAGTCCAGTTGCTTCTCGTGCAGCGCCACGTACACGGACATGGCATAGGGGCTGACGAACTGGGCGTCCACATAGAGGCGTAGCGGGTCCGGCATCGGGAAGAAGGCTCCTGCGCGAATGGGTGCCTTTAAAACAAAAGGCCTTGAAGCGGTAGGTGCGCGATCTTACTGACTGATTCTTAGCTGGCGCGGCGGCGGCGCCACAGCACCCGCGCCAGCCAGCCCAGCGGCAGCACCACCAGCAGCAGCCAGGGCAGCACCGCCGCGATGAAGGTGATGAGCGAGCCCACGCTTTCAGACAGCACCGAGCCCGCGTTGCGCAGCGCATTGCGCATCGGGCTGTAGCCGTCGCCGCTGCTCACCAGCGCCCGCTTGGCCGTGAACTGGATCTGGATGTGCTGCTTGCTGGTCTGCTGCGCCAGCACCTTGCGCTGCGTGGCGATGGCGTCGAGCTCGGCCTGGGTGTCCGACAGCGTGCGCTGGATGGCCAGCAGGTCGGTCATGGTGCGCTTGGTGACGGTGTCGCGCAGCATCACGCGCAGGCTGTCGCGGAACTCGGTGCGGTTCTTGATGCGGGCCTCGACGTCGATCACCTCGGCAGTCTTGTCCTCGCTGGTGGTGGTGTGCGAGACCACGCTGGCCACGCCGGCGAGGCCGCCGAGCAGCCTGTCGACGTCGGCGGGCTCCACGCGCATCTCCAGCATGGCATTGCCGGGCTGCTGCGGCGTCTCGCGCAGCAGCGACGACGACAGCAGCTCGCACTTCAGCGTACCGCACAGGTCGCGCACCTTGCCCCAGGCATCGGCCAGTTGCTCGGCCGGCACCTCGACGCTCAGATCCTGGCGCACGGCCAGGAAGCGCTCCAGGGGCGTGCCGTCCTGCTGTGCTTCGGAGGCCGAAGGCTCGGCGGCAGGCTCGACCGAGCGCATGCGCTGGTCCTTCATGGCCATGCCGCCGGCATAGCCGGCCGCGGCCTGCATGGGCGCCGGCGGCGGAGCCGATTCGGCGACCACGCCGGTTTCGCCGCCGTTGCGGTTGCATCCCGCCAGCGACAGCGCGGCCGACAGGGCCAAAAGGGCCAGCAGGGCGATGCCCGCATGGCGGCGGACGGAGAAAGTGGGCATGCGATAGGTCATGGAAGGTGTTCCCTTGAATGTTGACTACCGCAGCTGATACGGGCGGGCGCCCGCAACGGGGTTAAATTTTTTTCAGGCAGCCGCCACCGCCGCCGCGCTCATGCGCAGCAGTTCGTCGCCCTCGGCCACCTGCTCGCCCGGCGCGAACATCAGCTCCTCCACCGTGCCGTCGGCCGGCGCGGCGATGGTGTGCTCCATCTTCATGGCCTCCATCACCGCCAGCGGCTGGCCGCGGCTGACCTTGTCGCCGGCCTTGACCGCGAAGGACACCACCTTGCCCGGCATCGGCGCGGTGAGCCGGCCGCCTTCGGCCTGCGTGTCGCCCGCGTGGGCCAGCCGGTCGATGGCGGTGATCTTCGTCGCGCCCTTCGAGGCGAAGACGTGGGCCACGGCGCCATCGAGGTGCACGTCGAGCGTCTGGCGGCTTCCGGCGAACTCCACCTCGAACTCGCCGGTCGGGAACTGGCCGATGACCAGCGGACCTTCGGCACCACCGGCTTCGAGCCACAGGCTGCCGTCGCGCCTGTAGGTCAGCACGGCGGTCTGTTCGGCACCGCGGAACTCGAAATCAAAGTGCCGCCGGTACTCGCCCAGCGAGCGCCATCCGTCGCGCCGCGCGAAGGGCTCGGGCAACTTGCCGGGCCATTCGGCGATCAGCGTGCGCGTGATCGCGGCGGCCGCGGCCAGCGGCAGCCCCAGCGGCTCGCGGTCGAACAGCACCGCCCGCTCGCGCTCGATCAGCGCGGTGTCGAGGTTGGCCTTCGAGAACGACTGCGTCGCCAGGATGCCGCGCAGGAACTGCACGTTGGTCGCCACGCCCACGATCTGCACCTGTGCCAGCGCCGCATCGAGCCGGGCCAGCGCTTCCTCGCGCGTGCTTCCGTGCACGATCAGCTTGGCGATCATCGAGTCGTAGAAGGGCGAGATCTCGCCGCCCTCGCGCACGCCGTCGTCGATGCGCACGCGGCTGCGCTGGAAGGCGGTGGCCTGCGGCTTGCGGTAGACGCGCAGCGTGCCGGTGGCGGGCAGGAAGTTGTTGTCGGGGTTCTCGGCGCAGATGCGCGCCTCGATGGCGTGGCCGTGGATCTGCAATTCCGACTGCTTCGCGGGCAGCGCCTCGCCGGAGGCCACGCGCAGTTGCCATTCGACGAGATCCTGGCCCGTGATGGCCTCGGTCACCGGATGCTCCACCTGCAGCCGCGTATTCATCTCCATGAAGAAGAAGAAGTTCATCTCGCCGCCCTCGCGCTGCTCGACGATGAACTCCACAGTGCCCGCGCCCACGTAGTTCACGGCGCGCGCTGCCGCCACTGCCGCCTCGCCCATCTGCTTGCGCATCGCCTCCGTCATGCCGGGCGCGGGCGCCTCTTCGAGCACCTTCTGGTGGCGCCGCTGCACCGAGCAGTCGCGCTCGAACAGGTAGACGTAGTTGCCGTGCGTGTCGCCGAACACCTGGATCTCGATGTGCCTCGGGCGCTGCACGTACTTCTCGATCAGCACCGCGTCGTCGCCAAAGCTGTTGATGGCCTCGCGCTGGCACGAGGCGAGCGCGGCTGCGAAGTCTTCGGCCTTGTCGACCGCGCGCATGCCCTTGCCGCCGCCGCCCGCGCTGGCCTTGATGAGCACCGGGTAGCCGATGCGGTCCGCCTCGCGCTGCAGCAGCTGCGGGTTCTGGTCGTGGCCGTGGTAGCCGGGCACCAGCGGCACGCCGGCCTTCTCCATCAGCTGCTTCGACTCGGCCTTCAGGCCCATCGCCTTGATGGCCGAGGGCGGCGGGCCGATGAAGACCAGCCCGGCGTCGGCGCAGGCCTGCGCGAACTCCTCGTTCTCGCTCAGGAAGCCGTAGCCCGGGTGCACAGCCTCTGCGCCCTTGGCCTTGGCGGCCTCGAGGATCTTTTCCCAGCGCAGGTAGCTGTCCTTCGGCGCACTGCCTCCAATGTGCACCGACTCGTCGCAGGCGCGCACGTGGTTGGCGTGCGCGTCGGCATCGGAATACACGGCGACCGTGCGGATCGCCATGCGGCGGGCAGTCGCGGCAACTCGGCAGGCGATTTCACCGCGATTGGCGATAAGGATTTTTTTAAACATGGTGGACTTTCGCGGTGGAATCGCCTGCGCACGCTGCGCGTGCCAGGCAATCTGGCTTCGCCGCTGCGCCGCTTCGCGGCTGGTCGCCACGGTTCGCAATGAGGATCTTCTTAAACATTCGGAGTGTCTCCCGGAGGATTCTTTTTCAGTTGAAACGCGGGCACCACACCCGGATCGGGCCGGCCGCTGAAGATGCGGGCCACGCGGGCGAACAGCGCCTTGAGGAAGCGCCAGCTCTTGCGGATGAGCCACACGCTCGCCACAAGCACCAGCACGAACAGCACGAGGAAGACGAAGGGATGCGCCACCGCGAGCCACAGCCCCGCGGGCACCATCGTGTCTTCCGCCAGAGAGGCGCCGACGTTCGAGAACGGCTCGGGCGAAGTGTTGATGGCCGCGCGCGTCGTGGCCTTGGCCGCATGCGCCGTGGCCGCGAAGCTGCCGCCCAGCAGCGCCGCGACGATCGCCATCACGCCGTGGTCCACACCGAACACGCTGGCCGCGAGCGCTGCGCCCGCCGGGATGCGGATCGCCGTGTGCACGACGTCCCACAGCGAATCGAGGCCGGGGATTTTGTCGGCGAAGAACTCGATGAACACCATGAAGCCGCTGGCTGCGATCACCACCGGATGCGCCAGCAACTGCAGCCCGCCCGGCAGCGGCACCCAGCCGAAGTAGCCGGCCAGGCCCGTCAGCAGCACGACCAGGTAGAGCCGCACGCCGCTGGCCCAGCCGATGGCGGCGGCCAGTGCGAGCAGCTGCGGCATGTCGAGGCTGGTGTTCATGGCGCGACCTCCGGAGGATGGGTCTTCAGGACTTGTTCGCTTCGAGCCACGAGGGCTTGCGCTTCTGCAGGAAGGCCTGCACGCCTTCGCGGCCTTCGTCGCTCGCGCGGATGTCGGCGATGCCCTCGACCGTCTTCGCGATCAGCGCATCGTCGATCTCGCGGCCGGCCACGTCGGCGATCAGCTGCTTGCAGGCGCGCACCGCGGCAGGGCTCGCACCGGTCAGTGCTTTCACGAGCTCGTCGACCTTCGCATCGAGCGCCTCCGCGCTCGCCACTTCGTGCACGAAGCCGATCCGATGCGCCTCCGCCGCGGTGAAGCGCTCGGCCGTGAGGAAGTAGCGCTGCGAGGCGCGCGTGCCCATCGCGCGCAGCACGTACGGGCTGATGGTCGCGGGCACGAGGCCGATCTTCACTTCGCTCAGGCAATACCAGGCGGTATCGACGCTCACCGCCATGTCGCATGCGGCAACGAGGCCCATGCCGCCCGCGTACACATCGCCCTGCACGCGCGCGATCGTCGGCTTGGGGCACTCGGCGATGGTGCGCAGCATCGCGGCCAGCTTGCCCGCGTCGGCGATGTTCTCGTCGCGCGTGTAGTCGGCCATGCGGCGCATCCAGTTGAGGTTCGCGCCCGCGCAGAAGGCCGGGCCGTTCGCGCCCAGCACGACGGCCTTGACCTGCGGCGCGGCACCGGCTTCGGTGAAGGCACGCGTGAGTTCGGCGATGACGACGTCGTCGAAGGCGTTGCGCGCATCGGGCTGGTCGAGCCAGATGCGGGCGATGGCGCCTTCGAAGTTCAGTTGGAGCTTGGTGTATTCGTTCATGGTGTCGATTTCCAGACGACGTTGCCATCGACGGCATAGAGCTGGCATCCGCCGGACCGCGCCTTGCGCGCGCAGCTTTCCATGGCGCGGCCGCGCGGATCCTCTCCGCCCCAGGCGGAGCCCCAGCCGCCCTGCGCGCTGGCGGCGAAGGCGCGGGGAGACGACTTGCCCAGGAAGACGCGGTAGCCATCGAGCGCGGCTGCGCTCTGGTCCGGCAGGCGTTCCATCGCATCGAGCGCCGCATAGCCGCTGGCCGGCATCGGCGGTTCTGCTTCGTAGCGCGCGAACTCCGCGCGCGGTTCGTCGGGCAGGCCGATCTCGCGCAGGAACCTGGCGACCTCAGGCTGCCAGATGCGTGCGCCCTCAGCAGCACCGAACATCGAATGCGAGTCGCCTCCGAAAGTGCCGAAGGCGATCAGCCTCGCCTTGCCGCCCGCAGCCGTGTAGCTCTCGTGCATGCCCTTCCATGCGAAGGGCGGGAAGTAGCTGTCGTTGTCGCCGTAGAACCAGAGCGAAGGCACGCCGGTCTGCTTGCCGTAGCTGCCGGCCGCGCCGATCAGGCCCTGCTGCCAGCCGACGCATTGCTCCTGCTTGAGCCCACCGGCGAAGTCGATCAGCCCCTTCACGCCCGGATAGTCCAGCGTGCCGAAGGCCAGCGTGGTCCAGCCGCCGTGCGACTGGCCTGCCACCACGATGCGCGTCTTGTCGGCCCAGGGTTGCGCCGTCACGTAGTCGAGAACGGCAGCAACGTCACCGGCCTGCTCGCGGCCATTGCTCTCCACGTTGCAGCCGCCGCCGATGTAGCTGCCGGAAGATTTGGAGAAGCCCTGCCGCATCGGCACCACCACGGCGTAGCCTCGCGCCAGGAAGAAGCGGACCGCACCCAGCGGCCTGTAGCGGCCCTGGAAGCGCGGATCGCCCCCAGCCTTGCCGTGGTTGATCACGGCGATCGGAAACGGCCCGGCGCCATCGGGCCGGTAGATCGTGGTCTCCAGCTCGGTCGTGAACAGGCCGGACTTCTTCGGCACCATCACCACCGATTCCGGCAGCGCAGCCGCGCCCAGCGCCTGCGTGCATGCCAGCGCGGCAGCGGCAAGCCCGAGCAGGGCCGCCATCCGCCGAATCCTTGAGCCGATCATGGGCGCGAGCGTCATCGCCTCACATCCGGAAGATGCCGAACTTCGGCTCCGGCACCGGCGCGTTGCGCGAAGCGGCCAGGCCCAGCGCCAGCACGCGGCGCGTGTCGGCCGGATCGATGATGCCGTCGTCCCAAAGCCGCGCAGTGGCGTAGTAGGGGTGGCCCTGGTCTTCGTACTGCTGGCGGATCGGCGCCTTGAAGGCTTCTTCCTCTTCCTTGCTCCAGCTGCCGCCCTTGCCCTCGATGCCGTCGCGCTTCACGGTGGCGAGCACGCTCGCGGCCTGCTCGCCGCCCATCACGCTGATGCGCGCGTTGGGCCACATCCAGAGGAAGCGCGGGCTGTACGCGCGGCCGCACATGCCGTAGTTGCCGGCACCGAAGCTGCCGCCGATGATGATGGTGAACTTGGGCACGTTGGCGGTGGCCACGGCGGTCACCATCTTGGCGCCGTGGCGCGCGATGCCCTCGTTCTCGTACTTGCGGCCCACCATGAAGCCGGTGATGTTCTGCAGGAACACCAGCGGAATCCTGCGCTGGCAGCACAGCTCGATGAAGTGCGCGCCCTTCTGCGCCGATTCGGAGAACAGGATGCCGTTGTTGGCGACGATGCCCACCGGCATGCCCTCGATCTCGGCGAAGCCGCAGACCAGCGTGGCGCCGAAGCGCGCCTTGAACTCGTGGAACTCGCTGCCGTCGACGATGCGCGCGATGATCTCGCGCACGTCGAAGGGCTTGCGCGTGTCGGTGGGGATCACGCCATAGAGCTCCTCGCGCGGGTAGGCGGGCTCGCGCACCTCGGCCTTCGCCGGGGCTGGTGCGGCCTTGGCGTTGAGGTTCGCCACCGCCGCGCGCGCGAGCGCCAGCGCATGCAGGTCGTTCTGCGCGAGGTGGTCGGCCACGCCCGACAGGCGCGTGTGCACGTCGCCGCCGCCCAGGTCCTCGGCCGTCACCACTTCGCCTGTGGCAGCCTTCACCAGCGGCGGGCCGCCCAGGAAGATGGTGCCCTGGTTCTTCACGATGATCGATTCGTCGCTCATCGCCGGCACGTAGGCGCCGCCGGCCGTGCACGAGCCCATCACCACCGCGATCTGCGGGATGCCCTGGGCGCTCATGTTGGCCTGGTTGTAGAAGATGCGGCCGAAGTGCTCGCGGTCGGGGAACACCTCGTCCTGGTTCGGCAGGTTGGCGCCGCCCGAGTCGACGAGGTAGATGCACGGCAGGCGGTTCTGCTCGGCGATCTCCTGCGCGCGCAGGTGCTTCTTCACCGTCATCGGGTAGTAGGTGCCGCCCTTCACCGTCGCGTCGTTGCACACGATCATGCAGTCCACGCCGTTGACGCGGCCGATGCCCGCGATGATGCCGGCGCCCGGCGCGGACTCCACGCCCTTGCCGTCGAGGTACATCGCATGCGCGGCCAGCGGCGCGATCTCCAGGAAGGGCGTGCCCGGGTCGAGCAGCTCGGCCACGCGGTCGCGCGGCAGCAGCTTGCCGCGTGCCGTGTGCTTGGCGCGCGCGGCCTCGCCGCCGCCCTGCTCCACTTTCGCGAACTGTGCGCGCAGGTCGTCGACCAGTGCGCGCATGGCAGAGGCGTTGGCCTGGAAGTCCGCCGAGCGGGCGTTGAGTTTGGTTTCGAGTTGGGTCATGTTGGAATCAAATTCGGGGGCAGGAGGCAGAGGACGCGAAGAATTCAGTCGAACGGTCCGGTCGTCCTTTCACGTCTTTCGCGAAACCTTCGAGCCCTGCGCGTCCGGCATCCGTCTTCATGCAGTACGAGCCTCGTCCAGCCCCAGCTGCGCCTTCATCTCGTCGCGGATCTTGAACTTCTGGATCTTGCCGGTCACGGTCATCGGGAACTCGGCGACGAAGCGGATGTACTTCGGCACCTTGTAGTGTGCGATCTGGCCCTTGCAGAACTCGCGGATGTCGTCTTCGGTGGCGCTCTGGCCGGGCTTGACGATGATCCACGCGCACAGCTCCTCGCCGTACCTGGGGTCGGGCAGGCCGACCACCTGCACGTCCTGCACCTTCGGATGGCGGTAGAGGAACTCCTCGATCTCGCGCGGGTAGATGTTCTCGCCGCCGCGGATCACCATGTCCTTGATGCGGCCGACGATGTTGACGTAGCCCTCTGCGTCCATGGTGGCGAGGTCGCCGGTGTGCATCCAGTGCTCGGCGTCGATGGCCTCGCGGGTCTTCGCCTCGTCGTCCCAGTAGCCGTGCATCACCGAATAGCCGCGCGTGCACAGCTCGCCCGACTTGCCCGGCGGCATGATCGCGCCGGTCTCGGGGTCGACGATCTTCACCTCCAGGTGAGGCTGCACCGTGCCCACGGTCGACACGCGGCGGTCCAGCGGCGTGTCGGTGCTGCTCTGGCAGCTCACGGGGCTGGTCTCGGTCATGCCGTAGGCGATGGTGATCTCGCCAAGGTGCATCTCGCTGACCACGCGCTTCATCACCTCGATGGGGCACGGCGAGCCCGCCATGATGCCGGTGCGCAGCGTCGAGAGGTCGAACTCCTTGAAGCGCGGATGGTCGAGTTCGGCGATGAACATCGTCGGCACGCCATGCAGCGCGGTGCACTTCTCGGCCTGCACCGTCTCCAGCACCGTCAGCGGGTCGAAGCCGTCGTTCGGGTACACGATGGCCGAGCCGTGCGTGAGGCAGGCCAGGTTGCCCAGCACCATGCCGAAGCAGTGGTACAGCGGCACCGGGATGCACAGCCTGTCGGCTGGCGAGAGCTTCATGCACTCGCCGATGAAGAAGCCGTTGTTCAGGATGTTGCGGTGCGTGAGCGTCGCGCCCTTCGGGAAGCCGGTGGTGCCGCTGGTGAACTGGATGTTGATCGGATCGGTGGCCTTCAGCGTCTTCTGCACCTGCGCGACGCGCGGGTCGCTGGCGTCGCCGCTCGCGAGCAGCTGCGAGAAGCGCTGCATGCCGGGCTGCTCCTCGCCCTCGCCCGGCTTCGCATCGATCCAGAAGGTGTGGGCCAGCTGCGGAAGGCGCGTTGGGCCCAGCTCGCGCAGCATGCCGAGGTAGTCGCTGGTCTTGAACTGCGCCATCGTCACCAGCGCCTTGCAGCCGACCTTGTTGAGCGCGTATTCGAGCTCGGAGGTGCGGTAGGCCGGGTTGATGTTGACGAGGATCAGGCCGGCCTTCGCGGTGGCGATCTGCATCAGCACCCATGGCACGTTGTTGTGCGACCAGATGCCGACGCGGTCGCCGGGCACGAGGCCCAGCTTCAGCAGCGCGCTGGCGAGGCGGTTCGACTCGGCCTGCAGTTCGCGGTAGGTGTAGCGCCTGCCTTCATGGCGGCTGACGAGCGCCTCTCGATCGGGCTGCTTCGCGACCATGTCGTCGAAGAAGTCGCCGATGGTCTGTTCGATGAGGGGGACGTCGGTGGCGCCCTTGCCGTAGCTCTCGGTCAATGCAGCGGTCATGCTCATTTCCTTCCTTGTCTCCTTGTCTGGCACCTTCCCCCTCCGGGGGAAGGTGGGGATGGGGGCAGGCGGCGCTGGTTCAGCGCAATGCCTCATTCGACGCTGCTTGCCCTCACCCCAGCCCTCCCCCAGAGGCGGAGGGAGAAAAACATCCTAGGCCGTCTCTGCGAAAAGCTCGCGGCCGATCAGCATGCGCCGGATCTCGCTCGTGCCCGCGCCGATCTCGTACAGCTTCGCGTCGCGCCACAGCCGCTCGACCGGAAACTCCTTGGTGTAGCCCACGCCGCCCAGCGCCTGGATCGCCTCGCCGGCCATCCACGTCGCCTTCTCGGCCGAGTAGAGGATGGCGCCGGCCGCGTCCTTGCGGAAGGTGCGCGCATGGTCGTTGCGGTCGCAGGCCTTGCCCACGGCGTAGACGTAGGCGCGCGTGGCCTGCCAGGTCGAGTACATGTCGGCGATCTTGCCCTGCATCAGCTGGAATTCGCCGATGCTCTGGCCGAACTGCTTGCGCTCGTGGATGTAGGGGATCACCGCGTCCATGCATGCGGCCATAATGCCCAGCGGGCCGCCCGAGAGAACGGCGCGCTCGTAGTCGAGGCCGCTCATCAGCACCTTGGCGCCCATGCCTTCGCCGCCGAGCACGTTCTCTTCGGGCACCTCGCAGTTGTCGAAGAACAGCGGGAAGGTGTTGGAGCCGCGCATGCCCAGCTTGTCGAGCTTGGGGCCGGCCGAGAAGCCCTTGAAGCTCTTCTCGACGATGAAGGCCGTCATGCCGCGTGCGCCCATCTCGGGCTCGGTCTTGGCGTAGATCACCAGCGTATCGGCATCGCCGCCGTTGGTGATCCACATCTTGCCGCCGTTGAGCACGTAGTAGCCGTTCTTCTTCTCGGCCTTGAGTTTCATGCTCACCACGTCGGAGCCGGCGTTGGGCTCGCTCATGGCCAGCGCGCCCACGTGCTCGCCGCTCACCAGCTTGGGCAGGTACTTCTTCTTCTGCGCCTCGCTGCCGTTGCGGTGGATCTGGTTCACGCACAGGTTGGAGTGCGCGCCGTACGACAGGCCCACCGAGGCCGACGCGCGCGAGACCTCCTCCATGGCCACGATGTGGGCCAGGTAGCCCAGCTCGGTGCCGCCGTACTCCTCCTTCACCGTCATGCCGTGCAGGCCGAGGTCGCCGAGCTTCTTCCAGAGGTCGTGCGGGAACAGGTTCTCGCGGTCGATGTCGGCGGCGCGGGGTGCGATCTCGTTGGCGGCGAAGTCCTGGATCGCGCTGCGCAGCGAGTCGATGGTCTCGCCCAGGTCGAAGTTCAGTCCGGGATCGTGCATGGGTCTTGTCTCCTCTGAGGTCGGCGCGCAGAGCTACCCGCGCGGAATGGCGCTTGCTTGAAAGACCGCAGCTTACGCTTCGCCGTGCCTCAATTGGCGCCACAATGGTTGCAAATTGCGCCACGAGCCGCCCGCCGAGTCATGTCCCATCCGTCGTTCCTCCGCCCCACCCGCGCCGTCACGCCGATGGCGTTCGTGAGAGCCATCGTGCAGGCCTACGAGGGGTACCGCAAGGACCCCGCCGAGGCCCTGAAGGCGGCACAGATCACGCCGCGCGAACTGACCCGGCCGGGCGCACGGGTCACTGCCGCGCAATTCGAGGCGCTGTCGAGCCACGCCATGCAGGAGCTCGACGACGAGACGCTCGGCTGGTTCACGCGGCGCCTGCCCTGGGGCAGCTACGGCATGCTGTGCCGCGCCTCGCTGAGCTCGCCCAACCTGGGCGTGGCCCTCAAGCGCTGGTGCCGCCACCACCGGCTCCTGACCGACGACATCGGCCTGTCGCTCGACGTGGCCGGCGGCCTGGCCACGCTTCGCATCGCGGAGCACCGCGCACTCGATCCCGCCTTCCGCGAGTTCTGCCTGGTGACCATCCTGCGCTTCGTGCACGGCTACATGTGCTGGGCCATCGATTCGCGCATCTCGCTGCGCCACGCGAGCTTTCCGTTCGCTGCGCCGCCGCACAGCGACGCCTATCCGCTGATGTTCACGCCCGACGTGCGCTTCGGCGCGCCACAGGCCGGCATCGCCTTCGACGAGCGCTACCTCGCCCTGCCGCTGCAGCGCGACGAACGCGCGCTGCGCACCATGCTCAAGCGCGCGCTGCCGCTCACCATCCTGCAATACCGCCGCGACCGCCTGCTGGGCCAGCGCGTGCGCGAGCTGCTGCGCTCGCGCGCTGGCGAAGCCACCACCGCGGAGGCGCTGGCCGCGCTGCTCAACGTATCGGGCCGCACGCTCCACCGCCAGCTGCACGAGGAAGGCACCTCGTTGCAGGCGCTGAAGAACGAAGTGCGCCACGAGATGGCCATCGAGCAGTTGCGCCGCACCACGCGGCCGATCAAGCAGGTGGCGCTGGCAGTGGGCTTCCGCAACGAGAAGAGCTTCTCGCGTGCTTTCCAGCAGTGGACGGGGCAGGCGCCGCGGGACTTCAGGCTGCGGGACAAGTAGGGAGCTGCGTCGGGGTCGGGATCGTGATCGGACAGCCGTACGCAGAGGGCGCGAAGGCTTCGCGAAGGACGCGAAAGGCAAAACCGAAAGACGGTCTTGGTTTCTTCTGCAGATTTCGCGCAGGTTCTCTCGGTTGCTGACTGGTGCGATTTCAGCCGGCTCGCATCGACAGGGGTTGCTCTTCGCGCAGGAGCCGATCGAGCGTCGAGACCTGCCACGCGAACTCCTCGGCAAAGGCGTCGGGATCGGTGATCGCGTAGGCGCCGTATGCGTAGACGGTCGCATAGGCCGCGTATTCGGCGGCCTGCAGCGCGCGGCCGGCGACGGCCTGGTAAACGGCATAGGTCGCGGAGACCGCTGCGTGCGCCGTTCCGTCGATGGAGCGGGAACCCGGATGGCTGCCGGCTACCACGGCCATCCGCTGTTCGGCCGATGCCAGGGCGGCGGAATCGGCCTTGCCCTCGAGGAATGCGCCCAGCACGTCCAACCCTTCCACGGCCTCGGGCGACTCCAGCAGGTGCCGCACGCGCTGTGCGCATGCATGGCCGAAGCGCAGCCTCAGTTGCGTGTGCGCCTGCGCGTCGAGATCGGCCGTCTTCGCGAGCCGATGCAGTTCGGTGTTCATGAGACTGCTGCCGCGTCGCGCGGATGTACAGCGTGAAGCTTCAGGCCGGTTGATCGATCAGCGCCAGCGCATCGGCGATCGACTTGCTGTCTTCCGGACGGACCAGCTTCGCGACCTCCTTGCCGTCGCGCATGAACACCAGCGTGGGCCACAGCCGCACGTTGAACGAGCGGCCCAGCGGCCGGCCGCTGCCGTCCTCCACCTTGATGCGGCGCACGTTCGGGTACTTGGCGAACGCTTCGGCGATGTTCGGCTGGGCCGCCTTGCAGATGCCGCACCAGTTGGTGCCGAACTCGACCACGGCGGGGCCGGTGAGCGCGTCGATCTCGCTGCGGTCGGGCTGCTCGGTTTTGTATTCGGAGGTCATGGGTGCTTGGTTCCTTGCTTCCTGCGGGCCGGCCTTCCGTCTCGTGTGTTCGGGAGCTGGCCAGTCTCCCTGCATTCCAACAGAAACTCAGGCGGCCTGCAGTCCGTACCCAGAAAGCAGCGCAGGCAGTTCGGACATGTCGCTGAACACCCTCACCGCCCCCACGCTCAGCAGCGGCCCCGGTCCGCTGTGGCCCGATTCGCCCGTGCTGTAGCCGAACACCGTCGCACCCGCCGCCACCCCGGCCATCGCCCCGGTGACCGTGTCCTCGACGATGGCGCAGCGCCCGGGCTCCACCTCCAGCGCCTTGGCCGCCGCGAGGTACACGTCGGGGTGCGGCTTGGAGCGCGGCATCTCGTGGCCGCTGAAGATGCGCCCTTCGAAGTACTCCAGCAGCCCGACCTTGGCGAGCTGCAGTTCCACCTTGTGGCGGTCAGCGCCCGAGGCGCAGGCGATCCGGCCGTCGAGCCTGGCGTGGATCTCGCGGATGGCTTCGGGGGCGCGCGGAATCGCGACAAGGTCGCGCTCCAGGGCCTCGTTGCGCCGGGCGCGGAAGGTCTTGAGCCAATCGTCGGTGATCCTGAAGCCGGTCTTCTGCTCGATCAGTGCGGCTTCGTCCTTCACGGCCTTGCCCGTGAAGGTGTTCATCGATTCTTCGGTGGTGATTTGCCAGCCCAGCTCGCCGAGCATTTCGGCGAGGACGCGGTTGGTGATGGGTTCGGAGTCAACGAGGACGCCGTCGCAGTCGAAGAGGACTGCTGAGAAGGGGAAGGAGGGCATTGCTTTTTGGGGCCTGACTTGGGGACTGGCCTTGATGGTAGCAATCGGCTGTTGGGCTGGCTTCTTCTGCCGAGGTCGGGTCTTGGCCTTTTGCTAACTCATTGCGCTAGCGTTGGCTTGATTTGACGCTGTGGGGTGGTTGCCTCCCGGGGGGCCCCGGCAGGCTTTTGCCTTGACGAGAAGCTTTTGAGTGTTTGCTTCCCGGGGCCGGGTCTCGGCCCGGCGGCCGACCTACTTTTCTTTGCTTCGCCAAAGAAACGTAGGCAAAAGAAAGGCGACCCTGCTGTCTGCGTCCCTTCGCTTCGCTACGGGCAACCTGCGGTGCTCGACGTAGGAGGGGGTCCGCAGAACTCGCTCCACTGCGTTGCGCTCAGACAGCTGCGGCCCTTGTCCCTCCTACGTCTGCGCTCCTCGGCGCAGCCAGAAGGGAG
>NZ_KB907458.1 GCF_000382045.1 Variovorax atrisoli 110B
CAGGATGGCGAACCAGAAGTTCGGAATGGCGATGCCGACCTGGGCCATGCCCATGAGGCCGACGTCGCCGAGCTTGTTGTGGCGGGCCGCGGCGGTCACGCCCACCAGCAGCGCGATCACGACGGTGAAGGCCATCGCCAGCACGGCCAGGGGCACGGTCAGGGCGAGGCGTTCGAGGATCAGGTCGAGCACCGGCGAGCTGTAGGCGTAGCTGTCGCCGAGGTTGCCGGTGAGCAGGCCGCCGATCCAGTGCCAGTAGCGCGTCCATGCGGGCTGGTCGAGGCCGAGCTTGGTGGCCAGGGCGGCGACGGCCTCGGGCGAGGCGTCGGGGCCCATGAGCATCTGCGCGGCGTTGCCGGGCAGGATCTCGAGCACGAGGAAGACGATGACCGAGGCGCCGATCAGGGTGCCGATCAGCGTGGCGAGGCGCTTGACTAGGAACAGGCTCATGGGGCGGGGCGCAGCATAACTGACTCCCGCAACAAATGTGCCGCGAATGTGGCCTTTGTCATTCACCGCCGGCCCGTTCCGCCCGAGCCGCGATAATCGGGGGATGGCCCTCATGATCACCGACGAATGCATCAACTGCGATGTCTGCGAGCCCGAGTGCCCGAACGACGCGATCTACATGGGCGCGGAGTTCTATGAGATCGATCCGCACAAGTGCACCGAGTGCGTGGGCCATTTCGATGAGCCGCAATGCGTGCAGATCTGCCCGGTGGCCTGCATTCCGGTGAACCCCGAGCATGTGGAAAGCCGGGAGACGCTGATGCAGAAATACCAGCGTCTCACGGCGATCAAGGTGACGGCTACCGCAGCAGCAGCTTCGTCCGGCGCCTAGTCGGCAGACTTCCGCTTCTTTTTCCTGCGCTCCGGTGCGTCGGCACCCGGCCCGCTGCTGAAGCTCAGGCTCGATTTCCGCGGCGTATTGGCTTCCTTGCGGGCGCGATCGCGCTCCCTCTGTTCGGCCATGGCGAGCCGCCTTTCCGCCAGGGCCGCGCTTCTTGCCTCCCGCGCTGCGCGCTGGTCGCGGTCGTACGCAGCCTTTTCCAGCGACAGGCGGCTGCGTTCCATGCGGTCGGCCTGGGTTTGGGCGCTGCGGATGCCGGCCTCGGCGGCCCGGCGGTCCTCGTCGCTGCGGCGATCGTCCACCTTCACCGTCCTGCCGCCTTCGCAGGGCTGGTCGGAATAGGTGTTGCCGCAACGCCAGGTGCCTGTGCCCTGGGCGGCAGCGCCCGTCGAGCATGCACCGATCGCTACTGAAAGGATAGCGGCTGCGGCTTTCGAAACCGTCTTTCCGTCCTTCTTTCTCTTCTCGCTCATTCTTGTTTCTCTCCCTCCCTGCACTTCAATGGCCGGCTAGGTGGCGGCAGGCGTGCCCCCTTCGCCGGGCTCCCTCCGCGGCGGCTTGGGCCGGGGCGGTTTGCTCGTGTGAATGACCAGCGTCGCCTTTTCCATTTCGCCCGCGATCAGCGCGGGAATCGCATGCAGCGTGCGGGTGATGGCGTCGTCGATCGCTTCGCGCTGTTCCTTGAGCGGCTTCTTGAGCACCCAGTTGACGACCTCCGACTTCACGCCGGGATGCCCGATGCCCAGGCGCAGCCGCCAGTAGTCGCCGGTGCCCAGTTGCGCATGGATGTCGCGCAGGCCGTTGTGGCCCGCATGGCTGCCGCCGAACTTGAGCTTGACCTGGCCCGGGACCACGTCGAGTTCGTCGTGCACGACGAGAATTTCCGCGGGCGCGATCTTGAAGAAGCGCGCCAGCGCAGCCACGGACTTGCCCGACAGGTTCATGAAGGTCTGCGGCTCCAGCAGCCAGATGCTCTGGCCGCCGATGTTCGTGCGCGCGGCCAGGCCGTGGTAGCTGCGCTCGGGCACGAGGTTGAGCTTCCATTCGCGCGCAAGGGCGTCGATCCACCAGAAGCCGGCGTTGTGCCGCGTGGCTTCGTACTCGGGGCCCGGGTTTCCGAGGCCGACAAACAGCTTGATCATGGTCGTGGATTATCCGGTCGCCGTAAAAGCAAAAAGGCCCGCACGAGGCGGGCCTTCATCGAGAAGCAACGGATGCGAAGAAGCGGATTACTTCTTGGCAGGTGCCTTGGCAGCGGGCGTCTTGGCCGCGGCCTTGCCACCCTTGCCAGCCGGAGCGGCGGCTGCGTCGGCAGCTGCTGCGCCTTCGGCGGGAGCTTCTTCTTCGGCAGCCGGGGTCACGGCCGAAGCCAGCACCGGGTTCGGCTTGCCGTGGCTGACCCACTTCACGCCGCGGGGCAGCTTGATGTCCTTCAGCGTGACAGTGCCGTTCTTCTTCAGGCCCGACAGGTCGACTTCGATGAACTCGGGCAGGTCGGTCGGCAGGCAGTTCACTTCCAGTTCGGTCGTGACGTGGTTGACCAGGTTGTGGTCGAGCTTGACGGCTTCGGACTCTTCCTCGCCCTTGAAGTGCACCGGCACCTTCAGGGTCATGCGGGTCTTGGCGTCCACGCGCTGGAAGTCGATGTGCTGCACCAGCTGGCGGAAGGGGTGGTATTGCACGTCACGCAGCAGAACCTTGCTGACGTTGCCGCCCAGTTCCATCTCGAGAACGCTGGAGTGGAAGGCTTCCTTCTTCAGGGCGTGCCACAGTGCGTTGTGATCGAGTTCGATCAGCTGGGGTTCGACGCCACCGCCGTAGACGATGCCGGGGGTCTTGCCCGTGATGCGGAGACGGCGGCTCGCACCCGTGCCCTGCTTTGCGCGCTCAAAAGCGACGAATTTCATAACTAGCTCCTGTAAGAGTCCACCGCGACCAGTGCGACTCCGGTTCAAAAAGGCTTCAGGGGTGAAGCCCGCTTTTTGCCCAGGTCAGAACAGGTTGTCCTGATCCGAGAACAAACTCATCACCGACTCGCCCTTGGCAATGCGCTGGATCGTCTCGGCGATCAGCGGTGCCACGGAGAGCTGGCGGATCTTTCCGCAGGCATTGGCGCCGTCGGAAAGGGGGATGGTGTTGGTCACGACCACTTCATCAAGGGCCGAGCCCTTGGTGATGCGCTCGATGGCCGGGCCCGAGAAGATCGGGTGCGTGCAGTAGGCGTACACGCTCTTGGCGCCGCGCTCCTTCAGCACCTCGGCCGCTTTGACCAGCGTGCCGGCGGTGTCGATCATGTCGTCCATGATCACGCAGTTGCGGCCGTCGATCTCGCCGATCACGTTCATGACTTCGCTGACGTTGGCCTTGGGGCGGCGCTTGTCGATGATGGCGAGGTCGCAGTTCAGCTGCTTGGCCAGCGCACGGGCGCGAACCACGCCGCCCACGTCGGGCGAGACCACGATCAGGTCTTCGTAGTTCTTGGCGCGCAGGTCGCCCAGCAGCACCGGCGAGGCGTAGATGTTGTCGACGGGAATGTCGAAGAAGCCCTGGATCTGGTCAGCGTGCAGGTCCATGGTGAGCACGCGCTCGACGCCGACGGTTTCCAGCAGGTTGGCCACGACCTTGGCGGAGATCGGCACGCGGCTGGAGCGCGGGCGGCGGTCCTGGCGGGCATAGCCAAAGTAGGGGATCACGGCGCTGATGCGTTCGGCCGAGGCGCGCTTGAGCGCGTCGACCATGATCAGCAGCTCCATCAGATTCTCGTTCGTCGGAGCGCAGGTCGACTGGACCACGAACACATCGCGTGCGCGGACGTTCTGGTTGATCTCGACGGTGACTTCGCCGTCGGAGAAGCGGCCGACGCGGGCGGCACCCAGCGAGGTGCCGAGGTTGTGCGCGATTTCCGCGGCAAGGCCCGGATTGGCGTTGCCGGTGAAAACCATGAAATCAGGGTGATTAGCCTGCATGAGCGCGTCCCGGCAGTGCAAGTGGGCTTAGGAAGCCGCCAAAAGGTTCGTGTGCATGGCGGCCGGTGAGCCGCCGATTATTGCAGCGGGTGGGCTGCAAATGAAGACTGCGGCCATCGGGCCGCAGTCGTGAAGATTTGGCAGGGGAGAAAGGATTCGAACCTTTGCATGCTGGAATCAAAATCCAGTGCCTTAACCAGCTTGGCGACTCCCCTACACGGGTCGACGGCTTTCGCCATCAACCGATATATGTCGCATCGAACCGAATGAACGATCCGATTATCTTCAGGTTGCCCATCCCCAGAGTGGATGAACTTCCAGATTGCTGCATTGACGAACCTGCCAGCCCTCGGGGGCGTCGAGCAGTTCCGCTTCATGCGGCGATTGCGGCAGCCTTGCGAACACCGAGCTTCCGGAGCCGGTCATCCGGGCTTTCAATCCTTGGGTGCCGAGCCATTCGATGGCGTCGGTGACCGCGGGACAAAGTCGCTGGGCAACCGGCTGCAGGTCGTTGTGGCCGAACTCGAAAACCCGGTTTCCCAAGTTTGTCGCTTCCGACGATTCGCTGTCTGCAGCAAAGCCTGAGATTATAGCAACAGGCGTAGCGCGTTGAAGGCCTGAGTCCGAAAAAATTAATCGGGTATCGAGTCCTTCGGGTGGTTTGACCACCACGAAGCGCGCGGACGAGAGTGTAACCGGTGTGATCTCCTCTCCGACGCCTTCCACCCACGCATTGCGCCCGCCAAGGAAGAAAGGAACGTCGGCACCCAGCTTCAGGCCGATGTGGGCCAGGCGGGACAGCGGCAGGTTCAACCCCCACAGGCGGTTCAGCGCGAGCAGGCAGGTGGCGGCATCCGACGAGCCTCCGCCCATGCCCGCCTGCGCCGGCACGTGCTTGGCGACGCCGATGTGCGCGCCCTGTCCGGGCGCGGCGAACGGCTGCAGGGCACGCGCGGCGCGCAGGATCAGATCGTCCGCCGGCAGCTCCGTGGTCAGGTCCTCGCGGCTGAGCTGGCCGTCGCGCCGCAGTTCGACGTGCAGCATGTCGCACCAGTCGATCAGCATGAACACCGACTGCAACAGGTGATAGCCGTCGTCGCGCCGGCCGGTGATGTGGAGAAAGAGATTGAGCTTGGCCGGCGCTGGAAGGTCGTAGATCGCCTTCATGACCGCTCGAACACGATGCGCAGGTCGGCGCGCGGGCTGGGCGACTCGCGCACGGCGTTCAGCCGCCCGGCGCCGAGTTGCGCGAGGTCGGCCTTCCAGCCAGGCACGGCCTCGTTGCGGCCGTCCAGCCAGCCGAACAGGGCGCCGACCGGAATGGCCGCGCCGGTGGCGGCCTCGATCAGCTCGTCGACGGAGTCGAAGCGCCGCGTCCTGCTGCCGTCCTTCAGCAGCGCCTCGCCCGGTGCCCAGTGCAGCTGGGCGAGCGTGCTGCCGATGGGCGTGGTGAGCGTCAGGTCGCCCGTCTCGGCCGAGCCGCGCAGTTCGAACAGCGCGGCGAAGGTCTGCACGGGCTCGCTCTCGATGCGCAGCGACATGCGGCCGCTCCAGCTGCCCGTGGGCTTCGGTGCCGAAGAGCCGCCGGACAGCTGCGCGCAGCCGGCAAGCAGCAACACCGCGGCACCGCCCGCCGCCAGAAGGGCTCGCCGGCCGGCCTGCATCGGCGCGAGTGCTCCTGCGTGCGCCATCTCAGGGCTTCACTCGCAGGCGCTTGAGCGTTTCCTGCAGCGTCTCGTTCTCGGCGTCGCTCAGCAGGGCTTCCTTCCAGATCGTGACCGCGCGGTCCTTCTGGCCGGAGGTCCAGAGGACTTCACCGAAGTGCGCGCCGATCTCGGGATCGGGCCGCGTCTTGTAGGCCGCCTCGAGGATGCGGATGGCCTCCGCCGTGTTGCCGAGCCTGAACTCGACCCAGCCCAGGCTGTCTGCGATGAACGGGTCTTCCGGTGCCAGCTGCACCGCCTTCTGGATCAGCGTGCGTGCCTCCTCGAGCCTGATCTTGCGATCGGCCAGCGAGTAGCCCAGCGCGTTGTACGCGTTCTGGTTGTCGGGCTTGAGTTCGATGAGACGGCGCAGCAGGCGCTCCATGTCGTCGAGGCGGTTGAGCTTCTCTGCGACCATGGCCTGGTCGTACACAAGGTCGCCGTCGTCCGGCGACGCCGCAGAAGCCTGCGCAAGCATGTCGTAGGCCGCCTGGAACTGCTTCGCGTCGCGCAGCAGCTGCACTTCGGCGAGGAATTTCTGCTTCTTGTCGTCGGCCGTGCGCTCGGGCAGGCCGCGGATGATCTCGCGGGCCTGCGGCAGCTTGCCCTGGCGCGCCAGCAGCGTGGCGCGGCGGGTCTGCGCGGCCACCAGTTCGTCGGCGCCGTCGACGCGGGAGAGCCAGCGCTCTGCGGCCGCATAGTCCTTGCGCCGTTCCGCCAGCTGCGACAGCGCGAAGTAGGCCTGCGAGATGCCGCGCTTGCGGTCGGCGGCATCGTCGGCATCCTTGCCGGCGCCGCTCTTCGGGCTGCTCGACAGCTCGATGAAGCGCTTGATCGAGGCTTCGGCCGCAGCGTCCTGCCGCGCCTGCATCTGCAGGCTGCCGAGCAGCAGCCAAGGCTCCGCGAGTTCGGGGCGCGAGGTGGTCAGCGTCTGCAGCTGGGCGGAGGCATCGCTGAAGCGGCGGTTCTCGACCAGCGCGCGCGCATAGGCGACGCGCAGGTCGGGCGAGGCCTTCGGGTTGTTGTTCAGGAAGCGCGTGACGATCGGCTCGGCCAGCGGCTGGCCGGGGTCGATCATCTCGAGCGCCAGCGCGGCGGGGGCCTCCGAGGCCGGATCGATCTCCTGGCCCTTGCGTGCCGCTTCCAGCGCACCGGAAGCATCGCCCGCATTCAGGCGCATCCGGCCGACGGTGGCCCAGGCCAGCCCGCCGGTCGTCGGGCTCTTCAGTTCGTCGACAAGCGCCTGCTCGACCACCGAGGCGGCCAGCTTCTTGTCGGAGGCGCGCGAGTAGTTGCGCACGATCACGGCCATGAGCAGCGGTCGCTCGATCTGCGAGGTGGCCGCCACTTCGGCGCGCAGCGGCTCGACGGTTTCGCTGATGCGGTTGAGCGCGATCAGGATCTGCAGTTCGATGCGGCGTGCGTCCCGCGAATTAGGCAGGGTCTCCTGCCAGGCACGTGCCGCGGCGAGCGCCGCATCGCCCGAGCGCGACTGCAGCGCGATCTCGACCGCGCGCTGGAACAGCTTGCCGTCGCGCAGCCGGCGGGCGGCGTCGAGCACGAGCGCATAGCCGGAGCCGGGGTCGCCGGAACGGGCGGTCATCTCGCCCATCAGGATCTCGTAGAACAGGTCGGCCGTGAGTGCGGACTGCAGCGGCGCGGGCTCGGCGGCCTCCTTGGCCGCGGCCGGCCGTGGCCTGGCTGCGGGCTTCGACTGCGCCGGCCGTTCGATGGCGGGAGTGGGGCTGACGGGAGCTGCCGGATCGGAAGATTGCGCGTGGGTGGCGCAGGCCAGCAAGGCGAGAGACGCGGCCGCCGCAAGGCGGTGTCGGCGGGGCGAAAAGTTCATGCAACCATAATAATCCAGCCTTTTGTACGAGCATCGCGTGGGGCTTCGCCGCCGCGGGCGTTTGCCGAAGATTTACCTTTCATGCCCGAGCTACCCGAAGTCGAAGTCACCCGCCGCGGATTCGCAGAGCGCATTGCGGGAGGCCGCATCGAGGCGGTGCGCATCGGCAAGCCGCTGCGATGGGCGCTGATGGTGCTGCCGGAGGCGTTGGTCGGCCGGCAGGTGCGCGAGGTGCGCCGCCGCGGCAAGTACCTGCTGATCGACCTCGACCGCGGCATCCTGCTGCTTCACCTGGGCATGTCGGGCAGCCTGCGCTTCGATGCCGCACTGCCGCCACCCGGGCCGCACGATCACTTCGATCTTGTTACCAACCTGGGCACCCTCAGGCTCAATGACCCGCGCCGTTTCGGCGCAGTTGTTTACGTGGAGGACGAATCTGCTCCATGGGCGATCAAGCTCCTGGGCGGCCTGGGCATGGAGCCGCTGGACGAAGGCTTCGACCTCGACGCCTTCCACGCCGGCCTGAAGAAGCGCAGGACGGCGGTCAAGCAGGTGCTGCTGGCGGGCGACGTGGTGGTGGGCGTGGGCAACATCTATGCGTCGGAGGCGCTGTTCCAGGCGGGCATCCGGCCGACGCTGTCGGCGGCGCGCATCAGCCGGCCGCGGGCGGCCAGGCTGCATGCGGCGGTTCGGGAGATCCTCGCGAGGGCGGTGGAGAAGGGCGGCAGCACGCTGCGCGACTTCTCCAACATCGACGGGCAGAACGGCTACTTCCAGCTCGAGGCGACCGTCTACGGCCGGGCGGGCGAGCCCTGTCGGGTTTGTGCAACGCCGATCCGGCTGCTGCGACAGGGGCAGCGTTCCACCTATTACTGCCCCAATTGCCAGAAGTAGGTGCAGGCTCGCCTGCCGGGGCGGAAAAATAGAAACAATCCGGAAACGTCAGTGGCGCGCATGCCGATGTATATTTGTAAATTGTTTCTTACACATTCCCCTTGAGCCGCTCCTTCAATCAACAACTCGATCAGCACGGTGCGTGGCGGAGCAATTTCGCCCACCGGCTGCAGTGGCTGTCCCGCTGGCTGACCGAGAACGAACTGCTCGACCAGGCGGTGGCTGAGCGCCTGCGCGGCCTCGAGACGCAGATCCGCACCAGCAAGGTCATGGTCGCCTTCGTGGCCGAGTTCTCGCGCGGCAAGTCGGAACTGATCAACGCCATCTTCTTCGCCGGCTACGGGCGGCGCATCATGCCCGCCAGCGCCGGCCGCACCACGATGTGCCCGACCGAGCTGGGCTACGACGCCGCGCATGCGCCCAAGCTGCGCCTGCTGCCCATCGAGACCCGGCTGGAGCCCCATTCCCTGGCCCACTGGCGCGACAAGCCCACCCGCTGGACCGAGATCGCCATCGACGTCGGCAATGCCGAACAGCTGGCGCAGGCCATGGGCAAGGTGGCCGAGGTGCGCTGGGTCGGCAAGGACGAGGCCCGCACGCTGGGCTTCTGGAACGACGAAACGCCCGACGACAACCCGGTGCAGGACGCCGAAGGCCGCGTGGAAATTCCGCGCTGGCGCCATGCGGTGCTGAACATGCCGCACCCGCTGCTTGAGCAGGGGCTGGTGATCCTCGACACGCCGGGCCTGAACGCGATCGGCGCCGAGCCCGAACTCACGGTGAGCCTGATCCCGCAGGCGCACGCGGTGGTCTTCATCCTGGGCGCCGAGACCGGCGTGACGCGCTCCGACCTGTCCATCTGGCGCGAGCACCTGATCACCGAGGACGAAGGCAACGACACGCGCTTCGTGGTGCTCAACAAGATCGACACCATGTGGGACACGCTCAGCACGCCCGCGCAGATCGAACTGCAGATCGAGCGCCAGCGCGAAGGCGCGGCCCGCCTGCTCGATGTGCCGCTGGCACAGGTGCTGCCCGTGTCGGCGCAGAAGGGCCTGCAGGCCAAGATCCAGCGTGACGGCCAGCTGCTGCAGGCCAGCCGCCTGCCGGCGCTCGAATCGCTGCTGGCCGAAGGGGTTCTGGGCAAGCGCGAGACCATGCTGCGGCTCGCGGTCGATGCCGGCATGACCGCGCTGCGCGCCGAGGCCGAGCGCATCCTGAAGGTGCGCCAGCGCGACCTGGCCGAACAGGCGCTCGAGCTGCAGGGCCTGCGCGGCAAGAACGTCTCGGTGATCCGCCACATGCGCGCGCGCATCGACCAGGAGCATGCCGAGTTCGAAGGCAGCAACACGCGCATCCTGGCGCTGCGATCGGTGCAGGGCAAGCTGCTGCGCGAGGTGTATGCCGTGCTGGGGCGCACCGCGCTGAAGGCCGACATGGTGAAGCTGTCGGCCGCGCTCAAGCGCCCCGGCGTCAAGTTCAACGTGCGCAAGGTGTACGCCGAGACTTTCGACTCGCTGCGCAACAACCTGCGCGAGGTGCAGGCGACCACGGCCGAGATCCAGTCGATGCTGCACGCCACCTTCCGCCAGCTCAATGCCGAGCAGGGCTTCACCCTGCAGGCGCCGGCCGAGCCCGATCTCACCGGTTTCGAGCAGGAGCTCGCGCAGATCGAGCGCAGCCACATCCACTACCTGGGCGTGGGCAACCTTCTGAAGCTCGCGCAGGCCGACTTCTGCGACAAGCTGGTCCGCGCGCTCGCCAGCCGGCTGCGGCTGGTGAACGAGGCCGCGATGACCGAGGTCGAGCGCTGGAGCAAGGGCGCGAGCGCGCAGATCGATGCCCAGCTCAGGGAGCGCCGCCGCAACTTCAGCAAGCGCATCGAGGCGATCGAGCGCATCCAGAGCGCGGCGGGCAATCTCGACGAGCGCCTCGTCGAACTGGCCGCGCAGGAGAGCAACCTCGCGGAGCTCCATGTGCAGCTGCGCGAGTTCACCTCGCTGATCGCGCAGCACGGACGGCCGCAGCCTGCGGCCACCATCGGCGAACTGCGTGCGGCCTGAACGAAGCGCTTCCAAGGCGGCGACTGCAACCCTGTCATTGCCTCCGGACTTCGCAGCGCAGATCGTGAGCTGGCAGCGCAGCCACGGCCGCAGCCAGCTGCCGTGGCAGAACACGCGCGACCCCTACCGCGTGTGGCTGTCGGAGGTGATGCTGCAGCAGACGCAGGTGTCGACGGTGCTCGGCTACTTCGCGCGCTTCCTCGAACGCTTTCCCGATGTGAAGGCCCTGGCCGCCGGCACCGAGGACGAGGTGTTCGGCCTGTGGAGCGGGCTGGGCTACTACAGCCGCGCCCGCAACATGCATCGTTGCGCGCAGGAGGTCGTCGCGCGATTCGGCGGCGAGTTTCCGCGCACCGCTGCGGAGCTTGTCACGCTGCCGGGCATCGGACGCTCGACATCGGCGGCTATTGCGGCCTTCTGCTTCGGCGAGCGTGTCGCGATCCTCGACGGGAACGTCAAGCGCGTGCTGACGCGCGTGCTCGGTTTCGCGGGCGACATGTCCTCCGCGGCGCAGGAGCGCGCGCTGTGGGATCTGGCAACGCAGCTGCTCCCGCCCGCCGACGACAAGGAAGCCATCGCGTCCTACACGCAGGGCGTGATGGACATGGGCGCCACCGTGTGCCTGCCGCGCAAGCCGAGCTGCATGATCTGCCCGGTGCAGCAGAGCTGTGTCGCCCTGCGCGAAGGTGCGCCCGAGCGCTATCCGGTCAAGACGCGCAAGCTCAAGCGCAGCGCGCAGTCGCTGTGGGTGCTGCTGGCGCGCGACGAGCAAGGCCGCGTGTGGCTGGAGAAGCGGCCGGCGAAGGGCATCTGGGCCGGTCTCTACTGCCTGCCGGTGTTCGACAGCCGCGAGCAGCTTCTCGAAGCCTTGCCCCCAGCTGCGCGGCGCGGCGCCCATGACCTGCCGGCCTTCGTGCACGTGCTGACCCACAAGGACCTGCACCTGCATCCGGTGCAGATCGACGGCGGCCAGCCGCAAGGCGATGCCGCGCGCTGGTTCGATGCGGAGGAATGGAGCAGGCTGGGCCTGCCGGCCCCGATGCGCAAGATGCTGGAAGACGGCGAGGCCTGAGCCGCCGGCCGGTCAGATCGCGTCGAGCTCGCGGTGCCGCTTCAGCGCGCCCCAGCGCGCACCGAACGAGCGCGCCAGCTGCTCGACCAGGAATACCGAGCGGTGCTGCCCGCCCGTGCATCCGATGGCCACCGTCACGTAGCTGCGATGGTCGCGCGCCAGAGCGTCGAGCCAGTGCGTCAGGAACTGCTCGATGTCGTCGTACATGCGCGCCACGTCGTCGTGCTCGCGCAGCCATTCGATCACCGGCTCGTCGCGGCCCGTCAGCGGGCGCAGCGCCGGCACGTAGTGCGGATTGGGCAGCATGCGCACGTCGAAGACATAGTCGGCATCCAGCGGCACGCCGCGCTTGAAGGCGAAGGATTCGAACACCAGCGTGAGCGGCGTCTGCGGCGCGGAGATCAGCGACTTGATGTAGCTCTGCAGCTGCGCCGGGCGGATCAGGCTGGTGTCTATCACGTCGGCGCCGTCGCGCAGGTCGGCCAGCAGCTCGCGCTCGAGCTCGATCGCCTGGGTCAGCACGCGGTGCTGCTCGGGCACGTCGGTGCGGCCTTCCTGGCGCGAAAGCGGGTGGCGGCGGCGGGTTTCCGAATAGCGGCGCAGCAGGGCATCGGTGGTCGCGTCGAGGAACAGCGAGCGCAGCGAGATGCCGCCGTCGCGGCGCAGTGCCTCCAGCTGCTGCGGAACGATGGGCAGCGAGACGCCGCTGCGCACGTCCATGGCAATGGCCACGCGCGTGGCCTGCTGCTCGTGCTGCAGCGCGATGAACGAGGTCAGCAGCTCGGGCGGCAGGTTGTCGACGCAGTAGTAGCCCGCGTCTTCCAGCGCATGCAGGGCCACCGACTTGCCGGAGCCCGACATGCCCGTGATGAGCACGAGGTCGAGATTCATTGCGCGGTCGCCGAGGTCTTGTGGCCGAGCATCTCGCGCGCGTGGGCGAGCGAGGTCTGTGAAACCTTTTCGCCGCCCAGCATGCGGGCGATCTCCCGGGCGCGGCTGTCGTCGTCGAGGCGCGACACGCCGCTTTCGGTGCGCGGGCCGTCGCTGTCGGTCGCTGCCGTCTGGCGCTTGGCCACCACCAGGTGGTGGTCGGCGCACGCTGCAACCTGCGGCAGGTGGGTCACGGCAAGCACCTGACGATCGCGGCCGAGCTGCTTCATCAGGCGGCCGACCGTCTCGGCGACCGCGCCGCCCACGCCGGAATCGACCTCGTCGAAGATCAGCGTCTGCGCCGCGCCGAGCTGGCTGGTGGTGACCGCGATGGCCAGCGCGATGCGCGAAAGTTCGCCGCCCGAAGCCACCTTGCCGATGGCCCGCGGCGTGCTGCCGGTATGGCCCGCCACGAGGAAGGCCACGTCTTCGAGGCCAGCGCGGCTCGGCTGCGCGAGCGGCTGCAGCTCGACCTCGAAGCGCCCGCCCTGCATGCCCAGGCCCTGCATGGCCTCTGTGACGGCCTGCGAGAGGCGGGGCGCCGCCTGCTTGCGGACCTTGCCCAGCGCCTTGGCTTCCTTCATGTAGGCCTGCTGGGCGGCCTGCTCCGCACGTTCCAGGCCTTCGAGATCGCTCTGTGCGTCGAGCGCCTGCAGCTCGGCCTGCCAGCCGGCCAGCAGCGCCGGCAGCTCGGCCGGCGGTCGCTTGTAGCGGCGCGCGAGCGACATCCACAGGCCCATGCGCTCGTCGAGTTCGGCGAGGCTCTGCGGGTCGGTGTCGGCATCGCGAAGGTAGCCGTGCAGCGTGTGCGCCGCGTCGGAGGCTTGCGCCACACAGGAGGCGAGCACCTCGCCCAGCGAGCGGAACTCGGGCTCGATGTGCTCGCAGTTCTGCAGCAGCGTGGCCGCGCGCTGGAGCGCGGAGAGGGCGCCGTTGTCGTCGTCTTCCAGTGCCTGGCTGGCGCCCTGGGCCGCGTCGATCAGCGCCTGCGCATTGGAGATGCGCGAGTGGTTGGTCGAAAGTTCTTCCCACTCGTCGACGCCCGGCGCCAGCTTGGCCACTTCGGAAATCTGCCACTGCAGCCGTTCGCGTTCGCGCTGCAGCGAGTCTTGCGCGGAGCGGGCGTGCTCGAGCGCGGAAAGCGCCTGCCGCCACGCCTGCCATGCGGCATCGAGCGCGTCGGTGCGCACGCCCGCGTAGGCGTCGAGCAGGCCGCGCACCGCCTCGGGCCGCGTCAGGCTCTGCCAGGCGTGCTGGCCGTGGATGTCGAGCAGGCGGTCGCCGAGTTCGCGCAGCTGGGTCGCGGTGGCGGGGCTGCCGTTGATCCAGCCGCGGCTGCGGCCCTGCAGGTCGACGGTGCGGCGCAGCAGCAGCGCGTCGCCGGCCTCGAAGCCGCCTTCGTCGAGCCAGCTGTCCAGGGCCGGGTCGGCATCGAACTCGGCGCTCACGTCCAGGCGCTCGGCGCCTTCGCGCACCGCGCCGGCGTCGGCCCGGTTGCCCAGTGCCAGCTGCAGCGCGTCGATCAGGATGGATTTGCCCGCGCCCGTTTCACCGGTCAGCACCGTGAAACCGCCGGACAGGTCGAGTTCGAGTGATCGCACGATCACGAAGTCGCGCAGTGCGATGCGTCGCAATGCCATCTCAGTTGTTCCTCAAGTTTCCGGACACGGGGCGTTGTTGTGCGAAGTCGTGGCAGGCAGGCCGCGAAACACCGCGGAACCGGCTTCGCCGGGCCGCCGGTGTTGCCCCCTGCAAGGGGATTGGCGAAGCGACACGAAGTGCGCGCAGCCTGGGGGTGTGCTTCATTCAGGAGCCCCCTTCGTTCCAGTGAAGTTTCTTGCGCAGCGTGTCGAAATAGCTCCAGCCGCGTGGATGCAGGAAGCGCACGCGGAAGTCGGAGCGCCGTACCACCACGCGGTCGCCGATGGCGAGCGAGGCGAGCGACTGCATGTCGAAATTGGCGCTGGCGTCGCGTCCGCCGACCAGCTCGATGACGATCTCGTCCGCATCAGGCAGCAGCACGGGCCGGTTCGACAGCGTGTGCGGCGCGATCGGCACCAGGACCCAGCCCGGCACCGCGGGGTGCAGCAGCGGCCCGCCGGCGGAGAGCGCATAGGCGGTCGAGCCCGTGGGCGTGGCGATGATCAGTCCGTCGGCGCGCTGGTTGGCCACGAAGTGCCGGCCCACCGAGACGCGAAGCTCGACCATGCCCGAGGTGGCGCCGCGGTTGACGACCACGTCGTTCATGGCGAAGGCGTCGAACACCGAGGCGCCGTCGCGCATGACCCTGGCCTGCATCAGGCTGCGATGGTCTTCCTCGTATTCGCCGGCCAGCATGGGGATCAGCGTGGACTGGTAGTTGTCGAGCGGAATGTCGGTGATGAAGCCGAGCCGGCCGCGGTTGATGCCGATCAGCGGAATGCCGTAGCTCGCGAGCTGCCGGCCGATGCCCAGCATCGTGCCGTCGCCGCCGACCACCAGGCCGAGGTCGCAGCGCTGTCCTATTTCCTCGACGCTGAGAGCCTGGTAGCGTGGGTTGGCGGGTGCGTCGGCAGCGGCGTCGTCTTCGCATGTCGGGCGCTCGACGTAGACTGCGCATCCTTGCGATTCGAGGAAGGCGCCGATGCCTTCCATGACGCCGTCGCGCGCATCCGCCTGCGACCTGGCGCCGGAAGCCTGGTATTTGCCGATCAGGGCGACGTGACGAAAGCGAGAGGTCATATCTCACAAATTACAACACTAAAATCTTGCAATGCTGGACGACCGTGCCAAGTTGCTGCTCAAGACGCTCGTTGAGCGCTACATAGCCGACGGGCAGCCCGTCGGGTCCCGGACTCTGTCGCGCTCCTCGGGGCTCGACCTGTCGCCCGCGACCATCCGCAACGTCATGTCCGACCTCGAGGCGCTGGGGTTGATCGCCAGCCCGCACACTTCGGCCGGCCGCATTCCCACGCATCGCGGCTATCGCCTTTTCGTCGACACCATGCTGACGGCCAAGCGCGAGCAGATGACCGCGCCCAGCCTCCCGCCCGACCAGCCCCAGAAAGTGATCGCCAACGCGGCGCACCTGCTGTCGAACATGTCGCAGTTCGTGGGCGTGGTGATGGCGCCGCGGCGCGCGTCGGTGTTCAAGCAGATCGAGTTCCTGCGGCTGTCGGAGCGCAGGCTGCTGGTGATCATCGTTTCGCCCGACGGCGACGTGCAGAACCGGGTGATCTTCCCCGAGGCCGACTATTCGCAGTCGCAGCTGGTCGAGGCCTCGAACTACATCAACGCGAACTACGCCGGGCTGACCATCGAGCAGGTGCGCGACCGGCTGCAGTCCGAGATCGAGAAGCTGCGCGGCGAGATCGCCACGCTGATGCAGGCCGCGGTGCAGGTCAGCTCGGAAGTGCTGACCGAGGCACAGGAGGACGACGTCGTCATCTCCGGCGAGCGCAACCTGCTGTCGGTGAGCGATTTCTCCAGCGACATGGGTCAGCTGCGCCGCGCCTTCGAGCTCTTCGAGCAGAAGGCGCAGCTGATGCGGCTGCTCGACGTGTCGAGCAAGGCGGATGGCGTGCGCATCTTCATCGGCGGCGAAAGCCAGGTGGTGCCATTCGAGGAACTCTCGATCGTCAGCGCGAACTACGAGGTCGACGGGGAAGTCGTGGGCACCCTCGGCGTGATCGGGCCGACGCGCATGCCCTACGAACGCATGATCCAGATCGTCGACATCACCTCGCGCCTCGTGACCAACGCGCTGAGCCATCGCAAGTAGGCTCGTCGGCGCGCATAGAATCGTGCCGCGTGGGCCGTTAGCTCAGTTGGTTAGAGCAGCGGACTCATAATCCGTTGGTCGCTGGTTCAAGCCCAGCACGGCCTACCACCCTCCCTTGGCGATTCAATCCTTCGATGTGTTGCCGTGCTTTCGGGGGCAGCCAAAAATCAGGCTATAATCGAGAGCTTAGCGGCTGTAGCTCAGCTGGATAGAGTACTTGGCTACGAACCAAGGGGTCGTGGGTTCGATTCCTGCCAGCCGCACCATCTTGAAATGCCCGGGAGATTCGTCTCTCGGGCATTTTCTTTTTCGGGTCTCTATTTATCTTTCGATTTATTCAATCTGCCCGAATAGTTCGAAAGATGGCTTCGAAAGCGGTCTATAATCGCAAGCTGTGCGGCTGTAGCTCAGCTGGATAGAGTACTTGGCTACGAACCAAGGGGTCGTGGGTTCGATTCCTGCCAGCCGCACCACTATAAAGAAAGCCCGCAACGCAAGTTGCGGGCTTTTTTCTTTTCGGAGGATCAGCGTGAACAAGGCATTCACCAAGGAAACGGATTCCGACGGAGACGACGATGGCGCAGATGGCGCCTCGCCACCGATTCCCGCGGGCGGCAAGAACTACATCACCCCCCAAGGCTACGCACGCCTGCGCGACGAGCTGTTGCACCTGATGGACGAGGAGCGCCCGAAGATCGTCGAGACCGTCCACTGGGCCGCCAAGAACGGCGACCGATCGGAAAACGGCGACTACCTCTACGGCAAGAAGCGCCTGCGCGAGATCGATCGACGCATCCGCTTCCTCACCAAGCGCCTCGAGATCGCCGAGGTCACCGATCCATCGGTGCATCACGGCCGCGACCAGGTCTTCTTCGGTGCCACGGTCCTCTATGCCGACGAGGCAGGCGAGGAGCGCAGCGTCACCATCCTCGGCATCGACGAGGCGGAGAGCGCGAAGTCGCAGGTCAGCTGGATCTCTCCGATCGCGCGGGCGCTGCTGAAGGCGCGCGAGGGCGACGTCGTGAAGCTCGTAACCCCGGGCGGGGCGCATGAGGTCGAGATTCTGTCGGTGAGTTACCCGGCGCCAGGCTCGGCCGGCACGGCGTAGCCCCGCTCAGGGCGCCGGAACCGTCCTCGAGGCGGTCAGCACCGATGCCGTGCGCCGCGCCGCGCGCAACACAGCATCCAGATGGGCACGGTCGCGCACCGCGATCACGAAGCGCAGGTCGGTCGAGTCCTGCGGGGTCTCGTCGGCCATCTCCACGTGCGTGATGTCGGCTTCGGCATCGGCCAGTGTGGCCGCGACGCGCGCCAGCACGCCCTTGTCGTTGCGCACGGTAATGACCACGCCAGTCTCGAAGGCGCGCGTGGGCTCGTCGGCCCATTCGACGGCGAAGAAGCGCTCGCTGTCCTTGTGGCGCAGCCGCTGGCCGACGCCGCATTCCTCCGTGTGGACCACCAGGCCTTCGCCGTGGCCGAGATAGCCGACGATCGGGTCGCCGGGAATCGGGCGGCAGCACAGCGCGAAGCGCACCGACGAGTTCTCGCTGCCGTCCAGCGTCACGGCGCCTTGCGACACCGTCTCGTGCGAAATGAAGCGCTCGCGGCTCAGAAGCAGCGCGTCGGGCCGCTCGCCGAGTTCGGTGAGCATCGCCACCAGCCGCTTCGCGACGATGCTCGCGATGCGCTTGCCCAGACCGATGTCGGTCAGCAGCTCCGAGCGGGTGCGGTTGCCGGTGAAGCGCAGCAGTTTTTCCCACAGCGCCTGGTGCTCTTCGTCGTTCTCCGGCAGCTTGCTCAGGCCTTCGGCACGCAGCGCCTGCGCGAGCAGCTTCTCGCCCAGGCCCTCGGACTCGGCGTGCGCAAGGGTCTTGAGGTAATGGCGGATCTTGGAGCGCGCACGGCCGGTGCGCACGAAGCCGAGCCAGGCCGGATTGGGCGTCGACACCGGCGCGGTGATCACCTCGACAACGTCGCCGTTCTTGAGCTCGGTGCGCAGCGGCACCTGGTCGCCGTTGATGCGCGCGGCCGAGGTGTGGTCGCCGATGTTGCTGTGGATGGCGTAGGCGAAATCGACCACCGTGGCGCCGCGCGGCAGAGCCATGATCTGGCTCTTGGGCGTGAACACGTAGACCGCGTCGGGAAACAGGTCGACCTTGACATGGTCCCAGAACTCGGCGGCGTCGCGGGTCTCGTCCTGGATGTCGAGCAGCGACTGCAGCCACTTGGTACCCAGGCGGTCGTTGCTGGCGGCGTTCGGCTCGGCGGCCTTGTAGAGCCAGTGCGCAGCCACGCCTGATTCGGCCACCACGTGCATGGCCTCGGTCCGCAGCTGGAACTCGACGCTCACGCCAGCCGGCCCCACGAGCGTGGTGTGCAGCGACTGGTAGCCGTTGAGCTTGGCGATCGCGATGTGGTCCTTGAACTTGCCCGGCAGGGGCTTGTACATCTGGTGCAGGATGCCGAGCCCGGTGTAGCAGGCGATCACGTTCGGCACGATCAGGCGGAAACCGTAGATGTCGGTCACCTGGGCGAAGCTCAGGTGCTTTTCCTCCATCTTGCGGTAGATGGAATAGAGCGTCTTCTCGCGCCCGGCGATGCGCAGTGTCATGCCGGCGGCGGAGAAGGCGGCTTCGACTTCCTTCTGAACCTTCTGGATCAGGTCGCGCCGTCGGCCGCGCGCCTTGGCGACGGCTTTCGAGAGCGTGGCATAGCGCCACGGTTTCAGATGACGGAACGACAGCTCCTGGAGCTCGCGGTAGGTCTGGTTCAGCCCCAGCCGGTGGGCGATGGGCGCGTAGATGTCCAGCGTCTCGCGCGAGATCCGGCCCCATTTCTCACGGGGCGCGTCGGCCAGCGTGCGCATGTTGTGCGTGCGGTCCGCCAGCTTGACGAGGATGACGCGCACGTCGCGCGCCATGGCCAGCAGCATCTTGCGGAACGACTCGGCCTGATTCTCCTCGCGGGTATTGAACTGCAGCTTGTCGAGCTTGGTGAGCCCGTCGACCAGTTCAGCCACCGGGGCGCCGAAGCGCTCGATGAGTTCTGGCTTGGTGACGCCGCAATCCTCGATGGCGTCGTGAAGCAGGGCGGCCATCAGCGCCTGCGCATCGAGCTTCCATTCGGCGCACTGCGCCGCCACGGCAATGGGGTGGGTGATGTACGGCTCGCCGCTGTTGCGCAGCTGCCCGAGGTGCGCTTCGTCGGCGAAGCGGTAGGCGCGGCGGACCAGCTCGGTGTCTTCGGGGCTCAGGTAGTCCAGCCGCGCGGTCAGTGCGGCAAAGCTCGCGGCGGCCGCATTCAGCGCCGCCGGGCTCGGCTTCGGCGTGCCTTTGGGGGCATGGGACTGAGATTTGGCGACCGCGCTCATGCCTATCACTTTAGCGTGACCGATGTGTGGACGCCTCCGGCCATAAAAAAAGCACCGCTTTGCGGTGCCTTTTCGTTGCAGGGCTGCGTCAGATCAGCCCGGCACCTTCTTGAGCATTTCGAGGCCGATCTTGCCTTCGGCGATCTCGCGCAGCGCGGTCACGGCGGGCTTATTCTTGCTCTCGATCTTGGGGGCGTGGCCCTGGCTCAGCATGCGCGCACGGTAGGTGGCGGCCAGGACGAGCTGGAAGCGGTTCGGAATGTGGACGAGACAATCTTCGACGGTGATGCGGGCCATGATAAGGATCTTTCGGTCGGTCTGGAGCGGGTGGGCTCGGAAATCAGGGGATGTTCAGTGCGGCGAAGGTATCGGCACGCGCTCGGCGTTGCGCGGAGTACCGAAGCCGCTGAGCGTGGACGATCGCCTTGAGATCGAAAAGTGCCCGCTCAAATAACTCGTTGATTATAACGAAGTCGAATTGTCCGGCCTGGGACATCTCTTCCGCGGCGTTCTTCAGGCGCAGCTCGATGACCGCGGCGCTGTCTTCCCCGCGCCGTTCGAGGCGGGAGCGCAGCTCTTCCCAACTGGGCGGCAGGATGAAGATCATGACCGCGTTGGCGAAGGTCTTGCGGATCTGCAGCGCGCCCTGGAAGTCGATCTCGAGGATGACGTCGGCTCCCTGGGCGATACGTTCTTCCACGGCCTTCTTCGAGGTGCCGTAGCGGTGGCCGTGCACATGGGCCCATTCCACGAAGCCGTCTGCGGCGATCATGGCGTCGAACTCGCTCGGCGAGGCGAAGAAGTATTCGCGGCCGTGCTTTTCCTGCCCGCGCGGCGAGCGGGTCGTGTGCGACACCGAGGGCTGCACCGCCGAATCGAGTTCCATCAGCGCCTTGACCAGGCTCGACTTGCCCGCGCCGCTGGGCGCCGCCACCACGAAGATATTGCCGGGGTAATCCATTCTTTCGCTCGTCTTCGTCGTCATTCGATGTTCTGGACCTGCTCGCGCATCTGCTCGATCAGCACCTTCATGTCCACGCCGATGCGCGTGAGTTCCAGCGCCGCCGACTTCGAGCCCAGTGTGTTGGCCTCGCGGTGCAGTTCCTGGATCAGGAAGTCCAGGCGCTTGCCGATCTCGCCGCCCTTCTTGAGCAGGCGCTCGATCTCGTCGAGGTGCGAAGCCAGCCGGGTGAGTTCCTCGGCCACGTCGATGCGGATCGCGAAGGCGGTGGCTTCGGTCAGCGCGCGGTCCTGTGCGGCTTCGGGCGGCGTGCCGCCGGCTCCCGCGCCCAGGCCCATGGCCTCCTGCCAGCGTTCCAGGAAGCGGGTGCGCTGCTGCTCGACCAGTTGCGGCACCAGCGGGCCGGCCTGCTGTGCCAGTGCGCGCAGTTGCTCCAGATGGCCTTCGAGCATCTTGGCCAGCCGGGCGCCTTCGCGCTGGCGGGCGGATACCAGGCCTTCGAGCGCCTTGCCCGCAACTTCGAGCAGGTCGGGGCCCCAGTCGCCGCGGACGGCGCTTTCGCCGCCGGCCAGGCGCAGCACGTCGGCCACGCTGAGTTCGCGCGCGCCCGGCAGCCAGGCCCGGATGCTGTCCTGCACGCCGTTGAGGCGCTGCAGCAGCTTGACGGAGGGCTCGACCACGCCGGAGGACGAGGTGCTTTCGATGGCCGCGCGCACCTCGACCTTGCCACGCTTGAGCTTAGCGGTGAGCAGTTCGCGCAGGGCGGTTTCGTGCTGGCGGAGTTCTTCCGGCAGCTTGAAGGTCAGATCGAGGAAGCGACTGTTGACCGAGCGGATTTCAACCCCGAGCCGGCCCGCGGCGGAAGGCCGTGCATCGGCTTCGGAGTGGCTGCCTGCGGGCCCGTTCTGGCCGCTGGCGTAGCCGGTCATGCTGTAAACTGGCATTGCGCCTCACTGTGGTTTTGCTTGCATGCTCCGAGGCGTCGGCACGGCGTTCGCTTGCCGCACCATCGCCTTCGGGCGAAACTCCCGGATTATGTCAAAGGTCAAGCCTACGCCCCTGCCGCCCGATACGGTCATTGGTGGTTACCGTGTTGTACGCCGGCTTTCCGCGGGCGGATTCGGCGTGGTCTACCTTGCGATCGATTCCAGCGGGCAGCAGGTGGCCATCAAGGAATACCTGCCGTCGTCGCTCGCCACGCGGGGCCCGGGTGAGCTCGCTCCGCAGGTGCCGCCGGAGAAGCTGTCGCTGTACCGGCTCGGCCTGAAGAGCTTCTTCGAGGAAGGGCGTTCGCTGGCGCAGATCTCGCACGCATCGGTGGTCAGCGTGCTCAACTTCTTCCGCGAGAACGAGACCGTCTACATGGTGATGAACTACCTGGAGGGCGCGACCCTGCAGGACTTCGTGGTCACCGCGCGCGACCTGAAGAAGCAGAAGGTGTTCCGCGAGTCGACCATCCGCTCGCTCTTCGACGAGATCCTGCGTGGCCTGCGCATCGTCCACCAGTACAAGATGCTGCACCTGGACATCAAGCCGGCCAACATCTTCGTCACCGACGACGACCGCGCCGTGCTGATCGACTTCGGCGCCGCGCGCGAAGTGCTCAGCAAGGAAGGCATCTTCATCCGCCCGATGTACACCCCCGGCTTCGCGGCGCCTGAAATGTACCGGCGCGATTCGTCCATGGGCCCGTGGACCGACATCTACGCCATCGGCGCCTGCATCTATGCCTGCATGCAGGGCTATCCGCCCAACGACGCGCCCCGGCGCATCGAGAAGGACCGCCTCAGCCTGTCGCTCTCGCGGCTGCGCGGCGTCTATTCCGACAACCTGATCGAAGTGGTCGAGTGGTGCATGTCGCTCGATCCGCTGTCGCGTCCGCAGTCGGTCTTCGCGCTGCAGAAGGAACTCAGCCGCGAAGGCGAGCGCCGCTATACCAAGCTCACGGTGGGCGAGAAAGTGCGCCTGTCGATCGACAACATCCGCTCCTTCGACAAGAAGGGTCTGCCCAAGGCTGCCGCGCCCACCACGCGCCCTGCATGACATCATGAAATTCTCCGTCTTCCAGGTCAGCCGCAAGGGCGGGCGTCTCAAGAACGAAGACCGCATGGGCTATTGCTACACGCGGGAATCGGGGTTGTTCGTGCTCGCCGACGGCATGGGCGGCCATCCGGAAGGCGAAGTGGCGGCGCAGCTCGCACTGCAGACCATCGCCGCGCTCTACCAGCGCGAGGCACGCCCGATGGTCAAGGACGTGAAGTCCTTCCTCGCCGAATCGGCCATGGCCGCGCACCAGCAGATCATGCGCTACGCGAGCCACAAGGCCATGCTCGACACGCCGCGCACCACCGTCGTCGCGGCCGTGCTGCAGAACAACACCGCCACCTGGATGCACTGCGGCGACTCGCGCCTGTACGTCGTGCGCGATGGCCGCCTGCTGGTGCGCACGCGCGACCACTCGCATGCCGAGCGCCCGAAGCCGAACGGCTCCGACATGCCCGTCAACCGCAACCTGCTGCTCACCTGCCTGGGCTCGCCGACGACGCCGCTCTTCGATGTCTCGGCACCGCTGCAGCTGCAGCGCGGCGATCGCATCATGCTGTGCTCCGACGGCGTCTGGGGCGTGCTGGACGACGAACTCATCGTGCACACGCTGTCCTCCGGCAAGCCCGTGTCCGACGCCGCTCCCGACCTCGCCGAGATGGCGCTGCGCAAGGGCGGTTCCCACAGCGACAACGTCACGCTCATCGCGCTCGAATGGGAAATGCCCGACAGCGCGGACGACCGCAGCGGCGTTTCCACCGAGACCATCGAGGACGGTGTCTTCGCCTCCACCATCCAGGCCGGCATGCCCTCCGACAACGAGATCGACGACCTCGACGAAGATGCCATCGAGCGCTCCATCGCCGAGATCAACGAGGCCATCCGCAGATCGGCGGCGCGCAAGACCTGAGCGCAGCCTTCTTTCCTTTTTCCTTTTCCGGTTCTCGAACAATGACTGCTTTCACACGAAGCGGCGGCCGTGCCGCCGACCAGCTGCGCCCGGTGCGCATCACCCGCGGTTTCACCATCCATGCCGAAGGCTCCGTGCTCATCGAGTTCGGCCAGACCCGCGTGCTGTGCACCGCCTCCGTCGAGGAGAAAGTGCCGCCGCACAAGAAGGGCAGCGGCGAGGGCTGGGTCACCGCCGAATACGGCATGCTGCCGCGCGCCACCCACACCCGCAGCAGCCGCGAGGCCGCCAAGGGCAAGCAGACCGGCCGCACGCAGGAAATCCAGCGCCTCATCGGCCGCTCGATGCGCGCCGTGTTCGACCTCGCCGCGCTCGGCGAACGCACCATCCACCTCGACTGCGACGTGCTGCAGGCCGACGGCGGCACGCGCACCGCGGCCATCACCGGCGCCTTCGTCGCCGCGCAGGACGCCGTCAACAAGCTGCTGGCGTCCGGCGCCATCGCCGCCTCGCCCATCAAGGGCCACGTGGCGGCGATCTCGGTCGGCATCGTCGGCGGCACGCCGCTGCTCGACCTCGAATACACCGAAGACTCCGCCTGCGACACCGACATGAACGTCGTCATGACGGGCGCCGGCCATTTCGTCGAAGTGCAGGGCACGGCCGAAGGCGTGGCCTTCACCCGGGAAGAAATGAACATCCTGCTCGGCCTGGCCGAGAAGGGCATCGGCGAGCTCGTGGACCTGCAGAAGCAGGCGCTGCTCTCCAACTGACGCATCCACTGGCGAATTCATGAAACTGGTCCTGGCTTCCAACAACGCAGGCAAGCTCGCCGAGCTCCAGCAGCTGTTCGCCGAGCTCGCCGTCACCCTGGTGCCGCAGTCGGCGCTGGGTGTGAGCGAGGCCGAGGAGCCTTTCCGCACCTTCGTCGAGAACGCGCTGGCCAAGGCGCGCCACGCGAGCGCAGCCACCGGTCTGCCCGCCATCGCCGACGACGCCGGCCTGTGCGTCGACGCCTTCGGCGGCCTGCCCGGCGTGGACACCGCCTTCTACGCCACGCAGTTCGGCTACACCAAGGGCGATGCCAACAACGTGAAGGCCCTGCTCGAGCAGCTCGACGGCGTCGTCAACCGCCGCGCCGCGCTCGTCAGCACGCTGGTCGCGCTGCGCAGCCACGACGACCCCGAGCCGCTCATCGCGGTGGGCCGCGTGGTCGGCGAGATCGCGCCTGCACCCGTCGGCGACAGCGGCTTCGGCTTCGACCCCGTCATGTACCTGCCGTCCTTCGGCAAGACCTTCGCGCAGCTGCCGCCCGAGGTGAAGAACGCCAACAGCCACCGCGGCCGTGCGGCGCAGGCCATGCTGGCGCTGATGCGCGAGCGCTGGTTCTGAGCGGTACGCGATCGATGGCCACGACCTTCCCCATCCTGCCGGCGCAGGCTGCCGGCGCGCCGCACGCCAACGACGTGCTGCACTGGATGCGTCCCGGTCCGCTGCAGCTCAGCGCGCTGCCCCCGCTGTCGCTGTACATCCACCTGCCCTGGTGCCTGCGCAAGTGCCCGTACTGCGACTTCAACTCGCATGAATGGCGCGCCGCCAGCGAGGCCGACATCGACGGTATTCCCGAAGCGGCCTATATCGACGCGCTGGTGGCAGACCTCGACGCCGCGCTGCCGCTCATCTGGGGCCGCAGCGTCCACACCATCTTCATCGGCGGCGGCACGCCCAGCCTGTTTTCACCGCAGGCCATCGACCGCCTGCTGAGCGACGTGCGCGCACGCCTGAAGCTCACGCCCGACTGCGAGATCACGCTCGAAGCCAACCCCGGCACCTTCGAGCGCAACCGCTTCCGCGCCTACCGCTCGGCCGGCGTCACGCGCCTGTCGGTGGGCGTGCAGAGCTTCAACGACGAGCATCTCAAGGCGCTGGGCCGCGTCCACGACCGCGCGCAGGCCATTGCCGCGCTCGAGGAAGCCGCGAGCAACTTCGACACCTTCAACCTCGACCTGATGTACGCGCTGCCGGGCCAGACCCTGGAAGACCTCGAGGCCGACCTCTCGCAGGCCCTCGCGCTCGCGCCGCCGCACCTCTCGGTTTACCACCTGACCATCGAGCCCAACACCTGGTTCGCCAAGTTTCCGCCCACGCTGCCCGAGGACGACATCGCCTATGCCATGCTCGACCGCATCACCGAGCGCACCGGCGCCAGCGGCATGTCGCGCTACGAGGTGTCCGCCTATGCGCGCGAAGGGCACCAGTGCGCGCACAACCTCAACTACTGGCAGTTCGGCGACTACCTCGGCATCGGCGCGGGCGCGCACAGCAAGCTGAGCTTCGCCCACCGCATCGTGCGGCAGGTGCGCTTTCGCGAGCCGCGCCTGTACATGGAGAACGCACGCGCCGGCGCGGCCGTGTCGCAGAGCGACGAAGTGGCCCTGGCCGACCTGCCGTTCGAATTCATGCTCAATGCATTGCGGCTGAAGCAGGGCTTCACGCTGCCGCAGTTCAGCGAACGCACCGGGCTTGCGATGACGTCGATCCAGCGCGGCCTCGAAGAAGCCGAGCGCAAGGGCCTTGTCGAGCGCGACCTGTTCCGCGTATGGCCGACCGAACGCGGCCTCGACTTCCTGAGCGACCTGCAGTCGATGTTCCTGCCCGACGAGGAGTAGGGCGCCGCCGTCGGCATAAAATCGTTGGTTCCGGAGAGTTGGGTGAGTGGTTTAAACCAGCAGTCTTGAAAACTGCCGACGTGAAAGCGTCCGTGAGTTCGAATCTCACACTCTCCGCCAAACTCAAGCCCCTGTAGCAGCCCCTGCCATAGGGGCTTTTTGCTGGGCGCGGGGCTTGTGGTGCCGGTGGGCAGGCTGCTTGCCATGGGTTTGCCCATGTTTTGGTTTGGCCCGGGGCGCGATGGGCGGCAATGGGCGGCAGTGGCCTTTGCTGGGCAAGCTGCTTGGCTGTCCCGCGCTGCTACCGGCCTTTCTGAGCCCTGCCAACGGCCGTGCGGGCTACCTTTGACAACGTGGCCATGCACCCCTGCGCGGCACGCCAAAAAGCCGTCAAAAACAGGGCTTTTCGGTCCGGCAAAGAGGCCGGCGCTGCGCCTGATTTTGTTGCTTTTATGCTACAATATACCACGGGTAGAAACCTGCTGTGCGTAAGCTAGGCAAGACCATGCCCGTGTGCAAGCGCCTGCCGCTTGCATGTCGCAGCCGCAGTAGGAGCCGGACCAACCGGTAGCCCCTGCGGCTGTTTTTCTTTCTCCAACCCCTTCGCCCTCCGTCAGTGCGCCTTGCCTTCCGGATCTAGGCGCGCCGCCGCATGGGCGTTTCACTTTGAGCAATCAACCATGAAGAACCCTCTCTCCGGCAACATCGGGCGCGATGGTGCACCGCGTTTCGATCTCGGTCGTATCGTTGCCACGCCAGGTGCCCTCGAACTCATGCAACGCACGGACACCCATCCGCTGACTCTGCTGGCGCGGCACGTCTCGGGTGACTGGGGCGAATGCTGCCCTGAGGATGCACAGACCAATGAGGACGCTCTTGTGCACGGCTCGCGCGTGATGTCGGTCTATCGACTGCCGCTCCGAAGCGCGTCGGAAGGCAGCGAGAACGCGGAGCAGGCATCAACTCAACAGGACGTGGGCGACGACCGAATCTGGTTGATCACTGAAGCGGATCGCAGTGTCACGACGCTGCTGTTGCCCGAAGAGTACTGAGCGTCGCGGCCGCAAATGGACGCATTCAGCGCAGTCGCGACTTCCTAGCGACGCGAGGCGGGGTGGCGCCGTTCTTTCGCCTCACAGGCGTCTTCGGATCAACCCAGCTTGGTTTGACGTTCTTCTTGACCGGCTCAAGCAGCTCGGAAAGGGTGATCTTCAAGCAGTAGCAGATGACTGAAAGCGTTAGGAGCGAAGGATTCGAAACGCCTCGTTCGATGCGGCTGAGCAGTGTGCGGTCCACCTCGGCCTCACCCGCGAGTTGTTCCTGTGAGAGATCGCGGGCTATTCGCAAAGCCTTAAGGGATTGGCCCAACGCGACGGACACCGCATTGGCCTCACGAGGGGTGCTTGCGGCCTTCGGCGTCTTGCTCGACTGGGCAGGGCGACGCGTTGTCTCATTGTTGCCGTCAGCTGTCGTCATCCGTTGGATCGTCGATGCTTGAGGCATTCATATCCACGGATCAAATGCATCTAAAAACGATGCATATACTCCACATAAACAAAACCACTTTTATCAACGAGGAAGTTGGAGAACCAACCATGTCTTACAAGATTCCCTCCCTAGTCCTTCGAAAAATGCTTGCTGCAGTAGCGGCCCTTTCCGGGACGGCATTGCTTGTCGGCTGCAGCCCCGAAGCGCCTGCGTGCAACGATCCCCAGCGCATCGAAGCCGTGCTGAGAATGGTCGGCAAAGGGCACGACGAAGACCTTGGCAGCTACAAGTTCAAGACAGCGGATACCGTGTCTCTTGAGGCCGGGACGCCCGCCGTGACGTCCTACGACGAATCGATCAAGCGCCGCTCGTGCGAGGTGCACCTGACGCTCGCGTTCAAGCCTGCAGTGGTTCAGAAAATGAACTTCTTTATGGACTGGATGGGCAACCCGCTGGGCTCGGCCCTCAAGTACGGCATTCCCCCCGAGCTTTACTGGAACATCGACAGACCGCAGCAATATCAGACAGACGCCACCGTGATACGGGTCGTGACCGGCGACCAGGTCAGTGAAGCGCCATTGCGGCTATCGGTTGCGTACAAGATCGTCAAGGATGAGGGGGCGAATACCTTCAGCACGTCTGTCAGCTACAGCACCGCGACCACGACGCCGTATCTGAAAGTCGCATCCGACGCTCTGGCCTTCGACGAACACATGCGCAGTGTCCTGCGGGCCCACGGCAAGGCCATCCCGTCGTCGATGCAGTACGGGCAGCTTGCAGCGCCCTCGGCTGGCGCGCAGCCCACTACCTCCGCTCCCGCACCGGCGGCGACTCAACCTGTTGCCGCTGGACCGGTTGTGGCCCCCGCTGCGGCAGAGCAGGCGGAGCAAGCCAAGCTGCAGAAAGCGGCGGACATGATCGCGGCCGGCAATCCGCAGCGAGGCTCTGATGCTTCGGCATCTCTGTCCCCGGCCTCTGCTCCTCCTGCGTCATCCACCGCTGCCAGTGGTGGTCCCGAGAACCTCATGTCGCTTATCACCAAGTACGAGCCCTGCGGCGAAGAAGCCGTGTGCCTGCACACCGGCAAGGGCAACACGGTGTGGATGCAGGCGACGCAGATGCGCCGCATGGACTATGCGTTGCTCGACCGGGCCATCAGCAGCAAGACGCAGGTGTGCCTGCGCGAGCTGACCCGAACCAAAGGCCGGAACTTCACGGCCGAGAGCCTGGACAGCCAATGCTGATGTAGTCCTCCCCCGCGCATTCACACACACGCACGCGCAAAGCGCCGCACTGGCTGAGAGGCTGGTGCGGCGCTTTTGCGTTTCCCTTTCCTTTTCACTCAACGCCGCCGCCCAACATGCGGCGTCCCAGGTCATTCCATGAACGTTCTGCACACCCCTGTAGATGGCGAACCGATCGCCGCCGTCCGCCTAATCGGCATTGGCGCTTCTGGTCGCCGTTTCGCTCAACAGTTTCACACCCACATCGATGCGCCTGCGCACACGCCGCTGGCCGATCTGCTGAGTCAGCAACCGACCAGTATCAAGATTGGCATCGGCATGGCCGATTCCGGCGAACACGTTGACGGCGACCAAATTGACCTCAAAGACACCTGCATCCTCTGTCTGGCCTTCGGCTCGGATATGACGCCCGCCGAGATTGAAGCGGCCATGCACCTGATCTGGCGCATGTGGGACCAGCACGGTCACGTTATCGGCATCGTGCTGGGCGTGCACAACCGGCCGCCGCCGGACCCCGATTCGATGCTCGGCATCCTCTGCGAATCGATTGACGCGCGCATCGACATTGCGGACCTGACCGACGCCGCCGAGCTGGCACCCTTGCAGTGGTTCTATGTCGCGCTGCAGCGCTCGGTGCTAGAGGGCCTGTCCATTCTGGAGGCCGCCTGGGATCACTCGGATGTGGCCGAAGCGCTGGACTTGGGCCACGTGCAGTTGGAGCTCTTCACGCAACCACTAGATGGGCCCACGCAGCTGGATGCGGCGATGGTCGAAGTGCTGGAAGCGTTCAGGCACCGTGGGGTTTGGTTGGAGCAGGCGCGGGGCGCGGTGCTGGTGCTTTGGGCGCCTTCGGAATACCAGATCACCGTGCGCATGGTGCGCGGCCTGGGGCGCAGTTTGGGCGAGGCGCTGGGGGAGGGGGGCTTGCACCTGATCATCCGTTTGAAGAGCCGTCCTGCTGCTGGAGACCAGACGGCCTATCTAACCCTAGCGGTCAGCACGCCGCGATCACAAACGCGCTTTCAGTAAGTCAGTCTGTTTTGACAGTAATGCGGAGCGTCAGAATCAGAAGGATCTACCGCTCGCGAAGGCGACCGGCGAGACCACGTATACCCGGGCGCTTGCCGATATCGGACTCGTCGTATCAGGTCATGGTAGGTACCATCATCCTGCCCCACGAATAGGTGCGAGTTGAAAGATATTCAAACAACGAAGCGCTTCTGTGACCAGACCTTACACTGCATGTGAATTTTTAAGGGGCGGGTCTGCTTGTGAGTCTGCGCGCATTTTTTGGCGGTAGTGCAAGCAGTTAAAACTTGTGGATCCATCGAGACACAAAGGGGTCGCATGTCAAGCCATTGGATAGTCACGCCATCGGATCAAACGCTTTCAGCCGCGTTTGGATGGGAGCGAACTGGAAAGCATAGCTACACGGGTGTGCGCAACCTGTTGCTGGTCGTTGAGTCGAAAGACAAGCAAACCGTGAACGGACCGGTGGTTTCCTCCAGGGAATGGCCGGCCAATGTTGAGTTCACGCTTTCGAAGAAAAGTCTTGGGTTACAAAATCGTCGATCGGACTGCAGGAGTCCATCACCTCGACCGTTGCTGCGAAGATTTCTCGTGAATCCATATCGAGGCTAAATTCGAGTTTGGATATGGGAGCGGTCCCCAAAGGCAGCTTTGCGGCAAACTTTCAGGAAAAGCTAGGGTCGGAGCTGACGCAGACGCTGCAGGAGCACCTGGCATTAACTAGCACTTTTACGCTGGAGGCCGCCGACGAAGATATGCAGCAAATCAAAATGATGGTGCCGTCGCCAAAAAAGAACGTGGCAATAAACCGAGTAACGCTGTACTTCAAGCTGCGAAAGGTTATTTGAGACGTCTATGTTTACCGCACTGATCGTCTTCAATTTGAATTCAAAAAAACTGGTACTGGCGGCAGGTTAGAGAAACAATTCAGGCGGAACAAATACTTGTCAAACAACCGTTGTTCAGAATCGAATTTTACGAACCTGATGAGTTCCCGTCTGTTGCGCTGGGTCCCTATACGCCTGACGTTGAGGATGCGCAGGGTGCGAAGGCCTTGGCATTGACAGACCCTTGCCCGACCGCCGAGCCATCGACGCAAACCCCGTTGCTGCGTCTTGCGCAGAAGGCGCTTCCGACCAAGACTGAAGCAAAGGCTGCAGCCAAGAAAGCGGCACCGGCAAAAAAGGCTGCAGCCAAGAAAGCTCCCGCCAAGGCGGCTCTTAAATAACCCTTGTCCCCGTCTTGGTGACAGTTCAGTCAAAACATTGGTGCGGCTCAATACCCAGAGGTCCAACTGCTCATGGTCCAAAAATTAAACAACCATGTCTGAGGAAGAGAAATATAAGGGGCAACGACTAAAGCGTACGCCGATTCAAGAGTCAGCCATTGCGGGAAACAAGGCGTGCGTTGCGGTGTTTTGCCAACGAATGTATATCATCGATTGTCTGCCAGACAGTGAGCGCTCATTCGACACAAACATCAGACAGCAGGTCATAGACATTCACAATGCAAAAAAATACATGCAATGGGGGATGTGCTATATACGTGTATCAGATGCGGCTGGCCTACTGAAAGCACTGTCACTTGTTTGTGAGCAAGCCACTGAACGTATCCCGTTAATTCACTTCGAGGCGCATGGTGATCCGGTCAAAGGCCTGGAAGTGAGCACCTCGAGCGAGTTTGTCGACTGGAAAACACTTTCAGATCAGCTGAGGAAAATCAATCTTGCCTGCCGCGGCTTCCTTGGCGTAGTGGCCGCTTCATGCTACGGATTTCGCCTTGCTCAAGATGTTGATATCAAGAAGCCTTCGCCGTTTTCCTTTCTGCTCGCAAGCCCAGAAACACCGACTATTGGCTATTTGCAGGAGAATTTCCCAGGGTTTTATAAAACACTTTTTGAAACACGCAACCTCGACGCAGCGTGTGTTCATTTTGCAAAAGGCAAGGAAAGCAATTCAATGTTGCCTTTGTTTTTGTTGTTTACGGTCGAGAACTTGGTGGCAGAAAAATTTCTGGAATACTTGAGGGAGAATTGCTCCGCAAAGGATAGGAATGGCCGGGTGAACGACATGATCACCCGGTACCGCGGGGATTTTGGTGAATTTGCAGGGAGCAAGCTTTCTGAAGTTCGAAAAGCTGCGAAGACCGTCACGGCGCCGGACAACCAGATTTCGCTGTTTAAGAAGCTTGCTTCCGGATTTCTGGCCGGCCGCCCTTGGTTGATCTCCTTGGAAGAGATCAGCGAAACGTTCTACCGAAGAAACTGATGGCGTGGAGGTTGTCGGTGCCCAGACCGACTCTCGCTGGCACGCTCAAGCACAGAGCCGCGAGGCTTGGCCTGCGTCAGCCTCTGCGCATGACGTTTGTTGCGCGCGACGGCGTCGAGTGTCTCTACTCATCGACGTCGCTGAAGACGGAGCGGGGTTGCGGACGAAAACTTGGACTACCAGGAGGTAGTTCATGTATTCCTACGAAGATCGAATTCGAGCGGGTGAGCTCTATATCAAGCTGGGCAGGCGCGTCAGGCCCACGATCCGTCAGCTAGGTTATCCAACAAAGAATTCTCTGAAGGGCTGGTACAACGAATACGAGCAGAAGCTCGACCTGCCAGCGGGCTATGCGGGCCGACAACCCAAGTTCTCGCAGGAACAGAAAGACGCAGCGATCGATCACTACCTCGCCCACGACCGCTGCATTGCTGCCACCATGAGGGCATTGGGCTACCCCGGAAGAGGGACACTGACCGCTTGGGTGCGCGAGGCCGCTCCTGAGGCCAGAAGGGCCGCCGTTGGCAGTGTGGGCCGAAGAAGGCACTCCGGGAAGCTGATGCAAGCGGGAGTCATGGAGCTTTGCACGCGCGAGGAAAGTGCGCAGGCAGTAGCCAACAAGTTCGGCGAGTGTCGGCCAACGCTGTACAACTGGAAGAACCAACTTCTGGGACGTGAGACACCCGCATCCATGAAACGCACCCATCCATCCTCGCCTTCGCAGGAGCGCGACGAGCTGGAGCGCCAGGTCGAGTCGCTGCGCCGCGAAGTCAGGCAACTTCGCCTTTAACAGGATCTCTTGAACAAGGCCAATGAACTGTTAAAAAAGGGCCTGGGCGTCGACCTGCAGCTCCTGTCCAACCGGGAGAAGACACTGCTGATTGACGCCCTCAGGGAGCACTACGGCCTACCGGAGCTCCTTGCACAGTTGGATCTGGCGCGTAGTTCGTACTTCTATCATCGGGCTCGTTCAGCGGTGGGCGATAAGTACCTGGAGGTACGTCAATCGATCACCGAGATCTTCGAATCAAACCATCGCTGCTATGGCTACCGCAGGGTGCAGGCATCCCTGAGCAGACAGGACGTGGCGATCTCCGAGAAGGTGGTGCAGCGGCTGATGAAGCAAGAGAGCCTGGTTGTTCCGAAGCCCAGGAAGCCCAGGAAGCGCAGGTATGCGTCATACCTGGGCGAGATCAGTCCAGCGCCTGAGAACCTCATCAACCGCGACTTCCAGGCCGCGGTCCCCAACAAGAAGTGGCTCACGGACATCACGGAGTTCCAGATCCCGGCTGGCAAGGTGTACCTCTCGCCCATGGTCGATTGCTTCGATGGGATGGTGGTCAGCTGGACCATCGGGACCAGCCCGGACGCTGAGTTGGTCAACACGATGCTGGATGCAGCCATCGAGACGGTGGCGAACACAGCTGATCGGCCCGTGGTCCACTCCGACCGAGGGGGCCACTACCGCTCGCCGGGCTGGCTATCAAGAATGAGCGACGCGAAGTTCACCCGCTCGATGTCTCGCAAGGCATGCTCACCTGATAACGCAGCTTGTGAAGGCTTCTTCGGGCGGCTGAAGAACGAGCTGTTCTATCCTCGGGACTGGAAGAACGCCAGCATTGAGCAATTCATCGAGGCGCTCGACTCGTACATCCGCTGGTACAACGAGAAGCGGATCAAGATCTCCCTTGGCTCCCTCAGCCCTATCGAATACCGGGTGAGCCTTGGACTTGCGGCATAAACCAGTCCAAGTTTTTATCCGCACCCCCAAATCAACAGACCGGGGCCTTGCAGCACATCGCTAGACTTACGGCGTCGAGTGCGAGTTGGCCTTGATGACCGCCGACGCTCGGTTGGCTGGAAGGCTCACCAGCACGCGGGCGCTGTGGGGGCAACTGCATGTATGGCTTGAAGTGGAGCGAGGTCGCGTGCTCGACAGCAGCGCCACGGCCAAGGCACTCGACTACAGCCTCAACCACTGGCCGCGCTCACGCACAACCTGCTCGATGGCGAGTGAGCGTGGACGGCAGCATCGAGAATCTCGTCCGGCCATGGGCAATGGGACGCCGCGCATGGCTGTTCGCGGACACCCGGTGGACACCGTCGTAAGTGCCTTCAACTCAAAAGTGATATTTGTCGCTGCGGCGTTTGAATGCCTCCTCGGAGCCTTCCATGATTTCCAGCACGGCACCCGCCACTTCCAACCGATCGAGCCCACCTTGGGCCAGAGGCTGGCCACGCCCGCTCCGAGCTTCCAACGCATAGATGAACTCTGCATCTCCGTTCACAGGTAGATTCGCGTTGTGCGTTGCCACGATGAGTTGCCGCTTCTCCTTGGTTGCGCGCAAATCTTTGACCAAGGTCTTGTAGATGAAGCTCGAATCCAACTCATCCTCGGGCTGGTCAATCACGATCGGACCGATGCCTCGCGCAAGCATGAGATTCAGCAGCACGGTATTTCGTTGCCCCTCTGAAAGAGCACCGCTCATGGAGCCTGCTGCGGTGCCGTCGTCTCGGCGCAGTTCCACGTCTACGCCATCATCGATTCTGTTCAGGCGAACGGATTCCCAGATCGGCCGAACGTCTGTGCTGTCCAGGTGCTTCATCAATGCAGGCTGTAGGTCTTCCGCAATGTCGCCATACAAATAGGGAATCGCCTGCTGATCGGTCCGAGCCGCCTCGACAGTCTCCCAAGGGGATGCCTCCGTTTGACGACGCTTCCAGGAGGCAAAGAGATCATCGCCTAGTTCCTCCCAGCGACGCGCGAGCTTCCCGCGCCCGTCCCTTGGCGCGAGTCGTTGCCATGCGGCTGCGAATGAGGGCTTGTCCGCCATGAACTCGGTCGAAATGCGCACGGTCTGTGAGACGACTGACGCCTCCATGGCTCGGGCGGTGTCACGTCGAAGTTCGAATTGCTCACGCCAGACGTCATGTAGCTCTTTCAGAACCACGGGGAATTCGTCAGCGCGACGCTTGACCTCGATCAGCTCCCGTTGTCGCGTATCGACCAGCTCAAGCTTGCTCTGCCTTGCTTCCTCCAGTTCTTGCAGGCGCGCGATGTCGTCTGGCTGGATGCCTTTCTCCGCACACGCGGCCTTGAAACGATCCTGTGCAGCTTGGATTGCGTTCCGGGTGGCCTGGGCTGCATCAGTGCCAGTTGCCTTCGAAAGTGCAAGTTCAAAACGCTGCGCCGAATCTGCGAGTTCTTTCATGAAAGCTTGCCGAGCGGCGTTTGCCTGGGCGACGGCGGTCTGGAACCAGACTGCTTGGGGCCAATCTTTTCCCGCATCAGGCGGCAAGACCTCTTCCCGGTCGAAGAACGTAATCAAGTCCACAACTTGCTGCACATCTCGCTCGCCCACTTTGACGAATTCATCAAGAAAGCGTTTCGCACTAAGTGCAGCCTGGTTCTTGACCGAATCCTCCTGCACAGATTCGCGCGCCTTGAGCTGTCGCTGCAACTCTGTCGCCTCTTGGGTTGCGACTTTGATTTCATCAAGGAGGCGTGACTCGTCGCGTTGTGTCTGGAATAGCGATGTCAAACGCGCTTGAATATCCCGCTGTTTTAGCTGCAGTTCAATAAGCGCGGGACCACATGATGAATCGATGAGTGCCAAAACTTGGCTTTGCCCGGCACCGTCCCCGGTCATTCTACTCAGCTCTCCTTGACCGAAGAACTGAGCCTGCAACTGTCTGAGCACGGTCGCAAGGTCATGTACATCGCGGCCTTCGATTCGTCGTCGTTGGTCGCTGGGTTTCGATGGCATGTAGATGAGCGTGTCGGGAACACCGCCTTCGGCTTGGAACTCAATACGGACCTCGGCTGCGGCATCGATGAGCGTCGCCAATAACTGCTCCCGCTTTCTTCCAAGCGAAGTATCTCGCCCGTTTTTAGGGCTAGGGTCTGTTTCAAGTGCGAATCGCAGGTATTCGAGCAACGAAGATTTTCCACTTCCTCGGCCACCAATGATGCAGTTCAGGTTTTCCGAGAAGTGCACTTTTTGATCGGCTAAGAACTTGGCGCCCTTGACAGCAATACTGTTGATCCGCGGGTGCTTTTGCGCCTCGCTCGGTCGCGGCCCCAGCACCCGAACCCGAGAGCGAGGGTCAAGAAAGGCTTGCCGCAGCGCCTCCGTTGAAGGCTTGGACATCCTGACCCAGGTATGGCGGTATCCGAGGGAGTTCGCTAGTGGCAGACCTGTTTTAGGATCAGTCTGCAGGGATTTCGCATCCGAAGACATAACGTAGGCCGGCTGGCGCTCTTGACGCGACCATTGCGCGTTGCGGCCATCGAGAATGTCAAGATAAGGTTGAGCCGGCGGATTAGCCGTCACCTCCACCGCGAAGAGGTTCAGATTTTGGTAGTCAGCAATGTTCCGCGGTTGCGACAGGATGCCATCGTTCTGGTCTGCGTGAGCGGCAATGCTGATGCCTCGGTGTTCATTCTGAACGACCTCCAGTAGCTTCTTGAGGCTGACGTTCTCCCCTGCCATGCGCAGGGGTTCCGGCCGTCCATTCTTAAAGCGATGGCCTTCACCGAGGCCGAGCTTCGTTAGAAGCATGTTTACCCGGCGTACATGAGAAAGCTTCCGGGCCGGATCAAAAAGGCAAAGCACATGGTATCCAACGTCCACTTCAAAGCCTGGCAGGATGTAAAGCGGAGGTCGATTCAGCTCCCGGGCCACAGACTTGTTCTGTTCGACGAGATGGCAGAGAAACCAGTCTCGCGGCTCGGCCTTCTGTGAAAAATTGTGGTCGGTAACGCCAATCACCTCTAAGTCCAGCGCGTGGCATCGGCGCAGATATGTGCGAGCCGCCTCTTGAATCTTGCTTTCATCCGGCACGTTTGGTCCAACGTTGCCATGAACGTCAGGGGGCGGTGGATTCAGCGGTCGTCGGGGATCACCTAGCCTGGTTTCAGGATCAGCCCAGTTGCCGTTGTCGTCGGGGGTTTGGACTTGAAAGTCGCATTTGAACCAACGCATTCCCTGATATTCAGTCATACGTATTGCCCCTCCAGGCCATTTTTGCGTGCGATTTTTCGACCACCAAAGTATGCATCAGCTTGTTTGGTTTTCCGCCGCCCACTGGCGGAGTCAGTGCTTCGATCGTTGACCGGTGCAATTCCTTCATTCAAAGCCGCACCTTGATAGCCCCTTTGTGCCCTGCTCGTCATAGATTCATTGGGCCGACGATGCGTCGCCAACGCCCGATTACGCCAACTTCACTTCCGCAGTGCGGCTTTCACGGCCTTGCTGGTCATGAAGCGCGATTCCTCGGTGAACGACTGGCGCGCGTGTCGGCTCCACATTGGGGCATGGTGTAGCCAAAGGCGGCGGCGCGCGCGTGTCACCGCTACATACAGAATCCTCCGTTCCTCGTTCAACTGCCCCTTCAACTTGCTTCGGCTGTCGGGCAATACGCCATCCGTAACTCCAACCACGAACACATGGTCCCATTCCATGCCCTTCGCCTGGTGGATGGTGGTAACGGTGACTGCGTCGCTCGCTACATCCTGAAGAGCGCGCGCTTGTAGCTCGGCAGCCGTCCCAAAGGCTCGGCACATGGGCTGCCAGGCGTTCAGGTAGTTGCGCAGATCCTTGTCGGCCCGTATGCCGCCGCGCAGTCGCAGGTAGGCCTGAGCACAGCCCATGTAGCGCGTTTCCAGATAAGGGGACTGGGCCGAAGCTACCTTGGCGGTCTCGGACACAAAGGTGTTCCATCGTTTGGATCGCAGCGTGTCAGTCAGGTCGTCCTCGGCGATCACGTCCTCCAGCACAACACCAAGTTCATCGCGATACCGGCCCCGTCGTTCGCGCACACCGGCACCGCTGCCAGCGGCAAGCGACGGGTCAGGTAGATGCTGCTCAACAGCTCCGACCACCCGAATCAGTTCGAGCAACCGTTCGTCGAGCAGTGCGCCGGCTCCGAGGAGCGTGGACGGCACGGCCACCGAGCGCAGCGCCTGCGCCACGGGCCTGACGGTCGAGCGGTAGGGGCCCAGCACGGCGATGTGGGAGGGGGACACCCCACTGGCGACCAGCTTGCGGATGCGGGTAGCAACGCGCTTGGCCATCGTGGTCGAGTCTGCCGATTTGGTGTATTTCGGTTGCTTGCCCGTTTTCTTGGTCTTGATGGCAGGACCACCCATCGGCTTGGAAAGGGCCTCGGCCAGATCGGCGGTCTCTCGGGTTAGCCGGAAAGAGGTAGACAGCGGCAGAGTTTTCACACCCTCGATCATCGATTCCAACGGTGTGTAGGTAACGCCGGCGAACCCGTATAGGACCTGCATCCTGTCGCCCAGCGCGACCATCGACTGCACCTGGCGAGCGAGCTGCACGATGAATTTGAGTTGGAGCGCGCTGCAGTCCTGGTACTCGTCAATGATCAGGTGATCGGCATCTACGGCCTGCTGCCCTCGCTTCTTCACGGCCTGCATGCCTCGGCGCAGCATCTTGTCGTAGGCTTCGCGCTCAAGGCCCGTGGGGACCGAGATACCACCTCCAGCGGCCCGAAGAGCACAGGCATGGCAGGTCAAGACGGTGACACCAGCGTGATTGCCCAGGCCCACCGCATGCAGCCGAGCCTTGAAGTTGTCGACCGTGGCGTTGGAATGCGAGAGCACCAGGATCTTGGTTCCGCGCTCCGCCTGCAGGAGATGGGCGACACGCGCAATGGCCGCCGTGGTCTTCCCGCTGCCGGGACACGCCTGTACCTCAACGTATCGGCTGGTGCCTTCGGCAATGCGCCGAATCTCTTCGGAAAGCTTGTTTCTCTTCATGTTAACGACAGGCAGAGAACGCAGACTCGTGTTGAATGACTCCGCGTCGGATGTGTGATGGGGGACGGTGCGCGTAGGTATCGGTCATCCGTTTTCGGTGAGACGCGAAGAAACGGAATTCTGAAAAGAGAGATTTTTCGGCTCTGTAGGGCTCAGCAGCGCAATGCCGGATTTGTAATGTTTTGGCAGCTGCGCTGATGAGCCAAAACTGCTGAGAAGCATCGAAAACGATAAGAGAAAGTCATGTTTTCGATGCTCACCACAACGAGCAAAAGAAAAAAGCCTGTACCTATACCAATAGGGGAAGTAGAGACTTAGCGCTTGTCCGGGAAAACCCCGCTCAGTGCTGCGCTTCGTGCGTTTTTCTCCCAGGTTTTCGCACTGATCCGGTTGAGCGCGCGAATCATCGACGGATTCGCTGTCTTCGCCTTTTGCAGCACAAACATCGTGCCGACGAGATAGCGCTTGGAACTGAACATCCTACGCGCGCGCGCATGAGCGGCCTGGGCGCTGGTCGACTTTCCTTTCAAGTTCTTGCCGAGCGCGCGGCGAGTACCAAACTCCCAGAACCGCACGTTCCGGTTCCAGAAGCCATCAAAATCGTAGTTGTGAAATTCGGCGACCGTACCGAGTTGCGCTGCGCGAAGTGCAGCGCTCCCTTGCAGCCGCACTTCTGTGTGCAAGCCATGCTGCCCCTTGGAAGGGGTGGACAGTTTCGTTGGCTGATCAGCGTAGAGGGCCAAACGGCGCATCTGTTCGCGACCACCGAAGTAGACGGTCTCCTTGAACTTCTTGATCTTCTTCGGGCTGTGGCGCAAGGTGACCGTTTGGAGGAAATAGCGCAGCATTCGGAGCGCCTCGATGCGAAAGCGCGTCGTGTAGTCCCTGGCCACCTCCGCGCCTGCCGGCTCGGACGCGATGGTCGTCCCGAGCGTCGACATCAGAGTAAGAAAGAAGCTGGCAGCAGGCTGGCTCACCTCGAGGACATATGGCCAGTTCGGCATGAAAGGGACGCTGACGCCATGGTACCCGAGCTTATGGCAGTGCTGTTCCAACTCGGTGCATTGCGCTCTGGAGAGCGGCCCGCTGAGGCGAATCTTGACGTGGTCGAATGCATCGACCCGGGTGGGTTTGCGCATGATGGTGATTGGTATTCTTGGCGTGAAGGTTGGGTTGACTGGCCGGCGGCGTTGCGCGAGTTGCGCGGTAGCGCGAGAAATGCCGCAACGCTGGTACGGCGCGAGAGTTGCCGAGGCAGGAGAGATGGCGTTGCCGCAAACGCGGCGCCGCCAATCGAGGCCAGTAGGGTGGATCTGACCCGCCGATCGGGCACTTGGCCCAGGGCTAACCCGGAATGTCGAAGAGCCTGTTACGTCGGGGTGGAAGGTCGAGCAGGCTGGCGTAGGTCTTACGCCAGCCGTCATCGCCTTTGGCGGGGGGAAGTGGGTGCATCTTGTCGAGACGGCGTTTGACGCTCGACTTGTTCAACTCCATGACGACGCCGATTTGGGCAAGCGAGTCACCGTCGCGGCGCATCTTCAGCATTACGCGATCAGAAATTTGCGCTGCAATGAATGCTTCGGTCAAGAAATTGTGGCGACCGTCTTCGACGCCCACTTGAACCATGATGTCCTGGGGGCCAACGAGAAGACCCGACTCCGCAGTCGAACTGCGAATCGAGAAGGCCGCGTGAGAGAGAGGATCGGGCTCACAGACAGCAACATCGAAAAGCTCGCTCGTCACATCCCGGAAGCGAACGGCATCGTCCTCGTCGTCGAAGTGCGCGAACATGAGCACGTAGTAGCCCTGGCGCTTGGCCTCCATGTTCAGTTGGCTGATGCCCTCGAACATGTGCAAAGGGATCGGGTGGGGAATGCGCTGCATGATCGCCAGTGCTTTGTGCGACATGATGCCGATCGTCTTGCAGTACAGCAGCCCTTCGTTGCTCGCCCAGTCGAATGCGCGCTCACTGACATGACGGAAGGTATGGTCGGCCGCATCTGCAGGGGCAGGAAACAGCGTTGACTGCGCTTGCAGTTGGTGAAGCACGCGGCTGGGGGCTGTGAGCAACGTTTCGACCGCGTTGCGCTGCATCTGCACGCCGGCGATCGGTTGCCCGGTGCGTACCTGCTGGATCGAGTACGCGTTGAGGTAGCCGAGGGGCAGCGCGGGGGTGTACGCGAACATCAGCACGCCGTTTTCCGCAGAAAGCGACGCTGTGGCATCTGGTACTGCTGCGGTAGGCGCGAACTTTGGCGACGGAGAGGCGGGCACGTTCACGGGGAGCTTGCCAGAGGGAGGGGAGGACATGTGTAATGCCGTATGAATGGGTTGAAGATGCCTTGCCCCTAGGCCACCTGTGCGGGCTTTGGAAGCAAGGTCAAAACGAAGTCAGCTCGATGCTTGCCACCGGCTAAAGCCCAGGCATGATCAAACTAAGGACCGATAAAGGTGAGGGCGACGGCGATCTCAATGCCGCATGTTGCCAAGGTCGCTTGAGGCGGCAAGCAGGCCGTCACTGGATGGTTGTCGGGCTGCTTGGTAGGGATGCCGCTGCCTAGGTCGGCTTCGTGTGGCCTTGGGCACGCGATGGGTCGATCATCAGCGCTTGCTGCATCGCTACCACCTCGCTCGCGAAGTAGCCACGCGTTCTTGGGCCGTTAGCGCGCGCCGCCGGAACGATTCCGGCCGAGACGCGGTTGTAATAAGTAGACCGCGACCAGCCCATCAAGGCGATAAATTGATTGAGCCGGACGAACTGTTCCGGGGTTTGTCGGGCTGTTGTGCAGATTTCCTGCAAGACGTCGACAGGGCAATGTTGCGACGTTGGATCGTTGTGGACTTTCTTCACCATACGCATTTCGAAAACGCATTGGGGCGCTTCCCCTAGCGAGTTGACGAAGTCTGGTCGAATCTGGGCGAACCCACAACCGAGCCAGTAAGCGAACGATCGTAAAGAAGTCCCGAGCAACAGACTTGGAGCGACAAGCCTTCCGAAGTCATGAGTTGCCGACGTGATGCCGCAAAACCTTCGGGGAACGGTGCCCGGCCAATATAGCAAGGAGTTGGAAGCCGCGCAATGCTTGATGAAACGCTGATGAGTGCAGGCCATTCAAACAGCGACCTCGTCGTCAAGTACGTCCAATCAAAGAAGTGGCGCGTCACCCTCAGCCTCGACGACAGCGGCATCGAAGCCACCGGCCGCTATCAGGCCGGCGCCACCTTGTCCCTGGACAACCCCTTCGGCCTGAACGACCTGTTCTACGTCAGCGCCAACCACAACATCAGCAACCACCTCTTCGGCGACCCGGCCAAGGGCACCGAAGGCCAGACCGCTCACTACTCGCTGCCATACGGCTACTGGCTGCTGGGCCTCACGGCCTCCAACAGCCAGTACCACCAAAGCGTGGCCGGTCTGAACCAAAACTACGTCTACTCCGGTAAGAGCAACAACGCCGAGGTCAAGCTCTCGCGCCTCGTCTACCGCGACCAGAGCCGCAAGACAAGCTTTGCGATCAAGGGCTGGCGCCGCGAGTCGCGCAACTTCGTGGATGACACCGAGGTGGAGGTGCAGCACCGCGTGGTCGGTGGCTGGGAGCTCAGCCTCAATCACAAGGAGTACATCGGCGAGGCGACACTCGAAGGCACGCTGGCCTACAAGCGCGGCACCGGCGGCTTCGGTTCGCGCACCGCGCCGGAAGAGGAGTTCGGCGAAGGCACGTCGCGGCTGAAGCTCTACACCGCCGACATCAGTCTCAACGCACCGTTCAAGCTCGGCGAACAGAAGCTGCGCTACTCCGGCCGGACGCGCTCGTGGTTAAGGTCACACACCAATCCTGACGTTGTACCCAAGCGCCCGCAACCCCTTACTCGTGCGCATGTTCCGTGGTGGAAACTCGTCGGGGCGCGCCCAGCCGACGATCTCTCCGAGACTGCTCAGGCCGATGTGAGGGATCGCCCATTGGTCGCTGCGGATCGCATTCCAGAGTCGTGCCGAAACACTGCCGTTACCCCAGACGACGTAGTTCAACAGATCGAGCATCGTTTTTCCTTCGCTGGATCGTTGCCGCCAGAGCCATTCGCCGAACTTCTGGACCTTGTCATCGCCAGCCTGCGGTCGGTCCGGCAAGCCCAGGTGCTCGTTCTCCTGCTTGATCGCGTGGTCGCGGATCGCGTGCACCCGGGAGACTGCATCGACGAACTCTTCCTCGCTCAGTTTCAGAATACGGTCTCGTGCCAGTAGCTCGCGCAGTCGCGGCGACCAATCGTAGATCGTACGTTCCTCAAACGAGTGGTCGAAGTCGGCAGCATGCCACCACTCCAGCGCGTCCCGTAGAGCCAGCTCCGGGTTCTTGGAGTTCCTGGCGAAGAACTCTTCGTAGGGATGGCGATTCCCTTCCTTTACCTGCTTGTAATAGTAGGCGTGCAGGAACTGGTCTGCCTGAACCCCCGGAGCAACCGACGCGTCGATCCAGTCGGGTTTGATGCCCAGCGCCGAGACTCTTGATGCGATGGATCGCATCACCTGCAGCGTGTCGTTCCAGTCCTGCTCGAACTTCTGGAAGCGCTTCTCGGATGACCGCTTTGTGTCGACAAACACCAGCCCCTGGTTCTTCGGCAACAGACGTTCCTTGTCGAACTGCTGTTCAAGCCCGTATTCGCGCTTCGACAGTTCTGATCGCCGGTATGCCAGGCGCAACTGCTCTTGGTAAATCTCTTTGGTCAGTGGCCGTGCGCGGTCATCCACTTCCTCGAAGAAGCGCAGCAGCTCTCGTTCCATGCCAGTCTCGACGAGTTCGTCATGCGGCAGGAAGGTGCCCGCTTCGATGTTCGAGATCCAGGCTCGGTCAGAAAGGTTGGCGGACCCGATGTACGCGCCCGCATCCACCCACCAAATGACCTTCGCATGCAGGATGTCGGGCACCAGCTTACAGTCGAAATTCGGGCTGGCCTTGTCGAGGAACCACTTCAGCACCGCTGGGTCGATGGCCACGGTGTGGTCATAGCGGCCGAAGAACTCCAACGGTTTCAAGTGCCGCGCGCATGCCTCGAACAACTGCATGTTGTCGCGGCTGGCGTAGGCGACCGCTGCACGAACGCGCGTGCAGGACTCGATCACTTCGCCCAACAGGTTCTGTAGAAGTTGCTTGTTGAGGGGGCCGGCGACGAAGCGCATAGCAGCTCGCGCCTAGCCTAGCAAACCGCTAAGTGCTGATGGCGCCGTGCCATCCGCAGCGAGCGAGCTGTAACGGAGACTTCAGCCTCGTGTTCAGTCATGCGGTGCCCACCTTGGCAAACAGCTTCTTCAGGTAAGCGGCTCCGCCGTCCTCCATGAATAGCACATGGCGGCTTTCCAGGTCGGCCTTCTTCGTGGGATCGCCCACGTTGAGCAGGTCGGCGAACTTGGTTGGCGACAGGACGAAAGCGTTCAAGACCAGCGGCGGTTCGCTCGCCTTGGCCTGTTCTGCCAGCGTCGTCTCCAGCGTCTTCACTTCCTTGTAGAGGCCCAGCTTGGGGTGCGACAGATCGAGATTGCGCAGGCCCTTCGGATCGACGAAGGTCAGCCACTGCTTGCCGCTGACATCGTCCACCAGCCAAAGCAGGAAGTCCGGGTAGAAGTTGCCAGCCAGCGCGAAGCCCAGCCCTTTTTCCTCCCGATCCGCATTGCGCAGCAGGTAGAGGCTGCGCGCCCCAATCGCAGCCTTGCCGTCCGGGGAGTTGTAGAAAGCCTCCAGGTCACGGACGAAATCCCATTCGCTCGGTGCATCGAAGGCCAGCGGGCGCAGCTTTAACGGCACCGCGTCCTTGTCTTCCAGCGCCAAAAGTGGGTAGTACAGGTGACGGTCGAAACTGATGGCGACCATGTGCGGCGCGTTCCACTGGCTCGCCTCGCCGATCTTGCCGTCGGCCACCAGCTTGTTCAGCACTTCCAGCTTGGCTTGATATTCCAGCCCGTCGTCGGTATTCTCGATCTCGAACTGATACAGCTTGAGCATCGAGCCGTGGTCTTCATCCATGTGGATGATGTCGTAGAACTGGCCCTCGTAGCCGGTCTTCAACGCCTTGTAGAAGCGGTCGGTGTAGTCGGTGAGCAGCCGGATCAGGATGTCTTCCTGCTCGCGGATGTCCGCAAACGTGGTCACGTTCAATTCCACCGCCGGGATGAACAGCGTGTACCAGTCCGACGCGCCCGCGCAGAAGTCGATCAGCTTCTGCCGATCCAGCCGCAGGTTGCTCCAGCTTCGTTGCAGCTTGTAGTCCTGCAAGGCCAGATAGACGCGATCCCAATCGAACACCGGGAACAGGTTCGAGTTCAGCTTTCCCTTGTTGCGCGCTTCCGTCGTGGGTGTCGCGCCCTTGTCCTTGCTGGACAGCGCCTCGACGCGAGGGTAAAGGTCGAGCACGACGTGCGGCGACTTGATCTTGCCTTGGAACTGCGCTGGGATTTCGTACAGCCACGGGAAGTGCGTGCGCTTGAAACCCAGCTTCTGGTTGTCCTTGTAGCCGTCCTTCAGCGCCAGCGTCTTGAGTTTGCCCTTGGGCAGGTTGGCTCGCGTCGGGAAGTCCAGCTCCAGCACTTCGTCGCTGGGCGTGATGCCTTCCTCGCGCAGGTAGTCCTTGAACGCGGCCATGTAGCTGGCGCGCACGCCGAAGATGTTCAGCGCCTCCAGCTTGTCCAGATGCGCGCCCTTGGGCCTGTCCTGCGGCAAGGTGCGCTTGAGCGAGAAACCCTTGCCCTTCAGACGCACGCCGCGCCCGAACAGCTGGATGATCTGCGAACCCTCGCCTTGGCCCATGTTCAGCAGGCCCATCGTCGAGACACGCCAACTGCTCCAGCCCTCGGTGAACTTGCGCGAACCGATCAGCACGTTGAGGCGGCTGTCCTTGTTGTTCAGCGTGCCGAACAGCGCACCGCCGAAGTCGTCGCGTTCGCTGTCGAAGGCTTCCACGTCCTCCGCCATCCCGAAGAGGCCCGCGTCGTCGCCGATGTTGATGAGGCCGAAGGGCTCAGCGTCGCCCACCCGCAGCGCCAGCTCACCCTTGCTGCTACGGATGTTCACCAGCTTCAAACGCTGCTTGGCCGGGGCATTGAACACGCGCAGCAGGATGTCAGCATAGAGTTCGTCCTCCTCACCGGAGAAGGCCATCAAGGGCGTGAAGCGCCCGGTGAAGATGTTGTTGCCCTTGGCGTCCAGAATCTGCGCGCGGTCGGCAATCAGGTCGGCCAGCCAGGTCTTGATCTGCGCATCGTTGTTGAGGAAGGCCGCGAGGAAGGTCACCACTTCCAGAATGTCCGACTCCTCTCCCGACACCGTGTTGCCCACGAACACCCATAGCGGCTTCTCGATGTTGAAGTCCGCCAGCTTGTCGCGGTGCGTGCTCCACAGCCAAAGCTGCTGATAGAAGGCCAGCAGGCAGGCGGTGAAGTATTTGGCGGCGTTGTCGGCCTGCTCGTAGGCGTCGCCGTTCATGTTGAGGATCAGCGATTCCTTGCCGTAGCCGTCCTCGTAGAAGAACTTGTACGAGTAGTCGAACAGGATGCACTTGGCGTAAATCTCGCGCGTGGCGGTAATGCGCGCGCGGCGCTTGTCCTCCGCCGTCAGCGCAAGCTGCGCCTTCTGGCCGTCATCCAGATTGCGCAGGCTGGTGGTGTTAAACAGCATCTTGGCGCGCTTCTTCTGGATGTCCTCCTCGGCCTGCGCCACCGTCATGCCCTTGGCCACCGCCTGCCCGAAGGTGGCCGAATACTCGAAGGCGAAACCGCCGCGCACCAGCGCATCGCGCCTTGCCATCCACGCGCCCGCCGCCGTGCCCGTGCCGCGATGTCCTTCGTCCACCAGCACGAGGTTGTTGCCCTCGAAGGCATCCACGGCGACGGTCTTGTCGCCCATCTCGTCGCCGAGCTTGTTGATGTCGATGATCTCGATGGTGCCGCGCGCCGGAGTCTGAGCCTTGTTGAAGAACTGCGAAAAGCCAAAGCCGGACAGGTGCAATTCCTCCAGGTGCTGGCGCGACAGCCCCTCGTTGGGCGTGAGCAGGATGATCTTGCTTGGATAGTGATCGCTGCGCCCCGCCTGGAAGTAGTGCAGGTACTGGCGGATGTTGACGTGCAGCAGCAGGGTCTTGCCGCTGCCGGTGGCATTCCAGAAGGCGATCTTGTTCAGGTCGTCCGCCTCAAAATCGCGGAATGGCTCCGAGCCTGTTTCGGCACGGTAACGCGTCATTGCCTCGTTCAGGCCGTCGAGCAAGTCCTGACGGTGGTTGAAGTACCAATCCAGATACAGCTCGGTGAACAGCAGCGAGAGGTACTGGAAGTACTTCATCTGCAATTCGTGGCCTTCCAGCTTGTTGCGCTGGGCGGTGATGGCCTGCCAGTGCGCGACCACGTTCAAGTCGTAACGGCGCAGGTCGGCCTCGGGTACCTTGTTCGGGTCGAACAGGCCACGGACAAGTTCGTGGAAAAACTTGGTCTGACCGTCTTCGTCTATGCCCTCGAAGCGGTCGTCGCCCAGCCGCATTTTGAGCGCCGCCAGCGTGCCGCCCTGGAAAAAGCCCAGCACCCAGCGGTTGAGCACCAGCTCTTGATGGAAGCTGCGCTTCTTGCCTGCGGTTCGCGGGGCTGCCGCGCCGCCTGCGGCGGCTGTGTTCTTGCGGGGGCGTGCCATCAGACATCCTCCACCGAGAACATGCGCTCCAGAAACTCCGGCTCGATCTGGCGCAGCTTGAGCACGCGGGTCGCACCGCCTTCCTCGGCGGTCTGGGTCAGCACGGTCGGGATGTTGTGGTCGCCGTTGATATAGACCACGTCGAACTCGTTGTCCGCCGGGTTGATGGCGAGCTTGTCGCACAGCTTGCTGACGCCTTCGTAGTCCAGCACGTCGCAGTCGCGCCAGAGCACGAGGCAGGTTTCGCCGCCGGCCAGCGTGCCAGTGACGGTGATGAATCCACGCTCCGGCTGGGCGTCGATGTGCTTGACGCGCAGGCCGATCAGGAAATTGAAGGTTTCGACCAGATCGATCTTGCGCGGCTCGAAGGCGCCCGCCGAATCCACGGCCACGTTGAGGGTGTAGTCGAAAGGTTTTTTGAAGTCTTCCACTGACAACAGCGAGCCACGGCTTTCCACGTCCAGCAGGTAGTTGAGCAGGAAGTCGTCCTTGGCCTGCTGCGGCAGGGTGTTCAGCAGATCGCCCTGCGCTGCGGTGCGGCTCAGTTGCAGGTTGTTCAGGGTGTCTTCGTAGCTTTCTATTTTGAGGACTTTGAAGCAGTGGGAGATACCGGTGTCAGGTGCAGTCGGCTTTCCGTTTGCCCACTCGGCAGAGAACACGACCTTCTGCAAACGTGGCTTGAGCACGGTATCGAAATACTCGCCCTGCTCAACAAGTAGGTACTGCCGCTTACCCCCATCCCTGCGGTTCAATGTGATGGTGGCGTGTGCCGTTGTTCCGGACCCCCCGAAATAGTCCAGCACCAGTGCGTCCGTTTTGGATGCGCCAGCGATATAAATGGCGTCCACAACTGCGTGAATCGACTTCGGATATGAAAAAGGGTTGACTCCAAAATGAGCTTTCAGCAGCGCTGTTCCATGCTCAGTCGCTGAGTGCTTGGCATCTGCCCATGTCGACACGCAAACCACCCCGTCTTCATTCGGCCGCCTTTTGCAGTACACATAGCTCTCACCCGAACGATCATTTCGTACAGCGAGTTCAGACTTCTTTGCTTCAACTGTCTTCCACTCCCATCGCCAACGTTTTTGAACGCCGTCTTCGTTGTCTGGAAAAACAACCGACTCATCACTTCGAGGCTGCTCAAGCGCCAACCACTCTTCCGTGTCTTCCTTCCACTCAAGCGGTGGAACCCTGAGGGATTTACCGGATATGTAGATCGGGTAGTACATAGAACGGCGCGCATTTCTGTCAGAGTCTGACCCCTCACGGCGGAGGTTGCGCCATTCGAATACTCCCTTCTCATCCCGTTCCCTGAAGCGCGCCATCTGCGCCGGAGTGGGCGGCAATCGCTGTATCTTGGATTCTTCTGAATTTCCAGCGTACAAAAGGTACTCGTGCGATACGGCATATCCGCTTTGCGTCGGCCGACCAGACGGGTTCGCGCGCACTGCTATAACTCCGAGCATTTGGTTGTCGAAGATTTCAGATAGAAGGAAGCTCAATTCTCTTTGTTGAGCATCGTCAATTGCTGCGACCAAAATCCCAGCTTCCTTCATCAGTGGACGACTCCGCTGGAGGCGGCTCTGCATTAAGGAAGCCCAGCTAGAAGACTTGTACCCATTCTTGTACAAGATGGCGCTTGCATCCGAGTTGTAAGGCGGGTCGATATAAATTGAATCTATTTGCCGCTGGTATCTGCCCTGCAGCAGGCCCAGTCCTTGAAAGTTATCACCGTCAATTAATAGACCGTCAACGGTTGATTCAAGATCCCCAATGCTGCTTAAAAGCAGCCGAGCGAAGTCATTGCTGAACAAGCTCGTATCAACCATTCGATACAGCGCAGCCTTCAAATCCTCCAGCGTCCCCGACGCGTCGCCATCCCAAACGCCCAGTTGCTTCCACCGCGCCCATTGCTGCTCGTTCGCCACCACTTCTGGCCACAGCGTTTCCGGCACCCGATCCAGGGTGATGCAGTAATGGCTGGACACCACGAACTTCTTTTTCAGCCACAGCTTCTTCTGAAAGTCCTCCAACTGCGCGAGGAAGGCGATCAGCTCCAGCGCGATGGCGCGCAGGCACTGGATCATCCGCAAGTTCTTCTCGATGTCCGCAAACGCGCCAGCGTTCTGCACGTCGTCAAGGCGCATCACTTCGTTCTTGATGTAGAAGTCCAGCTCGCGCCGCAGGAATCTGCCCAAGTCCTTGTGGATGAAGTAGTCCGCCGTGTTCTTGGTGGTGTAGTCGGTCAGGTGCTTTTCCAGCAGCGTGCGCTGGGGGTTCTTCTCCGTCGGCGCGCGGTTGCCCAGCGCCAGCCAGCGCGCCTTCACCGCCGCATCGGCCAGCACGGCCTCCACCGCCTTCGTGACCAGCGCCTCCTGTTTGGTGCCCTTGGGCTGGGCTGCGTAGTCGAAACGGACGATCAGTTCCTTCGTCTCGTTCGCGCCATCCACTTCCTGCACCGGCAGGATGTCTTCTTCGTACTCGGCGCCCTGATCGTCAATGCGGGTGACGGTCTTCTTTTCGACCAACGCGAAGCGGCGCTCCTTGTCGTTGTCCTTGCGGTTGTCCTTCGCCGTGTCGGCGGCCACCAGCCGGAAATGCACGGTGCGGCCATCGTCCAGCTTGAAGCTGTAGTTGGCAAAGTTCTCGCCGCTCTTGGTGTAGTACTGATCCTTGTTGGCCCAGTGCAGCATCACCTCCTCGCCCGCATAGGGGATGGCGTAGGTGTCGCCCTTGTAGCGGCGCTGGCTGATGAAGTCACCCTGCTCGTAGTAGCGGGAGAAGAAGGACAGCAGTTGCGAGAACACGGCGTTTTCGTATTCGCTGCTGCCTGCGGTGGCTTCCTTCAGCCGGGCGCGCAAATCCTTGACCTTGGGCAGGTCGTCGGGATTCGCGCCCAGCGCCTGTGCCTGCTTGATCGCTTCGTCCAGATCGGTCTGCAATTGCTGGGCGCTGGCGGCGCTGCCTGCGGACAGGGCGGCCTGCACCTTCTCGGCCAGCCGGTTCTCCAGATAGTCGTTGATCTCACCCGCGCGGGCGTTGAGGATGCGGTAGATGCCGAAGTCGAGTTCCGGGCGGTCGATCTGGAAAATCTCGCGCAGCTTGGCGACGAGTTCCTGATATTTGGGGTTGTGTTTGTTGGTCATGGCGTGCCCTGATCTCGAGGTTTTCTGATTCTTTGCTTACGTGACCTGCCAGCGGATGCTGAACAGGGTTTCGTTTTTGGTCTTTTCTTGCAGGCGGCGCTGGAGCGAGGCGATGAGTTCGTCGCGCTTGGCGATGATCTCGTCCTCGACGGTGAAGATTTCCTGCCGCAGGCGACGCTGCTTGCGTTCCAGTTCCGACAGCTCGCGCTGTATGCCGTCCTGCTCCTGCAAGGTGGCGGCCTTGCGCCCGTCGCGCTTCAACTGGGCGATGCGTGCCTTGGTCTTCTTCAGGGCTTCCTCGGCGGCCAGCAGCTTGTCGTCGGCCCAGCGCTCCAGCTTGTCGCGCTCCTCGTTGAACAGGCGCTGGTTGGCTTCCAGCACCTGCGCGATGGTGGCGGCGACCGCGCGCTGGCTGTTGGCGGCCAAGGCTTCCGGCGCAGAGGCGGAAAGCGCGGCAGGCTTGCCCGCCGACGCGATGCTCATCAGCTTTTCGCAGGTTTCCTGATCCAGCGGCTCGCCGTCGTCGGTTAGGCCGGAGAACAGCAGCGCCTCGGTGGTCTCGTAGGCGGTGACTTCCAGCCGCGCCAGCGTGAGCCAGCCGGATTTGCCGCGCAGCTTCTCGACCACGGAAATGCGCGCGCCGTGCTTGCCGTAGTCCAGCTTCACGGTGGCGGCGGGTGTGGCTGCGGCAAGGCTGGCGTCGATGCTCCATTCGCCCAGCGGATGGCTCAGGCGGTAGGCGTGGGCCAGCATGTCTGGCTGGGCCGCGCCGCGAATGAGTTGGTACCGCCCCGGCGCGATGCCATCCGGCGGCGTGCTCAAGGAAAAGGCGTAGGACTGCTCGTCAAAGCGGGCGCGCTCGCTCAAGGCGTAGCGGGTAACGCCCCAGAACCAGCGCCCCAGCTTGTCCAGCCGCGCTTCGGCTTCGTCCAGCCGCAGCTTGAGACGGTCGTGAACATCCTCGTCGAAGTTCTCCAGCAACTGGGTCTGGGTTTCCTTGATCCGGTCGGCGATGACTTCTTCCAGTTCCGTTTGCAACTGGTTGAAGGCGGCTTCGATCTGCTCCGGCTGGCGGCAGGTGTCGTAGATCTGGAGGATGCGCTTCTCGAAGTCGAGGCCGCCCTCGATGCGGCCCAGCACTTCGTCGGACGCGCCAAACACGCCGGAGAACAGGTTGAACTTCTCGGTGAGCAGTTCCAGCACGCGCTGGTCGGCCTGGTTGCGGGTGTTGAGGAAGTTGATGACCACCACGTCGAAGCGTTGACCGTAGCGGTGGCAGCGGCCAATGCGCTGCTCGACGCGCTGTGGGTTCCACGGCAAGTCGTAGTTGATGATGAGCGCGCAGAACTGAAGGTTGACGCCCTCGGCGGCGGCTTCGGTGGCGATCATGATTTCCGCGCCGGTGCCGTCATCCTTGCGGAAGTGGTCGATCAGCGCGGTGCGCCTGTCCACCTGCGGCGAGCCGGTGACGCGATCCGTGCCCTTGAACTCCGTAAGCCACTGTTGATAGACGGCGGCGGATTCCTCGTGGGCGTTGGTGCCGGAGAACAGCACCAGCTTGCCCGCGTAGCCGTTGGCGGACAGGAAGCGATGCAGGTATTCCTGCGTGCGCTTGGATTCCGTGAAGATGATGGCTTTGCGCGGCGCGCGCAGTTCGGCCATCTTGCCGAAGCCCAGCGTGAGCGCCTTGAGCAACGCCTGCGCCTTGGTGTCGGTTTGCAGCGCCCGCGCGGCATCGATGAAGGCAGTGAGTTCCTCGATCTCGGCGCTGATGGCGGCGCGGGCGGCGTTGGGGTTGGGCTTGCCGTCGTCTGCTGACGCGGGCACGAGGGCGTTGGAGGCTTCTTCGTCCTCGCTGGCTTCCTCTTCCAAATAGTCCTGCTCCAGATCGTCCTCGGCGATGAGCTGCTCGACCAGTTCCGTGCCGTCGTCTTCCGTCGCGCCCGCCGCCAGCAGGTTTTGCAGGCGTTCGCGGATGGTGACGAGCGTGGCCGCAACCGCGTGCGAGCTGGAGGCCAGCAACTTGCGCAGGATGAGCGCCGTGAGATGGCGCTGCTGCTTGGGCAGAGCGTAGGAATCTTCCTTTTGCAGGAAGGCCGAGATGCGCTCGTAAAGCGCCTGCTCGTCGTCAGTGGGGTTGAAGGGCTGGGTCAGTGCCTTACGTTCGGTGTACTTGATGTATTCCAGCACGTCGCGCCGCAAGGTGCGCTTGGCAAAGCTGCCAATGCGCTCGCGAAGTTCGTCCTTGCCGGTGTCGCTGTTCATGAACTGCTTGCGGAAGGCTGTCTCGTCGCCGAACAGGTGCTCGTCGATCAATGTGGACAGGCCATACAACTCGATTAGCGAGTTCTGGAGCGGAGTGGCGGTGAGCAGCAGCTTCTTACGGCCTTCCAGCGCGCGCTTGAGCGCCTGCCCAGTGCGGTTGCTGGCTCGGTGCGCGTTACGAAGCTTGTGGGCCTCGTCGATGACGACCACATCCCACGACACAGCGCGCAGTTCCGCCTCCAGCTTGGCGGCAAACTGGTAGGACATGATCACGACCGACTTGCCGACAAGCCCCTGCAAGGAGGCAAGGATGTCGCCTGCGGATTTCTTGCGCAGGGAGACGGCATCCACCACGGTGCTGGGCACGGCGAACTTGTCGTGCAGCTCCTGCGCCCATTGCTTGCGCAGGCTGGCCGGGCAGATCACCAGCAGGCGGCGGCGGCGCTCGGCCCAGTGCTGACAGACCACCAGCGAGGCTTCGATGGTCTTGCCGAGGCCCACTTCGTCGGCCAGCAACACGCCTTCCTGCAAGGGGTTGCGCAGGGCAAACAGCGCCGCCTCGATCTGGTGGGGGTTCAGATCAACGCTGGCATCGAACAGCGACTGCGACAGGCGATCTACGCCGTCGGCGGCGTGCCGACGCGTCAACTCGTGGGCGTAGTACTTGGCGTGGTAGGCGGAGATCAATCCGATGCCTCCGCCTTTTCCGACTGGGCTGCGATCCAGCTGTCGATGTCCGCCGTCCGGAAACGCCACGTCCCACCGACCTTGAAGGCCGGAATTTTCTTGGCGGCCGCAAGGCGGTAGATCGTCCGTTCCGTGACCTTCAGGTACTCGGCGACTTCCTTGATAGTGAGGATTTCGCCTTCGCTACTGTTGATGGTCATGGACTGGTCGATCTGCGGAAAAATTCGACAGGATAGTGCAGAATTTTCAAAGCAAAGACGACAAGTGCCCCTCCTGCCTAGATTTGTCAGGGAGATGTAGCTCAGTCGACGTTCGCCTTGGTGTTCTCGCGCGGCACGAAACAGGTCGCTTTTTTTCCAAGTCAACGTGCTCCCAGCGCGCCTGGAGCAACTCACCAATCCGGCTGGCGATCCCTAGTGTCGTGAGTTGAAGCTGTAGATGGACCCGTTTTTCGCTCGCGCGGACGCGCTCGTGATCGTGGCAATTCGATCAGCGTTTGACCGGCGCAGAAGTTGTCAGCGAGACGATCTCGTCGCCTCACGACACAATGACGGCGCTGCCCGCAGCGCGATGCGGCATCTCGGCGCTAGGGCCTTCACTGCGCGTAGCCGTGGTGTGCGAGCTTCTCGATGTTGTGCACCAGGGCGCACAGGTTCCACTGCCCATCGACCTTGGCCTGCCCGCGCAGCGTGAAGCGGTTGAGCTGCTTGTTGTGGCGCAGGTTGGCGAACACCGGCTCGACCGTCGCGAAGCGTCGTCCATACAGTGCCCGGCCTTCGGCGCTGTCGATGCGCTGCTTCATCCGTTCGGTGTGCAGGCTCTTGCCCGGCAGCTTGCCGATGAAGAACGCCACCTGTCGCGTCTTTGTCTTGGCCGGCGTGCGCAAGCATTGGTCGCGCAGCACGCAGGGTACGCAGGCCTTCTCGCTGCCGCGGAATTTGATGGCGATGTAGCCACCGATCTTGCACTCGCGCCCATTGGCGTACAGCGCCTGCCCGGCCGGGCAGGCGCAGGCGTGAGTGCTACGGTCGAACGTGAAGTCCTGCGGCCCCTACAGTGAGCCGGTCTTCCATGAGACGGCGGCACGACATGGGCCTGATTCAACCCCTTGCCAGTCCCATGCGGTGCTCTCTGGCGTAGTGTCCTGTGCTCTGCGGCAGGGCTGACTGGCAACACTGCAGATTCTGGCAATAGTCTGGCAACGGCCGAGATAAAGAAAAAGGCACCTAGAGCAATCTGCGCTAAGTGCTTGATTTATATTGGTATTTTGGTGGGACCTGAGTGACTCGAACACTAGACCTACGGATTAAGAGTCCGCTGTCCGGCTGCTGCCTGGATGTAGATAGCCCAGTCTTCCATCAGCTGCCTGCGCTTCTCTACCATGTCGCTGCGAGCATAGGCGCGGACCGTCTGGTCGCCGACCAAGTGCGCCAGTGCAAACTCAAGCATTTCGGCGGGGTATTGCGTGTTGTCCATACCCCAGGTCCGAAACGTCGCGCGAAAGCCGTGCATGGTGTACGGCTGTTCGAGGCGGCGCAGTAACTGCGTGAACACCATGTCGCTGTACGTCTTGCGGCGGGGGGAGGGGAACACCAAGTCGTTGGCGTCGGTACCGTGTACTGCGGCGCTGCTTTTTCTTTCTGCTTCTCGCTCGGCCTGCAAGGTGCGCGCAGCTCGCAGCACTTCGGTGGCCCGGTTCGACAACGGCACGCGATGCTCGCGCCCGGCCTTCATGCGCTCAGCGGGGATCGTCCAGTTGCGCAGCGACTCATCAAACTCCGACCAGCGGGCACCGCGGATCTCGCCCGAGCGGGTGGCCGTGAGCACGCCGAACTCGAATGCCAGTTGCACCGTAGCGGTGGCCGTGCTGGCGTGCACCTGGGCTAGCAGCTCGCCGACTTGAGGATGAGGGCAGGACGGGTGGTGCTCGACCTTGCGCGCCTTCTCGTTGGCACCCAGCGCGATCCTGACCTGCTCCCAAAATTCACTGTCCACCCCATGGCAATAATCTTTTGCGGCCCCGTAATTGATCACCTTGCGAATTCGCTGCAAAAGACGATCAGCCGTCTCCGCTTTTTCCTTCCAAATCGGTTTCAAGGCCTTCAGAATTTCGTGCTTGCCGATCTCACGAATAGGAAGTTTTCCGAAATGCGGGAAAGCGTAGGTGGTCAGTGTATTGATCCACTGCGCCTTGTGCTTGGCATTTTTCCAATCATCGGCATGTTCCTTGTGGTATTCCTCGGCGCATGCCTTGAACGTCACGCTCGCCTGCGCCAGTTGAATTGCAGTGGTTTTGAGTTCGATTTTCTTTTGCTCGCGGTGCTCGATGGGGTCAATACCTTCGGCGATCTGAATTCGGTGTTCTTGAGCGCGTTCGCGGGCGCGTGCCAAGCTCACGTCAGCCAAGGAGCCTAGCCCCATATCACGGGTGCGGCCCAGGAAGGTGTAGCGCAAGATCCAGGCTTGGCTGCCACCCGGGGCCACCCGGAGGTACAGGCCCCGGCCGTCGAGGTGGTAGCCGGGCTTTTTTGCTTTGGTTCGGATGCTGGTAATGGTTAAAAGGTTGTGGCGGGTCATGTTTTGGGCGTAGCTGCGCCTTGTTGGGCGGGTGCCCTTTGCGGCACTATTTGGTAGACCAATTTTACCAAGTAAAGCCCTAAAAACCTGCCTATGTTTTTGCCCATTATTTAAGCTGGACGCCAAAAAACCTGGTTGGGCGTTATTGGAGGCTGGGTTTTTCGTAAGTGCTTGCAGCCAAAGGTTTTTTTGTACTTTGCTGGTTGCTATTGGGCGGCAATGTTTTTATAATTGGCGGCCACACTCTCCGCCAGAATCAATCTCTGGCAGTTTTTGAAAGTCCCGCGCAGCCTCTGCGACGGGACTTTTTCTTTGATCCGTCCCTGCTTGCCGAGAGGGCTGCAGCGGATCCGCTGATGACGTCTTCCGGCAGCTGCTGCGCCTGAAACCATCGGCGATTGCTGTCGCCAGCGATTCAGCGTCCATGGCCTCCGCTGCGGCAGGTCGCTCTTCGGAGAAAAAAGCGGCGGTTGCATGTGCTCATGACAATGCGGACGCCCTCGGTGGTCGGCTTCGACGCAGCTGCATCGGTGCAGGCGTCGTAGTTCCTGCGCGCCGCAGGAGACAGTTGCTCGAAGCGCGTCTGAGCACGAGCGGTCATGGCGGCCAACAGAACTACGAGAAGACTGGCGCCGGTTTCAACTTCTTTTTTCACGTTCCGATGGTAGTTGCCGGTGCTCCTGGCTTGCCTTGATGGAAGCCCATGCGCTGGCCAGCCGGCGTGTTCTCACCCGGCCTCGCCGCAGCCAACCCGGGTGCCTCTTCGCCTCGCCTGAACAGCGGCCCATCGGCACTGCCGTCGCCCTGCCGCCACACCCCTCACCACCGATTCCCGTAGGTAGCAGTCGGGCTTTGTAATCTAGTGTTTTTATTTGCAACGGATGTTATATTTTCCCAGAAACATTCTCATAACACTTAGGGCTTCAGTACAGGACTGACGGGCGTCTTCCTGTGGATGCCCATCATGGGGAGCTCTGGAATTGCAGTTCAAGCCGCAAGAAAGCCCCAATCTGGTGCGACTGGCCTCGGGCGTCGCTTGGCCGATCCGGAGCCGCCTGTGAACACGCCGGCCGCTGCCCCTCGCGCCCGTCGCCCGTTGCTGAGCTTCAGCGTGGAGGGCCTGCCGGCCCGCGACGAGTTGCTCTTCAAGTCCCTTGTCCGGCTGCTTGACCATCGCACCCACCAGCACTGGGACTGGCAGGTCCAGGACGCTGATCTGCGCGTGGTGGGCGACAAACTTTCAGCGCCACCCGAGCAGGATCCGGCGGAGCGTCCGGTGCCGCTGCTGACGATCGGCGACACGCCGCCGCCGCACGGTCCTTTCCTGCGCCTGCCGCTGCATGCCGATGCGCTCGAGGCGATGCTCAACCGCCTCGGTGCGATGCTGGTCCACGCCCGTGAACTGGGGCTGGCCGCGGCCTCCCGCAGCCGCAGCGAGCAGGTCGCGCGAGGCGAGGAATACCGCCTGCTGCGCTGGCCCTCGTCCACGCTGCTCGACACGAGCATGCGCATGAAGCTCGCGACGCTGCTCGCGACCCGTCCGGCAACGCCGCAGGCCTTGCAGCAACGCTCGGGCGCCAGCGCGCGCGAGTGCGCGGACTTCATCTCGATGCTGGAACGCGCAGGCTTCGTCGCCAGCAGCAGCGGCAGTGGCGCCACCGGCTTCGCCAACAGCCGAGCACCCGAATCGATCTGGCCCGATTCGCACATCTCCTCCGGCAGCGAGGCGCATCACCCCGCTGCCGCCGGTCCGGCGGCCCGCGCCAATGTGGAGCCGGGCCTGCTCGCCCGCATCCGCAACCGGCTCGGCTTGCTGGCTTCCGGACCGAGGGCCTGAAGAGCGTGGAACACAAGATTCTTTTTACCGGCACCATGGGTGCGGGCAAGACCACCGCCATCGCCGCAGTGAGCGAGATTCCCCCGGTGCGCACCGAGGTGCGCAACAGCGACACCTCCGTCGCCAAGGCCACCACCACGGTCGGCCTGGATTACGGCGAACTCACGCTCGACAACGGCGAGAAGCTGCGCCTGTACGGCACGCCGGGGCAGATGCGCTTCGACTTCATGTGGCGCATCCTCGCGCGCGGCGCGCTGGGCCTCGTGATCCTGGTCGACAACAGCCGCCCCGATCCGCTGGCCGACCTGGAGGTGTACCTCGACGGTTTCGCCGAGCTGATCGAGAGCACGGCCTGCGTGGTCGCGGTCGGCCGCATGGAAGCGCACCCAGAGCCCGGCCTCGAAGCCTATGCCCAGCGCATGCAGGACAAGGGCGTGCTGTGCCCCGTGCTGCCCGCCAACGTGACCGATCCGCAGCAGGTGGTGCAGCTGCTGGAACTGCTGCTGATCCAGCTCGAGGCCTGAGGGCCGGACGGCTTCCCCTTTCTTTTTCACCGCAACGCCGGACCCCCAATCACATGAACATCGCACCCCGCATCAAGGACGCCGCCGAGACCGTCGTCGACACGCTCATGCGCGAGATCAAGGGCGTGAAGGCCGTGGTGATCGCGACCGAGGACGGCCTCGAGCTCGCTGCGCGGGCGCAGAACACCGCCCAGGTCGCGCGCATGTCGGCGATCGCGAGTTCGCTCGCGGCGCTCGGCGCGGTGGCGGGCGAGGAAAGCGGCCTCGGGCAATGCGAGAACGTCGCCATCGAAACCGCACTGGGCCACATCCTGATGCTGCAGGCCCGCCACCAGGAAGCCGGGCTGATCGTGAGCGTGGTCACTGGCAAGGACGCGGTCATCGGCCAGGCCCTGTACTTCTCCAAGCAGGCGACGCTGGCGCTGCAGCGGGCCTGAAGGCTTTCACCAGCGGCTGCCGCTCATCATTCGCCCGGGCGGCGGCCGATCATCAGGGCGATGGAATACCTACGAAAGACTCCGATGGCAAACATCAAGCAATCCATGGACGAACTCATGACCATCGACGGCGCGCTGTGCGCGGCGCTCGTCGACTCGGGCAGCGGCATGATCCTTGGACAGATCGGTTCGGGCGTCGACCTGGAAGTGGCCGCCGCCGGCAATACCGAAGTGGTGCGCGCCAAGCACAAGACGATGCGCGCGCTGGGCCTGAACGACGTGATCGAAGACATCCTGATCACGCTCGGGCGCCAGTACCACATCATCCGCCCGCTGCAGAAGCACGAAGGCCTGTTCATCTACCTGGTGCTCGACAAGTCGAAGTCGAACCTCGCGCTCGCCCGCCGCAAGACGCAGGACGTGGAGCAGACGCTGGCGGTCTGACCGACGCGCCCCCATCCTCCGCGCAGAATGCGCCAGAGCCCGCCCGGCTGCGAGAACCTGGCGGGCTTTTTCTTTGCCGCTCACCTGCTGCCCTCGAAAAGCGGGCGGTGCAGGGCCTCGGCGAAAGCGGCCACTGCTCGATCGCAGTGCCTACCGAATTCTCGGTATTGATTGCACCCGGATTGAGCCGGATATTGAAGCCACACCGCGGGGGGGGCTGGCGCCTACGGGAGTTGGCCGGAGCGGCGCGGGAAACGGACGGCAGTCTCGTGCTCCCGTTTTCTCATCTTTTTGGCTGAGGAGTCATGCCAATGCATAAAGCTGCGCTAGACCTGTTTCTTGCCGAGTGCACAGCCACCGCGCTGAAATCTGAAGTTGAACTCAGAGGCACATTGGCGAGCGCCCTGCAAGTCCGCCACAAGATCCGGGACACCGATCTCCAGACCCTGTTCAAGCTGGCCGACGGTGCGCCGCCGAACACATTCAAGCGGGCCTACTACGCCCTGACGTTGCAGTTGTTCGCGGGCTCGGCCTACAAGGACTTCAGACCGATCTTCAGCGCTTTCAGCGGCAACCTGTCGCACACGCAGGTCACTCCCCACTGGGACTCCCAAAAGCCTCACAAGCTGGGCTCGATCTACGCGGCGGAGCCGATGAACCTGTTCGCCGGATGGTCGCTGACCAACACGCGCAACAACCAGACCATGCTCGATCCCCACGTGCTGATGGAGCATCTCGACGGATCGATCTCCAGCGACCTGAATGGGGTGTCGTCCAGCTCGACCACCCCGACGGTCGGCATGAGGATCTCGGGTGCGCTCGACCGGCTGGACGCGAAGGCCACGACGCAGCGCCTGCAGGGGGCAACGCCCCTGGGTCTCAAGCGAAGGTATTCGGCATACAGCCTGAACCTGAAGAGCGACGAAGCCCGGATGCAGAACACCTTGGGCAAGCTGTCCGGCGGCCATGCGCGGGACTACGACCGCGAGCAGGCACTCAAGAAGTTCGAGAAGCTGCTGCGGGACATGCGCAACAGCACCCGCGCCGGCCTCGAGCACTATAAGGAGCTGTACAAGAACGTGCCGCAGGACAGTGCGATCAGCGGCCATCTGGCGGATGCGTACCACGCCTGGAAGGCCCATCGGCTGACCGCGGAAGCCGAGATCGAGGCGCTTTGCAGCGATCTGAAGAGTCCTCACCGGGGTGGATCGAACATCATGACGCTGCCCCACAAGGACGCGTCGCGACCGGTACCGCAGCCTGTGCACCAGGTGCCGCAGTACTTCCTGCCGCAGCAGCCGTCCGGCCATCAGCAGGCGCAGCACTATCCGCAGCAGCATCAGCCGTCCGGTCATCAGCAGGCGCCGCACTATCCGCAGCAGCATCAGCCGTTCGGGCAGCAGCAGGCGCCGCACTATCCGCAGCAGCATCAGCCGTTCGGGCAGCAGCAAGCGCCGCACTATCCGCAGCAGCATGGTCATCAGCAGCAGCTGCAGACCTTCCCGTCGCAGACCTGGTTCTTTCAGAAGTAGCAGAGAAGAGTCCGGCCGCGCACCTTGCCAGCGGCCGGCCGATGGATCAGCGGCTGCGCGACGCCATCGTCTCTGAAGGCCTTTCCCCGAAGCGCGCGCGGTACTGCGCCGCGAAGTGCCCCAGGTGGAGAAAGCCGTACTTCTGCGCCACCTCGCGCACGCCGGTGCCGTTTGTGCCACTGGTGCCATTGGCGCCTGACGAGGTGCGCTGCTGCAGTTCGTTGCGCACCCTGTCGAGGCGCGTCTCCCGCAGGAATTCCATCGGCCCCTGGCCCACGTGCTGGCGAAAGGCCAGCTGCAGCGCACGCGCACTGCAGCCGACCTCGCGGCAGACGTCCGCCAGCGACAGGGGCTGGTCCGCATGCGCCGACATGTATTCCTGGGCCCTGCGGACCACGCGCGGCAGCAGGCGCCGCTGGTTGTCGCCTGCCAGGGCCTTCGAGTGGTTGTGGCCCGCCGACATCAGCAGGCTGGAGATCAGGTAGGCCTCTGCGTGCTCGGCCAGCGGGCCGCCGCCGTGCAGGCCGGTGCCGGCATCGAGCGTGAGCCGCAGGTAGTCGATGAAGTGCACCAGCGGCGCGAGCGTGGGGTTGTCCAGCGGCACGCCCAGGTCGAACACCAGCGGCTTTCCGACGGGCGCCTGCAGCAGCGATTCGAGCCGCGAATGCAGCGCGGAGCGGGCCAGTTGCACGATGAGGTGCGGGCTGCCGTCGGCCCAGCGCATCGACAGCGGCTCGGTGGGCGAGGGCAGCGACGCGAGGCGGGGCGTGGCGTCGATCTGCTGAGCGCCGCAGCGGATTTCGGCGCCGCCGCGCAACGGAATCTGCAACAGGAAGAAATCCTGCAGGTAGCCCGGGTCGATCTGCACGCCGGGGCCGTACTGCACGTAGTTGAGGCTCACGTCCCGGTGCAGCTTCGCGCTGTGGTGGCAGGCGTCCAGTCTGGTGCGCGGCTTCAGCATGACGAGGCCGTGCGGGCAGAACACGCGGGCCACGCTCTCACGCGCCTCGTCCACGTCGTGGCTCTCGAAAAGCCGGTAGCGCTGCAGCGGCAACGGTGGGGTCGTGAGGGTTTCCATGAGGCGAGGACAGGGCGAGGGCACCGTAGCAAAAACCGTCCCCGCCCACAATTCGGACCTCCCCGCGGCCATCCCTCGGCCCTGACCCAGGAGCCGGCGCAGGCCATCGCCACAAGAAATCTGCGCGCCAGGGACAGCGCCTGCGTTTGCGGGACTCGTCCGGCGCACCCTTGCCCATAACGTTCGCTCCACAGGCACCAGCCGGGCCTGCCCGATCAAACCGAGGAGAGCAAGCGTCATGTTCAAGGGACTCGAAGGCAAGAGCGCCATCGTCACCGGTGGCTCCACACTGATAGGCGCGGGCGTGGTGCGCGCCCTGCATGCGGCGGGGGTGAAGGTCGTCATCGCCGACATCGACGCCGGCAACGGCCAGGCGCTGGCCGATTCGCTGGGGGCCGGCGTGCGCTTCGTGCGCACCGACATCACCGACGACGCGCAGGTGAAGGCCTGCGTGGCCGAGGCGGCCGAGCATCACGGCGGGGTGCACTTCCTCGTCAACCTGGCGTGCTCGTACGTGGACGACGGCTTCAAGTCGCCGCGCGCCGACTGGCTCACCTCGTTCAATGTGAACGTGGCCAGCGCCGTGGCGATGCTGCAGGCGGTGCATCCGCACATGGCGGCTGCCGGCGGCGGGGCGGTGGTCAACTTCACGAGCATCTCCTCGAGCGTGGCGCAGACGGGCCGCTGGCTCTATCCGGTGAGCAAGGCGGCGATGGCGCAGCTCACCCGCAACATGGCGATGGACCTCGCGCCCGACCGCATCCGCGTGAACAGCGTGTCGCCGGGCTGGACCTGGTCGGCGGTGATGAACCAGCTCACGAACGGCGACCGCGCCAAGACCGATCGCGTGGCAGCGCCTTTCCACCTGCTCGGGCGCGTCGGCGATCCCGACGAGGTGGCGCAGGTGGTGCTCTTCCTGTGCTCCGACCACGCAAGCTTCGTGACCGGTGCCGACTACGCGGTGGACGGCGGCTACTCCGCCATGGGACCCGAGCAGGCCGTTCCCGCCATTCCCAAGTTGATGGACTGAGCTCCAGCCGGAGCATCGAAGGAGCAGCAAATGAAGCGAATCGCCATCGTCGGCGCGGGCCAGTCGGGCCTGCAACTGGGACTCGGCCTGCTTGCCGCGGGCTACGAGGTCACGATGTTCAGCAACCGCACGGGCGAGGACATCCGCCAGGGCAAGGTCATGTCTAGCCAGTGCATGTTCCACACCTCGCTGCAGATCGAGCGCGACCTGGGGCTCGACCATTGGGCGAGCGCATGCCCCACGGTGGACGGCATCGGTCTGGCCGTGCCGCACCCGGAGCAGAAGGGCGCCAAGGTCATCGACTGGGTCGCGCGGCTCGATTCGAGCGCGCAGTCGGTCGACCAGCGCGTGAAGATTCCGGCGTGGATGGACGAGTTCAGGAAGAAGGGCGGCGAGCTCGTCTTCAAGGACGCGGGCATCGACGAGCTCGAGACCTGCACGCAGACGCACGACCTCACGCTGGTGGCCAGCGGCAAGGGCGAGATCTCGAAGCTCTTCGAGCGCGACGCCCACAAGTCCACCTACGACAAGCCGCAGCGCGCCCTCGCGCTGACCTATGTGAAGGGCATGAAGCCGCGCGAGCCGCACTCGGCGGTGTGCTTCAACCTGATTCCGGGCGTGGGCGAGTACTTCGTGTTCCCGGCGCTGACCACCACGGGGCCGTGCGAGATCATGGTGTTCGAAGGCGTGCCCGGCGGCCCTATGGACTGCTGGGCCGACGTGAAGACACCCGAGGAGCATCTCGCGCGCAGCAAGTGGATCGTCGACACCTTCACGCCATGGGAGGCCGAGCGCTGCCACGACATCGAGCTGACCGACGACAACGGGATCCTCGCCGGCCGCTTCGCGCCCACGGTGCGCAAGCCGGTGGCGACGCTGCCGTCGGGCCGCAAGGTGCTCGGCCTGGCCGACGTGGTGGTGCTCAACGACCCGATCACCGGGCAGGGATCCAACAACGCGGCCAAGTGCGCAGACACGTATCTCAAGAGCATCCTCGCGCGCGGCGACGGCCCGGCCGATGCCGCCTGGATGCAGCAGACCTTCGACCGCTACTGGTTCGGCTATGCACAGTGGGTCACGCAGTGGACCAACATGCTGCTGGCCCCGCCGCCGCCGCACGTGCTCAACCTGCTCGGTGCGGCCGGCGCGGTACCGCCGCTGGCCAGCGCATTCGCCAACGGCTTCGACGATCCGCGCACCTTCTTCCCTTGGTTCGCGGACCCGACCGAGTCGCAGCGCTTCATCGACACCTGTGCAGCGGTTGCATAGCGGGAGCGGCACCATGAAGCGACGCGTGGCCATCGTCGGCGCCGGCCAGTCCGGCATGCAGCTTGCGCTCGGCCTGCAGAGCGCGGGGCACGAGGTGACGGTGTTCTCCAACCGCAGCGCACGGGAGATCGCCGAGGGGCCGGTGATGTCCAGCCAGTGCATGTTCGAGACCGCGCTGCAGACCGAGCGCGAACTGGGGCTCGACTGGTGGGCCGACGAATGCCCGGAGGTGGAAGGCATCGCCGTCGCGGTGCGCAACCCCGAAGGCGGCAAGGCCGTCGAATGGAGCGCGAAGCTCGACGGCCCCGCGCAGTCGGTCGACCAGCGGCTCAAGATACCCGCGTGGATGGCCGAGTTCGAGAAGCGCGGCGGGCAGCTGGTGCTGCGCGACGTGGACATCGACGATCTGGAGACCTGCACGCAGATGCACGACCTGGTGGTCGTGGCGAGCGGCAAGGGCGAGATCTCCAGGCTCTTCGAGCGCGACCCCCAACGCTCGCCCTACGAGCAACCGCAGCGCGCACTCGCACTGACCTATGTGAAGGGCATGAAGCCGCGCGAGCCGCACTCGGCGGTGTGCTTCAACCTGATTCCGGGCGTGGGCGAGTACTTCGTGTTCCCGGCGCTGACCACCACGGGGCCGTGCGAGATCATGGTGTTCGAAGGCGTGCCCGGCGGCCCTATGGACTGCTGGGCCGACGTGAAGACGCCCGAGGAGCATCTCGCGCGCAGCAAGTGGATCCTCGAAACCTTCCTGCCCTGGGAGGCCGAGCGCTGCAGGCACGTCGAGCTGACCGACGACAACGGCATCCTCTCGGGCCGCTTCACGCCCACGGTACGCAGGCCGGTGGCGACGCTGCCGTCGGGCCGCAAGGTGCTGGGCCTGGCCGACGCGGTGGTGCTCAACGACCCGATCACCGGCCAGGGATCGAACAACGCGGCCAAGTGCGCCGACATTTACCTCAAGCGCATCCTCGAGCATGGCGACGCGCCCTTCGACGCCGCGTGGATGCAGCAGACCTTCGAGCGTTACTGGGAGGGCTATGCCCGCTGGGCCACCGGCTGGACCAACAGCCTGCTCGCGCCCCCGGGGCCGCATCTGCAGAAGCTGCTGCAGAGCGCCTCCAGCATGCCGGCGGTCGCGAGCATCGTGGTCAACGGCTTCGACGATCCGCGCGCCTTCGCGCCGTGGTGGTTCGACGCGGCCGAGGCCGACCGCTTTCTAGAAGCGCGTGCACGCGAGGCCGTGGTCGACCGCTTCGACCGGCGCGACTTCCGCAAGGCCCTCGGGCAGTTCAGCACCGGCGTGACCGTCATCACCGCCCGCGCGATGGACGGGCGGCGCGTGGGCATGACGGCCAACTCGTTCTCGTCGGTCTCGCTCGATCCGCCGCTGGTGCTGTGGAGCCTCGCGCGCCAGGCGCCGAGCCTGTCCGACTTCACCGGTGCCAGCCATTTCGCGATCAACGTGCTGGCGGCGAACCAGCATCACCTGTCGCGGCAGTTCTCGACACCGCAGGCCGACAAGTTCGGCGGCGTCGACTGCTGCGAGGGCACGGCCGGCGTGCCGCTGCTCAACGGCGTGATCGCGCGCTTCGTGTGCCGCAACGTCAGGCAGTACGATGGGGGCGACCACCTCATCTTCATCGGCGAGGTCGAGCGCTACGACCGCTTCGACGGCGAGCCGCTGGTCTTTCATTCGGGCTACTACCAGGTGACCACAAGACATCCGGAATGCATGCAATGAGCACGTGGCCCGCCACACTTATCCCGTGAACCACCCCATGAACGGAGCAACACACATGCAGCAGAAAGCACCCCAGGCCGCACCACAGCGCATCCGCATCGAGGCCACCGACGCAAGCGGCAGCTTCAGCGGCTACCTCGCACTGCCCAGCTCGGGCACCGGGCCCGGCCTGGTCATCGCGCAGGAGATCTTCGGCGTGAACGACACGATGCGAGAGGTGGCCGACTACTACGCGGAAGAAGGCTACGTGGTGCTCGTGCCCGACCTGTTCTGGCGCCAGCAGCCAGACGTCGAACTCGGCTACACGCCCGAGGACTGGCAGCGCGCCTTCGGCTTCTACCAGGGCTTCGACGAGGCCAAGGGCATGGAGGACATGCAGGCCGCGATCACCGCCCTGCGCCAGCGGCCCGAAGTGCAGGACGCCAAGGTCGGCGTGCTCGGCTTCTGCCTCGGCGGCAAGCTGGCCTACCTCGCGGCGTGCCGCACCGACGCGGACGTGGCCGTGGGCTACTACGGCGTGGGCATCGATGCCGCGCTCGACGAGGCCGACAAGATCAAGCGCCCGCTCACGCTGCACATCGCAGAGCTCGACAAGTTCTGCCCGCCCGAGGCGCGCGACCGCATCGTGGCGGCGCTCAAGGGCCGCCCCGGCGTCTCGCTGCACGTGTACCCGGGCATGGACCACGCCTTCGCGCGCCTGGGCGGCGAGCACTACCACAAGCCCTCGGCGCTGATGGCGCACGAGCGCAGCATCGCCACGCTGAAGGACGCCATCGGCCCGCACTACGACCTCTCGGCGCTGTGGGACAAGCACTGCGAGTACGAGTTCGGCACCCGCAACGTCGACGACACCATGTCGACCATGGTGGCCGAGCCCTACGTCAATCACATCCCGACCATGACCGGCGGCGTGGGCTACAGGAACCTGCACGCCTTCTATTCGAACCACTTCGTCAACAGCAACCCGCCCGACACCTCGCTGGTGCCGATCTCGCGCACCATCGGCGCCACGCAGGTGGTCGACGAGATGCTGTTCTGCTTCACCCACACCACCGAGATCCCGTGGATGCTGCCGGGCGTGGCACCGACGGGCAAGCGCGTGGAGATCCCGCTGCTCGCGGTCATCAAGTTCCGCGGCGACAAGCTCTACCACGAGCACATCTACTGGGACCAGGCCAGCGTGCTGGTGCAGGTGGGGCTGCTCGATGCGAAGCTGCTGCCGGTGGCGGGCGTGGAGACGGCCCGCAAGCTGCTCGACGAGACGCTGCCGTCGAACACGCTGATGCAGCGTTGATGCCCTGAAGCCCTGAGCCCTAGTCCGAAGCCTTCACCGCATCCACCAGGAAGCGCACGAAGGCCTTGCCCGCGTCGGACAGCGAGCGGCCCGCCATGGTTTCGATGGCGAGGTGCCGCTCGTGCATCTCGCGGTCCTTCAGCGGGATCGCGACCAGCGCCTTGCTCTGCAGCAGCGCGCGGATCGACAGCGGACCGTAGAACGCGATGCTGCCGCCGCCCGCGGCCGCGAAGCTCAGCAGCGCGTTCGCATGGTTGCTCGACATCGCCAGCTGGTAGCGCAGCTCCTGGCGCGAGCAGCTCGCATCGAGCAGGCGGCGGATCGAGCTGTCCTCCTGCGGCAGCCCCAGCGGATAGGCCACTACCTGGCGAAGCGAGAGCTGCCGCTGGCGTGCGAGCGGATGGTCCATCGCCATCACCGCGAGGATGGGGCTCGGATGCCGCAGCTCCACCTCGATGCCCGGCTCGGGCAGCGCACTGAGCGTGATGCCCACGTCGGCCTCGCCGTCGCGCACCAGCCGCGAGATGTCGGAGGGCGCGCAGACCTCCAGGTGGAAGCGGATGCCCGCGTGCTTGAGGCGGAACTGCGCGATCAGCCTCGGTATGAAGTCGAAGGCGAAGCCCTCGGTGCTCGCCACGCGGACGTGGCCGCTGCGCAGTCCGCGCAGCCCGGCGATCTCGTTCGCGACGCGCTCGATGTCCTGCTGCGCCCGCTTGGCGTGCGCCGCGAGCAGCTCGCCCGCGGCGTTGGGCACCATGCCGCGGGCATGGCGTTCGAAGAGCAGGGTGTCGAGCTCCCGCTCCAGCCGCGCGACCTGCCGGCTCACGGCCGAGGGCGCGACGTTGAGCTTGAGTGCGGCTTCCTTCACCGAGCCGGTCTTCACGACCTCGAGAAAGTAGCGCACCGCTGTTTCCTGCAAGGCACGAGGCGCCATGGATCGCTCCTGCACGTGGTCCGGACGGTTGCTGAAGATTGCCGATTCGGCAACGAAGAATTCTAAACATTGCGCTTGTGGCACCGGCGTGACGATCCTAGGATGAACTCGTTCGCACCTTCGAACCCCTGTCATCCAGTCGAAATTCCAGGAGTCCCGATGAACCGTCTTCCGCTCGTGGCGCGCATGGCATTGCTGTGCTGCAGCCTTGGATTTGGCGCCGTGCCGCTGACTTCGCTTGCCGCCGAGACGGGCTTTCCCGCGCGGCCGGTCACGCTGGTGATTCCCTTCCCGCCGGGCGGCGCCACCGACGTCAACGGCCGCGTGATCGCGCAGAAGCTCGGCAAGGAACTGGGCCAGCCGGTGGTGATCGAGAACCGCGGCGGCGCCGGCACGGTGGTGGGCGCGAGCTACGTGGCGAAGTCCACGCCCGACGGCTACACGCTGCTGCTGAGCTCGGGCTCCACCTTCACCGTCAACCCCGCGATCCGCAGCAACCTGCCCTACGACCCGGTGAAGAGCTTCGAGCCGATCGGCATCGCCGGTCGCGTGGCGCTGATCCTGCTGGCCAACAGCGAAGTGCCGGTGCAGACCGTCAAGCAGTTCGTCGAGTACGTGAAGGCCGCGCCGGACAAGTACTCGTACGGCTCCTTCGGCACCGGCACCACCGCCCAGTTCGCGGGTGAAACCATGCTGCGCGCCACCGGCCTGAAGATGACGCACGTGCCCTACAAGGGCAGCGCTCCGGCCATGACCGACCTGATGGGCGGGCAGATCCCGTTCACCATCGACACCGTGAGCGCGACAGTTCCGCAGCTCAAGAGCGGCAAGATCAAGGCGATCGCGCTCACCACCGCGAAGCGCTCTGCGCTGCTGCCTGACGTGCCCACCTTCGCCGAGAGCGGCTATCCCGACGTCGACATGGATTCGTGGCTCATGCTCGCGGCTCCCAAGGGAGTGCCCGCCGACGTGAAGGCGAAGCTGGAGAAGGCGCTCGCCGCGACCATCGCCGACCCCGAGACGAAGAGCAAGCTGCTGGCCGCGGGGCTGGAGCCGAGCTACAGCAATGCGGCCACGAGCGTGGAGCTGATCAACCGCGAGCTGCCGATCATGCGAGCCATCGCGGCGAGAGCCAACATCACTGCGGACTGAACAGGTTCTCCCCCAGGCTTCGCGCACTTCGTGTCGCTGCGCCTACCCCCTCGCCGGGGGCGACACCTACGGCCCGGCAGAGCCGGTTCCGTGGTGTCTTGCGAATGTGCAGCGCCATGGCCAGAACAAGAGACATCGATGACCTTTGCCAGAGCAACCCACGATTCCGCCGACGAACTCGTCGAGAAATCCGCCGTCGAACTGCGCCGCCTCATCGGCAGCAAGCAGGTCTCGCCCGTCGAGCTGCTGGAGGCATGCATCGCGCGCATCGAGCGCGTGAACCCGTTGGTCAATGCGGTCACCGCCACCTGCTTCGATCGGGCGCGCGCCGAGGCGAGGGCGGCCGAAGGCGCCGTCATGCGCGGCGATGCGCTGGGCCTGCTGCACGGCCTGCCGATGGGCGTGAAGGACCTCGAGCCCACAGAAGGCCTGCTCACCACCTGGGGCTCGCCCATCTACCGCGACCACGTACCCACGGAAGACATCGAGCTCGTGGCGCGCTTGCGCCGGGCCGGCGCCATCGTCGCGGGCAAGACCAACGTGCCCGAGATGGGCGCGGGCGCCAACTCGCGCAACGACGTGTGGGGCGCCACGGGCAACCCGTTCAACCCGAACCTCAACGCGGGCGGCTCCTCGGGCGGCTCGGCGGCCGCGCTGGCCTGCGACATGCTGCCGGTGTGCACCGGCTCCGACACCGGCGGCTCGCTGCGCATTCCGGCCGCGAAGTGCGGCGTCGTGGGCTTCCGGCCCTCGCCGGGCGTGGTGCCCAGCGTGCGCAAGCCGCTGGGCTGGACGCCGATCTCGGTCGTCGGCCCCATGGGCCGCACCGTGGAAGAGGCCTGCCTGCAGCTGGCGGCATCGGCCGGCATGTGCGCGGGCGACCCGCTGAGCTATCCGCTCGACCCGATGTCCTTTCTCGTGCCGCCTCCGGTCGACCTGGGCCGGCTGCGCGTGGCATGGACCGAGGACTTCGGCATCTGCGCCGTGGACAACGGCATCCGCGCCACCTTCCGCCGCAAGATCGAAGCGATGCGGCACCTCTTCGGCCGCTGCGACAAGGTCGACTTCGACATGGGCGAGGCGCATCGCTGCTTCGACGTGCTGCGCGCCGAGGCCTTCGTGGCCGGCATGCAGGCGGCCTACGAGCGCGACCCCGACAGCCTCGGCCCCAATCCGCGCGCCAACTACGAGATGGGCGCGAGGATGAGCCTGCTCGACAGCGCCTGGGCACAGGCCGAGCAGACGCGGCTGCTGAAGCGCTTCCAGGCCACCTTCGCCGACTACGACCTCGTGCTGTCGCCGACCACGCCGGTCTCGCCCTTCCCGTGGACCCAGCTCTACGCCGCCACCATCAACGGCGAGCCGCAGGCCAACTACTACCGCTGGCTGGCGCTGACCTATGTGGTCACGCTGACCACGCACCCCGCGATCGCGCTGCCCTGCGGCCTCGACCACGCGGGCATGCCTTTCGGGCTGCAGGTGGTGGGCGGGTTCAGGGCCGACCACCAGGTGCTGGGCGCGGCGCATGCGATGGAGGCGGCGTTCTCGTCGAACCCCGAGCTGCGGCGGCCGCGTCCCGACCTCGCCGCGCTGCGCGTGGCCGAACCTGCGCTGACTTCGATCGTCAGGATGCCGCCCGTCTTCGGCGATGGCCGTGCTGCCGCATCGGCCGCCGTGTCGGCCGTCTAGGAGTTCGCCACCGCATACGGCGTGAACCTGCTTTCGTTCTCGTTCACGTCCAGCGCCCGCCCGATGAACGGGAACGCCCGTTGCGGGCAGGCGGTGCGTTCGCACACCTTGCAGCCCATGCCGATGGGCGTGGGCGCTTCCTGGTCCGCGAGGTCGAGGCCCTTGGAATAGACCAGCCTCGGCGCATGGCGGATGTCGCAGCCCAGGCCGATGGCGAAGGTCTTGCTCGGTGAGCCGAAGCCGCGCTGCCCGTGCGAGACGGTGCGCGCCACCCACAGGTAGGTGCGCCCGTCAGGCATGCGCGCGAGCTGCCGCAGCACGCGGCCCGGCTGCGCGAAGGCCTCGTACACGTTCCACAGCGGGCAGGTGCCGCCGGTCTTCGAGAAGTGGAAGTGCGTGGCCGACTGCCGCTTCGAGATGTTGCCCGCGCGGTCCACGCGGATGAAGAAGAAGGGCACGCCGGGCGCGCCGGGCCGCTGCATCGAACTCAGGCGATGGCACACCGTCTCGAAGCCCACGCCGAAGCGGCGCGCCAGCAGGTCGATGTCGTAGCGCAGGGCTTCCGCCGTCTTCAGGAACAGGCCGTAGGGCAGCAGCACGGCGCTCGCGAAGTAGTTCGCCAGGCCGATGCGGGCGAGCGCATGCGTGGGTGCGTCGTCGATCAGGCTGGCGCCCTGCAGCAGCGATTCGATGAGCTGCGTCTGCTCAAGCAGCGCCAGCTGCGTCGCGAGCTGGAAGGCCTGCTGGCCCGGCTCCAGGCCCGACGACAGGCGCAGCACGCGGCTGGTCGGGTCGTAGCGGCGCTGGCTGTCGATGGTGTCGTCGTCGGTGGGCACCACGTGCACGCCGTGCTGCCTCGAAAGGCGCTGCTGCAGCCATTCCGACAGCGTGCCGCCGTGGCCGCGCGCCTCGTCGGCGAGCCTTTCCGCCTGCAGGTCGAGCTCCTCGAAATGGTTCTGGTGGGCGAAGAAGAAATCGCGCACCGCCTCGAAGGGCATGGGCCGCGCGTTCGTGAGTTCGCCGCGTCCGTCGCCGAGCTCGGCGGCCATGATCTCCAGCCGCTCCATCGCTTCCTGGTGGCGGCGGTGCAGCGCGAGCAGCGCGCGCGCCACGGCGGGCATCTGCGAAGCCACCTCGCGCAGTTCAGGCAGGGCGATGGCTTCGCCGCCGGGGTTGTCGGCCAGCGCGTCGCGCATGCTCGAGACGAGGCGGGCCTCCTCGTCTTCCGAGAACTGCTGCACGTCGACGCCGAGCGTGCGGCTGATCCTGAGCAGCACGGGCACGGTGAGCGGCCGCTGGTTCTGTTCGAGCTGGTTCAGGTAGCTGGGCGACAGGCCCAGCGCCTGCGCGAGTGCCACCTGCGTCAGGCCGCGCTCGGCGCGCAGCTTGCGCAGGCGAACGCCCATGAAGGTTTTGCTCATCGTGCGGCTCCTTGCTGGCTCAGTTTGTTCGCAATATTTGCAAATCCGGTGTTTTCCATTCGCAATGATTGGCAAATTCAGTCCTTCATTATGGGCAGGCAATTGCGTAAATTGCGAATCCATGACTGACGAGCGCACGGCCTTCGAACTCACGGAAATCGTGTTTCCCGAGCACGCCAACCACTACGGCACCCTGTTCGGCGGCAATGCCCTGCTGCTCATGTCGAAGGCGGCCTTTCTCGCTGCGCGTGCCCATGCCGGCACCGACGTGGTGATGGCCCGCTGCAGCGACGCGCAGTTCCTCGCGCCCGTGCCCGTGGGCAGCGTGCTGAGGCTGCGGGCGTGGATCGGCCGCGCCGGCCGCAGCTCGCTGACGGTGCGTGTCAGCGGCACGGCGCATCAGCTGGGGCGCGAGCCGGTGGCGGTGCTGCAGTCGCTGTTCGAAATGGTCGCGGTCGACCGCAACGGCCGGCCCGCGCGCATACCCGCCTCGTTTCCGAAGCAGGAAATGAAGGACAAGGAAACCAAGGAGAAGGAAGCAGCATGAACGACATCGCCACCCCCGCCGAAGCCAAGGCCGGCTTCCGGCCGAAGAAGTCCGTGGCCCTGTCCGGCGTGACCGCCGGCAACACCGCGCTGTGCACGGTTGGGCGCACCGGCAACGACCTGCACTACCGCGGCTACGACATCCTCGACATCGCCGAGGTCTGCGAGTTCGAGGAGATCGCGCACCTGCTGGTGCACGGCAAGCTGCCCACGGCCGCGGAGCTGCGCGCCTACAAGGCGAAGCTCAGGTCGATGCGCGGCCTGCCCGCGAGCCTGAAGGAAGCGCTCGAGCAGTTGCCCGCCGGCGCGCACCCGATGGACGTGATGCGCACCGGCGTGTCGTCGCTGGGCTGCATGCTCCCCGAGAAGGAAGACCACAACCTGCCGGGCGCACGCGACATCGCCGACCGGCTGATGGCTTCGCTGGGCTCGATGCTGCTGTACTGGTACCACTGGTCCACGCAGGGCAGGCGCATCGACGTGGAGACCGAAGACGACTCCATCGGCGGCCACTTCCTCCACCTGCTGCATGGCCGCGAGCCTTCCGAAGCCTGGGTGCGCGCGATGCACACGTCGCTCAACCTCTACGCCGAGCACGAGTTCAACGCATCGACCTTCACCGCGCGCGTGGTGGCGGGCACCGGCTCCGACATGTACTCGGCCATCACCGCCGCCGTCGGCGCGCTGCGCGGGCCTAAGCACGGCGGCGCCAACGAGGTGGCCTTCGAGATCCAGAAGCGCTACGACTCGCCCGACGAGGCCGAGGCCGACATCCGCCGCCGGGTCGAGGCGAAGGAGGTCGTGATCGGCTTCGGCCACCCGGTCTACACGGTGAGCGACCCGCGCAACGTGGTCATCAAGGGCGTGGCGAGGTCGCTGTCGCAGCAGGCGGGCTCGACCAAGATGTTCGACATCGCCGAGCGGCTCGAAGGCGTGATGTGGGAGGTGAAGAAGATGTTTCCGAACCTCGACTGGTTCAGCGCGGTGAGCTATCACATGATGGGCGTGCCCACGGCCATGTTCACGCCGCTCTTCGTGATCGCGCGCACCGCGGGCTGGGCGGCGCACATCATCGAGCAGCGCATCGACAACAAGATCATCCGGCCCAGCGCCAACTACACGGGGCCCGAGGACCTGGCCTTCGTGCCCATCGAGGCGCGCGCCTGAGGCGCGGGGTTCGCCGGTCCAGGGTTCATGCAGTCTCCGGGTGGTCAGGGCGGGGTCGGCGGACAGGCGCAAACTAGCGCCTGCCGACGCGACGGCACGCCGTTGCGGAACGCATGACAACAACACTGGAGACAAACCGCATGACCTTGAATCGCCGCGCCTTCTCGTCAGCCGCCCTGGCCGGGCTGGCACTCCCTCTCGCCCGCACGGTCCGGGCCCAGGATGCCTTTCCGTCCAAGCCGCTGCGCATCGTCTGCCCCTTCGCGCCCGGAGGCGGCTCCGACTTCATCGCCCGCATCGCCGCCAACGTGCTGACCCAGCAGCTCGGCCAGTCGGTGGTGGTGGACAACCGGCCCGGCGCCGGCGGCACCATCGGCACCGAGTACGCGCTGCACACGCCGGCCGACGGCTACACGCTGCTGCTGATCGCCGGCAGCTACACCGTCAATCCCTCGCTGTACAAGCTGCGCTTCGATCCGGTGGGCGACATCAGCCCGGTGATCCAGCTGTCCAAGGGCGCCTACGTGCTGTGCGTCAACCCGTCGAAGGTGCAGGCGAAGAGCCTGCGGGAGCTGCTGGCCTTCGCGCGCCAGAACCCCGGCAAGCTGAGCTTCGCCTCGGCGGGCAACGGCAGCCACCTGCACATCGTGAGCGAGTACATGTTCGGCATGGCGAAGGTGAAGGCCACGCACATCCCGTACCGCGGCACCGGGCCGGCGGTCACCGACCTGGTGGCGGGCAACGTCGACATGCTGATCGCGGGCACCGAGGCGCTGATGCCGCACGTGCAGTCGGGCCGGCTGCGCGCCCTGGCCGTCACCACGGCGCAGCGGCTGCAGGCCTATCCCGACATTCCCTCGATCGCCGAGGCCGGCGGGCTGCCCGACTACGACGTGGTGGCCTGGCACGGCCTGGTGGCGCCCAAGGGCGTGCCGCCCGCCGTCATCGCGAAGCTCAACGGCGCGCTGGCCACCGGGCTGAAGGCGCCCGAACTCGGCGCCAAGCTGGACCCGACCGGCGTGTCGCCGGCCGGCGGCACGCCCGAGCAGTTCGGCGCGCTGATCCGTGCGGAGATCCCGCGCTATGCCAAGGTCGTGAAGGACAACGACATCCGCTCCGAGTGAGCCCGTTCAAGCAAGAGAGAAAGCAGAAAGCCCAGTCGGCGCGGCCCGCCATCGCCGCTGCCGCGCCGACGCCGCAGACAGATCCGCCACGATGAACACACGATTCCGAAAACCGCTGCCCGGCACCACGCTGGACTACATCGATGCCCGGGCCGCCGTCGATGCGCTTCGCCCGGGGGCCTGGAGCACGCTGCCCTACACCGCGCGGGTGCATGCGGAGAACCTGGTGCGCCGCTGCGACCCGGCCATCCTCGACGAGTGCCTGCTGCAGCTGGCCGAGCGCCGCCGCGACCGCGACTTTCCGTGGTTTCCGGTGCGCGTGGTGTGCCACGACATCCTGGGGCAGACCGCGCTGGTCGATCTTGCGGGCCTGCGCGATGCGATCGCGGCCGAGGGCGGCGACCCCGCGCGCGTGAACCCGGTGGTGCCGGTGCAGCTCATCGTCGACCATTCGCTGGCCGTGGAGTGCGGAGGGTTCGACCCGCAGGCCTTCGAGAAGAACCGGCAGATCGAGGATCGCCGCAACGAGGACCGCTTCCACTTCATCGACTGGACGAAGCGGGCCTTCGCCAACGTCGACGTGATCCCGGCGGGCAACGGCATCATGCATCAGATCAACCTGGAGAAGATGTCTCCGGTGGTCTGGGTGCAGGACGGGCTGGCCTTTCCCGACACCTGCGTGGGCACCGACAGCCACACGCCGCACGTCGACGCGCTGGGCGTGATCGCGGTCGGCGTGGGCGGCCTGGAGGCCGAGAACGTGATGCTGGGCCGCGCCTCGTGGATGCGGCTGCCCGAGATCGTCGGCGTGGAGCTCACCGGCCGCCGCCAGGCCGGCATCACGGCCACCGACATCGTGCTCGCGCTCACCGAGTTCCTGCGCAGGGAGAAGGTGGTGGGCGCCTACCTGGAATTCTTCGGCGAGGGCGCGCGCAGCCTGACCATCGGCGACCGCGCCACCATCTCCAACATGTGCCCCGAGTACGGCGCCACCGCCGCGCTCTTCCATGTCGACGAGCAGACGCTGGCCTACCTGAGGCTCACCGGCCGCGAGGAAGAGCAGGTCGCGCTGGTCGAGACCTATGCGAAGACCGCCGGCTTCTGGGCCGATGCGCTTGCGACGGCCAGCTACGAGCGCGTGCTGCGCTTCGACCTGTCGGGCGTGGTGCGCAACATGGCCGGCCCCTCGAACCCGCACCGGCGGCTGCCGACCTCGCAGCTGGCCGAGCGCGACATCGCCGTCGGCCTGGCGGAGGCGCGCAGGCAGGAGGCCGAAGGGCTGATGCCCGACGGCGCGGTGATCATCGCGGCCATCACCTCGTGCACCAACACCTCGAATCCGCGCAACGTGATCGCGGCCGGGCTGCTGGCTCGCAACGCCAACCGGCTGGGGCTGCGGCGCAAGCCCTGGGTCAAGTCCTCGCTGGCGCCGGGCTCGAAGACCGTGGAGCTCTACCTGCGCGACGCGGGCCTCCTGGGCGAACTGGAGCAGCTGGGCTTCGGCATCGTCGCCTTCGCCTGCACCACCTGCAACGGCATGTCGGGCGCGCTCGATCCGCGGATCCGGCAGGAGATCGTCGAGCGCGATCTCTACGCCACGGCGGTGCTTTCGGGCAACCGCAACTTCGACGGCCGCATCCATCCCCATGCGAAGCAGGCTTTCCTGGCCTCGCCGCCGCTGGTCGTGGCATATGCGATCGCGGGCACGATCCGCTTCGATATCGAGCGCGACGTGCTCGGCGTGGCCGGCGACGGCCGCGAGATCCGCCTGGCCGACCTCTGGCCGGCCGACGAGGAGATCGACGCCATCGTCGCGGCCTCCGTACGGCCCGAGATGTTCCGCAAGGTCTACGAGCCGATGTTCGCGATCCACGCGGACCGCGGCGAGAAGGTGAGCCCGCAGTACGACTGGCGGCCGCAGTCGACCTACATCCGGCGCCCGCCCTACTGGGACCGCGAGGGCGTGGGCGCGCTGGCGGCCAACCCGCGCACGCTGCGCGGCATGCGGCCGCTGGCGCTGCTGCCCGACAACATCACGACCGACCACCTGTCGCCCTCCAACGCGATCCTGCCCGACAGCGCCGCCGGCGAGTACCTCGCGAGGATGGGCCTGCCGGAGGAAGACTTCAACTCCTACGCCACGCACCGCGGCGACCACCTGACGGCCATGCGCGCCACCTTCGCCAATCCGCAGCTCGTCAACGAGATGGCGGTGGTCGACGGCGTGCAGCGCAAGGGCTCGCTCGCGCGCATCGAGCCCGAGGGCAGGGTGGTGCGCATGTGGGAGGCGATCGAGACCTACCTGCAGCGCAGGCAGCCGCTGATCATCGTGGCGGGCGCCGACTACGGCCAGGGCTCCTCGCGCGACTGGGCGGCCAAGGGCGTGCGCCTCGCGGGCGTGGAGGCCATCGCGGCCGAAGGCTTCGAGCGCATCCATCGCACCAACCTGATCGGCATGGGCGTGCTGCCGCTCGAGTTCAAGCCCGGCACCGACCGCCTGAAGCTGGGCCTGGACGGCACCGAGACCTACGACGTGATCGGCGCGCGCGAGCCGCGTGCCGATGTGACGCTGGTCATCCACCGCCGCAGCGGCGAACGGCTCGAAGTGCCGATGACCTGCCGCCTCGACACCGCGGAGGAGGTGTCGATCTACGAGGCCGGCGGCGTGCTGCAGCGCTTCGCGCAGGACTTCCTCGCCACGAACGCAGCGGCGGCGCCCGCGGCCGCCTGAACCGACAATCCCGACAATCGCACGACCATGGCCTTCGCACCACAGATCAGGATTCCCGCCACCTACATGCGCGGCGGCACCAGCAAGGGCGTGTTCTTCCGCCTGCAGGACCTGCCCGAAGCCGCGCAATTGCCCGGCAAGGCGCGCGACGCACTGCTGCTGCGCGTCATCGGCAGCCCCGACCCCTACGGCAAGCAGATCGACGGCATGGGCGCCGCCACCTCCAGCACGAGCAAGGCGGTGATCCTCTCGAAGAGCGAGAGGCCCGGCCACGACGTGGACTACCTCTTCGGCCAGGTGTCGATCGACCAGCCCTTCGTCGACTGGAGCGGCAACTGCGGCAACCTCTCGGCGGCGGTCGGCCCGTTCGCGATTTCCAACGGCCTGGTCGATGCGGCCCGCGTGCCGCGCGACGGCGTGGCGGTGGTGCGCATCTGGCAGGCCAACATCGGCAAGACCATCGTCGCGCACGTGCCGATGACCGATGGCGCGGTGCAGGAGACCGGCGACTTCGAGCTCGACGGCGTGACCTTCGCGGCCGCCGAGGTGCAGCTCGAATTCATGGACCCCGCGGCGGAAGAGGAAGGCGCCGGCGGCGCGATGTTCCCGACCGGCAACCTCGTCGACGAGCTCGAGGTGCCCGGCGTCGGCAGGCTGCGCGCGACGATGATCAACGCCGGCATCCCGACGATCTTCGTGGAGGCCGAAGCCATCGGCTACAAGGGCACCGAGCTGCAGGACGCCATCAACGGCGACGCCGCCGCGCTCGCACGCTTCGAGGCCATCCGTGCGCACGGCGCGGTGCGCATGGGGCTCATCGCGAACGTCGGCGAAGCGGCGGGGCGGCAGCACACGCCCAAGGTCGCGTTCGTCGCGCGGTCCGCGGACTACACCGCCTCCAGCGGCAAGCCGGTCGCGGCAGGCGACATCGACCTGCTGGTGCGAGCCCTTTCGATGGGCAAGCTGCATCACGCGATGATGGGCACGGCGGCGGTGGCCATCGGCACGGCGGCTGCCATTCCGGGCACGCTGGTCAACCTCGCGGCCGGCGGCGGCGAGCGCTCGGCGGTGCGCTTCGGCCATCCCTCGGGCACGCTGCGCGTGGGTGCGCAGGCGGCGCGGGTCGATGGCGAATGGCGCGTGACCAAGGCCGTCATGAGCCGCAGCGCCCGCGTGCTGATGGAAGGCTGGGTGCGCGTGCCCGGCGATACGCTGTGACCCTGCTGAATCAACAACACCACACCCCACAACACAACAAGGAAGAACCGATGTCGACTCGCAAGACCCTCCGATCCCTGGCCGAGGCGCGCCGGGGCGTGCTGGTGCCGGGTGCCTTCAACGCGCTCTCGGCGCGCGTGATCGAGGACCTGGGATTCGAGGCCATCTACGTCACCGGCGCGGGCGTCACCAACATGTGGTTCGGCATGCCCGACCAGGGCTTCATGGGGCTGCACGAGATCGCCGACCACACGGCGCGCATCCGCGACGCGGTAGGCCTGCCGCTGATCGTGGATGCCGACACCGGCTTCGGCAATGCGCTCAACGTGCGCCACACGGTGCGCGTGCTGGAGCGCGCGGGCGCCGACTGCATCCAGTTCGAGGACCAGGTCGCGCCCAAGCGCTGCGGCCACTTCTCGGGCAAGGACGTGATCTCCACCGAGGAGGCCGTGAGCAAGATCAAGGCGGCGGTCGATGCGCGCACCGATCCCGACCTGCTCGTGATGGCGCGCACCGACGCGGCCGCCACGCTGGGCTTCGAGGCCGCCATCGAGCGCGCGCAGCAGTTCAGCGAAGCGGGCGCCGACATCCTCTTCGTGGAGGCCGTGACCACCGCCGACGAGATCCGTGCGCTGCCGCAGCGGCTGAAGAAGCCGCAGCTCATGAACATGGTGATCGGCGGCAGGACGCCCATCTTCGGCGCGGAAGAGCTCGCGCAGCTGGGCTACGGCATCGTGCTTTACGCCAACGCGGCGCTGCAGGGCGCGGTCGCCGGCATGCAGAAGGCGCTGACGGTGCTGCGCGACACGAAGCGCGTGGACGAAGACCCGGCGCTGGTCGTGCCCTTCGCCGAGCGCCAGCGGCTGGTGGGCAAGCCGGAGCTCGACGCCCTGGAGAAGCGCTACGCGAGCTGAGCCCGTTCGGCGACGGCGGCGGCCCTCAACTTTTCGCGCGCGCTGCCGATAGACGTTCTTACCCATGTGCAAGAACGGAGGAACGGGATGCTGAATGCCATCGGCGCCAGCAGCGGTGCGGCAAGGAGCGGGATCGACGTCAACGTCGAGATCGCGAAGATCCAGCGGCAGATCGCCGCGACGCAGAAGCAGATCGGCGAGACGCAGGCCCAGCTGATCGATACGCCCGAGGGCGATGCGCGCGACGCGATCCGGATGCAGCTCGAGGCGCTCGCGGCGAAGCTCGCGATGCTGCAGCAGCAGATGAACGCGCTGCGCAACGCCGGCGTGCAGCAGAGCGCGATGGCCTCGCTGGAGGAAAGCGCTGCGGGCACGTCGCGCCCCGGCCGCACCGGCGGGTCCGGAACGATGGGCAGCGTGGTGGACGTGCAGGCCTGAGCGGTCGGCCGCCTCAGCGGCTGCGCTCCGGCCAGCGGTGCCGCGTGCCGCCCGAGCGCCGGTCGGCCTTTTCCGCCACCACGCCGCGCGCGAGCAGTTCCTCGCCGCGCTGTTCCAGGTGCTGCAGGCAGCGCAGGAAGGCGTCGAGGTCGGCGGGCGACACGCCTTCGAGCAGTTCGGTGTTCAGCCCTGCGATGCGCGGAAAGAGCCCACCGAAGAGCTGCTCGCCCGATGCGCTCAGCCGCACGTGCACCTCGCGCCGGTCTTCCGCGTTCTGCCGGCGCAGCACCAGCTTCTTGTCGACCAGGCTGCGCAGTCCGCGCGAGGTGCGCACGCGGTCCAGGTGAAGGTGCGCGGCCAGCGCGGAGGAGGTCATCTCGCCCTCCTGCGCGAGGGTGGCGATCATTCCCCACTCCCGGCGCGTGATGCCGAAGCCGCCTTCGACCAGCCGCGTCGCCATGCCGTTGCCGGCCCGCACGGCGCGCACCATGCGATAGAGCACCAGGTCGTCCAGTGAGCGGGGCGCGCGCAGCGCGCCGGCATCGGGGAAAGCTTGTCGCATACGGGCTGAGGGTGACGGCGTGAGGTGACGTGGTTGCGGAAACGTCGGGAGTGTGGCTCGCCCGCCGCGGCAGGCAGTTGGTTGATTAGATCAACTGTTTCCCCATACGTATAAACCAGTAACAAATTTGAACGAGCGGAAACAGTCTTGACGTGCGGATTTTCGCCGCGAAACCGCGCCTGTCCCCGTCCGCTCGCGCCCATCGTCCGCAGGAGACCCGATCCGATGCCCGCATTCCTTTCACGGCGCAAGCTCATCATGGCAGGAGGCCTCGCCCTTGCCGCTTGCGCTCCCCTGGCCCAGGCCCAGGCGCCCGCCGCGCTCGACGGCGGCCCGCTCACCCTCGTGGTCGGCTACGCGCCCGGCGGAAGCACCGACCGCATCGCGCGGCTGATCGCCGAGCGGCTCACGCCGAAGCTCGGCGTGCCGGTGAGCGTCGAGAACCGGCCGGGCGAGGGTGGCCGCCTCGCGGCCAAGGAAGTCAAGCGCGCCCCCGCGGGACAGAACGTGCTGATGCTCGGCAACCCGGCCGTGATGGTGGTCGCGCCGCTGGTCATCAAGGACGCCGGCTACGACCCCGACAAGGACTTCGTGCCCGTCTCCCAGGTCAGCAGCTACGACTTCGCGCTGGCCGTGGGCAGCAAGCTCCAGCTCGACCGCGCGATGTTCCTGGTGGGCCGCCTGTGGGCGCACCCCGAGGAAGCCATCTTCGGCGTGCCCGCCACCGGCAGCCTGCCGCACTTCTTCGGCCTGATGGTGGGCGACGCGCTGAGCGTGCAGCCGCAGATCAAGGGCTATGGCGGCTCCGCACCGCTGGCGGCCGACCTCGTCAACGGCAGCCTGCCGATCGCCATCGACACGCTCGATTCGCTCTATCCACAGCACGTGGCCGGCAAGATCCGCATCCTGGCGACATCGGGCAAGAAGCGCGCGAGTTTCGCGTCCGGCATTCCCACCTTCAGCGAGGCCGGCATGAAGATCGACGCCGACGGCTGGAACACCTTCTTCGCGCCCGCTTCGATGCCGCCCGCCAGGGTGCAGCTGCTGGCCAACTCGATCCGTGACGTGATGAAGGACCCGGGCCTGCAGAAGGTGGCCGACTCGCTCTTCATCACGCCGGTGGTGAGCAATGCAGCGGAAACGACGCAGATGCTGAAGGCCTACCGCGCGCAGTGGGAGCCGGTGGTGCGCCGCTCCGGCTTTCATCCTTGAGCCTGGTACTCCCCCCAGGCTTCGCGCACTTCGTGTCGCTTCGCCAACCCCCCTCGCCGGGGGGCGACGCCTGCGGCCCGGCGGAGCCGGTTCCGCGGCGTCCCGCGAAAAGGCAGGGATCGCTCAGGCCGCGAGGGCCCTCATCTCGGCGATCAGGTCGGCCTTGCCTTCGAAGCCGATGCCGGGCAGCGGCGGCAGGGTGACGTAGCCGTTGTCGACCTTCACGCCGTCGGGGAAGCCGCCGTAGGGCTGGAACAGGTCGGGGTAGCTCTCGTTGCCGCCGAGGCCGAGGCCGGCGGCGATGGCCAGGGACATCTGGTGGCCGCCGTGGGGGATGCAGCGCGAGGGCGACCAGCCGTTCTCCTTCAGCATGTCGAGCGTGCGCAGGTATTCGACGAGGCCGTAGCTCAGCGCACAGTCGAACTGCAGCCAGTCGCGGTCGGGGCGCATGCCGCCGTGGCGGATGAGGTTGCGCGCGTCCTGCATCGAGAACAGGTTCTCGCCCGTGGCCATCGGACCGGCGTACACCTCGCCGAGCCTGGCCTGCAGCTCGTAGTCGAGCGGGTCGCCCGCTTCCTCGTACCAGAAGAGCGGGTATTGCGAGAGCGCGCGGCCGTAGTCGAGGGCGGTGGGCAGGTCGAAGCGGCCGTTGGCGTCCACCGCGAGCTGCTGGCCGGGGCCGAGGATCTTCAGCACCGACTCGATGCGCTCGCAGTCTTCGGCGAGCGTGGCGCCGCCGATCTTCATCTTCACCACCGAGTAGCCGCGCTCCAGGTAGCTGGTCATCTCGCGCTGCAGGCCTTCGAGGCCCTTGCCGGGGTAGTAGTAGCCGCCGGCCGCGTAGACGAACACGCGCGGGTTCGGCTTGCCGTTGCCATAGCGCTCGGCCAGCAGCTGATGGAGCGGCTTGCCGGCGATCTTGGCGGTGGCGTCCCAGACCGCCATGTCGATGGTGCCCACGGCCACCGAGCGCTCGCCGTGGCCGCCGGGCTTCTCGTTGATCATCATGCGGGCCCAGATCTTGTGCGGATCGAGGTTGTCGCCGGTCTCGTCGAGCAGCGAGGCCGGGTCGGCCTCCAGCAGGCGCGGCAGGAAGCGCTCGCGGATCAGCCCGCCCTGGCCGTAGCGGCCGTTGGAATTGAAGCCGTAGCCGACGACGGGCCGGCCGTCGCGGATCACGTCGGTGACCACCGCGACGAGGCTCAGCGTCATCTTCGAGAAGTCGATGTAGGCGTTGCGGATGTCCGACTTGATGGGGCGGGTGGATTCGAGGATGTTGACGATTTTCATGGTCGGGTTCCGGGTGGAAGGAAAGGAAGCGAAAGAGGGTCAGAGATGCAGCGAGGAGCCGCCGCAGATCGGGATGTCCTGCCCCGTGATGGCCGCCGCCGGCGGCGACAGAAGAAAGCCGGTGAGCGCGGCGATCTCCTCGGGCTGGATCAGCCGGCCGATGGGCGGCAGGCGCGGCGCGCTGCCCGCGCGGGCCGGGTCCTGCAGCATCGACGTCTGCGTCGCGCCGGGCGACACCACGTTCACGGTCACGCCGCGCGCCGCGACTTCCGCGGCCCAGCTTCGCGCGAGCGCGATCAGCGCGGCCTTGGTCGCGGCGTACTGGCCGCGCCCCGGCAGCCCCTGCGCAACACGGCTGCCGACGAACACCACGCGGCCGTGCCCGCGCGCCGCCATCGCGGGCACGAGCGCGTCGGCCAGGCGCGTGGCCGCGTCCACGTGCAGGCGCCACATCAGCTCGCCGCCCGCGTGATCGAGTTCGCCCAGCGGACCGACGCGCAGCACACCGGCCGCGTGCACCAGCGCGCTCGCATCCTGCAGCGTCGAGGCGATGCGCGCGATGGCTGCGGCGTCGCCCAGGTCCACGGCCACGTGGGTGAAGCCGGCATGGGACGACAGCGTGGGCGCGGCCAGGTCCAGCCCGCTCACGCGCCAGCCCGCGTGCAGCAGATGCGAGGCGATGGCGCGGCCGATGCCGCCGCTGCTGCCCGTCACCACCGCATGGGGCGCCGTGGCGAGCTCATTCGACATGGATGTTGCCCTCGGTGATGATCTTCTTCGAGCGCGCCATGTCCTCGGCCTGGAACTTCGCGAAGTCCTCGACGCTGCCCGGCGTCAGCAGCAGGCCCTGCGCGTTCAGCGTCTCGCGCATGTCGGTGCCCAGCGCCTTGTTGACCTCGGCGTTCAGCCGCTGCGTGATGGCTGCCGGCAGCTTCGCCGGGCCCCACAGCCCGTACCAGCTGTAGAACTCGTAGCCCGGGATGCTCTCGCCCACCGTGGGCACGTTCGGCAGGCTTGTCGCGCGCGTGGCCGAGGTGACGGCGATCACCTTCAGCATGCCGCTCTTGTGGTACTGCAGCGAGCCGAGGATCGGGTCGATGAAGCCGTCGATCTGCCCGCCGATCAGGTCCTGGAACGCAGGCGCCGTGCCCTTGTACGGCACGATCAGGTAGTCGAGCCCGCCGCCCGCGCGCTTGAGCAGCTCGGTCGACAGGTGCCCGGCCGAGCCGATCGAGCCGACCGCGAAGGTCATCTTGCCGGGATGCGCCTTGGCGTAGGCGATGAGCGACTTCACATCGTTCACCGGCAGGTTCTTGTTGACCGCCACCGACAGCGGTGCCTTCGCCACCAGCGCCACCGGCGTGAAGTCCTTCACCACCTCGTAGGGCACCGACTTCATGGTCATCGGCGCGGTGGTGAAGGTCGACGCGTTGAACAGCAGCGTGTAGCCGTCGGCCGGCGCCTTCGACACCACGTCGGCGCCGATCACGCCGTTGCCGCCGGGGCGGTTCTCCACGATGAAGGTCTGGCCCGTCTGCTCGCCGAGCTTCTGCGCCAGCAGGCGGCCGATGGTGTCGAGCGTGCCACCGGGCGGGAAGGGAATCACCATGCGCACCGGCCGGGCGGGCCAGTTCTGGGCGAGGCCGGCGGTCGATACGGCGGCCAGCGCGAGCGCGGCCAGTGTGGCGCGCAGGAAGTGCTTGCGTTGCATGTCTCTTGTCTCCTTGTGTTCTCTTGGCCGGGGCGCAGCGGCCCCTGGCGCTTCAGCGCCTCGACAGGCCGGCCTGCTCGACGGCGGCGCGCAGCGCGTCCATCTCGCGCGCGTTCGGCGCCTCGGTGGGCGGGCGCACGGTGGCGTTCTCCAGCACGCCGGCCAGGTACATGCCGCCCTTCATGCGCGCATGGGCCTCGCCGGTGGGCTCGCCGCCGCCGTACACCGCGTCCTTCAGCGGCGTGATGAGGGCCTGCACCGCCATGGCCTTCTTCAGGTCGCCGGCCTTCACCGCATTCCACAGGTCGATGATGAGTTGCGGGATGAAGGTCGCGAAGCCGACCAGCGCGCCGTCCACGCCCTGCACCATCGAGGCGAGCAGGTATTCGTCGTGGCAGGTGAGGATGGCCTTGGAGGCATCGGCCTCGCGGATCGCCTGGATGTCGCGGGCGTACTTGTTCATGTCGCGCTGGCCCACCTTGAAGGCCTGCAGGTAGCGCAGCCGCGCCAGGTCGGCCAGCAGCTGCGAGGAGTACGAGGCGCGCGTCCAGGCCGGGTACACGTGGCAGACCAGGTCCAACTCGGGCGCGGCGCGGTGGATGGCCTCGAAGTACTGCAGCGCGTGGCCGGGCGTGAAGCCGAAGCGCAGCCAGTGGTGCGGCGGCATCACGTCCAGCGCCACCGCGCCGGCGGCCTGCGCGGCGCGGGCATGCTCGGCGGCCTCGGCAAGGCCCTCGCAGACGATCGACGAGATCACCGGCGTGCGCCCGCGCAGCTCGTCGGCGACGATGCGCGTCACCTCGGCGCGCTCCGACGGCGTGAGCGAGAAGACCTCGCCGGTGTGGCCGTTGGTCATGACCGCCACCACGCCGTCATGGCCGGCGAGCCACGAGGCCAGCTTGCGCAGCGCGGGTTCGTCGATGCGGTGGTCGCTGGTGAAGGGGCAGGAAATGGCGGGAATGATCCCGCGATAATTCGCGATGGAAGGCATGCTGTGTCTCCGTGTGGTTCAAGGTGCAGGAATGGGTGCATCTTTTGCCGGCGGGGTGCGGACCGTCCAATACTCGAATCGCATACAACTATTCAACCGACCGACCGACCGAGCAGCGCATGGGCCCCGGCAACAGACCGCTCGACCTCGAATGGCTGGAAGACTTCCTGGCCCTGGCCGAGACCGGCAACTTCTCGCGCGCCGCGCAGGCCCGCTCCATCGCACAGCCCGCCTTCAGCCGCCACATCCGATCGCTGGAGGAATGGGTGGGCGTCGACCTGTTCGACCGCAGCGCGCATCCCACTGCGCTCACCGCCGCGGGCAAGCGCTTCCAGCCGCTGCTGCAGGAAGTGCTCGCTGGCTTGGAGGCCGCACGCATCAAGGCCCGCGCCGCGCACGACCTGGCCGCGGCCAGCCTGAGCTTCGCCGCCACGCACGTGCTCTCGCTGACCTTCTTTCCGCGCTGGCTGGCGAGCGTCGAGTCGCGGCTGAGCATGGGCCCGATCCAGACCATCTCCGACAGCTCCTACGCCTGCGAAGACCTGATGCTGCAGCGCCGCGTGCAGTTCGTGCTGTGCCACGGCCACGCCGATGCGCCGGGCCGGCTCGACGAGGCGCAATACCCTGTGCGGCGGCTCAGCGACGACGTGCTGGTGCCGGTGAGCACGCCCGGTGCCGACGGTGTTCCGCTGCATGCACTGGGCGGGGGCAAGTCGCCCGCCGTGCTGGCCTACAGCGAGGCCTCGGGCCTGGGCCGGATCATGCGCGCCATCCAGGACATCGAGTTCGGCAAGGACTTCGCTGCGTCGCTGTCCGTCGTCTTCACCGCCCACCATGCCGCGCTGCTGCGCACCATGGCCCTCGAAGGCCGCGGCCTCGCATGGCTGCCGATGAGCCTGGTGGCCGACGACCTGCGCAGCGGCGCGCTCACCGATGCCGGCGCGGGCGGCTGGCGCGTGCCGGTGGACATCCGCCTGTATCGCCAGCAGGCGCAGATGGCGCCGGTGGCGGAGGCGCTGTGGGGGCTGGTCGGCGAGGCGGCCGCCGGCTCCTGAAGCCGCGGTGCGGCCCGCGCATCGGTGGGCCTTTTTTCCTCAGACGATCCGCACCGACAGCTCCGGCAGCCGGTCGATGTGGATCTGGATCAGGTCGCCGCGCACCACCGGCCCCACGTTCTCCGGCGTGCCCGAATAGATGATGTCGCCCGGCTTGAGCTCGAAGGCCTGCGACAGCCGGCTGATCTGCTCGGCCACCGACCAGATCATGTGCCTGAGCGTGGCGCTCTGCTTCGTCTGCCCGTTCACCTTGAGCCAGATCGCGCCGTCGCTGAAATGCCCGACCTTCGCCACCGGGTGGATCGGCCCCACGGGCGCCGAATGGTCGAAGCTCTTGCCGATCTCCCAGGGCTTCTTCTGGTCGCCCATCTCGCGCTGCAGGTCGCGGCGCGTCATGTCCAGGCCCAGCGAGTAGCCGTACACGTGGTCGAGCGCGGCGCTCGTCGGGATGTCGCGCCCGCCCTTGCCCAGCGCCACCACCAGTTCGACTTCGTAGTGGTAGTTCTTCGTGAGCGTGGGATAGGGGTGGTCGGCCACCACGCCCGGCGTCACGACCTGGATCGCATCGGCCGGCTTCTGGAAGAAGAAGGGCGGCTCGCGGCTAGGGTCCGATCCCATCTCGCGTGCATGCGCCTCGTAGTTGCGGCCGATGCAGTAGATGCGGCGCACCGGAAAGACCTGGTCGCTGCCGACGATCGGAATGGTCGACGCAGCGACATCGAAGGGCGTGGCGGCCGAGCGGCCGGCCCCGGCGGGCAGCGCGCAGCCGGCGATGGCGCCGGTGGCCATGGCGGCGGAACCGGCCAGCAGGCCGCGGCGGGAAGTGATCATGGGCATGTGTCTCCTTGGTCTTGTGGATCGGCGTCTCGGGCCGTGCCTCTCACGGCCGGTCGATTCTGGGAGGCCCCACCGCGTGGCGATGGTGCGCATCTACGCAAAAACAGGACACAACCCACCCGCAGGCGCCGCCGATCGGCTGCGGCGCCTCACCGCGCCGAGAAGGGCGGCAGCCGCCTCTGGATCGTCTGGGCCTTCACGATGGAGGTGTTGGTCTCCGCCCTGGCCGCGATGCGGTCGAGGATGCCGTCGAGCTGCTCGAGCGACTGCAGATGGAGCCGCGCGACGAAGCAGTCTTCTCCCGTGACCTTGTCGCACTCGCAGAACTCGGGCGTGGCAGCGATCAGTTCCTGCACAGCCTTCAGCTGCCCCGGCAGCGGGCGGATGCGCACGATGGCCTGGAACTGGTAGCCCAGCGCCTTCGGGTTCAGCTCGAGCGTGTAGCCGCGGATCACGTCGCGCTCCTCGAGCCGCCGCAGCCGCTCCGACACGCTCGGCGACGAGAGCCCCACGTGATGGGCCAGCTCCTTCAGCGACATGCGGGCATTGCCCGCGAGGGCGAGCACGATGGCTTCGTCGGTTGCGTCGAGCATCTTCCTGTTCTCCGGTGGAGGGGCTTGGATGCCTTCGTTTCGAAGGCCGTCGGCGGTTTTCGCCTTCTTCCAAGCATATCCAGGCGACGCGATAAGTGGCACTCTTGTTTCCCCTGAACAGCGGCGACAACGGACCGACATGCAGACACAGCTTCGCGGCGCGCTGGAGATGAGCGCGGCCATGGCGATCTCCGGAACCATCGGGTGGTTCGTGGTGCATTTCGACCAGCCGCTGGCCGACCTGCTGTTCTGGCGCTGCGTGTTCGGCGCCGCGACGCTGCTGGTCGTGTGCTTCGCGCTGGGCCTGCTGAAGCGGGGCATCGCGCCGCGCAAGTTCGCGCTCGCGGCCTTGGGCGGCGTGGCGCTCGTCGTCAACTGGGTGCTGATCTTCGCGTCGTTCTCGCGCGCGTCGATCTCCATCGCCACGGCGGTCTACAACACGCAGCCCTTCATGCTGGTGGCGCTGGGTGCGCTGCTGCTGTCGGAGCGGCTGACCGCGATGAAGGCGATCTGGCTGTGCATCGCATTCGCCGGCGTGGTGCTGGTGGCGCAGGCCAAGTCCGGCGGAGGGGCCGACGGGTCTTCCTACTTCGTCGGCGTGCTCATGGCGCTGGGCGCTGCCTTCTGCTATGCGTTGGCCGCCTTCGTCGCGAAGAAGCTCGACGGCATCGCGCCCCACCTCATCGCGCTGATCCAGGTGTGCGTGGGCATCGTGATGCTCGCGCCCTTCGCGAACCTCAGCGCGCTGCCCGCCGACGCGGCCACCTGGGGCGTGCACCTGACGATGGGCGTGGTCTACACCGGGCTGGTGTTCGTGCTGCTGTACGGCGCGCTGCAGAAGCTGTCGACACCGGTGGCCGGGGCGTTGTCGTTCATCTATCCGCTGGTGGCGATCGGCGTGGACTACGTCGCCTTCGGCCAGCGGCTGGGCGCGTTGCAGGTGGTGGGCGCGGCCGCCATCCTGATCGCCGCGGCGGGCATGACCTTCGGATGGACCTTGCCGGGCCTGGCGCGACGCTCGCCCGTTGCCGGAAAGAGCTGACGGCGACGGCTCCTCAGGAGGCCGCCGCCACGCCGCTGCGTTTGTAGAACCGGGCCGCCAGCCGCTTCACCAGCAGATAGAACAGCGGCACGAAGAAGATGCCCAGCGCCGTCGCCGCCAGCACGCCGCCGAACACGCCCGTGCCGATGGCCACCTGGCTCGCCGAGCCTGCGCCGGTGGCCAGTGCCAGCGGCACCACGCCGGCCAGGAAGGCCAGCGATGTCATCAGGATCGGCCGCAGCCGCAGGCGCGCGCCTTCGGCCACTGCGTCGAGCAGCGGCATGCCCCGGCGCAGCGCCGCTTCGGCGAACTCGATGATCAGGATCGCGTTCTTCGCAGACAGTCCGATGGTCGCGAGCAGGCCGACCTGGAAGTAGATGTCGTTCGACAGGCCGCGCAGCGACGTGGCGATCACCGCGCCGAGCACGCCCAGCGGAATCACCAGCATCACCGAGAACGGCACCGACCAGCTCTCGTACAGCGCCGCCAGGCAAAGGAACACGACGAGGATCGACAGCGCGAACAGCAGCGGCGCCTGCCCGCCCGAGAGGCGCTCCTGGTATGAGAGCCCGCTCCACGCATGGCCGGTGCCGCGCTGCTTCTTCGCGATGGCTTCGACGGCCGCCATCGCCGTGCCCGAGCTCGTGCCGTGCGAGGCCGCGCCCTGGATCTGCACCGCCGGCAGGCCGTTGTAGCGCTCCAGCTGCGGCGCGCCCTGCGACCAGCGCGTGGTGGCGAAGGCCGAGAACGGCGTCATCGCGCCGGTGGAGCCACGCACGAACCACTCGCGGATGTCGTCGGGGTCGGAGCGGTAGGGCGCGTCGGCCTGCACGTACACGCGCTTGACGCGGCCGCGGTCGATGAAGTCGTTGACGTAGCTGCCGCCCCAGGCAATGCCCAGCGTGGTGTTCACGTCGTCCAGCGACAGGCGCAGCGCCGAGGCCTTGAGCTGGTCGATGTCGATCTGCAGCTGCGGCGTGCCGGCCACGCTGTTGGCGCGCACCGATTGCAGCCGCGCGTCCTTGCCCGCGTCGCGCAGCAGCGACTCGCGCGCCTGCACCAGCTTCTGCGCGCCCATGCCCGAGGTGTCCTGCAGCCAGAACTCGAAGCCGTTCGACTGCCCCAGCCCCTCGATGGGCGGCGGCACCATGCCGTAGACCTCGGCGTCGCGCTGCTGCCTGCCGAGCACGGTGCCGGCGCGCTCCACGATGGCCTGCGCGCGCTGGTCCGCATGCCCGCGCTCGGACCAGTCCTTCAGCGAGACGAAGGCCATGCCCATGTTCTGCCCCGAGCCGCCGTAGCTCCAGCCCGAGATGGTGAAGATGGTGTCGGTCGTGTCCTTCTCCGTTTCGAGGAAGTGCTTCTCGACCAGGCGGTTCACCGCGTCGGTGCGGCTGATCGTGGAGCCCGCCGGCAGCGTGAGCTGCACCATCACGCTGCCCTGGTCTTCCTCGGGCAGGAAGCCGCCGGGCAGGCTCAGGTAGAGCGCGCCCATGCCGGCCGCGATGGCCGCGTACACGACGGCGAAGCGAAGCGGCTTGCGCAGCATGCGCCCCAGCAGGCCCGCGTAGCGGCCCTGCGCCGCGTCGAAGCGGCGGTTGAAGGCGCCGAGGAATCCACGTGTGCGCGGCGCGTCGCTGGCCCGCAGGAAGCGCGCGCACAGCGCCGGGATGAGCACGATCGCCACCACCACCGACAGCACCATCGACGCGATGATCGTCACAGAGAACTGCCGGTAGATCACGCCCACCGAGCCGCCGAAGAAGGCCATCGGCAGGAACACTGCCGACACCACCACCGCGATGCCCACCAGCGCGCCGGTGATCTCCTGCATCGACTTGACGGTGGCCGCCTTCGGGTCGAGCCCTTCCTCGTGCATCACGCGCTCGACGTTCTCCACCACCACGATCGCGTCGTCCACCAGCAGGCCGATGGCCAGCACCATGCCGAAGAGCGTGAGCACGTTGATCGAATAGCCGAAGGCCGCGAGCACGCCGAAGGTGCCCAGCAGCACCACCGGCACCGTGATGGCCGGGATGACCGTGGCGCGCCAGTTCTGCAGGAACAGGTACATCACGACCACCACCAGCGCGATCGCCTCCAGCAGCGTCTTGATGACCGACCTGATCGAGATCTTCACGAAGCGCGTGGTGTCCTCCGCGTAGGCCACGCGCAGGCCGGCCGGCAGCGAAGGCTCCATCTCGGCCATGCGCGCCTTCACCGCGCTGGCCGTGGTCAGCGCGTTGGCGCCGGGCGCCAGCATGACCGCAGCGCCCGCGGCGGGATGGCCGTTCAGGCGCGTGGTCTCGGCGTACGACTCGCTGCCCATCTCCACCCGCGCCACGTCGCCCAGGCGCACCACGGCGCCGTCGGCCTGCGTCTTCAGCACGATGTCGCGGAACTGCCCGGGCGTCTGCAGCCGCGATAGCGCCGTCACCGTGGCGTTGAGCTGCTGCCTCGCGGGCGAGGGCCGCGCGCCGATCTCGCCGACCGACACCTGCGTGTTCTGCGCGGCGATGGCGGCGGTCACGTCCGAGGGCATCAACTGGTAGCTCGCGAGCCGGTGCGGGTCGAGCCAGATGCGCATCGCATACGAAGCGCCGAAGGCCTGCACCGAGCCCACGCCGTCGACGCGGCTGATGGAGTCGCGCAGGTTGCTGGCCATCCAGTCGGCCACGTCGGTGTCGGTGCGGCGGTCGGTCTCGTCGTAGAGGGCCACGATCAGCAGGAAGTTGTTCTGCGACTTCGCGACCGTCACGCCCTGCTGCTGCACCGCCTGCGGCAGCCGGCTGGTGGCCTGGCTGACCTTGTTCTGCACCTGCACCTGGGCGGTGTCGGGGTTGATGCCCTGGCGGAAGGTGACGCTGATCTCGGCCCAGCCGGCCGAGCTGCTGGTCGACTTGAAATACAGCAGCCCGTCGATGCCCTTGAGCTGCTGTTCGAGCACCTGCGTGACGCTGCTCTCCACCGCCTGCGCCGAGGCGCCCGGGTAGTTGGCCGAGACGACGACGGTGGGCGGCGCGATGTCCGGGTACTGCGACACCGGCAGCGTGCGGATGGCCACCCCGCCGGCCAGCATGACGAGGATGGCGATGACCCATGCGAACACGGGCCGCTGGATGAAGAAATTGGCGATCACTTGCGTTGTCTCAATCTGCCGATGAAGGCGACGCCGCGGCCGCTATCGGCACCGGCTTCACCTTGTCGCCAGGGTGGGCGCGCTGCAGGCCGTCGACCACGAGCCGGTCGCCTTCCTGCAGGCCGCCGGTCACGATCCACTGGTCGCCCGCCGCGCTGCGCACTTCGAGCGTGCGCAGCTCGACCTTGTCGTCCCTGCCCACCACGAGCGCGGTCGGCTCACCCTTCTCGTTGCGCGCCACGCCGCGCTGCGGCGCGAGCACGGCCTGCCGTTCAACCCCGGACTCGACCTGCGCACGCACGTACATGCCGGGCAGCAGCAGTCCCTGCGGGTTCGGAAACTCCGCGCGCAGCGTGACCGAGCCGGTGGCGGCATCGACCGCCACTTCGGCGAACTTCAGCGTGCCGGGGTGCGGGTAGGGCAGGCCGTCTTCCATGCGAAGGCTCACGCGCGTGCTCGCGGGAGCCATGTCGCCCGAGATGAAGCGGCGCTTGAGCCGCGTGAGCTCGAGGCTGGACTGCACCACGTCGACGTAGATCGGGTCGATGCGCTGGATGGTTGCCAGCGCCGTGGCCTGGCCCGGCGCCACCAGCGCGCCCTCGGTCACGCTGGAGCGGCCGATGCGGCCCGAGATGGGCGCCTCGATGCGGGTGAATTCGAGGTTGATGCGCGCGGCCTTCAGCGCCGCCTTGGCAGCCTTCACGCCGGCCTCGGCCTGCACGAGCGCGGCCTGGGCTTCCTCGTGCTCCTGCCGGCTCACCGCGTTGGCCTTCACCAGTTCGCCGAAGCGCTCGGCCTTGCCGCGCAGGCTCGCGATGCTCGCCTGGGCCGTGGCCAGCGCGGCCTGCGCCTGCTCGTGCGCCGCCTCGAAGGGGCCGGGCTCGATCTCGTACAGCACCTGGCCCGCGCGGACCATGCTGCCTTCCTCGAACAGCCGCTTGCGCACGATGCCGTTGACCTGCGGGCGCACCTCCGACACGCAGAATGCGGCCGTTCGGCCCGAGAGTTCCGTGTGCACCGGCACGTCGCTCGCGTGCATTGCCATCACGCCGACTTCGGGCGGCGCGGTGCCGGCCTCCGGGGCCTGTCTGGCGCCGCATGCGGCGAGCACGAGCAGGGAAAGAGGAAGAAGCAGGAGCTTGGAAGTCATGGTCGTCCGGAAACGCGATGCGGCGCGAGCCGGGGTCGCCCGGGTCGCGCGCCTGTATTGTTTTGCACTGTTATGGTGCATTCTGCCTGCCGTGCTGCGTCGCAACATGAAGAAATCCTGAGGCTTCCGAGGGAGAAGCCGACGACAAAAAGGCCCATGCGGGCGAGAGCCCGCCGCCACGTCGATCCGTGGCGGCAGGCCCTGCCGCATGGGCCGGGCGGGCTGGCTGGCCTGGGGAGCTAGCTGGCGCTTTGCTGTCGCCGTCCCAGCGCGAACACCGAGTTCGGCGCATCGACGACGAAGGGCTTGCGCGTGACGGGCTGCCCGCTGGGCGAACGCCGCACTTCGCTGCGCACCGCGGCCTGCACGCCCTTGGCCTTCTGCTCGTCGACCAGGCTCTGCAGCGAGATCGAGCGGAGGAACTCGACCGCCCGCAGGTTCACGGTGGCCCAGAGCTCGTCGATCTCGCAGCGGCCGGCTTCGTCCGGCGCGTCGGCATCGCGCCGACGGGTGGTCTCGGCATCGTGTTCCTCGATCGACAGGACGATGTCGGCCACGGAAATCTCGGCCGCCTTGCGGCTGAGCGAATACCCGCCGCCGGGGCCGCGGGTCGATTCGACCAGGCTGGCGCGGCGCAGCTTGCCGAACAGCAGTTCGAGGTACGACAGCGACACGCGCTGGCGCAGGCTGATCGAGGCCAGCGTGACGGGGCCCGATCGCCCATGAAGGGCGATGTCGATCATCGCGGTGACCGCGAAGCGGCCTTTGGTGGTGAGACGCATGGGATGTTCCTTCCGTTTCTTCCTTCGTGGGGAATCACTCGTCCCGGCCGCCGGCGATGCCCAGCAGGGCCAGCAGCGACTGGAAGACGTTGTAGATGCTGAGATACACACCCAGCGTGGCGGAGATGTAGTTGGTCTCCAGGCCGTCCTTCACGCGCTTGAGGTCGTGCAGGATGAAGGCCGAGAAGATGCCGATGGCCAGCACCGACAGCGTCATCATCAGCGCGCTCGACTTGATGAAGAAGTTGGCGATGCCCGCCACCAGCAGCAGGATGGCGCCGATGAAGAGCCACTTGCCCATGGCGGACAGGTCGCGCTTGATCACCGACGACAGCGTGGCCATGCCGAAGAAGATCGCGCCGGTGCCGGCGAAGGCCGTCATCACCAGGCTGGCGCCGTTGGCCAGGCCGAGCACGGTGCCCACCAGGCGCGACAGCATCAGGCCCATGAAGAAGGTGAAGGCCAGCAGCACCGGCACGCCGGCGGCCGATTCCTTCGTCTTCTCGATGGCGTACATGAAGCCGAAGGCGCCGCCGAGGAAGACCATCAGGCCGATGCCCGGCGACATAGCGCGCGAGAAACCGGTGGAGACGCCGATCCAGGCGCCGAGCACGGTGGGCAGCATCGACAGCGCGAGCAGCCAGTAGGTGTTGCGCAGGACGCGGTTGCGCTCCTGCGGCGAAGCGATCGGCAGCTCGATGCTGTCGTGATAGGCGGTAGGGCTGTTGTTCATTTCCTGTTGTTCCTTGAAGCTGGACCGGCGCCGGGGGCGCGCAATGGATGGCGCGCGGGAAGGGCACAGGGCCGTGAATGTGAGAGAGCGAGTGGCAGCGGTGCGATGCGGGCGCCGCCAATGGCGGCCGTGCCGGATCGCAAGGGGGCGGGAGCCATGGCGGCCCCCGGTCGCGAAGGCCTTGGAGGGCCTAGGCGACGAAGGCAGCGGCGCGGGGTGGCCGCTTGGGTCGCGCCAGGAACGGCGAGACGATGGTGGTCAGGCCGAGTTTCGGCGGCTGTTCAGTGAAGCGCAGCAGCGCGGGCGCGCCGTTGCGGGCATCGACCAGCTCGGCGTGTTCGGAGCCGGCTTCGTCGAGGGAGAGGGTGTCGTCCGAGGAATTGTCGACATCGCCTGCGGCCGGGGCCTTCTGGGCTTCGGCGGGCGCTGGAATGTCGGAGGAGGCGGAGCGGTCGGACGTGTCCGGGAAGGCGACGCTAACGATCAGCGTCTGCGTGGCCTGGGCGGTCTGCGGTTCGCTGTGCGAATGGCCGACACCGAGCATGTTGTGCGCAAGCACGGCGAAGCCGTAGCAGGACAACATGATGGCAAGAACGGTAGCGGCAAACCAGCGGGACATGTAGGGGTATTTTACCTGCCGCGCGGGAGGGTGCCCGCAGCGGCGCTTTCAACCGACCTGATCGCACGGATGTTCACTCGCCCCTCAGGCCGGCGCGGTCGTGTTTTCGCTGCCTTCGGGCTGCAGCCATTCGCTCGCATGGGCGCGCAGGGCGTCTATCTGCAGCCAGATCAGACCGAGTTCGGTGTGGAAAGTTCGCGCATGCGGATCGCCGCGTTCGCCGCTGTCGGCCGCCGCCTGCGCCAGCGCTGCGCGCGCGGCGGCTTCCGATTCGATGCGGCCTGTTACATCCACCACGCCCTTTTCCAGCCCGGCCGCCAGCGCCTCCAGCGCCGCGATCGCCCCCTCGGCCGATGCATGCAGCACCGCCATCTGGGCCGAATCGGGCACTGCGGCACGGTGTGCGCCGAGCGCCGACAGATAGCTCAGCAGCGTGTGCGAGCGGATGAGGAAGCGCAGCGCCACCCCCGCGCGCGGCCGCACGTAGCCCGGCTCGCGGAACATGTCCGACACCGCGGTGGACAGCGCCGCGTCCGCGTTGTGGTCGTTGCGCCGCGCCAGTCGGTAGTCGAGGTGGTCGCGCGCGCCGGTGCGGTACTGGCCGACGATCTGCCGCAGGTAGCCCGCATGACCGCGCATGGCGGCCGCCGCCAGTTCGTTGATGCGGCGGGCCTGCCAGTGAGGCAGCACCAGCAGCACCGCCAGCCCGGCGATCGCGCTGCCGATGGCCGTGTCGACCAGCCGCGGCACCAGCAGCACGCCGCTGTCGCCGACCTGGTTGAAGCACATCAGCACCAGCAGCGTCATGGATGCGGTGGCCAGCAGGTAGCGCGTGGCGCGGGTCGCGAAGAACAGCACCCCGGCGATCACCGCGAGCACCGACTGCACCAGCGGCTGCGGAAAGAGCTGCAGCAGCGCCCAGCCCGCCACCACGCCGAGGGCTGTGCCGGCAATGCGCTGCCCCATGCGCGCGATGGTGTCGCCATACGTCTGCTGGCAGACGAAGAGCGTGGTCAGCAGGATCCAGTAGCCCTGCGCCGGATGGATGAGCTGCATCACCCCGTAGCCCGCCACCAGCGCGATCGACAGCCGCAGCGCATGCCGAAAGAGCGGCGATCGCACCGTGAGCTGGCGCCGCACGCGCTCGACGGCGTCGCGCCAGGAGCGCGGCGAGCGGTCGAACAGGCCCATCTCGGTACGACCCGCGCGCGCCGAGGGCTGGCTGGCCCCCGCGAGCTGTCCGTCGAGCAGCGCCAGATTGCGCGCCAGCGCCTCCACCGAGGCCAGCAGCGCCAGCCGTGCGGGCGTGCCGGCCCGCGCGCGCTCGTGCTCGATGGCGCTGCGCAGGTCGGCCAGCGCCTGCACGGTCTCCGTTCCCACCTCGAAGGGCTCGCGCCGCGCGATCGAATCGGCCAGACGCTGGCAGGCCAGCCCCTGCAGGCCCAGCACGCGCTGGCAGCGGTAGAGCAGGTCGCTGTGGAAGAAGGCGTCGGCCAGCGCGTTGTAGTCGTCGTGCGAGGAGCTGGCGCGCTCGTGCACGTCCTGCGCGATCAGGTACAGCCCCCGGTAGCGCGAGATGCGGCCAGTCGGCGCCCGCGCGCCGATGCGGCGGAAGATGCTCTCCTTGGCCGCGTTGAGCTCGGTCACCACCTCGGCGTTGAGCTGTGCGAGCGCGAGCCGCTTGCGCTCGATGTCGATGCCGCGCAGCGGCTCGAACAGCGACGCCTTGTAGCGCACATAGTTGCCCAGCACGGTGAATAGCGTCACCAGCCGCGCCTGCACCGGCTGTGCCGGAAAGGCCGCGCACCACAGCACCGAGAACACGCCGTACCAGGCCGCGCCGGCCACCAGCAGCAGGGGCTCGCGTCCGCGATGCACGACGCCGTGCTCGCCCATGTTCTCGATGCCCAGCGTGGCGTACATCGCGAGGATCAGCGTCGCATATGCGATCGCCTTGTAGCGCGCCTCCACCGCGCCGAGCATGGTGAGCCAGAAGGCCGCCAGCGCGAACCCGGCGATGAACAGCAGCGGCATGCCGAAGGCCGCCTCCACCGCGAAGGCGATGGCCGCGAAGCAGACGAGCGTGACCAGCTGCGCGCGCAGCCGGCCGCGCCAGCTGTCGTCGGTCTCGGCCAGCGCGCTGGCGATGGCGCCGAGGAAGAGGGGAATCACCGCATCGGTGTGGCCGGTCCAGGCGCAGCCCGCCATGAGACTGCCGAGGGTGAGAAGAATGCGCACGGGCTGCGCGCGCGATGCGAAGGACCGCAGCCGCTGGCGCAGCGCGTCGGGAGACAGGGGAAGCATGATGTGCCGATCTTGCACGATGCATGCCACGGCCGTGCGGCGCGATGAGGCGCTGCGCGGCGGTCAGCGCCGGCTGTGCAGGAAGCCTTGGCGCGGCGCGATCCAGCGAACCTGCTCTTCGCCGGCCGCGGGCGCATCGGAAGCGCCCGTGAACAGGGTCCCTTCCTCGACCAGCAGGAACCGGCGCGATTGCGCCTCGCCATCGCCCGGCAGCACGCGCAGCGTGGCGTCGCCGATGCGGATCTGTTCTCCAGGCGCCGGTGCCGCGGCGGAAGCATCGGGCCAGAGTTCGCGCAGGCCGTCTTCCGAAGGCGCCTGCGTCGACAGAAGCCATCGCACATGCCCCGGCGCCGCAGCGGCAAGCGCCTCGGCATGCGCGCGGCCTGCGGGCGATGCGTAGATCAGGGCGCAATCGCCGCCCGCCGTTCCCACGAAATAGCCGTGCACCAGCGTGCCCGATCCGTCGCCGGCTTCCCCGGTCACCCGGAGAACCCGTGCCGAAAGCCGCATCGCCAGCCCGGCCTCGTGCGCATAGCGCCCGCCGCCTTCGCCGTCCGGATCGACGAAGCCGACTTCCTCGTAAGAAGGCTCCTCCATGTTCACCGGCCGCCTTCCCTTCGGACCGTCCGCCAGCCGCGGCATCACGCGGGGAATGTGCTTGAGGTCGCGCGCATGCGCCATGAGCTCCTGCACGCTTTGGAATCGCGCGAGCTCCAGCAGGATGCGGCGCGTCACGTTCATCAGCTTGAGCCCGCGTGCCGGGTCGACCGCATCGGCGGGGCGCAGCCACATGTGCTCGACCGTCTCGCGCCCGTCGGGCCGAACGCTCTGCGCCTCGGGCATGGTGGCCAGGAAGAAGCGCGTGTCGAAGCGGCGCGGCATGCCCGGCGGCGTGAGCCAGTGCGAGAAGTACGCGAGCCGGTCGGCCGCGAGCTTCCAGCCGTGCTGCGCGCACAGCGAGAGCAGCGCGTCGGTGCCTTGTTCCGCCGCATGGCGCATCTCGGCGAGCTGGTCTGGAGGCAGGCCGTCGAGCGTCACTGGCCGTCCGGCGGAATCGGTCGCGAACAGCAGCCCGGCCTCCTCGAAGCATTCGCGGATCGCTGCCGCGTAGTAGTCGAGGCCGCCATCGGGCACTTCGAGCCGCTCGCTCGCGGCACGGTCGTCGAGGCCGCTGCAGCAGCCGTGCAGGCCGCGGTCGTGCGCGTCGATCACGCCGCCCGGGAACACGCTCGCGCCGCTGTTCTGGTCGTTGGCCTTCTCGGCCCGCCGCAGCATCAGCACCTCGAGGCCGGCGTTCGCGTCGCGCAGCACGATGAGGGTCGCGGCCATGCGCACGGGGCGCGGCGAGGCGGGAGAAGAAGAAGCGTCCGTGGGGCTGGCGGTCATGCCCGCATTGTCGCGCCGGCCGCTGCTGCGAAGGTGACAGCACGGGTGCTGCGCTGTCACCCGGAAGACCGTGCGAAACACGGCGTGCGACGTACCTTCAAGCCACACCTACACATCGACTCTTGCCGAAGGACGCACCATGCATTTCGAATTCACGCCCCGGGTGATCGCGCTGCGCGAGGAACTGCTCAGGTTCATGGACGAGCACGTCTACCCCAACGAGAAGCGCCATGAGGAGGAGCTGGCCGCCAATGCCCGCGCGGGCCGGCCGTATGCCGAGCTACCGATGATGGCCGGCCTCAAGGCCAAGGCGCGCGAGCGCGGGCTGTGGAACCTCTTCCTGCCCGAGTCGGAGCACGGCCCTGGCCTCAGCAACGTCGAGTACGCGCCGCTGTGCGAGATCATGGGCCGGCGCTACTGGTGCTCGGAGATCTTCAACTGCTCCGCGCCCGACACCGGCAACATGGAAGTGCTGGCGCGCTACGGCACCAAGGCGCAGCAGGAGCGCTGGCTCAAGCCGCTGCTGGCCGGCGAGATCCGCTCGTCCTTCGCGATGACCGAGCCCGAGGTGGCCTCCAGCGACGCCACCAACATCCGCTGCAGCATCCGCCGCGAGGGCGACGAGTACGTCATCAACGGCCGCAAGTGGTACATCACCGGCGCGATGAACGAGCGCTGCGAGATCTTCGTGCTCATGGGCAAGACCGACCCCGACAACGCCGATCGCCACAGGCAGCAGTCGATGATCCTGGTGCCGAAGAACACGCCCGGCGTGACCATCGTGCGCGACATGGCGCTGCTGGGCGTGTACGACCCGCCCTTCGGCCACCCGGAGATCGTGTTCGAGAACGTGCGCGTGCCGGTGGAGAACATCCTGCTGGGCGAAGGCCGCGGCTTCGAGATCGCACAGGGCCGCCTCGGGCCCGGCCGCATCCACCACTGCATGCGCGCCATCGGCATGGCCGAGGCCGCGCTGGAGATGATGTGCCGGCGCCTGGTGTCGCGCACCGCCTTCCACAAGCCGCTGTCGGAGCAGGGCGTGTGGCGCGAACGCATCGCCGAGTCGCGCATGCTCATCGAGCAGTCGCGCTGGATGGTGCTCAACGCTGCCTACCGCATGGACACCGTGGGCAACAAGGTCGCCGCGAAGGAGATCGCGATGATCAAGGTGCTCACGCCCAACAACTGCGTGAAGGTGATCGACTGGGCCATGCAGGCCTACGGCGCCATGGGCCTGAGCCAGGACACGCTGCTCACGAACTTCTACGCCTACGAGCGGCACCTGCGCGTGGCGGACGGTCCCGACGAGGTGCATCGCAACGCGATCGCGAAGCAGGAGCTGGCGGCGTACCAGTAAGCGCTGAGAAGGCCGCCGCACGCCGGTCAGTCGCGTACTTCCAGCGTCAACGACACCTCGGCCGCGCCGCCGCGCGGCAGCGACGCGACGCCGACGGTTGTGCGGGCCGGCAGCGGTGCCTCGGGAAAGACGTGCCGCAGCAGGTCCGAGGCCGCGTCCATCACCTTCGCGTGCTCCGCGAAATCGCTGCCTGTCTGGAGGTATCCGTTCAGCGCGACAGCGCGGGCGACGCGCGAGAGGCTGCCCAGCTCTTCCCGTGCGGCGCGCAGCAGAGCGGCCACTGCAGCCACCGCCGCGCGCTGGCCGCGCTCCACGTCGTCCGGCCCCCGCAGCGGCCCGGCGATGACTTCGCCGTTCTCGCGCCCGACGACGCCGCTGGAGTGCCACAGCCCGCCCGCCTTCGAGAAGGTGGCGTAGGTTCCGGAAGGGCTGGCTCGCGCCGCTTCCGGCGGGCAGAGCACGTCCAGGCGCAGATCCTCCGGCGGTTCCTCGCAGCACTCGCCGCCGACCCGGCAGCCTTCCTGCGCCATCGCTTCCGACGGCAAGCCGACATGGATGGCGGAAGGCGAGCCCATGGCTTCGCCCTGCCGCACCGTCACCGTGAGCGCATCCGTGCCCACCAGGCCCAGGTGGCGCAGGCCCCATGCGAGTGCCGCTGCGGCGATGCCCGTGGCCGCATCTTCGGGATAGCCGGAGGACTTGGGGAACTGCCGCGCGCTGACCGTGCAGACTTCGCCTTCCCCATCCGAAAGCGCGTACGGATACAGCCCGGTCGAGCCCAGCCGCTCGCACAGCGACTCGACGCGGGCGAAATCCACGCGCAAGCCGTGGAGCCGCGTCGTATCGGGCAGCCGCACCAGCGTCTTCACGCGGCTGGTCGCGGCGTTGAGCACGGGCCCGACGACGCTTGCCGCATCGATGCCCAGGCAACGTGCGATCTCCTCGACCAGCGCCCGCTGCCTCACTTCCTCCACCACCGCGCGAGGCTGGCTGATCTGTACCGTGCCGTCGACGCGGCGGCCGGTCACGGTGCCGCTCAGCGTCTCGATGGCGATGGGCGAGCCGTCCCATTCGCCGCGCCGGTGCAGCAGCCAGAGCGCGCCGACGGTGGCGTGGCCGCACATCTCCATTTCGTGGTTGGGCACGAAGTAGCGCATGCGCAGGGCGTGCGCGGGCGTTGCGGGCTTCAGCACGAAGACCGATTCATGGCCGCTGCGCCGCGTGTATTCCTGCATCTGCGCGGTGGAGAGCGCATCGGCATCGAGCCAGACCGGTGCGGGGTTGCCGCCGATCCTCGGGTCGGACCCCACGAAGACGCGGATGTTGTGGGCGTGCGGAGGGCGGGGTGTCGTCATCGTCATTCGGCCTTCGCATTCACCGAGCGCGCGATGCCGCCCCAGAGCTGGATGTCGCTGCGGATCTGTGCCTGGAACGCATCGGGCGTCACGGTCCACGGCGTCACGCCCTTGGACTGCATGTCGGCGCGCAGGCCTGCATCGCGCATGGCGGTGTCGAGCGCGGCGCGCAGGCGCTGCACCACTGGCTGCGGCGTCGCTGCGGGTGCCATCAGGCCGTACCAGAGCTGAGGCCTGAAACCCTTGATGCCGGCCTGCTCGAAGGTCGGCAGACCCTCGAATCCGGCCGAGGGCTCGCTGATCGCCAGCGCCCGCATGCGGCCGCCACGCACCTGCGCGAGCAGGGCAGGCGGGTTGTCGAACAGCGCCTGGATCTGGCCCGCCATCAGGTCGGCCTGCGCGGGCGCCGCGCCGCGGTAGGGCACATGGGTCATCTCGATGCCGGTGCGCTGCTTGAAGAGCTCGCCCGCCAGGTGGCTCAGGCTGCCGTTGCCGATGCTGCCGTAGTTGAGCGCCTGCGGATGGGCCTTGGCGTGGTCGACGAAGCCCTTCACGTCGCGCGCTGCGAGCGAGGGCGTCACCACCAGCACGAAGGGCGTGGTGCCGATGGTGCCGATGGGCACGAGGTCCTTGACCGGGTCGTAGGGCAGCTTGGGGTAGACGGCGTCGGCGGAGGCGATGGTCGAGGTGGTGGCGGCCACCAGTGTGTAGCCGTCGGGGTTCGCCTTCGCGCCGAAGCCGGTGCCCACGGTGCCGCCGGCGCCGGAGCGGTTGTCGATGATCACCGACACGCCGAGCGCGGCCTGCAGCCGCTGCTGCACCGAGCGGAAGATGACGTCGGTGCCGCCGCCGGCGGGGAAGGGTACGATGATCGTCACCGGCTTGGCCGGGTAGGCCGTTTCCGGAGCCGACCATGAGGCGGCAGGGCCGTACAGGAGGCCGGCGGCTGCCAGCCCGAGGAGCGCGCGGCGGCGCAGTGCTTGGGGTTTCATGTTTCTTGCTGGCGGGAGTGGTGTTTCCCGATTCTGTTGAGCGTGCGCGGACGCGCGCGGCCGATTGCGACATGCACGAGTTCAAATGCGACAAGGAGTGGCCATGCACCTGAACACCCCGACCCCGGCACTGGCCCCGATGCCGCGCCAGTCGCTGTTCGTCGAGCGCCTGTCGCACCACGCCACCATGGTCGCGAACGCCCGCGAGCGCTACGCCACCGACACGCACGTGCACGACTGCGACATGCTGTTCGTGCCGCTGGCGGGACGCTTCAGCGTCGGCGATGCGCAGGGCGGCGCGCAGACCCTGGGCCCCGGCCATTTCCTCTGGTTTGCGGCCGGCAGCGCGCATTCGACCACCACGCTCACGGCGGGGCAGACGCACATCGCGGTCTATGTGGACCCCGCGCTGTGGGCCACCGCGCTGCAGGCGCAGGGCGTTTCCGCTCCATCGCAGGGCATGCGCGCCGGCAGCACGGCGCTGCGTGCGCTGTCGCAGCGCATGTTCGAGTCGGCCAAGGCCGGCACCGCGGAGAACTATGCGCTGTGCGGCGCGCTCGTCATGGAAGCTGCAAGGCTCAGCGGCCAGCCGCTGTCGGACGGCGATCCCGCATCGGCCCTGCTGGTGGCAGAACTGCTGGCGGAAACCATCGAAGCCGATCTTTCCCGGCCGCTGATGCTGGAGGCCTTCGCGCAGCAGCACCGTGTTTCGCGCCGGCAGGTGGAGCGCGTCTTCCGCGCGAAATACGGCGTGTCGCCGCTGGCCTACCTGCAGCGCCGGCGCCTGGAGCGCGCGGAGTTCCTGCTGAGGAACACGCGCGACTCGGTGCTGTCCATCGCGCTGCAGGTGGGCTGGGAATCGGGCTCGTACCTGTCCCGGATGCTGGAGAAGACCTGGGCGAAGACCGCGACGCAGATCCGCGCCTCGGGGCCCCTCCAGGGCATGGACTGACCCAGGCCGACAACCATGCCGTCCAAGGATCGCCACGGCGGGCGCGTCCGAGCATGGCGGCCCAACATGGACAAACGGTAATGAAGCAGCCGCGCCTTCTCTGATCCAATGCCGGCTAGGATGGCCCCGGCGGCACCCGCGTGAACGTGACGGCGGGGCGCCGGCCGACTCCATCGCCATGAGCATCAGAACGCAGCTTCCTCGGAAACCCTCTCTTTCATCTGTCGCTCCGTACCGGGGCGCCGCACCGGCGTGCTAGGCAGCACCGCCATGTGGCGCTGCCTCATCGTCGAGGACGACGCCGACAACGCGCGCTACATCGCCGAAGGATTCCGCTCGCTCGGCCACGTGGCGGTGATCAGCCGTGACGGCACCGACGCGCTCGCGCGCGCCACCGGCGAGCAGTGGGACATCGTCATCCTCGACCGCATGCTGCCCAACGAGGTCGACGGCCTGTCGATCCTCTCGACCATGCGCGCGCTCGGCAGGAAAACGCCGGTGCTGGTGCTCAGCGCGCTGAACGCGCTCGACGAGCGCGTGCGCGGCCTCAAGGCCGGCGGCGACGACTACCTGGCCAAGCCTTTCGCCTTTTCGGAACTCGCGGCGCGCGCCGAAGCGCTGGTGCGGCGCTCGCGCACCGGGCCCGAGATCCGCATGCTGCAGGTGGCCGACCTCACGCTCGACCTCGCGCGCCGGCATGTGGAGCGCGGGGGCCGCGCCATCGCGCTGCAGCCGCGCGAGTTCCGCCTCCTGGCCTATCTCATGATGCATCCGGGCCAGGTGGTCACCCGCACCATGCTGCTGGAGGCGGTGTGGGACTACCAGTTCGACCCGCAGACCAACGTGATCGACGTGCAGGTCAGCCGGCTGCGCGGCAAGCTCGACGCGGGCGGCGCACCCACGCTGATCCACACCGTGCGCGGCGTGGGCTACACGCTGTCGGCGCCGCAATGACGGCGGCCCTGCGCCGGCTGTGGCGCTCGGTCGGCTTCCGGCTCGCCTTCTACTACGGGCTGCTGGTGGCGATCACCATGCTGGCGGCGCTGGCCATCGTCTACATGCAGACGGTGGGCGTGCTGCAGCAGCGCATGGTGCGGCAGGTGGCCGCGAGCATGCAGCAGCTGATGGTGCGCTACGACGCGCGCGGCGCCGACGGCGTGGCCGGCGAGATCTCGAACGCGCTCTCCGACGGACGCAACTCCGACAACGAGATCTACCTGCTGACCGACCGCGAAGGCAACAAGCTCGCGGGCAACCTCGACCAGATGCCCTCGCAGGCCCCCGATGCCGGCGACGGCGTGCACCGCCGCGTGGTGCGTTCGGGGCAGACCGTCATCGCCTACCTGGTGATGCGCTCGCTGCCCGACGGCGGCATGCTGGTGGTGGGGCACGACCTGCGCGACCAGGAGTCCATCGAGTCGCTGGTGGCCAGCGCGAGCGCGGCCGCGGGCATCGTGGCGGTGCTGCTGCTGATCGGCGGGACCTTCGTCTTCCGGCAGGAGCTGGAACGCAGCGTGGGTGCGGTGCGGCGCACGGCGGTGCGCATCGCTGCGGGCGAGCTGCAGGAGCGCGTGGAGCCTTCGGGCGAGGAGGACGAGTTCGCGCTGCTGGAGCACGACATCAACGCCATGCTCGACCGCATCCAGTCGCTGATGGACGGGGTGCGCCACGTCTCCAACACCATCGCGCACAACCTGCGTACGCCCCTCACGCGCGTGCTTGTGCGGCTGCGCGCCGTGGAGGCCGGACTCGATGCCGGCGACCCCCAGCGCGATGCGGTGAGCACCGCCATCCGCGAACTGGAAGAGCTGGCCGTGGTGTTCGAGAAGCTGCTGCAGATCGCCGAGGTGGAAGCCGGCGCGCGGCGGCAGCAGTTCGCGCCGGTGGCGCTGCACGTCATCGCCGACGACGTGGCGGAACTCTACGAGGCCGTGGCCGAGGTGCGGAGCATCGCGCTGCTGCGCGAGCCCGCCGACATGGCCGTCGCGCTGGGTGACCGCGACCTGCTGGCGGGCGCTGCCGCCAACCTTCTCGACAACGCGCTCAAGTACGCAGGCACCGGCGCCACGGTGCGCATCGGAACCCACACGGTGGACGGCAGGGCGCAGCTCTTCGTGCAGGACGACGGGCCCGGCATCCCGAGGACGGAGCACGAGCGCATCGGCGTGCGCTTCCACCGGCTCGACCGCAGCGTGCCGGGCCACGGCCTCGGCCTTGCGAGCGTGCTCGCCGTGGTGGCGCTGCATGGCGGGCGGCTCGACTTCGCGGACGCGAAGCCAGGGCTGCGCGCGTGCATCGACCTGCCGATGGCGGACTGAGACCGCAAGCATTGCCGAATGGCAATGTTCTGTTCATGCACGGCGGGGCCGTGAATTCCTAGGATCGGCTGGGCGCACATCTCGTGCGGATCAACGCAGTTCCAGGAGACATCTACTTTGAGAATCAAGAGCCAGAGAGACTTCTGCTCGGGCGTGCTCTTCAGCGCCTTCGGCGTGGCCTTCGCATGGGGCGCCACGACCTACAACGTCGGCACCGGGGCACGCATGGGTCCGGGCTACTTCCCCCTGATCGTGGGCATCCTCATCGCCCTCATGGGCGTACTCATCACGCTCAAGGCGCTGGCCGTTGAGACGGAGGACGGCGAGCCCGTCGGGCGCATCGCATGGAAGCCGCTGGTCTTCATCATCGGCGCGAACCTGATGTTCGGCGTGCTGCTGGGCGGCCTGCCGAGCATCGGGCTGCCGTCGATGGGCCTCATCGTCGCCATCTACGCGCTGACCTTCATCGCCAGCCTTGCCGGGGACAACTTCGGCTGGAAGGGCGTGACCATCCTCGCGACCATCCTCGCGCTGGGCAGCTACCTGGCCTTCGTGGTCGCGCTGAAGCTGCAGTTCCAGGTGTGGCCGACCTTCATCTCGGGTTGATGCGCGAAGAAGAACAACAAGACCTGACACAAGACACATGGACCTGATTACCAATCTCTCGATCGGCTTCGGCGTCGCCTTCACGGCGCAGAACCTCGTCTATGCCTTCGTGGGCTGCCTGCTGGGCACGCTGATCGGCGTGCTGCCGGGCATCGGCCCCGTGGCGACCATCGCGATGCTGCTGCCGGCCACGTACGCGCTGCCGCCGGTGTCGGCGCTGATCATGCTCGCGGGCATCTACTACGGTGCGCAGTACGGCGGCTCGACCACCGCGATCCTTGTGAACCTGCCCGGTGAGTCTTCATCGGTGGTGACCGTCATCGACGGCTACCAGATGGCGCGCAAGGGAAGGGCAGGGCCGGCGTTGGCTGCGGCCGGCCTGGGCTCGTTCTTCGCGGGCTGCGTCGGTACGCTGATCCTGGCTGCCTTCGCGCCGCCGCTGACCGAGCTGGCCTTCAAGTTCGGCCCGGCCGAATACTTCTCGCTGATGATCCTGGGCCTGATCGGCGCGGTGGTGCTGGCCTCGGGCTCGCTGCTGAAGGCCATCACGATGATCCTGCTGGGCCTCGCGCTCGGCCTCGTGGGCACCGACGTGAACTCGGGCGTGGCGCGCTACAGCTTCGACATTCCTGAACTGACCGACGGCATCGGCTTCATCGCCATCGCCATGGGCGTGTTCGGCTACGGCGAGATCATCGCCAACCTCGCGGTGCCCGAGCACGAGCGCGAGGTGTTCACCGCCAAGGTGAAGGGCCTGTGGCCCACCAAGCAGGACTTCAAGGACATGACGCCCGCGGTGCTGCGAGGCACGGCGCTGGGCTCGGCGCTGGGCATCCTGCCCGGCGGCGGCGCGCTGCTGTCGGCCTTCGCGGCCTACACCATCGAGAAGAAGATCAAGCTCAAGCAGGGCGAGACCGACTTCGGCAAGGGCAACATCCGCGGCGTGGCGGGCCCCGAGTCGGCCAACAACGCCGGTGCGCAGACTTCCTTCATCCCGCTGCTGACGCTGGGCATCCCGCCCAACGCGGTGATGGCGCTGATGGTGGGTGCGATGACCATCCACAACATCCAGCCGGGTCCGCAGGTGATGACCAGCAACCCCGAGCTCTTCTGGGGCCTGATCGCCTCGATGTGGATCGGCAACCTGATGCTGATCGTGCTGAACCTGCCGATGATCGGCATCTGGATCAAGCTGCTGACCATTCCCTACAAGTGGCTCTTCCCGTCGATCGTGCTGTTCTGCGCGGTGGGCGTCTACTCGGAGAACAACAACACCTTCGACGTGTGGATGGTGGCCATCTTCGGCATCGTGGGCTATCTGTTCCTCAAGCTGAAGTGCGAGCCCGCGCCGCTGCTGCTGGGCTTCATCCTCGGGCCGATGATGGAAGAGAACCTGCGCCGGGCGCTCTTGCTGTCGCGCGGCGACTGGAGCGTGTTCGTGTCGCGGCCGCTGTCGGCGGGCCTGCTGGTCGCGGCCGCGCTGCTGCTGATCGTGGTGCTGCTGCCCTCGGTGAAGGCCAAGCGCGAAGAGGCCTTCGTCGAGGACTGACGACCAGGCAAGGGCAGGGGTAGGGCAGGGGAAAGGTGGCGGACCGGAACTCCGCGCGATACTTGCGGTCCCACGCTGCCGCCGCCCCCTTCCTCCGATGCCCGACGTGAGACTTCCCCGCTTTCCGATCATTCTTCGCGCGCTCGCCATGAGCGCGGCCCTTCTCGCCGCAGGCGCCCTGCACGCGCAGGCCCTGCCGCCCGGCGTGCGCCTGGGCATGTCGGCGGAGGAACTGCAGGCCGCCTTGCCTGCCGCCGAACGCGTGCAGAGGCCGCAGCGCCTGGGTGGCGGCCTCGTGGGTTCGTGGCGTGCGGCGCCCGTCGAGATGGCCGGCCTGCTGTTCGAGCCGACCTTCTTCTTCGCCGCCTCGGAGCTGCGGCGCGTCGAGTACGTGGCCTCGGCGCAATCGACGCCCGATGCCGGCGCGGCAGCCTTCGCGGCACTGGTGCAATGGGGCCGCGGCGCGTTCGGCAACGAGCTTTCGTCGCGCGACCCGGGCAGCGCGTATGCGGCATGGGTGAGCAACGACACCGACATCTACGTGCAGCAGCAGTCGGGCGACCCGCGGCGGGCGAGCGTGCGGCTGGTCTACAAGGCGCGGCAGCTGCGCGACGGCAGCGAGCTCTGAGGAAAAGGGAAGGGCTGCCAGAGCCCTTCCTTCGCGGGGCGCCTCAGCCCGCGGCGCGCCGCTCGAGCTTCTGCAGCGCCAACGTCAGTTCGTCGACATCGACCGGCTTCAGCAGGTGATGGTCGAAGCCTGCCTGCGCGATACGAAGCCGATCGTCGGGCTGGCCCCAGCCCGTGAGCGCGATCAGGCCGATGCCATGCAGCCGCGGATGCGCCCGCAGGCGGCGCGCCAGCTCGCAGCCATCCATGCCGGGCATGCCGATGTCGAGGATGGCGAGCGACGGATCGAAGAGTTCGGCCTTCGCCAGCGCGTCCGGGCCATTGAACGCCACCGCGACCTTCGCGCCGAGCAGCCCCAGCAGCGTCTCCAGCGATTCGGCCGCATCGCGGTTGTCGTCCACCACCAGGATGCGATGGTTCACCGCCATCGCGGCTTCGGGCGTCGTCGACTCCGTACTGGTTCGCGCGCCGTGGCCGAGCAGGGGCAGGGACACGGTGAACTCGCTCCCGCGATCCGCCCCCTCGCTCCTGGCGCTGACCGTGCCGCCGTGCAGTTCCACGATGCTCTTCACCAGCGTGAGCCCGATGCCCAGCCCGCCCTGCGCTGCGCGCGCGGTGCCGCTGACCTGCACGAACATGTCGAAGATCGCGTCCAGCATGGCGGCCGGGATGCCGGTGCCGCTGTCCTTCACGCGCACCACCGCATGGCCGTGGCCGTCGTGCTCCAGGAAGACGTCGATGCGTCCGCCCTCGGGCGTGTACTTGGCGGCGTTGTTCAGCAGGTTCGAGAACACCTGGGTGAGGCGCACGCCGTCGCCTTTCACCGCCAGCGAGGCGTCGGCGATGTGCAGCCCGAGGGTGTGGCGGCCGGCGTCCATCAGGGGTCGGCTGAGCTCCACCGCGCCGCGGATCACCTTTTCCAGCGCGAGCTCGTCCAGCTGGAGTTCGATCTTGCCGCGCGTGATGCGCGAGACCTCCATCAGGTCGTTCACCAGCCGCACCATATGGTCGAGCTGGCGGCCCATGAGTTCGTAGTAGGGCAGTGCGGCTTCCGACGTCAGCGGCTTGCGCTTGAGGATGGCCAGCGCGGTGCTCAGCGGCGCCATCGGGTTGCGCAGTTCGTGCGCCAGGGTGGCCAGGAACTCGGTCTTGCGCCTGTCTGCCTCGTTGAGCTCGTCCAGCATGCGGCGCAGTTCGTACTGCCGCCGGCGCGCACGCAGCGCGCTGCGCAACGCGCTGACCAGCGAGGCCACGCGCAGCGGACGCTCCAGCACGGTGACGTTGGCCATGCCTTCCATCGCGGTGGAGATGGCGCGCGAGTCGGCGCCCTGCCGCGCGAGTATCAGCACCGGCAGGTCGGACCACGGGGGCTGGGCCGCCACGGCCGCGGCGAGTTCGGCGGCGCCGCTGCCCGAGAGCAGTTCCTCGGACACCAGCAGCGCGCCGGCGCCCTCGGCCATTTCTCGCAGCACCTCGGGAAGATCGGCGCAGGTACGGGCCTCGATGCCGGCGCGTTCGAGCACGACCGCCGTCATCGCGGCGTCCTTCGCGGTCGCAGGTCTCATCAGCACGCGCAACTGCGGATCTCGCAGCTGCGGCAGCTGGATCGTCAGGCTCTCGGTCACGGCGGGGGTGTGGCCGGGCCGTCGATCGGCACCGGCACGCCGGTCAGGATGCCTCTGAAGCGGCGCAGCGGATCGCCCACGTGCAGGCCGTGCTGGTCCATCGAGAAAGCGCGGATGGAGCGCTCGTGCACGCCGCCGCGTTTCTTGAGCACCGAGATGGCCTGCCGCACTTCCCCTTCGGCCTCGTAGTAGCGCAGCAGCACCACCGCGTCGGCAAGGTAGCTGGCGTCCACCGCCGTCTGCATCTGCGCGCCGATGAGCCCGTGCTGCGCGCCGACCAGCAGCGTCGCCACGCCGGACTGCCCGAGGTAGGTGAGCAGCTCGTGCAGCTGCACGATGAGAAAGCGCTCGTCGGGCATCGCGTTGAGGTAGCCGTTCAGGCTGTCGATCACGATCACTTTCGCGCCGTGCTGGGTCACCGCCTGGCGGATCTCGTGCACCAGCTCGCCGGGCGACAGTTCGGCCGGGTCGACCTGCTTGAGGCGGATGAGGCCCGATCGGAGATGTGGCTCCAGCTTCATGCCCAGGCCGTTGCAGCGCGTGCGCAGGGTGTTGACACTCTCGTCGAAGATGAAGAGGCCCGAAGCCTCGCCGCGCTCGGCCGCCGCGACGGCGAACTGCACCGCGACCGACGACTTGCCCGTGCCCGGCGCGCCGATGAACAGGGTGCTGGTGCCCTTCTCGAGACCGCCGCCCAGCAGCGCATCGAGCGCCTCCAGGCCGCTGGGCAGCTTGGTCAGCGCGGTGTCGTTGAGGTGTTCGGCCGCCACCAGGCGCGGAAACACCTGCAGGCCGCCGCGGCCGATCTTGTAGTCGTGGTAGCCGCCGCGAAACGATTGGCCGCGGTACTTCACGACCAGCAGGCGGCGGCGGGCGGCGCCGTAGTCGGAGTTCGACTGCTCCAGCCGCACCACCGCGTGCGCGATGCTCTGAACCTGCAGGTCGTGCTCGGTGGCGGTCATGTCGTCCAGCAGCAGCACCGTGCACTGGCGCCCTGCGAAGAACTGCTTGAGCGCCAGGATCTGCCGGCGGTAGCGCAGCGAGGTGCCCGAAAGCAGCCGCAGCTCGGAGAGCGAATCGAACACGATGCGCGAAGGCTTGATGGCCTCCACGTCGCGCAGCAGGCGCAGCGTGGTTTCGCTCAGCTCCACCTCCGAGGGGTGGAACATGGTGTACTGCTCCTCGGGCTGCAGGCTGTCCTGGGTGGGCAGCATCTCGCGCACGTGGACGTTGGAAATGTCCCAGCCGTGCGAGACGGCGACGCCGCGCAGTTCGTGCTCGGTCTCCGACAGAGTCACGTACAGCACGGACTCGCCGCGCGCCACGCCTTCGAGCAGGAACTGCATCGCGATGGTGGTCTTCCCGGCACCTGGCGTGCCTTCGAAAAGATAAAGCCGGTTCGGCTCGAGGCCGCCGCCGAGCACGTCGTTCAGGCCCGGCACGCCCATGCTTAGCAGCCGCTGGTCATGAGGCTCCATGTCGCTTCTCCGCGAATGAGTAAGGTCACGGGCGAATTCAAGCACCCCGGCCGGGGGCGGCTTGCAGGACGGCACCGCATGGCGCTCCCATGCGTTCGACTATGGCTGTTGTCCTGCAAGGGGGAGCGGATTCGTCCGGCCGGTCCGGCAAGGCAGGCGGAGAAACTCCATTTCCGGCCACCGAAGCGGGCACGCGGCGGCCATTGCAGCCGCGGCCCCTCACTCAGCCATCAACCGGTCAACCAATTTCTTGCTCTTCAGGAGAAGACGATGCGCGAAGACACCGAGATCCGCATTCCAAGGGACGATGAACGGATCGACGTCACCGACCTCAAGGAGGTCGACTACTGGACCCAATGGTTCGGTGTGAGCGAGGAGCGCCTGCGCACCGCCGTGGCCTCCGCCGGCACTGTGAAGGACGACCTGCGGGTCTATCTCGGCCTTCCTTGACTTGATACCGCTGCTTCGGGGCAGGCGCGCGGCCGGCCCGCAGCCGGCCCGCAGCCGGCCCGCAGCCGGCCCGATCGCTCAGGCGGCGGTGAGCATGCCCCGTTCCTCGATGAACGCGACCACGTCGGCCACGCCCGAGAGCGTCTTGAGGTTCGTCATCACGTAGGGCCGCTGGCGGCGCATGCGCTGCGTGTCCTGCTCCATCACGTCGAGGTTGGCCCCCACGTAGGGCGCGAGGTCGGTCTTGTTGATCACGAAGAGGTCGCTCTTGGTGATGCCCGGGCCGCCCTTGCGCGGGATCTTCTCGCCGGCCGCCACGTCGATCACGTAGATAGTGAGGTCCGACAACTCGGGGCTGAAGGTGGCCGCGAGGTTGTCGCCGCCCGACTCGACGAACACCACGTCGGCGTCCGGAAAGTCTTCAAGCATGCGGTCGATGGCCTCGAGGTTGATCGAGGCGTCTTCGCGGATCGCAGTGTGCGGGCAGCCGCCCGTCTCCACGCCCATGATGCGCTCGGCCGGCAACGCGCCGGCCACCGTCAGCAGGCGCTGGTCTTCCTTGGTGTAGATGTCGTTGGTGATGGCGATCAGGTCGTACTTGTCGCGCATCGCCTTGCACAGCATCTCCAGCAGCGTGGTCTTGCCCGAGCCGACCGGGCCGCCGATGCCCACGCGCAGCGGCGGAAGTCTCTTGGTGCGGTTGGGAATGTGGTGCAGGGCGGAAGTCATGGCAGTGGTGTCCGGTTCAGCTTCTGAAAAGGCGGGAATATTGTGTTTCATGGCGGGCCGACAGCACCGCCAGCGAGGGCGCGAAGGCCTGGCGCTCGTCGTCGCCCAGGGCCATGGCGCGGGTCACGGCATCGGGAATCTCCTGCGCCAGCCGCCCCAGGATGCGCTGGCCCGCGCTCTGGCCCAGCGGCACGGCCTTGACGGCGGCGGCGACCATGTTCTCGGCCCAGCCGAAGGCGAAGGCCAGGCAGCCGTCGTGCACCGTGGCGCCCGCGCGACTGGCGGCGAAGGCGAAGGCGACGGGATAGCTCGCATCCATGCCGGCGAAGACTTCCGCCGTGTCGGCATGGTGCAGCTTCAGCCATTCGACGAAGGAGCGGCCCATCTGCTCGGTCTGCAGCAGGAACTCGGCCGATTCGCGGGTGGCCATCACCCAGCGGTTGAGCTCGCTGATGCGCGGCAGGTCGCCGGCGCTCCAGGCCGCGATGGCCTGGGCGAAGACGGCGAGGTCGCCGCGGGCGAAGCTCAGGTGCAGCTGGTCGGAAAGCCACTCGGCCGCACGCGCTTCGGAATCGATGCCGGCCCACTCGACGGCGGCTTCGACGCCCTCGGAGTAGGAGAAGCCGCCGACCGGCAGCGCGGGAGACGCGAGCCAGATCAGCTGCAGCAGGCTTTGGGCGGACACGTCGGTAGGAGCGGTGGCGTCAGTGGGAATGGCCGTGGTGTCCGTGGTCGTGATCGTGACCGTGCGAATGGCCGTGGTCGTCCAGCAGCTCCGGCGCGAGCACCAAAGGCTTCGGGCCGCTGCCGTGGTCGTGCGAGTGGCCGTGGTCGTGTGAATGCCCGTGGTCGTGGCTGTGACCGCCGCCGTGCGAATGCTCGTGCGACCCGTACGCGCCGCCCTCGGGTTCGAAGGCTTCCTCCGCCGCCACGACGATCAGGTGCATCGAGCGCAGCATGTCGGCCAGCACGTGGTCGGGCTCGATCTTCAGGTGGTCGGGCTTCAGCTCGATCGGCACGTGCCGGTTGCCCAGGTGGTAGGCCGCACGCGTCAGGTCGAAGGGCGTGCCGTGGGCGGTGCAGTGCGTGATGCGAAGCACGGGCTGCGGCGCGGCGATCACGCGCACCAGAGAGCCGTCTTCGGCCACCAGCACGTCGCCGCCGCGCACCAGCGTGCCGCGCGGCAGGAACACGCCGATCTGTCGGCCCTGCGAGTCGGTGGCGTCGAAGCGGCTCTTCTGGCGGATGTCCCAGTCGAGTTCGATGGTGGCGGCACGCTTGAGCAGCACGGGCGCAAGGCCACGGCCCTGGGGCATGAGTTTGTTGGCGGTGAGCATGGTGCAAATGGAGCGCCCCGGAGGGCGCCCGCTGGCTGGATGAATACCTTCGAGGATACGCAGCCTGTCAAGCAGCCGCGTTCCCCAGGGCTTCAGAACAGGAAATACCGCTGCGCCATCGGCAGCAGCTTCGCCGGCTCGCAGGTCAGCAGGTTGCCGTCGGCGCGCACCGCGTAGGTCTGGGCGTCGATCTCCATCTTCGGCGCGTAGCCGTTGTGGATCAGGTCCTTCTTGCGCACGCCGCGCACATTCTTCACCGCGCTGAGCTGCTTCTTCAGGCCATAGCGCTCGCCCACGCCCGCGGCCAGGCCGGCCTGCGAGACGAAGGTGAGCGAGCTATTCGCGAGCGAGCCGCCGTAGGCGCCGAACATCTGGCGGTAGTGCACCGGCTGCGGCGTGGGGATCGATGCGTTCGGGTCGCCCATGGCGGCCAGCGCGATGCTGCCGCCCTTCAGGATGGTGAATGGCTTCACGCCGAAGAAGGCCGGCTTCCAGATCACGATGTCGGCCCACTTGCCGACTTCGAGCGAGCCCACCTCGTGCGCGATGCCGTGCGCGATGGCGGGGTTGATCGTGTACTTGGCGACGTAGCGCTTCGCGCGGAAGTTGTCGTTGCGCGCGCTGTCCTCGGGCAGCGTGCCGCGCTGCAGCTTCATCTTGTGCGCGGTCTGCCAGGTGCGGATGACCACCTCGCCGACGCGGCCCATGGCCTGGCTGTCGGAGCTGAACATGCTGATCGCGCCCAGGTCGTGCAGCACGTCTTCGGCCGCGATGGTCTCCTTGCGGATGCGCGACTCGGCGAAGGCCAGGTCTTCGGCGATGCCGGCGTCGAGGTGGTGGCACACCATGAGCATGTCGACGTGCTCGTCGAGCGTGTTCACGGTGTAGGGCATCGTCGGGTTGGTCGACGACGGCAGGAAATTCTCCTCGCCCACCACGCGCAGGATGTCGGGCGCATGGCCGCCGCCCGCGCCTTCGGTGTGGAAGGCGCAGATGCCGCGCCCGCCCACGGCGGCGATGGTGTTCTCGACAAAGCCCGATTCGTTGAGCGTGTCGCTGTGGATGGCAACCTGCGTGTCGGTGGCGTCGGCCACGTCCATGCAGTTGCTGATGGCCGCGGGCGTGGTGCCCCAGTCTTCATGCAGCTTCAGGCCGATGACGCCGGCGTCGATCTGCTCGTGCAGCGCGTGCGGCAGGCTGGCGTTGCCCTTGCCGAGGAAGCCCAGGTTCATCGGGAAGGCATCGGCCGCCTGCAGCATGCGCTCGATGTGCCAGGGTCCGGGCGTGGAGGTGGTGGCGAAGGTGCCGGTGGCGGGGCCGGTGCCGCCGCCGAGCATGGTGGTCACGCCGGAGGAGAGCGCCTCCTCGATCTGCTGCGGGCAGATGAAGTGGATGTGGCTGTCGATGCCGCCCGCGGTGACGATGTTGCCCTCGCAGCTGATGATCTCGGTACCCGGGCCGATGACGATGTCCACGCCCGGTTGCACGTCGGGGTTGCCGGCCTTGCCGATGGCGGCGATGCGGCCGTCCTTCAGGCCGATGTCGGCCTTCACGATGCCCCAGTGGTCGAGGATGAGGGCGTTGGTCAGCACCGTGTCGACCGCGCCTTGCGCCCTGGTGCGCTGCGATTGCGCCATGCCGTCGCGGATCGTCTTGCCGCCGCCGAACTTCACCTCTTCGCCGTAGCCGCCGGCGCGAAGGGTGTAGTCGGCCTCGACCTCGATGACGAGCTCGGTGTCTGCAAGACGAACGCGGTCGCCCACGGTGGGGCCGAAGATTTCTGCGTAGGCGCGTCTGCCGATGGTCGCCATCAGAGTTTTCCTTGGATGAGGCCGCGAAAGCCGTAGACGATGCGATCGCCCGAAAAGTCGACCAGCTCGACCGTGCGCTGCTGGCCCGGCTCGAAGCGCACCGCGGCGCCCGAGGCGATGTTCAGCCGCATGCCGCGCGCGGCCTCGCGGTCGAAGCCGAGCGCGCCGTTGGTCTCGGCGAAGTGATAGTGCGAGCCGACCTGGATCGGCCGGTCGGCGGTGTTCTGCACCACCAGCGTGAGGGTGCGGCGGCCGGGGTTGAGCGTGTGCTCGCCCTCGTCGGTGAAGAGTTCTCCGGGGATCATGCTGGCCGCCTCAGATGGCCTGCGCCAGCAGCGTTGCGCCCAGGCCGACGACCGCGGCGCCGGCCACGCGCGGCAGCCACGCGTTGGCATGGCGCAGCGCCCAGCCGATCGCGATGCCCGCAGCGTGCAGCAGCACCGTCGCGCAGACCATGCCGGCCAGCGTGAGGGCGGCGCCTTGCTCGCTCGCCAGCTCGTAGCCGTGCGCCACGCCGTGGAAGACGGCGAACACGCCCACCACCACCATCGCCGCCACGGCCGGCAGGTGCACGCGCGTGACCACCAGCAGGCCCAGCACCAGCAGCGAGGCCGCGATCATCGGCTCGACCGCCGGCAGCTGCACGCCCGCCAGGCCCGCCAGCGCGCCCGCGAGCAGCATTCCGGCGAAGGCCAGCGGCGCCCAGAGCAGGTCGGGCCAGGCACGGCGCGCGGCCAGCGCGCTCCACAGGCCGACCGCGACCATCGCGGCCAGGTGGTCGGCGCCGGTCAGCGGGTGCATGAAGCCGGTGACGAAGCCGTGGTGCATGCCGCCGTCGACGCCGGTGTGGGCGCTGGCGGCGAAGGGCAGCAGGAGGGCGGCGAGCAGGGCAAGGGTACGGGAGGCGTTGTGACGCATGAGGGCTCCTGTTGTTCTTCGAGTGGAATTCAGACGATGGGCTGATGGACGGTCACGAGCTTGGTGCCGTCCGGAAAAGTGGCTTCGACCTGGATGTCGGGAATCATCTCGGCGATGCCCTCCATCACGTCGGCGCGGGTCAGCACGCTGCGGCCGTCGCTCATGAGCTCGGCGACGCTCTTGCCGTCGCGCGCGCCTTCCATGACGGCGGCGGAGATCAGGGCGACCGCTTCGGGATAGTTGAGCTTGAGGCCGCGGGCCTTGCGGCGTTCGGCCAGGAGTGCCGCGGTGAAGATCAGCAGCTTGTCTTTTTCGCGCGGGGTCAGTTCCATGGGGTCGGGGTCGGGTGGCAGGAAGAGGCGGCCATTATGGGCAAGCCGGCTTCTTTGCAACAGTCGTGCCGTTGAACGTCCCAGGGGCCGCCGCGCACGGCCGCCCGAAGCGGCCGGCCCGCCCCCCCCGGTTGCGGGTTGGCGCAGCGACACGAAGCGCGCGCGGCCTGGGGGCGAGCAACAGTTCAGGCATGAAAGATGCACCGAAACGGTGTGAACCCTGAAGCCACGACCGCCACCCCCGACGACGCCCCGCAGCGCATCGTCAAGGTGCGGCGCGACTACAACAGCTGGGTGGCCAGCGAGACGCTGGAAGACTACGCCCTGCGCTACACGCCGCAGCGCTTCCGCAAGTGGTCCGAATGGCGGGTGGCCAACACGGCGTTCGGGGCGGCATCGTTCCTGATCCTGGAGGCGGTGGGCGCGACGCTGCTGGTGCAGTACGGCTTCGCCAACGCCTTCTGGGCGATCCTGGCGACGGGGCTCATCATCTTCCTGGCCGGTGTGCCGATCAGCGTGTACGCGGCGCGCTACGGCGTGGACATGGACCTGCTCACGCGCGGCGCCGGCTTCGGCTACATCGGCTCCACGCTCACCTCGCTGATCTACGCGAGCTTCACCTTCATCTTCTTCGCGCTCGAGGCGGCGGTGATGGCCTACGCGCTGGAACTGGCGCTGGGCATTCCGCCGGTCTGGGGCTACCTGGTGTGCGCGCTGGTGGTGATTCCGCTGGTCACGCACGGGGTGTCGGCCATCAGCCGGCTGCAGCTGTGGACCCAGCCGCTGTGGCTGCTGATGCTGGTGGTGCCCTTCGCCTATGTGCTCGTGCGCGATCCTGGTGCGTTTGCGGGCATAGCGCACTACAACGGCGTGCGCTCGGGCACGAAGGGCTTCGATCTGCACCTGTTTGGCGCAGCACTCACGGTCGGCATCGCGCTCATCACCCAGATGGGCGAGCAGGCCGACTACCTGCGCTTCATGCCCGCGCGCACGGCGGCCACGGCGCGCCGCTGGTGGGCCGGGGTGCTGGCCGGCGGGCCGGGCTGGGTGGTGCTGGGGGTGCTCAAGATGCTGGGCGGCGCGCTGCTGGCCTACCTCGCGATCACGCACATGGTGCCGGCCGACCGGGCGGTCGATCCGAACCAGATGTACCTGGCGGCCTACGAGTACGTGTTCCCGCACTACGGCTGGGCGGTGGCGGCCACGGCATTGTTCGTGGTGATCTCTCAGCTCAAGATCAACGTGACCAACGCCTACGCCGGCTCGCTGGCCTGGAGCAACTTCTTCTCGCGCGTCGCGCACAGCCACCCGGGGCGGGTGGTGTGGGTGGTGTTCAACGCGCTCATCGCCTTCATGCTGATGGAGATGAACGTGTTCGAGGCGCTGGGCGACGTGCTGGGCCTGTTCGCCAACATCGCCATCGCCTGGATGATGGCCGTGGTGGCCGACCTGGTCATCAACAAGCCGCTGGGCCTGTCGCCGCCGGGCATCGAGTTCAAGCGCGCGCACCTGTGGGACATCAATCCGGTGGGCGTGGGCGCGATGGCGCTGGCCTCGGGGCTGTCGATCACCGCGCACCTGGGCGTTTTCGGTCCGCTGGCGCAGGCCTTCTCGGCGCTGATCGCGCTGGGCACGGCGCTGGTGGCCTCGCCGCTGCTGGCCTGGGCCACCGGCGGCAAGTACTACCTGGCGCGCGGCGTGCCTTCTTCCGGTGCCGGCGCGGTGCGCTGGGCCAGGGTCGAGCACGAGGGCAGCTACCAGCGGCTGAAGGTGCAGCACTGCGTGATCTGCGAGCGCGAGTACGAGGGGCCCGACATGGCCCATTGCCCCGCCTACCAGGGCCCGATCTGCTCGCTGTGCTGCACGCTGGACGCGCGCTGCGGCGACCTGTGCAAGCCGCACGCGAGCCTGTCGTCCCAGTGGTCGGCGGTGCTGCGCTGGCTGCTGCCGCGGCGCAGCTGGCGCTACCTCGACACCGGGCTGGGACACTTCCTGCTGCTGATGCTGGTGATCGTGCCGCTGCTGGCGGTGGTGTTCGGCGTGCTCTACCAGCAGGAGCTGCGCGCCTTCGCCGAAGGCGCGCTGGAGCTTGCGACCGAGCCCGACGCGGCGGCCGCGCTCGCGGGCGTGCAGAAGCTTTCGCTGCGCTCGGGCTTCCTCAAGGCGTACATGGCGCTGCTGGTCATCGCGGGCATCGTCGCGTGGTGGCTGGTGCTCGCGCACCAGAGCCGCAAGGTGGCGCAGGAGGAGTCGAACCGGCAGACCCACCTGCTGGTGCGAGAGATCGAGCTGCACCGCGAGACCGACCGCGCGCTGCAGGCCGCCAAGCAGTCGGCCGACGAGGCGCGCGAGATCGCGGAGCAGGCCAAGCTCGCGGCCGAGCTCGCCAAGCAGGCCGCCGACCAGGCCAACCAGGCCAAGAGCCGCTACATCAGCGCCATCAGCCACGAGCTGCGCACGCCGCTCAACAGCATCCTGGGCTACGCGCAGCTCATGGGCGAAGACCATTCCGTGCCGCCGCACCGGCAGCAGGCGGTGGCCGTCATCAAGCGCGGCGGGGAGCACCTGCTGTCGCTCATCGAGGGCACGCTGGCCATCGCGCACATCGAGGCGGGAAAGCTCACGCTGCATGCGCGGCCGATGCGCTTTGCCGACACGCTGCGCGAGCTGGCCGACATGTTCGAGCTGCAGGCGGCCGAGAAGGGCCTGCAGTTCCGCTTCGAGGCCGCGGGGCAGCTGCCCGAGGTGGTGCGCGCCGACGAGAAGCGCGTCTGCCAGATCCTCATCAACCTGCTGGGCAACGCGATCAAGTTCACGGCGGCGGGGCAGGTCACGCTGCGGCTGGCCTACGCGCGCGAGTTCGCCTCCATCGAGATCGAGGACACGGGCCCCGGCATGCCTGCAGAGGACATCGAGCGCATCTTCGAGCCCTTCGCGCGCGGCAACGCCACGGGCATGGCCGCCGCGCCGGGGGCGGGGCTGGGCCTGACCATCGCGAAGATGCTCACCGACCTGATGGGCGGCGAGATGAAGGTGAGCAGCACGCCGGGCGTGGGTTCGCTCTTCTGCGTGCGCCTGTTCCTGCCGCGCGTGCACGACACCGTGGCCGGTGCCGGGCGCGCGCTGCCCGTCGCCCGCGCGCGGCGCGGCTACGAGGGTCCGCGCCGGCGCCTGCTGGTGGTCGACAACGAGGAGGCCGACCGCGACCTGCTCGGCCACCTGCTCGCACCGCTGGGCTTCGAGCTGCGAAGCGCCGCCAGCGGCCACGACGCGCTCGACCTCGTCGCCGCCGGCTACCGGCCCGATGCGATGTTCGTCGACCTCGCGATGCCCGGCATCGACGGCTGGGAGACCATCCGCCGTGCGCGCAAGCTGGGCCTGACCGAGGCTGCCGTGGCCATCGTCTCGGCCAACGCCTTCGACAAGGGGCTGGACAACGACGTGGGCATCGCGCCCGAGGACTTCTTCGTCAAGCCGGTGCGCCACACCGAGCTGCTCGACTGGCTCGAGCGCAGGCTCGGCCTGCGCTGGACCGAGACCGCCGCGAAGCCCGCTGCCGTGGCCGAGCCGCGTGCGATGCTGGCGCCCTCGCTGGCCCGGCTGCGCGCGCTGGAGGAGGCGGTGGGCCTGGGTTACTTCCGGGGCATCATGAACCAGCTCGACGACATCGACGCCGCGCAGCCCGAGTGCGCGGCATGGACCGAAGCGCAGCGCGTGCTGGCCCGCCAGTTCCAGTTCGAAGCCATGAGCCGCGCGCTGGCCGAGGCCGTCGAAAGCGCAGCATGACCACGAAGCCATCTGCAGCCATGGAAACCTCATCGCTCGCCAGGACCCTGCGCGAACAGCAGGGCGCCAACAGCGACCTCGTGCTCATCGTCGACGACGTGCCCGACAACCTCGCGGTGCTGCACGACGCGCTCGACGAGTCGGGCTACACCGTGCTCATCGCCACCAACGGCGAGCAGGCGCTGCAGCGCGCGGTGCAGGCCAAGCCCGACATCGTGCTGCTCGACGCGATGATGCCGGGCATCGACGGCTTCGAGGTCGCACGGCGGCTCAAGGCCGATGCTGCGACGGCGCACATCCCGATCGTGTTCATGACGGGGCTCACCGAGACCGAGCACCTGGTGGCCGCGCTGGAGGCCGGCGGCGTCGACTACGTCACCAAGCCCATCAAGCCGAAGGAGGTGCTCGCGCGCATGAACGTGCACCTGCAGGGCGCGCGCCGCGCGCGGCAGGACGCGCGGCAGGCCGGCCAGGCGCGCAATGCGCTCGACGCCTTCGGCTACGCGAGCATCACGGTGCGACTGCCCGAAGGGAAGCTGATCTGGCAGACGGCGCTCGCGCGCGACCTGCTGCAGCGCTACTGCGAGACCCGCGCGCCCGAGACGCCGCCGGCGGTGCTCGAATGGCTGCGCAGCCACACGCCCGATGCGCGCGAGCGCGGCATCGAGCCGCCGCCGCTGTCCATCGTGCAGGGCGCCGGCAGCCTCACGCTGCGGCTGCACCAGCAGACCGGCGGCGACGACGACGGCGACGAGTGGATGATCATCATGCGCGAGGTGTCCGACACCGCGGTGATCGAGGCCATGAGCCTGAGCCTGAAGCTCACCGCGCGCGAGGCCGAGGTGCTGTACTGGGTGGTCAAGGGCAAGACCAACAAGGACATCGGCGAGATTCTCGGCAGCAGCCCGGCCACGGCCAAGAAGCACCTGGAGCGGGTGTACGTGAAGCTGGGCGTGGAGACGCGCACGGCGGCGGCGGGCGTGGCCATCAAGCGCATCCGCGAGCTGCAGCCGCAGTTCGAGATCTGAAGGGTACCCATCGCGCGGCGCCGCGTCACGGCGCCTACTTTCCGCGTCCCTAGAATGGTTCGAGGCCCCGGGGACGCGAGCGATGAAGAACACCAGGCACAGCACAACAAGAACCCGACCGCCGTCGCGCGGCCGGATGCTGGCGGCTTCCTGCTTGAAGGCGGGAATGTTCGCAGGACTGCTCGCGGGGCCGGTCGCCCACGCGGCGGGCCATTTCGACGTGGACGACGCCAGCACCCTCGACCCCGGCCAGTGCCAGTACGAGACCTGGTGGGGCCGCACTGGCGTCGAGCCCGTCACGGGCTTCCACTTCGGGCCGGCCTGCCGCGTGGGGCCCTTCGAGCTGGGCCTGAACCTCGACCGCAGCTCGGTGGGCGGCGTCCATTCGGTCACCGGCGGCCCGCAGCTCAAGTGGAACTTCTACGGCCAGGCGGCCGACGCGCCCTTCAGCGCTGCGGTGTCGATGGGCGCGGTGTTCGACTTCAAGCGCGGCGGCCGCGCGGGCGGGCAGTTCGTCGTTCCCGTCACCTGGCGGCCGCTCGGCAGCCTGCAGGTCCACGCGAACGTCGGCGCCGACTGGGCGACCGGGACCGGCGTGCGCACGCCACGCGGCGGCGTCGGCGTGGAGTGGGCGTTGAACGACACGGTGTCGCTCATCGCCGAGCGCAACCGCGCATCGAACGTCTGGACCTCGCGCGTGGGCGGGCGTTTCAGCATCACGCCGCTGATCAGCGTCGATGTGAGCGCATCGCGCACCGGCCCGCAGGGCGTGCGCGGTTTCGTGATCGGGCTGAACCACGAGTTCAGCTGGAAGTGAATGTCGATTCATCCTAGCGCAGGTGGCGCTGGATGCGCTTCTCGTCCTCGGCCAGCTGCTGGCGCATGAGCGAGATGAAGTCGCGCGCGGTGGCCGAAAGAACCTTGCCCGCGGGCAACGCGAGAAGGCAGGTGAAGTACACGTCGACCGAGAACCGCCGCGCCACCAGGCCGCGCTCCACGTAGTCGAGCGCGGTGATCGGGTTGACCAGGCCCACGCCCAGGCCGCGCAGCGCCATCTCGCACACGCTGGCCGCGTAGGGCGTCTGCACCAGCACACGCAGCGCCACGCCATGGGGCGCCAGCGCGGCCTCGAGCCGCTGGTGCGAGGGGTCTTCGGGGTTCAGCGAGATGAAGGGCGCCTCGGCAAGCTGCTCGGGCTTGATCGTCTTGAAGCGCGCCAGCGCGTGGCCCTGCGGCATCACCACCACGCCGGGAAAGCGCGAGAAGGTGGAATGGTCGATGCCCTCGAGGGATAGCTCGTCGGCCATCAGCCCGAAGTCGGAGATGCCCATGGCCACGCGGTCGCGCACGTCCTTGGAGCTCAGCACCTGCAGCGACACCTGCGGCCAGGGGCTCGCGCCGCGGTGGGCCTTCAGCCGTGCCAGCGCGCGCGGCATGAAACCCAGGCCGTAGGCCGGAAAGCAGCTGAGCTCGAGCTGGCTCACGCCGAAGTCGCGCAGGCTGCGCATCCGGTGCTCGATGGCGTCCATGCCGATGAAGACCCGTTCCACCTCCACCCACAGCGCGCGGGCCTCGGGCGTCGGCACCAGCCGCCCGCCGGTGCGCTGGAACAGCAGCATGCCGGCCTGAGCCTCCAGCCGCTTGAGCGACTGGCTGATGGCGGGCTGCGTCACGTGCAGCAGGGCCGCGGCCTTGCGGGTGGAGCTGCTGCGCATGAGCGCCCGGAACGTTTCGATTTCGCCGAATCGCATCGATAAGTTTTGTTATCGGTTGAGTATCTGGGGCTGCATAATTTTATTTCCGATTGAATAAGATTTAGTCACAACTTCATCAGATGCTGACCCCCGTGACGACATCGCCCGTTCTGGACTTCAAGTTCGCCGCTCTCCCGCAGGATCCGCCCGGCCATTCCGCAGCGCTGGGCCACCCCCTCGGGCTGGTTCGCGACCGCACCCCCAAGCCCGTGCGCAATCCGAACCTGCGCGGCCTGCAGTGCCTGCGCTGCGATGCGCTCTACCCGGTCACGCTGACGCACGACGGCTGCCCGGCATGCAGGCGCGAAGGCATCCACGTGGCCCTGCGCGCCAGCTACCTGCCCGACAGCGCCGAGCTGATGCCCATGCCCTACACCTCCAGCTTCGCGCTGGGCGAAGGGCAGACGCCGCTGCAGGACATGCCCGAGCTGGCCAGCCAGTTCGGCGTGGCGCGACTGGCCATCAAGGACGAGTCGTGCAACCCCACCGGCTCGCACAAGGACCGCATGACCGCGGTGGGCGTGGCGCAGGCGCTCGACTTCGACGCCCACACGCTCGTGCTGGCCTCCTCGGGCAACGCGGCCGTCTCCGCCGCGCACTACGCCTGGGCGGCCGGGCTGGGCTGCGAGGTAGCGACCTACGAGGGCATGCCGGCCACCTACGCGCGGCAGCTCGACGCGCTGGGCGCGCGTCGCTACGTGTTCTCCGACAACGCCGGCCGCTGGGCCTTCGTGCGCGAGCGCTCGCAGCACCCCGGCTATTTCGCGCTCACCAACTACCGCCTGCCCGCACTGGGCAGCGCCCCGCTGGCGATCGAGGGCTACAAGCCGATCGCGCTGGAGTGCGTGAACGAGGGCGGCCTGCCCGACCACGTCGTGATCCCGACCGCGCGCGGCGACCTCGCCTGGGGCATCTACGCAGGCTTTCGCGACCTGCTGGCGGCCGGGCGCATCGCGCGCCTGCCGAAGCTCTGGCTGGTGGAGCCGTTCCCGCGCCTGGCGCGCGTGTTCGCGGGCGGCGCCATCAACGGCAGCTACCCGGGCCACACGGCGCAGTTCTCCACCGCGGGTGCCACCGTCACCTACCTGCAGTGGCAGGCGGCCACCGCCACCGGCGGCGGCGCCGTGGTGGTGAACGACGACGAGGCCCGCGCCGCACGGCGCGTGCTCACGGCAGCCGGCGTGAGCGCCGAGCTGTGCGCCGCAGGCGGCCTCGCCGCATTGCGCCAACTGCGGGAAAGCAACTCCATCGCTGCGGACGCGCATGTGGTGCTGATGCTGACGGCCAATGCGACCGGCGACCCGAGCTGGCCCGATCGCGCGTAAACCCTTCCAGGAACTGAACATGCCGACGATGAATCGCCGGGCCTTCGCGGCCTCCGGCTCTGCAGCCCTGCTCGCTTCTTTTCTCAGCCCTGCTTGGGCGGCCTATCCCGACAGGCCGGTGAAGCTCGTCGTGCCGTGGGCGGCCGGCGGCAGCACCGACGCGATTGCCCGCGCCATGGCGCAGCGCATGAGCCAGACCATCGGCAGCCCGGTGATCGTGGACAACCGGCCCGGCGCCGCCGGCATGATCGGCACCGACGCGGTGGCCAAGGCCGCGCCCGACGGCTACACGCTTGCCATCGTCGAGCTGCCGCACGCCATCGCGCCGGCGGTGACGGCGAAGCTGCCCTACGACCTGCTGCGCGACTTCACGCCGGTGACCATGATCGGCACCTCGCCGCTGGTGTTCTTCTCGGGCATGGACGAGGGCAGCAAGGACTTCAAGACCTTCCTGAAGACAGCGGCTGCGGCCGCGGCGAAGGGCGCGCCGCCGGCCATCGCGCACAGTGGCGCCGGCACCGTGAGCCACCTGGCGGCCGAGCTGCTGGCGAGCCGCACGAAGATCAGGTTCAACATGGTTCCGTACCGCGGCTCGGCGCCCGCGCTCACCGACGTGGCGGCCGGCACGGTGGCAGGCCACTTCGCGACCCTGGCGAGCGGCTCGAGCCTGCTGGGAGGCAACCGCATCCGCCCGCTGCTGGTGACGAGCACGCAGCGCGTGAACCTGCCGGGCCTGCAGAACGTGCCGGCCCTCGCGGAGAGCGGACTCAGGGGCCTGGAGATCGACCAGTGGTGGGCCCTGGTGGCGCCGGCCACCACGCCGCTGGACGTGATCGAGAAGCTGCGCCGCGAGGCCGTCGCCGCGCTGGAGCATCCCTCGGTGAAGGAGCGGCTGTCGGTGCTCGGCGTGCAGATGAAGGGATCGACGCCGACCGAGCTGCGCGCCTTCCTGCGCTCGGAGGCCGAGCGCTGGCAGAAGGCCGCGCAGGAGATCGGGCTGCAGCCGCAGTAGGCGGTCGGCTGCCGGGCTACTTCGCGTCGCTGTAGACGGTGGCGCGCGACACGCCCATGTGCGCCGCCGCGATCTCGGCGCCGCGGCGCACTTCCAGCATTCCCGCCTTCTTCAGCTCCTGCACCAGCTGCTTGCGGTCGGCGGGCTTCAGCGAGCGCGGCGTGGTCGCGCGTGCGGCCGCGAACTCGTCGATGCGCGCGTGGATGCGGTCGGAGTGGCTGCCGCTCCCGGCTTCCAGATGCTCGTGCACTTCCTGGTCGTCGATGCGCATGAACTGCGAGATCGCGCCCTGGAAGCTCTGGAACAGCGTCAGGTCGACGTTCAGGCACAGCGCGGCCACGTACTCCCCGCTCTCGTCCTTGATGCCGATGGAGGTGCTCTTGACCTTGCGCCCGTCGGGAAAGGTGTTGGCGTAGTTCGCGATCACCGCCGGGAACTCCGGGTCGCGGATGCGCGCGAGGCCCAGCTCGGTGACCGAATCGCCGACCTCGCGGCCGCTCAGGCCGTTCTCGATCGCGTGGATCGCGTTCTTCGGATTGCTCAGGTCGTGCACCACCACCTCGCAGAAGGGCGCGAAGGTCTGGCCCAGGCCCTCGGCGATGTTGCTGAGCATGTCGAGCATCTGCTTGTTCGGCTTCTTCTTCATACCGGGGAATGTATCGGGTACGTATCCAGCTCTGGACGAACAATCTGATTTGTACAAAAAGTACAGTATTGGATGTATTATCCAATTCTGTTCGCTTTGATGATCCAGGAGCCACGAATGACAGAACGCGCACGCTACGTCGACCCTCGCACCGGCAGGCACCATGAGCTGTCGGAGCGCCGTTGGCGTTCGGACGACGGTAACCCGATGCTGGTCACGCCGCTGCCTGGCATCGGGCGAGACGACATCGATTCGCGCACGCGTTCGCTGTGGCGCTATCGCGCGGCGCTGCCGGTGGCCATCGACCGTCCCGCGAGCATGGGTGAGGGCTGTACGCCGCTGGTGCAGAAGCGCTGGGGCGGCTTCGAGCCGTACTTCAAGCTCGAGTGGTTCAACCCGACCTGCAGCTTCAAGGACCGCGGCGCGGCGGTGATGATGTCCTTCCTTCGCCAGATCGGCGTCGACGCGGTGCTGGAGGACAGCTCGGGCAACGGTGGCGCGGCCATCGCGGCTGCGGGCGCGGCGGCCGGCATGCGGGTGAAGGTGCTTGCGCCGAGCTACACGCCCGCGCCGAAGGTGGCACAGATCCGCGCCTTCGGCGCCGAGGTGCAGCTGGTGCCCGGGCCGCGCGAGGAGTCCGAGTACGAGGCGGTGCGGCAGTCGGAGTCGATCTTCTACGCGAGCCACAACTGGCATCCGTTCTTCCTGCAGGGCACGAAGACGCTGGCGTACGAGCTCTGGGAAGACCTGGGCTTCGAGGCGCCGGACAACGTCGTGATCCCGACCGGCGCGGGCAGCAACGTGCTCGGCTGCTGGATCGGCTTCAAGGAGCTGCTGGCGGCGGGGCAGATCGCGAAGCTGCCGCGCATCTTCGTCGCCCAGCCGCTGAACTGCTCGCCGATCGACGCAAGCTTCACCGCGGGCGTCGACACCCTGGTGGAGCGCGCCGTGCAGCCGACGATCGCCGAAGGCACGGCGATCAAGCGGCCCGTGCGGCTGCCGGAAATCATGCAGGCCCTGCACGAGACCAACGGCAGGACCGTCGCGCTGACCGAGGAGCAGATCGCGGCGGCGGTGCGCCGGCTCGCAGCCTGCGGCCTCTATGCCGAGCCCACTTCCGCATCCGCCGCGGCGGCCATCGACGTGCTGGCGCAGCGCGGCGACATCGAAGGCACGGAGACGACGGTGGCGCTGCTGACGGGCACCGGGCTCAAGTCGACGCAGTTCATGACCGGGCTCTTCGCGGACGCTGCAGCCGGGTAGGGTCGCTTAAAAAAATGGCCCCCATGCCACTCGGCATGGGGGCCATCCTCTTGCTTGCCGATTCGTTGCCGGCTCGCTCCCTGATTGGCTCTATTTCCTCCGAGCCCTCATTTCCATTTCCAGCCCACGCCGGCGTTCAAACCCCATTCCTTGCCGGTGGTCGAAATGCCCGCGCCCCAGGACGTCCTTCCGTCGCCGGCCAGCGCCTTGAAGGTGAGCGCCACGGCGCTGTAGCCCTTGTAGCTGCCCACCCCGACGCCCACCGTCTTCTCGCCCGGGGCGAGCGTGGGCAGGTAGGTGCCCGACATGGCCATGGCCATTGCCGTGCCCGTGTAGGCGATGCGCGCGACGTCGGCGACCTGGCTGCGCAGTTGGTTGAGCTGGTTCACGTTGACCGCGTCGGTGGGAAGCACGCCCGGCGCCACATTGGAGATTCGCGTGCCGCCCGGTGCCTGACCGTTGCCCAGCACGAGCTGGCTGTGGTCGACCGAGCCATCGGGGTTGGTCGCGTACTGCGCGCTGCTGGCCCGCGAGGCGGCTTCGGATGCCTTGAGCTGTGCCACGTTCGCCGCATCGCTGTCCGCCGTGCCGGCAGCCACGCCGGTGATCTGGCGGAGCCGGCCGCCGGACGCGTCGCCGACCGAGACCGCCGCCTGCGTGCTGGTCGTCGCCTTCACGGCAGCCTGATGCTGCGCCGATGCATTGCGAGACACGTATCCGGCCACGCCGGCACCGGTGGCGGCCACCGAGCCGGCGCCCAGCGCCACGCCCTCGCTCTGCTGCACCACCGCGCCGAAGCCGATGGCAGTGCCCCTGGCGATCCGCGGTGCCTGGCTCAGCGAGGTTCCACCGGCATCGGCACCATCGCCCAGAGCGGTGCCGCCGCCCCCTGCGCGCGAATCCGCGCCGATGGCCTGCGAGCCCGCGGCCAGCGCGCCGGTGCCGATGGCGATCGCGTTCGCGCCCGTCGCGAGGGCGTGGGAGCCCACGGCCACCGCGCTGTTGGCTGCTGCCTTGGCACCCGTGCCGGCCGCAAGGGAGTTGGAACCGCTGGCTTCCGACTGCGGGCCGATCGCCACGGAACTGTCGCCGCTAGCCATCGAGTCGCCCGCCGTCGACCTGGTGTGGAAGTACCTGGTGCCCGTGTTGTAGATGGTGCTGACCGAGGTGCTCAGGCTGCGCAGGTTGCCGTTGGTGGTGGACAGGCCGGTGGAGAGGCTTCCGATGCCGGCCATCGTGGACGTCGACAGGCTTGCGAGGGCGCCGTTGGTCGTGTTCAGGCTGGTCGAGAGGCTGCCGATGCTGCCTGCCGTGGATGTGGACAGGCTCGCGATGGTCCCGTTGGTCGTGTCCAGGCTGGTCGACAGCGAAGCGGTGGCGGTCGAGAGCTGGCTGACGTTGACCGCGTCGGTCGGGGCGCCGCCGGCCGCGACATTGGTGACCCTGCGCTCGCTGCCGCTGCTGCCTACCGACAGCTCGCCGGCCGGCGTCGCGGCTGCGACCGCGGTTCCTGCGGTTGGCGCGTAGGTGGGTGATCCCTGCAGGCTCGCCAGCGAGTTGGAGGTGGTGCTGCCGGCGCCGATGGCGGCGGAGTTGTCGTACTTCGCGGAGGCGCCGCTGCCCAGGGCCACGGCACCTTGGCCGTTTGCAGTGGACGCCGCGCCGATCGCGGCCGAGTTCAGCCCCTGCGCCTGCGCGTCGTAGCCGAAGGCGGCGCTCCCGGTTCCCGAGGCGTTGCTCGAGAGCCCGGTCGCGGTGGCCCATTTGCCCGCGGTGCCGGAGAAGCCGATGGCGGTGGACCCGTCTCCCGTGCCCTGCGAATAGCTGCCATACACCGTCACGCCTTCGAGGTTGTTGCCGCTCGAGTTGCAGCCGGTGATGTTGGACCAGGGGCCGGTCCCGTCGACCGGCATGCTGTTCGTGCCGGTGACGGTCACGCGCCCGATGGTCGCGGTGCCCGTGCTGTTGCAATTGGCAGGGGCATAGGTCGAGGCGTTGGCTGCGAGCGGCGAGAACTGCAGCCCGCTGGCGAGAACTGCCGCGGTGACGGCTGACAGCCTGAAGCCCATGCGGCCGGCGCGTGTGTTTCTGTAGGAATTGCTCATGGCTTTTTCTTTGAATTGATCTTCCAAAAAGGAAATTCGGACTCGATGCGCGTGACGAGACGGCCTGATTCCAGTGCCGGAATCGGGCGTAATTCGGTTTGCGGGTGAAAGATGGATTTCCCGGCTTCGGGAAATCGGCCTCGCCGACGGCTGCTTGCCGGCGCCGTTCAGCGGGCGAGTGGCGAGGCGTGAGCTAGCTGCAGGGCTCGAGTGAAATCATTCCAACCTCTCTGTGTTTATTCGGCGATGAAAGTCGCGGAGAGGTGCGTTGCCAAGCTCCGTCAAGACTTCGAGGCTGCGGAATGTATCGGGTGGAAATCGGCTCGGACAATGACCATTAATGTCAATTAATGGCATTCTTCCAGGCTTGAAGTATTTCCAGATTGCGGCCTTCTTTTTTTGAGCGAGAAGAAGTCCGCAATTTCGATTTTTCTCTTCAGAAAAATCTCGCTGTCAAAACAGTCGTGCAGCGCGTTGATGACAAAAAATGTTAGGAGAGAGTCGGCGCACAGAGGCTGAAATGTTCTTGTGTCTGCAACAAAAATCACGCTTTTCAGACGCGCTGCAGACGGGGCGCGGCATTGCGCGCGCCCTTTGAACAGCTTCACCAGGGCCAGGCGATGCGCGTGCCTGTCTGGGTCTCGGCGGCGCGCGCATGAAGAAGACGCGCGACGGTCAGGTCCTGCAGCGCGAGGCCGGTCATGTCGAAGACGGTGATGTCTTGCGGCGCCCGCTCGAAGGCAGCCTTGCCGCTGAGCAGGTCGCCCAGCTCCACGCATTCGGTGTCGGGCGCCCACTGCGTCTCGCCGATCTGCCGGGCCTGCATGCGGTCGTCGACGAACAGGCGCGCGCGTTCCAGCAGGCCTTCCGGCAGCTCCCGCTTGCCGCGGGTGTCGGCGCCGACACAGTTCAGGTGCGTGCCGGGCCGTACGGCATCGAGCTCGAACAGGGCTCCTGCGCCCGGCGTGGCCGTGATCACGATGTCGCTTCCCGCCACGGCCGCGTTGCGGTCGTGCGCCGGCGCGATGCTGCAGCGGCCGGCGAAGCGGGCTTCGAAGGCGGCGTTGCGCCCGCCGTTCGCACCCACATAGAGAACCTCGCGCAGCGAGGGGATCAGCCGCAGCGCGAATTCGAGCTGGATGTGCGCCTGCACGCCGGTGCCGAAGATGCAGAGCCGCGCACTGTCGGCCCGCGCGAGACGCTGCAGGCCTAGGCCGCCGGCTGCGCCCGTGCGAACGGTCGTCACCGTGTTGCCGTCGATGACGCACAGCGGCCGGCCTGTCGCCGTGTCGATCAGCATGATCGTCGCCTGATGGGGTTCGCCGCCGCGCTGCCGATTAGCCGGCCAGAAGCCCGCCGCCTTGAATCCGAGCAGCCCCTGGGCCTGCACGTCGCCGGACTTGATGCCGAACACGCCGCCGGTGCCCAGCGCCTCGCGCACCACCGGGAACACGCGGCCCTCGCGGTCGCTGTGCAGCATGAAGGCCTCGCGCACGGCACCGAGCACGTCGTCGTGGGAGAGGAGGGCGTCGACCTGGTTCTTGTCGAGCAGCAGGAGCCGGGCGTCGGCGGGCGCGATGGAGGATATCATCTGGAAATATTATCTATCTCCAGACAAAAAATCAAAAAAACAGCGAGAGGCGATCCGGTCAGCGCCCCGTGTGCACCTTGATGCGGATCGTCGCCACGTCCCAGCCCCGGTTTCTCAGGCGGGTCACGAGCATCGGCGAGAGCTGGCGCAGCTTGGCCGCGGCGGCGCTGCCCTTGACAAGCAGGCACCAGACGTCGCCCTCGGCCGGCCCGGCCTGCACGGCCGGGCGCATGGCCGGCGGGATCAGGCCCTCCACGGCCTTCAGCCGCTCGGCAGTGTCGCGCGCACGTGCCATCAGGCTGCCCAGCGTGGGGGCGCCTTCCGCTGCTTCCTGCAGTGAAATGGCGGGGGGAAGTCGGCGATACATCGGTAATCCAGGGGTTAGAAACAAGACAGCTAAAATGCCCGGTTTGCCGGTGCTTGCGCCGGGAAAAGGCTGCTTGCTTTCATGGAAAGCGCGCCCAACTGCTTTCACCATATCTTAGGGAATCCGGTCGAAGTGCCTGCCGTACCTCATCAGGCGCCCGCCCATCTCCACCCATGGCAACCAACTTCCTGACCCAGATTTTCGGCAGTCGCAACGATCGGCTGCTCAAGCAGTATCGCAAGACGGTGGAACGCATCAATGCGCTCGAACCCGCGTTCGAGAAGCTCAGCGACGACGCACTGCGCGCCAAGACCCAGGAGTTCAAGGACCGCATCGCCAAGGGCGAGACCCTCGACGCCCTGCTGCCCGAAGCCTTCGCCACGGTGCGCGAGGGCTCCAAGCGCGTCATGAAGATGCGCCACTTCGACGTCCAGCTGCTCGGCGGCATGGCGCTGCACAACGGCAAGATCTCCGAAATGCGCACCGGCGAAGGCAAGACGCTGACCGCCACGCTGCCGGTGTACCTGAATGCGCTGTCCGGCAAGGGCGTGCACGTGGTCACGGTGAACGACTATCTCGCCAACCGCGACGCGACCTGGATGGGCCGCCTCTACAACTTCCTCGGCCTGACGGTGGGCATCAACCTGCCGCAGATGCCGCGCGAGGAAAAGCAGGCCGCCTACCGCAGCGACATCACCTACGGCACCAACAACGAGTACGGCTTCGACTACCTGCGCGACAACATGGTCTACGAGCCGGGCGACCGGGTCCAGCGCGGGCTGAACTACGCGATCGTCGACGAGGTGGACTCGATCCTGATCGACGAGGCACGCACGCCGCTGATCATCAGCGGCCAGGCCGAAGACCACACCGATCTCTACCTCGCCATCAACAAGGTGGTGCCGCTGCTCAAGAAGCAGGAAGGCGAAGCCGACCCGCGCACCGGCGAGGGCGTCACGGTGCCCGGCGACTTCACGGTCGACGAGAAGACGCACCAGGTGTTCCTGACCGAGGACGGCCACGAGAACGCCGAGCGCCTGCTGAGCGAATTCAAGCTGCTGCCCGAAGGCGCATCGCTCTACGACCCGGCCAACATCACGCTGATGCACCACCTGAACGCGGCGCTGCGCGCCCGTCACCTCTACCACCGCGACCAGCACTACGTGGTGCAGCAGGGCGAGGTGGTGATCGTCGACGAGTTCACCGGCCGCCTCATGAGCGGCCGCCGCTGGAGCGACGGCCTGCACCAGGCCGTGGAAGCCAAGGAAGGCGTGGAGATCCAGGCCGAGAACCAGACGCTGGCCTCCATCACCTTCCAGAACTACTTCCGCCTGTATTCCAAGCTCGCCGGCATGACCGGCACGGCCGACACCGAGGCCTATGAGTTCCAGGAGATCTACGGCCTCGAGACCGTCATCATCCCGCCGAACCGCACGAGCAAGCGCGAGGACCAGCTCGACCGCGTCTACAAGACCACGCGGGAGAAGTACGAGGCGGCGATCCAGGACATCCGCGAGTGCTACGAGCGCGGCCAGCCTGTGCTGGTGGGCACTTCGTCCATCGAGAACTCCGAGATCATCGACGGCCTGCTCACCCAGGCGGGCCTGCCGCACCAGGTGCTCAACGCCAAGCAGCATGCGCGCGAGGCCGACATCGTGGCGCAGGCCGGCCGCACGAAGATGATCACCATCGCGACCAACATGGCCGGCCGCGGTACCGACATCGTGCTGGGCGGCAACATCGAGAAGATGATCGAGGCCATCGAGAACGACGAAGGCCGCGACGAGGCGGCCAAGCAGGCCGACATCGCCCACATCCGCGCCGAGTGGACCAAGGACCACGAGTTCGTGAAGTCGCTCGGCGGCCTGCGCATCATCGCCACCGAACGCCACGAGTCGCGCCGCATCGACAACCAGCTGCGCGGCCGTTCGGGCCGCCAGGGCGACCCCGGCTCCTCGCGCTTCTACCTGAGCCTGGACGATCCGCTGATGCGCATCTTCGCGGGCGACCGCGTGAAAGCGATCATGGACCGTCTGAAGATGCCCGACGGCGAAGCGATCGAGGCCGGCATCGTCACGCGCAGCATCGAGAGCGCGCAGCGCAAGGTCGAGGCGCGCAACTTCGACATCCGCAAGCAGCTGCTCGAGTACGACGACGTGTCGAACGACCAGCGCAAGGTGATCTATCAGCAGCGCAACGACATCCTCGACGCGGGCGACCTCACGGCGCAGATCGCCGCGCTGCGCGAAGGCTGCTTCACCGACCTCGTGCGCCAGTACGTGCCGGCCGAGTCGGTCGAGGAGCAGTGGGACCTCGAAGGCCTGGAGAAGACGCTCTTCAACGAGTGGGGCATCGACATGCCGCTCAAGAAGGAGGTTGAGGCTTCCGAGGCCGTCTCCGACGAGGACATCGTCGAGAAGGTGCTCAAGGCCGCCAACGAGACCTTCGACGCCAAGGTCGCGCTGATCGGCCAGGAGAACTTCACCCAGTTCGAGCGCATGGTGCTGCTGCAGAGCATCGACACCCACTGGCGCGAACACCTGGCATCGCTCGACTACCTGCGCCAGGGCATCCACCTGCGCGGCTACGCGCAGAAGCAACCCAAGCAGGAATACAAGCGCGAGGCCTTCGAACTCTTCGGTCAGCTGCTCGATTCGGTCAAGAACGAAGTCACGCGCCAGCTCATGACGGTGCGCGTGCAGTCGAGCGAGCAGCTCGAGGAGGCTGCCGAAGCGCTGGAGAGCCGCGGCGAGAACGTGTCGAACATCACCTACTCGGCGCCGACCGAGACGGGCGAGGTCGAAGTCCGCGTCGACGAGGAAAGCCAGCGCCGCGCCGCCGCCACCGGGCTTGCCGCGGGTGCCGCCGCCTTCGCCCGCGTCGGCCGCAACGACCCCTGCCCCTGCGGCAGCGGCAAGAAGTACAAGCAGTGCCACGGCAAGCTCACCTGAAGTAGGGATACTCCCGCAGGCGCGCCGCACTCCGTGTGGCCGCCGGCCCCTCGCGGGGGGCGATGCCGGCGGACCGGCAAGGCCGGCTCCGCGGTATCCCGGGCGACGAAGAGTGCGTCGTGTCGGTGCCGATGAAAGATTGATACGCCAGAAGGAATAAGTGCCATGCCCGTGAACCTGTCCGCTCCCGATCCTGCCGCCCTGTTCGCGGTGCCCGGCGTCCGCATCGGCGTGGCCGAAGCCGGCGTGCGCAAGGCCAATCGCAAGGACCTGACGGTCGTGCTGATCGACGAGGGCTCGGCCGTCGGCGGCGTGTTCACGCAGAACCGCTTCTGCGCCGCGCCGGTGCAGGTCTGCCGCGACCACCTGGCCGCGAACCACGGCATCCGCGCGATGGTCATCAACACCGGCAACGCCAATGCAGGCACCGGTGAAGACGGACTGATGCGCACCCGCTCCACCTGTATCGCGCTGGCGCGCAAGCTGGAGATCTCGCCCGAGCAGATCCTGCCGTTCTCCACCGGCGTGATCATGGAGCCGCTGCCCGTCGACCGCATCGAGGCCGGCCTTCCCGCCGCCCTGGCCGATGCCAGGGAGGACAACTGGGCGCGCGCGGCCGAAGGCATCATGACCACCGACACGATTCCGAAGGCATTCAGCCAGCGGGTGCAGGTCGGCGGCGCCACCGTCACCATCACCGGCATCAGCAAGGGCGCCGGCATGATCCGCCCGAACATGGCGACCATGCTGGGCTTCCTGGCGACCGACGCGAAGATCGATCCCTCGCTGATCCAGCCGCTGGCGAAGCAGCTGGCCGATGCCTCGTTCAACCGCGTGACCATCGACGGCGACACCTCCACGAACGACTCGTTCGTGGTCATCGCGACCCAGAAGGCCGCCCACGCGGCCATCACCTCGCTCGACTCCGCCGACGGCAAGGCCCTCGTGGCCGCCATGCAGGAGGTCGCCCGCAAGCTGGCGCAGGCCATCGTGCGCGACGGCGAGGGCGCGACCAAGTTCATCACCGTGCAGGTCGAAGGCGGCAAGGACGCCGCCGAGTGCAGGCAGGTGGCCTATGCCGTGGCGCATTCGCCGCTGGTCAAGACGGCCTTCTACGCCAGCGACCCGAACCTGGGCCGCATCCTGGCGGCCGTGGGCTACGCGGGTATCGCCGATCTCGACCAGACCGGTATCGACCTGTTCCTCGACGACGTGCACGTGGCCGTCAAGGGCGGGCGCAACCCCTCGTACCGCGAGGAGGACGGCCAGCGCGTGATGAAGCAGAGCGAAATCACCGTGCGCATCGGCCTGGGCCGCGGCAAGGCCAGCGAAACCGTGTGGACCTGCGACTTCAGCCACGAATACGTGACGATCAACGCCGACTACAGATCCTGATGACCCCCACGCTCCGCACTTCGTGTCGTCGCTGCCCCCCGAGGGGGCGCTCTACGCCCTTCGGGCGGTCGGGCGGGCGCAGATGAACGAGCAGTTCCAACGGCTGATCGAACGCGCCGAGCAGCTCATCACCCGCATCGAATCGATCCTCCCGCAACCGCTGGCGGAGCCCGCCGACTGGAACGCGTCCATCGCCTGGCGCTATCGCCGCCGGAGCTCGGGCCACGGCGTGCTCGAGCCCGTGAAGCACGTGGCGGCGATGTCGCTCGATTCGCTGAAGGAAATCGACGTCCAGAAGGAAAAGATCGCGCGCAACACGCAGCAGTTCGTCGAGGGCAAGCCCGCCAACAACGTGCTGCTGACGGGCGCGCGCGGCACGGGCAAGTCGTCGCTGATCCGCGCTTGCCTGCAGACCTACGCGCCGCAGGGGCTGCGCCTGATCGAGGTGGACAAGGCCGAGCTCACCGACCTGCCCGACATCGTCGAGGTGGTCTCGCAGCGGCCCGAGAAATTCATCGTGTTCAGCGACGACCTGAGCTTCGACGAGGGCGAGCCGGGTTACAAGGCGCTGAAGTCGATCCTCGACGGCTCCATCGCGGCCTCGACGCCCAACGTGCTGATCTACGCGACCAGCAACCGGCGCCACCTGCTGCCCGAGTACATGAAGGACAACCTCTCGTACACCCACACCGAGGACGGCGAAGTCCACCCCGGCGAGGTGATCGAGGAAAAGATCTCGCTGTCGGAGCGCTTCGGCCTCTGGGTGAGCTTCTATCCCTTCAGCCAGAACGAATACCTGACGATCGTGGGCCAGTGGCTCTCGTCGTTCGGCATGGACGACGCCACCATCGCGGCGGCGCGGCCCGAGGCGCTCGTGTGGGCGCTGGAGCGCGGCTCGCGCAGCGGCCGCGTGGCCTACCAGTTCGCGCGCGACTACGCGGGGCGGAGCAAGGCGTGAGCGAACAGGCCCGCAAGCACACGGAGGTCGCGGTCGGCGTGCTGATCCGCCTGTCCGACGATGCGCTGCTGCTTTCCACCCGGCCCGAGGGCAAGGCCTACGCGGGCTTCTGGGAGTTTCCCGGCGGCAAGATCGAGGCGGCCGAGACGGTCGAGGAGGCGCTGCGGCGTGAGCTGCAGGAAGAGCTCGGCATCACCATCGACGGCGCCGAGGTCTGGAAGGTGACCGAGCACGACTATCCGCACGCGCTGGTGCGTCTGCACTGGTGCAAGGTCACGGCCTGGAGCGGCGAGTTCGAGATGCGCGAAGGCCAGCGCATGGCCTGGCAGCAGCTGCCGCTGGACGTGGCGCCGGTGCTGCCGGGCGCGTTCCCGGTGCTGCAGTGGCTGTCGGAAGAGCGCGGCCTGCCGTTCGTGGCGCCGCCGGTGGTCGCGCCTGCCGACGCGCCGGCCAGCTGATCGCTTGATGCATCCCAAGTACCGTCCGGACATCGACGGCCTGCGGGCAATCGCCGTGGGCTCGGTACTGGTCTACCACGCCTTCCCGACGGCGCTGATGGGCGGCTTCATCGGGGTCGACATCTTCTTCGTGATCTCGGGCTTCCTGATCACGACCATCATTCTCCAGAGCCTCGCGGCGGGCGACTTCAGCTACCGCGACTTCTACGCGCGGCGCATCCGGCGGATCTTCCCGGCGCTGATCGTGGTGCTGTTCGCCACGCTGTGCGCGGGCTGGTACCTGCTGCTGTCCGACGAGTTCGCCGAGCTCGGCAAGCAGACCGTGGGCGGCGCCGCCTTCGTCGCCAACTTCGTGTTCTGGGGCGAGTCGGGCTACTTCGACACGGCGGCCGAGACCAAGCCGCTGCTGCACCTCTGGTCGCTGGGCATCGAGGAGCAGTTCTACATCTTCTGGCCGCTGCTGCTGGGGCTCGCCTGGCGCAAGGGCTGGCCGATCGTACGCGTGGTGCTGGCGGTGGCGGCGGTCTCGTTCCTGGTGAACGTGACCACGGTGCATCCGCTGCCGGCAGCGTCGTTCTACTCGCCGGCTTCCCGTTTCTGGGAGCTGATGGTGGGCGGCATCCTGGCCTGCATGCGGCTGAAGCCGCCGGCGCCGAGCGCGTGGCGCAGCCACCTGCAGTCGGTGCTGGGCGTGGGGCTGATCGTCCTGGGGCTGGTAATGATCCGCAGCAACAAGTCCTTCCCGGGCTGGTGGGCGCTGCTGCCTACGCTGGGCGCGGTGAGCTGCATCGCCGCCGGGCCGAACGGCGTGCTCAACAAGTACCTGCTGTCGAACCGGGTGATGGTGTGGATCGGCCTCATCAGCTATCCGCTGTACCTGTGGCACTGGCCGCTGCTGGCCTTCGTGCGCATCGTCGAGGCCGACCCGCTGCATCCCTCGCCGGTCTACCGCGCCTGCGCGATGGTGGCCGCCGTGCTGCTGGCCTGGGCCACCTACCGGTTCGTGGAGCGGCATACCCGAAGCCGCTCGGGCACGGGCATCCTCAAGGCGCTGGGTGCGGGCATGGTGCTGATCGCCGCGCTGGGCACCGCGATCTTCTTCGGCGTGCCCGGGCCCCGCAACGACAGCGAGCGGCTGCAGATCGTCGCCAACGCCACGCTGGACGCCGACTACTACGCCGGCTTCAAGCTCGACCAGATCGGCGAGCAGCTGGTCTACAAGACCGGCGGCGGCCCGAAGCGCGTGCTCTTCGTGGGCGACAGCCACGTGCAGCAGTACGCGCCGCGCATCATGGAGCTGTCCCGCACGCTGTCGATGCCCGACAAGTCGGCCTGGTTCGTGACCCAGGGCGCCTGCCCCGCGGTGCCGGGCGTGCAGGCCGACAAGAACATCGGCTGCGCCGAGCGGCGCGACGCGATGCTGGCCTATGCCCTGACGCCCGAGGTCGACTCGGTGGTGATCGGCGGCTGCTGGAACTGCTACTTCGTCGGCCATGGCGCGCTGGAGTACTACTTCCGCGGACCCGACAACAAGGTCCATCCGTTCCAGGGCGGCGACGGCATCGAGCGCTCGCTGGCCTCGCTGGAAGCCACGCTGCGCGAGCTGGCACGGCACAAGAAGGTCTTCCTGCTGCTCGACAACCCCGGCGGCCCCGAGTTCACGCCCAAGCGCCTGATCGAAGGCAGCCGCCTCACTCACATGGAAGCCATGACTTCCGCGCCGACCGCGCCGCTGCCGGCCGACCAGAAGGCGCTCAACGACAGGCTGCGCGCCATCGCCGAGGCGAGCGGCGCGGAGCCCATCGATGCGATGGCGGTGCTGTGCAAGGACGGCAGCCATTGCCTGGTCACACTGCCCGACGGCGCGCCTGCCTACAAGGACGCCGACCACCTGCGGCCGCGCTACACGCGCGAAGAGGCGAGCTACTTCGACCGCACCGTGCGCAGCGCCCCGGCGCAGCAGCCGTCGCGCTGATCGGCCCTTCGCCAGCAGCCGACCGACCGATCGAAGAAGACCCAGCGACCATGCATCCCAAGTACCGCCCGGACATCGACGGCCTGCGAGCCATCGCGGTCGGCTCGGTGCTGGCGTACCACGCCTTCCCGAGCCTGCTGCCGGGCGGCTTCATCGGGGTCGACATCTTCTTCGTGATCTCGGGCTTCCTGATCACGACCATCCTCCTGCAGAGCCTGGCGGCGGGCGACTTCAGCTACCGCGACTTCTATGCGCGCCGCATCCGGCGGATCTTCCCGGCGCTGGTGCTTGTGCTGCTGGTGACGCTGGCCTTCGGCTGGTACGTGCTGCTGCCGGGCGAGTTCTCGCAGCTGGGCAAGCAGACGACGGGCGGCGCCGCCTTCTTCGCCAACCTCGTCTTCCTGGGCGAGGCCGGCTACTTCGACGCCACGGCCGAGACCAAGCCGCTGCTGCACCTGTGGTCGCTGGGCATCGAGGAGCAGTTCTACATCTTCTGGCCCCTGCTGCTGGGGCTGGCCTGGCGCAAGCGCTGGCCGATCCTGCGCGTGACGCTGGCGGTGGCGACGGTTTCCTTCCTCGTCAACGTGCTGACGGTGCAGCCGCACCGCGCTGCCGCCTTCTATTCGCCGCTGTCGCGCGCCTGGGAGCTGATGGCGGGCGGGCTGCTGGCGGTCATGCAGCTGCAGGCCGCCGCGGCGGCCGGCCAGGGGCAGGCGGGCGGCCGCGTGTGGAAGAAGCACCTGCAGTCGATCGTCGGCATCGCGCTGATCGTGCTCGGCCTCTTCATGACGCGCAGCACGAAGGCGTTCCCGGGCTGGTGGGCGCTGCTGCCGGTGCTCGGCGCGGCGAGCTGCATCGCGGCGGGGCCGGGCGGGGTGCTCAACAAGTACCTGCTGTCGAACCGGGTGATGGTGTGGATCGGCCTCATCAGCTATCCGCTTTACCTTTGGCATTGGCCGCTGCTGTCCTACGCGCGCATCGTGACCGGCGGCGAGCCGCCGCTGCAGTTGCGCATCGTGCTGGTGGTGGCCTCGATCGTGCTGGCCTGGGCCACGTATCGCTTCCTGGAGCGCTTCGTCAAGCTGCACCTCTCGCAGGCGATGCTGCGCGGGCTGGCGGGCGCGGGCGCGGCGCTGGCGCTGGCCGGCGTCATTGTTTTCCTGGGCACGCCGACGCCGCGCCACGACAGCCCGGCCCTGCAGGCGGTGGCCGACGCGACCCGCGAGGACAACTACTACGACGGCTTCGAGGAGGCCGCGCTGGGCGACCAGTTCGTCTACCGTGCCGGCAGCGGCAAGCGCAACGTACTGCTGATCGGCGACAGCCACGTCGAGCAGTACGCGCCCCGCGCGCTCGAGCTGGTGCGTACGCAGCCCGACAAGGCGCGCACCATCTACTTCGCGACCAAGGGCTCGTGCCCGCCGGTGCCGGGCCTGTTCAGCGGCCTGGACACCGGCTGCGACGAGCGGCGCACCGCGGTGCTCGAGCTGGCGCTCAAGCCCGAGATCGACTCGGTCGTGCTGGGTGCGTGCTGGAGCTGCTACTTCACCGGCGCCGGTCCGACGGTGAACTACTTCGTCGACGACCGCAAGGCCGTGCACCCGTTCATCGGCGGCGACGGGATCGAGCAGTCGCTCAGGTCGCTGGGCGAGGTGCTGAAGCGGCTGTCGGCGGTCAAGCCGGTCTACCTGGTGCTCGGCAACCCGGTGGGAATGGATTTCGATCCGCTGCGGCAGATCGAGGGAAGCCGCCTGGGACGCATGACAGCGGAATCCGGACAGCTCAGGGCACCGATGCCGCAGGACCAGGCGCAGTTCAATGCGCGCCTGAAGCAGGTGGCCGAGGCCAACGGCGCGCGGGTCATAGAGCCCTTCGCCAGCCTGTGCGCTGGCGGCGAATGCATCCGCAGCATGCCCGACGACGGTTCGCCGGCCTACAAGGACATCGGCCACCTGAGGCCGCGCTATGCGCGCAGCTTCGCGACGTACATCGATCCGGCGCTGCTGGACGATGGCGTGGCCGGCAAATAACCAGCCGCTGCACCGGACGGCCTCATCGGCCTGCCGGTCCGCCGTTTCTTTCTGCTTACTGGATCTTGGGATCGCCGAAAGGCTCGTCGTCCGGTGGCGCCTCGGCCGGCATGCGGAATTCCTCGCTGGCCCAGGCGCCCAGGTCGATGCCCTTGCAGCGCGCGCTGCAGAAGGGCCGGTAGGCATTGCTGGGGGCGTAGATGCTGTCGCCGCCGCAGGTCGGGCAGCGCACGATGCGCTCGCCCCTTTCGTTCACGCCGACGGTCATGCGCAGAGGGTGAGCTCGAAGGGCGCGTCTTCCGAGCTCTGTTGCAGGCGGTCGTCCTTGTCGTGGCGCATGAGGCGCACCGAGACCATGAGGCGGTTGCCGCTGATTTCAGGAATGAGCCCCAGCTTGGGGTCGATGCGCAGGCGCAGCAGCTGGAAGCTGCGGCCCTGGGGCAGGTTCTGCTGGAACTGGCCGTTGACCGCGATCACCTTGTAGGGCACGTCGGCGTCGCGCAGCAGCTTGAGCAGCAGGTAGATCGACGAGGCCAGCGGCGACAGCGTGTTCGACCAGCGCTCCAGGTCGGCGCGCCGGCTGGCGGCGGGGCGGTGCTGCCAGGCGTAGTAGGCAGGCAGGTCGAATTCGCAGGTGCCGCCCGGAATGCCGGCGCGGCTGCGGATGCTCATGAGCCACTCGTTCTCGGTCAGCGCCTGGCCGGCCTTGCCGGCGACGCTGTTGAGGGCGGCGAAGTTGCCTTCGAGCTGGCCGATGACCTGGTCGAGCACGGCCTCGGCGATCGCCGGATTGCCTCGGTAGCCGTTGAAGACGTTCTTGTGCTTGTCCAGGTCGCGCAGCACGTCGGCCTTGAGGTCGGCGCGCGCAGCGACGTCCATGATCTCGAAGATCGTGACCAGGGCGTAGTGGTGCGACAGGGGAGATTCGGCCGGCACCAGCTCGCCGAGGCGGCGGAACAGGTGCTCGAGCCGCAGGTACGTGCGGATGCGCTCGTTGAAGGGGTACTCGTAGAGGATCACGCGTATCGGTTTTTCACGTCGGGTTCGGGCTCATTGCGTCTTGGGGGCCGGTGGCGGGAACACCTCGCGCACAGCCTCCAGCATACGCTCCCCGAAAAGAATGTAACCCCGGGTCGACACATGTGTCTCGTTGGCAGGAAAAAGATCCTTCATCTTGAAGCGATTCTGTTCTGCCAGCGCGAACAGGTCCGGTCCGATATTTTGCGGGTTGAACGCAGCCCGGAACTCGTCGGCATGGTTTTGTTGCAAATACACGCTGGTCTTGTTGGGCACGACCATCCACACCACCTTGTAGGGCGCTGCGGTGCTCTCGAAGCGCTTCATGAACTTCGCGGATTCGGCCGTCAGCGCCGGATTGACGCGGTCCTCGGCGGTCATCAGCAGCTTGTCGCAGGCGCGATGGCTGAACTGCTTGCAGCCGTCGGGCACCACGCGCGCGTCGATCAGCGGGCCCCAGCGCTCGGGCGTGTTGGTCCAGCTGTCGGAGGCCAGGATCTCCTTCGTGTTCTTGTAGGTCAGCCAGCCGCTGAGCAGCTGCGCGTCCCAGTTGAGCTGGAAGCCGGGGGCTGGCCTGGACGGGTTCTCGAAGGGCGGCGGCGTCGGCTTGAACGCGTGCTTCATGGTCCTGCACGACTCGGACTTCTCGATGCGGTCGGAAAGCAGCCGCTCGATGCTCTCGACGATCACCACCTTGCCCTTGAAGCCCGACTTCTGGAGCCAGCCCGAGAAGTCGTCGCAGAGCACGCCGCCCAGGTTGTCCCAGTGCGTGGTGGTGACCTTGTAGCCCGCGCCCACCAGCTTCGACTGCCAGGCGTAGCGCACCGAGAAGCTGTCGCCGATCACCAGGATGTCGGATTCGGTGATGGGCCAGGTCTTGACGTCGGCGTCGGGAATGGGCGGCGGCGGCTCGTGCCAGCCGAACTCGCGCTCGGAAATGCGCCCGATGCGGGTCAGGTCGCCGTACGGAATGGGCGTGAGCAGGCTGACGAGCAGCAAGGCGCAGCACACCAGGTAGCCCGCGGCGAAGATGCGAAGCCAGGTCTTGGCCGATTTCGTGTCTTCCATCTCAGCCCCCCACCGCGCTCCGCCTGATCTGCGCTGCATGAATCGAGCGCGCTCCACTCGCGGGACGCCGTGGAACCGGCTTTGCCGGGCCACCGGCGTCGCCCCCGGCGAGGGGGTTGGAGAAGCGACACGAATTGCGCGAAGCCTGGGGGAGTTTCATTTCAGAACTGGAAATAGAGGAAGGGGCTGTAGCTGCCGAACTTCGACACGCACAGGCCAAACAGGTAGACGCAGCCCAGGCCGGTGACCCAGGTGGCCAGGCGCTGCAGGCGCGGGCGACCGGCCAGGCCTGCGACCGCAGGAATCCAGCGGTCGAGCGTGATCGTGGGCGGCAGCGCCAGGCAGATCACGATGGCCACGAGCAGAGTCTGGAAGAACTCGGGCTTGCGGAACGGCACGCGGAATTCGCTGAAGGCCGACACAGGGGCACCGTGCATGCCCAGCATGCCCTTGTAGATCTCGATGGCGGCCGACATGCTGTCGGCGCGGAACACCACCCAGGCGATCATCACGCAGACGAAGGTGATGAACCATCCGATCACGCGGCCGTACCAGGTGGTCTCGGTCCTGCCGCGCCGCACCTTGGCGTTCCAGAAGTGGTTGACCATCAGGTAGAAGCCGTGCAGCGCGCCCCAGATCACGAAGGTCCAGGCGGCGCCGTGCCACAGGCCGCCCAGCAGCATGGTCAGGAACAGGTTGATGTAGCGCCGCGCCGGGCCCTTGCGGTTGCCGCCCAGCGGCACGTAGAGGTAGTCGCGCAGGAAGGTCGACAGCGAGATGTGCCAGCGCCGCCAGAACTCGATCATGTTGGTCGACTTGTAGGGCGAGCGGAAGTTGAGCGGCAGCTGCACCCCGACGCACAGCGACAGGCCCACGGCCATGTCGGAGTAGCCCGAGAAGTCGAAGTAGATCTGCATCGTGTACGCCAGCACCCCGAACCACGCCGTGTACAGGGAAGGCATCACGCCTTCGTGCACGCCCTTGAACATCATGTCGGCGTACTGGCCCATCGGGTCGGCGATCAGCATCTTCTTGCCCAGGCCGAAGACGAAGATGCCCAGGCCCAGCGCGATGTTGTTGGCGTTGATCCGGTAGGTGGCCGGGTTGTTGAACTGCGGCATCATCTGCGCGTGATGCAGCACGGGGCCCGCGATCAGGTGCGGGAAGTAGGTCACGAACAGCACGTAGTGGATGAAGCTGCGCTCGTGCACCTTGCCCTGCCAGCAGTCGACCAGGAAGGCGATCTGGGTGAAGGTATAGAACGAGATGCCGATCGGCAGGACGATGTGCACCAGGTCGATCTGCGGCAGGCCCGCAGCGGCCAACCCGGCATCGATGTTCTCGAGGAAGAAGTTGGCGTACTTGAAGACCGCCAGCACCCCGAGGTTGACCACCAGCGCGACGATCAGCAGCGTCTTGCGGTACTTGTCCTCGCGGCTGGGCGAGGGGGTGAGCCGCAGCCCGAACCAGTAGTTGACGCAGATCGACCCCAGCAGCAGCGGAAGCGCCTTGACGCTCCACCAGCCATAGAAGAAGAGGGAGGCCAGTGCCAGGAACCCCGCCGCCGACCGGGGGCTGCGCGCACCGATCAGGAAGAAGCCGATCAGGACCAGCGGGAAGAAAACGAAGATGAAGGGGTACGAATTGAAAAGCATCGTGAGGGGCGCTTGGGCATGCGCCGTTTGACGTGATCGTCCTTTTGCCGTCGCGGCGTCAACCCCAAATTATCGCGTGCCCGACTTAGCCCACCTTTCCCAGAAACCCCGGACCTCCTGAGCGAGTTCCTCCAGGGTCAGGGACTCGTTGTAGATCACGGCATCCGCCGCCGCCCGGCGCGCCCGTCGGGTGGCCTGCTGCGCGATCACCGCCTTGACCGCCTCCGGCGCCCAGCCGGAGCGTGCAACGACGCGTTTCAACTGTGTTTCCTCGGTGGCGTCGACCACCAGCACCCGGTCGACGATGGCGCGCCAGCGCCCAGACTCGACCAGCAGGGGAACGTCGAACACGACGACCGCATCCTCGCCGGCGGCCGCGGCCTGCCGCTGGGTTTCGGCTCCGATCAGCGGATGGAGGATGGATTCGAGCCGGGCCTTGGCGCCTGCGTCCGCGAACACGATCTGGCGCATGGCGGCACGGTCCAGGCCGCCGGCCGCGTCGATGACGCCAGGGCCGAAGGCGGCCTCCAGCGCGGGCATCGCGATGCCGCCCGGCAGTGCGATGGACCGCGCGATGGCGTCCGTGTCCACGAGAACCGCTCCCTGGGCCACCAGAAGGCCGGCGACGGTGCTCTTGCCGCTGCCGATACCGCCCGTCAGGCCGATGCGCCGCACCACCATGCGGATGTCAGCGGATCAGTGCGCCCAGGGGGAAGGCGAACGGAATCCACTGCCTCACGACTTCGGGGCCAGCCGCCAGGCAGACGAGGCCCGCGCCGGCCAGGAAGGGGCCGAAGGCGATCGGGATGTCCTTGTGCGCCAGCTTGCCGGCGACGCGCAATGCGATGCCGATCACCGCGCCCACCAGCGAAGAGACGAGGATGATCGCGATGAGGTAGTCGGCGCCGAGCCATGCACCCAGCGCAGCCAGCAGCTTGAAGTCTCCATAGCCCATGCCTTCCTTGCCCGTGACCAGGCGAAAGGCATGGTACACAAGCCACAGGCTCAGGTAGCCGAACACGGCACCCCAGACGGCGGAACCCAGGGAGACGCCGGTCCAGCCCATGGCCGCGCCGATCAGCCCAAGCCACAGCAAGGGGTAGTTGAGCGAATCGGGCAGGAACTGCGTGTCGAAATCGATCAGGAACTGGCAGATCAGGAGGGCCCCGAACGCAGCCCACAGCGCCCCGGCGGGCGTGATGCCGAAACGCCAGGCGCACAGGGCGAACAGGGCGCCGGAGATCAGCTCGACCAGCGGATAGCGCAGGCTGATCGGAGTCTTGCACGAAGAGCAGCGCCCGCGCAGCACGGCGTAGCTCAGCACGGGGATGTTCTCGTACCAGCGGATCAGGTGGCCGCAGGCACCGCAGCGCGAAGCAGGGCGCATCAGGTCGAAGGGAGGCTGCTTCTCTACGAGCTCGGCGGCCTTGTCGGCCGCGGCCTCCAACCCCGCGGGTGCCGCGACCTTCGGCCCGAAGGCGAGCGTCCACAGCGACGGCGCCTCCTTGGAGGACATCAGATTGGCGACTGCGTCGGCGAGCCATTCCCGATACATCATCACCGGCACGCGGTAGATGACGACGTTCAGGAAGCTTCCGATCAACAACCCCAGGACACCGGCGAAAGCGGTGTCGAACTCCCGCGAAACCAGCATCAAACGACCTGGCCGAGCTTGAAGATGGGCAGGTACATGGACACCACGATGCCGCCGATGATCGTGCCGAGGAAGACGATGATGATCGGCTCCATCAGGCTGGAGAGACCGGCGACCATGTCGTCCACCTCGGATTCATAGAAGTCGGCGGCCTTGCCGAGCATGTGGTCGATGGAGCCGGATTCCTCGCCGATGGCGGTCATCTGGATCACCATGGACGGGAACAGGTTGGCGTTGGTCATGGCTGCCGTGAGGCTGGTGCCGGTGGACACCTCCTGCTGGATCTTCGCCGTGGCGTCGCCGTAGACGGTGTTGCCCGAAGCGCCGCCCACGGAGTCGAGCGCTTCGACCAGCGGGACGCCGGCGGCGAACATGGTGGCGAGGGTGCGGGTCCAGCGGGCGACGCAGGATTTTTCGATGAGGACGCCGAAGACAGGGATCCTCAGCAGCAGGCGGTCCATCGTTCTTTGGACGCGCTCGTTGCGTTTCCAGGCCTGCATGAAGAAGTAGAGCCCCCCACCGATGCCGCCGAAAATAAGCCACCAATAGGAAACGAAGAACTCGCTGATACCGATCACGATCAGTGTTGGCGCAGGCAGGTCGGCGCCAAAAGACGTGAACACCTCCTTGAACGCGGGGATCACGAAGATCATGATGATGGCGATCACGATGAATGCCACCACGATCACCGAGATCGGATACATCAGCGCCGACTTGATCTTCGACTTGATCGCCTCGGTCTTCTCCATGTAGGTGGCCAGCCGGTCCAGCAGTTCTTCCAGAATACCGGCCGCTTCGCCAGCCTCCACCAGGTTGCAATACAGGTTGTCGAAGTACTTCGGGAACTTGCGGAATGCGGAGGACAGCGAGCTACCAGTTTCCACGTCGCTGCGAATGTCATTGAGCAGCTTGGCTACGCTTGGATTCGCATTACCGCGTCCCACGATATCGAAGGACTGCATCAGCGGCACGCCCGCCTTCATCATCGTGGCCAGCTGGCGCGTGAAGATCGCGATGTCCTTCGGCTTGATCGCCTTGCCCGAGCGCATGCGGCGCTTCTTGATCTTGGAGGCGAGCACGCCCTGGCGGCGCAGCGCGGCCTGCACCTGGTTCTCGCCAGCCGCACGAAGTTCGCCGCGTACCAGCTTGCCGTTGCGGTCCTTGCCTTCCCACTCGAAGACATATTCCTTGTGGGTGGGCTGGGTGCGGGAGGATGCAACTGTAGCCATTCGATCTCCGGTGTTCGGTATGTTCGTTATTCGTTGGTGCAGGCCACCACTTCTTCCAGCGAAGTGAGACCTTGCATGACCTTGCGCAGGCCCGACTGCCGCAGGGAGCGCACGCCCTCGGCCTCGGACTGCAGGGCGATGTCGAGCGCGCTGCCGTCGCGCAGGATGATTTCCTGGATGGCTTCCGAGATCGGCATCACCTGGTAGATGCCGACGCGGCCCTTGTAGCCGCTGTTGCAGGCGGAGCAGCCGACGGGGCGGTAGGGCTTCCAGGATCCGTCCAGCTCCTCTTCCTTGAAGCCGGCGTCCAGCAGCGTTTCACGCGGAATGTCGGCCGGGAGCTTGCAGACCGTGCACAGGCGGCGCGCGAGGCGCTGGGCGGTGATCAGGATCACGCTCGACGCGATGTTGAACGGTGCGATGCCCATGTTGCGCATCCGCGTGAGCGTGGTGGGCGCGTCGTTGGTGTGCAGCGTGGATAGCACGAGGTGGCCGGTCTGCGCAGCCTTGATCGAGATGTCGGCGGTTTCCAGGTCGCGGATTTCGCCGACCATGATGATGTCGGGATCCTGGCGCAGGAAGGCGCGCAGCGCGGCCGCGAAGGTCAGGCCCGCGCGCTCGTTGACGTTCACCTGGTTGACGCCGGGCAGGTTGATTTCGGACGGGTCTTCGGCCGTCGCGATGTTCACGCCCGGCTGGTTCAGCAGGTTCAGGCAGGTATAGAGCGACACCGTCTTGCCCGAGCCCGTGGGGCCGGTGACGAGCACCATGCCATAGGGACGGCCGATCGCATGCAACAGTCGCGCCTTCTCGTCCGCGTCGTAGCCCAGGGCGTCGATGCCCAGCCGTGCGCTGCTCGGGTCGAGAATACGCACGACGATCTTCTCGCCGAAGAGCGTGGGCAGCGTGCTCACGCGGAAATCGATCACGCGGTCGGGCCCGATCTTGAGCTTCATGCGGCCGTCCTGCGGCACGCGCTTCTCGGAGATGTCGAGCCGGGAGATGACCTTGATGCGCGAGGCCAGCTTGTCCTTGATGACGGTCGGCGGGCTGGCCACCTCGCGCAGTTCGCCGTCGATGCGGAAACGCACGCGGTAGTTGTGTTCGTACGGTTCGAAGTGGATGTCCGATGCCCGCATGCTGACGGCGTCCAGCAGCATCTTGTGCAGGAAACGCACGACCGGTGCGTCTTCGACTTCGGCGATGGCCTGGTCGTTGCTCTCGTTCGCAGTCTCGGCGGAAACCTCGTCGAACTCGAACTCGCTGCCGACGATGCTGTTGATGGTCTCCGCCGCGCTGACCGCGGCGGCCTCGATCATCCGCGACAGCTTGTCGTACTCGGCGATGACCCAGTCGACGCCCATCTGCGAGGCGAACTTGATCTTCTCGGCCGCCTGTTGGTCTGAAGGATCGGCCGTCGCGACGATCAGGCGATTGTTGCGCTTGCTGAGGACGACGATGCGATACGCCTGGCACAGCTTCGGGTCGACCAGGTCCTTCGGCAGGCGCTGCGGATCGATGGCGTCCAGATCGAGCAGCGGGGCGCCGAAGGCGGAGGAAAGCGTATGGGCGAGGTCGGCTGCCGATACGGCGCCGGAGCCGGTCAGCTCGGCGATGAAGCTTGTGCGAGCAGTAAGAGACTTCTGATAGATGTCCTCGGCAGCCTTGGCGGGAAGCTTGCCGGCCGAAACCAGGGCGCGCGCAAGCCCTGGCAGGGCTATTTGCGAAGGTTCTTTAACAGGAAGTTCGGCTGCAGCCATTCAGCGAGTGAAAAAGATGTGAAAAATTGCTTCACGATCATCGCTGAACAGTCCTGTGCTGTAAATCGCTACACAGCAACAGGCTGGCCATTTGTCGATTAATGCCAGCCAAAGGCTGGTCGGGGTGAGAGGATTCGAACCTCCGGCCTCTACGTCCCGAACGTAGCGCTCTACCAGGCTAAGCTACACCCCGATGGTTGCAAGAAAGAAGAAGTCGTCCTAGATGCCAACTCAGGAGAGGTGTTCAGGCACGTCGCTCAAGCAACTGAGCCGCTAATTGTAGCAAACCTGAAGCGTGCAAATTCGACGGAAAGTTTTTTAATGCATGAATCGCACGCTGCGCCTCTGCTGCAGCGGCGGCGCGCGATGCATCCAGTGCGCCGGTTTCCTGGACGATCTCGATGACCTTGCCCAACTGGGTGGTGTCCCCGGCCTCGATGGCGGCGCGCACGAGTTCGCTCTGGGCGGAGGTGCCTCGCTGCATTGCGAAGATGAGCGGCAGCGTCGTCTTGCCTTCACGCAGGTCGTCGCCGACGTTCTTGCCGGTTTCGCTGGCATCGCCCGTGTAGTCGAGGACGTCGTCGATCACCTGAAAGGCGGTGCCCAGTGCCTGCCCGTAAGTGGCGCAGGCTTCTTCCAGTTCGGGCGATGCGTCGGCCAGCACGGCTGCAAGGCGGGTGCTGGCCTCGAAGAGCTTCGCGGTCTTCGAGCGGATCACGCGCAGGTAGGCCGCTTCGTCCAGCGAGGCGTCGTGCATGTTCATCAGCTGAAGCACCTCGCCCTCGGCGATGATGTTCGTGGCCTCGGCCAGGATCTGCATCACGCGCATGTTGTTTGCGTCCAACATCATCTGGAACGCGCGCGAATAGAGGAAGTCGCCGACCAGCACGCTGGCCGGGTTGCCGAACGACTCGTTGGCCGTCGCCCGGCCGCGCCGCAGGGTGGATTCGTCTACGACGTCGTCGTGCAGCAGCGTGGCGGTGTGGATGAACTCCACCACGGCCGCCAGGTTGAAGCGCTGCTCGCCGGCATATCCCAGTGCCCCCGACATCAGAAGCAGCAGTGCCGGCCGCAGGCGTTTGCCGCCTGCGGAGATGATGTATCTGGAAACCTGGCTGACCAGTGGCACGCCCGTGTCGAGGCGACGAGCGATCACGCGGTCGACTTCGACCATGTCGCCGGCAATCAGGTCCAGCACGGTGGCGGTGGGGGAGGTGTCGGCGGCGGGAACTGGCAAAGCGAAGGCGCGGGGCGCTGCTGAGTGTTGGTGGTGGGCGGCCCAGGCGGGGCAAGGCCGGAAGGCGCAAATTATAGGGAGCCGAAGAGGCTTGCCAGCGGGGCCTGCGCCCGGGAGTGGCTAGCAGGCGCGAACCGCGCTATAATCTTGGGCTCTGCGGAATTCGCCGCGGAGACTCATTTCTAAGAGGTTTACATGTACGCGGTCATAAAAACCGGTGGCAAGCAGTATCGCGTTGCTTCCGGCGAGAAAATCAAAGTAGAACAGATTGCTGCGGACGTAGGCCAGGAAATCGTGATCGACCAGGTTCTGGCCGTCGGCAACGGCGCTGAAATCAAGGTTGGCACGCCCCTGGTGTCCGGTGCAACGGTGACGGTCACGGTGCTGTCGCACGGCAAGCACGACAAGGTTCGCATCTTCAAGATGCGCCGTCGCAAGCACTATCAGAAACGTCAAGGCCATCGCCAGCAGTTCACCGAGCTGCAAATCGGCGCGATCGCCGCTTAACACGGCACAGGAGCAGATTCCATGGCACAGAAAAAAGGCGGCGGCTCAACGCGAAACGGGCGCGATTCCAAGCCCAAGATGCTCGGCGTGAAGGCTTTCGGCGGCGAACTGATCAGCGCAGGCTCGATCATCGTGCGTCAGCGTGGCACTCAGTTCCACCCCGGCGTGAACGTCGGCGTGGGCAAGGACCACACGCTGTTCGCCCTGGTCGACGGCCACGTGTCGTTTGCTACCAAGGGTGCGCTGAACAAGCACACGGTCAACGTGACTCCCGCGGCTTAAGCCCCGAGTCAGACCGACCATCCCGAGGCCCCGCATTGCCGGGGCTTCTTCATTTGTAAACTAGGTTTCCCATGAAGTTCGTCGACGAAGCCTTCATCGACGTCGCCGCTGGCGACGGCGGGAACGGCTGCGTGTCGTTCCGTCATGAGAAGTACAAGGAATTCGGCGGCCCCAACGGTGGCGACGGTGGCCGTGGCGGTCACGTGTTCGCGGTGGCCGATTCCAACCTCAACACCCTGGTCGATTTTCGCTATTCGCGCCGCCACGAGGCCAAGCGCGGCGAGCATGGCATGGGCTCCGACATGTTCGGAGCCGCCGGCGACGACATCACGCTGAAGATGCCGGTCGGAACGATCATTTCCGACGCGGAAACCGGCGAAGTGCTGTTCGAGCTGCTGAAGGAGGGCGAGGTCATCACCATCGCCAAGGGCGGCGACGGCGGCTTCGGCAACATGCGCTTCAAGAGCGCGATCAACCGCGCCCCGCGCCAGAAGACTCCGGGCTGGCCCGGCGAGAAGCGCAGCCTCAAGCTCGAACTCAAGGTGCTTGCCGATGTGGGTCTGCTCGGCATGCCGAATGCCGGCAAGTCGACGCTGATCAGCGCCATTTCGAACGCCCGTCCGCGCATCGCGGACTACCCCTTCACCACGCTGCACCCGAACCTGGGTGTCGTGCGCGTCGGCCCCGAGCAGAGCTTCGTCGTGGCGGACCTGCCCGGCCTGATCGAGGGCGCATCCGAAGGCGCCGGCCTCGGCCATCTGTTCCTGCGGCACCTGCAGCGCACGCGCCTGCTGCTGCACGTCGTCGACATGGCGCCCTTCGACGACAGCGTCGATCCGGTGGCGCAGGCCAAGGCCATCGTGGGCGAACTGAAGAAATACGACGCCGATCTCTACGAGAAGCCCCGCTGGCTCGTGCTGAACAAGCTCGACATGGTGCCCGCCGACGAGCGCGCGGCGCGCATTAAGGACTTCGTGAAGCGCCTGCGCTTCAAGGGCCCGGTGTTCGAGATCTCGGCGCTCACGCGCGAGGGCTGCGAGCATCTGGTGCAGGCCATCTACCAGCAGGTCAAGGCAGAGCAGGTGGCGGAGCACCAGACGGTCGAGGTCGACCCGCGTTTCGCGCCCCTGCCTCCCGAAGGCTCCTGAGCGGCATCCGCCGCAGCATCGACGGCCGGTCCTGCCGGCCGCAACACAGCCAACCCAGCAGCATCCAAAGACCTCCACTCCCTCCCAAGATGACCTCGAACTCCGGATCCACTGCCTTGCGGGATGCCCGCCGTATCGTCGTCAAGGTGGGCTCCAGCCTCGTGACCAACGAGGGGCGCGGTCTCGACGAGGCCGCCATCGGCGAGTGGTGCCGGCAGCTGGCCGCGCTGGTGCGCGATGGGCGCGAGGTGGTGATGGTGTCGAGCGGCGCCATTGCCGAAGGCATGAAGCGCCTCGGCTGGCGCACCCGGCCGCATGAAATCAACGAGCTCCAGGCCGCGGCCGCGGTCGGCCAGATGGGCCTGGCCCAGATGTACGAGACCAAGCTGCGCGAGAACGAGATCGGCAGCGCCCAGGTGCTGTTGACGCACGCCGACCTGGCGGATCGCGAACGCTATCTCAACGCCCGCTCGACATTGGTCACGCTGCTCAAGCTGGGCGTGGTGCCGGTCATCAACGAGAACGACACGGTCGTCAACGACGAGATCAAGTTCGGGGACAACGACACGCTCGGCGCCCTCGTGGCCAACCTGGTCGAAGCCGATGCGCTGGTCATCCTGACCGACCAGAAGGGCCTGTACACGGCCGATCCGCGCAAGGACCCGGACGCGAAGTTCGTGCACGAGGCCGCCGCCGGCGACCCGGCGCTCGAGGCGATGGCCGGGGGCGCGGGCTCCAGCATCGGCAAGGGCGGCATGATCACCAAGATCCTCGCGGCCAAGCGCGCGGCAGGCTCGGGCGCCTCCACGGTCATCGCCTGGGGCCGCGAAGCCGACGCACTGCTGCGACTGGCGAAGGGCGAATCCATCGGTACGCTGCTGGTGGCGCAGACCGCCAAGCACCAGGCCCGCAAGCGCTGGATGGCCGACCATCTGCAGCTGCGCGGCTCCGTCGTGGTCGATGCGGGCGCAGCCGCCAAAGTGCGCGCCGAGGGCAAGAGCCTGCTGCCGATCGGCATGACCGGCGTCTCGGGCGAGTTCTCGCGCGGCGACGTGATCGCGGTGCGCGACGCCGACGGCGTCGAGCTGGCCCGGGGTCTTGCCAACTACTCGAGCGTGGAAGCGCGGCTGCTGTGCCGCAAGCCTTCGTCCGAATTCGAGCGCCTTCTGGGCTATGTGGCGGAGCCGGAGATGGTCCACCGCGACAACATGGTGCTGATGCCGGGCTGAGAGGCCCCAGAAACGAAAACGGGGCCCATGGGCCCCGTTTCTTCATCTTTCGGCGCGGACGCCTACTGCACTTCGCGCACCGGATTGCGGAGGTTCTGGACCATGTCGCCCACCGACGCACGCGGCGCGTTGCCGCGGCACAGGGCCTGGTTGGCCAGCTTGCGGGTGTAGCTGGAGTTCATGTCGCTCAGGCGCTTCCACTCCGGCTTCGCCACGTCCTGCCAGGTCCCGCTGTTGTAGCGGGCGTAGCTCTTCATCTCGGCCGTGGAGCAGCGGATGCCTTCGTAGAAGGCATTGGTCGCGCCGCCGCTGCGGTTCTGGGCCACTACCACGTAGCGGACGATGCCGTCGCCGGTGATGGCGATCGTCTGCGGATCGATGCCGAACTTCAGGCTCATGTAGGGCGGCATTTCGATCGGCAGCAGGCGGCTTTCGCTGAAGGCCGGCGGGGGCGGGGTGGCCGTTTCTTCCCACTCCTTGTCCGTCTCGTATCGCTTGGGCGGGGGCGGCAGGCCTGCCTGTGCCCAGTCGGGGTTGTCGGTGTCGTGCGGACCCGAGGCGCACCCGGCGAGGATGCCGAAGCAGGCCAGCAGGAGAACGCGCTCAGCGCTGCGTCGGAAGGGGCGGGGGTGCCTTGTTGTCTTGGACAGGAGGTTCATTGCTCGCGGAAGGAATGTCGGGATGCGGATCGAAGCTGCCGCCGGGCGGCAGATCGAGTCCGGGCGGCGCCCCGGCGTCCGGCGAGTGGCGCTCGAATTCTCGGGCGCGCACGTTGCTGCGCAGGAAGCGGTTGCGGAAGTCCTGCCTCGGCAGGTAGCGAGCGAGCTCGGTGAGCGCCATCTCGTAGACGCCGCGCTTGAACTCGACGACCACGTCGAGCGGCACCCAGTAGTCGTGCCAGCGCCAGGCGTCGAATTCGGGATGGTCGGTTGCACGCAGGTTGAGATCCCAGTCGTGGCCGACGAGTTGCAGCAGGTACCAGATTTGTTTCTGGCCTTTGTAGTGGCCCCGTGCGTCACGGCGAATGAACCGATCCGGCACCTCGTAGCGCAACCAGTCGCGGGTACGGGCCACGATGCGCACGTGCTCCGGGTGGAGCCCCACTTCCTCGTGCAGTTCCCGGTACATGGCCTGCTCGGGACTTTCGCCGCGGTCGATGCCGCCTTGCGGAAACTGCCAGGAGTGAGTACGTATGCGTTTGCCCCAGAAAACCTGGTTTCTCTGGTTGAGCAGGATGATGCCGACGTTGGGCCTGAAGCCGTCCCGGTCGAGCATAATCAAACCCCAATTTTTGAACTGAGTCGATTATGCATGCCGGGTTGCCCTCGGCAAGCTGCCGATGCCAGGCTCTCAGGGTCTCTCCGGGGAGCAGTTCCCCACTTCCGAACCTCGAATCCAGCGAACCCTCACCGCAATCCCGATGAAAGCTTCCCGTTTTTTCGTCTCCACCCTCAAGGAAGCGCCCGCTGACGCCGAAGTGGCGAGCCACCGTCTCATGATGCGGGCCGGCATGATCAAGAAGCTCGGCACGGGCATCTACACCTACATGCCCATGGGGCTGCGCGTGATCCGCAAGGTGGAAGCCATCGTCCGCGAGGAGATGAACCGCGCCGGCGCCGTCGAGATGACCATGCCCGTGGTGCAGCCCGCCGAGCTCTGGCAGGAGACCGGCCGGTTCGACAAGATGGGCCCCGAGCTGCTGCGCATCAAGGACCGCCACGACCGCGACTACGTGGTCCAGCCGACCAGCGAGGAAGTGGTGACCGACATCGCCCGCCAGGAGATCCGCAGCTACAAGCAGCTGCCGAAGAACTTCTACCAGATCCAGACCAAGTTCCGCGATGAACGACGTCCGCGCTTCGGCCTCATGCGCGGGCGCGAGTTCATCATGAAGGACGCCTACAGCTTCGACCGCGACCTCGACGCCGCCAAGGCGAGCTACCAGGTCATGGCGCAGGCCTATCGCAACATCTTCGACCGCTTCGGCCTGCGCTATCGCGCCGTGGCGGCCGACAGCGGCGCCATCGGCGGTGACCTGAGCGAGGAGTTCCAGGTGATCGCCGCCACCGGCGAGGACGCCATCGTCTACTGCCCCGACAGCGACTACGCCGCCAACATGGAGAAGGCCGAGGCGCTGGCCCCGGCCGGTCCGCGCCCCGCCGCCGCCAAGGCGCTCGAGAAGACGCCGACCCCGGGCAAGAGCACCTGCGCCGACGTGGCCGAGCTGCTCGGCGTGCCGCTTTCCACCACCATCAAGTCGCTGGTGCTTGCCACCGACGTCGTCGACGAGGCCGGCGACATCAAGGGTTCGCAGGTCTGGCTGCTGCTGCTGCGCGGCGACCACGACATGAACGAGATCAAGGTCGGCAAGCTGCCCGGCCTCAACCAGGGCTTCCGCTTCGCGACGCTGGCCGAGATCGAGGACCACTTCGGCTGCAAGCCCGGCTACCTGGGTCCGCTGAACCTGAAGAAGCCCGTGAAGCTGGTGGCCGACCGCGAAGCCGCCGTGATGGCCGACTGGATCACCGGCGCCAACGAAGTCGACTTCCACATGACGGGCGTCAACTGGGGCCGCGACCTGCCCGAGCCCGATCTGGTGGCCGACATCCGCAACGTCGTGGCCGGCGACCCGTCGCCCGACGGCAAGGGCGTGCTGGCCATCGAGCGCGGCATCGAGGTGGGCCACGTGTTCGTGCTGGGCACCAAGTACAGCAAGGACATGAACGCCACCTACCTCGACGAAGCCGGCAAGCCGCAGCTTCTGGAGATGGGCTGCTACGGCATCGGCATCACCCGCCTGCCGGCGGCCGCCATCGAACAGAACCACGACGAGCGCGGCATCATCTGGCCGGACGCGATCGCGCCCTTCACCGTGGTGGTCTGCCCGATCGGCATGGACCGCAGTGCCGAGGTCAAGGCGGCTGCCGAGGCGCTCTATGAAGAGTTGCTGGCCAAGGGCGTCGACGTTCTGCTCGACGACCGCGGCGAGCGCCCCGGCGCTATGTTCGCCGACTGGGAGCTGATCGGTGTGCCGCACCGCGTCGTCATCTCCGACCGCGGCCTCAAGGAAGGCCAGCTCGAATACCAGCATCGCCGCGACACCGCGGCCACGAAGGTGCCGGCTGCCGGCATCGCCGAGTTCATCGTCGGCAAGCTCGCCCAATGAGCCTGGAGGGCGGCCTCTCGCGACGCCAGTGCCTGGGCGGCGCCGTGACCGCAGGCGCCCTCACGATGCTGTCGCTGCCGCGGGCCGCCATGGCCGGCGCGCAGATCGAGGAGCCGCTGATCGACTCGGTGCGCACCGCGCTGAGTTCGGCCATCCACAACAAGGCGCCGCCGGTGCCGGAATTCGCGAACACCGAGGCCCGGCTGGCCTACCTGCGCTGGCTCGGGGAGATGAGCGGGCGCCTGTCGAGGAAGGTGGCCGATGCGCCCACGCGCATCGAGTTCCTGCAGACGGTCTGGTACGAGGCCAAGCGGTCGGGGCTCGAGGTGAGCCTGGTGCTGGGGCTGATTCAGGTCGAGAGCAACTTCCGCAAGTTCGCGGTGTCGAGTGCCGGCGCGCGCGGCTACATGCAGGTGATGCCGTTCTGGACACGCGTGATCGGCGATGGCGACCCGGCCAAGCTCTTCCACATGCAGACCAACCTGCGCTTCGGCTGCGTCATTCTTCGCCACTACCTGGACCGGGAGAGCGGCGACCTGTTCATGACGCTGGGGCGCTACAACGGCAGCCGCGGCAAGTCGCCGTATCCGAACGCGGTTTTCTCCAACCAGCGGCTGTGGGCGTTCAACGAGAAGGAACGCGAGAAGGAACGGCTGCAACAGCAGCAACAACAACAGCAGCAGCGCGACCGCTCGCCGGCCTGAGGCGTCGCCGCCTCCGCGCTCTCCTGCTCAGTTCGCCGGCGCCTTCGCGATGCCGGAACCCTTGGTGACCATCACCTGGTCGATGCGGTAGCTGTCGACGTCCATCACCTCGAAGGTGTAGCCGCCCCAGCTCACGTTGTCGGTCCGCTTGGGCACGCGGCGCAGCATCACCATCAGGAAGCCGGCCAGCGTCTCGTATTCCTCGGCGTGCGGCATCTCGTCGATGTGCAGCGCGCGCTGCACATCCTGGATGGGCGTGACGCCGTCGATGAGCCATGAGTTCTCGTCGCGCTGGACGATCTGCTCCTCGTCGGGCGTGGACACCAGGTCGCCCATCACCGTGCTCATCACGTCGTTGAGCGTGATCACGCCCACCACCAGGCTGTATTCGTTCACGATGATCGCGAAGTCCTCGTGCGCCTGCTGGAACTGCTCCAGCACCTCGGTGAGCGAGAGCCGGTCGGGAATGACCAGCGCCTTGTGCAGCGGCAGCCCCTGGTCGAAGGCCAGCGGCTGGCCGCTGAGCACGCGCTGGAACATGTCCTTGGCGTCGACGTAGCCCAGAACGTGGTCGATGTCGCCGTCGCACACCGGGTATGCCGAGAAGGGCTCGGCGATGATGCGCGCGCGCAGCACCGATTCGGGGTCGTCGTGCAGGAACCAGGTGATGTTGTCGCGCACGGTCATCACGCTGCTGACCAGCCGCGTGTCGAGCTCGAACACATTGGCGATCACCTGCTGCTCGCGCGCCGCGAGCACGCCCGCCTGCGCGCCGGCCTCGGTCATCGCGAGGATGTCGGCCGATGTGATCTTGTCGTCGCGCGCCAGTGGCATGCCCAGCAGCTTGAACAGCAGGTCGGTGCAGCGCGTGAAGAACCACACCAGCGGCTTGAAGGTGGTGATCAGGAGCAGCATCGGCCCCACCATGCGCACCGCCAGCCGTTCGGGGTTGCTCATGCCCAGCCGCTTGGGGAACAGGTCGGCGAACACCAGGAACACCGCGATGATGATCACGAACGAGCACAGGAAGGCCGCGCTGGCCGATGCCTCGGGACTGAGCCACCGCTCGAAGACGACAGCGAAGTACGGGCTCAGCGAGCCTTCGCCGACCACGCCGCCGAGGATCGCCACCGCGTTCAGCCCGATCTGCACCACGGTGAAGTAGTGGCCCGGCTGCTCCTGCACGCGAAGCACCTTCTCCGCCCGGGGATCGCCCTCGTCGGCCATCTGGCGCAGGCGCAGCCGGCGCGAGGCGGCCAGCGTGATTTCGGCGAGGGAGAAGAAGGCGCTCAGCGCGATCAGCAACGCGATGATGAGCAGGCTTTGGGTGAGGGTCATGGTGGAAGGTCGAAGATCGCCATGGTGCCATGACTGGAGAGCATTCCAGCGAGGCCGCGGAACCGGCTCTGCCGGGCGGCCGATGTGCCACTGGAAGCGGGAGGTGGGGCGGCGCGAAGTGCGCGCAGCCTGCAGGCAGGACTATGTTCCGCCGTGCGGGTGCGTCGGGTCGATCCAGAGCACCGATTCGGGCCTTTCAACGGGCTCGATGTCGAGGTTGACCGCCACCGCCTCGCCGTCGCTGCGGCACAGCACGCATTCGAGCGTCTCGGTCGCGCTGGCGTTGATCTCCTGGTGCGGCACGTAGGGCGGCACGTAGATGAAGTCGCCCGGTCCGGCCTCTGCCGTGAATTCGAGCTTCTCGCCCCATCGCATGCGCGCTCGGCCCCGCACCACGTAGATCACCGATTCGAGGTGCCCGTGATGATGGGCGCCGGTCTTCGCGTCGGCGTGGATGGTCACGGTGCCGGCCCAGAGCTTGCGGGCGCCCACGCGGGCGAAGTTGATGGCGGCGGCCCGGTTCATGCCGGGCGTCTGGGCGGTGTTCGTGTCGAGCTGGCCGGCCGGGATCACGCGCACGCCGTCGTGCTTCCAGGCCGGGGCGGCACTGTCGTTGCCGCTGTCTTCATGGGAATGGTCGTGATCCGCGTGATCGTGGCTCATGACCGTTCCCTCGGGCTTCAGGCGCTGGCGCCGTTCACCACCTGCTGCAGCTCTCCCGACTCGTACATCTCCATCATGATGTCCGAGCCGCCGATGAACTCGCCCTTCACGTACAGCTGCGGGATCGTGGGCCAGTTGCTGTATTCCTTGATGCCCTGGCGGATGCTGTCGTCCTCGAGCACGTTGACGGTCTTGAGCGTCTTCGTGTCGACGCCGACCGCCTTCAGGATCTGGATCGCGCGGCCCGAGAAGCCGCACATCGGAAAGCTGGCGTTGCCCTTCATGAAGAGCACGAGGTCGTTGGTCTTGACGAGGTCGTCGATGCGTTGCTGGGCGTCGGACATGGGGACTCCTGAAAAATGGGCTGAGGGGATTATTTCACCGTGCGCCAGATTCCGCCGGAGCAGCGCTGGATGCCGGCAAGGTCGTCGCGGCTTTGGACTTCGGCGAAGCCGCGCGCGGCGAGCAGGCCGCGCACGGCCGCGGCCTGGTCGTGGCCGTGTTCCAGCAGCAGCCAGCCGCCCTCGGCGAGGTGGCCGGGGGCGTCCTGCACGATGCGGCGGATGTCGTCGAGGCCGTCCGCGCCCGAAACCAGGGCGCAAGAGGGCTCGTGGCGCAGGGCGGGCAGGTGCGGGTCGCCGGCGGCGATGTACGGCGGATTGCTGGCGATGACCGTGTAGCCCGTGCCGGCGCCGTCCAGCCAGTCGGCCTGGGCGAAGCGCACGGGCAGGCAGAGCCGGCCGGCGTTGGCCCGGGCGACGGCCAGCGCGTCGGCGCTGGCATCGACCGCATCGACCTGCGCGTCGGGCCGGGCGTGCTGCAGTGCGAGGGCGATCGCGCCGCTGCCGGTGCCGAGGTCGAGCACGCGCGGCGCAGCCTGGCCCTCGAGGCACTGCAGCGCCCATTCGACCAGCGTTTCCGTGTCGGGACGCGGCACCAGCACGCGGGCGTCGACCTGCAGGGCGAGTCCATGAAATTCTTTTTCACCCAGCAGGTACGCGACAGGCTCTCCGGCCCGGCGGCGCGAGAGCTGCGCGGCCAGCGCGGACCACGCGGCATCGGGCATCGCGTCGGTGTCGTGCGCCAGCAGCCAGGCGCGGTCGTGTGGCGCGCGGCCCAGGGCGTGCAGCAGCAGCAGCTGGGCATCGAGCCGATCCACGCCGAGGGCGATGGATGCGGCCAGCGCCTGCGCCACGGTGGCCGGCTTCGGGTCTTCCACTGCGCTCATGCCGGCAGGCTCGATTCCAGCTCGGCCAACTGCTCGGCTTCGCGTGCGGCGCGAAGGGCGTCCAGCACGTCGCCGAGGTCGCCTTCCATGATGGCGGTCAGCTTGTAGAGCGTGAGGTTGATGCGGTGGTCGGTGAGCCGGCCCTGCGGGAAGTTGTAGGTGCGGATTCGGTCGGAACGGTCGCCGCTGCCGATCAGGCCCTTGCGCATGGCGGCGTCCTTGGCGGCGCGCTCGCTGCGTTCCTTCTCCTGGATGCGCGCCGACAGCACCTGCAGCGCCTTCGCCTTGTTGCGGTGCTGGCTGCGGTCGTCCTGGCACTCGGCCACGATGCCGGTCGGGATGTGCGTGATGCGCACGGCCGAATCGGTCTTGTTGATGTGCTGGCCGCCGGCGCCGCTCGCGCGGTAGGTGTCGATGCGCAGGTCGGCCGGGTTGATCTGCACCGCGACGGTCTCGTCGGGCTCGGCCAGCACGGCGACCGTGCAGGCGCTGGTGTGGATGCGGCCCTGCGTCTCGGTGGCCGGCACGCGCTGCACGCGGTGGCCGCCCGATTCGAAGCGCAGCCGTCCGAACACGTCGTCGCCCACGATGCGCACCACCACTTCCTTGTAGCCGCCGAGCTCGCTCTCGCTCTCGCTCACGATCTCGCAGCGCCAGCCGGCGCGGTCGCAGTAGCGCGTGTACATGCGCAGCAGGTCGCCCGCGAACAGGGCCGACTCGTCGCCGCCCGTGCCCGCGCGGATTTCGAGGAAGGCGTTGCGCGCGTCGTCCGGGTCCTTGGGCAGCAGCAGGCGCTGGAGTTCTTCCTCGAGCTGCACCAGCTCGGCCTCGGCACCGGCGATCTCCTCCTTCGCCATCTCGGCCATGTCGGGGTCGTCGAGCATCTCCCTGGCAGCGGCGATGTCGGACTCGCGCTGCCTGTAGCGCTCGTAGCGGCCCGCGACCTGCGTGACCTCGGCGTGCTCGCGCGAGATGGTGCGGTATTGGGCCATGTCGCTCATGATGTCTTCGCGCGAGAGCAGGAAGTCGAGCTCGCCCAGGCGTTGGGCATAGCGTTCGAGTTGGTGGCGGAGGAAAGGCTTCACGTGGATGGGGTACTGGAAAACTGGGAGCGGGAACCGAACGCAGGGGGCGCGAAGGTTTCGCAGAAAACGCAGAAGGGAGAGAAGTTCTTTTCTCGAAGGTTTCTTTTGCGTTCTTCGCGAAACCTTCGCGCCCTCTGCGTCCGGACGTCCGCATTCAGCGGGCCGGAACGCAAGCCAGCGTCGCTAACGCTCTTTGCGCAGGAACAGGCGCGAGATCGTCTGCGCCGTCTGCTCGCGCGAGGCGGCATCGCCCGCATGCAGCTCGGCCATCGCGCCGTGCATCATCTTCTGGGTGAGGCCGCGCGACATCGCTTCGAGCACCGCCTCGATCGGCTCGCCCTTGGCCAGCAGCTTGCGCGCACGCGCCATCTCGGCGGCACGCCACTCGTCGGCCTGCGCGTTGAGCTGCTGGATCAGCGGCACCGTGCCGCGCTGGCCCAGCCAGTGCATGAAGTTCTGCACGCCGGCGTCGATGATCACCTCGGCCTGCGCCACCGCGGCCTGGCGGTTGGCCTGGCCCTGCTGCACCACCTGGGCGAGGTCGTCGACGGTGTAGAGATAGATGTCTTCCAGCGCCTTCACCTCGGGCTCGATATCGCGCGGCACGGCCAGGTCGACCATGAACATCGGGCGGTGCTTGCGGGCCTTGAGTGCGCGTTCGACGGCGCCCAGGCCGATGATCGGCAGCGTGCTGGCGGTGCAGCTCACGACGATGTCGAACTCGGCCAGCCGCGAGGGCAGGTCGGCCAGGCGCATCGCCTCGCCGCCGAAGCGCGAGGCCAGCTTCTCGCCGCGCTCCAGCGTGCGGTTGGCGATGGCGATCGACTTGGGCTCCTTGGCCGCGAAGTGCGTGGCCGCGAGGTCGATCATCTCGCCCGCGCCGACGAACAGCACGCGGGTCTTGCGCAGGTCTTCGAAGAGCTGGCCGGCCAGCCGCACCGCGGCGGCGGCCATGCTGATGGAGTGGGCGCCGATCTCGGTGGCGGTGCGCACTTCCTTGGCCACCGCGAAGGAGCGCTGGAACAGCTGGTTCAGCGTGCTGCCGAGGGCGCCGGCCGTCTCGGCGGCGCGCACGGCGTCCTTCATCTGGCCGAGGATCTGGGCTTCGCCCAGCACCATCGAGTCGAGCCCGCTGGCCACGCGGAAGGCATGGCGCGCGGCTTCGCCGTCGTGCAGGGTGTAGGCGTGCGAGCGCAGCAGGGCGGGGGCCACGCCGCCGCTCTGGGCCAGCCAGCCGAAGGTGTGGTCGAGCGCGGCGTGTTCCGAGGCGCAGTAGATCTCGGTGCGGTTGCAGGTGGAGATGATTGCGGCCTCGACCTGGGGATGGCGGCCGGAGGCGAAGGAACTGCGGAGGCTCTGCAGCGTGGGGGCGATCTGGTCGAGCGCGAACGCGAAACGACCGCGCAGATCGAGCGGCGCGGTCGTGTGGTTCAACCCGAGGGCCCAGACTGACATGCCCATGATTATAAAATCAGCAGCCTTGCGGGGCTTGACGAGGGACAAATGGCTTTCCCTATGACAGCCATAACCCCAGCCGAATGTTCCTGCCCCCGCGCCACCCCTCCCGATGGACCTGCCGGCCCTTCTCGACCACCTTCTCAACTTCGTCGCTCCTGCCGCCTTCATGGCGCTGGTGCTGGCCTTTGTCGGGCGTTTCCTCGGCGGCCGGCGCGACGGCGCCCCGCGCTGGTGGGTGCAGTGGGCGCTGACCTTCGCGGCCGGCGTGGCGGTGCTGGCGGCCGGGCTGGCCGTGTTCGGGCGCGACGGGGCGATGGCGACCTATGCCGCGCTCGTCGTGGTCTGCGGCACGGTCCAGTGGCTGGCGATGCGCGGCTGGCGCCGTTGAAGGGGCCGCCGCCCGCTCAGCCGAGCCGGCGGATCATGTAGACCGACTCGCCCGGGTAGGTGGCCAGCCGGGCCTGCTGCTGCGGGCCGTCGGGCAGCGCGGCCGCATAGCCCTGGCGCTCCCAGAACCCCACCGAGGATTGCACCGACACCAGCGTCGACTGCCGCCAGCCGGCCTGCAGCGCATGAGCCCAGGCATGGCGCACCAGCAGCGGCCCCAGCCGGAGGCCCGAGGCGCCCGGGTGCACCGCAAGGTCGTGCAGATAGAGCGAATCGGGCTGCTGTGCCACCTCGAACTCGCCGTGCAGCGGCGTCAGCTTGCCGACGACCGACGGATAGCCCGCCAGGTAGGCCCGCACGCCGCCTTCGTGTTCCACCACCCACCCGGTATGGGGCGCGGCAGCGAGCCGCCTCGCAATGAGCGCGCCGTCTTCCACGAAGCCCGCGCCGTAGCAGGCGAGCTGGATCGCCAGCACCGCGTCGAGGTCGGCGGCGCGCATGCCGCGCACGAAAGGCGTCGCCATCAGGCCAGCAGCAGCTTGTCGTCGTCGAGCTTCTCGCCACGGGTCTGCTCGAACATGCGCAGCAGGTCGGGCACATCGAGCCCCGAGCGCTGCGGCCCGGCCACGTCGAGGATCACCTGGCCCTCGTGCAGCATCACCGTGCGCGAGCCGTAGTCCAGCGCTTGGCGCATGCTGTGCGTGACCATCATCGCGGTGAGCTGGCCGGCCTCCACGATCTTCGCGGTCAGCTCCAGCACGAAAGCGGCGGTCTTGGGGTCGAGCGCGGCCGTGTGCTCGTCGAGCAGCAGGATGCGCGAGGGCCTGAGCGATGCCATCAGCAGGCTCACCGCCTGCCGCTGCCCGCCCGAGAGCAGGCCGATGCGGTCGGCCAGGCGGTTCTCCAGCCCCAGCTTCAGGATCGACAGCTTCTCGCGGAACATCTCGCGCAGGTTGCGGTTGAGCGCGAAGCCGAAGGCCCGGCGCTCGCCGCGCTTCCAGGCCAGCGCCATGTTCTCCTCGATGGTCAGCGCCTCGCAGGTGCCGGCCATCGGGTCCTGGAACACGCGCGCCACCATGCCCGAGCGCTGCCAGGCGTTCATGCGCGTCACGTCCTTGCCGTCGATCTCGATGCGGCCCTTGTCGACGATCAGGTCGCCGCTCACTGCATTGAGTAAGGTCGACTTGCCCGCGCCGTTCGAGCCGATCACGGTGACGAACTGGCCGGTGGGAATCTCCAGGCTCAGGCCGCGCAGCACGCGATTCTCGATCGGCGTGCCCGGGTTGAAGGTCATCTCGAGTTGTTGGGTGCGCAGCATCAGTTCTTCCCCTTGAACAGGCCACCCAGCCTGCGCTTGTAGGCGGGCACCAGCAGCGCGAAGGCCACCAGCACGGCGGTCACCAGGTTCAGGTCCTGCGCCTGCAGTCCCATGAAGTCGGTGTTCAACGCCATCGCAATGAAGAAGCGGTAGAGCAGTGCACCCAGCACGCAGGCCAGCGTGGTGATGACCATGCTGCGCGCCGGAATCAGCGTCTCGCCGATGATCACCGCGGCCAGGCCGATCACGATCGTGCCCACGCCCATCGAGATGTCGGCCGTGCCCTGGCTCTGCGCGAACAGCGCGCCGGCTAGTGCCACCAGCGCGTTCGACAGCGCCAGGCCGGCCATGGTGTGGAAGTCGGTGGAAATGCCCTGCGCCCGCGCCATGCGCGCGTTGCCGCCGGTGGCGCGCATCGCGAGGCCGGCCTCGGAAGCGAAGAACATGTCGACCACGATCTTCGCGACGACCACGATCAGGAGCAGCAGAAGCGGCTTGGCCCACTGCTCGGGCATGCCGCCGAAGCTGGCCATGCTGAACACCGTGGGTTCGGTGATGAGCGCCACGTTGGGCTTGCCCATCACGCGCAGGTTGATGGAGTACAGCGCGATCATCACCAGGATGCTCGCGAGCAGCTGCATGATCTTCAGCTTGACGTTGAGCCAGGCCGTGACCCAGCCCGAGGCGGCGCCGGCCACGCAGGCCACTGCGGTGGCGGCGACCGGATTCCAGCCCGCCACGATCAGCGTCGCGGCCACGGCAGCGCCCAGCGGGAAGCTGCCGTCCACCGTGAGGTCGGGGAAGTTGATGATGCGAAACGACAGGAAGACGCCCAGCGCGACCAGCCCGAATATCAGGCCGATCTCGATGGCGCCCAGCGAAGCGATGAGCGACATGGGAAAGAGGAAGACGGGTTCGGCTTCTTACTTCGTGCTCACGACCTTGGCGGTCTTCAGCAGCTCGTCGGACAGCGTCACGCCCTGCAGCCTGGCCGCGCCCGGGTTCACCACCAGCTCGAAGTTGGCGCTGGTCTGCGACGCGATGGCGCCGGGCTTCTCGCCCTTGAGGATGCGCACCACGACCTTGCCGGTCTGGCGGCCGATGTCGGTGTAGTTCAGGCCCAGCGCGGCCACGGCGCCACGCTCGACGGTGGCGGTGTCGGCAGCCACCACCGGCAGCTTGGCCTGCTGCGCCACCTTCACGATGCCCTCGAAGGCCGAGACCACGTTGTTGTCGGTGGGCGTGTAGATCACGTCGGCCTTGCCGACCAGGCTCTGCGCGGCGGTCGGAACGTCCACCGTGCGGGCCGCGGCGGCTTCCACCACCGTCATGCCGGCTGCCGAGGCCGCCTTCTTGAGCGAGTCGACGATGGCCACCGAGTTGGCTTCACCGGGGCTGTAGATCACGCCGATGCGCTTGGCGGCGGGCACCACCTGCTTGATGAGGGCGATGTGCTTTTCCAGCGGCGAGAGGTCGGACACGCCCGTCACGTTCGTGCCCGTGGGCTCCCAGCTCTTCACCAGCTTGGCCGCGACCGGGTCGGTGACCGCCGAATACACCACCGGAATGCTCTTGGTGGCCGCCACCATGGCCTGCGCCGACGGCGTGGCGATGGCGACGATCGCGTCGGGCTGGTCGCCCACGTACTTGCGGGCGATCTGTGCTGCGGTGCCCACGTTGCCCTGCGCGCTCTGGTAGGTGAACTTGAGGTTCTTGCCTTCCTCGTAGCCCGAAGCCTTCAGCTCGGCCTTCACGCCGTCGCGCACCGCGTCCAGCGCGGGGTGCTCGACGATGGCGGTCACGGCCACCGACTTGGTGTCGGCCGCGAACGAAGGCGCTGCGGCCAGCATGCCGAGGGCCAGGGCCACTGCGCTGAAGGGGGTGCGAAGCAAAGCGTTTTTCACGGGAAAGGGTCTCCGGGTGGGGATTGGGATGCGTCTGAAGCCGCAGGCAGGTGCCGGCGGCAGGGGGTTCAGCGGCTGGACATCGCGTCGTGCGATCCGGGCGCCAGGGAGTCTAGATCGTACTTTGCACAATTAAGGTGCATGAAAGCCTCGGGCTTACCCCGCTTTGCGCCATAAAATTGCATCGACTTGGTGCATTGGGAGAAGAAATTGCATGACATCACCCTCGACCGGATCGACCGGAGAATTCTCGAGCACCTTCAGGCCCATGGCCGTGCCACCAACCTGGAGCTGGCGGAAGCGGCCAATCTCTCGCCTGCCCAGTGCCTGCGGCGCCACAGGCGGCTGGAGGAACTGGGGCTGATCCACGGCTATGCGGCGCGGCTGAATGCCCGCCACATCGGCCTGGGCGTGACCGCCTTCATCCACGTGACCATGGCCCGCGGCCATGTCGACGAGCTGCCCAAGTTCCAGGACCTGATCGCCGACATGAAGCAGATCCTGGAGTGCTACTCGGTGACCGGCGACTTCGACTACGTGCTCAAGGTCGTCGCCCAGGACCTGGAGTCGCTCTCGCAGTTCCTGATGCACACGCTGATGCACATGCCGGCCGTCTCGGCGGTGCGCTCCAGCGTGTGTCTCAACGAGGTCAAGTTCACGACCGCGCTGCCGCTGGAGTGAACGCCTTCACCCCGCCACGCCGGGCGCCGGCGGCGGCGCCGTCATCACCATCGTCGGCACCGCCAGCGGAAGCGACGCCTTCTTCAATTCGTCGAGGATGGTGAACAGCAGGTCGCTTCGCACGCCTCCCGCCAGCCGCGGGCTCGCCACGTAGGCGATCGCCTGGAAGATCAAGAGCCCGTTCTCGATGCCCTCCAGCGTGAGCGAGGGCGCCGGCGTCTCCAGCACGCCCTCGTGCCCCTTGCAGGCCGCGAGGATCAGCTCGCGCACGCGCTGCGCGTCGGTGGTCAGCGGCATCGGCAGGCGGATCAGCACGCGGCCCTCGGCGTTGGCCAGCGTCATGTTGCGCACGGTCTTGGTGATGAACTCCGAGTTCGGCACGATCAACGTCGAGCGGTCGCCCAGCTGGATCTCGGTGGCGCGCACGTTGATGCGCCGCACGTCGCCCTCGGCCGTGCCCAGCACGACCCAGTCGCCCACCTTCACCGGCTGCTCGGCCAGCAGGATCAGCCCGGAGATGAAGTTCTGCACGATGGCCTGCAGGCCGAAGCCGATACCCACCGACAGCGCGCTCGCCACCCACGCGATGCGCTCGATGCCGATACCCAGCGCCGACAGCGAGAAGGCGATCACCAGGATGCCGCCTACGTAGCCCAGCAGCGTGGTGATGGAGCTCTGCATGCCCGGCTCGAACTTCGTGTTGGGCAGGTAGCTGCGCGCGAGCCAGCGCTTGAAGATCCGCAGCCCCACGAAGCCGATCACCGCCACCGCGATCGCGCTGAAGATCGCACCCGGCACCAGCTGGAACTCGCCCACCTTCACGCCGGTGCCGAACTTGCCGCTGCGCTGGAAAACCTCGCCCGGCCCCGTGCCCAGCGGCGCGGCCAGCGCCACCAGCATGTAGAAGAAGAGCGCCACGCGGCTGATCGCCGAAAGCACCGTGGCCGCCTGGTCCAGCGTCTGCGGCGCGAGGTTGAAGCTCTTCTGCAGCCGCTGCCCGAAGCCGGCGCGCGACGACACCGTGGCCATGAACACGTCGTCCGCGAACTTGAAGAGCACGTAGAAGGCCGCCGCGACGATGCCGCTCCAGGCCAGCTGCGATGCGAGGAAGCTGGCGAGCGCCACGTAGCCCACCGCCACCAGCACCCAGATCGCGATCATCAGCGCGCCGATCAGCGCCACCAGCATGCCGACCCACATCGGCCGCTCGGGCAGGCCGGCCTCGGCCGCGTCGGCGCGCAGCGGCTTCACCAGGTAGAGCACCGAGGCGACCAGTGCCGTCAGCACCAGCGCGGTGAGCACGTGCGTGGCCACCACCGCGGCGAAACTGGCGTCGATCAGCGCGTTGACCTCGGCCGGCGTCCACGCCAGCACCGCCACCAGCGCCACCAGCCAGGGCAGCGGTGCGAGCCGGGTGGCCATGGCGTCGGGGATGGGCGGCAGCCGCCACGAGGGCCGGCGCGTGGCCAGCAGCCCCCGGCCCAGCCCGATCACGAAGGCCATGAACACCAGCAGCTGCGCCGCCGACTGCAGCACCTTGCGCGCCTGCGGCTCCCAGGTGGCGAACTCCTTCAGCACCTCGACGAAGCCGTGCGCCGCCACCGCCACCAGCAGCACATGGCTGGCGACGATGCCGATCACCAGCAGCGAGCGCCGCAGCCGCCCTGCAGGCAGGTAGCGCGCGGCCAGCCAGGTGAGCAGCACCTCGGCACCCCAGATGCCGAACACCGTGAGCAGCAGCGCTCCGACCAGCGCGGCGATCACCGGCAGGCGGGTCTCGGGCTGCGTGGCGGCCAGCAGGCCATCGTTCACCGACGAGGCCATCGCCTTCAGGCGCTCCAGGTCGTCGGGCCACGCCTCGCGCAGGCTGCTCCAGAACTCGCCCGTCAGCGGCGAGGCCGCGCGCTCGGTGAGCTGCGCCTCGAACAGCGCCCGGCGCTGCGTCACCAGCTCGGTGCCGCGCTGCCGCACGTCGACGGACAGCAGCCGCGCGAGGCGGATGTCGGCATCCAGCGCATTGCGCTCCTTCGTGAGGCGGGCGCGCTGGCGGGTGATGTCGGGATCTTCGGTGGCGCCGGCGGCGGGCGGATTGCCGAGTTCGCCGAGCTTGGCGTTCAGGTCGGCCAGGTCGCCGGTGCGCGCTGCAACGAACTTGTCGGCCTGCACGCCGATGTCGTTGATCTGGGCGAGCAGCTTGCGCGCGTCGTCGTCCGTCTCGGCGGCGTTGCTGAGCTTGGTGAACTGCGCGCGCAGCTCGGCGATCGTGGGGGCGGGGGCTGCGGCAGCCGCGGCGGCACTGTTCCCGTTGTTTCCGTTGCCGATGTCCGGCTGCGCCTGGGCGCCACCGCAGATGAACAGGGCCGCGAGGAAGAAGCTCGCGAAGCGTTGGGTCCAACTCATGGCTGCATCATAGAAGCCGCCATTTCGTAAGGGCTGGTAAGAATCTCCGCGTCAGGCGGCTGGCGGAAAGAGATCGACCCTGTCGGTGATGATGCCGTCGGTGCCCAGCTCGAGCAGCCGCTGCGCGGCCCGGTCGTCGTTCACCGTGTAGCTCAGCGCGCGCATGCCGGCATCGTGCACCATCGAGACCACCGTGGCGTCCCACAGCGCGTGGTTGCAGACGATGGCGACGCAGCCCAGCTGCCTGGCGGCATCGAGCCAGCCGTCCCAGAGCTTGTCGAGCAGCAGGCCGCGTGGCAGCTCGGGCTGCACCGCCTGGGCGCCCTCGAGCGACTCGACCTGGAAGGATGTGAGCAGCGGCGGCACCGCCGCGCCCTGCCACAGCCGGGCCGCTTCGCGCGCCACCGCCTCGCCGGTTTCACGCTCGGTGCCCGGCGTGGGCTTGATCTCGATGTTGAGCAGATGGCCGTTGGCCAGGCAGAAGCGCGCCAGGTTCTCCAGCGTGGGCAGCGGCTCGCCCGCATAGGCCCGCGAGTGCCAGCCGCCCGCATCGAGCTGCGCCAGCGCGCTCCAGGGCTGCGTGCCGCCGATGCCGCGGCCGCTGGTGGTGCGGTCGAGCGCGGCGTCGTGCATCAGGAACACCACGCCGTCGGCGCTGAGCTTGGCGTCGCACTCGAACATGCGGTAGCCATGCGAGGCGCCAAGCCGGAAGGCGGCCAGCGTGTTCTCGGGCGCGAGCTTGCCGGCGCCGCGGTGGGCGACCCAGCGGGGGTAAGGCCAGGAATTCATGATCATTCTTTGAGTGAAGCCCCAGTTTCTTCGAGGAGCACCGCGGAACCGGCTTTGCCGGGCCGCCGGTGCCGCCCCCGACAGGGGGTTGGCGACGCGACACGAAGTGCGCGCAGCCTGGGGGCGAGATTAATCAGCGCGCTTGCCGGAGCCGGCGTCGAACCAGTGCAGCTTGTCTTCGCGCGCTGCGATCTTCACCGTGTCGCCGGCCACCGGCGGATGGTCGGCCTCGTCGGTGCGCATGATGATCTGCTCGTCGCCGATGCGGCCGTACACCAGCCGTTCGGCACCCAGCAGTTCGACCTGCTCGACCTGCACCGACCAGCCGCTCTCGTCGAGCTTCAGGTGCTCGGGGCGGATGCCCAGGAACTGGCCCGGGCGCACGCCCGGCGCGTGCTTGAGCAGGTTCATCGGCGGCGAGCCGATGAAGCTCGCGACGAAGGTGGTGGCGGGGCGCGAGTACACCTCCTCGGGCGTGGCGAACTGGTCCATCACGCCGCCGTTCATCACGATGATGCGCTGCGCCAGCGTCATGGCCTCGACCTGGTCGTGCGTGACGAACAGCGAGGTGATGCCGAGCTCGCGGTGCAGCTTCTGGATCTCGAGGCGGGTCTGGGCGCGCAGCTTGGCGTCGAGGTTCGACAGCGGTTCGTCGAACAGGAACACCTGCGGCTGGCGCACGATGGCGCGGCCCATGGCCACGCGCTGGCGCTGGCCGCCCGAGAGCTCGCGCGGCTTGCGCTCCAGCAGGTGGCCCAGCTCGAGGATCTTCGCGGCCTTGTCGACGCGCACCTTGATCTCGGCAGGCGGCACCTTCGCGATCTTCAGGCCGTAGGCCATGTTCGCGTACACGCTCATGTGCGGATAGAGCGCGTAGTTCTGGAACACCATGGCGATGTCGCGCTCGGAGGGCTCCAGGTTGTTCACCACCCTGTTGCCGATGGCGATCTCGCCGGCGGAGACTTCCTCCAGGCCGGCCACCATGCGCAGCAGCGTCGACTTGCCGCAGCCCGAGGGCCCGACGATGACGATGAACTCGTGGTCGGCGATCTCGGCGCTCACGCCGTGGATGACCTGGTTGGCCTTGGGCCCGTGGCCGTAGCGCTTGATGACGTTGCGTAGGGAGAGGGAAGCCATGTCTATTCGAGTTCTCCGATGTTTTTCAGGAACACCGCGCAGCCGGCTCTGCCGGGCCGCAGGTGTTGCCCCCGGAAGGGGGTTGGCGCAGCGGCACGAAGTGCGTGCAGCCTGGGAGCGAGCGTCATTTCTCAGTGTCCACGAGGCCCTTGACGAACCACTTCTGCATCAGAACCACCACCAGCGCCGGCGGCAGCATCGCGAGGATCGCGGTGGCCATCACCACGTTCCATTCGTTCTGGCCGTCGCCGCCGGCGATCAGCCGCTTGATGCCGACCACGATCGGGTACATGTCCTCGTTGGTCACCGCCAGCAGCGGCCAGAGGTACTGGTTCCAGCCGTAGATGAACTGGATCACGAAGAGCGCGGCGATGCTGGTCTTCGACAGCGGCAGCAGCACGTCGAAGAAGAAGCGCATCGGGCTCGCGCCGTCCATGCGCGAGGCCTCGGTGAGCTCCTCGGGCACCGTCAGGAAGAACTGCCGGAACAGGAAGGTGGCGGTGGCCGAGGCGATCAGCGGCACCGTGAGGCCCGCGTAGCTGTTGAGCATGCTCAGGTCCGACAGCACCTTGTAGGTGGGCAGGATGCGGACCTCCACCGGAAGCATCAGCGTGACGAAGATCGCCCAGAAGCAGATCTTCTTGAACGGAAAGCGGAAGTAGACGATGGCGAACGCCGACAGCAGCGAGATCGCGATCTTGCCGACGGCGATGACCAGCGCCGTCACCAGGCTCACCCACATCATGTGGGCGACCGGGGCGTTGGAGCCCGCACTGCTCGCGCGGCCGAAGAGCGCGCCCTTGTAGCTCTCGAGCATGTGCGAGCCGGGCAGCAGCGGCATCGGCCGCTGCACGATCTCCTGTGCGGTGTGGGTGGACGCCACGAACGCGAGGTAGATGGGGAAGGCGACGATCAGGACGCCCAGGATCATCACCACGTGGGCCAGGATGCCCTGGGTGCTTCTTCTTTCAACCATGTCAGTACTGCACCTTCTTCTCGACGTAGCGGAATTGCACGATGGTCAGCGCGATCACGATCACCATCAGCACCACCGACTGCGCGGCCGAGCCGCCCAGGTCCAGGGCCTTGAAGCCGTCGTGGTAGACCTTGTAGACGAGGATCTCCGTGTCCTTGCCCGGGCCGCCCTCGGTGGCGGCGTGCACGATGGCGAAGGTGTCGAAGAACGCGTAGACCACGTTCATCACCAGCAGGAAGAAGGTGGTGGGCGACAGCAGCGGGAACTGCACCGTCCAGAAGCGCCGCCACGGGCGCGCGCCGTCGATGGCGGCGGCCTCGATCAGCGACTTCGGGATGGACTGCAGCCCGGCCAGGAAGAACAGGAAGTTGTAGGAGATCTGCTTCCACACGGCGGCCATCACGATCAGCGTCATGGCGTGCTTCGAGTTGAGCAGGTGGTTCCAGTCGATGCCGATCTTGCCCAGCGCATAGGCGACCACGCCCAGCGACGGGGAGAACATGAAGACCCACAGCACGGCGGCTACCGCGGGCGCCACGGCGTACGGCAGGATCAGCATGGTCTTGTAGAACATGCCGCCGCGCACGATGCGGTCGGCGAACACCGCCAGCGTCAGCGACAGCGTCAGTCCGATGCTGGCCACCAGCACCGAGAAGATGGCGGTGGTCTTGAACGACTCGGCATAGGCCGGGTCCTCGAAGAGGTCCTTGAAGTTCTGCAGGCCGACGAAATCGACCGAGGTGCCGAAGGCGTCCTGCTGCTGGAGCGACTGCAGCAGGGCCTGCCCCGCCGGCCAGAAGAAAAACACGAATATCACCGCCATCTGCGGTGCGAGCAGCAGCCACGGCAGCCAGCCCGAACGAAAGAAAACGCGTTTTTCCATGAACCCTCTACGTAAAAAATCCCGCCGCGCCCGCTCTTTCGCAAGAGCCGACGGGGGCGGGCGATATTAGCCGGACACGGACGCCGTCCGGCGGCCGGGCGTCAGCTCTTGTTGGCCTTCTGGAAGCGTTCGAGCTGCTCGTTGCCTCGGGTCACGATGGCGTCGAGGGCTTCCTTGGCGGTCTTCTTGCCGTTCCAGACCTGTTCGAGCTCTTCGTCCTCGATGGCGCGGATCTGCACGTAGTTGCCCAGGCGGATGCCGCGGCTCTTGTCGGTGACCTTGCGGATCATCTGCGTCACGGCCACGTCGGTGCCGGGGTTCTGCTTGTAGAAGCCGGAATCCTCGGTGAGTTTGTACGAGGCCGTGGTCACGGGCAGGTAGCCCGTGCGCTTGTGGCTGGCGGACTGCACTTCAGGCGTGGAGATGAAGCTGAAGAACTTGGCCACGCCCTTGTATTCGGCCGGCTTCTTGCCCGACATGACCCACAGGCTGGCGCCGCCGATCACGGTGTTCTGCGGTGCGCCCGGCACGTCCGGGTAGTAGGGCAGGGGAGCCAGGCCGTAGGCGAACTTGGCGTTCTTGGCCACGTTGCCGTAGAAGCCCGAGGAGGTGTTGATCATGGCGCACTCGCCCGACACGAACGAAGCCTCGGGCACGTTGCCGCGGCCCTTGTAGACGAAGAGGCCCTGCTTGGCCATGCTCGCCAGGTTCTCGATGTGGCGCAGGTGCAGCGGCGAATTGACCTTCAGGCGCGCGTCCAGGCCCGACAGGCCGTTGTTCTTGGACGCGAACTCGACGTTGTGCCAGGCCGAGAAGCTCTCGACCTGCGTCCAGTTCTGCCATGCCGTGGTGAACGGGCACTTGTGGCCGCTGGCCTTGAGCTTGGCGGCGGCGGCGACCACTTCGGGCCAGGTGGCGGGCGCCTTGTCGGTGGGCAGGCCGGCGGCCTTGAAGGCGTCCTTGTTGAAATAGAAGATGGTGGTCGAGCTGTTGAACGGGAAGCTCAGCATCTGGCCGTTGGGGGCGGTGTAGTAGCCGGCCACGGCAGGGATGTAGGCGGCCGGGTCGAATTTCTCGCCCGCGTCCTTCATGACCTGGCCCACCGGGACGATCGCGCCCTTGCTGGCCATCATGGTGGCGGTGCCCACCTCGAACACCTGCAGGATGTGCGGGGCGTTGCCGGCGCGGAAGGCCGCGATGGAGGCCGTCATCGATTCGTCGTAGGTGCCCTTGAACGTCGGGACGACCTTGTATTCCTTCTGGCTCTCGTTGAACTGCTTCGCCAGGTCGTTGACCCACTCGTTGTTGACGGCAGTCATGGAATGCCACCACTGGATCTCGATCTGGGCGTGCGCCACGTTGAAAAGCGTGGTGGCGGCCAGCGCCGATGCCAGCGCGAGCGTCTTGAATCGCATGAAGACTCCTGAAGGGAAAAATGGAAAGCGCGGATGCTAGGGCATGTGCATGACACAGCCGCGTCACATTGGCGCACGGGGGGAGGGTTTCTTCCAATCGGGGAAACCCCTTTGGGGCCTTCGGCCGCTCCTTGCCTTCCCTCGCGGATTTGGCCCTGTTCGCATCAGGCCCGGCACGGGTCGCTGCCCTTCTTGCTGCGCCGCACCATGCTAGCATCGCCCTCCCTTTTTTCGGCCTAGCCTGTCGCCGTGGCCGGGGCTTCGAAGAGAACCTCCATGAGCAGCAAAACCTCCCTCGACAAAAGCAGGATCAAGTTCCTCTTGCTCGAAGGCATCCATCCCTCGGCCGTGGAGGTGCTGCGCGCCGCCGGCTACACCAACGTGGAGTCGCTGCCCGGTGCGCTGCCCGATGCCGAGCTGAAGGAAAAGATCGCCGACGTGCATTTCCTGGGCATCCGCTCGCGCACCCAGCTCACCGCCGAGGTGTTCGCTGCGGCGCACAAGCTGGTGGCGGCAGGCTGCTTCTGCATCGGCACCAACCAGGTCGACCTCGAAGCCGCCCGCGAGCATGGCGTGGCGGTGTTCAACGCACCGTACTCCAACACCCGGTCGGTGGCCGAACTGGTGCTTGCCGAAGCCATCCTGCTGCTGCGCGGCGTGCCCGAGAAGAGCGCGGTGGCTCACCGCGGCGGCTGGCTCAAGTCGGCCGACAACGCCTACGAGATCCGCGGCAAGACGCTGGGCATCGTGGGCTACGGCTCGATCGGCGCGCAGCTGTCGGTGCTGGCCGAGGCGCTGGGCATGCACGTGGCCTTCTACGACGTGGTCACCAAGCTGCCGCTGGGCAATGCGCGCCAGGTGCGCGACCTGCACCAGCTGCTGGCCCAGAGCGACATCGTCACGCTGCACGTGCCCGAGACCCAGGCCACCCAGTGGATGATCGGCGCGGCCGAGATCGCGGCGATGAAGCCCGGCGCCATCCTCATCAATGCCTCGCGCGGCACGGTGGTCGAGATCGAGCCGCTGGCCGAGGCCCTGAAGGCCCGCAAGCTGCTGGGCGCCGCCATCGACGTGTTCCCGGTGGAGCCGCGCAGCAACAAGGACGAGTTCCAGTCGCCCCTGCGCGGCCTGGACAACGTGATCCTCACGCCCCACATCGGCGGCTCGACCATGGAGGCGCAGGCCAACATCGGCCTGGAAGTGGCGGAAAAGCTGGTCAAGTACAGCGACAACGGCACCTCGACCTCGTCGGTCAACTTCCCCGAGGTGGCGCTGCCGGCGCACCCGGGCAAGCACCGCCTGCTGCACGTGCACCGCAACGTGCCGGGCGTGCTGTCGGAGATCAACAAGATCTTCTCGGACAACCACATCAACATCTCCTCGCAGTTCCTGCAGACCAACGAGAAGATCGGCTACGTGGTGATGGACATCGACGCCGCCTCGTCCGACCTGGCGCTGGAGAAGCTGGCGAAGGTCGGCGGCACGATCCGCAGCCGCGTGCTGTTCTGAGTTTTTCCGGAGATCCCCGGGGAGGGGCTCCCCGGAACCGGCGCCTACCACAAGGCCGAAGCAACCGCCACGCGGCAAGACCCCAGGCGCTGCAATAAAATCCACAGCCCGGCTATGGGCGCGCAGCGCCCGGCCGAGGCGCCCCACCCGATGAATGCTCCGACCGCGTTGAACGCGCTATTGGCACAGGCCGCAGAGCCGGTACGACTGCGCGAGATCCCCTACAACTACACCAGCTTCTCCGACCGAGAAATCGTGATTCGCCTGCTGGGCGAACGCGGCTGGGACCTGCTTCAGACCCTGCGCGCAGAGCGCCGCACCGGCCGATCGGCGCGCATGCTCTACGAGGTGCTGGGCGACATCTGGGTGGTCCAGCGCAACCCCTACCTCGTCGACGACCTGCTGGACAACCCGCGCCGCCGCGGCCAGCTGGTCGATGCCCTCAGGCACCGCCTGGCCGAGGTGCAGAAGCGCCGCACCCCCGACAGCGACCTGCCGCGCGACCAGCTCGTGGGCGAGCTCACCGCGCTCGTGGGCGAGGCCGTGGCCGCCTTCGACACCAAGTTCCGCGACGTCGCCGCCCTGCGCCGCAAGGCCACCCGCGTGCTGGGCCGCCTCACCGCCAAGGACAACATCAAGTTCGACGGCCTCTCGCGCGTGGCCCACGTCACCGACGCCACCGACTGGCGCGTGGAGTACCCCTTCGTCGTGCTGTGCCCCGACACCGAGGCCGAGATGGCGCTGCTGGTGAAGGGCTGCATCGAGCTGGGCCTGACCATCATCCCGCGCGGAGGCGGCACCGGCTACACCGGCGGCGCCATTCCGCTGACCTGGAACAGCGTCGTCATCAACACCGAGAAGCTCGAGGCGATGACCGAGGTCGAGCACGTCTCGCTGCCCGGCCTGGCCGATCCAGTGCCCACCATCTGGACCGAAGCCGGCGTGGTCACCCAGCGCGTGGCCGATGCGGCCGAGCGCGCGGGCTTCGTCTTCGCGGTCGACCCGACCTCCGCCGAGGCCTCGTGCGTGGGCGGCAACGTCGCCATGAACGCGGGCGGCAAGAAGGCCGTGCTGTGGGGCACGGCGCTCGACAACCTCGCCTCGTGGCGCATGGTCACGCCGCAGGCCGAATGGCTCGAGGTCACGCGCATCGGCCACAACCTCGGCAAGATCCACGACGTCGACAGCGCCGTGTTCGAGCTGCAGTACTACGCCGCCGACGGCAGGACGAAGCTGCGCAGCGAGCGCCTCGAAATCCCGGGCCGCACCTTCCGCAAGGAAGGCCTGGGCAAGGACGTGACCGACAAGTTCCTCTCGGGCCTGCCGGGCATCCAGAAGGAAGGCTGCGACGGTCTCATCACCAGCTGCCGCTGGGTGGTGCACCGCATGCCGGCGCACACGCGCACCGTGTGCCTGGAGTTCTTCGGCAACGCCAAGGACGCGGTGCCCAGCATCGTCGAGATCAAGGACTTCATGTTCGCCGAGCAGAAGCGCTCGGGCGTTCTGCTCGCCGGCCTGGAACACCTGGACGACCGCTACCTCAAGGCCGTGGGCTACGCCACCAAGTCGAAGACGCACGGCGGCCTGCCCAAGATGGTGCTGTTCGGCGACATCGCGGGCGACGACGCGAACGAAGTGGCGCGCGTCACCTCGGAAGTGGTGCGCATCGCCAACTCGCGCAGCGGCGAAGGCTTCATCGCCATCAGCCCGGAGGCTCGCAAGAAGTTCTGGCTCGACCGCAAGCGCACGGCCGCCATCAGCCGCCACACCAACGCCTTCAAGATCAATGAAGACGTGGTGATCCCGCTGCCGCGCATGGCCGAGTACAGCGACGGCATCGAGCGAATCAACATCGAGCTGTCGCTGCAGAACAAGCTCGCCCTCACCGACGAGCTCGAGGCCTTCCTCACGCGCGGCAACCTGCCGCTGGGCAAGACCGACGATGCGCACGAGATCCCCGCGGCCGAGCTGCTGGAAGACCGCGTCGCGCAGGCCGTGGCGCTGGTGCAGGAAACGCGCGCGCTGTGGGCCGGCTGGCTGAAGGACGTCGACACGCTGTTCCCGCAGCTGCAGGACCACTCGCTGCGCGCCAGCTGGAAGACCCAGCTGCGCCAGCCGCTGCAGGCCATCTTCACGGGTGCCGAGTTCGCGCCCATCCTGGCCGAGTGCGCCGCCATCCACAAGCGCGTGCTCAAGGGCCGCGTGTGGGTCGCGCTGCACATGCACGCGGGCGACGGCAACGTGCACACCAACATCCCCGTCAACAGCGACAACTACGACATGCTGCAGACCGCGCATGCCGCGGTGGTGCGCATCATGGCGCTGGCGCGCAGCCTCGACGGCGTGATCTCGGGCGAGCACGGCATCGGCATCACCAAGCTCGAGTTCCTGAGCGACGACGAGCTGCGTCCCTTCACCGAGTACAAGGCCAAGGTCGACCCCGAAGGCCGGTTCAACAAGGGCAAGCTGCTGCGCGCACCTGCCGGCACGCCGCAGACGCTGCATGCCGACCTGACCAACGCCTACACGCCGAGCTTCGGCCTCATGGGGCACGAGTCGCTCATCATGCAGCAGAGCGACATCGGCGCCATCGCCGACAGCGTGAAGGACTGCCTGCGCTGCGGCAAGTGCAAGCCGGTGTGCGCCACGCACGTGCCGCGCGCCAACCTGCTGTACAGCCCGCGCAACAAGATCCTCGCGACCTCGCTGCTGGTGGAGGCCTTCCTCTACGAAGAGCAGACCCGGCGCGGCGTGAGCATCAAGCACTGGGAGGAGTTCGAGGACGTGGCCGACCACTGCACCGTGTGCCACAAGTGCCTCACGCCCTGCCCGGTGAAGATCGACTTCGGCGACGTGTCGATGAACATGCGCAACCTGCTGCGCAAGATGGGCCAGAAGAGCTTCCGCCCGGGCAACGCGGCTGCGATGTTCTTCCTCAATGCGACCAATCCGCAGACCATCAAGGCGGTGCGCGCGGGCATGGTCGGCGTGGGCTTCAAGGCGCAGCGCCTGGCCAACGACCTGCTGCGCGGCCTCGCGAAGAAGCAGACCTCGGCGCCGCCGGCCTCGCTGGGGCCCGCGCCCGTCAAGGAGCAGGTGATCCACTTCATCAACAAGAAGATGCCGGGCAACCTGCCGAAGAAGACGGCGCGCGCGCTGCTCGACATCGAGGATGCGGACTACGTGCCGATCATCCGCAATCCGAAGGCGACCACCTCCGAAACCGAGGCGGTCTTCTACTTCCCGGGCTGCGGATCGGAGCGGCTGTTCTCGCAGGTGGGCCTGGCCACGCAGGCGATGCTCTGGCATGCGGGCGTGCAGACCGTGCTGCCGCCGGGCTACCTGTGCTGCGGCTATCCGCAGCGCGGCAGCGGGCAGTTCGACAAGGCCGAGAAGATGATCACGGACAACCGCGTGCTCTTCCACCGCGTGGCCAACACGCTCAACTACCTCGACATCAAGACGGTGGTGGTGAGCTGCGGCACCTGCTACGACCAGCTGCAGGGCTACCAGTTCGACAAGATCTTCCCGGGCTGCCGGATCGTCGACATCCACGAGTACCTGCTCGAGAAGGGCATCACGCTCGCCGATGCGGCCGGCGGCGGCTACCTCTACCACGACCCCTGCCACTCGCCGATGAAGCAGCAGGATCCGATGAAGACGGTGAAGGCGCTGGTGGGCGACAACGTGCTCAAGAACGACCGCTGCTGCGGCGAATCGGGCACGCTGGGCGTGTCGCGGCCCGACATCTCCACGCAGATCCGATTCCGCAAGGAACAGGAGCTGAAGAAGGGCGAAGCCGCACTGCGCGAAGCCGGCAAGGTCGGCGAGAAGGAGAACGTGAAGATCCTCACCAGCTGCCCGAGCTGCCTGCAGGGCCTCTCGCGCTACGGCAACGACCTGAACAACGGCCTGCTCGAAGCCGACTACATCGTGGTCGAGATGGCCAACAAGATCCTCGGCGAAGACTGGATGCCCGACTACGTCGAAGCCGCCAACCGCGGCGGCATCGAGCGGGTGCTGGTGTGACGGCGAAGGTGCAGGGCTGCGTGCTGTGCGAGGGTCCGGGCGGGCGCCTCGTGTTCGAGGGCGCGAAGCTTCGCGTGATCCATGCCGAGGAGGCTGGCTTCCCGGCCTTCTATCGCGTGGTGTGGCGCGAGCACGCGCCGGAGTTCTCCGACCTCGACGCGGCCGATCGCACGTTGTGCATGGAAGCCGTGACGGTGGTGGAGCAGTGCCTGCGCGAGCACCTCAAGCCGGCGAAGGTCAACCTCGCCGCGCTTGGCAACATGGTCGCGCACCTGCACTGGCACGTGATCGCGCGCTTTCCGAACGACAGCCACTTTCCGGGCTCGGTGTGGGCGCCCGTGCAGCGCGAGCGCGATGCGGCGCTGGAGGCGGACATCGTCGCGCGCCTGCCGGCCATCGAGGCTGCGATGATCGAGCGATTGGGCAACAGGAGCTTCTGATGGCAGGCTTGAAACCCGGCGCGCCGACGCCGCAGTCGATCACCGTGCATGGGCAGTCGCGCGTGCTCGAGGTCGGCTTCTCCGATGGCGCGACCTTCCGCATTCCCTTCGAGCTGATGCGCATCTATTCGCCGTCGGCAGAAGTGCAGGGCCACGGCCCCGGGCAGGAAGTGCTTCAGACGGGCAAGCGCGATGTCGAACTCGTCGAGCTCGAGGCAGTGGGCAACTACGCGGTACAGCCGACCTTCAGCGACGGCCACAACACGGGCATCTACTCGTGGGACCTGCTCTACGAACTGGGCGAGAAGCAGGCCGAGCTGTGGGCTGCCTATGAGCGCAGATTGGTCGAGGCGGGTGTCGATCGCGACGCGCCGATGATCGAGAAGGGCGGCCACGCCTGCGGCAGCCATTGAGGCCTTCGGGACGGCGCAAAAGTCCGCCGCTGCTATTGAAAAGATAGCCCTACGCCCAGAAAGGGCGGGGCTGAAAAAGCAACAAATGTCCGCCGTGGTCGCGGGGTCGTCGACTTGATGTGAAGGCTTCCGGCCTAACATCGGTCGCATGAGTACCACACACTTCGGCTTCGAAACAGTCGACGAAAGCGAGAAGGCCCGCCGCGTTCGCGGTGTCTTCGATTCGGTCGCATCGCGCTACGACATCATGAACGACCTGATGTCGGCAGGCCTGCACCGCGCCTGGAAGGCGTACACCGTCATGGTCGCGAACGTGGGCGAAGGCTCGCGCGTCCTCGACATCGCAGGCGGCACCGGCGACCTGGCACTGGCCTTCGCCAAGAAGGTCGGCGCCAGCGGCCAGGTGGTCCACACCGACATCAACGAGGCCATGCTGCGCACCGGCCGCGACCGCCTGCTCGACGCCGGCGTGGTGCTGCCCACCATGGTCTGCGACGCGGAGAAGCTGCCTTTCCCCGACAACCACTTCGACGTGGTCACCGTGGCCTTCGGCCTGCGCAACATGACGCACAAGGACGTCGCGCTCAAGGAGATGAACCGCGTGCTCAAGCCGCGCGGCAAGCTGCTGGTGCTCGAGTTCTCGAAGGTCGCGAAGCCGCTCGCGAAGGCCTACGACTGGTACTCCTTCAACGTGCTGCCGAGGCTCGGCAAGCTCGTGGCTGGCGACGATGCGAGCTATCGCTATCTCGCCGAATCCATCCGGATGCACCCCTCGCAGGAGGAGCTCAAGACCCTCATGAAAGAGGGCGGTTTCGGACATGTGGACTATCACAACATGACTGGGGGCATCGCTGCCCTCCATGTTGGAATCAAGTGTTGATAAAGCGGATCTTTCGCTCGAGAGGAGACGACGATATGAAGAGTTTGGGTTCTTTGTTCCTGGCAGCCGCACTGGTCCTGGGCAGCGTGCAGGCAGAGGCTGCACGCATGGGTGGCGGCAAGTCGATGGGGCGCCAGTCGTCCAACGTGACGCAGCGCGAGTCCGCATCGCCATCGGCACCTTCGCAGCAGAGCGCGACCAATGCTGCAGCTGCGAAACCCGCGACGCCTGCACCCGCTGCGGCCGCCGCGCCGAAGCGTCCCTGGGGTGCGATGCTGGGCGGTCTGGCCGCCGGCCTCGGCCTCGCATGGCTCGCGAGTTCGCTGGGCCTGGGCGCAGGCTTCGCCAACATCCTGCTGATCGGCCTGCTGGTGCTCGCCGGTGTGGTGGTGTGGCGCATGATCAAGTCGCGCTCGCAGCCCGCAGGCAACCGCCAGGGCGGCTTCGCCTTCCAGGGCGCGGGTGCCAGCCCGAGCAACGCGAGCTCTCCCGTGCAGTACAGCCCCGCCAACGTCGGCAACGATGCCTCGGCGCGTCCCTGGGAGCGCAACAACGCGGCCTTCGACGCCACGCCGCACGGCAGCAGCCTCTCGGCGGCCGGTGCAGCGGCAGGCAGCAGCATGATCGGCTCTGCGCTTGGCGGTTCGCAGTCGTGGGGCATCCCTGCCGGCTTCGACGTCGACGGCTTCCTCGCTGCGGCGAAGCGCAACTTCGTGACGCTGCAGGACGCATGGGACCGCGCCGACGTGTCGACGCTGCGTTCGATGATGACCGACGGCATGGTCGACGAGATCCGCGCGCAGCTGGCCGACCGCGCCAGCCACACGGGCGGCGCCTCCAACAAGACCGAAGTGGTGATGCTCGACGCCAAGCTGCTCGGCATCGAGGAGCTGCCCGACGCCTACATGGCCAGCGTGGAGTTCTCCGGCATGATCCGTGAAGACGCCTCGGCCGGCCCGGGCCCGTTCCGCGAAGTGTGGAACATGACCAAGCCCGTCAGCGGCCACAGCGGCTGGCTGGTGGCAGGCGTGCAGGCTCTTCAATAGTTCACCCCAGGCTCCGCGCACTTCGTGCCGCTTTTCCCGCCCCCTGATGGGGGCGGCACCAGCAGATGGGCAAAGCCGGTTCTGCGGTGTTTCTGGAAAAGGGCATGCAGTCCATGAGCCGCGGGGCGCTACAGTGACGGGATAATGGGGACATGGCCACACCATCGTCCCCATTCTCTTTTCTAGGCGACCTCTTCAACAGCATCGGAGAGCGCCTGCAGCCCCCGGACTGGGCGGTGCACGAGATACAGAACCGCGCGGTCCTGTTCCTCAACCACGTGCTGCAGCAGGAGCCCGAGGCCCAGCAGCGGCTGCTGCGCCAGCAGGGGCGGGTGGTGCGCTTCCAGTGGCGCTTCGTGACCATGGAATTGGTGGCCACCCCGGCCGGCCTGCTCGGCCTGGCCCCGGCCGGCTCGGTGCCCGAGCTGACGCTCACCGTCACCGACGAATCCCCCTTCGACATCGCACGCGCAGCGCTGCGCGGCGACAAGCCCGCCGTGCAGATCATCGGCGACGTGCAGCTGGCGGCCGAGGTCAACTGGCTGGTCGACCACGTGCGCTGGGACGTCGAGGACGACCTCGCCCGCGTGATCGGCGACGTGCCCGCGCACACGCTGGGCAATGCCGTGCGGCGAGTGGCGGACGCGCTGCGCAAGTTCGCCGGCAGCCGTAGCGGCGCCGGCAAGGCCGGCGGTTCGGCGGTCGGCCCGGCGGGCAACGCCGAATGAGGCGCTTCTACCGCGGCCTTTTCATCGTCTGGGTCGCGCTGCGCTACGGCCTCGACGAGCTGGTGCTCTCCAGCTTCCAGAAGCCCTGGGTGCGTGGGGTCACGCGCATTCTTTCCTTCGGGCGCAACCTCAATGCGCCGCGCGGCCAGCGGCTGCGCGAGGCACTCGAAAGCCTCGGTCCCATCTTCGTGAAGTTCGGCCAGGTGCTGTCGACGCGGCGCGACCTGCTGCCGCCCGACATCGCCGACGAGCTGGCCTTCCTGCAGGACCGCGTGCCGCCGTTCCCCTCGGCCGTGGCCATCGCGACCATCGAGCGCGCATTCCGCCGGCCGGTGAGCGACGTGTTCGTGCAGTTCGACGAGACGCCGATCGCCAGCGCCTCGATCGCGCAGGTGCACTTCGCGACCATCCGCACCAACGACGGCGAGGAGCGCGAGGTCGCGGTGAAGGTGCTGCGCCCCAGCATGCGCGGCGTCATCGAGAAAGACCTGGCGCTGATGGCCATGATGGCCGGCTGGCTCGAGAACCTCTCGGCCGACGGCAAGCGGCTGAAGCCGCGCGAGGTGGTGGCCGAGTTCGACAAGTACCTGCACGACGAACTCGACCTGGTGCGCGAGGCCGCCAACGCGGCCCAGCTGCGCCGCAACATGGCCGAGCTCGACCTCGTGCTGATCCCCGAGATGTTCTGGGACTTCTGCCACCCCGAGGTCATCGTGATGGAGCGCATGAAGGGCGTGCCCATCGCACAGATGGACCGCCTGCGCGCTGCCGGCGTCGACATTCCCAAGCTGGCGCGCGACGGCGTGACCATCTTCTTCACGCAGGTGTTCCGCGACGGCTTCTTCCACGCCGACATGCACCCCGGCAACATCCAGGTGAGCCTGGAGCCCGAGACCTTCGGGCGCTACATCTCGCTGGACTTCGGGATCATCGGCACGCTGACCGAGTCGGACAAGGAATACCTCGCGCAGAACTTCGTGGCCTTCTTCCGGCGCGACTACAAGCGCGTGGCCGAGCTGCACCTCGAGAGCGGCTGGGTGCCGGTCGGCACCCGCATCGACGAGCTGGAGGCGGCGATCCGCACCGTGTGCGAGCCGTACTTCGACCGGCCGCTGAAGGAGATCTCGCTGGGCATGGTGCTCATGCGCCTCTTCCAGACCTCGCGGCGCTTCCACGTCGAGATCCAGCCGCAGCTGGTGCTGCTGCAGAAGACGCTGCTCAACATCGAGGGCCTGGGCCGCAACATCGACCCTGAACTCGACCTCTGGGCCACGGCCAAGCCCTTCCTCGAGAAGTGGATGGTCGACCAGATCGGCCCCAAGAAGCTGCTGCAGCAGCTCAAGGCGGAGGCGCCCAGGTACGCCAAATTGCTGCCCCAGTTGCCTCGATTGCTGCACGATTTCCTGGAAAATCGCCCGGTCGACAACCGCCGCGAGCTGCTCGAACTGCTGGCCGAACAGAAGCGCACCAACCGGTTGCTGCAGACCATCGTCTACGGTGGCATAGGTTTTGTATTGGGGTTGCTCGCCATGCAATTGCTGGTGCGCGTGCGTCTGTTCTAGAGGAGTTTGTGCCGTGTTGTTGACGCTGGTCATCGTCTATCTGCTTGTCACCATCGCGATCGGCCTCTACGCGGCCAAGCGAGTGAAGAACACCACCGACTTCGCCATCGCCGGGCGGCACCTGCCGCTCTACATGATCGTCACGACCACCTTCGCGACCTGGTTCGGCTCCGAAACGGTGCTCGGCATCCCGGCCAAGTTCATCGAGGGCGGGCTCAACGGCGTGGTGGAAGACCCCTTCGGCGCCGGCACCTGCCTGATCCTGGTGGGCCTGTTCTTCGCCGGCAAGCTCTACCGCATGACGCTGCTGACCATCAGCGACTACTACCGCGAGCGCTACGGCCGCGGCGTCGAGGTGGCCTGCTCGCTCATCATCATGCTGAGCTACCTGGGCTGGGTGTCGGCGCAGGTCACGGCGCTGGGTCTGGTGTTCAACCTGCTGTCGGGCGGCGTGGTCAGCATCCCGGTGGGCATGGTGATCGGGGTGGTCTCGATCCTGGCGTACACGCTCTTCGGCGGCATGTGGTCGGTGGCCGTCACCGACTTCATCCAGATGATCATCCTGGTGGCCGGCCTGGCCGTGATCGCGATGTTCGCGGGCAACATGGCCGGCGGCGCCGACAAGGTGGTGGCCTTCGCGGTCAGCAAGGACCTCTTCAAGTTCTGGCCCGAGCCGAGCCTGCACGACATGGTGTTCTTCTTCGCCGCGGCCATCACGATGATGCTGGGCTCCATCCCGCAGCAGGACGTGTTCCAGCGGGTGATGTCGGCCAACAGCATCAAGGCGGCCCGGCGCGGCCCGGTGATCGGCGGGCTGGCGTACATCCTCTTCGCCTTCGTGCCGATGTTCCTGGTGGCCAGCGCGCTCCTCATCATGCCGGAGCAGACCTCCACGCTGCTGAAGGAAGACCCCCAGAAGGTGCTGCCCACGCTGGTGCTCGAGAAGATGCCCTTCGTGATGCAGGTGCTGTTCTTCGGCGCGCTGCTGTCGGCCATCAAGTCGACCGCCTCGGCCACGCTGCTGGCCCCCAGCGTCACCTTCACCGAGAACATCTGGCGCCAGTTCCGCCCGGCAGGCACCGACCGCCAGAACCTGATGACCATGCGCATCACGGTGCTGCTCTTCAGCGCCGCGGTGCTCGCCTACGCGATCCGCATGCAGGGCACGTCCATCTACGAGCAGGTGTCGGGCGCCTACCAGGTGCCGCTGGTGGGGGCCTTCGTGCCGCTGGTCTGCGGCCTCTACTGGCGCCGGGCCACCACGCAGGGGGCGGTGGCCTCGATCGTCCTGGGCATCGGCGTCTGGCTGCTCTTCCTGGGGGTTTCGTCCTGGGGTGCCGTGTTCCCGGCCCAATTGGCCGGCGTGCTGTGCTCCTTCGCGGGCATGGTGGCCGGCTCGCTGCTGCCGCAATGGTTGGCGAACACTCACACGCCGCACCGCCCACTGGCCACGGAACCGGCCTGAAGCCGGGGCTTGCCGCTCGGGCAGGGCGTCCCCTGGCGGGGGCGCCCCTATAATCGAGGGCTTTGCGAGCGGCCGCTGCGCCGCTTTTTTGACCTCATTTCCCCATGCCCATCTACGCCTACAAGTGCAGCGCCTGCGGCTTCGCCAAGGACGCTTTGCAGAAGATGTCCGACGCCCCCCTCACGGTGTGCCCGGCGTGCGGCGCGAGTGCGTTCGAAAAGCAGGTCACGGCCGCCGGCTTCCAGCTCAAGGGTTCCGGCTGGTACGTGACCGATTTCCGCGATGGCGGCGGCAAGAAGTCCGAGCCGGCCACGTCGTCCGCCTCCGGCGAATCTTCGTCCTCCTCCTCCTCCTCTTCTTCCACCACGACCGCCGCGCCGAGCCCCGCTCCGGCGCCCGCCGCACCGGCTCCCGCGCCGGCCGCGTCGAGCGGCGACTGAAGCCTTCCGACCGCCATGCTCGCCCTGCGCAAATGGTTGCTGTCCGGCCTGCTGGTCATCGTGCCGCTGGTCATCACGCTGGGCGTGCTGAACTGGATCATCGGCACGCTCGACCAGACGCTGTGGCTGCTGCCCGAGCAGTGGCAGACCTGGCTGAGCGACCACAAGGTACGGGGCCTGGGCGTGCTGCTCACGCTGGCGATCCTGCTGGTGGTGGGCGCCACGGCCAGCAACTTCGTCGGCAAGCGCCTGCTCGGCTGGGGCGATGCCGTGGTCCGTCGCATCCCGGTGGTGCGCTCGATCTACTCCAGCGTCAAGCAGGTGTCGGACACGCTGTTCTCCGAGAACGGCAATGCCTTCCGCACCGCGGTGCTGGTGCAATGGCCGCGCGAAGGCGTGTGGACCATCGCCTTCGTGACCGGCGCGCCCGGCAATGAGGTCGCCGCGCACCTTGGCGAGGGCGAGTTCCTCAGCGTCTACGTGCCGACAACGCCCAATCCCACGGGCGGCTACTTCGTGATGCTCAAGCGCAGCGACTGCATCGAACTGAAGATGAGCGTGGACGAAGCGCTCAAGTACATCGTCTCGATGGGGGTGGTCGTTCCAGGCGGCCCCGCTTCGGTGGCGGTGAAGTCTTCCAACTCATAAAAGAACGAACGCGCCCTCGAGGCGCCGGAATGGATTCCTATGGCCATGCGTACTCACTATTGCGGTCTCGTGACCGAAGCCCAGCTGGGCCAGACCGTCACCCTTTGCGGCTGGGTCAACCGTCGCCGCGACCACGGCGGCGTGATCTTCATCGACGTGCGTGACCGCGAAGGCTACGTGCAGGTGGTGTGCGACCCCGACCGCGCCTCCACCTTCGCCGTGGCCGAGAGCCTGCGCAACGAATACTGCGTGCAGATCACCGGCCTGGTGCGCGCTCGCCCCGAAGGCACGACCAACGATCAGCTCAAGAGCGGCAAGATCGAGGTGCTGTGCCACGAGCTGAAGGTGCTGAACCCCTCGGTCACGCCCCCCTTCCTGCTGGACGACGACAACCTGTCGGAAACCACGCGTCTCACGCACCGCGTGCTCGACCTGCGCCGCCCGGTCATGCAGCGCAACATGATGCTGCGCTACAAGGTGACGATGGAAACGCGCAAGTTCCTCGACGCCAACGGCTTCATCGACATCGAGACGCCGATGCTGGGCAAGTCCACGCCCGAGGGTGCGCGCGACTACCTCGTGCCCAGCCGCGTGCACGACGGCAGCTTCTTCGCGCTGCCGCAATCGCCCCAGCTCTTCAAGCAGCTGCTGATGGTGGCCGGCTACGACCGCTACTACCAGATCGTGAAGTGCTTCCGCGACGAGGACCTGCGCGCCGACCGCCAGCCCGAATTCACGCAGATCGACATCGAGACCTCCTTCCTCGCCGAGGAAGAGATCCGCGAGATGTTCGAAGGCATGATCCGCAACGTGTTCCGCAACGCCGCGGGCATCGAGCTGCCGGTGTTCCCGACCATGAGCTATGCGGACGCGATGTTCAAGTACGGCTCGGACAAGCCCGACCTGCGCGTGAAGCTCGAATTCACCGAACTCACCGAGCTGATGAAGCGCGTGGAATTCAAGGTGTTCTCCAACGCTGCCACCATGCCCGGCGGCCGTGTCGTGGCGCTGCGCGTGCCCGGCGGCGGTGCCGAGGGCGGCCTGTCGCGCGGCGAGATCGATGCCTACCAGGAGTTCGTCAAGATCTACGGCGCCAAGGGCCTGGCCTACATCAAGGTCAACGATGCCGCGGCCGGCCGCGAAGGCCTTCAGAGCCCGATCGTGAAGAACCTCGACGACAACGCCCTGGCCGAGATCATCGCCCGCACCGGCGCGCGCAACGGCGACATCCTGTTCTTCGGCGCCGACAAGGCGAAGGTCGTCAACGACGCCATCGGCGCGCTGCGCATCAAGATCGGCCACAGCGCCTTCGGCAAGAAGACGGGCCTGTTCGACGACCGCTGGGCGCCGCTGTGGGTGGTGGACTTCCCGATGTTCGAGTTCGACGAGGAAGGCCAGCGCTGGAGCGCCGTGCACCATCCGTTCACCGCGCCGAAGGACGGCCATGAGGACCTCATGGACACCGCGCCCGAGAAGTGCATCGCCAAGGCCTACGACATGGTGCTCAACGGCATCGAGATGGGCGGCGGCTCGGTGCGTATCCACCGCGAGGAAGTGCAGAGCAAGGTGTTCCGCGCGCTGAAGATCAGCGCCGAGGACGCGCAGCTGAAGTTCGGCTTCCTGCTGGACGCGCTCCAGTACGGCGCGCCGCCGCACGGCGGCATCGCCATCGGCCTGGACCGCCTGGTCATGCTGATGACCGGCGCCGAGTCGATCCGCGACGTGATCGCCTTCCCCAAGACCCAGCGCGCACAAGACCTGCTGACGCAGGCACCCAGCCCGGTCGACGAGAAGCAGCTGCGCGAGCTCCACATCAAGCTGCGCAACAATCCCCAGGCAGCAGCATGATGCTCGCCCCCAGGCTGCGCGCACTTCGTGTCCCTTCGCCAACCCCCTACCGGGGGCAACACCAGAGGCCCGGCAAAGCCGGTTCCTCGGTGTTTCGCGAAGAAGCCTGAGCACCTCCCATGGCGACCGACTCCCGGCCCTGGAAGATCCCGGAGTCGGTGCTGGTCGTGATCCACACGCCGGCGCTCGATGTGCTGCTGATCCGGCGTGCGGATGCCGAGACCGACTTCTGGCAGTCGGTCACCGGCAGCAAGGACGCGGCCGACGAGCCGCTCGCGCTCACCGCGGCGCGTGAGGTGGCCGAGGAAACCGGCATCCTGTGCGGCGAAGGCACGCTGATGGCCTCGCAGCTCGTCGACTGGCAGCTGCGCAACGTCTACGAGATCTACCCGCGCTGGCGCGCCCGCTATGCGCCGGGCGTGACCCACAACACCGAGCATCTGTTCGGCCTGCGCGTGCCGGAACGCGTCGTGCCCACGCTCGACCCGCGCGAGCACACCGACTGGCGCTGGCTGCCCTACCGCGAAGCGGCGCACGCCTGCTTTTCCCCGTCGAATGCCGAAGCCATTCTGTTGCTGCCAGAATTTGTGCGATGACGAACCAGCCGGCAGCTACAGCCACAGCGATAGCGGTTCAGCAGAACCTGCGGGTCGCGACCTACAACATCCACAAGGGTGTGCAGGGCATCGGGCCCGCGAGGCGGCTCGAGATCCACAACCTCGGCCACGCCATCGAGCAGCTCGACGCCGACATCGTCTGCCTGCAGGAAGTGCGCAAGATGAACCGGCAGGCAGCGGCCCGATTCGCCCGCTGGCCCGAACTGCCGCAGGCCGACTTCCTCGCGCCCGAGGGCTACACCGCCGTCTACGAGACCAACGCCGTCACGCGCCACGGCGAGCACGGCAATGCCTTGCTCACGCGCTGGCCGGTGCTGGGCACCAACCACCAGGACATTTCCGACCACCGCTTCGAGCAGCGCGGCCTGCTGCACGTGATGATCGAAGTGGAAGGGCGGCGGGTGCACGCCATCGTGGTGCACCTGGGCCTCATCAAGGGCAGCCGGGTGCGGCAGATCGCGCGGCTGCGCGAGTTCATCGACCGCGAGGTGCCGCCCGGCGAGGCGGTGGTGGTGGCCGGCGACTTCAACGACTGGGGCGCGCGCATGCGCTACGCCATGAACGCCATGGGCCTGCGCGACACCAGCGACCTGCGCGGTCCGCGCACGCTCACTTACCCTTCGCGCCTGCCGGTGACGCAGCTCGACTTCGTCTATGGGCGCGGCCTGGAGCCGGTGTCCTGCGTGGTGCCGCGCGGTCCCATCTGGGCCAGAATGTCCGACCACCTGCCGCTGGTGGCCGATTTTTCGCTCCTTGTTTGATAGCATCGCTCCAAGAAGGGATGGGCCTTGCGGCCCTGAATGTCTGGAGCCATTCACTGGTACGATCCCCGCCATGCTGAGGAAAACCGACGTCGAACCGCTGCCCGATCGAAAAGACGACGACGAGGGTACGCCCGTCTCCGTCAAGATCCGCGAGCGCATCACAGCGGCGCGCAAGCGCTTCAATGCCAACGACAACATCTCGGAGTTCATCGAGCCCGGCGAGCTCGAGAAGCTGCTCGACGAGGTCGAGGTCAAGATGAAGGACGTGCTCCAGAGCCTGGTGATCGACGTCGAGAACGACCACAACACCGACAACACCGCGCGCCGCGTCGCCAAGATGTATGTCAACGAGGTGTTCCGCGGCCGCTACGTGGCGGCGCCCTCGCTCACCGAATTCCCCAACGCCGAGCACCTGAACGAGCTGATGATCGTCGGCCCGATCACCGTGCGCAGCGCCTGCTCGCACCACTTCTGCCCGATCATCGGCAAGCTGTGGATCGGCGTGATGCCCAACGAGCACACCAACGTGATCGGCCTGTCGAAGTACGCGCGCCTGGCCGAGTGGGTCATGGGCCGTCCCCAGATCCAGGAAGAGGCCGTGGTGCAGCTGGCCGACCTGATCCAGGAGAAGACCCAGCCCGACGGCCTCGCGCTGGTCATGGAAGCCGAGCACTTCTGCATGGCCTGGCGCGGCGTCAAGGAAATGGACAGCAAGATGATCAATTCCGTGATGCGCGGCGTGTTCCTGAAAGATCCGAGCCTGCGCCGCGAATTCCTGTCCCTCCTGCCCCGAAAGGACTGAGCCATGCTGGTCCGACTCCTCTACGCCAGCCGCGCCGTCGACACCAGCCCCGAGGCCATCGAGTCGATCCTGACGCAATCGCGCTCCCACAACACCGCCTGCGGCATCACCGGCATCCTCTGCTACGGTGCGGGCACCTTCCTGCAGGCCATCGAAGGCGGCCGCATGGCCATCTCCGAGCTCTACGGCCACATCCAGCGCGATCCGCGCCACAAGGACGTGGTGCTGCTGCACTACGAAGAGATCTCCGAGCGCCGCTTCGGCGGCTGGACGATGGGGCAGGTCAACCTGTCGAAGCTCAACGCATCGACGCTGCTGAAGTACTCCGAGAAGCCCGAGCTCAACCCCTATGCGGTGTCGGGCAAGGTCTCGCTGGCGCTGCTGGAAGAGCTGATGGCCACCGCAGCCATCGTCGGCCGCCACTGAAAGTGGTGGCCCCCACGCTCGGCACTTCGTGTCCTCGCTGCCCCCCGAGGGGGCCGCTCGCGCCTTGGGGCGGCCCGGCGGCGCCCGGTCTTGCATAGCTCGAGGTGCCACTCTCCGCATTCGCCCTGATCCTGCTCGCCGGGATCATCCACGCCAGCTGGAACATCGCCGCCAAGAAGGCGAACGGCGACGCGCGCTTCAGCTTCCAGGCGAGCGTGTTCAACATGGTCATCTGGGCGCCGGTGGGCATCGTGCTGGGCTGGAACGTGGTGCCTGGGTGGGGGCGGGCGGAGTGGGGCTTCGTCGTGCTCAGCGGTGTGCTGCACGTCTTCTATTTCATCGTGCTGCTGCGCGGCTACCGCAAGTCGGACCTCACGGTGGTCTACCCGCTGGCGCGCGGCTCGGGGCCGCTGCTTTCGTCGCTGGTGGCGGTGCTATTCCTGGGCGAGAAGATCAGCCTCGTCGGCGTGGCCGGCATCCTGGGCGTGGTGGCTGGCGTGTTCCTCATCGCCGGCGGCCCGCGCCTGTGGCAGAAGGCGCACGACCCGGCGCAGCGCGCGCGGGTGCACAAGGGCATGCGCTACGGCGTGCTGACCGGCGCCTTCATCGCGGCCTACACGGTGGCCGACAGCTACGCGGTCAAGTTCCTTGCGATGTCGCCGATCCTGCTCGACTACATGGGCAACCTCGTGCGCATCGTCCTGCTGATGCCCGCCGCGCTGCAGGACCGCGCGACCACCGTGCGCATGTGGCGCGAGCAGTGGAAATACGCGCTGCTGGTGGCGGCGATCAGCCCCGTGTCGTACGTGCTCGTGCTCTACGCGGTGCAGCAGGCGCCGATCTCGCACGTGGCGCCAGCGCGCGAGGTGTCGATGCTCTTCGCTGCACTGATCGGCGGCCACCTGCTGCGCGAGGGCGACCGGCTGCTTCGATTGATGGGCGCGACGCTCATCGCCGCCGGCGTGGTGGCGCTCGCGATGGGCTGAGGCCGTGCTGCTGTTCGGCTGCGACTTCTCCAGCGCGCCGACGGCACGCAAGCCCATCGTCGTCGCCACCGGCGAGCTGGGCGGCGCCGACTGCGTCGTGCTCCACGGTCTGCAGCGCTTCTCGACGCTCGACGCATGGGGCGATTGGCTGCGCGCCACGCCGGCGTGGACCGGCGGCTTCGACTTTCCGTTCAGCCTGCCGCGCGAGCTCGTGGAGCACCTGCGGTGGCCGCTGCAGTGGGAGCCGCTGATGGCCCACTACGCCGGCCTGAGCCGCGCCGAGATCCGCGAGACCTTCGCCGCCTTCTGCGCAGGGCGGCCGGTGGGCGGCAAGTTCGCGCACCGTGCGGCCGACGGGCCCGCAGGGTCCAGCCCCTCGATGAAATGGGTCAATCCGCCGGTGGCCTACATGCTCCATGCGGGCGTGCCGCGCCTGCTGGCCGCCGGTGCGCGCATTCCCGGCCTGCATGCCGGCAACGGTGCCGAACGCATCGCGCTGGAGGCCTACCCCGGCCTGCTGGCGCGTGAACTCATCGGCCGCCGCAGCTACAAGAGCGACGACCTCGCGAAGCAGACACCCGAGCGTCGCGCGGCGCGGGTCGATCTGCTGGCTGCGCTCGAAGCGGGTTCGCCCCGCCTCGGACTGAAGCTGGCCGTCACCGCGCCGCAGCGCGCGGAACTGCTGGCGGATGCGCGCGGCGACGACATCGACGCGGTGCTGTGTCTTCTGCAGGCCGCCTGGGGCCAGCAGCGCGCCCTGAGCCCCGGCCCGGGCCATGGGCTGCCGGAGGACATCGATCCGCTTGAAGGATGGATCGTCAGCGCCTGAGCCTCGTTGTCCTACAGCGCTTCGGGCTCCAGTCGGCATTCGCCGCCATCGGGCGGCCCTTAGATTGGCTCCAGTGGGTCATCCCGGCCCACTTTTCAGCATCACTCATCAGGAAGGAAGCGACATGAACAAGGACCAAGTGGCAGGCCGCGTCGAGGAAGCCAAGGGCAAGCTGAAGGAAGTCGCCGGCAAGGTCGTCGGCAACGAGAAACTCCAGGGCGAGGGCCTGGCGGACCAGGCCGCCGGCAAGGTGCAGAAGACCTACGGCGACGTGAAGGAAAAGACCAAGGACGCAATCAAGTCGGGCGCCGACAAGCTGTGATCCGAGCCGCGAAGGCTGCGTGCGCGCGTCGCATCCAGGCCTTCGCATGCGCTCTTTCCGTTCCGAGAAGCGACAGGAGGATTCCCATGAACACATCGAACATCCAACGCACGGGCCGTGCCCCGTACGCCAAGACCCTGACCGCCGTGCTGCTGGCCGGCGCCGCGCTGGCCCTGGCCGGCTGCGACAAGGCCGACAACCGCACCGCCGGCGAGAAGCTCGACGGCGCGATCGCCAAGACCGAGCAGGCAGCCGACACGGCAGCCGCCAAGACGGGCGAAGCCCTCAAGGACGCCAAGGCCAAGGTCGAGTCGTCCAACACCACCGCCGAGGTGAAGGAGGGCGCCTCCAACGCCAAGGAAGCGCTCAAGGAAGCAGGCGCCGCCGTGAGCGCGACGATGGACGATGCCGCCATCACGGCCTCCGTCTCGGCCGGCCTTGCCAAGGACCCGGACCTGAGCGCCATCAAGATCGACGTCGACACCAAGGCCGGCGCCGTGAGCCTGAAGGGCCCCGCTCCCACGGCTGCTGCCAAGGCACGCGCCGAGGAGATCGCCAAGGGCGTGCAGGGCGTGACCTCGGTGAGCAACCAGCTCGAGGTGAAGGGCTGATCCTTCCCTTCTTTCCTCGCCAACGAAAAAGCCCGGCAGTGCCGGGCTTTTTTCTTTTTCATGAGCGGAAAGTCTTCCGCTTGAGGCTCGACCGAGCCGCCTCAGTGGCCGAGCCAGTCCTTCAGCTCGTCGGCGTGCTCTTCCTCGTCGGCCAGGATGCCTTCGAGCATGCGGCGGGTGGTCGGGTCCTTGTCGCCGATGAGCGAGATCATCTGGCGATACGACTCCACCGCGACGCGCTCGGCGATCAGGTTGGCGCGCACCATCGACTGCAGGTCGGTCGACTCGTCGTACTGGGCGTGGCTGCGCTCCAGGAGGTGGCCGGGGGCGAAGTCGGGTTCGCCGCCCAGTTGCACGATGCGCTCGGCGATCAGGTCGGCGTGGGCCGATTCCTCGTTGGCGTGCACCAGGAACTCGTCGGCGATGGCGGGCGACTCGACGCCGTTCGCGGTGAAGTAGTGGCGCTTGTATCGCAGCACGCAGACCAGCTCGGTGGCCAGGGCGTCGTTCAGCAGCTTCACCACGTCGTCGCGCCAAGGACCGTAGCTCGGGGTCACGGCACCGTCGTCCAGGCTGCTGCGGGCCGCATCCAGGCCGGCCTGGTCGAGCGCCAGGTGCTGGCGGCCGCCTTCCTTGGCGGAAGCCGAACGGGAAGAAACGTCGTTTTTCATGGAGTGTCCTTTCGTGGGGGGCGGGGTGAACTTGGGCTCTTGCTCATCAGCGTGGTGATGAGGTCGGCCACGTCGGATGTCTTCAGTACCGCCGCGAGCACCGCCGTCGCGGAGAGCAGGCGCCACGGCCTGACCAGCACCAGTAGCGAGCCGGTGGCGGCAGCCACGGCCATCACTTTGACCGGCTCCTTTCGCGCGTAGTGTTCGAGCATCGGCCGCGCCAGCTGGCCGACCGCATGCGCGGGATGCCTGCGCCACCAGCGCTCCAGCACGCTGCGGCCCACGGCGATCCAGACGTTCTGCGGCTTTCTCCTGCCGCGGCCTGCACCGGCTCCTCGCTGCCCGCCCGGTTCTGCGTCTGCGGAGCCTTGCGGGTGGCCGGCGTGCAGGCCATCCGGATCGGCCGCTGCATGCGCGTCGTGGTGCGCGTACTCCAGGTCGTCGTCATGAAGACGGGGACCATCCGTGCGATAGCGCCCGTCGTCGTCGTCTTCGACGCCGCCGTTGAGCTGGCGCACCAGCGCCCTTCGGGAGAGGGCCAGCCGCTCCTTCGGGGTGAGGTGCTGCCGGAGTTCGCGGTAGTCGTCAGCGGTCATGGCGTGCTCCGGCTTCGCGAAGGGCTTGCAGGTCGGCGTCGAGCTGCGATCGCAGGTCCTCGAAGGCGTAGGTCACGGTGGGGCGCATCGCGTACCATATGCAGAAGGCCGCGATCACCACGGCCACGCCCGGCACGGCCACCAGCACCCAGTGGAAGCTGCCATGCATCACGCCGAGCAGCACCGCCACGCCGATCAGCCCCAGGGCCAGGGTGACGGTGGCGACGGCGAGCACCGCCGCGATGATGCGTCCGGCAATGCCGCGACCCGCCTGGGAGGACTCCTCCCTGACGAGCGCGGCGTAGTTGGCGAGATGTTCAGCGACGAGATCCGGATGCCCGAGCACCGTGGAAAAGATGGGATGGAGCATGGTGCCGGAATCGATCGATGACAGACGCCTTCAGGTTGATCAGTAGTCGTCCCGGCTGCGGCGGCTTGCCAGCACGATCAGCGCGGTGATGGCTGCACCGGCGGCAGCGGCCAGGAGCACCGAGCGCACGGGCTGGTCCGAGATGTATCGGCCGGTGACGTCGGCGGCCTGCTCCAGGCGGCGCTGTGCGCGGGCGCTGGTGGTGGAGGCGGCATCGAGGCCGCGCTGCACCGCCTGCTGCACGCGGGCAGCCAGCTGTTCGACGGCCGGCTCCGAATCGCGCCGCAGGTCACGGACCTTCTCGCCCGCCGCATTCACCGCGTTCTGTGCGTAGGCGCGGGTCGTCTCGACCGCGTCACGTGCGGTCTGGCGCGCTTCGTCGGCGAGTTGCGAGGGGGTCTTCGTCGTCGTGTTCATGTGAAAGTCCTTTCCGGAAAAGTGAAATGCGCAAGCCTGTTGATCGTAACGACGCTACTTGCGTCGTAGCAAGCCGGCAAGGAAGCTCGCGAGCGCGAGGATCACGAAGATCACGAAGAGGATCTTGGCGATGCCCACGGCGCTCGCCGCGATGCCGCCGAACCCGAAGAGGGCAGCGATCAGGGCGATGACCAGAAACACCACGGCGTAATGCAGCATGTGGAACTCCTTCGAGACTTGGCTCGTGTCTTGAAAACATCGCATCGGCAGTCCCGGAAGGGAAGTACCGATGCCATGGATGCAACCTTAAGTGGAGGCTCGTTGCAGACCTGTCAGCGGCCGGGGTTGGGGTGCGTAGGAGATGGCCGAGTGGTCTTGCGGCGGCGTGTGAAGGAATGCCCGCGGCCTCGTGGCAGGCCGGGGCCCTTCGTCGTCTCAGGCCGCCTTGACGATCGGCAGCATGGCGCTCAGCCGGGTGCCCTTGCCCGGTGCCGAAGACACCGTGAGCCGCCCGCGCGCGGCTTCCACGCGGTGCCGCATGCCCGCGAGGCCGTGGGTGGAAGGGCGCACGCGCTGGGTGTCGAAGCCCTTGCCGTTGTCGGCCACCTCCACCACCACGTGGTTGTCGTAGTTCTTCAGGACGATGGTGGCTTCGGTGGCCTCGGCGTACTTGCCGATATTGGTGAGGCTCTCCTGCACCATCCGGTAGATGGTGAGCTGGTGCGACTCGTCCATGGTCACCGGCTCGAGCACCATTTCCACCTGCAGGCCCGAGCGCTCGCCGAACTCGCGCCCCAGGATCTCCAGCGACGCGACCAGCCCCAGGTTGGACAGCGACGAGGGCCGCAGGTCCTCGATGATCCGGCGCTTGAGCGCGATGCCGCTGTTGAGCAGCTCGGTCAGATGCTGCAGCCGCTGGATCGCGTCGGGCGCGTCCGCCAGCCGCGACTTTAGCCGGGCCACGTCGAGCTTGGCGGCGGTGAGCAGCGAGCCCAGCTCGTCGTGCAGTTCGCGCGCGAGGAAGCCGCGCTCGGTCTCGCGCACGTCCTGCAGGTGGGTGGCCAGTTCGGCCAGCGATGCGGTGCGCTCGCGCACCTCGTCCTCCAGGGCGTTGCGCTCGCGCTGCAGTGCCAGCTGCTGGCGCTCGCCGATGGAGCGCAGCACATGCGTCTGGCGCAGGTACAGGAAGAAGGCCAGCAGCGCGGCCAGCGCCACGATGGACGTGCCGATGCGCGCCAGCTTCAGCGACTGCAGCACCTGCGCCTGGCTCTGCTGCAAGGTGCCGTTGCTGAGCTTCACCAGGTCGCCCGCGGCGGCGCGGATGGCTTCCATCTCCTCCTTGCCCACGTCGGTGGTGATGACGAACTTCCAGGCGTCTTCCTTGCCGTCCTGGCGCAGGCGCACGCTCATGTCCATCTCGGCGATCTTGCGCAGCACGTGCTTCGACAGCTCCGTCAGCCGGGCAAGCTCGGCCGGCCGGTCGGCGTAGAGGCGGCGCAGGGTGCCCAGGTGGCCGTCGACCTGCTTGACCGCGTCGTCGTAGGGCTTTCGGTAGCTCGCCTCGCCGGTCAGCAGGTAGCCTCTCTGTCCGGTTTCGGCGTCAAGCATGTTCTGCAGGAGCTGGTTGAGCGTGCCGCGCACCTGCTGCGCTTCGTCGATGTCGGCGAGCGCGCGGGTGGACTGCCGGTAACCGGCCTCGTTGATACCGACGAGGGCCAGGGCGGCCAGCGCCGCGAGCAGCAGGCTCACGGCCATTTTTGGTGGGGCTAACCAGTGCATGAAACTTTCAAGGCTGCTTGTGGCGCAAGTTCGTGAATAATTGACAACAATCAGGGACCTGGCATGTTGCGACCCTCGCCTGCGCAACACAACGACGAAAGTAACAGATGATCAAAATCGGAATTGTGGACGACCACGCCATCGTGCGATCGGGCCTCCGGCAGTTCTTCTCCGAGCACGTGGACCTGCGCGTGGCGGGCGAGGCTGCCAGCGGCCGTGAAGCCATCGAACTGGTGCGCACCACGGAGCTGGACGTGCTGGTCATGGACCTTTCGATGCCCGGACAGAGCGGTATCGATGCGCTCGCCATGATCCGCGCCAAGGCGCCGGACGTCGGCATCCTGATCCTGAGCGGCTACCCCGAGGAGCACTACGCGATGAACCTGATCCGTCAGGGCGCGAGCGGCTACCTCAACAAGGAATGCGATCCCATCGAGATCGTCAACGCAATCCGCACCATCGCCCTGGGCCGGCGCTACATCACCCCCGCGGTGGCCGAACTGCTGGCCCGCCAGCTCGACCGCAAGGACGACGCCGCGCCGCACGAGCAGCTCTCCGAGCGCGAATTCCAGGTGTTCCTCAAGCTCGCCAAGGGCGAGACGGCCGGCGACATCGCCAAGACGCTGTCGCTGTCGGTCAAGACCGTGAGCACCTACCGCACGCGCCTGATGGAGAAGATGAACCTCTCCTCCAACAGCGACCTCACCTACTACGCGCTGAAGAACAAGCTCATCGATTGAGATCGGCCGTGGGGCGGGGAAGGGGGCCGGGGCGATTTCCTCTTCCGGTCTTTCCTGCGCTCCTTCTTCCAGTCTTTCTTCGTCCACGTCGTCTTTTCTTTCCTCAGCCCGCTTCGGACGAGGAGTGCGCAACCCGGTTGCGTGCCTGCAGAAGGCAGAACTCCACCAGGGCCTCGATCTCGTTCGACTTGTCGAACACCGCGTCGACCCCGAATTCCGCGCAGCGCCTGCGGATGTCGGGCGTCGCATAGTTGCTGAGCACGACCACCTTCTGATCCGGCCTGCGGGCCTGGCAGGCCTGCAGCACGCCCAGACCGCTGCCCTGCTTGAGGAAGAGGTCGACGACGAGCAGGTCCCATTCGCCGTCGTGGCCGAGCAGCCATGCGCGCGCACCGCTCTCTGTTTCCGCGAATCCGACAACGGTACTGCAGGTGAGTTCTTCCAGCGTGCCAATGAGGTTTTCACGGATCGTGAGGTTGTCTTCGACAACATAAGTCTGCAATCTTGAATCCATGCCCAACCACTCTTCCTCTGAGGATGGCAGACGCATAAGCGCGCCTCCGTCGGCGTCAAGTGCCTGCGGAAGGACTTTGCTGCTTCTCCCATCCGCATCATGCAAGCTTCGGCGGTGGGAGGCTGTAGGTGGGTTCCGACGCATGGGACGCTCGGCCAGCTCAGTAGGCAATACCTCACGAGGTCTGCGGTCGGCGGCCGACCGCGGCGGGGCTTCCACATGGGTTACAAGAGCCCCATGGCAACGACGAACGCACCGATGAAAGGGGGCCGCCTGCGCGGCCTGCCGCTCTGGCAGAAGCTGCTGGCGAGCCTGGTGCTGCTGTTCGCGGTGCTGGCCGTGGTGCTCGCCTTCTTCCCCTGGGACGTGCTTCGCGAGCCGGTCAACCGCTACGTCAGCGAGAAGACCGGGCGCAAGTTCGAGATCACCCGACGGCTGGACGTGGGGCTCGGATGGCGGCAGGCCACCGTCAGGCTCGACGGCATCGAGTTCGCCAATCCCTCGTGGGCGCGTGATCCCTATCTGGTGAAGGCGGAGCGGGCCGACTTCGACATCCGCCTCTGGCCGCTGATCTCGCGCAGCATCATCATTCCCAGGCTGGCGCTTTCCTCCCCGACTGTGGGCCTGCAAATGGAGGCTGACGGCCGCCGCACCTGGTCGCTGGGCAAAGAAGGCAAGGACAGCTCCGAAGGCGGCACCGTACCGACCATCGGACAGGTGCAGATCGACAGCGGCGCGGTCGATTTCCTCGCCAAGCACCTGGGTGTCGACCTGCACGCCGACCTGAACTACGACAGCAGCCGCGGCGAGATGCCCCTCGACTACCGCATCAAGGGCCGCTACAAGGGACAGCCGCTGACAGCCAGCGGGCGAACCGGCAACGTGCTGCAGATCGAGGCCTCGAACGCGCCGCCGTTTCCGCTGGAGATTCGGGCTGCCGCCGGTCAGACGCAGTTGAAGGCGGCCGGCACCGTCGCCCGCCTGTCCGACCTGGACGGCATCGACGCGAAGTTCGAGATCAAGGGCCAGACGCTGGGCGCGCTGTTCCCGCTGCTGGGCATCGCGCTGCCGCAGACCTCGCCTTACGCCCTCAGCGGCAAGCTCGACAAGAGCGGCAAGCTCTGGAAGGCCAGCGGGCTGCAGGGGCGCCTGGGCCTGTCCGACATCGCGGGCGACATGCGTTTCGACCAGTCGGGCAAGCTGCCGCACCTGGCGGGCGACCTTCGCTCCAAGGTGATGGACATGGACGACCTCGGCCCGCTGATCGGCCTGCCGCCCACGGCGCGCACCGCCGCCACGGTGGAGGGCGTCGCGCCGCCGCCCACCGTTACTCAGGTCAGGCGGCCCGGCGGCAAGGTGCTGCCCACGGCACCGCTGGACTTCGAGCGCCTGCGCGCCATGAATGCCGACGTGAAGTACACGGCCGATCGCATCCGCAACGTGCGAGACGTGCCGCTGGAGCGCGGCAGCGTGCAGGTGAAGCTGAACGAGGGCGTGCTCACTCTCGATCCGCTCGACCTGGGCGTGGCCGGCGGCACGCTGGCCGGCGCGATCCGCATCGACGGCTCGAAGAACCCCGCCGACATCCGCGCCTCGCTCGACGCCCGCGCTATGCAGCTCGCGCGCCTCTTCCCGAAGCTGGAGACCACCGGCAACAGCGTGGGGCGGCTGGACGGGCGCATCAATCTCTCGGGTTCGGGCAGCACCGTCGCCAACTGGCTGGGAGGCGTCTCGGGCGACGTGGCGGTCATCTCGGGGCGCGGGCAGTTCGGCAACCTGCTGCCGGTGTTCGCGACCCTGGTGGGCGGCGACATCATCAAGTTCATCCTGCGCGGCGACCGCAACGTGGAGTTGCGCTGCGCGGCGCTGGCCTTCGACGTCAACAAGGGCCTGATGACCGGCCGCACCCTGGTGGTGGACACCACCAACGCCGTCTTCATCGCCACAGGCCAGGCCAACCTGGCGACGGAGGGGCTGGATTTCGTGATCCGTCCGGAGCCCAAGAGCAAGAACATCCTCTCGATCCGCACCCCGCTGGTGGTGAGCGGCACATTCGGCGATCCCAAGGGCGGACTGGAAGTCGGGCCGCTGGCCGGACGCGGGCTGGCTGCGCTGGCGCTGGGGGCGGTCAATCCGCTGCTCGCGCTGGCCGCGACCATCGAGACGGGGCCCGGCGAGGATTCGGACTGCAAGGGCGTGATCGCGCAGGCGAACAAGCCCACGGCAGGCGCCGCCGCGACCGGCGCAGCCCGCGCGAAGGGCGCGAAGCAGAAGAACTAGGCGGAAGGCGGAGCCGTGCGCTGCGCACAGACGCTGCAGTGCGGGTCGCGCGCCACGCGCAGCGTGTCGAAGGAGGTGCTGCGCCCGTCGAACATCAGCAGCCTCCCCGCCAGCGACGGGCCGATGCCGGCCAGCAGCTTCAGCGCCTCGCTGGCCTGGAGCGTACCGATGGTGCCCACCACCGGGCCGAACACGCCGAGCACCGCGCAGCGGGTTTCCTCGAAGCTCGCCTCCGGCGGAAACAGGCAGGCGTAGCAGGGCGAGGCTGCGTCGCGGGTGTCGTAGACGCTCAGCTGGCCGTCGAAGCGGATCGCCGCCCCGGCCACCAGCGGCCTGGCATGCGCCACGCAGGCGCGGTTGACGGCCTGCCGGGTCGCGAAGTTGTCGCAGCAATCGACCACCACGTCGGCCTCGGCCACGAGGCGAGACAGCAGCGCCTCGTCCGCGCGCAGCGCATGGGTTTCGATGGAGATCTCGGGGTTGATGTCGCGCATGGCCTGCGCCGCGGATTCGACCTTTGGCAGGCCGACGCGTGCATGGGTATGGGCGACCTGCCGCTGCAGGTTGGTGAGGTCGACCTCGTCGTCGTCGACCAGCACGATGTGGCCCACGCCCGCCGCCGCGAGGTAAAGGGCGACCGGCGAACCCAGCCCGCCGGCGCCTATGACCAGGACGCGCCCGGCACTGACGCGGGCCTGCCCGTCGATGCCGAACTCTTCGAGGAGGATGTGGCGCGAATAGCGCAGCAGCTGGTGATCATTCATGCTCGCCCCCAGGGCCGGCCCGCTCGGTGCGGCCGCCCACCCCCTGCCGGGGTCGATACCGGCGGCCCGGCGAGGCCGGTGCCGCGGTACTCCTGAACTGAACCGACTTGCCCGGCTCAGTTCTCCTTCTTCTCTTCCTTGTTGTCGACGATGACCTGCGTCTTGCTCACGAGCACCGGCTGGCCCTTCAGGCGGTTGAGCGCCTGCACGAGCGGGAAGTCCTTGTCGGAGCCGAATTCGGGCACCTTGCGGTCCTGCGGCGGCTTCTTGGCCTCTTCCTCGAGGCGCTTGCGGGCCTCGTCGCGGGCCTTCTCGCGTTCCGGGTCCTTGACTTCGGGACCCTGGCCGCTGGCCAGGTGCTTCTCGAGGTCGGCCTCGCGCATGCGCAGGGCGGCGAAGGGGCTGCCCTCGGCGCTTTCGTCGACCAGCACGTTCGGCACGATGCCCTTGGCCTGGATCGAGGTGCCGCTGGGCGTGTAGTAGCGCGCAGTGGTGATCTTCAGGCCGGTGTCGGGGCCGAGCGGGCGGACCGTCTGCACCGAGCCCTTGCCGAAGGTCTGGCTGCCCATGATGGTGGCGCGCTTGTGGTCCTGCAGTGCGCCGGCGACGATCTCGCTGGCCGATGCCGAGCCTTCGTTCACGAGCACCACCAGCGGCACCGTCTTGAGCGCGGCCGGCAGGCTGCGCAGCGGGTCGCTGCCCGAGCGGCGCTGGTAGAACTCCGGCGCAGCCTTGTAGACCGCCTTGCTCTCGGCCAGCTGGCCGTCGGTGGTCACCACGGTGACGTTCTCGGGCAGGAAGGCCGACGACACTGCCACGGCCGCGTCGAGCAGGCCGCCCGGGTCGTTGCGCAGGTCGAGCACCAGACCCTTGAGGTTCGGGTCTTCCTTGTACATCTCGTCGATCTTCTTGACGAAGTCGTCGACGGTGCGTTCCTGGAACTGCGACAGGCGGATCCAGCCGTAGCCCGGCTCGATGATCTTGCCGCGGACCGACTGCGTGCGGATTTCCTCGCGCGTGATGGTCACGGGGAAGGTGCGGCTCTCGTCCTTGCGGAAGATGGTCAGCAGCACCTTGGTGTTGGCTTCGCCGCGCATGCGCTTGACCGCCTCGTTCAGCGACAGGCCGCGCACGGCGGTGTCGTCGATCTTGGTGATCAGGTCGTTGGGCTTGAGGCCCGCGCGGAAGGCGGGGGAGCCCTCGATGGGCGAGACGACCTTGATGAGGCCGTCTTCCTGGGAAATCTCGATGCCCACGCCGACGAATCGGCCGGTGGTGCCTTCCCTGAATTCCTTAAAGGACTTCTTGTCGAAGTACTGGGAGTGGGGGTCGAGCCCGGCGACCATGCCGGAGATGGCGTCGGAGATGAGCTTCTTCTCGTCGACCGGCTCCACGTAGTCGCTCTTGACCATTCCGAAGACGGCGGCGAGCTGCTGCAATTCCTCGAGCGGCAGGGGCGCGAGCGAGCCGCGCGCGACGGTCTGCAGCGAGACGGTGGTCAGGACGCCTGCAACGGCGCCGGCGGCGACCCAGCCGGTGATCTTGAGTTTCTGGCCCATCATGAGTGGTTGTCCTTGTCGGCGGCTGTCAGTCCAATATACACAGCTTGGAAGCAAATTGTTTGCCGGGGTTCCACGGGTGGAGCGCCGGACGGGGCTTTTTCTGGGCGCTCCTGGCGGGCCTCGTCAGCCCTTGCCCTGCGATGCCACCGCGGCGGCAGCCTTCTCGGCGGCCGCGGCATCGCCGAGGTAGTAGTGGCGCAGGGGCTTGAGGTCGTCGTCGAGCTCGTACACCAGCGGGATGCCGTTGGGGATGTTCAGCCCGACGATGTCGTCGTCGGAGATGCCGTCGAGGTACTTCACCAGCGCGCGGATCGAGTTGCCGTGGGCCGCGACCACCAGCCGGCGGCCGGTGCGGATGGCCGGCGCCATCGATTCGTTCCAGAAGGGCAGCACGCGCGCCACCGTGTCCTTCAGGCACTCGGTCAGCGGGATCTGCTCGGGCGAGAGCTTGGCGTAGCGCACGTCGCCGCGCTCGCTGCGCGGATCGTCGGCTTCCAGCGGCGGGGGGGGCGTGTTGTAGCTGCGGCGCCAGATCAGCACCTGCTCGTCGCCGTATTTCTTGGCGGTCTCGGCCTTGTTCAGGCCCTGCAGGCCGCCGTAGTGGCGCTCGTTCAGGCGCCAGGAATGCACCACGGGCAGCCAGGTGCGGTCGAGTTCGTCGAGGGTGTGCCAGAGGGTGCGGGTGGCGCGCTTGAGGACGCTCGTGTAGGCGACGTCGAAGTCGTAGCCCTCGGCCTTGAGCAGCCGGCCGGCCTGCTTGGCCTGTTCGACGCCGGTTTCGGTCAGGTCGACGTCGGTCCATCCGGTGAAGCGGTTTTCGAGATTCCAGGTCGATTCGCCGTGACGGATCAATACCAGTTTGTGCATGTGGGAGGCCTTTGGCTGCGCTTGCGAAACCCCGCATTCTAAAATCCCCGGTTTGCCATTCAAGGAACCCCCGTGAAATTGATCGAATTCGTCACCGCGAACTGGATGCTGATCCTGATCGCGCTCAGCTCGGGCGCCATGCTGGCCTGGCCGCTGGTGCGGGGGGCGGGCGGCGGAACACTCACGGCACAGGGCGCCGTGCAGCTCATCAACCGCGAGCGCGCGGTGCTGGTCGACGTGCGCGAGCCCGAGGAGTTCGCCACCGGCCACATGATCGGCGCCAAGAACGTTCCCCTGAACCAGCTCGAGGAAAAGCTCGCCGGCGCGGTCAAGAACAAGAACGTGCCGCTGTTGCTGGTGTGCGCCACCGGTGCCCGCGCCCAGCGTGCGGTGGCCGTGGCCAAGAAGCTGGGCTACGAACAGGCCCAAGCGGTGTCCGGCGGGCTGAAAGCCTGGAAAGACGCTAACCTGCCTGTCGAAAAAGCCTGAATATCGACTCGTCCCAAGGCTTTGCGCACTTCGTGGCGCTGTGCCAACCCCCTGCCGGGGGCAACGTATGCGTTCCGGCCAAGCCGGTTCCGCGGCGTTCCCCCAAGGGCCGGTGGGCGAGTTGAATAAATGAAACTTTCCCCAAGGTAGAGCGCATGCAAGCCGTCAAGATGTACACCACCGCCGTTTGCCCTTACTGCATCCGCGCGAAACAGATCCTGAAATCCAAGGGCGTCGAGCAGATCGAGGAGATCCGCATCGACACCGACCCCCAGGCCCGCAACACCATGATGGAGATCACCCAGCGCCGCACGGTGCCCCAGATCTTCATCGGCGACACCCACGTGGGCGGCTGCGACGACCTGATGGCGCTCGACAGCCGCGGCGGCCTGGTTACGCTGCTGCAGGGCGCCTGAATCCGGCCCTGCCCCGGAGCCGTCTTCCGGCCGGGCCATAATCGCCAGTTCACTCATCTGCAGCCCGCTGCGGGAGCCCCTCCCCGGCGGGCATTGTTTTGATCCTCGAAAGTTCAGCCATGGCCGACCAGCAAGCCCAAGATCCCGTGTTTCAGATCCAGCGCGTCTACCTCAAGGACCTGTCGCTCGAGCAGCCCAATTCGCCCGCGATCCTGCTGGAGCAGGAGCAGCCCACCGTCGACATCCAGCTCGGCGTGGACGCCCAGCCCGTGGCCGAAGGCATCTTCGAGATCACCGTGGCCGCCACCGTGCAGACCAAGATCGGCGACAAGACCGTGTTCCTGGTCGAGGCCAAGCAGGCCGGCATCTTCGAGATCCGCAACCTGCCCGAAGAGCAGATGGGCGCCATCCTCGGCATCGCCTGCCCGCAGATCGTCTACCCGTACCTGCGCGGCAACGTGGCCGACGTGATCCAGCGCGGCGGCTTCCCGCCCGTGCACCTGGCCGAAATCAACTTCCAGGCCATGTACGAGCAGCAGCAGGCACAGGCCGCCGGCCAGGCCGCGCCCTCGCTGGCACAGTAATCGCGGCACTGCAGCCGTAGCAGCCACCAACGCCGATGAAGATCTGCGTTCATGGCGCCGGCGCCTGGGGCACGGCGGTCGCCGTCAATGCGGCGGCCCGCCACGAAGTCACGCTCTGGGCGCGCGATGCCGCCCAGGCCGACGCCATGTCGGCCGCGCGAGAGAACTCCCGCTACCTTCCCGGGCTGGCCCTGCCGGCCTCGCTGGCCGTGCGCGCCGGCGACATCGGCCAGGCGCAGGCCGGCGCCGACCTCGTCATCGTGGCAACCCCCATGGCGGCCCTGCGTGCGCAGCTCGTTGCGCTGCGCGGCACCAGCGCCGCGGTGGCGTGGCTGTGCAAGGGCGTCGAGCCCGCGCTCGGCACGTCGTCCCCCGCATCCTTCGGCCTGCTGGCCCACGAGATCTGGGCCCAGGTTGCTCCTGAATTGAGAGCGGGCGTGCTCAGCGGCCCCAGCTTCGCGCAGGAGGTCGCCGAAGGGCGGCCGACCGCGCTGGTGGCCGCCAGCCCGCACGCCGCCGTGCGCGACATGCTGGTCGAGGCCTTCCACGGCCCCGCGCTGCGCGTCTACGCCAACGAGGACATCGTCGGCGTGGAGGTGGGCGGCGCGGTCAAGAACGTGCTGGCCATCGCCACCGGGCTGTGCGACGGCCTCGCGCTCGGGCTCAACGCCCGCGCGGCGCTCATCACCCGCGGCCTTGCCGAAATGACGCGCTTCGGCCTCGCGCTGGGCGCGCGCGCCGAGACCTTCATGGGCCTTTCGGGCCTGGGCGACCTGGTCCTTACTTCCACCGGCGACCTGTCGCGCAACCGCAAGGTCGGCCTGCTGCTCGCGCAGGGCCGCACGCTGGCGCAGGCCGTCGATTCGCTCGGCCACGTGGCCGAGGGCGTCTACTGCGCCCGCACCGTGGTGCAGCGCGCCCGGGGCCTCGGCATCGAGATGCCCATCGCCGAAGGCGTGGTCGCGCTGCTCGACGGCCGCGTGAGCCCGCAGGACGCCGTGGCGGCCCTCGTCGGCCGCGAGCCGGTGCCCGAATCGGTGCAGCTCCAGCAATCGGGCGCCGCCGCTTCCCCTCGTCAATCCTCCTGAGAAAAACGCAGAGACAAAGAGAGCCATGAGCCTTCGCTTTGATTTTTCAGCGTCGGCCGTGGCCGCGCTGGCCCTGTCAGATGCCACCCGCGCATTGCAGGAAGACGTCGCCGACGGCGACCTCACCGCCTCGCTGGTCGATCCGGCCCGCAGCGCCCGCGCCCGCGTGCTTGCGCGCGAAGCCGCCGTCGTGTGCGGCGCCCCGTGGGTCGAGGCCACGCTGAGGCAGCTCGATCCGCAGGTGCGCATCCAGTGGCTGTGCGCCGAGGGCGAGCGCTGCGAGGCCGGCCAGACCGTGCTCGAGATCGAAGGCTCGGCCCGCGCGCTGCTGACGGCGGAGCGCACCTCGCTCAACTTCCTGCAGCTGCTGAGCGCCGTCGCCACCAAGACCGCCCTCTACGCCGACACCGTGCGCGGCACCCGCGCGCGCATCGTCGACACCCGCAAGACCATTCCCGGCCTGCGGCTTGCGCAGAAATACGCCGTGCGCACCGGCGGCGGCCTGAACCACCGCATCGGCCTGTACGACGCGGTGCTCATCAAGGAAAACCACATCGCCGCAGCCGGCGGCGTGGCGGCCGCCCTGCGTGCGGTGGCGCCTGCCGCCGCGAAGGCGGAGTTCGTCGAGGTCGAGGTCGAGACGCTGGCCCAGCTGCGCGAGGCGCTCGACGCCGGGGCGCGCATGGTGCTGCTCGACAACATGGACCTGCCCACGCTGCGAGAGGCCGTGCGCATCAACGACGAGGCCGGCGAAGACCGCAAGGCCGTGCTCGAGATCTCCGGCGGCGTCACGCTGGACGGCCTGCGCGCCCTGGCCGAAACCGGCGTCGACCGGATCTCCGTCGGTGCCCTGACCAAGGACGTCAAGGCGATCGACTACTCGATGCGTTTCCAGGAAGGCTGATCCGCCCATGTCGTCCACGGTCATCGACGTCGACTACGAGCAGCCCGCCGAAACCAGGGCCGGCGCCGTCTGCGACACCCGCCACGCCTGGGCGCGCGTGCCGCCCGAGCCATCGCCCGACGAGCGCATTGCGCTGAAGGAGCGCATCCGCCGCCTGCTGCGCGAGCGCAATGCGGTGATGGTGTCGCACTTCTACGTGCACCCCGATCTGCAGGACCTTGCCGAGGAAACCGGGGGCATCGTGAGCGATTCGCTCGAAATGGCGCGCTTCGGCCGCGACCACGCCGCGCAGACGCTGGTGGTGTCGGGCGTGCGCTTCATGGGCGAGACCTCGAAGATCCTCTCGCCCGACAAGCGCGTGCTGATGCCCGACCTCGACGCGAACTGCTCGCTCGACCTGGGCTGCCCGGTCGACCAGTTCAGCGCCTTCTGCGACCAGCATCCCGACCGCACCGTGGTCGTCTATGCCAACACCAGCGCGGCCGTGAAGGCGCGCGCCGACTGGCTGGTCACCTCCAGCTGCGCACTCGACGTGGTGAACGCGCTGCATGCGGCGGGGCAGAAGATCCTCTGGGGGCCCGATCGCCACCTGGGCGACTACATCCGCCGCCAGACCGGCGCCGACATGGTCAGCTGGAACGGCGCCTGCATCGTGCACGACGAGTTCAAGGCGCTGGAGCTCGAGCTGCTCATGAAGGAGCACCCGAAGGCCAAGGTGCTGGTGCACCCCGAGTCGCCCTCGGACGTGATCGCGCTGGCCGACGCGGTGGGTTCCACCTCGGCCATCCTGAACGCGGCGCAGCGCATGGACGCCAGGGAGTTCATCGTCGCCACCGACAGCGGCATGCTGCACAAGCTGCGCACGCTGAACCCCGGCAAGGTCTTCATCGAGGCGCCGACGGCCGGCAACGGCGGCACCTGCAAGAGCTGCGCGCATTGCCCGTGGATGGCGATGAACGGGCTGGTGGAGCTTGCGAATGCCCTGGAGACGGGCGCGGGGGAAATCCACGTCGATCCGGCGCTGGGGCTGCGGGCGCGGGTGCCGATCGATCGGATGCTGGCGTTCACGGCCGGGCTGAAGAACGGGCAGGCGCCGGGGAGCCTGGTGGCGGGCATCGGCGCGGCCTGACCCCGCTTCGCTCCTTCCCCCGTTGGGGGAAGGTTGGGATGGGGGCGGGCAGAGCGCTCGATGGTGGCGCCGCGTGCCCCCACCCCGGCCCTCCCCCAGCGGGGGAGGGAGAAAAACCTAGAAATCGACGGTACAGCTGTCCCCCAGCGCCTCCCGCCACACCTTCACGCGCGCAAGCGAGGCCCGCAGGTCCGGCAGCGCATCGGCGATGAACACGCAAAGGTTCTCCAGCGTCGGCGGGTGCAGCCCCGCCACGTCGTCCAGCAGGTGATGGTCGAGCTGCTCGCGCACATCCTCCAGCCGGCGGCGCAGCAGCCCCAGGTCGATCACCATCCCCGTCACCGGGTCGCGCTCGCCCGTGAGCCACACCTCCGCGTGGTAGGTATGTCCGTGGATACGGCGGCTGCCTTCCACTTCGATCTCGCGCTTGAGCGTGTGGGCGGCGTCGAAGAAAAAGCGTTGGCTGATGGTGAATCGCATTGTCGAAAGAGAAACTCGGGGAGAAAAAGCGGCGCCCGCCTCAGCGGATGCCGGTGATCTTGTGCGTCTGCACGCTGAGCCGCCACACGGGCTGCTTCATGCATTCCGCGATGCACAGCTCGGTGTTCGCGACGCGGTCGGGTCCGTCCATGGGCTGCAGGAAGCGGTGCGTGAACTCGCCGGTGCGCGCCATGGCGTCGAGGTCGATGCCCTGCTGCGGCCACACCAGCTTGAGCTCCTGGCCGCGCCGCTGCACCCATTGCGCGCCGGCCTTGGGGCTGATGCACAGCCAGTCGATGCCCTCAGGCGCATCGACCGTGCCGTTGCTCTCGACCGCGATGCGGAAGCGGCGCGCGTGCAGCGCGTCGACCAGCGCAGCGTCCACCTGCAGCAGCGGCTCGCCGCCTGTCAGCACCACCAGCCGGTGGTCGGCGTCGGCAGCGGGCCATTGGGCGGCGATGGTGTCGGCGAGCAGGTCGGCGGTCCTGAACTTGCCGCCCAGCGTGCCGTCGGTGCCGACGAAGTCGGTGTCGCAGAAACGGCAGACGGCGCTGGCGCGGTCTTCCTCGCGGCCGCTCCAGAGGTTGCAGCCCGCGAAGCGGCAGAACACCGCGGGCATGCCGGCCTGTCCGCCTTCGCCCTGCAGCGTGTAGAAGATTTCCTTGACGCTGTAGGTCATGGGGCGGCCGTTTCGATCTCGAGGTTGTCGATCAGGCGCGTGGTGCCCAGGCGCGCGGCGGCCAGCGCCACCAGCGCGTCGCCGGCGGCGGGCGCCTGCAGGTCGCGGCGGCGGCGCAGCACCAGGTAGTCGGGCTGCCAGCCGCGCGCGGCCAGCGTCTGCATGGCGCGCGCCTCGATGGCGCCCAGGTCGCGCTCGCCCGAGCGCACCGCCTCGGCCATCGCCTTCAGCGCCTTCGACAGCTGCACGGCCTCGGCGCGCTCGCTCTCGCTCAGGTAGCCGTTGCGCGACGAGAGCGCGAGGCCATCGTCGGCGCGGAAGGTCTCGCCGCCCACGATCTCGATCGGCAGCGCGAACTGCCGGACCATGTGGCGGATCATCATCAGCTGCTGGTAGTCCTTCTTGCCGAACACCGCCACGCGCGGCTGCACGCACTGGAAGAGCTTCATCACCACCGTGCACACGCCGACGAAGAAGCCGGGGCGGAAGTGGCCTTCGAGGATGTCGGCCAGCGCCGGGTCGGGGTGCACCTTGCAGGTCTGGGGCTCGGGATAGAGCGCCTTCTCGTCGGGCGCGAACAGCACGTCGCAGCCGGCCGAGCGCAGCTTCTCGCAGTCGCTCTCCCAGGTGCGCGGGTAGGTGTCGAAATCTTCGTGCGGCAAGAACTGCAGGCGGTTCACGAAGATGCTGGCCACGGTCACGTCGCCGAGCGGCTTCGCCTGCCTCACCAGGGCCAGGTGGCCGTCGTGCAGGTTGCCCATGGTGGGGACGAAGGCGGGGCGCCTGAAGGCGGCCAGGTGGCTGCGCAGGTCGTCGATGGTGTGCGCGATGTACATGGGTTGGTTTCCTTTTCCTTGTCTGCCTACCAGGCGTGGAGGCGGTCGTCGGGGAAGCTGCCGTCCTTGACGGCCTGCACGTAGGCCTTGAGCGCGGGCAGCACGCCCGGCGCGTCGGCCATGAAGTTGCGCACGAACTTCGGCATCTTCCCGAGGTTGATGCCCAGCATGTCGTGCAGCACGAGCACCTGTCCGGCGGTGGCCTTGCCCGCACCGATGCCGATGGTGGCGCAGTGCTTCAACTCGCCGGTGAGCTCGGCGGCCAGCGCGGCCGGCACCATCTCGAGCACCAGCATCGCGGCGCCCGCGTCCTGCAGCTCGTGGGCCTGCTCCTTCAGCAGCGCGCCGGCCGTGTCGCCCTTGCCCTGCACGCGGTAGCCGCCGAGCGCGTGCACCGTCTGTGGCGTGAGGCCGAGGTGGGCGCACACCGGAATGCCGCGCTCGACCAGGAAGCGCACCGTGTCGGCGGTCCAGCCGCCGCCTTCGAGCTTGACCATGTGCGCGCCGGCCTGCATCAGCACGGTGGCGCTGCGCAGCGCCTGTTCGCGCGACTCCTGGTAGCTGCCGAAGGGCAGGTCGGCGATGAGCCAGGCCGTGCCCTGCACGCGGCGCAGGCCGCGCGAGACGCCGTCGGTGTGATAGCGCATGGCCTCCAGGCTCACGCCCACCGTGCTGTTCAGGCCCTGGCAGACCATGCCGAGCGAATCGCCGACCAGCAGGCAGTCGACGCCGGCCGCGTCGGCCATGGCGGCGAAGGTGGCGTCGTAGGCCGTCAGCATTGCGATCTTCTCGCCGCGCGCATGCATGTCGGCCAGGCGCGGCAGGCTCACGGGCTTGCGCGACGCGGGCGGGGAAGCCGGCGGCAGCGTGCCGTAGGGCGAGGCCGGCGGTGCTTCAGTGGCGGCGGTGGTGGGCGTGGTGTGCGACATGGTTGGGTTTCTCCCTGCGGGCGTCGGTGGCCGGGCATCCTTGAGTGAAGAAAAACGAACGGTGAGGGTTATCGGTCTGCCGGAGGCACCAGCACCGTGGGTGCGGTGGGCTCGGCGAGCGAGGGGTAGTCGCGGCTGAAATGCAGGCCGCGGCTTTCGTGGCGGGCCTGCGCGGAACGCACGATCAGCTCGGCCACCTGCACCAGGTTGCGCAGCTCGAGCAGGTCGCGTGTGACGTGGAAGTTCGCGTAGAACTCCTGGATCTCGGCCTGCAGCAGCGCGATGCGATGGCTCGCGCGCTCCAGGCGCTTGTTGGTGCGCACGATGCCGACGTAGTCCCACATGAAGCGGCGCAGCTCGTCCCAGTTGTGGGAGATCACCACGGCTTCGTCGGCGTCGGTGACGCGGCTGTCGTCCCAGGCGGGCAGTTCGGCGAGCTCGCGCGCGGGCGCCGAGGCGATGGCCCCGGCCGCGGCGCGCGCGAACACCATGCATTCGACCAGCGAGTTGCTGGCCAGCCGGTTCGCTCCGTGCAGGCCGGTGCAGGCGGTCTCGCCGATGGCGTAGAGGCCCGGGATGTCGGTGCGCCCGCTCAGGTCGCTGAGCACGCCGCCGCAGGTGTAGTGCGCGGCCGGCACCACCGGAATCGGCTCGCGCGTGATGTCGATGCCCAGTTCCAGGCAGCGCGCCAGGATATTGGGGAAGTGTTCCTTGAGGAACGCGGCCGGCTGGTGCGAGATGTCGAGGTAGACGCAGTCCAGGCCGTGCTTCTTCATCTCGAAGTCGATGGCGCGGGCCACCACGTCGCGCGGCGCGAGCTCGGCGCGCTCGTCGTGCTTCGGCATGAAGCGCGTTCCATCGGGCAACTTCAGCAGGCCGCCTTCGCCGCGCACCGCCTCGCTGATGAGGAAGGACTTCGCGTGCGGGTGGTACAGGCAGGTCGGATGGAACTGGATGAACTCCATGTTCGACACCCGGCAGCCCGCGCGCCACGCGGCGGCGATGCCGTCGCCGGTGGCGGTGTCGGGATTGGTCGTGTAGAGGTACACCTTGCCCGCGCCGCCCGTGGCCAGGATGGTGTGCGGCGCGCGGAAGGCAAGCACCTCGTCGGTCTGGTCGTCGAGCGCGTAGAGGCCTAGGCAGGCGGGGTCGTCGAGCCCGACCTTCGGCCCGGTGATGAGGTCGACCAGCGTGTGGTGCTCGAAGAGCGAGATGTTCGGCGTGCGCCGCACACGCTCGATCAGCACCTGCTGCACCGCCGCGCCGGTGGCGTCGGTCACGTGCACGATGCGCCGCTGGCTGTGGCCGCCTTCGCGCGTCAGGTGCAGGCCGCCGCCAGCCTCCTCGGACTCTTCGGAGAAAGGCACGCCCAGTTCGCGCAGCCAGCCGATGGCCTCGGGCGCGTGCTCCACCACGAAGCGCGTGGCCTCGGGGTCGCACAGGCCGGCGCCGGCAATCAGCGTGTCTTCGACGTGCGCATCGAAGCTGTCGCCCGAGGCCAGCACCGCCGCGATGCCGCCCTGCGCCCAGGCGCTGGAGCCGTCGTTCAGCGCGCGCTTGGTCAGCACTGCCACGCGGTGCGTGGGCGCCAGGTGCAGCGCGGCGGAGAGGCCGGCCAGTCCGCTGCCGACGATGAGGACGTCGAAGTCGCGCACGGGATGGATCAGGAAGGTGAGTACGCCAGCCGGACGTAGATGGGAGCGAAGGCTTCCGCCTGCGTGATCTCGATCAGCGTCTCCTTCGCGAGCTCCAGCATCGCGATGAAGGTGACGATCAGCACCGGCACGCCGCGCGACACGTCGAAGAGCTTCTCGAACTCCACGAAGCGCTGCCCCTGCAGGTGGCGCAGCACGATGCTCATGTGCTCGCGCACGTTGAGCTCCTCGCGCGAGATCTTGTGGTGCTGCACGAGCTTGGCGCGCTTCATGATGTCGGCCCACGCGTCGCGAAGCTCGATCACGTCCACGTCGGGAAAGCGCGGCTTCAGCGACTGCTCGATGTAGACCTGCGCCTTCCAGAAGTCGCGCCCGTACTGCGGCATGGCGCTGATGGCGGCGGCCTGCAGCTTGGTCTGCTCGTACTCGAGCAGGCGGCGCACGAGTTCGGCGCGCGGGTCTTCGGCCTCTTCGCCGTCGGCCACCTTCTTGGGCGGCAGCAGCATGCGCGACTTGATCTCGATCAGCATCGCGGCCATCAGCAGGTACTCGGCCGCGAGCTCGAGGTTGCTCTGGCGGATCTCGTCGACGTAGCTCAGGTACTGCCGCGTGAGCCCCGCCATCGGGATGTCGAGGATGTTGAAGTTCTGCTTGCGGATCAGGTAGAGCAGCAGGTCGAGGGGGCCCTCGAAGGCCTCCAGGAACACCTGCAGCGCCTCGGGCGGGATGTACAGGTCCTTCGGCATCGCGAAGAGCGGCTCTCCGTAGAGCCTCGCGAGCGCGACCTGGTCGACCACCTCGGGCATGTCGACCACCAGGGTGCCGTTGTCCTCGTCGCTGTTCATCGTGCCGGCGCTACCGTTTCAATAGCGGCCGACGCAATGCGGACGGGGATTTGCTGCCAATTCGGCATCGGCTGATAGGTTACTTGGTGCGGGTCTGGTAAACGTAGGGCTGCTGGGGCACGCGGGCTTCGCTGTACTCCTGCAGCAGGCTGCGGTCGAGGTGCTTGTCCCACAGCAGGGCGCGGCCGGCGCGCTGTTCGGCCTCCAGCGTCGGCTTCTTTTCCTTCATCTCCTCGATGAAGTTAGTGATCTCGGAGGTGTAGTGGGGGCGGCGGAAGATGGACATAGACTGGACCTTTGTTGGCGCGAATTTTACCGGGGACGGCATGAAGCAAATTCGAGGATGGCGGATCGGCATGGCAATCGGGTGCCTGGCGGCAGCAATCGGGCTCGCCGCGTGCGACTCGAAGAACATCAGCGAGCTGGAGGAAGGCGTCTCCACCGAGGCCGACGTGCGGGCCCGTTTCGGCCAGCCCGAGAACATCTGGGACGGCGCGGGCGGCGCCCGCGTGTTCGAGTACAACCGCCAGCCCGCGGGCCAGAAGAACTACATGATCACCATCGGCACCGACGGAAAGATGAGCGCCCTGCGCCAGGTGCTCACGCCCGAGAACTTCGCGAAGGTGCACCCCGGCATGATGATGGAAGACCTGCGCAAGATGCTGGGCAAGCCCGCGAAGGTCACGCCCTACGCGCTGCGGCGCGAGACCGAATGGGAATGGCGCTGGGTGCAGCCGCCGAATTCGCCGATGGTCTTCACCGCCACGCTCGACGACGACCAGCGCGTGGTGCGCAGCGGCTCCTCGCCCGACAGGGGCACCGAGGCGCCCTAGCGACCCGTCCGATCGCGCCTCGCCATCGAGGATCAGGCCGCCTGCGCGTGCAGGAGGTCTTCGGCCGACGGTTCCCGCGGCCACAGCGCGAGCCCGCCCGACAGGCTCCAGGCCTGTGAATGTCCCAGCCTGCGCAGCGCCCTGGCGGCCTGCGCGCTGCGGTTGCCGCTGCGACAGAAGAACACCACCGGCGTCTCCTCGGGCAGCGCGAGCCAGCCTGGCAGGGCATCGGGCAGCCTCGACAGCGGCACCGCCTGCGTTTGGGCCGCCGCATCCAGCACCGGAGCGTGGCCGACGCGCCGCTCGTAGGGCTCGCGCACGTCGACCACCACCAGGCCGGGGTGCGCCTGCTGCAGGGCAGCCAGGGCCTCGGGCTTCAGGTCGACGGCGGGGCCTGCGGTGCAGGTGTCGACACGGGCGCCGCAGGCCATGGTCTGGTACGCCGTGAGCGCCAGGCCGCGCTCCAGCGTTTCCTTGGCGCTTGCGAAGCCGGCCGCATCGAGGGCGCCGCAGAGAAGCTGCCTGAGCAGCGGCTGGGCCGCGCATTCGGTGTCCAGCGTGGCGGCGAAGCGGTCGTCGTAGTCGTGGCCCGGCAGCATCAGCGTATCGGGCCGCAGCGCCTGCTGCAGCTTCAGCAGCGAGGGGCCGTAGGCCAGCGGCTCGCTCTGTGCGAAGTCGCTGCGGCCGAGCGCGCCGGGCATCACGGTGTCGCCGACGAAGGCCAGGCGCAGGCCGCCGGCGTCGTGCAGCAGGTAGGCGGTGGAGTCGGCGGTGTGGCCGGGCAGCGCCAGCCGCGTGAGCCGCTGGCTGCCGAGCTCGATCTGCTGCGCGCCCTGCGGCCATCCGAGCGCGTCCACGGGGCCGGCCTCGCGTTGCGATGGGGGCACTGCGGCGAGCAGCTCGGGCCGCGACGAGGCATGGTCGCCGTGGCTGTGCGTGTCGAGCACGGCGGCCAGCGTGTAGCGGTGGCAGCCGAGCCATTGCGTGAGCTGGCCGGTGAGTTCGGGCAGCGGATCGACCACCACGCAGCGGCGGCTGGCGGCGTCGGCCAGCAGGTAGCAGCAGGCGCCGTCTACCACGAAGCGGGTCAGCCGGTCGGGCGGCAGCGCGTGGCTCTGCGGCGCGGTGCCCAGGCAGCTCTCGCGCAGCGATTCGCCGCATGCCGCGATGCGGGCGCAGGCCTCGTCGATGAAGGCGTCGTCCGCGGCCGGGCCGAAGGAAAGCCGCACCGCCGAGGCGGTGCGCCACGCCGGCAGTCCCATGGCTTCCAGCACGTAGCTCGGCCGGGCCTTCGACGCGCCGCAGGCCGAGCCACCGCTCATGCGCACGTCGGCGGCATCGAACAGGTCCAGCAGCAGCTTCGAGCTCAGTCCGGGCACCGAGAAGTTCAGGGTGGTCGGCAGGGCCAGCTCGGGCGGTGCGTTGAACACCAGCCCCGGAAACGCGTCCTGCAACGCGGCGGCGAGGCGGTCGCGATAGGAAGCGAGCGTGCAGTGGTCCTGGAAGGTCCGGCCCTCTTCGAGCGCCTCCAGCACGGCGCCCAGCGCCGCGATGCCCGACATGTTCTCGGTGCCCGAGCGCAGCGAGTCTTCCTGGCCGCCGCCGGCCATCAGCGGCGTGAAGGGAGCGCCCTGGCGCACGTACAGCATGCCGATGCCCTTGGGCGCGTAGAGCTTGTGGCCGGAGAAGGGGGCGTAGTCGATGGGCCGTTCGCCCAGCCACAGCGGCAGCTTGCCGAGGGCCTGGACGCTGTCGACCATCCACAGCGCCGGGCTGTTCGCCAGCGCAGCGGCGATGCCGTCGAGGTCGCTCACCACCCCGGTCTCGTTGTTGGCGGCCATCGTGCAGACCATGCCGGCGCGCGGCGCGTGCGCGCGCAGCCAGCCCAGGTCGTGGCGGCCGTCGAGGCCCACGGGAATGGCCAGCACCTGCAGGTCCAGGCCCAGCAGCGTGTTCCAGTGCCTGAGCGCCTCGGGCACGGCCTTGTGCTCCGTCGCGCCGTACAGCAGCAGCTCGGCGGCCGCATCGCCGGCCTGGCGTCGGGCGCGCAGCGCGCTCAGGGCCGAGAGCACGGCGGTCTGGATGCCTTCGGTCGCACCGCTGAGGAACAGCAGCTGCCCCGAGGGCGCGCCGATTGCCCGGCGGGCGCGGGCGCGCACGGCGTCCATCAGCGCCCGGGCCTTCAGGCCGGTGGTGTGGATGCTGCTCGGGTTGCCGAAGTCGCCGGCCATGGCGGCGAGCGCTGCGGCGCGTGCCTGGGGCAGAACGGGGGTGGTGGCGTTGGCGTCCAGATAGATTTCCATGACGACGATTCTGCAAACCATCGGCAGGAAAAGGCTTGCGTTCCAGGCTCCATATCTTCAGTATTTGAGAATCCTGTTCTCAAAAATATGAAGAAGATAAAAATAGATTCCATGGATCGAAAGATCCTCGAACTGCTGCAGCAGAGCGCCGAATGGCAGGTCGCAGAACTGGCCGCACGGGTCGGCCTTTCGCAGACGCCATGCTGGCGGCGCATCCAGCGCCTGAAGGAGGCCGGCGTGATCACCCGCAGCGTGACGCTGGTCGACCCGCAGAAGGTGAACGTCGGCGTCACCGTCTTCGTCGCCGTGCGCACCCGCACGCATTCGCAGGCGTGGTTCGACCACTTCAAGGCGGTGGTCGACGTGATTCCCGAGGTGGTCGAGTTCTACCGGATGAGCGGCGACATCGACTACCTGCTGCGCGTGGTCGTGCCCGACATCGCCGCCTACGACAAGGTCTACAAGCGCCTGACCGCCGACACCGACCTGTCGGACGTGAGCTCCAGCTTCGCGATGGAGGAGATCAAGTTCACCACCGCGCTGCCGCTCTCGTACGTCGAGTGAGTGTGTTGCCGGGCCCGGGTGCGAACTTTCAGTCAACTTATCCGGAAGGAGGCTTGCAGATACATTTTTGACATTCGTTGACATTTCGTCACCGACATTACCGGGGCCGTCGATGCACATCCTGCTTGTCGCGAGCGCGTTCAACAGCCTGACGCAACGGGTTCTGGCCGAACTGCAGGACCGCGGGCACACCGTCGGCGTGACGCTGGCCCTCGGCAACGACGGCGCGCTGCGCGAGGCAGTGCGCGTGCATGCGCCGCAGCTCATCCTGGCGCCGATGCTGACCACCGCGATCCCCGAGGACATCTGGCGCGCCCACACCTGCCTGATCGTGCATCCCGGCCCGCCGGGCGACCGGGGGCCGTCGTCGCTGGACTGGACGCTGCAGGGCGGCGCCGAGAGCTGGGGCGTGACCGTGCTCGAGGCCGTGGCCGAGATGGACGCGGGCGATGTCTGGGCGTGGTCGCCGCTGAGGCTGCCGCCGCTGGCCGGCAAGAGCGATCTCTACCGCGGCGAGGTGGCCGACGCGGCACTCGACGCGGTGCTGCTCGCCGTCGAGCGCTTCGCCTCGGGCAGGCACAAGCCGCAGAAGCAGGAGGCCGAGGCGCTCGCCGCCGGCTGGCGGCCCTTCATGAAGCAGGAGCAGCGGCGCATCGACTGGGCCTGCGACACCACCGAGACGGTACTGCGCAAGCTTCGCGCGGCCGATTCGCAGCCCGGCGTGCTCGACGAACTGCAGGGCGCGCGCTGGTACCTGCACGGCGGCCATCCCGAGGACGAACTGCGCGGCCGGCCCGGCGAGCTGATCGCCACCCGCGCCGGCGCCATCTGCCGCGCCACCGTCGACGGGGCGGTGTGGATCCTGCAGCTGCGGCCCTGGCGCGAGACCGGCTCGCGCCTGCCGAGCTACAAGCTGCCGGCCGTCGAGGCGCTCGGCGATCTGCTGCCCTTCGAGGTGCCCGAGGTGCCGGCGCCGCTGCAGCTGCCGGCGGGGCGCCGCACCTGGTTCGACATCCGCTACGTGGAGCAGGGGGCGGTCGGCGTTCTGAACTTCAGCTTCCCGGGTGGCGCGATGAGCACCGCGCAGTGCCGGCGGTTGCTGGAGGCGTATCGCTTTGCCTGCACCCGGACGACCTCGGTGCTGGTGCTGGGCGGCATGCGCGACTTCTTCTCCAACGGCATCCATCTCAACGTGATCGAGGCGGCCGAAGATCCGTCGGAGGAGTCGTGGGCCAACATCCATGCGATGAACGATCTCGTCGAGGCGGTGCTCACCACCACCGACCGGCTCACCGTGTCGGCGCTCGGCGGCAACGCCGCTGCCGGCGGCGTGATGCTCGCGCTGGCGGCCGACGAGGTCTGGTGCCGCGACGGCGCCGTGCTCAACCCGCACTACCGGCTGATGGGGCTGCACGGCTCGGAATACTGGACCTACATCCTCCCGCGCCGCGTGGGCGAGAGCGAGGCGCTGCGTCTCACGCAGTCGGCGCTGCCGGTGAGCGCCACGCGCGCCGTCGAGCTCGGCATGGCGGAGCGCGTCCTGCAGGCCGCACCCGAGGAGCTGGGGGTCGAAGTGGCCCGGCTGGCGGCGGAGCTGGCCGCATCGCCGGAGCTGGCCGATCGCGTCGCGCGGAAGAAGGCGATGCGCGGGCAGGACGAGTCGATCAAGCCGCTGCAGCGCTACCGCGACGAGGAGCTGGTCCACATGCGCCGCAACTTCTTCGACGCGCGCGAGCCGCATGCAGGGCTCAGGTCGGCGTTCGTGCGAAAGGAGAAGGCGTCGAACACGCCGCCGCACATTGCCCGGCTGGGCCTGGCGGACTGAATCTACCGAGAGCCTTGCCGGCTCACTGGCTGTCGGGAATCACCGCATCGGCCGCCGCGCCCACGGCCTTGCCCGTGATGCGCGCGGTGCCGATGGCCGCATCCGCCGCGAGCCCGACCGCGCCGGCGCCGACGCTCACCGCCGTGCTGGCCACCGTCACCACCGCGCAGCCGCCCAGCAGGGCCGGTAGCGACGCAAGCAGGAGGAGGCGGCGCAGCAGTGGTCGGCGCAGCAGTGCGGTCATGGCGGTTCCTTTTTCCCGAATCCGCTCAGCGGACCCGCATGCCCGGCGTCGCACCCGGCCAGGGTTCGAGCACGTGGATGCCCGGGTGTGCCTTCTCGTCCCCGTGGCTGGCGGCCAGCACCATGCCTTCGCTCACGCCGAACTTCATCTTCCGCGGCGCGAGGTTGGCGACCAGCACCGTGAGCTTGCCCACCAGCTGCTCGGGCTGGTAGGCCGAGGCGATGCCGCTGAACACGTTGCGGGTCTTGCCTTCACCCGCGTCCAGCGTCAGGCGCAGCAGCTTGGTGGAGCCCTCGACCTTCTCGCAGGCCACGATCTTCGCGATGCGCAGGTCGATCTTCGCGAAGTCGTCGATGGTGATCGTGGGCGCGATGGCCTCGCCGCCCGGCAGCTCCGCGGCCTCCTGTGCCGCGGCAGGGGCTGCTGCGGCGGCGGGCTCGGGCGCGTCGAAGAGCTTGTCCACCAGCTTGGCGTCGGCGCGCTGCATCAGGTGCTTGTACTCGCCGATGGCGTGGCCCACGGGCAGCGGCTGCGCGGCGTCGGCCCACGACAGCGGCTGGATCTTCAGGAAGGCCTCGACGTTCACGGCCAGCGCCGGCAGCACCGGCTTCAGGTACAGCGTGAGCAGGCGGAAGGCCTCGATGCACACGGTGCACACGTCGTGCAGGCGCGCCTCGGCGCCTTCCTTCTTGGCCAGCTCCCAGGGCTTGTTCTGGTCGACGTATTCATTGACCTTGTCGGCCAGCGCCATCACCTCGCGCAGCGCGCGTGCGTAGTCGCGGCCGTCGTAGAGCGAATGCAGCTGCGCCGACGCGTCGCGCAGCGTGAACAGCAGCGCATCGCCGTCGGCCGAGACCTCGCCCAGCTTGCCGCCGAAGCGCTTGCCGATGAAGCCCGCGGCGCGGCTGGCGATGTTGATGTACTTGCCCACGAGGTCGCTGTTGACGCGAGCGACGAAGTCCTCGGGGTTGAAGTCGATGTCTTCATTTCGGCCGTTGAGCTTGGCGGCGATGTAGTAGCGCAGCCATTCGGGATCGAGCCCGATCGACAGATACTTGAGCGGGTCGATGCCGGTGCCGCGGCTCTTGCTCATCTTCTCGCCGCTCACCGTGAGGTGGCCGTGCACGTACACCGCGTCGGGCGCCTTGCGGCCGCTGAAGTGCAGCATCGCGGGCCAGAACAGCGTGTGGAAGGTGATGATGTCCTTGCCGATGAAATGCACCTGCTCCAGGTCGGGGTCGGCCATGTACTCGGTGTACGAGATGCCGTCGCCGCCCAGCTCGATGCAGCGCTTGTCCAGCAGGTTCTTCAGCGAGGCCAGGTAGCCCACGGGGGCGTCGAGCCACACGTAGAAGTACTTGCCCGGCGCATCGGGGATCTCGATGCCGAAGTAGGGCGCGTCGCGGCTGATGTCCCAGTCGCCGAGGCCGCCCTTGCCCTCGTCGTCCTTGTAGAGCCACTCGCGGATCTTGTTCTGCACCTCGGGCTGCACGTGGCCGGGGGCGGCGGTCCATTCCTTCAGGTAGGCCTCGCAGCGCGGGTCCGACAGCTTGAAGAAGAAGTGCTCGGAGCTGCGCAGCTCTGGCTTGGCGCCCGAGAGGGCCGAGTAGGGATTGATCAGCTCGGTGGGCGCGTACACGGCGCCGCACACCTCGCAGTTGTCGCCGTACTGGTCCTTCGAATGGCAGTTGGGGCACTCGCCCTTGATGAAGCGGTCGGCCAGGAACATGCCCTTTTCAGGGTCGTAGAACTGCTCGACGCTCTTGGTGCTGATGAGGCCGTTGGCGCGCAGGTCGCGGTAGATGTCCTGGGCGAGCTGGTGGTTCTCGGGCGCGTCGGTCGAGTGCCAGTTGTCGAAGGAGATGTAGTAGCCGTCGAGGTAGGGCTTGCGGCCCGCCGCGATCTCCGCCACGAAGGCCTGCGGCGTCACGCCGGCCTTGTCGGCCGCGATGGTGATGGCCGCGCCGTGGGCGTCGTCGGCGCACACGAAGTTGACGTCGGCACCGTTCATTCGCTGGTTCCGCACCCAGATGTCGGCCTGGATGTACTCCATCATGTGGCCGATGTGGAACTTGCCGTTGGCGTACGGCAGGGCGGTGGTGACGAAGAGCTTGCGCGGGGCGGACATCGGGGAGGGCGCTTTCGGGAGTGGCTGACGGGGGGAACCGGGCATTTTAGGTCGCGCGGCTTCCGGGTGCCTTCGGTGGCAGCATCGACCCCATGCCCCACGCCATCGACCTCGTCGACTACATCGCCGGATTCGCCGGCTCGCCCCTGGCGCCATGGCGCGCCTCGCTGCCCTGGGAACTGCCGCCGCGCGCCCCCGAGATCGTGCGGCGGCTGCTGGCCGGGCTGCCCGCCGGCGACTACGCCATCGAGGGCGAGATCGCCATCCACCGCGACGCCCGGGTCGAGCCGGGCGCGGTGCTCAAGGGGCCGCTGATCCTCGGCGCGGGCTGCTTCGTGGCGGCGGGCGCCTACCTGCGCGGCGGCAACTGGATCGACGCCCGCTGCAGCATCGGGCCTGGCGTGGAGCTGAAGTCGTCCTTCGTCTTCGCCGGCACCGCGCTCGCGCACTTCAACTTCGTCGGCGACTCGGTGGTGGGCGCGGGCGTGAACCTGGAAGCCGGCAGCATCGTCTGCAACCACCGCAACGAGCGGGCGGACAAGCAGATCCTCGCTCGCAGCGGCGAGGGCGGAGCGCTGCAGGGCACGGGCTGCGAGAAGTTCGGTGCGCTGATCGGGGATGGGGCGCGCATCGGGGCCAATGCGGTGATCGCGCCCGGGGCGCTGCTGCGCCCCGCCACCGTGGTCGGTCGCGCTTCGCTGCTCGACCAGGAGGCGCCGGACGCCGCGCGCTGAGCAGACGAACCCGCCCGGCGTGCGTGGCATCATCCGCCCTCCAAAAACAGGGAGGAACCCATGCACAGCAGCAAGTCATTCGTTTTCAAGGCGATCGTGGGCGCGGCATTCGCTGCCGCAGCAAGCGGCAGCGCCTTGGCCGCAGCACCGTCTTTCGCCGATTGCTTCAGGCTCAAGCCCGGCGTGGCCTACACGCTGAGCGACCGCTCGAAGGTCCGGATCGTCAAGGGCCAGTTCGCGGGCAAGGCCGCGATCGGCGTGGTGAGCATCGACGAGGGCGTCAAGAGCGTGAAGTACTTCGACGAGACCGGCCGCCAGCGGCTGGGTTCAGAGCAGTACGGCATCGCGGGCCTGGGCGGCGACGCCAGCAAGGTCGTCATCAAGGAAATCTTCGCCGCGCCGTTCCCCGAGGTCCCGGCCGATGCCAGGCCGGGCGGCACCTTCAAGCTGACGGGCAAGGGCACCAGGACGACGAAGGAGGCCAGCGAGGCCTTCGACTTCGGCAGGAGGTACCAGTCCGAGCATGTCTTCGTCGGCTTCGAGAACCTGGAGCTGAAGCCGAACTACAACCCCCGGACCTTCGAGAACGTCTGCCACCTGAGCTCGCGCGGGTCGGACAACTCGGTCGACTCCTGGTATGCGCCGGAGTACGGCGTCATCAAGATGCAGGTGAAGACCTCCAAGGGCGAGCCGCTCTTCAGCTACGAACTCGACGGCCTGGAAGAGCGTTGAGCCGCCGGCGGGAGGCCGACCGGGAATAAGGCCTTGGTTACGCCGCGGCGCCCCGCCGTGGGATGATTCCCGCCGGAGATCGCCCGGCGGGCGTGCCGCATCCGATGGCAAGCGATGTGCACGTGGCCGGGCGGCGGTTTCCGCAAGCATTCCTGCAATCGACCTGAGCGCCCAACCATGACCACTCCCATTCCCGCAACCCTGATCCCCGGCGACGGCATCGGCCCCGAGATCGTCGAAGCCACGCTGGCCGCGCTCGACGCATTGAAGGCGCCCTTCGCCTGGGACACGCAGATCGCCGGCCTGGGCGGCGTCAAGGCTTCGGGCGATCCGCTGCCGCAGGCCACGCTCGACAGCATCCGCAAGACCCGGCTGGCCCTGAAGGGGCCGCTGGAGACGCCCTCGGGCGGTGGCTACCGCTCGTCGAACGTGCGGCTGCGCGAGGAATTCCAGCTGTATGCGAACCTGCGACCCGCGCGCACCATCATCCCGGGCGGCCGCTTCGACAAGATCGACCTGGTGGTGGTGCGCGAGAACCTCGAGGGCCTCTACATCGGCCACGAGCACTACGTGCCCATCGACGGCGACCCGCATGCCGTGGCCATGGCCACCGGCATCAACACCCGCCAGGGCAGCCGCCGGCTGCTCGAGTACGCCTTCGAGACCGCCATCGCCACCGGCCGCAAAAAGGTCACGCTGGTGCACAAGGCCAACATCATGAAGGCGCTCACGGGCATCTTCCTGGAGACCGGGCTGGACCTCTACGAGAAGAAGTACAAGGGCAGGTTCGAGCTCGACACGGTCATCATCGATGCCTGCGCGATGAAGCTGGTGCTCAACCCCTGGCAGTTCGACATGCTGGTCACCACCAACCTGTTCGGCGACATCCTGTCCGACCTGGTGGCCGGCCTGGTCGGCGGCCTGGGCATGGCGCCCGGCGCCAACATCGGCACCGACGCGGCGATCTTCGAGGCCGTGCACGGCTCCGCGCCCGACATCGCCGGCAAGGGCATCGCCAACCCGACCGCCTTGCTGCTGGCCGCCGCGCTGATGCTCGACCACGTGAAGCTGCCCGAACTGGCCACGCGCCTGCGCACCGCCATCGACGAGACCCTGAACATCGACAAGGTGCGCACCGGCGACCTGGGCGGCACGGCGGGCACCGAGGCGTTCACCAAGGCGCTGGTCAGCCGCATCAAGGGCGCCTGAGCCGCGCCGTCCTCGTTGTTCTTTCCGAGCTTCCATGTCATCGACAGCACTTCCAGTCCTTTCCCTGGTCGAAACCCGCGTGCTCGGCGTGCTCGCCGAAAAGCAGCGCACCGTGCCCGACAGCTATCCGCTCACGCTCAACTCGCTGGTGTCGGGCTGCAACCAGAAGACCAGCCGCAACCCGGTGCTCGAACTCACCGAGTCGCAGGTGCAGGCCGCCATCGACAGCCTGCGCGGCTACAGCCTCGTGGCCGAGACCAGCGGCGGGCGCGCCTTCCGCTACGAGCACAACATCGACCGCGTGCTGCGCATTCCGTCGCAGTCGGTGATCCTGCTCACCGTGCTGATGCTGCGCGGCCCGCAGACCGCAGGCGAACTGCGCATCGCCTGCGACCGCATGCACAACTTCGCCGACATCTCCTCGGTCGAGGGCTTCCTCGACGAACTCGCCGAGCGCCCGGCCGGCGCGCTGGTGGTGAAGCTGCCGCGCCTGCCCGGCGCGCGCGAGAGCCGCTGGGCGCATCTGCTGAGCGGTCCGCCGCCCGAGGAAAGCATGCGAGGCGCCGGCGCGGCGCCGGATGCTGCCCAGGCGGCGCACGACGTGTCGCTGGGCGAGGTCGCGGCGCTCAAGGCCAACGTGGCGCGTCTCGAGGCCGAGGTGGCGTCGCTGAAGGCGCTGCTGGGGCGGGTGTGCGCGGAGCTGGGGATTTCGGAGGCGGGGTGACCGTCCAGTGCATTCACCATTCGGCTGACGTCTTGCGTCGATGAAGATCCCGCTGCCCTTTCTGCTCAAGGCCGCGGCGCTATTGGTCGCGCTGGGTCTCGTGTTCACCGTGGTGCCTCTGTTGATCGCCGCAGTGCTTCCGCGAGGCAATCGCGTGGCGGATCGCCTTCGGTTGTTTTCCAGCTACGTGCCCGAAGCGGTGATGTTCTTCATCGCCCACTTCCAAATACTTCTGGCCATGGTCGTCATCGTCATCGTCGTCGGCCTCGCCATCGCGCTGCTCCACGCGTGAAACACGTCTGCCCGCACTGCAAGGCTCCCGGCATCAAAAGTCTCGCCAAGCGCTGGTCCGGCCGTGCGACCCCGGCCGAATGCTCGGTCTGCGGCGGTCTTTCGCATGTGCTGGCAAGCACCAACAGCGGCATCTGGATAGCCGGTATCGTGATCTTCATGGGCTCGTTGATCGGCGCGCTGGTGCTGCATTCGGGGCTTCTGTTCGCGAGCGGGGTGGTGCTCGTGGTGGCCTTCAACGTGCTGGCCTGGAGGCGCGCGAAGCTGTATCCGATCTCCCGGGAAAGCGCGGGCAATGCGGCAAGGGCTGGCTGGTTCGTTGCCGGCGCCTGCGCGTTCATCGCGCTTTTCCGTTAGCACTGACGTCGGGAGAGATGGCAAGGCAGCGTTCGCGCAACAGCATCCTCTGCTCACCTCATTTCACACGGGCTTCACGCAGCCCGCCCATCCGGTGCCTAACTTCGGCCTCCATTGCGAAAACCACTGGAGCCCCGAATGGACAACGGACACACCATCGCCTGGCGCGACCACACGCCCTTCGACGACATCACGCGCCGTGCGCTCGCATGGCTCGCCGCGCTGGCCGGCATTGCGAGCCTGTATGCCTTCTTCTGGTGGGCTGCTTCGGCCACCGGCTTCTTCCTCTTCGACGGCTGGCGCCACACCTGGCAGAGCCTGGGCACGGCGATCATCTTCCGTGACCTCGATACCGTCTACTACCTGCTGAGCTGGGTCTTCTCCGTTCTGGGCGGCCTCTACGGCTGGATAGCGCTCGTCGGCTTTGCCTTCACGCATCGGCGCGGCTGGGAGGCTGTCGCACCCTGGATCAGGATCGGCTGCGCCGTCGGCGTGGCGGCAGGGCTGGCCTTCGAGCCCGGGCGCCCGCTCGCGCTGGCGCCGATCGTCTGCGCGGTGGCTCTGCTGTTGCGCTCGATGATGCCGGTGCCGTCCGCGGGGGCAGAGCCCGGCTCCCGGACATCGGCATGTCCAGACTGATCTTCGGCGGGTCCATCGCGACCGGCGTGCGCAAGCGCCGGGCGTCGCACCTGCCGCTACGCCGCGTTCCAGCCGAAGAAGCGCAGCACCTCGTCGCGCTGCTTCATCGTGTCGGCGCGCCCCAGCGCCATCAGCTCGCGCGTATAGCCCGATTCGAACAGCAGGTAGCTCGCGAGCGCGCCGCCCTTCACGTCGGCGGCGACCTTCGAACCGCCCAGCAGATGCCGCACCGCGCCGGGCAGGGCGTCCACGTGGCGCGCCGCGATCACGTCGAGGCGCTCCGAGGGGGAGATCACCAGCAGGTCGAGCGGGCGCAGCGTGCTCGCCGCGCGCGCCTCCTCTGGAATGAGCCCGAGCGTGTGGTTGATGCGGCGCAGGCGTTCGATGTCCACCGCCAGCGCGTCGAGGAAGATGCTTGACAGCGCATGGCCTGCGATCTGCGCCATGGTCGGATAGCCGCTGTGGGTGTTGGGCGCGGTGGCGTCGCGAGGCTCGTGCATGCGGCCCGCGCCGATCACCACGATGCGCTGCGCGCCGAGGTGGATGGCCGCCGCGATCGGCGCCGACTGCCGCATCGAGCCGTCGCCGAAGTACTCGGTATGGCCCTGCATCGGCAGGGCCGTGGCCGGGAATACGAAGGGAATGGCCGACGAAGCCAGCAGGTGCGCATGCGTGATGCGGTCGCGCACCGACAGGCGCTGCGAACGCACCCATGGCTCCATGGGAACCGCCGCCTCGAAGAAGGTGACGTGCTCGCCCGAGCTGTAGCTCGACGCGGTCACGGCCAGGGCCTGCAGGTGGCCTTCCTGCATGAGCTGCGGCAGGCGCTCGAGCAGCACCATGCGCTGCAGCAGTTCGGAAAGCGGCGTGTTGTCGAGCAGCGACTTCGGCTTGATGCGCATCCAGTTGGCCGCGAAGCGCCCGAAGCCCAGCAGCATGCGCCAGCGCGTGCCGCTGCCGATCACCGAGAGCGAATCGGCGCGGTACACCTGCTCGGCGCGAAACCGGCTCCAGACGTCGGCGATGTGGCCGACCACGTAGTCGAAGTCGTCGCAGCCGCAAGCCAGCGCCGCCGCGTTGATGGCACCGGCCGAGGTGCCGGTGATGACCTGGAAGGGGTTGGCGGTGCCGGTGATTGCCGTGCCGGCCGCTCGGCGGATCGCGGCGATGGCTTCCAGCACGCCGACCTGGTAGGCGGCCCGGGCGCCGCCCCCGGTGAGCAGAAGGCCGGTGACGGGGCTGGTGTCGGGCATTTTGTTCGTTGTCGGGCTATTGGAAGGGCTCGGGGTGCCGGCTTGGCGAGCGCCTTAGACTACCGGCCATTCAGGAGTTTGATCAATGGCACTCACCCCAGAAGGGCTCATGGAGGCGCTCAAGGCCGTCCAGGACCCTAACACCGGCAAGCCTTTCGTGGCGACCCGCTCGCTCAAGAACCTCCAGGTCTCGGAGGGCGACGTCTCGTTCGACCTCGAACTCGGCTACCCGGCCAAGAGCCAGCACGCGGCCATCCGCAGGGAGCTGGTGGCAGCCGCCAAGGCGCTGCCGGGCGTGGAGAACGTGTCGGTGAACATCGTCACCAAGGTCATCAGCCATGCCGTGCAGCGCGGCGTGCAGCTGATGCCCAACGTCAGGAACATCATCGCGGTGGCCTCGGGCAAGGGCGGCGTGGGCAAGAGCACCACCGCCGCCAACCTGGCGCTGGCGCTGGCATCAGAAGGCGCCACCGTCGGCCTGCTCGACGCCGACATCTACGGCCCCAGCCAGCCCATGATGATGGGCATCGAAGGCCGCCCCGACAGCGCCGACGGCAAGACCATGGAGCCCATGGAGCGCCACGGCGTGCAGGTCATGTCGATCGGCTTCCTGGTCGACCAGGACCAGGCCATGATCTGGCGCGGCCCCATGGCCACGCAGGCGCTGGAGCAGCTGCTGCGCCAGACCAACTGGAAGGACCTCGACTACCTCGTCGTCGACATGCCCCCGGGCACCGGCGACATCCAGCTCACGCTGAGCCAGCGCGTGCCGATGACGGGCGCGGTGATCGTCACCACGCCGCAGGACATCGCGCTGCTCGACGCGAAGAAGGGCATCAAGATGTTCGAGAAGGTCGGCGTGCCGATCCTTGGCATCGTCGAGAACATGGCTGTGCACGTGTGCTCGAACTGCGGCCATGCCGAGCACATCTTCGGCGCCGATGGCGGCAAGAAGATGGCGGCCGAATACCAGATGGACTACCTGGGCGCGCTGCCGCTGGACATCAACATCCGCCTGCAGGCCGACAGCGGCGCGCCCACCGTGGTGTCCTCCCCTGACAGCGAGGCCGCCGGCATCTACAAGGCGGTCGCACGCCGCGTGGCGGTGGGCATCGCCGAGAAGGCAAAGGACTTCTCCGCGAAGTTCCCGACGATCTCGATCAGCAAGAACACCTGAAGAACGGCCTTTCCCGATGAACCTGCTCGCCTCGATGCGCTACCTGGTGGCGCTGAACGAGCACAAGCACTTCGGCCGCGCGGCCCAGGCCTGCCACATCACGCAGCCGGCGCTGTCGAATGCGCTGCGCGCGCTGGAGACCGAGTTCGGCGTCGTCATCGTCAAGCGGGCCCGCGTGTACGTGGGCCTCACGCACGAGGGAGAGCGTGTGCTGGCCACGGCGCAGCGCATGCTGCGCGACAACGAGGTGCTGCTGCAGGAGCTGCGCAGCGACGCGGACAACCCGCACGGCAGCCTGCGCATGGCGGCCGTGCCCACCGCGATCCCGATGCTCTCGCGCTTTGCGGCGATGCTGCAGGAGCGGCACCCGGGCATCGTGCCGGCCGTGCTCTCGATGAGCTCGCAGGACCTGGAGACGGGCCTGGAGAACCTCTCCATCGACCTCGCGCTGGGCTACACCGAGCGCATGCATCTTCCGGGCATCAAGCTCGCCGCGTGGCCGCAGAGCGTGGAGCACTACTTCCTGCTGCGCCGCGCGAAGAAGCCTTCGTCCGACCAGCTGCGCATCGGCCAGCCGATGTCGTGGGCCGAAGCGGGCAAGCTGCCGCTGTGCCTGCTGACCTCCGACATGCACAACCGCGCCATCGTCGACCAGGCGCTGCGCGAGGCGGGCGCTCCGGTAAATCCGGCCATCGAGACCAACTCGGTGCTCGCACTCGCACTCGCAGTGAGCGCGGGCAAGGTCTGCAGCGTGCTGCCCGGCGGCATGGTGGATGCCGTGCGCACCCACCGCGAATTGGAGGCGCTGCCGCTGGTGGGGCCGGACGTGCGCACGCCCATCGGCTTCATGACGCAGGACGGCGTTCGTGCCTCGCGGGCCCTCGAAGCTGCGCTGGCGTTCATGCAGGCGACCGAGTGGCAAGCGCATCTGCAGGCGCACGAGGGCTCGCTGGGCGATTGATCGCGGCAGGGCCCCGAGGGCCAGCCAGGGCCCTTCTCATTTAGTTATTGAATCAGGCCATGCCCTGATCGAATTTGACGGCGCTCAAACCGTTCGCAGACACTCCGCGCCCCGGATTAGCAAAAACTTACACATCCGGCGAACAAGGAGAAATATGGCAGGTTCATCTGCAGGCGTTCTCGATGGAGAACGCGTGGTCGGAGGAGGGGCGCAGACGCAACCCGGCTTCCTCGAAAAAGAACGCATCATCGCGGGCCCCGGCTTCAACCGCTGGCTCGTTCCACCGGCCGCACTGGCCATCCACCTGTGCATCGGCATGGCCTACGGCTTCTCGGTGTTCTGGCTGCCGTTGTCGAAGGCGCTGGGCACCGCCGGCACCGGCGCCCAGGCCTGCGCCAAGGACATGAGCTTCTTCGCCGAGCTCTTCGCCACCACCTGCGACTGGCGCGTGGCCACCCTCGGCTGGATGTACACCCTGTTCTTCGTCTTCCTCGGCTGCTCGGCGGCCCTGTGGGGCGGCTGGCTCGAACGCGCGGGCCCGCGCAAGGCCGGCGTGGTGTCGGCGCTGTGCTGGTGCGGCGGCATGCTGCTGTCGGCACTGGGCATCCACCTGCACCAGTTCTGGCTGATGATCCTCGGCTCGGGCGTGATCGGCGGCATCGGACTGGGACTGGGCTACATCTCGCCGGTGAGCACGCTGATCAAGTGGTTCCCGGACCGCCGCGGCATGGCCACCGGCATGGCCATCATGGGCTTCGGCGGCGGCGCGATGATCGGCTCCCCGCTGGCGGTCGATCTGATGAAGCGTTTCTCCACCGCCACCGACGTGGGCGTGATGCAGACCTTCGTGGTCATGGCCATCGGCTACTTCGTCTTCATGATGGCCGGCGCGCTGGGCTACCGCGTGCCGCCATCGGGCTGGAAGCCCGAAGGCTGGACGCCACCGCCGGCGCAGACGAGCAACGCCATGATCACGCAGCGCCACGTGCACGTGAAGAAGGTCTGGGGCATTCCGCAGTTCTGGCTCGTGTGGCTGGTGCTGTGCATGAACGTGAGCGCGGGCATCGGCGTGATCGGCATGGCCTCGCCCATGCTGCAGGAAGTGTTCGGTGGCGCGCTGATCGACCTGCCGGCCAGGTACGGCGAGCTCGACAAGACCCAGCTCGCAGCCATCGCGGCGGTGGCAGGCGGCTTCACCGCGCTGCTGTCGCTCTTCAACATCGGCGGGCGCTTCGTGTGGGCGAGCATGTCGGACAAGCTGGGCCGCAAGCTCACCTACACGGTGTTCTTCGTGCTCGGCGGCATCCTGTACGCGAGCATTCCTTCTTCGGCCGGCGCGGGCAGCAAGCTGCTCTTCGTGGGCGCGTGCTGCGTGATCGTGTCGATGTACGGCGGCGGCTTCGCCACCGTGCCGGCCTATCTGGCCGACCTGTTCGGCACGCAGTTCGTGGGCGCCATCCATGGCCGCCTGCTGACGGCATGGGCCACGGCCGGCATCCTCGGTCCGGTGGTGGTGAACTACATGCGCGAGTACCAGCTGGGCCTGGGCCTGCCGCGCGAGCAGGTCTACAACCAGACCATGTACATCCTCGTGGGCATGCTGGTGATCGGCTTCATCGCGAACCTGCTGGTGCGCCCGGTGGCCGACAAGCACTTCATGAGCGACGAGGAGCTGGCCGTTGAGAAGAAGCTGGCGCACGAGAAGGCCTCGGCCGCCGAAGTGGGCAGCGGATCGGGCCGCGCCGACACGGTGAGCCCGGCGGTCGTTGCGCTGGCCTGGCTGGCGGTGGGCATTCCGCTGGCCTGGGGCGTCTACAAGACGCTGGTGAGCGCCGCCAAGTTCTTCAACTGACGGCCGGCGGCGGCAGGCGGCGGCGCCAGCGGTGCGCCCCGGCTGCAAGCCGCTGCAGGCGGACAATGGCGCCCAGCATTGGTTTACGCTTGGCGCCCACATGAAATCCAAAGTCCAGTTCCGCCTGCGCGTCTACCGGGACGACGCCATCGCCATCGGCCCCGGCAAGATCGCGGTGCTCGAAGCCGTGGCCGAGACCGGCTCGATCTCGGCGGCCGCCCGGCTGCTGGGCATGTCCTACCGCCGGGCCTGGATGCTGATCGACGAGATGAACCAGTCGCTGGCATCGCCGGCCGTGAATACGGCGGCAGGCGGCTCGCGCGGTGGCGGCACGGCGCTCACGCCGGTCGGCGAAGAGATCGTCAAGCACTACCGGGCCATCGAGAACGCCGCGCGCCTTGCCGCTGCGGCCGACATCCGGGCGCTGACGCGGCTGTTGGCGCCATGAGCTCCGAAGCCCATGCCGACGTGGTCTGCCGCCCGGTCGGCGTCGTGCGAAGCCGCTTCACCGAATCCACCGGCATGCCGATCCAGACCGCCGGTGCGCCCGATGAAACGGGGCGCGTCGAGGTCTTTGCCGAATTCGCGCCGGGCCTGCGCGACATCGAGGGCTTCGACTACCTGATCCTGGTCACGCACCTGCACCAGTGCGCGCACGAGCGGCTCGAGGTGGTGCCCTTCCTGGAGCAGGGCAATGCGTCGCACGGCGTCTTCGCCACCCGCGCGCCGGCCCGGCCGAACCGGCTGGGCCTGTCGATCGTTCGGCTCACGTCGGTGCAAGGCACGACGCTGCACTTCAGCGGCAACGACATGATGGACGGTACGCCCGTGCTCGACATCAAGCCCTACGTGCCGAAGTTCGACGCGAGGGAGACCACGCGCGTCGGCTGGTTCGGCGACAGGCTCGATCAGCTGCCGCGCACCCGCTCCGACGGCAGGATGGGCTGAGCGCCCGGATCTTCGTCGTTGTCCGGGCCCGGTGGCCGCTCGTGCCAGCCTTGCCAGCATGACCACACGCTCTGCGACAGCACCTCGCGCGCCTCTGGCGGCGCCTCTCGGATGCTGCCCACGCTGATGAAGCCTGCCAGGTACTCGCCCGGCAGCACGCCCACCTGACGCGCCAGCGTCTCGTCGAAGCAGCGCTCACCGCTCAGGACGATGGCGCCGTAACCCAGCTGGTGCGCGGCGCTCAGCAGGTTTCCCAGTGCGGCGCCTGCACCCAGCCATTGCTCGCGCGCCGGGATCTTGCTGCGCTCTTGCGGCGACACGACGAAGCCCAGCAACAACGGTGGTCGCGTGGCGTGCTCGCGCGCGCGCCGGAGGTCGGCTGGGCTGGCCAGCGGATCGCGCCGGAGCTTTTCCTGCTCGAAGCACCATGCCAGAGCCTCCCGGTTCTGGTGGCGGAACTCGATGACGCGCCACGGATGCAGGCCGCCGTGGTCGGGCGCACGCAGGCCGGCCTGGATGATCGCGTCGAGTTCGTCCGGATTCGGGCCGGGCTGCTCCAGCCGGCGCGGCGATACAGACCTGCGCGTCAGCAGGACCTCGAGAATGCGCTCCGCGCCTGTCATGTGCCGCCACATGGTGTCATTGCTCCTTGATGGCCGGTGCGCCGGCGTCGGCCCATGCCGCTTCGCGGCGCAGCACCTCGCCGATGTCGCCCGCATCGGTGGCGCCCACGAAGAACGACTGGCTCGCGCCGTCCGCGCCCGTGATGGACAGCACGAAGCCGGCGGCGTCCATGGTGCGTTCGATGCGCCATTCCCGTACCTGTGTCACGCGATGGCGAAGCTCCAGCCGGCCCGAGATCGAACGGACGACGGCGTCGTGGGCGGAAGTGCGCATGGGCTGTGGTCTCCTACGCTGTATCCCGCAGTATATGAAGACTCATCGGATTACGCATCCTCGTGGGAACCTGAGGCGTCTCCGTGTAACAATCGCGCCGTATTTCCATGAACACGACGAATTCGCTCATCGCCTCGACCGACTGGTTCCCGCTGGTGCTGTCGCTCAAGGTCGCCGCCGTGGCGACCGTGCTGGCGCTGATCGTGGGCGTGGCGCTGGGCTGGGTGTTCGCGCGCAAGAAATTCTTCGGCAGCAACGTCCTCGAAGCCGTATTCATGCTGCCGCTGGTGCTGCCGCCCACGGTGATCGGCTACGCCATCCTCGTTGCGGCCGGCCGCCGCAGCCCGCTGGGCGCCTGGCTGCGCGAGCACTTCGACTACACCATCATCTTCAGCTGGCATGGCGCCGTGGTCGCCTCGGCCGTGGTGGCGCTGCCGCTGGTGCTCAAGTCGGCCAGCGCGGCCTTCGCGGGCGTGGACCGCTCGCTCGAAGCCGCGGCCAGCACGCTGCGGCAGTCGCCGTTCTCGGTGTTCCTGCGCGTCACGCTGCCGCTAGCATGGCCCGGCATCCTGGCCGGCACGCTGCTCGCCTTCGCACGCGCCATGGGCGAGTTCGGCGCCTCGCTGATGGTGGCCGGCTCCATTCCGAAGCAGACCCAGACGCTGTCGATGGCCATCTACGACGCGGTGCAGGCCGGGCACGACGACCTCGCGCTGCTGCTGGTCGTCGTGACCTCGTTGCTGTCGATCACCGTGCTGGTGCTGTCGAACCGCTTCTTTTCGCTGAAATGAGCACACCCCCAGGCTTCGCGCACTTCGTGTCGCTACGCCAACCCCCTTGCAGGGGGCAACACCTGCGGCCTGGCAGAGCCGGTTCCGCGGTGTTGCCCGAAGGGGAAGGGGTCTCTTTTCAATCCTCGGCTCTCTATCAATTCCTGGAGATCATCATGCGTCCGTTGCGTCTTTTGTCCTTCGTCGTTGCCTTGGGCTTGCCGCTGGCTGTCGCCGCGCAGCAGATCACCGTGTCCGCCGCCGCGAGCCTGACCGACGCGTTCAAGGAGATCGGACCGAAGTTCGAGGCCGCCAAGGCGGGCGCGTCGGTGCGCTTCAACTTCGCGGCCTCGGGCGTGCTGCTGCAGCAGATCGGGCAGGGCGCGCCGGTGGACGTGTTCGCCAGCGCCGACCAGGAAACGATGAACCGCGGCGTCGAGCAGAAGGCCATCGATGCCGCCACGCGCAAGGACTTCGTGACCAACAGCCTGGTGCTCATCGAGCCCGCCAGGGAAGGCGTGGGCCTGAAATCGCTGCAGGACCTGAGCGGTGCCAATGTCAAGAAGATCGCCGTCGGCAAGGTCGCGACCGTGCCGGTCGGCCGCTACACCAGGCAGGTGCTCGACGGCGCCAACCTCTGGACCACGCTCGAGCCCAAGTTCGTGCAGGCCGACAGCGTGCGTCAGGTGCTCGACTACGTGAGCCGCGGCGAGGCCGAGGCCGGCTTCGTCTATCGCACTGACGCGGCCATCGCCGGCGACAAGGTCAGGATCGCTTTCACGCCCACCGGCCACACGCCCGTGACCTATCCGATCGCCGTGGTCGCCGAGAGCAGGCAGAAGGCGCTGGCCGGCGACTTCATCGCCTTCCTGGCGACGCCCGCCGCGCAGGAAGTGCTCGCGCGCTACGGATTCGGCAAGCCATGATCGACGTCGATCTGAAGCTCACGGTGGCCGACGGCCGCCGGCGCTTCGATCTCGCGGTGCGTTTCGCGACGGACGTGCCCTTCGCCGCGCTCTACGGCCCGTCGGGCGCGGGCAAGTCGCTCACCCTGCAGGCCATCGCCGGCCTGCTGCATCCCAGTTCGGGCCACGTGAGGCTCGACGGCCGCACGCTGTACGACTCGGCGCAGGGCATCGACGTGCCCGCGCCGGCGCGGCGCATCGGCTACCTCTTCCAGGACTACGCGCTGTTCCCGCACCTGAGCGTGCGCGAGAACGTGGCTTTCGGCCTGACCGCATGGCACCGCCCCAAGCCCGCCGCGAAGGATGCCGAGCGCGTCCACGCACTGCTCGAGAACTTCGGCCTCGCCGCCCTGGCCGAGAGCCGTCCGCAGACCCTCTCGGGCGGCCAGCGGCAGCGCGTGGCGCTCGCCCGCGCCCTGGCCTGCGAACCCCAGGTGCTGCTGCTCGACGAGCCCTTCGCCGCCCTCAACCCCATGCTGCGCGCCGAACTGCGCGAGGAACTCGCCCAGGTGCGCAGGCAGTGGGGCATTCCGGTGCTGATGATCACGCACGACATCGAGGACGTCCTCGCGCTGGCCGACGTGGCCTTCGTCTACAGCGAAGGCCGGGTGGTGCGCGAGATCGACCTGCACAACGCCGAGAGCCGCGATTTCGCGCTGCACGAGGCGGCCGGTGCCCGCCTCGTGGAAGACACGCCGCTGCGGCGCAAGTTGAGGGGGCTGCTGATGCGGGACACGCGGGGAGCCTGAGGCGGCCCGTTCATTTCCTTTTTGAATCGCCGCATGTCCCGATTCAATTTGACGCTCCGCCGGCCCGCGGCGAACACTCGCTCGCATGAGCAGCGAGCAGAAGATCGAGTTTTACAAGGGCCCGGCGGGCGGCTGGGGCGCATTGCGCAGCGTGACGAACGCGCTGCTGCGGCAGGACATTCCGATCAAGGGCGCGAAGACGCTGCTGTCGGCCAACCAGCCTGACGGTTTCGACTGCCCGGGCTGCGCCTGGCCCGACCGCAACCACGCCTCCACCTTCGAGTTCTGCGAGAACGGCGTGAAGGCCGTGGCCGCCGAGGCCACTGCGCGCCGCGCCGGCCCGGAGCTGTTCGCGAAGCACACGGTGGCCGAGCTGGCCGAGCAGAGCGACTTCTGGCTCGAGGACCAGGGCCGGCTCACCCACCCCATGGCCTACGACGCGGCGAGCGACAAGTACGTGCCGGTCGAGTGGGACGACGCCTTCGCGCGCATCGCCCGCCACCTGAACGCGCTGCCCGACCCCGACCAGGCCATCTTCTACACCTCGGGCCGGGCCAGCAACGAAGCAGCCTTCCTGTACCAGCTCTTCGTGCGCGAGTACGGCACCAACAATTTTCCCGACTGCTCCAACATGTGCCACGAGCCCAGCGGCAGCGGCATGCGCCCGCAGCTCGGCGTGGGCAAGGGCACGGTCACCCTCGACGACTTCGAGAAGGCCGATGCGATCTTCATCTTCGGCCAGAACCCCGGCACCAACCACCCGCGCATGCTCGGCGAGCTGCGCGCGGCATCGAAGCGCGGTGCGCGCATCGTGAGCTTCAACCCGCTGCGCGAGCGCGGCCTGGAGCGCTTCGCCGACCCCCAGGACAAGCTGGAGATGGCGACCCTGGGCTCCACGCCCATCAGCACGCACTACTTCCAGCTGCGCGTGGGCGGCGACTTCGCCGCCATCAAGGGGATGATGAAGCACGTCCTCGAGCGCGAGGACGAGGCCGCGGCACGCGGCGAGCCCTCGGTGCTCGACCATGCATTCATCGCCGAGCACACCACCGGCTTCGAGGCGCTGGCGGCCGACCTGCGCGCCGAGCAGTGGGACGTGCTGGTGCGCGAATCGGGCCTGAGCGAGGAACAGATCCGCGCCGCGGCCGACGTGTACCTGGGCGCGAAGAGCGTCATCGCCTGCTGGGGCATGGGCATCACCCAGCACCAGCATTCGGTGGCCACGATCCAGATGATCGGCAACCTGCTGATGATGCGCGGCAACATGGGCCGCGAAGGCGCGGGCGCCTGCCCGGTGCGCGGCCACAGCAACGTGCAGGGCGACCGCACCATGGGCATCTGGGAGAAGCCGCCCGCCGCGCTGCTCGACCGCCTGCAGCAGGTGTTCGGATTCGAGCCGCCGCGACGCAACGGCGTCGACACGGTCGAGGCCATCCAGTCGATGCTCGACGGCAAGGGCAAGGTGTTCTTCGCGCTCGGCGGCAACTTCGCTGCCGCCACGCCCGACACCTACCAGACCTGGAAGGCGCTGAAGCAGTGCGAGCTCACGGTGCACGTGACCACCAAGCTCAACCGCAGCCATGTGATCCACGGGCGCGAGGCGCTGATCCTGCCGTGCCTGGGCCGCACCGAGATCGACATGCAGGCCGGCGGCCAGCAGGGCGTGACGGTGGAAGACTCGATGAGCATGGTGCACATCTCGATGGGCATCAACCCGCCCGCGTCGGAGCACCTGCTGTCCGAGCCGGCCATCGTGGCGCGGCTCGCGGCGGCCACGCTGGGCGCGCGCAGCAAGACGCCGTGGCTCTGGCTCATCGAGGACTATTCGCGCATCCGCGACAAGATCGAAGCCGTGTTCGACGACTTCAAGGACTTCAACGTCCGCGTGGCGCACCCCGGCGGCTTCCGCCTGCGCAACACCGCGAGCGAGCGGGTGTGGAACACCGCCTCGAGGAAGGCCGTGTTCTTCACGCACGCTGTGCCGCTGGACACGCCTTCGCACCGCGCCCGCGCGCGCTTCGCCAAGAACGGCGCCAAGAAGGGCGACACCATCGTCTTCACGCTGCTGACCACGCGTTCGCACGACCAGTACAACACCACCATCTACGGCATGGACGACCGCTATCGCGGCGTCTTCGGCCAGCGCCGCGTGGTCTTCATCCACAAGGAGGACATCCGCGCCCTGGGCATGAAGGACGGCGACTGGGTCGACATCCAGACCGTGTGGAACGACGGCCAGGAGCGCCGCGCCGACCGCTTCAAGCTGGTGGCCTACGACATCCCGCGCGGCAACCTCGCGGCCTACTACCCCGAGACCAATCCGCTGGTGCCGTTGTCGGCCGTGGCGGAAAACGCTGGCACGCCGACTTCCAAGTCCATTCCCGTGGTGCTGGTGCCGCACGAGCTGCCGATCGAGAAGCTGGCGGAGGACGAGGCCGGCGGCGTGGTGGCCGCGTGAGCGCCTGCCCGGCCGCTCCGAAGAGGGCTCGCATCGCAGCACGCCGGGGCGGAGGCACGCCGTGAGCGCCCTGCTGCAGGACAGCCTGTCGGTCGCCATCCTGCGCATGCTCGCGCAGGAGCCCGAAGGCACCGGCGTCTCGCTGCCGCGGCTGGGCAAGCGGCTCGGCCAGGGTGCCAGCGTGCTGATGCGCCGGCTCACGATGATGGGCGATGCCGCCATCGGCGGCGTGCGCGGCCCGGGCTGGGTGCGGGTGGTGCAGCACGACGACCGCTGGGTCGCGCACCTGCTCGAAGCCGGGCGGGCGCAGGTGAGAACACTGCCTCCCGAAGACGAAAGCCGCGACTGAGCCGACAATGGCTCGCCCAGCCGGAGCCCCCATGTCGAAGCCAGATCACGACGATTCCGAAGACACCCTGCCGCCGCTGTCGCGGCACGCCGTGCGCGTGTTCGGCGAGCGCGGCGTCGCGCCGGAAGGCGAACTGCGCGACGACACGCTCGCGGCCGAGGTGCCGGTGGCGCTCGTGTTCAACGGCGTCTCGCACGCGGTGATGATGGCCACCCCGCAGGACATGGAAGCCTTCGCGCTCGGCTTCGCGCTGAGCGAGGGCATCCTCGACACCGCCGCCGACTGCCGCGGCATCGACGTGCGCACCGTCGATGCGACCGAAGCCGGCCTGCCCGAAGGCATGCCCGGCATCGAGGTGCAGCTCGAGATATCCACGCGCAGCTTCGAGCGCCTGAAGGACCGCCGCCGCAGCCTCGCGGGCCGCACCGGCTGCGGCGTGTGCGGCGTCGAGAGCTTCGCGGGGCTCGACCTCTCTCCGCAGCCCGTGCCCCGGCGCGACTGGATCGAACGCATCGACCTCGCGACCGTGCTGCGCGCCTTCGCCGCCATGCCGCCGCGCCAGGTCTTCAACGCCGAAGCCGGTGCGATCCATGCTGCCGCATGGGCCACCGTCGACGGCGAACTCACCGATCTCATGGAAGACGTCGGCCGCCACAACGCGCTCGACAAGCTCATCGGCAGCCTCGCGCAGGCGGACCGCCTGCAGGAGCCGGGCTTCGTGCTGATGTCCAGCCGCGGCAGCCACGAACTCGTGCGCAAGTGCGCGCGCGTGGGCATCGCGGCGATGGCGACCATCTCCGCGCCCACTGCCATGGGCGTGCGCATGGCCGAGTTGTGCGGCCTGCGGTTCTGGGGGCTGTGCCGCGCGCCGCGGGGCGTGCTCTATGCCGACGGGCTCGGCGGCGCGGCTCTTTCGAGCGCCAGCACCGCGTCGGCCACGGCCTCGATGCCCTGATCCGAGAGATCGCCCGCCGTTACGCGCTGGCGTTGCGCCCAGGCGCGGAAATGCAGCTCCTGCGACTTCTGGTAATGCGGGTCGTAGTGCAGCGACATCAGCTCCGAGAACAGATGCGGCAGGTCAGCCTCGTGCGCCCACTGCTGCCAGCGAGAGACCGTCTCCTTGCCCTGCAATTCCTTGAGCGCGCCGAGCCTGTCGGCCAGCGCGTCGCGGTCGTCGCCAAGGTAGGCGTAGTCGCGCAGCAGATAGGCCAGCCGTGCCTCGGGCGTAGCCGACACCTCGATGCACGGCGCGGCGCGCATCCGTGCCACCAGCGGCAATGGCAGCGACAGGCGGCCGATGCGGATGCTCTCGCCCTCCACGTACAGCGGACGCGAGAGGTCGAGGGTTTCGAGCACCGCCGCGATGCGCGTCTCGAAGTGCTTCTGCGAGGGCTGCGCCACGCCCGGCAGCGAACCGAGCAGCGATCCCTTGTGGCAGGCGAAATCTTCCAGGTCGAGCACCTGCGCACCGCGCGCGGCCAGCGCGTGCAGCACGCGCGTCTTGGCGCTGCCGGTGGCGCCGCAGATCACGCGCAGGTCGAGCCTGGGCGTCAGCATGTCGATCTGCGAGATCACGTGCCGGCGGAAGCTCTTGTAGCCGCCCGCGAGCTGCTGCGCGTCCCAGCCGACCAGGCGCAGCCAGGTGACCATCGAGCCGCTGCGCATGCCGCCGCGCCAGCAGTAGACCAGCGGCTTCCAGTTCTCGGGCCGGTCGGCCAGCGTCTCGCGCAGGTGCCGCGCGATGTTGGCCGCCACCATCGCGCCGCCGATGCGCCGCGCCTCGAATGCTCCCGTCTGCACGTAGACGGTGCCGACGATGTGGCGCTCCTCGTCGTTCAGCACCGGGCAGTTGATGGCGCCGGGAATGTGGTCGAGCGCGAACTCGGCCGGCGAGCGGGCGTCGATCAGCGTGTCGAAGGCGTGGCGGTCGGCCACCCGCACGGGCTGGCGATGACTCATGGCAGAAGGAACCTCATGCCCCCGATTGTCGGCGACCGGGGCGCTCAGGCGTAGGCCGGCCCGAGTCCCTTTCGCAAGCGAGCGCTCGCAAAGTCGACGAGCGTGACCAGCACGAACATCGCGATCAGCACCGTCATCGCCTGCTGCTGCTGGAAGATCGACAGGTGGAAGTACAGCAGCTGCCCCAGTCCGCCGCCGCCCACGAAGCCCAGCACGGCCGCCATGCGGATGTTCATTTCCCAGCGGTAGAGCGTGTAGGCCACCCACTGCGGCAGCACGATGGGCAGGCTGGCGTAGCTGAAGGCGGCGACGGGGCCGGCGCCCGAGAGCGTCAGCGCGTGCTCGGGCTCCCGCGGGGCGTTCTCGAGCGCCTCGGCGAACAGGCGCCCCAGCACGCCCGTGGTGTGCAGCGACAGCGCCAGCGCGCCCGCGAACGGCCCGATGCCGGCGGCCAGCACCATCAGCGCGGCCCAGACCAGTTCGGGCACGCTGCGCAGGAAGTTGAGGGCAAATCGCGCCACATGGCGAGGCATCCAGCCGGCGCGACCGGAGGCAGGCAAGGCCAGCACCGCGCCCGCAAGCGCCGCCAGCACGGTACCGAGGGCCGACACCGCCAGCGTCTGCAATGCCCCATGCCCGACCTTGGCGAGAAAGTCCGGCGACATGTCGGGCGGGAAGAACTCGGCGACGAACCTGCCCATGAGCTTGAGCGATTCCGCCGAGCCCAGTGCCCGGTAGTCGATGCCGAGGTAGACGAAGCTCGCCACCACGGCCGCGCCGATCAGCAGCAGCGCGATGCGGCATCGCCAGCACGGCGGCGGGCGCGGAGGCAGCCTCTTCGCCGTCATGCCAGCAGCCTCCGCAGCGCGCTGCTCAGCAGATCGGCCAGCAGCACCAGCGCCAGGAACACCAGCAGGATGCTGCTGGCCTCGCCGCCATTGAGCATCTTCATCGACTGGTCCATCAACTGCCCCAGTCCGCCCGCGCCGACGAAGCCCATCACCACCGACGCGCGCACCGCGCATTCCCAGCGGTAGACGGTGTAGGAGGCCAGCTCCTGCGCCGTGTTCGGCAGCAGGCCGTAGCACAGCGCAGCCAGCCGCCCGCTGCCGCCTTCGAGCAGCGCGCGGGCCGGGCGCGTGTCGGCCGATTCGAGAATCTCCGCGTAGACCTTGCCCAGCATGCCGCCGTAGGTGATGGCCAGCGCCAGCACGCCCGAGGCCGGGCCGAGCCCCAGTGCGCGCACGAACAGCAGCGCCCAGACGATCTCCGGAATCGCCCGCAGCACCATCAGCAGCCAGCGCGCCGCCTGCCGCACGATGCCGGCCTGCACCCGGCCCGGCCCCGGCCCGATGCGCGAGACGGACAGCGCGCGGGTCGTCACGAAGCCGAGCGGCGCACCGATCAGCAACGCGAGCGCGGTGCCGGCCGTGGCCATGGCCAGCGTCTCCAGCGTGGCCTTGAGCAGCAGGGCGAGAAAGGCCGGCGAGCCGTCGGGCGGGAAGAAACCCGCCAGGAAGCCGCCGATGACCGCCAGATTGCCGTCGGTGAAGAGCGCCCACGGCTTGAATTCGGACAGCGCCAGCATCGGCCACGCGATGACGAGCGCGGCGGCGCAGGCGGCCAGCCGCCGCGCGGCGTGCGGGTCGCGCATGGACGGGGAAGCGATGTTCATGCTCAAGGGCAGTCGGGCCGATGGAAGGCCGTCTCCACCGCCGCCGCTGTCGTCGCACCCGCCGGCAGCGGCCGTTGCGTCGCGATGCCGCCTTCGCTCGCGTAGAGCGCATCGAGCATCTCTGGCGTGACCTGCGATGCCGGCAGGTCGAACATCACCGTCCCGGCGCGCATGCCGACGATGCGCGGAAACCAGCGCAGTGCGAGGTCCACCGCGTGCAGCGATGCCATCAGCGTCGCGCCGGTCGATTCGCTCTGCGCGACGAGCTGGCCGATGGCCGCGTCGGCCAGCGTGGGGTCGAGTGCGGACACCGGCTCGTCGGCCAGCAGCAGGGCGGGGCGCTGGTAGAGCACGCGTGCGATGCCCACGCGCTGCAGCTGGCCGCCGGAGAGCCTGTCGCAGCGCTCGAACAGGCGGTCTTCCAGCGCAAGGCGCGAGAGCACCTCGTGCGCACCGGCGATGTCCGAGGGATGCAGCAGCGAGCCCAGCGCGCGCAGCATCGACCATTCGCCGAGCCGCCCTGCGAGCACGGCAGTGACCACGCGCAGCCTCGGCGCGATGGGCGGCGACTGGTGCACGGTGCCGATGCGGGCGCGCAGCTTCTTCAGCGCCGCCGCGGGCAGCTGCCACGGCCTGGCGCCGAGCGCCTGCACCTCGCCTTCGCCTGGCCGCAGCGCCGCGCCGAGCACGCGCAGCAGCGTGGTCTTGCCTGCCCCCGAAGGGCCGATGACGGCGATGCGTTCGCCATCGCGCGCGGACAGCGTCACGCCGGCCAGCGCACGCTGGCCGTTGGGATGGACGACGCCCGCGCCTTCCAGCGAAAAACTCATCCGCGCAGGCTCACTTGATCAGGCCAGCCGACTTGCCCGCCGTCTCGATCCCGTCGTAGTTCGACGACTTGGTCGGGATGAACTTGCTCGCGCGCTGCAGCGCCATGATTTCCTTGTGCGCCGGATTGGCCGGGTCGAGCTTGAGGAAGGCGTCGGTCAGCTTCTTCGTGACCGCGGGATCGAGGCCGGGGCGCACGGTCCAGTTGTAGTCGTAGTAGGTCGGCGTGGTGGCCAGCACGCGCACCTTGGCGGCGTTGGGGTTCTTGGCCTCGACCAGCTTGTCCCACACCGAGGCGTTGAGCACGCCGGCCTCGGCGCGCGAGGCAGCCACGAAGGCCACGGTGGCGTCGTGCGCGCCCGAGAACGCGACGGTCTTGAAGTCCTTCTCGGGGTTGATGCCCGCCTGCAGAAGGAAGTAGCGCGGCATCAGGCTGCCCGAGGTGGAGGAGGGCGCGCCGAAGGCGAAGGTCTTGCCCTTCAGGTCGGCCAGCGTCTTGGCGGTGCTGTCCACCGGCACGATGAACTTGCTGGTGAACACCTCGTCCTCCGCGCGCTGCACGATGGGCACCGCGCCGCCGTTGGTGCGGATGCGCGCCTGCACGTAGGTGAAGCCGCCGAGCCAGGCCAGGTCGATCTTGTTGGTGGCCAGGCCCTCGACCACGGCGGCGTAGTCGGTCACGGGCGTGAACTGCACGTCCATGCCCGTTTCCTTCTTGAGGTAGTCGCCCAGCGGCGTGAACTTGCGCTGCAGCTCGGTGGGCGCCTCGTCGGGAATGGCCGACACGCGCAGCACGCCCTGCGCGAAGGCGCCGAGGCTCGCGGCGGAGAAGGTCAGGCCAAGGGCCAGTCGGGTGAGAGTCTTTTTCATGGATGCGCCTCTGGGACGTGCGGGATAGGAAGGGACGGGATTGTAGAAAGCGGGCCCGATTCGATAATCGCGACATGAACCCGACTCTCATGAACCCGCTCGCGCCGCTGCGCCTCACGAGTTTTTCGCATGGAGGCGGCTGCGGCTGCAAGATCGCGCCCGGCGTGCTGTCGCAGATCCTGAAGAACCAGGCCGGCGGGCTGATCCCGCCCGAGCTCATGGTGGGCATCGAGACCGCCGACGACGCAGCCGTCTACCGGCTCAACGACCAGCAGGCGCTGATCGCGACCACCGACTTCTTCATGCCCATCGTCGACGACCCGTACGAGTTCGGCCGCATCGCCGCGACCAACGCGATCAGCGACGTGTACGCGATGGGCGGGCGCCCGATCATGGCGCTGGCGCTCGTCGCCATGCCGATCAATCAGCTGCCGGTGGAAGTCATCGCCGAGATCGTGCGCGGCGGACAGGACGTGTGCCGCGCGGCCGGCATCCCCATTGCGGGCGGCCATACCATCGATTCGGTCGAGCCCATCTACGGCCTCGTCGCCATGGGCCTGGTGCACCCCGAGCGCGTACGCCGCAACGCCGACGCGAAGGCCGGCGACGTGCTCGTGCTGGGCAAGCCGCTGGGCGTAGGCGTGCTCTCCGCCGCGCTCAAGAAGGAACAGCTCTCCGAGACCGGCTACCGCCAGCTCATCGAGAACACGACGAAGCTCAACACCCCCGGCATCGCGCTGTCGGCTCTCGACGGCGTGCATGCGCTCACGGACGTCACCGGCTTCGGCCTGGCCGGCCACGCGCTCGAGCTGGCGCGCGGCGCGAAGCTCAGGGCCGTCATCGAGTGGTCGAGGGTGCCGCTGCTCGAGAACGTGGTGGTGATGGCTGCCGAAGGCATGGTCACCGGCGCATCCGGCCGCAACTGGGCCGGATACGGCGCCGACGTGAAACTCGTCCCCGGCCTGCACGCCACCACGCAGAACCTGCTGAGCGATCCGCAGACCTCGGGCGGCCTGCTCGTGAGCTGCGCGCCCGATGCGGTCGATGCGGTGCTGAAGGTCTTCCGCGACGAGGGCTTCGCGCGCGCCGCCGTCATCGGCCGCGTGGAAGCCGGCGAGCCGTCGCTGCACGTGGTGCCCTGAAGAAGCAGTTCTACGCCGACTCGTCGAGTGGGCAGTCGCCGTCGCGAGCGGTCCGAGCTTGCGCCGAGAAGCGCAGACGTACATGGGTACGTCGAGCATCGCAGGTGCAAGATCGGATCGCGCAGCAGGCGAATGCCCGCTCGACGGCGGAGGGAGGAAGGAGTCGAACCTTCCCGGCGACGGCTGGCGCCACCAACCGGGTTTGAAGCCCGGCCGCCCCACCAGGGGCGATCTCCCTCCATGATCCGATTCGTCGTTCAAGGCCTTGCCCCGAACAACGACGTATCCGGCCGCAGCAGGTGCGTGTCTTTCACGCGCCGCGTGTAGCCCACACGATCGAAGAATTCCAGCAGCTGGATCGCGCGCTTGCGCCCCAGCCCGGTTGCGTCCCTGAAGCTCGCGGCCTCCAGGCCAGCGGGTCCGTCCAGGCAATCGCGCGCGATCGCCGCAAGGCGCTCCACGGTCGCCAATGGATAGTACAGGTCCTTCACCACCTGGAAGGTCTCGCCGCGGCGCGCGAGGCTTGCGAGCGTCTGCCGCACCATCGCTTCGCTCGCCGCGCAGTCCTTGGCCAGGTCGCGCACCCACGGCGGATCGAAGCCGCCGTCGGCCAGCCGGGGCAGCAGCTTCTGCGCGAGCTTCTGCTCGGCCTCGTTGAGGCGCGCGGCATGGTCGGGCAGATGCAGCCAGGTGCCGCTGCGCACCAGCGTGCCGCGCGCGACCAGTTCGTCGAGCGCGTGGCGCCAGAGCGCGTCGTCCGTGCGCGGGCCGGCAAGGCGCTTGAGGCGGCGCGCATCGGGGCCGACTTCGTCCGGCGCGGTGCGATGGAAATCCGCGAGGCGCTCGGCGATCTGTTCCTCGAGCACGCCCAGGTGCGACCGAGCGATGGCCGTGTGGCCGATGCGCACCGCGTCGGCCGGCAGCGGAAGAGCCTCTTCGTCGGCCAGCGAGAGCGCACGCGCCGCCTGTGCGGTGTCGATGCCCAGCGGCGCGTTGTGCAGCAGCGCGGCCACGCGGGCAGCCCGTTCGTCGATGGCCCACGCCGCCAGCGTGCGCAGCCGCTCGGGCGTGCGGCGATAGCGCACCGGCGCGAACGGATCGAGCACGCGCACGCCCGCCACCGTGCGCGTGGCCGAGGCATCGCGCAGCACGCCGCGGTCGCCGTGCCATGCGCCTGCAGGCTCGCGTAGCACCAACTGGGCAAGGGCGGTCTCTCCGGGCGCGAGGGCATCGCGGTCGAGCAGCGCGACCGACGCCATCACGTCGCTCGCGCCCAGGTGCGCATGCACCGTCGCGCCCGAGCGCAGCGGCCTCGCCTCGTCGGGCCACAGCGTGAGCAGGATGTCGATGCGCGCCGAGGCGAGCGCAGCCGACGGCGTGCAGACCCACTCGCCGCGATGCACCTCGTCCTTGCCGACGCCGGCCAGTGCGAGCGCACAGCGCTGCCCCGCGTGCGCCGACTCGGCCTGCTGGTTCTGCGCATGGATGCCGCGCACGCGCACCGTGCGGCTGCCCGGCGCGATGCGCAGCTCGTCGCCGATGCGCACGGTGCCGCTGAAGACCGTGCCGGTGACGACGGTGCCCACGCCGGAGAGGCTGAACGACCGGTCCACCGCAAGGCGGAAGGCCAGGCCTTCCTCGCGTGAATGTTCCTGACGGGCGACCTCCAGCAACCGCTCGCGCAGCGCGTCGATGCCCTCGCCCGTGGTGGCCGACACCGCCAGCATGGGCGCCCCGGCCAGCGGCGTGGGCGCGAGCAGGGCGGAGATGCCGGCCCGCACCTCGGCCAGACGCGATTCGCGAACGGACTCGTCGATGCGGTCGATCTTGGTGATGGCCACCGTCGCCTCGCGCACGCCGAGCAGCGCCACCACCGCGAAGTGCTCGCGCGTCTGCGGCATCACGCCGTCGTCGGCCGCCACCACCAGCAGCGCGTGGTCGATGCCGGTCGCGCCGGCGAGCATGGTGTGCAGCAGCCGCTCGTGGCCCGGCACGTCGACGAAGCCCAGCGACACCCCGTCGGGCGAGTGCAGGTACGCATAGCCGAGCTCGATGGAAATGCCACGCCGTTTTTCCTCGGGCAGCCGGTCGGTGTCGACGCCGGTGAGCGCGCGAACCAGCGTGGTCTTGCCGTGGTCGATGTGGCCTGCGGTGCCGATGATCATCGTGGGTATGCCGTCACATGAAGTTGCGGGTGTGCAGTTCGGCGAGGCGCTGAGCCTCGTCGTGCCCGAAGCCCAGCCGCGAGAGCCGCGCCCGGCGCCCGGCCGCCATGTCGCGCTGCAGCTGCTGCACGGCCGCGTGCCCGCGCGCGACAGCAGCGGGCGAGAGTTCGCCGGCCGCCAGCAGCACCAGTGAGTCGAACACCTCCTCGTTGAGGCCCGCCGTGCCGGCCAGCGTGTCGTAGCGCAGCTCGATGGCGTTGCGCAGCCGCACCTGGTAGTCGGGCTGCACCGAGAGCCGGTATTCGAGGTGCGCCATGCCGAAGGCGACATGGCGCGCCTCGTCGCGCGCCGCGAGCCGCGCGATCTGCCGGGTCACCGGGTCGGGCGCGTGCGCATGCAGGAAATTGAGCAGGTTCACGAAGCTGCCTTCGCCGAGCACCGCCAGCAGGAAGGTGGCAATGGAGAAATCGGGCGCATCGAACAGCGTGCGCAGCGAGGCCTGCCCGCCCGCCGTCGACAGCGCGGGCCGGTGGCCGCGCAGCGTGGCGCGGCGCGTGAACACCTCCACATGCCGCGCCTCGTCCGCGCACTGCAGCGCCAGCAGCTGCAGCACCTCGCGGAAGTGCGGGTGGATCTGCCCGAGGTGGCGCGCCGGCACCAGCAGCGCGGCGTTCTCGTTCTCGATCAGGTACGTCATCACCTGCACCACGGCGGCTTCGACGGCGTCCGGCAGCTCGAAGGGTGCGTCCCAGTCGATGGCGGTGGCCGGGTCCCACTGGGCTGCGGCCGCCTGCCGATAGAGCTCGCCGGCCGTGGCGGCCCAGAGCTCGTCGCGGCGGTGCAGCGCGAAGAAGAAGGGCGGGCTGCCGGCTTCCACCGTGGCGCCGCGCGCGGCCAGGCCCCAGCCGGGCGGGGCGTCCGGGGCCGGGGCATCGCCGGCGTCGCCTGTCGATTGAGCGCCCAGCCAGCGGCCCTCGGCATGCGGGCCGCGCGTGATGGCCGCTTCATCCTGCCCGGCATCGAAGCGCAGCGCATGACCCTGGCTGCGGCACCAGGCCTCCAGGTGCATGCGCCAGTCCGGCGAGCGCCCGCGCACGCGCAGCTCGCCGCCCACCGGCCGTTCGGCCAGCGCGCGGCGAATGAGCAGCAGGGCGCCCTGGTCGAGGCCCAGCGACTCAATATCGATAGTCGGGGTTGGTGATGCGGCCATCGCCGTCGTAGAAGGCTTCGTCGTCCACCGCGCGTTCGAGCAGCGCATAGCCGCTGGTGCGGCCGGCGCGCCATTCGCGCAATCCTTCGAGTTCGAGCAGCGGGCGCACCTGCGGGTCGTCCCAGCGCATCGTCATCAGCAGCGAGACGAAGCGGTCGACCAGCCCGGCCGGTGCGCCGGGGCTGGTGGTGAAGTTGCAGTGGTCGTAGGCGCCGGTGCGCGCCAACACGCGCGTGGCGCCCGGCGGCAGCGTGCCGTCGAGGCCGAAGGCCAGGTGGTTGCCGTCGATCAGGCAGCAGGCGTCGATCTCGCCGGCCATCAGCGCGAGCGCCGCATCGCGCTCGCCGCCGATGTGGTCGCCGTGCTTGCCGCCGAGCACGTCGAAGTAGCGGGCCTCGAAGTCGCGCTGCTTCACCAGGCCTTCGCTGCGCAGGTGGTCGAGCGGAATCAGCGTGGCCTGCGGCGAATCGAGCGCGCCGAACCCGATGGTCCTGCCGCGCAGGTCGGCCAGCGACTGCACCGGGCTGTCGGCGCGCACGACGATGGCGGAGCGCAGGTCGCAATCGGTGTCGCGCATGGCCACGGCTTGCACCTTCAGGCCCCGGCTGCGCGCGATGCGCTCGGCGCGCACCCAGGCCAGGGGCGAGTTCCAGGCGAGGTGCAGCGTGCCGTCGAACTGCGCCTCGACCTGGCTTTCGTAGTTCGAATACAGCACGTAGTCGAAGGCCAGGCCGTTCTTCGCGAAGAAGGCCTTGAAGCCCTCCCAGATGGTGACGACCTTGGGCGCGTAAGCCACCGCGCCCATGATCAGCGTGGGTTCAGGCATGGAATCGATCCTTCCTCAGAACAGCGGCAGGCCGGTGACGGCCTTGCCGATGAAGTCGTAGAGCACGTCGGAGGTCGGCGCCATCACGCTCGACGCGCGGGCGTCGCGGAACAGCCGCTCGATGCCCGCCTCCTTGCGGAAGGCCGCGCCGCCGCACACGCGCATCGCGATGTCGGTGACTTCGAGCGCGGTCTCGGCAGCGGCGGCCTTCACTTCGAGCACGCGCAGCATGGTGTCGGCGCGGCCCGCGCCGATGGCTTCGATGGTGTCGGCCAGCAGCGCCTGCGCCATGTCGGCCTTGATGCGCCCCTTCGCAAGGTAGGCGCGGATGGTGGGCAGGTCGGCCAGCGATGAGCCGAGGTGCACGTGACGCGTCTGGCCCACGTGGCCGATGGCGCCTTGCAGCGCACCTTCCATCAGGCCGGTCGAGCAGGCCGCGCTGAGCACCGAGAACCACGGCAGCACCACGCCCATCATGGTGTCGAAGCCCTTGCCGTCCTCGCCGAGCCTGGCGCTCGCGGGAACGCGCACGTTGCTCGCGGTGATCGGCGTGGAGGCGTTGCCGCGCAGCCCCAGCCCGTCGAAGCGGCCGGGCTGGCTCAACCCGTCGGATTTCGCGTCGACCAGCCACAGCGTGCTGGCGCCTTCGGCCGCGAGCGGCTTGCTCGACCACACGTAGCTGTCGGCCTCGAAGGCGGAGGTGACCCAGCTCTTGCGGGCGTCGAGCACCACGCTGCTGCCGTCCGCGCGCGCGGTGCCGGTGGGCGCCCAGAAGTGGCTGCGCGAATCGGCCTCGGAAAAGGCCAGCGTGCTCAGGTGCGTGCCCCTGGCGACGGCGCGGCGCGTGTCCTCGGGGCCGAACTGTTCGAGCACAACCGTGGCGCAGTAGTGCATGCACACGATCATCGCGGTGGAGGGGCAGGTCTGCGCGATGCGCGAGACCACCTGCGCGGCCTCCTTCAGGCCCAGGCCCTGTCCGCCGACCGACGCGGCCGAGACCAGCCCGAGCAGGCCGGACTCGCCCAGCGCCGAGATCGTCTCTCGTGGAAAACGTCCCTCGGCGTCGGTGCGCTGGGCCAGGGGCTTCAGCGTTTGCGTTTCGATACCGGCGAGCACTTCGAGGGGACTCATCGCTTTCTCCAGACAGGTGGTTGAGGGAAAGGGGGCGCTACAGCAGCCGCTCGCGCAGGGTGGCGAGCTGGCCCGTGAAGGGCATGCTGTCTTCGAGGCAGCGCAGGTCGAGCAGCAGGCGGTCTTCGGCGATGCGTCCGATCACCGGCAGCGGCAGGCCGCGCAGCGCGGTGGCGAGGGCGTCGAGCGCGGTGCCGATGCCCTTTTTCGAGGTGCCGGCCGGCGCAAGCGCGAGGCCCGCGGAGGGCAGGCGCTCCACCGGCAGCGAGCCGGAGCCGATCTGCCCGAGCAGCGGCACCACCTCGACCGTGAAGCGCGGCGACACGGCCGCCTGCACAGGCTCGCGCAACGCCTCGGCCATCTCGCGGATCGCATCGGCGGGCCGGGTGAGCAGCCGCAGCGTCGGCAGGTCCTGCGCGAGGCGCTCGGGCCGCAGGTAGAGCGACAGCGTGGCCTCGAGCGCGGCCAGCGGCAGCTTGCTCATGCGCAGCGCGCGCTTCATCGGGAACTTGCGGATGCGGCCCACGGCTTCCTTGCTGCCCACGATGAGGCCGGCCTGCGGTCCGCCGAGCAGCTTGTCGCCCGAGAAGGTGACCACGTCGCAGCCGGCCGCGAGCATCTCCTGCGGCAGCGGCTCGCGCGGCAGGCCGTAGCGCGCGAGGTCGACCAGCGAGCCGCTGCCCAGGTCGGTGGCCAGCGGCACGCCGCGCGCATGCGCGATGCCGGCGAGCGTGGCCTCGTCGACGGCCGAGGTGAAGCCCTGCACCGCGTAGTTGCTGGTGTGCACTTTCATCACGAGCGCGGTGCGATCGTTGATGGCGCGCTCGTAGTCCTGCGGATGCGTGCGGTTGGTGGTGCCGACCTCGACCATGCGCGCACCCGCGCTGGCCATCACGTCGGGCATGCGGAAGGCGCCGCCGATCTCCACCAGCTCCCCGCGCGAGACGATCACCTCGCGTTCGCGCGCCAGCGCCGCGATGGTGAGCAGCACCGCGGCGGCGTTGTTGTTGACCACCGTGGCGGCCTCGGCGCCGGTGATGGTGCACAGCAGCTCTTCGACCAGCGAGTCGCGGTCGCCTCGGCTGCCGGTGGCGAGGTCGTACTCGAGGTTGTTGGGCGACGTCATCACCGCCAGCAGCCGCTGCAGCGCCGCATCGGCCAGCAAGGCGCGGCCCAGGTTGGTGTGGATGACGGTGCCCGTGAGGTTCAGCACCGCCTTCATGCGCGGCGCGAGGCGCGACTGGATGCGCGCGGCGAGCGCGTCGCCGAGCGCATCGGGCCGCACGTCGGCAGCGGCGAGCTTGCCTGCGACGGCTTGTGCGCGAAGCCCTTCGAGCAGCGCGCGCGCCTCTTTCACCACGAGCGTGTGGCCGTGCTCGGCCAGCAATGCGCCCGGCACGGCGAGGCGCAGCAGTTGATCGACAGAAGGCAGATCCTGGGGCCTTGCCGTCGAGCCGTGGACCACGGACTCTTCGGGCATCGCCATCAGCCGCCTCCGCCGTCGTCTGGTATTTCGGGGTCGCTGAACAGCAGCATCAGGTTGTGGCCGCTGCGCTGGTGGCCGCCTTCGGACACGAGCAGATCCAGCGTGACGCTCGCCAGGTCGTCTGCGACGGGTTCGACCTCGGGGTCCTTCTCCATCACGACCTGCTTGAGGTAGTGTCCGCAGCTGTCGCAGCACTCGGCCTTCACCGCGCCTTCGCGCGCGCCGGTGGCCGGAAGTTCCACGCCGGGCTGCGGCGCCAGCGACTCGAAGTGGATGCCCTTGGTGCTCTCGCAGTGCGTGCACTTGATGCGCACGTAGTGCCACTCGGTGCCGCACAGCGAGCAATGCAGGTAGCGAAAGCCCGCCTCGTCGGCGCCGATGCGCGTGATGCTCGCTGTGGGTGCGCTGCCGCAGCAGGGGCATTCGTTGCCGGGGTCGGTGCGGCCGTAGATGTTCTCGCCTGCGCTCTCGGCCACCTGCAGCACCAGGTGCGTCCAGTAGGCCTGCAGCCCGGCGGCGATCAGCGGCGCCGCGGCGAGGTCGAGTCCGAACATGATGCGGCGCGAGAGCCGGTCGGCCTGCGCGTCGATCCATGCGCCGTCGGCGGCCGCCACGCGGTCGAGCGTGTCGCGTGCGGGGCCTTCGGGCAGCCTTGCGCGAAAGAGTGCGAGCAGCCGGCGCAGTTCATTCAGCCATACCGGATCGCGCGTCCAGCCGAACGCGGGCATCGGCGGCTTGAGCACCTTCGCGGCGGCCTCGAGCGCTTCGGATCCGGGCAGATCGACAGGCGGGTAGTCCTGCAGCACCTGGTGCTGCGCCTGGGCGAGGTCGGCGATGAAGATCAGGTACTCGCGCATCGGATGCGATGCCGCGAGCTGCCGCAGCCTGAGCTGGCGGTCGGAGAAGGCGAGGGAGCGCACCGGCAGGCGCAGGAACGGCATCTGCCGCCCGGCCTGCATGGCGATCTGCTCCGGCTCGAGGACGCGGGTGGTCCGGATCGGCGGTGGATTGCCGTTGGAACTGCTCATCCGGACGACTCTACAGCCATTCGCACGATTTGCGATACGCGATCGCCCCGAGTCCCCGCAGGGCGGCCCGGGTTTGTTCGCAGGATGCCGCTGAACCGCCGTTGCCGAGCCGGAGGTATCGCCCCCGGAAGGGGGAAGGCGCGCGCCACACGAAGTGCGCGCAGCCTGGAGAGAACCAGTTCATTCCCCCCGGGTCATCTTGCGGTGCCACAGCGGATGGTTGAGCTTGGCCCAGCCTTCGGTGACCGTGCCGCGCGTCATCGCGCGCAGCGTGCCCTTGACCCAGATGGCCGCGTAGATGTGCGTGATGACCGAGAGGATCAGCACCACGGCCGAGGCCGCGTGCACCACCACCGCGATGCGCCGCAGGAGGATCGGGAAGAAGCCCACGAACCACGGACTCCAGAACATGAAGCCCGTCACCAGCAACAGCAGCAGGCTGATGCCGAAGGCCCAGAACACCAGCTTCTGGCCGGCGTTGTACTTGCCCACCGGCGGCATGCTCGACTTGTCGCCCTTGAGCATCTTCGGCGCATTGGCGATCCAATCGCGGTCGCCCTTGTCGAGGATGTTCTCGCGCCACATCGTGAAGAACAGGAACACGAAGCCCAGCACCATCAGCAGCCCCATGAAGGGATGCAGGATGCGCGTCCAGGGCCCGCCGCCGAAGAGCGCGCTCAGGAAGAACAGGCTCGGATGGAAGAAGGCCAGGCCCGAGAGCGCCGCGGCGAAGAACATGATCGCCACGAACCAGTGGTTCATGCGCGTGGCGTCGCGGTAGCGGCGAAGGTAGTAGCGTGTCATCGCGTTCTTCTCCTCATGCGCGGGGTGCGGTGGGCGGCGTCGAAGAGGCCGAGGCCGGCGGCTGCTCGATCACCACCACGTCGTCGGGCCTGCCGTCGCGGTCGGCGTCGGGATGGTCGTCCTTGGGCTCGATGGGGCCGGTCTTCATGTAGTGGAAGAAGCTGCCCACCACGGCGCCGATCATGGCGACCACGGCGAGCGGCTTGGCGACGCCCTTCCACAGCGACACCAGCGGGCTGATGTGCGGGTCCTTCGGCAGGTCGGCGTACAGCTGCGGCCGGTCGGCGTGCTGCAGCACGTACATCACGTGCGTGCCGCCCACGCCCGCCGGGTCGTAGACGCCGGCGTTGGCGAAGCCGCGCTCCTTCAGGTCGACGATGCGCTCCGAGGCGTACTCGTGCATGTCCTCCTTGGTGCCGAAGTGCAGCGCGCCGGTGGGGCAGGCCTTCACGCAGGCCGGCTCCAGGCCCACGCCCACGCGGTCGGAGCACAGCGAGCACTTGTAGGCCTTGTTGTCGACCTTGCTGATGCGCGGCACGTCGAAGGGACAGCCGGTGACGCAGTTGCCGCAGCCCACGCAATGCTCGCTGATGAAGTCGACGATGCCGTTGGCGTACTTGACGATGGCGCCCGGCGAGGGGCACGACTTCAGGCAGCCGGGGTCTTCGCAGTGCATGCAGCCGTCCTTGCGGATCAGCCATTCGAGCTTGCCGGCTTCGGGCTCGACCTCGGAGAACTTCATCACCGTCCAGGAGGCGGGCGTGAGGTCGACCGGGTTGTCGTAGGTGCCGTGCGTGGTGCCGACTTCGTCGCGCAGGTCGTTCCACTGCATGCATGCGACCTGGCAGGCCTTGCAGCCGATGCAGGCCGACACGTCGATCAGCTTCGCGACCGGCTGGATCTGCGGCCGATGGCGGATCTCGGGCGACGGCGTGGTCGTGGCCGAGCGGGCGGCGATGTCGAGGGTTTGAAGAGATGACATCGTTCAGGCCTTCTCGATGTTTACGGTGAAGGACTTGTACTCCGGCGTCTGCGTGTTCGCGTCGCCCACGAACGGCGTCAGCGTGTTCACCAGATAGCCGGGCTTGGCGATGCCCACGAAGCCCCAGTGGTTCGGCAGTCCCACGGTATGGACCGTGCGCCCGTCCACCTGCAGTCCCACGATGCGCTTGGTGACCACGGCCACGGCCTTGATGTAGCCGCGCTTGCTCGACACCTTGACCATGTCGCCGTGGCCGATGCCCTTCTCCTTCGCGAGCTCTTCGCCGATCTCGACGAACTGCTGCGGCTGGATGATGGCCGAGGTGCGCACGTTCTTGGTCCAGTAGTGGAAGTGCTCGGTGAGCCGGTAGCTGGTCGCCACGTACGGGAAGTCCTTCGGCACGCCGAGCCTCTCGAGGTCGCCCTTGAAGATGCGTGCCGCGGGGTTGGCGCGCGCCTTCTCGTTGTTCGGGTGCATCAGGTTGTTGACCAGCGGCGACTCGAACGGCTCGTAGTGCTCGGGCAGCGGTCCTTCGGCCATGCCGGTGGGCGCGAACAGGCGCGCCACGCCCTCGGCGGTCATGATGAAGGGGCGCACCGCGTCGGCTTCCGTCGGGTTGGCGTCGGGCCGGATGTCGGGAATGTCCGAACCTGCCCACTGCTTGCCGTTCCACGCGATCAGGCCGCGCCTGGCGATCCATGGCTTGCCGGTGGCGGGGTCGGTGGACGCGCCGTTGTAGAGGATGCGCCGGTTCGCCGGCCAGGCCCACGCCCAGTTCTGCACCATGCCGATGCCGTACGGGTCGGCGTTGTCGCGCCGCGCCATCTGGTTGCCGGCCTGCGTCCATGCGCCCGAGTAGATCCAGCAGCCGCTGGCGGTGCTGCCGTCGTCGCGCAGCAGGCCGAAGCCCGAGAGCTGTTCGCCGGCCTTGGCCAGCGGCGGCTTGGTCGGGTCCTTCGGATCGGTCAGGTCGGCGAGCGCGCGGCCGTTGTATTCCATCGCCAGTTCCTGCGCGGAGGGCGAGTGCGGAATCTTGTAGGGCCAGGTGAGCTTGACGATCGGATCGGGGAAGGCGCCGCCGTCCTTGGCGTAGGCGGCGCGCAGCCGGTTGAAGATGCCGGCGACGATCTCGATGTCGCCCTTGGCCTCGCCCGGCGGCTCCGCGCCCTTCCAGTGCCACTGCAGCCAGCGGCTGGAGTTGGTGAGCGAGCCGTCCTCCTCCGCGAAGCAGGTGGAAGGCAGGCGGAACACCGTGGTCTGGATGTCGGCGCTCTTGACGTCGTTGAACTCGCCGAAGTTGCGCCAGAACTCGCTGGTCTCGGTCTGCAGCGGATCGATGGTGACCAGGAACTTGAGCTTCGAGAGCCCGTCGACGATCTTCTTCTTGTCGGGGAAGGAGCCCACCGGGTTGAAGCCCTGGCAGATGTAGCCGTTGAGCTTGCCCTGGTTCATGAGCTCGAAGGCCTGCAGCACGTCGTAGAGCCTGTCGATCTTAGGCAGGTAGTGGAAGGCCCACTCGTTTTCCGCCGTGGCCGCGTCGCCCCACCACGACTTCTGCATGCTGACGAAGAACTTCGGGTAGTTCTGCCAGTAGCTCATCTGGTTGGGACGCAGGGGCTTGAGCGCGCGGGTCTTGTAGTAGTCCTCCAGCGTCTGCTCGCTGTCACGCGCCAGCGACATGTAGCCCGGCAGCGAGTTCGACAGCAGCCCCAGGTCGGTCAGGCCCTGGATGTTGCTGTGGCCGCGCAGCGCGTTCATGCCGCCGCCCGGCACGCCGATGTTGCCCAGCAGCAGCTGCACGATGGCGCCGGTGCGGATCATCTGCGAGCCCTGGCTGTGCTGCGTCCAGCCCAGCGCGTACATGATGGTCATGGTGCGCTGGGAGGTGCTGGTGCTCGCGATGTACTCGCAGACCTTCAGGAACTTGTCCTTCGGCGTGCCGGTGATGCGGCTCACCATGTCGGGCGTGTAGCGCGAATAGTGCCGCTTCATCACCTGCAGCACGCAGTTCGGGTCCTGCATGCTCATGTCGACCTTGGCCATGCCCTGCTCGTCGAGCGCGTAGCCCCACGACTTGGGGTCGTAGTTGCGCTTCTCGGCGTTGTAGCCGCTGAACAGGCCGTCCTCGAACTTGTAGTCGGGGCCGACGATGAAGGTCGCGTTGGTGTAGTTGCGGACGTACTCGGTCTGGATCCTGTCGTTGCTCAGCAGGTAGTTGATGACCCCCGCCAGGAAGGCGATGTCCGACCCCGCGCGGATCGGCGCGTAGTAGTCGGCCATGGCGGCCGAGCGCGTGAAGCGCGGGTCGACCACCACCAGGCGGGCCTTGTTCTGTTTCTTGGCTTCGATGACCCACTTGAAGCCGCACGGATGCGCCTCCGCGGCGTTGCCGCCCATGATCAGCACGACATCCGCGTTCTGGATGTCCTGCCAGTGGTTGGTCATCGCGCCTCTGCCGAACGTCGGGGCCAGACTGGCCACCGTAGGTCCGTGTCAGACGCGTGCCTGGTTGTCGAACACCAGCATTCCGGTCGAGCGGAATGCCTTGTGCGTGATGTATCCGGTTTCGTTGGACGAGGCCGAGGCGCAGAGCATGCCGGAGCTGGTCCAGCGGTTTACGGTCTTGCCGTCGGCGTTGGTGGTCTGGAAGTTGGCGTCGCGGTCGGCCTTCAGCAGCTTGGCGATGCGGTCGAGCGCCTCGTCCCAGCCGATGCGCTTCCACTCCGTGGCGCCGGGTTCGCGCACCTCGGGGTACTTCAGGCGCATGGGGCTGTGCACGAAGTCGAGCAGGCCGGCGCCCTTGGGGCACAGCGTGCCGCGGTTGACGGGGTGGTCGGCATCGCCCTCGATGTGGAGGATGTCGGACACCACGTTCTTCGCCTTGTCGCCAAGGCTGTACATGATGAGGCCGCAGCCCACCGAGCAGTACGGGCAGGTGTTGCGTGTCTCGGTGGTGCGCGCGAGCTTGAAGTTGCGGGCCTCGGCCAGCGCGGCGGTCGGCGAGAAGCCGAGCGCGGCGATGCTGGAGCCGACCAGCCCCGCGCTGCTGACGCGGAAGAATTGCCGGCGGTTCATGTCCATGACGGAACCTCCTGCGGCGGTGAAGTGGGGGGTCGTTTCATCGTGGTCTTCTTTTCTTCTTGCGGGTAACTCGAACGAAAGCTGGCAAGCCGCGCTACTTCGGCGCCGAACCGTCGCCAGCGCTGGGCGCGGGCGCCGCGCCGCCGGACGAGCCGGCGCCGCCCGGGCCGCTCATGCCGCCGACGGCTGCGCCGCCTTCGGACGGCCCGTTGTGGGACGTGGTGGACTCGACCTTGTCGCCGGACTCGGCAGGCGTGATGCCGGTGGGGCTGGCGCCGGTCGTGCCGGCGCTGGCCTTGGGGGCGGGGGGTTTGGGATCGCAGGCGCTCAAGAGCACGCCGAGGGCCAGGCACAGACCCAGGGTTCGCAGGCGCTGAGATTGCAACATCGACACTCCTTCGGGGAAAGGATCGCCAGATAGTGGAATGTTTTTATTTGCCCCGCCGCCGCCGCCAAAGAATGTCTGATCGGAGCGAAGGGGTGTTTGAGTCGCATCATGCGGCAGGGCCGGTGTGCGGGCAAGTAGGCCAAAACCGGCAATAACCCTCGAATCCGGCTGCGAGCGAGCCTCTCGGCTATCGTCGCGGCCATGAATGCCTCCCTTCGCCTGGGTTGGCGCACGCTCTGGCGCGACCTGCGTGCCGGCGAGCTGCGCCTGTTGATCGTCGCCGTGCTCCTGGCCGTGGCCGCGCTCACGGCCGTCGGCTTCTTCGCCGACCGGCTGCAGGGCGGGCTCAAGCGCGACGCGCGGCAGCTGCTGGGCGGCGACGCGGTGATCGTCAGCGACAACCCGACGCCCGAGGCCTTCGTGGCGCAGGCCAAGTCGCTGGGGCTGCAGGGCTCCTCCACCTACGGCTTCCCGACCATGGCGCGCGCCGAGGACGCGCAGGGCGGCGCCAGCAAGCTGGTGGCGCTGAAGGCGGTGACCACGGGCTACCCGCTGCGCGGCAGCCTGCAGACCTCCACCACCATCGATGGCGCGGGTGCCGTCACGCGCGACATCCCGCCGCCGGGCGAGACCTGGGTCGATGCCTCGCTGCTCGACTCGCTGGGCCTGAAGGTCGGCGACACGTTGCTGCTGGGCGACACCGGCCTGCGCGTAGGCCGCGTCATCACGCTGGAGCCCGATCGCGGCGCCGGCTTCATGAGCTTTTCGCCGCGCGTGATGCTCAACCAGGCCGACGTGGCCCGCACCGGGCTCGTGCAGCCGGCCAGCCGCGTGGGCTACCGATATGCCGTGGCCGGCAGCGACGCCGCGGTCAAGCGCTTCACCGACTGGGCCGACGCCACCATCAAGAAGGGCGAACTTCGCGGCGTTCGGCTCGATTCCTTCGAAAGCGGCCGGCCCGAGATGCGCCAGACGCTCGATCGCGCCGAGAAATTCCTGAGCCTCGTCGCGCTGCTGGCTGCGCTGCTGTCGGCCGTGGCGGTGGCGCTGGCCGCGCGCGGCTTCGCGGCCAGCCACCTCGACGACTGCGCGATGCTGCGCGTGCTCGGCCAGAGCCAGCGCACCATCGCGGTGGCCTATGCCTTCGAGTTCGCGGTGATCGGCATCGTGGCCAGCGCGCTGGGCGTGGCCATCGGCTTCGCGGTGCACTACGTGTTCGTGCTGCTGCTGGCGGGGCTGGTCGAGACCGCGCTGCCCGCGGCCACGCTGTGGCCCGTGGCCTTCGGGCTCGGCATGGGGCTCACGCTGCTCTTCGCCTTCGGCCTGCCGCCGGTGCTGCAGCTGGCGCGCGTCCCGCCGCTTCGCGTGATCCGGCGCGACGTGGGCGGGCTCAAGCCCGCGTCGCTCGCGGTGCTGGGCGTCGGCATCGCGGGCTTCGCGGCCCTGCTGATGGCGGCCAGCAGCGACATCAAGCTGGGGCTCATCGCCGTCGGCGGCTTCGCGGGGGCGGTGGCGGTGTTCGCGCTCTTGAGCTGGCTGGCAGTGAAGGTGCTGCGCCGCAGCGTCAACGAAACGACCGCGCCGCGCTGGCTGGTGCTGGCGACGCGGCAGATCTCGGCGCGGCCGGCCTATGCGGTGGTACAGGTCAGCGCGCTCTCGGTGGGGCTGCTGGCGCTGGTGCTGCTGGTGCTGCTTCGCACCGACCTCGTCGCGAGCTGGCGCCAGGCCACGCCGCCCGACGCGCCGAACCGCTTCGTCATCAACGTCATGCCCGACCAGAGCGAGGCTTTCCAGAAGTCGCTGCGCGATGCAGGCGTGAGCAAGTTCGACTGGTACCCGATGATCCGCGGGCGGCTCGTGGCCATCAACGACAAGCCGGTCTCGCCCGACGACTACACCGAGGACCGTGCCAAGCGACTGGTCGACCGCGAATTCAATCTCAGCAACAGCCTGGAGGCGCCGCCGCACAACAGCATCACCGCGGGCAAGTGGACACCCGGCGCGTCCGGCGAGGTGAGCGTGGAAGAGGGCCTGGCCGAGACGCTGGGCCTGAAGATGGGCGACGTGCTGCGCTTCGACATCGGCGGCATGCAGAACGATGCGCGCATCACCTCGCTGCGCAAGGTCGACTGGGGCTCGATGCACGCCAACTTCTTCGTGATGTACACGGTGGCCTCGCTGGCCGACGTGCCCACCACCTACATGGGCGCCTTCCGCGCGCCCGAGACGCGCGGCTTCGACAACGCGCTGGTGCGCAGCTATCCGAACGTGACCAACGTCGACATGAGCGCCACCATCAACCAGGTGCAGCGCGTGCTCGACCAGGTGATCCGCGCGGTCGAGTTCCTGTTCGGCTTCACGCTCGCGGCCGGTCTCGTGGTGCTCTTTGCCGCGGTGACGGCCACCCGCGAGGAACGCGCGCGCGAGTTCGCGGTGATGCGCGCGGTGGGCGCGCGTGCCAGCCTGCTGCGGCAGGTACAGCGCGCCGAGCTCGCGGGCGTGGGCCTGCTCGCGGGTTTCCTCGCGAGCATCGTGGCTGCGCTCATCGGCTGGGGGCTCGCGCGCTTCGTGTTCGAGTTCACCTGGACCGCCTCGCCGCTGGTGCCGGTCGCCGGCGCGCTGGCCGGGGCGGTGCTGGCGCTCGGCGCCGGATGGTGGGGCCTGCGCGAGGTGCTGCGCCGGCCGGTGGTCGACACCTTGCGGCGCGCGGCCGAGTAATTTTTTTCTTTTCTTCGTGGCGATGCGAAGCAAGACAGGGCCGGGGATGCAATACATTCCCCGGCCCCGTATCCATTTCAAGAAGAGAGAAATTCCCGCATGCGCCTGGCGTCATTCCAGATCACCAACTTTCGCTCGATCAACGACAGCGGCCTCATCGACTCCACGCAGATCACCACGATCCTCGGCCGGAATGACAGCGGCAAATCGAACCTGCTGCGCGCGCTGCACAGCCTGAACCCTGCCGAAGGCATCGCCGAACTCAGCCCCATCAAGGACTTCCCGCGCCATCGCCGCCTGGAAGAGTGCACGGGCGACACGCCCGTCGTGTTCACGCGCTGGAGCCTCGACGAGAGCGAGCAGGCCGAACTGGCCGCGATCCTGCCGCGCGCGGCGGGCGTGCGCCACGTCACCGCCAGCCGCGGCTATGCCGCCGTCCGCACGGCCGGGTTCGAAGGACTCGGTGCCCTGTCGCTGGACGTGAGCGAGATCAAGGGCAAGGTGCGCAAGATCGTGCCGGCGGTCAAGGCCGCGGCCGAGAAGGTCGCAGAAGAGGCGAAGGCCGCGCTGGACCAGGAAGCCGACCTCTTCGACGCCGCGATGATCATGAGCCCCGACTACATCAGGTGGTCGGCCGGCGCGGTCAAGGCGGCGCAGGCCCTGCGCAAGGCGTTGGCCGTGGCCGGCGCCGAGCTCAGCGACAAGCAGGAGCAGATGCTCGGCGAGCTGGAAGACATGGCCCTCGCCATCGCCAACGACGCGCCCGCGCTGGAGCGCGCGCGGGAATGGGTCGTCGGCAAGCTGCCGCGCTTCGTCTACGTCGACGAATACCCGGCGCTGCCCGGGCGCCAGAACATCGCCGAATACCTGGGGCGCGAGGGCTGGGGCCAGCTCACGCCCGAGCAGCAGAGCTTTGGCAGGCTGTGCAAGGTCGCGGGGCTCGACCTGCGGCAGCTGCAGGCCCTGCTCGAGAAGAACGACCAGGCCACGCGCAACCAGCTCGTCAACCGCGCCGGCTCGGTGGTGACCGCCGAGATCCGCCGCCTCTGGAAGGACCGTGCGCTGAAGGTGCGCTTCAACCTCGACGGCCAGTACCTCGACACGCTGGTGTCCGACCCGAACGCCGCCTACGAAGTCGAGGTGAACCTGGAGGAGCGCAGCCGCGGCTTCCAGTGGTTCTTCTCGTTCTACGTCGCCTTCTTCGCCGACACCCGCGGCGGCCGGGCCGAGGACGCCGTGCTGCTGCTGGACGAACCCGGCCTGCACCTGCACCCCCATTCGCAGGCCGACCTGCTGGCGCACCTCGAAAAGGACTTCGCCGGCAACCAGGTCATCTACACCACGCATTCGCCGTTCATGGTGCCCGCCCACCGCCTCGACGCCGTGCGCACCGCGAGCCTGAGCGAAACGGCGGGCACCACGGTGAGCAACGCTGCCGAGGGCGACGAGCGCACACTGTTCCCGCTGAAGGCCGCGCTGGCGCTGAGCCGGATGGCGAGCGAGCCGGTGACGCAGGACGCTGCGAAGCCGCTGGCTGCGACGCAGGAACCGGTGAAGCCCGCGCCCGCCAGGCCTGCGAAGTCGGCAAAGTCCGCCGAGACGGCCAAGCCGGAGCCGTGAAGCCAGAACTCGCCAAGCCCGTTGTCGTGGAAAGCGCGAAGCCGGTGGAAGCGGCACTTGTCGCGGTGGCCGCGCCTGCGCCCGCGATGGCTGATGCGGCGGAGGCTGCCGCTCCCGCGAAGATCGATGCAGCCAAGCCCGAAGCGGTAGAGCCGGTCGTCGTGGAAAGCGCCAAGCCGGCACAAGCAGCACCTGTCGCAGTCGCTGCGCCGGCCGTTACGCCTGCGACGCCCGAATCGACGAAGCCGCCGGTCGCCGAGAGCACCAAGCCAGTCGAGCCCGTCGCGGCGGCGCCGGTCGCCGTGGCTGCCATGTCCGCGGAAACCCCCGTGGCGCAAAGCGTCGAGGAGCCGGTCGCCGCCATCGGTCAGCAAGCGGAGCAGCCGGCAGAAGTCGCCTGACGGGCAGGCCTTTCAACTCATGCGGCGCCAACCATGCGCCGCATGTGCAGGCTTTTCCTCGGTTCATGGCGCCATCGCTTCCTCCCTGAACATGTGCTCCCCCGCGAAGTCCACGAACGCCCGCACCTTCGGCGACAGCTGACGGCTCGACGGCCACAGCGCCGTGAACTGGCCCTGGCGCACGAGGTGCGTGGCCAGCACGCGCTGCAGTTCGCCGCGGCACAGCGAGTCGCGCGCGAGGAAGTCGGGCATGTAGGCCACGCCGAGGCCGGCGACTGCCGCGCCGAGCATGGCTTCCATGTTGTTGCACAGCAGGCCGGGCGGCAGCTGCGCGGGCAGGCCGGGCAGGTCCCAGTCCTCGATCTTTCCGCCGGTGGCGAACTTGTAGCGAAGGCAGGCGTGCCGCGCGAGGTCGGCCGGCGTCTGCGGCACGCCGTGGCGCTCGAGATAGGCCGGCGAGGCGACGAGCACGAAGCGGAACGGGCCGAGCCGGCGCGCCACCAGTTGCGAGTCGACCAGCTCGCCGCTGCGGATCGCCACGTCGACGCCCTCGGCGATCACGTCGACCAGCCGGTCGTTGAAGTCGAGGTCGAGCTCGATCTCGGGGTAGCGCTGCCTGAAGGCAGGCAGGATCGGCAGCAGGAAGCGGTAGCCGATGGTCGGCAGGCTCACGCGCAAGCGGCCGCGCGGCGCGGCCACGGCGTCCTGCATCATGGACCGCGCGTCGTCCAGCTCGTCGAGGATTCGGCGGCAGCGCTCGTGGAAGAGGGCGCCTTCCTGCGTCAGCCGCATGTGGCGCGTGGTGCGGTTGAAAAGGCGCACGCCGAGCTGCTCCTCGAGCCGCGCGACGTTCTTGCCCACGGCCGAGGCCGATATGCCCAGGAGCCGGCCGGCCCTGGCAAAGCTCGACAGGTCGGCCGCCCGCACGAAGGATTCGAGTCCGCTGAAGCTGTCCATGGATTGGCAACCTTTGGTTGGGAGTGTGTGGAGCAATGAGGCGATTCTCAGTGCATTGATTCCTTTCTATCTTCGTGCCTTCCTTTTCACCTTCCGCGAAAGCACGTTCCGATGTCCGCTTCTTCTTCCTCCAGGAACTGGCTCCTGGCCGCCGTCTGCCTCGCGGCGCTGGGCATGCCGCTGAGCTTCACAGGCCCGGCGGTGGTGTTGCCCGCCGTGCGCGATGCGCTGGGCGGCAGCCCGGTGCAGCTCAACTGGGTGACCAACGCCTTCATGCTGAGCTTCGGCGCCACGCTGATGGCCGCCGGGGCGCTGGCCGATGCATACGGGCGCAAGCGCGTTTTCCTGCTGGGGCTCGCGGTGGTGGCGCTCAGCGCCTCGCTGCTGACCCTGGCGCCGGGCATCGTGGCCTTCGACCTGGCGCGCGCGCTGCAGGGGCTGGGCTCGGCCGCAGCCTTTGCGGCAGGCACGGCCGCGCTGGCACAGGTGTTCGACGGCGCGGCGCGCACGCGGGCCTTCAGCCTGATCGGCACCTCGTTCGGCGTGGGGCTGTCCTGCGGCTCGATCGTGTCGGGCTGGCTCGCGGAGCGCTTCGGGTGGCAGGCGGTGATGCTGAGCCCCGGCGCGGTGAGCCTCGCGGCGCTGTGCATCGCTTCGCTGGCGATGCGCGAATCGCGCAACCCGCAGGCGATGGGGCTCGACGTGCCGGGCACGCTGAGCTTCACCGCCGCGCTGAGCCTGCTGACGCTGGGCGTGCTGCAGGCGCCAGACAGCGGCTGGGGCAGCCCCTGGGTGCTCGGTGCGCTCGCGGGCTCGGCGGCGATGGGCGCGGTCTTCGTCGCCATCGAAAGGCGCGTGCCGCATCCGATGCTCGACCTGTCGCTGTTCCGCTTTCCGCGCTTCGTCGGGGTGCAGCTGCTTGCGGCCGCGCCGGCCTACGGCTTCGTCGTGCTGCTGGTGCTGCTGCCGATCCGCTTCGTGGGACTCGAAGGGCGCAGCGCGATCGAGGCGGGCGCCTTCATGTTCGCGCTCTCGGGGCCGATCCTCGTGGTTCCGACGCTGGCGGCATCGCTGGCGCACCGGTTCTCGGCCGGCGCGATCTCGGCCGTCGGACTGCTGGTGTGCGCTGCAGGCCTCTTCTGGCTCAGCCGCTGCGCGCCGGGCACGCCGCTCGCCGGGATGGCGTGGCCGCTGCTGCTGATCGGCGCCGGCATCGGGCTGCCCTGGGGCCTGATGGACGGGCTGGCCGTGAGCGTGGTGCCGCGCGAGCGCGCAGGCATGGCCTCGGGCATCTTCAACACGGTGCGGGTGGCGGGGGAGGGCATCGCGCTGGCACTCGTCGGAGCGGGCCTGACCGCGCTGGTGACGGCGCATCTGGGGCAAGTCGCCGGCGCATCGCAGGCGGCGCAGCGCGTGACCACCGGCAACCTCGCGCAGGCGCTGGCGCTGCTGCCCGGCATGGACCGCGCGGCCTTGCTGCACGCGTATGGCGCGGCGTTCGGCACGCTGCTGTGCGTGCTGGCGGGGGTGACGGTGCTGACGGCGCTCGTCGTGTTCGCTTTCCTGCGCGGCGAGACGCACGCCGAGGCCGGCGCCGTGGCGCTGGAGTCGACGGCCTGCTGAATCAGGCTGCTTCGGCGGCCTCGAAGATGTCGCGCAGCCACTGCGTGAACACGCGCACGCGCGAGGACAGTTGCCGGTTCTGCGCGTAGAGCACCGAGACGGGCATCGGCGGCGGCGCGAACTCGGGCAACAGCACCTTCAGCCGCCCCTGCGCCAGTTCGCCCACCACGCGGTAGCGCGGCACCTGCACCAGGCCCAGTCCCGCGACGGCCGAGCCGGTGTACAGGTCGGCACCGGTCACCGAGACGATGCCGCCGAGCTGCACGCTCGTCACCCGCCCGTCGACGGTGAATTCGAGCGGCAGGGCCTTGCCCGTGGCGCTGGAAACGTAGTGGATGGCGCGGTGCAAGGCCAGCTCCTCCAGGCTGCGGGGCTCGCCGTGCGCCTCCAGATAGGCGGGGCTCGCGACCGTGACCTGCGGCAGCAGCGCCACGCGCCGCCCGATCATCGAGGAGTCCTGCAGCGTGCCGGCGCGCAGCACGCAATCGACGCCTTCGCGCACCAGGTCGACGAGGCGGTCGTCCTCGCCGATGTGCAGTTCGAGCTCGGGGTAGCGCGCCAGGAAGCCCGGCAGCGCCGGCACCACGAAATGCCGCGCCAGCGTGCCCTGCAGGTTCACGCGCAGCAGTCCCTTGGGCGCGGCGTCGCGGAACAGGCCCTCGGCTTCCTCCACGTCGGCCAGCAGCCGCACGCAGCGGCGGTAGTAGGCCTCGCCGTCCTGCGTGAGGCGCACGGTGCGGGTGGTGCGCTCCAGCAGCCGGGTGCCGATGCGCTGCTCCACGCGCTTGATCAGGTTGGTGACGGTCGCGCGGGGAATCCCCAGGTCTTCGGACGCCTGCGTGAAGCTCTGGCGCTCTGCGATGCGCACGAAGGCCTGCATTTCCTGGAAGCGGTCCATGGGCGGCTTGCGGTCTATTGTTGAAGTAAATGGAATATTAATGGCGATCAGGTGCTGATTATCTTCTGGGCGGAACGATCGAAGATTCGCCTCACCAACCAACCTCCACCGCAAAGGACACCAGCCATGACCCGCCCTTCCACCCACAAGGTCGCCATCGTCACCGGCGCATCGCGCGGCATCGGCGCCGCTGTCGCGCAGCGCCTCGCCAGGGACGGCTTCGCCGTCGCCGTCAACTACGCATCGAGCCCTGCGCAGGCCTACGCCCTCGTCGCCGAGCTGACGGCCGCTGGCGGCAGAGCCATCGCCGTCAAGGCCGACGTGGCCCGCGGCGACGAAGTGCGCGCCATGTTCGACGTCGTCGAGGCGCAACTCGGCAAGGTCGACGTCCTGGTCAACAACGCCGGCGTGCTCAAGACCCTGCCGCTGGCCGAGCACAGCGACGCGCAGTACGACCAGAGCTTCGACATCAACGTGCGCGGCACCTTCAACACGCTGCGCGAGGCCGCCGCCCGCCTGAACGAGGGCGGGCGCATCGTCAACTTCTCCAGCACCACGCTCGCGCTGAACATGCCCGGCTACGCGATCTACAACGCCACCAAGGCGGCGGTCGAGGCCTTCACGCACGTGTTCGCCAAGGAACTGCGCGGCCGCAGCATCACGGTGAACGCCGTGGCGCCGGGCCCGATCGCCACCTCGCTCTTCCTCGACGGCAAGACCGAGGAGCAGGTCCAGGCCTTCGCGAAGATGCCGCCGCTGCAGCGCCTGGGCCAGCCCGAGGACATCGCATCGGTGGTGTCCTTCCTTGCCGGGCCCGACGCGGGCTGGGTCAACGGCCAGATCCTGCGCGCCAACGGCGGACTCGCCTGAGCGGCGGGCTCCAAGCGAAACAATCCCGAAGGAGAAACACGCCATGAAGAAGCAGATCGTCCTCGTCACCGGTGCCGGCAGCGGGATCGGAAAGCTCACAGCACTGTCGCTCGCCGAGGCGGGCCACGTCGTCTACGCATCGATGCGCGACATCGCCGGACGCAACAACGCCCGCGCCGCCGAACTGCGCGCGCTGGCCGCGCAGAAGAAGCTGCAGCTGCACCCGCTCGAACTCGACGTGCTCTCGCAGGAGTCGGCCGATGCCGCCGCAGCGACCATCGTGCGCGAGCAGGGCCATCTCGACGTGGTGATGCACAACGCCGGCCATCTCGTGGTCGGGCCCACGGAGGCCTTCACGCCGCAAGAGATCGCGAAGGTGTTCGACACCAACGTGCTCGGTGCGCAGCGCGTGAACCGTGCGGTGCTGCCGTACCTGCGGGCGCAGGAATCGGGCCTGATGCTGTGGATCAGCAGCACGACCACCAAGGGAGGCTTTCCGCCGTTCATGGGGCCGTACGGCGCGGCGAAGGCTGCGATGGATTCGCTGGCCGTCACGCTGGCCTACGAGATCGCGCGCTTCGGCATCGAGACTTCCATCGTCGTGCCGGGCGCCTTCACCAAGGGCACCGACCACTTCCCGAGCGCGGGCAGGCCAGCCGATGCCGCCATCGCCGCAGCCTATGCCCGCTACGACGGACTCATGGACCAGATCGGCGCGCGCCTCTCGGCGCTGATGCCCGACGGCGCCGACCCGCAAGCCGTGGCCGACGAGATCGTGCGCATCGTGGGCATGCCCGTCGGCACGCGGCCGATGCGGTCGGTGGTCGACTTCGTCGGCGACGGTGCGGCGGAGGTCTTCGAGGTGTCGGAGCGCGTGCGCATCGAGTTCGCCAAGCGCATCGGCATGGCCGACCTGCTGGAGGCCAAGGTGCGCCGCTGAACAAGGCGTCACGAAGAGCAGGGCGGTCTTCCTGTCCAATAGCGGCATGGAAAACCCGTCCCACGACCTCATTGCCGAACGCGTGACCGAACTCGAGATCAAGTCGAGCTACGCCGAAGACCTGCTCGACCAGCTCAACATGACGATCTACCGCCAACAGCAGCAGATCGACCGGCTGATCCTGCAGGTCACTCAACTGAAGGAGCAGATGCAGAGCTCAGGCCAGGACGGCGCCGCGCGCAACCCGCGCGACGAACTCCCACCGCACTATTGATACTCCCCCAGGCTTCGCGCACTTCGTGTCGCTGCGCCAACCCCCTCGCCGGGGGCAACACCGATGGCCCGGCAAAGCCGGTTCCGTGGTGTTCCTGGAATCAGCGGTCAGCCATGCGCATGCCAGAGCACGGCGAAGAAGTGGCAGGTGCTGCCGGCAAGCACGAACAGGTGCCACACCGAATGGGCGAAGCGCACCTTGTTGTCGAACAGGAACACCACCGCACCGGCCGTGTAGAAGAGCCCGCCGGCCACCAGCCAGCCCAGGCCTGCGGCCGACATGCGCTCGTACAGCGGCACGGCGGCCATCAGCGCCATCCAGCCCATCGCCACGTACAGGCCGGTGGACCACAGCGGATGCTTCAGCCGGTTGAACAGCTTGGCGCCCACGCCCAGCGCCGCGGCCGCGCAGATCGCGCCGAACAGCGTCCAGCCCAGCGGGCCGCGCAGCACGCCGAACAGGAAGGGCATGTAGCTGCCCGCGATGAAGAGGTAGATGGCCGCGTGGTCCAGCCGGTTGAACCAGGCCTTGGCGCGGCCGATCGGCAGCGCGTGGTAGAGCGTTGAGATCAGGTACAGCACGATGGCCGTGCCCGCGAAGAGGCTGGCACCGACCACGGCCGCGGCCTGGCCCTTCTGTGCGGCGCTGTAGACCAGGATCGGCAGCGAGGCGATCGCGAGCGCAAGGCCCAGGCCATGGCTGAGGGCGTTGAAGAGCTCCTCCATCGCCGTCTGGTCGCGTGCGGTGAGGACGGCGGTCTTGCTGCGTTGCGGGGGCGGGGAAGAGGGTGGCGAAAAGGTCATCGTCTGTCCGTGCGCAATGAGTGTGTGGGGGCGGGAGCCGAGAGTGCCTGCCTACTTGACCTGCTGCTTGCCCAGCTTGCGCGCCAGCGTGCGCCGGTGCATGCCGAGCCTGCGCGCGGTCTCCGAGATGTTGAAGCCGGTCTCGGCCAGCGTCTCGTGGATGCGCTCCCATTCGAGCGTCTTGATCGAGGTGGAGCGGTTGGTCAACTCCACCTCGGTGGTGCCGACGGCGCGGCCGAAGGCGGCCTCGATGTCGTCGGTGTTCGAGGGCTTGGCCAGGTAGTGGCAGGCGCCGAGCTTGATGGCTTCCACCGCGGTGGCGATGCTCGCGAAGCCCGTGAGCACCACGATCAGCATCTTCGGGTTGTGCCGGTGCAGCATCTGCACGCAGGCCAGGCCCGAGGCCTCGCCGTTGAGCTTGAGGTCGACCACCGCGTAGCCGGGCGTGGCGGTGGCCAGCAGCGCCTCGACCTCGGCCAGGTTGCTCGCGTGCGCCACCGCATAGCCGCGGCGCTCGAACGAGCGGCCGAGCGCGCGCGCGAAGGCGCCGTCGTCCTCGACGATCAGCAGCTGGCGCTGCGCTTCAGCTCCGGTTTCGCTCATTGCCTTCCATTCCGATGGTCCTGCCGGCGGCCGCGAGGGCTTCCTCGTCGTCCGCGTCGTCGTCCACTTCCGTCTCTTCTTCCTCGAGCACGATGGCCGCGAGCGGCAGCGTGATCTTCACGACGGCGCCGCCCTCGGGCCGGTTGGCCGCCGCGACGCGGCCGCCCACGGTGCGCGCCACGTTCACCACCAGGAACAGCCCCAGCCCGCCGCCAGCGCGGCCCTTGCTCGACTGGTAGGGCTTGCCGAACTCCTTGAGGATGGCCGGCAGGAAGCCGGGGCCTGCGTCGGTGACAGTGATCGTCAGCGCGTCGGCGTCGTGCGCCGCCTCGAGGCGCAGCCAGTGGGGCGACGCCTCCAGCGCATTGTCGAGCACGTTGCAGATCATCTGCTTGAGGGCCGAGTCGGAAACCATGGGCAGGTCGCGGCCGAAGCGGTTGTCGTACTCGAAATCCTCCACCGGGCGGGTGGTGCGCCATTCCTCGACCAGGTCGTCGAGGAAGGTGCTGACGGTGGTTTCCTCCGAAGACTCGCCGCGCGCCTCGCCGGCCGACAGCAGGATGCCGCTCACGATGCTCTTGCAGCGCTGGATCTGCAGTTCCATCTCGGCCACTTCGGTCAGCAGCTCGGGGTCGGAACTGAAATGCGGCAGCCGGCGCCAGTCGCCGAGGATCACCGCGAGCGTGGCAAGCGGCGTGCCCAGCTCGTGCGCCGCGCCCGAGGCCAGCAGGCCCATGCGCACGATGTGCTCTTCCTCCGAGGCGCGCTGCCGCAGGTCGGCCAGACGCGCGTCGCGCGCGCGCAGGTTGCGGCTGATGCGGGTGATGAAGATGACCAGCAGCGCCGCATTGAGCGCGAAGCACACCAGCATGCCCTGGATGTACGGGCTCCACAGGCCCCGGTCATGGTCCAGTGGCAGCGCGAGCGGGCGCGAGAACAGCGCCAGCCCGGCGAAGCAGATGCTGGTGATGACCACCATGGTCCAGGTCGACCATGCCTTCAGCAGCACCGCGCCGAGCGTCACCTGCAGCAGGAAGAGGAACACGAAGGGGTTGGTCGCGCCGCCGCTCAGGTAGAGCTGCGCAGTGAGCGTGGCCACGTCCACCAGCAGCGCGACGAACAGCTCGCCGTTGGTCACGCGCCGATGGCTGCGCGAGCGCAGCAGGCTCACCATGTTGAAGAGGGCGAGGCAGGCCAGCACCTGCAGCATGTGGTCCAGCGGCAGCCGGATCTCGAAGCCGTAGTGCACCACCAGGATGGTGGCGACCTGCCCGACCACGGCGAACCAGCGCAGCTGGATCAGCTGCTGCATGTTCTGGTGGCCGATGGCGTTGTCGAGGCTCGCGACGCCGGCGCGGGGCGGGTGCAGTTCGCCCGCGACCGCGGCGGCTTCAGCCGTCGCGGCGGGCATCTTGGTCGGCGGGGCGGGCGTCGGCATGGGCCGCATTTTCGCTGCGCCGCACGAACCAGGCCGCGATCAGCACCATCAGGGCCAGGCCATACCAGGTCAGGGCATAGACGAGGTGGCTGTTGGGAAATGAAATGACCGTCAGGCCGCCGGCGGGCCAGGCGGGGGTGTCGGCGGCCGGGGCGCCGGACTTTGCAGGCACGGCTTCCGCATCGACGAAGTACGGCGCCACGTCGGCCAGGCCGCGCGCGGCGGCGATGGCCTGCACGTCGCGCGAGAACCAGCGGTCGCCGGTCGGATCGTTCTTGCGCAGGAAGCCGCCCTTGGGCTCGGTCAGGCGCAGCAGGCCGTCCACGGTGGTCTCGCCCTTGGGCTCGGTCGCGGTACGCGCCGCGCGTTTCTGCGCCTCGGGAGGCACGAAGCCGCGGTTGACCAGCACGATGCTGCCGTCGGCGCTGCTGCGAAGCGGGGTCAGCACCCAGAAGCCGGCGCCGAGCTTGGTGCTGGCCTGCACCAGCGTCTCTTTGTCGTGAAGGAAGGTGCCGGCAAGGCGGACATGCCGGTATTCGTCGTTGGCCGCGTTGACCGTGGGCCATTCGGTCCGCCCGGGGGCCGCGCTGGCCGGGGCGTGCACGCGCTGTTCGACGCGTGCGATGAGATCCAGCTTCCAGGCCCTGCGCTCGACCTGCCAGGTGCCGAGCGCGACGAAGCCGGCGAAGGCGAGGGCGGCGCAGACCGCCAGCGCCACCCGTGCGGCGGTGGAGCGCTGGCGGACGGCCTGCTCCGCCATCAGGGCATGTTCTTCATGTCGTGCACCGAGTGCGGCATCATGTTGGTGTTCATGTGGTACATGACCCACAGCGAACCGGCCAGCGTGATGACCACGAGCACGAGCGTGAAGATCAGCGCCAGCATGTTCCAGCCGCCTTCGGACTTCGCGTCCATGTGCAGGAAGTAAACCATGTGCACCACGATCTGCACCACGGCGAAGGCCAGGATGACGAGGGCGGTGGTGCCGGGCTTGTCGAAGACCTTGCCCATCACGAGCCAGAACGGAATGGCGGTGAGGATCACGGCCAGCACGAAGCCGGTCATGTAGCCCTTGAAGGTGCTGTGGCTCACCGGGCCGTCATCGTGACCGTGCCCGTGATCGTCGTGGCCATGTGCGCCGTGGCCGGCGGTTTCGGTGTGCGCGCTCATTGCAGCGATCCCATCAGATACACGAAGGTGAAGACGCCGATCCAGACCACGTCCAGGAAGTGCCAGAACATCGACAGGCACATCAGGCGGCGGCGGTTGGCGGCGGTGAAGCCGTGCTTGGGCAGCTGGATCATCAGCACGATGAGCCAGATGATGCCGAAGGTCACGTGCAGGCCGTGGGTGCCCACCAGCGCGAAGAACGACGACAGGAAGGCGCTGCGCTGCGGGCCCGCGCCTTCGTGGATCAGGTGCGCGAATTCATATAGCTCCAGGCCGATGAAGCCCGCGCCCAGCAGGCCGGTGATGGCCAGCCAGAGCAGCACGCCGCCCATGCGGCGCTGCTGCATCTGCAGCATGGCGAAGCCATAGGTGATGGACGACAGCAGCAGCAGCGAGGTGTTGATCGCCACCAGCGGCAGGTCGAACAGGTCGGCGCCCGAGGGGCCGGCCGCATAGCTGCGGCCCAGCACGCCGTACACCGCGAACAGGCAGGCGAAGATGAGGCAGTCGCTCATCAGGTAGAGCCAGAAGCCCAGCAGCGTGCCGTTCTCGGGGTGATGGTCTTCGTTGCGGACGTTGAACACCTCGAAGGTGGGCACGCTCGCGGCGTTGCCCACGGTGTTCGTGTGGCTGGAGTGGAGGGCGGTACTGTTAGACATTGGCAGCCAGCAGGCGCGTGCGCGCTTCTTCGGTACGGACGACTTCTTCCGCGGGGATGTAGTAGTCGCGCTTGTAGTTGAAGGTGTGGATGATCGTGGCGGCGAGCATGGCGACGAAGCCGATGCCGGCCAGCAGCCACATCTGCCAGATCAGCGCGAAGCCGCACACCGCGCTCAGGCCCGCGATGATGAAGCCGGCGGCCGTGTTCTTGGGCATGTGGATCGGGCTGAAGCCTTCCAGCGGACGCTGGTAGCCGCGGGCCTTCATGTCGGACCAGGCGTCGTTGTCGTGCACGCGCGGCGTGAACGCGAAGTTGTAGGCCGGCGGCGGCGACGAGGTCGCCCATTCCAGCGTGCGGCCGTTCCACGGGTCACCGGTGGTGTCGCGCAACTGGTCGCGGCGGATGAAGCTCACCACCAGCTGGATCAGGAACGAGGCGATGCCCAGGGCGATCAGCACGGCGCCGAAGGCGGCGATCTGGAACCAGATCTGCAGCGACATGTCCTGGAAGTGGTTCATGCGGCGGGTGACGCCCATCAGGCCCAGGATGTACAGCGGCATGAAGGCGAACCAGAAGCCGACGATCCAGAACCAGAACGAGCACTTGCCCCAGAACGGGTCGAGCTTGTAGCCGAAGGCCTTCGGGAACCAGTAGGTGATGCCCGCCAGCATGCCGAACAGCACGCCGCCGATGATCACGTTGTGGAAGTGTGCGATCAGGAACAGGCTGTTGTGCAGCACGAAGTCGGCCGGGGGAACGGCCAGCAGCACGCCGGTCATGCCGCCGATCACGAAGGTGATCATGAAGCCGATGGTCCACATCATGGGCAGCTCGAAGCGGATGCGGCCGCGGTACATGGTGAACAGCCAGTTGAAGATCTTCGCGCCCGTCGGGATCGAGATGATCATCGTCGTGATGCCGAAGAACGAGTTCACGCTGGCGCCGGAGCCCATGGTGAAGAAGTGGTGCAGCCAGACGAGGTACGACAGGATGGTGATCACGACCGTGGCGTACACCATCGAGGCGTAGCCGAAGAGGCGCTTGCCCGAGAAGGTGGAGACCACTTCCGAGAAGATGCCGAAGGCCGGCAGGATCAGGATGTACACCTCGGGGTGGCCCCAGATCCAGATCAGGTTCACGTACATCATGGCGTTGCCGCCGAGGTCGTTCGTGAAGAAGTTGGTGCCTGCGTAGCGGTCGAGAGACAGCAGGGCCAGCACGGCGGTCAGCACCGGGAAGGCGGCGACGATCAGCACGTTGGTGCACAGGGCGGTCCAGGTGAAGACGGGCATCTTCATCATGGTCATGCCGGGCGCGCGCATCTTCACGATGGTGGCCAGCAGGTTCACGCCGGACAGCAATGTGCCCACCCCCGCTATCTGCAACGACCATATGTAGTAGTCGACCCCCACGTCGGGGCTGAAGAGGATGCCCGACAGCGGCGGATAGGCCAGCCAGCCCGTCTTGGCGAACTCGCCGACGAACAGCGACGCCATCACCAGGCCGGCGCCGAAGGTGGTCATCCAGAAGCTGAAGTTGTTCAGGAACGGGAAGGCCACGTCGCGCGCGCCAATCTGCAGCGGCACCACGAAGTTCATGAGGCCCGTGACCAGCGGCATCGCCACGAAGAAGATCATGATCACGCCGTGGGCGGTGAAGATCTGGTCGTAGTGGTGCGGCGGCAGGAAGCCCGCGTTGTCGCCGAAGGCGATGGCCTGCTGGGCGCGCATCATGAGCGCGTCGGCGAAGCCGCGAAGCAGCATCACCAGGCCCAGGATGATGTACATGATGCCGATCTTCTTGTGGTCGATGCTGGTGATCCAGTCGCGCCACAGGGTGCCCCACAGCTTGAAGTAGGTCAGTGCGCCCAGGACGGCCAGGCCGCCCAGCACCACGCCGGCAAAGGTCACGAGCAGGATCGGCTCGTGCAAGGGAATCGCCTCCCAGGAGAGGCGGCCGAAGACGAGCTTCGTCAGGTCTAGGTTCTGCAACATCTTATTCTTCAGTGGTGCACATCGCGGTGACGTACTTGCGCTTGGGCGTATCGAGGGATTCGATGTCCCATGCCAGCTTGGTGGCAACGTTGAAGGCGCCGGGCTTGCCCATGCCGCCGCTGGCGTCGATGGCCATCATTTCCTTCATGCACATCTTGTTGCGGTCCACGCACTGGTTGAGGATCGCGTCGTACAGGTCGGATGCAACGGTGGGGTAGTGGCGCACGGGCTCGCGCTCGCTCGGCACTTCGAGCTTCTTGTAGATATCGCGGGAGAGTTCGCCGTCCTTGCCGGACTTGACCTTCTGCACCCACTGGTCGAAGTCTTCGTTGCTCAGGCCGTGGAACTTGAAGCGCATGCCCGAGAAGCCCGCGCCGCTGTAGTTTGCGGAGAAGCCTTCGAACTCGCCCGGCTTGTTGATGACCGCGTGCAGCTTGGTCTCCATGCCCGGCATGGCGTAGATCTGGCCGGCCAGCGCGGGGATGAAGAAGGAGTTCATGACCGAGGAGGCCGTGATCTTGAAGCTGATCGGACGGTCCACCGGGGCGGCCAGTTCGTTCACCGTGGCGATGCCCTGCTCGGGGTAGATGAACAGCCACTTCCAGTCGAGGGCGACCACTTCCACCGTCAGCGGCTTGGTCTCGGCCGGAATGGCGCGCTGGGCGTCGAGGCGGCGCAGCGGCTGGTAGGGGTCGAGCGTGTGGGTGCTGATCCAGGTGATGGCGCCCAGCGCGATGATGATGAGCAGCGGCGCCGCCCAGATCGCCAGCTCGAGCTGGGTGGAGTGGTCCCAGTCGGGGCTGTAGGTGGCCTCCTTGTTGGACTGGCGATAGCGCCAGGCAAAGAAGATGGTCAGGGCGATCACCGGAATGATGATGATCAGCATCAGCACGGTGGAGACGACGATCAGGCGTCCCTGCTGATGGGCGATGTCGCCGGAGGGGTTCATCAGCACCGTGTTGCAGCCCGCCAGGAGCATGGCGGAGAGCAGCAGGAGTGCTCGGCGAAGGTTCTTGAGGATGTGCATGCCGGGGAAAAGAGATGCAGGGACGCAGGGGGCGACGCAAAAAGACCCCACAATCTACGCCTGAAGACGGGTTTCGCCTATTGGACGTTTTGTCCTATGGCGGTAAACGTGATTCGGTGCGACGCTCTGGGGTCTCCCATGGTCCTATGGTGTCTCGCCGCGGCGTTACATCTGAATTACAGCAAGCAATGACGACGTCCAGCATCATTTCGCAAGGCGCACAGCCGATGCCGAACCCGGCCGATCACGGCGGCGCCCGGCAGGGCGACGACCACTCGCACATCTCCCCCGGCGAGATCGCGGTCGGTGTGGTCATCGGCCGCGCCTCCGAATATTTCGACTTCTTCGTCTACGGCATCGCCTCGGTGCTGGTGTTTCCGGCGGTCTTCTTCCCGTTCGAGCAGCATCTCGAGGGCGTTCTCTATTCGTTCCTGATCTTCTCCTTCGCCTTCATCGCGCGTCCGTTGGGAACTGTCATCTCGATGATGATCCAGCGACGTTTCGGACGGGAAGCCAAGCTCACGCTGGCGCTCTTCGTGCTCGGCACCTCCACCGCCGGCATCGCCTTCCTGCCGGGCTATTCGAGCCTGGGCTTCACGGCCATCGTGCTGCTGTCGGTGTTCCGCTTCGGCCAGGGCCTGGCGCTGGGCGGCTCGTGGGACGGCCTGCCGTCGCTGCTGGCGCTGAACGCGCCGGCCAACCGCCGCGGCTGGTACGCCATGCTGGGCCAGCTGGGCGCGCCCATCGGCTTCTTCATCGCCAGCGCGCTTTTCGCCTACCTGTATTCCAGCCTGCCGTCCGAGGACTTCCTCGACTGGGGCTGGCGCTATTCCTTCTACGTGGCCTTCGCGATCAACGTGGTGGCGCTCTTCGCCCGCTTGCGCCTGGTGGCCACCGACGAATACTCGCGCCTGCTCGAAGAGCGTGAACTCGAACCCACCAGCGTCACCGAATTGGTCAGCTCGCAGGGCAGCAACATCCTGATCGGCGCGTTCGCCGCGCTGGCCAGCTATGCGCTGTTCCACCTGATCACGGTGTTCCCGCTGTCGTGGATCACGCTGTATTCCGATCAGTCGGTCACCGAATTCCTGGTGATCCAGATGGTGGGCGCGGTGTTCGGCGCCGCCGGCATCGTGGCCTCGGGCCTGCTGGCCGACCGCATCGGCCGCCGCTTCACGCTGGGCGGCCTGGCCGCGGTGATCGCCGCCTTCAGCGGCTTCGCTCCCACGCTGCTCGACGGCGGCCGCATCGGCCAGGACATCTTCATCCTGCTGGGCTTCGTGATCCTCGGCCTGTCGTACGGCCAGGCGGCCGGCGCCGTGACCTCCAACTTCGCGCCCAAGTACCGCTACGTCGGTGCGGCGCTCACGGCCGACGTGGCCTGGCTGATTGGCGCGGCCTTCGCCCCGCTGGTGGCCCTGGGTCTCTCGGCCCACTTCGGCCTGGCCTATGTGAGCGTCTACCTGCTGTCGGGTGCAGTTGCCACGCTGGCGGCCCTCGGCCTGAACCGGGCGCTGGCGCGGGACTGAGTCTTTCGCGCAACCAACGAAAAAGGGGCCTCCATGGCCCCTTTTTCGTTTTTCATTACGATGCCCCGATGTTCGCCGCTGCAATCTTCGACATGGACGGGCTGCTGATCGACTCCGAGCGCCCCATCATGGCCGCCTGGATCGAGGTCGCCCGCACGCTCGGCATCGAGCTTTCGCACAGCCAGTACATGCAGGTGGTGGGGCTGTCCACGGTGGAGTCCGAAGTCGTGCTTGCCTCGCTGCTGGGCGGATCGGCGGCCTACACCCACGCCGTGGGCCTCGTGCGCCAGCGCCTGCAGCTGGAGCGCTCCGACGGGACGCCGCTCTTTCCGATCAAGTCCGGCGCGGCCGAGATCCTGTCGGCGTTGCGCGAGCGCGGCACGCGCTGCGCCGTGGCGTCGTCATCCACGAGCGCGCAGATCCAGGCCTGTCTCGGCAGCCTGGGTGTGCTGGAGCATTTCTCGGCCTTCGCGGGCGGCGACGAGGTCGCGCGCGCCAAGCCCGATCCGGCCCTCTACCTGCTCGCGGCCGAGCGCCTGGGCGTGGACCCGGCCGAATGCATCGCGTTCGAGGACAGCGAGAACGGCGCCAAGGCGGCACTGGCGGCGGGCCTTCGGGTGGTGGTCGTGCCCGACCTCAAGCATCCGCCTGCATCGGTCGTCGAACGGGCTTTCCATGTGCTCGATTCGCTGCACGACGCGCTCGCGCACCTGCCGCGCTGGTTCCCGCAACAGGCCATGCAGAAGGTGTAACGGCATGATCAAGATCGGCACGCTCTGCCATGTGGTCGACAGCTGCCTGGCGTCGCCCTTCACGGAGCGGGCCGTGGGCCGGATCGTGGAGGTGGTGTCCGCGCCCTATGAAGCGCCGAGCGAGCGCTACCTGCCCGGCACCTACTACGACGTGCTGTTCGAGGGCTGGACCTTCTACTGCCGCAGCGACAAGCTCGTGCCCATCTCCAACCCCGACGCCCGCATCGAGCACTGGGAGGACGCCTTCCTCGAAGAGCCCGGCCTCCTGCCGGCGCCGGATCCTGCCCCTCAGAGCACTTCGTCGCGCAGCTGCGGAAACACCTTCGACACCTTCGCGAGCAGGTAGTCGCCGTAGCGCCCGTTGAAGGCGTGCACGTTGGCGCGGTCCCAGCGTTCGGCACTGTCGTCGCGGGCCTCCGCGCCCGCGAGGCCCTCGATGCGCTGCACGCGCGCCTCGAAGTTCGGGTCGAAGAAGAGCGGAAACGACAGCCGGTCATGCCCCGAGGTGTTGCGTTTCACGCGGTGCGGCGTCGACTTGTAGAGCCCGCCGGTCATGCGGTCGAGCATGTCGCCGATGTTGCAGACGAAGGAGCCCGCCACCGGCGGCGCGTCGATCCAGCCGCCCGGCGTGTGCACCGCGAGGCCGCCGATGTGGTCCTGGTGCAGGATCGTCAGCAGTCCGTAGTCGGTGTGCTCGCCCACGCCCCATTGCACGTCGAGGCCTTCGGGCACCGGCTGCGAGGTGTAGTTGAAGAGGCGGAACAGGATCAGCGGATCGGCCGTGTAGCGCTTCGAAAAGTAGCCCGCGTCGAGGCCCAGGCTCAGCGCGATGCCTTCCATCAGCCGGTGGCCCAGTTGCGTGACGGCGGCCATGTATTCGAGGATGGTCTCGCGAAAGCCCGGCACGTCAGGGAACAGGTTGGGCCCGTGCACCGGCGTCTTCGCCTGCACCAGCGGATGCGTGGCGGGCAGCTCCGTGCCGAGGTAGAGGCCTTCCTTCCAGTCGGGCCGGCCGGAGGTCAGCTCGCCGCCGAGCGGAAAGTAGCCGCGCCATGCGCGGCCGCCCAGGGCCATGCGCCACTGCATCTTGGTTTCCTCGGGCAGGTCGAAGAAGCGGTGGCTCAGGTCTTCGAGCCGCTTCACCAGCGCCGGGTCGACGCCATGGCCGGTCACGTAGAAGAAACCGTGGGCGCGGCAGGCGGCGCCGATCTGCGCGGCCACGGCATCGCGTGCGGCGGTGCCGGAGACGAGCGCGGAAACGTCGATGAGGGGGAGGGCTGAAGCGGTCATGCGTCTCTCGCGAAGGGGGAGCGGATGTCGGCCAGGAACTGCTGCGCGCGCGGATGCTGCGGCCGGTTGAAGAAGTCGTCGGGCGTGGCGCGCTCCAGCACCTTGCCTTCGTCCATGAAGAGCACGCGGTCGGCCACCTCGCGCGCGAAGCCCATCTCGTGCGTGACGCAGACCATGGTCATGCCGTCGCGCGTGAGGTCGCGCATCACCAGCAGCACCTCGCCGACCATCTCGGGGTCGAGCGCGCTGGTGGGCTCGTCGAACAGCATCAGCGGCGGCTGCATCGCGAGCGCGCGGGCGATCGCCACGCGCTGCTGCTGGCCGCCCGAGAGCTCGCTGGGCCATGCGTTGGCCTTGTTCGACAGGCCCACGCGGTGCAGCAGCGCCATCGCGCGCTCGTCGGCCTGCTTGCGGGTGAGGCCGCGCAGCTGCATCGGCGCCATCGTGCAGTTCTGCAGCACCGTGAGGTGCGGGAACAGGTTGAACTGCTGGAACACGAAGCCGATGCGCGAACGGAATTCGTTCACGTCCAGCCCCGGCGCATGAATGTCCTGGCCGTTCACCACGATGCGGCCCGACTGGATCGGCTCCAGCCGGTTGAAAGTGCGGATCAGCGTCGACTTGCCCGAGCCGGAGGGCCCGCACACCACGACGACCTCGCCCTTGTGGATGGTTTCGGTCACGTCGACCAGCGCGTGGTAGCTGCCGTACCACTTGTTGACTTTTTCGAGTTCGATCATGCGGACACCTTGGTGGCGGCGGTGGAGATGCCGCGGCGTGCGAGCCGGCGTTCGAGCCAGTAGGCGAAGCGCGAGAGGCCGAAGCACAGGATGAAGTACGTCCCGCCCAGAATCAGGTAGATCTGAGCGGGCTTGGTGAACACCTGCGTGTTGATCTGCGTCGCGATGAACGACACCTCGGCCAGCCCGATGATGTAGCCCAGCGAGGTCTCCTTGATGGTCGAGACGAACTGGTTCACCAGCGAGGGCAGCATGCTGCGCAGCGCCTGCGGCAGCACCACGAGGCGCATCGCGGCGCCGTAGCCCAGGCCCAGCGCACGGGCTGTTTCCATCTGCCCGCGCGGCAGTCCCTGGATGCCGGCGCGCACGATCTCCGCCAGGTAGGCTGCGTCGAACACCACCAGCGCGATCAGCATGGTGGTGAACTGGTCGGTCTTCACGCCCGTGACGCTCGGCAGGAAGAAGTAGGCCCAGAAGATCACCATCAGCAGAGGCAGCCCGCGCACCACGTACACGAAGCCAGTGACCGGCCAGCGCAGCCAGCGCCAAGGGCTCACCCGCGCCAGCCCGAGCACGATGCCCAGCGGCAGCGCCAGCACCAAGCCGCAGGAGGCGAGGATCAGCGTGAGCACCAGCCCGCCGAGCGGCCCGTTCGGGTACTGGCCGATGAGGAAGTAGACCCAGTAGTCGTTGATGATCTGAAGCATCAGCGCTCAGCTCCCGCTTCACGTGGCTCGCGATGCACGGAACCGGCACGGCCAAGGCCGGAAACACCGCGGAACCTGCTTTGCCGGGCCGCCGGTGTTGCCCCCGGCGAGGGGGGAGGAGAAGCGACACGCAGTGCGCGCAGCCTGGGGGAGTGCGTCATATCGTCCGCACCGGGTAACGGTGGTGGTACCAGCTCGCCAGGCCCGTGATGGCCAGCGAAACAGTGAGGTAGGCCGCGCTCGCGAACGCGAAGGACTCGAAGCTGCGGAAGGTCGCGCTCTCGACCTGGCCGGCCTGGTACATCAGCTCGGCCACGCCGATCACGGTGGCGATGGAAGTGTTCTTCCACAGGCTCAGCGTCTGCGAGATGAGCGGCGGGATGGTCACGCGCAGCGCCTGCGGCAGCACCACGCGGCGCATGGTGGCAAGGTAGCTGAAGCCCATTGCCCGGCCGGCCTCGAACTGCACGGCGGGGATCGCGCGGATGCCGCTTCGGATGTCTTCCGCCATGAAGGCGGCCGTGTAGAGCGCCAGCGCGATGATGGCGCTGTAGGCCTCGATGTGCCCCGCGTAGAGCCATTGCTTGATGTCCTCCGGCAGCAGCTCGGGTGCGCCGAAGTACCAGAAGAGCATGTGCGCGAGCAGCGGAATGTTGCGGATCGATTCCACGTACGCGAAGCCGAGCCAGCGCAGCGGCGCGAAGGGCGACAGCCGCAGCAGCGCCACCACCACCGCGATGGGCAGCGCCAGCACCAGCGAGGCCGCGAGCAGCTGCAGCGACAGCAGCAGGCCCGCGACGAGCATGTCGTGGTACTTGCCGGTCAGCAGCAAGGAATAGTCGAACAGGGGCATGGGGGGCGACAGTATCACCGTCGCGGAGGGATGTGGCTCCCTCCCCCGCTGGGGGAGGGTTGGGGTGGGGGGCACGGCGGCGTCTGGAAAGACGCGGCGGTCATGTGCAGGCCGCTTGCCCCCATCCCGGCCTTCCCCCAGCGGGGGAAGGAGAAAGACCTGAGGCCGGGCTCAGTCGATCTTGTCGCTCTCGAGCTTGAAGTCGCGCGACTGGAAGCCCGATGCCGTGTTCGGGCCGTACCACTTGACGAAGATCTTCTCTGCGTCGCCCGACTTCTCGAGCTCGCGCAGCGTGTCGTCCACCACGGCCTTCAGGCCGCTCTCGCCCTTCTTGATGCCGATGGCCAGCGCCTCGGTGCTCAGGTTCTGCTTGAGCACCACGTACTGGGCCTTCTGCGGGCCGAGCTTGGCGTAGCTGCGCAGCAGGGCTGCCTCGTCGTCCACGTAGCCCACGCCCTTGCCCTGCTGCAGGGCCTGGAAGGCCTGCTGGCTCGTGTCGAAGGTCACGACCTCGACGTTGGGCACGGCCTTGCGGATGTTCGGCTCCTGCGTGCCGCCGCGGATGGTCAGCACCTTCTTGCCGGCGAGCTGCGGCACCTCGGTGATACCGCTGTCCTTCTTCACGAGCGCCTTCTGGCCGGTGACGAAGGTGGTGAGCGAGAAGTCGATCTGCGCCTCGCGCTCCTTGTTGTGCGTGAGGCCGGCGGCCACCAGGTCGACGTGGCCCTGCTGCAGCTCGGGAATGCGCGCTGCCACCGCGATCTGCTTGAGCACCGGCTTCACGCCGATCTTCTTGGCGATGGCGTTCACCAGGTCCACCTCGTAGCCGACGATCTGGCGCGTCTTGGGATCGACGAAGGTCGCGGGCTCGTCCGTGCCGAGCACGCCGACGACCAGCTCGCCCTTCTTCTTGATGTCGGCCAGCTGGTCCGCATGGGCGGCGGTGCCGAGCAGGAAGGTCGAAGCGGCGAGGGCCGCGGCTGCAATCAGTTTCATGCGCATGTTCTTCTCCTTGGTGGAAACGGAAGGGGCAGGACCATATCAATAAAACCTCTGATTATTAAATCGTCAATCGACATATGCATATAGGGCAGCCCGAAGGCCGCTTTTCCGGGCTGGGTTAAATTCGCGGCGCAAAAACGCGCTTCCGGCGCCTTTCCTTCGCCTCCCTCAGCATCTCTTCGAGCGAGATCCTCATGATCATCAAACCCCGCGTGCGCGGCTTCATCTGCGTCACCACCCATCCCGCCGGCTGCGAAGCCAACGTCCGCCAGCAGATCGAATACGTCAAGGCGAAGCCCGCCATCGAAGGCGGCCCGAAGAAGGTGCTGGTGATCGGCGCATCGACCGGCTACGGCCTCGCCGCGCGCATCACCGCCGCCTTCGGCTGCGGCGCCGGCACGCTGGGCGTCTTCTTCGAACGCCCGGGCAGCGAGACCAGGCCCGGCTCGCCCGGCTGGTACAACACCGCCGCCTTCGAGCGCGCCGCGCATGCCGAGGGCCTCTATGCGAAGAGCATCAACGGCGACGGTTTTTCCGACGCGATGAAGCAGCAGGTCATCGACACCATCCGCGCCGACCTGGGGCAGGTCGACCTCGTCGTCTACAGCCTGGCCGCACCGCGGCGCACGCATCCGAAGACCGGCCAGGTCTTCAACTCGGTGCTCAAGCCCGTGGGCAAGGCGGTGACCTTGCGCGGCCTCGATACCGACAGCGGGACGGTGAAGGAATCGGTGCTCGAGCCCGCCACGCAGGAGGAGATCGACAACACCGTGGCCGTGATGGGCGGCGAGGACTGGCAGATGTGGATCGACGCGCTGCAGCAGGCCGGCGTGCTGGCCGACGGCGCCAAGACCACGGCCTTCACCTACCTGGGCGAGAAGATCACGCACGACATCTACTGGAACGGCTCCATCGGCGCGGCCAAGAAGGACCTCGACCAGAAGGTGCTGGGCATCCGCGCGCAGCTCGCGGCCAAGGGCGGCGACGCACGCGTGTCGGTGCTGAAGGCGGTGGTCACGCAGGCCAGCTCGGCCATTCCGATGATGCCGCTGTACCTGTCGCTGCTGTTCAAGGTGATGAAGGAAGAGGGCACGCACGAGGGCTGCATCGAGCAGGTGCACGGTCTCTATGCCGACAGCCTCTACGGCGCCACGCCGCACATCGACGAGGAAGGCCGCCTGCGCGCCGACTACAAGGAGCTGGCACCGCAGGTGCAGTCGCGCGTGCTGGCGCTATGGCCCCAGGTGAACGACGCCAACCTCGGCGAGCTCACCGATTTCGCCGACTACAAGACGGAGTTCCTGCGGCTCTTCGGCTTCGCGGTGGAGGGTGTGGACTACGACGCCGACGTGAACCCCGACGTGGGCATTCCGGGCATCGTGCAGCTCTAGCAGGCCCTTGAGGGGATACTCCCGCCCATGCAGATTCAAGAAAAGCCACCCGCCGGCACGCCCTTCGACTGGATCGGCGGCGAGGCCAAGGTGGAGGCGCTGGTCGAGCGCTTCTACGACCTGATGGACCTCGAGCCCGCCTACGCGCAGCTGCGCGCAGTGCACGGCACCAGCCTCGACAACGCGCGCCAGCGCCTGTTCTGGTTCCTCTGCGGCTGGCTCGGCGGCCCCCAGTACTACACCGACCGCTTTGGCCACCCGATGCTTCGCGCGCGCCACCTGCCGCAGAGCATCGGCGGCCACACCATCGGCATCAAGGAGCGCGACCAGTGGCTCGCCTGCATGGACCAGGCGATGGGCGAGACGGGCGTGCCCGAGGACTTGCGTGCGAGGCTGCGCGACTCCTTTTTCAAGACCGCTGACTGGATGCGCAATAGAGGCGAATGATCGCCGGCCAGACACACGAGCAACGATTTCCGAAAGACGCTTCTTCCATCATGAATTCCATCGTCATCATCGGCGGCGGCCACGCCGCGGCCCAGCTCTGTGCGGGGCTTGCCGAAGCCGGGCAGGGCGCGCGCGTCCACCTGGTCTGCGAGGAGGCCTGCGAGCCTTATCACCGGCCTCCGCTGTCCAAGGCCTTCTTGAAGAGCGCCGAAGAGACCACGCAGCCGCACAAGGCCGCCGACTGGTACCGCGAAGCCGGCATCACGCTGCACCTGGGCGATGCGGCCGTGGCCGTCGACCGCGAGGCGCATACCGTCACGCTGCGCTCGGGCGCGATCCTGCCGTGGCAGCAGCTGGTGATCGCCACCGGTACGCGCGCGCGCCAGATGCCCGACCTGAAGCCGGGCCTGGAGAACGTCGCCAGCCTGCGCGCGGCCGACGAGGCGCATCGCCTGCGCACGCGGCTCGCTGCGGCAGAGAAGGTGACGGTGCTCGGCGGCGGCTTCATCGGGCTCGAAGTGGCGGCCACCGCCAAGGCGCTCGGCAAGACGGTGCAGGTCATCGAGAGCGCGCCGCGCCTGCTGGGCCGCGCCGTGTCGCCTGAGCTGTCGGCGCATGTGCTGGCCACGCATCGCGCGTCGGGCATCGACATCGTGCTCGGCGCGCAGACCGGCGCCTTCGAGGTCGAGGGCGACCGGCTGGTGTCGCTGCAGGTCAACGGCGCGAAGCAGCCGGTCGACCTGCTGCTGCTGGGCATCGGCGCAGTGCCCGAGACCGCGCTCGCTCAGGCGGCCGGCATCGAGTGCGCGGACGGCATCGTGGTGGACGAGCACATGCGCACCAGCGCGGCCGACGTGCTCGCGGTGGGCGACTGCACGCGCTTTCCCGATCGCCGCGCGGGCCGCGCGCTGCGGCTCGAGTCGGTGCAGAACGCGAACGACCAGGCGCGCACCGCGGTCGCCACGCTCACCGGCGAGGCACGCGCGCACGATGCGGTCGCGTGGTTCTGGTCAGACCAGGGCGGCATGCGCCTGCAGATGGTGGGCCTGATGCCCGCCGAAGGCACGCCGGGCCTGAGCAGCGTGCGCCGCGCGGGCCCGAAGCCCGACGCCTTCTCGCTGTTCCACTATGTCGATGGAAAGCTCGTGTGCGTGGAGTCGGTGAACGCGCCGGTCGACCACATGATGAGCCGCAAGCTGCTCGAGGCGGGCCGCAATCCCGATGCGGCGTCGGTGGCGGATGCCTCGGTGCCGCTGAAGAACCTGCTGGCCTGAGCCGAAGAAGGTGCTCAGCGCCGCGCGGGCGCCAGCAGCACCACCAGCGCCCCGGCTCCGCCTTCGGCCGGCTTGGCCTGCACGAAGGCGATCACCTCGTTCTTCTGGATCAGCCAGCGCTGCGTCTTGGTCTTGAGCACCGGCTGCTTGCCCGGCGAGCCCAGGCCCTTGCCGTGCACCACGCGCACGCAGCGCAGGCCCTGCTTGTATGCATTGCGGATGAAGCCGCCCAAGGTCTCGCGCGCCTCGTCGCTGCGCAGCCCGTGCAGGTCGACCTGCGCCTGGATGGCCCAGTCGCCCTTGCGCAGCCGCGCGGTCACGTCGGTGCCGATGCCCGGGCGGCGGAAGCTCATGGCGTCGTCCACGTCGAGCAGCGTGGTCACGTCGAACTCGTCGGAGAGCGATTCGCGCAGCACGCGCTGCTCGTCGAGCTGGTGCTGCACCGGGATGGGCGCGGGCGGCTCCGGCGCGAGCGGCACCACGGCCTTGCGGCGCAGCGGCTCGGTGGCGCCGATGGCACGGGTGAACAGGTCTTTCTCGGCCGCGCGCTTGCGCTCGGCCAGCGCCTTGGCCGCGGCCTCGGCGGCTTCGCGCTCGCGGGTCTCGGCGAGCACGCGCTGCACCTGCTTGAGATCGGCGAGGTTCTTGATCGAAGGGGCGCGTGCGGCCATCAGAGCAATCCTTTCTCGGCCATCGAGAAGCTCTGCCCGGGGCTCACGATGATGTGGTCGAGCACGCGCACGTCCACCAGCGCCAGCGCGGCGCGCAGCGTCTGCGTGAGCGACTCGTCGGCGCGCGAGGGCTCGATGCTGCCGCTGGGGTGGTTGTGCGCCAGCACCACCGCTGCCGCATGGTGGTGGATGGCGCGCGTGACCACCTCGCGCGGGTAGACGCTGGTCTGCGTGAGCGTGCCGCGGAACATTTCCTCCAGCGCGAGCATGCGGTGCTGCACGTCGAGGAAGACCACCGCGAACACCTCATGGGGGCGCGGGCCGATGTGCAGCTGCAGGTACTGCTTGACCGCGTCGGGCGAATCGAAGACGGGGCGCTCGCGCAGCTTCTCGCCCATGGCGCGGCGCGCCAGCTCGAGCACCGCGATCAGTTCGGAGCGCTTGGCACTGCCGCCCAGCCCCTTGACCGACTTGAGGTCGTCGGCGCCGGTGTGCAGCAGCCCGGAGAGCCCGCCGAAGCGTTCGAGCAGCTGCTGCGCAAGCTGCAGCACGTTCTTGCCCGCCACGCCGGTGCGCAGCAGCAGGGCGAGCAGCTCGGCATCGGCCAGCGCGGCCGCGCCGCGCGCGATGAGCTTTTCGCGCGGACGTGCGTCCAGAGGGAGATCCTTGAAAGACATGAAACCCCGGGGTGAAACCTTGGCGGAGCCGGGTGAAGCCCCGGTCCTTAAAATGAGGCCAGTTTATCGGGACACATCCCTGTCTCCGCACACCTTCGCTGCACCATGTCCCAAGTCGTGAATTCCGGCTCCTTTCTCACCCTGCACTACCGGCTGGCCGGTCCGGCGGGCGACATCATCAACACCTTCGCCGACAAGCCCGCCACGCTTTCGCTGGGCACCGGCGAGCTCTCGCCCGCCATGGAGCAGCGCCTGATGGGCCTGGAAGAGGGCACGCACGCCACCTTCGAGCTGCCCGCGGGCGAGGCCTTCGGCGAGCGCAATCCCGACATGCAGCAGTGGGTGGCCAGGAAGCTGCTCGCGCAGATGGGCGACCCCGACGAGCAATATGCCGTTGGCGACGTGGTGCAGTTCCCCACGCCCGACGGCACGGGCAGCTATGCCGGCGCGGTCATCGAGTCGAACGACACCGCAGTGCGCTTCGACTTCAACCATCCGCTCGCAGGCCAGCCCGTGACCTTCGAAGTGAAGCTCATCGGCGTGCTATGAACCCCGGAATCTCCGAAGTCATCCTGGCCGAGCCGCGCGGTTTCTGCGCGGGCGTGGACCGCGCCATCGAGATCGTCGAGCGCGCCATCGCGAAGTTCGGCGCGCCGATCTACGTGCGCCACGAGATCGTGCACAACACCTACGTGGTGAACGAGCTCAAGGCCAAGGGCGCGATCTTCATCGAGGAACTCTCCGACGTGCCGCCCGGCGCCACTCTGGTGTTCAGCGCGCACGGCGTGAGCAAGGCCGTGGAGCAGGAGGCGCGAGACCGCGGCTTCTCGATCTTCGACGCGACCTGCCCGCTGGTGACCAAGGTGCACGTCGAGGTCGCCAAGCTCGCGAAGGAAGGCTACGAGTTCATCATGATCGGCCACAAGGGGCACCCCGAGGTCGAGGGCACGATGGGCCAGCTCTCCAGCGGCATCCACCTGGTGGAGGACGTGGAGGACGTGGCCAGGGTCGCCCCGGGGCAGACCGACAAGCTCGCCGTGGTCACGCAGACCACGCTGAGCGTGGACGACGCCGCCGACATCGCCGCCGCGGTGCGCGCGCGTTTTCCCAAGGTGCGAGAGCCCAAGCAGCAGGACATCTGCTACGCCACGCAGAACCGCCAGGACGCGGTGAAGATCATGAGCCCGCAGGTCGACCTCGTGATCGTGGTCGGCAGCCCCACCAGCTCCAACAGCAATCGCCTGCGCGAACTGGCGCAGCGCCTGGGCACCGAGAGCTACATGGTCGATTCGGCCGCCGAACTCGAACCCGGTTGGTTCGAGGGCAAGGCGCGCGTCGGCATCACCGCTGGCGCCTCGGCACCCGAAGTGCTGGTGCGCGAGGTGATCGACCGCGTGCGTGCATTCGGCGCGGTGTCGGTGCGCAAGATGGACGGCATCGAGGAAACCATCAAGTTCCCGCTGCCCAAGGGCCTCAAGCTCGACGACATTCCTCCCCCTGGACACATCTCTTGAACACCACGCAGACCGCCGGCTGGCGCTCCCAAATAGATAGCGCATCACAACGGCTGGCCGAGCGCGCCGGCCACTTCCTGCGCCAGACGCCGCTGTGGAAGCTGCCGGCTTCGGCCTTCGGCATCGACGCGAGCGGCGCGGAAATCTGGCTCAAGCTGGAGCACATGCAGGTCAGCGGCAGCTTCAAGGCGCGCGGCATGATGAACCGGCTCCTGGCCAACGACATTCCGCAAAGCGGGGTGATCGTCGCCTCGGGCGGCAATGCGGGCATCGCCACGGCGGCCGCGGCGCGCGCGCTGGGCGTGCCCTGCCAGGTCTTCCTGCCGGGCGTGTCGCCCGAAGCCAAGCGCGCGCGGCTGCGTGCGCTGGGCGCCGAAGTGGTCGTGGTCGGCGAGCTGTACCCCGATGCGCTGGCCGCCTGCCTGACGCGCCAGAAGGAATCGGGCGCCTTGCTCACCCACGCCTACGACCAGCCCGAAGTGGTGGCCGGGGCCGGCACGCTGGGCCGCGAGATCGAGCAGCAGGGCGGCCTGCCCGACGCTGTGCTCGTGAGCGTGGGCGGCGGCGGCCTGATCGGCGGCCTGGCCGGCTGGTTCGAGAAGCGCTCCCGCGTGGTCGCGCTCGAGCCCGAGAAGGCGCCGACGCTGTTCCGCGCCCGCGAGGCCGGCGAGCCGGTCGACGTGGAGGTGGGCGGCATCGCCGCCGATTCCCTGGGCGCGCGCCGCATCGGCGCCATCGCCTGGGAGATCACCCGACAGCACGTGCAGGACGCGCTGCTGTTGTCCGACGAATCCATCCGCGCGGCCCAGCAGTGGCTCTGGAAGGAGCTGAAGCTGGCCGTGGAACCGGCCGCCGCGCTGCCGCTGGCGGCGCTGCAGACCGGTGCCTACAAGCCGCGCGCGGGCGAGAAGGTCTGCCTGATCGTCTGCGGGGCGAACGTCGATCCCGCGACGGTTGCCTGACGGCTTCCTGCTTCACGCAGTTCATCTTCCAGGCTGGCAGAGCCTGTCGGCAGGCATGCCGAAGCCCGTGGCCCGCAACCGCGGGCCGCAGGGCATCGCCAGCCTGCCGCCTTCGGCTCGCGCACGCCCACCTAAAATCCCTCCATGCTCGACATCACCCTGCTCCGCAAAGATCTGGCCTCCGCAGTGGCCGGCCTCGAAAAACGCAAGAAGAACCAGCCGTACCTCGACGTGTCGGCATTCACCGCGCTCGAAGCCGAACGCAAGACCCTGCAGACCCGCACCGAGGAAATCCAGGCCCGCCGCAATGTGCTGAACAAGCAGATCGGCCCCCTCAAGGCCAAGGGCGAGTCGACCGACGCGCTGATGGCCGAAGTGAATGCGCTGAAGGCCGAGCAGGAATCGCAATCGAAGCGTCTCGACGAGATCCAGCCGGAGCTGCACGCGCTGCTCCTGGCCGTGCCCAACCTGCCGCACGCCAGCGTGCCGGTCGGCGAGGACGAGACGGGCAACGTCGAGATGCGCCGCTGGGCCCCGAAGGGCGGCGCCGGCGCCAACGCCACGCCGCTGGGCTTCGCGCCCAAGGACCACGTCGACCTCGGCGCGCCGCTGGGCCTCGACTTCGAGACGGGCGCCAAGCTCGCGGGCTCGCGCTTCACCGTGATGAAGGGCCCGATCGCCCGCCTGCACCGTGCGCTCGCGCAGTTCATGCTCGACATCCAGACCGAGAAGCACGGCTACAGCGAGTGCTACGTGCCCTACATCGTCAACGCCGCCACCCTGAGCGGCACCGGCCAGCTGCCCAAGTTCGAGGGCGACCTGTTCGCCGCGAAGAAAGGCGGCCAGGACGGCGAACCCGCGCCCGACCATTCGGCGCTGTACCTCATCCCGACCAGCGAAGTGCCGCTGACCAACTTCGTGCGCGACGAGGTGGTGCCCGAGTCGCAGCTGCCGATCAAGCTCACCGCCCACACGCCGTGCTTCCGTTCCGAAGCCGGCAGCGCGGGCCGCGACACGCGCGGCATGATCCGCCAGCACCAGTTCGACAAGGTCGAGATGGTGCAGATCGTGCACCCCGAGAAGAGCTACGACGCACTCGAGCAGATGACCGGCCATGCCGAGGCCGTGCTGCAGGCGCTGGAGCTGCCTTACCGCGTGGTGCTGCTGTGCACGGGCGACATGGGCTTCGGCTCCAGCAAGACCTATGACCTCGAAGTCTGGCTGCCCGCGCAGGACACCTACCGCGAGATCAGCTCGGTCTCGAACTGCGAAGCCTTCCAGGCGCGCCGCCTGCAGGCCCGTTTCAAGAACGCACAGGGCAAGAATGAACTCGTGCACACCCTCAACGGCTCCGGCCTGGCAGTGGGCCGCACGCTCGTGGCCGTGCTCGAGAACCACCAGAACGAAGACGGCTCGATCAACGTGCCCGCCGCGCTGCGTCCGTACCTCGGCGGACTCGAAGTTTTGAGGGCCTGATCGCAGGGGGCTTCAAAAGCCCCGTTTTTGTCTGCTAGAATCGCAGGCTCGACAGCACCGGAGAGGTGGCAGAGTGGTCGAATGTACCTGACTCGAAATCAGGCGTACTAGCGATAGTACCGAGGGTTCGAATCCCTCCCTCTCCTCCAAAAAATGACGGCCTGATCCATGTAAAACGTGGATCAGGCCGTTTTCTTTTGCCCCGATGGGCTGCAAGACTCTTCGTATCCCGGAAAAGGATTTGCCATGAAGCTCCATCCCAAACTGATTCCTTGCGCCGCTTCGATGTTGGCGATCCTGTCGATCGCCGCGTGCTCGACAGTGCAGCCGCAGGCAACGGCGGATGCCGTCACGGCACCCGCCGCGTGCCGCCCGGACGCCGCAGCCGCACTGACCGGCAAGGCCCGCATGAGCGATGCCGAGGCGCGGCAGGCGACGGGCGCATCCATCGTGCGCCAGATCCAGCCCGGCCAGCCGGTGACGATGGACTACCGCCGCGAGCGCGTGACGATCGAGACGGATGCGGCCAGCGGCAAGATCGTCCGCGCCTTCTGCGGATAGGCCGGGCTTTCTCCGATCAGCCGTTCGCCGCGGTACCCGCTGCGGCCTGAGCCGAAGGACGTGCGGTGAGGGCGGTGGCGACAGCACCTTCCTTGTCGAGCGAACACCACGCGGCCTGAGCCTGGGGCTTGCCTGCTTCGAGCGAGCACCAGGCCGCCGAAGCCTTATCCGCTTCCAGCGAGCACCAGGCAGCGGCTGCCGAGCCCTTGCCGGCCTCCGCCGAGCACCAGGCCGCCGAGCCCTGGCCAGCCTCGGCCGAACACCATGCGGCCGACGCCTTGCCCGCTTCCAGCGAGCACCAGGCCGGCGAGCCCTTGGCTGCTTCTGCCGAGCACCATGCTGCGGAACTCTTGGCAGTCTCTGCTGAACACCATGCGGCGGAGCCCTTCGCAGCTTCGGCGGAGCACCAGGCTGCCGAGCCCGTACCGGCCTCGGCCGAGCACCACGCAGCCGAGTCCTTCGCCGCCCCATGCCGCAGCGCGGGCGTCGGCTCGCCGAACTCCTCGGCGAGCAGGCGCTGCATCTGCTGGAAGGCCGCCTCCAGCGCCTTCGCGTCGTCTTCGCCGCGCAGGCCGAGGTAGGGGAAGTGGTGCAGGAAGTATCCGAAAGTGGCTTCGCAATCGGCGGCGTACTTGCGCGTGTCGAGGATGTGCATGTGCCAGAAGCGGTCGACGTCCTGCTCGGGCGCGAGCGTCAGTTCGGGGTGCTTCGCATGCAGGATGAGGTAACGCTTGTAGGCCACTTCCATCTGGTCCGCGTAGCCTGCCGACCAGCCGTAGCCATCTTCCTTGCGCGTGGCCTTGAACTTGATCGGCGTCAGGTCGAGCGCGTGGATCGCCGCGATCGTCTGTTCCAGCGACTTGCTCTGGATTGAATCGGTCATGAATGCTCCTGTGAAGTTTCGGGGAAGCCCGAGCGAACGTGCCCGGTAACGATTGCAGCGAAGGGCCGGCTCTCAGGCCAGCGCCGACGGAGCAAATTGGGTGCGCAGGTGACGCGCCATGAAATCGCGTGCCTCGTCGGCGGACACCGGCTTGCACAGCCAGTAGCCCTGGGCTTCGTCGCATCCGCGGCTGTGCAGGTAGTTGAACTGCACGTCGGTCTCCACGCCCTCGGCCACCACCTTCATGCGCAGCCCGTGGGCGAGCGTGATGATCGCGTCGATGAGCGCGCGGGCGTCGGTGTCCTGCGAGAGGTCGTTGATGAAGGAGCGGTCGATCTTGACCGTCGAGAGCGGAAAGTGCTTGAGGTACGACAGCGACGAATACCCCGTCCCGAAGTCGTCGATGGCCAGGCCCACGCCCATGTCCCGGATCGTGCGCAGCAGCTTCGCCGCGTGCTCGGGATTGGCCATCATCGCGCTCTCGGTGATCTCCAGCTCCAGCAGCGACGGATCGAGGCCCGACGATTCGAGGATGGCCGCCACGTCGGCCACCAGCGTGCGGCTGCCGAACTGCCGCGGCGAGAGGTTGACGCTGATCATCACCGGCGGCAGGCCCTGCTTCTGCCAGGCCAGCGCGTCGGCGCATGCCTGCTCCAGCGCCCACTTGCCCATGGACACGATCAGGCCGAGCTCCTCGGCGATGGGGATGAACTGGGCCGGCGGGATCGGTCCCAGGACCGGATGGCGCCAGCGCATCAGCGCCTCCACGCCGACGATGCGCCGCGTCTGCATGTTCAACTTCGGCTGGTAGTGCATCTCCAGCTCGCCGCGCTCCAGGGCGTGGCGCAGCGCGCTTTCCAGCATGAGCTGCTCGGTGCTCTGCGCATTCATCTTCGCCGCGTAGAAGCGGTAGGTGTTGCGGCCCTTTTCCTTGGCGTGATACATCGCGGTGTCGGCGTTCTTCAGCAGCGTCTCGGCGTCGGCGCCGTTCTCGGGGTGGATGCTCACGCCCACGCTGGCGCTGACGTGCAGCTCGCGTCCGTCGAGCACGAAGGGCTCGGCGCAGCAGTCGAGCACCTTCTCGGCGAGCACCGCGGCATCGCCGGAGCTGTCGAGGTTCTCCTGCAGCAGCACGAACTCGTCGCCGCCGAAGCGCGCGACCACGTCGGTGTTGCCCAGCAGGGTGGTGAGGCGCTCGGCGCAGGTCTTGATCATCTCGTCGCCCACGCCGTGGCCCAGCGTGTCGTTGATCTGCTTGAAGCGGTCCAGGTCCACGAACAGCACGGCGAACTGCTTCTGCTGGCGGGCGCTGCGCCGGATGGCGCGGGCGAGCTCCTGCTGCAGCGCCGCCCGGTTGAGCAACCCCGTCAGCTCGTCGTGGCTGGCCATGAAGCGCAGGGTCTTCTCCGCCTGCTTGCGCTGGCGGTACTGCGTGATCTGCAGCGCGATGACGCGCAGCGACTCCAGCGTCTCCGCGTCGGCCGCGTAGGGGTTGGCGCCGAAAAGCTCCAGCGCCGTGGTCGCCTCGGGCGCGACCATCGGCACGACCAGGCCGGTGGTCAGTCCAGCCTCGCGGGCCATCGCGTCGCGCGCGAAATGGCTCGGCGATGACTGGGTGTCGATGCGCACGACGCTGCCGATTCCCCAGGCGCGGCCGAGCGAGCCTTCGCCGGAGCGGTAGGTGAGCGAGCTGCTGGCCTCGACGAAGCGGCGCACCGCCGCGTCGTTGTCGGCATGCCAGGCCACGGTGCAGTGGGCCAGGCCGTCCTCGCCCACGCTCCAGAGCGCGCCGCAGTCCCAGCGCAGGTCGGTGCATATCGCCTCCAGCGCCAGCGCGATCACCGTCTCGGTCCTGCCGTCGCCGGCCAGCAGCCGCGCGATCTTGTATTCGAGCTTCTGGCGCAGCGCGTCCTTGCGCGGCCGCGTGGCGTCGCGCACCGTGCCGCGCACCAGCCTCCTGCCCGCGTCCTCGCCCGACTGCGCGATGACGTGGAGCCAGCGCTCGGTGCCGTCGGGCAGGCACAGGCGGTGCTCGAACTCGCTGCGCTCCGTGGACTGGGAGGCCAGTGCGATCTGCCGCTCCACCGTGCCGCGTTCCATGTTCGGCACGCGCGAGAGCAGGGCGTGCAGGTCCGGCGGCAGCGGATCGTCGCCGAAGCCCAGGATGCGCCGCGCCTCCTCGGAGCACTGCAGCGTGCCGGTCTCCGGGTCGAGGGTCCAGCTGCCCAGGCTGGCCAGGTGCTGGGCGTCCTCCAGCTGGCGTTCGCTGGCGCGAAGGTGGCTGGTCATCTCCTCGGCCAGGACCTGGGCCCGGCTGGTGGTCGTGGCCAGCGACAGGACGATGCCGCCGAGCAGCGCACTGGTGGCCAGGCCGCCGAGCACCACGAGCCAGGGAATGGCCCTGTCCAGCGGACCGAGCACCTGACTCTCGTCCTGCCTCACCTCCACCAGCCAGGAATGGCCTCCCAGCTCGAAGCCGAGCGTGCGCTGCAGGCTGCCTGCAGGTTCCGGAGCCGGCTTGCCGGGCGTGGAGCTGTCGAACAGCAGTTCGCGATCGCCGAACGCGACCGGCGCCACGAAGCGGGTCTCGATGCGCGTGCCGATCGGCCCCTTGCCCGGTCCGGCGTCGGCCAGCCGCAGCTGGAGCGTCTTCGCCGCCTCGATGCTGATCACGTCGCGCAGCATGCCGGTGATGCTGAAGCCCGCGCCCACCGAACCCATGTAGGCCCGGCGCCGCTGCTCCAGGGTATCGATGGGCATCTTCGGGCGGTACACCGGCAGCCGCATCGCCAGCCCGACTTCGGATTCGCGGCCCGCGATCCGGATCTTGCGTCCGGAGGTGACCAGCCCGCCGGTGTCGCGCCCCTGCTCGAGCGCATCGCCGCGGTCGGGCATCGCGCCCAGGTCATTGCCCAGGAGCTTCTCGTTGCCGGCCAGCGGCTCGATGAAGGCCAGCGGGTAGTAGACCTCGCGCTCGCCGGGCGGCTTGATGGAGAAGCCGGAGGCGACGGCGGCGTCGAGGTCGGCATCGCCGCGCGCCTGCTCCTCGAAGCGCTGCCTGTCGGCCTGCATCACGCGCGGCGCGTAGTTGACAGCCTGGAAGCCTGGATAGGCGCTCGGCAGGTTCAGCCCCGCGACGTAGTCGCGGAAATCGCTGCGCGTCACCGCGTCCGAGGTGTTGAACCGCGCGCGCAGCCCGATCAGCACGGCGATGTAGTCGTCGAAGCGGCCCTCGACCTTGCGCGCCAGGTCGAGGGCGGTGGCGTCGAAGCGCGCTCGTGCGCTGCGCCCGATCTCCTGATGGGCATAGATTCCGAGGGCGATCGACAGCGCCGTGCCGAGGATCAGGATCGCAACCGGCAGGCGAATCCTGGCCCAGATGGACAAAGACATGGTTCGATCCTGTCGCTGTGCAAGCCGGGTGGCTTCGTGTGCGCCACAGTGTGGCACGGCGGCAAGCCCCTTGTTTGCATTTGGGAACAATTCGCTCGTATTTCTGTAATGTTGGGGAACGAGGGCCTAAGTATTTAATTCTTAAGAACTAATTTTCGTCGGCACCGCGGGATTCGATCCAGATCAAAAAGGTTGGGCGAGCGATTTTCTCGACCTCTGGCCGCCTGCCTGGGATGTCGCCACGAGGCTTCCGTTCGGCCCTTCCGACCTTTCCGGCCTTTGCGGCCGTTCCTGCATCAGCGAGCCGATGCCGGGCTTCAGTCTCCCGCCGATCGACGCGTCACTGTGCCCTGGAATTCCTCGACCGATGCGAGCAGCGGCGTCGCCCGCAGGCACACGATCCGCGGCTCGCGTCCGTCGCGCGCCCGCTCCAGGCAGAGCGCGACGGCATGCGCGTCGTCGGGCTGCATCCGCCAGAACTGCCAGCGGTCGGCGCTGTCGCCCTCCAGACCGTGCTCGAAGCCGATGGCCTCGCTGCCGCTTCCGTCCAGGTCGAAGGAAAAGCGGTCCAGCGGAATCGAAAGGCCCATGCCGCGCGCCTTGATGTAGCTTTCCTTGAGCGTCCAGAGGTCCCAGAAGCGCGAGGGCTGCTGGACGGCCGGCAGCTGCTGCAGCGCCTGCGCCTCCTTCGGCGAGAAGAAATGGCCGGCGATCTCCAGCGGCGCATTCCTCGCCGTGTGCTCGACGTCCACGCCCACCTCGCGCTCCGCCGCCACCGCCGTCACCACCAGCGAGGCGCTGTGCGAGATGTTGAAGCGGATGTGTCGGGCCTGTGCCGGCGCGTCGGCGATCCGCGGGCGGCCGTATTCGTTGTTCTCGAAGCGCCAGTCGGCGGGCGCGACCTGCGGCACGTAGCGCGACAGCAGCGAGCGGATCAACCCCCGCGTCATCAGGTAGCGGCGTCGGTCGCGGGCGAAGTGGAACCGCCCGTGCTTCTCGCGCTCCTCCGGCGTCAGCAGGGCCATCAGGGCGTGGTTGACGGCATGGTGATCGGCCGGGTCGTCTTGTTCAGGAACGTACAGGTGCCAGAGGTGGACCTGGTGCGCATCGATCTGAAGTTGCATGCGCAGGATTCTGGCTTGCCCCGTCGACGCTCGACCCGACCGGCCTATTCAGCCCTGCTTAAGTTTGGCGGCCGATACTGCAACGGACGGTCGGCTGGCGCTGGTAGAGGTAGCCCCTGGCACCCGCGCCGCTCGATGCGGGCGGTTCCTCGAAGCCGGCGATCGTCGCATTTCCCTGGCCCTAGGCGCGGGCGGCTTGTGCGAGCCAGCTCGGCTCGTTCGATGTTTCCGGAAAGCCCGAATCGTCCACGGTGCCGCCGCCGGTCGCCGGTTCGACGGCTGCATGCCGCAGCTCGTAGCCCCGGCCGTACACCGAATGCAGCACGAACTCGTTCGCCTTGTGCAGCGATAGCTTGCGGCGGACGTTCGCCACGCAGCAGTCGAGCACCCGGCTCTTGCGTTCGACGCGCGACTCGGGCCACAGCGAGCCCAGCAGCCATTCGCGCTCCAGCAGCTGGCCGGCGTTGCGAAACAGCAGCAGCGCCAGTTCGAATTCGCGCGGCTTCAGCCGGATCTCCTCGCCCTTGTGCACCACCACCTTGCGGTTGCCGATGAAGCGGTAGTCGCCGAACAGCGCGCTCGTTGCCTGCGGATGCAGCAGCGTCTCGTTGCGCCGCAGCGCCTCGCGCACGCGCAGCTCCACCTCGAAGTCGTCGACCGGCAGCACCGCGAAGTCGATGCCCGGTCCCTTCGACTCGGGCTCCGCCGCCGACAGCACCTCGGCCAGCAATTCGCGCTGCAGCGCATTGGCGACCAGGAAGATCGGCACGCGCAGCGCCTGGCACATCGAGGTCAGCAGCGGCCATGCGCCTTCGTCCTTCAGCACCACCAGCAGCAGGTCGAAGTGGGTGGTGCCGTGCGTGGCCGCATGCAGGAAGTCGGCGCTGCAGTCGAAGGAAACGGGCGTGCAGCCCATCAGGCGCAGCCTCTGTCCCCAGGCGCGTGTCTGGGCTTCGTCGCAGCCTACCATGGCGACCTGTCGCGCGCCGCCGTCAGCATCGTTGCTCATGTGGAAAGCCTTCATGTGTGATGGCGAGGGGGAGGGGAGGATGGTCGTCTCAGCGGCTGTCGGCGCGCGGCAGCTTCCAGCCGATGCCGGCGTTGAATCCCCATGCCCGCCCCGCGTTGGCAACGGTCATGCCCCAGGCTGTCTGCCCGTCGTCCGAAAGAGTCCTGAAGCCCAGGCTGGCTGCCGTGTAGCCCCTGTAGCTGCCGAAGGCCAGGCCCACGGTCTTCTCGCCGGGCTGCAGGGCGGGCACGTAGGCCGCGGTCATGGCCACGGCCATCGCGGTGCCCGAATACGCGATGCGCTCCACGTCGCGCAGCGCGGCGCCCGCCTGGTTCAGCTGGCCGAGGTTGATTGCGTCGCCGGGCTGCGCGCCGGGCGCCACGTTGGAGATCAGCACGCTCTCCGCAGCGCCTGCCGCACCATGCGCGGCTGCGGCGCCGAGCCACAGTGCGACCAGCAGCCCCGCTCGCACGCGGCTCAGCCCGCCGCGAGGCGGTTGCCCGAGCCCGCCTGCGTCCTGCGCACGCCGTCCGGTCCGTAGAACAGCTGCGCGCTGGCCTGCAGGAAATGCAGCGCCTGTTGGGTGAAATCGAGATGCGCGTAGACCATCGAGCCGTTGCGCAGGTTGTGGCCCCGCGCCTGTCCGGCGAGCTCCAGCAGCTCTTCCCAGGCCTTCTGAACCTGCGGGCCCGCTGCCGCCGCGGCGGCATCGGCGCCCTCGCGGCCGGGCTGGAAGCCCAGCGCCGCCTGCAGCGCCTCGCGCTGGGCGTCGAGCTCGGCCATGCGGTCCAGCAGCACGGTCTTTTCCGCGGCAATGGCCGCCAGGTCGGTGAAGCTGCCGCCCGACATCGCCTCGGCCTCGCGGTCGAGCACCGACAGGAATTCCTCGATGCAGGCGGCCTCGGTGCGCAGGTGGGCCAGCAGGTCGGACGGCTGCCTTCTCATTCGCCTTCGCCTTTCTTCACGTCCTGCCCGCTGCCGGCGGGCGCGTCGGATGCGCCGGGCGTGAGCAGGTCGCGCACGCTGGCCAGCAGGCCGTCGGCGATGCGTTCGGGGCGGATCTGGTAGCGCCCCGCGCGGATGTCCTCGCGGATCGCCGCCACGCGGGCCGCGTCGAAATCGGTCGCGGCACCCGCCGCGCTGGGCAGCGAGCGGATGTGCGCCGAAGGAGCCGGTGCCGGCGCCTTGGCAGCGCGCTGGGCGGCATCGGCACCGGTCGCGGCGGCCGCACCTGCCGTGCCTGCCGGGGCGGGCGTCGGTCGGGGAAGGGGCGTGGCCGAGGGGGCGGGTTGATCGATTTTCAAGGTGATTCCTCAGGGGCTGACCCGTATATCGGCAGCCCGCGCAAGAACTTTAGGAATGGCGTGCATGGCGGATTTTGTGCGGCGCGTCATTGCGCCAGCTGGATCTGCCCCTCTTCGTCCGCCACGCCGCTGACCAGCCGGCCGTCGCGCGTGCGGGCCTGCACCACGGCGCCTACAGCCGCGCCGGTCATGGCCTTGCCCTCGGTGCTGACGACGAAGCCCTGGCCCTGCGCCACCACCTTCACCGCCTGCCCCTGCTGGATGACGGTGACGCCGCGCAGCAGCTCCTTGCGCAGCGGCGCGCCGGGCGCCACGCGATTGGCCGTCACCACGCCGTTCAGCTCGGCCGCGCTGGTGACGATGGAGCGCGGCAGCCGCGTGAGGTCGCCGGTGCGCTCCTCGACGTCGCCCGCGCCCAGCGGCCGGCCCGCATCGATCGCGCGCACGGCCACGAAATAGCTTCCTTCCACCGCCACGTGCGCCTGCACGAAGCGCGTCCATGGCCGCTCCGCCTGGCAGCGCACGCCCACCGAGACGCGGCCCCACGGCTTCGCCCCCGGCGGCAGGAAGGCCTCGGGTGCGTCGCAGGCGGGCAGGGCGGAGGTGCCGCGGCCTTCGAGGCTGATCGTCACCTTGCCCGGCAGCCCCGCCGATTGTGCCTGCAGGTATTTCTCGATGACCGTGTCGACGGAAGGAGCGCTTTCGGCTGCGCCGGCCGTGAAGCAGCACGCCAGCGCGAATGCCGCTGCCGGCAGCACGGTGCGCAGTGCGTGATCGCGAAGCTCGGCAAGCGTTGGAAGGGTCATCGGATATGTGTGGATGGTGGCTTCGGCGGCGATGCGTCACACAGGAGCAACGCATGCCGCCGCACGGAAATTCTAGAAATCCGCGCGCCGATCGAAGTTGCGAGCAGCAGGCGAAAACCCCCTTTGTTCGGGCGATTGCAAAAGCGGCTCGTGCATAGACTCGCTTTCCATCTGTCGCTGCGCCCTGCGCATTCGCGACGCCTCAACGGATGGAACAAACATGCTCGACAAGCTGGATGCGGCGCTTCGCTTCAACCGCGAAGCCCTCAACCTCCGCGCGGAACGCCAGGAGGTTCTCGCGGCCAACATCGCCCATGCGGACACGCCCAACTACAAGGCGCGCGACTTCGACTTCAGCGCACGCCTGAGCGAAGCCGTGGAGCGCGGCCGCGCGTCGCAGTCGATGTCGCTGGCCACCACCTCGTCGCGCCACCTCGCGGGACAGGCGCAGGCCATGCCCGACAAGGACCTGCTCTACCGCGTGCCCAACCAGTCCAGCCTCGACGGCAACACGGTCGAGATGGACGTCGAGCGCATCGCCTTCGCCGACAACGCGCTGCGCTACGAGTCGAACCTCACGGTCATCAACGCCAAGATCAAGTCGCTGCTCTCTGCGGTGCAGCCCTAAGCAGCGCAGCAAGCAGCAGGAGTCCCTTCCATGCCCTTCAACAGCACCTCCATGAACATCTTCAACGTGGCCGGATCGGCCATGACCGCGCAGTCGCAGCGCATGAACGTGACCGCGAGCAACATGGCCAACGCCGAGAGCGTGGCCGGGCCCGACGGCATGCCCTACCGCGCGAAGCAGGTGGTGTTCCAGGTCGCGCCCTCGGCGTACGGCGCGGGCGACATCGGCGGCGTCAAGGTGGCCGGCGTGGTGGAAGACCCTTCTCCGCCGAAGCTCGTGTTCGACCCCAAGAGCCCGCATGCCAACGCCGAAGGCTACGTGGCGATGCCCAACGTCAACGTGGTGGAGGAGATGACCAACATGATCTCCGCCTCGCGCAGCTACCAGGCCAACGTGGAAGTGCTCAACACCGCCAAGACGCTGATGGTCAAGACGCTGACCCTCGGCCAGTAATTCCCCGGCAAGACAAGAACCCAAGAAAGAACAGGCACGAACGCGCCATGGCCATCTCCGATACCTCGTCCATCACCGGACAGAACGCCGCCTCCGCGGTCGGCGGCAACAGCAGCACCTCGAACGTCGACAGCGAGCAGCGCTTCCTCAAGCTGCTGGTCACGCAGCTGAACAACCAGGACCCGCTCAATCCGATGCAGAACGCCGAGCTCACCTCGCAGCTCGCGCAGATGAGCACCGTCAGCGGCATCGAGAAGCTCAACAGCACGCTCTCGGGCCTGGTGAACCAGACCGGCTCCAACCAGCTGCTGCAGGCCACTTCGCTGATCGGGCAGAACGTGCTGTCTCCCGGCGACGTCCTCGCCACCAGGGCGCCGGAGGAGGGCAAGGACCCGGCCATGCAGGCCTTCGCCGTGCAGCTGCCGGGCACCGCCTCCGACGTGCAGATCAAGATCCTCGACGCCAGCGGCAAGGTGGTGCGCACCATCGACGCGGGCTCGATGAACGAAGGCGTCAATGCCGTGACATGGGACGGCAAGGACGACGTGGGCGCCGTGGTGCCCGCGGGTGCCTACCGCTTCACGGTCGAGGCCACCAACGGGGGCACCTCCGTGAAGTCGACTGCGCTCACCTTCTCTCAGGTCGCTGCCGTCAAGCAGGGCGCCAGCGGTGTGACGCTGGAGCTGTCGTCGGGCGCGAGCATCGGGCTGGCGGACGTGCGCCTGTTCCTCTGAGCTTCTTTCCCTTCCCCACCGCATTCATCGCAAACGCGCCGCATTCAACGGCAGACAAGGAACCATCATGGCTTTTTCCCAGGGCATCAGCGGACTCGGCGTGGCCGCGGCCAACCTCGACGTCATCGGCAACAACATCGCCAACTCGGGCACCGTCGGCTTCAAGTCCGCGGCGGCCACCTTCCAGGACGTGTACGCAGGCTCGCGCGTGGGCCTGGGCGCATCTGTGTCGGGCGTGACGCAGAACTTCTCGCAGGGCGTGACCCAGTCGAGCAGCCGCCCGCTGGACGTGGCCATCCTCAACGGCGACGGCTTCTTCCGCCTCACCAGCGCCACCGGTGAAGTCATGTACTCGCGCAACGGCCAGTTCACGCGCGACAAGGACGGCTACATCGTCAACGCATCGGGCCTGCGCCTCACCGGCTTCGGCGTGAACGCCAACGGCGGCGTCAGCGGCGGCACGCCGGCGGCCATCCAGATCCCGACCACGCCGATGACGCCCAAGGCGACCACCAGCATCGACGCCGAGTTCAACCTCGACGCGCGCAAGGCGGCGCCGACCAAGACGCCGTTCAACCCCGCCGACTCCGACACCTTCAACTACTCGAACGCCGTCGGCCCCATCTACGACTCGCTGGGCAACCCGCACGACGTGTCCGTGTACTTCGTCAAGAGCGCCACGCCCGCCAACACCTGGAGCATGTACGGCACGATCGACGGCGCCGCCATCGGCGCCGGCGCGCTCGGCACGATGACCTTCGACGCCGCCGGCAAGATGACCGCGCCGGCCAGCGGCCAGTTCAGCCTCGGCACCATCAACCTGACCAACGGCGCCGCCGCGCTCACGCCCACGATCGACATCTCGGGCACCACCCAGTTCGGCGCCGCCAACGCGATGAGCAAGCTCGGCCAGGACGGCTACCGCTCGGGCGAGCTCACCTCGTTCTCGATCAACGCCGACGGCACCATCACAGGCAAGTTCTCCAACGAGCAGACCAAGCTGCTGGGCCAGGTGGTGCTGTCTTCGTTCGCCAACCCCAACGGCCTGGAGCCCAAGGGCAACAACGTGTGGGCCGAGACGCAGGCCTCGGGCAACCCGCTGACCGGCACGCCGGGCGAAGGCACCAAGCTCGGCTCGCTGCAGTCGGGCGCGCTGGAGGCATCCAACGTCGACCTCACCTCCGAGCTGGTCAACCTCATCGTCGCGCAGCGCAACTACCAGGCGAATGCGCAGACCGTGAAGACGCAGGACCAGGTCATGCAGACGCTGATGAACATCCGCTGAGGCGGCGCTGCACCGAGACCGACACCAGGAGCACCCAGTGGATCGCATGTTGTACGTCGCCATGAGCGGCGCCAAGCAGGTCATGGAACAGCAGGCCGCCGTCGCCAACAACATGGCGAACGTCTCGACGCCGGGCTTCCGCGCACAGATCGCCAACTTCCGCGCGGTGCCCGTGGTCGGCCAGGAGGCGCCCACGCGCGCCTTCGTGGCGGCCACCACGCCAGGCGCCGACTTCACCCACGGCCCCCTCACCGAGACCGGCCGCGCGCTCGACGTGGCCGTGAGCGGCCAGGGATGGCTGGTCGTGCAGACGCCCGACGGCGGCGAGGCCTACACCCGCGTGGGCAACCTGCAGGTCGGCGCCGACGGGCAGCTCACCACGATGGGCGGTCGCCCGGTGGTGGGCGACAACGGCGCATTGACCGTGCCGCCCGGCTCCGCGGTGAGCATCGCGGCCAACGGCCTCGTGGGTGCGCGCGATGCGTCCTCCACCACGCTCACGGGCATCGCCGAGGTCGGCCGCCTGAAGCTGGTGAATCCGCCGGTCGCCGACCTCGAGCGCGGGGAGGACGGCCTGTTCCGCATGCGCGCCGGCCAGCCGCCGGCCGAGGCCGACGAGGCCGTCACGCTGGTCAGCGGCGTGGTCGAGGGCAGCAACGTCAATCCGGTCGAGACCATGGTGGCCATGATCGCCAACGCACGCAGCTTCGAGATGCAGATGAAGTCGCTGCAGACGGCCGACACCAACGCGCAGTCCGCCAACAAGCTGCTGGCCTACGGCTGACGCGCGCTCTCCTTCTCGCAACTTCCTCCGCAGGACCTTCGTACAAATGATCCGCTCCCTCTACATCGCCAAGACCGGCCTCGACGCGCAGCAGACGCAGCTCGACGTGGTCTCCAACAACCTCGCCAACGTCGGCACCACCGGCTTCAAGCGCAGCCGCGCCGTGTTCGAGGACCTCGTCTACCAGAACCTGCGCCAGGTCGGCGGCCAGTCGTCGGACCAGACGCGCCTGCCCTCGGGCCTGCAGGTCGGCACCGGCGTGCACGTGGTCGCCACCGAGCGCATCCACTCGCAGGGCAACCTCACCAAGACCGACAAGCCCACCGACGTGGCCATCAACGGCAGCGGCTTCTTCCAGGTGCTGATGCCCGACGGCACCACCTCGTACACCCGCGACGGCTCGTTCCAGACCGACCGCGAAGGCCAGCTGGTCACGGCCAGCGGATTCCCCGTGCAGCCGGCCATCACCGTGCCGGCCAACGCCACCAGCATCACCGTGGGCCGCGACGGCATCGTCTCGGTGGTGCAGGCGGGCAGCACCAACACCGTGCAGATCGGCCAGCTGCAGCTCGCCACCTTCGTCAACCCGACGGGCCTGCAGAGCAAGGGAGAGAATCTCTACGCCGAGACCGACGCATCGGGCGCGCCCAACCAGGTGAACCCCGGCGTCGACGGCGCGGGCACGCTGAGCCAGGGGTACGTGGAAGCCTCCAACGTGAACGTGGTGGAAGAGCTGGTCAACATGATCGCCACCCAGCGCTCGTACGAGATCAACAGCAAGGCGGTCCAGACCTCGGACCAGATGCTGCAGCGCCTGGCCCAGCTGTGAGCGTGACGGTGACGATGCTGCAGGGGTTCCACCGTCTCCGCCGCGGCGCCGCCGAGGCGAAGGCCCGGCTGCTGGCGCTGCTCGTGGTTGCGGGCGCGGTGCTCGCCACCGGCTGCGCGCAGGTGCCGCGCGAGCCGCTGGTGCACCAGCCGATGACGGCGCGCTCCGACAACTACGCGGCGGTGCAGACGCGGCGCTCGCCCGGCGCGATCTTCCAGGACGGCCCCGGCGCGAACGCGCTCTTCGAGGACCGCCGGCCGCGCAACGTGGGCGACATCCTCACCATCGTCATCAGCGAGAAGGTCAACGCGACCAAGAATTCCGGCGCCAACGCGAGCCGCACGGGCAGCACCACCGGCGTGTTCTCGGCCATTCCGAAGCTCATCGGCGGCCTGCTCGACGGGCAGGGCACGAATCTCTCTGGCACCAACAAGCTCGACGCCAAGGGCGGCGCCAATGCCAACAACACCTTCAACGGCGTGATCACGGTCACGGTGACGGACGTGATGAGCAACGGCAACCTGCTGGTCAGCGGCGAGAAGCAGATGGGCATCAACCAGGGCACGGAATACATCCGCTTCTCGGGCGTGGTGAACCCGCGCACCGTCTCGGGCAACAACACCGTGCCCTCCACATTGGTGGCCGATGCGCGCATCGAGTACTCGGCCAAGGGCTACATCGACGAGGCGCAGCACATGGGCTGGATGCAGCGCTTCTTCCTCAACGTCATGCCGTTCTGATGAAACACCCCCAGGCTTCGCGCACTTCGTGTCGCTACTCCCACCCCCTTGCAGGGGGCGATGCCAACGGCCCGGCAAAGCCGGTTCCGTGGCATCCCACGAAATTTTCGGCTCGCTTGCGCATCGCGGCGCTGGCGGTGCTGGCGTCTTTCTCCTTCGCGCCCGTACACGCGGAGCGGTTGAAGGAGCTGGCAAGCATCCAGGGTGTGCGCGATAACCCGCTGATCGGCTATGGGCTGATGGTGGGGCTGGATGGCACGGGCGATCAGACGATGCAGACGCCGTTCACCACGCAGAGCCTGAACAACATGCTGCAGCAGCTGGGCATCACGATTCCGCAGGGCGTGAACATGCAGCTGAAGAACGTGGCGGCGGTGATGGTGACGGCCACGCTGCCTTCGTTCGCGCGGCCGGGGCAGAACATCGACGTGACTGTGTCCTCGATGGGCAACGCGAAGAGCCTGCGCGGCGGCACGCTGCTGATGACGCCGCTCAAGGGCGTGGACGGACAGACGTACGCGGTGGCGCAGGGGAACATGGTGGTCGGCGGCGCAGGTGCCTCGGCCAACGGCAGCAAGGTGCAGGTCAACCAGCTCAGCTCGGGCCGCATTCCCGGTGGTGCGCTGGTGGAGCGCACGGTGGAATCGCCCGTGGGTGCCGAGGGCACGTTCTCGATCGAGCTCAACCGCTCCGACTTCGGCACCACGCAGCGCGCGGTGGATGCGATCAACAGGCAGTTCGGTTCCGGCACGGCCGAGGCCATCGATGCGCGATCGATCCGTGTGCGTGCGCCCGAGCCGCAGCAGCGCGTGGGCTTCCTCGCGCGGCTGGAAGATCTCGAGGTGACGCCTACGCAGGCGGGTGCCCGCGTCGTCGTGAATGCGCGCACGGGGTCTGTGGTGATGAACCAGGCGGTTCGCGTGAAGGACTGCGCCATCGCGCACGGCAACCTGTCGGTGGTCATCAACACCGAGCCGGTCATCAGCCAGCCGGGCGCATTCTCCGGCGGCAGCACGGTGGCGGCCCAGACCTCGCAGATCTCGGTCAACCAGGGCGGCGGTGCGATCCAGATGGTGCGCGGCGGCGCCTCTCTGTCGGACGTGGTCAAGGGGCTCAACAGCCTGGGCGCGAATCCGCAGGACCTGGTTTCCATTCTCCAGGCCATGAAGTCGGCCGGCGCCCTGAGCGCCGAGCTCGAGATCATCTGACGGGGCCGCGGCGATGACGTTACCGGTCAATGACCGCAGTGGTGCGCTCGACCAGCGTTTCGCGCTCGACGTGCAGGGCGTCGATGCACTGCGGCGCACGGTGCGCAGCTCGCCCGAAGAGGGCCTGCAGCAGGTCTCGCGGCAGTTCGAGGCGCTGTTCATGAACATGGTGCTCAAGAGCATGCGCGAGGCGACGCCATCGAGCGGCCTCTTCGACAGCCAGGACCAGAAGGTGTACCTGTCGATGTTCGACCAGCAGCTCACGCAGAACCTTTCGGGGCGCGGCGTGGGGCTCGCCGAGGCGATGCTCGCCCAGCTGCGCCGCAGCATGCCCTCGGGTCCGCCCGACGCCGAGATCGGCGTCAAGCCGATGCAGCTGGATCCGCCCCTGCCCGGTTTTCAGCTGGGGGCGCGTGCGGGCATTCCGATCGGTTCGGCACCCGTCGCCTCGACCGCACGCTCGGCTGACCTCGGCATCTACCAGTTCAACGGCGACCGGCGGGCGCAAGGCGCGAATGCCGGATCGCTGCAGGGCCAGGTCGACGAATTCGTGGGCCGCATGGGCGCATCGGCGCAGGCCGCAAGCACGGCCAGCGGCGTGCCCGCGCCGCTGATCCTCGCGCAGGCCGCGCTCGAATCGGGCTGGGGCAAGCGAGAGATCCGCGCCGACGACGGCAGGCAGAGCTTCAACCTCTTCGGCATCAAGGCCGACCGCAGCTGGAAAGGCGCGACGGTGGAGACCACCACCACCGAGTACGTCGACGGCGAGCCGCAGAAGGTGCGCGCGAAGTTCCGCGCCTACGCCTCCTACGAGGAAGCTTTCACCGACTACGCACGCTTCATCACCCGCAACCCGCGCTACGCGAACGTGCTGGCCACCGACGACCCGAACGAGGCGGCTCATGGCTTGCAGCGCGCGGGCTACGCGACCGACCCCCGCTACGGCGAGAAGCTGGTCCGCATCATGCAGAAATTCGGCTGAGGCGCCCGAGCGCTCACCGCACCAAGGAAAAGCCAATGGCACAGACCGCATCAGCAACCGCAATCCGGCAGGCACAGGCGCCGCAGCTCCAGGGCGCTGTCGCGCCCCTGGAGGTGGTGACCTTCAAGCTGGGCGATGAAGAGTACGGGATAGACATCCAGAAGGTGCAGGAGCTGCGCGGGTACGACGCGGTGACGCGGATCACGAACGCGCCGGAATACATCAAGGGGGTGGTGAACCTTCGGGGGATCATTGTTCCGATCATCGACATGCGCATCAAGTTCAAGCTTGGGGAGCCGACGTACGACCAGTTCACGGTGGTGATCGTGCTGAACATCGGCGGGCGTGTGGTGGGGATGGTGGTGGACAGCGTGTCGGACGTGATCACGCTGACGGGCGAGCAGATCAAGCCGGCGCCGGAGATGGGCTCGGTGCTGGACGCGGACTACCTGATCGGGCTGGGCACGCTGGACGAGCGGATGCTGATCCTGGTGGACATCGACCGGCTCATGTCCAGCCAGGAGATGGGCCTGGTCGAGAAGATCGCCGCCTGAGCGTCCGATTCATCCCCGAACCCGCACGACGACTACAACAGAGGTTCCGAGAGGAGACAGGTACATGATGAAGAACTGGACCGTGGGGCGGCGCATGGGCGCCGTCTTCGCATGCGTGCTGGCGCTGGTGGTGCTCATCGCCGGCATCGGCGTTCTGCGGCTGCAGGCCGTGGGCGAGGCCACGCAGGCGATGGCCGGTGCATCGCTGGCCAAGGAGCGGCTCGCGGCCGCATGGCAGCTGGCCACCAACACCAACAGCGTGCGCACCTTCTCGCTGCTCAAGAGCGAAGACCCGACCGTGCAGGCCTACCTGCAGAAGAACATCTCGGCCACCAGCGCCGTCATCACCGAGACGCAGAAGAAGCTCGAGGCGGCGCTGGCGTCGCCCGAGGAACTGGCGCTGAGCGCCGACATCAAGAAGAAGCGCGGCGACTATGTCGAGCTGCGCAACCAGGTCCTCAAGCTCAAGGCCGATGGCCGCAAGGACGAGGCGACGACGCTGACCGACGCCCAGCTGATGCCTGCGCTCGATGCCTACGACGCGAGCATCCGCGCCATGGTGGACTTCCAGCAGCGGGAGATCGACAGGACCGCCGCCGCCATCGACGCGCAATACCGCACGGGTCGCACCTGGATCGTGGTCCTCGCCTGCCTCGCGCTGGCTGCCGGCACTGCGACCGCATGGCTGCTGACGCGCAGCATCGTGCAGCCCATCGGCGAAGCGCTGCTGATCGCCGAGACCGTGGCATCCGGTGACCTGAGCCAGGAATTCGAGACCGAACGCGGCGGCGACTTCGGCCGGCTGCTGCGCGGCATGGGCGAGATGGAGGACACGCTGACCGACCTGGTGACGCGCATCAAGGCGTCCACGGACTCGATCGCAGTCGCCTCGCGGCAGATCGCGGCGGGGAATCAGGATCTTTCTTCGCGGACGGAGGAGCAGGCGAGTTCGCTCGAACAAACGGCGGCCTCGATGGAGGAGCTGACCTCGACGGTCAAGCAGAACGCGGACAACGCGCGTCAAGCCAACCAGCTGGCGGTGTCGGCCTCCGAAGTCGCGATCAAGGGCGGCAGCGTCGTGTCCCAGGTGGTCGACACCATGGGCTCGATCAATGCCTCGTCCAAGAAGATCGTCGACATCATCGGCGTGATCGATGGCATCGCATTCCAGACCAACATCCTCGCGCTGAACGCTGCCGTCGAAGCAGCCCGAGCAGGCGAGCAGGGCCGCGGCTTTGCAGTCGTCGCCTCCGAAGTCCGCAGCCTGGCCCAACGCTCTGCTGCAGCCGCCAAGGAGATCAAGACCCTGATCGGCGACTCGGTCGAGAAGGTCGAAGAAGGCAGCAAGCAGGTCGAAGAGGCCGGCCGCACCATGGACGAAATCGTGGGAAGCGTGAAGCGGGTGACCGACATCATGGGCGAGATCACCGCGGCCAGCCAGGAGCAGACCTCCGGCATCGAGCAGATCAACCAGGCGATCACCCAGATGGACCAGGTCACGCAGCAGAACGCGGCGCTGGTCGAAGAGGCTTCCGCCGCGGCCCAGTCGCTTCAGGAACAGGCCGACAGCCTCGTGCGCGCAGTCAGCACATTCAAGCTCGACGCACAAGAGGAAGCCCTGCCGGCCTGAAGATCCATGCGTACGCGTATCAGTCCCAGGCGAGCCCTGCGCATCGGCGCGCGCTTTGCCATCCTGTTGCTCCTCCTGGTCATCGCGCTGAGCCTCGGCTTCCAGGCGGGTGCCGGCTACGAGTGGGCGCAACAGACTGTGTTGGTGCTCGGCGTGGCGGCCCTGCTTACCGCGATCGCCATCGTCTGGCTCGTCATGCGTTCGGTCACCCGTTCGACCCATGACGCGGCCAAGGTGTCGGACCGGCTCGACCGGCTGCTCGAGCACGTCAACACGAAGATTTCCGAAAAAAACCTCTCCCCATGAACTCGTTTCTCAATCTCAAGATCGGCACGCGCCTCGGCGCGGGCTTTGCCGCAGTGCTTCTTCTCCTGGCCGGCATCGCGGTCCTCGGTCTCAATGCGATGACCGACATCCAGACGCGGCTGAACGGCATCGTCACCGGCAACAACGTCAAGGTGGCCTCGGTCAACAAGATGGTGGACGCGATCCGCGACATCGCCATCCTCGACAGCAACCTGATCCTCCTGACCGAAGATGGCGCGATGCGCGAGGAGATGAAGAAGATCGCCGCTGCGCGCGATCGCTTCACCACGAGCCGCGCCGTGCTGGAGAAGCTGCTGACGACCGCCGAAGGCAAGGCGCTCCTTGCACGTATCGACGAGAAGGTGGCCGTGCTGGTGCCCTTGAACGCGCGCCTCAGCGAGCTGGGCCTGCAGAACAACAACGAAGAGGCGACATCGCTCTTCATCTCGAAGTTCCAACCCGCGGTGAGGTCTGTGCTCGCAGAACTCGATGCGATGGCCGAACATCAGGAAAAGCGTTCGCAGGAAGCCAACGACGAAGCCGCCGCGGGCTACGCATGGTCGCGCAACCTCATGCTGGCGCTGGGCTGCCTTGCAGTTCTCATCGGTGCGGCCATCGCATGGCTCATCACGCGCTCCATCACCCGCCCCATCGGCCAGGCCGTGCAGGTGGCCGAGAAGGTCGCGGCGGGCGACATCAGTTCGCGCATCGAGGTGGCGTCCAAGGACGAGACGGGCCGGCTGATGCATGCCCTCAAGGAGATGAACGAAAGCCTCGTGAAGATCGTCAGCGAGGTGCGCACCGGCACGGACACGATCGCGACGGCGTCGAGCCAGATTGCCTCGGGCAATCAGGATCTTTCGTCGCGTACGGAAGAGCAGGCGAGTTCGCTGGAGCAGACGGCGGCGTCGATGGAAGAACTGACCTCGACCGTCAAGCAGAACGCGGACAACGCGCGTCAAGCCAATCAGCTGGCGGTGTCGGCCTCCGAAGTTGCGGTCAAGGGCGGCAGCGTGGTTTCCCAGGTGGTCGACACCATGGGCTCGATCAATGCGTCGTCCAAGAAGATCGTCGACATCATCGGCGTGATCGATGGCATCGCGTTCCAGACGAACATCCTCGCACTGAACGCTGCCGTTGAAGCAGCCCGAGCAGGCGAGCAGGGCCGTGGCTTCGCAGTTGTCGCTTCGGAAGTCCGCAGCCTGGCCCAACGCTCCGCTGCAGCAGCCAAGGAGAT
>NZ_KB907459.1 GCF_000382045.1 Variovorax atrisoli 110B
CACCCGTTTCGGGTGATCAAGCGTCAGTTCGGCTTGGCAAAGGTGAGATTCAAGGGATTAGCCAAGAACACTGCGCACGTGATCACGCTGTTTGCGCTGTCGAACTTGTGGATGGTCAGAAGGAAACTGATTGCGATGATGGGACAGCTGCGCCCGCAGGCAGCGTGAAGGGGGCATAGAAGCCCTCAAACGCATCGGATGCTCGGTGCAACGAGCCTGCGAGTGCAGCGGGACCGCACGCACCCTCTTCAGCCGGCCAATTTACGACTTGATCAGACGTTCCCTAACGATGAACCCGGACATGCTCGGGCTGGTGTAAGCGATCGAATCGTTCCACACGCTGTCGCCGGTCACCGTGCCGCTTCTGTAGTAGTGCCGAATGGTTGGTGAGTAGCCGAACGATCCTTCTACTGCATTGAACAGGACGGAGTTGGAAAACAGCGAGGTCGCGCTTCGGCCGAAGGTCAATCGACCCCATTTCGGGTTCGAGATGCCGACAAAGCTGCTGCGGCTCCAGAAGGCGTCGCCTGCGTATCGCCCTTGTTCACCGTCGTCGGCCCGAAAAAAGGTCTCGAGCTGGAAGATGGCCGCCCAACCGCCGCCAAGGTCTTCTGCGCCCTTGAGGCCATACCAGCTGGTCGTCAGGCTGCCGCTTGAAACATTGCTTGTAGCGTGCTTCGATCCGGCCGCTCGGGTGCTTCCGATACTGATGTCGACAAGCCCGTTGAACGTAACTGACGACTGGGCGCTTGAGGAGTTCGCATGAAGCAGCGATGCCGCACACAGGGCGAGGGCGGCGGATGCGCGCGATGGGATGAAGGCGCAGGGCTTGGGGGTAAGCGGGTTGGAAGTGTGGCGCATGAGGCATTCAAGGTCGTTGAGCCGCGGATGCTAGGAACAACGCATCGCCCGCGATAGCAGCAAATTCGTTCCATCCCGTTGCGCATTTCGCATCGGGCACGAATATCGCGGAGCCGGTGAATCGCGCGCACGGTCGCGCCTACGCTCCCGAGCCCAATGCCATGCACATCCACGCAAGAACCCTCAAATACTTCGACATGATCCGCCGGTGCAAATCCATCAGGGAGGCCGCTCGACACCTTCATGTCTCGGCGTCCGCGGTCAACCGCCAGCTACTTCAGCTCGAGCAAGAGATCGGTTCGCCGCTTTTCGACCGGCTGGTCGGCGGAGTCCGGTTGACCGCCGTGGGCGAATTGTTTGCGCGCCATGTGACGACGGTTCTCCAGGACCAGAACCGACTCCTCAGCGAACTGGACGCACTGCGCGGAATTCGCAGGGGCGAGGTGAAGATTGCAGCCGTCGAGGGCGTGAATGCCGACGTACTTCCGAATGTCCTGGAAAAAATGGCGACCCTGCATCCCATGGTCAAGATATCTGTCGTGACCGGAGGGTCGAGCCAAGTCGCGCAGGCGGTGGTTGATGGCGATGCCGACCTGGCTCTTGGTTACAACGTCCAGCGATCCGAGCTGCTGCGCCAGTATGCGGTTGGCAAGTTCAAACTTGGCGTCATCATGCCGACCGCACATCCACTTGCGACGCGCAAGAGCGTGACGTTTTCCGACTGCTCGGGCTACCCATTGATCCTGCCCGGCCAGTCGTTATCGATGTACCCCCAGATGCGCTCCTTACTCATCAATCACAAGCGGCCACTGACGGTGGTGCTGGAAAGCGCCTCGATCGAGCTTGCCAGAACAATGGCTGTCAGGGGTGTCGGCCTTGCTTTCCAGACCCGGATCGGTATCGAGAAGGAGATGATGGAAGGCTCCATGGTGCACGTTCCCCTGGCCGGGCCCAATCCGGTTTTTTCGGAGCTCGGCGTGTATGCCCGTGAAGGACGATGGATTCCCCCGGCCCTGGATGCTCTGCTTCGCGTGCTCTCGGAGGAAATCGTCCGGTGCGAGGCCGAGGAGGTTCGACTGCCGAGTTCGCTCGATGGTGCATCGGCGCGGTGAGATTTGCCAAGAAAGCCCTGGGCTGGTGCATTTTTATCAGATGGCGTTGCTCTCGCGCACCTGTCTGGTGGTCGGATTTTTCGACCCGCTGGTGTTGCGCATCAGGCAACGCCACGAGCGATATTCAGTGCTATCTGATGCACCGAATCGTTCCTAGGATGGCGGCACGTTCCATCCTCACAGGCAATCATGAATCAACCTATCGACCATGCCACGGTCCCCCTGATTGATATCGGGGGGCTGCATTCGCATGACATCGCTCAGCGCAGGGCGGTTGCACAGAACCTGCGCAAGGCGTGCGAAAACAGTGGCTTCTTTTACATCAAGAATCACGGGATCGAGGCTGAACTGATCCGCAAGGTTCTGGCGGAGACCGCGACGTTCTTCGACCAGCCGGAACCGAAGAAGCTTCAGGTATCGAAGGCGCTTTCTCGATGCAATCGAGGCTACGAGCCTCTGCGTGCGCAGACGCTGGAAGCCGGCGCGCCTCCGGACCTCAAGGAAAGCTATTACCTGGGCATCGAACTTCCCGATGACCACCCATCGGTGATAGCCGGCAAGTTCAATCACGGACCGAATCAATGGCCTGCCGACCTGCCGAACTTCAGGGCGGTCGCTACCGATTACTTCAGTGCCTTGTATCGCCTCGGGGGCGTCATGATGCGCGGATTGGCCCTTTCGCTGGAGCTGCCCGAAGACCATTTCGACGGCTTTCTTGATGGTGCGGCCGCCAATCTGCGGTTGCTTCACTATCCGCCACAGCCCGCCGTAGCGCAGCCGGATGAGAAAGGTTGCGGTGCGCATACCGACTTCGGTGCCTTGACCTTCCTCCTTCAGGACGAAGCAGGCGGGCTGCAGGTGCAACCCGCGAACACGGGCAGATGGACCGACGCACCGCCGATACCTGGAACCTACGTCGTGAACATCGGCGACCTGATCGAACGCTGGACCAACGGCCGCTACAAGTCGACCCTGCATCGGGTCATCAACCGGTCGGGCCGGGAGCGGCACTCTGTCCCGTTCTTCTTCACGGGCAACTACGACTGGGTCGTCGAGTGCATCCCTGCTTGCCTGAAGGATGGCGAGGCACCGAAGTACGCACCGATCACGGTCGAGCAACATCTCATGAACTGCTACAAGCGCACGTGCGGGTGAGCATGCACCACCATCTCGTACTTATCCACGGCGCTTGGCAGGGAAGCTGGGCGTTCGACGCCTGGTTGCCATATCTGCACGCCAGAGGTTGGCATGCACAGGCACTGGATCTGCCGGGCAACGGCTGGGGAACGCCTGGCCCGGCAAGCCTGCCTGCGTACGTCGACCATGTCTGCGCAACGGTCGATTCGGTCGGGGAACGGGTCGTTCTCGTGGGCCATAGCGGAGGCGGGCTGATCGCGACCGCGGTGGCCGAGCGCATCCCCGGGAAAATCCAATGCCTCGTATACCTCGCGGGCATGATGCTGCCGTCGGGCTTGAGCTACGCAGAGCTGCTCAGACACGCAGCCTGTGATTATCCCGGGCAAGATCTTCGTGGCATCGGACCCCACCTGGTATGGACGCCAGATCGCCGCTTCAGCTGCGTGCCCGAGGCGGCTGCGCTTTCCTTCTTCCTGCAAGACTGCGAAGAAGGCGCTGCCCGAAGGGCCGCTTCCTTGCTCAGGCCGCAGGCGGAGGCCGGCCGGGCAATCTCCGTGGACTGGACTGCCCAACGTGCAGGACAGGTGCCCCGCGTCTATGTCGAAGCGCTGCGGGATCGCTCCATCCCGCTTGTGATGCAAAGGCGCATGCAAGCACTTGTGCCGGGCGCACGTCGTATCGAACTGGATTGCGGGCACGTCCCCCAACTTGCGAATCCCGAAGAACTGACGCTACAGCTGGCGGCGACCCTCGCGACCGTCCCTGCGATCACGCGCACTTAGCTTAGATACACGATATCCCACCGAAAGCTCTCTCATGCACTTCAAGACATTCCTTACGGCGGCTTCTATTGCGCTGGCGTCCGTCACAGCCGGTGCTGCCGAGCGGCTCACCTTTCAGCTGGACTGGCTGCCCAACGGTGACAAGGCCTTTGCATACGTGGCGCTCAAGCAGGGGTTCTACGCGGCGGAAGGCCTGGATGTATCGGTCGTTCCCGGCCGGGGATCTTCGGACGCAATCACGAAAGTTGCGACTGGCGCTGCGGACGTTTGCAACGGTGCCATTGCGTCATTGATGATGGCGGCCGCCGAGTCGCCGGTCCCCGTCAAGGCTGTGATGTCGGTCTACTCCGTGCAACCCGACGCGCTCTTCACCATCGCCGGAAGCGGAGTGAACGAACTCAAGGACCTGACGGGAAAGACCGTGGCGATGCCCACGTTCTCGTCCTCCAACGTGCTGTGGCCCGTCATTCTTCGGGCCAATGGCATTGACCCCGGCAAGGTGAAGACGGTCAAGGTCGACCCGAGCGCACAGGCACCTATGCTCGCGCAGGGGCGGGTTGATGCCACCATCAATTGGACCACCGTGGTCCCGCAGTTCGACGAAGCCCTGAAGCAGGCCAACAAGAAGCTCTCGGTCATCGAGTGGTCGAAGTACGGGTTGGACGGCTATGGCATGAGCATCTTCGCTTCGGACAAGCTGATCAGGGAACGCCCTGAGGTTCTCGCGAAGTTCCTGCGGGCGACGGCCAAGGCCATTCGCTTCTCGATCGAGAATCCCGACAAGGCGGCGGCCGATCTCAAGGCGGCAGTGCCTGAGACGGACATCAAGGTGGCTGCGGCGATGTTTCGCGCCTCCATTCCGCTGATCGACAACCCAATCTCGAAACGCGATGGTTTTGGAGCATTCGAGCCGAAGCCCCTCGAGGCAACCTGGACCTGGGTGTACAGGTCCATGAACTACCCTGCGGACAAGGTGAGGCCGGAATCCCTGGTCGATCGCTCGTTCCTTCCGAAGCTCGGCCGATGAACGACGTCATCAGCGTCCACGGTGTTGGACAGACTTTCGTCGGCCGCGACGGTTCCAAGGTGACTGCGCTGCAGAACGTCGACCTGAAGTTGCGCCGCCATGAGTTCGTTTCTCTTATAGGTCCATCGGGCTGCGGAAAGTCGACGATCCTGCGCTTGATCGCCGGACTTCTGCAGCCTTCGGAGGGGGAGGTCAAGATCTACGGCATGCCGGTCCTGGAACCTCGCGATGAGATCGGCATGGTTTTCCAGCGACCTACGCTGCTTCCATGGGCCAATGTGGTCGACAACATCACTTTTCCCATGAAACACAAGCATGGGCGAGTCGATGACCGCGACCGCAAGCGCGCACGCGAATTGCTGTCGATGACAGGCCTGGCTGATTTCGCCGAGCGAAACCCCAGCGAGCTGTCTGGTGGAATGCAGCAGCGCGTTGCCATCGCGCGCTCCTTGCTGCACGACCCGGACATCCTGTTGATGGACGAACCATTCTCTGCACTGGACTCCTTGACTCGTGACGAGATGAGTCTGGAGCTGTTGCGTATCTGGACGGAGCGTCCGAAGACGGTCGTCTTCGTGACGCATTCGATCCAGGAAGCCTTGCTGCTGTCGGACCGCATCGTGGTCATGAGTGCCCGGCCGGGGCGAGTCTCGGAGATCATCGACGTGCCCTTCGCGCGTCCAAGAACCATCGACACGCTTGCCGATCCTGCATTCAATGCCATGGCAAACGAGATGCGGATCAAACTTTTCAGCCGCAGCAAGGAGTGACCATGACCGAACGCAGAAATAATCTGCTGCTTGCAGCCATGGACCGGCATCTCGCAATCGTCGTGTTCATTGGCGTCGTGGCGGTGTGGGAGATGATCTGTCGGACGCTGCAAGTACCCCAGTTCATACTGCCTGCGCCCAGTGCGATCGGCGCAAGCATGGTCGAGATGAGTTTGCATCGATGGATCGAGCACGCCTGGACGACGCTGTCGGTCGCATTGACCGGCTACTTCTGCGCGATCCTGATTGCACTTCCTTTGGCCATTGGAATCGTCAAGTCGAGGTTGCTGTCCCGTCTTGTCCTTCCTTGGCTGGTGGTAATTCAATCCACGCCCATCATCGCCGTCGCACCTATCCTTGTGGTCACTCTTGGAACTGGCAGCTTGCCCAAGGTCGTGATCACCATGCTCATCACCTTTTTTCCGATCGTGATTGCAACGGCAACCGGATTGGCGGCTGTTCCTCCCGAGTTGGTGGAGTTATCCCGGTCCCTGCGGGCGCCAGTCCGCCGCCAATACCTTCAGATTCGCCTTCCCTATGCGGCCCCCTTCATATTCGCTGCGCTCAAGGTTGGGGTGACGCTGAGCATCATTGGTGCCGTGGTCGCGGAGTTCGTTGCCGCTGAGACGGGGTTAGGCTACCTGATCCTTTTCTCGACGTCTTCGTTCAAGGTTCCCACTGCTTTCGCTTCTCTCACTATCCTGGTCGTAATTTCTCTTTTGCTCTACGGATTGGTCGATCTTCTGCATCGTCGACTTGTCTCCTGGCAGTGAGGACTCACGAAATCACCAGTTGGGCTGGAGGGTATTCGGGGCTTCAAGCCAGTCGTGATCGTCAGGCTGGCCCGGTTCGCTTTTCGTAAGCGGCTGGGTATCCCCTCTTGACCGAACGTCTGCATGTCGCCGCATGGACTAGACTTCGGCGCCGGGGATTACGCGCTCTATGAGTGAATCGCGAGGTCCGATGGAAACGGAGTCAACATGAATATCGCGTTCGCTTTCCTTGTCGGTACGCTGCTATGGATCCCCACTTTGATGCTGGTTGTCTCTGGTGTATCAGGGCTTGGACCTGGTATGGGGTGGCCTGATCAACTGTCTGCGTGGGCACCTCTTGTCTTCATTGCAATTCCGACTGTTGTGCGGAGCCCATCAGCGGCATCTGCTTGGTGGATCGCCCTAGCGCCCTTGCTCATCTGGGCGAGCATCCTTGCCACACAGGTTCTCCATAGGGCCTTGTTCAATGGTCGGTACGTTGCTGGCGGTGACCTTATCTGCAATTTGATTGCCGTCGCGTTCTGGGCGGCTATCGGAGGCTGGACACTATTTCATGCGACCAGGGCACGCAGGCTTGCAAAGACCACCTCCTCCCAGTGACCGTGCATACGCAACACATTTACGTTTGCAGGGAGTGCCTAGCACGCAATGGGATGAATGCCCCCACGCATCGGCATCAACACGTCAAAGTGAACACCACTTGGACCGAGAGGACGTGAGTATCTTGTCATTTCGACTTGATCGAGCTCTAACTCGTGATCAGCTTTGACAGCTGCCGCCCTGCAGGAGGTATGGCCTGCTTCAGGCCAAGAGTGCGCAGATAGAACCGATAGGAGTCGAGATGACTGGTTACTTTGAGATGGAGGTGATCGAACGGAGTGAAGAGGCCTGTGATGCCCTGAAAGTGCTTTTCCGGTTCATCGTGAATAGCGTCGACAAAGCAGAAGTGGTAGCGACCACGTTCGACAAAGCGCTGGGCAACTCCACTGCCGAGACTCTTGTCGTGCCAGATGCGGAGCAATTCGACCGCCTCGAAGCCGCACTCCGAGCACTGGACACATTGCGTCAACCGGCGGCGTACGGGGCGGAGGAAGATAGGCCGCCGCTTTTAAGACTGACCTGCTACCGCGATCAACGCTCAAGCAGGCATGCAGTAAGCGAGGACGACCTCGCCATTGAATACTTCAACGCCCGCCCCCACAGCGACAACTTCATGTTCCACAGCGACAGTGCGGCGCGACTAACTCACGAGGCGACGGGCATCACCACAGTCAGCGATGGGGCGCGATCACGGCATCGCAATCTCGCCCAGGCACGTGACATGCTCAACGCGAAGCTTGCGGAGAATCCTGCTCCCCTGCATCTAAACGAGCGCTCTGTCCGAGCCCTTCGTATGCGGCTGGCCACCCTATCTTGACGTTGGGCGCAGACGGTCCGAGATGAGGTGATCGCCGACGCTCAGGCCATCCGCTGCCAGCGATGAGGCAGCAGCTCGTCAATGCAGCTGTTCAGGTGCGTCGGAAGCCGCTGCAGCACATCGCGCAGGTAGGCATGAGGATCGTGGCCATGCAGCTTGGCCGAGTGCACGAGGCTCATAACCACGGCGGCGCGCTGGCCCGCCAGTTCGCTGCCCGCGAACAGCCAGGCCTTCCTTCCCATGGCCCATGGACGCAGCAGGTTCTCCAGATGGTTGTTGTCCACGCTGACTTGGCCATCGGTGAGATGGTGCGCGAGCGCGTCCCAACTGTTCAGGGTGTAGTCCAGCGCACGGGCCGTGGCGCTGCCGTCAGGGACACGGCGACGCTCGACGTGCAGCCACTCATGCCACTGCTCCCACAGCGGCTGCGTGCGGCGCTGCCGCTGGGCTAGCCGCTGGTCGCCGTCCAGGACTGCAATCTCGCGCTCGACGCGGTAGAAGGCCGCGATCCGGGTCACTGCCTCGGCCGCCACGGCGCTCTTGCCGCCGTCTCGCAGCAACTCATCGAACTTCCTCCTTGCGTGGGCCAGACACCCTGCCGCCAAGCGCCCGGGCACCGAGCGCACCACCTGGTCGTACGCAGCGTATTCGTCCCGGATCAGCGTACCCACCCATGGCGGGCGCTCGTGTTCGCCGGCAAGGAAGGCCAGCGGATACTGCGCGCCGCGCCCTAGGCAGAAGTCGTACACCACGCCCGGCGTTGCATCAAAGGCGCCGCGTGCATACCCCCAGACATAGGCCCGCTTGGTCTTGCCTGCGCCAGGGTCGAGCATGGCCACCGGGGTCTCGTCGGCATGGAGGTAGCGAGCCTGCAGCACGAAGTGCCGGTGCGCGTCGTACAGCGGCTGCAGTGCAGCACCGGCCTGGCCCGCCCACTGCGCCAGCGTCGAGCGCGGCGTGTGCACGCCCGAGCGTGCGTTGATCGCCTCCTGTCGGTAGTACGGCAGGTGGTCTACGAAGCGGCTGATCAGCGTGTGGGCGACGAGCCCGCTCGCTGGGATGCCGCCTTCGATGATCGAGGGCTCGGCCGGTGCCTGCGTCAAGGTCTGACAGCAGCGGCAGGTCCACTTGCCGTAAACATGACGGTGCACGAAGAATTCGGCCGGCACGACGTCCAGCCGTTCGCTGATGTCCTCGCCCACACGCACCATCGGCTGGCCGCAGCCGGGTTGGGCGCAGGTTGTGTGGTCGGGTTCATGCCGGTGCTCGATGCGCCGCAAGTGGTCGGGCAGCTTCTCGCGCCGCGGCGTGCGCCGCCTCTCGCTGGCTTCGGCGGGCGGCGCCTCGCCTTACAGTGCCTGCAATTGCGCCTGCAGGTCGGCTTCGTCTTCGGCACAGGTCTCCTCGAACAGGCGCCTTTGCTCGGCGCTCATCGCCTCGGCCTTGGCGCCGAACTTCCAGCGCTTCAGGCGTACCAGCTCGAAGGTGATCTTCTCGATCTTGGCGTCCTTGAGCTTGATCGCCTGGTCGCGCTGCTCGATCTCGCGGGCCTTGTGAGCCAGAGCCTGTTCCTGCTCGCGCAGCCGCTGGAGCATCTGTTGGGCGAGTGCCGCGACGGCCTCTGGGCCGAGGCCCTTGAGCGTGTCGTCGGTCAGGTCACCCAGATGCAGCATGTGCGCATCACGCCGCCGACAACACGCAAGCTCACCCGGACTTGCGCTGTCAACGCGCTGATGAAGTTACAGGCGCGTGATCTCGCACATCTGGGCCAGGCGCTGCCAGGGCAGGCCGACCACCAACGCGTCGAACTGCGCCTGCGTCAGTTGCAGCGGTGTGGTCGCGTCGGCCTCGGTCGGCCAGGCGAAGCGGCCGCTGTGCAGGCGCCGCGCGGCGCACCACACGCCGAAGCCGTCGTGCACGAGCAGCTTGACGCGGGTGGCCCGGGCGTTGGCGAAGAGGTAGCCGTGGTGAGTCTGGGCGCGGCCCAGTGCATGGACGACCTGCCTCAACAGGCGCTCGGCGCCTGCGCGCATGTCCTGCGGCTGCGCACACAGCCACAACGCATCGATACGAATCAACGTAGGACCTCGCGCAGCCAGGCCGCACACTCGGTGGCGGCCGACATCGGCCACGTCACGCTGACCTGCACAGCGCCACGTTTGAAGTCCAGGTGGATGTCGCCGGTGGTAACCGGCGCCACGGTGCCCTGCTCGGGCGCAGATGGCAGCGCTGGCAGCGGCAGTGCGATGAACTGCGCTGCAGCTTGTGGCGCACCGAGTCCGCGACCACGACGCCATTGGTGCACGAGGTTGTCGTTGAGTCCGAACTCGCGCGCCACCGCCGCCACCGAGGCGCTCGGTTGCTCGCATGCCCGCAGCACCTGCGCCTTGAACTCCGCGCTGTGCCGCCGCCGCTGCTTCGTATTGCTATCCATAGATGTCCAGCTATCGTTTAGCTGGACATCATCGGAAAACCCCTGCTCTGGATACAAGGTGGGATAGGCAGCCGCTTACCGCTTTTCATCTCCCCCAGCATCCATTCCCGAAACGCCACGACCCGCGCGTCTTCGCTGCTCTCCTGCGGATACACCAGGTAGTACGCATACGGCCGCGCCATGCGCACGCCGACGTCGAACAGCCGCACCAGCCGCCCCTGCGCCAGGTCGCCCGCGATCAGGTCCAGGTCGGCCAGCCCCACGGCGCCGCCTTCGAGCACGGCCTGCACCACGAAGCTCGAATCGGCAAAGCCCACGAAACGGCTGTCGTCGATGTCCTCGTCGTCCACGCCGGCCGCGGCCATCCACATGCGCCAGTCGGGCCAGGTCATGGTGTCGGTCTTCCAGTCGACAAAACAGAGCGTGAGGTTGTGGCGCAGAAGGTCGCGCGGCTCGTTCAGCGGCGGGCCGTTCTCGATGAGCCTGGGGCTGCACACGGGGACGATGAGGGTGTCGAAGAGCCGCTCGGCGTGCGCGCCTTCATAGCTGCCGGTGCCGAAGCGGATGGCAATGTCGATGTCGTCGGCCTCGAAGTCGCGCAGCTCGTCGGTGATGTCGAAGCTGAGCTCCAGCCCAGGGTTGGCGGCCCTGAACTTCGGCAGTCTGGGCAGCAGCCAGTTGGTGGCGAAGCGCGCGCTCAGCGACACGCGCAGTTGTGCCGCGCTGCGCGCCAGTCGGCGGGCGCGGCCGGTGGCGCGGTGCAGGGTGTCGAGCGCATCGGCGGTCGCCTCGAAGAGCACGGCCCCGGCCGGCGTGAGCTGGATGCTGCGGCTGTTGCGCGTGAAGAGCGCCAGGCCGAGCTGGTCTTCGATCTCCTTGATCTGGTAGCTCACGGCCGCGGGCGTGAGCCCCAGTTCGTCGGCCGCACGCGTGAAGTTGCGGTGCCGCGCGGCCGCCTCGAAGGTGCGCAGCGCGCGCGTGCCGGGCAGGGGCATGCCACGGTTCGTGGCGGGGGCGGTGCTTGTCGTCATGGTCGTGGCGTTGGTGTTGACGTTGGCGTGCGTGGGCATGGGCGAGCGGTCTGGCGGTGCATCCATCGATCGACGATCAGCTCGATCTTCAAGTCTTGCTTGATGCTCCGTTGAGAACTACTCGTTTCCCAAGCCGCAAGCGGCGCGGGAGGATTGGCCGAATCAGCCGATCAACCAATGAACAAGCGAGCGAGTGAACCAACGATGTCTGCCAGCCAGATGAACAACCCGGGCGGGGCCTGCCCCGTGACCGCGGAGAGCAATCGCAACAGCAACAGCAACAACCACGATCCCCTGCACTGGCCTGCGCGCATGTGGATCGCGCTGCTCATTTTCAGCGGCGTGATTCTGCTCGACGGGCTCGACATCTCGATGATCGCGGTGGCAATCCCCGAGATCCAGCAGGCCTTCGGCATCGGCGCGGCCACGGCGCAGTGGCTGGTCAGCGCGTACATCCTGGCCTTCGGCGGCTTTCTGCTGCTGGGCGGGCGCTGTGCCGACCTGTTCGGCCGCAGGCGCGTGCTGGTGGCGGGCCTGGCGGTGTTCGCGCTGGTGTCGGTGGGCGGCGCCTTCGCCACCGACGCGGGGCTGCTGATCGTCTCTCGCTTCGTCAAGGGCATGGCCGCGGGCTTCACCGGGCCGGCTGCGATGTCGCTGCTGACCACCACCTTTGCCGAAGGGCCGGCGCGCAACAAGGCCTTCGGCATCTTCAACCTGTTCGAGGCCTCGGGGTACTCGTCGGGCCTGCTCATCGGCGGGCTGCTGGCGGCATTGAACTGGCGCTACATCTTCGTGCTGCCGATTCCGGTCGCGGTGCTGCTGTTGCTGGCCGCGCTGCGCTACCTGCCGCCCGATGCGCCGCGCGTGAGAGGGGAGCCGCGGCAGCGGCTCGACATCGCCGGCGCCGTCACGCTGGTGGCGGGCATGCTGCTGATGGTGTTCACCGTGGTATCGGTGGAGGAGGTGGGTTGGTCTTCACTGCGCACCGTCATCGGCTTTGCGGTGGCTGCGGCGCTGCTGATGGCTTTCGTCGCCATCGAGCGCACGGTGAAGGAGCCGCTGGTGCGGCTGGGCATCTTCCGCAACCGCGGACTGGTGGCCGCCAACATCAGCGCCGCGCTGCTGTACGGCGGTGCGATGGGTTTCCAATTCTTGATCGCGCTGTACCTGCAGAACATCCAGGGCTGGAAGCCGTGGCAGATGGCGCTGGTGCTGCTGCCGGCGGGGCTGATGGTGGTGGTGATCGGCCCGAAGATCGGCGCTCTCATCAGCCGCTTCGGCGTGACGCGCGTGCTGATGGTCGGCCTGCTGGCCTTCGTGCCGTGCTACCTGCTGATGCTGCGAATCGGACCCGAGCCCGACCTGTGGGGCGTACTGCTGCCGGCTTCGGTGCTGTGGGGTCTCGGGTTTGCGCTGAGCATCTCGGCGCTGATGGTGGCGGGGACGAACGGCGTGGACGACGACGAGCAGGGGCTGGCGGCCGGGTTGCTGAACAGTTCGCTGCAGGTGGGCGGTGCTTGCGGGTTGGCGGTGTTGACCGCGGCGATTGCGCCCGGAACGGAGCTGGGGATGCTCTATTCAGGAGTGTGGGTGATTCTTGGGTTTGCCGTGTTAACGTTGGTGGGGCAGGGGGTGAGGGCAGGTCGGCGATAGCGGGTCGCTTGGCGCCGCAGCGGGGGGCGATGCGACGGGTTGCCGAAGCCCGGGGAGTCGCCACCGGATCGATGTCCGGCAGCTTCTGCGAAGCGCATGCGATCCCGGGCTCGCTGCCCCCCATCAAAAAAATCTTCCACCCCCTGCATCCAAATCCGCCACTGGCGTGTAGACCCCTCAGCAGCGAGGAGCTGCTGACCTTCTACAACCCAGGAGAAATTCCATGCACACCTCCCGTCCCGCCCGTTCGCTCGCCGTTCTCGGCGCCGTCAGTGCCGCTGCTGCGGTGCTCACCGCCTGCGGCTCGATGTCGATGACTCCCGCCTTCAACCAGTCCAGCCTGCCCCCCACCATCCAGGTGCCGGCCGGCAACAAGGTCGCGATGGAAACGGTGGGCAAGGGCGACATCACCTATGAATGCCGCGACAAGGCCAATGCCCCGGGCCAGACCGAGTGGGTGTTCGTCGGCCCCGACGCCAAGCTGCTGGATCGCAGCGGCAAGCAGGTCGGCAAGTACTACGGCCCGCCGGCCACCTGGGAATCGAACGACGGTTCGAAGCTCACGGCCACGCAGCTGGCGGTCGCGCCCTCGGGCCCGACCAGCCTGCCGTACCAGCTGGTGAAGGCCAACCCTGCCACGGGCAGCGGCGCGATGACGGGCGTCACCTACATCCAGCGCGTGGCGCTGCAAGGCGGCGTGGCTCCCACGACGGTGGCCTGCACGCCGGCCAACAAGGGCCAGAAGCAGATCGTGCAGTACCAGGCCGACTACATCTTCTGGAAGGCGTCCTGACCGGGGGGCGATTCGGCGGCGGGGCCGCGGGCTCCACTACCATCGGGCCGTGCAGAACCCGCCACCCACACCGCCCTTCGACTACGACGCCGCCCTCATGGCCTGCGCACGCGGCGACCGTCAGGCCCTGCAGCAGCTCTACCAGCGCGAAAGCCGGTACCTGCTGGGTGTGGCGTTGCGCATCGTGCGCCAGCGCCAGCAGGCCGAAGACGTGCTGCACGACGCCTTCATCAGCATCTGGCAGCGCGCGGAAACCTTCAACCCGGCGCGCGGCGAGGGCCGGGGCTGGATCTACAGCGTGGTGCGCAACGCCGCATTGAACATGGTGCGCAGCGGCGCACGCCAGGTGGACGTGAGCGAAGACGCGGCAGAGGCCATCGACGACCAGGCCGCGCTCGCGGCCTATGCCACCTCCGTCGATCCTTTCGAGCTGCGCGCGGACCTCGGCAGGCTCGAAGGCTGCCTGGGCGGGCTGGAGCCGGCGCGGCGCGACTGCATCCTCTATGCGTATGTGGAAGGCTGCTCGCATGGCGAGATCGCCGAGCGGCTGCAGACGCCACTGGGCACGGTCAAGGCCTGGATCCAGCGCGGCATGCGCGCGCTGCGGGAGTGCATGGCATGAGCGGCGGCGCTTCTTCCAGCTTCGGCAATTTCGAAGAGATCGACGCGCTGGCCGGCGAGTACGTGCTGGGCACGCTGTCGGCCAACGCTCGCGCTGCGGTGGAAGCCCGCATGCGCGGCGAGCCCGCGCTGCGCGATGCGGTGCAGGCGTGGGAAGCACGGCTGCTGCCGCTGGCCTCGCTGGCGCCGCCGGCCGATCCGTCGCCCGCGCTGTGGTCGCGCATCGAGCGCACGCTGGCCGGCGCTGCCGCCGTGCCGAAGGCGGGGCAGCCGGCGCGCGCATCGGGCTTCGCGCGCTGGTGGAACAACCTGCAGCTCTGGCGCGGCCTGGCCGCGGGCGGGTTTGCCGCCGCGGCGCTGATGATGGCGGTGCTCGTCACCCGCGCGCCGCCCACGCCGCAATACATGGTGGTGCTGGTCGCCCCGCAGGACAAGTCGCCGGGCTGGGTGATCCAGACCACGTCGTCGCGCCAGCTGAGCCTGGTGCCGCTGGGCACGATCGAGGTGCCGCCGCAGAAGACGCTGCAGTTCTGGACCAAGGCCGATCAGTGGCGCGGCCCGGTGTCGCTGGGGCTGGTCAAGCAGGGCCAGACGCTGCGCATTCCCATCGACAAGCTGCCGCCGCTGGAGCCGAACCAGCTGTTCGAACTCACGCTGGAGCCCGAGAACGGCTCGCCGATCGACAGGCCGACCGGGCCGATCCAGTTCATCGGGCGCGCGGTCAAGGTGTTGTAGCGGCACGGCGTGCGGCTGGAGGCTCGGTGCTGCGGATAATCCGCGCATGATCGCGCTCGACTGCTACTACAGCCTCTCCTCCCCCTGGGCCTACCTCGGCGGCCCGCAACTCCAGGACATCGTGCGCCGCCACCACGTGCGGCTCACGCTCAAGCCCTACGACTTCCAGGCCGTGGTGCCGCAGACCGGCGGCATCCCGCTGAAGACGCGCCCCGAGCCGCGCCGCACGTACCACGCGCTCGAACTCGCGCGCTGGCGCGACTACCTCGGCATGCCGCTCAACCTGGAGCCCGCGCACTACCCCAAGGGCGCGCCCACCGACCCGAACTGGAACAAGTACCCCGGCTGGATGGTGATCGCCGCCCAGCTGCAGGGCCTCGACGCCCAGCCGCTGTCGCATGCGCTGCTGCGCGCCCTGTGGGCCGAGGAGCGCGACACGTCGAAAGCCGAAGTGCGCATCTCCGTGGCCGACGAGAACGGCTACGACGGCGCCTCGCTGCAGGCGATGGAGCAGTCGGCCGAGGTGCTGGCGATGTACCGCGCCAACAGCGCCGAGGCTGTCGAAGCAGGCGTGTTCGGCGCGCCGACCTTCATCCTGAACGGCGAGCGCTTCTGGGGCCAGGACCGGCTCGCGTTTCTCGACCGGGCGCTGGACAGGCTGCGCGCAGCGCGCTGAGCGTACCTGCCCTCAGGCGGTGCCTTGCTCGCCGAGGCATTGGCGGGCGGCTTCACGCACGCGCTCTTCTGCATCGTGCCGTGCGGCGTGCCGCACAGCGGCCTGCCATGGCAGCGCCGCGCGTCTCCAGGCCATGAGTCCGCGAACGGCTTGCCAGCGCACGTCAGCGTTCTCGTCATGCGCAAGGCGATCGGCCAGCGCCGGCAGGATGCGCTCACCGGCTTCGGCGCCGAGCCCTCTTTCCTCCAGCAGGCTGGCCGCATGCCGGCGAACCAAGGCGTGCGGCGACGCCAGGCCGCGCAGTGCCTCGTCGATTTCTGCAGCGCGCAATGTGCAGTAGCCGCTGCCGGGCCTGAGCTTTTCGTGCACGACGGCGACTTCGGTGGCGGGGCCCGAGAGCAGGGTTTCCAGCGGTCGATAGTCGAGCGTCACGGGTGTCGGGTCGCGAAAGGACGAGTACGGAGCGCACAGCCCGCGGATGGCGACCGCTGCTCGGTCGGGCTCGCCGCGCCACTCGGCGAGCCGTTCGAAAAGCCATCCGCTGTCGTCGAGGTAGGCCAGGGTCGCTGCGCACCAGGCATGCGTGGGTTTGTCTGCCGGCGCAAGCAGCTTGCTGCGCAGCGCGGCCAGCACCTCGGGCGTCGCAAGCCCGATGCGCCCGAGCATCCTGGCGGCTTCGCAGCCGAACCTTCCTCGCGGTCGGGCCAGCTGCTCGATCAGTGCCGGCACCGCGGGTGCGCCGAAGTCGATCAGCCATTTCTCCGCCTCCTCGGCATCGACCGGCTGGCCGTCGAAGCGGCCGAGGCGTCCGACCAGCCAACGCACCCGTTCTTCGGCGGGCAGGGCCGCGACGCGCATGCGCTCCCGCTGCGCCAGCGCTTCCTTGGGAAAGAGCGAGTGGAATGCGGCATCGCCGATGCAGCGGCAGGCCAGTTCGAGGCTGTTCTCCTCGTCGTGCAGGAAGAGCACGAAGTCCGGCGTGAGCTGGGGCGCGTCGCCCAGCGCGGCCCGGACCTTTCGTGCGGCCGAGACGAGCATGTCGATGCATTCCTGCTGTGCGAGAAGCCACCCTTCGCGGGTGTCGTTGCGGGTGATCTCGCATGCGGCATCTGCTGCCGCGTCCAGGGCCGCGCTCGAGAACTGGATCTCGTCCCAACGCCAGTCGGCCGGGTTCCATTCCGCTGACCAGAAGTCGCCCGAGGGCTCGTCGCCTTCGCGGGCGCCCACGCTGTTCGCGCAGAGCGAGGGCAGGTAGATCGGCCCGTCGAGCTCGCGGTACATGCCGTGGAAGGCGGCGGCGTAGAACTGCTCGCCAGGGTTCTCGTCGAGCAGTGCGCGCAGCGCGCGGGTGGCGTCTTCGACGATCAGAGGCTCCAGCGCTTTCCAGTGGGTCATGCGGGCGTGTCTTTTCCTGCTTGAGATTCTGTGCGGCGGTCGGGGCTCAGCTCGACCGCGGCAGCAGCGCCGGTATCAGCTTGCGATTCATCCGCTCGCGCCACCAGCGCAGCGCCTGCCCCTGCGCGCCGGTCTTCCAGGCGAGCCAGAAGGCTTCGGGCGGGCGCGGTTCCTCGGTGGCCAGCTCGACCAGCGTGCCGCGCTTCAGCTCTTGCGTGATGCAGGCGCGCGGCAGGAAGCCGTGGCCCAGGCCGGCCACCTGGCAGGCGATCTTCGCGGGCATCGACGGCACGGTGATGCGCGGCTGGCCGGCCATCAGGCCGACGGTGCGTTCCGAGAGCGTGCGGGCGCTGTCGCCCACCACGATGGCGTTGCATTCGATCAGGTCGCCGCGCTGCAGCGGGCGGCCCAGGCGCGTGAGCGGGTGCGTGGGCGCCACGCAGAAGGCGAAGTCGAGGCTGCCCACGGTCACGGCCTGGTAGCCGCCGCCGGCGGGGCCGTCGCCCGCGGCGATGACGATGTCGGCGCGGCCCTCGCGCAGCGCCTCCCAGCTGCCGGTGAGCGCCTCGCAGCCGATGCGCAGCCGCGTGCCGCAGCGCAGGTCCTCGAAGGCGCGGATGTCGCCGATGAGGGCCTGGGTGGGAATGAGCGAGTCGTGCACCAGCCGGATCTCCGACTCGTAGCCGGTCGCGATCTGGCGCATGCGCGATTCGAGGTCGCTCGCGGCGCCGAGCAGCCAGCGGCCCTCCTTGAGCATTTCTTCCCCGGCCGCGGTGAGGCTCACGCGTGGGCCGTTGCGATCGAAAAGCAGCATGCCGAGCTGCTCCTCCAGCTTGCCGACGGCATAGGAGATGGTCGAGGGCACCTTGTTGAGATGCGAGGCGGCTGCGGCGAAGGAGCCATGGCGCGCGATGGCGTCGACGATCTCGATGGCTTCCAGGCTGAGTTTGAGCATGCGTTGGCCCGAGGGGTTGGGAGGGGATGGAGGGGGACCGAAAGAGGGCTGGAAATCAACGTTCAAAAAATTCGATCATTGAGGATGAAAAGTTTCGTCGATGACTGCCTCGAGGCCCCCGATGATTCGTTCCATGCCAAGGAGATTCCTCTCCGGAAGCGATTGTGAATCAGATCGAACATTCAACCAACCCGCAGGAGTTTTTCACATGTCCCTCAAAGCCACCCCCACCGCCGGTTCCAAGCTGCTCAAGCCCACCGATCACACGCTGGTGATGATCGACTTCCAGTCGCAGATGGCCTTCGCCACGCACTCGATCGATGCCGTGAACCTGCGCAACAACGCCGCGCTGGTGGCGCAGGCGGCGGCCGGCTTCGGCGTGTCGACCATCCTCACGACGGTGGCCGAGAAGAGCTTCTCGGGCCCGATGTTCAGCGAGATCACCGACGCCTTCCCGGGCGAGAAGATGCTGGACCGCACCTCGATGAACACCTGGGAAGACGCCGCCGTGATCGAGCGCGTGAACCAGATCGGCAAGCCGCGCATCGTGCTGGCGGGCCTGTGGACCAGCGTGTGCATCGTGGGCCCGGCGCTGTCGGCGCTGGACCAGGGTTTCGAGGTGTACGTGATCGCCGACGCCTGCGGCGACGTCTCGACCGAGGCGCACAACCGCGCGATGGAGCGCATGGTGCAGGCCGGCGCGCAGCCGATGACCTCGCTGCAATACCTGCTCGAGCTGCAGCGCGACTGGGCCCGCGGCGAGACCTATGAGCTCACCACCGGCATCGCGAAGAAGGTCGGCGGCGCCTACGGCCTGGGCGTGACCTACGCCAAGACCATGTTCGGCGCCCACGAAGGTTGATCGAGGCACGAATAAACCTACTGCGCGCCCCGATCTCGCACCTGCGGTCCTCGGCGCGACCTCGGAGCGCTCGCTACGGTTTTCTTCACGCCTCGCGCCGTGCTCTCGACAACTTTCCTCAAAGACAAGCTGACCATGAAGCCCTATGTCCTCTCGCTTGCGCTCGGCCTCCTGGTCGGCGTGATCTACGCACTCTTCCAGGTGCGCTCGCCGGCGCCGCCGGTCATCGCCCTGGTGGGGCTTCTGGGGATCCTGCTCGGCGAGCAGATCCCGCCGCTCATCAAGAGCGTGATCAAGCCCGAAGCGGTGGCCACCTCGTGGCTGCACCACCAGGTCAAGCCGCACGTGTTCGGCGAGCTGCCCCAGTGCGCGCAGCCTGAATCCACCGCGGCCAACAAGGCGCACGCCCCGTCCTCCGAAAGGCACGACGCATGAACCAGTCCTCAGACCCCAGCCGCCGCCGCCTCCTTGGCTCCCTCGGAGCGCTCGGCGCCACCCTCGCAGCCCCCGGCCTCGCGGTCGCCTCTCTTTCCAGCAACATGACCAACACCGAAACCCCCGACCTGATCCTGCACAACGGCCGTTTCACCACCCTGGACCGCGCCAACCCGGTGGCCGACGCCGTGGCCATCAAGGACGGCCGCTTCACCCGCGTGGGCCGCGCCGAAGACGTGCTGCCGCTGGCCGGCGGCGCCACCCGCGTGATCGACCTGCAGGGCAAGCGCGTGCTGCCGGGGCTCATCGACAACCACCTGCACATCATCCGCGGCGGCCTGAACTTCAACATGGAGCTGCGCTGGGACGGCGTGAGGAGCCTGGCCGACGCCATGAACATGCTCAAGCGCCAGGCGGCGATCACTCCCGCGCCGCAGTGGGTGCGCGTGGTGGGCGGCTTCACCGAGCACCAGTTCGTGGAAAAGCGCCTGCCGACCATCGAGGAACTGAACGCCGTCGCGCCCGACACACCGGTCTTCATCCTGCACCTGTACGACCGCGCGCTGCTCAACGGCGCCGCGCTGCGCGCAGTGGGCTACACCAAGGACACGCCCGCGCCGCCCGGTGGCGAGATCGTGCGCGACAGCGCCGGCAACCCCACCGGCCTGCTGCTGGCCAAGCCCAACGCGGCCATCCTCTACGCCACGCTGGCCAAGGGCCCGAAGCTGCCCTTCGACTACCAGCTCAATTCCACGCGCCACTTCATGCGCGAGCTCAACCGCCTGGGCGTGACCGGCGCCATCGACGCGGGCGGCGGCAACCAGAACTACCCCGACGACTACGAAGTGATCCGCAAGCTTGCCGACGACGGCCAGCTCACCATCCGCCTGGCCTACAACCTGTTCACGCAGAAGCCCAAGCAGGAGAAGGAAGACTTCCTGAACTGGACCGCCAACTCAAAGTACAAGCAGGGCGACGACTACTTCCGCCACAACGGCGCCGGCGAGATGCTGGTGTTCTCGGCTGCCGACTTCGAGGACTTCCGCCAGCCGCGCCCCGAGATGGCGCCCGAGATGGAAGGCGACCTCGAAGGCGTGGTGCGCATCCTGGCGCAGAACCGCTGGCCCTGGCGCATGCACGCCACCTACGACGAGACCATCAGCCGTTCGCTCGACGTGTTCGAGAAGGTCAACAAAGATACGCCGCTGGCCGGCCTGAACTGGTTCTTCGACCATGCCGAGACCATCTCCGAGAAGTCGATGGACCGCATCGCCGCGCTCGGCGGCGGCGTGGCCGTGCAGCACCGCATGGCCTACCAGGGCGAATACTTCGTGGAGCGCTACGGCGCCGCCGCTGCAGAGGCCACCCCGCCGGTCAAGCGCATGCTGGAGCGCGGCCTGAAGGTCTCGGCCGGCACCGACGCGACCCGCGTGGCCTCGTACAACCCGTGGGTGTCGCTGTCGTGGCTGGTCACGGGCAAGACCGTGGGCGGCCTGCAGATCACGCCGCAGCGCAACCTGCTCGACCGCGAACAGGCGCTGCGCATGTGGACCGAGAACGTCACCTGGTTCTCGAACGAGGAGGGCAAGAAGGGCCGCATCCAGGCCGGCCAGCTCGCCGACCTCGTGGTGCCCGACCGCGACTTCTTCGCCTGCCCCGAATCGGACATCGCCGACACCACCGCGCTGCTGACGATGGTGGGCGGCAAGGTGGTCTACGGCGCCGGGCCCTTCGCCTCGCACGACGAGGGCTCGGTGCCCCCGGCCATGCCCGACTGGTCGCCCGCGCGCACCTTCGGGGGCTATGCCGGCTGGGCCGACAAGAAGGAGGGAGCGCCGCTGCAGAAGGTCATGCGCAATGCAGCCATGTCCTGCGGCTGCGCCAACAACTGCAATGTGCACGGCCACAGCCATGCCACGGCCTGGAGCAGCAAGCTGCCCGTGGGCGACCTGAAGAGCTTCTGGGGCGCCCTCGGCTGCGCCTGCTGGGCGGTGTGAGGATGACCATGCGCTGGACCACTTCCCCCGTGCTGCGCTGGGTCGCCTTGCTGCTGCTGTGCGCGGCCTACCTGCAGGGCGGCCTGCAGAAGGCCTTCGACTTCCCGGCGGCCATTGCCGAGATGAACCACTTCGGCCTGTCGCCTGCCGGCCCGATGGCGATCGCCGTGATCGTGCTGGAGCTAGGCGCCGCCGCGATGATCCTCACGGGTCGGCTGCGCTGGCTCGGTGCGCTGGCCCTGGCCGGCTTCACGCTGATGGCGACCTTCGTGGCGCTGCGCTTCTGGCAGATGCCCGTGGGGCAGGAGCGCTTCATGGCGGCGAACTCCTTCTTCGAGCACCTGGGCCTTGTCGGCGGCTTCCTGCTCGTCGCCTGGCTCGACCTGAAGGAGCGTGCACATGTCTGACACCTCGCATGGCGCGGCCACGCCGCCGCATCCGTCACCTCTGCCGAACCAGCCCGGCGCCTTCGCGCCGCTACGCCAGCCGGTCTTCGCGGTGCTGTGGGCAGCCACGGTGCTGGGCAACATCGGCAGCTTCATGCGCGACGTGGCCAGCTCCTGGCTGGTGACCGACCTGTCGGCCAGCCCGACGGCGGTGGCGCTGATCCAGACGGCGGCCACGCTGCCGATCTTCCTGCTGGCCATTCCGGCCGGCGTGCTGTCGGACATCCTCGACCGCAGGCGCTTCCTGATCTTCGTGCAGCTGGTGCTCGCGGCGGTCAGCGGCACGCTGCTGGTGCTCTCGCACACCGGCGCGCTCACGGTGCAATACCTGATCGCGCTGACCTTCGTGGGCGGCATCGGCGCGGCGCTGATGGGGCCGACCTGGCAATCGATCGTGCCCGAGCTGGTGCCAAGGTCCGACCTGAAGGGCGCCGTGGCGCTGAACTCGCTGGGCATCAACATCGCGCGCTCCATCGGGCCGGCCGCGGGCGGGCTGATCCTCGCGAGCTTCGGCGCGGCGGCGACCTATGGCGTCGACGTGCTGAGCTACGTGTTCGTGATCGCGGCGCTGCTGTGGTGGAAGCGTCCGCCGGCCGAAGACACCGCGCTGTCGGAGAACTTCCTGGGTGCCTTCCGTGCCGGCCTGCGCTACACCCGCGCCAGCAAGGAGCTGCACGTGGTGCTGCTGCGCGCGGCGGTGTTCTTCCTGTTCGCCAGTTCGGTGTGGGCGCTGCTGCCGCTGGTGGCGCGCCAGATGCTCGGCGGCTCGGCCGGCTTCTACGGCGTGCTGCTCGGTGCGGTGGGCGCGGGCGCCATCGGCGGTGCATTGGTGATGCCACGGCTGCGTGCCCGGCTCGATGCCGACGGCATGCTGCTGCTGGCCGCGCTGCTCACGGCGGCCGTGATGGGCAGCCTGGTCTTCGCGCCGCCGAAGTGGCTGGCTGTCGTGCTGCTGCTGGTGCTGGGCCTGGGCTGGATCGTGGCGCTGACCACGCTCAACAGCGTGGCCCAGTCGATCCTGCCGAACTGGGTGCGCGGTCGCGGCCTGGCGGTGTACCTGACGGTGTTCAACGGCGCGATGGCCGCCGGCAGCCTGGGCTGGGGCCTGGTGGCGCAGCAGATCGGCGTACCGATGACGCTGGTGGCCGGCGCCATCGGGCTGGTGGTGGCGGGCCTCGTCTTCCACCGCGTGCGGCTGCCGGCGGGCGAGGCAGACCTGCAGGCCTCGCACCACTGGCCCGAGCCGCTCCTGGCCGAGCCGGTGGCGCACGACCGCGGGCCGGTGATGATCCAGGTCGAGTACCGCATCCGCAAGGACGACCGCGAGGCCTTCCTGCAGGCGATGAAGCGCCTGTCGATGGAGCGCCGCCGCGACGGTGCCTACGCCTGGGGCGTGCACGAGCACACGGCCGACCCGGAGCGCGTGATGGAGTGGTTCCTGGTCGAGTCGTGGGCGGAGCATTTGCGCCAGCACCACCGCGTGTCGCACGCCGACGCGGACCTGCAGAGCGAGGCGCTGCGATTCCACATCGGGCCCGAGAAGCCGCAGGTGCATCACTTCCTGGCGCTTTGACGCGGGCGATCAGGTCAGCGCCGATCTGCCGGCGTTCATCCAGGCCTGATCGTTCGCCCGATACCCGGGGCGTCCGCGGCGCGTGCGCCCACGGACGCCTCCCTTCCCAACCGAGACTCTCTTCATGACCACGCCTTCTTCCCCCGTTGTTCAGGACAATCCGTCGAAGCACCGTTTCGAGTTCGCGTCGCAAGGCGAACGCGCGGTCGCGATCTACTCCCTCGAGGGCGACGTCATCACGTTCGTCCACACCCTGGTGCCCGAGGCGCTGCAGGGCCAGGGCGTTGCCAGGCAACTGGTGCTGGCGGGGCTGGCCTCCGCGCGCGAGCGCGGCCTGCGCGTCGTTCCGAAGTGCCCGGTGTTCGCCGCCTACATGCGCACGCATCCCGAAACCCACGACCTGCTGGCCGACGAGGGCCGCACGCTGCTCGGTCTCTGAGACGGCCGGCGCCTGGTCATCCAGGCCGGGGGCACCTCCGGGCCCTGCAGTGGACGGCTTGGGCCTGCGGTCGCCAGGGGCGATGCCCGTGGCGATAATCCCCGGATGCGAATCCGCTTTACCAAGATGCAGGGAGCCGGCAACGATTTCGTCGTGCTGGACGAAACACGCGGCACGCTGGGCCTCAGCGCCGCGCAATACCGCTTTCTGGCCGACCGCCACTTCGGCGTCGGCGCCGACCAGATCCTCACGGTGCGGCCCTCGCCGGGCGAAGGCATCGACTTCCAGTACTTGATCCACAACTCCGACGGGGGCGAGGTGGAGCAGTGCGGCAACGGCGCGCGCTGCTTCATGCGCTACGTCAGCGAACATCAGCTGACCGGGAAGAAGCAGGTGCGCGTGCAGACGCTCTCCGGCGTGATCGAGCCCCGCATGGGCGCCGACGGCCGCGTCACTGTCGACATGGGCGCTCCCATCTTCGAACCCGCCCGCGTGCCCTTCGACCCCGCCGGGCTCGACCCCCAGCCCGAGGGCGGGTGGCACAAGTGGCACCTGGCCCTCGGCACCCACGCCGGCAGCGCTATCGTTTCCGTAGCTGTGCTCTCGATGGGCAACCCGCATGCGGTGCAGGTGGTGGACGACGTCGACACCGCGCCCGTGGCCGAGCAGGGCCCGCGGATCGAGCACCACCCGCGCTTTCCGCAGCGGGTGAACGCCGGGTTCATGCAGGTGGTCGATCGTTCCAACATCCGGCTGCGGGTGTTCGAGCGCGGCGCCGGCGAAACGCTGGCCTGCGGCACCGGCGCCTGCGCGGCGGTGGTTGCGGGCATCCGCCTGGGGCTGCTGGAGCGACGCGTGGACGTGCAGACGCACGGCGGCGTGCTGACGATCGAGTGGCAGGGGGAGGGCCAGCCGGTGCTGATGACCGGGCCGGCCGTCACGGTCTTCGAGGGAGACATCGAGGTGCCGGAGCTGCCATGACCCAATTCACGAGCAACAACAACGACGCCAACGCCATGAATCCGATCACCGAAGACGACATCGCCAACTACCTGGCGAACACGCCCGACTTCTTCGAGCGCCATGCTCAGCTGCTGGCGCAGGTGCAGCTCACCAGCCCGCACGGCAACCGCGCCGTGAGCCTGCAGGAGCGCCAGGCCGAGATGCTGCGCGAGAAGATCAAGGCGCTGGAGCATCGCCTGATGGACATGATGCGCCACGGCACCGAGAACGTCGTCATCGCCGACCGCCTGCAGCGCTGGACCACGGGCCTGCTGACCACGCGCGACCCGCGCAGCCTGCCGTACCGCATCGCGGTCGACCTGCAGTCGCTCTTCCTGGTGCCGCAGACGGCCATCAAGGTGTGGGACTGCAGCGGCGAGTACCTCAACGAGGCCTACGCCCAGTGGGTGAGCGACGACGTGAAGGCGCTGGCCACCTCGCTGACCTCGCCGTACTGCGGGCTGAACTCGGGCTTCGAGGCCTCCAGCTGGCTGCCGGAGCCGCAGTCCGCGATGTCGATCGCGCTGATTCCGCTGCGCCCCGGCCCCGAGGCGCCGGCCTTCGGGCTGCTGGTGCTGGCCTCGCCCGACGCCCAGCGCTTCAACTCCGAGATGGGCACCGACTTCCTCGAGCGCATCGCCGAGCTGGCCTCGGGCGCGCTTTCGCGGCTGCGTCCTTGAAACGCCCGCGCTGGTTGCGTCGGCCCTGGCAGGTCGTGCTGGCCTGCGGGCTGGCGGGCGTGCTGCTGGTGTATGCGGCCATCGGGGCGTTCAACTGGCGGCATTCCGAAGACCTGCTCGCGAATCCGCCCCGGCGCCAGGCCGACGCGGCGCTGGTGCTCGGCAGCCGCGCGTACCTCGACGGCAAGCCGCACCCGTGCCTGACCGGTCGTGTCGATACGGCCCTGGCGCTGGCGAAGGCCGGACTCGTGAGGCAGCTGGCCTTCTCGGGCGGCGTGGATTCCGAGGACAGCCGCATCGAGGCCATCACGATGGGCGAGCACGCCATCGCCTCGGGCTTCACCGGGCCGATGGTGCTGGAGCCCGCATCGACCTCCACGAGGCTGAACCTGTCGCTGTCGCGCCCGCTGCTGCTGGCCGCGGGGGTGCGCCGCGTGGTCATCGTGTCGGAGCCCTTCCATCTGTGGCGCGTCGAGCGTCTCGTGAAGATGAGCGGCTTCGACAAGAGCTTCGACGTGCAGTACGCGGCAGCGCCCACGTCCTGCTGGCAGGCGCTCGGGCCCTTCTCCAAGGGCGCGTTGCGCGAGCCGGCGGCCATCATCAACAATGCGGCCCATGGCTACCTCTTCTAGTGCGCCCCCAGGCTTCGCGCACTTCGTGTCGCTCCGCCTAACCCCTCGCCGGGCGCGACACCTGCGCTGAGCAAATGGACTGGATCGAGAAATACCTGGAGCACGTGCGCGTCGAGCGTCGGCTCGCGGCGCGCACGGTGGAGCTCTATGCCTTCCACCTGCAGTCCCTGCGCGAGCACGCCGCCGAGGCGAAGCTGCCGCTGGACCGCGTGCAGACCGCCCACGTCCGCCGCTGGATGGCGCAGCTGCACGGCGCAGGGCGCGAGCCGCGCGGCATCGCGCTGGTGCTGTCGTGCTGGCGCAGCTTCTACCGCTGGCTGGGGCACGAAGGGCTGGTCGGCTTCAACCCGGTGCAGGACGTGCACGCGCCCAAGGCTGGCCGGCCGCTGCCCAAGGCGCTGGGCGTGGACGACGCGGTTCGGCTCGCAGAACTGTACGACCCCGAGGCCGACCCCTGGACCGAGACGCGCGACGGCGCCATCGTCGAGGTGCTCTACGGCTGCGGCCTGCGCGTGAGCGAGCTCACCGGGCTCGACGCGCAGGCCAGCGCCACGGCGCGCGGCTGGGTCGATCTCGATGCGATGGAGGCCAGCGTGCTCGGCAAGGGCAGCAAGCGCCGCATCGTGCCCATCGGCAGCAAGGCGGGCGAGGCGCTGCGCGACTGGCTCGCGGTGCGCGGCGACTGCCCCGGGCTCACCACCGCCCGGCTGCGCGACCCCCAGGCCGCGGCCGCGCTCTTCATCAGCGCCAAGGGCATGCGCATGTCGTCACAGGCGGTGTGGAAGCTGCTGCGCGAGCGCAGCCTCAAGGCCGGCCTCTCGGCGCCGGTGCATCCGCACATGCTGCGCCATTCCTTCGCGAGCCACGTGCTGCAGTCCAGCAGCGACCTGCGCGCGGTGCAGGAACTGCTTGGCCACGCCAGCATCGCGACCACGCAGGTCTACACGCGGCTGGACTTCCAGCACCTGGCCAAGGTCTACGACGCGGCGCATCCGCGGGCCAAGGCCCGCGAAGACAAAGACAAGTAAGCGACAAGAAACAATGAAAACCCTTCGCCTCAAGCCCGGCAAGGAGCGCTCGCTGCAGCGCCGCCATCCCTGGGTGTTCGAATCCGCCATCGCGCGCGGCGGCGCCGACTCCGGCGAGACGGTGCGCGTCGAATCGCACGACGGCACCTTTCTCGCATGGGCCGCCTTCAGCCCTCTTTCCAAGATCCGCGCGCGGGCCTGGAGCTTCACCGAGGCGCAGCGCATCGACGCGGCCTTCCTCGCCTCGCTGTGCGCCCGCGCGGTGGCCGCGCGAGGCCTGTTCGACCTGCAGAGCGACGGCGTGCGGCTGGTGCACGGCGAGGCCGACGGACTGCCGGGGCTGATCGTCGACCGCTACGGCGACACGCTGGTGGCGCAGTTCCTCTCGGCCGGCGTGGAGCGCTGGAAGGGCGCGCTGGCCGATGCCCTGCTGAAGGCCACGGGTCTTTCGAAGCTCTACGAGCGCTCCGACGCGAGCGGCCGCGAGCGCGAGGGCCTGAAGCCGGTCACCGGCTGGCTGCGCGGCGAAGGGCCGACCGAGATCGTGATCCGCGAGCACGGCTGGAAGCTGTCGCTGGACGTCGCCACCGGCCACAAGACCGGCTTCTACCTCGACCAGCGCGACAGCCGCCAGCGCTTCGCCGAGCTGGCGCAGCACCGGCGCTTCAGGCGCGTGCTGAACTGCTTCTGCTACACGGGCGGGTTCACCGTGGCGGCACTGGCGGGGCTGAAGGCCGCGGGCGCGCTCGAGGGCGCGCAGCTGGTGTCGGTCGATTCGTCGCTGCCGGCGCTGGAGCGGGCGAGGGGGCATCTGGCGCTCAACGGCTTCGATGCCGCCGGCGGGCAGGGCATCGAGGCCGAGTTCCTCGACGCGAACGTCAACACGGTGCTGCGCGAGTTCATCGACCAGGGCCGCACCTTCGACGCCATCGTGCTCGATCCGCCCAAGTTCGCGCCCACCGTGGCGCATGCCGAGCGGGCCTCGCGGGCCTACAAGGACATCAACCGGCTGGCGCTGAAGATCCTGGAGCCGGGCGGGGTGCTGCTGACCTTCTCGTGCTCGGGCGGCATCAGCGCCGACCTGTTCCACAAGATCGTGGCCTCGGCGGGACTCGATGCGGGCGTGGACGGCTACATCGCCGAGCGGCTGGGTGCTGCGCCCGACCATCCGATGACCATCGAATTCCCGGAAGGCGAATACCTGAAGGGGCTGGTGGTGGTCAGGAAGCCTGCCTGAACGGCGCTTGACCCTGCCGGCAACGCAACTCAGTGGCATTGGCTAAACTGCCGGGCCGCGCCTTCCACGGCCCCCATTTCCCGTTTTCCGCTTCCGGAGCACTTTCCCCATGGCCCTCATTCCCGCGACCATCCTCACCGGCTTTCTCGGCTCGGGCAAGACCACGCTGCTCAAACGCATCCTGACCGAGGCCCACGGCCAGAAGATCGCGGTCATCGAGAACGAGTTCGGCGAGGAGAACATCGACAGCGACATCCTCGTGACGGAGTCGAAGGAGCAGATCGTGCAGATGAGCAACGGCTGCGTCTGCTGCACCATCCGCGAAGACCTGCGCGAGGCGCTGCAGCTGCTGGCCGCCAAGAAGCGCCAGGGCCTGCTCGACTTCGATCGCGTGGTGATCGAGACCACCGGCCTGGCCGACCCCGGCCCCGTGGCCCAGACCTTCTTCATGGACGACGAGATCGCCGAGAGCTACCTGCTCGACTCGATCCTCACGCTGGTGGATGCCAAGCACGCGCCGCAGCAGCTCAACGACCGCCAGGAAGCGCGCCGCCAGGTGGGCTTCGCCGACCAGATCTTCATCAGCAAGAGCGACCTGGTCTCGGCCGAGGAGACCGACGCGCTGATCCACCGCCTGAAGCACATGAACCCGCGCGCGCCGCAGCAGAAGGCGCATTTCGGCGAAGTGCCGCTCAAGGACATCTTCGACCTGCGCGGCTTCAACCTGAACGCCAAGCTCGACATCGACCCCGACTTCCTCAAGGAAGACGACCACGATCATCACCACCATGACCACGAGCACGGCGAGCACTGCGACCACCCCTCGCACAAGCACGACGGCCATGGCCACCATCACCACGTGGACGACGACGTGAAGAGCTTCGTCTACAAGGCCGACCGCGCCTTCGACCCGGCCAAGCTGGAAGACTTCCTGGGCGCGATCGTCAACATCTACGGCCCGCGCATGCTGCGCTACAAGGGCGTGCTGAACATGAAGGGCACCGAGCGCAAGGTGATCTTCCAGGGCGTGCACCAGCTCATGGGCAGCGACCTGGGCCCGGAATGGGGCAAGGACGAGGCGCGCCAGAGCCGCATGGTGTTCATCGGCATCGAGCTGCCGCGCGAGATCCTGGAACAAGGCCTGGAGCAGTGCCTGGTCTAGGCTGACCCCCAGGCTGCGCGCACTTCGTGTCGCTGCGCCAACCCCCTTTCAGGGGGCAACACCGGTGGCCCGGCAAAGCCGGTTCCACGGTGTTTCCCGACGAACCCGGCTACTTGCCCGAGCCGTTCATGCCGGGCGCCTCGCCCAGCGGCTTGCCGTTGACCTTCAGGGCGCCTTCGCTGAACTCCACCTGGGCGGTGACGTCGTCGCCGTCGCGCTTCACGAAGCCGCTTTGCTCGCCCTGTTCGACCAGGCCGGCCACCATTTCGGGCGGGGGCGTCTGGCCGCTCTCTGCACCGGTCTCGGCCAGCTTCTCGAGCCACTTCATGGGCAGCCGCGCGTGGGCCTTGAGCACGCCGCGCTTCATCATCAGCGCCGTGCCCGGCAGCTGCAGGTCTTCGTCCGTCACGCCGGCCATGCCGGCCGAGTAGCCGAGCTCGGCGCGCTTGCCGTCGATCTCGACCAGCATCTTGTCGATGCCGGCCTCGGGCGCGTACTTGGCCATGGCCTTGAGGTCGGGCGTGAGCTGCTCGACCAGCGCCTGCATGGCCGCCTGGGAAGCCTTGCTGCCACCCTTGCCGCAGCTGTTGGCGGCGCTGGACTGCATCCAGGCGTCGGCCAGCTTCCTGTAGCCGGCGCCGTGGATGCGGCGCGCGCCGCTGGTCAGTTCGAACTTGTCGATCTTCGTATTACCGATCTTGCCGGTGCCCCTGAGCGTGCCGGTGGAGGCGTAGAGGCCGTCCTTGATGCTCGCGTCGCCCACCAGGTCGATGCCCTGCAGAACGACGGGCGGCAGCGCCTTCGGCGGTTCGGCGCCGTCCTCGGCCGCCTTCTTCGAGACGGTGAATTCCAGGGTGTCGAGCCGGCCCTCGGTTTTGCCGGTGGCCAGGAACCAGCCGGCGCTGCTGTCCAGGTCGGCCTTGGCGACGAGCTTGCCCATCTTCATGGTCACGCCGCTCTTCGCGTCGCTGAAGTCGAGGCCGGGCATGCTCAGGTCGTAGCGGGCGTGGGTGCGCGCGGCATTCACCTCCACGCGGGCCTGCACGCCCTGCCAGTCGAGGCGGCCCTTGCCTTCCTCGGCCAACTTGGCGGGCGCGACCGTCAGGTCGGTGGTGAAGGCGCCATCGAAGCCGACCTTGGTGCGCGCCGACAGGGGCCTGGCCTCGCCGAACAGCTTCTTCGCCTCGGCCCGGGCCTTGTCGTCGAGCACCAGTTCGCTGTCGATGGTGGCGGCCGCCAGCGTGCCGCCGGCCAGCGGGCCGTGGTGGATGGTGTCGCGGATGGTCAGGCGCAGCTGCTTCGGCGGCTTGATGGCGGAGTCGCCGTCTTCCTCGGCCTGCTCTTCTTCGTCTTCGGCCGGGTCGGCGGCGGGCTGCTGCGCGCTTGCCGCGGCATCGGCCGCGCAGCCGATCTCCAGCGTGACGGTGCTGACCGCGCCCAGGAAGCCGCGCTCGTACTTGCGCTCGGTCACGCGCACCAGGGCGGTCTGCTTCGGCAGCTCGTCCAGTGCGGCGTCGTAGCGCGACTTGATCTGCGAACCGGCCCACCAGGTGCTGCCGCCGTAGGCGACGGCGATGGCTGCGGCCAGGACTCCCAAAACTGCTTTCTTGTTCAAGGCTTGTGCTTTCTTGTATGTCTTGCGATCGATCGGAGTGATCGGATAGGCCCCCGGCGCCATATGGACAAGGCGCCGGAGCCGCGCGCCGCCCCCTCCGGCGGCGCCGCGCGATGCTAACGGAGTCGGACGGCACGCCGAACATGTCCCGCGCCTTCGAGTTCTCTATACAATCGCGCGCCTGTTTCGCAAGCCACGTCCTGATCCCAGGGACAAGATGTGACTTCCGGCATGGGGCGCCGTACGTTTCTGGCGGGCTTTCGGGGGTATAACCCCGGGGTTCGCCACATGGCGGGCACCCCGACAACGGGGGCCTGTGCGGCCGGAGGCCGCAAGGGCGCCCATGGGAGGAGGCACCCAGTGAAAGCGCGTTCCAGTTCGTCCAAGGAGCCAGTCACCGTGAAGAAACCCGCCGCCAAGGCCACGCCAGCAACCAAGCCCGCCGCCAAGAAGGCGCCGGCTGCGAAGCAGGCTGTACCTGCGGCCGCGAAGGCTTCCGGTTCCGCGACCAAGGAGAAGAGCGAGAAGAGCGCCCCGTCCAAGAAGCCCGCAGCGCCGCCGGCCAAGGCCGCGACCGCTGCGACAAAGAAGTCCGCCAAGCCTGCAACTGCCGCCACGAAGAGCGCGGACGCGGGCGCATCGTCATCCAAACCTGTCGGCCGTCCTGCGGCTGTTTCTTCTGTTCCCCCGATCCCCATGAAAAAAACGGCTGCCGCCTCCACTTCCGCTCCGGCGACACCCTCGATGCCCGCCCAAACCCCCACGCCAGCTCCCGCCGCGCGTGGCGGCCGCGTGTCCCGGCTGTCGCAACTGACCGTCCCCTCGATGCCGCAGTCGGTGGCGTCGACGGCCGCCAAGTCCACCTTCTCCCCGACCCATTCCAACGCGCTGGTGCCTCCGCCGCCCCTCGCCATCAAGAAAGATCCGAAACTGGCCAACAACTGGAAAACCAAATCGCCCGCCGAACTGACCGATGCCGAAGTCATCGCGATGCCGGACGACGAGTACATGAACGAAAAGCAGATGGCGTTCTTCCGCCTGAAGCTCGAAGCGCTCAAGCGCGGCATCCTCGAGAACGCCGGCGAGACCACCGAGCACCTGCGTGAAGACACGGTAGTCGTGCCCGATCCGGCCGACCGCGCCACCATCGAGGAGGAACATGCCCTCGAACTGCGCACCCGCGACCGCGAGCGCAAGCTGCTCAAGAAGATCGAGCAGTCGATCCAGCGCATCGACGCCGGCGACTACGGCTACTGCGACGAGACCGGCGAGCCCATCGGTGTCGGCCGCCTGCTGGCCCGCCCGACGGCGACGCTGTCGCTCGAGGCGCAGCAGCGCCGCGAGCTGAAGCAGAAGATGTTCGGGGACTGAAGCACTCCAAGGTAGATAAGAGCCAGCGTCTTCGATAGCCTTTTCCGAATGCCAAAGGAAGATACGGGCCGCCTTCTGTCCAAGGTGGCCAAGTTTGTCCGCAATCCCCTCAAGGATTGGTCGGAGCTGGACGCGCCTTCCTCCTCCAATGCGGCCTCGGACTCCTCGCTGCCCGCGCAGACCTACAGCCGGGAGATGCTCAAGGAGATGATCGAGCGGCGCCAGCGCAACGATTTCGTGCGCCGGCGCGAGTTCGACATGCTGCGCAAGCTGCGCCAGCGCGAGGCCGCCGCGCATGCCTTCGAGGCGACGGTCACGCCGTCCTCCTTCAACGTCAACAGTTCCTCCGAGAGGCTGGAGGGCCGCGCGCTCACGCTCAAGAAGATCGACGAGATCGAGCAGCAGATGTCGCAGCAGTGGTGGAAGGGGCGCGGGCCGAATGGCGAGACGCTGGTGAATCCGCCTCCCGAGGCCGGCGCCGAGACCCTGCCGCCGGTGGACACCGACGAACTGCTGTCGGAGCCCGCGCCGCCGTCCCTGGCGGTGGAGGCGCCGCAGGGTGGCGCCGAGCCCGATGCCGCGCCGGCCGTGGCGCCCGGTGTGCCGCTGATGTCGTCCCGCCTGGCCCATGACGGCGCGCTCGAGGAGGCCGTGATCCGCTTCGCCCACGGCGACGACACCGGCGCCGAGGCGATCCTGCTGCAGGCCCTGGCTTCCCCGCCCGACAGCGTGTCGCCTGTCGAGAGCGCGAGCGACGCAACCAACGAGCGCGACGACAACCGCTGGCGCGCACTCTTCGACCTGTACCGTGCCACCGGCGATGCCGCCAAGTTCGCCGCCGCGCGCATGCGCTATGCGCAGCGCATGCGCCGCATGGGGCCCGACTGGGTCTCGCTCGAGGAACTGGCGCGCAGCGTCAAGGCCGTCACCGCCAGCGAGGAGGCTGCCGGCCTCACCGAAGGCGGCGCTTCCGCCGACTGGACCTGCCCGGCCCGCCTGGCGCGCGAGGGCCTCATCGAGCTGACGCGTGCGCTGTCGAAGGCGGGCCCCGTGTGGACGCTCGACTGGCGCGGCCTGCAGGCCATAGAGCCCGAGGCTGCCGCGCCGCTGCGCGTGCTGTTCAATCACTGGGCCGATTCGCCCGTGCAGCTTCGCTTCATGGGTTCGGCGCAACTGCTGGCGGTGCTGTCCGAAGCGGCGCCCAACAACGAGCGCAGCACCGACGACGTCTGGTGGCAGCTGCACCTGGCAGCGCTGCGCCTGATGCACCTGCCCGACGACTTCGAGCTGGTGGCGCTCAATTACTGCATCACCTACGAGGTGTCGCCGCCCGCCTGGCAGGACCCGAAGGGCGAATGCACCACGCTGGCTGCACCGCCTGCGAGCCGGCCGAGCTCAGTCTGGTCGCTGCTGTCGGTCGGCGGCGATTCCGAGAGCTTTCCTTCCACCGACAGCGGCTTCGCCGCGCTGGCAGGCGATCTGCGCGGCGAGTCGCTGTCGTGCTGGCAGCGGCTGGACCACGACCTGCGCCACACCACGGCGCCCGTCATCTCGTGCGCGGCGCTGCTGCGCATGGACCTCGCCGCCGCGGGCACGCTACTGAGCTGGGTGCGGGCGCGCGACGCCAACGGCGAGCGCGTTCAGTTCGTCGATGCGCACCGGCTCATCGCGGCGCTGTTCAACCTGGTAGGCATAGCTGATCACGCCACCGTGGCGGTTAGGAAAAACTAAAAAGCGCGCCGCCTTGCGGCGGTTGCATTGCCGTCGCGCACCCCCAGATGGCTGCGATGGAACAGTTTCACGGCACCACCATCGTGAGCGTGCGCCGCAAGACCCCCCAGGGCGACCAGGTCGCCATCGGCGGGGACGGGCAGGTCACTCTCGGCAACATCGTCATCAAGGGCTCGGCGCGCAAGGTGCGCCGCCTGTATCACGGCAAGGTGCTTGCCGGCTTCGCGGGCGCCACGGCGGACGCCTTCACGCTCTTCGAGCGTTTCGAGGCCAAGCTCGAGAAGCACCAGGGGCACCTGACCCGCGCCGCAGTCGAGCTCACCAAGGACTGGCGCACCGACCGCGTGCTGCGCAAGCTCGAAGCGATGCTTGCCGTGGCCGACGCCACCACCTCCCTCATCATCACCGGCAACGGCGACGTGCTGGAGCCCGAAGACGGCGTGATCGCCATCGGCTCGGGCGGCGCGTATGCCCAGTCGGCGGCCAAGGCGCTGATCGAGAACACCGAGCTTTCGGCCGAGCAGATCGTGCGCAAATCGCTGGCGATCGCCGGAGAAATCTGCATTTACACGAACATGAACCACACGGTGGAAGCGCTCTGACCATGTCCATGACCCCCCAGGAGATCGTCTCCGAGCTCGACAACCACATCGTCGGCCAGCCGGCCGCCAAGCGCGCGGTGGCCATCGCGCTGCGCAACCGCTGGCGCCGCCAGCAGGTCGACGAGAAGCTGCGCCACGAGATCACCCCGAAGAACATCCTCATGATCGGCCCCACGGGCGTGGGCAAGACCGAGATCGCCCGCCGCCTCGCGCGCCTGGCCGACGCGCCCTTCATCAAGGTCGAGGCCACCAAGTTCACCGAAGTGGGCTACGTGGGCAAGGACGTCGATTCGATCATCCGCGACCTGGCCGAGATCGCCGTCAAGCAGACCCGCGAGGCCGAGAGCATCAAGGTGCGCGCGCGCGCCGAGGATGCCGCCGAAGAGCGCATTCTCGACGTGCTGCTGCCCCAGGCGCGCAGCGCCGACGGCACCTCCACCGCGACCGACACCAGCAACGCCACCCGCCAGGCCTTCCGCAAGAAGCTGCGCGAGCACCAGCTCGACGACAAGGAGATCGAACTCGACCTCGCCGAGACCCGCGCCCCGCTGGAGATCATGGGCCCGGCCGGCATGGAGGAAATGACCGAGCAGCTGCGCGGCATGTTCGGCCAGCTTGGCGGCGGCAAGCGCAAGACGCGCAAGCTCAAGATCGCCGAGGCGATGCGCCTGCTGACCGACGAGGAAGCAGCCAAGCTGGTCAACGAGGACGAGATCCGCACGCAGGCGATCGCCAATGCCGAGCAGAACGGCATCGTCTTCATCGACGAGATCGACAAGGTTGCAACCCGCAGCGAAGCCCAGGGCTCCGATGTGTCGCGCCAGGGCGTGCAGCGCGACCTGCTGCCGCTGGTGGAGGGCACTGCCGTCAGCACCAAGTACGGCGTGGTGCGCACCGACCACATGCTGTTCATCGCGAGCGGCGCCTTCCACCTGAGCAAGCCCAGCGACCTCATCCCGGAGCTGCAGGGGCGTTTTCCGATCCGCGTGGAGCTGCAGTCGCTCTCGGTGGCGGACTTCGAGAGCATCCTCACGCAGACGCGCGCATCGCTAGTCAAGCAGTACCAGGCGCTGCTTGCCACCGAAGGCGTGACGCTCGAATTCACGCCCGAGGGCGTGAACCGGCTGGCCACCATCGCCTTCGAGGTGAACGAGCGCACCGAGAACATCGGCGCACGGCGCCTGTCGACCGTGATGGAGCGCCTGCTGGATGAGGTAAGCTTCGACGCGACCCGCCTCGAAGGGCAATCGATCCGCATCGATGCTGCCTACGTCGACCAGCGCCTTGCGGCACTAAGTCACGACGAAGACCTTTCGCGCTTCATCCTCTGAAGCCGCTTCTCTTCCCCCTGTAACGGGGGAATCCTTCACGCATCACTTTCATTGCGTGAGCTAAGTACTTCATTTTCAACGAAATTCGCCGGTTCCAAGGATTTGGAATCGGCGCTAAGTCGTTGATTCCATTACAAAAAATAGCCCAAACGGCCAGTTGCTTCCGAAGTGTTTCCTGCTACAGTGCAAAAAAGTGCAGTTAAGTGGGAAAAAGTGCGATTAGTGCCCCTTCCGGGTGCCGCAGCACTCCCAACACAGGGGTTTCGTGGTCGTGTTTCAAGGCGCTTCATCGCTCAGTCTGGATGCCAAGGGGCGGCTCTCCGTGCCGACCCGGCATCGTGACGTCCTGAGCGCGACGGCAGGCGGCCAGCTCACGATCACCAAGCATCCGCACGGATGCCTGATGGTGTTCCCCCGTCCCGAATGGGAGAAGTTCCGTGAGCGCATCGCCGCGCTGCCGATGTCGGCGCAGTGGTGGAAACGCGTCTTCCTGGGCAATGCCATGGACGTCGAGATGGACGGCACCGGCCGCGTCCTCGTCTCCCCCGAGCTGCGCGCGGCCACCGGCATCACGCGCGAGACGCTGCTGCTGGGCATGGGCAACCACTTCGAACTCTGGGACAAGGCCACCTACGAGGCCAAGGAGGCCGAGGCCACCCAGGGCGAGATGCCGGACGTATTCCAGGACTTCGCGTTCTGAGGGGCACCGTGAACACGCCCTGGACCCACACGACCGTCTTGCTCGGCGAGGCGGTGGAAGCTCTTCTATCCGGCAGCTCCGCGGCTGCCGGCACCTACGTGGACGCCACCTTCGGAAGAGGAGGTCACGCGCGCGCGATCCTCGCGCGGCTGGCGCCGGAAGGCAGGCTCATCGCGTTCGACAAGGATGCGGAAGCAGTGGCCGAAGCAGCGCGCATCTCCGATGCGCGTTTTTCCATCCGGCACCAGGGATTCCGTTCGATCGGCGAGCTGCCCGAGGCGAGCATCGCGGGCCTGCTCATGGACCTGGGCGTGAGCTCGCCGCAGATCGACAACCCGGTGCGCGGTTTCAGTTTTCGTTTCGATGGCCCGCTCGACATGCGCATGGACACCACGCGCGGGGAGAGCGTGGCCGAGTGGCTGGCGACGGCCGAACTACAGCAGATTGCAGAGGTGATCCGTGACTATGGCGAAGAACGGTTTGCTGTTCAGATTGCAAAGGCGATTGTTGCTCGCCGACAAGAACGGGGCCCAATTTCAACCACCACCGAACTGGCCGAGCTCGTGGCTGGCACGGTCAAAACCCGCGAGCCGGGCCAGAACCCTGCAACGCGCACATTTCAGGCTTTTCGGATTTTCATCAACGCCGAGCTTGAAGAGCTGCAACAGGCGCTAGAAGCCAGCCTTTCGGTGCTGAAGCCCGGCGGACGGCTCGCGGTCATCAGCTTCCATTCGCTGGAGGACCGCATCGTCAAGCAGTTCATCGCGAAGCATTCCAAGGAGGTCTACGACCGCCGCGCGCCTTTCGCCGCGCCCAAGGCCATGAAGCTGCGCGCGCTGGAGCGCATCAAGCCCTCCGAAGCCGAGGTGAGCGGGAATCCGCGGGCGCGCAGCGCCATCCTTCGCGTCGCAGAACGCACGGAGGCTGCATGAAGCCCGTCTCCAGCCTTCGCGCGCTTCGTGTCGCATCGTTGACCCCCTTCCGGCGGAAGCACCAGCGGCCCGGCAAAGCTGGTTCCGCGGTGTCCCTCGAAAGAAAGGGACGCTGACATGGCCCGGATCAACCTGCTCCTGCTGCTGGCCGTCATCGCGACGGCTTTGTACCTTGTGCACACCCAGTACCTGTCGCGCCAGCTCTACACCGAGCTGGACCGCGCGCAGCAGGACGCCCGCCGCCTCGAAACCGAGCGCGACCGCCTGCAGGTCGAGAAGCGCGCGCAGGCCACGCCGCTGCGCGTGGAGAAGCTCGCCAAGGAGCAGCTGCAGATGCGCACCACCTCGCCGGCGATCACGCAGTACGTGCGCCCCGACGGCTCGGTGATTCCCGCGGTCGCGCCCGTGGCGCCGGCTGCACCGGCGACCGCCACCACCAGGCCGGCGGCCAAGCCGGCCGCCGCCGAAGCGAGGGCCGCACGATGAGCCGAGGCAACCGCAGCGTGCGCTACACCACCAGCCCCCTGCTCGCGAGCAAGACGCCGGTGTGGCGCAGCAAGCTCATCGTCGCTGGCATCGCCTTCGGCTTCCTGGTGCTGGCCGGGCGTGCGGCCTACGTGCAGGTGATCGGCAACAGCTTCTTCCAGCGGCAGGGCGAGGTGCGCTTCGCGCGCACGCTGGAGCTGCCGGCCAACCGCGGCCGCATCCTCGACCGCAACGGGCTCATCCTCGCCTCGAGCGTGGTGGCGCCCAGCATCTGGGCCATCCCGGAGGACATCGAGCGCGACGACCCCGAGGTGCGCGCCAAGCTCAAGCAGGTGGCCAAGCTGCTGGAGATGCCGCAGAAGGAGTTCGACAAGAAGCTGGAGGACGAGGACAAGACCTTCGTCTGGATCAAGCGCCAGGTCGACGAGCCCATCGCCAAGCAGATCGCGGCGATGAACCTCAAGGGCATCTACCAGCGCAAGGAATACAAGCGCCAGTACCCCGAGGGCGAGGCCGCCGCGCACGTGGTGGGCTTCACCAACGTGGAGGACAGCGGCCAGGAAGGCATCGAGCTGGCCTTCAACAAGGACCTGGCGGGCAAGGCCGGCTCGCGCCGCGTCATCAAGGACCGCCTCGGCCGCGTGGTCGAGGGCGTGGGCGAGACCGTGCCCCCGGTCGACGGCAAGGACATCCAGCTCAGCGTCGACAGCAAGGTGCAGTTCTTCGCCTACCAGAAGCTGCGCGACGCCGTGACCGCGCGCAAGGCCAAGGCCGGCAGCGTGGTGGTGCTCGATTCGGTTACCGGCGAGGTGCTGGCGCTGGCCAACTACCCGAGCTACGTGCCCGACAAGCGCCAGAACCTCACCGGCGAGCAGCTTCGCAACCGCGCGATCACCGACACCTTCGAGCCCGGCTCGACCATGAAGCCGATCACGGTGGCCATGGCGCTGGAAGCCGGCCGCGTGAAGCCCTCGACCCTGATCGAAACCGGCCCCGGCCGCTACCAGATCGGCGGCTTCACCATCAGCGACACGCACAACTACGGCACGCTCACGGTCGAGGGCGTCATCCAGAAGTCGAGCAACGTTGGCGCGCTCAAGATCGCCCAGAAGATGAGCCCGCACGAGATGTGGGACACCTACACGGCGCTGGGCTACGGCCAGAAGCCGCAGATCCAGTTCCCTGGCGCCGTCACCGGCCGCCTGCGTCCCTGGAAGACCTGGAAGCCGGTCGAGCAGGCCACCATGGCCTACGGCTACGGCCTGTCGGCTTCGCTGTTCCAGATGGCGCATTCGTACACCGCCTTCGCGCACGACGGTTCGCTCATCCCGGTGACGATCCTGAAGAACGCCGAACCGCCGAACGGCGTGCGCGTGTTCTCGCCGTCCAATGCACTGGCGGTTCGCAAGATGCTGCAGATGGCCGCCGGCCCCGGCGGCACCGGCACGCGTGCGCAGACGGTCGGCTATTCGGTCGGCGGCAAGTCGGGCACGGCCCACAAGCAGGTCGGCAAGGGCTACGCCAGCAACAAGTACCGCGCGTGGTTCACCGGCATGGCGCCGATCGAGAAGCCGCGCATCATCGTCGCGGTGATGATCGACGAGCCCAGCGACGGCCAGTATTTCGGCGGCCTGGCGGCCGCTCCCGTGTTCAGCGAGGTCGTGCAGCAGACGCTGCGCATGATGAACGTACCGCCCGACCTGGCGGTCAAACCGCTTGTGATGACGCAGGGCGTCGACGAGAGCTTCTGAACATGCTGACCTTCACTTCCCCCCAACTGGCCGCCGCCTGGCTGAAGGAGCGTGCGCCGCAGGCCGACCTGCACGCCGACAGCCGCGCCGTGCGCGCGGGCGACGTGTTCATCGCCTGGCCGGGCGCCGCCACCGACGGGCGCAAGCATGTGGCGTCCGCGCTCGCGCAGGGCGCCGCCGTGTGCCTGGTGGAGCACGAGGGCGTCGAGCCCTTCGGCTTCGACGGCGATGAGCGCATCGTGAGCTACCCCGGCCTGAAGGCCGCCACCGGCCCGATCGCCTCGGCCTTCTACGACAACCCCTCGGCCATGCTCGAGCTGCTGGCCGTGACGGGAACCAACGGCAAGACCTCCACCGCCTGGTGGCTGGCCGAATCGCTTTCCACGCTGCGCGTGGCCGGCGGCGTGCGCGTGATGAAGCCCGACGGCACCATGCAGCGCGACGCCCCGTCGCCCTGCGCGGTGATGGGCACGCTGGGCATCGGCGTGCCGCCCGAGCTGACCTACACCGGCCTCACCACGCCCGACCCGGTGATGATGCAGCGCGAGCTGCGCTCGCTCGTCACGCGCGGCTTCGGCGCCTGCGCCATCGAGGCCTCGTCCATCGGCATCGCCGAGCGCCGCCTCGACGGCGCGCAGATCGCGGTGGCCGTGTTCACCAACTTCACGCAGGACCACCTCGACTATCACGGCAGCATGGATGCCTACTGGCAGGCCAAGGCAGAGCTGTTCCGCTGGCCCGGCCTGCGCGCCGCGGTGATCAACATCGACGACACCCACGGCGCCAGCCTCTGCGCGAACCTGATCGACGCCGGCATCGGCGCGCTCGACGTCTGGACCGTCTCGGCCGGCGGGAAGCCGGCCCGCCTCATGGCGCGCGACATCGGCTACGACGCGCAGGGCCTGCAGTTCTCGGTGGCCGAGCACGGCACGGCCGCCGTGGAGCGCCTGTCGACCGGGCTCATCGGCCAGTACAACGTCTCGAACCTGCTGGGCGTGCTCGGCACGCTGCGCGCGCTGGGCCTCACGCTGGCCCAGGCCGTGGCCGCCTGTGCCAACCTCACCAGCGTGCCCGGCCGCATGGACCGCGCGGGCTCCGGCGAAGGCGCTCCGCTTGCCGTGGTCGACTACGCCCACACGCCCGACGCGCTCGACAAGGCGCTGATCGGCCTGCGTCCGCTGGCCAAGCAGCGCGGCGGCGCGCTGTGGTGCCTGTTCGGCTGCGGCGGCGACCGCGACCCGATCAAGCGCCCGATGATGGCCGCCGTCGCCGAGCGCCAGGCCGATCGCGTGATCGTCACCAGCGACAACCCGCGCAGCGAGAAGCCCGACGCGATCATCAGCCAGGTGCTGCGCGGTTTCTCGCGCCCCGACGCGGCGCGGGTGCAACCCGACCGCGCGGCCGCCATCGCCGACGCGATCGCTCAGGCTGCGCCGCAGGACGTGGTGCTGATCGCGGGCAAGGGCCACGAGGCCTGGCAGGAAATCGCCGGCCAGCGCATCGAGTTCTCGGACAAGGCCCATGCGCTGCAGGCGCTGGCGAAGAGGGGGGGCGCGGCATGACCGGCATCACGACACCGCTGGACATCACCCTGGCCCGAATCCAGCAATGGATTCCGGGTTCGCGCCTGGTGGGCAGCGGCGACATCGTCATCGCCCGCGTGCACACCGACACGCGCACGCTCGCACCCGGCGACCTGTTCGTCGCGCTCAAGGGCGAGCGCTTCGACGCCAATGATTTCCTCCTGGAAGCCAAGGGGCAGGGCGCCGTGGCCGCCATCGCGCACCACGGCCTGGAGGCCGCGGGCCTCGCCGGCCTCGAAGTGGCCGATTCGCTGGCCGCGCTGGGTGCCCTCGGCGCCGGCTGGCGCGCGCAGTTCGACCTGCCGCTGATCGCCGTGACCGGCAGCAACGGCAAGACCACGGTCACGCAGATGATCGCGGCCGTGCTGTTCGCCTTCCGGGCCGAGCGCTCGCTCGCCACCGCGGGCAACTTCAACAACGAGATCGGCGTGCCGCTCACGCTGCTGCGCCTGCGCGCGCAGCACCAGCGCGCGGTGCTCGAGCTGGGCATGAACCATCCGGGCGAGATCGCGCGGCTGGCGGCCATCTCGCGCCCGACCATCGCGCTGGTCAACAACGCGCAGCGCGAGCACCAGGAATTCATGGCCACCGTCGAGGCGGTGGCCATCGAGAACGCCGCCGTGTTCGCGGTGCTGACGGAAGACGGCACGGCCGTCTTCCCGTACGGCGACGAGTTCACCCCCCTGTGGACCGACATGGCCCACGCCGGCGGCCCGCGCCGGTGCCTGACCTTCGGCGAGCACGAGGATGCAGACATCTCGCTGCTGGGCGCCGAATGGAAGCAGGGCGCCTGGGCCGTGAGCATCCGCACGCCGGTAGGCGCCTTCGATGCGCGGCTGCACATCGCGGGCCGGCACAACGTCGTCAACGCGCTCGCCGCCACGGCCTGCGCGCTCGCGGCGGGCGTGCCGCTGGAAACCATCGGCGCCGGGCTGTCGGCCTTCGAGCCGGTCAAGGGCCGTTCGCGTGCCAGCGAGCTCGCGCTGCCGGGCGGCCATGCGATCACGCTGGTCGACGACAGCTACAACGCCAACCCCGATTCCGTGATCGCCGCCATCGACGTGCTCGCCGCGCTGCCGGGCCCGCGTCTGCTGGTGCTGGGCGACATGGGCGAGGTGGGCGACCGCTCGCCCGAGTTCCACGCCGAGGTGGGCGAGCATGCCCGCCTGCGCGGCATCGAGTCCGTCTACACGCTGGGCGCCGCGACGGCGCATACCGTCGCCGCCTTCGGCGGTGCCGACGGGCGCCATTTCGAAGAGTTCGACGCGCTCGCCGCGGCCGTGCTCGCACGCCTGCCGCAGGCCGGCAGCGTGCTCGTCAAGGGATCGCGCTTCATGAAGATGGAGCGCGTGGTGCAGGTCGTCGAGCAGGCACGACAACAACAACCACAACAACAAGAGGAGGGCGGCCATGACGCATGAGCCGCGCGAAACCACATGCTGCTGACACTGGCCCAATGGCTGCAGACGCTGTCGCCCGAGTTCGGGTTCCTGCGCATCTTCCAGTACCTCACCTTCCGCGCGCTGATGGCCGCGCTGACGGCGCTCGTGGTCGGCCTGGTGGCCGGCCCCTACGTGATCCGCCGCCTCGCCGCGCTCAAGATCGGCCAGCCGGTGCGCGGCTACGGCATGGAGACGCACCTCACCAAGAGCGGCACGCCCACCATGGGCGGCGTGCTGGTGCTGTTCTCGATCGCCTTCGCCACGCTGCTGTGGTTCGACATCTCCAACAGATTCGTGTGGATCGTGCTGTGGGTCACCATGGGCTTCGGCGCCATCGGCTGGGTGGACGACTGGCGCAAGGTGGTGCGCAAGGACCCGGAGGGCATGCGCTCGCGCGAGAAGTATTTCTGGCAGTCGGTGGTGGGGCTGATCGCGGCCTTCTACCTGCTCTTCAGCATCTCGGAGAGCTCCAACTGGCGCGTGGTGCAGCTGTTCTTCGCGTGGGTGCAGTCGGGCTTCGACCTCGACTTCCCGCCCAAGATCAACCTGCTGGTGCCCTTCTTCAAGGAAGTGAGCTATCCGCTGGGCGGCATCGGCTTCGTGATCCTCACCTACCTGGTGATCGTGGGCGCGAGCAACGCCGTGAACCTGACCGACGGCCTGGACGGGCTGGCGATCATGCCGGTGGTGATGGTGGGCTCGGCGCTGGGCGTGTTCGCCTACGTCACGGGCAGCGCGGTGTATTCCAAGTACCTGCTGTTCCCCAACATCCCCGGCTCGGGCGAGCTGCTGGTGTTCTGCTCGGCCATGGCCGGCGCGGGCCTGGCGTTCCTGTGGTTCAACACGCATCCGGCGCAGGTGTTCATGGGCGACGTGGGCGCGCTGGCGCTGGGCGGCGCGCTGGGCACCATCGCGGTCATCGTGCGCCAGGAGATCGTGTTCTTCATCATGGGCGGCATCTTCGTGGTCGAGGCGATCTCGGTGATGGCGCAGGTCACCTACTTCAAGTACACGAAGAAGCGCTTCGGCGAGGGCCGTCGCGTGCTGAAGATGGCGCCGCTGCACCATCACTTCGAGAAGAGCGGCTGGCGCGAGACGCAGGTCGTGGTGCGCTTCTGGATCATCACGATGCTGCTGTGCCTCGTGGGCCTTTCGACGCTGAAGCTGCGGTGAAAGAGAAAAGAAGAAGAAAAGCATGCGGCACCTGAAAGACCTCCCCGTCCTCATCCTCGGCCTCGGCGCGTCCGGGCTGGCGATGGCGCGCTGGTGCGCGCGCCACGGCGCGGTGGTGACCGTGGCGGACACGCGCGAGGCGCCGGCGCTGCTGGCCACGCTGCGCGAGGAACTGCCCGAAGTGACCTTCGTCGGCGGACCGTTCTTGGCCGCGCTGGTCGAAGGCACGCCGATCCGCGCCGTGTATCGCTCGCCGGGCCTGTCGCCCGCGACCATCGCGCCGGTGGCCGATGCCGCGCGTGCCGTGGGCCTGCCGGTCGGCGGCGAGCTGGATCTTTTCGCGCGTGCGCTGCTGGATCTGCGCACGGTCGAAGTGCCGGTGGTGGAAGCCGAGGCGGAACCCGAGGTCGCACCCGGGACGCAGACGCCGGCCGAGCCCGTGGCCGAAGCCCCTGTCGAAGTTTCAGAACCCGAGCCTCAGGCGCAACTGCCGCTGGACGAACCTGCAGCTGTCGAGCAGGCAGCCGTCGAAGCCGAGCCGGTGCAGCCGCCTGCCGCTCCTGCCGAAACCGAAGCGCCTGCCGCAGAAGTAGTCGCCGAACCCGCTCCCGAGCCGACCGTGCCCGCGCAGGCCGAAGCCATGCCGCGCGATCCGTCGATGAGCGTCGCCGTGCCGCAGCCGCAGGCCGAAGAATCGCCCGCGCCTGCCGAAGCCACGGAAGCCGTCGTGCAGCCGGCGACAGAACCTGCACCGGAAGCTGCCGACGCAGCGGCCACGGCCGAAGCGCCGCTGGCCCCCGAATCCGCCGCTTCCGAAGCGCCCGAAGCTCCGGCAGCTGCCCCCGCACCCGCGCCCGCCACCGTGTCGCGCCTGCCCACCACCGGCAAGCCCTACGTCCCGACCGCAGCCAGGGAAGCCGCGGAGTTCGTCGCGCGCCTCGCAGAGCTCGCCGCCACCAACCCGGCCTCCGCCGCCGTGGAGGAAGAACCCTCGCCGCAGCGCGAACTGGCCCCGCCCGTCGAGCCCGAGGCGCCCAAGGGCTACACGCCCGCCGTGCTGGCCATCACCGGCACCAACGGCAAGACGACCGTCACCTCGCTCACCGGCCAGCTGGTCGAGCGCGCGGGCAAGACCGTGGCCGTGGCCGGCAACATCGGACCGACGCTGCTCGACACGCTCGCGGCGCACATGGATGCCGACACGCTGCCCGACGTGTGGGTGCTGGAGCTGTCCAGTTTCCAGCTCGACGGCGTGCAGGGCTTCGAGCCCACGGCCGCCACGGTGCTCAACCTCACGCAGGACCACCTCGACTGGCACGGCGACATGGCCGCGTACGGTGCAGCCAAGGCGCGCATCTTCGGCGCGCGCGGGCTGATGATCCTCAACCGCGACGACGCCGGCGTGATGGCCATGCTGCCCGCGCCAGTCAAGGTCAAGCTGCAGCGTCCGCAGGTGCGCGCGCACATCACCTTCGGCTCCGCGATGCCGCAGCGCCCGGGCGACTACGGCATCGAGCGCGTCAACGGCATGTCGTGGCTGGTGCGCGCGCTGGAAGCCGACGAAACGCAGAAGCGCAAGCGCGGCGCCGTGGTCGAGGAAGAGATCTTCCTGCAGCGCCTGATGCCCGCCGACGCGCTGCGCATCCGCGGCCGCCACAACGCCATGAATGCGCTCGCGGCCCTGGCGCTGGCCAGCGCCGCCGGCTGCCCGCTGAACGCCATGCTCTACGGCCTGCGCGAGTACCAGGGCGAGCCGCACCGCGTGGAGCCGGTTTCGATCATCGACGAGGTCGAGTACTTCGACGACAGCAAGGGCACCAACGTCGGCGCCACCGCTGCAGCCCTGACGGGGCTGGGCGAGGAGCGCCGCGTGGTCGTCATCCTCGGCGGCGAAGGCAAGGGGCAGGACTTCGAGCCGCTCGCCGCGCCCGTGCGCCAGTACGCGCGTGCCGTGGTGCTCATCGGCCGCGACGCGCCGGTCATCGAGGCCGCGCTGGCATCGACCGGCGTCTCGCTGTTGCACGCCGCCTCGATGGACGAGGCTGTGAAGCTCGCCTCCGCGCGCGCCAACCCCGGCGATGCCGTGCTGCTGTCACCGGCCTGTGCGAGCTTCGACATGTTCAAGGACTACGCGCACCGCGCCGAGGTGTTCCGCGAGGCCGTGCAGGCCTACGCCGACAGCCCGCGCGGACTGGGCGATTCGACGACGGAGGAGCAGCTTTGAACTCTGCCGCATCGGGCGCCACGCCCAACGCACGCACCAGCCGTTTCGGGGGCTGGTTCAGGCGCGCGCGCAGCGGGATCGACTCGCTGCCCGTGCACCTGCCCGTGCGGCTGGGCGGCGCAGGCATCGCGCAGACCAAGGCCACGCCGATGCGCGTGCTGGGCTTCGACCAGGCGCTGGTCTGGGTCACGGTGGCGCTGCTGACCTGGGGCCTGATCATGGTGTATTCGGCCTCGATCGCGCTGCCCGACAACCCGCGCTTCGCGCGCGCCGGCTACAGCGCCTCCTACTTCCTCACGCGGCATGCGGCGTCGATCGTGTTCGCCTTCGTCGCCGCGCTGCTGACCTTCCAGATCCCCATGAAGACCTGGGAGCGCGCGGCGCCCTGGCTCTTCGTGGCCTCGCTGCTGCTGCTGGTGGCGGTGCTCATTCCGCACATCGGCATCAACGTGAACGGCGCGCGCCGCTGGCTGCCGATGGGCTTCATGCGCTTCCAGCCCTCGGAGCTGGCCAAGCTTGCGATGGTGCTCTACGCCGCCAGCTACATGGTGCGCAAGATGGAGATCAAGGAGCGCTTCTTCCGCGCGGTGCTGCCGATGGGCGTGGCGGTGGTGGTGGTGGGCATGCTGGTGATGGCCGAGCCCGACATGGGCGCCTTCATGGTGATCGCCGTGATCGCCATGGGCATCCTGTTCCTGGGCGGCGTGAACGCGCGCATGTTCTTCCTGATCGCCGCGCTGGTGGTGGTGGCCTTCGGCACCATCGTCGCGAGCAGCCCGTGGCGCCGCGAGCGCATCTTCGCGTACCTCGATCCGTGGAGCGAGGAGCACGCGCTGGGCAAGGGCTACCAGCTGTCGCACTCGCTGATCGCCATCGGCCGCGGCGAGATATTCGGCGTGGGCCTGGGCGGCAGCGTCGAGAAGCTGCACTGGCTGCCCGAGGCGCACACCGACTTCCTGCTGGCCGTGATCGGCGAGGAATTCGGCCTCGTCGGCGTGCTGCTGATCATCGGCCTGTTCCTCTGGCTCACGCGCCGCATCATGCACATCGGCCGCCAAGCCATCGCGCTCGACCGCGTGTTCTCGGGCCTCGTCGCCCAGGGCGTGGGCGTGTGGCTGGGCTTCCAGACCTTCATCAACATGGGCGTGAACCTCGGCGCACTGCCGACCAAGGGCCTGACGCTGCCGCTGATGAGCTTCGGCGGCTCGGCCATTTTGATGAACATGGTGGCGCTGGCGATCGTGCTGCGCATCGACTACGAGAATCGCGTGCTGATGCGCGGAGGCCGCGTATGACCGGCCGCACCGCACTCGTCATGGCCGGCGGCACCGGCGGCCACATCTTTCCCGGACTCGCCGTGGCCGAGGCCCTGCGCGAGCGCGGCTGGAAGGTGCACTGGCTCGGCGCGCCCGGCAGCATGGAAGAAAAGCTGGTGCCGCCGCGCGGCTTCGCCTTCGAGCCGGTGCAGTTCGGTGGCGTGCGCGGCAAGGGCCCGCTCACGCTGTTCCTGCTGCCGCTGAAGCTGCTGCGCGCCTTCTGGCAGAGTCTGGGCGTGGTGCGCCGCGTGAAGCCCGACGTGCTGGTGGGCCTGGGCGGCTACATCACCTTCCCTGGCGGGATGATGGGTGTGCTGGTCGGCAAGCCGCTGGTGCTGCATGAGCAGAACTCGGTCGCAGGCCTCGCCAACAAGGTGCTGGCGGGCGTGGCCGACCGCGTGTTCACCGCCTTCCCCAACGTGCTGAAGAAGGCGCAATGGGTGGGCAACCCGCTGCGCGCGGCCTTCACCTCCAAGCCCGGACCGGCCGAGCGCTTTGCGGGCCGCACCGGTCCGCTGAAATTGCTGGTGGTGGGCGGCAGCCTCGGCGCGCGCGGCCTCAACACCGTGGTGCCGCAGGCGCTGGCCCGCATCGAGCCGGCCTCGCGCCCGCAGGTGCTGCACCAGAGCGGCGCCAAGCAGATCGACGAACTGCGCGCCAACTACGAGGCCGCTGGCGTCGAAGGCGAGCTCACGCCCTTCATCGAGGACACCGCGCAGGCGTACGCCGACGCCGACATGATCGTCGCGCGCGCGGGCGCCAGCACCGTCACAGAAATCGCGGCCGTCGGCGCAGCAGCGCTGTTCGTGCCTTTCCCCTCGGCGGTCGACGACCACCAGACCACCAACGCGCGCTTCCTCGTGGACGCGGGCGGCGGCTGGCTGGTGCAGCAGGCCGACCTCACTCCTGAATTGCTGGCTGACTTGCTACAGAAAACCGGGCGCGATGCGCTGATAGAGAAGGCCGCTAAGGCCAAGACCATGCAGAAGACCGAAGCCGTCGAGGCGGTCGTCCGCGCCTGCGAGGAGCTTGCAAGATGAAGCACGCGATTCGTCATATTCATTTCGTGGGCATCGGCGGCTCGGGCATGAGCGGCATCGCCGAGGTGCTGCTGAACCTGGGCTACAGGATTTCCGGTTCCGACCTGGCCGACAGCGCGACGCTGCGCCGGCTCGCGGGCCTGGGCATCGGCACCTTCGTGGGCCATGCCGCCGCGCACATCGAGGGTGCGGACGCGGTCGTCACTTCGACGGCGGTGCAGTCCAACAACCCCGAGGTGCTGGCCGCGCGCGAGAAGCGCATTCCGGTCGTGCCGCGCGCACTCATGCTGGCCGAGCTGATGCGCCTGAAGCAGGGCATCGCCATCGCCGGCACGCACGGCAAGACCACGACCACCAGCCTGGTGGCGAGCGTGCTCGCGGCCGCCGGGCTCGATCCGACCTTCGTGATCGGCGGGCGCCTCAACAGCGCCGGCGCCAACGCGCAGCTCGGCTCCGGCGACTACATCGTGGTGGAAGCCGACGAGTCGGACGCTTCGTTCCTGAACCTGCTGCCGGTGATGGCGGTGGTCACGAACATCGACGCCGACCACATGGAGACCTACGGGCACGATTTCGCGAAGCTCAAGAAGGCTTTTGTCGACTTCCTGCACCGCATGCCGTTCTACGGCGTCGCCATTCTCTGCACCGACGATCCGGCGGTTCGCGAGATCGTGGCCGACGTGACCTGCCCGGTCACCAGCTACGGCTTCGGCGAGGACGCCCAGGTGCGCGCCATCGACGTGCGCGCCGTCGGCGGCCAGATGCACTTCACCGCGCAGCGCCGCAACGGCGTGACGCTGCCCGACCTGCCCATCGTGCTGAACCTGCCGGGCGAGCACAACGTGCTCAATGCGCTGTCGGTGATCGCGGTGGCGGTCGAGCTCGGCATTTCCGACGAAGCGGTGCAGCGCGGGCTGGCCGGCTTCAAGGGCGTGGGCCGCCGCTTCCAGAGCTATGGCGAGGTCGCGGTGCAGGGTGAGGGCGCTTCGGGCACCTTCACCGTGATCGACGACTACGGCCATCACCCCGTGGAGATGGCCGCCACCATCGCCGCCGCTCGCGGCGCGTTCCCGGGCCGCCGGCTGGTGCTGGCCTTCCAGCCGCACCGCTACACCCGCACGCGCGACTGCTTCGAGGACTTCGTGAAGGTCATCGGCACGGCAGACGCGGTGCTGCTCGGCGAGGTCTATGCCGCCGGCGAGGCGCCCATCGTCGCAGCCGACGGCCGCACGCTGGCGCGCGCGCTGCGCGTGGCGGGCAAGGTCGAGCCGGTCTTCGTCGACGACATCGCCGCGATGCCGCGCGCCATCCTCGACAACGCCCGTCCGGGCGACGTGGTGCTCTCGATGGGCGCGGGCTCCATCGGCGCGGTGCCGGCCAAGGTGGTCGAGCTCGGCGCGGCGGCCGGTCCGGCCACCGCCCCTTCAACATCGGAGCGCGCCTCGCGCAAAGGGAGGGCCTCATGAGCCTCCAGGACCCCAAGCTCTTCGGCAAGGTCGCCGTGCTGTTCGGCGGCAGTTCGGCCGAACGCGAAATCTCGCTGATGTCGGGCACCGGCGTGCTCGAGGCGCTGCGCTCGCGCGGCGTGGATGCGCATGCCTTCGACCCGTCGCAGCGCGACCTGTCCGAACTCAAGCGCGAAGGCTTCGCGCGCTGCTTCGTCGCGCTGCACGGCCGCCACGGCGAGGACGGCACCGTGCAGGGCGCGCTGGAGCTGCTCGGCATTCCCTACACCGGCTCGGGCGTGATGGCCTCCAGCGTGGCGATGGACAAGGTCATGACCAAGCGCATCTGGCAGGCCGACGGCCTGCCCACGCCCAAGTACGTGCGCCTGGCCTTCGACCAGCAAAGCCGCGAGCAGGTCATGGCGGTGCCCGACGTGCTGGGCCTGCCGCTGATCGTGAAGCCGCCGCGCGAAGGCTCGTCGATCGGCGTGACCAAGGTGCAGGGCTATTCGCAGATGCAGGACGCGGTGGCGCTGTCGGCCAAGTACGACGCCGACGTGCTGTGCGAGGAATTCATCGAGGGCGAGGAAGTGACCTGCGCCGTGCTCGGCCACGGGCTCGATGCGCGCGCGCTTCCGGTGGTGCGCATCGCCGCGCCCGAGGGCGCCTACGACTACCAGAACAAGTACTTCACCGACGACGTGAAGTACCAGTGCCCGAGCGGCCTGCCGGAAGCCGAGGAGCACGAGATCCAGCGCATCACGCTGGCCGCCTACCGCACGCTCGGCTGCCGCGGCTGGGGCCGCGCCGACGTGATGATCCGCGCCAGCGACCGCAAGCCCTTCCTGCTGGAGATGAACACCTCGCCCGGCATGACCAGCCACTCGCTGGTGCCGATGTCCGCGCGCGCCGCGGGCATTCCGTACGAGGAGCTGTGCGTGCGCGTGCTGGCTTCCGCCACCCTGGACGCAACGGGAGGCTCGCTATAGCCATGGCCGACAGCATCCCAGCGCCTTTCGACGTCAAGCTCATGAACATCGTCGCCAACCTTGCGTTCGCGGCGGTGGCGCTCATGCTGCTTGCCGCGGGCGCGTGGTGGGTACTGCGCCAGCCTTTCTTCCCGATCGCCGGCATCAAGGTGGACGGCGAGGTCACGCACAACAACGCGGTCACGCTGCGCGCCAACGTGGCGCCGCAGCTGTCGGGCAACTTCTTCACCATCGACCTGGCGCGCGCACGCGCGGCCTTCGAGTCGGTGCCGTGGGTGCGCAGTGCGGTGGTGCGCCGCGAGTTCCCGAACAAGCTGCGCGTGACGCTGACCGAGCAGGTTCCCGTGGCCACCTGGGGCGACGAGGCCGGCTCGAAGCTGATCAACGGCTTCGGCGACGTGTTCGAGGCCAACGTGGCCGAGGTGGACGACAGCCTGCCGCGCCTGGACGGCCCGATCGAGCAGGCCGGCCAGGTGCTGGGCATGTACCGCGTGCTGCAGCCGCAGTTCCAGCCCTACGACCTGAGCATCGACGAGCTCACGCTGTCGAGCCGCGGCAGCTGGAAGGTGGTGCTCGACAGCGGTGCCGAGATCGAGCTCGGCCGCGGCCAGAGCGAAGAGGTGACGGCCCGCCTGCAGCGCTTCCTGAAGACCGTGACCCAGGTCGCGGGCCAGTACCGCCGCAGCATGGCCGACGTCGAAGGCGCGGACCTGCGCCACAACGACGCGTATGCCCTGCGCCTGCGCGGCGTCACCACGGTCTCGCCCGAGGCCCCAAGAAAAATCAAGTAGCGAATACCGAGGAATCGAGGACATATCCCAATGCCCAAAGAATACAAAGACCTGGTCGTAGGACTCGACATCGGCACCTCCAAGGTGATGGTGGTCGTGGCCGAGGTGCTGCCCGGCGGCGAGCTCAAGCTGGCCGGCCTGGGCATCGCGCCGAGCAATGGCCTCAAGCGCGGCGTGGTGGTGAACATCGACGCCACCGTGCAGAGCATCCAGCAGGCGCTCAAGGAGGCCGAGCTGATGGCCGACTGCAAGATCAGCCGCGTCTACACCGGCATCACCGGCAGCCACATCCGCGGCATCAATTCGAGCGGCATGGTGGCGGTGAAGGACAAGGAAGTGACGCCCGCCGACGTGGCCCGCGTGGTGGAGACGGCGCGCGCCATCAACATCTCCAGCGACCAGCGCCTCTTGCTGGTGGAGCCGCAGGAGTTCGTGATCGACGGCCAGGACGTGAAGGAGCCGATCGGCATGAGCGGCATGCGGCTGGAGGCCAAGGTGCACATCGTGACCGGCGCGCAGAGCGCGGCCGAGAACATCATCAAGTGCGTGCGCCGCTGCGGCCTGGAGGTCGACCAGCTGATGCTGAACCCGCTGGCCTCCAGCCAGGCGGTGCTGACCGAGGACGAGCGCGAGCTGGGCGTGGTGCTGGTGGACATCGGTGCGGGCACGACCGACGTTGCGATCTTCACCAACGGCGCGATCCGCCACACCGCGGTGATCCCGATCGCGGGCGACCTCATCACCAGCGACATCGCGATGGCGCTGCGCACGCCGACGAAGGACGCGGAAGACATCAAGGTCGAGAACGGCTTCGCCAAGCAATTGCTGGCCGACCCCGAGACGCAGGTCGAAGTGCCGGGCCTCGGGGACCGCGGCCCGCGCATGCTGAGCAAGCAGGCGCTGGCCGGCGTGATCGAGCCGCGCATCGAGGAGATCTTCTCGCTGGTGCAGCAGGTGGTGCGCGAGTCGGGCTATGAAGAAGTGCTGTCGTCTGGCGTAGTGCTCACGGGCGGCAGCGCCGTGATGCCCGGCATGGTCGAGCTCGGCGAGGACATCTTCCTCAAGCCGGTGCGACGCGGCATTCCGAAGTACTCCAGCGCGTTGTCCGACATGGTTGCGCAGCCTCGCGCCGCTACAGTCATGGGCCTTCTCGAGGAAGCACGTTTCGCGCGCATGCGCGGCTTCAAGGTCGCACAGAAGAATGGGTCGGTAAAGACTGCATTCGGACGTTTCAAGGACTTCATCGTGGGGAATTTCTAGCCATGATCAAGTCCCCACTCTGGCTCGCGCGCGGCAGCCCTCCGATGCATTTCAGCGAGCGATGGCGACGCACAGGTCCACCATCGCGGCGCGCTCATCGTTGAGCCTCTCAACACACAAGAAATATTCACAGACACATAACGGCAACTGCAAGATTCAAGGAGCTAGAAAATGACCATCGAAATGATCGAAGTCGAAGAGTTCAACCAGGGCACCCAGATCAAGGTGATCGGTGTCGGCGGTGGCGGCGGCAATGCGGTCGCCCACATGATCGAGCGCGGCGTGCAGGGCGTCCAGTTCGTCTGCGCGAACACCGACGCGCAGGCCCTGCAGCGCAGCAACGCACACAAGATCATCCAGCTGGGCACCAGCGGCCTGGGCGCCGGCAGCAAGCCCGAGAAGGGCCGTGACGCGGCCGAGGCTGCGGTGGACGACATCCGCGCGGCCATCGACGGCGCGCACATGCTGTTCATCACCGCCGGCATGGGCGGCGGCACCGGCACCGGCGCCGCTCCCGTGATCGCGCGCGTGGCGAAGGAGATGGGCATCCTCACCGTGGGCGTGGTGACCAAGCCCTTCGACTGGGAAGGCGGCCGCCGCATGACCAACGCCGACTCCGGCCTGGCTGAGCTCGAAGCCAACGTCGACTCGCTGATCGTCGTGCTCAACGAGAAGCTGCTCGACGTGCTGGGCGAGGACGTCACGCAGGACGAAGCCTTCGCACAGGCCAACGACGTGCTCAAGAACGCCGTGGGCGGCATCTCGGAAATCATCAACGAGTACGGCGGCGTGAACGTCGACTTCGAGGACGTGCGCACCGTGATGGGCGAGCCCGGCAAGGCCATGATGGGCACGGCCGCGGCCGCAGGCCCCGACCGCGCGCGCATCGCCGCCGAACAGGCCGTGGCCTGCCCGCTGCTCGAAGGCATCGACCTCTCCGGCGCCAAGGGCGTGCTGGTGCTGGTGACGGCTTCGAAGGGTTCGCTGAAGCTGAACGAGTCGAAGCTCGCGATGAACACCATCCGCGCCTACGCATCGCCGGACGCGCACGTGATCTACGGCGCCGCCTACGACGACAGCCTGGGCGACGAGATGCGCGTGACCGTGGTGGCCACCGGCCTCTCGCGTCCCGATGCTCGCCGCCAGCAGCCGACGCTGGAAGTCATCCGCACCGGCACCGACAACATCCCGTTCACCGTGCCGACGCTCGGTGGCGTGGGTCATGCCGGCGGCGTGGGTGCGGGCGGCAGCCAGCCCAACTACGACGGCATGGCGGTTCCCAGCGTGTGGCGCACCAACCGCACGATGGCCGCCGCGAAGGTCGACGCGCTGTCCTCGGGCGGCATGGACGACTTCGAGATCCCCGCGTTCCTGCGCCGTCAAGCTGATTGAACCTCGCTCGCGCCCCAGGCTGCGCGCACTTCGTGTCGCTTCGCCAAGCCCCCTGCCGGGGGGGGCAACACCTGAGGCCCGGCAAAGCCGGTTCCTCGGTGTTTCGCGAAGGGACCAGCCAGACGCAGAGGGCACGAGGGGGCGCAAGGGGCACAGGGGCGACCTGAAAGGGACGTCCGCTGGCTCTACGCGCTGCGCTCGCCTCGTGCCCTTTGCGTCCATTTCGGGCCAATTCCCAGGAATTGCATAGAACCCATGTCTATCGGTGCCATAGCGAGGGGCATAGGCCGCCATGCCCGCCGCGCGCCTAAAATCCCGGCCGTGCTGCAACAACGAACCCTCAAGTCCATCAGCCGCGCCGTGGGCGTGGGGCTCCACAGCGGCCAGCGCGTGGAGCTGACGCTGCGGCCGGCACCGGCCGACACAGGGATCGTGTTCCGCCGCGTCGACCTTCCCGAACCAGCCGAGATCCGCATGACGGCCGAGTCGGTCACCGACACGCGCCTGGCCTCCACGGTCTCCACCGGCGGTGCCAAGGTTCAGACCGTCGAGCACATCATGTCCGCCTGCGCGGGCCTGGGCATCGACAATCTCTACATCGACATCACGGCCGACGAAGTGCCGATCCTCGACGGATCGGCTTCCTCGTTCGTGTTCCTGCTGCAAAGTGCAGGCATCGCGCTGCAGAAGGCGCCGCGCCGCTTCATCCGCGTGACCCGCAAGGTCGAGGTGCGCGAAGGCGAGGGCGCCAATGAGAAGTGGGCGAGCCTGGAGCCCTACCACGGCTACAAGCTGAGCTTCGAGATCGACTTCGACCACCGCGTCGTCAACTCCACCGGACAGCGCGTGGAGTTCGACCTCGGCACCGGCTCCTACAGCCGCGACATCGCGCGCGCGCGCACCTTCGGCTTCACGAAGGAGGTCGAGTACATGCGCAGCAAGGGCCTCGCGCTCGGCGGCGGCCTCGACAACGCCATCGTGATGGACGACACCAAGGTGCTGAACGAAGGCGGCCTTCGCTACGACGACGAGTTCGTCAAGCACAAGATCCTCGACGCGATGGGCGACCTCTACATCATCGGCAAGCCATTGCTGGCCGCGTACAAGGCGTTCCGCTCGGGCCATGCGCTCAACAACAAGCTGCTGCGCGAACTGCTCTCGCATAGCGACGCCTACGAGGTCGTGACCTTCGAGGACGAGAAGCACGCCCCGCGCGGCTTCGGCGAAGTCGCGCGCGCCTGGTAGGCCTTCCGCACTTCCTCACATGCTCCTGTTCCGCTGGGCCATCCTGCTGCTCCTGCTGGTGGCCGGCGTGTGCTTCGCGTTCTATGCGGGCACGGGACAGGTCAAGTACCGCCGCATCGGCTGGATCGTGCTGAAGTGGACGCTGCTGGCGGCCTTCGGCTTCTTCGCGGTGCTGATCGCCGAGCGGGTGGCCTGACCAAGTTCGCCCCCAGGCTGCGCGCACTTCGTGTCGCTTCGCCAACCCCCTTCCGGGGGGCAACACCAGCGGCCCGCCGAGCCCGCTTCCGCGGTGTTTCCCGAATTTGCTTTCAGACCGACAGGGTTTGCAGGGCCTGCACCTGGCGCGTGAGCAGCGGTCCCTTGCGGTGCGCGGGCACCAGCAGCACAACTGTGTCTCCCAGCGCTTTGGGCCTTCCCCACGGCGCGTGCAGCTTGCCTTGCGCCAGCAGCGGCGCGACGAGATGCTCGCGGCCCATCAGCACGCCTTCGCCATCCACTGCGGCCTGGAGTGCCAGGCTGTAGAGCGAGAAGTCGGGCCCTGCGGCGAGCGCCTCTGCCTCGGCCGCCGTGGTGGCGGGCCGCACGGCCTGCAGCCAGCGCTGCCAGTCGTCGCGCCAGACGGTGTCGTGCAGTCCGCCGCTGCGCTGCAGCAGTTCGGCCAGGTCTTCGAGCGTGCGTGGGCGGCCGCTGGGCAACGGCTCTCGAAGGCGCGGGCTGCACACCGGTAGCAGCCGGTCGCGCACCAGCGGTATCGCCTGTGCGCCCGCCGCGCTTTCGATGTGTTCGCCCGCGCGCGCATAGAACAGGCCCAGGTCGAAGGGCTCGCGGCGGAAGTTCGGCGGCTGCTCCAGCGCGGTCACCGACACCTGCACGCCCGGCAGCTCGGCCTTCAGCCGCGAGAGGTGGGGTGACAGCCACAGCTGTGCCACGGCCGGCAGCGCGGCCACCTGGAGCGTACTGCGGCGCGCGGCGGTCTGGGTCTCGTGCCGCAGTGCCTGTACGGCGAGGCCGAGCTGGTCGACGGCCGCGCTGAGGGCGGGCAAGGCGCGACGCCCGTGCGCGCTGAGGCGGATGCCCTGGCTGTGGCGCTCGAAGAGCGCGCCGCCGGCCCACGTCTCCAGCGCCTTGATCTGCTGCGCGATGGCGGCCGGCGTGACGAACAGCTCCTCGGCCGCGCGCGCGAAGCTGCCATGGCGCGCGGCCGCCTCGAAGGCGCGCACGGCGGTGTGCGGCGGCAGGCGGGGACGCGGCGGTGCGAGCGGCATGGGGCAGGTCCTTCAGGCTAAGTTTTTCTATGGCTCGGGGCCAGATTATCCGGTTTGCCCCATCGGCGAGGGCAGGCGACGATGAGGCCATCCACCACTTCCAGCGAGATCCGACGCATGCCTGCCGCCGCCCTGCAACGCCGCCCCTGGGTTCCCGCCGCCAGCGAGGACCACGTGCTCTCCATCGCCGCCGATGCCGCCGCGCGCGATGCCGCAGGCGCCGCCGCCGAGATCGAAAGGCTGGTGGCCGACAGCCATCGCATCCACGACGTCGACGGCCTGAACCTCAACCCCGCCACCAACGTGATGAACCCGGCGGCCGAGGCGCTGCTGTCTCGCGGACTGGGCTCGCGTCCTTCGCTGGGCTATCCGGGCGACAAGTACGAGATGGGGCTGGAGGCCATCGAGCGCATCGAGGTGGTCGCGGCCGAGGTGGCGGCCGAGGTGTTCGGTTCGAAGTTCGCCGAGGTGCGCGTGAGCTCGGGCGCGCTGTCGAATCTCTACGTGTTCATGGCGACCTGCCAGCCCGGCGACACCATCGTCGTGCCGCCGCCCAGCATCGGCGGCCACGTCACGCACCATGCGGCCGGCGCCGCGGGCCTCTATGGCCTGAAGCCGGTCTCCGCACCGGTGGATGCCGACGGCTACACGGTCGACGTGAGCGCGCTCGCGAAGCTGGTGCGCGAGGCGAAGCCGAAGCTCATCACCATCGGCGGCAGCCTGAACCTGTTCCCGCATCCGGTGCCCGAGATCCGCGAGATCGCCGACGGCGTGGGTGCGAAGCTGCTGTTCGACGCGGCGCATCTCTCGGGCATGGTGGCCGGCAAGGCGTGGCCGCAGCCGCTCGAGCAGGGCGCGCATGCGATCACCATGAGCACCTACAAGAGCCTGGGCGGGCCGGCGGGCGGGCTGATCGTGTCGAACGACGCGGCGCTGATGGAGCGCATCGACGCCATCGCCTACCCCGGCCTCACTGCCAACTCCGACGCGGGCCGCACGGCCGCACTGGCCCGCGGGCTGCTCGACTGGAAGGTGCACGGCACCGCCTACGCGGGTGCGATGCGCGAGACCGCGCAGGCGCTGGCGAGCGAACTCGATGCGCGCGGGCTGCCCGTGTTCGCGAAGGCGCGTGGCTTCACGCAGTCGCACCAGTTCGCGCTCGAGGCCGCGCGATGGGGCGGCGGCCAGCACGCAGCGAAGAAGCTCGCGCAGGGCGGCCTGCTGGCCTGCGGCATCGGCCTGCCGATCGCGCCCGTGGAAGGCGACATCAACGGCCTGCGCCTGGGCGTGCCGGAGATCGTGCGGCTGGGTTTCACGCCCGGTGACATGCCCCAGCTCGCGGCTTGGATCGCACGCGCCCTCGACGGCGACACGGCTTCGGTGGCCGCCGAAGTGCGGGAGCGCCGCAGGCACCTCGGCGAACTGCGCTACATCGTGCGCTGACGCAGGCAGCCGCTTCGGCTCAGCGCGAGCGCCCCTGCCGGTAGGTGCCGGCGGGCAGCGCTGCAGAACTCTTCGACGCCTCGGCCGCTTCGGCCAGACGCGCCATCGAGCGTCCCACCTGCGCGTGAGTGATGGCGATGCCCAGCGCGTCCGCCGCGTCGGCGCCGGGCAGGCCTGGCAGGTCGAGCAGGCGCCGCACCATCTCCTGCACCTGCGCCTTGGCCGCCTGGCCGTGGCCGGCCACCGCCTTCTTCATCTGCAGTGCCGTGTACTCGGCCACCGAGAGGTTGTTGCTGACCAGCGCCGTGACGCACGCGCCGCGCGCCTGTCCGAGCAGCAGCGTGGACTGCGGGTTCACGTTGACGAAGATGATTTCCACCGCCGACGCATCGGGCTGGTAGCGCGAGGTGATCTCCGCGATGCCGTCGAACAGCACCTTCAGCCGTGCCGGAAGGTTGTTGCCGGTGCCGAGGTGCCGGGTGCTGATGGTGCCGCTGGCCACATAGCGCAGCGCATGGCCGTCCGCATCGACCACGCCGAAGCCGGTGGTCTGCAAGCCGGGGTCGATGCCGAGAATGCGCATGAAAGGAAACGTAAAGGCCTAAGCCTGGGAAAAGATTGTCAAAAGAGTTGCGAGGAGGGGGCTGAAAGCCGGCTGATCGTGGGCAGAATGCGCCCCGGTCCGTACCGTCCGCCCCGCCCCGCGCGGGGCGCGCCATTCAAGGAAGCGAATGTGAATGTAGTCGAGTCCTCCGCGCAGCAGCAACTGGACGAGGTGCAAGCCTTGATCGCACGCCTGCAGATGAATCCTGCCGAACGCGCGACCGCCAGCTTCCGCCGCATCGAGCTGCTGGACGACCTGGGCCGCCGCAAGGAAGCGGTGGCCGCGAGCGTGAGGCTGCTCGACGAGTTCGCTGCGAAGCCCGAGGTCGGCGTGGTCGTGCCCTGCTGCCAGACCTTGCGCCTGCTGGCCCACATGCTGCGGCAGCTGCACCGCCCCGCCGATGCGCTCGCCACGCTCGAGCGGCTGATCGCGGCGCACGGCCAGCGCCCCGAGCCCGAGATCCGCGAGCACATCGCCCACGCGCTCTACCAGCGCACATGGTGGATCGACGATCCCGCCGCGCGCTGCGAGGCCTGCGACGCCATGAGCGAGCTGCTCGACAGCCAGCCCGATGCGGCGCTGGACACTTGGCGCGTGGAAGCCCGGCTGCTCAAGGCCGAGATCGAGCATCACCGCGGCCTGCCGCAGGACGCGCTGGCCACGCTGGAGGCCGTCATCGAGCGCTTCGACGGCAGCACCGATCCTGGCGTGGTGCTGCGCGTCGCGCGTGCGCGCCTGGCTTCGGTGCTCAACCTGCGCGAGCTGGCGCAGCATGCGCAGGCACAGGTCATGTGCCTGGCGGTGGCCGACCAGATCGAGGCCGGCCTGGCGCACGCGGCGCCCGAGCTGCGCATCGAGGGTGTGCGCGCGCTGACGCTGTTCTTCGACGGCTTCGGCATCGACGAGCATGCGAACCGCGCCGAGCTGGTCGGCTGGCTGCTCGACCGCTATGGCCACGACGCCTCGCCGCAGGTGCGGCGCATGGCTGTGCGGCGCGCCTACGACTGGTCGGTGGGCCTGCGCGAATCCGACGACGGCGAGGCCGCGCTGGCCGCGTGCGATCGGCTGCTCGCCACCTTCGGCGCGGACACCGACGCGGTGGTGCATCGCACCGTGGCGAGCGCGCTGCTCAACAAGGGCTTCGTGCTGCTCGAGCGGCTCGGCCGCGCGGAGGAGGCGCTGCAGGTCTACCAGCAGCTCGCGAGGCAGCTGCAGGGCGCCTCCGAGCCCGAGCTGCAGGACACGCTCGCCAAGGCCACCGCCGGCCGCCAGGCCTGCCTGAAGCGGCTGCGCAAGGCCGATGCCGAAGGCAACCTGCCGGAGCTTCCGACAGAGGTGCGCGACGAGGTGCGCGACAAGGTCAGGCAGGGCCGCAGGCATGGCGATGCCGGCGAGTCGCACGAGGCCATCGCGCTGTTCGACGAGGTGCTGGCCGCGCACGCGGCCTCGCCGCATCCGGAGCTGCGCCGCCAGTGCGCGCGGGCGCTCGTCCACAAGGCCTTCTGCCTGGTTGCTCTGGAGCGCTTCGAGGAGGTGATCGCCGCCGCCGACGCCATGGATGCGCGCTACGGCGCCGACCCGTCCACCGAGATGCAGGAGACCGTCGCGCTGTGCCTGCAATACAAGAGCACCGCGCTCGACCGCCTCGGCCGGCACGACGAAGAGATGCGCGTGCACGACGAGATCGTCGCTCGCTGGGGCAACTCCGAACTGCCCGACCTGCGTGGCCGCGTGGTGGGCGCGCTGTTCCGCAAGGGCGCCACGCTGCGCCAGGCGCGCCGGCTCGAAGCCGCTGTGGCCTGCTACGACGAGGCCATCGCGCGCACCAGCGGCGCAAGGGAAGGCACGCTGCAGCTCTGGGCGGCCAAGTCGATGATCAACAAGGCCAGGGCGCTCGACAAGCTGGGCGATGCGGCGGGGCAGATCAAGGCCTATCGCACCCTCATCGCCCGCTTCGGCGATTCGGGCGATGCAGCGCTGCGCGAGCGCGTCGTCAACGCCTGCGAATGGCTCGCGGAAGCCGAAGGCCGCCAGGGGCGCGTGGAAGCGCAGCGCGCCGCCCTCGAAGCCGCACTGGGCCGCTTCGGCACCGCGCTCTCAACCGATCAGCGCACCCGCCTCGCGCGCGAACTGCAGGCCCTGAAGGCCAGGGCCCTCGGCCGCAAGGCCAAGGAAGCCTTCGACCGCGTGGTGCGGCGCAGGGCCTGAACCTCCCCCGACCCGACCAGCCTCAGGGGTTCTTCCAGGAATACCGTGGAGCCGGCTTTGCCGGGCCACCGGTATTGCCCCCTGCAAGGGGGTTGGCGAAGCGACACGAAGTGCGCGCAGCCTGGGGGTTTGCCAGTCCCCCGTGGAGCCGGCTTTGCCGGGCCACCGGTATTGCCCCCTGCAAGGGGGTTGGCGAAGCGACACGAAGTGCGCGCAGCCTGGGGGTTTGCCAAAGTCATGCGTTGAAGTACCAGCGGATGGAATGAAAGAAGATCGGCGCCGCGAAGCACAGCGCATCGACCCGATCCAGCAGCCCGTTCGCCCCCGTTACGCCGGCATCCTTGCGGCCCCAGTTCGGAATCCCCCGGTCGCGCTTGAGCGCCTTCATCACCAGGTGCCCCATCGAGCCCGAGATGCATGCGATGACCGACACCGCCAGCGCCTGTCCGAACCTGAAGGGCGTGATGAACGAGAACAGCGCGCCCACCAGGCTCGCCACCGCGATGCCGATGGCCCAGCTGGTCCAGTTGAAGCTGCGGCTCACGTTGGGCGCGAAGGGTTCGCGCTGCATGCGCCGCGAGATCAGGTGCTGCACCAGCACCGAGGTCTGCACCACGAACACCAGGAAGAACACGAGGAACGCGCTCTTGCCCTCGTAGCCCGGAAAGCTCAGCAGCAGCAGCGCCGGCACGTGGCTCATGCCGTAGACGCAGACCATGATGCCCCACTGCAGCTTGGCGTTGCGCTCCAGGAACTGGCTCGGGTCGTTGGCCAGCGCGCTGGCCACCGGGATCGCGAGGAACACGTACACCGGGATGAACACGGTGAAGAGGTCGAAGCGCGCGGTGGCCACCAGCCAGAACTGGATCGGCAGCACCACGAAGAAGGCCAGGATCAGGCTGCGGTGGTCGCCGCGCCGCGTGGGCGAGAGCGTGATGAACTCGCGCAGCGCGAAGAAGGAGATGAGCGCGAAAAGCACCGTGGCCACCGTCTCGCCGAGCGCCCAGCCGATCCAGAAGACCAGCGCCATGAACCAGCTCGTGCCGAGCAGCTTGCGGAAGTGCGCCAGCTCGGCCTGCCAGGCCGCGTCGTGCACGGGGTTGCGCTTCTCCCTGAAGCTCAGGAAGAACGCGGTGGCGCTCACGATCGCGAGCACGCCGAAGACGATGAGAAAGAGCGCCGCGACCTGCTGGGTCGGGCTGAGGCTGCGCAGGAACTGGTTCATGTCGTCGTCAGACGTCGCGCAGGGCGATCACGGCGGCGCGCGCCCGGTCGAGAAAAGGGCGACGCTCCTCGCCCGGCTCCACGCGGATCGGCGCGCCGAAGGTGACGGAGCAAAGAATGGGCACCGGCACGATCTCGCCCTTGGGCATGACGCGCTGCACGTTGTCGATCCATGCGGGCACCAGCACCACCTCGGGGAACATGCTGGCCAGCGTGTAGAGGCCCGACTTGAACTTCTGCGGCTCGCCGGTGTGGCCGCGCGTGCCTTCGGGAAAGATGATGATCGAGTCGCCGCTGCGCAGGGCTTCGACCAGCGGAGCGAGTGGATCGGAGGCGGTTGCTGCCGTTGCAGGAGGAGGTGCGGGTTCGGGTGTTGGGGGAGGCAGCGGCGGAGGCGGCGGTGCGGGGGGCTCGGGAAGGTCGAGCTGGCCCTGCGCACCGGGTGCCGTTTCGGCGGGAGCGGCTGGCGACTCTAGAGGCAGCAGCGGCTCCATCGAGGGCTCGATGCGCTCGGCTGGCGGTTGTGCGACGGATGGCGTGGCAGGCACCGGCGACGGGGGCTCGGCAACGACGGATGCTGTCGCTGCAGGAGGCACAGCGGGCGCCATGGCGGGTGCCGTCGCGGCCTGCCGCTCCACGTACACCGCATTGAACACCTCGGTGGTGATCCAGCGCTTGACCGGCGTGTTGGCCCAGTAGTCGCGTGCCGCGATGGGCCGCGTGATGCTGCGCAGTTCCTCCGGCAGCGCCGCCCAGATCATCACCAGGTCGGCGTGGCTCTGGTGGTTCGCGAAGTAGATGCGCTGCTCGGCCTTGGGCGGACAGCCGTACCAGCGCGCCTGTGCGCCCGTGAGCAGTCGGACGATTCCCAACAGCAGCCAACCCGTGAGCTTTGCCAGCATATGGGCGCGATGATACGGGTCATGCGATGGCGTTTCGATCCTCTTTCACTGGCGTGGGCGGTGGCCCTGTTTCTCGTCCTGCTGCTGCTGGCCACCGTCGGCGCGCGCTGGGGCTGGCTGCGCAGCTTCTTCGGCGACGTGCTGGCAGTGGTGTGGGTGTACTTCGTGTTCAAGACCGCGATCGGCGCGCGCGTGCTGCCGCTGGCGTTGGCCGCGCTGGGCGTGGGCCTCGCGGTCGAGCTCGGGCAGGACCTCGCTGCGGCATGGCACCTGCACACTCCGAACCGCGCATTGCGCATCGTGCTCGGCAGCACGGCCGACTGGTGGGACGTGCTGGCCTACAGCATCGGCTTCGCCGCCGTGCTGGCCATCGAGGGCCTGCGCGGCGGATCCGTCAGGGCAGCTCGGCCGCGGGCATCCGCGCCATGACGGTGGCGGCGCGCCCGCTCAGGTAGGGTGAGCCGGGGCGCCGCTCGAAGAACTTGGGGCTGGGCAGCATCACCGCGAGCCGTGCGGCCTCGTTGGCGCTCAGGCGCGAGGCCGGCTTGCGGAAGTAGTACTGCGATGCCGCCTCGGCGCCGAACACGCCTTCGCCCCACTCCACGCTGTTGAGGTAGATCTCGAGGATGCGCCGCTTGTCGAGCAGCACTTCGAGCAGCGTGGCCAGCACCAGCTCCTGCCCCTTGCGCAGCATGGTGCGCTCGCCCGACAGCAGCAGGTTCTTCGCGAGCTGCTGCGTGATGGTGGAGCCGCCGCGCAGCTGCACGGGCCGCACCGGCTTGCCGCGTGCGGCGGCACGCGCGGCACGCCTGGCGGCGAGTTCCTCGGCCTTGGCGTTGCGCTGGCGGGCCCGCTCGATGGCCTCCCATTCCACGCCGTTGTGGTCGACGAAGCCCGAGTCCTCGCTCGCGATCACCGCGCGCTTGAGCGTGTCGTTGATCTGCGCGTAGGGCACCCACTCCTGGCGCCAGCCCCCGCCGCGGCCTTGATGAACGGCGATCTGGAAAGCCTCGGAGCGCTGGAAGGCGGTGCTCTGCGGATCGATCACCGCCATCGCCGCGATGCGCACCAGGAAGAACAACTGCAGTGCAACGCCGGCCACCGCGAGGCAGGCGATGAGGCGCAGTACGGCCTTCATTTGCTGATCAGCTCGGCCCGGATCTCGTCCAGCACCTGCGCCGACGGCGGCCGCACGCCGCGCCAGATCTCGAAGGACTCCGCCGCCTGCTCGACCAGCATGCCGAGCCCGTCGCGCGCTACCGCGCCGTGCGCCTCGGCCCAGGCCATGAAGCCGGCGGCGGCGGGGCCGTACATCATGTCGACCGCGAGCCCGCCTTCGCGCAGCACGCTGGCCTTCACCGGCACCGCGTCGCCCGCGAGGCTTGAAGCGGTGGCGTTGACCACCACGTCGAAGGCCCCCGGTATCTCGTCGAGCGCCCAGGCCTCCAGCGAGGCGCCGTGCCGCAGCGCGATGGCTGCATGGCGGCGCACAAGCTCCGCGGCCTTCTCGACGGTGCGGTTCGCCACCACGACGCGCGTGGCGCCCGCATCGAGCAGCGGCCCCAGCACGCCAGCCGCGGCACCGCCCGCGCCGATCAGCAGCAGCGCCTTGCCCTGAAGCGGCACGCCCGCGTTGCGCACGATGTCGTTGACCAGGCCGATGCCGTCGGTGTTGTCCGCATGGACGCTGCCGTCGGCCTCGAAGCGCAGCGTGTTCACCGCCTGCGCGAGCAGGGCGCGCTCGCTGGCGTGCTGCGCGAGCGCCGCGGCCTCGAGCTTGAACGGCACGGTGATGTTGCAGCCGCGCGCGATGTCGCCGCGCTCGGCGGCCTCGCTGCGGAAGGCCGCGATGCCTTCGGCGAATGCGCCGAGCGGAACGAGCCGCCGGCCGTATCCCATCTGCTGGCCGCACAGCTGCGCGAAGCGCGCGTGGATGCGAGGCGAGCGGCTGTGCTCGACGGGGTTGCCCATGACGCAGTACAGGTCCATGGTGTCTGTCTTCCTTGATTGCGCCTGCTGTCTTGCGCGGCTGTTCCGGTGTTCTGTCGCTGCGCCGTTCTTACTGCTGCGAGGAGAGTTCGACCGACCCGTCGTGCGCGAAGCGGAAGTGCGGGCGGATCACGATCTGGTCCGCGTGCTCCCTGCGCATCGCATCGGTGAAGCTGCCGAAACTGCCCACGCTCGCGACGATCGCCTGCGCGCGCTTGTCCAGCACGGGCTGGCCGGAGCTCTCGTCGATCACCGTCGAGAGCAGGCGGCCGTCGAAGTTGACGGTGATGGTCATCGTGAGTTCGCCGTAGAGCTTCTTGCCGGCGAGCGTCGGGAAGTTGGCCGTGCCCTGCGCCTCCACGCGGCGGCGCAGCGAATCGACGTAGGTGGCGAAGGCGGCCTCGCGCGTGAAGGGGCTGAGGTAGCGCTTCTTGGGGCGCGCGTTCTCTTCGTTCACGCGGCGTTCGATCTCGGCCAGCAGGTTGATCATCTGGCGGCGCTTTTCCTCCTGCGCCTTGGCCTCTGCCGGATCGCCGGCGTTGCGCGGATCGGGCGCGGGCATCGCGGCCAGGTCGCGCTTGAGCTGGGTGAGCATCTGCATCTGCTCGGCCTGCATCGCGTCGACCTTGCGCTGCGCGTCCTCGAACGAGTCGCCCACGGTGGTGAAGCTCGACGGCGGAAGCGGGCTGGTGGCGCGGCCCTTGTCGAGGTCGCCGCCGCCCGCGAGCGAGGTCTGCGCGCGCAGCCGGGCGGCGGGGTCAGGCCTGTCGTTGGTCTTGGTGTTGACCAGGATGACCTCCAGCGGCGTGTCGCTGAAGACCTTGTTGAAGGATTCGGGATCTACGAAACGCACCGTGAGCAGCGCGGCGTGCACAACGACCGACACGCCCAGTGCGATCTGCAGCGTGCTGAGGTCCTTGAAGTTCATTCTCTAGACTCCTCCAGGGGCCGCACTTCTCCGGACGATCCGCCGGGGTTCATGCTGGCGTTTTTTCTTCGGGGGCGGCCTCGCTGTCGTTCAGGTCGACGGCGATGGCGATCGGGCCCGCAACCACTTCTTCTTCCCCGTCGTCGCCTTCCTCCTCGGCGGCAGCCTCGCCGGCCTTCGGTGCATCGAGGCGTTCCAGCACGGTGCCGCTCACGTCGAGGGCGATCTCGTCGATCTCGCCGAGCTTCACGCGCAGGCGCGCGCCGCGCTCCTGCTGCCCGGCCACGGGGAACACCAGCGGCAGCGTGTCGGCACGCACCAGCGCGCCGTTGGGCATGTCCTTGATGACGGTGGCCTCCAGCTCGGTGATGCCCTGCTGCTGCAGGTACTTCAGCGTCCAGAAACGCTCCATGCCGCCCTGGTAGGCGTTGTAGGCGGTGTAGGCCGCGTCGAAGCCCGAGAGGATGGAGAACAGGTCGGCGTCCTTCGGCTTGAACGGCGCGGCCAGCGCGGCCGTCTTGCCGTGGCGCGCGGCCGCGATGATCTGCCACTGGTTCACCAGGTCGGTGTAGCGGCGCAGCGGCGAGGTGCTCCAGGCGTAGCTCTTCACACCCAGGCCCGCGTGCGGCAGCGCGCGCGTGCCCATGCGCACCTTGATGCCGGGCGCGAGGCTGGCCTGGCTGCGGTAGAGCGCGGGCACGCCGAGCTCGCCGAGCCAGCCGCCCCAGCTGCTGTTGGCCAGGATCATCGCCTCGGACACGATCAGGTCGAGCGGCGCGCCGCGCTGGCGGGTGCTGATCTGAACCTGCTCGCTGCCGGTGGGCTCGGCGCCGTCGTTGCCGACGAGGCGGAAGTTGTAGTCGGGCCGGTTGAAGCTCTCGGGCTTGCCGCGCACCACCTCGCGCTGCGCCTTCAGCTGCTTCGCGAGGCGGAACAGGAACGACAGGGGCGCGCGCATGCGGGCCGCGGCCTCGGGTGTGCCGTCGGCGTTGAAGGTGGCGTCTTCCAGCCACTGCTGCGTCACGACGGTGTCGAGCTGGTCGTGGCGCAGGTTCGCCGCGATGGGCACCCGCTCCAGCTTCGTCTCGGTGCCCTGCAGCTCCAGCGTGGCCTCGTCGAAGCGCGCATAGAGCGACACGGCCGGGCGGTCGCCGCCTTCGAGCAGCGTGTAGGTGTCGACCACCTCGTCGGGCAGCATCGTGATCTTGTAGCCCGGCATGTAGACCGTGGACATGCGCGCACGCGCCACGTTGTCGATCGGGCTGCCCGGCGCCAGCGCCAGCGCCGGCGCGGCGATGTGGATGCCGACCGTCACGGTGCCGGTGCCCAGGCCCTGCACCGAGAGCGCGTCGTCGATCTCGGTGGTCTGCGAATCGTCGATGGAGAAGGCCTGCACGCCCTCGGCCCGCGGCAGGTCGTCGGCGATGGCCGGCGCCGCGAGGGCCGGGAAGCCGGTGCCCTTGGGGAAGTTCTCGAACAGGAAGCGCCGCCAGTGGAACTGGTAGGGCGAATCGATGGCACCGGCACGCTCCAGCAGGTCGAGCGGCGGGCGCTGCGTGGCGCGCGCGGCCTCGACCACGGCCTTGTATTCGGGGGCGTTCTTGTCGGGACGGAAAAGAATCTTGTAGAGCTGCTCGCGCACGGGGGCCGGGCACACGCCCTCGGCCAGCTGCGCCGCCCACTCGGCGATCTGCGCCTGGATGGCCTTCTTCTTCTCGATGGCGGCCAGCGCCTGCTGGACGATCTCGGCCGGTGCCTTCTTGAAGCGCCCCTTGCCGGCGCGGCGGAAGTAGTGCGGCGCCTCGAAGAGGGCGAACAGGGCGGCCGCCTGCTGGGCCAGCGAGGGCTTCTCGCTGAAATACTCGGCGGCCAGCTCGGCGAAGCCGAATTCGCCCTCGGGCGCGAATTCCCAGGCGAGGTCGAGGTCCATGCCGGCGGCGAGGTCGCGAGCCTCGGCGATCAGGTCGGCGGGCGAGGGCTTCTCGAAACGCAGGACGATGTTGGCGCCCTTGACCTTGACGCGCTTGCCGGTGTCGAGCTCGACCTGCGCCGATGCTTCGGCCTCCGACAGCACGCGGCCGCCGAGGTACTTGCCGGCTTCTTCAAACAATACAAACATCCCTCGATTGTCCCACGCTGAACCCGGCGCCCCCATTCCGGGGATGCCGCGGAACCGGCTTTGCCGGGCCGCAGGCATCGCCCCCCCGGAGAGGGGGCCGGCGTAGCGACACGAAGTGCGCGGAGCCTGGGGGGAGACCAAGGCCTCGCGGAACCGGCTTTGCCGGGCCGCAGGCATCGCCCCCCGGGAGGGGGGCTGGCGTAGCGACACGAAGTGCGCGGAGCCTGGGGGAATGCTCAGACCGGGTTGATGAAGGCCATCACGTCGTCGAGGTGGGCCTTCTCGAAGTCCGACAGGGCGTGGTCGCCGCCTTCGAGCAGCTTGATGTTGCTGTCGGGGTAGCGCGCGGACATCTCGTGCCAGTCGAGCGCCTCGTCACCCTTGGCGATGATGGCGAACACGCGCTCGGGCCGCGTCAGCGGGCCGACTTCCATGGCGCGCAGCTCGTGGATGTACTCCGGGCGGAAGTAGAAATGCTCCGCCGGATCGTGCCAGGCGGTCTGGTCGCCGATGTAGCGCATCAGGTCGCGGGCGGGATGCACGGCCGGATTGAGCAGCACCGCACGGCAGCGCGTCATGCCGGCGACGTAGGTGGCGTAGTAGCCGCCGAGCGACGAGCCGATCACCGCCATCGACTTGCGCGGCCAGTGGGCGATGCCCTTCATCACCATGTCGATGGCGTCGTGCGGCGACGGCGGCAGCTGCGGACACCACCATTGCAGGTTCGGATGTCGCCGCGCGACGCGGTCCGCAACGATCCGGGCCTTGGTCGAACGAGGCGAAGAGCGGAAGCCGTGCAGATAGAGCAGGTGGGTTGTTTGCGGATCCATGCGAGGTAAGGGAGGGCAGTGCGGCGGTGGAGCCTCGCTTGTCGGGAACGGGTAATTCTGCATGAGGTCTGTTCTCGCGAGGCCGCTTCCGGCACACAAAAACCGGCTGGTCGGGTTCTTCGGCAGGCCGCAGCCTGCCGTGCCCCCGGGGCGCACCGGCGTTCCGCAACTCCCTGCGCCTGGGACTTGCTGCGCATCTGCAATTCGAAAGTACTCAGGTCGAGTTCGCCTTGCTGCAAATCGCCTACGTTCCGCTTACTTGTCCATCCGGTACAGCGGCCGCAGGCCCGGAAAAAAGCGGCCCGAGTGTCGAACAAAGCCTGTTCTCGCAGATATCCCATGAACGGGGGAGGTACGCGCGGATACCCCGTGCCCGCCGAGGCTTATGCTTGGAGGAATGAACATTGAGGCTCAGGACGACACGTCGCTACGCCGCTGGGGCGTGCTCGTGGTCGAGGACGACAGTCGCGCGCGCGCCTTTTTCGAGGCGAGCGTGCAGCGCAGCCCGCGGCTTTTCTGGCTCGGCAGCGCGGGTACCGTGCAGGAAGCGCTGGGCTGGCTCTCGCGCACGACCACCATTCCCGATGTGTTGCTGGTCGACCTCGGCATGCCCGACGGCACCGGCCTCGACGTGATCCGCGAGGCCGTCGCGCGCTTTCCGGGCTGCGAGCCGCTGGTGGTGTCGGTCTTCGGCGACGAGGAAAACGTCCTCGCCAGCATCGAGGCCGGCGCCGTGGGCTACATCCACAAGGATGCCGCGCCCGAGGACATCGCGCAGACCATCGTCGAGATGAAGGCCGGCGCCTCGCCGATCTCGCCCATGATCGCGCGGCGCGTGCTTGCCAAGTACCGCAGCCTGCAGACGGCCGCACCCGCCGGCGCAGCGCCGGGCGCCGCGCCCGAGGCAGCGGCCGAGGAGGCCGACCGCGGCCTGCTCTCGGTGCGCGAGCACGAGGTTCTGACGCTGATCGCGCGCGGTTTCTCCTATGCCGAGATCGCCCGTCTCAAGGGCCTGAGCGTTCACACGGTCCAGACCCACATCAAGAATCTCTACGGAAAGCTCGCGGTGCATTCCAAGAGCGAGGCGGTCTTCGAGGCGACGCGTCTCGGCCTGCTGTCTCATCCGGGCTGAGCGCAGATGCGGCCGAACCGGGTGTCGCTGGTGATGTCGTGGCTGGCGATGCTCCTGATGGGCATCGCAGGCGTTTGTGGCCTGTTCGGCGTTTCGGGCGCGTTCGCTGCCGAGGTGCCGATCGAACTGCGCCAGGGCACGGTGACGACCACGATCGATGGCGTCGCGCGCACCGAGCCCGTCGAGCTGTCCTACCACTGGGACCGGCAGCACAACGGCCGCCCCGGCACCGCCAGCTTCGACCTGCCATTCACGCTCGAGGCCGAGCCCGAGGTGCCCTGGGGCATCTTCATCCCGCGCGTGGGCAATGTCTTCGAGGTGCAGCTCAACGACACGCTGCTGCAGACCTACGGCGACATGAAGCGCAGCAACGACGCCGACTATGCCAAGGCGCCGATCTACGTCCCCGTGCCCGGCAAGCTGCTGCGCAAGGGCGACAACCTGCTGCAGATCCGCCTGCATGCCGACACCGCCCGCCTCGCGGGGCTGTCGCAGGTGGTGATCGGGCCGGCCGCGACGGTGCGCAGCGAGCTCTTCGAGGGCGCCAACGCGTGGCGCTTCATCGGCTCGGTGCTGCTGATGGCCTTCAGCCTGATCGTGGGCGGCATCGCGCTGGCGCTGTGGCTCACGCAGCTCGACGTCGACGTCGACGCGGGCGGCGTGCCGCGGCGCGTGGGCATCTATCTCTGGGCCGCGCTGGCCGAGTTCTCCTGGGCGGTGCGGATGGCCGACGGGCTGGTCGCCGAGCCGCCGCTGTCCTGGGGGCCGTGGGGCGTGCTGATGGCCGCCTCCTATGCCGGCTGGGCGGCCGCCTCCATGATGTTCGTCTACCACCTCGCCGGCTGGGCGAACGAGCAGCGCCACCGCTGGGTGCGCTGGCCGGTGGCCGGCGTGGTGGTGGGAACGGTGCTGTTCAGCACGCTGTCTCTGCAGCGGGACGAGCCTGCGTGGTTCACCGGCTGGCTCGCGGTGGAGCTGGTGCTCGTCGCCGCTTTCGTCGGCGCCTTCGCCTTGGCCACGCTGCGCCACCCGAACGACGACCGCCTGCTGATGGCCGGCGCTGCGCTGCTCACGCTGGCCTTCGCCGCGCGCGACTGGCTGGTGGTCCGCCTGAGCGACGCCTACGGCGAGACCACCTGGGTGAGCTATTCGTCGGTGTTCTTCGGCGCGGTGCTGCTCCTGATCGTGCTGCGGCGCTTCCGCGCTGCGGCCCTGCAGGCGCGGGGCTCGGTTGCCGCCCTGGCCGAGCGGGTGGCGCAGCGCGAGCGCGAACTGGCTGCGACCTACGCCGAGCTGGAGGCCGCGGCGCAGGTCCAGGCGCGCACCCACGAGCGCGAGCGCATCCTGCGCGAGATGCACGACGGCGTGGGCTCGCACATCAGCTCGGCCATCCGCCAGCTGCAGTCGGGCCAGAGCAGCTCGGGCGACCTGCTGCGCACCCTGCGCGATTCGCTCGACCAGCTCAAGCTGCAGATCGATTCCATCCACCTGCCGCCGGGCGACGTGGGCGCGCTGCTCGCGGCGGCGCGCTACCGGCTGGAGCCCAGGCTGGCGTCCTCGGGCATCGAGTTCGAATGGGCGGTGGACGAGGTGGAGCCGGTGGCAGGGCTGGACGCGCACGGCATGCGGCAGCTGCAGTTCCTGCTGTTCGAATCGATCTCCAACGTGCTGCGGCACGCCGAGGCCACCGTGCTGCGCTTCGAGGCCGGCATGAAGGGCAAGACGGTGCAATTGCGGGTGATCGACAACGGCAAGGGTTTCGACGCCGCCAAGCACATGCCCCGCTCGCTGGCGGAGCGCTCCGGTGCCATCGGCGCGCGCCTGACGGTCGAAAGCCGACCGGGGCGCACGGTCGTTCAGCTCGAATTCGATTGAGGGGCCGGGCGGGGCTGGGATAATCCGCCCTCATGTCCGCCGTGTTCAATCAGCCCTCCCTGGCGCGTCGAATTGCGCCCATCTTCCAGGGCTTCGACGGCTTCCTGGCCTTTGCCGTGCTGCTGCTCGCCTTCGCCGGGCTGCTCACGATGTATTCATCGGGCTACGACCACGGAACCCGCTTCGTCGACCACGGCCGCAACATGCTGCTGGCCGGCTTCATCATGTTCGTGGTGGCGCAGGTGCCGCCGCAGCGGCTGATGCTGGCGGCGGTGCCGCTCTACACCATGGGCGTGGCGCTGCTGGTGGCGGTGGCGCTCTTCGGCATCACAAAGAAGGGCGCCCAGCGCTGGATCAACGTGGGCGTGGTGATCCAGCCCAGCGAGATCCTGAAGATCGCCATGCCGCTGATGCTGGCCTGGTGGTTCCAGCGGCGCGAGGGCCAGCTGCGGCCGCTCGACTTCGTGGTGGCGACGGTGCTGCTGGCGGTGCCGGTGGGGCTCATCATGAAGCAGCCCGACCTGGGCACTTCGCTGCTGGTGCTGGCGGCGGGGCTGTCGGTGATCTTCTTCGCCGGGCTGCCCTGGAAGCTGATCGTGCCGCCCGTGGTGATCGGAGCAGTGGCCATCACGCTGATCGTGAGCTTCGAGTCGCGGCTGTGCGCCGACGGCGTCGACTGGCGCGTGCTGCACGACTACCAGAAGCAGCGCGTGTGCACGCTGCTCGACCCCACCAAGGACCCGCTGGGCAAGGGCTTCCACATCATCCAGGGAATGATCGCCATCGGCTCGGGCGGCGTGGGCGGCAAGGGTTTCATGCAGGGCACGCAGACGCACCTCGAATTCATCCCCGAGCGCACCACCGACTTCATCTTCGCGGCCTATTCCGAGGAATTCGGGCTCATGGGCAACCTGGCGCTGATCTCGGCCTTCATCCTGCTGATCTTCCGGGGGCTGGTGATCGCGGCCAACGCGGGCACGCTGTTCTCGCGCCTGCTGGCGGGCGCCATGACGATGATCTTCTTCACCTACGCCTTCGTGAACATGGGCATGGTCAGCGGCATCCTGCCGGTGGTGGGCGTGCCGCTGCCCTTCATCAGCTACGGCGGCACGGCTATGGTGACGCTGGGGCTGGGTCTGGGGATCCTGATGTCGATCGCCAGGGCGAGGAAGCTGGCCCAGAACTGAGCCAGGCAACGAACACCGGGGAACCGAACCGGCTTTGCCGGGCCCCTGGCGTTGGCCCCGGCACGGGCGTGGCGAAGCGACACGGAGTGCGCGCAGCCTGGGGGCGGGCCATAGAATCCCGAAATGATCTCCCGCGAACCCACCATCGAGCGCCTCGCCACGGCGCAACAGCTCCTTCTCGCGCCGTTCGGCCTCGACGAATCGCACCTGGGCAAGGCCCTGGCCGAGATCACCGCGCACCGGGTGGACGACGCCGACCTGTACTTCCAGTACACCCGCAGCGAAGGCTGGAGCCTCGAGGAGGGCATCGTCAAGACCGGCAGCTTCAGCATCGACCAGGGCGTCGGCGTGCGCGCGGTGAGCGGCGAGAAGACCGCCTTCGCCTATTCCGACGACATTTCCGAGGCCTCGCTGCTCGACGCGGCGCGCACCGTGCGCTCCATCTCTTCCGCAGGCCGCGCCGGCAAGGTGAAGACGGCGCCCCGCAAGATCGCCTCCAGCCGCTCGCTCTACGAGGGCATCGACCCCATCGCCACGCTCGACAGCACCGCCAAGGTGAAGTTGCTCGAGAAGGTCGAGAAGCTCGCGCGCTCGCGCGACCCGCGCGTGGCGCAGGTGATGGCGGGGCTGGCCAGCGAATACGACGTGGTGCTCGTGGCCCGCGCCGACGGCACGCTCGCCGCCGATGTGCGGCCTCTGGTGCGCCTGTCGGTCACGGTGATCGCCGAGCAGAACGGCCGCCGCGAGATCGGCTCCGGCGGTGGCGGCGGGCGCTTCGGCCTGGCGTACTTCTCCGACGAGCAGATCGCCGAGTACGTCGACCATGCCGTGAAGGCGGCGCTGACCAACCTCGAGGCGCGCCCGGCCCCGGCCGGCGAAATGACCGTGGTGCTCGGCTCCGGCTGGCCCGGCATCCTGCTGCACGAAGCCATCGGCCACGGGCTGGAGGGCGACTTCAACCGCAAGGGCTCGAGCGCGTTCTCGGGCCGCATCGGCCAGCGCGTGGCGGCCAAGGGCGTGACGGTGCTCGACGACGGCACCATCGCCGACCGCCGCGGCTCGCTCAACGTCGACGACGAGGGCAATGCCAGCCAGCGCAACGTGCTGATCGAGGACGGCATCCTCAAGGGCTACATCCAGGACGCGCTCAACGCGCGCCTCATGAAGGTCAAGCCGACCGGCAACGGCCGCCGCGAAAGCTACGCCCATGTGCCGATGCCGCGCATGACCAACACCTACATGCTCGGCGGCGACAAGGAGCCCGACGAGATCGTCGCCAGCATCAAGAAGGGCCTGTACGCCACCAACTTCGGCGGCGGCCAGGTCGACATCACCAGCGGCAAGTTCGTGTTCTCTGCCAGCGAGGCCTACTGGGTCGAGAACGGCAAGATCCAGTACCCGGTGAAGGGCGCGACCATCGTGGGCAACGGCCCCGACGCACTCACCCGCGTGACCATGATCGGCAACGACATGGCGCTCGACTCGGGCGTGGGCACCTGCGGCAAGGAAGGCCAGAGCGTGCCCGTGGGCGTGGGCCAGCCCACCCTGCGCATCGACGGCCTGACTGTAGGTGGAACGGCTTAGGACTTTCGGCACTTGTCGGCTGTTTCCTCCGGTTGCTAAGCTGCGCTCCTTTTGCCGACAACGAATCAAGGAGCATCTCGATGGGGAACAGGATCAACTCGCCCGCCGTTCTGTGGGCCGTGACCGCCGTGGTGGCGCTGGCCACTGCCGGTTGCGCATCCCGCGGCGGATCGTCGGGTAGCCAGCCCGCAGCGGCGCCCGCACCTGCCGCAGCTGCTCCGGCACCCGCGGCGCGCGGCGGCGCCAAGCCGGGCATGGACGCCCAGGGCAACGTGGTCGACTCGTCCAAGGTCGAGGCCGGCAGCGGCCGCACCGTGAAGGGCCTGAACGGCTACGAAGGCGAGATCACCGGCAACCCGGCCCGCAACAGCAAGTTCGCGCGGCTGCAGATCGGCATGAGCGCCAAACAGGTCACCGACCTCGCCGGACCGCCGACGGACCAGGGCGCATATGTAACCGGCAAGGCCTTCATTCCCTTCTATTTCGGCAGCGACCGCCATCGCTTCGAGATGACCTACAAGGGCCAGGGACGCCTGATCTTCGCGGGCGGCGGCATGGGAGATTTCTCTTCCGGCAACCTGATCTGGATCATCCACAACCCCAACGAATCGGGCTACCGGTAAACAACAGCAGGCCCGGTCGCTTGACCGGGTTTTGCTTTTCCGTGCTACATTGCTAACCCATGTCCGCTGTCCGCGCCTACTTTTTTGCCTACTTTTGGTTCCCGGTTTCCGGCGGACGAGAGGCGAGCGCGTAAAAAGCACACACGAATACCCTCCCAGAACCGCCGGTGGCCCCAAGCCCCGGCGGTTTTTTCTTGGCCTCTCGATTCCCACTCCAGCACAAAAGGAAGAAGCACCATGAGCACGAACATCCCCACCGCCAGCGAGAGCTGGTATGCGCGCGTCGAAAAAACCAGCAAGACCGACGACGAACGCATCAAGGACATCAACGTGCTCCCGCCTCCCGAACACCTCATCCGCTTCTTCCCCATCCGCGGCACCGCGGTCGAGACGCTGATCGAGGACACCCGCCAGCGCATCCACAACATCATGGCCGGCAAGGACGACCGGCTGCTGGTGATCATGGGCCCGTGCTCGATCCACGACCCGGCCGCAGCGCTCGAATACGCACGCCGCCTCAAGGCCGAGCGCGAGAAGTACGCCGGCACGCTGGAGATCGTGATGCGCGTGTATTTCGAGAAGCCGCGCACCACGGTCGGCTGGAAGGGCCTCATCAACGACCCGTACCTGGACGAGAGCTTCCGCATCGACGAGGGCCTTCGCATCGCACGCCAGTTGCTGATCGACATCAACCGCATGGGCCTGCCGGCGGGCAGCGAGTTCCTCGACGTGATCTCGCCGCAGTACATCGGCGACCTGATCTCCTGGGGCGCCATCGGCGCGCGCACCACCGAAAGCCAGGTGCACCGCGAGCTGGCCTCGGGCCTGTCGGCGCCCATCGGCTTCAAGAACGGCACGGACGGCAACATCCGCATCGCCACCGACGCCATCCAGGCGGCTGCGCGCGGCCATCACTTCCTCTCGGTGCACAAGAACGGCCAGGTCGCGATCGTGCAGACCAACGGCAACCGCGACTGCCACGTGATCCTGCGCGGCGGCAAGGCGCCCAACTACGACGCAGCCAGCGTCGAGGCCGCCTGCAAGGACCTGGAGGCCGCCAAGCTGCCGCCTACGCTGATGGTCGACTGCAGCCACGCCAACAGCTCCAAGCAGCACCAGAAGCAGATCGACGTGGCGAAGGACATCGCCGCGCAGATCGCGGACGGCTCCAAGCGCGTCTTCGGCGTGATGGTCGAGAGCCACCTGCAGTCGGGCGCCCAGAAGTTCACGCCCGGCAAGGACCAGCTCGCGGGCCTCGAATACGGCAAGAGCATCACCGACGCCTGCCTGGGCTGGGAAGACTCGGTGCAGGTGCTGGACACGCTCTCGCAAGCGGTCAAGCGCCGCCGGGGCTGAGCAGGCGCTAGAGCAATCCGGCCAGGTCGGGCCAGTGGTGCCGCATCGACGCAGCCTCGTCGCTGTCGGACGGCACCAGGGAAAAATCGGCGAAATCGAAGCCCGGGCCGACCATGCAGGCGACCAGCGTGTAGTCGCCCGAACTGTGGCTCTGGATCGGCTGCGCCGCCTGCCACTGGCCGGCGGGCACCACGTGCTGCGGGCGAGTGCCGTGGATGTCGACCGGGCCCAGTCGCGTGTGGGCCGGCGCGGTCCGCATCGCGGCGTCGCAGGTCCACAGCGCGAGCGGCACGCCTTCAAGGTGCACCCAGACTTCGTCGGACAGCACCCGGTGCCAGCGCGAATGCTGGCCCGCCTCGAGCAGGTAGTAGATGCTGGTCAGCGCGCTGCGCGGCGGACGCCCGTCGGCCGGGGTGACGCTCGACGCGGAGCGGAACACCTCGCCGTACCAGCCGCCTTCGGGGTGCGGCTGCAGCTTCAGCGTCTCGATCAGTTCGCGGGCACGGGCGGCGGACATGGCGGTCATGATGCCGCCGTCGTGCGCAGGGCGGCAAGCAGTTTGTCGTGCACGCCGCCGAAGCCGCCGTTGCTCATGCAGACGATGTGATCGCCCGGCCGGGCCGCGGCGACGACCTGCTTCACCAGCGGCTCGATGGCCCCGGCGACCTGCGCGCGCTCACCCATCGGCGCGAGCGCGGCGGCCACGTCCCAGTCCAGTCCGGCCGTGTGGCAGAACGACAGGTCGGCCGATTCCAGGCTCCACGGCAGCTGCGCCGCCATGACGCCCAGCTTCATCGTGTTGCTGCGCGGCTCGAAGGCGGCGAGGATGCGCTCACTTTGCCGGCCGGCGTCGTCCAGCTTCTTGCGCAGGCCGTCGAGCGTGGTGCGGATTGCGGTCGGGTGGTGGGCGAAGTCGTCGTAGACCGTGATCGCGCCGCCGTCGCGCTCGACCGTGCCGCGCAGTTCCATGCGCCGGCGCACATTGCGGAAACTGCCGAGCGCCCGCGCCGCATCGGCCGGCGCCACGCCCACATGTTCGGCCGCGGCGATGGCTGCCAGCGCATTCATCTGGTTGTGCAGGCCGGAGAGTTCCCATTCGACTCGGCCGACCGTCTCGCCGCGCAGCAGCACGTCGAAGGCGTCGTGCGTGCCGCGGGCCTGCCATTCGCCGCCGGAGCCGAAGCGCGCGAGCTCGCTCCAGCAGCCCCGGGCCAGCACGCGCTGCAGGCTTTCCTCGGTGGCGTTCACCACCAGCCGGCCTGTGCCGGGCACTGTGCGCACGAGGTGGTGAAACTGGCGTTCGATGGCGGCGAGGTCGTCGAAGATGTCCGCGTGATCGAACTCCAGGTTGTTCAGCACAGCGGTGCGCGGCCGGTAGTGCACGAACTTGCTGCGCTTGTCGAAGAAGGCCGTGTCGTACTCGTCGGCCTCGATCACGAAGGCGGGGCCGTCGCCCAGCCGGGCCGAGACGCCGAAGTCCAGCGGCACGCCGCCGACCAGGAAGCCGGGGGCCTTGCCGCCTTTTTCAAGGATCCAGGCGAGCATCGAGGTGGTCGTCGTCTTGCCGTGGGTGCCGGCCACCGCCAGCACATGGCGGCCCAGCAGAACGTTCTCGGCCAGCCACTGCGGACCGCTGGTGTAGGGCTTGCCGGCGTCGAGAATGGCCTCCATCAGCGGAAACTTGGGGCTCCCGTCGGCCAGCCGCGTGCGGGACACCACGTTGCCGACCACGAACATGTCGGGGGCGAGGGAGAGCTGGTCGGCGCCGAAGCCTTCGATCAGGTCGATGCCGAGGGCGCGCAACTGGTCGCTCATCGGGGGGTACACGCCGGCGTCGCAGCCAGTGACCCGATGGCCGGCTTCGCGCGCGAGGGCGGCCACTCCGCCCATGAAAGTGCCGCAGATACCCAGGATATGAATGTGCATCGGTCGATTCTAGGTAAGCGGTGCAGGCGGCCCTCGGCCGGGCTGCGCGTTTGTCCCGTGCGCCGTACTGATGTTCATGTGAGGGGCGCCCACTGCGGGCAAAATGCCCCGATGGACACGTCCAAGCGCGAAATCGCCGCCGCAGCAGCCCGCCTCGTCGTGGAGGAGGGGCTCGAGTACGGCCCGGCCAAGCGCCGGGCATTGCGCGACCTGGGCCTCTCGACGCGCACTGCGCTGCCGAACAACGACGAGGTCGAGGCCGAGGTCCGCGAGTACATCGAACTCTTCTGCGCCGACACTCAGCCGCAGGAATTGCATGCATTGCGCATGCTCGCGCTCGAATGGATGGAGCGGATGGCCGTCTTCCGGCCCCATGTGGGTGGTGCCGTGTGGCACGGAACGGCGACGCGACTGTCGGATATTTACATCCAGTTGTTCTGTGATGATTCCAAATCGGCGGAGATAGCGCTGATCGATCATCACGTGGACTACGAGCCGCGCATGGTGACCGGCTTCCACGGCGAGCAGGTCGAGGCCCTGAGCGTGCATGCACCCAGCCGCCTGCTCGGGGAGGAGATCGGCGTGCACCTGCTGGTGTATGACCTCGACGACCTGCGCGGCGCCCTCAAGCCCGATGCCCAGGGGCGCGTGCCGCGCGGCGATCTGCCTGCATTGCGTCGACTGATTGAACGAGAAAAGGACAAGTGAATGACTTCTTCGCCCACCCGACGCGGCATGCTCTATGCCGGCGTGGCGGCCGCGGCTGCGGCCGCCGGGCTCGGCGGTGCCTGGTGGAAGGAGCGAAGCGCCGGCAGCGGTGCCGGCGGCAAGGAGCTGCTAGATGCGGCCTTCTGGGCGCAGAGCTTCGAGCGCCCGGAGGGCGGTGATCTCGTTCTGTCGAGCCTGCACGGCAAGCCGCTGCTGCTGAACTTCTGGGCGACGTGGTGTCCGCCCTGCGTCGAGGAAATGCCCATGATCGACGCCTTCTTTCGTCAAAATGGAGCGAATGGCTGGCAAGTGGTTGGATTGGCCATCGATCAGCCCAGCGCTGTCCGCAAGTTCCTGCAGCGCACGCCGGTCACCTATCCCACGGGCCTGGCCGGTCTGCAGGGTACCGAACTGGTCAAGAACCTCGGCAATACGGGCGGTGGGCTTCCCTTCACGCTGGTGCTGGATTCGGACGGATCGGTGGCTGCCCGTAAAATGGGCAAGCTCGAAGCGACCGACCTGGAGACTTGGCGGCGTGAACTGGTTCATGGTTAGAATCAGTTCCTTACGCTGGCGTTAGACGCCGAACGCCGAAAATCAACGATTTTCGAACAAGTTATATCCTGAAGACCGGCACAGCCGGCACTGGAGTCCCATGGATCTGCGCAAACTCAAGACACTGATCGATCTGGTGTCCGAATCGAATATTTCCGAACTGGAAATCACCGAAACCGAAGGCAAGGTTCGCATCGTCAAGGGCGGCGGCGCCGCCCCGGTGCAGTATGTGCAAACCCTGGCCGCGCCCCAGGCCGCTGCCGCAGCACCGGCCGCCGGCGCGGGCGCTGCAGCGGCTCCTGCCGCGGCGGCAGCACCGGCCGCCGAGGCCGCTCCTGCGGGCCACGCGGTGAAGTCGCCGATGGTCGGTACCTTCTACCGTTCGTCGAGCCCGGGCGCTGCGGCGTTCGTCGAGGTCGGCAGCAAGGTCAACGAGGGCGACACCCTCTGCATCATCGAGGCGATGAAGATCCTCAACGAAATCGAGGCCGACAAGTCCGGCACCATCACCCAGATCCTCGGCGAAAACGGCCAGGCGGTCGAATACGGACAGCCGCTGTTCATCATCGAGTAAGCATGTTCAAGAAGATCCTGGTTGCAAACCGGGGGGAGATCGCCCTCCGGATTCAGCGCGCCTGCAGCGAGCTCGGCATCAAGGCCGTGATGGTCTATTCCGAGGCCGACCGCGACGCCAAGTACATCAAGCTCGCCGAGGAAGCCGTCTGCATCGGGCCGGCCCCCTCCGCGCAGAGCTACCTCAACATGCCGGCGATCATCTCGGCGGCCGAGGTGACGGACGCCGAGGCGATCCACCCCGGCTACGGCTTCCTGAGCGAGAACGCCAACTTCGCCGAGCGCGTGGAGCAAAGCGGCTTCCAGTTCATCGGCCCGACGCCCGACAACATCCGCACCATGGGCGACAAGGTGTCGGCCAAGCAGGCGATGATCAAGGCCGGCGTGCCCTGCGTGCCCGGCTCGGAGGGTGAGCTCTCGGACGACGCCGCCACCAACAAGCGCATCGCGCGCGCCATCGGCTACCCCGTCATCATCAAGGCGGCCGGCGGCGGCGGTGGCCGCGGCATGCGCGTGGTGCACACCGAGGCGGCGCTGGTCAACGCGATCCAGATGACGAAGGCGGAAGCCCAGGCGGCCTTCAACAATCCGGCCGTGTACATGGAGAAGTTCCTCCAGAACCCGCGCCACATCGAGATCCAGGTGCTTGCCGACAAGCACAAGAACGCCGTCTATCTCGGCGAGCGCGACTGCTCCATGCAGCGCCGCCACCAGAAGGTGATCGAGGAATCGCCCGCGCCCGGCATTCCGCGCAAGCTGATCGAGAAGATCGGCGAACGCTGCGCCGCGGCCTGCAAGAAGATCGGCTATCGCGGCGCCGGCACCTTCGAGTTCCTCTACGAGAACGGCGAGTTCTACTTCATCGAGATGAACACGCGCGTGCAGGTGGAGCACCCGGTGACCGAGTTCACCACCGGCATCGACATCGTCAAGACGCAGATCATGGTCGCCGCCGGCGAGAAGCTGCCGTTCACGCAGCGCCAGATCCAGATGCACGGCCACGCGATCGAATGCCGCATCAACGCGGAAGACGCCTGGAAGTTCATTCCCTCGCCGGGCCGCATCACCATGTGGCACCCGCCGGGCGGCCCGGGCGTGCGCGTCGACTCGCATGCGTACACCAACTACTTCGTGCCACCGAACTACGACTCGATGATCGGCAAGATCATCGTCTACGGCGACACGCGCGAGCAGGCCATGGCCCGCATGCGCACGGCGCTGAACGAGACGGTGATCGAAGGCATCCAGACCAACATCCCGCTGCACCGCGAGCTGATGGTCGACGCCAAGTTCATGAGCGGGGGCACGAACATCCACTATCTGGAAGAGTGGCTCGCCGCGCACAAACGATGAACACCCCCCAGGCTCCGCGCACTTCGTGTCGCTTCGCCAACCCCCTCGCCGGGGGCAACACCGGAGGCCCGGCAAAGCCGGTTCCTCGGTGTTCCTTGTGAAGAAGGAGCTTGTCATGTTTGAACTGCGCCTCATGGCGCCCGAAGATCGGGTCGAGACGCTGTGCGAGGCACTCGATGCATTCGATGCATTGAGCGTGTCGGTGGAAGACGCCGACGCGCAGACCGACGCCGAGCAGGCGCTGTTCGGCGAGCCGGGCATGCCGCCGCCCAAGGAGGGCTGGCAGCGTTCGCGCGTGATCGCGCTCTTTCCCGACGAAGCCCAGGCGAAGGAAACTGCGTCCGTGCTTGCGCTGCAGGACTTCTTCGAAGGCTGCGAGGTGCTCGGCATCGCGACGGTGCCCGAGCAGGACTGGGTGCGGCTCACGCAAGCGCAGTTCGCACCCGTCGAAGTCACGCCCGAGTTCTGGATCGTGCCCACCTGGCACGAGCCGCCCGAGCAGGCGAAGCAGGTGATCCGGCTCGATCCGGGCCTGGCCTTCGGCACCGGTACGCATCCCACCACCCGCATGTGCCTGCGCTGGATCGCCACGCGAGGCGAGGGAACACTGGCTGGCAAGCGCGTGCTCGACTACGGTTGCGGCTCCGGCATCCTGGCGATCGGCGCCGCGAAGTTCGGTGCCACGGACATCGATGCGGTCGACATCGACGAGGCGGCGGTCTCCTCGACCGTGCTCAACGCCGAAGCCAACGGCGTGAAGCTCAAGGCCGGCCTGCCCGATGCGGCCAAGGGCGAGTACGACATCGTGCTGGCCAACATCCTGGCCACGCCGCTCAAGCTGCTCGCGCCGCTGCTGCGCGGCCATGTGAAGGCGGGCGGATCGCTCGTGATGGCCGGCATCCTCGAACGCCAGGCCGACGAACTGAAGGAAGCCTACGCGCCGTACGCGGCGCTCGAAGTCAGCGACAGCGAGGACGGCTGGATCCTCATGACCGCCCGCTGCTGAGCCGTCGCGCTGTGCGCGGCCGGTTTTCTGCGTGGCCTTGAGCCCCCGCGCGGCGAGGGCCCAACCCTACAATCGCCCGGTCATGAGTCTCGTCACGCGCTGCCCCGCCTGCACCACCACCTTCAAGGTGGTGCGCGACCAGCTTCGCATCTCGGACGGCTGGGTGCGCTGCGGTCGCTGCAGCAACGTGTTCGACGCGACGCTCGACCTGCACGAGACACCCGACGGCGTCGGCAGCACTGCCGCCGCGCCCGGTGCTTCGTCGGCGGCGCAGGGCAGTGGTTTCATGCCAGGGCTGGTCGAACGGCCTGCTTCGCAGCCGGCGCCTTCACCCGAACCCGCCGCGCCGCCGTCTTCTGCCGAGCCGGAGTCCCTGCCGCCGGAAGAGCCCGAGCCGGCAGAACCGGAGCAGCCCTTGTCGTCATCCGCCGAGGATGCGGACTTCTTCGACGACGAGCCCGAACACCAGCGCCAGCGCAAGGATTGGCTGACGGAAGATGAGCACCTGCTTCCGCCGGATGCCCTGGTCCTTGACCAGGTGCCGAAGACCGTTCCGCCGCCGGTTCAATCGCCGCCTGCTTCTCCGCTGCCCGCCTTCTCGCTGACGCTGCCGGAGCACGGCATCGCTGCCGACGAGCCATGGTCCGATCTCGACGCCACGCAGCCCGCCTGGAAGCCCCCGCCGAGTACGCTGCCGCCGTTTCCGAACATCGACCTGAATCTTGCGTCCCCGCCGCCTGCGTCGCCACCACCGGCGCCGCCGCTGCCGGTCACGCCGCGCGTCTTCAAGACGCGCGCATTCATCGAGCGAGCGAGCGATGAGGGCGATGCGGGAGGTGCGGCGGATGAACGCGAGCAGCTCGAGAAGGACCACGACCAGGTGCAGATGCAGAAGGCGCTGCGCCGCGCCCGCGCCAAGTCGGCCAAGATCGCAAGCGCCAAGGCTCGCGAGGAACGCGCTGCGGCGAAGGCTCCGGCCGTGGTCGTCCGCGAGGAAACCGAAACCGACACCGAAAGCCAAGCCGGCGAGCCCGATCCGGTGCTCTCGCCGATCTTCGAGCCGCCCCCTGGGCATCCCTTCGCGGAGGACGACGAGCCACTGGAGAACGCGCCGGGCTTCTGGCAGCGCAGGGGCGTTCGCGTGGTGCTGATCCTGCTGGTGGTCCTTGCTGCGCTGCTGCTCGTGCTGCAGATCGTTCGCCATGAACGCGACGGCATCGTCGCGCGCCAACCCAATCTGCGGCCCGCGGTCGCTGCGCTGTGCGAGTACACGGGCTGCGAACTCGGCGCGCTGCGCCAGATCGGCGACATCGTGATCGAAGGCGCGGCCTTCGCTCGCGAGAAGAGCGGCGGCAACGACTACCGCCTGAGTTTCACCTTGCGCAACGGCGCCACCGTGCCGCTTGCGATGCCGGCCATCGAGCTCTCGCTGCTCGATACGCAGGAGCGCGCCGTGGTGCGCCGCGTGCTGATGCCGGCCGACTTCGGCGCTCCGTCGGTGCTGCCTGCGCGCGCGGATCGCGCTGCCTCGCTGCCCCTGACCTTGTCGGCCTCCGAAGCAGCAGCGCTGCCGCCCGTCGCGGGTTATCGCGTCGAGGCTTTCTATCCCTGAGCGCGGCGCGTGCACGCGTCCCGCTCGCTTTCATCCACTCAACCACTCAACGGCTAACCATGGCAACTGTGATCTGCGGTTCCCTCGCATTCGACACCATCATGACTTTCGAGGGCCGGTTCGCCGACCAGATCCTTCCCGACCAGCTGCACATCCTGAATGTGTCGTTCCTCGTGCCCACGCTACGTCGCGACTTCGGCGGCTGCGCGGGCAACATCTCCTACAGCCTCAATGCGCTCGGCGGCACGGCGCTGCCGATGGCAACGCTCGGCAGCGACGGTGCCACCTACCTCGAGCGCATGCGCTCGCTGGGCATCAGCACGGAGTTCGTGCGGCAGCTCGACGACACCTTCACCGCGCAGGCGATGATCATGAGCGACGTCGACAACAACCAGATCACCGCCTTCCACCCCGGCGCGATGCAGCAGGCGCACATCACGAAGGTCGCCGCGCGAGAGGACATCAAGCTCGGCATCGTCGCCCCCGACGGACGCGAAGCGATGCTGCAGCACGCGGAGCAGTTCGCTGCGGCGGGCATCCCGTTCGTGTTCGATCCGGGCCAGGGCCTGCCGATGTTCGACGGCGAGGCGCTGCGCCACTTCGTCGATCTGGCGAGCTGGGTGGTGGTGAACGACTACGAAGGAAAGATGCTCTCGCAGCGCACCGGCTGGAGCCTGGCCGAGATATCGAAGCGCGTGCGCGGCCTCGTGGTCACGCTGGCGGCCGAGGGCTGCGAGATCTGGACCGACGGCGAGCGCGAGCATGTGCCGGGCGTGGTGGCCACCGAGGTGGTCGAGCCCACGGGCTGCGGCGACGCATGGCGCGGTGCGCTGCTCTTCGGCCTGGAAAAGGGCTGGCCGCTCGCGCAGTGCGCGGAACTGGGCAACAAGGTCGGCGCGATCAAGATCGCTCAGCGCGGCCCGCAGAACTACGAGATCGACCGCAAGGCGCTGAGCGTCTGATCTTCTTCCCGGAAGAGCGCCCGCAAGGGCGATAAAAAAGCCCGGCACCGTGAGGTGCCGGGCTTTTGCCTTCAAGGCCGCTGAGAAACTCAGGGCTTGCTGGCCGTGGGGAACGGCCATGCTGCCTGAGGATTCAGCGTCGTTTGCGCCGCAGGGGCAGGCGCTACGGCGGCAGCCTTGGCAGGGGCAGCGGCCTTGGGAGCCTTCTTCGCAGCAGGCTTCTTGGCAGCAGGCTTTTTCGCGGCTTTCTTGGCAGCAGCCTTTTTGGCAGGGGCCTTCTTGGCGGCAGCCTTCTTCGCAGGAGCCTTCTTGGCAGCGGCCTTTTTCGCCGGGGCCTTCTTGGCAGCAGCCTTCTTCGCAGGCGCCTTCTTCGCTACGGCCTTCTTGGCAGGAGCCTTCTTGGCAGCGGCCTTCTTCGCCGGTGCTGCCTTCTTCGCTGCTACCTTCTTTGCCGGAGCCTTCTTGGCAGCGACCTTCTTGGCCGGTGCCTTCTTGGCGGCTACCTTCTTGGCAGGAGCCTTCTTCGCGGCGACGGCCTTCTTGGCCGGGGCCTTCTTTGCAGCGGCTTTCTTAGCCGGAGCTTTCTTTGCAGTTGCCATTTCTATTTCTCCTTGATCAAGTTGAAAAATCAACCTATTGAAGCACTCCACGCACCTCGGGTGCCGTGAAGCGATTCATGGTGTTGGAATCTCTGCTCCAGCACCATGAACACCTGAGCCCTCGTCCATGTCGCGCTCTTCGGCGCGATCGGTGGCAAGGGCAATTCTTGAATTCATTAATTCTTTTCGAAAGATTCAATCCCAGGAGAGCGCGCCACCCGACTGGTATTCGATCACGCGGGTTTCGAAGAAATTGCGCTCTTTCTTCAGGTCAATCATTTCGCTCATCCACGGGAACGGATTTTCCTCGTTCGGGAAGAGCGTTTCGAGGCCGATCTGCTGCGCGCGCCGATTGGCGATGTAGCGCAGGTAGCCCTTGAACATGGAGGCGTTCATGCCGAGCACGCCACGAGGCATGGTGTCTTCGGCGTATCTGTATTCGAGCTCGACGGCACGCAGGAACAGCGCCTTGATCTCCGCCTTGAATTCCGCCGTCCAGAGGCCGGGGTTCTCGAGCTTGAGCTGGTTGATCAGGTCGATGCCGAAATTGCAGTGCATCGACTCGTCGCGCAGGATGTACTGGTACTGCTCGGCAGCGCCGGTCATCTTGTTCTGGCGACCCAGCGCGAGGATCTGCGTGAAGCCGACGTAGAAGAAGAGGCCTTCCATCAGGCAGGCGAACACGATGAGCGACTTGAGCAGCTTCTGGTCGGCCTCGGGCGTGCCGGTGTGGAAGTTGGGGTCGCTGATGGCGTCGATGAACGGGATCAGGAACTGGTCCTTCTCGCGGATCGACGGCACTTCGTTGTAGGCGTTGAAGATCTCGCTCTCGTCCAGGCCGAGCGATTCGACGATGTACTGGTACGCGTGCGTGTGGATCGCTTCCTCGAAGGCCTGGCGCAGCAGGAACTGGCGGCATTCGGGCGCCGTGATGTGGCGGTAGGTGCCCAGCACGATGTTGTTGGCGGCCAGCGAGTCGGCGGTCACGAAGAAGCCGAGGTTGCGCTTGACGATGCGGCGCTCGTCTTCGCTCAGGCCGTTCGGGTCTTTCCACAGCGCGATGTCGCGCGTCATGTTCACTTCCTGCGGCATCCAGTGGTTGGCGCAGGTGGCGAGGTACTTTTCCCACGCCCACTTGTACTTGAACGGCACCAGCTGGTTGACGTCGGTCTGGCCGTTGATGATGCGCTTGTCGGACGCCTTGACGCGCTGCGTGGATTGGGCGGCAACTGCGGGCGCTGCTGCTGCAGAAGCGGTGGTGGCAACCGGGCGCACCTGCGCGCCGTCATCGAGCGTGCTGAAGGTGCGCAGGGCGGGTTGCGCGATGGAAGACGAAGCCGGAGCGTCCACCGAACGGCCTGCGGGAGATCCGCCGGTCGATGCGTTGTGATGCTGCAAACCTTGTTGCATATCCTTTGGTAAGGAGGGCTTGACTTCTTCGTCCCAGGTCAACATAGAAAAATCCAATGCTCAAATTATCGGAGCAACGATGTGAGTTGCAAAGTGCTCGTTCACATCGCACGCCATTTATGTGGTTGTTATGTTGCTCGCATGCATCGCGCGATGTCAGTCAATGCCTTCATTGAATGAACGTCGCGCGATCTTGCATGCGCCTCACTGACTTGTCGTCGCGAGCATCGACGTGCTTATTGGCACGCTTCGCAGGTCGGATCGTCCACGCCGCAGAACGCGATGTCGGTGGCGGGAATCGCGCTCATCTGCGCCTTTGCGGCTGCTGCAGCGGCTTCGAGCGCGCTCATGCCGGAAGACGATTCGTTGCCCGACGACACGGCGTTGAGACGGCCCGACTGCACCGTCGACTTCTCGGCGTGCGTCGCGCTCTGCGTGCGCAGGTAGTAGGTCGTCTTCAGGCCGCGCAGCCATGCGAGCTTGTAGGTGTCGTCGAGCTTCTTGCCCGATGCGCCGGCCATGTAGATGTTCAGCGACTGCGCCTGGTCGATCCACTTCTGGCGGCGCGCGGCGGCTTCCACCAGCCACGTGGTCTCGATCTCGAACGCGGTGGCGTAGAGCGCCTTCACGTCCTGCGGCACGCGGTCGATGGGGCGCAGCGAGCCGTCGAAGTGCTTCAGGTCCATGACCATGACGTCGTCCCACAGGCCCAGGCGCTTGAGGTCGCGAACCAGGTAGTGGTTGATAACGGTGAACTCGCCCGACAGGTTCGACTTGACCGAGAGGTTGCCGAAGCAGGGCTCGATCGAGGCGTCCACGCCGATGATGTTCGAGATGGTCGCGGTCGGGGCGATGGCCACGCAGTTCGAGTTGCGCATGCCGTCGGCCTTGATCTTCGAGCGCAGCGCGTCCCAGTCGAGGGTGGCCGAGCGGTCGACCTCGACATAGCCGCCGCGTGCCTTCTCGAGCAGGTCCAGCGAGTCGATCGGCAGGATGCCCTTGTCCCACAGCGAGCCCTTGTAGCTCGAGTACTTGCCGCGCTCCTTGGCGAGCTCGGTCGAGGCCCAGTAGGCGTGGTAGCAGATGGCTTCCATCGACTCGTCGGCGAACTGCACGGCTTCCTGCGAGGCGTAGGGAATGCGCAGTTCGTACAGCGCGTCCTGGAAGCCCATCAGGCCCAGGCCGACCGGACGGTGGCGCAGGTTCGAGTCGCGCGCCTTCTTCACGGCGTAGTAGTTGATGTCGATCACGTTGTCGAGCATGCGCATCGCGGTCGACACGGTCTTCTTCAGCTTCTCCTGGTCGACCTTGCCGTCCTTCAGGTGCTGCAGCAGGTTCACGGAACCCAGGTTGCACACGGCGGTTTCGGTGTCGCTGGTGTTCAGCGTGATCTCGGTGCACAGGTTCGACGAGTGAACCACGCCGGCGTGCTGCTGCGGCGAACGCACGTTGCAGGCGTCCTTGAACGTGATCCAGGGGTGGCCGGTCTCGAACAGCATCGTGAGCATCTTGCGCCACAGGTCGGTCGCCTGGACGGTGCGGCTCGGCTTGATCTCGCCGCGGGCGGCCTTCTCTTCGTAGGCGACGTAGGCCTTCTCGAAGTCGGCGCCGAACAGGTCGTGCAGGTCGGGCACGTTGGAGGGCGAGAACAGCGTCCAGGTGCCCTTTTCCATCACGCGGCGCATGAACAGGTCGGGGATCCAGTTGGCCGTGTTCATGTCGTGCGTGCGGCGGCGGTCGTCGCCGGTGTTCTTGCGCAGTTCCAGGAACTCCTCGATGTCGAGGTGCCAGGTTTCGAGGTACGTGCAGACGGCGCCCTTGCGCTTGCCGCCCTGGTTCACGGCCACGGCCGTGTCGTTCACCACCTTCAGGAAGGGCACCACGCCCTGCGATTCGCCGTTCGTGCCCTTGATGTGGCTGCCGAGCGCGCGCACGCGGGTCCAGTCGTTGCCCAGGCCGCCGGCGAACTTCGACAGCAGCGCGTTCTCCTTGATCGACTCGTAGATGCCGTCCAGGTCATCGGGCACGGTGGTCAGGTAGCAGCTCGACAGCTGCGAGCGCAGCGTGCCGGCGTTGAACAGGGTGGGCGTGCTCGACATGAAGTCGAACGACGACAGCACCTCGTAGAACTCGATGGCGCGCGCTTCGCGGTCGATCTCATTGAGCGACAGGCCCATGGCCACGCGCATGAAGAAAGCCTGCGGCAGCTCGATGCGGGTCTTGCGCACGTGCAGGAAGTAGCGGTCGTACAGGGTCTGCAGGCCGAGGTAGTCGAACTGGTTGTCGCGCTCGGGCTTCAGGGCCGCGCCCAGGCGGGGCAGGTCGTACTGCAGCAGCTTCTCGTCGAGCAGGTCGTTGTCCACGCCCTTCTTGATGAACTGCGGGAAGTAGTCGGCGTAGGCGGTTGCGCGTTCGGCGGGCAGCACTTCGCGGCCGATGATCTCCTTGAAGATCGTGTGCAGCAGCAGGCGCGCGGTGGCGAAGGTGTAGTCAGGGTCCTTCTCGATCAGCGTGCGGGCCGCCAGGATCGATGCCTTGTAGACCTCGTCGAGCGGCACGCCGTCGTACAGGTTGCGCATCGTCTCGGCGACGATCGGCGCGGCGGTGATGCTCTCGCCCAGGCCTTCGCAGGCCGATTCGATCAGGCTCTTGAGCTCGTTCACGTCGAGCGCGACCAGCTCGCCCTTGTCCAGCACGTGCAGCGCGGGCGTGGCCGGCGCGGTCTGCTCGCCCTGCTTGGAGCGTTCCTGCGTGCGGCGCTCGCGATACAGCACGTAGGCGCGGGCGATCTCATGGTGGCCGCCGCGCATCAGGCCGAGCTCGACCTGGTCCTGCACGTCCTCGATGTGGAAGGTGCCGCCGCCCGGACGCGAACGCACCAGCGCGCGGATCACGCCCTGCGTGAGCGTGTCGACCGTCTCGCGCACGCTGGCCGAAGCCGCGCCCTGCGTGCCGTGAACGGCCAGGAAGGCCTTCATCATCGCGATGGCGATCTTGTTCGGCTCGAAGGGCACCACCGCGCCGTTGCGGCGGATGATCTGGTAGTGGGCCAGGTTCTGGCTGGTGGGGGAGCCGGCAGTGTCTCGCTGCGGCTGCGACGGCGTGGAGGGGATTGCACGCGGGGTCGATTGGGGATTCAGGGCTGTTTGCATTCGCTTCCTCTCGGTTGGCAATTCTTGTTGGATGGCGACGCCTGGCCCGGCGCCGCACCGGTGTACGGGACCGGACGGAAGACACTATATCTAGGGTGCAGGGGGCATACAACCCACTAGATGTAGCGTTTTCGAAAGGATACAAGGATTTCCGGTACTACTTCCGACATAGGACACCTGCGAAGATGCCCCATGAATACTGGCCTATGGTCCCGCAACCCGCATGCGCTGTGGCTTGCAGGCCGATTTGGGCTTGCAGGGCGCATGGTTGCTGCATTGCGCCCTTCGGATTTTCTCTTCGCTGCAGCGCGGTGGCGGTGCATCGCGAGGCGCCGCGCGATTGAAAAAAATTAGCGCCCGACGACCTGCTCAGGAAACATCTGTGGCTTCCAGCCGAGTTGTTCGCGCAGAAGGCGCCAGTCGAAACCGGCGCCCGGGTCTTGCTTGCGGCCCGGCGCGATGTGCTCGTGGCCGGCGATGTACGCCACCGGAAAATGCTGCGCGATGGCGGCGCACAGGCTCGCGAGCGTCTCGTATTGCGGCTCCTCGAAATGCTGGCCTTCGAGGCCCTCGAGTTCGATGCCGATGGAGTCGTCATTGCAGTTGCCGCGGCCGCGCCACGTCGACACGCCCGCATGCCAGGCGCGGTCGTCGCAGCTCACGAACTGCCAGAGCTCGCCGTTGCGCCGCACGTAGAAGTGCGAGGAGACCTCCAGCCCGCGGATCGACTGGAAGTAGGGGTGTGCGTCCCAGTCGAGCCGGTTGGTGAAGAGCCGCTGCACCGCGTCGCCGCCGTACTCGCCGGGCGGCAGGCTGATCGAGTGCAGCACGATGAGGTCGATCTGCGCGCCCTGCGGCCTGGGCCCGAAATTGGGCGAGGGCAGCGCCTTCGCGAAGCGGTACCAGCCGGCCTGCCAGAGTGCGTCGCCGGACTCGGCCGCGCGCGCTTCTTCTTCAGTCGTCGGCATGGCTGCTGCTCGCGCCGTCGTCGCCGTTGGGCGTGGTGATGCCCAGCCGCGCGATGCGATAGCGGATCTGGCGCAGGCTCATGCCCAGCCGGGCGGCGGCGGCGGTGCGGTTGAAGCCGCTCTCGTGCAGCGCGCGCACGAGGATCTCGCGCTCCTGCTGGTCGAGGTAGGCCTGAAGGTCGGAGGGCAGCGGCGGGGGCGCGGGCCGGGAGGAGGCCGCCACCGGCGCGGCGGGCGCCGGGGCCGGAGCGGCCGCCGCGTCGCCGCCCAGGGGCGACAGCGGCGCGGGCGCGGAAGATGCCGCCGCTTCGGCCGCGGCCGTGAAGCCGCCCATCAGGTCGAGGTGCAGTTCGTCGCCGTCGTTCAGCGCGACTGCGCGGTGCAGCAGGTTCTCGAGCTCGCGCACGTTGCCGTTCAGCGGATGCTGTGCGAGGCGGCGCAGCAACTCGTCCGACAGGTGAGGCACCGGCAGCCCGCCGTCCTGCGCGATGCGCGAGAGCAGCGCGTTGCACAGCGCGGGCAGGTCCTCGCGGCGGTCGCGCAGCGCAGGCACCGCGATCTCGATCACGTTGAGGCGGTAGAAAAGGTCTTGCCGGAAGCGGCCGGCCTGCACTTCGGCGTGCAGGTCTTTATGAGTGGCGCTCACGATGCGCACGTCGACGGCATCTTCCTGCGTCGAGCCGATCGAGCGCACGCTGCGCTCCTGGATCGCGCGCAGCAGCTTCGACTGCATGGCCAGCGGCAGGTCGCCGATCTCGTCGAGGAACAGCGTGCCGCCGCGCGCTGCCTGGAAGTAGCCGTCGCGGTCCTGCGACGAGCCGGTGTACGAGCCCTTCTTCGCACCGAAGAACTCGGCCTCGAGCAGGTTCTCGGGAATCGCGCCGCAGTTCACCGCGACGAAGGGGCCTTCGCTGCGCTGGCTGCAGGCATGCACCGCGCGCGCAACCAGTTCCTTGCCGGTGCCCGACTCGCCGCGTACCAGCACCGGCGCCATGCCGCGCGCCACCTTGGCGATGCGCGACTTGACCAGCCGCATCGGCTCCGATTCGCCCACGAGGCGGTCGAGCGCGGCGATGCCGGTGCCGGAGGCGACCGGTGCCGCCTCGCCAGCCGCATTGCCGGCACTGGAGGGCGCCGCCTGCGCGGGCTTGGCCACCGGCTGCGGTGCCGTCCGCGCCTGCACGGCGGAGGCCACGACCGCGCGGAACTGCTTGAGGTCGACCGGCTTCGTGAGGTAGTCGAAGGCGCCGGCCTTCAGCGCCTCGACCGCGTTCTCGGCCGAGCCGTAGGCGGTCATCACCACGCAGCGCTCGCTGCGCTGGTCTTTCTGGATGCGGTGGATGATCTCCATGCCTTGCCCATCGGGCAGCCGCATGTCGGTGATTACCGCGTCGAAGCGCCCGGCCTCCAGGTGCTGCCAGGCTTCCGAGACGCTGCCTGCCGCCTCCACGCGATAGCCCTCGCGCAGCAGCGTCAGTTCGTACAGCGTGCGCAGGTCCGGCTCGTCGTCGATGACCAGGATCTGCGCCGGCCGCTGGGTGGAAGAAGAGGGGGAGTTGCTCACGGGCGCTATTGTGTCAGCCGGTTTTCGCTGGGGGCAAAGCTGACGAAGAATTCGTTGCCCTCGGGCCCGCCCGGCACCAGCGCGCGGCGCTCGTAGCCGATGGTGGCGCCGTGCCGCCGGCACAGTTCGCGGCACAGGAAGAGACCCAGCCCGCTGGAGCGGCTTTCCGAAGAGAAGAAAGGCTCGAACAGGTGCCGCTGCACCGCGGGCTCGAGCGGCGCGCCGTCGCTCCATACCATCAGGCTCGGCCTGGCGACGCCGCCTCGCTGCATCGCGGTCAGCACCTGGATCGCGCCTTCACGCGTGCTGGCGTAGCGCGATGCGTTGTCCAGCAGGTTCACGATCAGGCGGCGCAGGTGCTCGGCGTCGAAGCGCACCTCGCTCGCGGGCGCATCGAGCGACACCAGCACGCCCTTGCGCTGCGTCTGGCGCACCCATTCCTCGGCCAGCACCTGCACGGCCGGGTCGAGCACCAGCTGCTCGCCCAGCGAGAGCACGCGCTGCTGGCGCGCGCGGGAGACGTCGAGCACGTCGTCCACGATGCGCGCGAGGCGCTGCGCGTTGTGCTGCACCATGCTCGTGAGCTTGCGGTGTGCGGGGTCGGTCAGGTCTTCGTTGAGCAGCGCGCTGGCCTGCGTGATGGCGGCCAGCGGATTGCGGATCTCGTGCGCCACGGCCGCCGACATGCGGCCCATCGCCGCCAGCTTCTCGGTACGGATGCGGGCCTCGAGTTCGCGCAGGTCCTGCAGGAACATCACGCACAGGCTGTCGGCGCGCTTCTCGCTGGCGGGCGTGAGCCGCGTGCGCACGCGCACCTCGCGCGCTGCGCCTCGCGCCTGCGCCACCGGAATCTCCTCGGCCTGCGGCGCCCGCCGCGCGAAGGTCTGGCGCGCCAGCGCGGCCAGCGCGTGCCAGGCGGGCTGGGCATGCAGCGGGAAGGGCAGCGTCAGCTTGGCCAGGCCCTGGCCAAGGATCGCGTCGGCCGCGGGATTCGCCGCGTGCACCAGGCCCTCGGCGTCGATCACCAGCACGCCTTCGCTCAGCGTCTCGATCACGAGGTCGTTGACCTGCGCCTGCATCCGCGCGCTGCTGCGATTGCGCTGCGCCACCGCTTCCTCGCGCGCCAGCCGGCGGGCCATCTCGTGGGCAAGCAGCGCCACCACGAAGAAGCCCGTGCCGGTGAGCGCCGCCTGCACGAATCGCGACGACGAATCGCCCGGCTGCTGCAGCCAGTGCCAGCCCGCGTCGCCCAGCAGAAGCAGCGTGACGGAGGCGGTGGTTCCGAGGCTCACGATCATGGTGCCCAGCACCGCGCTCATCAGCACCGGCAGCGCGAACAGCGGCGTGTAGTTGACGTTGCCGCCCTGCAGCACCTGCAAGGCGGTGAAGGCCGCCAGGTCGATGCCGATGGTCAGCAGCCACAGTGGCGTGAAGCCGCGGATCGGCGGCTGGAAGGCGGTGTAGCGCATGCCCAGCCAGGCCGCGACGAGGTAGATCGCCGAGATCGCGATGGCCGCTGCCTGCATGTTCTGCCCGATCGCGAAGGACACGGCCTGCAGCAGCACCAGCACCAGGGCGACGAAGCAGCGCGCTCCCATGAAGCCGCGCCAGAGGCGGCCCAGTGCCGAACTCTCGGCCGGGCCCTGGTCGAGCACGTCCCAGTCGGTGACCGGCTCGCCGCGCGACCAGAGGGGCGTGCTCATTGCCGGGTGGCGGCCTCGCGGTGCGCGGTGCTGCAGTAGACCGCGCCGCCGGGACCGGCGATGGCTTCGGTGGCCGGCAGGTGCAGGCCGCAATGGGCGCAGCGCACCATCGCCTGCGGCGGTCCGGACGGCGCGGGCGTGCGTTGCGCCTTGGCTGCGCGCTCGCGCATGGCGTCCTGCATTTCTTCGCGCCGGTTCTTGCGCCAGAGCCAGATCGCGACCCAGAGCACCGCGAGGACGAGGAGGTATTTCATTTCAGACGGGAGGGCGCGCGAGAACCACTTCGAGCACGAAGCGCGAACCGACGTAGGCGAGCAGCAGCAGCGCCGAGCCGGCATACAGCACGCGCCGCGCGGTGCGCCCGCGCCAGCCGAAGCGGGCCCGGCCGATCAGCAGGATCGCGAAACTGATCCAGGCGAGCACCGAGAAGATGGTCTTGTGGTCCCACTTCCAGGCGCGGCCGGCCAGCCCGTACAGCTGCTCGCTGAAGAGCAGGCCGGCCAGCAGCGTGGCCGAGAGCAGCACGAAGCCGGCGGTGACGAAGCGGAAGGTGAGCCGCTCAAGCGTGAGCAGCGGCACGCCGCCCTGCGGCTCCACGGCCGCGGCCAGGCGGATCTGCTTTTCGGCGCGGGTGATCAGCCAGGCATGTACCACGGCGGCGCCGAACAGGCCGTAGGAGGCGATGCCCAGCGCCAGGTGCAGCGGCAGCCACGGCGATGCCGTGACGTGCAGCGGCGTGCCGGGAAACAGGATGGCCAGCAGCACGGCGGCCGCGCCCAGCCAGGCGAGTGCGCGCCGCACCTTCAGCTGGGGATACATGCGGCTTTCGACGGCGTAGACGGTCAGCACCAGCCACGCCGTGACCGACAGCGCCGGCGCGAAACCGAAGCGCGGCTCGCTGCCGACGAGACCATGGGCGAGAGCGGCGGCATGCAGCAGCCATGCGATCCCGAGCGTCCATTGGGTCGACTGGCGGCTGAATCTGGCGCCGGCGGCGGCGACAAAACCGTAGGCAACCGCGGTGGCGATGCCCAGAGCCACGCCGAGCGGGGAGGGGATCGCTAAAATCATCGGCCGGAGTTTAGCGTCTCGCTATTGCGTTCCCGGCGCCCGGCTTCAAGTTCTTTCCCGTCTCCCAGGCTTCTCACCCGGCCCGCGCCATAGCGGGCAGCAAGGCATCCCCCTCATGGCCACCGCCCTCACAGAAAAGTTCTCCCGCCTCGTCAAGACGATGAGCGGCCAGGCCCGCATCACCGAAAGCAACGTGCAGGACATGCTGCGCGAGGTGCGCATGGCGCTGCTGGAAGCCGACGTGGCCCTGCCCGTGGTGCGCGATTTCGTCGCCCGCGTGAAGGAAAAGGCCCTTGGCCAGGAAGTGCTGGGCTCGCTCAAGCCGGGTCAGGCGCTGGTGGGCATCGTCAACCGCGAACTCGCCGCCACCATGGGCGAGGGCGTGTCCGACATCAACCTCGCGGCCCAGCCGCCGGCCGTGATCCTCATGGCCGGCCTGCAGGGCGCCGGCAAGACCACCACCACCGCCAAGCTCGCCAAGCACCTGATCGAGAAGCGCAAGAAGAAGGTGCTCACCGTGTCGGGCGACGTCTACCGTCCCGCCGCCATCGAGCAGCTCAAGACCGTCACCAGGCAGGCGGGCGCCGAATGGTTCCCCAGCACGCCCGACCAGAAGCCGCTGGACATCGCGCGCGCCGCGCTCGACCACGCCCGACGCCACTATTTCGACGTGCTGCTGGTCGACACGGCCGGCCGCCTCGCCATCGACGAAGTTCTGATGGCCGAGATCAAGCAGCTGCATGCTGCGCTCGACCCGGTCGAAACGCTCTTCGTGGTCGATGCCATGCAGGGCCAGGACGCGATCAACACCGCCAAGGCCTTCAAGGAAGCGCTGCCGCTCACCGGCATCATCCTGACCAAGACCGACGGCGATTCGCGCGGCGGCGCTGCGCTGTCGGTGCGCCAGGTGACGGGTGTGCCGATCAAGTTCGCTGGCGTGAGCGAGAAGATCGACGGCCTCGAAGTGTTCGACGCCGAGCGCCATGCAGGCCGCATCCTGGGCATGGGCGACATCGTCGCGCTGGTCGAGCAGGTCACGGCCGGCGTCGACGTGGCGGCGGCGCAGAAGCTCGCGGCCAAGGTCAAGAGCGGCGCGGGCTTCGACCTCAACGACTTCCTCGGCCAGCTGCAGCAGATGAAGCAGATGGGCGGCCTATCCAGCCTGATGGACAAGCTGCCCACGCAGATGGCCGCCAAGGCCAGCGAGGCCGACCTGAGCCGCGCCGAGCGCGACATCCGCCGCAAGGAAGGCATCATCAACAGCATGACGCCGCTGGAGCGCCGCAAGCCCGAACTGCTGAAGGCCACGCGCAAACGCCGCATCGCCGCGGGCGCTGGCGTCCAGGTCCAGGAAGTGAACCGCCTGCTCAACGAGTTCGAGCAGATGCAGGGCATGATGAAGAAGATGAAGGGCGGCGGCCTCATGAAGATGATGAAGCGCATGGGCGGCATGAAGGGCCTCGGCGGAATGGGCGGCCCCGGTGGGCCGAAGCTGCCGTTCTGAGCGCACGCCGCACGCGCACATATATATGAGAAGGCCCGCCGGGGTGAACCGGCGGGCCTTCTGCTTTTCAGGTCCGCGCTTCCTTCAGGTCTGCACTTCGTAGACCGTCTCGTGCGCCTCCACCGGCGTTGGCAGTTCCCAGCGATGCAGCATGCGCTCGATGCCCGCGTTCGACAGCGTGGTGTCGCGCTCGCGGTTGCGGCGCATCAGCTCCGGGTGGGGCACTTCCAGATACACCAATTCGATGTGCGCGTGGTAGGCCCACAGCAGGTCCAGCGTCTTGGTGCGCATCTGCTGGCTCAGGTGCGTGGCGTTCCAGACGAAGCGCTCCTGCCTGCGCAGCAGCGCCTTCGCCTGGTCGACCGCGTGGTGCGCGGCGAGGCCGTCGTTCTCGCCGTGCTTCAGGCCGAGCTCGGCGCGCGCATCGTCGAAGGACACCACCGGCCAGCCCTTTCGATGCTGCGCCACCCAGTGGTTCTTGCCGCTGGCGGGCAGCCCGCACATCACCGTCACCTGCGATCCGGCGTTCTGGAACAGCGGGTAGTCGGGGCTGGTGTCGGCGCCGCGGAAGTAGGCCAGGCGCGTGTGGGCGTCTGCCATCTTCCGCGGGCCGTCCCAGCAGCCTTCCTCCTGTGCCAGCTGCTCGAAGAGCGCGATGTCGGCCATGCTGTCCGCGCGCTTCTCGTAGTGGCGCCCGAGCATGTCGCAGCGCGCCACGCAGCACAGGTCGGGCAGGCTCAGCTCCCACGAGAGCCTGTGCGCGAGCCACTCGGGCCGCACGCCCTTGCGCGAGGCGAAGGCATGGAACGGCACCTGGTGCACCGCGATGATCCGGCACACCGCCTCGCGCAGCGCGAAAGGTACGCGGGCCTTCCACATCAGCACGCGCACGTCGACCGCGCCCCGGCGCGAGTGGCCCGGCTGGCCGATGCGGCCGCTGGCCTCGTCGATCACCGTGGTGTCGGGCTTGGCGATGTCGTGCAGCAGGCAGGCCATGAACAGCACGAAGCGGCGGTCGGCGTCGGCACGGCGGTAGTGTTCGTCCTGCATCAGCGCGTCGAGCACCATGCGGGTGTGGATGCCGACGTTGCCTTCGGCGTGGTAGTACGGGTCCTGAGGCGTCTCCTCGAGGCGCAGCAGGGCCGGCAGCAGTTCGCAGCATTGCGTCCAGTCGACGCCCTTGCCGGGCTCGGGCACCAGGGCGCGGAGATCGTCGAAGTTCATCGCTTCCTCCCTGCGGCGGTCAGCTCGGCCGGGTCGCGCAATGTGCGCAGGCCCAGGTCCTGCCAGGTCAGCTGCGGCGTCGGCGCATAGAGATCCACGCCCGGCGCCAGCTGGTTGGGCAGTACCGGACGGCGACTGTGGTGCGAGCCCGAGTCGAGGATGGTCTGGACGAAATCCGGGCGCACCCACTTGTAGCGGCCTGTCACCTGGCCATCGGACTCGGTCTTGAGGTACAGGCCCTCGGCGAGGTCGGACAGGTCGGTTTGCTGCCGCACGAGTTCGAGCGGCTGGCCTTCTTGCGCCACGGCGGCTTCGAAGGCGGGCTTCCAGTCTGAGCTGCGCGCCAGCGAGGGCCGCACCAGCGTCTGCAATGCCTTCGCGCTGCGCGGCATCTCGCCTTCGTAGAGCACGGGCACCGGCAGCACCGGGCCGCCTTCGAGCAGCGCATGCCGTGCCGGCGTCGACAGGAAGCTCTGCGACTGCCGGTCGTAGATGTCGAACTCCAGGAAGAAGGCGGGCAGCCGGTCGTACCAGCAGCTGTGCTTGGCGAAGCACCACTCGCCGTACATCACGTAGCGGTCTTCGAGCCGCTCCAGCAGCGTCGCTTCATGGGCGGCAGCCCAGTGCTTGAACAGGTTGAACTGGCGCTCGCCAGCGCCGCCCGCGAGGTAATGGCCGCGAGACTGCAGCAGCAACTCGCCTGCTGGCGTGAACGACACGGCCGCATTGGCGCCATCGAGCTTTTCCTCGATGACGACATGCATGCCCTGCAGTTCGGACAACGGCGTCTGGCCGTCGTCGCTGTCGCCGGCCTGCAGCCGGGAGCCTTCCAGGTGCGCAGTACGCGGGTACTTGAGCAGCGGGATCGATGAAAGAGAAGAAGAGAGAGGAAACACGTTTGTTCTCCGGATGGAACCAGGAAGAACCGACAACGTGCGGGAGCGAAGCTGGAGAGCTGGGGAACGGATTGCGGTCAGCGGAAAGCGCAGCTTGGCGCCCGACATGACCGGCAATGAAGCGGCGTTGTCGGCGTCAGAGGGTGATGACGGCGAGACGGGGCACTTGGCGCTCCTGTGGATCGAAGGGATCCGTGGGTGGATGAAAAGAAGTCGGCGATTCTAGCCACGCGCCATAAAAAAAGCCGGCCCAGGGGCCGGCTTTTCGAGGCGGTGTGTCTTCAGCGCATCAGGCGGTGGCCAGCGCTGCCGGGCGAGCCAGGCGCAGCGCGTGCATCCATGCGCGGCGCAGCACGGCCGGCGAGCGCGATTCCTCGGGAATCAGCAGATAGCCGCGGTCGCGCAGCGTGGTGCCCAGCGCGATCTGGCTGGTCAGCACGGTCAGCGGGATCGCCAGCAGCAGCGGCAGGCCGACGGGCATGAGCCACACCAGCGCGCTCGGGTCGATCATGGCGACGCCAACGGCCAGCATCGCGATCACCAGCGTCATGGGAGCCAGCTGCGAGGCAGCGACCTTCCACGGCACGGCGGCGGCTTCACGCGGGGGCGACTTCCAGTCGAGCTTGATGCCGGTGAGGGCGACCAGCACGAAGAGCGAGTGAGCCAGCATGCGCACCGGTGCCTGAACGATGGCCAGGCCGGCTTCCATCACCGAGCTCTTCACCAGGCCCCAGAGGCCACCGTACTGGCGCTGCTCGCCGCGCATCAGTACGGCGGCGATGCCCAGCACGCGCGGCAGGAACAGCAGGCACAGGGTCCAGACCCACAGGCCGGCCAGTTCGGCGGGCAGCACGCTCCAGCTGGAGACCAGGCTCGAGCCGCTCAGCCACAGGGCCGTGCCCAGCGTCAGGAACGCGAGCCACAGCGGGGCCGAGACGTAGGCCATGGTGCCGGTCACGAACATCGCGCGGTGGACCGAGTGGATGCCGGGCTCTGCCATCAGGCGGGCGTTCTGCAGGTTGCCCTGGCACCAGCGGCGGTCGCGCTGGAGTTCGGCCAGCAGGTCCGGCGGTTGCTGTTCGTAGCTGCCGACGAGGTCGGACACCAGCCACACGTTGTAGCCGGCGCGGCGCATCAGAGCGGCCTCGACGAAGTCGTGCGACATGATGCCGCCCGACATGCCGCCGGTGCCCTTGATGGGAGCCAGCGCGCAGTGCTTCATGAAGGGCTCGACGCGGATGATCGCGTTGTGGCCCCAGTAGTGCGACTCGCCCAGTTGCCAGAACTGCATGCCCAGCGTGAACAGGCGGCCCGTGACGCGCGAGGCGAACTGCTGTGCGCGTGCGTGCAGGGTGACGTGGCCGATGGCCTGCGTCGCGGTCTGGATGATGCCGGCGGTGGGGTTGGCTTCCATCAGCTTGACCATCGAGGTCAGGCAGTCGCCGCTCATCACCGAGTCGGCGTCGAGCACGACCATGTAGCGGTAGTCCTTGCCCCAGCGGCGGCAGAAGTCGGCCACGTTGCCGGCCTTGCGGTGCGTGCGGCGGGTGCGCAGGCGGTAGTAGACCTCGACCTGCGGCTGGTTGGGGCTTTCGGCCAGCGCGGCGCGCAGGTCTTCCCAGGCGGCGCGCTCGGCGGCGGCGGTCTCGGGGTTGTAGCTGTCGGACAGCACGAACACGTCGAACTGCCTGGCGTGGCCGGTGACCGCCACCGATTCACAGGTGGCGCGCAGGCCGGCGAACACGGTGGCCACGTCCTCGTTGCAGATCGGCATGATGATCGCGGTGCGCGCCTCGGGGTTCATCGGGTGGTGGGCCACCTGCTTCGCCGAGAGGGAGTACTTGTCACCGCGCACGGAGACGTAGAAGCCCATGAGCGCCGTCACGAAGCCGGTCACGACCCAGCCCGAGAGCAGGCCGTACAGGCCGATCTGGCCGTATTCGAGCCAGAGGTTGTCGTAGTCGGGCTGCACGCTGGCGAAGAGCGAGGACGCGATCACGGTGCTCAGCAGCGTGAGCATCATGAAGGCGAAGCGGCGGCGGGCGGCGGCGCGCTGCCAGGGCTGCTTCGTTTCGTTGGCGGGGTGAGCGCCGGCTTCGGCGTCACGGCCTGCGCCGAGCTTGACCAGCGCTGCCGTGCCGAGGCTGTTCCAGAAGCCGCGCCACGGGCGGGGCGTCATCGAGCCGCGGTTGATCGGAGGTGCGGTGACCGAGTTGGGATGGCGTTCCTCGCGGACCGGGCTGCGGCGCGAGAAATCGGTGTCGGCCAGCACGTTCAGTTGGGAGAAGTCGTTCGGCTTCATGTGATTTACCAACGTTGCTTGTCGATGGAGGAGGGGGTGTCGCCAATGGCCGGAAGGCGCTTGAAGACACAGTCGGAAGAGGCGCCGCCGGCGCTTGCGAGCGCGGCCAGCGAATGCCCCGCGGCACGGGGCCGCGAGGAGGAAAACTGCTTTTGACGCAGGCCGTCGCGCTGCTGGCGCAGTGCGAAAGAAGGGCTGGTAAGTGCTGTCATGCCGGTACAGGGGCAAACCCTGTGCCAGGCTGGAAAAACGCTTTCAGATCAACGACTTGGCGGTGATCCGATGCATTTTTCGGGCTGGAGCGTCGCTGAAGTGGCTCCAAACCCCCGATTTTGTCGCCGAATCCCGACAAGCCTGGATTGCCAGTGGGCTTTGCCCAATGAAATCAACGACTTAGCAGCGTCGCTACTCGGCGACAGGGTCCCCGCCGCCAGCGACAGCGTCCGCCTTGAAGTGGCCCGGGGTGAGTTCGTGCTTCTGCAGCAGCCGGTAGAACTCGGTGCGATTCCGGTCGGCGAGGCGGGCCGCGTCGGCCACGTTCCCGTCCGTCAGTTTCAGCAGGCCGACCAGGTAGTCGCGCTCGAAACGCTGCTTGGCCTCGGCGTAGGTCTGCACCTCGACCGTCGGCACGCGCAGCGCCCGCTGCACCAGCGCCAGCGGGATCAGCGGCGAGCTCGACAGCGCGCAGACCTGTTCCACCACGTTGTAGAGCTGGCGCACGTTGCCCGGCCACGCGGCCATGGTCAGCGCCTTCAGCGCCTCGGGGGCGAAGCCCGAGAGCCGCTTGCCGTACTTGGTCGACAGGCGCTGCAGGAAGTGGTTGGCCAGCAGCGGGATGTCTTCCCGGCGCGCCGACAGCGGCGGCAGCGTCAGCGTCACCACGTTCAGGCGGTAATAGAGGTCTTCGCGGAACTGCCCGGCCTCCATCGCGGCGTCGAGGTCGCGGTGGGTGGCCGAGACGATGCGCACGTCGACCTGGATCGACTGGCTCGCGCCCAGCGGCCGCACCGCGCGCTCCTGCAGCACGCGCAGCAGCTTGACCTGCAGGGCGGGCGGCATGTCGCCGATCTCGTCCAGCAGCAGCGTGCCGCCGTCGGCCTGCTGGAACAGGCCCTTGTGATTGGCGTGGGCGTCGGTGAAGGCGCCCTTCATGTGGCCGAAGAGTTCCGACTCGAGCAGCGCCTCGGGGATGGCGCCGCAGTTGACCGCCACGAAGGGCTTGTCGGCGCGCGCGCTGGCCTTGTGGATGGCGCGCGCGAGCATCTCCTTGCCGGCGCCGGAGTCGCCGCGCAGCAGCACCGAGGCGTCCGACTTGGCGACCATGCGCGCCTCGGCCAGCAGCTCGGCCATGCGGTTGCTGCGGCTCACGATCTCGGAGCGCCAGCTGTCGTCGCCGGCCTTGCTGGGCGTGGCGGCGGGGGCGCCGAGCGCCAGAGCCTGCGCGATCTTCTCGAGCAGCTCGCGGCCGTCGTAGGGCTTGGTGAGATAGGTGAAGACGCCGCGCGCCGTGGCCTCGACCGCATCGGGAATGGTGCCGTGCGCGGTCAGCAGGATCACCGGCAGCGAGGGATGGCGCTTGCGGATTTCGTCGAAGAGCTGCAGGCCGTCGCGCCCGGGCAGGCGCACGTCGCTCAGCACCAGTTGCGGATGCTCGATCTCGAGCTGCGTGAGCGCGGTCTCGGCCGAGGTGACGGCCGTGACCTGGTAGCCCGCCGAGCTCAGCCGCATCGAAAGCAGCCGCAGCATGTCCGGGTCGTCGTCGACCACGAGGAGGCGGGCGCCGGTAGTGCTCATCGAAGAATCTCCATGCTTGGCGCTGCGGTGCTGCGGGCTTGCCTGGGGCGGCGCTGCAGCACGCTCATTGGCTCGGCTTGCTGCCCGCAGGCGGCGCGGCCGGTGCCGGGTTCATGTTGGGCCGCGCGAAGCTGCGCTCGATGGCGCGCAGCGCTTCGATGCGGTCGTTGAGCTGGTCGATGCGCCGCTGGCTGTCGCGCAGCTGCTGCACCTGCCTGTCGCGGTCGTCTTCCACGCGGCGCTGCTCCACGTAGCGCGCGGCCAGCGCGCGGGCCAGCGGCTGCAGCGGCTGCGCCTCGGGCGCGGGGTTGGCGATCACGCGCTGCAGCAGGCCCAGCGCGCGCGCCAGGTCGGCCGGAACGCGGGTCTGCGAAAGCAGCAGCGCCAGCTGCATCTGCACCGTGGGCGAGTCGCCGGGGTCGCCGATGCGGGCGATCTCGGCGCTGAGGTCGGCGCCGTTGAGCGGGCGCACCTTGTCGGCGTACGACAGCATCGAGGACACCGGGCCCTGCAACATCGTCGAGAACAGCGACGCGGCGGGCTGCGTGGCCGGCGCCCTGGGTTCGGCCTCCACCGGCATCACGCGTGGCACGACCGGCGGGGGCGGCAGCGCTTCGGCCTCGGCGGGCGGCTTGGGCTGCGAGGCGCAGGCGGCCAGCAGCAGGATGAAAGGCACGGTCATCGCCCCGGCGAAGGAGGAGCGGCGGACGAACGGAAAAGACATGGGTCGAAGAAGGACGCGAGGCGTTCGGACGGTGTGTTCTGGAGAGGGGAAGCCGGGGTGGTCAGGCCGTGCGCGGCAGCTCGATGCGGAAGTGCGCACCGGGACCGCCGGGCTGCAGTGTGATGCGGCCCCCGTGGGCTGCAATGTACTCCTGCACGATGGAAAGTCCGATGCCCGTGCCCTTCACGGTGTGTTCGGGCTGGCGCTCGCCGCGGAAGAAAGGCTCGAAGATCCGGTCGCGGTCCCCCTCTGCGATGCCCGGCCCGGCGTCGTTCACGTCGATGTGCACCGCTTCCGGTGTCTGCGACACGGTCAGCGTGATGACACCTCCCGTTACCGAAAAGCGGATGGCGTTGCTCAGCAGGTTGGCGATGGCGGTGCCCAGCTTGGCGCGGTCGACCGTGACGGTGACCGCTTCACCCTCGGCGCGCACCCGCAGGCCGTGCGACTGCCACTGCAGGCGCTGGCCCTCGATCTGCTCCTCGATCAGCGGCAGCAGCTCGGTGCGTTCGCGGCGCAGTTCGCGTGCCTCGAAGGCGGCGGCGTTGAAGCGCAGCAGCGCCTCGATCTGGCCCTGCAGCGCCACGGTATTCTGGTTGAGGATTTGCGCCACTTCCAGCTGCGCCGGGTTCAGCGGGCCGGTCACGCCGTCTTCCAGCAGCGACACGCCCTCGCGCAGCGCGGCCAGCGGCGTCTTCAGCTCATGCGACACGTGGCGCAGGAAGCGGGCCTTGTCGGCGTCGAGCTCGGTCAGGCGCAGGCGCAGCCATTCGAGCTGCTGCGACACGCGACGCACGTCGGCCGGGCCGCGGATGTCGATCGGCTCGTCGAGCCGGTTCTGGCCGAGTCCGACGATGGCGTGCTCCAGCCGCTTGAACGGCCGCGCCAGCCAGATGCCGAATGCCAGCGCCAGCGAGACCGCCAGCACGCTCGCGGCCACCACCTCGCGCATCAGCCGGCGGCGCGCGTTCTCGATGCGCCTGGCCAGCGCATCGTTCTGCGTCTCGATGAGGAACTGCGCCTGCTGGGCGATGTTGGTGTTGAGCGCGTCGAGTTCGCGGAACTGCATCGCCATCGTGCTCTCGCGGGCCAGGGCGCTGTCGGCGCTGCCGCTCATCAGGCCCTCGATCACGCCGAGCTGGGTGCGCCACATCTCGATGCCGGCGGGCGGCAGGCCGTTCTTCTCCAGGCGCTCGAGTACCTGGTGCGCCTCGCGCGCGGCGTCGTCGAAGCGGCGGCGCAGCACCGCGTCGTTCAGCACCAGCGACTGGCGCCCGGCGCGCTCCATCGCCGCGCTGCGCTCGGCCAGCGACTGCGAGGCGCCGGACAGGCGCAGCGCGCGCGCGGCCGCGTCGCGGCTCTGGGTCATGAGCGCGTCGTACTGCAGCACCGAGCGAATCGCCACGCCCACCAGCAGGGCGGTGATCAGCAGGAAGGCGAAGAGCAGGAGCTGCTGGAACGAGCCCCGCATGGATGGACGCTTCGCCATCAGTGCTGGGCGAGCGCCATCGGCGATTCGTGGGTGACGACCTCGCCGCGCAGCGTGTAGGCCAGCGAGCGGGTGATGCGCAGGTCGGCCATCTGGCCCACCAGCCGCGCATCGCCCTCGAAGTTGACGACGCGGTTGCAGGCGGTGCGGCCCATGAGCTCGGTTGCGTCCTTGCGCGAGGCGCCTTCCACCAGCACGCGCTGCGTGGTGCCGACAAGCGCCTGGCCGAAGCGCTTCACGTTGGCGTCGATCACGCCCTGCAGCTTCTGCAGGCGCGCGAGCTTCACCTCGTGCGGCGTGTCGTCGTGTAGCGCGGCCGCCGGCGTGCCGGGGCGCGGGCTGAAGATGAAGCTGAAGCTGGCGTCGAACTGGCAGTCGTCGATCAGCTTCATCATCTTGTTGAAGTCGTCCTCGGTCTCGCCGGGGAAGCCGACGATGAAGTCGCTGCTCAGGGCCAGCTCGGGGCGGATGGCGCGCAGCTTGCGCACCGTGCTCTTGTATTCCATGGCGGTGTAGCCGCGCTTCATCGCCATCAGGATGCGGTCGCTGCCGTGCTGCACCGGCAGGTGCAGGTGGCTCACGAGCTGCGGCACCTTCGCATAGGCCTCGATCAGGCGCGGCGTGAACTCGTTCGGATGGCTGGTGGTGTAGCGGATGCGCTCGATGCCGGGAATCTCGGCGACGTATTCGATGAGCAGCGCGAAGTCGGCGATCTCGGCGGTGTCGCCCATCCTGCCGCGGTAGGCATTCACGTTCTGGCCCAGCAGCGTGATCTCGCGCACGCCCTGGTCGGCCAGGCCGGCGATCTCGACGAGCACGTCGTCGAGCGGACGGTTCACTTCCTCGCCGCGGGTGTAGGGCACCACGCAGTAGCTGCAGTACTTGGAGCAGCCTTCCATGATCGACACGAAGGCGGTCGCGCCTTCGACGCGCGCGGGCGGCAGGTGGTCGAACTTCTCGATCTCGGGGAAGCTGATGTCCACCTGCGGGCGGTCCAGGCGCTCGCGGTCGCTCAGCATCTCGGGCAGGCGGTGCAGGGTCTGCGGGCCGAACACGATGTCGACATAGGGCGCGCGCGCGATGATGGCCTCGCCCTCCTGGCTGGCCACGCAGCCGCCGACGCCGATCTTCACGCCCTTGGCCTTCAGGTGCTTCACGCGGCCGAGGTCGGAGAACACCTTCTCCTGCGCCTTCTCGCGCACCGAGCAGGTGTTGAACAGGATGAGGTCGGCCTCGTCCACGTTCTGGGTGGGCTCGTAGCCTTGTGCGGCGTTGAGCACGTCGGCCATCTTGTCCGAGTCGTACTCGTTCATCTGGCAGCCGAAGGTCTTGATGAATACTTTTTTCATGGGGAGCTCTCTCTCGCGGCCCCTGCCTTATGCGGGGGCACGGCGGCCGGGCGCGCGGCAACCTGCCGCGCCGGCCGTCTTCTTGCTTGCTTACTGCGTGTTGAGGGTGTCGTTCGAGGTGAACGGCCAGACGTTCAGGAACGGCTTGTTCAGCGATTCGCGGCTGGCGGTGGCCTCGGTCGGCGTGAGGATCCACACCTCGCGCAGCAGCCCGGCGGCGTCGCGCGTGTAGTTGACCAGGTACTTCTGGCCGATGATGGCCCCGGGCATGACCAGCATGTTCTGGTCGCTGCGGATGCGCGCGCCGGCGCCCAGGCGGTCGGGCTTGCCGTCGAGCTCGACGTCGGGTGCGTTGGTCACCATGAACTTGCCGCGCAGGGTGCCGACAGGGAAGACGCGGCCGCCCAGGATCGACTCGTTCTGGGTCTGGGGGCGGGGGACTTCGTCCTGCGCGCTGGCGGCCAGCGGGAAAAGGCCTGCGGCAGCAATGGCTGCTGTGCAAAGCGCTATGGAAGTGAGAGCATTCGTGGGTTTTTTCTTGCAGCGGTTCATGGGGTTCATCCAGAGGCTGTGGACCGGCGATTTTAGCGATGGGCCCCTGTCCGCCCGTGCCGGCCGCAGCGAGTAGTGCGACTTTCGGTTGACCTGCTTTACATTTCTTTACGGGGCCCGTGATCGCCAGGAGTCGGCCGCTGATCCAATAGCCATGTCAGCCCAAAGTGCACAAGAACCCATGAAGAAAAATGTCGCCGTCGCCCTCGGGGGCGTGTTGATCGTAGCCGTCGCGCTCGGGTGGTGGAGCATGTCTGGGGACAAGTCCGCCGCCCAGACGGCCAAGGCGCCGGGCGCCAAGGGCGGCGCCCCGGCGGGCGGCGCGCCCGCGCTGGTGACGCTGGCCACGGCGAAGAAGCAGGACGTGCCCGTGACCGTGCAGGTCAACGGCAGCGTGGTCTCCCTCAACAGCGTCGACCTGCGCCCGCAGGTGACCAACACGGTGAGCGCGGTGCACGTGAAGGAGGGCCAGTTCGTCAAGGCGGGCCAGCTGCTCTTCTCGCTCGACGACCGCAACGACCAGGCCAACCTCGCGCGCGCGAAGGCGCAGCAGCAGAAGGACGAGGCCACGCTGGCCGACCTCGAGCGCCAGTACAGGCGCAGCCAGGAGCTGGTGGCCCAGAACTTCATCGCCAAGAGCGCGGCCGACGCCACGCTCTCGCAGCTCGAGGCGCAGCGCGCCGCCGTGGCGGCCGACCGCGCGGCCGTGCAGTCGGCGCAGGTGGCGCTGGGCTATGCCACGCTGCGCGCGCCCATCGCGGGGCGCATCGGCGCGGTCAACATCTACCCGGGAACGCTGGTGCAGCCGACGCTGTCGCTGGTGACCGTCACGCAGCTCGACCCGATCGCCGTGAGCTTCCCCGTGCCCGAGGCCAACCTGCAGGACCTGCTGGAGGCCGCGCGCTCGCGCTCGAAGGTCGAGGCCGTCGTCCCCGGCCGCAGGGAGCCGCTGACGGGCACGCTCGACTTCGTCGACAACACCGTCGATCCGACCATCGGCACCGTGCGCGCCAAGGCCGTGTTCGGCAACCCCGACCAGAGCCTGTGGCCCGGGCAGTTCGTGGCCACGCGCATCACGGTGCGCACGCTCGGCGGCGCTACGGTGGTGCCGGCGGCGGCGCTGATGATGCTGTCCGACGGCGCCTCGCTCTACGTGGTGGACGAGGCCAAGACCGCCACGCGCCGCAAGGTGAAGGCGCTGCACACCTTCGGCACGCAGGTGGCCGTGAGCGGCGTCGAGCCCGGCGAGCAGGTGGTGATCGAGGGCAGCCAGAACGTGCGCCCGGGCGGCAAGGTGCGCGTGGACGAGAAGGCACCGGCTGCCGCTCCGGGTGCGCCGGGCTCGCCTTCCAACGGCACCACCGGCGTCACGCCCGGCAGCGCGGCGTCATCCGACGGCACCGACGCCAAGCCGCCGCGCCGGGAACGCGCATGAGCCGCCGGGCCGCTCCGAAGGCGAATACCGCAGCGCGAGGCGCGGAGGTCGACCGATGAACATCTCGGAACTCTGCATCCGACGTCCGGCGATGACGGTGCTGCTGTCCGCCGCCGTGGTGGTCATCGGCATCTTCGCGTACTTCAGCATCCCCGTCGCCGCGCTACCCAGCTACAACACGCCGGTCATCAACGTCAACGCGCAGCTGCCGGGTGCGAGCCCCGACACCATGGCGTCTTCGGTGGCGCTGCCGCTGGAAAAGCAGTTCTCGACCATCCCGGGCCTGCAGACCATCAGCTCGGTGAACACGCAGGGCGTGACCTCGCTCACGCTCGAATTCGTCAGCAGCCGCGACATCGACGCCGCGGCCGTCGACGTGCAGGCAGCGCTGCTGCGCGCCCAGCGCCAGCTGCCGCAGGAGCTGACGCAGCTGCCCTCGTACCGCAAGGTGAACCCGGCCGACGCGCCGGTGCTCTTCATCGCGCTGATCTCGCCGTCGATGAACCCGTCGGAGCTCAACGACTACGCCGAGAACCTCATCTCGCCCACGCTCTCGACCATCGACGGCGTGGCGCAGGTGGGCGTGTACGGCCGCAAGGCCTTCGCGGTGCGCATCAAGGCCAACGCCGACCTGCTCAACGCGCGCAACATCACGCTCGACGAGCTGGCCAAGGCGGTGAACACGGCCAACGCCAACACGCCGGTCGGCGTGCTCGACGGCCCGCGCCAGACGCTCACCATCCAGGCCAACCGACAGCTCATGAAGGCGGCCGATTTCGCCAAGCTGATCGTCGGACAGCGCAACGGCTCGCCGGTTCGCCTCGACGAGGTGGCGACCATCGAGGACAGCTTCGAATCGGTGAAGACCGCCAGCAGCTTCAACGGACAGGATTCCATCTCGCTGGCCGTGCAGCGCCAGCCCAACGCCAACACCGTGCAGGTGGTGGATGCGGTGCGCGCGCTGATCCCCCGCTTCAAGGCGGAGCTGCCGCAGTCGGTCGAGATCCAGATGGTGAACGACCGCTCCATCTCCATCCGCGAGGCGGTGCACGACGTGCAGCTCACGCTGCTGGGCACCATCGCGCTGGTGGTGCTGGTGATCTTCCTGTTCCTGCACCGGCTGGTGGCCACGCTGATCCCGGCCGCGACCATCCCCATTTCGCTGATCGGCGCGGTGGCGCTGCTCTACGCCTTCGGCTACAGCCTGGACAACATCTCGCTGCTGGGCATCACGCTCGCGGTGGGCCTGGTGGTGGACGACGCGATCGTGGTGCTGGAGAACATCATGCGCTACGTCGAGAAGGGCATGGACCCGTTCGCCGCGGCGCTGCGCGGCGCGCGAGAGGTGGGTTTCACCATCGTGTCGATCTCGATCTCGCTGGTGGCGGTTTTCATCCCGATCTTCTTCATGCCGGGGGTGATCGGCCTGCTGTTCCACGAGTTCGCGGTGGTGGTGGCGCTGGCGGTGCTGGTGTCGGCGGTGGTGTCGCTCACGCTGGTGCCGATGCTCGCGAGCCGCCTGCTCAAGCAGGTGCCGCGCAAGGAAGGCGCGCTCGACCACGAGGAAGAGCATCCCGAGCCCGGCACCGCCATCGGCCGCGCCTTCGAGCGCGGCTATCGCAAGGTGCATGCGACCTACATGAGCACCCTCGACTGGACGCTGGGGCACCGCAAGGTGATGCTGCTGATGGCGGCACTGACCTTCGTCGTCACCGGCTGGCTGTTCGCGACCATCCCCAAGGGCTTTTTCCCCGAGGAGGACATCGGCCAGATCCAGATCACCACCGAGGCCGCCGAAGACATCTCCTTCGTCGCCATGAAGGCGCTGCAGGACCGCGTGGCCGCCGCGCTCAAGGACGATCCGAGCGTCGACTACGTGAGCTCCTTCGTCGGCGTGGGCGGGCCCACCGCCACGCAGAACTCGGGCCGCCTCTTCGCGGTGCTCAAGCCGCGCAGCGAGCGCCCGCAGATGTCGAAGGTGCTCGAGTCGCTGCGCCAGCGCTTCCGCGAGATACCGGGCATCGCCGTCTACATGCAGCCGGTGCAGAACCTGCGCCTGGGCGGGCGCCAGAGCAAGGCGCGCTTCCAGTACACGCTGCAGAGCGTGAACGCGGGCGAGATGGTGCCGTGGGCCACGCGGCTCATGGAGCGCATGCGCGCAGACCCCGACTTCCGCGATGTCACCAGCGACTCGCAGAACCGCGGCCTGCAGGCCACACTCGACATCGACCGCGACAAGGCCGGCGTGCTCGGCGTGGCCGTGGGCGACCTGCGCACCGCGCTCTACAACGCCTACGGCGACCGCCAGATCGGCAGCATCTACGGCCCGAGCAACACCTACCAGGTGATCCTCTCGGCCGCCGACAACGACCGCCAGTTCGAGGAAGACGTCTCGCGCCTGTCGGTGCGCAGCACCACCGGCAAGCTGGTGCCGCTGTCGGCCTTCTCGACCGTCAAGCGCACCGTGGGACCCACCGCGGTGAACCACCAGGGCCAGCTGCAGGCGGTGACGGTGTCGTTCAACCTCGCGCCCGACGTGCCGCTGGGCAACGCGACCGCGAAGATCGACCGCTTCAAGGAAGAGCTGAAGATGCCCGCGTCGATCATCACCACCTACGGCGGCGATGCGGCGGTGTTCCAGAGCTCGCAGTCGAGCCAGGCCGTGCTGCTGGTGCTGGCGGTGCTGGTCATCTACGTGCTGCTGGGCGTGCTCTACGAGAGCTACATCCACCCCATCACCATCCTGGCGGGCCTGCCTTCGGCCGCAGTGGGCGCGCTGATCTCGCTGAAGATCTTCGGCTTCGACCTCACGCTGATCGCCACCATCGGCATCCTGCTGCTGATCGGCATCGTGAAGAAGAACGCGATCATGATGATCGACTTCGCGCTCGAGGCTCAGCGAACCGAGGGCATGAAGCCGGTCGACGCGATCCGCGAAGCCTGCCGCCTGCGCTTCCGCCCCATCCTGATGACAACGCTGGCCGCGCTCATGGGCGCGCTGCCCCTGGCCCTGGGCCTTGGCGCCGGCGCCGAACTGCGCCAGCCCCTGGGTGTGGCGGTGGTGGGCGGCCTGATCTTCTCGCAGGTGATCACGCTGTACATCACGCCGGCGATCTACCTCGCCCTCGACCGCTACAGCGGCACCGGCCCGATGGTCGACCTGCCGGGTGAGGCGCAGGCCGAGGTGGCCCACTCGCAGCACTCGCACGCCTGAAGGCGGGAGCGGCAGCCGAACACACAGGTAAGACAGGAAGACAGAAGCTGCGCAAAAGTCGCGAAAGAAACCGGGAAACCCTTTCAGGTCTTCTTTCGCAGCCTTTGCGGCCTGCAGCCCGATCCCGCCCGCCTCAGGTGGTCGTTTCGTCGAGAGCACCGTCCGTGAGGTGCGTCGTATCGCTCCACCCGACGAGGCTGAACCCCTCGCTCGTCCACAGCATGCGGTTGATCGCCGCGTTGCCGAGCTGCCAGGTACGCGGCGCCTGCAGTTCCTGGCGCGTGGCTGCGCGGTAGAGCACGTCCATCACGCCGCCGTGCGCCACCAGCACCACAAGTTCGCCCGGATGGCGCGCCGCCAGTTCGGCCGCCACGCCCGTGACGCGGTCGCGGAAGGTCAGGAGGCTCTCGCCGCCCTCGGGTTCGAACTCGGGGTCGCGCTCGCGCCAGCGCCTGGCTTCCACCGGCAGCGTAGCCTCGATCTCGGCGAAGCTCATGCCCTCGAACTTGCCGAAGGCGCGCTCGCGCAGGCGCGGCTCGGGCTGCACGGCCAGGCCGTGGGGCTCGGCGATGGCCTGCGCGGTCTGCCAGGCGCGCGAGAGGTCGCTGGCATAGACGACGCCGATGGGCTCGTCGGCCAGCGCCGCGCCCGCGCGCTGCGCCTGCCAGACGCCGGTGGCGTTGAGCCCGATGTCGAGCTGGCCCTGGATGCGGGTGTCGACGTTCCAGGCGGTCTCGCCGTGGCGAACTGCGATCAGGCGGGTGGGTTCTTCCATCCGGGGAATTCTAGAAGCCGCTATTTCCTGGCCTGCTGGGCCGTCGGCAGTTCGATGTTGACCCGGCGTTCGCCCTGCGGCGGGTTCGGGAAGCCCTGCAGCGCCGCCTGGAACATCACCGGCAGGATCGCAGCGCTGGAGGTGTAGGGGCCGTCGTTGCGGGCGCGGGTCTCGTAGACCACCCGATTGGTGCCGGCCTCGCGCAGCACGATGCTCACCTCGCGCTCGTACCAGGGATTGGCAGGCGGCGCGAACGCCGGGCCGCCATACCAGCCGCCGCCGTACCAGCGCCGGCCGTAGTAGCCATAGCCTCCCCAACCGTAGCCCCAGGGGCCGTTGTAGAGCCATGGATCGGCCCAGGGCGAGAGGCCGGCCGTCACGCGCGCGCCGATCTGTGCGGTGTACTGGGCCTTGGCGTCGTCGCGGCGCAGGCCGACCTGATCGAGCGCCGCGCCGGCCATGGCTTCGAGCGATTCCTGCCGCGCGCCGTCGGCCTGCTGCGAGGGCAGGCGGTCGAAGCGGTAGGTGGCGCCTGGCGCGATGGCGCCGGGGGAGGCGAAGCTCTTCACGTCGCTGTCGACCACCCAGGAGGTGGCGCAGCCCGTCAGGCTTGCGGCGAGAAGAAGAGCCGAGAACGCAGATTTCATGAGGGTCTCCGGGCACCGGGTGCCCCAAATTCCCCTGGGTTGCCCGTTCAGCCCTGGACGATGCGCAGGGCGGCAGGTGCCTGGGAGAGCAGATCGAAGGAAGGCGGATCGAAGGCCTTGTCGCCCTCGTCGTCCGCCACGCCGGTCGCCTTCAGACCCTTGAAGTCGTGCTGCGTTCCGTCGAGCAGGTGCGAAGGCACCACGTTCTGCAGCGCGGTGAACATGTTCTCCACGCGGCCAGGGTACTTCTTGTCCCACTCGCGCAGCATTTCGCCCACCTGCTTGCGCTGCAGGTTCTCCTGGCTGCCGCACAGCGTGCACGGAATGATCGGGAATTCGCGGTGCTGGGCCCAGCGGATGGTGTCCTTCTCGGACACGTAGGCCAGCGGGCGGATCACGACGTGCCTGCCGTCGTCGCTCACCAGCTTGGGCGGCATGCTCTTGAGCTTGCCGGCGAAGAACATGTTGAGGAAGAAGGTCTGCAGCATGTCGTCGCGGTGGTGGCCCAGCGCGACCTTGGTGGCGCCCAGCTCGTCGGCCACGCGGTAGAGGATGCCCCGGCGCAGCCGGCTGCACAGGCCGCAGGTGGTCTTGCCCTCGGGGATCACGCGCTTGACGATGCTGTAGGTGTCCTGGTTCTCGATGTGGAAGTCCACGCCCAGCTCACTCAGGTACCTGGGCAGCACCTCCTCGGGAAAGCCGGGCTGCTTCTGGTCGAGGTTGACCGCGACGATGTCGAAGTGGATGGGCGCGCGCGCCTTCAGCTTGAGCAGGATGTCGAGCAGCGCGTAGCTGTCCTTGCCGCCCGAGACGCACACCATGACCTTGTCGCCCTCCTCGATCATGTTGTAGTCGACGATCGCCTGCCCGACCTGGCGGCACAGGCGCTTCTCGAGCTTGTGCGTCTCGCGCTCGATCTTCATGGAATTGGCGGGAGAGGAGGCGGTGGCGTCGGCGGTGGCGGGCGCCTCGTCGATCCAGACGGCGTTCATGGGCAGGCTGCTTCGGGGAGTCGGGGGAAGGGGGTGATTGTCCCCGATCCCCACTTCATCTGCCATGTCACCCGTCATCTCGCCTGTCATCCGGCCCATTTCCCGGGGCTCCCGCCGCGGGGATCGGGCTTTCCGGAAAGGCCTGCCGCATCGCCTCCACGAAGAGCCGCAGCCTCGCCGGATAGAAGCGCGCATACGGATACACGATGTACACCGGCGCCGGCACACCGCGCCACCGGGGCGCCAGGTGCACCAGCCGGCCCGCCTCCAGCTCCTCGGTCAGCATCCAGGCCGACGACACCCCGACGCCCGCGCCCAGCACGGCCGCGCTGCGCAGGGCGTAGAGGCTGTCGGTGATCATGCGAGGGCGTATCGGCACCCGGTACACCTCGCCCGTGCCCTCGTGCGTGAACACCACCTCGGTCCGGTAGAAATTGCGCGCCGCCAGCCAGGGCAGGGCTTCGAGCTCGCCGGGATGCGCCGGCACCGGCGTGCCGGCCCCGAAGAGCGACGGCGCCCCGACCGCGATGCGAGGAACGTCGAAGAGGCGGATCGCCACGGCATTGGGGTCCGTCACCTCGCCCACGCGGATCGCGCAGTCGACGCCCTCGGCGATGAAATCGGGCGTGTCGTCGTGCGGGCTGTCGTGCAGCAGCCATTCGACCGCCACCTGCGGATGGCGCTTCAGATAGGAGGCCAGCGGCCCGACCAGCAGCTGCTGCCCGAAGGCATGCGGCACCACCACGCGCAGCCGCCCCTCGGGCTGGTCGCCCACGCCGCGCAGCTCGGCCTCGAAGGCGCCCCAGCTCAGGATCAGCTCCTTGGCGCGGTCGAAGCAGCGCTCGCCGTCTTCCGTGAGCTTCATCGCATGGGTGGATCGCTGCAGCAGCCGCACGCCCAGCGAGCGTTCGAGCGCCTGCAGGCGGCGGCTCACGGTGGGCTGAGTGGTGCCCATCTGGGCCGCGGCGGCCGACAGGCTGCCGGCCTCGACGATGCGCACGAAGGTCTGCATCAGCTCGATGCGGTCGGCCGGAGGCGGGGGAGGCAGAAGCGTGGCCATGCGTCGAGCGTATATCAATTGTTCGGCCCGCAGGGCTACCTTCAGAGGGGGATGGCCCGCAAACTCCAGCCCTTGCTTCTCGAAACCAAGGGTTTACACCATGTCTTCCATTCAAAAAGCGCATGAAAAGCTGCCGGGATCGCTGATCCTGCTGCTGGCTGCCAGCGCCGGCTTCGGCGTCGCGGCGCTCTACTACAGCCAGCCCATGCTGGGCGTGCTCGGCCCCGACATCGGCGCCTCCGCCCGCTCCGTGGGCTTCGTGCCCACGCTCACGCAACTGGGCTATGCGCTGGGCATCCTGCTGCTCGCGCCGCTGGGCGACCGCTTCGACCGGCGCCGCATCATCCTCGCCAAGGCCTCGGTGCTGGTGCTCGCACTGCTGGGCGCGGCCTTCTCGCCCTCGGTCGCGCCGCTGCTGGCGGCGAGCCTCGTCATCGGGCTCTCTGCCACGCTGGCCCAGGACGTGGTGCCGGCCGCCGCCACACTGGCCCCCGAGGCGCATCGCGGCCGCATCGTCGGCACCGTGATGACCGGGCTGCTGCTGGGCATCCTGCTGTCACGCGTGCTCGCCGGCTTCGTGGCCGAGCACTTCGGCTGGCGCACGATGTTCGTCGTCGCGGCCGTGAGCATCGCGTTCATCGGCGCCGCCGCGGCGCGCGGCCTTCCGCGCCTGCGCCCGACCACGCACCTGGGCTACGGCGCGCTGCTGGGTTCGCTGGCCGGCCTGTGGAAGCGCCATGGCGCGCTGCGCCGCGCGACCTTCGCGCAGGCCCTGCTGTCGGTGGGCTTCAGCGCCTTCTGGTCGACGCTGGCCGTGATGCTGCATGGCGCGCCGTTCCACCTGGGCAGTGCGGCGGCCGGTGCCTTCGGCCTGGCCGGTGCTGCGGGCGCGCTGGCCGCGCCCATCGCCGGGCGCCTTGCCGACCGCCGCGGTCCCGAGCTGGTGATCCGCATGGGCGCCGTGCTGGTCGCCGTGTCGTTCGCCGCGATGCTGTTCGCACCGCTGCTGGCGACGCCCGCCGCGCGGCTGGGGCTGATCGTGGTCGCCGCCATCGGCTTCGACTTCGGGCTGCAGGCCGCGCTGATCGCGCACCAGACGGTGGTCTACGGCATCGACCCCGGTGCACGCAGCCGGCTCAACGCGGTGTTCTTCACGGGTGTGTTCGTCGGCATGGCCACGGGCTCGGCGCTGGGTGCTCTGGTGCTGGCGCAGTGGGGATGGCCGGGCGTGGCGGCGATGGCCTCGGTGTCGGCGCTCGGGGCGCTGGCAGTGCGCATGTGGCCTGCCGCCTCGAAGAAGAAGGCAGCCGTTGCCTGCGGCTCGGCCGCCTGAAATGCAGGACGTCCGGCTAGCTCACCACTGGCCGGCTTCCATGCGGATCGCCACCTCGCAGTCGTCGAAGATCTCGAGCTTGGCGATCTTCACGCGCACGCCCAGCACGCCGGGCAGCTGCAGCAGCCGCTGCGCCAGCTTGCCGATCAGGCTCTCCAGCAGGTTGACGTGCTCGGCGGTGCACTCGTCGATGATGATGCGGCGCACCTTGCGGTAGTCGAGCACGTGGAAGATGTCGTCGTCCTGCGGCAGCAGCGGCTGGGGGCCGAGATTGAGTTCGGCGTCGACCAGGATCGGCTGGGGCGCCGTCTTCTCCTGCTCGAGGATGCCCAGGTTGGCGTCGAAGCGCAGGCCCTGGAGTGTGAGTGTCTGGTGGCCGTGCGAGGGAGTGGACATGGTGGGTGGGCTCACATGAGCGAGAAATCGCGCTCGAATTTCATCAGGTGCTGGCCGCCGTCCACCAGCAGCGTGGTGCCGGTGATGGAGCGGTTCTCCAGCGCGAACTTCACCGTGGCGGCCACGTCCCCGGGCGTGGAGGAGCGGCCCAGCGGCGAGAGCTTGTGCAGTTGCGCGAACTTGTCGTCGTCGAGCATGTGGCTCGCCAGCGTGAGGCCGGGCGCCACGCCCACCACGCGCACCCTTGGCGCGAGGGCCAGCGCCAGCAGCGGCGTCGCCGCTTCGAGGGCCGCCTTCGACAGCGTGTAGCTCAGGAAGTCGGGGTTCGGGTTCCAGAGCTTCTGGTCGAGCAGGTGCACGACGGCGCCGTGGGCATCGCGCGCGTCCAGGTGCTCGTGCAGCGCATTCGCCAGCAGGATGGCCGCGCCGGTGTTGCTGCGCGCATGGCGCTCCATGAGCGCATAGCCGAAGGTGGAAGCCTCGTCGTGCTCGAAGAGGGCGGCGCTGTGCACCACGGCATCGACGCTGCGAAAGCGCGCCACCACGCGGGGCAGCAGGGCGCGGGTGGCCTGCTCGTCGTCGAGGTCGGCTGCGAACAGGGCCGAGTCGCCCGAGAGCGCGGCGCAGTCGGCGACCGTCTGCTCGGCTTCGGCGCGCGAGCTCCGGTAGTGCACCGCCACCTGCCATCCGCCCGCGGCGAGCGCGAGCGCGATCTCGCGGCCGAGCCGGCGGCCCGCGCCCGTGACGAGTACCGTGCGGGGGGAGTTGGATGCTGGGGAGGCGGGGCTCATGCGGGGAGAGGGAGAATGGCGCTGTGACGACAAAGACGACCCCCAGCAGTTTACCTACCGCCCTCGACCACCTCATCGCGCGTTCCATCGAACGCGCGGGCGGCTGGATCGGCTTCGACCGCTTCATGGCCCTCGCGCTCTATGCGCCCGGCCTCGGCTACTACGCCAACACCCTGGCCAAGTTCGGCCACATGCCCTCTTCAGGCAGCGACTTCGTGACCGCGCCCGAACTCACGCCCATGTTCGGCCAGGCCCTGGCCGCGCAGGTGGCCGAGGCGCTGGAAAAGACAGGCACCGACACCGTGTGGGAATTCGGCGCCGGCTCCGGTGCGCTGGCCGTGCAGTTGCTGCATGCGCTCGACGGCATGGGACGTGGCGACGTGCGCTATCGCATCGTCGACCTGTCGGGCACCTTGCGCGAGCGGCAGCAGCAGGCGCTCGCCGCACATGCGGGCCGCGTCGAATGGCTCGACGAGCTGCCCGAGGCTATGGAAGGCGTGGTCGTCGGCAACGAAGTGCTCGATGCGATGCCGGTGCAACTGCTGGCCCGGGTCGGCGGGCAGTGGTTCGAGCGCGGGGTGGTGCGCAACGCCGCCGACGATGGCTGGGCCTGGGCCGACCGCGAGACCGAACTTCGGCCGCCGGTCGATGTGCCTGGAGAGCATGACTACCTCACCGAGATCCACCCGCAGGCCAGGGCCTTCGTCGCGACCCTGGCCGATCGCTTGAAGAAGGGAGCTGCGTTCTTCATCGACTACGGCTTTCCCGAGGCCGAGTACTACCACCCGCAGAGGCACATGGGGACCGTGATGTGCCATCGGGGGCACAAGGCCGATGGGGACCCGCTGTCGGACGTCGGGTTGAAGGACATCACGGCGCACGTCGACTTCACCGGGATTGCGCTGGCTGGGCAGGATGCGGGGCTTGCCGTGCTGGGCTATACGAGCCAGGCGCGGTTTCTGCTGAACTGCGGGTTGCTTTCCCTGATGGAGCAGGGCTCTGTTGCCGAGCGGGGGATGGCGGCTCGGCTCATTCATGAGCATGAGATGGGGGAGTTGTTCAAGGTGGTGGGGTTTGCTGTGGGGGGGGATTGGGAGGCGATGGGGTTTGGTGAGGGGGATCGGAGTCATACGCTCTGATCTCTCTTTGGCTTTTTGGTCGGTGGCGGGGTGGTTGTTTCCCGGGGCCGGGACTCGCCCCGGCGGGCGACCTACTTTCTTTTGCTTCGCCAAAAGAAAGTAGGCAAAGAAAAGGCGACCCCGCTGTCTGCGACCCTTCGCTTCGCTGCGGGCAACCTGCGGTGCTCGCGTTTCGCGGGGTCTCGCCCAAACTCGCTTCGCTCAGACAAGGGCGAGCCCTGATCCGCGAAACGCTGCGCTCCTCGGCGCAGCCAGAGGGGAGGGGGAACCCTCGGGCCTTTGCTGCGCTCGGCCTGGCTCCCTCTCCCTCTCCCGCTTGCGGGAGAGGGCTGGGGTGAGGGCTGCAGCGCCTATGTGCCGTGCTTTCTCGTTCTTTCAGATCATCGGCGTGACCGCACCATCCATCGCCACGATCGCGCCGGTCACATAGCTCGCCTTCGGCGATGCGAGGAACAGCACGGTGTTCGCCACTTCTTCCGGCGTCGCGATGCGGCCCAGCGGCAGTCTGGACTTGGCACGCTCCAGTGCTTCGTCGGTGCCGATGCCCTGCAGCTTCGCGTCGGCCTTCATGCCTTCCTGCAGGCGCTCGGTGAGGGTGAGGCCGGGGTTCACGGCGTTCACGCGCACGCCCTTGGCGGCGTAGGCGGCGGCCATGCCGGCGCTCACGAGCATGAGGGCTGCGTTGGCTGCGCCGCCGGCCATGTGGACGGGGCTGGCGACTTTGCCGCCCTGGCCGATGACGTTGACGATGGCGCCGCGGCCGCGACGGCCCATCCGCTTGACCACCGGGTCGATCATGTGGATGTAGGTGAAGTACTTGGCGTCCATGGCGTCGTGCCACGACGCGGCGGTGAGGTCGTCGGGCGGGGTGCGGCGGGCGGCGCCTGCGGAATTGACGAGGACGTCGACGGGACCGAATGCCTTTTCGGCGGCGTCGAGGGCGGCAACGGCGCCGGCGGGGTCCTTGAGGTCGGCGGCGTGGATGGAGACGCGGCCTTCGGCCTGCGCGAACGATTCGAGCAGGGTCTTGCGGCCCTGTTCCAGGTTGGCGAGGTCGCGCGAGACGAGGCTCACGCGCGCGCCTTCGCGCAGGAAGCCGAGAGCGCAGGCCAGGCCGATGCCCTTGCTGCCGCCGGTGACGAGTACGTGCTGGTCCTGGAGTTGGAGGTCCATGAATCGGGTCCTTGTTGGAGATTGCAGGATGGGTGCGGCGATTCAATCACCACCGCGAAACCCCTGCACGCGCCCGGACGGATGGACCGCGGGCTCTCAGCGCTTGTTCTTCGTGGTCTCGGGTTCGAGGGCCGCCGGCGTGGTGTCGATGGCTTCGCGCAGGTGGCCGTCGTTGTCGTGGTGCACCAGCAGCTGGCGCGTGCGCTGCCAGGACGACAGGCGCGAGGGCGGCACCTCGATGTAGGTGGCCAGGGCGGAGAGGGAGGATTTCTCCTTCACCGGCGCCGGCTCGCGGCGGTGCTGCCGGCGGCGCCAGGGTGCGATCACCAGCATCGACAGCAGGATGCCGCAGATCACCAGCCCGTAGAGGCTCAGCAGGTGCATCACCTCGGGCTGGGAGCGCGCGCCCAGCACGTAGGGCCACGCGTACCAGATGGCGCAGAACCAGATCGCGACGGTGACGGCGGGGCGCAGCAGGCGCAGCCACAGGTACATGGCCAGCGCACGCTGCGGCGAGCGGCTGCTGCCGAAGGCGTGCAGCGGAATGCGCGCGGCGTCGATGATGGGCTCCTCCACCGCCGGTTGCCCCCACGAGCGGCGGCGGCTCGGGGGCGCCGTGTCGTTGTGCATGTCGGGCGGGTAGCTGGAGGGGAACACGGACTCATGGGACATCGGAAACTCCTCTATCGGGACTTGTCCACACCGCTCGTTTGCCCCGGCGGCGTATCAGGGCTTTGGGAAAGGCGATCACGGTGGTGGCCATCGTGATGGTCCAGAAGGCGATCGGATACCAGATCGTTCCGGCGAAGTAGCGCATCAGGTCCCGGTCGTAGCGACGGTCGATCCACAGGCTCAGCAGCATCTGCAGGATGCAGGTCATGGCCAGCAGCGTGCCCTGCCAGTGCGGCAGCAGGGCCGAGTGCCACGACGAGTCGGAAGGCAGGAAGGGCCGCACCAGGCTGACGACGAGCACCAGCGCCATCGCATAGGCCCAGAAGACGCTGGTCATGTACTCGATGTAGATGGGCCACATGCGCCAGTGGCGCGGCCGCAGGATGTGCGAGCTGCAGCGCAGCATGGTCTGGATGCCGCCGATGGCCCAGCGCAGGCGCTGCTTCCAGAGGCCGCGCAAGGTCTCGGGCATCAGGATCCAGCACAGCGCGCGCGGCTCGAAGCGCAGCTTCCAGCCGGCGATCTGCAGCTTCCAGCTCATGTCGATGTCCTCGGTGAGCACGTCGGGGCTCCAGAAGCCCACGTCGATCACCGCGCGGCGGCGGAACATGGCGATCACGCCCGACACCGTGAAGAGCGTTCCCACCAGCTGCTGCGAGCGCTTGATGAGGCCGATGATCGAGGAGAACTCGCCCACCTGCATGCGCCCGAGCAGCGTCGTGCGCGTGCGGATGCGCGGGTTGCCGGTGACCGCGCCGATGCGCTCCGAAGCCAGCATGGGCAGCAGCATCCAGGCGATGGCGTCCTCGTCGATCAGTGCGTCGCCGTCGATGCCCAGGATGTACTCGCCGCGCGCGAGCTGGCAGGCAGTGTTCAGGCCCACGGCCTTGCCCTGGTTGCTGGCGTTGTGGATCACGCGCAGGCGGCCGTATTCCTTCGTCATCTCGTCCAGCAGCTCGCCGGTGCCGTCGGTGCTGCCGTCGTTCACCGCGATGACTTCGCAGTAGGGGTAGCGCGTTCGCATCAGCTGCTCGATCACCTCGCGCAGGTGCGGCGCCTCGTTGAAGCAGGGCACCACCACCGTGACCAGCGGGCGGGAGGGCAGCAGGTCGAGCGGATTGACGTCCACGTCGCGCTTGCGCTCGAACACCATCGCATGCGAGAGGCCGCCGGCCATCCAGACGTAGGCCATGAAGAACGGGTAGTAGAAGACGAAGCCGAACAGCAGCGAGGGCAGCGTCTGCGCGAGGAACTGCGTCGTGGGGCTCATGGCGCACGTCCTCCCTGCGCCGCGGGCGACGGGCCTTCGGGCTGGGCCGGCGTGCGCAGCGCACGCGGCAGCAGTGTGCGCACCGAGATCGCGCGGCGCACGGTGTCAAGCCCCGGCTGGTCGTTGAGGAAGTCGTCGGGGTAGTAGCCGAGGTGGCGCACACCGGCGCGCTGCAGCAGCGTCCACTGGCGCGCGAGTTCGGCGTCGGGCACGGGCTTGCCGGTGCGCCAGTCGCGCGCCTGCAGCTCGAACACCGTGCCGTCGAGGCCGCGCGGCGTATCGGCGGCGCGCCTGGCCAGCCGCGCGAGCCAGCCTTCCGCGTCGGCCTCGCGCTCCATGCGCGGCATGGCCATCAGCGCGACGTAGTCGTAGGCCGCGAGCGAGGCCTCGTAGTTCTGCGCGAACCACTGCTCGGCCTGCGGCTCGAGCACCGGCCGGGCGTAGAGGTTGCGCGCGGTCTCCAGCGCGGGCCGCCACGCGCCGGTGCGTGCGGCAAGCTCCTGCGTGAACTCGATCAGGTGGCGCGTCTTGGCCGCGGTCCAGCGCGCCGCCAGTTCGGGGTTCGCCCGGATCGCGGCGATGTCGGCCGGCAGGCCCCACTTCGCGTAGGTTTCCAGCGCGGCAGGGCTCGCGTCCTCGTCGTCGGACAGCATCGCGTCGTCGTGGAACAGCAGGCCCTCGAAGAAGGCGTGGCGGCCCAGGTCCTCGTAGATGTCGCCGACCAGCGCCCGCACCGCGGGGTCGAAAGGCGTGAGGCGGTGGTAGCGGTCGGCGTGCACCGCACCGTCCTGCGCCGTCACAGTGTGCGTGGCGAGCGGGTTCGACGCCGGCAGCCTGAAGGCCGTGACCGGCATCCACGCGTAGACCTTCACGCCGGCGCGGCTGTGCAGTTGCCAGGCCGCGCGGCCGAACAGGTCGGCGCGCACCGGCAGGTGGCGGTTGGGAAAGTACAGCGCGTCGGCCACGCCGTCGCCGTCGGGGTCGGCGTACGCCTGCAGGAACACCGCGCGCGGATGCACCGCGGCCACGCGGTCGATCAACATCGAGAGGTTGCGCTCCTGCTGGGCCGGATCGGGGTCGTACACGTAGTCGAGGTCCACGTGCATCACCCGGTTGACCGGCCGCACCTCGCCGCCCACGGGGCTGCGCAGCATGCGGTCGAAGGCGGGCGCCTCGTTGTCGTAGGCGGCCAGCGCGCGGCGGATGCGCGCGAGCGGCACCTCGGGCGCGTTGGGCCCGTCGTCGAGCGTGAAGGTGATGGGCATGCCCGCGCGCTTCGAGGCCTCGACCGCGGCGCTGTTGTAGGCGCCGTAGGGCCACACCATCGAGCGCACCTTCGCGCCGGTGCGCCGCTCGATGATCTCGCGGCTGCGGCGCAGGTCGGCCTCGACGCGCCGCACATAGGTGTCGTCGTCCTCGTAGCGGCCGGTCTTCGGGTCGTAGCGGTGCGTGGCCGCGGCCGGCAGCAGGTTGCCCTGCGGGTTGGCGAGGATGCCGGTGTGCAACGCGTCGCTGTGGCTCGCGAACTCGACCAGGCCCGAGCGCGCCATCTCGGCCGCCTCGCTCCACGAGAGGAAGTTCTCGCGCGGCGCGGGCCTGTCGCCCCAGTGCACCTGCCGGCCCTCGGGCACCTCGAGCCAGCTCGTGACCAGCGCCATCAGCGCCGGGTAGTTGTAGCGCTTGAGCAGCGGGAAGACCTTGGTGTAGGCGCTGCGGTAGCCGTCGTCGAAGGTCAGCAGCACCGGCTTAGGCGGCAGCGGCTTGCCGCCCGCGCGAGCGTCGACGATCTGCTGCAGGCTCACCGGGTGGTAGCCGTTGTACTGCAGCCAGGCGAGGGTGTCGGCGAAGGTGCGCTCGTCCACCGCGGTCTCGTCGGGCGATGCCTCGAAGCTCTGGCGCACGTTGGCGCGCACGTCGTGGAACGCGATCACGCGAAAGCTCAGGCCGTCGTCCGGGTCTGCGGGCGGCAGCGGCTGCGCGGGCACCGGCAGCGCGCAGGCCGCGAGCAGCGCCAGCAGCAGCCACGGCAAGGTCGAGCGCCAGAAGGCGAGGGGATGGGGCTTGGTTTTTCTTCTCATCACGGCAGCGGGGTCGAGAGGTTCAGGAAGACGCCGCGCTGTCGCTCGCGCACGCCGTCGTAGGGATGGCCGGAGAAGACCAGGCCGTAGCGCAGCTTGAGCTTCGGGCCGAGGTTCCAGCGGTGCTCGTAGCGCAGGCTCCACATCGGGCCGCTTCCGAAGCCGGCCTGCCGGTAGCTGCCGCCGCCGAGCTCCAGCACCTGGAAGAACTGCCGGTCGTCGCGCTTCCAGTTGAGCCACTGCGCGCGCACGCTGAACTGCACGCTGGAGTCGCTCGACGGGTTGAAGTAGGGCGCATCGACCGCGCGGCCGCGGCTCGCGTCGGCGCCAAGGCGCGTCTCGAGCTGGAAGGCCGGCGTGCTGATCCAGCGCTCGCGCCAGCCGATGTCGATGCCTTCGCGCCGGTTGCCGTCGCTGAAATCGAGCTGCTGCCACTTGAGATCGAAGCGGCGCGATTCGTCGACCACGTAGCCCGCGCCCGCGCCGAACTCGTGTGCGCCGATGCCCGCCGCGCGCGCCTTCCACGGCAGCTCCCGGCTGTCGCCGTCGTAGGTGGCCGACAGCCGCCATGCGTCGCCCGCGCGGTAGTCGAGCCGGCCGGCCACGCTGTTGCGGTACGGCCCGCTGTTCGCGTGCTGGACGATGCCTTCGGCGAGCCAGCGGCCCTGCTCCCAGCTCAGGCCGAGGCCGCCGCGCGCCCAGTTCGCGTTGCCGATGTCGGTGCTGCCGCGCCCCAGCGTCTGCTCGTAGAACACGCGCCAGCGGTCGTCGATGAGGCCCGAGCTGAGCCGGCTGTCGATGCGCCATTCGTGGTTGGCGATGGCCGCGCCGCCCGAGGAGGCCTCGGCGTCGACGTCGAGTCTCGGGCCCACGAGTGCGCGGCGCTTGCGTTCCATCTCGCGCACCTGCACCGAGTCGGGCACGTCGGCGGCGAGCGATTCGGCGCGGCGGCGGGCCTCGGCGAACTCGGACGCGTCGAGCAGCGCCTCGACATGGCCCACGCGCGCATCGGTGTCGTAGGGCGAATCGGCCGCGAGTGCCTCGTAGCGCGCCAGCGAGGCCTCGGGGTGCTCGCGCAGCCGCTCGGTGAGGGCCGCGCCGTGCGCGAAGCCGGCATTCATCGGCGCCTCCCGCGTCAGCACCGAGAAGCTGCGCTGCGCGAGCGCGGGACGGTCGGTATAGAGCTGCACCATGCCCCGCAGGCCGCTGACGTCGGTGTACTCGCCGTTCGGGCGGCCGGGCTCGGGCGCGAGCCGCAGCTGCGCGGGCGTGGCGGCCTCGATGCGCTGCAGCAGCGCATCGGCGTCCGCGAAGCGGCCCACGTCGAGGTAGGCGTAGACCAGCCCCAGGTAAGCCTGGTCGGGCATCGGCAGCTCGGCGCCGCGCCAGGCGATGGCCGCCTCGTAGACCGGCACGGCCTCGATGGAGCGCCGCTCCTGCGCCAGCGCGCGGCCCGCGGCCACCAGCGCGTAGGCGGGGATGTCCGTGTCGGTGGCGCGCATCGCGTCGTAGAGCGCGATGGCCTCGGCCGGGCGGCCGCGTTCGACCAGCGCCAGCAGGCGGTCGGACTGCAGCTTCACGCGCAGGTTGCGCCATGCGTCGGCGTCCGCCGAGTCCGCCTGGAGCGCCTCGGCATCGACCCGCGCCAGCGCGGCTTCCTGCTCGGCCAGCACGCGGTCGAGCGCCACGACGCGCTCGGTGCCCAGGCGCTGGTCGCGCGCCTGTATCGCCCAGCGCAGCCGCTGCGCAAGCGCCTCCTGCTGCAGGGTGGACAGCGCCAGCGGCGAGAAGCTGCCGGGGCTGGCGCGCTGCGCGGCCTCCGCGCTCTCGAAGGCGCTCGATGCGGCGCCGCTGTCGGCGAGGAGGAAGTCGGCCTCGCGGCGCAGGTCGGGACGGCCGGGTCGAAGAGCCCCGGCCTCGGCGTAGGCGCCCAGGGCCTGCAGCGTGTCCTTGCGGGCACGCGCGAGCGCGCCGCGCAGTTCGAGCAGCGCCACGCGGTCATCGATCCGCGTGGGAGCGGGCTGCGACAGCGTGTCGTAGAGCGCCTGTGCGCCGGCGAGGTCGCCGCTCTCGATGCGCCACCAGGCCTCGTGCACGCGGGGCTCGCGCGCTTCTGGCTGCCGCGCGCGCCAGACGGCGATCGTCTCGCCCTGCAGGCGGGTGTCGTGCGTGCGCCGGGCGGCCACCGCCAGCGGGCCCAGCGCATAGGTCTGCAGCGTCGAGGGCGCGAACTCGCGGCCGAGCGCGACGGCCTCCGCGTACTGGCCGTCCGCCGAAGCGATCGCGATGGCGTCGGAGGCCACGCGCCAGCGCGCATCGCCGTCGATCGGCGAGGCCAGCCATGCCTTGAGCTGGCGCAGCGCGTCGGCACCGGTGATGCGGCCTTCGCGGCGCTCGACGATCAGCGCGTCGTGTCGGCGCGCGTCGTAGGCCGCGTCATTCGGCGAACGCGCGCTGTCGATGGCCGCGGGCTGTACGGGCGACGGCTGCGCGAGCGCGACCGGTGCGCCGAACGCCAGGGTGCATGCCAGGGGCAGTGAGGGAAGTTTTTGCGCGGTCCGCGCCAATCGAAGAAACATCGGACCGGCCGGCGCCGAAGCGCGCGCAGCCATGACCGTGCCTCCAGTCTTTTTCTGGATGAACACCTTGCTCCCTTGGAAAACCGAAAAGAGACCCCGGGCGACCCATCGCGACGCCGCAAGGACCGGGGGTGCCTACGTGACAGGCCGGCAACCCCGATTCGGAGAATCAAATCTTCGTTGACTTTAGTGATGATTGTTAACTAACGCAAACAATGAACTGAACTTTTGCGGTTCTAGGTGTGAATAGGTTCGCGTTTTGGCCGCCTGCGTCGATCGCTGTTGTCGGACGGGTGCCCGACCCGCCGATGACCGTGCGGTTCCGGCCCGGCCTAAGATCGCGTGATGAACGCTTCCCAGGCCCCTTCGACGCCATCGCTGCCATCGCCCGCGCTGCCGCGCTTCTGGTCGCAGCTCACCACGCGCGACTTCGCATCGCTCGACGCGAGCACCACCGTCGCGGTGCTGCCGCTGGGTGCGACCGAGCAGCACGGGCCGCACCTGCCGCTGGGCGTGGACACGGTGCTGGCCGACGGCATCGTGGCCGCGTCGCTGCCGCTGCTGCCGGCCGCGCTGCCTGTGCTCTTCCTGCCGACGCAGCAGATCGGCCTGAGCCCCGAGCACGCGCGCTTCGCGGGCACGCTCACGCTTTCGGCCGAGACGCTGATCCGCGTGTGGAAGGAAATCGGCGCAGGCGTGGCGCGCGCGGGCGTGAAGAAGCTGGTGCTCTTCAATGCGCATGGCGGCCACGTGGGGGCGATGGACATCGTGGCGCGCGAGCTGCGCGCCGAGCACGGGCTCATCGTCTACAGCGTGAGCTGGTTCAACCTGCCGCTGGGCGACGCTGGTGCGCAGTTCAGCGCGCACGAGCACCGCTTCGGCGTGCATGCGGGCGAGATCGAGACGTCGATGATGCTGGCGCTCTCGCCGCAGCTGGTGCGCATGGGCGAGGCGCGCGATTTCGACTCCACCTCGCGCCAGCGCGCGGCCGACTACGCGATCCTCGGCAACGGCAGGAGCGCCAAGCTCGGCTGGGCCATCGAGGACTACAACGCCCACGGCGCCGCGGGCAACGCGGCCGCCGCCACCGCGGCGCATGGGCAGGCGGTGGTCGACGAGGCCGCGCGGCAGCTCTCGCTGCTGCTGGAAGAGGTGTCGCGGCTGCCGCTGGAAACGGCCAACACCGGGCCTCTGCCCTGAACTCCCGAGCTTCCTGAATTCCGGTCAGGCGGCGGCCAGCACGCCGGCGAACATGTCCGAGTCGACATTGCCGCCGCTCAGGCATACGCCCACCGTCCTGCCGCGCCAGCGCTCCTGCTGCTGGAGCGCCGCGGCCAGCGCGGCCGCGCCGGCCCCTTCGGCCACGTTGTGCGTGTCGCTGAAAAGGATGCGCATGGACTGCGCGATCTCGTCGTCGGTGACGGTGACCACGTCGTCGGCCTCTCGCAACATCACCTCCACCGATTCGGGCACCGGCGTGCGGCAGGCCATGCCGTCGGCCAGCCGCGTGGTCACGGGCGATTCGACCGGCTTGCCCGCGCGGAAGGAGTCGCGATAGGCCGTCGCATGCGCCGACACCACGCCGATGAGCTTCGTCGATACGCCGCAATGCGCGCGCGCCGCCGCTGCGGCCGCGAAGCCCGAGCCCAGGCCGATGGGCACGAAAAGCACGTCGGGCGGCGTGGCCGAGAGCGCTTCGAAGAACTCGACATACGCCGTCGAGACCCCGCGCACCAGCTCGCGGTGGAACGAGGGCACGCGGTGCAGGCCGTCGCGTTCGGCGAGCGCGGCCGCATGTTCCGACGCGGCCTGGAAGTCGTCGCCGTGCTCGACCAGTGTGACGCCCAGTGCACGCATCGCGGCGTTCTTCTCGGTCGAGTTGCCGTGCGGCACGACGATGGTCGCGCCCAGCCCGTGGCGGCGCGCCGCGAAGCCGACCGACTGGCCGTGGTTGCCGCGCGTGGCGCTGATCGCGTGGCGCACCGTCGGCTGCTCGCGCGCCAGCGTCTCGAAGTAGGTCAGGCCGCCGCGGATCTTGAAGGCGCCGGCCGGCGTGTGGTTCTCGTGCTTGGCCCACACGGTGGCGCCCAGGCGCTGCGACAGGAGCGGCCAGGCGTACTGCGGCGTGGGCGGCATGGCCGCGCGCACGGTGCGCTGCGCCGATTCGATCTCTTCGCGGGTGAATCTCATGGGGTGTCTCTCTTCCTGTCTTCCTACTTGCGCTCGGTCAGCGCCACCCGCACGGCCAGCGCGGCGAGCACGCTGCCCATCACGTAGCGCTGCGCGCGCAGCCAGCCGGCGCTTTGGGACAGCACGGCCGTGATGCCTGCGGCGCCGACGATCATCACCGTGTTGACCAGCGCGCTGGCGGTCATCTGCGCGATGCCCAGCTGCATGCTCTGCAGCAGCACCGAGCCGCGCTCGGGGTGGATGAACTGCGGGAAGAACGAGAGATAGAACATCGCCACCTTCGGGTTCAGCAGGTTCGTGAGAAAGCCCATGCGGAACAGCTTGCCCGGCGGGTCGGCCGGCAGCGCGCGCGCCTCGAAGGGCGCGGTGCCGCCGGGCTTCACCGCCTGCCATGCGAGCCACAGCAGGTAGGCCGCGCCGGCGATGCGGATCGCGTCGAACGCCAGCGGCACCGCCAGCAGCAGCGCGGTGAGCCCGAGCGCCGCCGCGAACAGGTGCACCAGGAAGGCCAGCAGCACGCCGCCCAGCGATATGAGCCCCGCGCGCCGGCCCTGCACCAGCGTGCGCGAGACGCAATAGATCATGTTCGGCCCGGGCGTGAGCGCCAGAAGCAGCGAGGCGAATGCGAAGAGGGCGATCTCGGTGAAGCTCAGCATGTCAGAGTCCTTGTGATTCGAGGGTCACGCTGCCGCGCGGCGTGTCGAGCACGGCAACCAGGTTGGGCGGGCCGGCATCGACCTCGAGGCCCGTCATGCCGATGGCCGACAGCGCGGCGGCCAGCGCCGGCGCGCGCGGGTGCGTGGCGCGCAGCGAGCGCAGCACGACGCCCGACGCGGGCATGGCATCGGTGGGATGCACCGCACCCCACTGGATCAGCGTGGGCAGCGCGCCGTAGAAGAGCCGCTGGCCGTCGTCGCGCACGGTGATCTGCCATTCGAGCCGGCCGGCGGGCGTGTCGCGCGAGGCTTCGAGCAGCTGGCCACGGTCGATGTGCGCGTGCTCTTCATGCGCCAGCGCGCGCATCGCCGCATGCGCATCGGGCACGCGCGCGACGACGTGGATCAGCCGCGGGCCATGCCGCACGAGGCCGGCCTGCAGCGCGGCATCGTCCATGTCGAACCAGCGGCGCGTCTTGGGCCGCGACGGCTTCCTGCCCGGCTCGATCGCGATGATCTCGGCGTAGGCCGCCGGATAGGCGTCGCCGGAGACGTTGAACAGCCGGTTGTGCGTGCCCATGAGCGGATGCGAGCCGCCCGGTGCCGGCGTGATGCCGAGCGTGGCCTCGCACCACGCCACGCCCTCGGCGAGCGAGGCGGCGGCGATCACCAGGTGGTCGAGCTGCGCGTGCATGGCGGGCTGTGCGTTCAGAGCGAGACGCTGCCGTCCACGCAGGTCACGGCGTCGCCGCCGACCCAGATGCGGCCTTCCGCGTCGCGCTCGATGTGGACGCGGCCCGCGCGGCCCAGGCACTGGCCCTGCGCCGCGAGGTAGCGCTCGGGCATGTGGCCGTCGGCGATCAGCCATTCGGCGAGGCTCGCGTTGAGGCTGCCGGTGACCGGGTCTTCCTGCACGCCGATGGGCTCGGCGAAGGCGCGCACCTCAAGGTCGATGCGTGCGCCGTCCGCGTTGGGAACCGCGGGCCGGTTGCCGAAGGCGCGTGCCTCGCGGTTGGAGCGGCCGATGAGCAGCGAGGTGTCGTGCGCCGCAGGCACGCCCGCCACGCCGGCCTTCACGCCCAGTTCCTTCAGCGCGCGATGGTCGGGCTGCAGCGCCAGCACCGCGTCGGCGTCGTTGACCAGCAGGCCGAACCAGACGGGGCCGTTGTCCAGCACCTGCGCCGCGATGACCTGCTGCGCCTTCAGGCCCAGCGCGCCCGCCACCTTGGCCAGCAGCGCGGGGCTGGGCGCGCTGCGCTTGAGCGGCGGCGCTGCGAAGGCCAGGCGGCTGCCGTCGCGGCGCAGCGGCACCAGGCCCGCGCCGCACTGCTGCACGACCATGCCCGCCGCCCTGGGCTTGCCGCCGGCTTCCAGCCACGCATGGCAGCTGCCGATGGTCGGGTGGCCGGCAAAGGGCAGCTCGCCGCCGGGCGTGAAGATGCGCACGCGGTAGTCGGCCGTCGGATCGGTGGGCGGCAGCAGGAAGGTCGTTTCGGACAGGTTGGTCCACTGCGCGAAGCGCTGCATGGCGGCGTCGTCGAGGTCCTGGCCGTCGATCACCACCGCGAGCGGGTTGCCGTAATAGGCGGTGGCGGTGAAGACGTCGACTTGCTTGAAGGGGCGGGATTTCATTCGAGGCTCAGGAGGGTCGGATCAATGGACGATGTCAGTCGGGGAACACCGTGGAACCGGCTTTGCCGGGCCACAGGTGTTGCCCCCTGCAAGGGGGTTGGCGCAGTCGCACGAAGTGCGCGGAGACTGGGGGTCATTCCAGGCTCAGATCGAGCACGCCGCGCGTGCCCGGTCGGGAAAGCAGTTCGGAGTACCAGCGCTCCACGTTCGGCCAGCTCGGCCGGCGGTATTCGGCGGCGGGCAGGCCGAACCAGCGGTGCGCTTCGCAGCCCACCGGGATGTCGGCCATGGTGAAGCGCTGGCCGGCCATGTAGGGCTGGCGCGCGAGGTGCGCGTCGAGCATCGCGAACAGCGCTTCGCTGTCGCGCACCGAGGCATCGATGAGCGCGGGCTGGCGCTCCGAGGGCGGCGTGCGCACCCACTGGACGAAGGCGTCGCGGCTCGCGCGGTTGAGCGTGGTCTGCTGCCAGTCCATCCAGCGCTCGGCGTCGAAGCGCGCGGGCAGCTCGGCCGGATAGAGGTTGCCGTGCGAATGCTTCGCGCAGAGGTAGCGCACGATCACGTTCGACTCCCACAGCGTGACGCGCTCGGCGCCCTCGCCGTCGTCGATGGCGGGCACCATGGCGTTCGGATTGATCGCGAGGTATTCCGGCGTCTGCACCACGCCGAACCTGCCGCCGGCCTCGGTGCGCTGGAAGTCGAGCCCGAGCTCCTGCGCGCACCACACCACCTTGCGGACGTTGATCGAGCTGATGCGGCCCCAGATGTTGAGCATGTTTGGTCTCTTTCTTTCTCTTCTCGATTCTTCGGTTGTTCAGTCCCGCATGACGCGCGCCGTGCCCGACACGCGGATCGAGCTGCCCGGCGCGGGCGAAATGTTGGCGTGCAGGCGCGACAGCATGCCCATGTCCTCGCCCTGCACCACGTCGATGGCGCCGCCGTGCGGCCAGCCGATGTCGCGCAGGTAGCCGGCCAGCGCGGCCGTGGCGGCGCCGGTGGCGGGGTCTTCGTACACGCCGCCGGACGCGAAGGGGTTGCGCGTGTGCAGCCGCTGCGCGGTCTCGGCGAAGACCAGCACGATGGTCGTGAGCCCGGCGCGAGCCATCAGCGCGCGGCCGGCCTCCAGCTCGTAGTGCATCGCCGACAGCGCCGCGCGGCTTGCTAGGGCCAGCACCAGATGGTCGGCACCCGCATGGGCGACGGCCGGCGGGATGCGCGGATCGAGGTCCTGCGGCGAATAGCCGAACAGGGCGAGCGCCTCGGACAGCAACCCGGGCGACGCAGCGGCGCTGCGCGTGGGTGGCGACTGCAGCGCAGCCTCGACCACGCTGCCGTTGCGCCGGCCTTCCACGGTGATCCGTGCCTGGTTGAGCACCAGCGGGAACACGCCGTCGCCTTGCCGCATCGCCAGCGTGGCGCCCAGCGCGATCGTCGCGTGGCCGCAGAAGGGCACTTCGGATTGCGGCGCGAAGTAGCGCACGCGCCAGCCGCCGCCGTCGGCCGGAGCGGCGAACGCGGTTTCAGAAAAGCCGACTTCCGCCGCAATGTGCTGCATTTGTGCAGCAGGCGGCAGCGCATCGGCGATGACGACGCCGGCTGGGTTGCCGCCCGTCTCTCCATCGGAGAAGGCTGCGATCTTCAGGACATTCATGAGAAGGCCTCTTCAGCGGGGCGAGGGGCGGTCGAGGAACAGCAGGCGCACGGCCAGCCCCAGCATCACGGCCGCGAGCAGGCCGCTCTGGAAGCGCGCCGCGCCGGGGCGACTGTGCAGCCAGCGTCCGATTTGGCCGCTGCACGCGCCCAGCAGCGTGTTGAAGGCCAGCGCCGCCATCGACAGCACCACGCCCAGCTGCACCAGCTGCAGCGGCACGCTGCCGCGCGAGGGGTCGACGAACTGCGGCAGGAACACCATGAAGAACAGCAGCGCCTTCGGATTGACGAGGTTGTTCAGCAGCGCCATTCGCACGATGCGGCCGAAGCCGGCGGGCTGCGCCTGCGCCCCCATGCGAAGGCCGCCGCTGCGCAGCGCCTGCACCGCGAGCCACACCAGGTACAGCGCGCCCGCATAGCGCAGCACGTCGAACGACGGCGGCCAGGCGGCCACCAGCGCGGTGACGCCGGTGGCGGCGAAGAGCGTGTGCACCAGGTCGGCCGCCGAGATGCCGATGGCCGCCGCGAAACCGCCGCGCGGACCATGGGCCACGCCGTGCGAGAGCACGAAAGCCATGTTCGGGCCCGGCGACAGGAACAGCGCCAGTACCGCGAGCAGGAAGAGCGAGAGCGTCGCGAGACCGATCACGGGTGGCTCCTGGGTCGTGGTATCAGGCCTGCGCCACGGCCGGCGTCTTCTCGCCGAGCAGCGCCAGTTCCTCGCGCAGCGTCTGCGCGAGCGCGGCGATGGCGGTGTCGATCTCGTCGACGCTGGCCGTCACGAACGACAGGCGCAGCGTGCGCGGATCGCCTTCGCCGGCGTAGAAGGGCGCGCCGGGCACGAAGGCCACGTTGCGCTCCACCGCCTTGGGCAGCAGCTTCACGGTGTCCACGCCCTCGGGCAGGCGGGCCCACAGGAACATGCCGCCCTTGGGCGCGTTGAACTTCACGTCCAGCCCCTTCATCTCGCGGGTGAGCGCGGCCATCATCGCGTCGCGCTGGCGCTTGTAGAGGGCGCGGATGGTGGGCACGTGGGTGTCGAGGAACTTGTCCTTCATCACCGCCGAGACCATGCGCTGCGTGAAGATCGGCGTGTGCAGGTCGACGGCCTGCTTGGCCTGCAGCAGCTTCGGGTAGATCGACTTGGGCGCCACCAGGAAGCCCAGGCGCAGCCCGGGGGCCAGCACCTTCGAGAACGAGCCCAGGTAGATCACGCCCTCGGGGTTGCGCGCGGCCAGCGGCAGCGGGGGAGCTTCGTCGAACCAGAGTTCGCCATAGGGGTTGTCCTCCACGATGGGCAGGCCCGCGGCGGCAGCGGCGGCCGAGACGGCGGCGCGGCGCTCTTCCGTCATGGTGCGGCCGGTGGGGTTCTGGAAGTTGGGCAGCAGGTAGATGAAGCGCGCGTCCTTCGCCTTCTGCACGAGGTCGTCGACGATCACGCCGTCGTCGTCGCTGGCCACGCCCACCGGGTGCGGCTCCATCGGGCCGAAGGCCTGCAGCGCGCCGAGGTAGGTGGGCGTCTCCACCAGCACCTTGCTGCCCGGATCGATCAGCACCTTGGCCACGAGGTCGAGGCCCTGCTGCGAGCCGGTGGTGATGAGCACCTGCGAGGCGTCGACGTCCCACGGCAACATGTCGGCCACCGCCTGGCGCAGCGGCGCGTAGCCTTCGCTGGCCGCGTACTGCAGCGCGGCCTGGCCGTCGTTGTGCAGCACCTCGGCACAGGCGTCGGCGAAAGCCTGGATCGGGAAGGTCTTGGGCGAGGGCAGGCCGCCGGCCAGGCTGATGATGCCGGGGCGCTCTGTGACCTTGAGGATTTCACGCAGCACCGAGGGATTCATCTTGGCGGCGCGGGCGGCGAGTTTCCAGTTCATGGCTTTCTTCTTTCAGGCGGTGAGGTGAGATTCGGATGTTCGGGGGCGCGCACGGCGCGGGTCAATCACGGTACACGACATGGGCTCGCTTGTCGTGCCGGCCCCGGGCGGGTGCCGGCGCGGGCTGCGACAGCTGCTTGCCGATGACCACCGTGGCCACCACGGCCGCGGCGAAGGCCAGCGTGACCACGTCCAGCGGCTCGCCCAGGATCGGGATCGAGGCCAGGATCGACAGGAAGGGCTGCAGCAGCTGCGTCTGGCTCACGCGCAGCGCGCCACCCAGGGCCAGGCCGCGGTACCAGGCGAAGAAGCCGATCCACATCGAGAACATGCCGACGTAGACGAAGCCCAGCCAGGAGGTGGTGGCGATCGGCTGCGTGGGCCACAGCGCGAGCGTGGCCGGCAGCGTGACGGGCAGCGCCATCACGCACACCCAGCAGATCACGCGCTCGGCGCCCAGCGAGGGCGTGACCTGCGCGCCGTAGATGTAGCCCAGCGAGGCGGCGACGACCGCGCCCACCAGCAGGAGGTCGGCCCATTCGAAGCCGAAGCCATGTCCGCCCTGGCTCGCGCGCAGCACCGAGAACACCACCACCAGCAGGCTGCCCGCGATGGCGCAGAGCCAGAAACCCAGCCGCGCGCGCTGGTGCAGCACCCAGGCCGCGACGGCGGCCGTGACCAGCGGCAGCAGGGCGGTCACCACCGCCGCATGGCTGGCCGTGACCACGCGCAGTGCGTAGGCCAGCAGCAGCGGGTAGCCGATGACGTTGCCCAGCACCGCCATGCCCAGCGGCTTCCACTGGTGCAGAGCTGGGCGCGGCGAGCGCGTGACCAGCAGGAAAACGGCCGACAGCACGCCCGCCAGCGCGGCGCGGCCGAGCGTCACGAACCACGGCGACAGCTGCGGCGCGTCCTGCGAGCCGGTGGCCAGGCGCGTCATCGGCAGCGTGATGGCGAACATCGCCACCCCCACCACGCCCAGCCACATGCCGAGAGTTTCGTCCTTGATGTTCTTCATGTCGGCGACCTCCCCGAGAAAGGTGCCGCTGAAACCGGGCGGTGCGCCGTCGGGGAATACCGCGGAACCGGCTCGGCCGGGCCGCTGGTATTGCCCCCTGCAAGAGGGGTGGCGAAGCGACACGAAGTGCGCGAAGCCTGGGGGTGAGCCGATCTCATACGCCCGCCATCCACCAGGCGGTGAGCACGAGCACGAGTCCCATTGCGCGGTTGAACCACAGCAGCCGCGAGCCCTTGGCCAGCCAGTCGCGCAGCATGGCGCCGACCAGCGCATAGGCGAAGTTGCTGACGAAGGCATAGGCCAGCATCACCGGCGCCACGATCGCGAAGCGGTGCAGCGCGTCGGGCTGCCCGGCGATCCAGCCCGCCACCAGCGTGAGCGCCAGCAGCCAGGCCTTGATGTTCACAAACTGCAGCATCACGCCCTGCCCGAAGCCCACCGACAGGCTCTTGCCGTCGGCCTTGCCGAGCGTCGCGCTGCCGCTGAGCTTGTACGCCAGCCACAGCAGATAGCCGATGCCCAGCGCCTTGATGGCCAGCCGCAGCGAAGGCACCGCCACCACCAACGCGCCGATGCCGGCTGCGCACAGCGCCAGCAGCAGCGTCCAGCCCACCGGCACCGCGACCACGAAGCGCATGGCGCGCGGCAGGCCGCCGTTGGCCGCCAGGGCGGTGGAGAGCGTGGTGTTGGGGCCGGGCGAGAAGCTCATCGCCGTGGCCAGCACCAGCAGCGCGGTGAATTCTTGCCAGTTCATGACACACACTCTAAACTTGAGACCATTACAGTTCCAGTACAGATGATCGAACAATCGGGCAATCTGTATTGGTCACTCCTTCGACACAGAAGCCAGGAAATCCGGCAGATCCCGGACGACGAATGCTCACACGCACCTCCACACAGTCGCTGACCGGGCAGCTCGCCGATCGCCTGGCCGAGCGCATCCGCACCCGGCTGCTGCCGCCCGGCGCGCGCCTGCCCTCGGTGCGCGAGTGCGCGCGGCAGCAGGGCGTGAGCCCCTACACCGTGGTCGCGGCCTACGACCAGCTGCTGGCGCAGGGCCTCGTCGAAGCCCGGCGCCAGCGCGGCTTCTACGTTCGCGACTCCGCTCCTGCGCAGGACGCCCGCTCGGCGAACGGCGCCGACGGCGCGATGGGCGTGCCCGCAGCGATCGCGGTGCAGATGATGGCCTCGCGCGTGCCGGCCGACGCCAGCTCGCTGATCCGCAGCATGTTCCACCGCCCGAGCGACAAGCCGCAGCCGGGCATGGGCGTGTTCCCGCCCGACTGGATGGCGTCGACCTTCATGCCCACGGCAGTGCGGCGCATGACCAATACAGCCGCGCTGCAGGAACTGTCGCTGCAGTACGGCGAGCCGGCCGGCGACATGAGCCTGCGGCGCAGCCTCTCGCAGAAGCTGGTGGGCATCAACGTGCCGGCCTCGCCCGACCAGATCGTGACCACCGTGGGCGCCACCCACGCGCTGGACATCGTGAGCCGCACGCTGCTGCGTCCGGGCGATCCGGTGATGGTCGAGGAGCCCGGCTGGGCGCTGGAGTTCGCGCGGCTGGAGGCGCTGGGCATGCGCATCCTGCCGGTGCCGCGCCGCGCCGACGGGCCCGACCTGGAAGTGATGGCGCAGTACTGCAAGCTGCACAGCCCCAAGCTCTTCGTCAGCGTGAGCGTGCTGCACAACCCCACCGGCTACAGCCTCACGCCGGGCAGCGCGCACCGGGTGCTCAAGCTGGCCAACGAGCACGGCTTCCACATCGTCGAGGACGACACCTACAGCCACCTCGCACCCGAGCACGCCACGCGGCTGAGCGCGCTCGACGGGCTGCAGCGCACCATCTACGTCAGCGGCTTCGCGAAGATCCTCGCGCCCAACTGGCGCATCGGCTTCCTGGCCGCGCCGCCCGACCTGAAGGAGCAGCTGCTCGAGACCAAGCTGCTGGCCACCCTGACCTCGCCCACGCTGTTCGAGCGGGCCTTGTCGTGGTGCATCGACCAGGGGCAGCTGCGCCGGCACTCCGAGCGCGTACGCATCCGGCTCGACGGTGCGCGGGGGCGGGCGGTGAAGCTGGCGATGGCGCACGGCTGCACCTTCGCCTCGGAGCCGGCGGGGCTCTTCGGCTGGGTCGACACCGGCGTGGACACCGACGCGCTCACGCAGCGCATGCTCGACCAGGGCTACCTGCTGGCGCCCGGATCGCTCTTCCATGCGCGCCGGCCGCCGAGCACCATGATGCGGATCAACTTCGCCACCTCGCAGGACGCGGCCTTCTGGAAGGTCTTCAGCAAGGTCCGAAGCGAAGTCTGATCTGGCTCGCCACCAGGCGTCGCGCACTTCGCGCCGCGCGCGCCTTTCCTTGCCGGGGGCCACTCCGACGGCTCGGCAAAGCCGGTTTCGTGGTGTCCCGCGGAGGGGCTTTTGCGTTGGACGGCACGTTGGGAAAAGGCGGCGCGGAAAGGTCAAACGCCGGAGGCTTGGAGTAAGCTGGCAGCACAAGAAAACCCATACCCAGCACCCCAGGAGACCTCCTCGCATGAGCAACGCCAGCAAGCCCTTCGACTTCAGCCAGTTCGTTCCCGGATTCGACTTCCTGAAGAACCTCGCCGGTGGCGCTGCCTCGGGCAACGGTTCGGTGCCGGGCATCCCGAGCCTCGCGAGCTGGGTCGCGCCCACGCTGAGCGTGGAGGAGGTCGACAAGCGCATCCAGGAACTCAAGACGGTGCAGTACTGGCTCGAGCAGAACGGCCATGCGCTGAAGGCCACCATCCAGGCGCTCGAAGTGCAGAAGATGACGCTTTCGACGCTGCGCGGCATGAACGTGCGCATGGAGGACATCGCCAGCGCGTTCACCCGGCAGGCGACCGCCGCCGCAGCAGCCGTGGCGCCCGCGGCCGCGGCCTCCAGGGCTGCGCCGGAGCCCGAACCCCAGGAGCCCGAAGAAGTCGAGAACGAAGAAGCGCCCGAGGAGGAGGCTCAAGAAGCCGCTCCTCCGCCCAGGAAGCCCGCCCGCAAGCCCGCCGCCTCCAAGGCCAAAGCCACGGCGGGCGAGAGCGCAGGCGTGGTCGACCCGATGCAGTGGTGGGGCTCGCTCACCGAGCAGTTCCAGCAGATCGCCAGCACGGCGCTGCAGGACGCGGCCCAGTTGAAGATGCCGTCCATGGCGCAACCGCTGGCTGATGCAGTCGGCTCGGTCATGGGCAAGCCGGCGGCGGCCCGCAAGCCGGCCGCCGCGAAGAAGTCTGCGAAGACGACGGCTCCGGCCGCCAAGAAGAAGACATCCGCCGCCGCGCGCAAGCGAACCTCCGCGCGACGCTGACGTCATACACACATCCATTTTTCAAGAACGGGTTGGCACGCATCATGAAGCTTTTTCCCTCCGGTCATGCCACCCATCCGCAATGGCGAATGGCCGCGGGCCTCGTGCTCGCGCAGCTGCGGGCGCAGATGGCGCTGCCCGACTACGCCTCCGCGCCCACGCTGGGGCTGCTCTACATCACCGACCACTACGCCGGCGACGCGCAGGACATCCTCGACCACCTGAGCGCCGAGCTGCCCGAGGTGACCGACTGGTCGGGCACCGTCGGCGTCGGCGTGTCGGCCAACAACGCCGAGTACTTCGACGAACCCGGCATGACCCTGATGCTGTGCGCGCTGCCGAGCGACCAGTACCGCGTGTTTTCTGGCGTCGCGCCCCTGGGCAATTCGGAAATGAGCGGTTTCGAAGCGCACACGGCGCTGGTGCACGCCGACCCCGCCACGCCCGACCTCGCCGAACTCATCGGCGAGATGGCCGGGCGCACCGACACCGGCTACCTGTTCGGCGGACTTTCGTCGGGACGCGGCGGCGCGCTGCAGTTCGCCGTCGGCGGCAACGGCAACATCCGTGGCCATGGCGCCGCGGGCGGCGTGTTCTCGGGCGGGCTCTCGGGCGTGGTCTTCGGCGAAGGCGTGCGGCTGGTGTCGCGCGTCACCCAGGGCTGCCAGCCGCTGCGCTCGGGCGCTGTGCGCGAACGCGAGATCACCGAGGCCGACGGCAACCTGCTGCTCAAGCTCGACGGCGAGCCTGCGCTCGACGTGCTGCTGGCCGACCTGCAGGTGTCGCTGGAACGCCCGCAGGAGGCCATCGAAGCGGTGCGCAACACCCTGGTCGGCCTGGCCGACGCCGGCAGCGACGGCATCCGCCGCACCGGCGACCTGGGCGCCGACGTGCTCGTGCGCCACATCATCGGACTCGACCCCACGCGGCGCGGCATCGCCATCGCCGATACCGCGGAAGCCGGCATGCGCCTGACCTTCTGCCGCCGCAACGCCCAGGCCGCGCGCGCCGACCTGATGCGCATCTGCGCGGAAATCCGCGAGGAACTGGAGCCCGAGGAACAGACGCTGGCCACCGCACGCGCCGTGGCGGCCGGCGAGGCCGAAGCCGCGCCGCATCCCGCGCGGCGCATCGCCGGGGCCGTGTACGTGAGCTGCTCCGGCCGCGGCGGCCCGCACTTCGGCGCGCCCGGCGCCGAACTGCAGATCGTGCGCCACGCGCTGGGCGACGTGCCGCTGGTGGGCTTCTTCGCCGCGGGGGAGATCGCGCGGCACCATCTGTATGGGTATACCGGGGTGTTGACGGTGTTTACCGCGCCCGACTGATGGAGATGGCGCCGGGCCCGGTCACCCTATCTTGTGGGCCTTCCCTCGACGAAGCTTTTCGCGGTGCGGAGCCGATACGGTTGAGCGTAAATTCCGGCGCTTAACGAAGGGGTAATTGTTATTTGATGTAATCAAACTGTCATGATGACCGTTCGCGAAATGCTGCGCGCGCGTTGATATACAAAAAAGAGTGCTTTGGTGTTAATTCAGAGGGATTTTGTTTCGTTGGAGCCCGAAGCTGAATTGCCCCAGCGATGAGTTATTTGTCTTTTGACGAAATCATCTTTCTCGATGATTTCTTTCGATCGGAAGAGATCGGGCTTCAGTCTCATCCGTCCAACAGGCGTTTTCTTCGAGGGCTGTTCGAGTTTGCTGGCCAATCCTTGGGCATTGCCATGCGCGAGGAATACCCTGTCTCGAGCGGAGGACGAATTCCCGTCGGGCTCATGATGGATTCGCTGGGCCTTCCTCGAACGGTGGAGGGATGGGCGAGCGCCGCGATCGCGGACCTGCAGCCTGCGTTCCGAGGGTGTGAAATCGGCGTGCTCGGTGAGCGCAGCCTGGTTATCGGATGGGGAATGCCTCCTTCCCTGCTGAATTACATCGCTTCCCGAGGTGCATCATTCATCGACGTGGAAGTTCATCCCCTGCGGTTTTCCCGGCATCTCCATCTGGGGATGCGAACCAACAACCGGCGAATTGCCCGCATTCTTTCGAAGGTCCGGATCCCGGACGAGGCATTTCAAAGCGCAGCTATCGGAATGAAGGCGATGTTCTCGCGACGGGGCGACGGCGCATTGCTTTGCCGCGATGCAAAGGTAGGTGTTTTTCTCGGTCAGACTGAAGTCGATCTCGCCTTGGTCTGCGATGGTCGGCTGATCAGTCCCACAGATGTCATGGACAGGGTCGCGGAGCTGGCTGCCTCAGTAGACCTCCTGGCAATCAAGCCTCATCCATATCAGCAAAACACGACATTCTTAGACGACCTGCTTGAACGCGTACCCAATGCAATCAAGATCGAGTCGAACATCTACGCGATGCTGTGCGCGGGCAATATCGAGTTCTTCAGTGCAATTTCCTCGGGTGCTCTGACTGAGGCCGAGTATTTCGGTCACAGGAAAGAGGCACTCATCACTCCGGACAGGAACAACGTCGAACGCCTTCCGGATGGATGCACCGAATGGATTCCCGTTGGCAGTGAAGTCGCGTCCCTGCCCGTGATGAAGGATGTCGTCTGTCGGGCTCGAGTCCCGCTCTTTTTGAGGCCCAGGAAGCGCTATTCCGCTGTCATATCGTCTGCGAACGCGGAGATGGTGGACCGGGCATTCGGGTTCCGCTGGGGGCTTCAGCTCGATGCTGCGGGGTTGCGTTCAAGTTCGAAGGTGCCGTTGGGCGGCGACGTCCATTTCGGAAGCGGAAGCCCCCATTCGGCAGGACTGGCGGCTGGCTGGCATGAGCCCGAGCCTTGGGGCGTATGGAGCGCCGACGGTGCTGCATCCTTTCTCCTCATGCTCGACACCACCGGGTTGCCGGCAGCCGGCAGGGTGCAAGTCGCTGTGACGGGGACGCTCTACCAGCCAAGCGGTAGCGCGCCGGTCGAGCTCGATTTGCGGATCAACGGCTGTACCTGTCAGTTCGCCAGGACGGGTGACCTGTTGAGATTTTTCTGTGACCTGGATGTCCAGAAACTGCGCGGCAGGCCGCTTCTGGACGCCGAGATTCTCGTGAGTGGCGCTCATCGGCCTTGCGATGTGACCGAAAGTGCCGACGCTCGCCGCCTAGGCTTCGGTCTTCATTTACTGAGAGTCGACGTAGTGTCGGTGGGCGATGGCAGTCGCGAAGCGGCGAGTGTCGAGCCTCAGGATGCGCTCGTCGAGTGAAGGCGGCTCGTCTTCGAGTCACCTTGAGCGGCAATGCCCGTGAACGCGAAATCCACCTCCGGCGCCAGCCCGCTCACGATCCGCGCGATCGACTTGCCCGAGCCGCAAGCGTGCGTCCACCCCAGGGTGCCGTGGCCGGTATTGAGGAACAGGTTCGGCAGCTTCGTCTTGCCGATCAGCGGGACGTTGCTCGGCGTGGCCGGGCGCAGGCCGGTCCAGAACTGGGCCTGGGTGGTGTCGCCGGCGCCGGGGAAGAGCTCCTCGACGCGGCGCACGATGGCTTCGCAGCGCACGCGGTTCAGGTCGCGGTCGTAGCCGTTGAGCTCGGCCGTGCCGGCGATGCGCAGGCGGTCGCCCGATGCGGAGGTGTAGCGCGAGAACACGAGCTTGAATTCGTCATCGGTCAGCGAGACCTGGTGGGCCTTGGAGGCGTCCTTGACGGGCAGGGTCACCGAATAGCCCTTGGCCGGGTAGATCGGCAGCCGGATGCCCAGCGGCGCTGCGTACAGCGGGCTCAGCGAGCCCATCGCCAGCACGAAGGCGTCGCCGCGGATTCGCTGGAAGCGGCCTTCGCTGTCGGTGGCCTCGACGTGGTCGATGCTGCCGCCGGCCTCGCGCAACGCTGTCACGGTGTGGCTCATCAGGAACCTCACGCCCGCGGCGGCGGCCAGCGTGACGAGTTCGCGCGCGAAGCGGTTGGCGTCGCCGGACTCGTCCTCGGCCGTATAGGTAGCGCCGGCCAGCTTGGGGCGGATGTGGGCGAGGGCGGGCTCGATCTTCACGGCCTCGTCGGCCGAGATGACCCGGCGCTCGCAGCCCAGGGCACGCATCTGCTCCGCGGGCTCGAGGGCGCCGTCGAACTCCTTCTGCGTCGTGTAGAAGTGGAGGATGCCTTGGGTGCGCTGGTCGTAGCTGAGGCCGGTGTCGCGGCGCAACTGTTGCAACATCGAGCGGCTGTATGTGCCGAGACGAACGATCTGCTCGATGTTGTGGCGGGTGCGCGCCGGCGTGCATTCGCGCAGGAACTGCAGGCCCCAGAGCCACTGGCGCATGTCGGCACGCATGCGGAAGAGCAGCGGGGCGTCTTCCTTGCCCAGCCATTGCAGCACCTTGAGCGGCGCGCTGGGGTTGGCCCAGGGCTCGGCATGGCTGACGGATATCTGCCCGCCGTTGGCGAAGCTGGTTTCGGCGGCCGGGGTGGCCTGCCGGTCGATCACGGTCACTTCGTGGCCGAGTTGCTGGAGGTAGTAAGCCGAAGTCACGCCGAGCAGGCCGGCGCCAAGGACGATCACGCGCATTTCAAATACCTTTGAGGTTGCAGCGCTTGAACGGCGGGCATTGATTGCTATCGGATGAATAGCAAAAGCAACCGGACGACCGCAGTCCAAGTTGCCGCTCCCCCTGTCCTCGGTACCTGAGAGATTCACCCGCTGCGCCCGCAGAGGGTTTGCTCCTTCGGTGCGCCACATGGCGTGGCGTCTCTCCAGACGGCGTTTCAGTTGGTGCAGTACAGGCCCTTGCGAGGCCGACCTGAGCGTTTATGGGAGTTTGCGCCTTCGGTAGGACCACCGGGGTGGCCCGCTCTCCTGCAGTGGGGCGATTGTAGGCGGAGCCTGCACAGGCGCCAACCTCTGAATTCTCGCCTTTGGGCCAATGGGATAATCGTCCGTTGATTTGCCGCAGGGCGATCGTTCCACATCACTGCAGGGGACTTCATGATCCTGGTTACCGGCGGCGCTGGCTTCATTGGCGCCAATTTCGTACTCGACTGGATCGCGAACAGCGACGAGCCCGTCGTCAATCTCGACAAGCTGACCTACGCTGGCAACCTCGAGACCCTCGCATCCCTCAAGGGCAACCCCAGGCACATCTTCGTGCAGGGCGACATCGGCGACAGCCCCCTGGTCGACCGCCTGCTGGCCGAGCACAAGCCCCGCGCCGTGGTGAACTTCGCCGCCGAGTCGCACGTCGACCGCTCGATCCACGGCCCCGAGGACTTCGTGCAGACCAACGTGCTCGGCACCTTCCGACTGCTCGAATCGGTGCGCGGGTTCTGGAGCGCGCTGCCGGCCGAGCAGAAGTCGGCCTTCCGCTTCCTGCACGTCTCGACCGACGAGGTCTACGGTTCGCTCTCCAAGACCGACCCGGCCTTCACCGAAGAGAACAAGTACGAGCCCAATAGCCCCTACTCGGCCAGCAAGGCCGCCAGCGACCACCTCGTGCGCGCCTGGCACCACACCTACGGCCTGCCGGTGCTGACCACCAACTGCTCGAACAACTACGGCCCGTTCCACTTCCCCGAGAAGCTGATCCCCCTGATGATCGTCAACGCGCTGGCAGGCAAGAACCTGCCCGTGTACGGCGACGGCATGCAGGTGCGCGACTGGCTCTACGTGAAGGACCACTGCAGCGCCATCCGCCGCGTGCTCGAAGCCGGCAAGCTCGGCGAGACCTACAACGTGGGCGGCTGGAACGAGAAGCCCAACATCGAGATCGTCAACACCGTGTGCGCCCTGCTCGACGAATTGCGCCCCCGCGCAGACGGCAAGCCGTACAAGGAACAGATCACCTACGTCACCGACCGCCCCGGCCACGACCGCCGCTACGCCATCGACGCGCGCAAGCTCGAGCGCGAACTCGGCTGGAAGCCCGCCGAAACCTTCGACACCGGCATCCGCAAGACCGTCGAGTGGTACCTCGCGAACAGCGAATGGGTGCGCAACGTGCAAAGCGGCGCGTACCGCGAGTGGGTCGAGAAGCAGTACGACACGAAGGCCCCGGCATGAAATTGCTGCTGCTGGGCAAAGGCGGACAGGTCGGCTGGGAACTGCAGCGCAGCCTGGCGCCGCTCGGTGAACTGGTCGCGCTCGACTTCGACAGCACCGATTTCCACGCGGACTTCAGCCGGCCCGAGGAACTCGCCGACACGGTGCTCAACGTGCGCCCCGACGTGATCGTCAATGCAGCGGCGCACACCGCCGTCGACAAGGCCGAGAGCGAACCCGAATTCGCGCGCAAGCTCAACGCCACGTCGCCCGGCGTCGTGGCCGAGGCGGCGCAGAAGATCGGCGCGCTGATGGTCCATTATTCGACCGACTACGTCTTCGACGGCAGCGGCACCACGCCGTGGAAGGAAGACGATGCGACCGGCCCGCTCAGCGTCTACGGCAGCACCAAGCTCGAAGGCGAGCAACTGGTGGCCCGGCACTGCGCCAGGCACCTGATCTTCCGCACCAGCTGGGTGTATGCCGCGCGCGGCGGCAACTTCGCCAAGACCATGCTGCGGCTGGCCAAGGAGCGCGACAAGCTGACCGTCATCGACGACCAGTTCGGTGCCCCCACAGGCGCGGAGCTACTGGCCGACGTGACGGCGCACGCCATCAGGGCGACGCTGCAGGATCCCTCCAGGGTCGGCCTCTATCACGCGATCGCCGGCGGCGAGACGACGTGGTACGGCTACGCGCGCTTCGTGCTCGAAATGGCGCAGCAGGCAGGCGTCGAACTCAAGGCCGGGCCCGATGCCGTCGAGGCCGTGCCGACCAGCGCGTTCCCGACGCCCGCGAAGCGCCCGCACAACTCGCGCCTCGACACCAGCAAGCTGCAGACCACCTTCGGCCTGCGCCTGCCCCCATGGCAGGAAGGCGTCGCGCGCATGCTGCGCGAGATCCTTTGAAGAATCCCACGAAAAGAAAGAGCATGACCAAGACGACGCAACGCAAGGGCATCATCCTGGCCGGCGGTTCGGGCACGCGCCTGCATCCGGCCACGCTGGCGATGAGCAAACAGCTCCTGCCCGTATACGACAAGCCGATGATCTATTACCCGCTCAGCACCCTCATGCTGGGCGGCATGCGCGACATCCTGATCATCAGCACGCCGCAGGACACGCCGCGGTTCCAGCAGTTGCTCGGCGACGGCAGCCAGTGGGGCATCAACCTGCAGTACGCGGTGCAGCCGAGCCCGGACGGGCTGGCGCAAGCCTTCATCATCGGCGACAAGTTCGTCGGCAATTCACCGAGCGCACTGGTGCTCGGCGACAACATCTATTACGGGCACGACTTCGTGAACCTGCTGGCCGATGCGGACGCTAAAGCCTCCGGTGCCACGGTGTTCGCATATCACGTGCACGACCCGGAGCGCTATGGCGTCGTGGCGTTCGACGGCAAGGGCAAGGCCAGCAGCATCGAAGAGAAGCCGCTCAAGCCGAAGAGCAGCTATGCGGTCACCGGTCTGTACTTCTATGACAACCAGGTGGTGGACATCGCCAAGGCGGTGAAGCCGAGTGCGCGCGGCGAGCTCGAGATCACCGCCGTCAATCAGGCGTACCTGGACCGCGATCAGCTCAATGTGCAGATCATGCAGCGGGGCTATGCCTGGCTCGATACGGGCACGCACGACAGCCTGCTGGAAGCGGGGCAGTTCATCGCGACGCTGGAGCATCGGCAGGGGTTGAAGATTGCGTGTCCGGAAGAGATTGCGTGGCGCAATGGGTTCATCACGGGCGAGCAGCTCGAGAGGCTTGCGGCACCTTTAGCAAAGAGCGGATACGGCAAGTACCTGAAGCATCTGCTTGGCGAAGGGGTCCGCTCGTGAAAGTGACGCCAACTGCGATTCCCGATGTGCTCGTGATTGAACCCAAGGTCTTTGGCGATGCGCGCGGCTTCTTCTTCGAGAGTTTCAACCAGAAGGCCTTCGATGAGGCGGTTGGCCAGCACGTCGACTTCGTGCAAGACAACCATTCGCGGTCGGCGAAGGGTGTGCTGCGAGGACTCCATTACCAGATCCAGCACCCGCAGGGCAAGCTTGTGCGTGTCGTGCGAGGGGCGGTGTTCGATGTCGCCGTCGACATCCGCGAGTCGTCTGCGACCTTCGGGCGTTGGGTGGGCGTGGAGTTGACCGACGAAAACCACAAGCAGCTCTGGGTGCCTGCCGGCTTTGCCCATGCATTCCTGGTGTTGAGCGACACGGCCGAGTTTCTATACAAGACCACTGACTATTACGCGCCAGCGCACGAGCGCTGTATCGCTTGGAACGATCCGACCTTGCATATTGCCTGGCCTGACACGTCTCCTCAACTTTCCGCCAAGGATGCCGCCGGCGTTTTGCTGGACGAGGCCGATCTTTTCCCATGACCGCGTTCGAGCAAACGATGAGCCTGGGAGATGCACGATCAGGCCGTGCCACAGCGCGTCGCCGGGTCATTGCGGTCGACCTCGACGGAACGCTGATTCGATCGGACCTGTTGGTCGAGAGCATTTTCCTGATGCTGCGCTACCGGCCGCTGTTGTTCTTGAAGGCGCTGTTCTGGCTGCTGAAGGGGAAAGCCTATTTCAAACGGCGGGTTGCCGATGTGGCGACGCCGGTCATTGACACGCTTCCCTACAACAAGCCCCTGGTGGCTTGGCTTGAGAGCCAGAAGACCCTGGGCGACGTGCACCTAGTGCTAGCGACGGCTTCCGACGTGCGGCTTGCGCGTCAGGTGGCTGACCACCTGGGCATCTTCGACGAGGTGCTCGGCACCGAGGCGAAGAACCTTGCTTCCGCGCACAAGCGGGACGCCCTGGTTTCCCGCTATGGCGAGCAACGCTTCGAATACATCGGCAACTCGACTGCCGACTTGGACGTCTGGCGTTCCGCGAGCGTCGCCCATGTCGTGAACCCCGAGTTCAACGTGTTGGGGCGTGCACGTCGCCTCGGGCGGCTGGGGGAGGTGTTCGATGATCGAGTGGGATACCTGCGTGTGTTGCGCAAGGCGCTGCGGCTGCACCAGTGGGCCAAGAACCTTCTAGTGTTCGTGCCCTTGCTGGCAACGCACAAGTTGAGCCACTGGCAACTGCTGGGTGATTGCGCGCTCGCGTTCCTGTGCTTCGGTGCTTGTGCCTCCAGCGTATACCTGCTGAACGACCTGCTCGACCTCAAGGACGACCGCAGGCACCGCACGAAGTGCAATCGGCCCCTTGCGGCCGGGACATTCCCGGTCTTCCACGCCATGGTTTGGATGCCCGCGCTGCTGGTGTTCGCGTTCGGTGCGTCGCTGCTGTGGCTGCCAGCGAGATTTGCGGCGGTTCTCGGGGTGTACTACCTCTTGACGCTGGCGTATTCGCTCTGGATCAAGCGGGTGGTCATGCTCGACGTGGTTACGCTGGCGATGCTCTACACGGTGCGCGTCGTCGCTGGCGCGGCCGCGATCGTCGCGCCGTTGACGTTCTGGATCCTGGCATTCTGCATCTTTATGTTTCTGAGCCTTGCCTTCGTCAAGCGGTACACCGAGCTTTATGAGGCCAGGGAGCAAGGTCGGGAAGACGCTGCGCCGGGGCGAGGCTATGAGGTCCAGGATTTCGAGCTTCTGGCGTCCTTGGGTGGTTCCTCGGGATATCTGTCGGTGCTCGTGCTCGCCCTGTACATCAACGACGTGGCCTCGCTGCACCTGTATGAGCACCCGAAGCTGCTGTGGATCGCGTGCCCGCTACTTCTGTTCTGGTTGAGCCGGGTCTGGCTGATCGCACACCGGGGGCGCATGAATGACGATCCGATCGTCTTCGCGCTGCGCGACCGTGTCAGCCGCTGGATCGGCATTGCGTTCGCCGCCACTTTCGTCGCTGCCGCGTTTTGAACTCGTCCGCACGCCTGTCGTGGGGGCGGTATCCCCCCCACCCGCAAACGGCGCACGCCGTTCATTGGCCGTCCGAGGTCGAAGGCGCTGCCGCATCCGCGCTGGCGCAAGGCAGCGGCGGCACGCTCGCGTTCGGCATGGGGCGCAGCTATGGCGACTCATGTATGGCGGAGTCCGACCATGTCGTGGCGACCGCGGGCATGGACCGGGTGATCGCCGCGGACTGGGAAACCGGTGTGGTCGCTGCGCAAGCCGGCCTTACGCTGGGAGCGCTCATCGATATCGCGCTGCCTCGGGGCTGGTTCCTGCCAGTCACGCCGGGAACAAAGTTCGTCACGCTCGGCGGCGCCGTGGCCAACGACGTGCACGGCAAGAATCATCATGTGACGGGCACATTCGGTTGCCACGTCAGGCGGCTGGCGCTGTTCAGGACGCAGGATGGGGTGGTCGGCTGCTCGCCGCAGGACAACGCCGAGTTGTTTCGTGCGAGCATCGGCGGGCTGGGCCTGACCGGCATCGTGCTGTCGGTCGAGATCCAGTTGCGTCGCGTGCCCTCTGCCTACATGGCGCAACGCTCGATCAAATTTGGAGGACTGGACGAGTTCTTCGACTTGTCCGAGCAGTTCGATGCACAGCACGAATATGCCGTGGCCTGGGTTGACTGCCTCGCCACCGGTCGGCAGGCGGGGCGAGGACACTACATCGTGGGCAACCACGCACAGGAGGGCGGGTTGCAGGTCGCTCCCGCGAGACCGAAGAGCATGCCGGTCGATCCTCCCGTGTCGCTAGTCAATGCGGCGAGCCTGCGAATCTTCAATACGCTGTACTACCACCGACAACAATCCCCGCAAGTTCAGTCGACGGTTGGCTACGACCCATTCTTCTACCCGCTTGACAAACTGCTGCACTGGAACCGGATGTATGGGCGGGACGGGTTCCAGCAATATCAGTGCGTCGTGCCGTTTGCCAGCTCGCGTGATGTGATTCATGCGGTGCTTGCGGAAATTGCACGCAGCGGTAGCGGGTCCTTCCTTGCCGTACTCAAGCGCTGCGGCGATATCTCATCACCCGGACTTCTGTCCTTCCCTCTGCCAGGCGTGTCGCTGGCACTCGACTTCGCGCAGCGCGACGAGGCCAACGTACGGTTGTTCGCCAAGCTGGACGCACTGATCCATGAGGCGAGAGGACGCTTATACCCAGCGAAGGACGCGCATATGAGCGCGGCGCATTTCCAGCGAGCCTACCCCGCGTGGCCCCAAGTGGAAGCACTGCGCGACCCCAATCTGAAATCGCGGTTCTGGAACCGTGTCACCTCCTGAGACCTATTCCATGTCAACAAAAAAGAAAATCCTTATCGTCGGTGCGACCTCCGGTATCGCGGAGGCCGTGGCGCGGGAATATGCCGGCGCAGGCTGCACCTTTGCGCTGGTCGCCCGTTCGCAGGAGAAGCTCGAGGTCGTCGCAAGCGACTTGAGGGCCCGCGGCGCCGCGGGGGTGTCCACCTATGTGTGGAACGCGACCGAGCCGAAGAGGTTCCCTGATGTCGTTGAGCGCGCGTGGCGCGATCTTGGCGAAGTCGACGTGACGTTGATTGCCCACGGGACGCTGCCCGATCAGGCGCGTGCGGCGGCAGACCTTGACTACGCGATCGAGCAGTTCCGCACCAACGGCGAAAGCGCGATCGTTTGCATGCTCGCCCTTGCGCCCCGGTTCGAGGCGCAGGGGGGGGGCACGCTTGCGGTGATCGGTTCCGTGGCCGGCGATCGTGGCCGGCCGAGCAACTTTCTCTATGGCGCCGCCAAGAGCAGCGTGGAGGCTTTTGCTTCTGGCATGCGGGGAAGGCTTTTCAAGCGCGGCGTCAACTTGTTGCTGATTAAGCCGGGCTTCGTTGCCACGCCCATGACGGCCGGCCTTGACCTCCCGAAGAAGCTGACCGCGACGCCGCAGCGCGTGGCGAGGACGATCGTCGATGCGGTGAGCGCGAGGAAGTCCGTCATCTATGTACCGTGGTTCTGGCAAGTCATCATGACAATCATCAAGATGATTCCGACATTCGTCTTTAAGAAGCTGGGGCTGTAAGGGGTGAGGAGCAACTCGATGAGCGAACCGGTTCGAGGAAATCCTGCGAACGATGTCGAATGGCGGTCTTGGTGGATCGTTTTTCTTGCCGTCTTCGCCATGGTCTTGGCAACCGCCGCCGGCTTCGTCTTCGGACCCTACCGGCTGGAGGTTGGCGACTTCGCGGCCAACGCGCTGAATATCATTCGCGCCAAGAGCTTCCATGAGATCTACGGGAACTACTCGAGGTGGCTGTTCAACCATCCGGGCCCGTTCTTTTTCTACGTGTACGCTCTCGGCGAGATAATTCTGGTCGACCTCTTGCATGTCGTTCCCTCGCCGCATCAGGCGCATGTGTTCTTCGGCATCCTGCTTCAGAGCGGATTCATCGCAAGTTCTGTCGCCATCTCATTGTTTTTGGTGCGCGACAAGAGGATTCTTGTCGCGTGGATTCTGGTAGCGTGCTTGGGCGCGGGAATCGGCTACATCGCGGTATCGAGCATCTGGGCGCCACATGTGCTGTTCGGCCCTTACCTGCTGCTCCTGATTTCCTCGACGGCGCTGAGCTTGGGTTGGTTTCGCTTCCTTCCCGTGTGCGTCTTCTGTGTTTGCGTCCTGTGCCATGGGCACATTGCGCAACCAGTGTTGACGTTTCCCGTTTTTCTGGCTGCCATCCTGGGTTTTGCGTGGGTCGCGAAATCGCGGCAGGTGCTCGATCCAGCCTGGACTTCCCGCAGCAAGCGCGTGCGGGGTCTTGCGATCTCATTCGTGATCGTGAGCGTTTTCCTGATTCCTCTCATTATCGACCTGACCCGTTGCCCGGATTGCAATGCGGTGCGCGTCCTGACCTACATGAAGTCGAATCATGATCAGACGCCTAGATTTAACCAGGCGATGAACTACGTTGCGTCCTATTTCGTCTTCGACAGAAAGCCGGAGTGGCTGGACACAGCTCGGGACGTGAAGCTGGGCAGCCTCAAAGTTCTTTTCGAACTTCTTGTAGTGGCTGCTGCCTTGCTCCTTCCGACGAAGTGGCTGCTGAACCTGAAGACATCGAGGGTCGAACTGCAGCGCCTCGCGCTGTTCTGCGTCCTGGCCCTGGTGTTCTCCACGCTTTGGGCGCTTCGAATCACGGGGCCGCTCTATGAATTCAACTCCTTCTTCGTGTACTCGATCGTGGGCCTGCTCGGGTTGCTGGTCGTTTACTGCCTGATCGCCCGGCTACCTCGCCCGGTGTTACTGGTTTTTTCGCTGCTTTGGATGGCGTGCGCTTTTTTCATCGTGCCGCGGTACAACGCGAACTTCGAGGTTTTCAGCAAGCACTCGACAATCTTGGGCGGCAGCGAGCCGGTGCATTTTGAGAAGCCTGGGAACCGGGTCGTCATCAACCAGATCGACGGGCAGGATTGGGGTATCAATACCGGTCTGGCTGTGCGCTTGACCCGATCGAAGGTTCCCTACTTCGTGCCCAGAGACTGGACCTATGTCTTCGGCTGGGAAACCGGCTATACCGAAGAGCTTTTGAAAAACAAGGACGGCGGGATGGAGATCTGGAACGCCAAGGTCAACCATCTTCCCTCCGAATTCACGGAGAGAGACTATTGCCGGATCCGCAGCGATTCACCGATCCTGGACACCCATGGCGAGATCGAAAAATTCAATCCGCTGAAAGCGAGATGCGCAATCGTCGCCACGCCGTCCGCGCGTCCCGGCAAACCAGACGAGTGGGAGTGGTTGTCCGCCAACGTGCTCGCGTTGCAATTCAGGTCTAGGAGTGCATCGAAGCCGGTCGACCTAAGCTTCGAGGTCTTCCCCTATCTGGGTAACGGAAAGATCAAATCGCAGCACATGAATGTGCTCATCAATGGCGAAGATATTGCCAGCGAGGATGTTTTAGGTCCTGGAATCGTTCATGTGACTGTCGCCCCAGCGCTCTGGAACAGGTCTGCTACCACGACGGTATTGTTGAAGGTTGATGGAAAGCAGTCCCCCAAGGAGCTGGGGCTTTCCAGCGACGAGCGGCGCCTCTCCATTGGATTGCTCGGTGTTGGCGTTCGCTACGCGCAATAGCATGTGCCTCATTTTGTTTGTTAGGGTTTCGTTATGAAAATAGTTCTTCCTGGAGGGGCAGGCCTCGTCGGGCAAAACCTGGTTGCTCGGCTGAATCGCGAGAAGTTCACCCAGATCGTGGTGCTGGACAAGCACCGTCCCAACCTTGAGGTGCTGGCGCGTGCGCATCCCGAAGTGATTGCGCAATATGCCGATGTCTCCAAGCCCGGCGACTGGCTTGCCCATTTCGAAGGTGCAGATGTGGTGGTCATGCTGCAGGCGCAGATTGGTGGCATCGACTACCAAGAGTTCATCGACAACAACGTGACTTCCACGGTGCTCATTCTCGAAGCCATCAAGAAGAACCAGGTGCCGCAATTGGTCCACATCAGCTCGTCGGTGGTGGAGTCCGTGGCCGACGACTTCTATACCCGCAGTAAGAAGGACCAGGAGCGTCTGGTGCTGGACAGCGGCATCGAATGTCCGGTGCTACGGCCAACCCTGATGTTCGGGTGGTTCGACCGGAAGCATCTCGGATGGCTGTCGCGCTTTATGGCGAAGATGCCTGTGTTTCCTGTGCCGGGGAACGGCAAGTTCATGCGTCAGCCGCTATACGTCGGCGACTTCTGCAACGTGATCATCAGTTGCATCGAGAACAACATCCGCACCGGAATCTTCAACATCACCGGGCATCAGCAGGTCGACTACATCGACATCATTCGCGAGATCAAGCGCGCCACCAAGGCGAAGGCCCGGATCGTCAAGATTCCCTATGGCCTGTTCTACGGCTTGCTGTGGACCTGGGCGTTATTCGATCGCAATCCCCCGTTTACCACGCAACAACTCCAAGCCCTGGTGGCGCGCGACGAGTTCGAGGTGATCGACTGGCCCGGCATCTTCGGTGTGCGCAGCACGCCGTTCAACGAGGCTGTGCAAGAGACCTTCAATCACCCGGTCTATAGCAAGATTGCACTGGAGTTCTGACGTGATGGAATCGGACCTTGTTGCCTCGGGCTCATCGCGTGGTCAGCGCATCGCCGTTCTGGGCGCGGGCCCCATGGGGCTGGCGGTTGCCTACCAACTCGCCCTCGACGGCCATCGACCCGTCGTGTTCGAAGCCGATGACCGCGTGGGCGGGATGACTGCGGCCTTCGATTTCGGCGGCCTGCAGATTGAGCGGTACTACCATTTCCATTGCACCTCTGACACCGCCTTTTTCAAGGTGCTCGAGGAACTCGGCCTATCTCCGAAAATGCAATGGGTGGCCACGAAGATGGGCTATTGGTACCAGAACCGTCTTCAGCCGTGGGGAAATCCCATGGCCTTGCTGACGTTCAAGGGCCTGGGGCCGGTCGCCAAGTTCCGCTACGGCCTGCACGCTTTTCTTTCGACCAGGCGAAACGACTGGAAGCCGCTCGACCACGTCGAAGCTACCGGCTGGATCAGGCGATGGGTCGGAGCTGAAGCCTACGAGGTGCTGTGGAAGCGGCTGTTCGACTACAAGTTTTACGAGTACACCTCCAACCTGTCAGCCGCGTGGATATGGAGCCGCATTCGCCGCATCGGGCGTTCCCGGTACAGCCTGTTCAAAGAAAAGCTTGGCTATCTGGAGGGCGGATCGCAAACGTTGTTGGACGCGATGAAGGCTGCCATCGAGGCGAAGGGTGGCGAGGTCCGTCTCGCGTCGCCGGTCTCGAAGGTGGTGATCGAAGACGGCACCGTGAAGGGGGTGCAAACGTCTGCGGGGACGGAGGCCTTCAACAAGGTCGTCAGCACCGTTCCCTTGCCCTACGTGCCGCGCCTGATGCCGGAACTGCCGGCGCAAACGCTGCAAGCCTTTGCCGCGTTGAAGAACATTGCCGTGGTTTGCGTCATCGCCAAGCTGCGCAAGCCTCTGACGGAGAATTTCTGGCTCAACATCAACGATCCCGAGATGGACATTCCGGGGCTGGTGGAATATAGCAATTTGCGGCCACTGAACCCTCACGTCCTGTATGTGCCGTTCTACATGCCAGGCGAGCATCCGAAGTTCCAGGACGCGGACGAAGTTTTCATGGCCAAGGTTCGCCGGTACTGCATGAAGATCAATCCGGCGCTGACGGAAGACGACTTTGTCGACATGCGCGCTAGCCGCTACCGCTACGCGCAGCCGATCTGCGATCCAGGCTATTTGGACCGTCTTCCGCCCGCCGCCTTGCCGGTACAGGGGTTGTGGGTGGCCGATACCTCGTACTACTATCCCGAAGACCGAGGCATCTCGGAAAGCATCGGCTTCGGACGCGAACTGGCAAAGTCGGCCGCGGCCGCGCAAACGTGATGAACAGCGTGTTGCTGACGCCGCAGTTCCTTCGGTTCCTCATGGCCGGCGGCATTGCCGCCGCCGCCAACTACGGCTCGCGCTTCCTGTTCAGCCTATGGCTGGGCTACAGCACGGCCATTGTCCTGGCTTATCTGGTGGGGATGGTGGTCGCGTTCGTGCTGATGCGCCAGCATGTGTTCGACGCGAAGAAGAGCGCGCTCGGCCCGCAGGTCGTGAAGTTCGTTGGTGTAAATGTCCTCGCCGTGCTGCAAACGCTGGCGATCAGCCTCTTGCTCGCCCGCTGGATGTTTCCTAGGCTGGGCATTGTCGAGCATGCCGAGTCCGTGGCGCATCTGGTGGGGGTGCTTGTGCCGGTCGTCACGAGCTACTTCGGCCACCGGATGCTGACCTTCAAATAGCCTTGTTGGAGCCGGCCGCCTGCAGCATTCGCTGCAGCGTTTCCTCCAGCGGCGGACTCAGCAGCGTTACGCCGTGGGCTGCAAAAAGTGCCTGTAGCTTTGTCGCACTGCCGCAGAGCCGATGCACTTCATTGGCCCGGACGAACGCGGGGTTCACCTCGATGCGCGGCGTATACCCCGTCAGGCGCGCGAAGGTGTCGATGACAAAACGCAGCGCGTAGGGCCGGCCGGAGCAGATGTTGTAGGTTTCGCCGGGCTCGCCATGCGAAAGCAGCAGCAGGTATGCGTCGCAGACCATCCGGACGTCGTTGAACTCGCGCTCCACGTCCAGGTTGCCCAGCGCGATGGAAGGCTCGCGGGCCGCGAAGTGCATCGCAAGCTTGGGAATCAGGAAATGGTCGTCCTGGCCGGGCCCCGTGTAGTTGAACGGGCGCGTGATCACGAGATTCAGGCGGTCTGCATACGTTCGAGCCATGTACTCCATGGCGAGCTTGCTCATGCCATAGTGATTGACGGGTGCAGGTGCATGCGTCTCGCCGATGGGTGACTCGGCCGTATTGCCGTAAATGTTGGCGCTGCTGGCCAGCAGCACGCGACGCGGGCGAACCGGCAACTGCACCAGCGCGTTGAGCAGGTTGGTCGTGCCGATCACATTGACGGCATAGAACGCTTCGTCGTGGGCATGGCCTACGAAACTGATCGCGGCGAGATGCACGACCGCATCCGGCGCGGTGCTCAGCACCTCGCCGCGCAGAGCGTCCGCGTTCGTCAGATTGGCTTGCAGCGCGACGACGGTGTGGCCCGCCGCAGTCGCATGCTCGGCGAACAGGCGACCGGTGAACCCTTCCGCCCCAGTCAGCAGGATCTTCAAAACGAGAAGCCTTGGGCGTTGCGTCGCAGATCTGCCTCGACCATCATCTGGCACAGTTGTTCCAGCGTGGTGGTCGGCGCCCAGCCCAGCTTGGCCTTGGCCTTGGCGGGGTCACCGATAAGCAGCTCGACTTCCGCCGGCCGGTAGAACTTGGGATTCACCCGCATCACGGTTGTGCCGGAGGCAGTGTCGATCGCGATCTCGGATTCCGCAGTGCCCTTGAACTCGACGTTGATGCCCGCGCCCTTAAATGCGAGCGTGACGAAGTCGCGCACGGTCTCAGTACGGTTAGTGGCAAGCACAAAGGTGTCGGGCTCGTCGGCCTGCAGCATGCGCCACATGCCTTCTACATATTCCTTGGCAAAGCCCCAGTCGCGCTTGGCATCGAGGTTGCCGAGTTCAAGCACGTCGAGCTTGCCGAGCTTGATCTTGGCAACGCTGTCGGTGATCTTGCGTGTGACGAACTCGCGGCCGCGCAGAGGGCTCTCGTGATTGAATAGGATGCCGCTGGCGCCGAAGATATCGTAGCTCTCGCGATAGTTGATCGTCATCCAGTGCGCGTAGAGCTTTGCCACACCGTAGGGGCTGCGCGGATAGAACGGCGTGCTCTCGATCTGTGGAATGGCCTGCACCTTGCCGAACATCTCGGAGGTCGATGCTTGGTAAAAGCGGATCTTGGGATTGACTAGACGAATCGCTTCCAGCAGGTGCAGTGCGCCGACGCCGGTGATCTGCGCGGTCGCCGCCGGCTGATTGAAGCTCACGCCGACGAAGCTCTGCGCGGCGAGGTTGTAGACTTCACTGGGATCCGCTTCCTTGATCAACGCGATTGAACTGCCCAGATCCGTCAGGTCGTATTCCACGAGGTGAAGATCGGGGTTGTTCTGGATGCCCAGCTCTTCAATGCGCCAGAAATTGACGGAACTCGTCCGGCGATAGGTTCCATAGACCACGTAGCCCTTGGCCAGCAGCAGCTCCGCCAAGTAAGCACCGTCTTGGCCTGTAATGCCTGTTACAACAGCGCGCTTTTTCATCGGAATCTTCCTTTTCTCACTGAATGACGGGTGGCGCATGCGCGGCACACCCCGGGTTGAAATTAATCGGGCCGTGACGGAGCGGTCCCGGGGCAGGAGGGGCCAAAAAGGGCCGCTTTGAACTGCTCTGTACTCTGTTGCCAGGTCAGGAACGGCATTGTCTCCGACCGGGGATGTTCCCCTTGCTTGAACAGATCAAGCCAGCGCATGACGGCGGCCGCGATGTCTCCTCCATTGGTGCCGTCGAAGTAGAACGCATGGTTTGCCGCGACTTCCCTGAAGACAGGTAGATCTCTCGCGAGAATCGGGAGCTTGTGCATTGCGGCTTCGATCAGCGGTAACCCGAAGCCTTCGCCCTCGGAAGCCAAAATCAGGCAGGCGCTGTCGTTATAGAGGCGTTCCAGGTATTCGTCGCTGACGCCTTCGAGCCAGAACAGCCGCCGGCCTTTTTGCGCATGCCGCTGCAGCCGTTCGACAATCTCTTCGACCATCCACCCCTTCTTGCCCACGATCACGAGATTGACGTCGATGCCGTTGTGCCAGAGTTGCTCGAACGCGTCGAGCGTTTGCGCATGCCCTTTGCGCGGCTCGACCGTGCCGACCATCAGGAAGGCCGGCGCCGCCGCTATCTGGGCCAGTGTCGACTTGGCTGCCAGTGGTAGGCCGGTTGTCGGCAACGAGTTGGCAATGTCTGCGCCGAGATGGAAAGATCTGACCTTCAAGCCTGCCGCGATGCGTTCGGGCGCGTGCTCGAGAGCCCATGCCGTGAACTCGTCCGCGACGGCATTGGAGATCGCAAGAACACCATCGTTTTGAGCAACAACCTTCAGCCAGCGCTCGTGCACCGATTTGGCGTCGTGGAAGAAGCGGTGGCTCAGCAAGATGGGTAACAGGTCGTATACGACGAATTCGACCCGCACACCCTGTTGCCTCAGCGCTTTGTAGAAGTCGGCCTGCTCCGGAACGATGTGCGGTTGGAGGTCCAAGCCCACAAAAACGTCGCCGGCCCGCGCATCGATAGGCGCGTCGTCGAGGGCCTGGGTCTGGCAGCCGAGAAAACGCAGCGAGAACTTCCTTGCGTAGTTGTATCCCGCTTCGCCCTTCAGGGCATAGACCGGCTCGATCCGATAACCTTCAGGCGGGCTCTCGAATAGCGAGCGCAGCAGCGACCGCACCAGCCGTTGGATGCCGCTTTGCCAGTCGCGTTGCACGAGCTCCGACACGTCAACGAAGAGCTGGCGTTTCGCGGCCGGTAGTGGCAAGGCGCGCGCGATGCCTTTCGCGGCTTCAACTAGGCTTTCGTCGGACAGCGAAATGTCCTCTGCTATGGATCGAATCAATCCAGGCCGCGCATACTGCGCGAGCGATGCAGACAACTCGATCGCCTGGGCGTACTGTCGAGCACAATCGGCCGGGGCGTGGGTTGTACGGATCAGTTCCTTGCCCTTTTCGCCGAATGCACGCGCGGTGGCTGGCGATTGGCGCAGGTCTTCCAATGCCTGTATGAGCGAGTCGTCGCTGAAGTCCTCGGGCAGCATCACGACAGCATCAGACGGAAGGTACGCCATCGATCCGTTGGCATTGACCACCGTGGCGACGCCCCGGCCCAATGCATCCAGCACCGCGGCCGAGGTTTCTCCGCGCGACAGGGTCCGCAACTGCACTGCGACATCCGTCGCGCTCAGGTAGCGCTGGAATGTCTCGGAGTCAACCCAGCCGGTGATGCTCACCTGGGCGGTCCGATCGCAACCGTCAACGATCTGTTCGAGTTGCACGCCGTAGGGGCCCTTGTCGTTCTCTCCGACGAACACGAGACGGCATCGGGGATCGGTGGCCAGCGATGACCGCAACCAGGCCTCCAGCAGGCGGTGATTCAGCTTGGTCGGCCCCAGCAGGCCGAACGCGCAAACGAGGAACTGATCGTCGTCCAGGCCCAGTTCTTCGCGTGCGCGAAGCCTCGCCTCGTCGATCGATTCAGGCATCGCGCGCAGCAGGGGGATCACGGTCCAGCTTTCTATGCTCTTGCTGCCGAACCATTGCCGCCCGAGTTCCAGCGAGTAGGCCGAATGAACGATGACTCCCGAGGCGAGCCGCAGTACGCCGAAATTGCAGGGGTACTTGAAGATCACGTCTCCCGTGTCCGCTGCCTTTGCACGCTCAGCGACGGCCCCGTAGCCGTGGGAGTCGTAAAGTGCTCGGGTCCAGGCAAACGCTTCACCTCCGACGTTCTCTCGGTGTGCTTGGATGCCGCTCAGATAAAAATCATGCAGAACGACAGTCCCGGGAATCTCCTCCAGCAGCGAGAACATGTGCTGGTGAAACTCGGAATTCCCGAAGTGGTAAAGCACACGGTCGAAGGCGTGGGCATTGTTGCGGAACCATTCGACGCTCCGCAGCGGAAACGACTCGTTAAGTTCGCGCTTGTCGATGGCCTTGAGATTGGTCACCAATTCGATGTCATAGAACTTCGCGAGTTCGGGCAACAGTTCGGCGCTGTAGTTCGCGATACCGCTGCGTTCGGGCGGCAGAGGTGACACGTACGCCAAACGGGGGCGCGCCGCATCGGCTCGCGTGTGCACGGAGCCGGCCTTGGCGGCGTGCGTCGATTCGTGCAGTTGTTCGAAGGCCTGCAAGGCGCGCCGCGCCGATTCGTCCCACGAGAACTTCTTGCTTTGCAGGGCGCCGTGCTCGATCAATTCGTGCCGGAACGCGTCGTTGCCCAGCACCTGGGACATCTTGGCAGCGATGGCCTTGTCGTCTCTGGGGTCGAACATCGCGTCGTCCCGCCCGATGACTTCGGGCAGACTGGAGGTATTGGCACCGATTACGGGTGCACCGCACAACATCGCCTCCAGCGCCGGCAGGCCGAACCCTTCGTGCCATGACGGGAAAACGAACAGCGTGCACAGGTTGTAGAGATCGACCAGGTCTTCTTCCGGCACAAACCCCGTGAACGCAACGTCGCCTTCGGCCAACCCTTGCTCGCGAGCCAATGCTATCAATGCCTTGCGGTCCTCGGGACGTGCTGAGCACACCACGGCAAGCTGGTGCCGGGCGCGCATTTCCGCGGGAAGCAGCGCAAAGCCCCTGATCAGGCCATCAATGTTCTTGCGATGATCGATGCCGCCGGTGTACATCACGAAGGGTTTGTCAAGGCGGTATCGAGCACGCAACGCCTGTATACGCTCGGGCGTGACGTTGAGCTTGCGGAAGTGGTCGCCTGCGGCGGTGGACACGTTGACGCAGCGTGCCGCATCCAGACCTAGGTGGGACAGGCCTTCCTGTCTCGACGACTCCGAGATGGCGAGCCACAGGCTAGCCCTGCGCATGGCCTCCACCTTGCCCATATACCAGTCGCGCACGACCGGGTTGTCGAGGTAAGGCTGGGGATTGATCAGCGGGATAAGGTCATAGAGCGTGACGGCCGTGGGCGTGCGTGTGAAGCGGCCCACGCTCGTGACGGTAGCGTCACCAAGGCCTTCGAACAGGCTCGATACGTGCACCGCGTCCGGCTTCAAGCTGGCCAAGAATGCTTCCTGGAGCTTCTCGTCGGCGAGCACTTCGCCTGGCGTTCTGGCGCCAGCGCCCGACTGCGCTGCCGGGTACCAGACCTTGATGTTTGCCGGATCGATGAGGCCGTGGAAGGCAGTCCTGATATCGTCCGCTGATTCCGGGAAGCGTCCATTCAGCGCCAGCAGAATCTCGTGCTTTCCCGCCTGGCGGGCCATCGACTGCGCCAAGGACAGGGAGTAGCGTCCGATGCCGCGGTTTCTATTGCCGGTGGATTGCGCACCTTGAAGGTCAATGACGATGCGCATCAGGCGTGCCTCGATCGCTGCTGTCTTTGACGCAGTTGTCTATACACCAGGGCGGTGTCGGGTGACACGGGCAGTGGTCTGTCCGGCTCGCTCTGCGGCGCGGAAATGGGGGGCGGTGCCAGCATGGCCTGCAGGCGACGCCTCAGCGGCGGGACGCATCTCAAGGTGAGTGTGGCCGCGCGCTTGAGCTGAGGGTGTCGGCCGATTGTGATCGCGACGACGCGAAGGGCCGTCTTGATGCGGCGCTTGACGCCGCTGGTAATGCGGCCTTCCATCGCTGCTGAAGCCAGCCGGCGCAGAGGCGTCGCTGCCGCTTGGAGCGCTCGTGCTTCGGCGTCTCGGGCCCGCTCGCTGGCGAAGCTGGCGCGCGCTTCGGCGATGCCGGCCTGCGCTTCTGCCTGGACGGTGCGCATTGCAGCGTCGTGAGCCCGTTTCCTTGCATCTTCGAGGGCTGTACGTGCGTCGCGGAGTTCGGCGCGGGCCTTCAGTTCGAATTTCGCTCGGTCCGCGCGCTCGGCTTCGAGTTGCGCCGCGCACGCGCGCAGTTCTTCCCTGTGACGCGCGATGAGACCGTTACACCACGTTCCAGAGAATCCGCTGAGTTCGGCGTTGTCGAACACGTTAGGCGGAATACTGAGTGCAGGCAGCAGATTGGCATGCTCCTCTGCCACGTAGAAGCGATTGAGGCCGTCGAAGTAGGCGAAACGGTAGCCGGCCTCAACCAGGATGCGTTCGGCACTTTCATAGCGCAACTCGGTCGACATAGGCACGGTAGCCTCGACGACGATGATCCAAGGACGAAGTATGTTGCTGTCCCAACCGCGAAGAACCTCTTCCTCCAGGCCTTCCACGTCGATTTTCATCCAATGCACGGTGCGACCGGCTAGCGATTCAAGCGCGGTCTTCATGGGCAGCATCGGCGTTGGTACTGTCATGTACGCAAAACCATGGTCGGCCTGATGGACGTCTGCGTAGGCTTTCACGCCCGTACTAAGGCCCGTATCCTTGATCACGTGAAGGTCAAGAATGCCTGCTTTGTCGGAAAGCGCGAGCTGCAGGACGACCTCATCAGGCCTGTCCTGCCTGAGAAGTTCTGCATAGTACGGAACAGGCTCGACGTGTACTCCGCGCCACCCTTGCTCGTAGAACGCCTTGCTGACGGAATCCACCACTGGATGCTGGGCTCCGATGTCGACGTAGAAACCGGCAGACACGTGCTTGAGAGCTCGCCAGAGCATCACGTCCTCGAAATTCTGCGCGTATGAAGTGAAAGCCTTGGGGCTGTTCTGTTGAGTCATTTACGACCTGCGGCCGAGCCGACGGTTCTCCCAGTGAAATGCACGCTTTCGCGTATCCCTGCTATTTTACGAGGCGAAATCACTGGATCCTTGGCATGATGGCCGCACTCGAATAAGACCCCGATGATGAAGTTACGTTTGTTAGCGAAAGTGCCTTGCTCTTATGCGAAGGCTTGATCTACTGCGCAGAGCGGCGCGGAAGGTTCCGAAAGCCGCCTATTGGCTGATGACGCCATGGCGCATGCCAGAGCGAGTGCGGTTCCTGCGGGAGCGCGCGGCCCGCGAAGCTAGTGCACAGTCGCTGAAGTTGTTGCTTGACGATGAGCGGTTGCGCCAAGAGGCAGCACGGCAGGCTGGCAGCGCGGCATCGGTTGCCATACTTGATCTTTGTGACCCTGACGATGTCCTCGAGGCTGCAGGTTTGCCTCAGGAGCGAGTTTTCTGGCCTTCAACTGAAGCCCGCTCGGTCTTGGACCGGTCGAGCGCGGCGCGCTTTTGGATCGACACTCTGCGCCGGCGCAAGGATCTGCGTGACCGTTTTCCCGGCGCATTTTCCCCCCCGGTCGACCCAGGCCTTGCAGAATGGCTGTACAGCCCGCAAGGGCAGAAAGATCTGGCGTTGACGCCGGAAGGCGCGGCGCAACTGGTTGCACTCCTTTCCAGCGACTTTGCCGAGCGGGCGAGGCAGTTCTTCTTGGCAAGCGAAGAGGTTCGCGCGGTCATGCCTCATGGTCTGCTGCCGTCGGGACGGCGCGGTCTTTTCCGGTGGTTTATGCGGCACGGACTGGAGGCTGGCGACTTGGCGCTCGAGGAAGTCTGGTGGCTGTTCATGCAAGCACAGGAGAACCCGCAAGGCGAGTTGGTACGTGCCTTCCTGTTCACTGCGCAATGGCAGCAGGACTTTCCCGATGCACTCACGGTCTTCGGCTGGTCCCGGTTCTCGGACTGGGTCGCAACTGCCTATGGCGTCGATCGAATTCCGACGGGGTTGGTGGCGACCGTCCATTTCGAGCGACCTGCGCTGCAAGTGCGGACCGGCTATATGGCGCACACGGCATGGCGGCTTGCGCATCCCGATGCACTCTCCAATGTCTCGGCCGCACGGGCATTGCTCGAGTGGCTTGCCTCCAGCGAGCAAGTGCCGTTGGCGCCGGAGGCTCGCCCGTGGTGTGCCGCGCTCGACGTCGACGCGCTGGCTCCGGAATTGCTCGACGATGGTGTCAACCTCATCGGCCATTTCTGCTACCCCTCGGGGTTGCGGGTTTCCGTGGAGGCCATGACCGAGGCGCTGGGGCTGGCGGGCATCCGCACCTCGTTGCGGGATGTCCGTACGGACGCGCGGGACGATCCACGCCACGTGTGCTTCGACGGCCTAGAGTCCGGCGACATCACGATCATCCACGTACAGCCCGAGCCCTTCTTCGAAAGGGCCTACGCCAGGGCGGACTTGGCGCAGCGCATGCCGAGGACCTATCGCATCGCCTATTGGTACTGGGAGTTCGACTCGATACCGCAAGCCTGGTGTGCCTACGCCAACCAAGTGGACGAGGTGTGGACGGCCACAGAGTTCATCGCGAAGGGTCTGCGCGAGCGTTTGTCCGTGCCAGTACGAACGCTATTTCCAGGGGTCGCGCTGGCGCCTTTCAAGGCGCGCGACCGCGCGTACTTTAATCTCGACGAAAGCAGGTTTACTTTCCTGTTCACCTTCCACATGGTGAGCGTTATGGAGCGTAAGAATCCGCTCGGGCTCATTCGTGCGTTCAAAATGGCGTTCCAGGGAGGTGAGCCCGTGACGCTGGTGTTGAAGACATCGTTCGGAGATCGTTACCCCGTGCAGTTTCAGGAACTGCGTGAAGCGGCAGGCGGTTCATCAGCGATCAGGATAATCGACGAGATACTCAGTTCCGACGAGGTGCTGTCGCTGATGAACGCCTGTGACTCATACGTCTCGCTTCATCGCAGCGAAGGACTCGGTCTGACCATGGCCGAAGCGATGTTGATGGGCAAGCCTGTGATTGCTACGGCTTTCTCGGGAAACATGGACTTCATGAACGACGAGAATAGCCTTCTGGTGCCCTACCAGCGGGTGAGAGTCGGCCGGCCGATCCCGCCGTACGACGCCGACATGGAATGGGCCGAACCCTCGGTCGAACATGCGGCAGTACTAATGCGCCGCCTGTACGACAACCCGCAATTGGCGCGCGAAGTCGGCGCTCGCGGTAGGCTCAGCGCCGAAGTCAATCTGTCGCTTGACGCAGCGGGTCGCCGCATGGCCGAACGGCTGGATGAAATCACGGCACTGCGGCGAGGGGCATCGCGCGCGTAGCGCCAACGGCTGCTGGCTATTGTTCGATTATTCGCCCGTGCTCGAGATGGATCACACGATTGCACTCCTTCGCGATCAGCTCGGGCGAGTGTGAGGCGAGTACCAGGATGCCGGACTTCGCCACGACGTCCTTCATTCGCCTTTCTGCCTTTTCGGTGAAGGCGGCATCGCCCACAGACAGCCACTCGTCCATTAACAGGATGTCGGCCTCAACGCTGGTCGAGATCGAAAATGCCAAGCGCATCATCATGCCGGTCGAATAGGTGCGAACAGGCATGTTGACGTATTCGCCCAGACCGCTGAATTCGCAGATCTCGGGCGTGAGGCGATCGATGTCCTTCTTGCTCATGCCCATCACGAGGCCGCGGAGCATGATGTTTTCCACACCTGTAGCGTCCATCTCGATGCCCAGCGAAGGATCGATCAGGCTGGCAACCGTGCCCTGACGCGTGAATTCACCCGACGACGGCTCGTAGACCCCGGCGAGCGTGCGCAGAAGCGTCGACTTGCCCGCCCCGTTGTGGCCGACCAGGCCGAGCCGATCCCCGCTCTTGAGTTCGAGGTTGATGCCGCTGAGCGCCTGCACCACGGTAACACCGGTCTCCTTGCCGAAGCGGCCGCCAGTCACCGAGGCTGCAAGAGTCTTCTTGAGCGAGTTCGCACCGGCCCCGTAGATCGGGAAGTTGACGGCGACGTTCTTGAGGGAAATGAAAGCCATGGATCAGAGCCAGTAGACGACGCGGCGACGGTACTTCGAGAAAATCAGGATGGCCAGGGTCAGGCAGACCGCCGTCCAGAACAGAATGCCGATCCAGCTGTGGATGTGCGCGGTGCCGCCCATCAGGGGCGTGCGAAGCAGATCGAGCATCTGCGCGAAGGGATTCCACAGCACGTACTTGGCGCGACCGGGGAGGTTCTCGGGCAGCCAGAAAACGGGCGTGAGGAACATCAGCATCTGCATCACGCTGGTGATGATCTGGGTGACGTCGCGGTAGCGCGTACAGATCAACCCCAGCAGCAGGCCAAGCGCATGAGCATTGATGATCAGGATGGCAAAGGCCGGCAACACGAGCAGCACCGACCATGACAGCGAGACGCCAGCCCAGATGGCCACCGGGATGTAGAGCACGATCTGGTGAGCGAACTGGATCAGGTTGCGCGCAAGGCTGCGCCAGACGAAGAGGCTGATCGGGAAGTAGCCCTGCTTCAGATAGTTGGACGAGCCGATGAAGGCATTGCAGGCGTCCGTCACGATGCTGGAGAAGAAGCCCCAGAAGATGATGCCCAGCGCCAGGTGCGGGAAGAACCGGGAAAGCTCGGTGCCGAACAGGGAGCTGTAGAGCGGACCCATGCCGGCGATCATCACGCCCATGCTCAGCGTGAGCCACATCGGCCCGAGCATGGATCGACGGTAGCGCAGGACGATGTCGAACCAGGCGAGGGTCCACCAGATGTCTGTGCGGCGGGTGCCCTGCCACCAGTCGGACAGGGCGCTTCGATGAAGATTGGAGTGGACTTGACTCATGTACGGCCGTAGGTGTCTGCGAGGCGGACGATGTCGTCCTCGCCCAGGTACCCGCCGCATTGGACTTCGATGAGCACCAGTTCCTCATCGCCGATGTTGGTCAGGCGATGTTTTTCCTTCAGGGGAATGTAGCGATACTGGCCGGGAAGGGTCTCGTACTCGGTTTCTCCGATCTGAACGATGCCTCGGCCCTGCACCACTACCCAATGCTCCGCGCGCTGATGGTGATACTGCAGCGACAGTGCCTCGCCAGGCCGCACCGTGATGCGCTTGACCTTGTAGCCTTCTTCCTCCTTGAGAGAAGCATAGGTTCCCCACGGGCGATGGACCACCGGCGGAAGATGCACTGTCTCATGCTTGCGGGCCTTGAGCACGTCGACGACCTTCTTGACCTTCTGCGCGCTGTCCTTGTGCAGCACCAGCAGCGCATCGGGCGTGTCGACGACCACGAGGTCATGAACACCCACGGTCGCCACGACCTTGGGACCATAGCTTTCGACTTGTACGTGCGTACCCGTCGTATCGAGGGCGACGACGTCATCAGGGAGCGTGTTGCCGCTGGCGTCGGGAGTCAGCGCGTTGGACACGGCGGGCCAGGAACCCACGTCACTCCAGCCGAACTTGGCCGGAACGACATGGACGTTGGATGCGTGCTCCAGCACGGCATAGTCGATGCTGATATCGGGCTGCAGGCCGAATGCGTGCAGATCGAAGTCGACCGCATTGCTGGAGCTCTTCGAGGTTTCCAGTGCATGTTTTGCAGCACGGATCACATCGGGTGCGTGTTTCTCGAGCGCCGCGATGATGGTGTCTGCCGTGAATGCGAACATGCCGCTGTTCCAGTAGTAGCGGCCGGTGGCCAGATACTCTTGAGCGGTCTCCAGATCGGGCTTTTCGACGAAACGCTTGACCGCCTGGCTCTCGCGCGAAACGCGTTCCACCTCGATATAGCCGAAGCCCGTATCGGGGCTCGCCGGGCTCACACCGAAAACGACGAGATTCCCTTCCTGGGCAAGGCGGAAAGCTTCTGTGGCGCTGGCTACAAAAGCTTCGACATCCGGGACAAGATGGTCGGCAGACAACACAAGCATCACGGTGTCGCCGCTGAATTGCCGTATGCATTGCAGTGCTGCCAACGCGATGGCTGGACCGGTATTGCGCCCTTTGGGCTCGAGAAGAAAGGTCGTGGCCGGTGGGTCGCTCATCTGCCCAAGCACGTCCTTCGTTAGAAATAGGTGATCCTTGTTGGTCACGACCATCAGGTCGCCGGTGCCGCACGCTTGACCCCGTTCGACGGCTTGCTGAAGCAGCGTCGAGTTGCCGAGTTTCATGAACGGTTTGGGAAAGGCTTGACGCGAAGCAGGCCAGAGCCTGGAACCGGCGCCTCCCGAAAGCACCACAGAGAGTAGCCTCATCGTTTTCCTTTAGCTTTTTAACCGGCCAATTTTAAGGTAGCCCTCTCGCAGCCTGGCGGAGTGGACGAAACGCCGGCTTTCGACCCCGATATTACGGATGGTTGCGCAGATAATTCTCCCGCCAGGTCTGCGACGCTAGGTTCCGGTGTCGCCCGGCTGAAATCACGCTATTCCTCAAGGCTCCGCCTGCCGCGGGTGCCCAATCTCTCTATGAAATCTGTCTATCGATTCTTCCTCGGCCTGGCCGGACTCTGGCAAGGCCCCGGAATGATGGGGCGCGTGCAGCGGGCATGGCGAATGTTCAGGAAGTCGGGCTGGCCAGGCATTCGCTGGGAGCTGGGTCGGCGTTTCGGGGGCTACAACGACTATACGAAGTGGGTGCAGCGCTACGACACCTTGACGCCCGAGTTGCGCGGGAAGATCGGGCAGCGCGTGGCAGCGATGAAGGACCGGCCACTGATCTCGGTCGTGATGCCCACCTACAACCCCAACCCGGCCTGGCTGCGCGAAGCGATCGAGTCGGTACGCGGACAGATCTACCCCAACTGGGAGCTCTGCATCGCAGACGACGCGTCCCCCTCGGCAGAGGTGCGCGAGATCCTCAAGTCGTACAGCGAGAGCGACCCGCGCATCAAGGTGGTGTTCCGCCCGAAGAACGGCCATATCTCGGCGGCTTCCAACAGCGCTCTCGAACTGGTCTCCGGCCCCTGGGTCGCGCTCATGGACCACGACGACCTGCTGCCGGCCCATGCGCTTTTCTGGGTGGCCGACTGCATCGCTGCTCACCCCGACGTCAAGCTGATCTACTCGGACGAGGACAAGGTCGACGAGGGCGGCCACCGCTTCGGGCCCTATTTCAAGTCCGACTGGAACGTCGATCTCTTCCGTTCGCAGAACATGTTCAGCCACCTGGGCGTGCTCTCGACCGAGCTCATGCGCTCGGTCGGTGGCTTCCGCGTGGGCATGGAAGGCTCGCAGGACTGGGACCTGGTGCTGCGCTGCATGGAGCGCGTCGAGCCCGGCCAGATCCGCCACATTCCGCGCGTGCTGTATCACTGGCGCGTGCACGTCGAAAGCACGGCCAAGTCGATGAATGCCAAGCCCTACGCTGCCATCGCGGGCGAGCGGGCGCTGAACGAGCACTTCGAGCGCACCGGCGTGCGGGCCACGGCCGAGCACCTCGATTTCGGCTATCGCGTGCATTACGCCTTGCCCGATGTCTTACCGTTGGTTTCGGTGATCATCCCCACGCGAAACGCGCTGCAGCTCACGCGGCAGTGCGTGCAGTCGATCCTCGAGAAGACCAGCTATTCGAACTACGAGATCATCATCGTCGACAACGGCTCCGATGATCCTGACACCTTGGCCTGGTTCAAGCGCATCGCCGCCGAGAATCCCAAGGTCCGCGTGCTTCGCGATGACCGCGACTTCAACTACGCGGCGCTGAACAACGGCGCCGTGGCGGTGGCCGAGGGCGAACTCGTGGCGCTGGTCAACAACGACATCGAAGTCATCACGCCTGATTGGCTCAGCGAGATGGTCAGTCTCGCGCTGCAGCCGGGCGTCGGGGCGGTGGGGGCGCGGTTGTGGTTCCCGAACAGGACGCTGCAGCACGCGGGCGTGATCCTCGGCTTAGGCGGCATTGCCGCCCATTCGCATCGCCGCATGCCGATGGGCCGCGAAGGCTATGCCGGGCGAGCGGCGCTGATCCAGTCGCTCTCTGCCGTCACCGCAGCCTGCCTCGTGATTCGCAAGAGCCACTACCTGGAGGTCGGCGGGCTCGACGAGGTCCACCTGAAGGAGTCCTTCAACGACATCGACTTCTGCCTGCGGTTGCGCGAGATTGGCCTGCGCAACGTGTGGACGCCCTATGCAGAGCTGTTCCACCACGAATCCGCGACCCGCGCCAAGGATGTCTCGCCGCAGAAGCAGGCCCAGTTCCAGGAAGAGGCGGCCTACATGCACAAGCGATGGGGCGACTTGATCCAGAACGACCCTGCCTACAGCCCCAACCTCATGCTGGCCCGGGAGGACTTCAGCTACGCCTGGCCCCCCCGCCTGGCGCCGGTCTGATCGAGGTCCGATGCCCTTCCAGGTCTCCGTCGCCCTCTGCACCCGCAACGGCGCGCGCTATCTCCCCGAGCAGCTGCGCAGCATCTGCGCGCAGGAGCCGCTGCCGCAAGAGATCGTCGTGTCCGACGATGGCTCCACCGACGACACGCTCGCCGTCGTGCGTGAGACCCTCGCTCAGTGCGGCGTGGCCGACCGGATCGCGCTGCGCGTGTTCGGCAACTCGCCGCCGCTGGGCGTCACCCGCAATTTCGAGCAGGCGGTGCGCGCCTGCAGCCACGACCTCATTGCGCTGTGCGATCAGGACGACGTCTGGCACCCCGGGAGGCTGGCGCGCATGGTGGCGCAGTTCGAGGCGCGGCCCGATCTGCTGCTGCTGCATACCGACGCGCGCCTGGTCGACGGCGATCTGAAGCCGCTGGGTTCCACGCTCTTCCACGCGCTCGAGGTGCAGCCGGCCGAGCTGGAGGCCATCGCGCGCGGCGAGGCCTTCGGCGTGCTGCTGCGGCGCAATCTCGTGACCGGCGCGACGACGATGTTCCGCAGGACTCTGCTCGATGCGGCCCTGCCGTTCTCCCCCGAGTGGGTGCATGACGAATGGCTGGCCGCGGTGGCCGCGGCCACGGGCCGCATGGACGTGCTGCCCGAGCCGACCATCGACTATCGCCAGCACGGCAACAACCAGATCGGCGCGCGTCGGCTGACGCTGTCCGAGAAGGTGGCGAAGGCTTTCGTGGAACGGGGCGACAAGCATGTAGCTCGGCTGCGCCGCGCCGAGGCGCTTCTGCAGCGGCTGCAGCAGCTCGGCGACCGCGTGCGGCCGGGCTGCCTGGATGCGCAGCGCGCCAAGGTCGCGCACCAGCGGTTCAGGGCCGGATTGCCGGCGGCGCGTCCGCTGCGCCTGCTGCCGATCCTTCTGGAGGCCGCGCGCGGCCGCTATGCGCGATTCGGCCGCGGCAAGCAGGCCATCGTGCAGGACGTTCTCGAGCGCGGCTGATCCGCTCCACCGGGGGCCGGCTAGCGGCCCTGCAGTCGCAGGTATCGCCAGAAGGAGGCCGAAAGCCACACCTTCAGCAGGCTGGTCACGTGCCAGTACAGGTACTTCCTGCTGCGGTGGCTCTCGCGCTGCGCGTCGTGACGGGCGAGCAGGTTCTCGCCCACCTGCAGCTTCCAGCCCGCGAGCCGGGTGCGGGCGCAGATGTCGAAGTCTTCCCCATACATGAAGAACTTCTCGTCGAAGCCGCCCACCTGCCGGTAGGCCTCGCTGCGAAACAGCATGAACAGGCCCGGAATCCACGCCGGCACCGTCGGGCGCACGTAGCCGGGCTTCTTTCTTCCGAGGATCTCGAGCGGCGTGAGCAGCGCCCGGTGCGGCTCGGGCTCGGTCTTGCCGGGCTCCAGGATGCGCGGCGTGAGCAGGCCGGCGTCGGGCGCGGCCTGTGCGAGCAGCGGCGACAGCACGTCGCTGTCGAAGCGGATATCCGGGTTCAGCACCAGGAACCACTCGGTGCCGCAGCGCTCGAAGGCCTGGTTGTGATTGGCGCCGAAGCCCTTGGCGCTCGCGTTCTCGATCCGCTCCACCTCGAAGCCCCAGCTGCGGCCGGCGAGCAAGTCGGCCTCGGGGATGTTCAGCGTGAGCAGGACCTTGTCGATGACGGCGCGGCTGTACCTGTCCAACTGCTCCAGCAGCGGCAGCACCAGCGCGAGCTGGCCGTGGCTCACGATCGAAATGGTGATGGGATGGCGGGAGGAGGGGGGCGTGGGCATGGTCTAATTTCGCCCGGGAATTCTAGGGTTCCCCAAACCCCACACATGATTGCTCTGATCGTCATCAGTTTCTTCGTCGCCGCCTTCTCGGTCCAGGTGTTCATGCGACGTGCACGGCGGCATGCCCGCCTCTACGGCGCCGACATGCCCCAGCGCTTCCACAAGGGCCACGTGCCTCGCCTGGGTGGTGCGGGCATCCTGCTGGGCATGGGGGCGGCCTGGCTGGCCGCAGGCATCACCGGCACCGATCCGTTCAATGTCTCCTGGCCGGTCACGACCTCGATGCTCACGCTGGTGTGCATCCTGCCGGCAGTGCTGGGCGGCATCGTTGAAGACGTCACTCAGCGCGTGAAGGTGCGTTACCGGCTGGGGCTGACCATCGGCTCGGCGCTGCTGGTCTGCTGGCTGCTGGGGCTGGGCGTGGCGCGCACCGGCTTCGAGATGGTCGACGGCTGGCTGGCGATGGTGCCTTACGCCACCGTGCTCTTCGCGGCCCTGGCCATCGGCGGGCTGCCTCATGCCTTCAACATCATCGACGGCTACAACGGGCTCGCGGGCACGGTCGCGGTGCTGGTCTGCCTGGCGATCTCGCACGTGGCGCTGCAGGTGGGCGACCGGCAGCTGGCCGCCATGGTGATCTGCCTGGTCGGCGCCACCTTCGGCTTCCTGGTGTGGAACTACCCGCGCGGCAAGATCTTCGCCGGCGACGGCGGCGCCTACGTCTGGGGCATGGTGATCGCCGTGGCCTGCGTGACGCTGGTGCAGCGCCACCGCGTGGTGTCGCCGTGGTTCCCGATGCTGCTGCTGATCTACCCGGTGTGGGAGACGCTGTTCTCCATCTACCGCAAGCTGGCGCGCGGGCAGTCGCCCGGCACGGCCGACGCGCTGCACTTCCACCAGCTGATCTTCCGCCGCATCGTGCGCGTGGCCTTCGCGGACGACGAGGCCCGGCAGCTGCTGGCGCGCAACAACCGCACCTCGCCCTACCTGTGGATGTTCGCAGCCCTGTCGGTGGTGCCGGCGGTGCTGTTCTGGAACAACACCATCGTGCTGATGTTCTTCTGCCTGCTGTTCGTGACCACCTACGTGGGGGCGTACCTGATGATCGTGCGCTTCAAGGTCCCGCGCTGGCTGCGGCCGTGAACAGGCACGCCCCCAGGCTTCGCGCACTTCGTGTCGCCGCGCCAACCCCTCGCCCGGGGGCAACACCGGTGGCCCGGCAAGGCCGGCTCCCCGGTGTTGCCCGCGCAGTCAGTCGGCTGTCACCGGGATTGCGCGAGAATTTGAGCCTCACCTGATCGTCCACCGCTTTGGAGCCTGACCGCCCATGACCGACCCCGTCCTCAACATCCCCCCGCGCGACAAGGCCGAGATCCTGGCCCAGGCGCTGCCGTACATCCGCAAGTTCCACGGCAAGACCATCGTCATCAAGTACGGCGGCAACGCCATGACCGACCCGGCGCTGCAGGCCGACTTCGCCGAAGACGTGGTGCTGCTGAAGCTGGTGGGCATGAACCCGGTGGTGGTGCACGGCGGCGGCCCGCAGATCGAGGCGGCGCTCAACCGCCTGGGCAAGAAGGGCAGCTTCATCCAGGGCATGCGCGTGACCGACGCCGAGACCATGGAAGTCGTCGAATGGGTGCTGGCCGGCGAGGTGCAGCAGGACATCGTGGGCTTGATCAACCAGGCCGGCGGCAAGGCCGTGGGCCTGACCGGTCGCGACGGCGGCCTGATCCGCGCGCAGAAGCTCAAGATGGCCGACCGCAACGATCCCAACGTGCACCACGACGTCGGCCAGGTCGGCGACATCGTCTCCATCGACCCCAGCGTGGTCAAGGCGCTGCAGGACGACGCCTTCATCCCGGTGGTCAGCCCCATCGGCTTCGGCGAGGAGAACGAGAGCTACAACATCAACGCCGACGTCGTCGCCGGCAAGCTGGCCACCGTGCTCAAGGCCGAGAAGCTCATGCTGCTGACCAACACGCCCGGCGTGCTCGACAAGGACGGCAAGCTGCTCACCAACCTCAGCGCCCGCGAGATCGACGACCTGTTCGCCGACGGCACCATCTCCGGCGGCATGCTGCCGAAGATCGAAGGTGCGCTCGACGCGGCCAAGAGCGGCGTGAACGCGGTGCACATCATCGACGGCCGCGTGCCGCACGCGATGCTGCTGGAGATCCTGACCGACCAGGCCTACGGCACGATGATCCGCGCCCGTTGAGGCCGGCGTGGGCGCGCGCTCACTGCGCTGTGCGAGAATCAATTGATTACATCTTTGCACGCGCTCCCATGCAGAACGAAGAGACGACCAGTGCTTCCGGCGTAGAGACTCCTGCGGAAACGACCACTCCCCCGGCGCGCAAGCGCCCCAAGCCGGGCGAGCGGCGCGTGCAGATCCTGCAGGCGCTCGCCTCCATGCTGGAGCAGCCGGGCGCCGAGCGGGTCACCACTGCCGCGCTGGCCGCGCGGCTCGAAGTGAGCGAGGCCGCGCTCTATCGCCATTTCGCGAGCAAGGCCCAGATGTTCGAGGGCCTGATCGACTTCATCGAGCAGAGCGTCTTCACGCTGGTCAACCAGATCCTCGAGCGCGAGGGCGCCACCGGCGCCCAGCAGGCCGCCCGCATCCTCACGCTGCTCGTGCAGTTCGCAGAGCGCAATCCCGGCATGACCCGCGTCATGGTGGGCGACGCGCTGGTCTACGAGAACGAGCGCCTCCAGCAGCGCATGAACCAGTTCTTCGACAAGATCGAATCCACGCTGCGCCAGGTGCTTCGCGGGGCCGCCGCGGCCGACGGCTCGGCCACGCCCAGCGTCGACGCGCAGGTGCGCGCAGCGGCGCTCACCGCCTTCGTGGTGGGGCAGCTGCAGCGCTTCGCGCGCTCGGGCTTCCGCCGCGCGCCTTCCGAGCACCTGGAAGCGACGATCGCGCTGATCGTCCGATAGGGGTACCCCGCAGGCCGCCGGCAGGCTCGCATCGAGCGCCTCCGGCGCAGTAGCATCGTTCAGCCCTTGCCGCCAGTCCTGGCGGCAGGCCGATGTTCGCGGTTGCCTCCACGGAGGTCGCATGAGCCATGGCGCGGTAGCTTGCCTGTGTCCGATGGAGCCTCGCTCTTCGCGGGTGCGTGCTCATGCCTGACGCGACGCGCGGCGACGGCCTGCGGACCATCCTCCTGACGGCGATCGCCATGCTGGCGTTTGCCGCAAATTCGCTGCTTTGCCGGCTCGCGCTGCAACGCAGGGGCATCGACCCGGCGAGCTTCGGCAGCGTCAGGCTCCTGGCGGGCGCGCTCATGCTGGGGCTTCTCGTGCGTCTCAGGGCGCAGCTGGCCGCTTCGTCGGCTCCGCCGGTCCGCGCGGACTGGCTGGCGGCCGTCATGCTGTTCGGCTATGTCGCCTTCTTTTCCTTTGCTTACCTCAGCCTGTCGGCGGGTACGGGAGCGCTGATCCTGTTCGGCGCGGTCCAGCTGACGATGTTCGGCGCGGGCCTGCGATCTGGCAGCGAGCGCTTCGGGGCGCCCGGATGGTTCGGCTTTTCCATGGCGGTCGGCGGGCTGGTCTACCTGGTGTCGCCGGGGATCGCCGCTCCGCCGCCGCTGGGCGCCCTGCTGATGGCCGCCGCAGGCGTGGCCTGGGGCGTGTATTCGCTGCGGGGCAGGGGCGTGGCCGATCCGCTGGCCGCGACCGCGCGCAACTTCACGCGGGCCCTGCCGCTGGCACTGGCGCTGAGTCTGGTGTTCGCAGTCGAGGCGCATGCCGATGTGCATGCCGATGCGATGGGGCTCGTGCTTGCCGTCGCCTCCGGCGCGCTGACCTCGGGGCTCGGCTATGCGGTCTGGTACGCGGTGCTGGGGCGCCTCGGCGCGATGCGCGCCGCCACCGTGCAACTGTCGGTTCCGCTGTTGGCCGCATTCGGTGGCGTGCTGTTCCTGTCGGAAGCGATCACGCCGCGGCTGGCCGTGGCTTCCATCGCGATCCTGGGCGGCATCGCGCTCGTGCTCGGCCAGAAGGCGCGAAGCGCCCGTCCGTAGGCTGGCTGGCTACGAGACCTGCACGCCCACCTTCGCCCCCGCCGCGACGATCTCTCCCCACGTCGCATCGTCCACCCAGATCCCCTCCTTGCGCCGTGCCACGCGCGCCTTGCGCTCCGGCTCGCCCGCGATCTGCACTTCGTCGAAGCCCTGTCCGGGCGGGCTCTGCCGCAGCCAGCCGACGAACTCCCGGGCCTCCTCGTCGAAGGACTTCTGCGTGCCCAGCTTCGCCGGATCGATCAGCACCGTGAGCATGCCGTTGAGCACCGTGCGTGCCGTGTCCGCCTGCCGATGCCAGGTGCCGCCGCCGGTGAGGGCGCCGCCGAGCAGCTCGCAGGCCACCGCCATGCCGTAGCCCTTGTGCTCGCCGAAGGTCATGAGCGCGCCGAAGAGGCCGTTGCCCTGCGGCACCACCACCACGCCCGGGTCGTTGGTCGGCGCGCCGTTCTCGTCGATGAGGTAGCCGTCGGGCACGCGCTCGCCCTTGTTGTGCGCCACGCGCATCTTTCCCTGCGCCACGCGGCTGGTCGCGTAGTCGAGCACGAAGGGCTCCGCGCCCGCGAGCGGAATGCCGATGCAGCACGGATTGGTGCCGAAGCGCCCGTCGCCGCCGCCCCAGGGCGCGACCACCGGCCGCGAGAGCACGTTGACGAAATGCATCGACACCAGCCCCTGCGCCGTCGCCATCTCCGCGAAGTGCCCGATGCGCCCCAGGTGGTGCGCATGAGACAGCGTGAAGATGCAGCTGCCGTGCTGCTTCGCCCGCGCGATGCCCAGCTCCATCGCCTGCACGCCGACGATCTGGCCGTAGCCGTGCTGGCCGTCCAGGCCCATCAGCGTGCCGATGTCGAGGTTCACGCGCACCGCGGCGTTCGGCTTCAGGCCGCCTTCGGCCACCGCGTCGACATAGCGCGGCAGCATGCCCACGCCGTGCGAGTCGTGCCCGCTCAGGTTTGCCAGCACCAGGTTGGCCGCCACCTGCTGTGCCTCGGCGGGCGAGCTGCCCGCGGCTTCGAGGATGCGGGCGACGGTGGCCTGCAGGTGGTCGGCCTTGAGCGTATGGGACATGGATCAGGCTCCTTTCGCGTTCAGCGTGATGGCGTAGAGCGACGTGGTCGCGCAGATGAAGAGGCGGTTGCGCTTGGGGCCGCCGAAGCAGACGTTGGCCACGCGCTCGGGCAGCAGGATCTTGCCCAGCAGCGTGCCGTCGGGGTGGTAGGCGTGCACGCCGTCGAGCGCGCTGGTCCAGATGCGGCCTTCGGTGTCGAGGCGGAAGCCGTCGAAGAGGCCGCTGGTGCATTCGGCGAACACCTTGCCGCCGCCCAGGCTGCGGCCGTCGGCGCCCACCTTGAACCTGCGGATGTGCCGCGGGCCGTCGGGCGCATGGCTCGCGCCCGTATCGGCGATGTACAGCAGCGACCCGTCGGGCGAGAAGGCCAGTCCGTTGGGCTTGACGAAGTCGTCGGCCATCAGCTCGACCTCACCGCTTTGCGGGTCGATGCGGTAGACATGGCACGCGCCGATCTCGCTCTCGGCCTTCAGGCCTTCGTAGTCGGAGAGGATGCCGTAGCTCGGGTCGGTGAACCACACGGCGCCGTCCGAGTGCACCACCACGTCGTTGGGCGAGTTCAGCCGCTTGCCCTTCCAGTGCGAGGCCAGCACGGTGATCGTGCCGTCGTGCTCGGTGCGCGTCACGCGCCGCGTGAGGTGCTCGCAGCTCACGAGCCGGCCCTGGCGGTCGACCGTGTTGCCGTTGGTGTTGTCCGACGGCTCGCGGAAGGTTCCCACCGTGCCGTTGACCTCGTCGAAGCGCAGCATGCGGTTGTTCGGAATGTCCGACCACACCAGCGTGCGGTGCGCCGCGAACCACGCGGGGCCTTCGCACCAGCGCGCGCCGGTCCACAGGCGCTGCACGCGCTCGGGGCCCGGGACGCAGCCCTTGAAGCGCGGGTCCAGTTGCTCGAAGCCTGTGCCTTCCAGGAAGCCGAAGGGGAGAGTCGCCATGGAGTTCCTCGTCGTCGATGGGTTCGCTCGGTTCACATCACCGCACCGACCTGCCACGGCACGAACTCGTTCTGGCCGTAGCCGTGCTGCTCGCTCTTCGACTGCGCGCCCGATGCGGTCGCGAGCACCAGCTCGAAGATGCGCCGGCCCATCTCCTGGATCGACGCCGTGCCGTCGACGATCTCGCCGCAGTTGATGTCCATGTCCTCCTCCTGCCGCTGCCACAGCGCCGAGTTGGTCGCCAGCTTGAGCGAAGGCGAGGGCGCGCAGCCGTAGGCCGAGCCGCGCCCGGTGGTGAAGCAGATCAGGTTGGCGCCGCCGGCCACCTGTCCGGTGGCGCTCACCGGGTCGTAGCCGGGCGTGTCCATGTAGACGAAGCCGTGCGCGGTGACGGGCTCCGCGTATTCGTACACCGCCTCGAGGTTGCTGGTGCCGCCCTTGGCGACCGCGCCCAGCGATTTCTCGAGGATGGTGGTGAGTCCGCCTGCCTTGTTGCCCGGCGAGGGGTTGTTGTTCATCTCGCCTTCGTTGACGGCGGTGTAGTGCTCCCACCACTTGATGCGGTCCACCAGCTTCTGGCCGACCTCGCGCTTCACCGCGCGGCGCGTGAGCAGGTGCTCGGCGCCGTACACCTCGGGCGTCTCGCTGAGGATGGCCGTTCCGCCGTGCGCCACCAGCAGGTCGACCGCCGCGCCCAGCGCCGGGTTGGCGCTGATGCCCGAGTAGCCGTCCGAGCCGCCGCACTGCAGCCCGATCGTGATGTGCGCCGCGCTGCAGGGCTCGCGCTTCACGGCGTTGGCGCGCGGCAGCATCTCGTTGATGAGCGCCACGCCCTTCTCGACCGTCTTGCGCGTGCCGCCCGTGTCCTGGATGTTGAAGGTGCGGAAGTTCTCGCCCTCGGCCAGGTGGCCGGTCGCGAGCCAGGCGTTGATCTGGTTGGCCTCGCAGCCCAGGCCCACCACCAGCACGCCCGCGAAGTTCGCATGCGTGGCATAGCCCGTGAGCGTGCGCTCCAGGATCTGCATGCCCAGGCCCTGCGTGTCCATGCCGCAGCCGGTGCCGTGCGTGAGCGCGATCACGCCGTCCACGTTGGGGAAGGCCGCCAGTGCCCGCGGGTTGGTCTTGCGCGAGAAGTGGTCGGCGATGGCGCGCGCGGCGGTGGCCGAGCAGTTCACGCTGGTCAGCACGCCGATGTAGTTGCGCGTGGCCACGCGGCCGTCGGCGCGCCGGATGCCCATGAAGGTGGCTTCGCGCTTCGCGGGCGCGGGCTTCACGTCGGCGCCGAAGGCGTAGTCGCGTTCGAAGTCACCCTTGTCGGGGCCCATGTCGAGGTTCTGCGTGTGCACGTGCTCGCCGGCGGCGATGGGGCGGCTTGCGAAGCCGATGATCTGGTTGTAGCGGCGCACCGGCTCGCCCTGCGCGATGTCGCGCATCGCGATCTTGTGGCCCGGCGGGATCAGCCCGCGCACGGCCACGCCTTCGACGGTGGCACCGCCGAGCAGCTGCGAGCGCGCGATGACGACGTCGTCGGCGGGGTGGAGTCGGATGTAGGGAGTCATCGTGGTGTTCTTCCTCGGTTCAGGAAGCCTTGGTGCGGCGCCAGCTCGCGCTGAAGCGCTGGTGGAACTTGTCCATGTGTTCGTGCATGGCGCTGCGAGCGGCGGCCGGGTCGCGCGCGGCGATGGCGTCGAGGATCAGCTCGTGCTCGCCGATGGCCACCTGCCACGACTCCATGGTCTCGAAGTAGTCGATCATGCGGGCGAAGATCGGCCCGTGCCGCGACTCCCAGAAACCCTGGACCGTCTCGGTCAGCACCACGTTGTCGCAGGCGTTGACGATGGCCAGGTGGAAGGCGCGGTCGCCCTCGTGCGGCACCTCGCCGTTCGCTGCCAGCTCGCGCATCATGCGGATCGCGCGGCGCATGGCGTCCACGTCCTTGCGCTTGCCGTGCTGGGCCGCGGTGGCGGCGGTCTCGCCTTCCACCATGCGGCGCGCGCGGATGATCTCCAGCGGCCCCCATTCGATGCCGGCCGCGCCGTTGGCCGGCGGCGGCGTGCGCTGCGAGCGGTCGAGCACGTACACGCCAGAGCCGGTGCGCACCTCGACCCAGCCTTCCACCTCCAGCGCGATCAGCGCCTCGCGCACCGATGGCCGGCTCACGCCCAGCTGCCGGGCCAGGTCGCGCTCGGCGGGAATGCGCGCGCCCACAGCGAATTCGCCCTTGCCGATGAGCTCGCGCAGCTGTTCGGCGATCTGGCGGTAGAGGCGCTGGGGTTCGAGGGTCTGGATCGGCACGGAAACGGAAAGGCAGGCGGGAGGGTTAGGGGTTGTCCTGAATTGGCCAAGTGGTAAGGCCAATTCAGAATACGCCACATTGCCCGGACCATCATCGGGCCAAACCCGAGGAGAGCTCCATGAGATTGAAGGGAAAGACCGCGCTGGTCACTGCCGCCGGCCAGGGCATCGGCCATGCCAGCGTGCTCGCCATGGCCGCCGAGGGCGCACAGGTCTGGGCCACCGACGTCAACGAGAAGCTGCTGGAGCGCTACGCGGGCGTGCCCAACGTCACCGCGCTGAAGCTCGACGTGCTCGACAAGGCCGCCATCGGCGCGCTGGCGGCCAAGCTGCCGCCGCTGGACGTCCTCTTCAACTGCGCCGGCGTGGTCCACAACGGCACCATCGAGCAGGCGACCGACGACGAACTGCTCTTCGCCTTCAACCTCAACGTACGCGCCCAGATGTGGACCATCCAGGCCGTGCTGCCCGGCATGCTGGCGGCGGGGCGCGGCAGCATCATCAACATGGCCAGCGTGTGCTCCAGCATGAAGGGGCTGCCCAACCGCTTCGTCTACGGCACGACCAAGGCTGCCGTGCTGGGCCTCACCAAGAGCGTGGCGGCCGACTACGTGGCGCGCGGCATCCGCTGCAATGCGGTGTGCCCCGGCACGGTCGACACGCCCTCGCTGGGCGAGCGCATCAACGCCAACGCCGACCCCGACGCCGCGCGCCGCGCTTTCATCGCGCGCCAGCCCATGGGCCGGCTCGCACAGGCCGAGGAGATCGCGCCGGTGGTCGTGTTCCTCGCGAGCGACGAATCGGTGTTCGCCACCGGCCAGTACTTCACGGTCGACGGCGGCATCACGATATGAACCAGCTCGACTTCCGCGGGCGCCACGCGGTCGTCACCGGCGGTGCCACGGGACTGGGCTTCGGCATTGCGCAGCGGCTCGTCGCCTCGGGCGGCAGCGTCACGCTGTGGGACCGCGACGAAGACGCAGCCACCAAGGCCGCCGAATCGCTCGGCGACAAGGCCTTCGCGCTGAAGGTCGACGTGTCGCAGCATGCCTCGGTCGCCCAGGCCGTGGCCGCCACGCTGTCGCATGCGCCGCGCATCGACGCGCTCGTCAACAGCGCCGGCATCACCGGGCCCAACACGAAGCTGTGGGACTACCCCGTCGACGACTGGCGCCAGGTGATGGAAGTCAACGTCAACGGCGTGTTCCTCTGCTGCCGCGAGGTGGTCGCGCAGATGCGCAGGCAGGGCAGCGACGGCAGCGGCGGCCACGGCCGCATCGTCAACATCGCCTCGGTGGCCGGCAAGGACGGCAACCCCAACGCCAGTGCCTACAGCGCGAGCAAGGCGGCCGTCATCGGCCTGACCAAGTCGCTCGGCAAGGAGCTGGCCGACACCGGCATCCGCGTGAACTGCGTGACGCCCGCGGCGGTGAAGACCGCCATCTTCGACCAGATGACGCCGCAGCACATCGCCTTCATGCTCTCGAAGATTCCCATGGGCCGCTTCGGCACTGTGGAGGAGGTGGCCGCGATGGTCGGCTGGCTCTGCACCGAGGACTGCTCGTTCTCCACCGGCGCCGTGTTCGACCTGTCCGGCGGCCGCTCGACATACTGACCGGCCGGGCCCGCTCATCCCACACACTTCCGAATTCCAACGCACTGAAAGGAAAACATGAAACTCGTCCGCTACGGCAACCCCGGCAAGGAAAAGCCCGGCCTCATCGATGACAACGGCCAGCTGCGCGACCTGAGCGCCCTCGTCAAGGACATCGGCCCCGAGCAGCTCGGCGACGCCGCGCTCGCCAAGCTGCGCAAGCAGAAGATCGACAAGCTGCCGCTGGTCAAGGGCAAGCCGCGCTTCGGCTGCCCGGTGGCGAACGTGGGCAAGTTCATCGCCATCGGCCTCAACTACGCGGATCACGCGGCCGAGTCGGGCCTGCCGGTGCCCAAGGAGCCGGTGGTGTTCACCAAGGCCAACAGCTGCATCCAGGGCCCGAACGATCCGGTGATGCTGCCCAAGGGCTCGGTCAAGACCGACTGGGAGGTCGAGCTCGGCGTGGTCATCGGCACGCGTGCGCGCTACGTGCCGCAGAAGAGCGCGCTCGACTACGTGGCCGGCTACTGCACCATCAACGACATCAGCGAGCGCGAATACCAGATCGAGCGCGGCGGCACCTGGGACAAGGGCAAGGGCTGCGACACCTTCGGCCCCATCGGACCGTGGCTGGTGACGCGCGACGACGTGCCCAACCCGCAGAAGCTCTCGATGTGGCTCGACCTGAACGGCAAGCGCGTGCAGACCGGCAACACCAAGACCATGATCTTCAGCGTGGCCAAGATCGTGAGCTACGTCAGCCAGTTCATGACGCTGATGCCGGGCGACGTCATCACCACCGGCACGCCCCCGGGCGTGGGCATGGGCATGAAGCCGCCGCTCTTCCTGAAGAAGGGCGATGTGATGACGCTGGGAATCGAGGGCCTGGGCGACCAGCGCCAGGAAGTGGTTCCGTTCAAGCTCTGAGCTCCTGCCACCCGTTTCAAGGAAGGCGCCTCCGGCGCCTTTTTTTGCGGCTTCAAATGTCCCATTGACAGAACATTGAAACTGCAAAACCATCAACGGCATGTCGCAGATGCCTTTGCCGAAATACCACCAGATCTATCTGGTGCTGCGTGAGCAGCTGCACGAAGGCCGCTTTGCGGAAGGCCTGCCTGGTGAGCTGGCGCTGATGGGGCAGTTCAACGTGGCGCGCGTCACCGTGCGCCGCGCACTGGAGCAGCTGGCTTCCGAAGGACTCATCGAACGCAATCCCGGGCGCCGCACGCGCGCGGTGCCGCCGGCCGGCGGCGAAGGCCCCGGCACCAGAAGCATGGAGCGCGCCAACCTGCGCGGCCTGCTCGAGAACCTCGTCACCATGGGCCTGCACACCTCGGTCAAGGTGATCGAGGTGGCCACCATCACGGCATCCACGCAGGTGGCCGAGGCGCTGCAGCTCCAGCTCGGCGATGCGGTGCAGAAGGCCGTGCGCGTGCGCTCCACCAAGGAGGGGCCGCTCTCGCACATCACGACCTACGTGCCCGACACCATCGCGCGCCGCTTCGGCCGGCGCGAGCTGTCGAAGAAGCCCATCCTGGTGCTGCTGGAGGAATCGGGCGTGAAGGTGGGGCGCGCCCACCAGACCATTTCCGCCCGGCTGGCCGACAACGTGCTCGCGCAGCACCTCGATGTCTCCGTCGGCTCGGCCCTGCTCGCGGTGCGCCGCCTGATCTACGACGAGGACGAGCGGCCCGTGCAGTGGCTGCACGGCTTCTACCGCCCCGACCGCTACACCTACGAGATGCAGCTCTCCCGCGTGGGCAGCATCGACGCGAAGGTGTGGGTCAGCAAGGACGTGTCAGCCCAGTTCAACTGAAGAGAAAAAGGAAAGCCCCATGCAGAACCGCCGCAGTTTCGTGTCCCGCTCGGCCGCGCTGGCCACCGCCGTCGCCTTCCCCCTCGTGGCCGGCGCGCAGCCCAAGACCATCAAGGTGGGCGTGCTGCACCCGGTCACCGGCGCGCTGGCCTATTCGGGCCAGCAGTGCCGCCTGGGCGCGCTCATGGCCATCGAGGACATCAACGCGGCGGGCGGCATCAGGTCGCTCGGCGGCGCGAAGCTCGAGGCCCTGCTGGGCGACGCGCAGTCGCAGCCGCAGGCCGGCGCGGCCGAGGTCGAGAAGATGAACGAGGCCGGCGTGTCGGCCATCGTGGGCGCCTTCGCTTCCGCCATCTGCCTGGCCACCACGCAGGCCGCGGCCAAGTACAACCTGCCGCATGTGGTCGACGTGGGCGTGGCCGACCAGATCGTCGAGCGCGGGCTGAAGAACACCTTCCGCTTCGGACCCGGCTACAAGAAGTCGACCGAGGTAGCCATGGCCAACCTGCTGGTGCTCAACAAGGCCGCGGGCAGCCCCGCCAAGACGGTGATGATCATCCACGAGGAGTCGCTGTTCGGCGCGGGCACCGCGCAGCTGCTCTCGCGCGAGCTGCCGGGCTACGGCTTCGAGGTGAAGGAGGTGGTGAAGCACGCCAACCCCACGCGCGACTTCAACAACATCGTGCTGCGCATGAAGTCGGTCAACCCCGACATCGTGATTCCCGCCAATTACTACAACGAATACGCGCTGCTGGTGCGCACCATGCAGCAGCAGAAGGTGGTGCCCAAGGCGATCTTCTCGGTGCTGGGCGGCGCGGCGTCGAGCTACAAGTTCGTGAAGGAATTTCCGGACGCAGCCAACGGCATCATCGACTGCAACCACTGGTTCAACCCGAAGGACAAGCGCTCGCAGGAGCTGCGCAAGCGCGTGGAGGCCAAGGGCCAGTTCTTCAGCTACGAGGTGTTCATGACCTACACCTCGATGTGGCTGCTGGCCGATGCCATCGAGCGCGCGAAGTCCGCCGAGCGCGCGGCCATCATCGACGCGCTGGAGAAGAGCACCTTCTCCAACCACATCATGCCGTACGGCCCCACGCGGTTCGTCAACGGCCAGAACGAAGGCGCGCAGCCGCTCATGACGCAGGTGGTGAAGAACGACATCAAGGTCATCATCCCGCGCGACTACCGCGAGACCGACCCGGTCTTCCCGCTGAAGGCCTGAAGCCGGGCCGACACGAGGCACCACCCATGAAGCGCTTCGACGGATTCCGGGCACGCACGGAGTCCGGTGGAGCGGCACGCCCACGCAAGACGCACAGCCAGGAAAGCGGCCAAGCCCCCGACAGCCAATGCCAGACATCACCATCCTCTTCCCGTCGGTCCTGAACGGACTCACGACCGGCGCCGTGTACGCGCTGATCGCGGTCGGGCTCACGCTGATCTACGGCGTGCTGCACATCATCAACTTCGCGCATGGCGCGAGCCTGATGCTGGCGCTCTACGCGGTGTACTTCCTGAAGGAGCGCTGGGGCATCGATCCCTATCTGGCGCTGCCCATCGCCGTCGCGGGGATGTTCGCGCTCGGCTATGCGCTGCAGCGCGTGGTCATCAACCGTGCGGGCCATGGCAAGGACGAGAACATCCTGCTGGCCACGCTCGGCATCGCCATCGTCATGGAGAACCTGGCGCTGCTGTTCTTCAAGTCGGACACGCGCAGCATCGACACCGCCTATTCGCTGAGCACCGTGGCCATCGGCCCCGCGATGATCGCCGTGCCCAAGCTGGTCGCCTTCGCCGGCGCGCTGGCGGTGTCGGGCATCCTGTTCTGGATCATGGGCCGCACCGACCTGGGCCGCGCCATCCGCGCGGTGGCCAAGGAGAAGGAGGGCGCCAAGCTCATGGGCATCGACGTCGACCACGTGTACGCCATGAGCTTCGGCATCGGCCTCGCATGCCTCGGGGCCGCGGCCTGCTTCCTGCTGCCCGCGTACTACGTCAACCCGCAGGTCGGCAGCGGCTTCGTGCTGGTGGCCTTCACCATCGTGGTGCTGGGCGGCATGGGCAGCTTCGTGGGGGCGCTCGTCGGCGGCTTCCTGATCGGCGTGGTCGAGTCGCTCGGCGGGCTCTACCTGGGCGAGTCGCTCGGGCAGATCGGGATCTTCGCGATCTTCATCGGCGTCGTGCTGTTCCGCCCGCAGGGCATGTTCGGAGCCAAGGCATGAGCGCGGGCATGAACCCGGGACGCCGGCAGCTCGCGGGCATCGCGCTCTTCGCGGTGGCGGTCGGCTGCGTGCCGCTGGTCACGCAGTCGGGCGTGATGCTCAACTTCGTGATGATGGCGCTCTATGCCACGCTCATCGCGCAGGCCTGGAACATCCTCGGCGGCTTCGGCGGGCAGTTCTCGTTCGGGCATGCGCTGTTCTTCGGCACGGGCGCCTACATCCAGGCCATCGCGCAGCTGCAGGGCGGCATCAACGCGTGGGTCGCGCTGCCGCTGGCCATTGCCGGCAGCGCGCTGGTGGGCCTGTTCGTCGGCGCGCTGACCTTTCGCTACGGGCTGAAGGGCTCGTACTTCGCACTTGTCACGCTGGCCTTCGCGGAGGTGTTCCGCATCCTCGCGACCTCGGTGCCGTTCACCGGCGGCGGCGTGGGCCTGATGGTGCCGCTGCGCGAGTCGGTCGCGAACATGCAGTTCGCCTCGCGCGCGGGCTACCTGTGGGTGGTGCTGGCGATGGTGGTCGTGGCGCTGCTGGTGACCTGGTGGCTGCGCAACGGCCGCTTCGGCGCTTACCTGCAGGCCGTGCGCGACAACGAGGATGCCGCGCGCGCCGTGGGCGTGAACCCATTCCGCGTCAAGCTCGCGGCCATCGGCCTGTCGGCGGCCTTCATGGGCGCGGCAGGCGCCTTCTATGTGCAGGTGTTCCAGTACATCGATGCGGGCATCGCCTACGGCCCGGTCACCTCGGTGGAGGCGCTGGTCGCGGCCATCGTGGGCGGCATGGGCACGCTGTGGGGGCCGGTGCTGGGCGCGGCGGTGCTGCACCTGCTGTCGGACCTCACGCGCAACCTGTTCGGCGAGCTGCCGGGCATCAACATGGTCATCTACGGGACGGTGCTCGTGCTCATCGTGATCTTCCTGCCACGCGGCGTGGCGGGCCTGGGGCTGTCGGTGCGGCAGCTGTGGAAGAAGAAGGGAGGCCGCGATGACTGAGCCCCTGCTGCAGCTCGACGGCATCTCGCGCTCCTTCGGCGGCCTGAAGGCCGTGCAGGGCGTGAGCCTGTCGGTGAGGGAGGGCAGCCTCACCGCGCTGATCGGCCCCAACGGCGCGGGCAAGACGACGCTGTTCGCGCTGATGTCGGGCTTCCTGCGGCCCGACGCCGGCACCGTGCGCTTCGCCGGCCAGGACATCACCGGCCGCGAGCCGCACCGCAACGCCGTGCTCGGCATGACCCGCACCTTCCAGATCGTGAAGCCCTTCGCCGCGCAGACCGTGCGCGAGAACATCGCCGTGGGCGCGCACCTGCACCTGCGCGACCGCGCCCAGGCGCTGGCCAGCGCCGAGGCCGTGGCGCTGCGCGTGGGCCTGGCGCCGCAGCTCGACAAGCCGGCCTCCGATCTCACCGTCGCCGGCCGCAAGCGGCTCGAACTCGCCCGCGCGCTCGCCACGCGGCCCCGCCTGCTGCTGCTCGACGAAGTGCTCGCAGGCCTCAACCCCCAGGAGATCGCCGACATGTTGCCGGTGGTGCGCGGCATCGCCGACAGCGGCGTGACCGTGCTGATGATCGAACACGTCATGCAGGCCGTCATGAACCTGGCCGAGCACGTGTGGGTGCTGGCGCAGGGCCGGCTGATCGCCGAGGGCAACCCGGCGCAGGTGACCTCCGACGAGCGCGTCGTCGAGGCCTACCTGGGCCACGGCACGGCGGCGCGCCTGCGCAAGGCTGCCGCGGGAGCGGGCGCATGAACCCGTTGCTCGAAATCCGGGGCCTGCGCGGCGGCTACGGCCGCGTGGAAGTGCTGCGCGGCGTCGACCTGCAGGTCGATGCCGGCGAGATGGTCGCGCTGCTCGGCAGCAACGGCGCAGGCAAGTCGACGCTCAACAGGATGGTCTGCGGCCTCGTGCCCACCTGGGCCGGCAGCGTGCGCTTCGACGGGCGGGACCTCACGGGGGCCCACTACCGCGACGTGGTGAAGGCCGGCCTCATCCAGGTGCCCGAGGGCCGCAAGGTGTTCCCCAACCTCAGCGTGCTCGAGAACCTTGAGCTCGGCTCCTTCACCCGCGCCCGCGAGCGGCGCGCGGCCAACGTCGAGAAGATGTTCCACATCTTCCCGCGGCTGCGCGAGCGCATGACGCAGCACGCCGGCACCATGAGCGGCGGCGAGCAGCAGATGCTTGCCATCGCGCGCGGGCTCATGGCCGAGCCGGTGCTGCTGATCCTCGACGAGCCTTCGCTCGGCCTCTCGCCGCTGCTGGTGGAGGAGATGTTCACCCTGATCCGCGAGCTGCGCGACGGCGGCCTCGCAGTGCTGCTGGTGGAACAGAACGTGGGCCAGTCGCTGGAGATCGCCGACCGCGCCTACGTGCTGGAGAACGGCAGCGTGCGCTTCTCGGGCAAGCCCGATGAGCTGCTGGACAGCGACGAACTGCGGCGCGCGTACCTGGGCCTCTGAAGCCCCCGAAGAACAAAGAGACAACAAGGACCCCCCATGATCCATCGCCGCGACATCCTCATCGCACCTGCCGCCCTGGCCTTCGCCGCCGCTGCCCGGGCGCAGCTCGGCAATGCGCCGGTGCGCATCCTCGTCGGCGCGCCGGCGGGCGGCTCGACCGACACGCTGGCCCGCTCGCTCGCCGTCAGCATGGGCCCTGCGCTGGGCCGCACCGTGATCGTCGAGAACAAGCCCGGCGCAGGCGGCAACATCGCCGCCGATGCCGTCGCCAAGGCCGCACCTGACGGCAACACGCTGCTGATGAGCTTCACCAGCCATGCCATCAACGCCACGCTGTACCCCTCGCTGCCCTTCGACCCGGTGAAGGACTTCACCGCGCTCACCTGCGTGGCGACCTCGCCGTCGATCCTGGTGGCGAGCCCGTCGGTGCCGGCGAAGGACGTGAAGGAACTCATCGCGCTCGCCAAGGCCCGGCCGGGCCAGCTCAATTTCGCGATCGGCGCGGTGGGCTCGTCGCTGCACATGGCGGGCGAGGCCTTCAAGATGCAGTCGGGCGTGGACATCGTGAACATCCCGTACAAGGGCACGGCACCTGCGGTGCAGGATCTGCTGGCCGGCCAGGTGCAGCTGATGTTCGCGGCGGTGGGCAACGTCAAGGCGCACATCCAGGCCGGCAAGCTCAAGGCGCTGGGCGTCACCACCGCCACGCGCCTGCCTGCGTTCCCAGAGGTGCCGGCCATCGCCGAGGCCCTGCCGGGCTATGAATCGAGCGCATGGTTCGGCCTGTTCGGTCCGGCGCGCCTGCCGGCGGACGTGTCGCGCAAGCTCAGCGATGCGGCTCGCCGTGCGCTGCAGCAGCCCGACATGCTCAGGCGGCTGGACACCGAGGGCGCCATCCCGGTCGGCAACTCGCCCGAGCAGTTCGCAGCCTTCGTGCAGAGCGAGATTCCGCGCTGGGCCAAGGTCGTGAAGTTCTCCGGAGCCAAGCCCGAATGAACACCCCCGCAGCAACCCGCGCAACCGTGGCCGCACCCGTAGCCGCTCCAGCCCGGCCCCAGACGCTCGCGCAGAAGCTCATCGCGCGTGCCAGCGGCCGCGAGCACGTGGCGGTGGGCGAGATCGTGACCTGCGGCGTCGACCTGGCCATGTTCCACGACTCGTCGGGTCCGCGCCGGCTCAAGCCCATGCTCGAGGAACTGGGCGCGCGCCTCTGGGACCCCTCGCGCATCGTCCTGGTGATGGACCACTACGTGCCCGAGCGCGACGACGACTCGCGCCGCATCGTGCGCATCGCGCGCGAGTGGGCGCGCGAGCAGGCACTGCCGCATGTCTACGACAGCCAGGGCATCTGCCACGTGGTCGTGCCGCAGCACGGGCACATCCGCCCCGGCATGCTGTGCGTGGGCGGCGACTCGCACTCGCCCACTGGCGGTGCCTTCGGCGCCTACATGTTCGGCGTGGGCAGCACCGAGATGCTCGGCGTGGTGGTCACCGGCGAGATCTGGCTGCGCGTGCCCGAGACCATCCAGATGTGGTGGGACGGCGCGCTGCCCGCAGGCGTCACCGCCAAGGACATGATGCTGCACATGATCGGCCGCTTCGGCATGAACGGCGGGCGCTACCAGGCGGTGGAGTTCGCCGGGCCCGCGGTGGCAGCGCTGTCGATGCAGGAGCGCATGACGCTGTCGAACATGAGCGCGGAGCTTGGCGCGCAGGCCGGCCTGATCGCGCCGGACGCCACCACAGCGTCCTTCCTCGCCGAGGCCGGCGCACCGTCGGCCGACACGGGGGCTTGGTTCACCGACGACGGTGCCGAACTCACGCGCCACGGCTTCGATGCGGCCGCGCTCGAGCCGCACGTGGCCGCGCCGCACAGCCCCGCCAACTCGCGCGGGGTGAGCCACTACGCCGGCACGCCGGTGGACGTGGCCTACATCGGCGCGTGCACCGGCGCCAAGCTCGACGACCTGCGCGCCGCGGCACGGGTACTGCGCGGGCACAGGGTGGCTGCGGGCGTCCGGCTCATCGTCGCGCCCGCCAGCATCCGCGACCAGGAGCGCGCCCGCGCCGAGGGCGTGCTGCAGGCGCTGACGGACGCGGGCGCGGAGCTCTTCCCGACCGCGTGCGGGGCCTGCTCGGGCTACGGCGACCCGATGGGCGACGACATCACCGTCATCTCGACCACGGCGCGCAACTTCAAGGGCCGCATGGGTTCGCCCAGCGCGCAGGTCTACCTGGGGTCCCCCTACACCGTGGCGGCCGCGGCGCTGCGCGGCCGCGTGACCGACCCGCGCGAGGTGCTGGCATGAGCCGCCGGGCTGTTCCTGGGTCGAGTACCGCGGTGCGAAGCGCGGAGGTCGCAGCATGAGCGTCACGCACGCCACGCACCGCGTCTGGCGGCTCGGTGCCGACATCGACACCGACCTGCTCGCGCCGGGCCATGCCATGAAGCACGGCATCGACATCATCGCCAGGCACTGCCTCGAGGCGGTCCGCCCCGATTTCGCCGCCGGCGTGCAGCGCGGCGACGTGATCGTGGCCGGCCCCAACTTCGGCATCGGCTCGTCGCGGGAGCAGGCCGCCGCGGTGCTCGTCCACCTGGGCGTGAGGGCGGTGATCGCGCCGTCGTACAGCGGCCTGTATTTCCGCAACGCCTTCAACGTGGGCCTGCTGCTGCTGACCTGCGCGCAGGCCGAGACCCTGGGCGAGGGCGACCGGATCGCCCTCGACGCCACGGTGCCCGGGGTCGTCGGACCGGACGGCAGGCCCCTGGCCTGCGAGCCGGTGCCCGGATTCCTCATGGACATGGTCCGCGCCGGCGGACTGCTGAACCAGCTGCGCCTGCGCGCTGGCCGCCCCGCCTCGAAGAAAGCTCCCGATGCCTGATACCTCCTCCACCACAACCATCGATCCCGTCACGCTCGCCGTGCTGCGCGGCCGCCTCGAGCAGGTGGCCGACGAGATGGACGCCACGCTCTACCGCAGTGCGTTCAATCCCATCATTGCCGAGGCGCACGACGCCTGCCACGGCCTGTACGACGCCGCCACCGGCGACACGCTGGTGCAGGGCAAGTCGGGCCTGCCCGTCTTCGTGGGAGCCATGGCCTTCGCCGTGCGCGCCACGGTGAAGGCGGCCGAGCCGCGCGGCGGCATGAGGGACGGCGACATCTGGATCAGCAACGACGCCTACGACGGCGGCACGCACGCCAACGACTTCAAGCTGGTGAAGCCCTTCTTCCGCAACGGCAGGCTCTACTGCCACATGGCCTCCGCCGCACACTGGCATGACGTGGGCGGCGCGGTGCCGGGCAACTACAACCCGGCGGCCACCGAGTGCTGGCAGGAGGCGGTGCAGATTCCGCCGGTGCGCATCGTGCGCGACGGCGTGCTCGACGCCGACGTGCTGGCCATCCTGCAGGCCAACACGCGCCTGCCCGACAGCCTGTGGGGCGACCTGAACGGCCAGCTCGCGGCACTGGAGCTGGGCGCGAAGCGCCTGGATGGCCTGCTCGACGAATACGGCGACGAGCTGGTGCTGAGTGCGCTGGGCGAATTGCGCGGCCGCGCACTGCGCCTGATGCGCTCGCACATCGCCTCGTTGCCAGACGGCCGCTACAGCGTCGAGGACGTGCTGGACAACGACGGCATCGTCAACGAGCCGCTGACCATCGCGCTCGACATGACGGTGGCGGGCGACCGGCTCACGCTGGACTTCTCCCGCACCTCGGCGCAGTGCGCGGGCCCGGTGAACATCTCGCGCGCCACCGCGGTGGCCGCCTGCTACGTGGCGCTCAAGCATCTGTTCCCCGACGTGCCGGCCAATGCCGGCGTGCTCGACGCGGTGGACTTCGTCATTCCCGGGCGGCTGGTGATCAGCGCCGAGCGACCGCGCCCGGTGGGCGGCTACACCGAGACCATCCTGCGCATGATCGACGTGATCTTCAGCGCCGCCGCGCAGGCCGACCCCACGCGCGCCGTGGCGCAGGCCTACGGCACCATCAACGCGCTGTCGATCGCGGGCCACCGCAGCGACAAGGGCCGCGAAGGCCAGCGCTGGGTGATGTTCAGCTTCTTCGGCGGCGGGCACGGCGGCCATTCCGACGGCGACGGGCTCGCGCACGGCAACGCGCCCATCTCGACCGCGACGATCCCGCCGCTGGAGATCCTCGAGGCCGCCTACCCGGTGCGCTTCACCGAATGGTCGCTTCGCCCCGACTCCGGCGGCGACGGCCGGCATCGCGGCGGACTGGGCGCCGTGTACGAGATCGAGCTGCTCGAGAAGGACGCCGAGGTGTTCGTCTTCGGCGAGCGCGGCACCTCGCCGCCCAAGGGCATCGCCGGCGGAGGCGCGGGCGCGCTCAACGTGTTCCGCTACGAGAACGCCGGCCAATGGCACACGCCCCCCATGGTGTCGAAGATGCGCGGCATCGCGCTGGCGCGCGGCGAGCGCGTGCGCCTCGAAACCCCCGGCGGCGGCGGCTGGGGCCCTGCGGCCGAGCGCACCCCCGCGCAGCGCGAGGCCGACGCGGCCATGGGCTATGTGAGCAGCGACAAGACGAAGAAAGCACCCGAATGACCTCTCCTGGCAATTCCCTCGTCGTCGGCGTCGACGTCGGCGGCACCTTCACCGACCTTTTCGTGCTCGACGAAGCCAACGGCAGCGCGCGCATCGTCAAGGTGCCTTCCACGCGCGGCGAGGAGGCGCGCGGCTTCATGAACGGCGTCGCGCGCGTGGCGGATTCGGCCGCCGCCATCGCCACCATCGTGCACGGCACCACGGTGGGCACCAACGCGCTGCTCGAGCGCAAGGTGGCGCGCACCGGCATCATCACCACGCGGGGCTTCCGCGACGTGCTCGAGATGCGCCGCCGCGACCGGCCCCGGACCTGGGGCCTGCGCGGAAGCTTCCTGCCCGTCGTGCCGCGCGACCTGCGCCGCGAGGTGGACGAGCGCACGCTGGCCGACGGCACGCTGCACACCCCCGTCGACCTGCAGCAGGTGCGTGCCGAGGCACGCGCGCTGCTGGAGGCCGGCTGCGAGGCCGTGTGCGTGTTCTTCATCAACACCTACGCCAATGCCGAGAACGAGCGCCTCGCCGTGGCGGCCGTGCGCGAGCTGTGGCCCAACCCGCACGTCACCTCGGCCAGCGAGGTGCTGCCCGAGATCCGCGAGTTCGAGCGCTGCTCGACCGCCACGCTCAATGCCGCGCTGCAGCCGGTGGTGGGCAGCTACCTCGGCCGCCTCGAGGGCGACCTGCGCGCGCAGGGCTTCGGCGGCGAACTGCTGGTGGTGCAGAGCAACGGCGGCGTGATGTCGCGCCAGACCGCGAGCGACCTGCCGGTGCGCACCGCGCTGTCGGGGCCGGCGGCCGGCGTCATCGCCTGCGCGGCCATCGCGCGCGCTGCCGGTTTCCCGAATGCGATCACCGGGGACATGGGGGGCACGTCCTTCGACGTGTCTCTGGTGGCCAACGGCGAGGCCGCGCTGGCCGCGCAGACCGCCATCGAGTTCGGCATGGTGATCCGCTCGCCGATGATCCAGATCGAGACCATCGGTGCCGGCGGCGGCTCCATCGCGTCGGTGGACGCGAGCGGCATGCTGCAGGTCGGCCCCGAGTCGGCGGGCAGCGTGCCGGGGCCGGCCTGCTACGGTCGCGGCAACACGCGCCCGACGGTGACCGATGCGAACGTGCTGCTCGGGCGCATCGCGGCGGACCGCCCGCTGGGCGGCGGCCTGCTGGCGGCGCTGGACGCGCAGAAGTCGCGCCAGGCCATCGAGGAACACGTCGCGCGTCCGCTGGGCCTCGACGTGCATGCGGCCGCCGAAGCCATCCTCACCGTGGCCAATGCGCGCATGGCCGGCGCGATCCGCCTGGTGTCGATCGAGCGCGGGCACGATCCGCGCCGCTTCGCGTACATGCCCTTCGGCGGCGGCGGCGCGCTGCACGTGTGCGCGATGATGCGCGAGGTGGGCGTGGCCACCGGCATCGTGCCGCGCTACCCGGGCGTGACTTCGGCGCTGGGCTGCGTGATCGCCGACATGCGCCACGACGCGGTGCAGACCATCAACAAGGCGCTGGCCGATCTCGACGTGGTCGACCTTCGGCACCGCATCGACGAGCTGGCCGCCAGCTGCCAGCAGCGGCTCGATTCGTCGGGCGTGCGCTTCGACGAGGTGCGCGAGGTGGTCGCGCTCGACATGCTCTACGCCGGCCAGACCCACACGCTGCCGGTGGTGCTGGCCGATGCGGGCCAGGCGCCGCTCACGGCGGAGTCGATTCGCTCGGCCTTCGAGGCCGCCTACACCGCAGCCTTCGGCCGCGTGCTCGACGGCATCGCGATCCGCGTGATGAACCTGCGCTATGCGCGCATCGGCGTGCGACCCAAGTTCGACCTGAAGGTGCTGGCGCCCGAAGGGGAGGGCAGCACCGTGCCGCTGGGCACGCAGCGCGTGTTCCACCAGGGCCGGTGGCACGACGCGCTGCGCTACGCGCGGCTCGAACTGCCGGTGGCCGCACGCATCGACGGGCCGGCCATCCTCGAGCAGGCCGACACCACCGTGTGGCTGGAGCCCGGCTTCCATGCCGAGGTCGATGCACACGGCAACCTGCTGGTGAGGCCGTCATGAGCGCCGGCGCGAAGATCCTTCAGGCGAAGACGGCGCTGGTCGTCGTCGACCTGCAGAACGACTTTCTCCACCCGAATGGCGCCTACGCGCGCGGGGGCGACGCCAATCCGCCCGCGCTGCTGCTGCCGGAGCGCGTGGCCGCCGTTGCGCGCGCGCTGAAGGCGGGCGGCGGACTGGTCGTGGCGAGCCAGTTCACCCTGTGGCCCGACGCGAAGGGCGAGCCGATGATCTCGCCGCACCTGAAGGCGCTGCGCCCGTACCTGGCCAGGGGCGACTTCGCGCCCGGCAGCTGGGGCCAGGCCAACGTCGATGCGCTGGCCGGCCTGGTCGACGTCACCGTGAGCAAGGTGGCGTACTCTGCCTTCTTCAACACCCAGCTTGACTGGGTGCTGCGCCGCGCGGGCATCGACACCGTGGCCGTGTGCGGCATCGTCACCAACGGCGGCGTGGCCAGCACGGTGCGCGATGCGCACATGCGCGACTACCGCACCCTGGTGCTCGGCGACGGTTGCGCGGCATTCGGCGAGGAGCGCCACAACACCTCGCTGGCCGACATGCGCAACGTGGCCGAAGTGACGGACTGCGCGCCCTTCATCGCGTCGCTGGCATGAGCGGTCCCGAAAGAACGCTCCGGCGTGCCGCGCAGGTGGAGGCCGAGGTGCATGTGCCGGTCGCCATCGTCGGCGGCGGGGCCTGCGGGCTCACTGCGGCGCTGATGCTGGCCGACGCGGGCGTGGACTGCGTGGTGCTGGAGCGCGACGCGCTGCCGAGCGGGTCGACCGCGCTCTCGTCGGGCTTCATTCCAGCTCCCGGCACGCGCACGCAGCGCGAACATGGCGTGGCCGGCGACAGCGCCGGGCGCTTCGCGGCCGACATCCAGGCCAAGGCGCACGGCCGCGCGGCGCCTGCGCTGGTCGAGGCGTACGCCGGTGCCATCGGCCCCGCACTCGACGCGCTTCAGGCGCGGCACGGCCTCGAATGGATCCTGCTCGACGGCTTTCTCTACCCGGGCCACGGCGTGCATCGCATGCATGCGCTGCCGCAGAAGACCGGCGCCGCGCTCATGGCGGCGCTGCTCGCCGCGGTCGAGGCGGCGGGCATCCCCGTGCTGACGCAGGCCGTGGTCGACACGCTGGTGCTCGATGCGCAGGACCGGGTGGTCGGCGTGGACTACCTGCGCCCCGACGGCCGGCGCGAGACGCTGGGCTGCGACGCGCTGCTGCTGGCATGCAACGGCTTCGGCGGCAACGCGCAGATGGTTCGCACGCTGCTGCCCGAGATGGGCGAGGCCGCCTTCGGCGGGCACGTGGGCAACGACGGCAGTGCGATCCTCTGGGGAACGGCGCTGGGCGCACGGCTGCGCGACCTGGGCGGCTACCAGGGCCACGGCTCGTGGGTCACGCCCCAGGGAGCGCTGATGTCGTGGGCCGTGATGATGGAAGGCGGCGTGCAGCTCAACTGCGAAGGCCGCCGCTTCCACGACGAGACCCAGGGCTATTCCGAAGCCGCGGTGCACGTGCTCGCGCAGCCGGGCGGCATCGCCTGGAACGTGTTCGACACGCCGTTGCTCGCCCTGGCGCGCGGCTTCCCCGATTTCTGCGAGGCCGAGGCCGCCGGAGCGCTGCGCCGCTGCGACTCGGTGGCCGCGCTGGCCGGGTGCATCGGCTGCGAAGCCCCCGTGCTGCAGGCCACGCTCGACGCAATGCGCGCCGGTGCCGCACCCGACGGCCGCGTGTTCGCGCGCGGTCTCGAAGCGCCGTACTTCGCCGTGAAGGTGACCGGCGCGCTCTTCCACACCCAGGGCGGCCTCGACACCGCGCCCGACATGCGCGTGCTGCGCCAGGACGGCACGCCGCTTCCCAACCTGCTGGCCGCGGGCGGCGCTGCCGGCGGCGTGTCGGGCGACGCGGTGTGGGGCTATCTCTCCGGCAACGGCCTGCTGAGCGCCGTCGCCGGCGGCTACATCGCGGCGCGCACAGCCGCCTCACTCGTTGGACACAAGGAGCCGTCCGCATGACGACACACGACTTCAAGACCCGCCTCGCCAGCCGCGACATCGTGCTGGCGCCCGGCGTGTACGACGCGCTGAGCGCGCTGGTGGCCGAGCAGGCCGGCTTCGAGGCGCTCTACCTGTCGGGCGCGTCCATCGCCTACACCCGGCTGGGCCGCTCCGACATCGGCCTGACCACCTTCACCGAAGTGGCCGACACGCTGGCACGCATCACCGAGCGGGTGGACCTGCCGGTGATCGTCGATGCGGACACCGGCTTCGGCAACGCGCTGAACACGCAGCGCACCGTGCGCGGCTTCGAGCGCGCGGGCGCGGCGATGGTGCAGATCGAGGACCAGACCTTTCCCAAGCGCTGCGGGCACCTCGACGGCAAGGCTGTGGTGCCCGAGCGCGAGATGGTCGGCAAGCTCAAGGCAGCGCTGGACGCGCGCGCTTCCAGCGACACCCTGATCCTCGCGCGCACCGACGCGGTGGCGGTCGAGGGCCTGGAGGCCGCGCTCGACCGCGCCGAGGCATACCTCGAGTGCGGCGTGGACGCCCTGTTCATCGAGGCGCTGCGCTCGCCCGAGCAGATGGATGCCGCCTGCAGCCGCTTCGCGCATCGCGTGCCGCTGCTGGCCAACATGGTCGAGGGCGGCAAGACGCCGATCCAGGACGCCGATGCGCTGCAGCGGCACGGCTTTCGCATCGCCATCTTCCCCGGCGGCACGGCGCGCGCGGTGGTGCACACGCTGCAGGGCTACTACGCCAGCCTGCACCGGCACCGCACCACGCAGCCCTGGCGGGCGCAGATGCTGGACTTCGACGCGCTCAACGAAGTGATCGGCACGCCGCAGCTGATGCGCGAGGGCCGCAAGTACGAGTAGCCGGCAGCCGCCTCAGCGCAGCACGCGGATCAGCTCGTCGTACACCAGCCGCACGCGCGCCGGAACCGGTGCGCGCTGCGAGCGGTAGACATGGATCGGCCAGGGCTCCGGCGCCTCGGCCTCCAGCACCTCCACGAGCTCGCCCGACTGCAGCAGGGGCTCGGCCAGCGGGGCCACGAGCTGGCCGAAGCCCAGGCCCGCGCGCACTGCCGCGCATTCGGCATCGACGTCGTCGGTGACGAAGGCGGGCGCGGCGATCGGCACCTGCCGCCCCTTGCTGAAGAACCACGACCATGGGCGGCCCGAGCTGCGGTCCATCAGCGCAGTGAGCGGAAAGCCCGGCAGCGCATCGAGGCTCTCCGGAATGCCCGTGCGCTCGATCAGAGCGGGCGTCGCCACCACGTAGAGGCGCATCCTGCCGACCGTGCGGGCGACGAAGCGCGCATCTCGGATGGGGCCTGCGCGCACGCCGATGTCGATCTGCTCGTCGACCACGTCGGCATGGCTCTCCGACAGCCGCAGGTCCAGCACCAGGCCGGGGTGCCCGGCCAGCATGGGGGCAAGCGCCTGCGGGATCAGCCGGCGGCCGAACACGTTGGGTGCGGTCACGCGCACCGTGCCCGCATGCTGCGACAGCGCGCGCCGGTCGGTGCGGTGGAACAGTGCGTCGACGCCGCCCACCGCCGCACGCGCGCGCTGCGCGAGCTGCCGCCCGAAATCGGTGAGCTGCACGCCGCGCGTGCTGCGGTGGAAGAGCGGCTCGCCCAGTTCTTCCTCGAGCTCGCGCACCGCGCGCGTCACCACCTGCGGCGACACCGAAAGTCGCACGGCCGCCTCGCGGAAATTGGAGGCATCGGCGGCGGTGAAGAAGACGCGCAGCGCTTCGAGGCGGTTGGACATGGAGTGTTCCTCAATTGGGAATTCTGAAGTCGCCAGAGTTTCATTTACTGGAACGCGTGGATTTTCCACACTGCATGCACTTCTTCAACACACCGCGAAAGGAATCTCTCCATGACATCCGTTCAAGACAACATCAAGGGCAAGGTCGCCATCGTCACCGGCGCGAGTAGCGGGCTGGGCGAATCGACCGCGCGCCACCTGGCGGCGCGCGGCGCGAAGGTGGTGCTGGCGGCGCGCCGTACCGAGCGGCTCGACAAGCTCGTCGCCGAGATCCGCGAAGCCGGCGGCGAGGCCATCGCCGTGGCCACCGACGTGGCGAAGCGCGCCGACCTCGAGAAGCTCGCCCAGGCCACCGTCGAGGCCTTCGGCCGCATCGACGTGCTGGTCAACAACGCAGGCGTGATGCCGCTGTCGCCCATCCACAAGCTGAAGGTCGACGAATGGGACCGCACCATCGACGTCAACATCAAGGGCGTGCTCTACGGCATCGCCGCGGTGCTGCCGCGCATGCAGGCGCAGGGCAGCGGGCACATCGTCAACGTGGCGTCCATCGCGGGGCTGAAGGTGTTCACGCCGATCGGCACCGTCTACAGCGCGACCAAGTACGCGGTGCGCGCCATCTCCGAGGGCCTGCGCGTGGAGGTGGGCAACAGCGGCGTGCGCGTGACCATCGTTTCGCCCGGCGCGGTGGAGTCGGAGCTCAAGTTCGGCACCACCGATGCCGAGAGCGCGGCCGGCGTGAAGGCGTTCTACGAGTCCAACCAGATCCCTGCCGATTCGGTGGCGCGCGCCGTGGTCTACGCGGTGGAGCAGCCGGCCGACGTGGACATCAACGAGGTCGTGCTGCGGCCGGTGTCGCAGGAGTTCTGAGCCCCGGGGCCGTACGGCCCTGGGAGCGAGTGACAGTGAGTGATGCGGGACGGACCCGATTGCGGTCTGTCCCGCCTTCATTAACCTTCAATAACTGAAGGTTAATTTGCGGCCGGAAGTCCAAAGCCCTGCAAAATAGAACGACCGTTCGTTTTTGCATGGAAATTCCACGATGACCGCAACAGCCGTTCCCGCCAAGCCCGCGCGCGCCGCCCAGAAAGGGCAGCAGACCAAGGCCGTCATCGTCGATGCGGCGCTGGCACTGGCCGCGCAGATCGGCCTCGAAGGGCTGTCGATCGGTGCCGTGGCCGAGATCACCAAGATGAGCAAGTCGGGCGTCTTCGCCCACTTCGGATCGCGCGAAGAGCTCCAGATCTCGGTGGTGCGCGAATACCACGCGCGCTTCGAGCAGGAGGTGTTCTTCCCCGCACTTAAGGCGCCGCGCGGCCTGCCGCGCCTGCGCGCCATGTTCGCCAACTGGATGAAGCGCACCTCGACCGAGATCGACTCGGGCTGCATCTACATCAGCGGCGCTTCCGAATTCGACGACCGTCCGGGTCCGGTGCGCGACGCGCTGGTCGAGTCGGTCAGCATCTGGCAGGCGGCCGTGCTGCGCGCCATCGTGCAGTCGCAGAGCGAAGGCCACCTGCGCGCCGACGCCGACGAACGCCAGCTGGCGTTCGAGATCCACGGCCTGATCCTCGCGCTGCACTACGAAGCCCGCTTCCTGCAGGTGCCCGGCTCCATCGGCCGCGCCAACGTCGGCTTCGACAACATCCTCGCGCGCGCCGCCACGCCCGACGCGCCCAAGCCCGAAGCGGCCGCCGCACCCGCGGCACGCCGCCTCAAGACCGTGCGCTGACCGAAGCGCGCGGCCGGTTCCGTTTTCCTTTTTCTTTTTTTCTATCTAGCTTCGACCAGGAGAGTCCCGGATGCCTACCTACACCCCCCCCGTACGCGACATGCAGTTCGTGCTGCACGAAGTGCTCAACGTCGCCGAGGAGCTCAAGGCGCTTCCGGCCCATGCCGAGACCGACGCCGACACCATCAACGCGGTGATCGAGGAGGCGGGCAAGTTCGCCGCCGAGGTGACCTTCCCGCTGAACATCAGCGGCGACGAGGAAGGCTGCACGCTCGACAAGAACACGCATGAAGTGAAGACCCCCAAGGGCTTCAAGGACGCCTACGCCAAGTACGTCGAGGGCGGCTGGCCCGCGCTGTCGTGCGACCCGGCCTTCGGAGGCCAGGGCCTGCCCTTCGTGGTGAACCAGTGCCTGTTCGAGATGCTCAACAGCGCCAACCAGGCCTGGACCATGTACCCGGGCCTCTCGCACGGCGCTTACGAAGCGCTCGCCGCGCACGGCACCGACGAGCAGAAGAAGACCTACCTGCCCAAGCTCACCAGCGGCGAATGGACCGGCACCATGTGCCTGACCGAGCCGCACTGCGGCACCGACCTGGGCCTGCTGCGCACCAAGGCCGAGCCGCAGCCCGACGGCACCTACCGCATCACCGGCAACAAGATCTTCATCTCGGCCGGCGAGCACGACATGACCAGCAACATCATCCACCTGGTGCTGGCACGCCTTCCCGACGCGCCCAAGGGCAGCAAGGGCATCAGCCTGTTCGTGGTGCCGAAGTTCAAGGTCAAGGCCGACGGCTCGCTGGGCGAGCGCAACCCGATCTTCTGCGCCGGCCTGGAGCACAAGATGGGCATCCACGGCAACGCCACCGCGCAGATCGTGATCGAAGGCGCCACCGGCACCCTGGTGGGCGAGCCCAACAAGGGCCTGGCCGCGATGTTCGTGATGATGAACGCCGCCCGCCTGGGCGTGGGCAACCAGTCGCTGGGCCTCACGGAAGTGGCCTACCAGAACGCGCTGGCCTACGCCAAGGACCGCATCCAGATGCGCTCCCTCTCGGGCGTGAAGGCCAAGGACAAGGAAGCCGACCCCATCATCGTGCACCCCGACGTGCGCAAGATGCTGCTCACCGCCAAGGCGTACGCCGAAGGCGGCCGCGCGCTGCAGATCTTCTGCACGCTGCTGCTCGACAAGGAACACAACCACCCCGACGAGAAGGTGCGCAAGGACTCGGGCGAGCTGGTCGCGCTGCTGACCCCCATCGTCAAGGCCTTCATCACCGACAACGGCCACATCTCCACCAACGCCTGCATGCAGGTGTTCGGCGGCCACGGCTTCATCAAGGAATGGGGCATGGAGCAGTTCGTGCGCGACAACCGCATCAACATGATCTACGAAGGCACCAACACGATCCAGTCGCTGGACCTGCTGGGCCGCAAGGTGCTGGGCAACAACGGCGCCTCGCTCAAGAAGTTCGGCAAGCTCGTCGCGAAGCTGGTGGAAGAAGAGGGCGTGAACGAGAAGATGGCCGAGTTCATCAACCCGATCGCCGGCCTGGGCGACCAGCTCACCAAGTTCACGACCGAGATCGGATTCAAGGGCTTCCAGAACCCCGACGAAGTGGGCGCCGCCGCCGTCGACTACCTGCGCGTGGCCGGCCACTTCGTGTTCGGCTACCTGTTCGCCCGCATGGCGCAGGTCGCGCTGCGCGAGATCGCCGCCGGCAACACCGACCCGTTCTACGTCGGCAAGCTGCAGACCGCGCGCTTCTACTTCGCCAAGCTGTTCCCCGAGACCGCGACGCTGATGCGCACCGCGCGCGCCGGCAGCAAGGTGCTGATGGACACCGAAGCCGCCCTGGCGTAAGCCTGCAGCTCCTTCTTCGACGACCGACCCACACTCAACCGGAAGCCGCTCATGAAAGCAATGCTTGCAGCCGTCCTGTTCACCGTCACCGCCGCCTCCGCCATGGCGCAAGGCGCGGGCATCACGCCGGTGGGCCTGTGGCGCAACGTCGACGACAAGACCGGCGAGGTCAAGGCCGAGATCCGCATCGCCGAGACCAACGGCGCGCTCAGCGGCCGCATCGAGAAGTCGTTGAAGAAGGACACCAAGGCCGACGCGGTCTGCGAGGAATGCAGCGACGACCGCAAGGGCAAGCCCATCGCGGGCCTGGAGATCATCCGCGGCGGCAAGAAGGCCGAGGGCAAGGACGTCTGGGAAGGCGGAAAGATCCTCGACCCCGAGAACGGCAAGGAATACCGCGCGAGCTTCACACCCGTCGATGGCGGCAGGAAGCTCGAAGTGCGCGGCTACCTGGGCCCCTTCTGGCGCACCCAAACCTGGAACCGCGTTCCCTGACCCACCCCCGTTGCTTGCTCACTTCGTGTAGCCGCCTACCCCCTCAAGGGGGCAACACCAGCGGCCTGGCAAAGCCGGTTCCGCGGTGTTCCCCGAACTGATTCGAAACTTCAAAGCCCAGTTATGTCCCGATTTCAAGTGAAGAAGGTCGCCGTGCTCGGCGCCGGCGTGATGGGCGCGCAGATCGCGGCCCACCTCGTCAACGTGCGCGTGCCTGTCGTGCTGTTCGACCTGGCGGCCAAGGAAGGCCCCAAGAACGGCATCGTCACGCGCGCCATCGACAACCTCAAGAAGCTCAAGCCCGCGCCGCTGGGCGACGTGGCCGACGCCGTGCTGATCGAGCAGGCCAACTACGACGACAACCTCGACAAGCTCGGCGAGTGCGACCTTGTCATCGAGGCCATCGCCGAGCGCATGGACTGGAAGCTCGATCTCTACAAGAAGATCGCGCCGCACGTCGCCAAGCACGCGATCCTGGCCTCCAACACCTCGGGCCTGTCGATCACCAAGCTCAGCGAGGCGCTGCCCGAGGCGCTGAAGCCGCGCTTCTGCGGCATCCACTTCTTCAATCCGCCGCGCTACATGTTCCTGGTGGAGCTGATCAACACGCCCACCACGCAGCCGCAGGTGCTCGACGACCTCGAAGCCTTCGTCACCAGCACGCTGGGCAAGGGCGTGGTGCGCGCGCACGATACGCCCAACTTCATCGCCAACCGCGTCGGCATCGCCGGCATGCTGGCCACGCTGAAGGAAGTCGAGAAGTTCGGCCTCACGCCCGACGTGGTGGACGACCTCACCGGCAAGAAGCTGGGCCGCGCGAGCTCGGGCACCTTCCGCACCGCCGACGTGGTGGGCCTGGACACCATGGCCCACGTCGTGAAGACCCTGCAGGACAACCTCAACGCCGAGACCGACCCGTTCTACGCCAACTTCGCGACGCCTCCCGTGCTCGCCAGGCTGCTGGAGCTGGGCAACCTGGGCCAGAAGACCAAGGCCGGCTTCTTCAAGAAGGCCGGCCGCGACATCCTGCGCTTCGACCTGAAGAGCGGCGAGTACGTGCCCGCCGGCGCCAAGGCCGACGAGGTGTACGGCCGCATGCTCAAGAAGCCCGCGGGCGAACGCCTGAAGCTGCTGCGCGAGAGCGAAGGACCGCAGGGCCAGTTCCTCTGGGCCATCCTGCGCGACGGCTTCCACTACGCAGCCGTGCACCTGGGAGACATCGCCGAGAGCGCGCGCGACATCGACTTCGCCATGCGCTGGGGCTTCGGCATGAAGCAGGGCCCCTTCGAACTCTGGCAGGAAGCCGGCTGGGCGCAGGTCGCCAAGTGGGTGCAGGAAGACATCGACGCCGGCAAGGCGCTGAGCAGCGCGCCGCTGCCCAGGTGGGTGTTCGAAGGCCCGGTGGCCGAGGCCGGCGGCGTGCACACGCCCGAGGGCTCGTGGAGCGCCTCGCAGAACAGGTTCGTGCCGCAGCGCAGGCTGCCGGTGCATGAGCGCCAGCTGTTCCCCGAGAGCGTGCTCGGCGCCAACGCAGCCGACGCCAACACCGCCGGCACCACCATCAGCGACGAAGGCGACGTGCGCGTGTGGACGCTCGATGGCGAAGTGCTCATCGCCAGCATCCATTCGAAGATGCACGCCATCAGCCCCGACGTGGCCGAGGCGCTCGGCGCCGCGGTCGACCTGGCCGAGGCCGAATACAAGGGCCTGGTGATCTGGTCGCCCGACGAGGTGTTCTCCGTCGGCGCCGACCTGCAGGCCATGCTGCCGGCCTTCGTGGTCGCCGGCATCGGCGCGGTCGAGGGCGCGGAGGAAGAGCTGCAGAACGTGATGCTCAAGATCCGCTACGCCAACGTGCCGGTGATCTCCGCCGTGCGCGGCATGGCGCTGGGCGGCGGCTGCGAGCTGGCCATCCATTCGGCCAAGCGCGTTGCCGCGATGGAAAGCTACATCGGCCTGGTCGAAGTGGGCGTGGGCCTGATCCCCGGCGCGGGCGGCCTGACCTACATCGCCCGCCGCGCGGCCGAGAACGCATCGGCCTCGACGGGCACCGACCTGCTGCCCTTCCTCACCGAAGGCTTCACCGCCGCCGCGATGGCGAAGGTGGGCACCGGCGCGCTCGACTCGAAGAAGCTGGGCTACCTGCTCGAGGGCGACGTGATCGTGCCGAACAAGGACGAGCTGCTGTACGTGGCGCTGCAGCAGGCCAAGGCCATGGCCGACGCCGGCTACCGCCCCCCGCTGCGCCGCGCCTTCCGCGTCGCGGGCCGCAGCGGCGCCGCCACCATCAAGGGTCAGCTCGTGAACATGCGCGACGGCGGCTTCATCAGCGCCCACGACTTCCACATCGCCAGCCTGATCGCCAACGTGGTGACCGGCGGCGACGTGGACGCGGGCTCGCTCGTGACCGAGGAATACCTGATGACGCTGGAACGCAAGGCGTTCTGCTCGCTCATCGTGCACCCCAAGACGCAGGAGCGGATCATGGGGATGCTCAGCACGGGGAAGCCTGTGCGCAACTGATACGAGCGATGCCCGTCTTTCTCCTTCCCCCTTTGGGGGAAGGTCGGGATGGGGGCAAGCGGCCCATGCAAAACCAATCTACTCCCAACGCGCAACATAACGCCCGCACGCTGCGGCGCGGGATGACCGACTCCGAGCGCAAGCTCTGGAGCGGGCTGCGCGGCGAGCAACTGGGAGTGAAGTTCCGCAGGCAGCATCCGCTTGGCAACTACATCGCCGATTTCGCCTGCCTCGGTCCCAAGCTGATCGTCGAACTCGACGGATCGCAACATCAGGCGCAGGCGGGCTACGACGCCCGACGCGACGCTTTCCTGCGCGCGCACGGATTCGACGTACTGCGTTTCGGATCGAACGATCCGTTTGTCAACTTTGAAGGGGTGCTGCAGGCGATTGCCAATCGACTCGGCGAATTGACGGCCGTCTGCCCCCATCCCGACCTTCCCCCAGAGGGGGAAGGAGCCAAATCCAGGAGCCTTCCATGAAGCAAGTCCAAGACGCCTACATCGTCTCCGCCACCCGCACCCCCATCGGCAAGTCGCACCGGGGCTACTTCCGCAACTACCGGCCCGACGACCTGCTGGCCACCACGCTGCGCGCTGCGCTGGCCGCGGTGCCCAGCCTTGATCCGAAAGCCATCGAGGACATCATCTGCGGCTGCGCGATTCCCGAGTCGCAGCAGGGCCTGAACGTCGCGCGCATCGGCGCGGTGCTGGCCGGCCTGCCGACCAGCGTGGGCGGCATCACCGTCAACCGCTTCTGCGCATCGGGCCTGTCGGCCGTGCAGATGGCGGCCGACCGCATCCGCGTGGGCGAGGCCGACGTGATGATCGCGGCGGGTGTCGAGAGCATGAGCATGGTGCCGATGATGGGCAACTCGCCCTCGCTGTCGCCCTCGATCTTCGAGCGCGAGGGCGACGTGGGCATCGCCTACGGCATGGGCCTCACGGCGGAGAAGGTGGCGCAGCAGTGGAAGGTGAGCCGCCAGGCTCAGGACGAGTTCGCGCTCGCCTCGCACCAGAAGGCGCTGGCCGCGCAGCAGGCCGGCAAGTTCGAAGACGAGATCACGCCCATCGAGGTGACCGACCGCGCGCCGAACCTGGAGACGGGCGAATCCATCGCCAAGACCCGCACCGTCAACCTCGACGAGGGCGCGCGCCCCGACACCAGCCTCGAAGGCCTGGCCAAGCTGCGCACCGTGTTCGCCGCGCGCGGCACCGTGACGGCGGGCAACAGCTCGCAGACCTCGGACGGCGCCGGCGCGCTGATCCTGGCGAGCGAGAAGGCGGTCAAGCAGTTCGGCCTCACGCCGCTCGCGCGCTTCGTGAGCTTCGCCAGCAAGGGCGTGCCGCCGCACATCATGGGCATCGGCCCGATCGAGGCCATTCCCGCAGCGCTGCGCTATGCCGGCCTGAAGCAGGAAGACATCGACTGGTACGAGCTCAACGAAGCCTTCGCGGCGCAGTCGCTGGCCGTCATCAACACGCTGGGCCTCGACGCGTCGAAGGTCAACCCGATGGGCGGCGCGATCGCGCTGGGCCATCCGCTGGGCGCCACCGGTGCCATCCGCTCGGCCACCGTGGTGCACGCGCTGCGCCGCGAGAACCTGAAGTACGGCATGGTCACGATGTGCGTGGGCATGGGCCAGGGCGCAGCCGGCATCTTCGAGCGGGTCTGACCCGTAGCGCCAAGGCACCGACACGAGTGCCGGTTCAACGAAGGAGACAGCTTCATGCAGACGCAGCAGCTTCCGGTCGACGGCGGCGCCCAGCAACTGGCGGTGCGCCGCTACGAAACCGCCGGCACGTCGCGCGCGAGCGTGGTGATCGGCGGCGCGATGGGCGTGCGCCAGTCCTTCTACGCGCCCTTCGCGCAATGGCTCTCGCAGCAGGGCCTGTGCGTCTGGACCTTCGACTACCGGGGCTCGGGCGACTCGCGCGGCGACGTGCCGCTGCGCGAGGTCGATGCCGACCTGTTCGACTGGGCACGCGACTATGAGGCGGTCATCGATGCCGCCAAGGCCGCAGCGCCCGATGCGCCGCTCTACCTGCTGGGCCACAGCCTCGGCGCGCAGCTGCCGGGCTTCCTGCAGCGGCCCGAGCAGGTCGACGGGCTCGTGAGCATCGCGGCCGGCAGCGGCTACTGGCGCGAGAACGCGCCGAGGCTCAAGCGCTCCATCCTCTACTTCTGGTTCGTGCTGGTGCCGCTGGTCACGCGGCTGTTCGGCTACTTTCCGGGCCGCAAGCTCAGGAAGGTGGGCGACCTGCCGCGCGGCGTGATCCTGCAGTGGCGGCGCTGGTGCCTCAACCCGCGCTACAGCGTCGGCGCCGAGGGCGAGCTCGCCGCGCGCAGCTACAGCCGCGTGCGTTTCCCGGTGCTCGCGCTGTCGATGACCGACGACGAGCTCATGACGCTCGCAGGCACGAACAGCCTGGTGAGCTTCTATACCGGCGCGCCGAGCGCCATCGAACGCATCGCGCCGGCCGACGTGCAGGCGCGCCGCATCGGCCACTTCGGCTTCTTCCGCGAGCAGTTCAGCCAGAGCCTCTGGCCGAGCACGGTGGACAAGCTGAACAGGCTCGCATCGCTTACTGCGGTGCAGCACGACAACGTCCCGCACACGACTGCGTGACGCGGGCCACCGCAGGCACACTGCCGCCATGACGACGAGCACGCACCCCTTCGACAAGGCCCTGAAGATCCACCACAGCGACATCCGCGTGGGGCACTTCACCGGCATGACCAGCCCCGACTACTGGAACATGGTCGGGCCCTTCGGCGGCACCACCGCGGCGCTCGCGCTGCAGTCGGTGATGCAGCACCCCGACGTGCTGGGCACGCCGATCGCGATCACGGTCAACTACGCGGCGGCGCTCGAAGCCGGCGCGTTCGACATCCAGGCCACGGCCGTGCGCACCAACCGTTCCACGCAGCACTGGACCGTGCAGATCACGCAGGCCGGCGCCAGCGGCGCGCCCAACATGACGACCACCGCCACGGTGGTGACCGCCGCGCGCCGCGAGACCTGGGGCGAGAGCGACATGCCCATGCCCGAGTCGCCCAGGCCCGAGACGGTCGAGCGCATGAGCATCGGCCCCTCGGGCGTGGCGTGGGTCAAGCAGTACGAGATGCGCCCCTTCAGCGGCGGCATTCCCGCCAGGTGGGACGAGAGCCTTAGCCACAGCGAAACCCGCATCTGGCTGCGCGACGCCGAGCCCAGGCCGCTGGACTTCGCATCGCTGGCCGCGATGAGCGACATGTTCTATCCGCGCGTGTGGCTGCGCCGCGCGAAGCACGTGCCGGCGGGCACGGTGTCGATCACCACCTACTTCCACGCCGGGCCGCAGCAGCTCGCCGAGGTCGGCACCGGCTACCTGCTGGGCCGCGCCGCGGGCCAGCAGTTCTTCAACGGTTTCTTTGACCAGACCGCGCATCTGTGGAGCGAGAAGGGCGTGCTGCTCGCCACCTCCAACCAGATCGTCTACTACAAGGAATAGCGACATGGCCACTCCGCAGAAAGCCGTTCTCGTCGTCGGCGCCGGCGACGCCACCGGCGGCGCCATCGCCCGCCGCTTCGCGCGCGAAGGCTATGTCGCCTGCGTCACGCGGCGCAGCCTCGACAAGCTGCAGCCGCTGGTCGCGCAGATCGAGGCCGACGGCGGCCGCGCCCATGCCTTCGCATGCGATGCACGCAAGGAAGAGGAGGTGGTCGCGCTCGTCGAGCAGATCGAATCGACCATCGGGCCCATCGAGGTGATGGTGTTCAACATCGGCGCCAACGTGCCCGAGAGCATCCTCACCGAGACCGCGCGCAAGTACTTCAAGGTGTGGGAGATGGCCTGCTTCTCGGGCTTTCTCAACGGCCGCGAGGTGGCGAAGCGCATGGTGGCGCGCGAGCTTCCGAAAGGTGGCCATCGCGGCACGATCATCTTCACCGGCGCCACCGCCTCGCTGCGCGGCGGCGCGAACTTCGGCGCCTTCTCGGGCGCGAAGATGGCGCTGCGCGCGCTGGCCCAGTCCATGGCGCGCGAGCTTGGGCCGCAGGGCATCCACGTGGCGCACGTGGTGGTCGACGGTGCCATCGACACCGAGTTCATCCGAAGCAACTTCCCCGAGCGCTATGCGCTGAAGGAAAGCGACGGCATCCTGAACCCCGACCACATCGCCGACACCTACTGGATGCTGCACGCGCAGCCGCGCGACGCCTGGACGCACGAGATCGACCTGCGGCCCTGGTCCGAGAAGTTCTGATCACGGGCGCAAGGGACGCAGAGGACGCGAAGGTTTCGCGAAGGACGCGAGAAATGCATTCGAAGATGTGTCCTGGACCTCTTGCGCTCTTTGCGAAACGTTCGCGTCCCTTGCGTTCGGAAGTCCGATCCCGACCCTCGCAGCATTGAATGGAGACACCCATGACTCGATCCGTCGACTTCTATTTCGACTTCGGCAGCCCCGCCGCCTACCTGGCCGCGACGCAGCTGCCGCACGTGTGTGCCGACACCGGCGCGCAGCTGGTATGGAAGCCCATGCTCCTCGGCGGCGTGTTCCAGGCCACCGGCAACCACTCGCCGGCCGAGATCAAGCCCAAGGGCCCGTACATGACGACCGACCTCCAGCGCTTCGCGAAGCGCTACGGCGTGCCCTTCGCGCACAACCCGCACTTTCCCATCAACACGCTGCTGCTGATGCGCGGCGCCACCGGCGTCCAGATGAAGGAGCCCGACCGCTTCGGCGCGTATGTCGACGCGGTCTTCCACGCGATGTGGGTGGAACCGAAGAACCTGAACGACCCGGCGACCGTCGGCGCAGTCCTGCAGAATGCCGGCTTCGATGCAGGCGCGCTGCTCGCGCTGGCCGGCGCGCAGGAAACCAAGGACCGGCTCAAGGCCGTCACCCAGGAAGCCGTGGAGCGCGGCGTGTTCGGCGCGCCCACCATGTTCGTCGGCGACGAAATGTTCTGGGGCCAGGACCGGCTCGATTTCGTACGCGAAGCACTCGACGCCGCCTGAGGGCGGCACCACACGTTTCATTCAAGGATCTTTCTATGAGCGACATCCTCGTCCACACCGAAGCCGGTGTGATGACCATCACCTTCAACCGCGTCGACAAGAAGAACTCGATCACCAGCGGCATGTACGCCGAGCTGGCCGACGCCCTGGCCAATGCGGAGACCGACGCGGCCGTGCGCTGCGTGCTGATCCAGGGCGACCCGACGATCTTCAGCGCTGGCAACGACATCGGCGACTTCCTCAACGCGCCGCCCGCCACCCAGGAATCGCCGGTGTTCCGCTTCCTGCGCGGCATCGCCACTTTTCCCAAGCCGCTCGTCGCTTCGGTGTGCGGCCCGGCCGTGGGCATCGGCACCACGATGCTGTTCCACTGCGACCTGGTCTATGCCGGCGACAACGCGGCCTTCTCGATGCCCTTCGTGAACCTGGGCCTGTGCCCCGAGGCGGCTTCGAGCCTGCTGGTGCCGCAGATGCTGGGCTACCACCGCGCCGCCGAGGCGCTGCTGCTGGGCGAACCCTTCATGGCCGAGGCCGCGCTCGAAGTGGGCCTGGTCAACCGCGTGGTGCCGCCGACCGAGGCGAACGCCATCGCGCAGACCCAGGCCCGCAAGCTGGCGGCCAAGCCGCTGAGCGCGCTGGTGGAAACCAAGCGCCTGCTGAAGAAGGGCCAGATGCCCGCCGTGCTGGAGCGCATGGGCGAGGAGGGCGCGAGCTTCGGGCGCATGCTGCGCGAACCGGCTGCGCGGGAGGCGTTCAGCGCTTTTATGGAAAAGCGCAAGCCGGATTTCAGCAAGTGCTGAAATCCGACGCCTCGCCAGAGGCGTAGCCACGCAAGTGGCGTGAGCAAGCTTTCGTCAAAAGCGCAAGCCGGATTTCAGCAAGTGCTGAAATCCGACGCCTCGCCAGAGGCGTAGCCACGCAAGTGGCGCGGGCAAGCTTTCGTCAAAAACGCAAGCCGGATTTCTCCAAGGTCTGATGAGGGTCGGAAGCGCCTTCCGGGTCCTGCACGCTTACACTGTCCTGCGTGCAAGCCTCGGAGAGAAGAACGCTCACGGCGCCCGTCCACCGGGTGAATGATGCTACTGAAAAAGTAGCATCCGGCATTTCGCGCAGGCGTACTTTAGGTTTGCTGGCAGCCGGCGCCCTCGCGGCGCCTTCGCTGGCCCTGGCGCGCATCAGGCCGCTGCGCATCGGCGTCATCGGTTCTTGGTCCGGCCCCTATGCGGGCGGCGGCCGGCAGTTCGATGCCGGCATGTCCGTGTGGCTGGCGGCGCACAACCAGCACATCGCCGGAAGGCCCGTCGAACTGCTGCGGCGCGACGTGCCGGGCAGCGCCCCCGACCAGGCCCGCCGCCAGGCGCTCGACCTGGTGGAAAGCGAGCGCGTCGAGCTGCTCGCGGGCCTGGACTTCAGCTCCAATGCCTATGCCGTGGGCAACGTCGCCACGCAGGCCAGGCTGCCGCTGATCGTGATGAACGCGGCGTCCTCGGGCATCACGGCGCGCTGCCCGTATGCGGTGCGCGTGTCCTTCACCATCGGACAGGTCACGATGCCATTGGCCCGATGGGCGCTGCAGCAGGGGCTGCGCGACGTCTGCACGGTGGTGGCCGACTACGCTTCGGGCGTCGATGCCGAAAGCGCCTTCGTCTCGGGCTTCACCGCGGGCGGCGGCCGCATCGGCGCGATGCTGCGGGTGCCGCTGGCCACGCTGGACTACTCGGCCTACATGCTGCGGCTGCGCGAACTGAAGCCGCAGGCGGTGTTCTTCTTCCTGCCCTCGGGGCAGATGCCGGCGACTTTCCTCAAGTTCTGGCGCGACCGGGGCATGGCCGACACCGGCATCCGCCTGCTGGCCACCGGCGACGCCACCGACGACCACTACCTGGAAGGCATCGGCGAACTGGCCGACGGCCTCGTCACCAGCCACCACTATTCCTTCGTGCACGACTCGCCGGCCAACCGGCGCTTCACCGGCGTCTTCGAGACCGAATACGGCAGCCATCTGCGGCCCGGCTACTTCGCGGTCGCGGCGCATGATGCGCTGGAGGCCATCGACGCCGCGATGAGCTCGCCCGCCGTACGCGGCAACGCGAGCGGAGAGCGGCTGGTGGATGCGTTCCGCGGGCTGAAGCTCGACAGCCCGCGCGGGCCGATCGAGATCGACGCCCACACCCGCGACATCGTGCAGACGGTGTACATCCGCCGCGTGGAGCGGCGTGACGGGCGGTGGGTCAACCGCGAGTTCGAACGCTTCGAGCGGGTGCGCGACCCGGGCGTCTGAGAGGGTGCCGCCTTAGCCAGGAACACCGCGGAACCGGCCTTGCCGGGCCGCAGGCGTCGCCCCCGGCAAGGGGGAAGGCGTACGCGACGCGAAGTGCGCGAAGCCTGGGGGGATTACTTTTCAATCGGCCGCGGACGGCCGTTGTCGTCGATGGCCACGTAGGTGAAGGTGGCCTGCGTCACCTTGATGTACTCGCCCTGTGCGCGGAAGCGTTCGGCGAAGACTTCGACCGTGACCGTGACCGAGGTGCGCCCGATGCGCACCAGCTTGGAGTAGAACGACAGGATGTCGCCCAGGCGCACCGGCTGCTTGAAGATGAACTCGTTGACCGCCACCGTGGCCTGCCGTCCCTTGGCGTAGCGCGCGGGGATGACGGAGCCGGCCAGGTCGCACTGGGCCATGACCCAGCCGCCGAAGATGTCGCCGTTGGCGTTGCAGTCCGCCGGCATCGGGATGACCTTGAGCACCAGCTCCATGTCGGTGGGCAGGCTCTTGAGGGTGGCAGCGGCCGTGGAGGCGGCACTGGAAGTATCTGACATGGGCACAATCTGGAACAAACAAGCAACCACGATTGTCCTCCATGCGCCGCAGCGGCGAAGCCCTTCCTTCCTCCCACGCAGCCGCCGGCCAGGCGCCGGCACCCGCAGGCGAACGCTCCGACTGGGCGACCCTGCGCCGGCTTTTCCCCTATCTCTGGCAGTACAAGTGGCGCGTGCTCGCCGCGCTGGCCTTCATGGTCGGCGCCAAGGTGGCCAACGTCGGCGTGCCGGTGCTGCTGAAGAACCTGGTCGACACCATGACGCCCAAGCCCGACATGGCCCAGGCGCTGCTCATCGTGCCCATCGGGCTGCTGCTGGCCTACGGGCTGCTGCGCTTCTCGACCTCGCTCTTCAGCGAGCTGCGCGAGCTGATCTTCGCCAAGGCCACCGAGGGCACGGCCCGGCAGATCGCGCTGGAGGTGTTCCGCCACCTGCATTCGCTGAGCCTGCGCTTCCACCTGGAGCGCCAGACCGGCGGCATGACGCGCGACATCGAGCGCGGTACGCGCGGCGTGCATTCGCTGATCTCGATGTCGCTCTACAGCATCGTGCCGACCATCATCGAGCTGGTGCTGGTGCTCACCATCCTGGGCGTGAAGTTCGACGCCTTCTTCGTGTGGATCACGGTGGCGGCGCTGGTGCTGTACATCGTCTTCACCGTCACCGTGACCGAGTGGCGCACGCAGTTCCGCAAGACCATGAACGAGCTCGACTCGGTGGCGCAGAGCCGCGCGGTCGATTCGCTCCTGAACTACGAGACCGTCAAGTACTTCAACAACGAGGACTTCGAGGCCGGCCGCTACGACGCCAGCCTCGACCGCTACCGCAAGGCCGCCATCAAGAGCCAGCGCACGCTGAGCATGCTCAACACCGGCCAGCAGGCGCTGATCGCCATCAGCCTGGTGCTGATGCTGTGGCGCGCCACCTCGGGCGTGGTCGACGGGCGCATGACGCTGGGCGACCTTGTGATGGTCAACGCCTTCATGATCCAGCTGTACATCCCGCTCAACTTCCTGGGCGTGATCTACCGCGAGATCAAGCAGAGCCTGACCGACCTCGACAAGATGTTCGTGCTGCTCGAGAAGGAGCGCGAGGTGCGCGACGCGCCCGGCGCACAGCCGCTGGCCGGTGCCGACGCCACCGTGCGCTTCGAGGACGTGAGCTTCGCCTACGAGTCCGCCCGGCCCATCCTGAAGCATGTGAGCTTCGAGATCCCGGCGGGCAAGACGGTGGCCGTGGTCGGCCCCTCGGGCTCGGGCAAGTCGACGCTGGCGCGGCTGCTGTACCGCTTCTACGACGTGCAGCAGGGGCGCATCACCATCGGCGGGCAGGACATCCGCGAAGTGACGCAGTCGAGCGTGCGCCACGCCATCGGCATCGTTCCGCAGGACACGGTGCTCTTCAACGACACGGTCGAATACAACATCGCCTACGGCCGCCCCGGCGCCACGCGCGAAGAGGTGGAAGCCGCCGCGCGCGCCGCGCGCATCCACGACTTCATCGCCGCGACGCCCAAGGGCTACGAAACCACCGTGGGCGAGCGCGGCCTGAAGCTCTCGGGCGGCGAGAAGCAGCGCGTGGCCATCGCGCGCACGCTGCTGAAGAACCCGCCGATCGTGATCTTCGACGAGGCCACCTCGGCGCTCGACTCGGCCAACGAGCGTGCCATCCAGTCGGAGCTCAAGAGCGCCGCGCAGGACAAGACCACGCTGGTCATCGCGCACCGGCTGTCGACGGTGGTCGATGCGCACGAGATCCTGGTGCTCGAAAGCGGGGTGATCGTCGAGCGCGGCACGCATGCGCAGCTGCTCGCCAAGCAGGGCCGCTACGCGCAGATGTGGGCTCTGCAGAAGAGCGAAGCGGTGCCGCTGCTCTAGGTTCGCCCCCCGGGGGCTTCGCGCACGTCGTGTCGCTTCTCCCACCGCGGGCCGGGGGCAACACCGACGGTCCGGCAAAGCCGGTTGCGTGGTGTTCCACTCAGGGATTCACGCGATTTTTTGACATCGAATAGGAGTTCAGACGTGTCGAACAAGATCCCCCTGCTGGTGCTCAACAGCCTCTCGAGCGCCCACCAGGCCCAGATCGCCGAGGTCTACGACGTGACCTACGCCTTCGGCCCCGAGCAGCGCGCGGCCGCCATCGCCGAGCACGGCAAGAAGTTCCGCGCGGTGCTGACCATCGGCGTGATCGGCATCACGCCCGAGGAGATCGACGCGATGCCCGCGCTGGAGCTGATCTGCTGCCTGGGTGCGGGCTACGAAGGCGTGCCGCTCGAGGTGACGCGCGCACGCGGCATCGCCACCGCCAACGGCGCCGGCACCAATGACGATTGCGTGGCCGACCACGCCTTCGGCCTCCTGATCGGCATCGTGCGCGAGTTCCGCAAGCTCGACCGGCTGTGCCGCGAAGGTGTGTGGCGCGAGGCCATTCCGCAGCCGCCGAACGTGTCGGGCAAGAAGCTGGGCATCCTGGGGATGGGCACCATCGGCCAGAAGATCGCGAAGCGCGCGGCCGCCTTCGACATGGAAGTGGGCTATCACAACCGCAAGCCGAAGGAGGGCGCCGCGCAGCGCTACTTCGACGATCTGAAGTCGCTGGCCGCGTGGGCCGACTTCCTCGTGCTGGCGGCTCCGGGCGGACCGGCGACGAAGCACCTGGTCAATGCCGAAGTGCTCGATGCACTGGGGCCGCAGGGCTACCTGGTGAGCATCGGCCGCGGCAGCGTGGTCGACACCGAGGCGCTGGCCGCGGCGCTGCGCGAGAACCGCATCGCCGGCGCAGGCCTCGACGTGTACGAGAGCGAGCCGAAGCGGCCCGAGCAACTGATCGGCCTTGACAACGTGCTGCTCACGCCACACATGGCGGGCTGGTCGCCCGAGGCGACGCAGAAGTCGGTGGACCACTTCCTTGCGAATGCCGAAGGGCACTTCGCGGGGCGCGGCGTCGTCACGCCGATCTGATGTTCCTGCTCCTTCCCCCGCTGGGGGAAGGTCGGGATGGGGCAGGCAGGGCGCCCGCAATGAGCGCCGCTTGCCCCCGTCCCAGCCCTCCCCCAGAGGGGGAGGGAGAAAAGATATCGAACCGGATGCGTTTCTCCTTCCCCGTTGGGGGAAGGTTGGATGGGGGCAGGCAGAGCGTCCGCTGGATGTGCAGCTTTCCTTCACCCCCGCCCTCCTTCAGCGGCGGAGGTAGTCAGGCCAATACCGGCGGGCGGCGCGCCGCCCAGCCGCATGCCTGGTCGTACGCATGTCCCAGCCGCAGCACGTCGAGATCCGAGTGGATCGGCCCCGCCAGTTGCAGCCCCATCGGCAGCCCGCCTTCGCCGAAGCCTGCGCGCACGTTCAGGGTCGGCAGGCCCGCCAGCGTGAAGGGCGTGACGATCTCCATCCAGCGGTGGTAGGTGTCGCTCTTCACATCGCCCACCCCGGCAGGCCAGTGCAGCTCGGCGTCGAAGGGAAAGACCTGTGCCGTCGGCGCCAGCACGAAGTCGAAGCGCTCGAAGAGCTTGAGGAAGGCGCGGTACACGTTCGATCGATAGACGGAGGCCTGGTAGAGCGAGGCCGCGTCGAGATGGCGGCTCTGCTCGATCTCCCATTGCGCCTCGGGCTTGAGCTGCGCGAACAGCTTCGGGTCGCTCAGGTAGGCGCCCAGCTTGCCGCCCACCAGCAGCTGCCGCAGGCGCAGCCAGGCGCTCCAGTTGTGCTCGCGCGGCACGTCGAGGGTGCAGGGCTCGACCTCGCAGCCGATGTCGCGGAAGGTTCCGAGCGCCTTCTCGCCCAGCTCGCGGATGCCGGGCTCCAGCGGCAGGTCGGGCCAGATGCTGCCGAGCCAGCCGATGCGCAGGCCCTTGCCGTCGCCCTCCAGCCGAAGTTCGTCGGGCGAGGGCAGGGCGTGCGGCGACGACAGCGGCACGCGTGCGTCGAAGCCCGCCTGCACGGCCAGTAGCCGCGCCGCGTCTTCCACCGTGCGCGCCATCGGGCCTTCGCAGCCCAGTTGCTGGAAGAACAGTTCCTCGTCGGGGTTGCCCGGCACGCGTCCGCGCGAGGGCCGCATGCCGATCACGTTGTTGAAGGCCGCCGGGTTGCGCAGCGATCCCATCATGTCGCTGCCGTCCGCGACCGGCAGCATGCCCAGGGCCAGCGCCACCGCCGCGCCGCCGCTGCTGCCGCCCGCGCTGCGGTCGGGCGCGTAGGCGTTGCGGGTGATGCCGAACACGGTGTTGTAGGTGTGGGAGCCGAGGCCGAATTCGGGCGTGTTGGTCTTGCCGATGACGACGGCGCCCGACGCCCTGGCGCGCGCCACGTGCAGGCTGTCGCTGCGGGCCGGCGAGCGCGGCGACAGCGGCGAACCCATGGAAGTCGGCAGGCCGGCGGCATGGCTCAGGTCCTTCACTGCCAGCGGAAAGCCATGCATCCAGCCGCGCCGTTCGCCACGGGCCAGCTCGGCGTCGCGCTCGTCGGCCTCTGCCAGCGACTGCGCCGGATCGCGCAGCGACACGACGGCGTTGAAGCGCGGGTTCAGCGCCTCGATGCGGGCCAGCGACGCCTGCATCAGCTCCCGGCAGGACAGCTCGCGCGCGGCGATGCGGCGGGAGAGTTCGGTGGCGCTGAGGTCGAGCAGGTCGGTCGAGGACATGGCTGATGAGGGAAAAGGAGGGGGCGCCCAGTATGGCGCGGCGCTCGCATAATCGCCGCGTATGGAAACAAAGTGGCTCGAAGACTTCATCAGCCTTGCGGAAACGCGCAGCTTCAGCCGCTCGGCCCAGTTGAGGCACGTGACGCAGCCGGCGTTCTCCCGCCGCATCCAGGCGCTCGAAGGCTGGGCCGGCACCGACCTGGTGGACCGCAGCTCGTACCCGACCCGGCTCACGCCCGCGGGCCAGACGCTCTACAGCCAGGCCATCGAGATGCTGCAGTCGCTGCAGAGCACCCGCGCCATGCTGCGCGGCCACTCGGCCGCGGGGCAGGACGTGATCGAGATCGCGGTGCCGCACACGCTGGCCTTCACCTTCTTTCCCTCGTGGGTGACCAGCCTCAGGGAGCACTTCGGGCCCATCAAGAGCCGCCTGATCGCGCTCAACGTGCATGACGCCGTGCTGCGGCTCGTCGAAGGCAGCTGCGACCTGCTGATCGCCTACCACCACCCCTCGCAGCCGCTGCAGCTCGACGCCAACAAGTACGAGATGGTCAGCCTCGGCCAGGAAACCGTCGCCCCCTGGGTCAAGGCCGACTCCGAGGGCGCGCCCCGCTACCGCCTGCCGGGCCGGCCCGGCCAGCCGCTGCCCTACCTGGGCTATGCACCGGGCGCCTACCTGGGCCGTGTGGTCGACCAGCTGCTGAAGGAATCGGGCACCGCCATCCATCTCGACCGCGTGTACGAGACCGACATGGCCGAGGGCCTGAAGGTCATGGCGCTCGAAGGGCACGGCATCGCCTTCCTGCCGCAGAGTGCGGTGCGCAAGGAGATCAAGGCCCGCAAGCTCGTGAGCGCGCTGCCGCCCGAGATCGACAGCCTCGAGGCGACCATGGAGATCCGCGCGTACCGCGAGCGCCCGGGCACGCCGGCCCCGGTCAAGGCCGGCGCCGGCCGGGCGGCGCTGAAGGCGGCCGACACCCTTCAGCCCAAGCGCACCGCCGATGCGCTCTGGTCGTACCTCGTCGGCACCCAGCCGCAGCGCTGACGGCATGGCGGCTCGATCGGAATTTGTGCATCGCACAATCTATAAATGCCGCGCATAGGCCCTCCCGCAAAAGGCATTGGCGCACCGAATCCGGCGCCACTACAGTCGCGGCTGCTTTTCGCTGTCACGATCCCAACCCACGGCACGCGCCCTACGCGTGCTTTTTTTTAAGCCGAGGAACCGCAGATGAGCTCCAACTTCAGGACGGAACACGACTTCCTCGGCGAGAAGCAGATCCCCGCCATCGCCTACTGGGGCGTGCACACGGCGCGCGCGGTCGAGAACTTCCCCATCTCCGGCACCCGCATCTCGGCCATGCCCGACCTGGTGCGCGCGCTGGCCTACGTGAAGAAGGCCGCCACCCGCGCCAACGCCGACCTCGGCGCCATCGACCGCGACCGCGCCGCGGCCATCATCCTGGCCTGCGACGACATCGTCGAGGGCAAGCTGCTCGACGAGTTCGTGGTCGACGTGATCCAGGGCGGCGCCGGCACCTCGACCAACATGAACGCCAACGAGGTCATCTGCAACCTCGCGCTGGAAAAGCTGGGCCACGAGAAGGCGCGCTACGACGTGCTCCATCCCAATGACCACGTCAACGCCTCGCAGAGCACCAACGACGTGTACCCCACTGCGGTGCGCCTGGCACTGTGGTTCGCCATCGGCCGGCTGCTCGAATCGATGGCTTCGCTGCGCCGCGCGTTCGAGGCCAAGGCGCTGGAGTTCAAGGACATCCTCAAGATCGGCCGCACCCAGTTGCAGGACGCGGTGCCCATGACGCTGGGCCAGGAGTTCCTGACCTACGCGATCATGATCGAGGAGGACGAGGCCCGCCTGCGCGAGGCCCGCGCGCTCATCGAGGAAATCAACCTCGGCGCCACCGCCATCGGCACCGGCATCAACGCGCCGCACGGCTATGCCAACCTGGCGTGCCAATACCTGGCCGAACAGACCGGCGTGCCGCTGAAGCAGGCCGCCAACCTGGTCGAGGCCACGCAGGACACGGGCGCCTTCGTACAGCTGTCGGGCGTGCTCAAGCGCGTGGCGACCAAGCTCAGCAAGACCTGCAACGACCTGCGCCTGCTGTCCAGCGGCCCGCAGGCCGGCTTCGGCGAGATCCGGCTGCCGGCGCGGCAGGCGGGCTCGTCGATCATGCCGGGCAAGGTCAACCCGGTGATCCCGGAAGTCATGAACCAGGTGGCCTTCGAGGTCATCGGCAACGACATCACCGTGACCCTGGCCTCCGAAGCGGGCCAGCTGCAGCTCAACGCCTTCGAGCCGATCATGGGCTGGAGCCTGTTCAAGAGCATCCAGCACCTCAGCCGCGCCTGCACCACGCTGCAGCACAACTGCGTCGAGGGCATCGAGGCGAACCGCGAATTCCTGGCGAAGCGGGTGCGCGAGTCGGTTACGCTGGTCACGGCGCTGAATCCGCTCATCGGCTACGAGAAGGCCGCGCTCATCGCCAAGACCGCGCTCGCCACCGGCGGGCCGATCGACCTCGTGGCCGAATCGCTGGGCATCATGACGCGCGCCGAGATGGATGCGCTGCTGGTGCCGGAGAACCTGACACAGCCTGTAAGATTGGCCGCACCCGTTTCCCCCGCGGCCGTGCCGACAGGCACGGAGGCTGCTAATCCTCCTCCATCGGCGTCATGACGGGACCCATGCACCAGACGAGCGCCCACCCCTGCACGGAACTGCACAGTTCAGTATGCCGTGCACCGGGGTGGTTACCAATGCGCACAACAACAGTGTGTGTCTAGAATTTCGCTGTGTTTCTTTCTGTCTAATTCCCAAGGAGTCTTCTGATGAAAAAGCAATTGCTCGCGCTGGCAGTGACGGCGTTCGTGGCAACCGGCGCGTTCGCGCAGGCCACCGATACCCTCGCCAAGATCAAGGAGCGCGGCGCAGTCAACCTGGGCGTGCGTGACTCTTCTGGCTTGGCCTACACCCTGGGCGGCGGCAAATACGTCGGCTTCCACACCGAAATGGCCGAGAACATCATCAAGGACCTGAGCAAGGACCTCGGCAAGCCCCTGACCATCAACTACCAGGTGATCACCTCGCAGAACCGCGTGCCGCTGGTCCAGAACGGCACCATCGACTTCGAGTGCGGCTCCACCACCAACAATACGGCCCGCCAGAAGGACGTCGACTTCGCCTACACCACCTACGTGGAAGAAGTGCGCATCCTCACCAAGGCCAATTCGGGCATCAACGGCATCGCCGATCTGAAGGGCAAGGTCGTGGCCACCACCACCGGCACCACCTCGGTCCAGACGCTGCGCAAGAACAAGCGCGCCGAAGGCGTCGAGTTCAAGGAAGTCATGGGCAAGGACCACGCCGACAGCTTCCTGCTGCTCGAGTCGGGCCGCGCCGATGCCTTCGTGATGGACGGTTCCATCCTGGCCGCCAACGCCGCCAAGTCGAAGAACCCCAAGGACTTCAAGATCGTCGGCGAAGTGCTGTCGGTCGAGCCCATCGCCTGCATGCTGCCCAAGGGCGACGCCAAGCTGAAGAAGGCCGTCGACGACAGCATCGTGCGCCAGATCAAGGACGGCTCGCTGGCCAAGCTGTACGACAAGTGGTTCACCCAGCCGATCCCGCCGAACAACGTCAACCTGAACATGCCTGTGTCGGAAGGTACCAAGGCCGCCTGGGCCAACCCGAACGACAAGCCCATGGAAGCCTACGCCCCCAAGTAAAGCGGCGTCAGACCTGAAAAGCCAAGCCCGCGCGGCACCCTGCCGACGCGGGCTTTTCGATGCAATGGGCGCGGGCCCTTACCCGCGAAGGAGGATGGATGCTGAACCTGGACATGTCGGTCTTTTGCCAGGACACGCTCACCAATGAAGTGGTCGCAAGCTGCTTCGCGCGCGGATCGGATCAGACCTATCTGCAATGGATGTTGACTGCTTGGGGCTGGACCGTGAGCGTGGCGCTGACGGCCCTGTTCCTGGCGCTGGTCGTGGGCTCGATCATCGGCACGTTGCGCACGCTGCCCGACAGCCCCTGGCTTGTCCGGCTCGGCAACGCGTGGGTGGAACTCTTCCGCAACGTCCCCTTGTTGGTCCAGGTGTTCATCTGGTACTTCGTGCTGCCCAAGATGATCCCGCCGATGCGCGATCTGCCGCCTTTCGTGCTGGTGGTCTGCGCGCTGGGCTTCTTCACGTCGGCACGTATCGCCGAGCAATTGCGCTCGGGCATTCAGGCTCTGCCGCGCGGCCAGCGCTACGCAGGCATGGCCGTGGGCTTCACGACGCCGCAGTACTACCGCTTCGTGCTGCTGCCCATGGCGTATCGGATCATCATGCCGCCGCTGACCAGCGAGTCGATGAACATCTTCAAGAACTCGTCGGTGGCCTTCGCGGTGTCGATTCCCGAACTCACTCAGTTCTACCTGCAGGCCGGTGAAGAAACCTCGGCCCAGATCCCGATCTACATCGGCGTGATCGCTCTCTACGTCATCAGCGCCATGCTGATCAACCGCATCATGACTTTCATCGAGCGCAAGGTGCGCGTGCCGGGCTTCGTTGCTGCCGGTGGCACGGGAGGCCACTGACATGATGAATCTCGACTTTTCCTTCTACAACTGGAGCCTGATCAGCAACTATGTGCTGAAGGGCTTCTACTTCAGCGTCATCCTGACGGTCGTGGCCACGCTGGGCGGCATCTTCTTCGGCACCCTGCTGGCGCTCATGCGCCTGTCGGGCAAGAAGTGGCTGGACTTTCCCGCTGCGGCCTATGTGAACGGCATGCGTTCCGTGCCGCTCGTGATGGTGATCCTGGGCTTCTTCCTGCTGGTGCCCTTCGTGATCGGCCGTCCGATCGGGGCGGAAACCTCGGCCGTCATCACCTTCATCTGCTTCGAGGCGGCCTACTTCTCCGAGATCATGCGCGCCGGCATCCAGTCGATCCCGCGCGGGCAGGTGTTCGCCGGCATGGCCGTCGGCATGACCTACAGCCAGAACATGAAGTTGGTCATCCTGCCCCAGGCCTTCCGAAACATGCTGCCGGTGCTGCTCACGCAGACCATCATCCTGTTCCAGGACACCTCGCTGGTCTACGCCATCGGCGCCTACGACCTGCTCAAGGGCTTCGAGACCGCGGGCAAGAACTTCGGCCGGCCGGAAGAGGCCTACCTGCTGGCCGCCGTCGTGTACTTCGTCATGTGCTACGCCCTTTCCTGGCTGGTGAAGCGCCTGCACAAGAAAATCGCGATCATCAGATGACCCCCGGTCTTCGCGCGCTTCGTGTCGCTTCGCCAACCCCCTTCCAGGGGGCAACGCCGGTGGCCCGGCAAAGCCGGTTCCACGGCGTTTCCCCGACTGCACTCGGTGCGATGAACCTGCTCACAGGAGTTTGAAAATGTCCGAAAAAATGATCGAAATCAAGAACGTATCGAAGTGGTACGGCCCGGTGCAGGTGCTCAACGACTGCTCCGTCAGCATCGCCAAGGGCGACGTGGTGGTGGTGTGCGGCCCGTCGGGCTCCGGCAAGTCCACGCTCATCAAGACCGTGAACGCGCTCGAGCCCTTCCAGAAGGGCGAGATCACCGTCAACGGCATCCCGCTGCACGACCCCAAGACCAACCTGCCCAAGCTGCGCTCCAAGGTCGGCATGGTGTTCCAGCACTTCGAGCTGTTCCCGCACCTGTCCGTCACCGAGAACCTCACCATCGCCCAGATCAAGGTGCTCGGCCGCTCGCCCGACGAAGCCAAGACCCGCGGCCTGAAGATGCTCGACCGCGTGGGCCTGATGGCGCACAAGGACAAGTTCCCCGGCCAGCTCTCCGGCGGCCAGCAGCAGCGCGTGGCCATCGCCCGCGCACTGTCGATGGACCCCATCGTCATGCTGTTCGACGAACCCACCTCGGCGCTCGACCCCGAGATGGTCGGCGAAGTGCTCGACGTGATGGTGAACCTGGCCAAGGAAGGCATGACCATGATGGTGGTCACGCACGAAATGGGCTTCGCCCGCAAGGTCGCCAGCCGCGTGATCTTCATCGACGTGGGCGGCCGCATCCTGGAAGACTGCTCGAAGGACGAGTTCTTCGGCCACCCCGAAAACCGCCAGCCGCGCACCAAGGACTTCCTCAACAAGATCCTGCAGCACTGATCGGCTGCTGCAAGGCCAGGAAGCCAAAGGCCGCGCTGTCCTCCGGGCAGCGCGGCCTTTTTGCTTGGAACCAGGCCATGTCGCGTGGCCGCGGGTTTTCCCTGATCTTGGCGCCTGTCGATTTTCATCAGGCTCATCCGACGTGCTATCGAGGGTCGTCCTCGATTTTCTTCAGGAGCAATCAATCATGGCTACCAACACCGTCCACCTGCACCGTGTCCTTCGCACCTCGCCCGACAAGGTCTACCGCGCGTTCGTCCAGCCCGGCGCCTTCGAGCGCTGGCTGCCGCCCTTCGGGTTCGTCGGCAAGGTCCACGCGATGGAGCCGGTGGTCGGCGGCGCATGGCGCATGTCCTTCACCAACTTCGGCACCGGCAACGGCCATTCGTTCGGCGGCAAGTACCTCGAGCTCGTTCCCGGCAAGCGCATCGCCTACGACGCGGCCTTCGACGACCCGAACCTTCCGGGCACGATGAAGACGACCGTGGTCCTGACCGAGGTGTCCTGCGGCACCGACGTCTCGATCGTGCAGGAGGGCATTCCCGAGATGATCCCGACGGAGATGTGCTACCTGGGTTGGCAGGAGTCGCTGGTCTCGCTGGCTCAACTGGTGGAGCCGAACATTCCGGGCTGACAGCGCTTTTCGCTGGATCGAGCGAGTGCCGGCTTATTGCGGCACCTGGCTCCCCACCAAGCCGGTATACGCGGCCAGCGTCGGCAGAACGCTCACAACAAGCAGGAGCGTTTCATAGGTTGCCAGCCCCAGCCAAAACCTGAAGGGCTCCTGCTGTCTGTAAACCCTGTTCCGGGCGCCCAGGATCCCTGTTTTCACCACTGAGTAGGGATACCAAAAAGGCAGTACGAGCCAGCAGAGCAACGAGAGAGAGTAGAGAAGCGGCGACCAGAAGCCCGGTCCGACGGCCTGGGCGATGAGTGGCAGTGCGAGGCCACTCATCAGCATGCCTGCTGAAATCCAGTTGAAGAAAGCAGATCGATCCGTCGTGTTCGAGGTGGGCATCGCGCGATGGTAGCCACCGCATCTGTCGTCTTGCGCCGATGCACCTCGCGCTCCCGGCTCAAGGCAACCGCGAAATCCTCTGCGTCAGCAGATCGAAGAACCCCTGCGCATCGCCTTCCGCGATCCAGTTCACGTTGGCCGGCTTCTTCAGCCCGCCGTACCAGTCGACCACCGTCTGCCCGAAGCCAAGGCCTTCGCGGCTGTCGACTTCCACGTTCACCTTGCGGCCCCTGAAGAGCGAGGGCTGCAGCAGGTAGGCGATCACGGTGGCGTCGTGCACCGGGCCGCCGGGCAGGCCGTAGTACTGCATGTCGTGCTGCACGTAGGCGTCGAGGATGTCGGCCACGGTCCTGCCGGCCTGGTTGCCCAGGCCGCGCAGTTTTGCGATGCGCTCGGGGCTCGTGAGCACCTTGTGCGTCAGGTCCAGCGGCAGCATGGTGATGGGCACGCCGCTCTTGAGCACGATCTCGGCCGCGTGCGGATCGGCGAACACGTTGAACTCCGCCGTGGGCGTGATGTTGCCGCCGTTGAAGTGCGCGCCGCCCATGAGCACCAGCTCGCGCAGGCCGCGCGTGATGTCGGGGGCCTGGGTGAGTGCGAGCGCGAGGTTGGTCTCGGGGCCGAGCATCGCGAGCGTCACGCTCTTCTCGGGCGCGGCGCGCAACGTGCGGATCAGGTAGTCGACCGCGTTGCCGTCGGCTAGCGGCTGGCTGGGCTCATGCACCTTCACGCCGGTGATGCCTTCGCTGCCGTGGATGTCGGCCGCGTAGATCGGCGTGCGCAGCAGCGGGCGGGGTGCGCCGGCGTAGATGGCGATGTCGGGCCGCTTCGCCCACTCGCGCGCCAGGCGTGCGTTGCGCGAGGTCTTTGCAAGCGGCACGTTGCCGGCCACGGTGGTGAGCGCCTGGATCTTCAGCTGCTCGGGCGACGCCATGGCGAAGAGCAGCGCGATCACATCGTCGGCGCCGGGGTCGGTGTCGATGATGAGCGTGTGCGTCGTGGCCGCCGCCGCAGTGGCAGTGCTGGCGTCGGCGGCATGGGCCTTCGTGGCGATGAGGCTGGCGGTCAAGAGGGCGGCAAGTCCGAGAAGAAGAATCGGGAAGATCGTCGCCGCGAGGCGCGATGGCAATGACGACGGCGTTGCCGCTGCAGCAGCCCTGGAATGCATGAAAGAACCTCCTTGCAGGCGCTGAGGAACAGTGCGCCTTTCAAGTCAGTCTGCCAGAGCAACACCTGCCGCGGACACCTGATCGCGCCCGCATTTTCGACTGCCGCGCGAGCACCCGCAACGGCGCGTAGACCAAGGCTTTAGAGCCCGCGCGCAACCGAAACGGAAAGTGCGCAAAGCACGCGACGAGGTTTCATCCGCGGCGCCCCGAAGCCGCGCACCGCCTGTTGCGAAAACGCCGCTCGATCAGCCCCCGACAGCGCCCGATGGCCGCAGCCGCCGCGCGAAGAAGGCCAGTATCTCGTCGCGCGCAGCCACCGTGGGCTGCCCCGCCTCGTCGATCAGGTGCGCCGTCACCACGCTGTGCGGGCTCGCCACCACCTGCGCGAAGAAGGGCGGCGTCTGGGTGTTGGCCGCGCTGTCGGGCAGCACGCGCGCCACGAAGCGGTGGCCCAGCGCCTGCTGGAAGGCCGCGAAGCGCTGCGCCCTGCAGTGCCTGTCGCCCTCGAAGCGGTAGGCCATCACGGTCAGGTCCTCGCGCTCCAGCCGCTCGCGCACCGCGGCCAGCTCTTCGGGCGCCATGTTCATCGCCTCCGGCTTGTCCATCGGCAGCGAGGGCTGGCACATCACCGGCGCGAGCATCGCCGGCTCCAGCATCATCGAGAGCGCGAAGTTGCCCGTGAAGCACATGCCGATCGCGCCGACCCCGGGCCCGCCGCACTCCGCGTGCGCGAGCCGCGCCAGCGCGCGCAGCCATTGCGTGACCGGGCTCGACTCGTTGGCCGCGAAGGCGCGGAATTCGGCGCTCACGCAGGCGCGCTTGAACACCGCGATGCCTTCCTCCGCACCGGGCACGGCGCCGTCGCGGCCGAAGAGCGACGGCATGTAGACGGTGAAGCCCGCATCGCGCACCCAGCGTGCGAAGCGCGCCACGTGCGGGCTGATGCCGGGCATCTCGGTCATCACGATCACGGCCGGGCCCCGGCCCATGACGTAGACCTTCTTCTCGATGCCGTCCAGCGTGATCTGGCGCGCGGTGAAGTCGTCGAGCGGGTCGTCTTCGGTCAGGGGGCGTTGGTGCTGTTGCGCCATGGGTGTCTCCTCCGGTGTTCAGTTGGCCTGTGCCGCATCGACCAGATGCTGCAGATGCGCGTAACCCGCGCTGCGTGCGAAGTCGGGCAGGTGCCAGACCTTGCCGCCCACGCCCCATGCGCCATCGGGCACCTCGTGCATCACCACGGATGTGGCGAGTCTGCGGCGGTCGTCTGCCGGCAGTGCTTCCTCGAACGCTGTGTGAATGCCCGCGACGAAGAGCGCACGCGATGCGTCATCGAGCACACCGGCCGGCAGGTATGCGAGCACGGTGCAGGGCAGCAGCCTGGCCGTCACGTCAGCACCGCCGCAGGTCCAGGCGCCGGGGTCGGCTTCCTCGATCAACACCCAGCACATGGCTCGTGCACGAGGCTCATCGGGCATCTGTTCGGCTGCAGCAGCCGCTTCGTTGATCTTGCGAACCAGCACGGCGCGGGTCTCACCGGGAAACGAGCCATGGGGAATCTTCACGAGGATGGTGGGCATGCGACTGCGGCCTGGGAGCTTCGAAGCTTGTATTGGACGTTCGGCGCCGACAGAATGGCAGTGTCCAATTCGACTCCTTTGAGGCCTTATCGGCCAATCTTCCAGATGCATGACTTCACCGTGCTCGTGCTGCCCGGCGCCTTCAACTCCAGCGTTGCGGTCACCATGGACATCCTCGGCGCAGCTGAAGCGATGGCTGCCCGAGCAGGCGTCGCGCCGCCTCGCTGGCGGCTGTGCTCGGTGCATGGCGGACCGGTGCAGCTGCGCGCAGGCATGAGCCTCGACACCACGCGCCTGCCCGTGCGCCCGCGCAACGATCGCTCCACCTGGGTGGTGCCGGGGCTCGGCCTCAACACCCCCGGCGAGATCCGCCGATGCCTGGAAAGCGACGACGCAGCCAAGGCCATCGCCGCCCTCGCGCGTCACGCCAAGGCCGGCGGGCAGGTCGCCGCCTCGTGCTCGGCCGTGTTCCTGCTCAACGCCGCTGGCCTGCTGCAAGGCCGGCGCGCGACAGTCTCATGGTGGTACGCCCCGCTGCTCGCACGCATGGCGCCCGGCTGCACCGTCGATGCCGACCGCATGGTGTGCTCCGACGGCCCCGTCGTCACCGCAGGCGCCGCCTTCGCGCAGACCGACCTGATGCTGCACCTGCTGCGCGAGCGCTGCGGCAGCGCGCTCACCGATCTTGTCTCGCGCATGCTGCTGATCGACGGCCGCCAGGCGCAGGCACCGTTCATCGCGGCGGAGGTGCTGGCCAGCGGCAACGACCTGGTGGCGCGGCTCGCGGCGCGTGTCGAATCGGCATTGCCCGAGGCGCCGGCGGTGAGCGAGCTGGCGCGCGAGTTCTGCATGTCGGAGCGCACGCTGTCGCGGCACATCCACAAGGCCACCGGCAAGAGCACGCAGGCGCTGGTGCAGAGCGTGAGGCTGCGGCGCGCCCGCGCACTGCTCGAATCCAGCCGCATGACGGTCGAGCAGGTGGCGGGGGCGGTGGGGTATCAAGACGCCACGGCATTGCGGCGCCTGATGAAGAAGGTGGCCGGAGCAAACCCCAGCCGCTACCGCGCCTGAGCAGGCGCGGCAGCTGTCGCCCTTACTTCTTGCGTGCAGCGATCGCCTGCTCGGCCTTCGCCACCAGATCGGCGCCGATGGTCGACTTCCACTTGTCGTACACCGGCCGCGTCGCCTTAACGAACTCGGCGCGCTCGGCCGGCGTGAGGCTGGTCACGGTCACGCCCATGCCGGCGATGTCCTTGAGCACCGGCTTGTCGGCCTCCACCAGGCCCTTGCGCGCGATGGCGATCTCTTCCTTGCCCGCGTCGATGGCGGCCTGGCGCACGATGGCCTGGTCGGCCGGCGTCCACGAGGCCCAGATTTCCTTGTTGACCACGAACACCAGCGGGTCGGCCACATAGCCCCAGGTGGTCACGAACTTCTGGCCCACCGTCTGCATCTTGAGCACCGTGAACAGGAAGAGAGGGTTCTCCTGGCCATCGACAGCGCCGCTGGCCAGCGCTGGCTGCGCGTCGGCCCAACTCATCTGCGTGGGGTTGGCGCCCAGCGCGGTGAACATGTCGGAGTAGATGGGCGAGCCCACCACGCGGATCTTCATGCCCTTGATGTCGGCCGGCGACTTGATCGGCTTCTTCGAGTTGGTGATCTCGCGGAAGCCGTTCTCGCCCCATGCCAGCGGCACCACGCCGGCCTTGTCGAGCGTCTTGAACATCTCCTTGCCGACCTCGCCTTGGGTGAGCGCGTCGATGGCCGCGTAGTCGGGCATCAGGAAGGGCATGGAGAACAGGTTGAGCTGCTTGACCTGCGGCGACCAGTTGATGGTCGAGCCCACGGCCATGTCGATCACGCCCTGGCGCAGCGCGCTGAACTCGCGCGTCTGGTCGCCCTGGATGAGCGACACGCCCGGGTACAGCTTGATGTTGATGCGGCCCTGCGTGCGCTCCTTCACCAGGTCGGCCCAGATCTTCCCGGCCTGGCCCCACGGCGTGGGCGGGCCCAGCACCAGCGACATCTTGTACTCGGGCTTGTAGGCGGCCTGCGCCATGGCGCCGGACGAGAACATACCAAGGGCGGTGGCAACGGCGGCAAGGCCGAGCAGGGTGCGGCGGAATTTCATGATCAAGGCTCTCCTAATAATGGTTCTGCGACGGGACGGACGAAAGAAGGGGTCAGTAGCCGAGCTTGCGCGGCAGCCAGAGCGCCAGTTCGGGAAAGATGATGACCAGCACCATCACCACGAACATCGAGAACAGCATCCAGCCCACCCAGCGCACGGTCTCCTCCATGCGCACCTTCGCGATGCGGCACGACACCATGAGGTTGACCGCCAGCGGCGGCGTGAACTGGCCCAGCGCCACCTTCAGCGTGAGGATCACGCCGAACCACACCGGGTCCCACTTGTAGTACTGCACGATGGGCAGCAGCAGTGGCACGAAGATCAGGAAGATCGACACGCCGTCGAGGAACATGCCCACCGTGATGAGCAGCAAGATCAGCAGCGCCAGGATGCCGTACTCGCCCAGCCCCGAGTTCACGATGGCGCGCGTGACCGGGTCGATCACGCCCAGCGTCGAGAGCGAATACGCGAAGATGCCCGCCAGCGACACCACCAGCAGAATCACCGCCGAGAGCTCGCCCGACTCGCGCAAGATGACGAACAGGTCGCGCACCTTGATGGTCCGGTGGATGCACATGCCCACGAAGAGGCCGTAGAACACCGCCACCACGGCCGCCTCAGTGGGCGTGAACCAGCCCGCGCGCATGCCGCCCAAGATGAGCACCGGCGCCGCCAGCCCCCAGGTCGCTTCGCGAAAGCTCTTCCAGAAAGGCGGGCGCGGCAGCGTGGCTTCGAGCGCGCCCATCTTGTGCTTGCGGGCGAGCCACACGGCCGGAATCATCAGCGCCAGGCCGGCCATCACGCCGGGCACCATGCCGGCGGCGAACAGCGCGGGCACCGAGGCGCCGGGCACCAGCACCGAGTAGACGATGAAGGCGACCGAAGGCGGAATCAGAATGTCGGTGGCCGCCGCCGCACCCACCACGCTGGCCGAGTAGGCCGCGGGGTAGCCCGCGCGCGACATGGCCGCGATCATCACCGCGCCCACCGCGGCCGCATTGGCCGGGCCCGAGCCCGAGATGCCGCCGAGGAACATCGCGACCGCAATCGCCACCAGCGGCAGCATGCCGGGGCCACGCCCCACGATGGCAATGGCAAAGTTCACCAGCCGCAGCGCCACGCCCGAGCGGTCGAAGATGGAGCCGACCAGCACGAACATCGGAATGGCCAGCAGCGGATATTTGCCCAGGCCCGCATAGAAGTTCTGCGGCACGGCCAGCAGGCCGAACCACTGGGCGTCGCCGTTGGCCAGCGCGATGCAGGCGGCGCCCGCCAGGCCCAGCGCGGCGCCGATGGGCACGCCCACCAGCATCATCACGACGAAGGCGACGAAGAGCAGGGTGGCGATCACGATGCGTCGCCCTTGCTGTTGTTGTCGTCAGCTTCGCCATCGCCGTGCGTCGTCTCGCGTCCGCGGCGGATCATGAGGCCTATGGCCCGCAGCGCGATGGCGAAAGACACGATGGGCAGCCAGATCGAATACCACCAGGAGGGCAGGCCGATACCGGGCGTCGTCTCCTCGAAGCGGTAGTCGTCCCACACCATGCGGATGCTGAGCGCGCCGATGAGCGTGAAGAGCACGGCGATCATCAGCGCCCCGAACTGCGCCAGCCGCTTGCGCCGCGCCATCGAGCCGCTTTCGGAGAAGTACTCGATGCGGATGTGCCGGTCGCGCGCCACGGCGGCCGAGCCGGCCACCAGCGCCAGCATGATCATCAGGAACACCGAGAACTCTTCCGTCCAGGCGAAGGAAGAATCGGTGAAGTAGCGGACGATGACGTTGGCAAAAGTGATGAGCGCCAGCGCGCCCATGATGATGACCGTGAGCCAGTCCTCGATGGCAAGGGGAACCTTGGTCGGTTCGTCTGCGGCTTCGATGTCGGGGGGAATGGGGCTGGCGGCGTCCAGCGTGGGGCCGGACTCGGGTGGAGTTGTCATCGCAGGATGGTCAGTGAGGCACGCACGAACGCCATGTCACCGGGCGGACGCCGGGACGCGTTCCGTACACCTCGACAGGGAAACTGTTACCGATGCTAGGGGGTCCATGACCATTCATGTATCGGGGGTTTCCTTAGCCGGTTGGCCTGGGGCTGGCTCTTTGAGCGGCTTTCGGGGCGTGTGCACAGGGCGCCGGGTACTCCCCTCCGCGAATGTCCTCCGCCCTTCGAGTTCCCGGTTTATTTTGTTGCGGGGAGCATCCGATGGCCTGTGCACGATGAATACGGCGGCAAGTTGGGAGTTCGGCGGCTGCGGCGGATTGCGGCTGAACGTGCGGGGCGTGCTACTGAGCTTGCGCGCGGGACGGGGAGAGATCCGAAGGGTTGGTTTCGGGCGCGATCGACCTTGGGGACTGCATTCGATGCTTGCTTCAGTCTGGTTGCAGTCCTTCGATCCAACCAGGTTCGATGAGGCGATCAAGAAGCCTGCCGTGGTTGATCAACCCTCTAGGGAACGTCTGATCAAGTCGTAAATTGGCCGGCTGAAGAGGGTGCGTGCGGTCCCGCTGCACTCGCAGGCTCGTTGCACCGAGCATCCGATGCGTTTGAGGGCTTCTATGCCCCCTTCACGCTGCCTGCGGGCGCAGCTGTCCCATCATCGCAATCAGTTTCCTTCTGACCATCCACAAGTTCGACAGCGCAAACAGCGTGATCACGTGCGCAGTGTTCTTGGCTAATCCCTTGAATCTCACCTTTGCCAAGCCGAACTGACGCTTGATCACCCGAAACGGGTGCTCCACCTT
>NZ_KB907460.1 GCF_000382045.1 Variovorax atrisoli 110B
AAGGTGGAGCACCCGTTTCGGGTGATCAAGCGTCAGTTCGGCTTGGCAAAGGTGAGATTCAAGGGATTAGCCAAGAACACTGCGCACGTGATCACGCTGTTTGCGCTGTCGAACTTGTGGATGGTCAGAAGGAAACTGATTGCGATGATGGGACAGCTGCGCCCGCAGGCAGCGTGAAGGGGGCATAGAAGCCCTCAAACGCATCGGATGCTCGGTGCAACGAGCCTGCGAGTGCAGCGGGACCGCACGCACCCTCTTCAGCCGGCCAATTTACGACTTGATCAGACGTTCCCTAGGATCTGTTTCTGAGCTATTCCAATAATCAGGAAAAACAAAGGGGCATCGATCAGCGCGATGCATCTGATACTGAAGTTCAAGCTCGTCCCGCTCATCATTCTCAAGGTTGTCCGCCTTGGATTGACCGGTTGCGGCTGCAGAAACCGCCAACGCAATATGGCGCCTAAATAGCGGCCAAGCCTGCTGAAACGGTCGATAGATTCGGCCAGAGGAATGTCTGTATGGACCGATTTTTCGAGTCTTCTTGCCATGGGAATCTTCTTCAATCCATGTGGACCGGAAGAGTCTGTTGCCATAGCTCCAAACAGGCATCTTTGTATCGACATGGCGCCCCAACACGTTCACAACTGCAGTCCAAGCGACTTGATCTCTGATCGTGAAGTGGAAGTATTGCCGAACCCTTGGATTTCCATCTCCATCAGGGTTCTTCGGGAAAGCCATCGGCCGAATCGGTGACATCCGAAATCTTCCAGAGCAAAGATCGTCACTCAGACTATGGAGTTCGCGACCCAAATGAACTTCAAAGGAGGCGAGGTCCGCTTCGTCGATCCAGATGTCGCCGGGGACGGAGGCCCGTTTCACCTTCTCCCATGCCCAACGCATGTTCAATTCGTCGCATACTTGATCCAGAAAACTACGCATTTTTTCCTCGTGCAATCACGTCGCTAGCATCCATGCCTTCAGGTGGAATCGCAAACCGAACGCTCTTGCTTCTCGCCCGAAACTCATTTGCAAGGCATTTCATGAACTTTTCGCCCGCGGTATCCCCATCGGGAACGCCCACTAAGTCAAATGGAAGTAGCTCTTCAACCCATTCGGAGCGAAACGATGTGGCCCCTAAAACCGCGACTGCTGCAAATCCAGCCCCCTCCATGGCAACTGCGTCCGGAACGCCCTCACAAATGTGGAGGAGACCCCCTTTCCGCAACTGCCGAAGCCTCTCGCGGTTGAACATAGGTTTGGGGATGCCGCTTGGGCCAAAGAATTTCATACTGCTCTCCAGGCAGCGAACTTGAAGGTATTCTGTAGCCGCCCCGGACTTGAAGGGGAAGAGCAGAGCGTAGCCATACCAACTTAGTGCTCGTCGGCTCCCAGATAGTCCCGCGGCGCGGATTCGCTCTGCACCCCAGTGCTTCTCGAGTTTTAGATAAGCCTTGGTTGGATTTACGAGTTCAACGATGCCAAACTTGAGCGCCAGTTCGGGTGAAATTCCGTGAGCTTGGAGGTAATTGATCCCCAAAGATGCTTTTACAGGGCCGCAGTGCGCTGTCAACCAACCGTATAGCTCAGGGTCAGGCCTATTTGAGGGGACAGAAGTCGAGGGAACGACTGACTGAGGCTTTGTAGGCCGTGCAATGGAACGCGCGAGTCTACTGGGTGGTACGTCGCTGCCGGCGACGCCGAAATGGCTGCAGAGCCAGTTGCAGGCGTCTATAAACCCTAAGCCATGAATTTTCCGGACGAGCGCGATTGCGTCGCCATGTTCACCGCATCCAAAGCACTTCCAAGTGTTTCTCGTCTTGCTGACTGTGAAGCTCGGACTCGCCGTATCGTGTCCGTTGAAGCACATTGCCTTGCTGCCGCGCAGGATGATCCCCATGGCTGCCGCGACTTCCGCCATTGGCAATTCGCGCAGGCGTGCGAGCGTCTGATCGCTCAGTTGCGTCGGCATGGCTGCCTTTGTACTGGTTCGCCGCAAAACCATCTCCTCGCGCCAGTTTCCGTTCTCTTACGGAAATTGTCCCATAGAGACAATGCAAATGTGGTTGCCAGTCCGCTAACGTCTGAACGCACACATGCCTGCGGTGGCAGCCAATCGGGCAAGGTAGTTACGTCAGGATCAACCAGAGAGTGCACCTGCCCTCACAGGCCGTGTTCAAAGATCAAGAAATCCGGCGTATCTCGTCCGCACGCCCACACCAGCGCTACAGCATTCAATATGCAGACTTGAAACTATTCCGACATCCCATAAACAAGGTAGTCGTGCGACGCGAAGCTGCCAATGCGATTTCGTCCATACGAGAACACGGAATAAGCGAAAGCAGACCCTTAAGAGGGCAGGCATTCTTCGTGCGGGCCCTTCCGCATCACGACGTTGAACAGGGCACGCCAACTCCGCAGGCCCTCTCAACCCAACCCCTCAATACCCCCGCCCCGGATCAACCACATCCATCGGCTCTTCCCCCTCCGCCACACGCAGGATATTCGCCGCGATCTGCCGCGCAGACGAGGAGGGAATAGCAACCGAAGCCAGATGCGGCGTAATCAGCACCTGCGGCATGCCCCACAGCGGATCATCGGCAGGCAGCGGCTCGCGCTCGAACACATCGAGCGTCGCGCTGCCGATATGCCCGCTCTGCAGCAGCGCAGTCAGCGCCGCCTGATCGACCAGCGCCCCGCGGGCCACATTCACGAAGGCGGCGCCGGGCCGCATACGCTCCAGCCGTGCGCGGTCGAAAAGGCCCTTCGTCTGCGGCGTGAGCGGCAGCATCAGCACGACGATGTCGGCCTGGCCGAGCACGGTGTCCAGCGTCTCCATGCCAGAGAAGCATTCCACGCCTTCGATCAGCCGCTGGCTGCGCGACCAGCCCAGCGTTCTGAAGCCCTGGCGCTGCACTTCGGTTGCGGCCATGGCGCCGAGATGGCCCAGGCCGAGCACGGCCACCGTGATTTCCTCGGGCGAGCGCGGGTGGCGGTAGGCCCATTCGCCGCGCCGTTGGGCCTGCTCGAAGTGGGGAATGTCGCGCGCATGGCGCAGCACGGCGAACAGCACGTAGCCGGCCATCATGCGAGACATGTTCGGATCGGTGATGCGTGTGATGGGGATGCCGGCGGGCAGGTCGCTGCGCGAGACCAGGGCGTCGACGCCGGCGCCCAGGTTGACGATGAGCCGCAGGTTCGGCATCTGCTGGAAGAAGCCCTCGGGCGGCTTCCACACCATCGCGTAATGCACGTCCTCGGGCCGCTCGAGGGCGCTGGAGTGGACCACCTGCAGGTCGGGCAGTTGCGCCTGCAGTGCCTTCTGCCATGCACCGAAATCGTCGAAGTCGCTGTAGAAGACCAGGGTGCCGAGGCGCTGCTGCTGCTGTGCCATCTTCAGGCGCTCTTCTGCTGCTGTTCGCTGGCACTGCGAACCAGGCGGGCCACGGCCTCGATCGCGAACTCGTAGCCGTCGCCGCCCAGGCCTGCGATCACGCCATGGGCCGCCTTGGAGATGAAGGAGTGGTGGCGGAAGGGCTCGCGCTTCCAGATGTTGCTCATGTGGGCCTCGATGATCTTGCCGGGGAAGGCCAGCAGTGCGTCGAGTATGGCGATCGATGTGTAGGTGAGGCCTGCCGCGTTGATGACGATGCCGTCGGCCACGCCGCGCGCTTCCTGGATCCAGTCGATCAGCTGGCCTTCGTGGTTGCTTTGCAGAAAGCGCAGGTCCACGCCCAGCGAGGCGGCCTTCTGCTCGCAGCGCGACTGCAGCACCGGAAAGCTGTCGCTGCCGTAGGTCTTGTTGGCATCCAGGCCATAGAGGTTGGCGTTGGGCCCGTTGAGAAACCAGACCGTGAGGGGAGGAAGCGTGGTGGTGTTGCTCATCGTGGGTGCTTTCAGGCTTCGTGGGGAAGGGTGGCCTGCATGGCGGGCAGTTGCGCGAACCCGGCATACCAGCGCGTTGCGGCGGGGTGGCTGGCGCGCCAGTCCAGTTCGGGAAAGCGGAAGTCGAGGTAGCCCAGGCCGCAGCCGATGGCGACTTCGCCGATGGTGGGGCCAGCCGTTGCCAGCTCCGGCGCGATGGCCTCGATGGCGCCCAGGCAGGCCGTGACCTTGGTCAGCAGCGCCTGGCGCCAGACGGGCCACTGCATTTCAGTGGGCCGCGCCGTGAGTTCGTAGCGCGCAAGCAATGCGGCGTCGAGCAGGCCGTCGCCCATCGACTGGCGCGTGAGCGCCTTCCAGCGCGCGGGGCCGGCCGGTGGAAAGATGCCGGCGCTGCCCAGGCTGTCGATGTATTCGCAGATCACGCGGCTGTCGTAGAGCGACTCGCCGTCGTCCAGCACCAGCGTCGGCACCTTGGCCAGCGGGTTGTGCGCCGCGATGCGGTTGTCGCGGCGCACCGGGTGAGCGGCGCTGTCGAGCCACTCGATGCGTTCGGCCTGGCCGCTCAGGTGGGCGCAGACCATGACCTTGCGCACGAAGGGCGAGGTGGGGGCGTACAGCAGTCGCATGATGCTCAAGGCTCCAGGACGAGTTTGCCGAACACCTGGCCGCTCTCCAGCAGCGCATGGGCCTGTGCGGCCTGGGCCAGCGGCAGCCGCGCGTGCAGGCGCGGCGCGATGCGTCCGCTGGCGAGCAGCGGCAGCACGTGGCGCGAGATGGCCTGCGCCATGCGTGCCTTCTCGGCATGCGTCTGCGGGCGCATGGTGGAGGAATGCAGGCTCAGCTGGCGCTGCATCAGCGTGAGCAGTTCGACCGTGACGGCGGAGCCCTGCATGAAAGAAAGGCTCACGTGCCGGCCGCCGAAGGCCATGGCCTGCAGGTTGCGGCGCACATAGTCGCCGCCGACGATGTCCAGCACCACGTCCACGCCGCGCCCGCCGGTGAAGTCGAGGCAGGCCTGCACGAAGTCGGTGGTAGGCCAGCAGATTGCGAGGTCCGCGCCCATGGTTTTCAGATCGGCGAAGCGGGCCTCGTCGCTGGCGGTCGCGATGACGGTGCAGCCGGCCGCATGCGCCATCTGCACCGCGAGCGAGCCGATGCCGCCCGTGGCGCCGTGGATCAGCACGGTCTCGCCCATGGCCAGCCGGCCCAGCTCGAATAGGTTGTGCCAGACGGTGAAGAGCCCTTCCGGCAGGGCCGCGGCCTCTGCGTCGGACAGGCGGGCCGGCACTGCGAACGAATGGTCCACCGCGGCCACGCACCAGGGCGCATAGCCGCCGCCGGGCACGAGCGCCATGCGCCGCGTGCCGCGCAGCGCAGGGTCGACGCCCGGTCCGCAGGCGACGACCTCGCCACAGACTTCGAGCCCCAGCACGTCGGTGACGCCGGGCGCCGGCTTGGCGATGCCCTGGCGCTGCATGATGTCGGGCCGGTTGATGCCGCCGGCCAGCACGCGCAGCAGCACCTCGCCGGGGCGGGGTTGCGGCACGGGCCGCTCGACCAGCACGAGCACGCTGGCATCGCCCGGTTCGCGGGCCACGATGGCCTGCATGGTGGAGGGCAGCGCTTCGGTCATGGCGTTCATGGCTGGGGGCTGAAGACGCTCACGCCTTCAGGTGCGAGCGCCAGTCCTGCCACAGAGCCGACCGGCCATTGCCGCATGGCCGTGAGGCCCGGGCTGCGCACGGTGACGATCTGGCGTGCCGTCATCGGCAGGTCGACGTCGACGAAGGTGTTGATGTGGTCGCCCTGGAACACGTGATTGACCACGGTGCCGCTGAGCACCGAGGCCGGGTGCAGGTTCTCCAGCCGCAGATGCTCTGGCCGCACGTACACGTCGAGTCGCTCGCCTTCGTGCGAGGCGTGCACGAGCCGGTCCTGCGACAGGCTGATGAGGCCCGAGCCCAGGCGCAACTGCACGTCGCCCGCGCCCTTGCCGTGGTAGTAGGCAGGCAGGATGTTCACGTCGCCCAGGAAGGATGCGACGAAGGGGTCCTGCGGACTCTGGTAGAGCTCGGCCGGCGGCGCGATCTGGCGGATCACGCCCGCCGACATCACCGCGATGCGGTCGGACATGGCCAGCGCCTCGCCCTGGTCGTGCGTGACGAACACGGTGGTCAGGCCCAGGCGGCGCTGGATCTCGCGGATCTCCACCTGCATGGAGCCGCGCAGGCTCTTGTCGAGGGCCGAGAAGGGTTCGTCGAGCAGCAGCACCTTGGGCTGGATGACGAGCGCGCGCGCCAGTGCCACGCGCTGCTGCTGGCCGCCCGAGAGTTCGCGCGGCTTGCGGTGGCCGAGGCCGTCGAGCTTGACCATGGCCATGGCATCGCGAATGCGCCTGGCCGCTTCGTCCGTGGGCACGCCCTGCATGCGCAGGCCGTAGCCGATGTTGCGCTCCACCGTCATGTGCGGGAACAGCGCGTAGTTCTGGAACACGAGGCCGATCTTGCGCAGGTGCGGCGGGTCGCTGGTGACGGGGCGGCCGTCGATGAAGACTTCGCCGCTGTCGGCCTCGGCGAAGCCTGCGATCAGGTTCAGCAGCGTGGTCTTGCCGCAGCCCGAAGGCCCCAGCAGTGTGAGGAACTCGCCGCGCCGGATCTTCAGCGAGACCTCGCGCAGCACGGTCTGGTCGTGGTACTTCTTGACCACGCCTTCGATGCTGACGGCCACATCGGCCGCATTGGGGCCGAGCTCGGGAGGGACAGGATTCATGGCCGAAACGATAAGTCAATCGGCTGCCATCGGGCATTTGCAGATATTGAGCCGGCCCCTCGGAAAAAACGAAACAGGCGCTTTCTCCAGCGTTGCGCAACGTCTTGCGGGCGTCGCGGCCGCGCTTCGCTTTTTCCTAAGCCTTGCGTCTGAAAAACATGATTTTCAAACGCCATGCCCTTCATCAGACTCGGCCCCCAATCGGTGTGTGGCAGCGCCGGCCTGCCCGGCCGAAACAGCCCCGTCGATCATCCTGAGGAACATCAAATGTCTGTGGAGAAAATCAATACCCTGGTGGTCGGCGCAGGCCAGGCCGGTATCGCGATGAGCGAGCATCTGGCGGCCATGGGTGTCTCGCACCTCGTGCTCGAACGCAATCGCATCGCGGAGCGCTGGCGTTCGGAGCGCTGGGATTCGCTGGTCGCCAACGGCCCGGCCTGGCACGACCGCTTTCCGGGGCTGAAGTTCGAGGGCATCTCGCCCGAGGCCTTTCCGCCCAAGGAGCGCATGGCGCAGTACTTCGAGGACTACGCAGCCATGCTGAAGGCCCCAGTGCGCACCGGCGTGGAGGTGCAGCGCGTCGAGCGCCATGTCGGCCGACCGGGCTTCAAGGTGAGCACTTCGCAAGGCGTGATCGAGGCGATGAACGTGGTCGCGGCCACCGGCCCGTTCCAGATCCCGGCCTATCCCGCCATCGTGCCGGCCGATGCGCCGGTCGCGCAGCTGCATTCATCGGCCTACAAGAACCCGGGCCAGCTGGCCGACGGCGCGGTGCTGGTGGTCGGGGCGGGCGCTTCGGGCTCGCAGATCGCCGAAGAGCTGCGCCAGGCCGGCCGCAAGGTGTACCTGTCGGTGGGCGAGCATTACCGCCCGCCGCGCTCGTACCGCGGCCGCGACTACTGCTGGTGGCTGGGCGCGCTCGGCCTGTGGGACGAAGTCCGCATCAAGCCGAAGAAGAAGCACGTGGCCTTCGCCGTGAGCGGCTACGAGGGCGGCCGCACGGTGGACTTCCGGCGCCTGGCCCACGCGGGCATCGAGCTGGTGGGCCTGACCGAGTCCTACGAGGGCGGCGTGATGCGCTTCGCCGAAGGCCTGGCCCGCAACGTGGCCGAGGGTGACCAGGCGTACTTCGACGTGCTGCGCGAAGCCGACGCGTACATCGAGCAGAACGGCCTGCCGTTCCCGCCCGAGCCCGAGGCCTGGGAGCTTCTGCCCGACCCCGCATGCCTGACCGAGCCCACGCTGAGCCTGAACCTGCGCGAGGCCGGCATCACGACCGTGCTGTGGGCCACGGGCTTCAAGTTCGACTACAGCTGGCTGCAGGTCAACGCCTTCCACGAGAACGGCGAGCCGTACCACAAGCGCGGCATCTCGGCCGAAAGCGGCATCTACTTCCTGGGGCTGCCGAACCTGGTGAATCGTGCCTCGTCGTTCATCTACGGCGTGTGGCATGACGCCAAGTACATCGCCGACCACATCCTTTTGCAGCAGGGCTACATGTCCTACGAAAAGAGCTGATCGCGCACGGTGCGTGAATGAGAAGGCCGCCGGATCCTGCGATCCGGCGGCCTTCGTCATTCGATGCGCGCCGTGGGCAGCGGCATCTCGTGACCCGGCTGATCTATCGATCTATCCGATCAGCGGCAGAGGAAGTCGACGAGCCCAGCCAGCATGCGGTCGCAGGCCTGCAGCTGCGACAGCTCCACGTATTCGTCGGCCTTGTGCGCCACCGTGATGCTGCCGGGGCCGCACACCAGCACGGGCGTCTGCTGCCAGCTCTGCTGGAACAGGCCGCCCTCGCTGCCGTAGTCGACCTTGGTGGTGGGCGTGCCCTCGGGCAGCAGCCCGCGCAGCAGGCCGACGGCCGGCGCATCTTCCGGTGTCGACAGGCTGGGGTAGCTGTTCTGCAGCGTGACCTCGGGCAGCGGTGCGTTGGCGTGCTGGGCCTCGCGCTTCACGCGCGCGGCCAGGTTCTGCAGGATGCGTTCGAGGATCTGCGCCGGCTCGTCCTGCGCGACGTTGCGGATCTCGAAGTTCAGCGTGCATTCGCTGGGCACGATGTTGAGTGCGCGGCCGCCCTGGATGGTGCCGACGTGCACGGTGGAGTAGGGCACGCCGTAGCCTTCTTCGCGCGGGCCGCTTTCGGCCAGCTCGCGCTGCACCTCGCGCGCCGAGGCCACGAGGTCGCTGGCCATGTGGATGGCGTTGACGAACTGCGGCGCGAGGCCCGAATGACCGGCCTCGCCGCAGCAGACCGCGCGGTAGGCGGCCTTGCCCTTGTGGCCGGTGCCGATGCGCATCAGCGTGGGCTCGCCGACGATGCACAGGTACGGCGCCGGCAGATGGCCTTCGAGCCGGCGCAGCAGATGGCGCACGCCGACGCAGCCGATCTCTTCGTCGAAGGACAGAGCCAGCTGCAGCGGCCTTTTCAGCGGCCGTCCGGCGGCAGCCACCATGGCGGTGACTGCGCAGGCGACGAAGCCCTTCATGTCGGCCGCGCCGCGTCCGTAGATGCGACCGTCCTTGTGGGTGGCCTCGAAAGGCGGCGATGTCCAGGGCTGCCCTTCCACGGGCACCACGTCGGTGTGGCCTGACAGCAGCACGCCGGGCACGCCCTCGGGTCCGACCGAGGCGAACAGGTTGGTGCGGCGCGGGTCCTCGGGGTCCGGCGCGCGCGTGGAGGCGATGCCGGCGGCCGAGAGGATGTCCTGCACCGCGGCGATGAGCCCGTCGTTGGGTTGCAGCGAGACGGAGGGAAAGGCGATCAGCGTCTCCAGCAGGGAGACGCTGGAGACGCTGGCGGAGCGTTCAGTGGTCATGGTTTTTGCGCGGGTGGCGCGTCTCGCGAGTCTGGCGTTTCTTGCGTCTCGGGCGCCACGGGATGGGGATCGAAGAAGCTGGCCGCGCTCATACCGGGGATGTACTGGTCGGAGATGTAGGCGCGGCAGCGGTCCATGAAGGCCTGGGTCAGTCGCGACTGCTTCATGGGCTTGTAGGTGGCCAGCCCCAGGAGCATGGGGCGGTGCTTGCCGGCCAGGCGAACGCGCACCATGCGCTTGCCGTCCAGCGACAGGTTGGACTTGGGCCGAACGTTGAACAGCGCATAGCCGATGCCGTTGGCGGCCATGGAGCGCACCACCTCTTCCGAACGCGAGCGCGCCACGATGTTGGGTGTCAGCCCGACGCTGGCGAACAGCGAGGTGAAGTAGTCGCGGCTCATGGGCAAATCGAGCAGCACGAAGGGCTGCGGGGCGAGCTCCTCGAAAGTGACGGCCTTCTGCTGCGCCAGCGGATGCAGTTCGCTCACCAGCACGTAGGGCGGCAGCGTGGCCAGGCTCTCGAACTCGATGTCGTCGTCCAGGCGCAGGTCATACGTCAGGGCCACGTCGATCTCCAGCGACCGCAGCTTGTTCATGAGCACTTCCTGGTCGCCCTCCACCATCTGCATCTCGACCCGCTCGAAGGCGCGCGCGAAGCGGAAGATGACCTCGGGCGCGATCATGGCCGTCAGCGACTGGAAGCTGCCCACGCGCAGCGGGCCCTGCATCACGTCGCCGGAGTCGGAAGCGATCTCGTAGAGGCGCGAGGAGCGTTCGAGCACGTCCTGGCACTGGTTCAGCACCAGCGTGCCGATGGCGGTGAGCCCCAGTCCCTTGGAGGGATGGCGCACGAACAGCTGGACGTTGAGTTCGCTCTCGATGTGCGCGATGGCCGCGGAGATCGAGGGGGAGGAGATGTGGATCTGCGCGGAGGCCGCGGCGATGCTGCCGTACTTGGCCGTCGCGACGAAGTACTCCATCTGGCGCAGGGAGACGCGGTTGAGCATATCGGAACAGGTAGGCGCGCCACGCGCGGCGCGGAAGCGACCGCGCCAGTGTAGCGACACCCCTGCGTCAGGGATTGCCCGGCACACCGAAGCTGGGTGCGGCGCGCGGGTCGATCGCCCGCGTGATGTAGGCCTCCTGCTGCGGCGCATAGACCTGCCAGGTGGCGTACAGCGCCTGCACCGGGTCGGCTTCAACCCAGTCCAGGCGCAGGTCGACCACGGGCCAGTTCTGCGTGCCGTAGACCAGCAATCCCGCTGAATGCACGGGGCCTTCCTCCCCGCCGGCCGCCTGGCCGGCGAGCATGGCCAGCATCAGGCGCTCGGCGAGCGCGCCCTCGGCCTTCTCGAAGGCCGCCAGCATGGCCGCCGGCACCTCGCGGTTGCGCAGCATGTTGCCGGCGCAGGCCGCGTGCGTGCCCACCACGCTCGCCAGGGTACCCAGCGCGTTGGCCCCGGTGAACACCACCGGCGGGTTGTGCGCGTCGATGGCCATGAGCTGGCGGTAGTCGATGAAGGGGCGCTGCTGCTGCAGCTGCGCCACGGCCTGCGCGGGCGTGTTGCCGGCGGCCATGAGGTCGAGCAGCATCGGTCCCAGGTCGGGGTCGGTGATGTTCTGGCTGGCGGCGGCGCCCACGCCACGGCGGCCGCGCACGCAGCGCGACGCCACGGCGGGCGACGAGGAGGCCACGGCCGCACCGAACTGGCCGGTGGCGGGACAGCGCGCAACGATGGAGAAGGTCATGGCGTTCAGTCGGGGATGACGGCGGTGGCGTCGATCTCCACCAGCCATTCGGGGCGGGCCAGGGCCGAGACCACGATGCCGGTGGACACCGGGAACACGCCCTTGAGCCAGCGGCCGACCACGAGGTAGACGGCCTCGCGGTAGCGCGGGTCGATGATGTAGATGGTGATCTTGCAGATGTCCTGCAGTTCGCCGCCGGCTTCCTCCAGCAGCATGGCGATGTTGGACATGGCCTGTTCGGCCTGTCCGGCGACGTCGCCGATGCACACGCTCTCGGAGGTTTCCAGGTTCTGGCCGATCTGCCCGCGCAGGAACACGGTGCGGCCGCGGGCGACGACGGCCTGGCAGAGGTCGTTGTCCAGCTTCTGTTCCGGGTAGGTGACCTTGGTGTTGAAAGGACGGATGCGGGTGTGCTTCATGGTCGCTGCAGGGGAGGCTGGGGGCATGAGACGCCGATGGCGCCGGGACCGGCATGGTCGTCGGCGCCGGCCGTTGGCGCCATTTGTTTTTTCCGTGTGACCGTTTAGGAATTTCCGAGCGGCGGGCGCGCCGGGGCCCTCGGAAAATTTGAGCCACCTCTACGTAAAAGGCGATTAGGCCGCGACGTAAGCCATTCCTATGATCCGGCCCCGTGATGCAGGTGCTGCACGTGCCGAAGGTTTTGCAGGGCGCCCCGCAATCGCAGTACCGGCAGATGTTCAACTTTTACGATCGAGGTTCAATCAATGATTCGCAAGCTTCTGACTTTGTGCGCGCTCTCCGTCACTCTGGGCGGCACCACCGCCTGGGCACAGGACAACGCGCTCGTGGTGAGCACCTGGGGCGGCAGCTTCCGTGACCTCATCGACGACAACATCGGCAAGGAATTCACCCGCCAGACCGGCGTGCCCGTGAAGTACGTGACCGGCGGCACCATCGATCGCCTGAACAAGGCCAAGCTGGCTTCCAAGCCCGAGAGCGACATCACCTTCACGACCTCGCACGTGGGCTGGCTGTATGTGAACAGCAACCTGTTCGAGCAGATCGACACCGCCAAGATCCCGAACTACGCCAACCTGGTGGACCGCGCCAAGATCAGCCCGTACCACATCGGCAGCTGGGCGTACGTCTACTCCATCGGCTACCGCCCCGACCTGGTGCCCGCCAGCATCAAGCTCGAGAGCTGGAACGACCTGTGGAACCCGGCGCTCAAGGGCAAGCTCAGCGCGCCCGACTTCGACCCCAGCCACATCATCGCGGTGTCGGCCATGCTCTCGGGCGGCGACGCCGCCACCTGGGAGAAGGGCCAGGAAAAGCTCAAGGCGCTCAAGCCCAACTTCAAGGCCTTCTACACCAACGACGCCAACGCCCAGCAGCTGATCGCCACCGGCGAGACGCCCGTGGAGGTGATCCTGTCGATGAACGCGTACCACATGGCCAGCCAGGGCGTGCCGATCAAGGTCGTGATGCCCAAGGAAGGCGCCGTGCTCGGCGTGGACACGATGGCCATCATGAAGGGCACGACCAAGGCCGATCTGGCCTACAAGTTCCTGAACATCGCGCTGTCGGCCGACGTGCAGTCGAAGATCGTCGCCTCCAAGAAGGCCAGCCCGGTCGTCACCAATGCCAAGGTCTCGGCCGAGGACGCCAAGCTGCCCGGCGTGTTCACCACCAAGGAACAGTGGGACACCCAGGCCATCGTGATCGACAACAAGCTGCGCGCCGAGAAGACCGCCGAATGGCGCAAGTGGTTCACTGAAAACATCATGAACTGATCGCTGGCGATAGAGCACCTGAAGTTAGTTGTTGCGAAGGGCTGGAATGCGTTCCGATCTACGGGCCTGGCTGGTGTCCCCGGCCGTCATTGTTGCGGCGGGCATTGCCGTGTCGCTGCTGGCCGTGCTGCAGTTCAGCTTCCGCGCCTTCGTGCCCGGCTCGCTGGACGTGGGCGGCCTTACGCTCGAAAACTTCAGCGGCCTGACCAAGTCGATCTATCTTTCCGCGTTCGCCAACACCCTGCTGCTGAGCGTGGAGACGACGGTGTTCTCGCTGCTGGCAGCCTATCCGCTGGCCTATGCACTGGTGCGCGTGCGCAACCGTGCGCTCAAGTCGTTCATCCTCGTGGTGTCGATCACGCCGCTGTTCCTGGGCGAGATCGTGCGCACCTACTCCTGGATCGCGGTGCTGGGCAGCAACGGCTTCATCAACGGCGTGCTGCGCCGTCTCGGCCTCATCGAATGGCCGCTGGAGCTCATGTTCACCCACCTGGGCGTGCTCGTGGCGCTGGTGCACGTGACCATCCCGGTGGTGGTGCTGATGCTGGCCACCGCCATCTCCCACATCGACCGCGACTACGAGAAGGCCGCGCAAAGCCTGGGCGCGGGCCCGGTCAAGACCTTCCTCACGGTCACGCTGCCGCTGTCCATGCCCGGCATCCTGGCCAGCATCACCACGGCCTTCGCCTGGACCTTCAGCGCCTTCGCCACGCCGCAGATGATCGGCGGCGGCCGCGTGCCGACGGTGTCCACGCTGGTCTACCAGCTCGGCTTCTCGTCGATGAATTTCCCGCTGGCCGCGAGCCTGAGCGTGGTCGGCCTGCTGCTGACCGCTGCCGCGCTGCTCGCCCTGGGCCAGTTGACCAGGCGGCTGAAGGCCATCGGAGGCCACTGACACCATGAAGATCAAGAGCGCCCTGCCGCTTCCGCTGCGCATCGCGGGCCCCCTGCTGATAGCCATCCTGCTGGGCTTCGTGCTGCTGCCGGTGGTGGTGGTCACCATCGCCGCGTTCAACGAGAAGGCCATCCTCACCTTCCCGCCCGAGTCGTACTCGCTCCAATGGTTCGCGCGGGTGTTCAGCTACCCCGACTTCCAGCATGGCTTCAAGGCCAGCCTGGTCATCACCGGCTGGTCGTCGTTCCTGGCGCTGGTGATCGGCACCTGCCTGGCCATCGCAGCGAAGCGGATGGAATTCAAGGGCAAGCAGACCCTGCTGGCCATCCTGCATTCGCCGCTGGTGGTGCCGCACTTCACGCTGGGGCTGGGCCTGCTGATCCTGGTGTCGCAGGCCTCGGTGCAGCGCGGCTGGGGCATCGCCATCCTGTGCCACGTGATGCTGGTGCTGCCCTTCGTGATGCGCAGCGTCTACGTGTCGATGGAGAACCTGGACGAGCGCCTGGAGCAGGCCGCGGCCAGCCTCGGCGCCTCGCCGCTCAAGGTGCTGCTGACCGTGACTGTGCCGCTGCTGGCGCCAGGGCTTTTCGGCGGCTGGCTGTTCGCGGCCATCATGTCGTTCAGCGAGTTCACGGCGTCGCTGTTCGTGACCACGCAGGACACGCAGACACTGCCCGTGGCCATGTACAACTACGTTCGCGAGTTCGCCGACCCGACGCTGGCGGCGCTGTCGGTGGTCTACATCGCGGTCACGGCCACGGTGCTGGCCCTGGCCAACTACTTCCTCGGTCTGGGCAAGATCCTGAACATCGAGGATCGATGAAGGCCCTTGCGCACGCAGCCGGGCGCCGCCGCGAGCGCTCCAGGTCGCGACGTTGACGGGGCCAGCGAACAGGGCCACCATCGCACAGCGTCGCCAATGCCCGATACGGCGGCGCGCCTGTCGAGGCCGCTTGGCTCGTACACGAGCTGGGTAACTCGAACAGGGCACCCAAGGGCGCTCCAGGGCATCCTGGGTACCAGGCAGGTCCAGATTTCAAGGAGCCATCCCATGACCGAAAGCGACAAGCTCTTCGCAGGCTCGATCCCACGGCTCTACGACACGCTCATGGTTCCCTTGATCTTCGAGGCCTACGCTGCCGACACGGCCGAGCTGGTCGCAGCCTTTTCCCCCAGCGCGGTGCTCGAGACGGCCGCAGGCAGCGGTGTTGTCACGCGGGCCCTGGCGCCAAGGCTGGGCATGGGTACGCGCTACGTGGTGACCGATCTCAACCAGCCCATGCTCGACTACGCCGCCACCCGTCAGGGCAGCAGCAAGATCGACATCGAATGGCGGCAGGCCGACGCGCTCAGGCTGCCGTTCGAAGACGCCTCGTTCGACGTCGTCTTCTGCCAGTTCGGCGCGATGTTTTTCCCCGACCGCACCGCCGGCTATGCCGAGGCGCGCCGCGTGCTCAGGCCGGGCGGGCGTTTCGTGTTCACCGTGTGGGACCGCATCGAGGACAACGCCTTTGCGGACGAGGTCACCGGCGCCGTCGCGGAGATCTTTCCGCAAGACCCTCCGCGCTTTCTGGCGCGCACGCCGCACGGCTACCACGACGTGGCGCTGATCCGCAGCGATGTGAGCCGCGCGGGCTTCACGAGCATCGAGATCGAGACGCGCGAGAAGACGAGCCGCTCACCCTCGGCGCGCGACGTTGCTACAGCCTATTGCCAGGGAACGCCGCTGCGCAACGAGATCGAGGCGCGCGATGCCGGGGCGCTGCAGGCGGCGACGGACCGGGCGGCGCAGGTCATCGCCAGCCGCCACGGCGAAGGCCCGGTGGCCGGCAAGATCCAGGCGCATGTGATCGTGGCGGCGAGGTAGCCGGGCAGGGCAGGAGGCGAGGGCGCTGTCTTCGGCGCCCGATCGGCCCTTCGATCAAAGTGTCGTGACGACGATGGGCGCGCCCTTGGTGATGATCATCGTGTGCTCGTACTGCGCAGACAGGTTGCCTTTCACGCCCGCAAGCGTCCAGCCGTCGGAAGCCTCGGTGACGATGCGGCTCTTGGTCGACAGGAAGGGCTCGATGGTGATGACCATGCCCTCGTGCAGCGTGCGCGTGTCCGAGGGATCGAAGTAGCCCGGAATGTGCTCGGGCTCCTCGTGCAGCGCGCGGCCGACGCCGTGGCTCGCGAGGTTCTCGATGACCTTGAAGCCGTAGGCCTTGGCCGTGCGCTCGATGGCGGCGCCGATGCGGTTGATCGGCTGCCCGGCCCTGGCGGTCTTCATCGCTTCGGCCAGCGCGGTGCGGGTGGCGTGGCACAGGCGGGTCTTCTGCGGGTTGGTGGGCGGCACCACCGTGGTTCCGCCGGTGTCGGCGAAGTAGCCGCCGAGTTCGGCCGACACGTCGACGTTCAGCACGTCTCCGGCGCGGATGACGCGGTCACCGGGAATGCCGTGCGCGGCCTCTTCGTTGATGCTGATGCAGGTCGCGCCCGGAAAGTTGTAGGTGAGCTTCGGCGCAGACCGCGCACCGTGCTCCTCCAGCAGCCGCTGGCCGATCAGGTCGAGCTCGCGTGTGGTCATGCCGGGCTCCGCTGCATCGAGCATGCGCTGCAGCGTCAGCGAGACGATGCGGCCGATGCGCTGGAGGGCTACCACGTCGTCCTGGGTTTCGATGGTCATGTCTGTCGGTCCTTGAGAAAGAGAGGGCGCGGGGCGACGGATGGCCCGCCGGGAAGGCGCCCTTCAATGCAATGGAACGGCGCGGATGGAGTGCATTGTCATATGCACATCGAATTTCCGGGCATCTTTACCGGCCATTCGAATATTCTTGCTGGGCCGCAGCCGCTCCCACTCATCCCTCGTCACCCCTCATTCAGGTGCCGCACCCATGCCCGACCTTCCCCACAGCCCCGCCGCCGAACGCAACAAGCAGCCCATCCTCGACGCATTGACCGGCATCCTCGGCGAAGAAGGCGCGATGCTGGAGATCGCCTCCGGCACCGGCCAGCATGCCGTCTGGTTCGCCACCGCGCAGGGCAGATGGACCTTGCAGCCCACCGACGGGGATGAGCGCGCCTTGCCCGGCATTGCCACGCGTGTCGCCCGGGCTGCACTGCCCAACCTTCGGCCGCCGATCCTGCTCGATGTCACGGCGCCTCAATGGCCTTCGCAAGGCTCATCTTTCCCGCAAGGGCAGGACAAGTTCGACGCGATCTACTGCGCCAACATGATCCACATCGCACCCTGGGCCGCGTGCGTTGGGCTGATGAAGGGCGCGGCGCGGCATCTGCGTTCAGGCGGTGTGCTCGTCACCTACGGCCCCTATTTCGAGGACGACTTGCCGACGGCGCCGAGCAATCTGGCCTTCGACGAAGACCTGCGCGGGCGCAATCCTGCGTGGGGGATACGGCGGCTGGAGGATGTGGCGGCGGAGGCGCAGCGGGCGGGGCTTGTGTTGCGGGAGAGGCATGGGATGCCGGCGAACAATCTGTTGTTGGTCTTTGGCTTGACTTGAACGCTCCACTGACAGGTCTTGGAAGTCGGGTAGCTTGCCGATCAGCGCGCCGGGCCTCGGAAGAATGGAAGCTCAAACAAATCAAGGGAGGACTCAATGTCGACATCCATGCAGGCGCGTGCCACGCACGCGGGGGTTCGAATTCTTTTCATCGCCGCGGGCGCATTGCTGTTCGGCCTCGTCTCCAATTTCGTCTTGACCGCGATTGGCCATTGGTACGAGATGAACATGGCGCGCAGCGAGTACGACCTCTCCGATTCCTTCATGATCGCCTTGCTGGTCCAGGCCCTTTGTGTTGTTGCCGGTGGAGTGACAGGCAACTGGCTGTATCGGCGCTCGCGCATCAAGAAGGGCGTCGAGCGCTGAAGGGTAATCGGCCTGTTGCACGCGGCGGGCAATGCCTTCGCGTTGCTCGCCCCGATGCTCGATTTCTGCGCACCCCCGTGCATCGATCACGATGTTTCACTTTTGAAACGCATCGGCGCTCCACCGCTTCCCGCGAGCGCGATTACATTCAAGCCCGGTGCGCATTCGCGCCACCGTTTTTTTCCACCATCGATTCAAGCAAGAAAGAACATCCGTTTTGAACAAGACCGACCTCATCGCCGCCGTCGCCACGGACACCAACCTCAGCAAGGCCGATGCCGCTCGCGCGCTCGATTCCGTCATCGACAACCTGTCGCGCGCCCTGGCAAAGGGCGATACGGTGCAACTGATCGGCTTCGGCACCTTCGCCGTGGCTGCCCGTCCCGAGCGTGAAGGGCGCAATCCCTCGACCGGCGAGAAGATGACCATCAAGGCCAGCAAGGCGCCGAAGTTCACCGCCGGCAAGGCGCTGAAGGACGCGGTCAACGCGCCCGCTGCCGAGTAAGCAGCCAGGAAAATAGACCCCAAAGAACGCGCAAGGGGCATGCACAGGCCCCTTGCCCGCACCCCCTCCGTGGCGTCCGCGCCGCAGTGCAGGCCGCGGAGGGCGGCCATCTTCAGGAAACCGTCGTATTCCGCGCTAGAGTTCGTGCAGGTTCACGAGCCCAGCCATCCGACATGTACGACGCGCCTGTGCCGACACCCTCATCCCCCACCACCTCGCAGCAGTGGCTGCTTCGGCTTCTTTCGATAGGAGCCTGCCTCCTGTTCATCGGCTGTGCCAGCAGCCCGCCCGGGCCCCGGCAAGGCGGCAGCCCCGGCGCCGTGATCGGCGGCACGAGCCTGCTGACGCCCGAGCAATCGAACAGCGTCGCGATCCACGCCCTGGGCCTCGTCGGCACGCCGTACCGCTACGGCGGCAACACGCCCGACGGCGGCTTCGACTGCAGCGGGCTCATCGGCTACGTGTATCTCAACAGCGTCGGCGAGGCTCCGCCGCGCACGGTGGCGCGCATGGCGGGCTTCGGCGCCCCGGTACCGATGTCGGAGCTTCGCACCGGCGACCTCGTCCTGTTCGGCGCCTCCACGCCTTCGCATGCGGGCATCTACGTGGGCAATGGTCGCTTCGTGCATGCGCCTTCGACGGGCGGCGTTGTGCGGCTCGACCGGCTCGACGGCGTGTACTGGTCGCGCCAGGTGGTGCAGGCGCGGCGGCCATAGGCGCAAGCGCGTGGGCTCAGCCCGGCCTGCTTCTGCCGCTCTTCTTCGCGGGTGAGCCTGCGGCACCTGCAGGTGCTGCTGCACCGGCATTCCCCCCCGCATTCAACTGTTCGACCCACGACAGCGCATCGACATACGCCATGAACCGGTTGAGGTACTCCGGCGAGATGTCGCGCATCAGCGTGAGCGAGCGGTGCACGAGGTGGTGCGAGTTGAGCGGGCCGGCGTTCTCGGGCACCTTCGACAGCGACTGCGTCAGGCGCCGGTCGGCACTGAGCCTGGACCACGTGCTCTGGAAGTAGCGGATCGACTTGAGCTCGGGCGGGGGCGCTGCGGGTGAGGCTGCAGCCGCGGCGCCGGCCTTTGCGGGAGTCGGTGCGATCGGGGCATTGCCCGGCACCGGCGCATGTTGCGCGATGTGCTCGACGAGCTCCGCAAGAGCACTCTGTTCCACGGTCGCCTTTTGCTCTTGCGGTTCCGGGCTTGCGGATTGTGACTTCTTCCGATCCTCCTCGTACGCCGCAAGAAGCGCCGCCACCTTGTCGTCCAGCATCTGCCGTGCCTCGCCGCCGTGCGCGGCGGCGCGCCTGGCCATCGCCTCGATGAAGCGGAAGCGCACCGGGTCGAAGCGCTGGTCGCCGCGTGCGAGGGCGGCGGCGACCAGCGCGCCGATGTCGCGTGCGGCTTCGCTGCCTTCGGTTTCAGTCACGGGGCTTGGCGTTGGCGTTGGCGTTGCTGGTGCCGCCGTTCGACGGGCGCGGCGTGGGCGCCATCTCCACGCGGCGGTTCTTCGAGCGGCCATCGGCATCGGCGTTCGACGCAACCGGCTGCTCGGAGCCGAATGCCGCCGCGAAGATCGACGACGACGGAACCCCCGATTCGATCAGCGCGCGCGTCACGGTGAGCGCGCGCTGTGCCGAGAGCTCCCAGTTGTCGGCGAACTGGCGCGCGTTGTCGCGCATCTGCCGGTCGTCGGTGAAGCCGCTCACCATCAGGATCTCGTCGCGCGACTTGAGGTAGGCGGTCAGCGGCGCCGCGAGGCTCCTGAGCAGCTGGCGGCCTTCGGGCTGCAGCTCTGCGGAGTTGAAGGCGAACAGCACGTTGCCGCTGATGCCGATGCGACCGTTGGTCAGCGTCACGCGGCCGGCGGCCAGCGGTGCAGCCAATGCCTGTTCGAACGTCTGCAATCGCTTGGCCTCGGCCTGCCGTTGCTTGACTTCGGTTTCCAGCTTCGACGCGAGTTCGAGCTGCATGCCGATCGCGCAAACGAGGATGAGCACGAAGGCACCGAGCAGGCCGGCCATGAGGTCGCCGAAGACGGCCCACACGGGCACGCCCGGTTCGTCGAAGCCGGCCTCGATGTCGTCGCGGATCATGCTTCGCTGTCCGCGGGCGCCTGCTGCGGCAGCTGGCGCTGCCGGTCGGCGATCTGCTGCATGTCTTCGACGATCTGCTTCTGCGACATGATGCTCAGGTCGATCACCTCGCGCGCCTGCGCGACGTAGTAGGCCAGCTGCTCGTCGCTGCGCGCGATGGACTTGCCCAGCGCGCCTTCGATGCGCTGCAGGTGGGCCGCAAGCTTGTCGTTCGACTGGCTGAAGAGCTGCACCGCGAGGCCGAAGGCCTCGCCCAGGCTGGCCACTTCGACGGCGCTGCCGGTGATCTGAGCGGCGACCGAGGCCATCTTCTCGGACTCGGCATCGGCCCGCTCGGTGAAGCGGCTGCCCACGCGCTCCAGCATCTCGGCCGACGCCGACACCAGCGTGTCGATGGCGGTGCGCTGCTCGGTGGAGGCGTGGTTCACCGCATCGAGCAGGGTGGAGAGCGTCTCGAGGATGCGGCTGCGCTCCTCCAGCATCGCGTTGTCGCGCGCCATGCCGTCGGCCAGCTTCTGGCGCAGCTCGGTCACCACCTCGGCCGCGGCGCGCGGCGCTTCGGCCGCCGCCTGCAGCAGCTGGGCGATCTCGGCGACGGTGCTCCTGGCATGCGCTTCCGTTTGCGCGGACATGTCGCGCGCGGTCTGCGCCATGGTGTCGATGAGCTGCTTCTGCTGGCTCGCGCTGTGCTCGCCGGCCTGCTGCCATTCCTGGCGCAGCGCGGCGGCCATGTCGGTGAGCGACTGCGTCCAGGCCGAGAGGCGCAGCTCGTCGCGCGAGGTCATCTGCGACACGATCTCGGCCGCGGCGCGCGGTGCTTCCGACGCGGCCTGCAGCAGCTTCTCGATCTCGGCGATGGTGTTCTTCGCATGCGCTTCGTTCTGGGCCGACATCTCGTGCGCGGTCTGCGCCATGGCGTCGAGAAGCTGCTTCTGCTGGCTGCCGGTGTGCTCGCCGGCCTGCTGCCATTCCTGGCGCAGCGCGGCGGCCATGTCGGTGAGCGACTGCGTCCAGGCCGAGAGGCGCTGTTCGTCCCGCGAGGTCATCTGCGACACGATCTCTGCCGCGGCGCGCGGTGCCTCGGATGCGGCCTGCAGCAGCTTCTCGATCTCGGCGATGGTGTTCTTCGCGTGCGCCTCGGTCTGGGCCAGCATCTCGCGTGCGGTCTGCGCCATGGTGTCGAGCAGCTGTTGCTGCTGGCTCGCGTTGTGCGCGCCGGCCTGCTGCCATTCCTGCTGCAGCGAGGCGGCCATGGCGGTGATCGACTGCGTCCAGGCGGCAAGGCGCTGTTCGTCGCGCGATGCCAGCTCGGTCTGCAGCGAGGCGTGCGACTTGTCGATGGACTGGAGCAGCGATGCGGAGTGCTGTTCGAAGGCCGCCGCAGCGGTCGACAGGGCCTGGTGCGCGTCACCCGAGAGCTTCTCGCTCACGCGCTGGTGCTGCGCGAGGGCGCTGCTCCAGCTGTCGGATACATTGCCCACGGCGCTTTCGAGGCGGGCGGAGACGCTCTCCACCAGCGCGGCGGAGCGCTGCTCGAAGGTCTGCGCGAAGTTGTCGTGGGAGCCGCGCATGTCGCCGGCCAGGGCTTCGCTGGTGCGCTGGTGTTCCGCGAGCGCGCTCTTCCAGGTGTCCGCCACGCGGGTGGTGCTGGCCTCGAAGCGGCTGGAGAGGCCGTCGAGCTGCTGCTGGACCGTCTTCGAGATGGTGTCGTGCAGTGCGACCGTCTCGCGCGCGATGCCGGCCATGGTGGCTTCGACCACGGGCTGGATCGCCGCGCCCGCGACGCGCGCGCTTTCGGTGAGGCTGTGCTTGAGCGACTGGTCGACCGAAGCGGCAAGGTTGCCGTAGACGGCCTCGGCCTTGCTGTGGAAGCTGTCCTGCCCGGCCACAAGACGCTCGTTCAGCGCCTGACTCTGGCGTTCCATCGCCAGCATCATGGCCTGCAGCTGGCCGACCAGTTCGGGCATGGCATGGGCCTGCTGCTGCAGCAGCCTGAACGATTCTTCGCGCTGGTGGGTCTGCGAGAAGGGGCGCAGCACGGTGGCGATCCTGGTGTCGAGCAGTTGCGCCGCCTGCAGCCTCTCGCGGCGGCTCAGCGCCGAGGCTAGGCCCAGCATGGCCGATGCGGCCACGCCCGCCACCGAGGTGCCGAAAGCCAGGCCCAGGCCCTTGACGGGGGCCGATAGCGAATCGCGGATGGTCTGCAGGTCGGTCGAGCTTTCGAGCGCGATTCCGGTGCCGCGTAGCGTGACCACCATGCCGATGAAGGTGCCCAGCATGCCCAGCAGCACCAGGAAGCCGGCGAGGTAGGGCGTCAGCGCCGGGCCCGGCAGGCCCACGCGCTCACCCTCGATGCGCAGGCGCACCGGGTTGCGCAGCGAAGGGTGAAGACCGTCGAGCCACGCGCCGAGGTTCTGGGGCGGCGCGGAGAGGCTGGACACGGCCTGCGTCAGCGTGCCGGTGGCCTGCTGGAAGCGGTGCAGTTCCAGCGCGCCGAGGATGTAGAAGGCACCGACGATCAGGGTGACGGCCAGCGCCAGCGAGTTGGTGCCGATGTAGCCGGCGCCCACCCAGCCGACGACGGCCAGGCCGGCGGCAAACACAGCGTATTGAAGGAATCGGGTCATGGGGTCCTGGTGGCCTGGGTGCGAAGGGCATCGAGCAGCCCTTCGACCGGTTGAAATCGAAAATCAAGTTCGGCGAGCAGCACGTCCTGCGCGTCCTTGCGGAAGGTGTCGAGCCATGCGTCGGAGGGCGGGGCGGCAGGCTGTGCCTCGTCTTCCTCGCTCGCCGCCTCGGCGGCGGCCGCCTTGCGCAGCCGCTCGAAATGCCGCTCCAGCAGCCCCGGAACGGCCGACAGCAGGCTGTGCTCGCGTGCTTCCAGCACCTGCGCCATCACCACGTCGACCGAGGCCAGCCGCGCCATCGCGGGCGACCTGGCGGCCATGGCGGAGCGCAGCCTGCTGCGCAGCGAGCCCACGCCGGCTTCCATGGCCTGTTGCCGGGCGAGGTAGCGGCGGCGGTAGGGGGCGAAGTCGGAGGCTGCGTCCTTGCCGGCGCCGAAGGTGTTGTCTTCGACGATGGCATTGGCCAGCGCGGTACGCACGCGGCTGCATTCGTTTTCTTCGGTGTTGCGGGGAGCCCGGATGCCTGCCTGCGCCATCGCGGGCGCGCCGTCGAGCGCGGCCGACAGCGAGATCGCGTCGGTCCAGCCGAACCATTGGCTCAGCCGGTCGGCGGTGGGATTTGCAGGTTCGCGGACATCAGCCTCGGCCAGTCGGGAAAGCAAGCGAATGAGCGCCGAGCCGTTGAAACTTGTGCGCCTGAAAACTTGCCCCATAACCTCCTGGACGCGTCTGACGGCGCCTGACCGAAAAACCCGGCAGTCTACAACAGCACCCTCAGTCCGAGGCTCTCCGGGCGCCTGTGCGGGGCGCCGGCTGTGTAACGAAATGCCTGTTTTCCATCGCCGAGACCGCTGCCGGAATCAACGCCTGGCGTCCGGCGACCGGACGTGCTCCGGCCGCACCCCCAGCCCCACGGCCCGGGCCGGCAGCCTGCGCAGCAGTGGCCAGCGCGCCAAGAGCCTCAGGGGCAAGGGCAGCGGCGCCTGGCGGTCCGGCGGCTCGCGGTCGAGCACGGCCATGAGCACGTTGTCCTGGATGAAGCGCTGCACGGCCTGGGTGACCTGCACGGGCCACTCCCTGCGGCGCTGCAGCTGGGGCAGCAGGGCGTCGATCTCCTTGTCGCTCGCGTCGCCGGCCAGCGCGGCCCACAGCAGGTTGGCGGCGGCCACCGCGTCCTGCACGGCGAGATTGATGCCGACGCCGCCCACCGGCGACATCGCATGCGCGGCATCGCCGATGCACAGCAGCCCGCGGCAGGACCAGCTCTCGAGCCGGTCGACCGTCACTTCGAGCAGCTTGACCGAGTCCCAGTCGGGCAGCGCCGCGGGCAGCCTGTCGACCAGGAAGGGCGCGATGCGGCCGATCTCCCGGTGGAAGGCGCCGATGCCCCGTGCCTTGAGCGCATGGTGGCCGCCCTTGGGTATGACGAAGGCGCACTGCCAGTAGTCTCCGCGGTTCAGCGTCACGAGGATGCGGCCCCCCGCGATGTGGCCGCCGGTGGACGCCGGGTCTTCCTCGCGCCGCGGAATTGCCATCCAGAGCACGTCGATGGGCGCGCCGTAGCTGATGTGCGGCAGCGCCGCCGCGTCGCGCAGGGCCGAGTGCCGTCCGTCGGCGGCCACCACCAGCGAGGCGTGCAGCTCGACCTCGCGCGGCTGGCCGGCGCGGCGGTCGCGCCGCACCTTCACGCCGTTGACGCGGCCCTTTTCCTGCAGCAGGCCGATGGCCTCGGCATCGGTCCAGAGCTCGAAGCCCGGATAGCGCCGCGCCTCGTCGTACATGAAGTCCAGGAACTCCCACTGCGGCATCAGCACCAGGAACCTGCTGTGCGAGGGCAGGTGGGTGAAGTCGGCCACCGGCACGGTGCGGCCCTCGTAGCTGGCGCGCAGCTCGTCGACGCGGTCGTGGGGGCGCTGCAGGAAGGCGTCGAGCAGGCCCAGCTCGTGCAGCACCTCCAGCGTGGACGGGTGCACCGTGTCACCGCGGAAGTCGCGCAGGAAGTCGAGATGCTTCTCCAGTACGACCACCGGCACGCCGGCGCGGGCCAGCAGCAGGCCCAGCACCATGCCGGCAGGGCCGCCGCCTGCGATGCAGCAGCGCGGCGTCGGGGATTCGCTCGCTTGGGCGGTTGGCGTTTCCATGGCTCCGATCGATCGATCCGGTCGCGCCGCGGACGACGTGGCCTGTGTTGCACGGCACCGCCCGATGCGGGGGCTGGGCCCCCGGGGCTCAGGGTTGCGCGAAGGTGACGCTCTGGGCGATGAGCACGCCGTCGACCACGCGGTCTCCGACGACTGTCACGCGCTTGCCGTTGCCCAGGTCCGTGGCGGTGCCGTTGACGAACATGGTAGCGGAGCCGCCGGCATTCACGCGCTGGCCGCGCACGATGAAGTCGGAAGCCGACTGGTAATTGCCTATGGCGCCGACCACCGTGAAGGAAGCCGGCCCGCCAGTGCCCGGCACGTAGCGCACGCGCAGCTTCTTCGCCACCAGTACCTGGCCAGAGAGGAAACCGTCGACCTCGACCTTGACGCCGTTGCCGATGGAGCCGGCCTGGCCGCCGGGTATCTGTGCATTGCGCGCGTCGACTCTGTTGCCGAGCACGTGGAAGTCGCCGAGCGATGCGAAGTCGGTCACGACGCCCGCGAGCTGCAGTGCGATGCCGTCGGCGGTGGGAATGGCGTACCAGCCCTGAACCCTGGTGGCGGTGAAGCGGCCAGCCACCGGCGCCGCGGTGCCGCGCACGCGGACGATGGCGCCGTCGGCCAGGCTGGCGGCGTCGACGCCGGGGCCGAAGGTCGCGCCGCCGAAGTCGACCGTGAGCAGGCCGAGGGTGAATTGCCGGCCGACGCGGTCGAGGTTCTGAACGGTGCCGGTCACCAGCGGTTCGGTGGAGGCAGGCGTGACCTGCACCCGCGTGGCGCGCAGCGTGCCCGGTGCGGCGGGCAGGCCCCAGACCTGGATCACCGCGCCGTCGCGCAGGTCGGCGGGGCCGTTGGCGTCGCCCCAGACGGTGGCGGTGTCGGTGGTCACGCGGCTGCCCATCACGGTGAAGCTGCCGCTCGGCAGGTCGATGGCGGAGACGGCGCCGCGCAGCTCGGCGGCCGAGACCACCTGCGCGGCAATGCCGCTGGTGAAGTTGGCATCGACCTTGCCGGCCACGCGCGCACTCATGCCGATCTGCAGCTCGGTCGTGTCTTCGAGGCTGAAGGTGGCGCTGTCGGTGTTGTAGCGCAGCCCGTTGAGGATGATGCTGCCCAGGCCGTCCGCCGCGCCGATGCCGGCCGCGTCCGCAGTCACGCCGGTGCCGCCGGAACCCACGCCGGAGCCGTCGCCGTTCGTGTTGCCGGCGGTGGTGGTGCCGTCGCTGCCGCCGGTTCCTGCACCGGTGCCGTTTCCGGTGCTTCCTGAGCCGTCGGCCCCGCCGGTGCCGCCGCCGCTGTTGTCGGCGCCGCCGCTCGCCCCCGTGTCGGTGGAGGTGCCGGAGATGCCGGCCACGCCGGCGCCCGATGTGCCGCCGCCACCGCCACCGCCACCGCAGGAAAGAAGCATGGCGATGCCGCCGGCGAGCAGGAGGCTGCGCAGCAGCCCGCGCAGAGGTGCGCGCGTGGGCCGGAGGGAGTGCACCGTGGTGAGGATCGTGTTCATCGTGAGGGCGGCCCGCTCTTCTTCGGCGCGGCTTCGTCGTCTTCGTAGTAGGTATAGATGCCGACGCGGATGCGGGCCTTGCTGTCGGCGGGGGCGCGCTCGACGGCCTCGGTCATCTCGCGGGCCAGTTCGTGGTGCAGGCCGGTCCAGCGCTCGCGTGCGAGGCGCTGGATTTTTTCGCAGTCTTCCAGCGTGAGGCCGCGCGCGTACACCGAGCGCTCCAGCATGCGGGGCGTTTCGCCCAGCGTGTTGGAGACGGCGGCCAGCAGGTGGTCGCGGCCGTTGTCGCCCAGGAATGCGAGCATCGACTGCAGGTCTTCGACCGGCACGAAACCGTCGGCCATGAGCTCGGCGGTGCCGTTGTCCTCGGCCACCATGTTCAGGCGCACCAGTTCATCCAGGATGGTGCGATGGTGGATGTTGCCGCGGCTGGCCAGCCGGGCCACGCGCTCGAAGGACGGGGCCTCGTCCTCGGTGGAGACGGGGATGCGGCGAAGGTCCTCGTTCTCGACCGTCATCTGCAGCCAGAGCGTGAAGGTCTTGGCGGCGGCCGACAGCTCGGTGTGCGGCAGCGGGTCGGCGGTGGCGCGGACCTTGGCGGTGACCGCCTTGCGGTTCAGGCCTGTGGTGACCGAGATCTGGCTGAGGTTGGGCCGCTTCACGCCCTGCTGGCGCCAGGAGCGCTGGGCCTCCTCGATGAGCAGGTCGCGCAGGAGTTCTTCCAGGTGCGGGTGCTTGACGCCCATGGCGAGCGCCAGCCGGACCACCGGACGGAGGATGCGAGCGCAGGCGGCGAGGGCCCAATCCAGCCGTTGTTCCATGGGTGCGGTCGTTGCTCCTGGTTCTTTGCGTCCGAGACAAGAAGGGAGAAGGGGCCCGGGCTTCCAGCCGTGCCGGAGCGGATTCCAGCCCCCTTCGCAGCGGGGTATTGTCGTTCGTCCGCGAAGGCCGCCCCGGCCGTGTGCCCGCGGGGAAGGCTAGGTGGCGGTGCAGGTGCCGTCGTTCGACCTCGTGACATTGGTGCGCCCGGTGGCGCTGATGCTCACGGCGCGCGACTGGTTGGCGCTCGGGGTGCTGCGGCAGATGGTGATCCGGCTCTGGCTGGCGCCCACGCCGGTGGCCTGGAACACGATGGCGCTCGCGCCGCCCGCCTCGCGCAGCAGGTAGCCCGAGGCCGCCGCGCTTTCCACGCGCAGCACCTGCGTGCCGCTCAGCACGATCCAGCCGGCTTCCCACTGGCCGTTGGTGCTGCAGCTGGTGCCGTCGGCCGAGGCGCAGAGGGTGACCGGCGCGTTGCGCTTGATGGCCTCGCTGCGCGCGAGCTGGCTGCCGGCCACCAGCGAGGTGGCGTAGCTGCTCAGTCGCATGGAAAGCCGGATGCCGTCGAACGAGGGCACGGCGATGGCGATGAGCACCACGAGCACGGCCACCGTGACCATCAGCTCCACCAGGGTGAAGCCTGGGGCGCGGGCAGTGCTGGGCGGGTGGCGCATGTTGCCGGTGCTGCGCATGCTCACTTCTGGATGAACCAGTAGACCCGGCCCTTGGGCTGCTTGAACGCGGCCTTGGGTGCGGTGCCCTTGGGGCTCAGGAACGAGTCGGGGTTGGCGCCGATCACCACGTCGCGCATGCTGCCGTCGTCGAGCTGGACGCGGCCCACCACCGGCGAGGGCGCGAGGCCGCCGCCCACCACGTTCTGGAAGCGGCCGCCGGGGCCCTGGGGTGCTGCGTTGACGTACGACACGTTGTAGACGCGCGCGGTGCCGAGGTCCGCGCGGCACATCTGCGCATTCGGGTTGCTGGGCGTGTGGGTGTTGAAGGTGGTGACGCCGTAGGCGGTGACCGAGCTGGTCACCACCTGTTCGCCGGCGGCGAGGGCAAGGTACCAGCCCTTCTTCGTCGCGAGGTCGGACGAGGTCGGCGTGGAGGTGTCGGTGATGGGCTGCAGCGAGGCCTGGCACAGCAGGCCGTTGCCGGTGCCGCAGTTGCTGGTCTCGCTGCTCAGCCAGGTGCTGTCGGTAGGCTTGTCGACCAGCATGTAGAAGCGGTTGGCCACGCCCAGCGCGACGTTGTAGTAGCGCAGCGGCTTCTCGCGGTCGCCCGAGCCCAGCAGGATCACGAAGGCACCGTTGTCCTCCACCACGTCGGGCGCGAACATGAACTTGCGGTTGGGCGTGCAGGTGGTCACCGTGTCGCAGCCCAGCGAGGCGACCTGCGTCATGGTCCAGGCCGAGGGTGCCCCGCTGCCGAGGGCGATGCGATAGACGTTGCCGCCCAGGTCCGCTGCGTAGGCGATGCGCGCGATGCCGAGCGAATCGGTGACCACGGTGACTTCGCCCACCACCGGCCGAGCGGTGGGGAACATCTGCAGCCGCGCGCCGGTGTCGGCGTCGAGCACGTAGATGCCGCTGCCCTTCGCTGCCGTGCCGCAGGCCTGGGCTGCGCTGTTGGTGTCGACGTCTTCGCACTTGTCGTAGCCGCCGCCGAAGATCAGCAGCGGGCTGTTGCCGCCGCCGTAGCCGTTGGCGCGCATGACCTTGGGGGCAGACCAGGTCTGGCCGAAGCCCTCGAAGCCGCTGTCGCAGCCGACGTCGTCGCCCTGGTTGGGGCAGCCCTTGCGCCATTTCAGCGTGGGCGAGGCGGCGGAGGAGACGTCGAAGGCGTAGATCAGCCGGCCGCCGCGGCGCATGCTCGCGTAGAGCCAGGCGGTGCTGCCCTGGCGATAGGCCGAGACCGGCCCGTCCATGCCGTAGGGCTTGGGCGCCACCGCGCCCGAGGTGACAGGCAGCAGGGGGAAGCTGATGCGCGTGCTGTTGTCGTACAGCCGCTTGATGCTGCCGTAGAACTCCGGCGGCATGAACGACCAGAGCTCGTCGCCCGCCGCGGCCGAGCCGATGGCCGCGGTGCGGTTGCCGTTGACTGCGCGCAGCACGCCGTCGTTGCCGCCGTAGAACACCACCACCTGGGGCGCGGCGTCGGTGCCGTAGTTGATGGCCACCGGCCGCGAGTGCACCACGTCGCCGTGCACCGAAGGGCGCATCGAGGTGGAGGTGACGGGGTTGCCCTGCGCGTCGGGCCGCTCGTCGCCCTTGTCGTCGAGACCGCGCGCCCAGTTGATGATCAAAGTGCGGTCGGTGTCGGCGGTGACGCCCAGCGCAGCCTTGGTGATGGCGGCGTTGCCGTCGGCGAAAGCGGTGAGCGCCGTGCAGCTGCCCGGCGTGCAGGTCTTCATGTTCCGGTTGGCGACGGCCATGCGCCGCAGCATGTAGCCCTGCGCACCTTTCTCCACCACGTTGCCGTCGGGGCTGTCGGCGGCTTCCTTGCCGATGCAGTCTCCCGAGGGCCGGAAGCTCCAGTACAGGTCGGTGTCGCTCGGCGCGGGCGTCCAGAAGCTGCGGGCGCAGGGAGCGACGAAGCCGGTCTGGTTGTTCACCGCGTTGGCGCCCACCGAGTCCTGCAGGATCAGCTGGTTGCTGCTGTCGAGCCCTAGCTTGTATTGCTTGAGGTTGCCGTTCCAGCGCGCAAAGGCATCCTGATCGGGGCGGAACATGCCCACGAACACCTGGTTCAGGTAGGTGCCCTGGGTGTTCACGCTCACCGGCAGGCTCACAGAGGAGAACACGCTGTTGACCGACTGGATCTTGCTGAAGATGTCGTCCAGCGCCGCGCCGAGCGCGCTGCCCAGGTCGGGCTTGGAGGAGATGTCGTAGTACTCGCCCTTGCTCTGCGTGGCCATGCTCTTGAGCAGCGAGGTCCAGCCCGGGCCCTGGCCGCCGGTCGCCTTGGCGGCCTCGATGGTGTAGACCTTCACGCCCATGCTCGTCTGCAGGAAGCGCGACCACTCGTCGGCTGTGTTGTCCTGCGAGCCGCTGGGGCTCAGGGCGATCTGCGTCGCGTCGCCGCCCGCAGCGCGCAGGGCGGCGTTGGAGGTCTGGCTGTCGCTGGTGTTGTCCTGCGCCGCGCCGTTGCTGATGTAGATGACGAAGGTGCCGGTGCAGTTCTCGGTGCTGGGGCCGACGTAGGTGGTGGCGGAGAAGCTGCCGAGCGCGTTGCGCGGCAGCGCGTAGATGGCCTTGGAGGCCACCGTGCCGCTCGTGTTGCCGCTGTAGTCGGCCTTGACCTTGCCGTTGCCGGCGATGGGCGCGCCATTGGCCAGGTATCGGTAGACCTCTGCCATGGTCTTGCCGGCCTTGCCGCCGTTGGACTTGTCCGCCAGTTTGTCCAGGCTGCGGATGAGCGCGCCGTACTTGACCTTGGTGCCGTCGTCCATCGTGCGCACCGCGGCGCGCACGTAGCCGCCGTCGGAGTTGGAGTTGCCCTGGCCGGTCTCGGTGAACATCATCAGGCCGACCTTGAACCTGTTGGACTTCAGGCTTTCGAACGCCGACGCCAGCGCGGTCATCTCGGCGGTGAAGGGCTGGTTCCAGTTGGCCGTGTTGTCCAGCACGAAGAGCACGTTCGGCGTCTGCGCAGCGCTTGGGTTGTAGCCCACGAAGAGGTCGATGTCCTCGGCGTGGGCCGGGCCCGCCGGCATTGCCGTCAACGCAGCGAGCGCGGCGGCTGTCCACAGCGAAGCGAGAAGTTTCCGGGTCATGGTGCGGGCCTGTTCGTCGTCGGGTTGTCGTGGGAGGGCATGCCTAGGAAGCGCAGAACGCTTCGAACTGCGCCTTGTTGAGCAGGGCACGCACGCCCTGGCGCACGGAGGTGGTGGCGCCGCTGGTGTTGCGGGCATCGGTGACCGTGGTGCTGATGTCCCACACGGAGTTGTATTGGTCGGGCAGCGTCGAGAGGCCCGAGCCGCTGCTCGACGCGCCGCCCGTGACGCCGCCCGGGCCGGTGCTGCCGCCGCTGCCGGTGTCCAGCGCCTTGGTGGCGCGCACGCACACCGGCGGCGCGACGTTCACGACATAGTCGGTGACGCCGTCGTTGTCGATGTCGACCATGCTCACCGTCTGCTGCGGCGGCGCCAGCGTCGGGCTGCCGTCGCTGCCGGGCACGAGCAGGCTGGTGGCGGCTTCCTCGATCGCGCGGTTGGCGGCAGCCACCGCCTCGTTGCGCGTCTGCAGGTTGCCCACCGCCTTGAGGTTTGCGTTGCTCAGGTTGAAGGCGGCCGTCACCACCAGGGTGATCAGCAGCAGCATGATCATCCCGATGAGCAGGGCGGCGCCGCGCTGGCCGGCACCGCGGGCGAGTGGGGCGCGTGTGTTCATGGCGTCTCCCTTCGGCCGGTGACGTTGCTCAGGCGCACGGAGGTGGAGAACGCGTGCCGCTTGTAGTGGTCGTTGAACGGCCCCAGCGTGGCGCCGCCGAGCTGGTAGGTGCGTGTGTCTGTGTGGCCCGGCGATGCCTCGGAACTGCGTGCCAGAACGAAGAGCTTGACGGCCACCACGTTGACGAGCTGGTCGGCGGTACAGGCGGGGCTCGTGGTGCAGTGCACGAAGTTGTCGTCGGGGCTGCCGTCGCCGCGGTTGGCCGGCGTGGACTTGTTCGCCGGGTCGGCCCAGGCGATGGCCGTGGTGTAGTCGACGGCGGCGCCGGTCTTGCTCAACGTGTCGAGGCCGAGTTCGACGCGGAAGCCCTCGACGCCTTCGATCAGCGGCGTGGGCGGCTGCTGCGCCAGCGTGCCGCCCACGAAGTCGAAGCGCGAGCGCGCCAGCGTGGGAACGCCGTCGCCCACGGTGTCGGCGTAGTCGCGCACGTAGTAGATGTCGGCCACCAGCTTGCGCTTGGGCGAGGGCGTGGTGCAGTCCTTGCGGAGCATGTTGCCGAAGCCGGCGGTCGACAGGTCGAAGGACGACGGCTTCTGCGTGCCGCACAGCGACGACTGGAAGTACATGGCGCCGCTCGTGTCGGCGTCGCAGTTTGGCGTGCCGGGCAGGCAGGTCTCGGCATGGCGCACCACGATGATGTCGGTGCCGGCCTTCTTGTTCTTCAGCAGGTCTGTGCAGCTCGCGGGCACGCTGTCGTAGGTCTGCACCGGGATGTCCAGCAGCTGGCGCTTGTAGTCGTCGGTCCAGTTCGCGGCGGAGTAGGGCAGGCACGGGTCGGGCAGCGCGCCGGTGGGCACGTGCGTGGGAGCGCCCGTGACGGTAAGGTCGTCGAACTCGGGCATGTAGTTCTCCCAGAAGCCGGCGTGGGAGATCTCGTTCTCGAGCACGAACGTGCTGAGGCGCCCGGTCTCGATCTGGCGGTTGACCCGCTCCAGCTCGCGCTGGGAGTTGCTCACGTTGAGAAAGAGCGCGAGCAGCGCGGCCACCACGATGAGCGTGATGGTGATGGCCACCATCAGCTCGATCAGCGTCAGGCCGCGCTGGCCGTGCCGCGGAGCGCGTGGGCGGTTCATGAGAGCGACCCGATGCGCACCAGCGTGGTCACGGTGCGGCGGCATTTGTCGCCCGTGCAGGTGGTGCCGCTGTCGTACTGGCCCTTGCCGCAGGCCACGCCGGAAGGCGGCGCCGAGATCGGCCCCAACCCCTGCCATGCGACGGTGACCAGGTACTCGTTGTTGCCCATGTCCTCCACGCAGCCGCGCCCGCCGATCACGGTGCCGAGCTTGCTGCCGCCGGAGATCTCGGCCGCGCCCTGCAGTGCGTTGCACCATTCCTTGGCGTCCACCTGCTGCCGCGTCGCAGTGGCGGTGGGACAGGCGGCGTCGGCGCCCAGCGGTGCGCTGGTGACGTAGCTGGCCGCCGTGCGGCGGTTGGTCGCGATGCGGCTGGCCATGTCGTTCAGCAGGATCAGCGCCTGCGAGCGCTGGTACGACTCCATCTCGGAGGCCTGCATGCGCGCCTGAAGCCCCACGAGTCCGAACAGGCCGATGGCCAGCACGAGCAGCGTGACCAGCACTTCCAGGAGCGTGGCGCCGCGCTGGCGCCGGACGGGGCTGCTCTTCACCATTTGCCTGCCGGCGTCTTCACGCCTTCGCTGGTGAGGCCGAGGTTGCCGTCGCCCGACTGCGAGCCGGTCGGCGTGAAGGTGAGCGTGTAGCCCGGGACGCCGGAGGTCGAGAGGGTGACGTCGTAGCTGTAGTTCGCCGAGACCTCCGGCGGCAGGCTGTAGCCGCTGGCGGTGAGCGCCGCCTTGTCGGCATAGCCGCGGTTGGCAATGAGGAACTGCTGCTGCCGGTTGGCGATGTCCATCATCTGCGCCTGGGCCGCCGAGCGCTTGGAACGGATGACGTACTGCTGGTAGCTCGGCAGCGCGATGGCCGCCAGGATGGCCACGATCGCCACCGTGACCATGACCTCGATCAATGTGAAGCCGCTGCTGCGTCTGCGTGCCTGCGGATGCTGGTTCATCGTGGCTCGAAAGGAATGTTTCACATTGTTAATTATGTGAATTTATCACATTTAAGCAAGATGCAAGGGTCAAGAGGCTCCGCTGTGCGGTGTCTGCCACGGCCGAATCCAGGGTTTTCCATTACGCAAAGCCACGCGCCCGCCCCGCGCGGTCCGACGGATGCGCCGGCGTCCCCGCCCGGCAAAACTCCCGGGTTCAATCCAAGGAGACATCCGCATGCACAGCATCCGACGCCATCTGGTGTGGCTGGTCGTGGCCGTGGTCGGCGCGTTCGCGCTGGGCACCGTGGCCCTGACCCGCGGCGAAAGCGTCAACGCCCTCTGGGTGGTGGCCGCCGCGATCTGCACCTATCTCATCGCCTACCGCTACTACAGCCTCTTCATCGCCGACAAGGTGCTGGGCCTGAACGGCAACCGCAAGACGCCGGCGCACCGCCACAACGACGGCCTGGACTACGTGCCGACCGACAAGAACGTGCTGTTCGGCCACCATTTCGCGGCCATCGCGGGCGCGGGCCCGCTGGTGGGGCCGGTGCTGGCGGCGCAGATGGGCTACCTGCCCGGCCTGCTGTGGGTGCTGGCCGGCGTGGTGTTCGCCGGCGCGGTGCAGGACTTCATCGTGCTGTTCATCTCCACGCGGCGCGACGGCCGCTCGCTGGGCGACCTCGTCAAGCAGGAGATGGGGCCGGTGCCCGGCATGATCGCGCTGTTCGGCACCTTCATGATCATGATCATCATCCTCGCGGTGCTGGCGCTGATCGTGGTGAAGGCGCTGGCCGAATCGCCGTGGGGCACCTTCACGGTGGCCGCGACCATTCCCGTGGCGCTCTTCATGGGCGTGTACCTGCGCTACATCCGCCCGGGGCGCATCGGCGAGGTGTCGCTGATCGGCTTCGTGCTGCTGATGCTCGCCATCTTCGGCGGCCAGGCCGTGAGCCAGAGCCCCGAATGGGCGCCGCTCTTCACCTTCGACGGCAAGGCGCTCACCTGGATGCTGGTGGGCTACGGCTTCGTCGCCGCCAGCCTGCCCGTGTGGCTGCTGCTGGCGCCGCGCGACTACCTTTCGACCTTCCTGAAGATCGGCACCATCATCGCGCTGGCCATCGGCATCGTGTTCGTGATGCCCACGCTGCAGATGCCCGCCGTCACGCAGTTCGCGCAGGGCAACGGCCCGGTGTGGTCGGGCAGCCTGTTCCCGTTCCTGTTCATCACCATCGCCTGCGGCGCCGTCTCCGGCTTCCACGCGCTCATCTCCTCGGGCACCACGCCCAAGATGCTCGACAACGAGCGCCACGCGCGCTTCATCGGTTACGGCGGCATGCTGGCGGAGTCCTTCGTCGCGGTGATGGCGCTGGTGGCGGCCTCGTGCATCGAGCCCGGCATCTACTTCGCGATGAACAGTCCCGGCGCGCTGGTCGGCACCACCGCGCAGCAGGTGGCGGCCACGGTGTCGGGCTGGGGCTTCGTGATCACGCCCGAGATGCTGGTGCAGACCGCCAGGGACGTGGGCGAGACCACCATCCTCGGGCGCACCGGCGGCGCGCCGACGCTGGCCGTGGGCATGGCCCACATCCTTCACCAGGCGATCGGCGGGCAGGCCATGATGGCCTTCTGGTACCACTTCGCGATCCTGTTCGAGGCGCTCTTCATCCTCACGGCGGTCGATGCTGGCACCCGCGCGGGCCGCTTCATGCTGCAGGACCTGCTGGGCAGCTTCGTGCCCGCGCTCAAGCGCACCGACTCGCTGCCGGCCAACCTCGTCGCCACCGCGCTGTGCGTGGCGGCCTGGGGCTACTTCCTGTACCAGGGCGTGGTCGATCCGCTGGGCGGCATCAATACGCTGTGGCCGCTCTTCGGCATCTCCAACCAGATGCTGGCCGCGGTGGCGCTGATGCTGGGCGTGGTGGTGCTGTTCCGCATGAAGCGCGAGCGCTATGCGTGGGTGGCCATCGCGCCGGCCGCATGGCTGCTGGCGTGCACGCTCACGGCGGGCTGGCAGAAGATCTTCTCGTCCGACCCGAAGATCGGCTTCCTCTCGCACGCAGCCAAGTACACCGAAGGCATCGCCAACGGCGTGCTGGTGGCGCCGGCCAAGACGCCCGAAGCGATGTCGCGCATCGTGTTCAACGACCGCCTCGACGCCGCGCTGTGCGCGCTCTTCATCTTCGTGGTGCTGAGCGTGCTGGTCTACAGCATCAAGGCCTGCATCGCGGCGCGCGCGGCCAACCGCCCGACGACGCAGGAAACGCCGTTCGAACCCATGGGCGCCGCCGCCGCGACGCCCGCCCACTGAAGCCATGGGCCTCGCATTGCCGGAAGCCGGGCGCTACTTCGCGCGCTCGCTCAAGCAGTCGCTGCGGCTCATGGTCGGGCTGCCCGACTACGACGCCTACCTGACCCACATGGCGGCCACCCACCCCGAGCGGCCGCCGATGAGCTACGAGGCCTTCTTCCGCGAGCGGCTGGAAGCGCGCTACGGGGCCGGCAAGGGGCGCTGCTGCTGAGCCGAACGCGGGATTGCGTTACAGCTCTTTCCGATCGAAGCCCCGTCCAGCGGGATGGACGGAGCCGATCCCCAGGCCTAGAGTCCCCTCCATGTCCACGGCCCCTGGCTGGCATGGAGGGCGATATGTCGCAGGATCCCTTTGCAGACTTCAAGAACCGGCAGCGCGAGATGTGGTCGACCTTCGCGCCGACCGCCATGTTCACCACGCCGGTGGCCGGGCATCTCGTCCGGTTCGCGCAGATCGCCGAGGGCGAGTCGGTGCTGGACGTGGGCACCGGCACGGGCGTCGTGGCCGTCACCGCGGCTCGCCGCGGCGCACGCGTCACGGGCCTCGACCTCACGCCTGAACTGATCGAGGCCGCGCGCGAGAACGCCGGCATCTCCGGGCACGGCGACATCGCCTGGACCGAGGGAGATGCCGAGAACCTCCCGTACGCCGATGCCTCCTTCGACGTGGTGCTCAGCCAGTTCGGCCACATGTTCGCGCCGCGGCCCGAAGTCGCCGTGGCCGAGATGCGCCGCGTGCTCAAGCCCGGCGGCCGGATCGCCTTCGCCACCTGGCCGCCCGAGCACTTCGTGGGCCGCATGTTCGCCTTCATCGGGCGCAACTCGCCGCCACCTCCGGCCGGCGCGTCGCCGCCACCGCAATGGGGCAACCCCGGCATCGTCACGGAGCGCTTGGGGCCGCACTTCGAGGTGCCGTTCTTCGACCGCGGCACCATGCACTTCCCGGCTCTGAGCATCGGCCACTTCCGCCTGTTCCTGGAGCGCTCGGTCGGCCCGATGCGCAAGCTCGTGGAGGGCCTCGCCGCCGATCCGACGAAGCTCGCCGCGCTGCGGGCCGAATTCGATGCGCTCGCCGAGCCCTACTACGTCGACAACGTGGTGCACCAGAGCTACCTGCTGACGCGCGCGCGGGCACGCTGACCGCCCGCGGTGAAGCGGGCTCAGCCTGCGCCTGAGGCCGGCTGCGCCAATTCCAGCTTTTCCGATCGGCCCGGCAGCGCGACGATGCCTCCACGACAACAACATCCGTGGAGCGCATCGATGCCATCCGAACAACTCGACCTCGGCCGGATGACCGGCCTCTCGCTTCGCTTGCGTGTGGTGCTTTCGGGCGTGCTGATGCTGGCGGCCGCGATCAGCGCGGCGCGTCCTTCGGGCGCGGACATCGACCTGCAGGCCGAGCAGCGCTTCCAGCTCGCGCTCGAGGCCCAGGCCGCGCGCGACTATCGCGCCATGCTCCAGCACCTGCGCGACGCCGCCACCGACGGCCACGCCGAGGCACAGGAGATGCTGGGCATGGTGCTGATGACCGGGCCCGCGCTCTACGGCAGTGCCGTGAAGGCCGACCGCTGCGAGGCCGGCGAGTGGATGCGCCGCGCGGCAGTGCAGGGCAGCGAGACGGCGAAGGTGCAGCTGACCTTCCTGAACCGCCTGCGCAGCTCGCCCGACGGCCGCCGCGCCTGCGGCTGAAGGGCCGGGCGCCCGATCGCGGGCAAAGGCGCCGTCTGACGTCGGCCTGCCGGGGAGGCCGCTAGGCTGGGGCTCTTCCATCGGAGGCACGAGCAAGATGAAGAGACACCCGAAATATCCACTGGCCGGCCCGGCTCTTGTCATCGCCGCAGGCGTGGCGACGATGCTCCTCGTCGCCGGGTGCGCGGTGTCGCCGCCCACCATTCCCACGGCGAAGCAGGTCGACCTGCAGCGCTTCATGGGCGACTGGTACGTGATCGGCAACATTCCGACACGGCCCGAGCGCGATGCCTTCAATGCGGTGGAGTCGTACACGCTGCAGCCCGACGGCCGCATCGACACGCGCTTCCGCTACCGCGAAGGCGGCTTCGACGGCCCGCTGAAGACGATGAACCCTGTCGGCCGCGTGGTGCCCGGCACCGGCAACGCGGTGTGGGGCATGCAGTTCGTGTGGCCGGTGAAGGCGGAGTACGTGATCGTCGACGTCGACAAGGACTACGGTTTGACGATCATCGGCCGCAGCAAGCGCGACTACGCCTGGATCATGGCGCGCACGCCCAGCATTCCCGAGCCGGCCTACGAGGCGGCGGTCGCGCGCCTCAAGGGGCTTGGCTACTCGGTGGAGAACCTGCGCCGCGTGCCGCAGCGCTGGCCCGAGGAACAGGCCGGCGCGTCGAAGTAGCCGCTACGTTCCGGCTCAGGCCGAGGCCATCGCCTCGAAGCCGCGCGCCAGGTCCGCCATGAGGTCCTGCGGCGATTCCAGGCCGATGTGCAGCCGCACCACCGCGCCACGCCGGCTCCAGTCCGTCACGCTGCGCGCGGCGCGCATGTTGGTCCAGGCGACGAGGCTCTCGTAGCCGCCCCAGGACGAGCCGCGTCCGAAGAGGCCGAGGGCGTCGACGAAGCGCTCCACGGCCGGGTTCGCGGTGCCGGGCTTCAGCTCGATGGAGATCAGTCCGTTCGTGCCGCTGCAGTCGCGCTTCCAGATCTCGTGGCCCGGATGCTGCGGCAGCGCTGGGCAGAACACGGTCTCGACCTCTGGGCGCTGCTGGAGCCATCGCGCCACTTCCAGCGCATGCCTCTCGTGCACCTGCAGCCGCGCCGACAGCGTGCGCATGCCGCGCAGCACCAGCCATGCGTCGTCGGGGCTCACGGTCATGCCGAAGGCGTCGCAGCGCTCGTTGAGCGGGCGCCACGCGGCCTCGGTGGTGGCGACGGTGCCCATCATCACATCGGAGTGGCCCGAGAGGTACTTGGTCGCGGCCATCGTCGAGATGTCGGCGCCCAGCGCGAGCGGGCGGTACTGGACGCCCGAGCCCCAGGTGTTGTCGGCCGCGAGCAGGGCGCCGCGCGCGTGCGCCAGCTCGGCAAGCCTGGGCAGGTCGCACATCTCGTAGACCAGCGAGCCGGGGCATTCGGCATACACGAGGCGCGTGTTCGGCTCGAACAGTTCCTCGATGCCGCTGCCGTCCGCCGCGAAGAAGCTGCTGCGGATGCCGTAGGGCTCTAGGAAGGAATGCACGAGGTTGCGCGTGGGCTCGTACACGCTGTCGGACATCAGCACGTGGTCGCCCGGCTTCAGGTACGACAGCAGCACCATGCCGATGGCCGCGAGGCCGGTCGGGAAGAGCCGCGTGCGCCAGGCGCCCTCGAGCTCGCTCACCGCGTCCTCCAGGGCGAAGGTGGTGGGCGTGCCGCGCGCGCCGTAGCTGAAGACGCGCTCCTCGTCGCGGCGCGTGCGTGCGTCGCGCATGGCGCCCACGCTGTCGAAGAGCACGGTGCTGGCGCGCACCAGCGGCGTGTTGACGGGAACGCCGCCGGCATGGGACGGGGCCTTGCCGGTGCGGGTGAGCCGGGTGTCCAGCGTCAGGCCGGATGAAGCGTGGTGCGAGTCGGGCATCGTGTTCTGGCGGGGAAGGGAAAGCAGGGGCCGCTATGTTGCTTCAATCAGTCGGCGCGCGCACCCGAAAGCTTGACGATGCGCGACCAGCGCTCGATGTCCTGCTTCAGCTGCGCCGCGAAGGCCTCGGGCGTGCTCGCCACCACCTCGCTGCCGCCGTCGGTGACCAGCTTGCTCACTTCGGGAAGGCGCAGCGTGCGCACGATGGCTTCGTTGAGGAAGGCCACGCGCTCGGGCGGGGTGCCGGCCGGCGCGAAGAAGCCGTACCAGTCCTCGAAGCGCGCGCCGTTGTAGCCCAGCTCTTCCAGCGTGGGCACCTTCGCGAACACGCCGATGCGCCGCGGGCTGGTCACGGCCAGCACGCGCAGCTTGCCGTTCTGCACGAAGCCGGCCACCGAGGCGGTGGATGTGACCATCAGGTCGACCTGCCCGCCGATCAGGTCGGTCAGCGCCGGGCCGGCACCCTTGTAGGGCACGTGCGTCATCTCCACGCCGTTGTCCTTGGCGAGCACCACGCCCACCAGGTGCGAGAGCGTGCCGTTGCCCGGCGTCGCGTAGGTCACCTTGCCGGGGCTGGCCTTGGCCTTGGCGGCGAGGTCGGCGAAGCTCTTGATGGGCGAGTTGGCCTCCACCACCAGCGCGAGCGGCGCGGCGTTGATCTGCGTGATGGGCACGAAGTTCTTGACCGGGTCGAAGCCCGGCGAGCCATACAGCGTGGGGTTCACCGCCATGATCGACACCTGCGAGGTGAGCACGGTGTAGCCGTCGGGCTTGGCGTCGGCCACCGCCTTGGCGCCGATGTTGCCGCCCGCCCCGCCGCGGTTGTCGACCAGCGCGGCCTGTCCCATGATCTCCGGCAGCTTGGTGGTGACCAGGCGCGCCGTCGCGTCGTTGCCGCCGCCCGGCGGGAAGGGCGAGATGAACTTCACCGGCTGCGACGGAAAGCCGTTGCGCGGCGCCATCGGGTCGGCGGTGGCTGGCTGCAGCGCGAGCGCCGAGAGCCAGGCGGCTGCGACGGCAAGTCGGGCGATGTGGGCGATGTGCGGGATGCGGCTGGCGAACGGCATGACGGAACTCCTGGGGCTGGGAACTGACAAGGACGAACGAAAGGCGGGGCGGAAGAAGGACGGCTCAGGCGTGGGGCGCTGGCAGCCGGAAGGCGGCGCGCTCCTGCGCGTCGAGTTGGGCGACGAGGCCGGTCTCCCAGGCGAGGTAGCGCCGTGCGGCCTCCTTGTTGCCGTCGTGCCGGTCGTGCACGAAGAACAGGTAGTCGATGCAGTCCGCATCGGCTGGCAGTTCGGGCGTGGCTTCCACCGGCAGGCCGGCGGCGCTCCAGGCGGCCAGGCCGCCGGCAAGCAGCAGCGGGGCGGGCGAGATGCCCGCGAGTTCGGAGGCGGCGGCCCAGGCGGCGAGCGCGGCTTCGTCGGCCACCAGCACGATCTGGCGCGTCTCGCCTTGCAGGTCGGCGGCGAGGCGAGGCCGGATCGACCAGCGCGCCTGCGCGATGTGGCCGGCGCGAAACTGCATGCTGCCGCGCAGGTCGACCACCGCCACGTCGTTGCGCTCGATGCGCGCGGCGAGCGTCTTCGCATCGATGGCGCCGAGCGCGGGTGCGGCAGGCGCTTCTGCCGGCGCAAGGGCGAGCCCGCTCTCCAGCCCGCCTTCGAGCACGCTTGCGTCGTGCCCCATCTGCCGCAGCCAGCTCGCGACGGTGGGTGCGCGCACGCCGTCGCTGTCGAACAGCACCAGCCGCGTACCGCGCACGCCGAAATACTGGTCGCCGGCCTGCATCAGCTGGCCGCCCGGCGTGTGCTGCGCGCCGGGCAGGGTGCCGGCCGCGAATTCCTCCGGCGTGCGCACGTCGCAGAGGAACAGGCTTCGGCTCGCGTCGTCGGCCCACTGGCGCACGGTCTGCGCGTTCACGGTGGGCACGTCGAAGCGCGCGGCCAGCGCCTTCGCGGCGGGGCGCAGGTCGGTGTTGCCGCTGTCGTCGGCATAGCGCTGTGTGCCGCCGTGCTCCAGCGTGTGGTCGTTGAGGTACCAGCCCTGCGTGCCGTTCTCCAGCGCATACACCGGGTTGGGCAGGCCGAGGTTGATGAGCGTCTGCGCGCCGATGATGCTGCGCGTGCGGCCCGCGCAGTTGATGACGATGGGCGTGGTGGTGTCGGGCACCAGCCGGCGCACGCGGAAGGCCAGCTCGCCGTTGGGGCAGCAGGTGGCGCCGGGGATGTTCATCTTGCGGAACTCGCTGGCGGGGCGGCCGTCGAGCACCACCACCTTGTCCTTGCGCGCCAGCATGCCGGCCAGCTGGTCGGCGCTGACGCGGGGCGTGTGATAGGCCTCCTCGGCCAGCTCGCCGAAGGTCTTCGAAGGCAGGTTCACGCCCGCGAAGAGCACGTACCCCGCAGCCTTCCATGCGCGGGCGCCGCCCTGCAGCACGTGCACGTGGGTGTAGCCCAGCGCGGCGAGCCGTGCCGCGGCGCGCTCGGCGACCTCGCTGCCGTCGCCTTCGTCGTAGACCACCGTGCGCACGCCGCGGCGCGGCACGAGGCGCGGCGCGTCGATCTCCAGCCGGCTGAAGGGCAGGGGAATGCCGTAGAACAGGTGGGCCTCGCCGTACTGGCCGTGCTCGCGCACGTCGAGCAGCGCGATCTCGCCGCCGTCGTGCAGCCAGGATTTGAGGGTCTTCGGGTCGATGAAGAGAGTCATGAGAGCGGGTCGTTGGGACGAACGAATTCCTGCGAGGCCGCCAGTGCGGCCCGCACGAAGAACGGGAACGGGTGAAAGGAAGAGCGGCTAGCGGCGCGTCTGCACGCCGATGCCCATGGTCTGGTACGTGCCCGCTTCCAGGTCGTAGGCGGTGCGGCTGTTCAGCGTCTCCAGCGCCCGGCCGTACATGTGCAGGTGGCGGATGACCTGTTCGCCCTGGATCTCCACCGAGTGGATGTCCTCCGGCATCAGCGCGATGCCCTTGCCCGGCGCGACGACGACCAGCTCCGTCTGCTTCAGCCTGCCCACGCCCGGCACGCTGCCGTCGTCGGTGCGCTCGTACACGCGGTTGTGCTCGGTGCCTTCCACCGCAGCGATGCAGGCCCAGGTCGTGTGGTTGTGCGGAACGATCTTCTTGCCCGGGCGCATCACGTTCAGGTAGAGGGCGTAGCTCTGGTCCGGGTCTTCGGCGATCAGGTAGCGGGCCTGGTGCTCGCCGGCCTCGGGCGGCGGGAAGTCGGCGGCGCCCCAGTACTCGGTGCGCGCGGCCAGGCCCTGCAGCGCATCGAGCACCACGCCGAGCTTCTCGCGGGTGGGCTCGCCGCCGCCGATGGCCTTCTTCATGGTGGCGATGGACGCCTCGACGGCCTGGCTGCGTTGCTCGGACGGGGTGCTGCTCATTCGGTCTTTCTCCAGTGGGGTTGCCTGTTCGATGTGCGTCCACTGTAGTGACGCAGGCATGACGCAACAATCCAGCTCGCGCAGGAAACACTTCAATAAAATTAATACATGCCCACGCTCGATCTCGAACTGCTGCGCTCCTTCGCGGCCGTCGTCAGCCATCACAGCTTCGCGGCGGCGGCAGTGCACCTGGGGCGCACGCAGTCGGCGATCACGCAGCAGATGCAGCGGCTCGAAGAGCAGATCGGCCACCCGCTCTTCGCCAAGCAGGGCCGGCAGAAGCGGCTGACGGAGCACGGCGAGAGGCTGCTGACCTACGCGCACCACATGCTGGCGCTGAACGACGAGGCGCTGCGCAGCCTGCGGCAGGGCCAGCTCGAAGGCAACCTGCGCATCGGCGCGCCGCACGACGTGGCCGAGACCATGCTGCCGCTGCTGCTGGCAGAGGTGGCGCGCACCTCGCCGCTGCTGCAGCTCGACATCCACATCGGCCGCAGCCCCTACCTGATGACCTCGCTCAAGAGCGGCGAGGTCGACATGATCATCTCCAACCGCGCCGACGCGCAGTCGCAGTTCGAAGGCGTGGTGCTGCGCAACTCGCCCACCGTGTGGCTGTGCGCGGCGAGCTACGTGCACGATCCGACGAAGCCGGTGCCGCTCATCATGGCCGACGGACCCAGCATCTTCCGCCGCATCGGCCACGAGGCGCTCGACACGGCCGGGGTGGCCTGGACGCCGCGCTACACCTCGTCGAGCCTGATCGGCATCAAGGCCGCGCTGCGCGCGGGGCTGGGCGTGACGGCGCGCGGCGTGGAGCAGCTCGATGCAGGCCTGCGCGTGCTGGGCGCGGGCGACGGCATGCCGAGACTGCCCGACCTGGCCTACTACCTCTACGTGCGTAGCCACGTGGTGAATCCGGTCACGCGGCAGGTGTTCGAGACGCTCAAGAAGCAGCTGCGGCTGCCGCGCACGGACATGCCGGCCTAGGGCCTGGACGCCGCGCCCGACATCTCGGGCATCGCATTCGCCGCGGACATCGCGTGAGTGCCGCGCCCGCCCTGCTTGGCCCGGTACATGGCCTTGTCGGCAGCTGCGAGCAGGTCGCGCGGCGTCTCGCTGCCGTCGCCCAGGGCGATGCCGATCGACACGCCGATCGCCGTGCGTGACCGGTCCAGCGGCAGCGGCTCGGCGATCGCGTCGATGCACCGCTGCGCCAGCACCTGCGCGCCCTCGTTGGCGGGCTCGTTGAGGCCGGTGGCCAGCAGCACGAACTCGTCGCCGCCGATGCGCGCCACCGTGTCCGTCTGCCGCACCAGCGCCTGCAGCCGGCGCGCGATCTCCTGCAGGGCCTTGTCGCCGGCCTCGTGGCCGAAGGTGTCGTTGAGGCCCTTGAATCCGTCGAGGTCGAGGTACAGCACCGCCACCTTGTGCCCCTGCCGGCCGGCGTGGGCCAGCGCCTGCTGCAGCCGGTCGTCGAGCAGCTTGCGGTTGGGCAGGCCGGTGAGCGTGTCGTGATGGGCGATGCGCTGCAGCGCCTCCTGGTTGTCGAGCAGCTTGGCCAGCAGGCGGTTGAAGGCCTGGGTGAGATGGCCGATCTCGTCGTCGCGCACCACCTTCAGCGGTGCGAGCGGGAGTTCGCCACGGGTCATGCGGTCGGCTTCGTCGGCGGCGCGGAACAGCGGCCGCAGCAGCCAGGCCATGACCAAGCCGAGCACGATGAGCACCGCCGACACCGCAGGCCCGCGCTGCTGCAGGATGAAGGACTGCATCCGCCCCACCGGCGCCAGCGCCTCCGCGACGGGCAGCCGCGCCACCACGAACCAGCCGCTCGTCGGCACCGAGGCGATGGCCGAGATCTCGTCGATGCCCTTGGCGTTGCGCGTGGTTCCGCTGCCGCGATAGCCCGCCATGGCGCGGTCGTGCAGCAGGTTCACGCCTTCGCGCGGCGTCGGCGTGAGTGACATCGAGACATCCGTGGAGGCGACGAAGAGCCGGTCGCGCGGCGAGATCACGAGAATGCCGCCGCTCTGGCCCACGCGGCCGTCCTGCAGGTGGTCGAGCAGGCCGTCGGCCGTGAGGTCGGCCGTGCCCAGCAGCACCGCGGCCACCTGGCCCGCGCTGTTGCGCACGGGCACAGCCATGGGCAGCGCAGAGTGCCCGGAGGGCGTCGCATGAGGGCGGCCGATCGCGCGCTTGCCGGCGAGCGCGGCGGCGAATTCCGGACCGTCCGCGGCCGGCTGAGCGGCGTCGTCGAGCCGCTTGCCGCCGGTGTCGGCCACGCTCAGGCCCAGGGGGAAGAGGCCGCCGAGCGCGCCCCGCTCGGCGAGCCAGGCCCGCAGCTGGCCGGGCTGCGCGAGGAGCCCGGCAGGCATGGCGCCCGCCAGCCGTTCGAGGAAAGCCAGCCGCTCGTCCAGGTAGTTGTCGACGTCGCGGGCCACGTAGGCGGCCAGTGCCGTCTGCTGCGCGGCCACCGACTGCGTGAGGTCCTCGCGCAGGAACCGGCTGAGCTGGATGTAGCTGGCGGCGGTTCCGACGAACGCCATCGCCAGACCCATGACGAGCAGACGGAAAACCAGGCTTGTTGCGGATTTTCTGAGGGTCACTCTGGCGTCGGGTCTGGAGGCGGTAGGTGCGGGACTTTATCCGATGCCTTCCCAAGGCCCTTCTTCGGGCCTTCGCCCGCCGCCCGGCTTCAGCCCGCGACCCCGAAGAAATGCTGCCGGTAGCGCGGCGAAACCTCGTCCACCCGCAGCATCAGCGGCAGGTCGGCCGTGTTGAAGGCCAGGTCCATCGCGGGCGGCCCGAGCAGCCGCGCGCCGCAGCGCAGGTAGCCCTTGATGAGCGGCGGCGCGGCCGGCGGCGGGGTGTCGCTGTCTGCGTCGCTGTCAGCCTCGGCATCCAGCGGCAGCGCGATGCGCGGCTCCACGCGCCAGCGCTCTTCCACCAGGTGCGTGCGGCACAGCCGCTGCCACAGCCGCGCGGCGGTCGCGCCGTGGTCGTCCAGGCCGATGCTCGCGCAGCCGATCATGGTGTCGAGCGCGTGGTCGACCATGTACTGGCCCAGCGCGGTCCACAGCGCCATGATGACGCTGCCCGATCGCCAGTCGGCGTCCACGCAGGAGCGGCCCAGTTCCAGCGCATTGCCGCGCAGCGGGGCGATCGGGGAGAGGTCGAACTCGGTGTCGGTGTAGAAGCCGCCCGCGCGGCGCGCCGCGCCCGGCGTGAGCACGCGGTAGGTGCCGATGAGCGGGCCGGGTCCGTTCACCGGATCGACCGCGCGCACCAGCAGGTGGTCGCAGTAGCCGTCGAAGCGGTCCACGTCCAGGCCGGGCGGCGTGCCCGCCGGGGGCGTGAGGTGCGCGCCCATCTCCAGCGCGAACACGCGAAAGCGCAGTCGCTGGGCGTCGCGCACGTCGTCTTCGCAATCGGCCCAGCGGGTCTCCAGCGCGGGCATGGCACCGGAAGAGGTGCCGGAAGACGCACCGCGAGCGGCGAACGAACGGTCGGTCAGGGCTTGCGAGGAGGAGATGTCCATGTGCGTGGAGCCACTCAGTTGGAAGGTGGATAGCGGCTGACCAGGCGGTTCTGCCGCCGGTTGAGCCGCGCGAGTTCGAGCAGGCCGATGGGCCGCACGCCGGCCTTGCGCTGCGCCGCGCCGATGGCGAACAGCAGCCGCTGCTTGGCGAAGACCATGCGCAGGCCCTGGACCAGGCCGATGTCCGGGTCCCATGCCTCGATCGCTTCGGAGCCCGCGCCGTTGACTTCCATGATCGTGAAGCCGCGCCCGGCGGCGAGTTCGCGCAGGCTCTCGTAGCGCACGTCGAAGCGCCCGAAGCGGAAGTCGGGCATGTCGCGCGCGACGGCGTCGATGGCGCGCACCAGCTCCGGCGTGACGAGCGATGCGCCATTGCGGTAGAGACCGCCCACGCGCGTGGAGCCGATGGTGGCCAGCTGCACCTGCTGGCCGGCCGCCGGCACGCTGTCGGGCGGCACGCTGCATCGGTGGCGCGGCGAGCGCGCGATGCGGCGCGCCCGCACGTCGGCCGCCACGAGCTCGGCCACGGTGCTGCGGCCGTCGCCCGTCACGCGCGGAAAGTAGCGCAGCGCCAGGCCGACGACGCGGCCTTCGTCGGTGGCGGGATCGCGTGCGTAGAAGATGCCCGCCTCGCCTTCCTGCGGCAGGTAGCGCTGCAGCACGACCGTCTCGCCTGGCGGAAAGACGGCGAGGTAGTCACGCAGCGCCGCCATGTCGGCCAGCAGCCGCACGCCGTAGCCGCACAGGCCGAGGTCGGGCTTGGCGACCAGCGGAAAGGCAAGGCCCTCCGCGGCGATGGCCTGCTGCAGCGATGCCTCGGTCGCCCTGCCGTCGTTGAACACCGCGCAGTGGTCGGCCGTGACCGAGCGCGCCAGCGGCCCCATGCCCCGGAAATATTCGAGCTTGCCTTCGCCCGCCATGCCGCCCGAGGTGATGTGCGGGTTGGCTGCGCAGGGCACGGTGGCGCCGCCGTGGCGCAGCGACAGCCACAGCCACTGCACCACCAGCGGCACGCAGATGAGCCACTTGGGCATGCGCTCCAGCAGGCTGCATTCGCGCACCACGGCCAGCCGCGAAGCGTCGGCACCGCCGAGCTCCAGTTCCGCCGCCATCACACGGCCTCCGGCCTGCGCGTGGCGACGAGGCCCACGGCGGCGATGCGGTCGATGTGCGCGTACACCGGCCGTTCGAGCTCTTCGCCGAACACGTCGGGGTCGATCTCGGCATACGACCATTCGAAGCCCGGCCCCGCCAGCAGCGGGCGCATCTCGGCGAGGAAGGGGTCTTCGCCGTCGACCATCGCCACGCCGGTGTAGAGCAGCAGCCGCCCGCCCGGCGCGAGCCGCCTGAGCGACTCCGCCGCGATGCGCACGCTCAGCGCCCGCCCGAGCCGCGCGCCGCCATGGCGGTAGGCGCGCTGCGCGGCGTCGTCGAGGTAGGGCGGGTTCGACACGATCAGGTCGAAGTCGCCCTCGACGGCGGAGAGCGCATCGCCCTGTGCGAGCGTGACCTCGACGCCCGCCACCTGCGCATTGACGGCCGTGTACTGCAATGCGAGCGGGTTGATGTCGTTCATCACGAGCGTCGCGGGCGTGTCGGCGGCGGCCAGCGCACGCGCCACCGCGATGCCGCCCGCGCCGCTGCCGCAGCCCACGTCGAGCACGCGCAGGGGCGTGGACTGGGCCGCATGCCGATCCAATGCGTGCCGGATGAAGCGCGCGAAGCGGCTGGTGTCGGGGCCGAAGAACACGGCCTTCTCCTCGACCGTGGGGTAGGCCGAGTGCAGGAACAGGTCGTCCCCGAGGCTGGCGATGCGCACCGTGCTGCGCAGCAGCGATCCGGTGCGCTGAACGACGCCCGCATGCTTCATCGCGGCCAGCAGCTGCGGCGGCACCGCGCGCGGCTCGAAGGGGAGGTTCCAGCCGAAGATGTCGCGCAGCGTGGTGCCCGGCTCGCGCCCGCGCCGCGCGAGCACGCGCTGGTGGGTGAGCGGCGTCACGGTGGTGAAGCGATAGCCCGTGGCCGCCACCTCGCGCAGCACGCCGGCCGCGTCCATCATGCGGCCAGCTCCTCGGCCTCGCGCAGTTCGGCGGTGTAGCGCTCGAAGCATCGCTCCCCGCAGTACAGCCGCATCAGCGCGCCTTCGGCGATGAACTGCCCGCAGGCCGGATCGGCCTCGACCAGCGGCCGGATCACCTCGCGCAGCCATGCGCGCGAGTGCGACACGTCGAGCGCCGCATGCAGGTCGAAGTAGGCGCGCGCGCGGCCGCTCAGGCCCAGGCGGCGCATGCCGGCGGCCACCTGCTTCACGCGCCCCGGGGCAGTGAGCTCGATGACGCCGAGCGCGCCGATCGAGTGATAGGCATAGCGCCGCGTGGTCGCCAGCGCGACCATGGTGTTGGCGAGGGCGAGCGACTCCCACACGGTGGTGTCGGTGGCCGGATGCAGGTCGAGCTCGCGCACCATCTGCTCCAGCATCTGGCCGTGCATGGCGCTCTGCTTGCCGTGGCCCATCTCGTCCCAGAAATTGCGCGCGCATTCCAGCTTGGGCTGCGGCGGCAGCTTGACCTGGGTGCAGGCCAGCAGGTCCTCGAAGCCCGCCTCGCCCGCGGCCTCCTGCGTGAGGAACCAGCGCATCTGCGGCAGGGTCGCCTCGCTGGCGAGCCAGTCGAAGAGCCGATGGTGCTGGCCGGGCCCGGTCTGCTCCAGCGACTCGAACCACGTGACGAAGTGGGCCGCGTTGCCCGTGGAAGCCGACGCCGCCGCCTGCACCGTGGTGCGCAGCGCTTCGACGAACTCGCCTTCCAGCAGCCGGCAGGCGTGCTCTTCGGCGAGCTCGTCCTTCCACCAGGGCGAAGGGATGCCCGGCCTCAGCCGCGCGGCGTTGAACCTCGCCAGGCGGCGGTGCAGCTGTGCGCCGGCACGTGTGCTGGTGTCTGCGCTGGCGTCCGGGGTGTCGTCAGTGGACATGGCCGATCCTCGTCATCCGCTGGGCAAAGGGGCAGAGTGCGCCTTTGCGCGGCGGCTGTCCGTCAGACGGGGCCTACAGATTCCACCCTGGTGCAGGGTGCGCGCAGGGAAACGGCTTCAGGTCGACCAGATGCGCGGCGTGGCCGCCGGCAGCCGCCAGAGCTCCGCGCGCCACGCCTGCCATACCTGGCGCAGCAGCTGCATCGCGGGCTCGACCACGGGCGCCAGCACGCGCAGCACCACCACTTCGGCATGTGGACTGGTGGCGCCGGCGCTCTCGGCCAGGGGGCTGGCCTCCAGCAGCGAGCGTGCATGCGCGAGCAGCGCGTCGCGCCGGGCGCGTGCCACCGGCGAGCCCGCGACGAAGAACAGCGACGCCATGCAGCGGTGGCCGCCCAGGCCGATGGGGCTCTGCAGCAGCCGGTGGTCGGCCGCGTCGATGCGTCCGCGTTCCAGCCAGACGCCGGGCACCTCGATGTGCTGCAGGTAGGTGCCGCGCTCGAAAGGCTGGCCGGCGTTGGGCAGGCCCAGCGCGGTCACGTCCCAGCCGATCAGCTCGGCGCCGGGCTCTACCTCGATGCTGAGCCGGTTCTCCGCCCGGCAGCCGCTGTAGCAGATGGCCTCGAGCGGCAGCCATTCGAGCCGCGCGCCGGCCGCGAGGCGGATGCGCGTGCGCTGCAGCGCGAGGTCGCCTTCGGAGCGGTAGAAGCGCGATGCGCCGGGCGTGGTGATGAGGCCGTGGCTGCCATCGGCCCCTTCGATCTCGATGTCGAGCGTGTCGCCGCCCACCAGCCCGCCCGGCGGATGCACCAGCACGTTGTGGCAGACCGCATCGCCCTCTGGATACAGGCTCTGCAGGATGCGCAGCGGCCCGTCATGGCGGAAGCGGGCGACGGTGCGTTCGGATTCGTGCTGATAGGAGAGATGGAGACGGGCGTGCCAGGACATCCGGCGAGTCTAGTCGGGGTGTTTTCGTGGAACACCGCGGAACCAGCTCTGCCGGCCCGCAGGTGTTGCCCCCGGAAGGGGGTGGCGAAGCGACACGAAGTGCGCGCAGCCTGGGGGCGAGCCTATTTCCAGGCGCCATCGTGCGCGGCGCTGGCCTCGTCGATGAGCGCCGGCCCGATGCATTCGATCGGATGCGGCGATGCGCGGAACACGTCGCGGCACGACAGCTCGGCGTCGCGCTGGTCCTGCCGCTCTCCGCGGAACACGCGCAGCCGCTCGGCGTCGATGCCGAACACCACGCGGCCGATGTTCGACCAGAAGATCGCGCCCGCGCACATCACGCAGGGCTCGCCCGACGCATAGAGCGTGGCGCCCGCCAGCTCCTCGCGCGAGAGCCCGCGCCCGGCCAGCGCGCGCAGCGCGTTGACCTCGGCATGGGCGGTGCAGTCGCCGGTCTCGGCATTGCTGTTGGCGGCCTCGGAGAGCACTTCGCCGGCGGCCGAGACGATGACGCAGCCGAAGGGGCGGTTGCCCCTGCGCCGTGCCGCGTGCGACCACACGATGGCCTTGCGCAGGTAGCGCCCGTCGCGCTCGTCGAGCGCGGTCTCCGGCGGATAGGAGGTGCTGTTGTTGTCGATTTGGTCGTTCATGCCTTGGAGGACTTGGGAAGAGTGCGTTCGCTGCGCGATGGAAGCATGGAGGTGTTGAAGATGGCGTCGGACGCAGGCTTGACCTTCAGGCCGAAGACATCGGCCACCTCGTCGACTTGCTGCTCCAGCGTGAGCTTCCTGATGTCGCCGAGGCCATGGCCCTGCGTGTCCGCCGCGCCCACGTACTGAGCGGTGATGCCCCAGCGCTCGATCTCGATTTTCTCATCGAGGATGGGCTCGCGCTGCCGCATGGCCGCGATGCTCGGCGCCGGGTTGGCGAAGGTCTCGACGATGGCGCGGTTGCTCGCGCGCAGGAAGGCGGCCACCACCTTCGGGTTCTGCGCGATGAGGTTGCTACCCGCGAGAATGGCGTTGCCGTACAGGTTCACGCCCGCGTCGGCGTACTTGAGCACCGACAGCTCCTCGGGCTTCATGCGCGCGAAGAGCGAGACGGCCGAGTCGTGGAAGTAGGTGGCGGCATCGACGTCGCCGCGCACCATGACGTTGTCGCGCGCGCTGAAGTCGGTGGTCTGCCACTGGAAGGCGTCGGGGCGCATGCCCTGCTTGCGCGCCACCAGCGGCCAGGCGCGGCGCGTCGATTCGACGGCCGCGGCCGCGACTTTCTTGCCCGCGAGGCTCTTGAAGTCTCCGGTCACGCCGCGGTCCTTGCGGCCGATGATCGCGAACGGTGCGCGGTTGTAGTACTGGTAGACCGCCTGCACCACCGGCGTGCCGGGGTTCTGCGCGTTGAACTCGATCAGCGAGCTGATGTCGCCCAGCCCCAGCTGGTAGACGCCGCTCGCGATGCGCGTGATCGAGGCCACCGAGCCGGCGCCGGTGTCGATGGTCACGTCCAGGCCTTCGTCCCTGTAGTAGCCCTTGGCCAGCGCGAGGAAGAAGGGAGCGGTCTGCCCGTTGATGCGGAAGTCGAGCGTGAACTTGAGCGGGGTGAGCTTGCCGCCCTGCGCGAGCACGGCGGGGGCGGCGATGGCTGCAATGGTTGCGGTAGTGGCCGCAAGGAAGGATCGACGTTGCATGTGGGGCCTCGGAAGCTTCGTGTCTTGGATCCGTTCGCACTGACCCCGAGGAAGATCTCCGGGAAGAGGGCGGCGGGCGTCTCAAGAGCAATTTCCGGGCGGGCGCACAGTCGTGGTGCGTGCGCTGCTGAACGCTTCTACTCTTGCGCCCGGTGATGCACGAGGCATGCCAAGGGCTTTGGTCGGGCATTGGCGATGGGGCTTGGTGCGGCGGGCCCGAGGCGCCACAATCCGGGCGCGCAACTTGCAAGGCAGTCTGCGCAGAGTAGAAGCGTTCAGCCGCGCGGTGCCCCACGCATCCCGGCGGGAAATTGCTCTTTCACGTTCGTCCCCCACGACCACAGAAGGAGTCCGCGCATGCTCGTCACCCGTCAACCCGTCTTCCGCAAGTTCTGGCATGCCGTCATGCCGCTCACCGAACTGGCCAACGGCCCGAAGCCCTTCAGGCTGCTCGGCGAAGACATCGTCCTCTTCATCGATGCCGACGGCCAGCCCGCCGCCCTGCGCGACCGCTGCTGCCACCGCACCGCGAAGCTCTCCAAGGGCTGGTGCGTGGACAGCGAAGGCCAGGCCTGCGGCACCGGCGCGATCCAGTGCGGCTACCACGGCTGGACTTACGACCGCAGCGGCCAGGTCATCCGCATCCCGCAGTACGAAGCCGACCGCAAGATCTCGCCCGAGTACCGCACCACGGCCTACCGCTGCGCAGCCCGCTACGGCTATGCGTGGGTGGCTCTTGAAGAGCCCATCGCCGACATCCCCTCGATTCCGGAGTTCGACGACCCGGGCTACCGCACCATCTTCCAGTTCTACGAAGAGTGGCAGACCAGCCCGATGCGTGCGCTGGAGAACTCCTTCGACAACTCGCACTTCAGCTTCGTGCACCGCGCCACCTTCGGCGTGGCCGCGAGCCCGAAGCCGAGCAAGTACGAACTGGTGGAGAACGACACGGGCTTCTACGCCGAGACGATCATCGAGGCGACCAACCCGGTGAAGTTCCACGCGATCAGCGGCGTGACCGACCCGATCACCACGCGCCACATGCGCAACGCCTACTTCCTGCCGTTCTCGCGCCGACTCGACATCGAGTACCCGAGCGGCGTGCGCCACATCATCATCAACTGCTTCACGCCCATCGACGACGGCCGCATGCAGCTGTGCCAATGGCTCTTCCGCAACGACACCGAGGCCGACTGCACCGCCCAGATGCTGATCGACTTCGACGAAGCCGTGACGCGCGAGGACAAGGACATCCTCGAATCGACCGACCCCGACGCGCTGGTCGACACCCGCCGGCGCGGCGTGGAGTATTCGATGGAGTCGGACCGGCCGGGGATGCTGATCCGCAAGCACCTGATGCAGCTGCTTGCGAAGCACGGGGAGGCGGAGGTCTATCGCGGGATGGACGAGAACGCCGTGATTCCCATCGCGAAGGCTGCCTGAAGGCTGCTTGAGTCCGGGGGGCGGACTTCGCGCAGGTCCGCCCGCTCCCCGCCCTCGTTCTCAGGCGGCGGCGGTAGCAGGGCGCGGCGTTCCGGCGCGCGAGGAGCCTGCTTCGTAGCGGTCCATCGCCAGGCCGTCGGTGCGGATCTCGGGGCGCTGGCCCATCACCATGTCGGAGATGAGCTTGCCCGAGCCGCAGGCCATGGTCCAGCCCAGGGTGCCGTGGCCGGTGTTCAGGTAGAGGTTGGGGTAGCGCGTGCCGCCGACGATGGGGGTGCTGTCGGGCGTCATCGGGCGCAGGCCTGTCCAGAAGGTGGCACGGGGCACGTCGCCGCCGGGGAAGAGGTCGGTGACCACCTTCTCGAGCGTGGCGCGGCGCGCCGGGTTCAGGCGCAGGTCGAAGCCGCCGAGCTCGGCCATGCCGCCCACGCGGATGCGGTTGTCGAAGCGGGTGACGGCCACCTTGTAGGTCTCGTCGAGCACGGTCGATTGCGGCGCGAGCGATTCGTCGACGAGCGGCACCGTCAGCGAGTAGCCCTTGACCGGGTACACCGGGATGTCCAGGCCCAGCGAGGCGATGGCGGCGCGCGAGTAGCTGCCGAAGGCCATCACGTAGCGGTCGGCCGTGAGGATCTTGCCGGAGGTGGTGCGCACGCCGGTGATGCGGCCGCCGTCGGTCTCGAGCGCGGCGATGGTCTGGCCGAAGCGGAAGTCGACGCCCATGCCACGTGCGATCTCGGCGAGGTCGCGGGTAAAGAGGTGGCAGTCGCCCGTTTCGTCGTTGGGCAGGCGCAGGCCGCCGGTGAGGCGGTCGCGCGCGCCGGCCAGCGCGGGCTCGATGCGGGCGAGGCCGTCGCGGTCGAGCAGTTCATAAGGGACGCCGCATTCCTCGAGAACGGCGATGTCGCGTTCCACCGCGTCCAGCTGGGCCTGCGTACGGAAGAGCTGCAGCGTGCCGCCGGTGCGCTGCTCGTACTGCAGGCCGGTGTCGGCGCGCAGCTGTTGCAGGCAGCCGCGGCTGTATTCGGCCACACGCATCATGCGCTCCTTGTTCACCGCATAGGCCTCGGGCGAGCAGTTGCGCAGCATGGCGGCCATCCAGCGCAGCTGGAACAGCGTGCCGTCGGGGCGGATCGACAGCGGCGCGTGCTTCTTGAACATCCACTTGATCGCCTTCAGCGGGATGCCCGGTGCGGCCCAGGGCGTGGAGTAGCCGGGCGACACCTGGCCGGCGTTGCCGAAGCTGGTTTCCTCGGCGGGGCCCGCCTGCCGGTCGAGCAGGGTGACCTCGGCGCCCGAACGGGCGAGATAGTAGGCCGTGGTGGTGCCGATCACGCCGCCGCCGAGAACGATGACTTTCATGGTGTATTCGCCGATTCAAATGGAATGAATGGAATCTAAGGTCCTCAAGGCAGTGGATTCCACTGATTTATTCGATTCGGCAGTGGAATACACTGCCAAAAACCTTCCCATGCCGCCGCCGGAGTGAAATGCCCGAACTCGACCGCATAGACCGCAAGATCCTCGACGTCCTGCAGCGCCAGGGCCGCATGTCCATGACCGAACTGGCCGAGCACATCGGCCTGTCGGCCTCGCCGTGCGCCGAGCGCGTCAAGCGCATGGAGCGCGACGGCGTCATCACCGGCTACCACGCCCACGTCTCGCCCGAGGCGCTGGGCCGCACGCTGCTGGTGTTCGTGGAAATCAAGCTCTCGGCCAAGTCGGGCGACGTGTTCGACAAGGTCCGCAAGGAGCTGCTGCACATGCCCGAGGTGCTCGAATGCCATCTGGTGTCGGGCAGCTTCGACTACCTCGTGAAGGCGCGGCTGAGCGGCATGAGCGAATACCGGCACCTGCTGGGCGACATCCTCAAGAAGCTGCCGGTGGCGGCAGAGTCGCACAGCTACGTGGTGATGGAGGAAATCAAGGAAACGCTGATGCTGGCCGTGGACCGCTGAACCGATGAGCACCAACAACGACGTTCCCGACGTCACGATCCGGCCGTGGCGCCTCGAAGACTTCGACGCGGTGAAGGCCATCCTCGACGACACCTTCGCCGGCACCTGGCTGCCGCAGCTCACGCCGGATGCCGCAAAGGCCTACCGGGAGAGCGGCGCCCCCGTCGGCTACATCGACGAGAAGGGCCCGGACTTCTTCGTGGCCGAGATCGACGGCGAGGTGGTCGGCATGGTGCACTGGGAGCACGACTTCGTGCACGCCCTGCACGTACCGGCCAGACACCAGCGCAAGGGCATCGCGAGGGCGCTGATGGCCTTCGCGGAAGACGGCATGCGCGCCGATGGCGTGCAGCTCGCGCGGCTCGAGACCGACACCTTCAACATGCAGAGCCAGGGCTTCTACCTCGCGCTCGGCTACCGCGAGGCCGGCCGCTACCCCGACCTCGAATGGCACAGCGGCTTCACCACCATCCTTTACGTGAAGACGCTTTCTCCCCTCACCGCAACCACCTCCGCGAGGAAACACGCATGAGCATCACGATCCGCCGCGACGGCATCACCGGCACCCGCCACATCCTGAAGATCCGCAACCACGAGATCCCGGTCGATGCCTCGCCCGCCGGCGGCGGCAGCGACGCCGGTCCCGAGCCGCACGACCTGTACGACGCGTCGCTCGCAGCCTGCAAGGCGCTCACCGTGCTGATCTACGCGCGCCGCAAGGGCATCCCGGTGGAAGACATCGAGGTGGTGGTCGACCGTGACGACAGCGAGGAGCGCAAGGGCGTCTACCGCCTCAAGTCGGGCCTGCGCGTGAGCGGCAACCTGAGCGAGGCGCAGCGCGACGAACTTCTTCGCGTGGCCGGCAAGTGCCCGGTGCACAAGCTCATGACCGAGGTGAAGACCGAGATCGAGACCGGCTGGGCGGAGTGAGCCGGCTTCGGCCGGCCCATTACTTTGCGGACCCTGTCCGCGTGCGCGCGGCCTCCACGCGCTTCGCATGGCGGTCGCCCCAGTCGGCCAGCGGCGCGAGCGACGCACTGAGCGTGGCGCCCAGCTTCGTTTCCGAGTACTCCACGCGCGGCGGCACCTCGTGGAACACCTCGCGGTGGACGATGCCGTCGGTCTCCATCTCGCGCAGCTGCTGGATCAGCATCTTCTCGCTGATGTCGGGCAGCGCCCGCTTCAGCTCGCCGAAGCGCAGCGGCTGCACGTGCAGCTCCCAAAGGATGACGGCTTTCCACTTGCCGCCGATCACGTCGAAGGCGGCGCAGATGCCGCTTCCGTTGGTCTTCTTCGATTTCATCTCGATTCGCTGGTGAATGCTTTTGTTCGGGCAGGCGGGTGGCCGCGCGCCCGCCATCGATCACGGCTCAGGCCCATGTCATGAACTGGATGGCGCGAAGCACCTCGGCTTCGCGTTCCATGAGGAAGTCGCCGTGGCTGGCGTGGTCCAGGGTCAGGCGGTTCGGCGTGTCGAGCGCCGCCACGAGCTGGTTCGAATTCGTGATGGCCACGCGGCGGAAGATGCGCAGGTAGTCGGCAGCGTCTTTCTGTGTCTTCGCGTCGAGCGGCAGCTCCAGCCACGGGAACATGTCGCGGTTGTCGGCGGGCAGGGCGGTCACGACCAGCGATGGCGCGCGCACGGCCTTGTAGTCGGGTGAGAACGAATGTGCGGCTGTATCCACGGCGGTCTCCACTTCATCGGGGGTATTGAGGCGCACGCTCCCGTCGGTGCGTATGTCGATGGCGTCGCGCAGGTTCGCTTCCAGCGCAGGCCACCAGTTCTTCGAGTTGCGCCGGAAGAAGGCGATGGCGGCCTGCAGGGACCGGCCGTCGTCCGGCGTCGGCCTGGGTTCCTGGAGCAGGCGGTTGTCCGGCACGGTCTCGCCTTCGCTGTCGCCTTCGACGGTGTAGTCGAAGGTGGTGTCCAGGTAGACGAGGCCCTGCGTCCGTTCCGGATGCAGTCCCGCGAATCTGGTGAGCTCGTTGCCCGCGATCGAATGACCGGCCAGCACCGCGCGCTGCACTCCCAGCGCATCGAGCACCGCCTTCAGGTCCGCGACCAGCGTGTCGACCTCGTAGTACTGCGTGGCGGTCTTCACTGGCAGTGGCTTGTCCGAAAGCCCGTAGCCGCGCCGGCTGATGGCGACCACGCGTGATCTCGCCGCCAGTGCGGGCGCGAGGCTGTCGAAGTAGCGTGCATTGCCGCCCAGCCCGGCCAGCAGCACGATGACGGGACCGGTGCTCCCGGGCGGCTGCCAGTCGCGCACCTGCAGCGAGACCTCGGGCGAGGCAGAGACCTTGACCCGGCGATCGATGACGATGGGCGGGCCGCCGCCGTTGCCCGCCCCACCGACTTCGCCGGCCCGGACGCCGCCACGGTTGCCGCCGCCGCAGGCCGCAAGGCCCGCGGCGCCGGTCAGTGCCATGGCATGGAGGACGTCGCGTCGGCGCAGGCCGTAGTGATTGGTTCGGGCAGTACGTGCGTCGAGCGAGGGCAGGCCATTCACCGGGTTGTTCCGTTTCCGTTTGCAGGGATGGCGCCAGTGTCCCGGCCGCACCTGAAGACCTGCTTCGGTGTTCATGAAGATTTCCTGAAGTGCGCCCTGCGCGCTTGGCAGATACTTCCGCCACATTCCGGGGACGGAGTGTTCAGTTCACGTGGAGGCTCATGAATCTCTTGCTTGTTGAGGACGACCTTGACCTCGGCAACGGCGTGCGCATCGCGCTGGCCAATCAAGGCATGGACGTGGTGTGGGTGCGCAGGCTCGAGGACGCGCTGCGCACGCTCGAAGGCGGCACCTTCGACATGGTGCTGCTCGATCTCGGCCTGCCCGACGGCGACGGGCTCGACCTGCTGTTCCGCCTGCGCCGCGACCGCCAGATGCTGCCGGTGCTGGTGCTCAGCGCGCGCGATGCGCTCAACGACAGGCTGCGCAGCCTGGACGACGGGGCCGACGACTACCTGGTGAAGCCCTTCGCGCTGGCCGAGCTGCTGTCGCGTGTGCGTGCGCTCGCGCGCCGCAGCTACGGCTTCAACGACGAGACCATCCGCATGCGCGGCCTGGCGCTGCACGAGCCCACGCGCGGCGTGATCGTCGACGGCGAGCCCGTCGAGCTCTCGCGCTGCGAGTTCGACCTGCTCGCGCTCCTGCTCAAGCGCACCGGCCGCGTGGTCACGCGCCGCGTGATGGAAGAGCAGGTGCTGCCCGGCGGGCAGGCCAACGGCAGCAACTCGCTCGAGGTGCACATCTCCAACCTGCGCAAGAAGATCGGCCAGGGCTACATCCGCACGGTGCGCGGCATCGGCTACGTGATCGACGTGCAATCGCTGGCGCGGAGCACGCAGAAATGATCGAGGCGCTGGCGCGGCGCTGGAAGAACTGGAAACAACCTTCCCTGATGCGGCGCCTGCTGCTTGCGCAGATGGGCGTGGTCGCGCTGCTGTGGACCATGGCCATCGCGCTGCTGCTGTACGACTCCTACGAAGACCCCGAGCTGCTGAAGTTCGACAAGATCTTCCAGACGGTGATGGCCATCGCGAAGAACACGGCCGATCGGCCCGACAAGCAGCAGGAGACCATCGCGGCCTTCGATGCCGCGCTGCTGGAGGCCATCGGCGACGGCGACGGGAGCTCCGACGGTTCGCCGGTCCTGCAGGTCTGGCAGGCCGACAGGCTGGTCTATCGCTCGACGGCCGGTACGCCCGTCATCCTCAATACCCAGCCGAATCGCATCGAAACCGTGAAGGCAGGAGGCCGCGAATGGCGCGCACGCACGCTGGCCTCGCCTGAAGGCGATATCCGCGTCATGCTGGCCGAGCCCAGCGTCTGGCGGCTCACCGTGACGGTGGTGTCCCGCGGCTACTACCTGCTGCCGCTGGTCATCAGCCTGCCGTTCCTGGTGTTTCCGGCCTGGCTTTCGGTGCGTCTCGCGCTGCGGCCATGGCGGCGGGTAAGCCAGGAGACCGCCGAGCGCGGGCCGGCCGACCTCACGCCGCTGTCGTACATGCCGCCGCACAAGGAGCTGCAGCCGCTGGTGCAGAGCATCAACAGCCTGCTGCAGCGCGTGCGCGACAGCACCTCGCGCGAGCGCAGCCTGATCGCCGATGCCGCGCACGAGCTGCGCACGCCGCTGGCCGCGATGCGGGTGAACGTGGAGGCGCTGAAGGAGCAGAGCACCGACGAGCGCCAGCGCGAGCTCATGGGCAACCTGCTGCGCAGCAACGACCGCGCGGCGCGGCTGGTCGGGCAGCTGCTGCAGCTGATGCGCAGCGACGCGGTGTCCGACAGCGCGCTGCCCATCATGCTGTCGCTCGACGGACTGGTGCAGGACCGGCTGGCCATGATCGAGAGCCTGGCCAGTGCCCGCGGGATCGAGCTGGAACTCGAGTGCGAGGACCGCGTGCCGGTGCTCGGCGAGCGCGAGAGCCTGGTCTCGATGATTGACAACCTCATCAACAACGCGATCAAGTACAGCCCGCCCGGCGGCACGGTGGCCGTGCACGTGTCGCGCGACGGCACGCACGCCGTGCTGACCGTGGCGGACCAGGGCCCCGGCGTGCCGGCGGCGCTGCGCGAGCGGGTGTTCGACCGCTTCTTCCGCAACCCCGACCAGAGCCAGAGCGGCAGCGGGCTGGGGCTGGCCATCGTCAAGTCCGTGGTCGACCGGCATGGCGGGGAGGTGAGGCTCGGCGCGACCGCGAGCGGCGGCCTGCTGGCCACCGTGCGCCTGCCGCTGGCCGTGGCCGATGTGCCGCAGCCGATGCTGTGCAGCTGAGGAAACCTCGTCGGGCGCACGGCCAAAGGGCGAAATGGCCTGGTCAGGTCCGGATCGGGGCTACGAATTACACTATCCGGCGCTGTTTACAGGACTCTTTCCCATGAAGTGGGTCATTCTTGCCATCTTCGCGCTCAGCGCGCTCTACGTTCATTTCCGCGGCCAGGTTCGGCACCGTTTCTTCAGGCAGCTCTCGGATCACTCGACCTTCCTGGCGCCGCTGAACGTCTTCATGTACCTCTTCTCGAAGGTACCGAGCACGCCCTACCTGTCGCCTGCCGAGTTCCCCGAGATGCGCGTGCTCGAGGAAAACTGGGAAGTGATCCGCGAGGAAGCCCTGGCCATGCGCAACGGCGGCAGCATCAAGGCCTCCAGCCAGTTCAACGACGTGGGCTTCAACTCCTTCTTCAAGAGCGGCTGGAAGCGCTTCTACCTGAAGTGGTACGACGATGCGCATCCCTCGGCCGCCGTGCTGTGCCCGCGCACCACCGAGCTGCTGAAGGGCATCGGCACCATCAAGGCCGCGATGTTCGCCGAGCTGCCGCCGGGCAGCCGCCTCGTGCGCCACCGCGACCCCTTCGCCGGTTCGCTGCGCTACCACCTGGGTCTGTGGACGCCGGGCGTCGAGGGCTGCTACATCGACGTGGACGGCCAGCGCTACCACTGGCGCGACGGCGAGGCCGTGGTGTTCGACGAGACCTACATCCACTACGCCGAGAACACGACCGACCACGACCGCGTGATCCTGTTCTGCGACATCGAGCGCCCGCTGAAGTACCGCTGGGCCAGCGCTGTGAACCGCTGGTTCGCGAAGAACCTGCTGGCCGCGGCCGCATCGCCCAACGATGCCGGCGACAAGACCGGTGGCATCAACCGCGCCTTCAAGTACATCTACCAGATCCGCGTGGTCGGCAAGCGCCTCAAGGCCTGGGACAAGCGGGTGTACTACCTCGTGAAGTGGGCCATCTTCGGCGGCCTGGCGCTCTGGATCTTCTGGTAGCCGCCCGAAGAGCGGCGCGCCACGCCGCTGCCTTCAGCGCAGGCGCCCGGCGCTGTCGCCGACCATCTCCGCCAGCGCGTCGGCCACGGCCCTGACGCGCGGCGAGCGCCTCACGTCGGGGTGCACCACGCTCCACACCTCTCGCATCACGGGCCGGCCTTCGCCGGGCACTTCGACGAGCGCGGCGTCGCCGCGCGCCATGAAGTCCGGCAGCATCGCGAGGCCCAGCCCTCCACGGCAGGCGTTGTGCAAGGCAGCCAGGTCGTTGCTGCGCAGCACGAAGGGGCGTGCGCCGGCGATGTCCGCAAGCAGCTGCTGGTGCGGCACGTTGCCAGGCGGATCGCTGTAGCCGAGAAACCGCCAGTCGTCTTGGTGGCGTGCGAGCCACGCCGGCGCGGCATAGAGGCGAAAGGCCAGTTCGCCGAGCTTGCGGGCAGCAAGGCCCGGCTCGGTGGGGCGCATGAAGCGGATGGCGATGTCCGCGTCGCGCCTTTGCAGGTTGGCGCTGCGCAGTTCGCCGACGATGTTCAGCTCGATACCGGGCCATCGATGTGCGTTCGCAGTCCACAGCGGCACGATGAAGTGGCTCGCGAAGGCCGGTGGCGCCGATACGCGGACCGTTCCCTGGCTCGCGGTGTTCGCGGCGGCGGCGCGCGCGAAGGCCAGCACCTCCTGCTCCATCCGTTCGGCGGGCACGAGCAGCGCCTCGCCTTCGGGTGTCAGCGTCCAGCTTCGCGGCAGGCGGTCGAAAAGACGCACGCCGATGTGCGACTCCAGCGCGCCCACCCGTCTTGCGACCGTCGAGTGCTCCACGCGCAGCTGCCGCGCCGCACCCGAGAGACTGCCCTCGCGCGCGACGGCTACGAAGAAGCGGACGTCGTCCCAGGAGAGGGAAGCGTGCCCGCCGGGGCAGGGAGCTGGCGATTCATGCACAACGGATGCGAATTTCTGGGGAATGGGCAGGCATTCTGCCCGCCACTATCGTCCGGTGCATCGTTCATCACTTCAAGGAATTCGCACCATGAGCACCCCGTCGATCCCGCAGCAGCAACCCGTCATCGCCTACGGGCCACCCGTCTCGCTCGAAGTCGCGCGCCGCGTGGCGGCCGCCGCCGAGGCCGAGGCCCGGGCCCACGGCTGGCCGATGGTCATCGCGGTGATGGACAGCGCGGCCAACCTCGTGGTGCTGCACAAGATGGATGACGCGCAGACCGGCAGCGTCGAGATCGCGCAGGCCAAGGCGCGCAGCACCGTGCGCTTCAAGCGGCCGACACGCGTGTTCGAGGAAGCGCTGGCCGCGGGCGGCCTGAACCTGCGCCTGCTGGCCACCGAAGGCGCATGCCCGCTCGAGGGGGGCCTGCCGTTGATGCACGAGGGCCGCCTGGTCGGCGCCATCGGCGTATCGGGCATGCAGTCGACGCAGGACGCCCAGGTGGCTGCCGCTGGCGCGCAAGCCGCCTGACTCGACCCGTTGCCTCTCAGGCCTCGGCCAGCACCAGCCGTTCGCGCGTGCTGCGGGCCCAGCAGACGAGCGCCGCGAGCAGCGTGCCGCCGGCCACGTCGATCAGCACATGCTGTCGCGTGGCCAGCGTCGAATAGACGATGCCGAAGGCCCACAGCAGGTTGAGCATGCGCACCCATGCCGGGGCGCGCACCTCGCGCAACTGGCGCTCCATCAGCACGGCGGTGAAGACGGCGAACGCGACGTGCAGCGAGGGGAAGGCATTGCCGCCCGCGTCGGCGGTCTTCAGGAACTGCAGCGACGGGTACTGGCTCCAGTCGACCGCGAACGCGGGCACCGTCGTCGGGAAGAGCCAGAACACGGCGAGGCCTGCGCCTGCAATCAGAGCAGCATCGCGAGCGCAGGTCCACAGCTGCGCCTTGTCCTTCGCGAGGGCCGGCGCGAGCGAGATGTAGAACCACAGCGAGCCATAGAGCAGCATCGCGTCGTCGCTGACGCCCACCCAGTGGTCGAGCATCGTGAGCGGCATCACGGTCGGCTCCGAAGACGGGTTGTGCATCACCCAGAAGTAGATGGCGAAGAAGCCCGAGATGCCGACGGTGGTGCCGATCATCTTCACCACCCAGAGCGTGGCGATGCGCCGGCCCAAAGCCTGATACCAGGGAATGCAAGTTGCGGGGGAGGTAGTCGCCGTGCGGGAGTTCATTGGCGTCCCAGCTTATGCAACTGCATTGCGTGAACATTGCGACGCCCGCGAGGGGGCCTCTCCTAGAATGGCCGGCCTTGCTTTCCTCCGCACCCCCATGAGAATCCTGCTCGTCGAAGACGAAGTCGACCTCGCGCAAGCCCTGGCCTCGGCGCTGCGGCAGAACCAGGCGGTGGTCGACGTGGCGGGCTCGCTGCGCGAGGCCGAGGACGCGGCGCTGTCGGCGCAGCACGACGTGATCGTGCTCGACCGTGGCCTGCCCGACGGCGACGGCCTTTCGCTGGTGGCCTTCCTGCGCCAGAACGACATTCCCGCCGCGGTGCTGGTGCTCACCGCGATGACCGACGTGGCCGAGCGCGTGCTGAGCCTGGACGGCGGCGCGGACGACTATCTCGCCAAGCCCTTCTCCATGGACGAGCTCATGGCACGCGTGCGTGCGCTGGCACGGCGTCCCGCGGTGCGCGCGAACCTCGTCATGACGCTGGGGCAGCTGCGCTTCGACCATCACACGCGGCAGGTCCACGTGGGCGACGAGTGCCTCACGCTGCCGCGCCGCGAACTGCTGGTGCTGGAGACATTGCTCGAGCATCGCGGCCGCACCGTGCTGCGCGAGGCCATGCAGGACCGCGTCTACGGCCACGCGGACGACATCCAGTCGAACGCGCTCGACACGCACATCTCGCGGCTGCGCTCCAAGCTCGACAGGGCCGGCGCGCAGGTCGAAATCCACGCCATCCGCGGCGTGGGCTACCTGATCTGCGCGGCGCGTCCGGCAGCATGACGACCGCATGAAACAGGGCCGTCTCTCGCTGCTCTCGCTGCGCTGGCAACTGATCTGGAGCCTGATCCTGCTGCAGGTGGTGGTCGGTGCGCTGGTGATGGGCGGTTTTCTGGGCCTCGCCTGGGTGCTGGGGCGCGTGGTCGACGAGACCGGGCAGGAGACCATCAAGGCCATCCAGCGCGCACTGGTGCATGCGCCCGACGGCAAGCTGGCGATAGAGCCCACGCCGGAAGTGCAGCGCCTGCGCGAGGCCGACCCGCCGTTCTGGTTCGTCGCGCGTGACGCGAAGGGCTCCGAGGTGCGCAACGGCGAGGTGCCGGCCATCTACGCCAGGCTCTTCGATTCTCTCGACGGCATGGAGCGCATGGCCGTCGACCCCGAGAGCGACAACACGCGCCCCAAGGCCCGCTTCGAGCGCGTGGAGACGCGCGCGGGCATGGTGGCCGTGATGACGCAGACCGGCAGCCCGCTGACCGTGAAGAACACGCTCAAGGGTACCGCCATCGCCTTCCTGTTCCTGGTGGCGCCGATGGCGCTGGTGACCTGCCTCGGCGTGATCCTGGCCACGCCTTTCGTCGTCAAGCGCGGCCTCAAGGGCGTGGTGGCCACCGCCGAGCATGCCGAGAGCATCGACGTGCACGAGCGCACCACGCGGCTGCCGCTGGCCAACGTGGCCAGCGAGATCCGTCCGCTGGTCAACGCGGTGAACCGCGCCTTCGACCGGCTCAACGAAGGCTACGACCGGCAGGAGCGCTTCCTGGCCGATGCTGCGCACGAGCTGCGCACGCCCATCACCACGCTGCAGATCCATCTCGAGGGCCTGCAGGAGGGGCCGCTCAAGGTCAAGCTCATGCAGGCCTCGGCGCGCCTGGCCACGCTGGCCGAGCAGCTGCTCGACCTGCAGCGGCTGGACCACGTCGCGGTGCACGACCGGCAGCAGGTCGACCTGAAGGCGCTGTGCGAACGCGTGGCAGGCGACATCGCGCCGCTGGCCATCATGAACCGCTGCACGCTGTCGGTGGAGGCGCCCAAGCCGCTGTGGGTGCGCGGCGATGCGCCCTCGCTGGAGCGCGCGCTGAGCAACCTGATCCAGAACGCCATCGAGCACGGCGGGCAGGGCTGCGACATCCAGGTGCGGCTGTGGGAGCCGTCGGGCTTCGAGGTGCTCGACTCCGGCCCCGGCATTCCCGAGGCCGACCGCGAGCGCGTGGTGGCGCCGTTCCACCGGCTGGTGCCGCGCGGGCGCGGCGCTGGGCTGGGCCTGCATCTGGTGGCCGAAGTGGCGCGCCTGCATGGCGGCCAGCTCACCATCGGGTCGAGCGAGTCGGGCGGGGCGAAGATGCGGCTCGAACTGAACCTGCTGGCCTGACGACCTCTGCACCATGAACCCCATCGACCAGCTCCCGGAACCCTCCAACCTCGCCGGCGCGCAGGCGCTGATCGTGCGTGTGCAGGCCCTGCTCGACGCCCAAGGCCTCACGCTGCGCCGACCTCCGCCCGAGCCCACCACCTGCTGCGGCCGCGGCTGCAATGGCTGCGTGTGGGAGGGGTGGCTGGCGGCGGTGAACTACTGGCGCGACGAAGCGTCCCTGTTGCTCGACGACGGCGTGCCCGAAGCCGAGGCACGCCGCGCCGACTTGCGGTGAGCGAGCTCCGCCGCCTGAGCTCCGATCAGCCGCGCTCTTTCGTGCATCTGCGCCACGACGGTCTCGACCCGCGCATCGGGCAGGCGCTCGGTGATGGTCGCGATGGCCAACCCGGCCACGGTGCGGCCGTCGGCAAGGCGGACAGGCACCGCCACAGCGCGCGAGCCGGGCACCACGCCCACGGGCGCATAGGCATAACCGTCGCGGCTCACGCGTACGGCCCGCGCCAGCAGTTCCCCGGGGTCGATGCGCAGCGCTTCGAGTCGCCGCACGTTGCGTTCCACCACCTCGGCGGCCTCGGCGGGCGGCAGCGACGCGAGCAGCACGAGGCCACTCACACCCACGCCCAGCGGGCGCCGGGCGCCGATCTCGATCGACAGCACCTTCACCGGAAAGCTGCCTGCCCGCCGGTCGATGCACACCGAGTCGGTGCCGTTGCGGATGGTGAGGAAGGCCGTGTCGCCCAGGCTTTCGCTCAGGTGGCGAAGGTGTGGCTCGGCGATCGCGCGGATGGGAAAGCGGCTCGAGCGCGCCAGCCCCAGCAGCGAGACCTCGCCGCCGACCAGGTAGCGGCGCGTGGCGGGGTCCTGCTCGACCGCGCCTTCTTCCACCAGCACGCGCAGGATGCGGTGCACTGTCGGCCGGTTGAGGCCGGTGTGCGCCACCACGTCGGTCAGGCGCACGCCGCGCTCCTGGCCGGTAGCCAGCACGCGCAGCACCGCGAGCGCGCGGCGCACGCTCTGCGCGCCGGCCGTGCCGGCGTCGGTGCCGTCGATCAAGCTAGACGGTGCCGCCATCCATGACCGCCTTGGGCGTCTGCTGCATGCCGCGCAGCGTGACGATCTCGCCCAGCGTGGCGTAGTTCGGGCCGCCGATGCGGCACACCGGGTCGAGGGCGCGGGTGTCGACCTTGCCGTCGTGCAGCAGGCCGTCGCGGATGTGGAAGGCCGTGACCTCGCCGACGATGAACTCCGCGCCGGTCCGGCCGAAGGAGATCACCTGCTCCAGCCGGCATTCCATGCTGATGGGCGCATCGGCCAGGCGCGGCACCCGCACCGTGGCGCACGGCAGCGTGCCTAGGCCGAGCAGTTCGGTTTCGCTCACGTCGGGCGCGTGCTCCGCGCTGCTCTCGTGGATGGCGACCATCTGCGAGGCGTCTCCGATGTTCACCACGAACTCGCCCAGCGCGTGGATGTTGGCGCCGGTGTCCTTGCGTCGGCCGGCCTTGCGGCCGACGTTCACGCCCAGCATCGGCGGCTTGTTCGACACGAAGGTGAAGCATGAGAACGGTGCGAGGTTGACCACGCCGGCGTCCGACAGCGTGGTGATCCAGGCGATGGGACGCGGCACGACGATGCCGCTCATCAGGCGGTAGGTGGCTTCGGGCGACAGGTCGCCGGCATCGAGAAACATGAGGGAGGCCTTCCTTGGTGGCTGAGGCTGCATTGTCCGCAGCGCGTCGAAGCCGGCGGGCGCGGACTTCTCGAAAACGTCCATCATATGGAACAACGAGGACATATTGCATTGCAGCATCCGCACCCGGATTCTTAGAGTGCATGGGTGGCCGGTGCACAGCGCAACACACTTGCGGGGCCGGCACGCAAGCAGGAGACAAGACCTTGAAAGAACTCATCGCCACCGCAGCCGTGGCCGTGTGCGCGGCCTTCGCGCCCGCAATCGCATCGGCTCAGGCCGGCTGGCCCGACAAACCCGTGAAGCTGGTGTTGCCCTACCCGCCGGGAGGCAACGTCGATGGCGCCGCGCGCATCATCAGCGAGCAGCTGCAGGCTGCGTTCAAGCAGCCTTTCATCGTGGACAACCGCCCGGGTGCGGGCGGCATGATCGCCGCCGAGTACGTGGCCAAGTCCGCGCCCGACGGCTACACCTTCTTCATGGGCGCGAACGGCCCGATCCTGTTCTCGCCGACCATCTTCAAGCGCAACGCCTACGACTGGAAGAAGGATTTCACGCCGGTCAGCTCTGTGTCGTTCACGCCGCTGGTGCTGCAGGTGCATCCCTCGACCCCCTACAAGACGGTGGCCGATCTGGTCGCGGAAGGGAAGAAGCCCGGCAACACGCTGACCATGGCTTCGCCCGGCGCCGGCACGCAGAACCATCTGGTGAGCGAGTACCTGCAGCGCGAAAGCGGCGCGCACTGGACCACCGTGCACTACAAGGGCAATGCGCCCGCCACCACCGACCTGCTGGGTGGGCAGGTGCAGTTCAACTTCGACCAGATCTCGGTGGCCGGCCCGTTCATCCAGCAGGGCCGCACGCGCGCGCTCGCGGTGACGTCGCCCAAGCGGCTGCCGCAGCTGCCCGACGTGCCGACGCTGCAGGAGGCCGGCTTCAAGGACTTCAGCACCGAAACTTTTACCGGCGTTCTCGCGCCGCAGGGCACGCCGAAGGAGATCGTCGCGCGGCTGTCGGCCGCGCTGCAGAAGATCCTGGCCGACGAGGCCGTGCGCGCGCGCTTCCAGACGCTGGGCTCCGAGGCTCGCGGCAGTTCGCCCGAGCAGTTCGCGCGCTTCCTGGCCAAGGAAGACGCGCGCTGGATGCCGGTCATCAAGCAATCCAACATTTCCGCCGAATGAGCACGCCCAACTCACCCACTGCCGCCCTCGGGCGCGCCGCCCCCGCCGCGCGCACCAGCGTGTATGTCGACGGCTTCGGCCACAAGAACCCGATTCCCGCGGCCTGCCGCGTGGGGCCGCTGCTCGAGAGCGGCAGCATCCAGGGCAACGACCCGGCCACCGGCAAGCCCGCCGAGACCATCGAGGCGCAGTGCCGCTTCATGCTCGACAACGTGCGCCGCATCGTGGAGGCGGCCGGCGGCGGCACGCAGGACATCGTCAAGCTCACCGTGTGGATGAAGGACCGCAGCCAGCGGCCCGCACTCAACGTGCCCTGGCTCGAGATGTTCCCCGATGCCGCCTCGCGGCCGGCGCGCCACGCCATCGTCGCGCCCGAGCTCGACATGGGCAAGCTCATCGAATGCAGCTTCACCGCCTGGATCGCCTGAGCGCCTGCCTCTCCTGTTTCCACGCCCCGAAGAACCATGCCCGACTACCTCCCTTTCGACCCCCATCCACGCGCGCCCGTGCCGCTGCCGCCGCCGCTGGCATGCGACAGCCAGTTCCACGTCTTCGGCCCGCGCGAGCAATATCCGGTGCGGCCCAATGCCGCCTATGAAATGCCCACCGCCACCTGGCAGGTGGCGCAGCGGCTGCACGCCACGCTCGGCATCGCACGTGGCGTGATCGTGCAGGCCACCACCTATGGCGCCGACCACACGGTGGTGCTCGATGCGCTCGAGGGCCTCAACGCCGGCGGCCCGCGCCGCTACATGGGCTGTGCCAACGCGGCAGTGCTGACCGAGCGCGACGACGCCTACCTGCAGAAGCTGCACGACACCGGCGTGCGCGGCGCGCGCTTCACCCGCGGCGGCCTCGGCATCAGCCTGAGCGCGGCCGAGCAGGCGCGTGCCTTCGCCCGAGTCAAGGAGCTCGGCTGGTATGTCAAGGTGCAGCCCGAGCCCGACGGCATCGCGGCACAGCTCGCGACCTTCGAGGCGCTCGACGTGCCGGTGCTGCTCGACCACATGGGCCGCGCCGACCCTTCGCGCGGCGACGGCGACCCGAGCCTCGCGCGCATGCTCGAGCTTTTCGAGCGCGGCAACTTCTGGGTGATGCTGTCGCTGTCCGAGAAGATCTCCAAGACCGGCGCGCCCTGGGACGACGTGGTGCCGCTGGCGCGCCGCCTGATCGAGGCCGCGCCCGATCGCTGCGTCTGGGGCAGCGACTGGCCGCACCCCGTGTCGATGAAGCAGCCGCCCAACGAGGGCGCGCTGCTCGAGCTGCTCTACCGCTTCACGCCCGACGCCGCCACGCGGCAGAAGGTTCTTGTCGACAACCCCGCCCGCTTCTTCGGATTCGAGACCGCATGAAACTCATCAGCTATCTGCACGGCGGCTCTTCCCGCTGGGGCTGCGTCGTCGGCGACGGCGTGATCGACCTGGGCCGGCGCCTGCCGGCCTTCGCGTCGGTATCCGCGCTGCTGGCCGGCGGCGAAGCCGCGCTGGCCCAGGCCCGCGCCGCGGTCGAAGGAGCCATGGCCGACCACGCGCTGGCCGACGTGCGCTTCGAACTGCCCATCGCCCGGCCGCGCCGCGTGTTCTGCATCGGCGTGAACTACGCGCACCGCAACGCCGAATACAAGGACGGCAGCGACTTGCCGAAGTACCCCAGCATCTTCATGCGCGTGGCCGAATCCTTCGCGGGCCACGGCGAGCCGCTGCTGCAGCCGCTCGAATCGACGCAGCTCGACTACGAGGGCGAGATCGCCATCGTCATCGGCCGCCGCGCGCGCCGCGTGAACGGCGACGAGGCCCTCGCCTGCATCGCCGGTGTGACCTGCATGAACGAAGGCACCATCCGCGACTGGGTGCACCACGCCAAGTTCAACGTGACGCAAGGCAAGAACTTCAACGCCTCCGGCAGCATCGGCCCCTGGATCGTCACCGCCGACGAATTCCCGCAGGGCTTCGGCGCGCTGCGCGTGAGCACACGCGTCAACGGCGAGCAGCGCCAGGACGACACCACCGAGAACCTGATGTTCGACTTCGCCTACCTGGTGCACTACCTGTCGACCTTCACCACCCTGGAGCCCGGCGACATCATCGCCACCGGCACGCCGACCGGTGCGGGCATCCGCTTCGACCCACCCCGGTTCCTCAAGCCGGGCGACGTGGTCGAGGTCGAAGTCAGCGGCGTGGGCGTGCTGCGCAACGTGGTGCGCGCAGAGGAGGCGGTGCAATGAGCCTCGATGCCACCACCCTGTCTCAGGCCGCCGAGCGGCTGGAGCAGGCGCAACTCTCGCGCCGGGCTTGCCGCCAGTTCTCGCTCGACCACCCAGACATGACCATCGACGACGCCTACGCCATCCAGCACGCATGGATGCAGCTCAAGCTGCGCAATGGCCGCACGCTCAAGGGCCACAAGATCGGACTCACCTCCAAGGCCATGCAGCGCGCGGTGAACATCGCCGAGCCCGACTACGGCGCGCTGCTCGACGACATGTTCTACCGCGACGGCGCGGTGATCCCGACCGAGCGCTTCCTGCAGCTGAAGATCGAGGCCGAGCTGGCCTTCGTGCTGGCGCGTCCGCTGACGGGGCCCGACTGCACGCTGTTCGACGTGCTCGACGCCACGGCCTACGTGACGCCCGCCCTGGAGATCCTCGACGCGCGCATCCAGCGCGTCGACCCCGACACCGGGCGCACGCGCAACGTGCTCGACACCATTTCCGACAACGCCGCCAATGCCGCGCTGGTGCTGGGCGGGCGGCCGTTCAAGCCCGCGCTGGTCGATGCCGACATGCGGCGCATCGGCGCCATCGTGAGCCGCAATGGCGAGGTGGAGGAGACCGGCCTGGCCGCCGGCGTGCTCAACCATCCAGCCCACGGCGTCGCATGGCTGGCCAATCGGCTGCATCGCTTCGGCGTGTCGCTGGAAGCGGGCCAGGTGATCCTGGCGGGCTCTTTCATCCGGCCGATCGAGGTCGGCAAGGGCGATACGGTGGTGGCCGACTATGGCGAATTCGGCACCGTGTCGTGCCACTTCGGATGAACGCCATGCCGGTGCTTCCCAATCACTTCAAGCGCGCGCTCGCGGCCGGCGTGCCGCAGATCGGGCTGTGGTCCACGCTGCCCGACCCGTACGTATCGGAGATCGTCGCGGGCGCGGGCTTCGACTGGGTGCTGCTCGACACCGAGCACACGCCCACCGACGTGCCCCACATGCTGCACCAGCTGCAGGCGGTGAGCGCCGCGGTGCCGGCCGACGCCGCGCGGCGCACGTCGGCGGTGGTGCGGCCCGACTGGAACGACACCGTGCTCATCAAGCGCTACCTCGACATCGGCGCGCAGAGCCTGCTGCTGCCCTTCGTGCAGGACGCGGAGCAGGCGCGCTCGGCGGTGCGCGCCACGCGCTATGCCCCGGGCGGCGTGCGCGGCATGGGCGGCTCGACGCGGGCGTCGAACTTCGGGCGCATCGGCGACTATGTGAAGACCGCGCAGGACGAACTGTGCGTGCTGGTGCAGGTGGAAACCGGCGAGGCGCTCGATCAGTTGGACGCGATCCTCGAGGTCGAAGGCATCGACGGCGTCTTCATCGGGCCGGCCGACCTGTCGGCGAGCCTGGGCCACCCAGGCGACCCCGGCCATCCGACGGTGAAGCGCGCCATCGACGACGCGATCCGCCGCATCCGTGCCGCCGGCAAGGCGCCCGGCATCCTGATGCTCGACGACGCGCGGGCGCGCGAGTGCCTGGACCTGGGCGCGCTCTTCGTGGCGGTGGCTATGGACCTGCAGATCCTGGCGCGCGGCGCCGAAGCGGCGGCCGCGCGTTTCCGCGACGGCGCGCAGGCGGCACGCGCGGCGCGGCCGGCATACTGAAGGCGCGGCAGCACGGGGCCGCCCGCCGCTCACTGGTTCTGCGACCCGCGGTGCGCCCAGCCGGTGGTGTGCTTCTCGACCACGCTGAAGAGTTCATACATCAGCATCGCCATCGCGCCCACCACCATCAGGCCCGCGAAGGCCAGGCCCATCTGCATGGCCGAGCCGGCCGAGATCAGCAGGTAGCCGATGCCTTCGTTGGCCGCCGTCATCTCGCTGACCGTGGTGCCCACGAAGGCCAGCGTGATCGCCACCTTCAGCGAGCCGAAGAAGTAGGGCATGGAGCGCGGCAGGCCGATCTTCATGAGCACGTCCCAGCGCTTCGCGCCGAGCACGCGCAGCACGTCTTCGAGCTCGGGCTCGAGCGTGGCGAGGCCGGTCGCGATGTTGACCATGATCGGGAAGAAGCTGATCAGGAAGGCCGTGAGGATCGCCGGCCCGATGCCGATGCCGAACCAGACGACCAGGATCGGCACGAAGGCCGCCTTGGGCAGCGCGTTGAAGGCCGTCATCAGCGGGTAGATCGCCGCGTACGCGATGCGCGAGCTGCCGATCACGAAGCCCAGCAGCACACCCACCACGATCGCGAGGCCGAAGCCCGCCATGGTGACCCAGAAGGTGCGCCACGCGTGGCCCGCGATGACTTCCTTGAATTCCCAGAACTGGTTCCAGATGCGCCACGGGCTCGGGAAGATGAAGTCCGAGACCTCGAAGGCCGAGCAGATGATCTGCCACAGCAGGATCACCGCCACGAGCAGCAGCCAGGGCGACCAGCGTTCGATTTGCTTGGTGTTTCTCATGTGGTCCCGTGCGCCCTCAGTGGGAAGCAGCCGCGGCCGACTGGGCGGCGCTCGCGCCGGTGTTCCGGATCGCGCCGATGTGCCCGCGCAGCTCCAGCACGATGTCGGTGAACTCCTTCGTGTAGGTGAGTTCGAGCTCGCGCGGGCGCGGCAGGTCGATCTCGCGCTTGACCACGAAGCGACCCGGGCTCTTGCTCATCACGTACACCGTGTCGGCCAGGAAAACCGATTCGCGCAGGTCGTGCGTGACCAGGATCACGTTGAACTGCTGCTCGGTCCAGAGGTCGCGCAGGATGCACCACAGCTCCTCGCGCGTGAAGGCGTCGAGCGCGCCGAAGGGCTCGTCGAGCAGCAGCATCTTGGGCTCGTGGATGAGCGCGCGGCAGATGCTCGCGCGCTGCTGCATGCCGCCCGAGAGCTGCCACGGGAACTTGTCCTCGTAGCCGCCCAGGCCCACCTTCTGCAGCAGGCGGCGGGCGCGCTCCTCGTATTCCTTGCGCCTGGCCTTGAAGCTGGAACGGTAGGGCTCGACGATCTCCAGCGGCAGCAGCACGTTGTCGACCGTGGTGCGCCACGGCAGCAGCGAGGGCGCCTGGAAGGCCATGCCCGAGATCTTCAGCGGCCCCGTCACCGGCTGGCCATCGATGCGGATCTTGCCCATCGACGGCATCTTCAGCCCGGTGGTGAGCTTCATGAAGGTCGACTTGCCGCAGCCCGAAGGCCCGACGATGGCGATGAATTCGCCGCGCTTCACCTTGAGGTCGATGGCCTCGACCGCGAAGTGGTTGGCGCGCAGCAGCTCCTCGTTGTAGGCGAGCCAGACGTCCTGGAAGTCGACGAAGGGTGCGACGAAGGGAGCTGCGGCCGCGTCCTGCGATGCGGCTGCCATCACTTCTTCAGGATGTTCAGTTCGGCCGCGGGCGGCAGCAGCGCGGCGGTCCACACCGCGTCGGGGCTCACGCGCGTCTTGGTGTTGAAGGCGTCCGACACCTGCGAGGCCATCAGCGACATGCGGCCCGCGTTGACCGCGCCGAAGCCCTCGGCGCGCGCGTCGGCGCTGTTGATGACGGTGTCGATGGCAAGCTGCAGGCGGCGCGTCTCGAGCTTGCTGTCGATGATGCCGTCGCGCGCCTTCACCGACTCGATGGCCACCGCGGGGTTGGCGATGACTTCCTTCGCGCCCTTGGCGAAGGCCGAGAGGAATTTCTTCACCGCCTCGGGGTTCTCCTTGATGAGCTTGGGCGAGGCGATGATGACGTTGCCGTACAGCTTCACGCCGTAGTCGGGGTAGGGGAGGATCACCACGTCGGCCGTCTTGGCGCCGCGTGCTTCCAGGTTGAGCAGCGAGGTGAAGGTGAAGCCGGTGATGGCGTCGATGTCGCCGCGCATCAGCATGGTCTCGCGCAGCGTCGGGTCCATGGCGGTCCAGTTGACGGCGCCGATGTTGTTGGCCTTGGCGAAGATCGGGAAGGCGCGGCGGCCCGCGTCGAACACCGGCGCGCCGAGCTTCTTGCCGGTGAGGTCGGAAGGCTTGGTGATGCCGCTCTTCTTGAGCGTCATGACCGAGGCCGGCGTGTTGTTGTAGACCATCATCACCGCGACCGGCTTGTTGGGGCTGTCGGGGTTGTTGGCGTGGAACTCCATCAGCGCCGCGAGGTCGGCGAAGCCCATGTCGTAGGCGCCCGAGGCCACGCGCGTGACCGTGCCGCCCGAGCCGTTGCCCGCGTCGATGGTCACGTCGAGGCCCGCGGCCTTGAAGTAGCCCTTGGCGGCGGGATGCAGGAACAGCGCCGCCGGTCCCTCGAAGCGCCAGTCGAGCTGGAACTTGATCGGCGTCGGGCTCTGTGCAAAGGCCGGTGCGAGGCCGAAGCTGATGGCCGAGGCGGCGAGGAAGGACTGGAGCAGTTGGCGCTTGTTCATGCGGAGATCGATCCGTTGGATGAAAGGGGATTGAATGCTTCTGCATTCAAGCAAAAACGGTGCCCGCACGTGATTGGTGCGAACCCTTCCTCGTGGATCGAAGTAGTGCGCGGGCGGCGCGATCTGCACCCGCTCAATGCAAAAACGCGGCCTAGGCCGCGTTTTGAAGCACCGAAAGTGGGATTTCCTCCCGCTGGACTGCCTTCCTGCTTACTTGTCGACCGTCACCTTCGCCACCGCCAGCGCCGTCATGTTGATGATGCGGCGCACCGTCGACGAAGGCGTGAGCACGTGGGCCGAGCTCGCGGCGCCCAGCAGCACCGGGCCGACCGTGATGCCGTTGGCGCCGGTCATCTTCAGCACGTTGTAGAGGATGTGGGCCGAGTCGAGGTTCGGGCACACGAGCAGGTTGGCCTCGCCGCTGAGCGTGGTCTCGGGCAGGGCGGTGCGGCGGATTTCCTCCGACAGCGCCGCGTCGCCGTGCATCTCGCCGTCGCATTCGATGTCGGGCGCCATCTGCGCGAACAGGTCGCGCGCCAGCCGCATCTTGCGGGCCGACGAGCGGCTCGACGTGCCGTAGTTCGAGTGCGACAGGAAGGCCACCTTCGGCGGCAGGCCGAAGCGGCGCACTTCCTCGGCGGCCATCATCGCGATGCTGGCGAGCAGCTCGGCGCTGGGGTCTTCGTTGACGTTGGTGTCGGTGATGAACACCGTGCGCTTGTCGAGCGTGAGGGCGTTCAGCGTCGCGAAGCCCGGCGCGCCGCGCTTCAGGCCGATCAGGTTGCGGATGTGCTCCAGGTGCACGTCGAAGCGTCCGACCAGGCCGCAGATCATGGCGTCGGCGTCGCCCAGGTGCATCATGAGCGCGGCGATGGTGGTGTTCGAGCGGCGCACCATGGTCTTGGCGGCCTCCGGCGTCACGCCGCGGCGGCCCATGATCTTGTGGAAGCTCTCCCAGTAGGTGCGGAAGCGCGGATCGTCCTCGGGGTTGACGATCTCGAAGTCGACGCCTGCGCGGATGTGCAGGCCGGCCTTCTTGATGCGCGCCTCGATGACGGCGGGGCGGCCCACCAGGATCGGCTTGGCCAGGCCTTCGTCGACTGCCCATTGGGCGGCGCGCAGCACGCGCTCGTCCTCGCCCTCGGCGTACGCCACGCGCTTGGCGGTGGCGATCTTGGCGGCGCTGAACACCGGGCGCATGAACATGCCGGTCTGGTAGACGAAGCGCGTCAGGTGCTGGCGGTAGGCGTCCATGTCCTCGATCGGGCGCGTGGCCACGCCCGAGGCTGCGGCCGCCTTGGCCACGGCCGGCGCGATGCGCAGGATCAGGCGCGAGTCGAAGGGCTTGGGAATGATGTAGTCGGGGCCGAAGGCCAGCTCCTGGCCGGCGTAGGCGGTGGCAACCTCCTCGCTGATGTCGGCCTTGGTGAGCTCGGCGATCTCGCGCACGCAGGCCAGCTTCATTTCTTCGGTGATCTTGCTCGCGCCGCAGTCGAGCGCGCCGCGGAAGATGTACGGGAAGCACAGGACGTTGTTGACCTGGTTCGGGTAGTCCGAACGGCCGGTGGCGATGATGCAGTCGGGCCGCACGGCCTTGGCCAGCTCGGGGCGGATCTCGGGCTCGGGGTTGGCCAGCGCCAGGATGATGGGCTGGGCGGCCATGGTCTTGACCATCTCGGCGGTCATCACGCCCGGGGCCGAGCAGCCCAGGAACACATCGGCGTCCTTCACCACGTCGGCCAGGGTGCGGGCGCCGGTGTCTTTCTGGGCGTAGCGTGCCTTGGATTCGTCGAAACCGCCCGCGCGGCCCATGTAGATCAGGCCCTTGGAGTCGCAGGCGTGGATGTTGGCGGGCTTGGCGCCCAGGCCGACCATCACGTCGAGGCAGGCGATGGCTGCGGCACCCGCGCCCGAGACGGCGATCTTCACTTCCTCGATCTTCTTGCCCACCAGCTCCAGGCCGTTGATGAGCGCGGCGGCCGAGATGATGGCCGTGCCGTGCTGGTCGTCGTGGAACACGGGGATGTTCATGCGCTCGCGCAGCTTCTTCTCGATGTAGAAGCACTCGGGCGCCTTGATGTCCTCGAGGTTGATGCCGCCCAGCGTGGGCTCCAGCGCCGCGATGATGTCGACCAGCTTGTCGGGGTCGCGCTCTGCCAGCTCGATGTCGAACACGTCGATGCCGGCGAATTTCTTGAACAGGCAGCCCTTGCCTTCCATCACCGGCTTGGCGGCCAGCGGACCGATGTCGCCCAGGCCGAGCACGGCGGTGCCGTTGGTGACGACGCCCACGAGGTTGCCGCGGGCGGTGTATTCGGAGGCCGTCGCCGGGTCGGCGGCGATGTCGAGACAGGGATAGGCCACGCCGGGCGAGTAGGCCAGCGACAGGTCGCGCTGGTTCAGCAGGGGCTTGGTCGGGGTGATCGAGATCTTGCCCTTGACGGGCGATCGGTGGTATTCGCGCGCTGCCTCGCGAAGTGCTTCTTCTGCGGGGGAAAGGGGTGCAGCCATGAAGGTCTCCTTGTTTCTGACGGGCAATGAGGCTACCGCAAAAGCAGTGCCTCTTCTTACTGGGGAAATGCCGAAAACGCCTGAATCCATAGCTTCTGGCGGATATGGCGGGGTTCGGGCGGATGGGAGCGGGCTGGCGGGTTCGCTAAACTGCCGTTCGTTACCAACTGGTTAACAGGCCGGCCGTCCAGCCGGAATCCCGCCGGGGTAGCGCCGACAACGACAACACCGCGAAAAGAGGGGCAACACGCATGGCATCCGGACCTTTCAACAGCAACGAACCCGACGTCGTCGTCATCGGAGGCGGCCCCTCGGGCTCCACGGTGGCCGCGCTGCTCGCGGACAAGGGGCACGACGTGGTGCTGATCGAGAAGGCGCAGCACCCGCGCTTCCACATCGGGGAATCGCTGCTGCCGATGAACATGCCGCTGTTCGACCGCCTGGGCGTGCGCACCGAGGTCGAGGCCATCGGCATCCGCAAGCACGGGGCCGAGTTCGTCTCGCCCTGGCACGACCACTCCAGCCAGTTCCACTTCGCCGAGGCGATGGACAAGAGCTTTCCCTACGCGGTGCACGTGCGCCGCTCCGAATTCGACGAACTGCTCTTCCGCCATGCCGGCAAGCGCGGCGCGCGCACCTTCGAGGGGCAGCGCGTCACCGGCGTGGACATGGACGCCGGCAAGGGCACGCCCGACAACCGTCCGGCGGTGAAGGTCAAGGGCGACGACGGCACCGAGACCATCTGGCGTCCGCGCTTCGTGATCGACGCCAGCGGGCGCGACACCCTGCTGTCGAACCAGTTCGACGCCAAGCGCCGCAACCGCAAGCACGCCAGCGCGGCGCTGTTCGGCCACTTCGCCAACGCCGAGCGCAAGCCGGGCCGCTTCGAGGGCAACATCACGCTGTTCTGGTTCGACCACGGCTGGTTCTGGTACATCCCGCTGAAGGACGGCACGGTGAGCGTCGGCGCGGTGGCGTCCCCGGCCTACTTCAAGCGTCGCAAGGGTTCTCTGGAGGAGTTCCTCATGGAGACCATCGCGCTCGCGCCCAAGCTGGCCGCGCGGCTGAAGAACGCCACGCTGATGGAGGGCGCCACCTCCACCGGCAACTACGCCTACGACTCCAAGTTCTGCCGCGGCGACCGCTTCATGATGGTGGGCGACGCCTACGCCTTCGTCGACCCGATGTTCTCCTCTGGCGTGTACCTGGCGATGAACAGCGGCTTCGAGGCCGCCACCGCGGCCGACTTCTGGCTCAAGGGCGAGGCGAAGGAAGCCGAGAAGGCCTTCCGCCACTACGAGAAGGTGATGAAGCACGGGCCGAAGATGTTCTCGTGGTTCATCTACCGCATCACCTCGCCGGCCATCCGGCGCCTGTTCATGGCGCCGCGCAACATCTGGCGCATGCAGGAGGCGCTGCTGTCCATCCTGGCCGGCGACCTGTTCCGCAACACGCCCATCGGTCCGCGCTTCTGGGGCTTCAAGGTGACCTACTACGCCTCGTGCCTGGGCATCCTGCCGCAGGCCGTGAAGACCTGGGCCTGGCGCCGACGCAACCTGAAGGAATCGCTCGAGTCTGCGCAGTGAAGCGGGGGTGCAGGGGCGGGAACGAGAAGTCGGACGCAAAGTACGCGGAAGGCGCGAAGATTTCGCGCAGAGCGCAAGAGAACGGCCAGCAGGAATCTCCTGGCCCTTCTTTCGCGTCCTACGCGGAACCTGCGCGCCCTCAGCGTCCGGGAATCCGCCTTCGACGAACCTCAATCAGGCGTCACGGTGTGCTGCGCCAGCGCCTCCAGCGCGCGGACCAGCGCCGAGTGGTCGAGCTGGCCGTAGCCCAGCGCCGCGCAGGCGTTCATGAGCTGCGCCGCGCCGGCCGTCTGCGGCAGCGAGACGCCCAATGAGCGGGCGCTCTGCATCGCGAGGTTCAGGTCCTTCTGGTGCAGCCCGATGCGGAAGCCCGGCGCGAAGGTGCGCTTGATCATCCGCTCGCCGTGCACTTCGAGGATGCGCGAACTCGCGAAGCCGCCCATCAGCGCCTGGCGCACCTTGGCCGGATCGGCGCCGGCCTTCGATGCGAACACCAGCGCCTCGCCCACGGCCGCGATGTTCAGCGCCACGATGATCTGGTTGGCCACCTTGCAGACTTGGCCGTCGCCGGCGCCGCCCACGAGCGTGACGTTCTTGCCCATCCTGTCGAGCAGCGGCTTCACGCGCTCGAAGGTGCCTTCGTCGCCGCCGCACATGATCGTGAGGCTCGCGGCCTTGGCACCCACCTCGCCGCCGGAGACCGGCGCGTCGATGTAGCCGGCGCCCAGCGCGGTGATGCGGCGCGCGAAGTCCTTGGTGGCGATCGGGTCGATGGAGCTGCAGTCGACCACGATCTTGCCGCTGGAGCCCTTCAGGCCCGATGCCACGCCTTCGGCACCGGGCGCGCCGAAGAGCACCTTCTCCACGTCGGGCGTGTCCGGCACCATGATGAAGACCACGTCGGACTGGCGCGTCACTTCAGCCGCCGAGGCGCAGATGGTGGCCTTCGACAAGAAGGGCTCGGGCGTGTTGCCGTGCGTGTTCACGAAGAGCTGGTGGCCCGCTTCGAGCAGGTGGCCCGCCATGGGCGCGCCCATGATGCCGAGGCCGATGAATCCGATCTTTTGTTGGGTTGTCATGAGAAGTTCCTTGTTATCGATGAGTTGGCCGTGCGTTGCCGGCGAGCGCCGCGGAGTCGGCTTTGCCGGACCGCAGGCGGTGCCCCCTGCAAGGGGGTGATCGGCCACGCGAAGTGGGCAAGCCCGGGGGCTGGCCTATGGTCTCCATCCGAGGCCTTCGGCGGTCGTGGTGCGGGGCTTGTACTCGCAGCCGATCCAGCCGTCGTAGCCCAGCGAGTCGATGTGCCTGAAGAGCCAGGGGTAGTTGATCTCGCCTGTGCCCGGCTCGCCGCGCCCCGGGTTGTCGGCCAGCTGGATGTGGCCGATCTGCGCGAAGTGCTTCGTGAGCGTGTTGCCCAGCTCGCCTTCCATGCGCTGCGCGTGATAGATGTCGTACTGCACGCGCAGGTTGGACGAGCCGACCTCGTCGATCAGCGCCAGCGCCTGGTCCGTGCGCGTGAGGAAGAAGCCCGGGATGTCGAAGGTATTGATGGGCTCGATCAGCAGGCGCAGGCCCGCGGCCTCCAGTTCGCGCGCGGCCAGGCGCAGGTTGGCGACCACGGTCTTGTGGGCCGCATCCCTGTCGACGCCCGCGGGCACCTTGCCCACGAGGCAGTTGACCTGCGGGCAGCCGAGAGCCGTTGCGTAGTCGATCGCCATGCCGATGCCTTCGGCGAACTCGCCGGTGCGGTCGGGATGGCAGGCGATGCCGCGCTCGCCCTTGTCCCAGTCGCCGGCCGGCAGGTTGTGCAGCACCTGCTGCAGGCCGTTGGCGCGCAGCGCGGCAGCGAGCTCCTTCTTCTCGAAGGGGTAGGGGAAGAGGTATTCCACAGCCTCGAAGCCGGCCTTGGCGGCGGCCTCGAAGCGTTGCATGAAGGGCAGCTCGGTGAAGAGCATCGTGAGGTTGGCTGCGAACTTGGGCATGTCTTTTCTCTTCCTTCTTCTCAGTCGAGCAGGGCTGCCACGGCCGTGGGCGCGTCGGCCGGCGTCTCGGCCAGCGGTTCGAACTCGGTGATGTTGTCGATCTCGGTGCCCATCGCGATGTTGGTCACGCGCTCCAGCATCACCTCGATCACCACCGGCACGCTGAACTCGGCCATCAGGGCCTCGGCGCGGCGGATGGCCGGTGCGATCTCTTCCTGGCGGTTGACGCGCAGTGCCTTGCAGCCCAGGCCCTCGACCACCTTCATGTGGTCCACGCCGTAGCTGCTCTCGATGCCTGCGTCGGGCGCCGCGTTGATGTTGTCGAACGCGAGCTGCACGCAGTAGTCCATCTCGAAGCCGCGCTGCGCCTGGCGGATCAGGCCGAGGTAGGAGTTGTTGACCACGATGTGGATGTACGGCAGCTTGAACTGCGCGCCCACGGCCAGCTCCTCGATCATGAACTGGAAGTCGTAGTCGCCAGAGAGCGCGACGATCTTGCGCGCAGGGTCTGCGGCGCGCACGCCCAGGGCCGCGGGAATGGTCCAGCCCAGCGGCCCGGCCTGGCCGCAGTTGATCCAGTGGCGCGGGTTGTACACGTGCAGGAACTGCGCGGCCGCGATCTGCGAGAGGCCGATGGTGCTCACGTAGCAGGTGTCGTTGCCGAAGTTGTTGTTCATGCACTGGTACACGCGCTGCGGCTTCATCGGCACTTCGTCGAAGTTGGTCTTGCGCAGCATCGTCTTCTTGCGCTCGATGCAGGCCTTGGCCCAGTCGCGGCGATCGGGCAGGCGGCCCGCGGCCTTCATCTCCTCGGCCACCTCGACGAAGAGCTGCAACGCGGCCTTGGCGTCCGACACGATGCCGAAGTCGGGCGTGAACACGCGGCCGATCTGCGTGGGCTCGATGTCGACGTGCACGAAGGTGCGGCCCTTGGTGTAGACGTCGATGGAGCCCGTGTGGCGGTTGGCCCAGCGGTTGCCGATGCCCAGCACGAAGTCGCTCGCGAGCATCGTGGCGTTGCCGTAGCGGTGGCTGGTCTGCAGGCCGCACATGCCGGCCATCAGCGGATGGTTGTCGGGAATGGCGCCCCAGCCCATGAGCGTGGGAATCACCGGCACGCCGGTGGCTTCGGCAAAGCGCACCAGCAGCTCGGAGGCATCGGCGTTGATGATGCCGCCGCCGGCCACGATCAACGGGCGCTCGGCCGCGTTGAGCATGGCGATGGCCTTCTCGATCTGGGCGCGCGTGGCGGCCGGCTTGTAGGGCTTGAGCGGCTCGTAGCTGTCGATGTCGAACTCGATCTGCGCCATCTGCACGTCGAAGGGCAGGTCGATCAGCACCGGCCCCGGGCGGCCCGAGCGCATCAGGTGGAAGGCCTGCTGGAACACCTGCGGCACCTGGCCCGGCTCGCGCACCGTGACCGACCACTTGGTGACGGGCTTGGAGATCGACTCGATGTCCACCGCCTGGAAGTCTTCCTTGTAGAGCCGCGCGCGAGGTGCCTGGCCGGTGATGCAGAGGATCGGGATCGAATCGGCCCAGGCCGAGTAAAGGCCCGTGATCATGTCGGTGCCCGCCGGGCCCGAGGTGCCGATGCACACGCCGATGTTGCCGGCCACCGCGCGGGTGTAGCCCTCGGCCATGTGCGAGGCGCCTTCCACGTGCCGCGCGAGGATGTGCGCGATGCTGCCGCGCTGGCGCAGCGCCGAGTACATCGGGTTGATCGCCGCACCAGGCACGCCGAAGGCCTGCGTCACGCCTTCCTTCTCCATCACCAGAACCGCGGCCTGGACCGCTGTCATCTTTGCCATCTGAGTCTCCAGAAATGAATAAACCCCCAGGCTTCGCGCACTTCGTGTGGCTTCGCCAGCCCCCCTTGACGGGGGCGACACCAGAGGCCCGGCGGGGCCGGTTCCTCGGTGTTCTCGGATCGGTAGGCTGAATGTAGGAAGCGGGTCTGTTTCCAAGAAGACGGCTGCGGACCATAAAACCTATTCCGGGCTGGAATAAGTGACTACCATCCGGCCCATGGACAGATTGCTGGCAATGGAAATGTTCGTGCGCGTGGTCGAGACGGGCAGCTTCTCGAAGGCCGCGCGCGAGTTCAACACCACGCAGCCCACGGTGACCAAGCAGATCGCCGCCACCGAGGAGCGGCTGAAGGTGCGCCTGCTCAACCGCAACACGCGCGGCGTGAGCCTCACCGAGCCGGGCGCTCTCTACTACGAGAAGTGCAAGACCATCGTGCGCGAGGCCGAGGAGGCCGACAGCATCGTGCAGTTGCGGCAGAACCAGGCGCAGGGGCTGCTGCGCGTGGGCACATCGGTGGCCTTCGGGCGGCGCGTGGTGGTGCCGCTGGCGCTCGAGTACATGCGCAGGCATCCGCAGGTGCAGCTCGACCTGAGCTTCGAGGACCGCTACGTCGATCTCATCGCGCAGGGCATCGACGTGGCCATCCGCATGGGCAAGCTGGCCGATTCGTCACTGGGCGCGCGCTACCTGGGCGCCAACCCATGGGTCATGGTCGCCTCGCCCGCCTACCTGAAGAAGCACGGCACGCCGAAGCGCGCGCAGGACCTGAGCGCGCACGTGGCGCTGATCTACAGCAGCGTGGTGGGCGACGAGTTCTGGCGCATGCACACGCCGCGCGGCGAGCCGGTCACGGTGCCTGTGTCGGGCCGCTTCCGCTCGAACAACCTCTCGGCCGTGCTGGCGGCCGCGCGCGACGGCCTGGGCATCGCGCTCATGCCGCGATACGTGGCCAGCGACTCGCTGGCGGCCGGCAAGGTGCGCGAGGTGCTCGGCGACCACGCGCTGCCCGAGCAGGAGATCCACGCCGTCTTCCCGTCGCCCAAGCTGGTGCCGGGCAAGGTGTCGGGCTTCGTGGCCTTCCTGCAGGGGCGTTTCGACGAAGGCTGGTGGGAGGCCTGAACACGGCCCCCCGCCACGGCCTCAGGCCGGCACGAAGGCGCCGTGAAGGCCCAGCGGCAGGGCGTAGGGCAGCGTGGCCTGCGCGACCGGCCCCGCCGCGAGGTTGTCGGCCGCGAAGCACGTGAGCAGCGTCTTCTGCCGCCCGAAGTCCAGCACCGTGCCCAGCACCCATCCGGGCTTCGCGCCGTCGGGCACGAAGACGTGCTCCTCCACCATCGTCTGCTGGCCGTAGACGAAGCGCTGGCTGCGGCCGGTCTCGACGTCGGTGCGTGCGACCGCGCCGAAGCCCGGCAGGTCGCGCCGGATCTGCGTGGCGTGCACCACCTGCCGATGACGCATGCCCACGCGGCGCGGATCGATGCGCGGAAACTCCGCCTCCTGGGCGAGCGCAGTCTGCGTGGCCCGGCCGGAAGCGAGGTTCAGCGTGGCGACCGTCAGGTGCGGCTCGGTGGTCTTCACGCGGCGGGCACGCATCACTTCGCGGTTGCTGATGAACACCGAGTCGGCGTTGTCCGAGCGCACGTAGTCGATGTGGATCTGCGTGCCGCGCGGCGTGTCTTCCTCCCAGGCGTTGCCGACGTGGAACAGGAAGCCGGCCGGCAGCGCGAGCATCTGGCGCCGCTCCCAGTTCTGCTTGTCGATGACCAGCGCACGCATGCCGAGCTCGGGCCGCCAGACGTGCGCGTCGAGAAAGCTCTCTCCGGTGCCCTTGCGCCTGCCGTCGTAGACCAGCGGCGGCAGCAGGAACACCAGGTGCCGCTCGGTCACTGCGAAGTCGTGGACCATCGGCATGTCGGCCACCGGCACCACGCCCGCGCGCCGCAGCGTGCCTTCGGGTGCGATCTCGTACAGCGCGAGCAGCCCCTGGGTGGAGCCCACGCCGAAGTTCCACACCGTGCCGTCCGGGTCCACCTTGGGGTGGGCCGAGAAGGGCATGCCCGCGAGATCGGCTCGCCAGGTCTTCAGGCCCAGCGTGTCCAGCGTGCCCGCGTCGATGCGCGTGGCCGAGCCGCCTTCCCACAGCGCCAGCACCTCGCCCTGCAGCGGCAGCACGCTGGTGTTGGCGACATTGATGCTGTCGGCCGAAGTCGGCGGTTCGGCGCCCGGCGGCGTGGTCGCGAAGGTCTCGAAGAGGCGGCGGCCGGCCCTGGCCTCGGCCGTGCGCTTCGAGGTGGCCACATAGCGGCCCTGGTGCCGCACGTCGGCGCCTTCGATCACGAAGCGGTGCACCATGCCGTCGCCGTCGAACCAGTGGTGGTAGCGCTCGCCGCCCAGGTCGTGGCCGGCCGGGCCGATGCGGAACAGCGTGCCGGCCACCGCATCGGGAAAGCGTCCGCGCACCGCGGCGCGGGTCAGCGGGAAGTCGCCCGGCGGCGTGGCGAAGCCGATCTTCCAGGGGGCGCTCGAAGCCTCGAACTGGGCTTGCCAGTCGTCAGCCGTGCCGCCCGCCTGTGCCAGCGACGCCAGCGGTGCCAGCAGCGGCAGCGCGCCGGCCGAAGCCAGCAGGCGCAGGAGTTCGCGTCGTTCCATGGCGTCCTGCTCCTCAGCGCAAGTGGATGACGGTCTGCATGTCGGCTTCGAGGGTGATGGCCGCGGCCTCGAAGTCGGGTGCGGCGCGATTGCCCTTGGCGTCGTTGGAGAAGCCGTAGCGCTCGGTGGGCATGCCCATGAGGTTGGTGTCGAGCTTGCCGTTGCCGTTCTCGTCGGCGAACACGCGCAGCGCGTAGCGCCCGGGTGCCAGACCGGCGAACAGCAGGCGGGCCTTGCCCTCGCGCATCGGCGCGGTCTGCGAGGCCACGGGCTTGCCGCCGGCGTAGCTGGCGGCGTCGCCGTACACCGCGACGTAGAGGGTGGCGTCCGCAGCCGGGCCGTCGGCGACGCTCAGGCTCAGGTCGGCGGCGAGGGCGCCCAGCGGCGCGAGGATCGCTGCCGCGCACAGGGCGCGCACGGCCGGGCGGAACGGAAGAAGGCGGAGTTGCATGACGGGCCTCGTTGGTGATTGGAGGCCCGACGATCCCGCAGCCCGGGCGCGGCGCCCAGTGTCATGCGACGGAATGCAGGATTGCGCGCGCGAAATGCGCGCGCGGGGGTGCGGATGGCGTCGGTCTCAGGCCTTGTCTTCCGGGGCTCCGTGCTTGCCTTGCTGCGCGCCGTCGGCCCGGTCGTGCCCGGGGCCCACGTGGCCGGAGTCGGCAAAAAGGCTCCAGGCCGCCATGAACAGCGCCGCGATCACCGGCCCGATCACGAAGCCGTTGATGCCGAAGATCGCCATGCCGCCGATGGTCGACATCAGCACGATGTAGTCGGGCATCTGCGTGTCCTTGCCCACCAGCACGGGGCGCAGGATGTTGTCGACCAGGCCGATCACGAACACGCCCACGAAGATCAGCGTGCCGCCCTGCCAGAAATGCCCCGTGGCGAGGAAGTAGATGGCCACCGGCCCCCAGATCAGCGCCGCGCCCACGGCCGGCAGCAGCGACAGGAAGGCCATCAGCACCGCCCACAGCAGCGCGCCCTGCACGCCGAGGAACCAGAAGGCGAGCCCGCCGATCGAGCCCTGTGCGACCGCCACGGCCACGTTGCCCTTGACGGTGGCGCGGATCACGGTGGTGAACTTGTTCAGCAGGTAGTGGGTGTGCGGCTTGGCCAGCGGCAACGCGTCGCGCACCTTCTTCGAGAGATCGGAGCCGTCGCGCACCAGGAAGTAAAGCAGGTACAGCATCACGAAGAAGCTGACGATGAAATCGAAGGTGTTCTGCCCGATGGTCAGCGCCTGGCTCGCGATGATCTGGCTGGCCTGCCCGGCGGCGGCCGAGATGCGCGCCTGCCAGGCCGCCATGTCGCCGAGGTTGAAGCGCTCGACCAGGTTCAGCAGCCACTGCGGCGAGGCATCGAGGATCTGCTGGAAGTAGGCCGCGAAGTTGATCTGCCCCGACCGGATGTTCTGCGTGACCAGCGCGACTTCCTGCACCAGCGAAACCCCCACCATGGCCAGCGGCAGGATCACGATGAACAGGCAGATCGCCAGCGTGGACAGCGCCGCCGCATTGGGCTTGCCGCGCATCCTCCTCAGCAGCTTCTTGTAGAGCGGCGTGAACAGGATCGCCAGCGCCACGCCCCACAGCACCGCGCCGAAGAACGGCATCAGCACCCAGAGGAAGGCGGCAGTCACGGCGGCGAGAAGGGCGAGGAACACGCCGCGCTGGAGTTGGGGTGAGTTCATAAGTGTCTCGGACTGTAGCCGAGCGCGGCGACGGCAGGCCCCATCGGCCGGCTGCAATTCACGCGATCGATCCGGGGGCTGCTTTCTTGCATTGCGAATATCGAGATAAATCGCACCAAAGCCCGCTCGTTATTCCAGGGTGGCCGTATTTGCGCCGGCTCGCTTCCTAGAATTATTTGCAACAAACAAAAAGAGGGAGGTGGGCGTGAGCTCAATTTGCAATTGTTATTCGTGCGCGGCCATTGCTTGGCTGGCCGTGGATGTTTTGTGGTGCTTGCACGCATCGGTACATCACACGATCCGACGCACCCGAATTCGGGTCACGTCGGCAGAGGCGCCGTAATTCCGCAGGTCGGCAGCCCGGTTACATAGCCATAGCCACTTTCGCCGCCGGTACCGCAGCCGGTTCGGTGCGGCAGGCGCTGCCACGCCTCTTTCTTTCCCAATTCATTTTCGCCACGCAAACAGACGCAGTCAGGGAGACTGGACAATGGGAACAGGCACGCCCCAGCGGCCACCATCGGGCATACCTCAAGGCCATCCCGCATCGACATCGAATGCCGAGCGAGAACCTCAGACGGCCGTCGCCCCGCTGAACACCATCGCCAAGGAAGACATCGCCGCCGCGAGCAAGGTGGTGGACGGATGGCTGCGGTCCTTCACCGGCGGCTATGTCACGCTCGAGCGGCTGACCACGGTGCTGGGCAGCATCCCCATCGTGGGCAACATCATGGCGCTGGTGGATGTTTTTCTCGACATCGTCACCATCCTCGAGAAGAAGTCGACCGATGCCGCCACCAGGTTCCTGAACTGGGCCAGCCTGGGCATCAATCTCATCGGACTGATTCCCGCACCACCCACCATGGCCGCAGCGCGCATGAGCCTGCGACCCACGCTGCATCTGGTCAAGCAGGAGCTCCTGCATGGGGCCAGGAACCTCGGCGGGACCATCGTCACCATGCTCGTGGGGCACCTGAATGCATCCATCGTCGGTGAGCTGGAAACCTTCATCGATGGAGCCATCGCAAGGCTCTCGGGCATTCTGGAAGATTGCGCGAGGCTCTCAGACAGCATCCTGGACAACCTGATCGGCATCCTTCAGCGCGTGCTCGGCGGCCAGGACCTCTTCACCGTCGCCAGGCCGGGCGCGGCGGAAGCCAACGACTACGACCCCAAGACCCAAAGCACGTGGAGCGGCATGTGGCGCCGGGCGGTGAAGTATTCCGAAGGCACGGCCAAGCGCGCCGCCAACTACGCCGCCAGGAAGGCCGCCGCCTATCTGCCCGAAAGCGTCAGGGCCAGGGTCAACGAGGTGATCGATAGCCTGGGTGCCCTGAAGGCGGACTTCCGCAGGCAACTGGCGGACCTAGCCAACCAGGAACTGCAGGGCAGCATCATGTGGCTGCTGCGCCAGCTGCTGTCGGCCATGGCGCAGAAGAAGAGCCTGCGTGCGGCCATGGTGCCGCCCGGTGCAGGTGCCGAAGCAAGAAGAAGCAGGCCCGACACCCAGGTCGAGCACCTCCGCGTGCAGGCGCCCGTCAAGGGTGATCCTGGTTGCAAGAACTGTCCGCTTTCCGGCGCACAGGTTCCCTCTTCAAGCAAGTTCGCCATCAGCCTTGCGACCGGCTGCGAAAGCTTCACCCATGTCGACTTCGCGCTGGTTGCGCCGTTGCCCATCACCTGGGCGCGCACCTACCGCAGCAATCTTGGCGCTTTCGACGAGGGCAGCCTCGGCGCAAGATGGCTCACGCCCTACAGCACTCGCGTGGACATCGCCACGCCGGCTCAAGGTCTGCGGGCCGGCGAGCTCAGCCTGATCTACCACGGCGCAGACGGCCGCAGCCATGCCTACCCGCTGCTGGCCGTGGGTCAGAGCTACCGCGATGCCATCGAAGAAGCGACGCTCACGCGGCTGAGCGAGACACTGTTGAGCGTTGATTTCGGCAAGGCCGCACCGGCGGGGGAGGCCGGCGACTGGCGCGAGATCTACGAGTACGTCGACAGCAGGCAGCCTCACTTCAGGCTCGTCGCGCAGCAGGCCAAAGACGGCATGACCATCGGCCTGCGCTACGACCATGTGATCGCATCCACCGGCGAACAGGTCTTGAGCGACATCGTCAGCAAGCAGGGCGACGTCACGATGGCCCATGTGGGCACTCGTCCCGATGCGCGAAGCGGGTTGATCACCAGCCTGTGGGAGATCAAGGGCGGTCAGGTCGTGCGCCAGCTCGCCGCCTATGTGCACGACGCCGAAGGCGACCTCGTCTCGGCTCAGGACGAAAACGGCGAGACCTGGGACTACCGCTACAGCCATCACCTCGTGACCCGATACACCGACCGCACGGGCCGGGGCATGAACCTCGAATACGACGGCACCGGCGTCGATGCCAGGGCGGTGCGCGAACGGAGCGATGACGGGAGCTTCGCCCTCAGGCTGGAGTGGGACAGGAACATCCGCTTGACCTATGCGACCGACGCGCTCGGCGCAGAGACCTGGTACTACTACGACATCCTTGGCTACACCTACCGGATCATCCATCCCGACAAGCGCCAGGAGTGGCTCTTTCGCGATGAAGCGAAGAACATCACGCGGCATGTCCGTACCGACGGCAGCACCGACGACTTCAGCTACGACGCCGACGGCAACCTGCGGACACACACGCGGGCCGACGGCAGCCAGGTGCACTTTGCGCACGACAGTCGCGGACGCATGACGGGCCTGCGCGACGCCGAGGGTGGCGTCTGGACGCGCGACTACGACGCCGGCGGCAACCTCGTCGAAGAGATCGACCCGCTGGGACACAAGACCGCGTACGCCTACGACAAGGCCGGCCGGCCCGTGCGAATCACCGATGCGAAGGGCGGCATCAAGACGCTGACCTACAACCCTGCGGGCCAACTTGCCAGCCACACCGATTGCTCGGGCAAGACCACGCGGTGGGAATACGACGAGCAGGGACGCCTGGTCAAGGCGACCGATGCCATGGGCCACAGCACGCGCTATCGCTATACGAGCGCGAACGAGCAGGGGAAGGCGGCTGCCGCAGCGGACGCCAACCGTCCGGGTCGATTCGAGGAAATCATCCTGCCGGACAACAGCAGCGAGCATTTCGTGCACGATGCCGAAGGGCGCCTGCTCGCGCACACTGATGCGCTGGGGCGCAGGACGCGCTATGGCTACACGCGGTCCGGCCTCGTGTCCCAGCGCACCGACGCGGCAGGGCACACGCTCAAGTACCGCTGGGATCTTCTGGGACGTTTGAGCGAACTGCACAACGAGAACGGCAGCCGTTACGACTTCCGCTACGACCCTGTGGGGCGCTTGCTCGAAGAAGTGGGCTTCGACCGCAGGACCACAAGCTACATCTATGACGACTCCACTGGGGTGCTGACGGAAGTGGTCGACGGCGGTCAAACCACGCATCTGCAATTCGACCCGATCGGCCGTCTCATCGAGCGCAGCGCCGACGGTGCTGCCGAGAGCTTTGCCTACGACCGGAACGGCCGATTGGTCGAAGCCGGCAACAGCGACGCGAAGCTTCAATTGTTCTACGACCCCGCGGGCAACCTGACGCGCGAGCACCAGCACTACCTGGAGGGCGCCCGCACCGCGGTCTGGCAGCACGGCTACGACGAACTCAACCAGCGCGTCGCGACCATCCGCCCAGACGGTCATGTGACTCAGTGGCTCACCTATGGCTCGGGCCACGTGCACGGATTGCTCGTCGACGGTCAGGAGATCCTGGGCTTCGAGCGCGACGACCTTCACCGAGAGATTGCGCGCGAACAGGGCAACGGGCTCCTGCAAAAGCAGAGCTACGACCCTGCCGGCCGATTGCTGGAGCAGCAGATGTCCCAGACCAGGCGCGGCGCGCTTCAGCCCACCGGCATCCGCCGCAGCTACCAGTACGACAGGGCCGGCCAGTTGATCTCCATCGGCGACAGCCGGCGCGGCAACCTGAGCTACCGCTATGACCCCGTAGGGCGGCTGCTCGAAGCCAACAGCCGACTTGGACGGGAGACCTTCGCGTTCGATCCGGCGGGGAACATCGGCAACCCTTCTTCAGAAGCCGAAGGCACAGCGGAGCCGGCAGGCCGAATCACCCATCGCGTCCCCGTTCGCGCGGGCGCTGACGGTCGCGGCTCGGTCGGCAAGCTGATGGACAACCTCCTGAAGGACTACGCCGGCACCCGCTACAAGTGGGACGAGCGCGGCAACCTCGTCGAGCGCAGCCGCAAAGGCGAGAAGACCGTGTTCACCTGGGACGGCTACAACCGAATGCGCAGCGCCGAGACCTTCGGCGAAACCACGACCTTTAGCTACGACCCCCTGGGCCGGCGCATCGCCAAGCGCACGCGGCATGCCTGCACCTTGTTCGGCTGGGACGGCGACATGCTGGCGTTCGAGAGCACGCAGAGCACGCAGAGCACGCAGAGCACGCAGAGCACGGAGGGCTGGCGGGCGCATGCCTGGCAAGGCGACAGCGTCCACTACATCCATGAACCCGGGTCGTTCGTACCGCTGGTGCAAATTCGACAAGCCCAGGCGGTTGTATTGAGTCAGACGACGGATGTGAAGGCGCTGATGGCCGACAACGGCGGGCGCTACGACATCGAACTCGACCCGCTATGGAACGGCGAACAGAGTCGAACGCCTGCGCCATTCGCCAGGGAAGAAATCGGCTTCTACCAGTGCGACCATCTGGGCACGCCGCAGGAGCTGACGGATCATGCGGGGCGTGTGGCGTGGTCGGCGAGCTACAAGGCTTGGGGGGAGGCGCGGCAGGCGATCAGTGAGGCGGGGAGGAAAGCGGGGTTTCGGAATCCGATTCGGTTCCAGGGGCAGTATTGGGACGAAGAGACCGGGTTGCACTACAACCGGTATCGGTACTTTGATCCGCAAAGCGGCCGCTACATCAGCCATGACCCCATCCGTTTGGCTGGTGGGATCAATCTCCAAGAGTATGCATTTAATCCGCTGGAATGGATCGACCCACTGGGTTTGGCAAAAACCGGAAAGGCTGGGCGCTATCACGGACCAAAGCCTACATATACGAATCCGGGACACCATGACGCGACGTCGCCAGATTTTCGTGGAGGCAGAAAAACATCCCGACTTCCTTGCCACCATGAAGCTTTGGCGTCCCGTGCTGTGCCCGATGCTGAGGGACGGCACTGGTACGCAGTCGATAACGAAGGAGTCTTCCATCGATTTGGCAATGGCAACGATGGAACCATGCATTGGAATGGCGACTCGACTCAAAATGGTGGTTTTCCTGTGCCTCCTGGCGTAAAAAAGAGGTTGGACAGCATCTTCAAAGATGGAAAAGCGGTTGAATCAAATTGCTCACGATCATGAAAAGCGTTATTGATATCTGTACTCGAAAATCCAGTGACGGGCGGCGAATTTTCGTGGATCGAATGCTAATATCCATGGACGATGTAATTTTTGGAAGCGAGGATGCGACTTGCCTTTCAGATTTGTTGGTGGGTGAAATAGATCGGCTGATGTTAAATATCGAAAAACAAAAAGATAATATTGATTTTGCAAGAAGCATCTTTGGTCAAAAAATGCCCCCCGAATATTTTTTTCAACTTCTGCACGATGCGTGCTGGGTGGAGGGTGATTGGCCAGGAAGTTTAGGCGCAAGTGCGGTCGAGCCTTCCGTATACATCGGCCTCCCAGGTGGCAATGAAATATTTGATGCGGATGAGGCTTATTTTGTTGTTGTCGATTCGATGGACGGTATTTTGCTATGCCGCAAAAGAGGTGGCGGAGAATTGGTCATGTTGAAGGTTAATGTGCATGACTATGTCGATATTTGGAGGCGTGTGAAATCTGAAATCATTTCCTGAAATTTGGACAAAACGCCGCGCAAACGATCGTATGTCGAAGCCGGAATTGTCGATAGCATGACTCTGCGGCCAGCAGTTGATGATGTTAGAAAGGGAGGGTGATTGCCTGGCCTTTGTGCCGCTACAACAATCGATGGGTGGGAGCTGGGTAAGGACGCCGAGCTGGACGTAGTGGATGATAAGCCTGATGGGCTCGTCACTGTACAGTCAGCAAAGGATCAAAATGATGAAAAGCTCAAATCTTGGTCCGCCACTCGCAGTGTCGGCAAGCCGAACCTATATACCGACGTTCTGCTTGGGAGCATTCGATTAAGGATAAAAAATAATCTTTCGTGAAGAAGTTCTTGAGAAATGTCTTGAGGAAAGTGGGACTTTCCTCGTTGGCGTTGGTGCCGTAGTTGGAGGCGGAATCCGATTGTTCACGGGAGGGCGCATGGCTCATGAGCTATGAATATAAATTGGTTTTTGATGATCCATCGCTGATGCAGAGTGTGGTGCGTGCGTTGAAATCAAGCGACTCTTTAGTTGAAGATAAAGGGCGGGAGATTTTTCTAAAGGATCAGTTGCTGCAGTCGAGTGCTAAATATGATGTCAGACTGATTTTGGAAAACGATTCTTCCATATGGTTGGAAGTGAACTCCAAAGCGGTTGGTCTGTATGGATTAATGATGGGTGCCCTCGAAGGTGGCATTGTAAGATGCTATGAAGATGGGGATTTGCATGATCAAATGAGTTTGAAGGAGGCTTTTCGCATTAAGGCATGAAGACCGGCGGTCATTGCGATCGGGCTCTGCGCTTTTAAAAGTCGATCCCGGTTGGGCGCGAGATCAAAAAAATTGATTCCAGTAAGTTGACTGGCGACCTGCTGCATGAAATCAAAGGCAGCGGTGCGTCGTTTATTTAGCGAAATTAGCGACGCTAGGCAATATACGAGTCGCGAATTGAGGTCCTGGGCGACCTCTGGGTGGTCCGCTCACGGGAACCGACGAATCGCTCCGGGCGCATTGCTCGGTCGATCCCAGAACGGTCAGGATGCCGGCCGCACTCGTTGTCCAAGTGCACGTTCCCTATGCACTCACCGCCGCGCCCGCGGCAACGCCACCGGCGCCAGCGTAGCCCTCAGCCTGCTGGTCGCATCCGGCTCCGCTGCTGCATCCACCTCCAGGGCCCGCTCGACATTGCCGATGTGCTCCAGCATCAGCCGCCGCGCCCCGGCCGTGTCCCCGGCCTCTAGCGCCGCGACGATCGCGCCGTGCTCCGCGCAGGACTGCCCGGCCTCGTGCTTCGACTGGTAGAGCGTGGCCGCCAGCGTGGTCCGCGCGGTGAGGTCGCGCAGCACGTCGACGAGCAGCTGGTGCCCCATCTGCTCGGCCAGGCAGACGTGGAAATCGGCCAGCAGGAAGGCGCGGGTGGCGGCGTCGGCGCCTTCGATGGCGCGCTGTTCGTCGGCGATGTGGTCGCGCAGCTTGCGGATCACCTTCGCGAGCGGCCGGCCTTCGCTGGCCTCGAGGATGCCGGCCTCGACGATGCGCCGGGCCGAGAACGCGTCGCGCGCTTCCTCTGCGGAAGGCTCCACCACGTACCAGCCGCGGCGCGACTGCACCTCGACGAAGCCGCGTGCCTGCAACTGCATCAGCGCCTCGCGCACCATGGTGCGACTCACCGAGAAGTTCTCCGCAAGCGCCTGCTCGCCGAGCCGTTCGCCCGGCGCGAGCTTCTGCGCGAGGATGGCCTCGACGACGCGTTCGGCGATGACGGTGGGGCTGACGTCGGGGGCGGGCATGAGGCGGTCCGGTCTTTCCTGTGGTGGTCTCTTCAGTGGCTCGCGGTGTTTACCACGGTCCCGGCCTCGGCCAGCGGCTCGTCGTCGGGCGAGTAGTTGCCGTCGAGCACCGCATGGGCGCGTTCGCGGTCGATATCGCCTTCCCAGGCGGCGATGGCCACGGTCGCCACGCAGTTGCCGATCAGGTTGCCCAGCGCGCGGGCGATGCCCATGAACCAGTCGACCGACAGCACCAGCACCAGCCCAATGGCGGGAATCGCCGGAATGGCGTGCAGCGTGGCCGCCAGCACCACGATGGCCGAGCCCGGCACGCCGTGCGCGCCCTTGGAGGTGACCAGTGCGATCGCCAGGATCGTCAGCAGGTCGGCCATCGAGATCGGCGTGTTGGTGGCCTGCGCGATGAACACGGCCGCCAGCGTGATGTAGATCGAGAACGCGTCGAGGTTGAACGAGTAGCCGGTGGGAATGACAAGGCCCACCGTCGAATCGCGGATGCCCATGCGGCGCAGCTTGGCCATGACCTGCGGCAGCACGCTGTCGGAAGAGGTGGTGGCGAAGACGATGGTGAGCTCCTCGCGCAGGTAGCGCAGCAGCTTGATGAGGCTGAAGCCCGACATGCGCATCACCACGCCCAGCACCACGAACACGAAGACCAGCACCGCGCCGTAGAAGAGGGCGACCAGCATGCCCAGCTGCTTGAGCGAGCCGATGCCGTACTGGCCCACCGTGAACGCGATCGCGCCCAGCACGCCCAGCGGCGCCAGCTTGATGATGATGCCCATGATCTTGAAGAGCACCAGCGAGAGCGCATCCACCACCACGGCCACCGGCTTGCCGCGCTCGCCCAGCAGCGTGAGCGCGCAGCCGAAGAGCACCGCGAACAGCAGCACCTGCAGCACGTCGCCGGTGGCGAAGGCGTTCACCACCGTCGTGGGGATCAGCTTCATCAGGAACTCGACCGTGCCGCCGCTCGCGAGCTTGTCGGCGTTCGAGGCATAGGCGCTCATCGCGGCCGGGTCGAGCTTGGACGGGTCGACGTTCATGCCCGCGCCCGGCTGGAATACGAAGCCCAGCACCAGCCCCATGGCCAGCGCGATGGTGGTCAGCACCTCGAAGTAGATGAGCGACTTCACGCCCACCCGGCCCACGCGCTTCAGGTCTCCCGCGCCGGCGATGCCGTGCACCACCACGCAGAACACCAGCACGGGGATGATCATCTTGATCAGCTTGATGAAACCGTCACCGAGCGGCTTGAGCTTTGCGGCGAACTCGGGAGCGACCAGCCCCACGAGCACGCCGAGCACCAGCGCGATGACCACCTGACCGAAAAGCGATTTGGCGAAGCGGGGCATGAGGAAGATCTCCTGTCAGTCTGTCTTGTCGAGGTTTTGCATGCAAGGCTTGCCATTTCTTGCATGCAAGAAATGTAGGCAAGAAGACTTCGAGGCGATCAGAGGGTATTCCCGGGCATCGCCGGGAGCGCACTGCCGCGTTCGCCGAAAGATCGGGCGCACGCAGCGGCTCGTTCAGAAAGAGGGCTGAGGAGTCGCTTGGAGCCGCGCCATGGCAGCGCCTCGGCAGCGGTTTGGCGAGGCCGTGGCGGGTCAGGGCCGACGGCACGCCGGACAGCAAGCGGGCGCCAGACGAGCCCCGGCTCCCGGCTCAGGCGGCAACCGGCTGCGAAATGCCGCAGAGTGCGTCTGTCACCGGCCTGGTGCTTCGCTGCTTCACCGCCACGTCGGCGAGAGAGAGGATGCCCACGAGCCGCTTGTCGCGGTTGACGATCGGAAGGCGCCTGATCTGGTGGGCAGCCATGATCTGCGCCGCGTGGTCGAGGCGATCGTCTTCGTACGCCCAGCGGATGCCGGCGGACATCACGTCGCGCACCTTGGCCTTTGCGCCGCGGCCCTCCGCGATGCCGCGAACCGCGATGTCGCGGTCCGAGATCGCGCCCACCATGCGGTCGTTCTCGCCCACCGGCATCATTCCGAAGTCGCCGTCGCGCATGCGCTGTGCGGCTTCCTCGACGGTCGCATCGGGGCTGATGACCTCGACTTCGCGGGTCATCACTTCGTGGATCTTTCGCATCTGGGGGGCCCTTTCCTGAAAGTCATGGCTTGCGTGAGGCGGCGACTGCGTACAGACCGGGTCTATTCCGTTCCAGCGGCGAATGTGTAGGAGAAGCGCGGCAAGGTGGTGGTGTCGAGGGCGACGTGAAAAAGCTATCTGCTGCGAGGCGCACCCGGGGCCTGCTCGCCCGGTGGCAGGGGCGCCGTTGGCGTGGCGGGCAGTTCCACCGGCACTTCGAATCGCTTCTGCAGCACGTGGAAGTAGGCACCCGCCGCCAGCAGCGCGACCACTGCCGCCACGATGCCCCAGGCGAACACCCGGCGGTCTTCGCGCCGGGCACCTGCAGAGCCGCGCTCCTGCTGCATGTCGTGCATGTCGTTCACGTCGCTGGGCGCCTTCTCGTTCGCTCGTTGTTCTTCCATCGCATCACTTCGTCGTCGCCTGGAAGTCGGCCTTGCCCTTTTGCTCTTCGATGGCCTCGCATGAGCTCCAACCAGCCTTGCATTCGGAACCTGCAGCATCGCCCGAGGGCGTCGCCGGAACATTCATCTGCCCACGTATCGAAAGTGCCTTGGGGCAAGAAGCGGCAGCGTTACTGTGGTTGAGTTTCTTCATGTCGATCTTCTTGGGACGCCGGCTCTCGTTGCACTCAGAAGGGGAACCTAGGAACGGATCGGCTCCTCATTCGCCGCGATCGATCAGTTGGCGATCTGTTCGCGATCAGCTCGGCGCACGAAACCCAGGCTAGAAAGCACCAGGGGTGCGTCGATAGGACGTGCGGCGATGCAGCCGTCAGTCCACGCCGACGCACCGCCGCGCTGCCGGACGGGTCTCACGCCAAGCTGCTGCCGATTCCCACCGAAGCCACCCATACGCGGCGCAACATGGCTGCGCACGGGAAAGGAAGCTTTCATGCAGATGCTGCAGTTATCCAGCGAGCGGCGCGCACGCCTGCTGTCGCACGGCCTCCTGGCCATCAACGCGAGAAGCCAGGAGGTTCTTCAAGGGCTCACGTTCGAGGAGTCGCAGTTCCTGATCGATTTCGACGATGGCGGACATGGCGCGGGCGACGCCGCTTCGATGGAGCGCCGCGAAGAACTTGCGCTGCGGCACGAGCAGGCGCGGCTTCGCATCGCGAGGGCTGACGACGAGAGCAGTGCGGCCGAGGAGCCGCGGCCGAGCGTGGCTTCGAAGTTCTGAGGCGCTCAGGGCACGCGCTTGTTCGGCGATGCGCCGCCGGGGTTGGTGGGCGGGGCGGGCCGTTGATCCTGAATGACGGTGTCGTTGCCAGCGTAGTCCTTCTCGGCTTGTGCGCTGCATGCCGCTCGCGCCGCCGCGGCCTGAAGCTCGTCGCACTTCTTCAGGGCCGCGCGGTAGTCGGACTCTTTCCGAGCCTGCTGCGCTGCGTTGCGCGCGTTGCCTTCGCCCTTGGGCTTGCCCGGGCCGCTCGCGTCGATCTCGGCTGGCAGGGGCAAGGGCGCCTGCTGCGCTGCAGCCTGCGCCGCAGCCAGGCAGAGCGCGGCGATTGCGGCGAATATCCTGAGGTCGGGTCCGTCCATGGCGGCCTCCGCAAAGGAACCAATCTGGGCCGCGGTTGCGGGACGCCATGTCGGACGACTGCCCCTCGCACCGACGGAAGTGATGCGGGGCCCCGGGAACACGCTGGGCGCGCTAGCGCCGCACGAACACCTCGATCTCGACGCGGCGGTTCGGCGCGAGGCAGTCGATCAGCTCGGCACGCTTCGCGGGCTGCGTGCACTGCACCTTCGGTTCCGTCTCGCCCTTGCCCTGCACGTGGATGGCCTGCGCGGGGACGCCCGAGCGCACGAGGTAGTCGCGCACGGTCTCGGCACGCGCCAGCGAGAGCGCCTGGTTGTAGGCGGCGCTGCCGAGGCGGTCGGTGTGTCCGGTGATGCCGATCGACTCCACCGGGCCGGCGCTGCGGATGTCGCTTGCCAGCGCTTCGAGCCTGCGCCGGCCTTCTGGCAGCAGGTCGGACAGCGAGCGGCCGTCGAAGCGGAACAGGCCGTCGGCGCCGAGGGTGGTCCTCGTGGCCGGGGCCGCCGACGGAGTGGTGGCAACGGGCGCGGCCGCCACGCGCGGCGGCCGCAGCAGGTCGGCACAGCCGGGGCCCTTCCAGTACATGCCGTTCGTCAGCACGTCCGCGTTGAAGCGGACCATGTACTGGCAGGTGAAGTACTCGGGGCCGGCGCCCGTGCGGAAATGGAAGATGTAGTTCCACTCGCGCACGCCGCCCAGCCCCTCGCTGAAGTGCGGAAAGCCCAGCAGTTCGCGCACCTGGTCCTTGCCCATGCCGGTGCGCATGGCGCGCAGGGCCTCGAGATTCGGGAAGGCGCCTTGCTTCCACGTGGCCGAGCCCGGCGCGGGGAAGTCGTCGTCCCTCGGCGGTGCCGGGTTCTCCGCGGCGGCCCGGGCCTGCATCTCAGGGGTGATCGAGTAGCTGGCGCAGCCGCCGGCCAGCAGCGCGGCCATGCAGATCGCGGAAACGGTGAAAAGGGCCCTGGTGCGAAGAGGCTTGTTCATGATGGAGTTCGTCCGGTTCATCTGTGTCGCCTTCCCTTCAGTTGAAGACCCATTCCGCGCCGACGGTGGCGCCCACGCCGGCACGGCTGGTGGCCACGCCGCCGGTGATGCTCCAGGCGTTGTTGTCCGCGGTGCGGCGGAAGCTCACCCCCACTGCGCTCTGGCCCTTGAAGGAGCCCGCGCCGATGCGCATGACCGTCTTGCCCGGCACGTAGCTGCCGGGCATCTGCAGCGCCATCGCGGCGGCGACACCGGCGTAGGCGTTCTTCTCCACGCCGTCGAGTCGGTCGCCCAGGGCGTTGATGCGGTTGTTCAGGCCGGCGCTGGTCGCGTTGAGTTGGTTGACGTTGACGGCATCGGTGCCCGCCACGCCCGGTGCCACGTTGTGCACCGTCACCGGACCGGTGGCATTGCTGCCGCCCATGGTCACGCTGTTGTAGTTGGTCGAGCCGTCGGGGTTGGTGTCGTACTTGACCGTGGATTGGTCGATCACCGCCACCTGGCCCTGCACGCCCCGCAGCTGCGACACGTTGACGGCGTCGCTGTCGGCCGTGCCCGCGGCCACGCCGGTGATCTGGCGGAACTGGCCGCTGGCCGCATTGCCTACCGACACGGCCGCCAGCGTGCTGGTGGTCGCGCCGATGGCGATGCGCTGCGCGTCGGTCGCGGTGGGCGGAACGTAGCCGGCCACGCCCGCCGCGGTGGACGCCACCGAGCCTGCGCCCAGCGCCACGCCTCCGGCCTGCGTCACGCTGGTGCCCGCACCCAGCGCCACGCCCTGCACGGCGGCGGCGGACGACTGCGTGCCCAGCGCGATCGAGTCGGCCAGGTGCGAGGTCGAGCCCTGGCCGATCGCGATGCCGCCCGGCGCGCTCTGCTGCACCACCGCGCCGTTGCCGATGCCGATGCCGTTGTTGCCGTTGACCACCGTCTGCGGACCGACCGCCACCGACTCCGCGCCGATCGCCAGCGAATCCGCCGCCGTGGAGTTGGCGTGGAAGTACTGGATCGGCGTGACTGCGAAGGACTGCAGCGCGCCGCTGAGCTGGCGCAAGGTGACCGCGTCCTGCGCCTGCGTGCCGTCGGCGACGTTGGTGATCTGGCGGTAGGTGGTGGCGCTGCCCACGGAGAGGGCGCCCAGCAGCGTGCGGTCTGCAGTGTTGAACGGGATCAGCGAACTGCCCGCGGGGATGTTGCCGGTGCTGCCTGCGACCGCGCGGTCGGAGACGGAGCCGGAGCCGAGGGCGACCGAGCCGTCGATAGTGGCGCTGGCATCCTTGCCTGAGGCGATGGCGTCGGCACCTGTCGCGCCGTTGTTGTTCTCGTTGCCGCCACCGATCGAGTTGACGCTGTAGTACCTGATCTTGTTTGCAGTGACGGTGGTGCTCAGGTTCTCGATCGACTGGTTGGTGGCGAAGAGCTGCGAGCCGTTGATCGCATCGGTCGAGGAGCCGGAGATCCTGCCGGCGGCCACGTTGGTGATCGTGCGTTCGCCGCCGACCGTGCCGACGCTGACTGTGCCTACCGGCGCGATGCCCTGGAAGTTGTAGGCCTTGCCGTCGATCGTCGTGCTCGGCGTTGCCACCGCCGTAGCAGTGACCGAGCCCGCGCCCAGCGCCACGCTGTTGGCGGTGCCGGCCGTGGCGCCCAGACCCATGGCCACGCTCGAGGCACCTGCCGCCGTCGCGTTCTTGCCCGAGGCAATCGCGTCGGCGCCGGTCGCGCCGTCGTTCGCTTCGTTGCCCCCGCCGGTGGAGTTGACGTGGTAGTACCTGGTCTTGCTGCCGGCCACCGTGGAGGTTAGCTGGTCGATGTTCACGGCATCGGTACCAGCCACGCCGGGCGCCACATTTGTGATCACCTTGCTGCCGGCGTTGATGCCGGTCACCGTCACGTTCGGGCCGCCCACGATGGTCAGGCCGTTGTTGTCGATCTTCGTGTTGCCGGTGGTCACCGAATTGAAGGTCGGATCCGGCACCACATCGACCCTAATCTGGTTGCCTGTGCGCGTGACGGTCGTATTGCTGCCGTTGGCGAAATCCGCGGTCCCGCCCGGCGCAATGTTTTGCGGCGCCCCGCCGTTGGCGCTCAGGTTCCAGCCCTTGCCCGCCGTCGTTGCCACGTCGGCGATCGCTGAGTTCGTGGCGGCCAGCTGCGAACCGTTGATTGCATCGGTCGAGGTGCCAGATATCCTGCCAGCGGCCACGTTGGTGATCGTGCGTTCGCCGCCGGCCGTGCCGACACTGACCGTGCTCGTTGGCGTGGTGCCCTGGAAGATGTAAGGCGTGCCGTTGATCGTTATGCCCGGTGTTCCCACCGCCGTCGCCGTCACCGAGCCCGAGCCCAGTGCCACGTCGCCCGCGTTGTTCGCCACTGCCGTGTCGCCGAACGCGACCGCGCCTGCTGCCAGCGCCTTGCTCGTGCTGCCGATGGCGACGCTGCCCTGGCCGACCGCGGTGTTCTGGTAGCCGATGCCGACCGCGCCCTGCGCCGCCGTGCCGGGCACGCTCACGTCCTGGCCGCCGCCGCCGACCTTGTTGGTGTTGCCCATCGCCACGGAGCCGTTGCCGGTGGCGGTGTTGTCCAGGCCGTTCGCGATCGCGCCGTTGCCGGTGGCAGTGTTCGGATCACCGATGGCCACCGCGCCGCTGCCGTTGGCGACGTTGCCGGAGCCGATGGCGACCGCCTTGCCGCCGGTGGCCTTCGAGCTGTTGCCGATCGCTACTGCATCGGCCGAGTCGGCGACGGTGTTGTTGCCCATCGCGATTGCGTTGATCGCGGAGGCCTTGGCGCTGTTGCCGATGGCGACTGCCTGGTCGGCGGACGCAGTGGCAAGTGCGCCCAGGGCGGTGGCGTTCTGACCGCTCGCCGCCGAGCCAAACCCGATGGAGGTTGTGCGCGTGAGGGTTGCGGCGGCGTTGTTGCCCATCGCCACGGCCCCGTCGGCCGCAGCGCTGGCTCCCGACCCCGCCGCGACCGAGCCGATTCCGGCCGACACTGCCTGGTTGCCCATGGCCAGCGAGAAGTCCGCCGAAGCATTGGCGAGATTGCCGAGCGCCGCCGAACTGGTTCCCGCCGCGTTAGCCCTGGTGCCGATGGCCGCGGAGTCGGTGCCCCCTGCATTTACTCCCCAACCGCCGGCGAAGGCACGCGTGCCACTGGCCGTCGAACTCACGCCTACCGCCGTGGAGTTCCCGCCCGAAGCGCTGGCGAAGGTACCCAGGGCGCTGGCACCGGCTGCGGTAGCGGTGGCGGCAGCGCCAAGCGCGACCGCGTTGACGTCGCTTGCGACCGTGCCGGTCCCCAGTGCAATCGCCGAGGTTCCCGAGGCCGCCGCGTTCAGCCCGATCGACGTCGTTGCGTTGCTCGCGACACCTATACCAGCATTGGTGCCGATGGCCACGTTGTCGTTGCCGCTGACCAGGTTGCCTGCCGAGGCCTTCAGGGTGGCATCGTAGGCAACGGTGCTGTCGCCGACGCCCAAGGCGATGTTGCGCGTCCCCGTGACGCCCGAGCCCGCGCCTCGCATCACGCTTGCAATGCCACCGCCCATGGCAGTGTTCTGTGCGCCGGTGACCAGCGTGCCTGCAGCGATGCCCACTGCGGCCGAACCCGTGTTGGCGGCCGTCGAGCCCGCACCCGCGCCCTGGCCGACTGCGACCGTGCTGGCGCCGGTTGCCACCGCCTGGGCTCCGAGCGCCACCGAACTGTTCCCTTGTGCCCGGGCGCCGTTACCGAAGGCGGTGGCGGCTTTGTCGATCGCCGCTGCCTGGTTTCCCACGGCGACGGCTTGCTCTCCGGTCGCCTGGGATGAGGAACCCAGAGCAACGGTGTTGCCGCCGCTCGCGGTCACGTCCGTGCCGATCCCGATGGCGCCGTCGGCCAGAGCACCCGTGGTGGGCCCGGTGCGGGCGCCCAGATAGATGGAGTTGGCGCCCGAGGTAAAGGCCTGGAAGCCCAGGGAAATCGAGTTCTGCTCGGAGCTGAGGGCGTTGTAGCCTACTGCGAGCCCGCCCAATTGCTGGGCTTGCGCAAGCGAGCCCAGCGCGGTTGCGCCGATTCCCGAGGCCTTCGATTGGAACCCCATGCACGAGGCGGTGCCGTTGTACGCGTTGAAGGGCGAGGCCGAGCAGTCCACAGATTGCGCCTGTGCCAGGGAGGCCGCACCCATGCCCCCCAGTGTCAGCAGCGCGGTCATGAGTCCTGCACGCCATCCCCCCGACCGGGGAAGTGGGAGTGCGCTGCCTGCGGCAGCTTCCACGCGGGTTCCGCTGCGTTTTCCTCCGGCGGAAGTGATCTCGGACGCCGCCACCCAGGCGCCGAGGGATTCGTTCCACAACGAACGATAAGTCTTGTTCATGAGCCCCGTCCCATCCATTTAAAGGTCGTTGAATAGCCAAAAGCCATCCGGGCTCCCTGTGCAATTCGAATTATTTTTTGCAGGCAAATCTTATGAAATGAAATGGCGGCGGCCGTCTTTGCTGTCTCATTTTGGAGTCATTTTTTCGAAGTTATTCGAAAATTAAATCGATCTGAATATGCGGATAGTAGTATGAAGATACTCAATGAATTATTTTTTACAATCTTAATCATTTCGGATATTAGCTATAAGTTGTAATCAATATTTTTCAAAATGAACGATTTATGAATATATTGATTTTTCATTGAAATGTTGGTTCGCCACGGGGCAGCGCCTCGTCATGAGCACGAGTAGGCATCGAAGATTGGCTGGTTTTGGTGGGTCCCGTGGCATGCCGCGATAATCCTGGCCGTTCTGAAATGGCGATGCCTTTTCAGATCCTCACTACTTTTTTTGCTCTCTCGTCATGTCTTTCCACTCTGCATTTGGGGCATCCGCAGCTCTCGCATTCGGCCTGGCGCTGACCCTGCCCGCCATGGCTCAAATCAGTGCATTGGCGCCGCCTATGCAGTCCGACCTGAAAGACATCCGAATGAAAGCGATCACCAGCCTGCCCAAGGCCGGCGGCAGCGCCGGCGACCGCGACGGCTGCCCTTTGAGCGTGATCGAGCCCAGGTCGGCAGCGGCGAAGCTGGTGGCAGCGCAGGGCTGGGCCGTGATGGCAGACGTGCCGCTGGGCGCCTATCGCGCCGTCAGCTTTGCCGGCCGGATGAAGGCCGGCACGAGCGGCACCTGCAGCATCACCCAGGGCAACGTGGCCGTGTTCGACGGCGACAGGCTCCTTGCGCTGGCCTACGGCAAGTCGGACGAAGACACCGCCATCGGCAACCTGACGCCGCTCGAAGGCGGCAGAGTGCGCGTATGGAGCGGCGGCATCGTCGGCTCGCCCGTGGGCGACCTGCGCGTGGAGGCCGATGGCACCGTGCGGCTGCGCAGGGTGGCCGACGAGGAGTCCGTCTGCCGGGGCCGTGCCAGCGTGCCGAACGTCTACGGCATGCCGATCGACAAGGCCCGCAAGGCGCTGGCCGACAAGGGCTGGAAGCCCGTTCGCGTCAAGCCCGACGGCGAATCGCGGCAGGCCGGGTTGATCAGGCGTGGCATCGTCGAGGTCGAGTCCTGCGCGGGTACGGGCCTGGCCTATTGCAGCTTCAGATACACCGCCGCGGCGGGCACGCTGTCGCTCGTCACCGCAGGCGAAGAGGGCCTGCCGCACACCGTCGGCTACGACGTCAAGTGCCGCTGAACACGATGAAGAAGATGAACATGACCAAGACCCGGTGCTTCTCCCTGCACGCCGCGTGCGTCGCCCTGCTGCTTGCCGCCGCAGGCCCCGCCCACGCCATCGATTGCAGGAAGGCCGGCAACCGCGTCGAGCACATGATCTGCGCCGATGCCAGGCTCAAGGCCGCCGACGCGGAAATGGGCAAGGCCTATGCAGCCCTCGTGCAGCAGGCCGGCAACGACGCCGAACTGCGCGCGATGCTGGTGCGCAGCCAGAAGCGCTGGATCGAAGCGCGCGACACGCGTTTCGACTCGCCCATGGACTACCCCGGCGCGCCCGACGCCGCCGCCTTGCCCCGCAACCTTCTGCAGGAAATGCGCCGCCGCACCCGCACGTTGAGCGAGCCCGGCAAGACCGACCGCGCCGTGCCGCGCCTGCTCGAAGCCGCGCAGGCGCAGCGCAAGTTCCTCGCGCAGTTCACAGGCGGCCCCTTCGCTGGCTTCGCGACCTCGTGCGACTTCCTGCCCGGCGGCCAGCAACTGAGCTACGGCTGCTTCAGCGACCGCAGCTACCAGCACCACGAGCGCGTCTGCACGCTGCGTGACGACTGGGCCAGCGGCAGCTACTACCAGACGCGGCTCGTCGGCAATGTCGTTCAGGGCCGCCTGCAGACCGTCGCTGCATGCGGCGACGGATCCGAGGGCGGCAGCCCTTGCCCCGAGGCGGATGGCAACGGCAGGCCGGGCGCGCGCTGGAACCTCCAGCCGGGCATTGCGGCATCGACGCCGAAGCCTTCGCCCAAGCTCGATGCGGAAGCCGAACTCGAGGCCGACGACACCGCCTGGCTGCGGGCCTGCCTGACCGACGCACGCTATCCGCAGAGCGCGGCGCGCTGACGCCAGACGCCGCCAGCCGCCAGGCAGCGCGGCGTTTCGGGGCGGGCCTTGCCTGCGCACCTACATCGGCTGTCCTGCCGTTCCCACATCCAGCGCGATGGCAGCGCAAAAGCATGGGTTCCGGATCGACCACCGCCCCGGAGCGCAGCCTTGCCGACATCGTCCACCCGCACCAGCAACCGCAAGCGCTCGCCGGCGGCCAGCGGAGCGCGGGGCGACATCCGCATCGGAATCTCCGGCTGGCGCTATGCGCCCTGGCGCGGGCGCTTCTATCCGGCAGGGCTGACGCAGCGCAACGAGCTCGCCTTCGCCTCGCGCATGCTGTCCAGCATCGAGCTCAACGGCTCTTTCTATTCATTGCAGCGCCCCGAGTCGTACGAAGCTTGGCGCGACCAGACGCCCGACGGATTCGTGTTCGCGGTCAAGGGCTCGCGCTACATCACGCACATGCTGCAGCTCAAGGACGTGCGCGCGGCTCTCGCCAACTTCTTCGCCTCGGGCGTGCTCGCGTTGGGCGCCAAGCTCGGTCCCATCCTCTGGCAGCTGCCGCCGAGCATGCGCTACGACCCGGAGCGCATCGACGCATTCCTGTCGCTGCTGCCGCGCGACGCCAAGACCGCCGTCGCGCTTGCCCGAGAGCATGATGAGCGCATGGAGGGCCGGTCGTCGCTGAAGGCGCCGCGCAGCCTGCGCATCCGCCATGCGATCGAGGTGCGCCACCGCAGCTTCGCCGACCCCGATTTCATCGCCATGCTGCGCCGCCACGGCGTGGCCCTGGTGGTGGCCGACACGGCGGGGCGCTGGCCGCTGCTCGAAGACCTGACCGCGGATTTCGTCTACATCCGGCTGCATGGCGACAAGGAGCTCTACGCGAGCGGCTACGGCGATGCGGCGCTCGACCGCTGGGCGCAGCGCATCGAGGCATGGAGTCGGGGGCACCAGGTCGGCGACGCGCGGCTGGCTTCGGATGTCGCCGCGCGGCGGGGAAAACGCGATGTCTACTGCTACTTCGACAACGACATGAAGGTGCACGCGCCATACGACGCGGCGCATCTGGCGAAGCGGCTGGGGCTTGTGACGGGCTTCGGGCCCGACGACTCGTCCACCGATGAAGCCGCATCGGCCCTGCCGAAGAAGAAGGCCAGCCGCCGGGAATGAGAGGGAGGGAGAGAGCCGCGCGGCCGGCTCGCCGTGGGGCGCATTCTTCTTCAACTACATTGCCCGCATGACCGAATCCCTGCCGGGCGAAGCCCCCGTCTACCTCGAAGCCGCAGCGAGCGGCGAATTCATCGAACTGCACGAACACGACAATCGCCTGCGCGTGCGCGCCGGCGCGATCGGCCGGCCCTGTCTCGTGCTGCACGCCGGCTTCGAGTCGCCAGACAATGCACATGCCCATCGCCAGCGCCTGCTTGATGCCTGGCGCGCCCGCGGCTTCGTGGAGTGTCCGCCATTGGCGCAGGTGCTCGAAGGCAGCGTCGCCGAGGAGCTGCATTGCGACGGCCGCGTGCCTCATCCGCTGCTGGCCCCGTTCTTCCAGATCGACGGCGCCGACGAACTGCAGGGCCAGCCCCGGCGGCTCGCGCTGTTTCGCGACGGCCTGCGCTGGCATGGCGACTTCGACCTGGAACGCATCGCCGAACTCGGCCTGTACGCGGGCGTCATCGTGGCCGGCGATGTCGACGTGGACGGCGTGTTCAGCCAGCTCACCCACACCTATCCGCGCCACGTGCTCGTGGGTGGCGACGTCCGTGCCGCCAGCTTCGGCCACGGGGACAGCCACATGCGCGTGCTCGGCGACGTGCGCGTGCGCAACATCGTCTACGGCGAGTACAACGACGGCAGCCTGCGCATCGATGGCGCCGTACATGGCCGCGCGTTAATCTCCGCCGACCATGCGATGCACGCCAAGGCCGGCTGCCATGCACCGGTGTGCGACTGGAACAGCGGGCAGAACTGGTCCGACTGCCTCCATCCGGACCTGTTCGAGGCGGACGATCCGCAGGAGGCTGAGACCGGCGCCATGATTTCCCCCGACGCCATCCGCACCTTCATGCGCGAAGGCCGCGACCCGTTCCGTGATGGCACGCAGCCGGCGATGGACGAGTCGCCGCGGGCCACAGTGGAGCCTTCGCCGCTTCCACCGCCTTCATCGTCCTTTGCAGAGCGCCTGCGCGAGTGCGTCGAGGCCGGCGACACCGAAGCGATCACACAGCTGATCGAAACCTGGCCGCAGCGCGACGAGGAATGGCAGCAGGCCCTGACCGGCCGTCTTTTCGCGCCGAGCACCACGCCGCAGCAGCGTGTGCGGTTGAAGGCGATGCAAGGCCAGGTTGTCTCCCGCACATGATCTTCGACCGCGACACCTACCGCCGCTTCTTCGACGGCTACTTCATCCGAGACTGCACCATCGGCATCGAGGACGGCCGCCTCGGCTTCCTGCTGTTTGAGGAGCAGGAAGACAAGGACCATGACGAGCCGTTCAAGGTCCGGCTGCTCGCCGTCAAGCTGGCGAATCCGGTCGAGACGCGGTTCTTCGCGCTGACCACCCAGGCGCTGGGGCTGGGCTGCGATCTGTCTAGCGCCTGGGCGCCAGACCATTCGGAGTTCGTCTCGGTGGGCATCGGACGGGAGACGCTGGCCTACAAGCCGAAGGTCCACAAGGGGCAGGAGGCAAGCATTCCTTTTCATGGCGCAGGCGAGCCGCATCCGGTGTCAGGGCTCCAGTACGACAGCATCGTGCTGCGCACCGCACGCGCCGGCACCACGGTGTTCTCGGTCGGTGCGCCGTTCCGGGTGTACGAGCGGCTGGGCCCTGAACAGTGGCGCGAGCACATGGAGATCCCGCTGCCCGAAGGGCTTGGCAGCACGGAGCCTGATGTTGCGGACGACACCTTGTCGAACTCGAACTTCAATGATCTTGCCGGCCTTTCTGCGCAGGACCTGTACGTGGTCGGGTCGCGTGGCGCCGTCTGGCGACGGCATGAAGGGCTCTGGAAGCAGCTGCCCTTTCCCTCGACACTGGATCTGAAGACCGTGGCTGTCGCGCCCGACGGCACGGCCTATGTCACCGACGAACGCGGCCACGTATGGCAAGGGCGCGACGACAGCTGGCGTTGCCTGACTCCGAAGCCACACAGCGAAAGCTTTCTCGACAGCGCCTGGTTCGCCGGCCGGCTCTGGTGCACTGGCAGGACGGGCGGCTGCTACGTGCTCCAGGGCAGCAGGATGGTGCTGGCCATGGATGCGCGCCGGCAGCCGATGCCCCATGACTACTCGCTGGTATCGCAGCGGCTGGATGTGTCGCCGGATGGCCGCAGGATGCTGGTTGCCGGTTGGCACGGGGCACTGGAGTTCGATGGCGAGCATTGGACGGTGCTGTTCTACGGCGAGCCCTGAGCCCGGCTATCCACCGGCTGCTAGGCTCGCGTGCTCATCCCCGCGAGAAGCTTCTCACCCATGTCCAGCAACAAGTTCCAGATCGGCAAGTGCGCCTTCGAGTTCGCGCCGGATACCCAGATCCTGTTCGAAGACGGCGGCATGTCCTTCGAGCTGAAGGCGCGGCCGGTCGCCTTCTACAAGGCGCTGCATGCGCCACCCTTCGACCCCGAGGGTTCCGACAACCCGGCGCCGGGGCAGATCGCTCCTTCGTTCCGCTCCTCGACCTTTCACTTCTACGACAACCACGACACCCCGCAGCGGCGCGTGCGCTACCTGAAGGACCAGACGACGCACGGCTTCTACATGTGGGAGAAGGGCTTCGCGTACGGCACGCGCTTCTTCGGCGAGATCGACCTGCGGCCCGACCGGATCGCGATGCACGGCCTGCTGCGGCACGACTACGAGACGGACGAGGAGGGCGCTGCGGTGGATGTGGTGTGGCACTGCACGCCCGGAGAAGTGGAGTTGCGCCAGCACACCTACGGCAGCCTCGAGGAGGCGATGGCCGCGCCGCCCGAGCGCGTGCGCCGGCTGCTCGTCGGCGCATGGGACGCCCGCTGGCACGACGAGCTGCTTCGCTTCACGCAGCTCGAGTTCCTGTCGATGCAGGCGCTGTGGACCGGCGATGCGGAGAGTGCCGTCAGGGTCTTGCCGGAATCGCTCTGCACGCTCACGCGCCTGCGCGAGCTGCATCTGCGAAGCAGCAGCATCACCCGCCTTCCCGAGAACCTGGGTGCGCTCGAATCGCTGGAGGTGCTTTCGCTGCAGCATTGCCGGCTCGAAGCCTTGCCCGACGGCATCGGCAAGCTCGCGCGCCTGAAGAGGCTGCTGCTGGACGGCAACCAGCTCAAGACAATTCCCGAGTCGGTGGGCCATCTGCCGGCGCTCGAACTGCTGAGCATCGACGGCAACCCCTTCGAATCGCTGCCGGCTTCGCTGCAGAACATCGAGAAGGTCAGCATAGAGAAGAAGAACGAGGCGCTCTTCCGCGACATCCGCTATCGACCGGAGTTGGAGATCTCGGTTGATCGCGAGGCCTTCATGGCCCGCAGCAGCCCGCGGGCGGCGGCGCTGCTGGGCGACGCCCTCGCGCGACATGGGTTCTCGAACTACGCAGGGCCGCTGCGGCGCCATGCACGTCAGACGTTGCGTCTGCGCACCACCGAGCCGGAGGACTACGCGACGCCCGGCAGCACGCGCATCGGTGGCACGCCGGACCTGCCCCCCGGCCTCGACTACCCGAGCACCGACGGAAAGCTTTGGCGCTTCTTCGCGCAGATCGATCTCGCCGCGATCGCCGCCCTGCAATCGTGGCTGCCGCGCACCGGCCGGCTCTACTTCTTCTGCGAAGGGCAGGAGCATGGCGACCGCGTGCGCGTCCTGCATTCGGATGCGCCCGCCGCTGAACTGCGGCCCCATGTCTGGCCCGAAGGAGCGGAGTTCGCCGATGGCTTCGACGTGGGCGACGCGCACGAGGGCTACAAGGTCGAGATCGACTCCACGGTGTCGGTGCCGAATCTCTACAACGCAGGCGGAGGGCGCCTCATCGGCGAAGACGCCGTGCTGCTCGAGATCGAGGGGAATGATGAACTGCAGGAGGCCTGGTGGGCGCTCGAGGCCGAGCTCACCGGCGACGACGAGCGCAGGAACGGCGCGCACCTGATGAATGCCCATGTGTTCACGCAGCACGAGAACCCGCAGGAGCAGGCCTCGCGCGAGAAGGGCGGGCTGCCCGAGGAGTGGATCAACCTGCTGACGTTGCGGTCCGACGACAAGCCCGGCTTCTGCTTCTGGGACGCCGGCACCTTCACCTTCAGCATCCACGAGAAGGACCTGGCGCTCGGTGATTTCTCGCGCGTGCACGGGAGCCTGGAGAGCAGCTGAACCGGCCTTGCCGATGCGGACTAGAACTTTCGCAGTCCCGCCTGCGTTGTTCTTTCGCAATACCCGCATTTCGCCGCGCCAGATGGGACATCCGCGCGCATTCCGATACCTAGAATCGCGCCGGTCCGGGCGTCCGCCCGGCTCTGCCACTCCGGAGAAACCGCGATGTCCTTTTCGTTCGGTGCCGTCGTCGTCACGTACTTTCCCACCGACGGGCAACTGGCGAATCTCCATGCGCTTTCACGTATGTGCCCGCGCCTGTGCGTGGTCGACAACACGCCGCAGCCCGGCGACTGGCACGGCAAGATCGCCGAAGAACGGGTCACCGTGCTGCACAACGGCAACCGCGGCGGCATCGCGGGTGCCTTCAACTGCGGCATCGCCGCACTCGAAGCGCAGGGCGCGGAACTCTTCTTCCTTCTCGACCAGGACTCGGTGCTGCCCCCGGGCTACTTCGAGGCCATGTGCGAGGCGGCGGAGAAGGCACAGGGCATGGCTGAAGGCGAAGGCAAAGACGACGCCGCCTTCCTGATCGGCCCGCTCGTGCACGACACCAACCTCGATGCGCTGATCCCGCAGTTCGGCCTCCAGGGCAAGCGCGTCTACCAGTTCGACCTGCGCAAGCCCTTCACCGAGCCGCTGGCGCGCTGCGCCTTCATGATCTCCTCGGGCTCGCTGATCTCGCGCGGCGCATGGGCCAGGCTCGGCCGTTTCGACGAGCGCTATGTGATCGACCACGTCGACACCGACTACTGCATGCGCGCGATGCGCAGCGAGGTGCCGCTCTATCTCAACACGCAGGTGGTGCTGCACCACCGGATCGGCGAGCTCGAGGCGAAGTCGCTCTTCGGCTGGAAGATCTACGTCATCAACTACCCGGCCGTGCGGCGCTACTACATCACGCGCAATGCGCTCGACCTCTCGCTGGCGCACATGCGCGCCTTTCCGGCGATCCTGTTCATCAACGTCTACACGCTCAAGCAGATCCTGCCCATGCTGATCTTCGAGCGCGACCGCCTGAGGAAGAGCGTCGCGCTGCTGGTCGGCTGCTTCGACGGCCTCTTCGGCAGGCTGGGCGGCATTCGCGAAGCTCGCCCGCGCGTTGGCAGGTACCTGAGCCGCAGCGGGTGAGGGCGCAGCGATGAGTTCAGGCCCCCAGGCACTTCACGCGCCGCGCGTGCGCCGCGCAGCGCTCGCCTTCATCTTCGTGACGGTGCTGATCGACTTCCTGGCGTTCGGCCTGATCCTTCCCGGGCTGCCGCATCTCGTGGAGCGGCTGGCCGGCGGCAGCACCGCGGCGGCGGCCTACTGGATCGCGGTGTTCGGCACCGCGTTCGCGGCGATCCAGTTCGTGTGCTCGCCGCTCCTTGGCGCGCTGTCGGACCGCTTCGGCCGGCGGCCGGTGATCCTGCTGTCGTGCCTGGGGCTGGCGGTCGACTTCGCGTTCATGGCGCTGGCCGACAGCCTGCCGTGGCTCTTCGTCGGCCGCGTGGTGTCGGGCGTGTTCTCGGCCAGCCTCACCACCGCCAACGCGTACATCGCGGACGTGACGGCGCCGCAGGACCGCGCCAGGAGCTACGGCATCGTCGGCGCGGCCTTCGGGGTCGGGCTGGTGCTCGGGCCGGTGCTCGGAGGGCAACTGAGCCACGTCGATGCGCGCCTGCCTTTCTGGTTCGCGGCAGGCCTCACGATGCTCAACTTCTGCTACGGATGCTTCGTGCTGCCCGAATCGCTGCCGCCCGAGCGGCGCAGCCCGAGGCTCGACTGGTCGCACGCCAACCCGGTCGGCTCGCTGCTGCTGCTCAGGCGCCATCCGCAGGTCTTCGCGCTGGCAGCGGTGATCTTCCTGGTCAACCTCGCGCAGTACGTGTACCCGAGCGTGTTCGTGCTCTTCGCCGACTACCGCTTCCAGTGGAAGGAAGACACGGTGGGCTGGGTGCTCGGCCTGGTGGGCGTGCTCAGCGTGATCGTCAATGCATTGCTGGTCGGGCCGGGCGTGAAGCGCTTCGGCGAGCGGCTGGCACTGTTGTTCGGGCTGGGCTGCGGCGTGCTGGGCTTCGCCATCTGCGGCGCAGCCGATGCCGCCTGGGTCTTCATGCTCGCGCTGCCGTTCTGCACCTTGCTGGCCTTTGCGGGGCCGGCCGCGCAGGCGCTGGTCACTAGGCAGGTCGACGCGGCGGAGCAGGGGCGCATCCAGGGTGCGCTGACGAGCCTGGTGTCGGTGGCGGGCATCGTCGGGCCCGCGGCCTTCGCCGGCAGCTTCGGCTACTTCATCGGCGCGGATGCACCGGCGCGGGTGCCGGGCGCGCCGTTCTTCATTGCCGCTCTGTTCCTGTGCGTGAGCGTGCTGGTCGCGTGGCGCTGCACGCGACCCGTGATGGCGGCTGCAGGCGAAGCAGCGGTAGAGCCAACCTGACGCGGCCCCGGTTGCGCGCTGTCCTCGACAGCGTTTGACGGCGTCGAGGGTGCTGACGGCGTCCAGGTGAATTGGGGAAAACGATGAGTCGGCATGGCCTTGCCCCTTGCGGGTGGCCGCTGTCGTCGTGGCTGCAGTGCGATCACGGGTACTCGCCGGGCCACCCGTACGTAATTCCCCTTACGGCTGCGTCAGATTGCAATCAGTTTGACGCCAGAGCATGAAGGGGTCCGGATTTCCGCCCGGATGGAGACGATCAGCCCCGGTTTGCCGGTGCCGTGGTTTCGAAACCCATCGCACAAGAAGAGATGAAAAACAGAACCCTTGTCAGAGGCTTGTTCCTCATGGCGATAGCGTTGGCCTTCGGCCTGACCTCGCTTCGCTACCCCATCGGAGACTTGAGCCGCGCCGGCCCCGGTTTGTTCCCCGCCATGATCAGCGCGATGCTGTTGGTGATCGCGGTTTCCACCGTGATCCGCTCGTTCTTCGTGGAGAGCGTGAAGCTGGAGTTCAACTTCAAGAACATCTCGCTCATTCTCGGCAGCCTCTGCGGACTGGCCGTGATCTCCATGTACGTGAACATGATCGCCGGGATCATCTTCATGGTCTTCTGCTCGGGCTTCGCTGCATCGTCCTATTCGGTGATGCGCAACGTGAAGATCTCCGCCGGGCTGGTCATCATGGCGCTGGCCCTGCAGAAGCTGCTCGGCCTGAACCTGCCGCTGTATTGAGGAAAGACACGACACCATGGAAGTCCTCAACAATCTCGCGTTCGGGTTCTCGCATGCCCTGACCATGCAGAACCTGCTGTTCTGCGCCATCGGCTGCACGGTGGGCACGCTCGTCGGCCTGCTGCCCGGCCTCGGCCCGCTGGCCACCATCAGCCTGCTGCTGCCGCTGACCTACTCCATTCCCACCACCGGCGCGCTCATCATGCTGGCCGGCATCTACTACGGCGCCCAGTACGGCGACAGCGTCAGTGCCATCACGATGAAGATTCCGCATGCGAGCAGCATCGTGGCCTGCATCGACGGCTACGCGATGACGCTCAAGGGCCAGACGGGCCTCGCGCTCTTCACGGCCGGCTTCTCCAGCTTCATCGGTGGCACCGTGGCCATCATCGTGCTGTCGTTCCTTGCACCGGTGCTGGGCGAAGTGGCGTTCCTGTTCGGCCCCGCCGACTACGTCGCGATGATGCTCGTGGGCTTCGTGTGCGTGAGCTTCGTGACCACCGGCAGCCTGCTCAACGGCCTGGCGATGTGCATGATCGGCGTGCTGCTGGGCACCATCGGCACCGACGTGAACAGCGGCATGCAGCGCTTCACGCTCGACCTGCCGTTCCTGGTGGACGGCGTGGGCATCGTGAGCATCGCGCTGGGCTGCTTCGGCATCGCCGAGATCACCAAGAACCTCGACTCGCGCGAGGAGCGCTCGCCCTTCAACGGCAAGATCAACCTGATCCCGACCTGGGCCGAGTTCAAGCGGATCATCCCCAGCGCCCTGCGCGGCAGCGCGATCGGCTCCTTCCTGGGCATCCTGCCCGGCGGCGGCCCGACCATCGCCCAGTTCGCCGCCTACGCGATCGACAAGAAGGTCAGCAAGTACAAGCACGAGATCGGCACCGGCTGCATCGAGGGCGTGGCCGGCCAGGCCGCTGCCGACGAGGCCGCCGCGCGCACCAGCTTCATCCCGCTGATGAGCATCGGCATCCCCGAGAACGCGGTGATGGCGTTGATGCTGGCCGCCTTCATCATCAAGGGCATCCAGCCCGGCCCGAACATGATCGGCAGCCACCCCGAACTCTTCTGGGGCCTGGTGGCCAGCATGTGGATCGGCAACGTGTTCCTGCTGGTGCTGAACGTGCCGCTGGTGCGCTACTGGCTGTCGGTGTTCAAGATCCCGTACGCCGTGCTGTTCCCGTCGATCCTGTTCTTCTGCTGCATCGGCACTTACAGCGTGAACAACAGCCTGGAAGACATCTTCATCACCGCCGCCTTCGGCTTCATGGGCTACATGTTCATGCGGCTGGAGCTCGACGCGGCGCCGCTGATGCTGGGCTTCATCCTCGGCCCGATGCTGGAGGAGAACTTCCGCCGCGCGATGCTGCTGAGCCGCGGCAGCTTCGGCATCTTCGCCACCCGCCCGATCAGCGCCACGCTGCTGAGCCTGGTCGGTGTGTTCATCGTCTGGCAGGTGGTTTCGTTCCTGAACAACGTGCGCAAGAGCAAGGGCGCCGCGTTGCCGCCGCAGTCAGGCGCGGCGCTGGAGCCGCAGGAGTAAGCGGCCCGGCCGCCTTCCTGCAAGCGGACGAAACTGCATTCGCCGCGTTGCCCGATCCGGGTGACGCGGCGAATTGCTTTTCGGGGTGTGGTCGCCTGGCGTGCCTGCCTCGCCTCGCCTCGACCTGAATCAATGCATGTCAATGCATGCGTGCGAACTTCCCCGGTGGCTGACCCACGTGCCGGCTGAATGCCGTGCTGAAGGTGCTCGCCGATCCGTAGCCCACCCGCTGCGCCACTTCCGCGATCGCAAGCTCGTCGCCGCGCAGAAGCTGCTTGGCCAGGGCCATGCGCCATGAGAGCAGGTATTCCATCGGAGGCATGCCGACCGCTCGGTTGAAGCGATCGAAGAAGGCCGAGCGCGACAGGGCGCTCTTGCGCGCCAGCTGCTCCACCGTCCAGCTGCGTGCGGGGTCTCCATGCATGTGGCGGAAGGCGGCAGCCAGCCGCCTGTCGGCCAGGCCGCGCAGGAGCCCGGGCGAGGCCTGTTCGCCCGAGCTGCTGCGCAGCGCCTCCACGAGCAGCACTTCCACGAGCCGTGTGAGCACCAGTTCGCGGCCCGGCCTGCGTTCCAGCGATTCCTCGCGTACCAGCTGGGTCAGCAGCGGCAGCTTCTGCGAACCCTGCACATGCAGCACGGCGGGAAGCAGCGACACGAGCATGGCCGAATCGGGCGAGTCGAACTCGAAGTAGCCGCCCAGCATCCGTACGTCGGGACGGCCGCCGCGCGTGCCGTGGCGGATCTCGCTGCCGCTCGTATCCATGGCGGCCTTGCGCGCATCGATGCCCACCGGTGTGCCGGGTTCCAGGCTCGTCATCGTGAAGCCGGGCGTGGTGGGCAGCAGCACGAAGTCTCCAGCGGCAAGCGTCAGCGTTTCCTCTGCGTCGACCGACAGCAGGCAGCTGCCTTCGAGCAGCGCGCAGAAGCTCGGAAGGCCGAACTGCGTGTAGCGCACGCCCCAGCGCCCGGCTCCGCTGATCACCTTGGAGAACACCGCGCGGGGCTTGAGCAACGAGATCACCTGCGACAACGGATCGATGGCCATGGATGGACTCTCGCAAATGAATGATGGACTGATGATTGTAGATAGTCCGATCAAAGGCGCCTATCGTACGGGCTTCTTCCAACGCTCATTCACTCATCCACACAGAAGGACCCCATGAAGACTGTTCTGATCACCGGCTGCTCGTCCGGCTACGGCCTTGCCACCGCGCGCCACTTCCATGCCCAGGGCTGGAAAGTCATAGCGACCATGCGCAAGCCGCAGGAAGGCCTGTTCGAGGACTCGCCGCGCATGCGCGTGCTGGCGCTCGACGTGGCGCAGCCGGAGAGCATCGCCGCAGCGCTCGATGCGGCCGGGCCGGTCGACGTGCTGGTCAACAACGCCGGCGTCGGCCTGTTCGGCGCCTTCGAGGCCACGCCCATGGCGACGACGCGCGAGCTCTTCGAGATCAACACCTTCGGCGTGATGGCCATGACCCAGGCCGTGCTGCCCGGCTTCCGCGAGCGCCGCAAGGGCGTGATCGTCAACGTGACATCGAGCGCGACGCTCGCGCCCATGCCGCTGGTCGCTGTCTACACCGCCAGCAAGACCGCGATCGAGGGCTTCACCGCCTCGCTCGCCCACGAGCTGCAGGCGTTCGACGTCGCAGTGAAACTCGTCGAGCCTGGCTATGCACCCACGACACGCTTCGCGGACAACGGCCGCGAGCGCATGCAGGGCCTGATCACCGAGCCTTACGCGCCCCTTGCGCATTCGATCTTCGGCAAGCTGGCGCAGGCCACGCAACTGACGCAGGAGTCGGACGTCGCCGAGGCGGTCTGGCGAGCGGCGAACGACACGACGGGGCAACTGCGATTCCCGGCGGGCGCCGACGCGGTCGCGCTGGCGCAACGGGCCGCGGGTTGAAGCAGCCGGCCGGCGCTTTCGCCAGCCTCAGCCGGCCGAAGTCACTGCCGCGGTGGCTGGCTAAGAAGCCTCGGGCTCGCGCTGCAGCGCAGTGTCGGTATGGGGAATGGGCGCGGTGAGGATCTGCGCCAGCCAGTGATCGAGCGTGTCGCCCGATGGCCGTGCCGGGCGATGGCCGCCGGGCGAGGGTTGCGCGGCGCTTTCCGTGCGGCGCGTGATGGGCCCCACCTCGTCGGGAAACCATCTGAAGATGCTGAGCTGGCTCTTGTAGCCGTCACCCTGGCGCACGAATAGAAATCCCTGCTGCGCGTTGCCTTCCGCATCGACCGGGACACCGGCGGCACGCAGGGCCGTGACCCTTGCACCTGTGTCCATGTCGCGCGGCAGCTTCAAGGTGATGGTTGCGTTGTGGACCATTCGTCTCGCCATGTTCTTACCCTCATGCTTTCTTGTGGCTCGCTGACTCGAAAAGCTTTCCCAGGGGCCCGCGCTTTTTTTGATAGGGAGGCGCGGACCTCCCGGAACTTCATTGCGCTACCGCTTACTTGTCGTGGTGCAGGTAGCTCGCCTGCTTCGGCAGCAGCAGGCTCACGGTGAACGCGACGACCATCATGGCCGTCACGTACCAGTAGAAGTACGACTCGTGCCCGATCGACTTCAGGCCCAGCGCCACGTACTCGGCGCTGCCGCCGAAGATCGCGTTGCCCACCGCGTACGACAGGCCCACGCCGAGCGCGCGGATCTCGGGCGGGAACATCTCCGCCTTCACGATGCCGCTGATCGAGGTGTAGAAGCTCACCACCGCCAGCGCGAGGGTGATCAGCGCACCGGCCACCAGCGGGCTGCTGACGTTCTGCAGGTTGCTCAGCACCGGCACCGTCATCAGCGCGCCCAGGGCGCCGAACAGCAGCATGTTGCTGCGGCGGCCGATGCGGTCCGACAGCGCGCCGAACAGCGGCTGCATGCACATGTAGATGAACAGGCAGGCCGTCATCACGTTGCTGGCGGTCTTGATCGACATGCCGGCCGAGTTCACCAGGTACTTCTGCATGTACGTGGTGAAGGTGTAGAAGATCAGCGAGCCGCCGGCCGTGTAGCCCAGCACCACGAAGAAGGCGCGCTTGTGGTGCGTGAACAGCTCGCGCATCGTGCCCGCGCCCTTGGCGGCACGGGTCTTGGTGCTGGCGGTCTCGGTCAGCGTGCGGCGCAGCATGAGCGCCACCACGGCCGCGATGGCGCCGAGCACGAAAGGAATGCGCCAGCCCCAGGCCTTGAGCTCGGCCTCGTCGAGCACCTGCTGCAGCACCACCACGACCACCACCGCGAGCAGCTGGCCGCCGATCAGCGTGACGTACTGGAACGACGAGAAGAAGCCGCGCTGTCCGCGCATCGCCACTTCGCTCATGTAGGTGGCGGTGGTGCCGTATTCGCCACCCACCGACAGGCCCTGCAGCAGGCGCGCCAGCAGCAGCAGCGCGGGAGCGGCTGCGCCGATCTGCGCATAGGTCGGCAGGCAGGCGATGACCAGCGAGCCCACGCACATCATGACCACCGAGGTCACCATCGAGGTCTTGCGGCCCTTGCGGTCGGCCAGCCGGCCGAACAGCCACCCGCCGATCGGGCGCATCAGGAAGCCGGCGGCGAACACGCCGGCGGTGTTCAGCAGCTGAACGGTCGGGTCCGACTTCGGGAAGAAGGCCGGCGCGAAATAGATCGCGCAGAAGGCGTAGACGTAGAAGTCAAACCACTCCACCAGGTTGCCCGAAGAGGCGGCGAAGATGGCGAAGATGCGCTTGCGCTTTTCCTCGAAGGTATAGGGCGTGTTGTTGTTGGCGGAGGCGGTTGCCGCGTCGGGGCTCGATGCGCCGGCGGCCGCGCTTGCGATGGCGGTCATGGAAGGGGTCCTTGTCTCTGGCTGCGGCCCGCGGCGTAAGAAGAAAAGGCACGCGCGGGCCGTTGCGGCGAGTCTGTCCCGCTCGTGCGGCGCTGTCGTCCGTAGCTGGCCGTTGGCTGGCTACGTATCGGTACGCAAGGGTAAACCCTTAGATCGGGGCGCCCGGCAGCCTACAGCCCATGTTCCCGCAGAAACCGATCCAGCTGGTGGCTGTTCGCCAGCCCCAGCTTCGCGAACACATGCGCGCGGTGCGTTTCCACCGTGCGCTGTTCCAGCGGCGCCAGCTCCTGCGCGATCTGCTTGTTGGGCTTGCCCTCGGCCACGAGCCGGGCGACCTGCATCTCGCGCGGGGTGAGCTTGTCCCACAGGGCCTGCGCGGCCTGGCGGGCCTGGCGGCGGGTGGCGATCTCGCCGGCCTGCTGCAGGGCGCGGGCGATGGTGTCGAGCAGGCGCTCGTCGTTGCAGGGTTTCTCGAGCCAGCCGAAGGCGCCGTTCTGCACGGCCTCCACGGCCATGGGGATGTCGCCGTGGCCCGAGAGGAAGATGACCACCAGCGGGCTGTCCTGGCTGCGCAGCGCGTCGAACACCTGCAGGCCGCTCATGCCTTCCATGCGCAGGTCCAGGATCACGCAGCCGGCGCGCTGCAGGTCGGTGCCTTCGAGGAAAGCCTCGCCCGAGGCGAAGGTCTGCACCGCATAGCCGCGCGACAGCAGCAGCAGCCCGAGCGAGCGGCGCACGGCCTCGTCGTCGTCCACGATGCACAGGTTGTTGGCGGCAGCGGCGGTGTTGTTGGTCATGTCGGAGGCGATATTTCGAGCTCGAGGGTGAAGACGGTGCCACCGCCCGGACGGTCGGCGAAGGTGAGGCGGCCCCGGTGCGCCTCGACGATGGTGCGGCAGATGTTCAGGCCCAGCCCCAGTCCGCCGGTCTTGGTGGTGAAGAAGGGCGAGAACACCTGGTCGGCCACTGCTGAATCGATGCCCGGGCCGCGGTCGGCCACATGGATGTGCATGCGGCCTTCCTTCAGCTCCGCCTCGATCTCCACCAGCCGCTGCTCGAGCGGCACGGCCTGCATGGCGTGCAGGCTGTTCGACAGCAGGTTGAGCAGCACCTGCTCCAGCAGCACGCGGTCGCCGCGCACCTCGGGCAGGCCGTCGGGAATGCGAAGCTCCGCGCGCGCCTGGCGCATGCGGATCTCGCCCTGCATCAGCGCGATGGCGTTGCCGGCCAGCGCGGCCACCGAGCAGTCCTCGGTGCCCACGGTGCGCTGGCGCACGAAGCCCCGGATGCGCCGCACGATCTCGGCGCTGCGCTGGGCCTGCGTCACCGCCTCGTCGAGGCTGCTCACCAGCAACTGCTGGTTGCCCTGCTCGGCGAAGGCCTTGGCGGCGCTCGCGAAGTTGCTCAGGGCCATCAGCGGCTGGTTGAGTTCATGTGCCAGCGTCGAGGCCATCTCGCCCAGGCTCGCGAGGCGCTGGGCGTGCTGCAGCTGCTCGTCGTTCTGGCGCTGGCGCAACTCGGCGCGCTTCTGCTCGGTGATGTCCACCACCGAACTCATCCAGCCGGCGTGCTTGCCGTCGGCATCGATCAGCGCGGCGGTGTAGACCATGGTGATGACCTCGTGCCCGTCGCGGTGACGCAGGCGCGACTCGAAACCCGAGCGCGCGGGCTGTCCGCTCATCATGGCGTCGTAGTGGCGCCAGTGCTGCGTCACGTCGTTCGGGTGCCAGTAGGGGTAGGGCGGCAGCTTGCCCAGCAGCTCGTCGGCGCCATAGCCTGTCATCTCGCAGAAGGCCGGGTTCACGTAGATGATGCGGCCCTCCAGATCTCGCGCGCGCATGCCCACCAGCAGCGAGTCTTCCATCGCCTTGCGGAAGGCATGGGCTTCGTCGAGCTCGTGGGTGCGCTCGCGCACGCGCAGCTCCAGGTCGCGCCGTGCGTCGCGCTGCTCGGCGAAGCGGCGCTCGCGCAGCTGCCAGTAGAGGCCCGCCAGCAGCAGCACGACGGCGCACAGCAGCCCCAGCATCCAGGCACGCTCGCGCGCGTTGGCGACCTCGGCGTGGTCGGTCATCACGGTCAGCGTCCAGCCGAGGTCGGGCAGGCGCTCGTCCACCGCGAGGTACTGGCGCGGTCGTCCGCCGATGCTGGTGCGCACCAGGTAGCCGAGTTCGCCTTCCTCGCGCTCCACCTTCCACGGCAGCGCGCCAAAGGCGGTGTGCGTGCCGTACTGCTGCTCGCGCCGCATGCCTTCGAGCTCGGAGGCCTGCAGCGGTCGCGAGGCGCGGTACATCCACGCCGGCACCGAGCTCAGGAACACGACGCCGCGCGCGTCGCTCAGCAGGATGGGGTCACGCGCGAAGTTCCAGGTCTCCTGCACCTGGCGCAGGCTGACCTTGACCGTCACCACGCCCCTTATCTCGCCGCCTTCGCCGCGCACCGGTGATGAAATGAAGAGCCCCGGCTCGCCGGTCGTCTGGCCCACGCCGTAGAACAGGCCGTTGCGCCCCGAGCGCGCATCGATGAAGTAGGGCCGGTTGGCGTACGACTGCCCGACGAAGTTCTGCGGCGTGTCCCAGTTGCTGGCCGCCAGCGTGAGGCCCTGCATGTCGCTCAGGTATAGCGCGTCGGAGCCCGCCTGCCGGTTCACCTGCTCGATGTAGAGGTTGGCGCGCTGCTTGGCGGCCATGTCGTTGGGTCGCGCCAGCGCCGCCAGCACGTCGGGATGAAGGCCGGCGGTGAAGGGCAGGTAGCTGTACTTGCCGGCGGCATCGCGCAGGCCGAGCACGTGGACTTCCATGGCGCGGCGTATCGAATCGGCCAGGAAGTTCGATTCGCGCTTCGCCGCCCACTGCCCGGCCAGGCCGATCAGCAGCAGCGCCACCGCGCATGCGGCCACCCACGCGGCCACGGCGCGATGCCGGCGGCGCTGGCGGGCCGGGGAGGGCGTCGGCGCCATGTGCGTCGGGCCGGGAACGGGGGTGGACAGGGAGGTGGGCGGCATGGAGGGGCGGGGCCGACCGGCGGCGGGAGGAGGATTTTGCCCTGATCCTCCCGCGCTGGCCCGGCAGCCCCTCCGGCGCTCCTGCAGCTCAGGCCGCCACCGGCTGCACCTGCGCAGTCGTGTGCTGCCCGGCTCGCGGCGCCGGTCGCGCGTCGAGCTGCTTCGCGAGCGCCGCCCACCGCACCCGCGCCGACACCACGCTTTCTTCCTTCACATGCCCGAAGCCGCGGATCTGCTCCGGCAGCCGCGCGAGCGACAGGGCGGTGTCGAAGTCGACGGTGCCGAAGCGCGCGATCACGTCCTCGACCATCGCGCGGTAGTCCTCGATGAGCTGCCGCTCCATGCGCCGCTCGGCAGTGCGGCCGAAGATGTCGAAGGCGGTGCCGCGCAGGCCGCGCAAGCCGGCGAGGACGCGGAAGGCGCCCATCATCCACGGCCCGAAGCTGGTCTTGAGTGCGCGGCCCTCGGCGTCGCGTCGGCCCAGCACCGGCGGCGCCAGGTGGAAGCGCAGCACCGGCTTGCCCTCGAACTGCTCGCCCAGCTTTTCCATGAAGCCCTTGTCGGTGTACAGGCGCGCGACCTCGTATTCGTCCTTGTAGGCCATGAGCTTGAAGAGGCCCGAGGCGACCGCCTTCGCCAGCACGTCGCTGCCGCGCTCGCGCTGCTCGACCGCGCGCACGCGCTCCACCAGCTCGGCATAGCGCTGGGCATACGCGGCGTTCTGGTAAGCCGCGAGGAACTTGCTGCGGCTCTTCACCAGCGCCTCCAGGCCCTGCGGCCGCTGCAGCGCGACGACCTTCTGCGGCGAAGCTTCCCGCGTCACCGCCGCGAGGTCGAGCGCCGCCTTGCGGCCCCAGCGGAATGCCGCCTGGTTCGCCTTCACCGCCACGCCGTTGATCTCGATGGCCTTGTCCAGCGCCTCCGCCGACAGCGGCACATGGCCCTTCTGGAAGGCGAAGCCCAGCAGGAACAGGTTGGCCGCGATCGCGTCGCCCATGAGACGCGTGGCCAGCTGAGTCGCATCGACGAAGTCGGCGCGGCCTTCCACCGATTCCTCGATGAGCGCGCGCACCTGCGCCGCCGGGAACTGCCAGTCGGGCTGCTGCGCGAAATGGCCCGTGGGCTGCTCGAAGGTGTTGACCAGCGCATAGGTGCGGCCCGGCCGCATCCGCGCGATGGCGTCGGGCGCGCCGGCCGTGAGCATGTCGCAGCCCAGGATCAGGTCGGCCTCGCCGGTGGGAATGCGCTGTGCCTTCAGCTGCGCCGCATCTCGCGCGATGCGCACGTGCGAGGTCACCGAGCCGTTCTTCTGCGACATGCCCGTCATGTCGAGCACGCTCACGCCCTTGCCCTCGAGGTGCGCCGCCATGCCGATCAGCGCGCCGATGGTGATGACGCCCGTGCCGCCGATGCCGGTGATCAGGATGTTGTGCATGCCGTCGAGCGCAAGCTGCTTCGGCTGCGGCAGCGAGGCTTCTTCGGCCGCGGCCTTGGTGGCGACCGGCGCCTGCCTGCGCGGCTTCACGCCTTCGACCGTCACGAAGCTGGGGCAGAAGCCCTTGATGCACGACTCGTCGGCATTGCAGGCGCTCTGGTCCACCGCGCGCTTCAGGCCCAGCTCGGTCTGCCTGGGCAGCAAGGCGGTGCAGTTCGACTGCTCGCCGCAGTCGCCACAGCCTTCGCACACCGCCTCGTTGATGAACACGCGCCGCGCGGCCTGCGGGAACTCGCCCTTCTTGCGGCGGCGACGCTTCTCGGCGGCGCACACCTGGTCGTAGATCAGCACCGAGACGCCCTCGAACTCGCGCAGCTCGCGCTGCACCGCGTCCATGCTGTCGCGATGGTGCACGGTGAGCACGAAGCCATCCCGGTCGGGCGGCAGCACGCTGCGGTCGGCCCAGCGCGACGGGTCTTCGGCCACCAGCGCGAGGCGCTTCACGCCCTCGGCCGCCATCTGGTGCGCGATGCGCGGCACGGTGATGGGGCCGTCCACCGGCTGGCCGCCGGTCATCGCCACCGCGTCGTTGTAGAGGATCTTGTAGGTGATGTTCACGCCCGCCGCCACGGCCGCGCGAATGGCGAGCGAGCCCGAGTGGTAGTAGGTGCCGTCGCCCAGGTTCGCGAACACGTGCCTGCGCTTGGAGAACCAGGCCTGCCCCAGCCACGGCGCGCCTTCGCCGCCCATGTGCGTGGTCGTGCGGTTGTGCTCGGGGTAGATGGCGGTGGCCATCACGTGGCAGCCGATGCCCGCGAGCGCGAGGCTGCCTTCGGGCACCTTGGTCGAGGTGTTGTGCGGGCAGCCCGAGCAGTACCAGGCCGGTCGCGAGGGCGTGGCGACGGCCTTGCCCAGCACCACGTCCTTCGCGTCGAGGATGGCGAGCCGCATGCGGATGCGGTCGCTGGTGTGGAAGCGCGCCACGCGCCCCGCGATCACGCGCGCGATCTGCGCCACCGAGAAATCGGCCGTGGCCGGAAGCAGCCACTTGCCGCGCGGATGCGCTCCCCATTCGCCCTGCTCGTCGAACTTGCCGATCACGCGCGGGCGCACGTCCTCGCGCCAGTTGTAGAGATGCTCCTTGAGCTGGTACTCGACGATCTGGCGCTTCTCTTCCACCACCAGGATCTCTTCAAGACCGTCGGCGAACTCGCGGATCGAATCGGGCTCCAGCGGCCACGGCATCGACACCTTGAATAGCCTTATGCCGATGCGTGCCGCCTCGTCGGCGTCGATGCCCAATTCTTCCAGCGCTTCGAGCACGTCGCGGTACGACTTGCCCGAAGCCACGATGCCGAGGCGCGCCTTCGGCGAATCGATGGTCACGCGGTTGAGCCGGTTGGCGCGCGCATAGGCGATGGCGGCGTAGATCTTGTAGTCCTGCATCAGCGCTTCCTGCTTGCGCGCCTGCACGCCGAGCGTGTCGGTCGACAGGCGCGCATGCACGCCGCCGGGCGGGAAGACGAAGTCGGAAGGCAGCTGGGTGTGCACGTCGAGCACGCCGGCCGGAATGGAGCCCGAAGACTCCACCGTATCGGCCAGCGCCTTGAAGCCCACCGGCAGCCCGGCGAAGCGCGACATCGCGAAGCCGTGCAGGCCGAGCTCGATGTACTCCTCCACGCTTTGCGGATAGAGCATCGGGATCATCGACGCGGCGAACAGGTGGTCGCTCTGGTTCGGCAGCGTGGACGAAGACGCGCCATGGTCGTCGCCCGCCACCAGCAGCACACCCCCGTGGGGCGAGGTGCCCGCGTGGCTCATGTGCTTGAACACGTCGCCGCAGCGGTCCACGCCCGGCGCCTTGCCGTACCACATCGCGAAGACGCCATCGACGGCGGACTCGCCCGTCAGGTGCACCTGCTGCGTGCCCCAGACGGCGGTGGCGGCCAGCTCCTCGTTCACGCCGGGCAAGAACTTCACGGCGTTGGCTTCGAGCTGTGGCTGCGCCTTCCACAGCGCTTCGTCCAGGCCGCCCAGCGGCGAGCCGCGGTAGCCCGAGACGAAGCCCGCGGTGTTCAGCCCGGCCTTCTGGTCGCGCCATTTCTGCACGAGCATGAGGCGCACCAGTGCCTGGATGCCGCTGAGGTAGATCCGGCCTTCGGTGGCCGTGTATTTGTCGTCCAGCGCAACGCTGGCCAGTTCGTGGGATGCCATGACTGAAAAAGACTCCGGGTAGGACTCGTCGGAATGCGGGCATGGCCCCGGTAGAGGGCCGGCTCGCGGAACGCCCCGGCGGGGTAGACGCCGGGACAGCAACGATTCTTCCGCCTCGTCCACGGAAAGTGCTTCTTCGTTTTGGCAAAGAGCGATCCATTCCGGAAGATCTGTCTTCTGCAGGTGCAATCCTCCGAAAGTATTTCGGAGGAGGCTGCGGCTCCCGCCGGCCCGACAATGTCGGCCTTGCAGACCTCCCCCGCACCCCATGAGACCCGACCTCGATTCGCTGGCGCTCTTCCTTCGCGCCATTGAGCACGGCAGCCTGTCGAAGGCCGCAGCCGAGAGCCACATGGTGCTGTCGGCCGCCAGCCGCCGCCTCGCCATCCTCGAAGAGCAACTGGGCGTGGCGCTGCTCAACCGCAGCTCGAAGGGCGTGACGCCGACCGGCGCCGGCGAGTCGCTGGCCATGCATGCGCGGCAGATCCTGCGCGACGTCGACCGCATGCGCGCCGACCTCTCGGACTACGCGCAGGGCGCCACCGGCCGTGTGAGGCTGCATGCCAACGCATCGGCCATGGGCCAGTTCCTGCCCGACGACGTGGCGAGCTTCCGCCAGCGCTACCCGGAGATCCGCGTGAGCGTCGAAGAGCACCGCAGCGTATACATCGTGCAGGCCATCCGCGACCGGCAGGCCGACGTCGGCGTCATCACCAGCGAGGCGGCCGACCCGGCGCTGCACTTCATTCCCTACCGCACCGATCGACTCGTGGCCATCGTGCGGCAGAAACATCCGTGGCGCGGCCGCGAGGTGTCGTTCGAGGAACTGCTCGACTACGACTTCGTCGGCCTGGAAGACGACTCCGCCATCTCCCGCACCATGGAAGACGCCGCGATGAGCGCACGCAAGGTGCTGCGCCTGCGCGTGCGCGTGAAGAGCTTCGAGGCCGTGTGCCGGATGATCGAAGCGGGCATGGGCGTGGGCATCCTGCCCGAAGGCGCTGCAGTGGCCTATCGCAAGGAGATGAAGCTGCGCTTCATCAATCTCACCGACGCGTGGGCCTCGCGCCGGATGTACCTGTGCACGCGGCAGGAGGCGTTGAGCTTTCCGCAGCGGAGGCTGGTGGATCACCTGCTGGCGCGCGGGATGTCGTGAGGCTCTGGCTCGGCTTCGGGGGCGTTCAGGGCGACGCTCACGCCGACGGGGTACCTTGCTCCGCGAATGTCCTCCGCCCTTCGGGCTCCCCCTTTATTTCGCTGCGCAAGGCACCCCATCGGCGTGGGCGTTTTGGAGCCGCTTCGGGCTGATATGGCTCGGGGCTTGCGAGGTCTGCCACGGGGTGTCGCGGAAGCTGCATTTGTTGGCAGTCTGTGCGACTTCGTGCTGCAGCAGCGGCTGCTTTGCCGGGTTCTTCTCTAGAGTGAATGCCCCTGTCACTCGATACCCCAACAAGGGGAGCAGAAAGGCCCACACACCAAGCCACCACCGAGATGTTCGAAGGCTGCTTGCCTCGCGGCAGGTCGTCGGTGCGAAAGCACTGATGCAGATGCGAGGTATCAAAAGGCGACGGCCAGGGTGTCACTAGCACCCCGGCCGTCTAACCAAGTTCGTGCAACTACCTTGGAGGAAACGCACAAAAATGGCTACCAAGACTATAGCCCGGCCAACTACGCCGGTAGCTTCCGCAGAAACCGCCCAACAAGATCCGGCGGATCTTCTCGAAAACACCCTCACTCAGCTCGAAGCTCTCCTGTGGGTCTGCCACGGTGAAGAGATCGACTGGTGCAGCGGGGATGGACCTCGGCAACTCAACAATCTGCTTTGGCTTGCGGCCGAGATGGCGCGCAAGGCTGGAGATCTGTTCCAGATGAACGAGAAGGGGCGGCGTGGGGCGCCTGGATCTGGCGGTTGATTGCTGGTCTGCGGGCTGCGGGTTCGCGGCCCGACAGGAGCCAACTATCTATAGCTAGCTCCCTTTGCGATAAAGCCTCAGAATACGCCGCGCCGGTCTGGTCCCTCAAAGTGGAGTTCCGATATGAAGAATCGCTTCGCGCTCGTGCTCGCGCTGTTGACTTCCATGCTCTGCATTGCGAATGCGGCAGCACAGCCGACCTTCCCGAGTAGCTTCAAGACCCGGACCGTCACCACTGCGGATGGCGCAAGCATCTTCGTCCGCTCCGGCGGTGCTGGTCCCGCCGTGGTGCTCATTCATGGATTCGGCGACACGGGCGACATGTGGGCCCCGCTGGCGCAAGAGCTGGCAAAGACGCACCTGGTGATCGTCCCAGACCTCCGCGGTATGGGGAAATCGTCAAAGGCCGCCAGTGGCTACGACAAGAAATCGCAGGCTTTAGACATCCGCGCGGTCGTGACTGCACTGAAGCAGGACAACACCGCTGTCGTCGGCCATGACATCGGCACGATGGTCGCGTATGCGTATGCGGCCAGCTACCCCGACAAAGTCGACAAGCTCGTCGTGATGGACGCACCCGTGCCCGGCATCGCTCCATGGGACCAGATCATCCTGTGGCCGGCGCTATGGCACTTCAATGCCGGTGGCCGCGATTTCGAGCGACTGGTGGCCGGCAGGGAGCGCATCTATCTCGACCGGTTCTGGAACGAGTTCGCCGGCACGCCCTCGAAAATCGACGAGGCAACGCGGCGCCACTACACCAAGCTCTACGCGCAGCCGGGCGCGATGCGCGCCGCCTTCGCTCAGTTCAATACCATCGCCAAGAGCGACGTCGCCGACAACATCGCGTTCTCCAAGACCAAGCTCCCCATGCCGGTGCTCGCCATCGGCGGAGAGAAATCCTTCGGCGAGAACATGGCGATCGTCATGCGCAATGCGGCAACCAATGTGCGCGGGGAAGTCGTACCAGGCGCAGGGCATTGGTTGATGGAGGAGAGCACCGGTGCCACGGTCGGGTTGATCGAAAAATTTCTGGCCGCTTCGCAGTAGGCTGTCGGCGCACATCTGTTGGCGAACGTCGGCTTCAGAGAAGCGCGAGGGAACGCAACAGGCCCGTTGCTCCAACGATCTGCTTGGCTGCGGCTGGCCAAGACCAGACCTTCGTGGTCGGGGCAGAATGTGCTTAAAAGCAGCCGTTCCCGGGGCACGAGATGAAATTTCGCATCGAACACATCTTTCACCAGCAGCGTCCTGTGTCGCTCTTTGCGCGACAGCTCGAACCGGGTGAGTTCGCTGTCTCTGAGAGGTCTCGCTTGGGTGGGGTGCCCATCAAGCCTTACCTATCCCAACCTCGGGCGCTGACCACGGACGGGCAGCCGGACATTACGGTCTTCACGTTCGTGCTCGCCACTGCCAACGATTTGCCGAGACTTCAGGTAGGCCAAGATGCTGAACTCGAAGATGCGTGACGCGTCTCGGCCAGATGCAGTCGCTCTTCAGCAGAGTTCAGTTCTTTGATTCAACAAAGGGGCGTGAAAAATGCAGACTCCGAAGAGTCAGTCGATGTGGGGAAGACTTATCAAACGCCTCAAACTGGCGCTACTTCGGAGCGGGGCGAAGACTGACTGAGCCCGGCCAAAAACAGACATCTAGACAAGATTTCCCATGTCTTCAGCACTTGCCTTCTACGACCACATTTGCTGGGGGACTAACGCCGCGGTCCACGACATCCTCGGGAGGGCGGCATCGATTGCAGCTGAGCGCTATGGGGTCGCCGATCCGGTATCACAGCTACTTGCACGCGAGCTAGCAGAGTACTGGGGAGGCAAGGTCGTAAACCTGAGTGAAGCCGATCTGCCTGTCGATCAGCTTTTTGAGGTTCTCACTGCCGCCCGCGAACAAGCTTGTGCGAGCGATGAGTTCACTACGATGGGTCGGAGTTGGCTCACTGACGCAATGGCGACGTTCTGCAAGGAAGTGGAAACGGCAACTAAGCCGCCAAGACGAACTGTGCCTAAGTAGCACGGTGCAGTGTGGCTCCGCGTGCACATTCTCACATCCACAGACATGGCAAGATTTGGCCAGGAGCGGAAGTTCGTGCACGACGGCTTTCAGGTAGGCTATCCAGAAGACCACCTTACCAATCGTGAAGGCTGCCCATGGAATCCTATTCAACGCGCTGCCTGTTCGAGTGGGAACCTCGAGACGGACAGAAGAAGGCTCATCTATACGAGGAGCGCATCACGTTGTGGCAAGCCGAGTCCGCAGACGAGGCCATAGAGATGGCGGAACGCGAGGCGAAAGCCTATGCAGGGGAAGACTCGACCTTCCTTGACGTTTGCCAGTCCTATTGGCTCGTTGATCCCGTTGCGGCGTCGGGCGTCGAGGTCTTCTCTCTGTTGCGCGAGAGCGACCTTGAGCCGGATGCGTACATCAACGCGTTCTTCGAGACTGGCGACGAGCACCAGCGTAACGACTAGGCCTGCGGGGGCATCCCTGCAAGCTCTCTCTCGATTTTTGTCTGCTCCAGGACAGCAAATTCACGCGCTCCAATTTCTGCTGTGGGCCGAGGCTGTGTGAAAACGTGCGGCGCTCGTGTTTTCGTGGGTGGTCAAACCATTCCTTAAGCCTCAATCGTCGATCGTGGCGCGATCTGAGAGGTCGACTTTCAAGAGATCAGCATGACGGCAGCGTTTTTACACAGCCTCGGCCCGAAGCTGCCAGTCGCCAAATCCGAAGGAGGACATTCAAGTAAAGTCGTTCGCCCGCGAGCATCAGCGAACTGCCATGCCTACGACATTACCCCGAACCATCAGCCTCGTGACTTGCAGCACGCGCGAGATGACAGTGCGGCATTCCTTCGGGAATCGCTTGGCCTTTGCGAACGCAGCAAGGACGTGACAAACCGTCCGGATGCCCCGAGCCGCCGGCGGCCGTGGCTACAGTCGATGGTGGCTCTCGCCGTCGCGACATTCATCGGCTGGGGGTGCTTTATGGGCGCGAGCGAGGTGGTGGAAAGCCTGCGCACCGGGGTGCTCAACAACCGCAAAGGACCTGACATCCTTGCAGCAGAGCAGCCCGTCATTTACTGGGCCCTGATCGGCTTCTACACGGCGGCAACTCTGACTGCCGCCGGTTTGGGGCTTTTGGTGCTGGCCATTGCCGTGCGCGATCTGATCGGTGCAAGAGGTCCGGATCGATGAATGCGTCGTCCACACGCTTGGTGAACCGCGTGCCGGCGGTGACCAGCCTGTTGTCGGTTGTCCGTCCGGCGCAGTTCTCCCGGCCGACTGTGGCCAGGCTCTAGCCATTCACGCGCCCCGCGAAGAAATCGCGCTGACAATGCAAACTCCTCTGCGGGAGCCCCGGACGATCGCCTGCATCTGATCGGCCCTCAGGTCGTCAAGCCTCCATCCTCGTTCAAGCTTGAAGCAGGCTCCATTGCTCAGAAAAAGTTTCGAGGCTGATCGGCTTCGCATGAGGGTCCTCCTCCCTGAACAATCCGCGGCCAAAACCGAGGTCCTGCACCGCGTCGCGAAAGCCTCCCATCGAGCCTGATGCGATGCCCCAGGCTCGACGTTTGCAAACCGCGAGGGGACTTTGGAGCAGCGTCGCGATGGCGGTCATTGCTGACCGGAGGTCGTCTCTGCGCGCAACGGGAGCGCCAGCTGTCAGCGCGACCACCAACACGGAACCGAACAGAGGCTCAATTCCATGTTGTACGTGAGGCGCCCGAAGCAGATGGAAGTAGAAGTCCGGCGCCTCGTGCTCTTTCACGCACACCGTCCACGATGGTGTCCATGCTTCCATTCCAAGGAACCTCCGAAGACTTGGCTCAAGGGCACCGGAGGGTGACCCGTGCGTCCAACGCAAATGCGACTTCGAGTCCCAGCCCATCTTTCCGAAAGCGATCGATCTAGATTCCTTTCCCACACCTGAGATCTGGCTTGACCGGACTGTCGGCTTTCCTCGGTCGGAAGAGACAAATGGCGCGAGCAACGGCTCGATCTTCATCCATACCTCCCATTGCCAGGGGAGCAAGTTTGGCGCACCAAGCAATGCATACACATCGTAGTTCTTGGCGTAGTACGGATTTGAGCTGTTCACGAGGAGTGCGTCTTTATTCAACTGAATGTACGCCCTGATGCGCGCCACGGGCTTGTCATGGGTGCGTATGTCTGCGCCGGGCGCGGAAGAGGCCCTGTGACCTCAGGCACCGACTGGCGAACAAAGCTCCACCAGCGCCCCATCCGGACAGCGCACATACGACACTATTTGCCCCCAAGGCTTGGCACGAGGCGGTGCCAGCTCCGCGGCGCCGGCAGCCAGTGCCCGCGAATGCGCAGCTGCAACGTCGTCGGTGACAAGACCCAGTTCCATCCCCAGCGGCTTCTCCGATTCCGACGCGGCAACGTGACCGCCATTGAAGTTCATCGATGCAAGCTCGTGTGCCGCGAACGCGAGCGTGGTCTCGCCGCTTTCCAGCTCGCCATACGTTCCCGATTCATGCAGGAAGCGCCTAGAGAAGCCGAATGCCTGCTCGAAGAACCGCAGCGAGTCTTCGACACTGGGGACGTAGATGATGGTGTAGCCGAGCTTCATTGATGCTTTCCGGTTGATTCGCCTGCTGGATCGATGCGGCGGCGTGTGAATCGATCTTGCCATGTGGCGATCGGCTGCTTGCCTTCGAAACCGCACAGTCCATGGGAGAACCGATGAAGATGAAGACTGGCCCCCGCGGCGATCGGACAAGGACGTCATACGCCATGCGATGAGGCGTCCATAAGACGTATGCCATCCTGTCTATTCCCTCGAGCTTGCGAGGTATTCGAGCTCGATGGAGCGAGTACTACGCAGCCAGGCGCTTCATTCGAAGATGCAATGTAGAAGGGCATCGAAAGCGCTCGACATCCAGCTTCGTATGGATGCTTGAATCTTCGGTCGAGGACATCACCGCCTTGCAAAACAGCTGCCTCCTCATGACTTTGGTCATTTCGGGATCGCAATCACGAGCACTAAGATGCCCGCACCATGGTCAATGCCGCACCACTGCCACTGCATGTTGCGCCGTCGCGCAGCGAGGCCGGCGTGACCATACCGGCACGGGGCATCCTGGTGGTCGACGACCATGAGCTGGTGCGGCTGGGCCTGCGGGCGCTGTTGCTTGCGGAGACTGCGAGCGTGCCGGTGCATGAGGCGCGCAGCCTGGCGGACGCGTTGAGGCTGTACGAGTTCTATCTTTCTTCGCATCTGCTGGTGCTGCTCGATCTCGATCTTCCCGACTCCCAGGGGCTCGATACGCTGGTCCGTTTCAGGCGCGCGTTTCCTGCATCGCGTGTGGTGGTGCTCTCTGGCAAGGACAGCCAGGCGTTGATGCAGGGAGTGACGGCGCTCGGGGCGCAGGCCTTCCTGCCCAAGACGGGGCACCTGGGCGAGGTGTTGCGCTACGTGCGTGACAACGATCTGGTCGCGCAGCCGGGCTTGTCGACCGCTTCACCGGTTGCTGCACCTCACGCCGTGCCCGCGATGGCCGAGCCGCAGCCGCAGCTCAATGCGCGCCAGGTCGAGATCCTCGACTGGGTGCTGTCCGGCAAGTCGAACAAGGAGATCGCGCAGCTCTCGCACCTGACCGAGGGAACGGTCAAGAATCACGTGTCCACGCTGTTGCTGCTGTTCGGCATGCGCTCGCGCGCGCAGCTCATCAGCAGCCTGCGGTAAGGGACGCGATCGAATCGCGTGATGCGGCTCTCTGGATGGCTGTCCGCATGCCGGCGATGAATGACCCTCAATCGCCAGAACTCGCCCAGCGCGTGCTGCGCGAGCAGGTGGCCTCGGTCCATGCCAATGCGCCGGGGGCCTATCTGGCGGACCTTCTCACGGCGCAGTCGCTGGGCATCGCGTTGTTCCTGTCCACGTGGCGCTGGCAGGTGCTGCTTTGGATGGCGCTGCACCTGGCGTTGACGCTGCGGCGTGCGTACCGGCGCTATCGGCGCAGTCCCGACGCGGCCGATCACCCCGAGTACTGGGCGCGCTTCAATGCGCGCAATGTGCTGCTGCGCTCCTGCGTCTGGGGACTCGCTCCGTGGCTGTGCGTGCCGCCGGGGCGCCACCTGGGTCTGTGGGTCATGGTGATCGTGATGATGATGGGCGGCTGTGCGGGCGGTGCGCTGTCGCTCGCCGTGCTCAAGCGGAACATTCCGCGCTTCATCGTGCCGAGCATGGCAAGCCTCACTCTGGCACTGGCCTGGCGCGGAGACAGCACGCATCTGTTCCTGGCAAGCGGCTGCCTGCTCTACATGTGCGTGATGATCATGTTCGCGCTGCAGCACCACAGGCTGCTGACCGCTTCGTTGACCATGCGCTTCGAGAAGGAGGCGCTGGCCGAGCAGCTCAGCCTCCAGATCGCCGCCACGCAGCGCGCCAGCGAGGAGAAGACGCGCTTTCTCGCTGCGGCGAGCCACGACCTGCGCCAGCCCATGCACGCGATCGCGCTGTTCGGCGCGGTCATCGAGAAGAAGCTTCGCGGCAGCGAGGACTGGGATCACGCCGCGCGGCTGATGGATGCGGTCGGAACGCTCGGCGATTCGCTCGACACGCTCCTCGACATCTCGCGGCTGGATGCCGGCGAGGTGGCACCGCAGATACGGCCGGTGGAACTCAACCCGTTGTTCCTCGCGCTCAACAATGTGTTCGCGGCGCAGGCGGCCGACAGGGAGCTGCAGCTTCGGCTGCGCGCCACGCCTTGCTGGGTGCTGAGCGATCCACAGCTGCTGCAGCGGCTGTTGTCCAACTTGGTGGACAACGCGCTCAAGTACACGCAGCGCGGCGGCGTGGTGGTGGCCGCGCGTGCACGCGGGCCTCTGGTGTGGATCGACGTGCGCGACACCGGCATCGGCATTGCCGATGAGCACCTCGGCAGCATCTTCGACGAGTTCTATCAGATCGGTAACCCGGGGCGCGATCGGGCGAGAGGCCTTGGCATCGGGCTGTCGATCGTGCAGCGGCTCTCGCGTCTTTTGGGGCATCCGCTGCAGGTGCGTTCGCGCTCGGGGCGGGGCAGTTGCTTTCGGCTGGTGCTTCCCGCGGTGTCGGCCCTGGGCGTCGTGCAGGCGACGGCTCGCCCGGGTACCGCCTTGCCGCTGCCTCGGCGTGTGCTGCTCCTCGACGACGAGGCCGCGATACGACAGGCCGTCTCGGGGCTGCTGCATGCCCATGGCGTCGCCATCGACGCGGTGTCCGGCGAAGCAGAGGCCGAGGCCGTGCTGGCGCACGCCGCGGAAGGGAGCTCGCCCGTCGAGGTGCTGCTTTGCGATGTGCGGCTGGCAGAAGGCGCCGACGGATTGGCCGCGGCGCAGCGTCTGCGCGCACGCTTCGGACCCGGTCTGCACGTGATGCTGATCACCGGCGAAACCGCGCCGCAGCGGCAGCAGCAGATGCGCGACTCCGGGCTGCAGGTCCTGCTCAAGCCGGTGGCTGCCGACAGGCTGCTGCAGGCCCTCGCATCGATGGCACAGCTCGACAAGGCACCCGCCGGCATGCGCTCGTGAGCGTGAATTTTTTGCTGCGTTGCGATGACCTTCGACACTGGATCGGGGGTGTTGCCTTCCATACCGTGGAGCCTTCTCGTTCACTCCACTTTGAAAAAAGGAAGGCCCATCATGAATTCCACACGTACCGCTTCCCGCGCATGGCGTGCACCCGTTGCACTTCTCATGACGAATCTCCTGCTGGCCGCCTGCGGCGGCGGTGGGGGAGGCGGCGGCGGCTTCCCCGGGTTCGCCGTCGCTCCTGCGCCGGCCCCTGCGCCTGCGTCGCAGGGAACGCCGCCACCCGCACCTGCACCAGCGCCGGAAGAAACCGCGGTCGCCATCACCGCGCAGCCATCGGATATCACCATCGGCCAGGGCGTGGCCGCCACGTTGAAGGTGCAGGCGGTGCGCGCGACGGCCTACCAATGGCAGCGCAGCGTCGATGGCGGCAGCAGCTGGACCGATGTTTCCGGCGCCACGAGCGACAGCTTCACCACTGCAGCCAATCAGCTCGCCGACAGCGGTCAGAAGCTTCGCGTGCGCGTGAGCGGCACCGATAGCAGCGTGACCAGCCAGGCTGCGACACTTACGGTCAAGCCCTGGGTCGCGACCGTGCTGGCGACCACGGGCGTGACCTACAGCAGTCCCTATCAGATGGTGCTGGACTCCAGCGGCGCGAATCTCTACGTGGCCATGGGCGGCAACGGTGCGGTCTACAGGATCGACACGGCCAGCGGCAACGGTGCCGAAGTTGTACCTGTCTCGAGCATGAATGCGCCGTTCGGCCTGGCTCTCGCGGCCGATGGAACCTTGTATGTGAGCGAGCGGCATCGCATCAACAAGATCGCTCCCAACGCGACCACGTTCACGACCTGGGTGGGCTCCGGCAGCAGCGGTTATGCAGACAGTCCTTCGGCGCCGTTGTTCAACACCCCCGCCAGCATCGCGCTGGACGGCGCAGGCAACCTGTTCGTGGCGGACCTCGAGAACAAGCGCGTGCGCAAGGTGGCAGCTGACGGCACCACCACGACGCTCGCCGGTGACGGCACGCAGGCCTATCTCGACGGAGTCGGCACCGCCGCACAGTTCGCCCGCCCGCAGGGCCTGGCGATCAGCCGCGACGGACGCACGCTCTACGACACGGACACCGACAGCCTGTGCCTGCGCAAGATCGACGTGGCCACCGCCGAAGTGAGCACGCTGCTGGGCGATTGCACCAACGCCACCTCCGGCCTTGCCGACGGAACGGCAGCCACGCCGGCCAAGATCGGCTACACCTACGGCGTGACGGTGGACGCGAGCAACAACGTCTTCCTGACCCACGCCTGGGACGGCGTGGCGCGAGTGGTCGCGCCCTCTGGCGAGATCAGCACGCTGCGCGACAGCACCGGCGCGGCACTGAGCTTCAACTTCCCCATCGGCGTGGCGGTGGCCGGCGATGGCACCGTGTACGTGGGGGCCTCGCACGGCAACAAGATCTTCAAGCTCACGCCGGCGCCTTGAAGTGCATCGGAAAGTCCGGCTTGCACGTGCGGGCTGGACTTGGGGCGTACGGATGCAGCGCTTGGCTTCGCTTGCGAAGAAGTCTTGCGTCGAGTATGCGTCTCGCAGGAGATGAGTGGCTCGCCTGAACGGCGAGCGTCTCTCAGCCCAACTGCTCGGCCAGCCCGACGATGATGCCCTCGGGACCGCGAATGTAGGCGAGCCGGTACGACTGCCCGTACTGCATCTGGCCGATGAGTTCGGCGCCATGCGCCTGCATGCGCGCGAGGACGGCGTCGAGGCCGTCGACGGCGAACATGATGCGGCGCAGGCCGAGCGTGTTCACCGGCGCATCCACCGGTCCGAACCTGATCGCGTCGGGCGTATGGAACTTGTCGAGCTCGATGCCCTGACCATCGGGCGTGCGCAGCATGGCCAGGGTGGCGCGCACGTCCGCGAGCCCGATGAGGCTTCCGACGGAGGGCCCCTCGACCGTGGTCTGGCCCTCGAGCTCGAGGCCGAGTTCGAGGAAGAAAGCCTTCACTGCCTCGAGGTCGTCGACCACGATGAGGACGTTGTCCATTCGCTTGATCGTCATGTCCTTCGATCTCCCTTCTTTCGATTGCCGGTGATCAGGCAGGAGCGGCGAGCAAGGCCTTTGCCCGTGCCAACAACTCCTTGACCGCCTTCTTGGACGGCCGTCGATCCGCGATCCTTGCGGCGAGCCGCTCGACGATGGGGCGGTGACCGATGCCGATGGCGATCTCCAGGAGTTCCTCCTGGTGCGGATGGATAGCCGTGTAGTCCCTGCCGATCTCGGCGCACCGCGCCACGGCTTCATCGAAGAGCTGCGCGAAGCGCTCGGGTTCGCCGCGGGCGTTCAGCAGCAGTTGGAAGAAGCCCCATTCCACCATGTGGCTGTCCTGCGCCAGCCCGTGGCCGGCCCAGTCGAAGGCGATGGCCTGGCGCAGCAAGGGTTCCGCGGTCTCGGCCTGCGCCGCGCGATTGAATGCGATGCCTGCGCGCACCAGATGGTTCATCGCCTGGTTGGGCTTGGACTGATCCGCGCGGTGCTCGGCCTCGGCCCTTTCGGTCGCGAGGCAGAAGAGCATGGCGGCCTCCGCGTGGAGTTTCCTGTCCTGGCGCTGATGCGCGCGGCTGGCGACATCGAAGGCGGAGAAAGGTGCGTCGGCTTTTTCCTTGATCAGGGCGCGCGCCGCGTCTCGGTCGTAGGTCGGCAGTTTCATGCTGAGGAGAGGCGGAGGTGGTGTGTGTCGGTGTGTCAGGCATCCACGCTGCGGCCGCAGCCGGCGGTGGCGCTACATGACGTGGATGTCGTTCAGCCGCACCGTGAGCCCGTCGGCGCCCTGTTCGACGTGGAAGGTCGCGGTGATGTCGGAGGCATGGCCGTCGATGTTCAGGTCGTACCAGATCTCGCCGATGCCGCTGCTGCCGTCTTCGTGCCAGCGGCTCACTTCCTTGCGCTGGGAGATGTCGGTGGGCTTGCCGTGCAGTGTGACCTTCTGGCTGGCGCTGCATTCGCCGTACGACTTGATGACCTCGCGTATCAGTTCCGGCGTCCATCTCATCGATGGCTCGTGCGCAGTGAACGCGAAGGCCGCCGCGTAGTCTTCCGCCTCCAGCAGGCTGGCCCATTCGTCTGCGAAATGGATCAGGTCCTCGTCGGATGCGGAGGCTGGGAGGTGGGCCATGGTGGCTGATGCGAAGGAAGAATGGACGCTGCGCGCACGGGCCTCGTGCAGGCGAAGCCCGGGTCTTTCAACATGCTTTCAATGGGCTTTCAAACCCCTTCGATGATCCGCAGGTCGCGCTCGGCGCCATCGCCCAGTGCGTCGAGCGCGGCCTTGTATTCGGGGCTGTCGTGCGTGGCGGTGGCCTTCTCGAGGCTGTCGAACTCGATCAGCACGGTGCGTTCGGACAGGCCGAACTCGTAGACCTTGGCAGGCAGGCCGCGCGCGAGGAAGCGTCCGCCTCCTGCCGTGATCGCCGGACCTGCCAGCTTTGCGTAGGCTGCGAGCTTGTCCGCATCCTTGATGGCGCGATAGGCGCTGACCCAATAGGCTTTTGCCATGTTGGCTTCTCTCTCGTTGTTGGACCAGCGGGCAATATAGCCTGCCTGTCCGAGAAGCCCCTGGCCTCAGCAGGTTGCGGGAATCTCCGCGCGAGCCACGGCCACCTGCGCATCCTCGTCGCGCCACATCAGCAGGCCCCTTTGCATCGCCTCCCGCACGGCCTGCGTGCGCGAGCGCACGCCGAGCTTGCGGTACATGCTCTTCACCTGCGCCTCGATGGTGTTGATCGAGCGGTGGGTCGCATCGGCGATCTCGCGATTGGTGGAGCCGCCGGCGATCATGCACAGCACCTTGAGCTCTCGCGACGACAGCGGCGAGGTGAGTGCATCGGGCGCCGGCTTGCAGCCCGCTGCGGAAGACGCGATGGCGCCGAGGATGCCCTGCGCCGCACGTGCTGCGGCCGGCGCGTCGCCCGTCTCGATGGAGCGCAGCAGGAACGCGAGCTGCACTTCGCTGGCCTGGGTGAACAACTCGCACAGGGCACCGGCCACCGCCATCGCATGAGCGGAGCGGCCGGCGTGCACGGGCATGGAGAAATCCTCTGGAGCGTGAACGGACTGCATCATGGAAAGTGGAAGGGAAGGCTGTATGGGCCCGACGGCTTCCGGACCGTTGTCCTTGGCGCTACCGAGCGAAGTCGATGGTATTAATCGCCTCGCTCCGGCGCACTCGCTATATCGGCCCGGATGTGCTGTGGATCACATTCCGGTGCAAAGAGTCCGAAGCTCGTGGATCGGCTCCAGCGGTACCGCGTTCGAATGCAGTCTGGCCGATCACGACCCCTGGAAAGCCCCGCGGACGCGGTCCGTACTGCTCAACTCGGATGTACGAAGAAGTGATTAATCTGGCAATATCGCGCCCCAGACGCCGACGGCCATGCTGAACTTCACCACAGACGACATCCGACCCCAGGACCGCTTCGACCACTGGTGCGAGGTGCGTGGGCGGCATTTGTTCGGCGTGACCATCGAACTCGACCGCGCGCGGCGCGACAAGTTCGAGGGCCGTTTCGCCGCGGCGGCGGTCGGCACGGCCACCGTGTCGGAGCTGCGCGCGTCCTCCTACCGCGTGAGCCGCACACCTTCCGACATCGCGCGTGTCGCGGGGCGCAGCCTGTGCATCGGGCTGCAGGTGCGCGGCCCGGGGTGGATCGGCGTGGGCCGTGCGCCGCCGCAGCGCGTGCGCGAGGGCGACCTGCTCGTCAATCATTCCGACCTGCCTTATGCCGGCGTGCCGGAGCGCTCCGACGGCTTCGATTTCCGCACCCTGCGCATCCCGCTCACGCACGAACTGCTGCTGGGTGCCGAGGCCGAAGACCTGTTCGCCACGCCGCTCGACAGGAGCCTGCCGGTCGCGCGACCGTTGATGGCGCTCTTCCATGCGCTGACCACGAGACCGGCCGACATTCCCGATCCGCACGCCGAAGTGGCGCACATCGTGCGATTGGCCCTGGTGTCTCGCGGCCGGCTCGCACCGGGCCTGCCGGAGAGCCGCGCTGCGCTTCGCAGCGGCCTGCTGCATGCGGCACGGGGCATCCTTGCGCGCGACCTTCGGCAGCCGGGACTGTCGCCTGGTGCAGTGGCGCGCGAGCTGGGCATCTCGCTGCGGCAGGTGCATGTGCTGTTCGAGCCGACGGGGCAATCCTTCGCGCGCACGCTCACTGCGATGCGGCTGGCCGATGCATCGCGCATGCTGGTGGCGCAGCCGGCGCGTTCGGTCACCGACATCGCCTACCGTTGCGGCTTCGACAGCATCGCGACCTTCTATCGCGCGTTCCGTGCGGCCTACGGCATGACGCCCAACGATGCACGGGAGAAAGGCCGCCACACGGATCGCTGAGCAACTGGCACGGCAGCATGGGGCGCCTGCGCGCATTGAGAAGACGCGGCGCGCGCCTTCGCGAATCATGCGCGTCCATGTATCTGCATCCCCTGACAGCCAGCCTGCCGGCGGCGGAGCGTGCGTCGTTCGCCCAGCTGTGCCGGCTGTCGCATTTCAAGCGCAACCAGACCGTGCTCGAAGCCGGCGCATCGACCGACCAGCTCTACTGCGTGGCGACAGGGCTGCTGCGCGTGGTCACGCCCGAGTGCGGCGACAGGCCCGAGGTCACGAGCGAGTTCATCCGGCCCGAGGGCTTCTTCGATCTGCCGGTTCGCGAAGACCGCTACCGCGCAGAGCAGTCGCTGGTGGCGGTCCTGCCTTCGTCGGTGTACCTCGTGCCGGTGGTGGCCATGCGGGAGCTGTGCGCGCGCCATCCCGAAGTCGCGATGGCGCTGCTGGGCCTCGTCGTCAGCCGCATGGGCATGCTGAGCGGGCAGATGCGGCGCGTGTCCACGCTGCCTTCGGAAGAGCGGGTCCATCGCGTGCTCCACCAGCTCACCCAGCTGGCACCGGTGCGCGAGGGCGGCTACGACAAGCGCATCTCGCAATCGATGATCGCCTCCTACTCGGGCCTGTCGCGCGAGGTGGTCAACAAGACCATGCGCGACATCGAGCAGCGCGGCCTGCTGCGGCGCGACGCGCATGCGGTGCATGTCATGCATACATTTGCGCGTGCCGCCTGAGCGCATCGCATGTGCGGCCTCCCATGTTTGTGTGTTCCCTCGAAGCGGCCTTGGGAAGCACCATTCGATGATGTACCTACATCCCCTGATGGCGAGTCTGCCGCTGGCGGAGCGCACCAAGCTCGGCGAATCCACCCGCCTGCATTCCTACAAGCGCAATGAAGTCGTGCTTGCGGCCGGCGATTCAACCGACCAGATCTACTGCGTGGCGAGCGGCCTGCTGCGCGTGGTCTCGTTGAATCAGCGAGGCGACGCGGAAATGACCACGGAGTTCATCGGTCCCAACGACTTCTTTTTCCATCTGTCGATGCAGGAAGACAGCTACTGCTCGAAGAAGACCTTGATTGCCGCACTGCCCTCGTCGGTGTATCTGATACCGATCGGGGAGATGCGCAGCCTCTGCACCAGGCATCCGGAAGTGGCGCTCGGCCTGCTGGGGCTCGCGATGAAGCGCATGAGCACCTTGCGCGGCCAGTTCCATCGCATCTCCGTGCTGACGGCGGAAGACTCCGTGCTTCGCGTACTGCAGCAGCTCACGCGGCTCGCGCCCGCAGGCGAGCAAGGCTATGACAAGCGCATCACGCAATCGGTGATCGCCTCGTACGCCGGGCTGTCGCGCGAGGTGGTCAACAAGACCATGCGCGACTTCGAGCTGCGCGGCGTGGTGCGCCGTGACGACGACGGCGTGTACGTCGTCGACGATTTCGCGACGACCGACTTCGCCTGATCCGCTCGAGGTAGGGCAGGGGGCAGGCAGGCCGCAGCCGGCCGGCCGGATTCAATCTTCCTGCGATTCGCCGCTTCGGCCCGCGTGCCGCATGTCGAAGAACTCCGGCGGAAGCATCGGGTCGTGCTGGTAGGGCTCGACCGCCGACAGGCTCTGCTCGATGGGCAGCAACCCGCCGAAGTCCGTGGCGGCGAAGTCGGGCTGCACATGGATTCCATCCTCGTCGCGCCGCACGAGGCCGCGGTTCTCCATGTCGCGCATGGTCTTGTTGACCACCTCGCGCGAGAGGCCCGAGTAGGAGGCGATCACCGATTGCGTGATGCGCTTGTCGTAGCCGCCCGAGCCCGCGGGCGCCAGCAGCGTGAGCTGGTGCAGCACGCGGCCCACCAGGTCTTCGGCCGACAGCGCCGAGATGCGGCGCAGCTGGCTGCGGATGACGCTCATGCGCTTCATCGCAAGGGTCAGCAGGCCGATGGCCACTTCGGGATATGCGCCGCACAGCCGGCGGATGGCGGCCACGGGCACCAGGTAGACGGCCGAAGGCAGCGCGGCGACCAGCGTCTGCATGGCCTGGTAGCGGTCTTCGGCGAAAGAGGGGCTCAGGAAGAAGTCGTCCTGGCGGATGAAGTCGGTGGTGACGTCGCTGGCCTGCGCGCTGCCCTTGCCGTGGGCGACCACACGCAGCAGCCCGCTGGCCACGCAGTAGATGCGGTCGGTCCAGGTGTCGGCCTCCAGCACGATTTCGTTGCGCCTGAATGAGCGCAGCTCGCAGCTCTGGACGAGCGCTGCTCGCTCCGCTGGCGGCACGTTGGCGATGAGTGGATGCAGGTACATGGTTCGCGCGAATGCCCGGCCCGGAGGCGGGCGGAAAAAGCCCCGGCAGGGCGCGCAGCGCACCGGCCGGGGCAGGGGACGATGCTCAGCGGGCCGAGGCGATCGTCGACACGGCGGAGTTGCCCACCGCGGTCGCCGTCACCTGGTTGCCTGCGGCGCGCAGCGTGCTGCCTGCGGCCGCACCGGTGACGCCCACGCCGTAGTTCACGGCGGTGGCGGTCGCGGTGATGGCGCCGCTGTTGGTCTGGTAGTTGCCCACCGCGACCGTCGGACGGTTGGCCGCCGTGGCAGCCACGGTCACCGCGTTGGTGGCGGTGTTGCCGTAGGCCTGCGCGGCGACGGTGTTGCCCGTCAGCGCGGCGGTGCCGTTCGTGATGCCGGGGGCGGTGCCCGCGGTCACGCCGTTGAGCGCGACCTGGTACGTGCCGCTCGCACTGGCCGACACGTTGCCGCTGTTGCCCTGCGTGTTGAGCAGTGCCGCCGTGGCCTGCGTGGCGCCGCCGGCCGAGCTGCCCGCGACCGGCGATGCCGCGGCATAGCCGCTGCCAGCCGATACGTTCAGCACGTTGCTGGCTGCGTTGCCGCGTGCCAGCGCCGTGGTGCTGTTGCCGTCGATGGTGATGCCGCTGTTCAGCGCCGCAGCCGTGGCCGGCGAGGTGCCTTCGAGCTTGAACGTCGCCGAGGTCGACGCGTTGGCCGTGACGGCCGCGCTGCTCGACTGGCTGTTGTTCAGGCCGGCGCTCGCGCCCAGCACCGCCGCGCCGTTGAGCGCCACGCTGTTGTCGGCACGGTTGGCCGAGGCTTCGGCGGTCGTGGCGTTGCCGCTGATGGTTGCCGTGCCGTTGGCCAGGCCCGTCGTGGCCGAGGCCGTCTGGTCCTGGTTGTACAGGCGCGTGGTCGCGTTGCTGCTCACCGAGGTGGTGGCCGTCTGCGCGTTGTTCAGCACGTGGTCGCCGTTGGCGGTGCCGGCCGTCAGCTGTGCGTTGATGGCGGCGCCTGCCGGCGTCACGTTGGAGGCCGTCACGCTCAGCGAGTTGGTGACATCGTTGATCACGCCCAGAGACACGTTCTTGTTGCGCGACAGGTCCACCGACGACGCAGAGACCGCGCCAGGCGCATACAGCTCGAGGTCGGAAGCCGCCGATACGGCCGCGTTGCCCGACTGCGCCGACGACAGCGCCGAGGTGCTCGCCACGTTGGTGCCGGTCACGCTCAGGCTGTTGGTGGCCGTGTTCGCCACCGCGCTGCCGCGCTGGCTGCTGTCGGACACGCTCAGCGTCGAGCCGGAGATGACCGCGCCGGCCGCCGCGTCGATGGCATAGGTGCCGTAGACGCTGGTCGACAGCGCCGCGCCGCCCGTGACCTGCTGCACGTTGGAGACCGTGTGGTCGGCCTGTGCGCCGGTCGCGCCGAGCGCGAGGCTGCCTGCGCTGGCCGTGGTCGCACCGCCCGAGGCGATCGCGTTGCCCGTGACCGAGGCGCTGTTGGTCGCGCTGTTGCCGGTGACGGCCGCGCTGCTTCCGTTGCCCTTGACGGCGAGTTGCGAGGCGGTGACGTTGCCGCCCACGGCGACGGTGACGCCGCCCTGGTTGGGGATGGCGGCGACGGCCGACGTGCCGGGGATGGTGGCGCCGAACGCGACCGACTGCGCGTTGCGCAGGTTGTCGTACGTGGTGGTCGTCACCGTGCCCAGGATGCTCGCCGGTGCCGTGAGCAGGCCACTGTTCACGCCAGTACCGACCGTCCAGCCGTGCGAGGTCAGGTAGGCGATCTCCTGCGAGGTCAGGCTCGACTGCTGCACGCCCAGCGTGCCGCTGGTGATGGTCGTGTTGCCGCCGAGCGTGCTGCCGCCCAGGGCATCCGGGTCCAGCACGTGGGCGTTGTACGTGAACGGCGTCGCAGGCGACGCGGGCGTGCCCGGCGTGCCGGCCTGGCCGGCGAGTGCCTGCACCGATGCGCTGCTGCCCTGCACGTTCTGCACCGCGCTGGAGGTCGAGAGGCTGTTGCCCGCGAGCGTCAGGCCGTTGGTGGCGCTGTTGGCCGTGGCGGCTGCGCTGGCGCTGTTGCCGTTCGACACCACGCTGGAGCCGGTCACGTCGCCGCCGATCTGGGTGCGGATCTGCGAAGCGGTCGCGCCCGGGGCGTCGCCGGAGCGCAGCGAGGCGGTGAGGCTGCCCGAGGCGGTCTGCGCGCTCTGCACGCTGAAGGCGGCATCGGTCGTGGCGGTGCCGCCGGCGATCACGGCGCGCGGCTGCGCGGTGAGGGTCGCCAGCGTGTTGCCCGAGACGTCGAGCGTGTTGCCGCTCGCGCGGTTGCCGTAGGCCAGCGCCTGCAGCTGGTTGCCGGAGGTCGCGACCGTGGAGGCGGCGACGTCGTCCTCGATGGCCGTGGCCACCACGTTGGCGCCCGAAGCGGTCGCGGTGATGGTCGAGCCGGCGGCGTTCTGCACGCTGGTGACGTTGCCCACCGGTGCCGCGCCGGCCAGGGTGGCGCCCGTGCCCAGTGCCAGCTTGGCGGCGTTGGTCGCATCGTTGCCGTAGGCGGCGGCGACGAAGGCATTGCCCTGGTTCGACACGCTGCCGCGGGTGACGTTGCCTTCGATCAGCACGGTTTGCGCGCCGATGGGCAGGATGCCTGCGCCGTCGGCCACCGCGCTCACTGCGCCGGCGGCCGTCTGGTTGCTCAGCACGCCATAGGCCGCGGTGACGGTGGCGGTGCCCAGCGCCGGCGTCGCGACCGATGCGGGCGAGTCGATGGCGGCCACGGTGGCGCTGTTGGCGGTCACGTTCAGGCTGTTCGCTGCCGAGTTGGCGTAGGCCACGGCGCGCTGCAGGTTGTTGGTGAGCGCGACGGTGCTGTCGGTGGCGTGCGTGCCCAGGTAGGCCGCGGCGGTGGAACCCGAGAGCAGGGCGCCGACCGGCGAGCCGCCGTCGGTCACCTGCACGCTGGATACGCCTGCGCCCGAGCCCACGGTGGTGCCGGTCAGCGACAGCGCGTTGCTTGCGCTGTTGCTCACGCCCACGGCTTCCTGCGTGTTGCCGCCCACGGTGAAGCTGCTGGCGTGGATGGTGTCGCCGCCGGTGCCGCGCGAATCGGCCAGCACCCCGACGACGGAGCCCACCGTCTGCGCCGAGACCGGCGCCGAGTAGTTGCTCTGCAGGTTGGTGACCGTGGCCGCGCCGAACGCGTTGACGTTGCCGTCCGGCAGGCTGCCGCCTGCGAGCACGGCCGTGTTGCCCGACAACGGCAGCGCGTTGGCTTCGAGCGCGAGGCTCTGGCTGGCGTTGTTGCCGTAGGCGGTGGCGGCCGAGCGGTTGCCGGTGACCGAGACGGCTGCAGCGTTGTTGGTGCCGTTCTCGGTGCCGGTGGCGGCACCGATGACGGTCGGGCCCGAGACGGCGCTCACGCCGCCGTTGTAGTTGCTCTGCTGGTTGGCCAGGGCGGCGGTCGCGGTGAACGCGGCGGCATCCTTGCCGCTGAGGATCGCGTTCGACGCGGCATTGCCGGTGGCCGAGGCGGTGGCCGCGTTGTTCGCGACCGTGACCGCGCCACCGTCCACCGACTGCGCGAAGGCGAGCGCGCCCGAGCCCTGCGTTGCGGCGGAGAGCGACACGCCCACGTTGCCCTGGCTGTTCGACACGGCCAGGTCGGCCATCAGCGCGCTCGACAGGTTGCCGGCGCTGTACGAGCCGTTATTGATCGCCGGGCCGCCGGAGCCGGAGACCGACACGCCGTCGGCCAGCACGATGCGGTTGCCGGCCGTGCCGGCGGTGGCGCCGAGCGCTTCGTTGCCGGTGGCGGTGCTGGAGATGGTGTTGCCCTGCACCGAGAGCGAGCCGGTCAGCGTATTGGTGTCGCCGGCGGCATTGCCGCCGATGGAGGCGATCACGCCGTTGCCGGTGGCCGAGGCCGTGTGCGTGACGGGAGCGATCGACTGGTTCAGCTGCTGGTTCGATACCACGGCCGAGCCGGTGAAGGCCGGCGCGCCGCCCGACTGGACGCTGATGGTGCTGTTGGCGGTGTTGCCCTTGAGCGTGGCCGAGACCGTGTTGCCGTCGAGCGCGGGCGCGGCGGCGACGCTGTTCTCGCCATCGGCCGTCAGCGTGAGCGACACCGTGTTGCCGCTGGCGGCGGCGGTGGAGGCCGCGCCTGCGCCTTGCTGCACCGAGGTCGAGACCAGGCTGCCGCGCACGGCGCTGCTCGCGCCCACGGGCGAGTAGTTCAGCATGACCGAGCCGGGGGTGGTCGATGCGTAGTCCACCGGCACCGTGCCGGAGATGGTCGAGGAGCCGCTGTTGAGCGTGGTGTTCGCAGAGATGGTGTTGGCGGTGTTGGCCGCGCCGCCGCTGGAGAAGCCGTCGAGCTCGACCTTCACCGTGTTGCCGGTGGCGGCGCTGGAGATCACGCCGCTGTTGGTCTGCACGCCCAGCGAGGCCGCGCCTTCGGCGGGCACCGGGCCGGTGCCGCCTGCGAGCGACAGGTCGATGGCGTTGGTGAAGGTATTGGCCGTGGCGCTCGCCTTCACGCTGTTCTGCGTGACGGTGTTGTTGCCGCCGGTCTGGCCGCCGTTGGTCGTGACGTCGATGACGCTGCCGGCGGCGGTGGCCGTCACGGGCTGCGACTTGTCCTGCACCGACTGCACGCTCTGGTAGGCCGTGGTGTTGACCGCCACCGCGGGGATGGTGGAGACGGTCGTGTCGGCTGCCTGCGCGCCGCCGGCCACGAGCGTGGCCAGCACGGCCAGGCCGATGCTGCTGAGCGGTGCGCCGTTGGCGCGGCCGCGCGGATTCCTGCTGCGGTTCTTCTGCATGGTTCTTCCTTTGATGGATCTGGAAAAAAGACTGGTTCGATGAAAAAAAGCGGGACGACGGACGTCGCGTCGTCCTGTGGTGAAGACTTGCTGGTGCCTTTCGGTTGCTTACTTCCCTCCGGTTGCGTTCTCCTCACGGACCGGACGGGCCGGCCCACCCCTTCCCGCGCCCTGGACGCGGAGCTTGGCGATCTCCTGCAGGCCGGGCCCGTCGCGGTGGATCGACGTGTCTGCCTTGTCCGGCCGCCATGTGACGCTGATGCCCCCGGGCGCGATGCCGCGCGAGGCGAGTGCGGTGGTGACCACGCCGATGCGCTGGTCGATGAGCAGGTCGCGCTTGCCCGCGTCCCAGTTCTCGGTGTCGCGAGCGACCAGCACCACCTCGGTGGGGGCCTTGGCAGCAGCCGCCGCGATCTGGTCGATGAGGTTGAGCGTCCCGCCGGTGAGCGCTGCCGCGCCGAACTCGAAGGGAATCTGCAGGCTGGTGCCCGTGAGGCTTGCGCCCGTCTGGCTGGCCGCGTTGACGGCCTCGCCCTGCTGCACCGGCATGCCCGAGGCGTCGACCAGCGGGTTGGGCACCGTGCGCATCTGCTCGGCGGGCTTGAGGCTGAGCTCGCCCGTCATGCGCATGCCCAGGCACGGGTTCGGGTCGACCTTGGACACCGCAGCCACCAGGCGCACCACGCCCTCTTCGAGCGCGGCGCGCACGCCCATCTGCACCGGCTCCTGGCCCTTGGCGCCGACGTCGATGTCGTAGAGCTTGCTGCCGAAGAAGCGGAAGACGTTGAAGCCGACCTCGTAGCCGTTGAACTGCTTCGTCAGGCTGATGGTCTTCACGATCATCAGCGTCTTGGTGTCGACGATGCGCAGGTCGATGCCCACCGACTGGCTGAAGGTGCGTGCCTTCACGCCCACCTGGTTCACGCCGATCTCGGCGCCGCCCGAATTGATGTTGTAGTTGAGCTCGGTGATGCCGCCGACGATGAAGTAGTCGGACTTGTTGATCGAGCCGCCGAAGTAGGGCAGCCACGGCACCGTCTGGCCGCCGTTGGGCCCTGCGAGCTGGTGGGTGCGGCCGTCGCCGAGCTGGCGCCGGTCGGCGTAGCCGAGTTCGCGCTCGGCGATCACCGGGTCGAAGCGCTCGGCCACCTGCACCGCGCCGCCGAGCTTGCCCAGCGCCGAATACACCATCAGCGCGCCGCCCTGCGTGATGGCGTTGCCTTCGTTGATGCTGTACTTGCCGGTGTAGTCCTTCACGTCGCCCACGGTGATGACGATCGGCGGGCGCTGCGTGGCAGCCACGTGGTCGCCAAAGCAGGCGAGCACGGCTTCCATGGGCGTGACGTTCTCGCGCACGGCCGGGCCGAGCACCACGGGCGCTTCCTTGGGCGCCATCTGCTGCTGCGGCGCGACGACGCAGCCGGCCAGGCTCGTGACGGCCGCTGCGGCGGCGAGCGCGCGCGATGCGGCTTTTCCGCGCGGCAGCGCGCGGATCGACTTGAATGGGGTCATTCCTTTTTCTTCCCTGTCGGTTGGGTGGTCAGTTGAGTGCGCCGAATGCGCAGGCCGAGCTGCCGCTGATGCTTGCGCTCTGGCTGCCGGTGTTGGTCTGGTTGGAGTTCAGTGCCTGGCTCGACCAGCCCTGCACGTTGCTGGTGGTGGAGCCGATCACGGCCGAGCCCACGGCGCCGCTGTTGGCCTGGCCGGTGCTCACCGTGCCGCCGCCGCTCATGCCGGTGTTCGAGTTGCCGGTGGAGTTGGCCGACGCGCCGCTGGTGCCGGGCGAGTTGGCCGTGGTGCTGTTGGTGCCCTGGTTGCCCTGCGCGGTCGAGGTGACGTCGCAGTTGTACTGGCGGCCGATGTAGTTGTTGGTGGTGTAGTTGGCCGCGCCGTACGAGCCGGCCTTCTTGCGCTGGATCATGTCCTGCACGGCGGCCTGGTTGGCCTTGTCGGCGGCGGTCTGGAACTGCCAGGCGCTGTTCTCGCCGACGTTGTTGGCCGACGCGCATGCGCAGGCCGCGGTGAGCAGCAGGCACAGTGCGGTGCGCGCGGCTGCTGCCGAAGAGGAGACGGTGGACGGCCGCCGCGCGCGCGCTGCACGCACGTTGCCGGAGACCTGGTCGAGTTGGATGGGCATGGAAGTCCTGCGAAGGGAAATGGAAAACATGGAGACCGGGCGAGCGCTCGCGCGCTCAGGCGCGCATCGCCCGCTGCACGGGAGGAGGAAAGCCGGGCCAGGCGAGCAGCTCGCCGCCCTCGCTGCGCTGCGAGCCCGGACCCGAGCCCGGGTGCCTCGGTGCATGCAGCGCGGCTTCGAGCGCGCGGTACTGCGCTGCGGCGATGAGGTCCTGCTCGCTGGCGCCGGGGTCGCGCGGGCCGCATTCCTGCATGAGCTCCAGCACGGCGCGTTGCATCTGCAGCAGGTCGGTGCTCAGCCGCGCGAGGCGCAACTGCATGTCGGCGGGGATGCTCATGGCTTGCCCCCCTCGCGGCCGATGCCGTAGCCCTGCAGCCACTGGGCGCCCGCGTCGGCTGCGATGTGCACGTCGTCGTCGCGCTCCACGCCGTCGACGACGACGTGCGGCGCGAAGTGCGCGCTCGTCGCCAGCATTCCGCGCAGGCACTCGCGGCCGAACTCGCTGTCGCGCGCGCGGCGCAGCAGGGCCGCGTCGAGCTTCACGATGTCGGGCTTGCAGGCCTGCACGGCCGCGACGTTGTCCGCGCCGCCGCCGAAGTCGCGGACGGCGATGCGGCAGCCGCGCATCTGCAGCTGCACGCAGAAGTCGTGCGCGGCCTCGAGGTCGGGCAGCGAGGCGCTGCCCGCGATCTCGATCACCAGGCGGGAGGCCAGCGCGGGCTCCCTTTCGAGAACCGCGAGCAGAGAAGCCCACCAGTGGTCGATCTGGATGCTCTGCGCCGAGATGCTCACGCCGATGTGCGCCGAAGGCTGCAGCCGCAGCGCGGCCACGGCCCGCCGCATCGCGGTGCGGTCGAAGGCGCGCGTGAGGCCCAGCCGCTGCAGGCAGGGCATGAACACTTCGGGCGCGAGCGAGGCCGCATCGCCGCGACTGGGTGCGATGCGAGCGCGGCCCGATCGGTACAGCGTGGTCGCGACGCTGCCGGGATGCACCACCGGCTGCCACGAGAACGAGAGCTCGTCGGCGCGCAGCGCTTCGCTCACGCGCACCGCGACGTCCATGTCGGCGCGATAGAGCTGGCGCCATCCGTCGGCGCGGCTCTCGCGCGAATCGGGAAAGGGCTGCGCGGTCCACAGCGTGAGTTCGATCTCGGAGGCGCCCATCTGCTGCGGCGAGCGCACGTCGATCCAGTCGGCATGCAGCTGCACCAGCGCGGCGATGCCGCCGGAGCGCACCGGCTCCGCACCGAGCACCGCGAGCAGCGTCTCGACCGGGTGGCTCGCTCGCCGCGAGGCGCCCGATGCCTTGCCCGCTTCGTGGATGCCGAAGGGGCCGCATTCGAAGGCCTCGTTGGCCCACACCAGGAAGCAGTCGTCGCGCAGCCGCGCCATGTCGGACGAGGGCAGCGAGGTGAAGCCGGCGCACAGCCTGCGCTGCACCTCGAGGCTCGCGGCGGATGCGAAGTCCTGCCCGTAGGCTTCGGCCAGGTGCGGCAGGTTCGCGATGAACACGAAGGCGCAGGCCCTGCGTGCGGCGGCGCGCTCCACGGATGCGCCGGAGGCCCTGGACGTGGGGTCGGCTAGCGGCCCATGGGCGTCATGCGTGCCTTGCGTGCCTTGCGTGCCTTGTGCGCCATGTGAACCATGTGCGCGGTTGGCCGCGGACGTACGCTGCGCCCATGCGGCGGGCCGGTGCGTGCCTGCAGGCCAGGCGGTCGGTGATGAGAGAGCGGCCATTTGCGTCCTCGATCGAATTTCTTTTCTCGAACCCGGTGAAGGGAGAAGGGGCCGCGTTTCTCGCGGCAACACTTCTCCATTCCGCGCGGTGGTGCGGAATCAAGACGGAAAGCAGGAAATCACCGGACGTGCGAATCCCTCACGCAGTACGGCGCTCCTCGGCGGAGTGCCGGCGATCGGCTATCGGGTCACAGGTGGGAAAAGGGGGCGCTTCGCCAACGGCGTCGCGCGGTACGCGGCGGCTAGGTGTACGGCATGGATGTGGCCTTCGGCTCGGCGGGGCCACGCGTTCGTGCGGCGGCCCCATGAACCGCATCGAGCGGCTCGTACGTTCGGTGGAACGAGGGTCTGCAGGCCATCACGTGCAAGCTCCGTAGGACAGTTGTGAAACAAAATGAATACTACGGATTGCAGTAGGACCCCGCATTCGCTTTCGGACCGCGAATGTGTGCCAGTTCACATTTGTCAACACTGACCAGGACAAATCGCGGTTTCCGGGTCGAAGGCGGGTTCGCAGCCCGGCCCGAGCGGCTTCGCGGCGCCCTGCCTTGTTCGTGCATGCAGAATGCCGGGCACCGATTTCTCAGCACTCTTCGCCATCGCCGCGGCCTCCCCGCGGACCATGGCGGGAGTGGCACCGCACCGAGGGAGTCCATGCTGTTGTATCTGTTCGATCTCGCGGGCGTCGCCGTGTTCGCGATCAGCGGCGTGCTGGCCGCCGGACATGCGGGGCTCGACTGGCTGGGCGTTCTCGTGATCGCCTCCGTCACTGCCGTGGGCGGCGGCACCCTGCGCGACCTGCTGCTCGACCGCCATCCGGTGTTCTGGATACGAGACGTGCGCTATGTCTACGTGATCCTCGCGGCGACGGCGGCGGGCATCGCATGGGTGCACTTCATGCCACTGCCCGAGCATGCGCCGGCCTTGGCCGATGCGCTGGGGCTGGGGCTCTTCGCCATCACCGGGGCTCAGATCGCCGAGGAGCGGCGGCTGCCCGTGGTCATCGTGACGCTGGTCGGCACCATGACCGGCGCGGCCGGCGGGCTGGTGCGCGACGTGCTCACCGCGCATGTCCCGCTGCTGCTGAGCAGCGGCATCTACGGCTCGGCCGCCATCGCGGGCATCGCCGCCTACCTGCTGCTCCAGGCGGCCGGCGTCGGCAGGCGCTGGGCCTTCCATGCGGGCGTGCTGGTGATCGTGGCGCTGCGCCTGGGCGGCATCTATGGCGGCTGGCATCTGCCGCTGCTGCGGCTGCCGGCCTAGATCGATGACTCCTTCCTGCTTGTTCCGGCGGCACGGCCGTGGTGGCCGAGCCGCTTCGCTCAGGCCGCGGCGGCCCTTCCGGGGCTCCTGAGCAGGCTCACCACGCTCCCCGCGAAAGCGGTCGATGCCGCCAGCGCGAGTCCCAGGTGGACGGCCGTGTGCGACGGCAGCAGCCCGAACAACAGGCTCATCGCGAGGCTTCCGAGCGTCAGCCCGGTGAGTCGCGCCGTTCCTTGCGCGCCGCCGGCCGCGCCGCTGCGTTCCTTGGGTGCGGACAGCAGCATGTTCTGGTTGTTGGGCGTCTGGAAGAGCCCGAAACCGAAGCCGGCGAGGCTGGTGAAGAGTGCGATCGGCAGTGCCGGGTTGCTGTGGATGGGCCACAGCGCGCACAGCGCCAGCCCGGTCGCGAGGAACGCGCTGCCCGCCGCGCAGAGCCATGCGGTGGGCACGCGTTGCGCGAGTCGCGCCGACAGCGGCGCTGCCAGCATCACCGCAAGGGGCCAGGGCGTCATCAGCAGGCCGGTGGCCGCGGTGCTCTGGCCGAGCTCGTGCTGGATGTAGAAGGGAAGTGCCACGTAGCTGGCCATCTGGCCGGTGAAGCAGCAGACCGAAGCGATGATCGAGATGCGGAAGGAGTGCACGCGCAGCAAGTCGAGCGGCACCAGCGGCGCCTTCCTGCTCGTCTCGCGTCGCACCAGCAGGACCATGGAAACCACCGCCACGCCGAGCAGTGCGCCGCCGTGCGTCAGGCTCGACGGCAGCCGGTCGCTTCCGAGCACGAAGGTGGCGAACATCACCGCGTTGAGCGCGATGCTCCAGAGATCGATGCGGTCGCTCGTCGATGCCGGGCGCGGCAGCTTCGTGCATGCGAGCAGCACGAGGATGCCGATCGGCAGGTTCACCGCGAAGAGCCACGGCCAGCTGGCGGTCGAGAGGATGAAGGCGCCGATGGAAGGCCCCGCCGCGGTGGCGCCCGCGATCGAGAGCGCGTTCCAGCCGATGGCGCGCGCCAGCAGCCGGCGCGGATAGGTGAAGCGCAGCAGCGCCAGGCCGAGCGGCATCACCGCGGCGGCGCCCAGACCCTGCAGGCAACGCGCGGCCACCAGCCACGGCAATGACGGAGAAAGCGCGCACAGCACCGACGCGGCGGTGAACAGCGCGATGCCGCCCGCGAACACGCGGTGATAGCCCAGCCGCGCGCCGATGGCCGAGGCAGGCAGCAGGAACATGACGACCGCGAGCTGATAGGCCGTGATGATCCAGACCGCATCGGCAGCCGTCGCGTTCAACTGCCCGGAGATGGTCGGCAGCGCGACGTTGGCGATCGCGCCGTCGAGCACCACGAGGGCGCCCGCGCCGAGGATCGCGGCGGCGGCTGCGATGCGCCGAGGCATCGGCAGGCCATCGGCATCGTTCGCTGCCTCGGGCGCAGCGGCGCGGGGGCCGGGGGCAGACGAGTCGGAGGAGGAAGTAGGGGAATGGATCGGGGGTGAAAGCAGCATGGGAGTGGCCTTGTGGAGTGAAGACGCTCGATTGCGTGAATCCAGAATAGGACGCGGCGCAGCACCGGCCCAGAGCGCGGGACGCAGGTTGTTCCTGCATGCGGCGCCTGTTCCCGCACGCGGCGGCTGTGCTAGCGTCCGGTCATGCCGGACGCCGACCTCAACCTGCTGACCGCGCTCGACGCGCTGCTTTCCGAAGGCAATGTGGCGAAGGCCGCCGAGCGCATGGGGCTGAGCGAATCGGCCATGAGCCGCACGCTGGCGCGGCTGCGCGAGGCCACGGGCGACCAGCTCCTGGTGCGCGCAGGACGCGGCATGGTGCCGACGCCGCACGCCCTGGCACTGCGCGAGCGCGTGAGGGACCTGGTGCAGGACTCGCACGCGGTGCTCCAGCCCGCCGATGCGGCCATGGACCCGCGCACGCTCCAGCGCCTTTTCACCATACGGGCCAACGACGGATTCATCGAAGCCTTCGCGCACGTGCTCGTGGCCCGTGTCGCGAAGGAGGCGCCCGGCGTCCGCCTGCGCTTCGCGCCCAAGCCCGACAAGGACGTGCGTCCGCTGCGCGAAGGACTGATCGATCTGGATGTGGGCGTGCTGAGCGATTCGGCGGGGCCGGAAGTGCGCGTGCAGGCGCTCTACCGGGACCGGTTCGTCGCCGCGGTGCGCGAGGGCCATCCGCTGCTGGCCGAAGCCGCGATCACGCCCGAGCGCTACGCCGCATGCGACCACGTGATCACTTCACGCCATGGCCGCAAGGAAGGACCGGCGGACGTGGCTCTGGCGGCGATGGGATTGAAGCGCAACGTCGCCGTCACGGTGCCCAGCTTCGGTTCTGCCCTGTCGATCGCGGCTGCGACCGATCTCGTGGCGCTGATACCGGCCTCGTACTTCGAACGCCTGAGGGCGCAGAGCACGCTGCGCTCTTTTCCGCTGCCCATGCCCACCGACCGGATCACCATCTCGCAGATGTGGCATCCGCGCATGGATCGCGATCCCGCGCACAGGTGGCTGCGCGGCATGGTGCTGGAGCTGTGCCGGAATCTGACGGGGGACGAGGGCCCGCCCGCTCGCTGACAGGAGCTGGCGAATGGTTTCTTCGTATCTTTCCTGATGTTTCGCTGACTCCGTAACCGTCGGGTAAAGGTCGCAGAGTGGCGCCTGGGGCGGGCGCTTCGCCGTCAAAATATCGTGTATGCAATCTCTGATCGAACAACTCTCCGACTCGGTGGCTTCGGCCAGGACGCTGGAAGACCTGACGCGTCCGATGCTCGAGATGCTCGGCGCGGTGACCGGGCTGGAATCGACCTATCTCACCACCATCGACCTCGACAAGGGCCAGCAGCACATCCTCTTCTCGCGCAACGCGAGGCAGCTGAGCATTCCCGAGGGGCTCACCGTGCCCTGGGCCGACACGCTGTGCAAGCGGGCCATGGAAGAAGGGCGCACCTACACCGGCGACGTCGCCAGCTGCTGGGGCGATTCCGGTGCGGCCAGGGAGCTCGGCATCCAGACGTACGTGAGCACGCCGGTCAAGACCGAGAGCGGCGACCTGTTCGGCACGTTGTGCGCCGCGAGCTCCGAGCAGCAGTCCCTGCCGCCGCATGCCGAGCCCGTGCTGCAGCTGTTCGCGCGTCTCATCGGACAGCAGGTGGAGCGCGAGCTGCTCTACAGGAAGCTCGAGAAGGCGCACGCAGAGGTCGTCACGCTGGCTTCCACCGACGCGCTCACCGGCCTGCCGAACCGCCGAACGCTCATCGACGGGCTGCGCCGGATGATGGCCCAGGGCGAGCGCGACGGCACCAGCGTGCTGGTCGGCTTCATCGACATGGACGGGTTCAAGAAGATCAACGACACGCACGGCCACGACGTAGGCGACGAGTTCCTCGTCGCCATGGCCGCTCGTCTGTCGGCGTCGATGCGCGCAGGCGACATGCTGGCGCGCAACGGCGGCGACGAGTTCGTGGCGATCGGTGCCGGCCCTGCCTTCGGAGAGTCGCCCGATGCGGCGGCTCGCTCGCTCGCCGACCGGTTGAGCGAAAGCACCATCGGCGAGCTGCGGCTTCCGGGCGCCGTGCTCGACTATCGCGGCGCGAGCGTCGGCGTGGTGGCCGTCGATCCGCGCAGCACCTCGGCCGCGGATGCGTTGCGGCTGGCCGACGAGGCCATGTACGCCGTCAAGCGGAAGCGCTACGCGGTCGCCGGCGCGGGCAGCCGCGAAATGGCCGCGGCCTGAGCGGCTGCGCGCTCCGGCTCATCGAGCGCCGCGGTCCCGCAGCACCGTCTTCCCGGTGCGGGGATCGGTCAGCGTCACGTTCTCCAGCGCCTTGATCCTCCACGCGCCGGCCTGGCGCGTCAGCACGGCAAGGATCAGCGTATCGACGACGTGCGGCCCTGCCGGATGCGCCGCGCCGGCGGCGAGGCGGCTCCAGAAGTGCGTGACCGCCGCGTCTTCGCCCAGGGCCACGACGTCGATCAACTCGTTCTCCAGCGTCGAATCGCTGTAGATGCTCGCGTGGATGGGGGCGTGCATGGCGACGATCTCCTCGACGCCGCGCACGTAGTGCCCGAAGCGGTTCACGAAGGTCGCGTCCGCGTGGAACAGCGCGCCGAGGGCCTGCATGTCGTGGGCGTTCCATGCAGCCTGGAAGGCGCCGGGAATGTCTTCGGGAAGGCTTGGATGGGGCATGGTGATCTCGTCTTCCTCGTGCAGCTTGCGCCGCGATCTACAGCGATCGACAGCGGCTTCGCAACGACCCCTGCCGCCGTTGCGGTCGAACCTGGCCGATAGCGGCCGATAGCGGCCTTTCATGCTGTGCGGACGTTGGGACGAATCAGGCCCTGAACCAGATCCTGAGCGTCACATACAGCGCGTACACCAGCGCCGCCAACATCCACGCAATGAAGAACACGTTGGCCCAGAACTCGCCGGGGTTGGCCGCGAGCGTGTAGATCTGTCCCGAGCAGGCCTTGCCCACGCATGGCACTTCGCGGCGGACCAGTGCGCGCAGCATGTAGAAGAGGAGGTAGCAGGAGATGCCGCCCGCCATCAGGAAGCCCACAGGGCCGACGATTCCCTTGGTGAGCTCGTCGTTCTCGTCGCGCGGCCCCTTGCGCAGCAGCTTCTGCCCGAACCTGTACCAGGCGAATCCGAGAAGCAGCATCAGCGAGTAGTAGAGGAAGTCGCGCATGTCTTGCGGGCAGAGGAGGGATGCGGCCGGTCGAGGCGCCGGGTGGTGGCCGACTTTAGCTCAGGCGGGCATGATCCAAAAGCCGGGCCGGCGCGTATCGCAAGCGATGGGAGCGCGCCATCCGGCGCATGCCCGACGAGGAAAAAAGAAACGCATATGCCGAAGGACATCGCATCCGCCCACGACATGGTCCGCCAGCGCGCCCGTGGGTTGCGTCAGGGCCGCAGCGCCGAGCGGCGGCAGGATCTGGCCGACTGCATCGAGGCGTCGGACCGCGCATGACCGGCAGCCTCACCACCGTCGCGCTCGCGGGCCTTGCCTGGACCGCCTCGCTCGCGCTTGCCACCTGGGCCGTGAGCCTCGTGCGGCACGATGCGAGCCTCGTCGACCGCGTATGGGCGATCCTGATCGCAGGCGCGGGGCTCGTGTACCTCGCGCTGCTGCCGGCGCCGCAGACCGCGCGCGGGTTGTGCATGGCGCTGATCGGCAGCGCGTGGGCGCTTCGGCTTTGCATCTACATCACCTGGCGCAACTGGGGGCACGGCGAAGACCGCCGCTACCAGGCGATCCGCGCGCGCAACCAGCCCAACTTCGGTTTCAAGAGCCTGTACCTGGTGTTCGCGCTGCAGGCGGTGCTCGCCTGGATCGTGTCGGCGCCTTTCCTGCCGGGCATGGCGGCCGAACGGCCGCTGGGCCTGCTCGATGCGCTCGGTGCTGCGCTGGGGCTGTTCGGCTTCGTCTTCGAAGCCTTGGGCGACGCGCAGATGGCGCGCTTCAAGGCCGACCCCGCGAACCGGGGCCAGGTGATGGACCGCGGCCTGTGGCGCTACACGCGGCACCCCAACTACTTCGGCGAGGCCTGCGTGTGGTGGGGCATCTGGCTCATGGCCATCGGCGGCGCGGGGTGGAGCGGGGCGTGGAGCATCGTGTCGCCGCTGCTCATGACCTGGCTGCTGCTGAAGGTCTCGGGCGTGCGCATGCTCGAAAGCGACATCGGCGAGCGCCGCCCGGCCTATCGCGACTACATCGAGCGCACCAATGCCTTCGTGCCGGGACCGGTGCGCGCCGCTCGGCTGAAGCCCTAGCCGGTGGCCCTGGCGGCCCGGCGGTGGCACGATTGCCGCGGTGAAGCCTTCGTCCAACAGATCTTCCGCGGCAGCGATGCGTATCGTCCTCTGGAGCACGGCATTCCTCGCGCTGGTCGTCCTTGCGGGCGTGGCGTACGAGCAGCTCGGCCGCTACCGGGCGCAGCGCGACTTTCCCGCGCCGGGAACGATGGTCGACGTCGGCGGCGGGCGCCGGATCCAGCTCGACTGCCGCGGCTCCGGCTCGCCCACCGTCGTGTTCGAGGCCGGGCTGAGCGTCGATGGCTCGCTGAGCTGGTCGGCGGTGCAGCCGGCCGTGGCGGCGCGCACGCGCGCGTGCGCCTACAGCCGCGCCGGGCTGATGTGGAGCGATCCGTCGAATGCGCCGATCAGCGCGAGGCAGGTGGCGAGCGATCTGCACGAGGCGCTCACCCGTGCGGGCGAGCGCGGGCCCTTCGTGCTCGTGGGCCAGTCGCTCGGCGGCCTCTTCGCGACGACCTTCGCGCATCGCTTCGGCAATGAGGTGGCGGGGCTGGTGCTCGTGGACCCGTCGCACCCCGACCAGGTGGCGCGCGTCGCGGCCTACATGAAGGAGACCCGCTCGCTGCGCTCGCGCATCGCGGTGTCGCTTTCCTGGAGCGGCCTGCTGAGGGCGATGGCGCCGAGGCTGCTGCCCAGGGCGCCGAACCAGAGCGAGCACGATGCGCAGGCGATACGGGCCTACGCACCGAAATCCATGGTCACCCAGATGGCGGAGGGCGACGCGACCGACGCGATGCTCGCCGAGGCCGGCGCCTTCCGCGACCTGGGCAGCCGTCCGCTGGTGGTGCTCACCGCGATGGCGCCGTACACGCAAGAAGAGCTTCGCGGAATGAAGATCACGCCCGAGCAGGGCCGCGAGGTGCTCGCCATCTGGCAGCAGCTTCACGTCGAGGAGGCGGCGTGGTCTTCGCGCGGCAGGCACCTGTCGCTGCCGAAGTCCAGCCACGACATCCAGTTCGACGATCCGGCCGCGGTGACCGAGGCGGTGCTTTCGGTGGTCGACACGGTCCGCGCGGAAGGCGGCAGGCGCTAGCTGGCAGCCTCGCTTGGTGGCAGCCGTCACCAGCGGATCTTCACGCCCACGCTCCCTTCGATGCCGTTGCTCCTCGTGCGCACGGCGCCGCCCGAGGCCCAGGTCTTGCCGAGCTCTGCATACAGGCTCGCGTTCTGCGTGAGCTGCAGCGTGGCGCCCGCCGCCAGCTCCGTGCTCGTGCCGCCGGTGCGCGTGGCGATGTCGGTGTATGCCGCCGGGCCGACGAAGCGGCTGATGTCGGTGCCGCTGCCGCTGCGGTAGACGTTGAAGCGCACATAGGGCTGCAGCAGGCCGGCGGAGGTGGCGATCTCGCCCTTCACCCGCACGCCCGCGCGTGCGAGCCAGCCGCTGTGGCTGTGCTGCTGCACCAGTGCGGCGGCGATGCCGGTGTCGTCCAGGCTGATGCGCTGGTGCACCAGCTGCAGCTGCGGCTCGATGGTCCAGCCCGGTGCGATGGCGAACGCCTGGCCCACCTCGATGGAGGCCAGCAGGCTGCTGCCCTTGCCCGTGCTGGAGAAGCCCAGCGTGGGCGACGCCGTATAGCGGTGGCGTCCGGCCTGCAGCACGCCGTCGACGTACAGGCCGCTGTCGTTCTTCCAGGTGGCATAGGCGCCCAGGTACTGGCTGCGCAGGTCGTTGGTGCCGGCCGCGTAGTTGACGATGCCGCGTGCGAAGCCGCTCACGCTCATGTCGCCGTTGAGCTCGCCGACGTAGACGCCCGCGCGCCAGTGGGCGTCGGCCCAGAGGTCGGTGCCGGCCTGGAAGCCCGAGAGGCGCCCCTTGCTGGTGGGGCTCACGGTGCCGCCCTGGCTGATGCTGCGGTCGGTGCTGATGATGCGCGCCCAGGCCTGGCGGTAGCCCTGGTCGGGCATGGCGGGACCGGCATCGTTGCCGGGCGGCGGGCCGTCGTCGCCCAGCCGCTGGCGCATGCTGCCGAGCATCGTCAGGTTGGCCTGGCGGAACTGCTCGGGCAGCGCGGCGTACAGCGGTACTTCGGCGCGGTAGGTGGGGACGGAGATGCCGCCGCCGCCTCCTGTGCTGCCGCCGCTGCTGCCAGCGCCGCCATTGCCTCCACTGCTTCCACTGCCTCCGCTACCGCTTCCGCCGCCGTTGGCCGGCGGCGTGACGACCGCGCTGGAGCGCAGGTACCAGTTCTCGCCCGCGCCGCTCGCGTCGGCTGCGTAGAGCCGGTATTCGTAGGCGCCGGCATCGACGTGGCCTCCTGCCAGCGCGAAGGCGCTCTTCGTGGTCTGCGCGGTGGTGGTGGCCCCGTTGATCGCGCTGACGACCTCGATGCCGTTGCCGGTGGTCAGCGCCCCCAGGCCGCCGAGGTTGGTGATCTGCACGTTGGTCGTGCCGCTGGCGATGGCGGTGCTGCCGCTGAGCACGAGCCTGTCGGTCGCGCTGCTGCTGTTGCCGAGGGCCGTGCCCAGGCGCAGCGTGCCGCCATTGCCGACCCAGGGGCCGGTGACGGTCAGCGTGGTGCCCGGTGCGGAGCCGACCAGCGACACGGTGCCGCTGTTGGACATCGACGCGACGGTCTGGCTGTTGCCGGCGAGGTCGAGCGTGGCGCCGGAGCCCACGGTGAATGCGCTGGCGCTGCTGAGCGCACCGGCCGTGCCGGCGCGCAGCGTGCCGGCGTTGATGCTGGTGGGACCGGTGTAGACGTTGGCGCCCGACAGCGTCAGCGTGCCCGCGCCGCTCTTCACCAGGCCGGCAGCTCCGGAGATGGGGCCCGACCAGCCCATGTCGTGGCCGTTGGTGTCGATGGTGCCGGTGCCGCCCAGCAGCAGCGGGCTGCTCAGGCTCAGGCCGTTGGCGCCCGCGACGATGCTGGCGGTAGCGCCGCTGTCGATGGCGACGGCGCCCGTCAGCGCTGCACCGGCGTTCAGCGTCAGGCTGTTGCTGCCGCCGGTGAACTCCACCGCGGCCGCGCGGGTGACGCCGTCGCCGCCCAGGCCGCCGGTGATGCTGCCGCTGTTGACGATGCCGAGGTTGGCGCCCAGCACGCCCACCCCGCCCGCGCCGTTGGCGCCGCGCGCGCCGCCGTTGCTGTTGGTACCGCCGACGCCGCCGTTGCCGCCGGCGATGGAACCGCTGTTGCCGAGCGTGGTGCTGCCCGACGCGCGCAGGCCGATGCCGCCGTCGCCGCCCGCGCCGGGTGCACCAGTGCCGCCGACCCCGCCGCCGCCGGCACCGCCCGCGCCCCCTGCGCCGCCGGTGACTGCGCCCGAATTGGTCACAGTCAGCGCGCTGCCCGTCAGCGTGATGCCGATGCCGCCCGCACCGCCGCCGCCGCCCGACGCATTGCTGCGGGCCGGCAGCAGCTCGGAGCCGCCCGCGCCGCCGGCGCCGCCGCTGATGGCGCCGGTGTTGGTGAAGCCGAGGCCCGGCGTGGTCGCGTTCAGGAGGAAGCCGCCGCCACCGCCGCCGCCGCCACCGCCTTGGGAGAAGGCGTCGCCGCCCTTGCCGCCCGCGCCGCCGGTCGAACTGCCGGTGGCCGTGTAGCTGCCCGTGGGCCCGAGCAGGATGGAGCCGTAGCCCCCCGCGCCGCCGCCGCCTGCCGCCCAGTAGCCGTTGCCGCCCGCGCCGCCGGCGCCGCCCGTGTAGCTGTTGGAAGAAGAGCCGACGCCGCTGCCGATGGTCGCGCCCTGGAAGCCGCCGCCGCCACCACCGCCGTAGCCGTTGCCGTTGCTCATGTCGCCCGTCTGCGACTGGCCGGCCGCGCCGTTGTCACCCTGCAGAACGCCGGGGCTGACGGTGTTGCTGCCGGCTCCAGCCGCGCCGCCCGTGCCGGCGGTGGCGCCGGCGAAGGTGCCGGTGCTGGCGGCGGAGCCGGCCGTCGGGCCCGCGCTGGTCGACGATCCGCCGGCGCCTCCGTTCGCGTTCACCGTGGTGTCGTTGAGTCCGCCGCTGCCGCCGCTGCCGTCGGCGCCGCCCGATCCGGCGTGCAGCGAGGTGTCGTTGGTGGGCTGGCCGCCGGCGCCGCCTGCGGCCAGTGCCGGGCCCGCACCCAGCATCAGCGCCGCGAGGGCAGGCGCCAGGGCGAGGTGGCAGGTTCGCGGCTCAGCCGATCTGGCGGAGCGCGCGTGGCCGCGCGAGGTTTCGGGTGCGGCGACCCAGGTGCCGCGGGCTGGATTCCAAAGGGTCCGAAAAACCTTGTTCATGGCTTACCAATTTGTTCGTTCGTTCCTCGCCTGAACGGGCAGGCTCCCGCGTGCGGGCGCGTGTCTGTCCACCGCCTGCACATGCCGTCGTTTTCGATTTGCAAGTCAAAAATGTAAGTACGCGTTGCGACGGGCGATATGCCCGGAAGCGGGTACCTAGGCGGGCCCTGCCGGATGCCCGAAGCGCGATAACGCTGCGTGGCCGCAGCGGCGGTTGCGGCCCAGCGGGCTACGGGCGATAAGCCGCGTGGCGCGGATATCCCCTGAACTGCGTCAAGAGGTAAGCAATGTTTCGCGCGAAATACAAAGGAGCTAGCGGCTCGCCGGGCGGCGAGGGCGCTTTCCGGCCTGCCCGCGCTTCTGCTGCGGCTGCAGCGCTTGCTCCTGCCCGTGCCCGAGGCTGCGGAGGTAGGCGCAGAACATGTCGGCCATGGCGTCCGAATACGCGGCGATCTCGGCGTCGGTGCGCGGACTCTCCGAGAACTGCTTGCCGACCGCGCTGAACGTGGTCGTGATCAGGTCGGCGGCGATTGCGCGCGTGGCCTCGACGGCGTGGGGCAGGGCTTCGCGCATGAAGGCCTTCATGACGCGGTCGCCGGCGGCGCGTGCCTCGTGCGCCTCGGGGGCGTCCCGGTAGAGCGGGGCGGCGTCGTTGAGCGCCACGCGCATTCCGGCTTCCTCGCACTCCGAGCGCACGAAGGCATGCACCAGCATGCGCAGCCGCTCCAGCGGCGGGCGCTGCGTGTCCTCGAGGATGCCGCCGAGCATCTCGCTCGTCTGCTTCCACTCGTCGCTCTGCAGCCGGAAGAGGATCGACGCCTTGTTCGGGAAGTACTGGTAGACCGATCCGACGCTCACGCCGGCCCGCTCGGCCACGCGCGTGGTGGTGAAGCGCTGCGCGCCTTCCTTCTCCAGAACCTGAAGGGCCGCCTCCAGGATGGCCGCGACGAGGTCGTTCGAGCGGGCCTGCTTGGGCTTTCTTCTAGAGGAGATCGGCGAGCTTTTGCGGTCGGCCATGGGCGTGGTTCGCAACGCGAATAGGAAATGTGAATGTTCCTTCATATTATGAGCGCACCTTCACTCCAACACGAAGAACCCTGTGACAACCCTCACCGACAAGCCCTTGGCGCCCCTGCTGGAGCGCCTGTTCCAGGAGGCCGCCGAGGCATCGCCCGCGACGAGCGCTGCTATCGCCGGCCTCTCCGACGAAGAACGCGCGCAGTTGATGCGCAGCAAGACCGGCTACCTCGATCTCTACGCGCGGCTCAAGGACGTTGCTCTGCCCGTCTCGCGCGAGACCGGCCTGCTGCTCTACATGCTCGCGCGCAGCGGCGGCGCCCGGAACATCGTCGAGTTCGGCACCTCCTTCGGCATCTCGACGCTGCACCTCGCCGCGGCCCTGCGCGACAACGGCGGCGGCCGGGTCGTCACCACCGAGTTCGAGCCCTCCAAGGTGGCGCGCGCCCGCCGCAACCTCGAGGCCGGCGGACTGGCCGACCTGGTCGAGATCCGCGAGGGCGACGCGCTGCAGACGCTCGCTGCCGGCCTGCCCGACTCGATCGACCTGCTGCTGCTCGACGGTGCGAAGGCGCTCTACCCCGACATCCTCGCGCTGGTCGAAAGCCGCCTGCGGCCGGGCGCCTTCGTCGTCGCCGACAACGCCGACCACAGCCCCGAGTACCTGGCGCACGTGCGCTCGCCCGCCTCGGGCTACCTGTCCACGCCCTTCGGCGAGGACGTCGAGCTGTCGATGCGCCTCGGATGAGCCCGCCCGCGCATTGAACCCCACGCGGACGCCGCAGCGTCCGCAGTGCCAGTCGCACTGGCCGTAAGCGTCTGACGTCAACCAACGCACTCCACGATCCTTGCCGGTCTGGGTGCGTCCGCATGCGCGCTCCGACCGGCCGGGAGAACACATCCAACCCGGACGACACCATGAGCATCCCATCGACACCATCTGCGACTTCATCGTCACCGCCACCTTCGGCATCGACGCGCGACCCCGCACAGGGCCGCCTGCTGCTGCTGACGGCCATCCTCTTCATCTCCTATCTCTGCGTGGGCATGTCCCTGCCGGTCGTGCCGATCTTCGTGACGGGGCAGCTCGGGCTGGGCAACGTGTGGGCGGGGCTCGGCGTGGGCATCGCCTTTCTCTCGACCGTGCTGAGCCGGGCGTATGCCGGCACGCAGTCCGACCGCGCCGGGGCCAAGTCCGCCGTGGCGCGCGGGCTGGTCTTCTACGTGAGCGGGGCGCTGGTCTCGCTGCTCGCGGGCCTGCTGGCGCCGTCGCCCTGGACGGCCTACCTGGTGCTGCTCGCGGGGCGGCTGCTGGTCGGCCTCGGCGAAAGCCTGGTCGGCGTCGGCATCATCGGCTGGGGCATCGGGCTCGTCGGGCCGGCGCGCTCGGGCAAGGTGCTGGCTCTGGTCGGCGCCGCCATATACGGCGCGCTGGCGGTCGGCGGGCCGATTGGGCTCGTGCTGCAGCAGCGCTTCGGGTACGCCGGGGTCATGAGCGTCGGCGTGATCCTGCCCTGCCTCGGCATGCTGGCGATCTGGCGGCTGGCCGGGGTGCCAGCGCACCCCGGTGCCGAGCGCCCGCCGTTCTGGCGCGTGATCGGTCAGGTCTGGCCGCACGGCACCATCGTGTGCCTGCAGGGCATCGGCTTCGCGGCGATCGGCGCGTTCTTCACGCTGCACTTCCTCGACCAGCACTGGCGCTTCGCCGGGCTGGGCCTGACGGCCTTCGGCGGCGGCTTCGTGCTGGTGCGGGTGCTCTTCGGGCATCTGCCGGACCGCGTGGGCGGGCTGCCCGTGGCCATCGGCTCGCTGGCCGTGGAGACCGTGGGGCAGGCGCTGATCTGGAGCGCTTCCGATCCTGTGCTCGCCCTCGTCGGCGCGTTCCTCACGGGGCTCGGCTGCTCGATGATCTTCCCTTCCATGGGGCGCGAGGTCGTGCAGCTTGTGCAGCCGCATCTGCGCGGCACGGCGCTGGGCGGCTTCTCCGCGTTCCAGGACGTCGCCTACGGGCTGACGGGTCCGCTGGCCGGGCTGCTGGCCGACAGGGCGGGGTATGGCGGCGTGTTCCTGGCCGGCGCGGGCGCGGCGGCTGCGGGGCTGGTGATCGCGATCAGCCTTCGCCGGACTCAGACACGCTCTCGGCCCTGACCGCGCAGGAGGCCTTGGCCTTCAGCTCGGCTTCGAGCTCGGCCTTCAGTTCGGAGGCGACCTTCTGCGGCTCCAGCCGCAGCTCGACAAGGTCGCGCTCGCCGACGCAGAGACCATCGAGCCGCACGTAGATGCGCGAGAAGTTGCCTCCCAGCGCACGCGCCACGTCGCCGAGGCAATCGGCCAGCGTGGCGAAGCCGCCGTTGCGGTACGAGCTGGGAGGTATCACGCCCCTGGAGCGGGGCGCGCGAACGGAGTAGGCGTACGACGAGGCATCCTTGCGCAGCTCCACCACGGGCTGCAGTCCACGCTGTGCTTCCCCTGTTCTCTTCATGGCCGCAGTGTAGATGCGGCGAAACCCCCTGACCAGCCGCCCAGGTCAGGGGCTCGGCCCCAGCGCGCGCTGCTTCGCGACGAACTCCGGCGTGATCGCGGCCTGCTTGTTGCCGAACTGCGCGATGACGTAGTTGGCCAGCGCCGCGACCTCGGCGTCGGTGTAGGCCTTGCCGAAGGCCGGCATGTAGATCTCCCTGTCGTGCACGTGCATGCGCACGCCCTGCAGGATCATCTGCGTCACGTTGGAGCCGTCGGGGTCGTTCACGCCGCGCGTTCCCAGCAGCGATGCGTCGGCGGTCTGCTGGCCCTTGCCGTTCCACTGGTGGCAGCTTGCGCAGGCGGCAGCGAAGAGCCTGAGCCCCTGCTCGTGGCCCTCGGCCGTGTTGGCGGCCGGCGCCGAGGCATTCGCCGCAAGCGCCCATGGCGCCTTCGCGTCGATCTCGATCGGGTTCTTGCCACTTTTCGCTGGCACCGTGCGCAGGTAGCTCACGAGCGCCGAGGCGTCTTCCGGCTTCAGGTACTGCAGGCTGTGCTCCACCGCCTCGCCCATCGGTCCCGACGCCGAGCCGCGTCCCTCGGCATGGCCGGTCGTGAGGTAGGCGGCGATCTCGGCGTCGCTCCAGGCGCCGATGCCGCTCTTCGCGTCGGAGGTGATGTTGTAGGCGCGCCATCCCTGGATGGATTCGCCCGCGAGCTCGTTGCCCTTGTCCATCGCGAAGGCGAAGTTGCGCGGCGTGTGGCATTCGGCGCAGTGGCCCAGCGCGGTGGCGAGGTACTTGCCCTGGTTCCACGCGAGCGGCTTCGACGCGTCGGCCTCGAAGCGGGCGCTCTTGAAGAAGGCCGCGTTCCAGAAGCCCATGGCCCAGCGCTGGTTGAACGGGAAGCCGAGGTCGGGCTCCCGGTTCGGCTGGCTCACCTTGGGCAGGCTGAACAGGTAGGCCTTGATCGCGAGCACGTCGCTTCGGCTCAGCGCGGTGTACGAGGTGTACGGGAAGGCCGGGTACAGGCGCTTGCCGTCGGCGCGCACGCCGTCGTGCAGCGCGCGCACGAACTGGTCGTCGCTCCACTTGCCGATGCCGGTCTCGGGGTCCGCGGTGATGTTCGACGAGTAGATCGTGCCGAAGGGCAGCACGAAGGGCAGGCCGCCTGCGAAGGGCTCGCCCTTGCCGCCGGGCACCGTGTGGCAGGCGATGCAGTCGGCGGCCTTGGTGAGGTACTCGCCGCGCACGAGCAGCGCTGCATTGCTGGGTGCGCCGGCCAGCACGGGCGCCTCGCCCGCGGAGCCGTCGGTGCGGTTCAGGAAGAAGTAGAGCGCGGCGCCGACGACGACCAGCACCGCCAGGGTCTTGAAGAACCGCTTCATGCCGACCTCCCTTCGTCGAATCCCTTGCCGGGCCCTGCATCGGCGACCTTCTTCTTCAGCGCCTCTTTGTCCTGCGCCAGCAGCGCGCGGTTCACCGGCAGCGCGCGCAGTCGCACGCCGGTCGCGGCGAAGATCGCGTTTGCCAGCGCCGGTGCCGCGATGGCCGTGCCGACTTCGCCGAGTCCGCCCGGGGCTTCCGCACTCTTCACCAAGTGCACCTCGATGGCCGGCGCTTCGTTGATGCGCAGCGTCCGGTAGTCGTGGAAGTTGCTCTGCTCGATGGCACCGTCGCGCAGCGTGATCTCGTTGTAGAGAGCCGCGCTCAGCCCGAACAGCAGCCCGCCCTGGATCTGCGCCTCGATGGAGCTCGCGTTCACTGCGATGCCGCAGTCCACCGCGACCACCGCGCGCCGCATGCGCACCTCGCCCTGCGGCGAGACTTCGGCCTCGATGATGGCGCACACGCGGCTGCCGAAGGCATCGCCCACGGCCACGCCGCGCCCCACGCGCGCGGGCAGCGAGCCCTGGCCCCAGCCGATCCTGCTGGCCGCGAGGTCGAGCACCGCGAGCGTGCGCGGGTTCTTCTGCAGCATCGCGCGGCGGTAGGCGACCGGGTCTTTCTTCGCGCGTTGCGCGAGTTCGTCGATGAAGCTCTCCATCACGAAGAGGTTGTGCGTGGGGCCCACGCCGCGCCACCAGCCGACGTTCAGGCCAGCCGGCATGTCGTGCCGCACCCATTCGACCTTGAGGTTCGGCAGGTCGTAGCAGGGCTCGGCCACGCATTCGATGAGGTCGCCGTCCATGCCGTCCTTGCCCATGAAGGCGGGTGCCCAGCGGCCCAGCACCGTGCCGCCCGAGATGCGGTCGCCGAACCACTGGATGCGGCCTTCGCCGTCGACCACTGCCGAGATCTCGTCGTGGTACATGGGGCGCACGATGTCGTGGCGGATGTCTTCCTCGCGTGTCCACACCACCTTGAGCGGGTAGGGCACCTGCTTTGCGAAGGCCACGGCCTGCTCCACCGAATCGGTTTCCAGCCGGCGGCCGAAGCCGCCGCCCAGGTACTGGTTGTGCAGCACCACCTTGTCTTCGGCCAGGCCGGTGATCTTCGCGGCCACGCCCACGCAGCGCGCCGGCACCTGCGTTCCCACCCACATGTCGCAGCCGTCGGGCCGCACGTGCACCGTGGTGTTGAGCGGCTCCATGGTCGCGTGCGCGAGCATCGGCAGGTCGTAGGTGGCCTGCACCAGCGTGCCTTCGGGCCGCTTGCCGGTTTCCTTGCCGACGATGGCCTTGTCCTTCGCGAGCGCATCGGCCAGCGCCGCGCGCAGTTGCTGCGTGGTGAGCGTCGCGTTGCGCCCCGGCGTCCACTTCAGCTTCAGCGCCTCGAGGCCGCACTTCGCGGCCCAGAAATGCTCGCCCACCACGGCCACCGCGTCCTTGATGCGAAGAACGTCGATCACGCCGGGTATGGCGCGCGCGGCCTTGTCGTCCACCGAGGCCAGCACGCCGCCCAGCGTGGGGCTCGCCTTGACCGTCGCCACCTTCATGCCGGGCACGCGCACGTCGATGCCGAACTGCGCGGTGCCGTTGACCTTGCCCGCCGAGTCGACGCGCCGCAGCGGCTGGCCGATGAGCCGGAAGTCCTTCGGCTCCTTCAGCGCCACCTTGGCCGGCATCGGCAGCTTTGCGGCGGCGCCGGCCAGCGCGCCGAAGCCGAGCTGACGGCCCGAGGCCGCATGGCTCACCACGCCGCGCTCCACGGTGCAGCTCGCCGGGTCGACCTTCCATTGCGCCGCGGCGGCACTCACCAGCAGGGTGCGCGCCACGGCGCCGGCCTCGCGCAGCACGCCGAAGGTGCCGCGCGTGCTGGTCGAGCCGCCGGTGATCTGGCCGCCGAGCAGCGGCATGCCGTAGAGCGCCTCGTTCGCCGGCGAGTGCTCCACGCGCACCTGGTCGAGATCGACGCCGAGCTCCTCGGCCAGCAGCATCGCCGAGCCGGTGTAGATCGCCTGGCCCATCTCGGCCATCGGCATCACCAGGCGCACGCCGCCGTCGGCATCGATGCGGATGAAGGCATTCGGCGCGAACGCCGGGTTGCCGTCGGCGAGTGCGGCTGCCGCGTCGCCCGGCTGCTGCCTCGGGTTGATGGCGGCGAAGGCCTTGCCCGTGCCCAGCCACGTGAAGGCCAGCGCGAGGCCGCCGGCCTGCAGGGCCGCGCGGCGGCTGATGCCTCCGATGCCGATGCCGCTGGCGGGACGGTCGAGGGTCTTCATGATGCGCTCCTTGCCGGCATCACCGCCACCGACTGCATCACTTCGGCCTTGCCCGTGGCGGCCTGCTTGATGGCTGCGCGGATGCGCGAGTAGGTGCAGCACCGGCAGACGTTGCCCGACATGGCCAGGTCGATGTCGGCGTCGCTCGGGTTGGGCGTGCGCTGTATCAGCGCGGCGGCCGACATGATCTGGCCCGACTGGCAGTAGCCGCACTGCACCACGTCGACGTCGAGCCAGGCCTTCTGGATGCTCTTGCCGGCCGGCGTCTGCTCGATCGCCTCGATGGTGGTGACCGCCTTCTTGCCGATGGCGCCCACCGGCAGCACGCACGATCGCACGGGCTGGCCGTCGAGGTGCACGGTGCAGGCGCCGCACTGCGCGATGCCGCAGCCGAACTTGGTGCCTGTGAGTCCGACGATGTCGCGCAGTGCCCAGAGCAGGGGCATGTCGTCGGGTGCGTCGATGGCAACGGACTGGCCGTTGATGTTGATGTCGATCATGGGCCTTGCCTTTTCTCCGGTTCGCCGTGGGTGGAGCGAACCATAGCGCGACTTTGCAAAGCGCGCTTGGCGGGCAAGGGTGTGTTCGACCGGCGCGCGATGCTTTCATCGCAGGCGCCGGCCTGCGTTCATTCGAAGGTATTCATCGCTGCCGTGCACTGCAGCAGCGTCGATGCCCCGGGCAGGCGAAGCGGCGTCAGGCAGGCATCTTCTGAACGGCCGGCGCCTGCAGCGGCGGCGTGCCGTTCTTGAACAGGCTCGCGAGCTGCTTGCGCAGCTCGGGCGAGTCTGTGTGGCCGTGAACGGTCACGGCATGCTGCACCGCGGCATCGAGCAGTTCGCTCTCGCTGTCGGCGCAAAGCGCGACGCTGCAGTTCGTCGTGCTCGGGTACTCGCGGCAGTCGATGTATTGGCGTGGCATGGCGACTCCTTGAATATGTCCTCACGGACGTGCTTCGAAGATCAGGTTGAAGGGCGTCTCGCTGGCGCGGCGGAAGTGCGTGAAGCCGCCCTTGGCCGCCACGTCGCGAAGCCGCGCCTCGCCGGCCTGCGCGCCCAGGCACAGGCCCACTTCCTGCGAGCGCGATGCGGGCGTGCAGATGAAGTTGGAGGCCGAATAGAACACGCGCCCCACCGGGTTCATGTTGTCCTCCAGCCGGTCGTTGGCGAAGGGTTCCACCAGCATCCAGGTGCCCTGCGGCCTGAGGCTGGCGCGCACGTGCGCCGCCGCGCCCACCGGGTCGCCCATGTCGTGCAGGCAGTCGAAGAAGGCGACGAGGTCGTAGTCCCTGCCCGGAAAGTCCTTCGCGCTCGCGACCTCGAAGCTCAGCCGCTTCGGATCGTCGATGCCGGCCTTGCGCGCCGTCTCGCGTGCGCGCTCGATCGACGGCGCGTGATAGTCGAAGCCGACGAAGCTCGACGCTGGATAGGCCTGCGCCATCAGCAGCGTAGAGGCGCCATGCCCGCAGCCCACGTCGGCCACGCGCGCGCCCCGTTCGAGTGCGGCGGCGACCCCTTCGAGGGCCGGTATCCACTGGCTCACGAGGTTGGCCGCATAGCCCGGCCTGAAGAAGCGCTCGGTGCCGTGGAACAGGGCGGGGTCGTGCTCGTGCCAGCCGATGCCCAGGCCCGTGCGCATGGCCTGGACCATCTTGGGCACGGCCTTGAACTGCGCCACCGCGATCTGGAAGGCGCCGGGCACGAAGGCCGGGCTGCCTTCCTCGGCGAGCGCGAAGGCCTGCTCTTCGGAGAGCGAGAAGACCTCGCCCTTCGGGTCGTACTCGACATAGCCGCTCGCGGCCTGCGCCGAGAGCCATTCGCGCAGGTAGCGCGGATCTGTCTCGGTGCGCCGGGCCAGCTCTTCCGCCGTGCCCGGGCCCTTCGCCATTTCCTTGTACAGGCCGAGCTGGTCGCCCACGACGATGGTCGCGGCGTGCATCACGGCGCCGATGTCATGGACGAAGTTACCCATGAACGCGTTAAGCCTTGTTTCGTCGATAGCCATGTGTTTCCCCTTCGCCGGCGGACGGCTCGCGCGTCCCCTGCCTGCCTATACTGGTTTCGCGGCACGGGGACAGCGCGACATCCTCCGCCCCGGTGCATGCAGGCGCCATACGCAGCAATGCGTATGCGGCACGAAGAAGAAAGCGAGACAAGGGGCACGCCATGACGCATCTCACGCGCGGCGATTGCGCGAGCGCACTTCGCCTGCTGGAGCAGCTGGAATCCGGGCAGCCGCTCGTGCGGCATCACGGCGTGCATGCGATCCGCCGCAACGCGGCCAAGGCACCCCGCAAGCGCGAGTTCCGCCGCGCCTCGATGCAGGCCGAGCACTACCGCCGCGCAGGGCTGGAGCACGCGGTGGCGGTGGCCCTGCTGTATCGGCTGGCCTGCCGGGCGGAGGAGCCGGCGCGGCCCGCCTTGCCGCCGGTGCTCACGCCGCGCGAAGGCGAGGTCATGCGCTGGCTCTCGCGCGGCAAGACCGACGCGGAGATCGCCGCCTTGCTCCAGATCAGCCCGCGCACGGTGCACAAGCACCTGGAGCACGTGTACGTGAAGCTGGGCGTGGAGACGCGCACCGCGGCCGTGATGCGCGCGCTCGGCATGGACGCCGGGGCGCCTTGAGGCGGCGCCGGAGGGCCCTCAGCGCGTCGTCCGCGGATGCGCCGGTACCGGCGCATCCGCGGGCGACGCGCTGCGGCCGATCATCCACGCGCACGCCGCCGACACCACGCCCGCGAACAGAACGTACAGGCAGATCTGCCACGGCTCGCCGCCGCCCGACTTCAGCAGCGCGGTCGCGATGATCGGCGTGATGCCCGAGGCGAAGATGCCCGAGAACTGGTAGACGAAGCTGATGCCCGTGTAGCGCACCTTGGCGTCGAACAGGTCGCAGAAGAGCGCGGCCTCCGGCCCGTACACCGACGCATACAGGATGCCGAAGGGCACGATGATCGACAGCCATATGAGCAGCACGTTGCCGCCGCTGTGCGTCATGAGCCAGAAGCCCGGGAACGCCGAGACGGCCGTGATGAGCGAACCCCACATGTACACGCGCGGACGCCCGAGCCGGTCGGACATGCGCCCGAAGAACGGAATCGCGAAGCACATCACCACCGCCGCGGCCATCACGCCCAGCAGCGCCTCGGTGCGGTTGATCTTGATCGTGCTCGTCAGGTAGTTGATGGAGAACACGCCGAAGATGTTGAAGAACACCCCGTCGATGTAGCGCGCGCCCATGCCCTTGAGCACGTTGCCGGGGTAGCGCCGGATCATGTCCATGAACGGAATGCGCAGCTCGGCGTTGCGGGCCTTCACGGCCGCGAACTCCGGCGTCTCCTTCACGTGCAGGCGGATGTACATGCCCACCATCACCATCGCGCCGGAGATCAGGAAGGCGATGCGCCAGCCCCACGACAGGAACTGCTCGTCGGTCAGCAGCCACGACAGCAGCGCCACCACGCCCGAGGCCAGGCACAGGCCGATGGCCAGCCCGATCTGCGGCAGCGAGGCATAGAAGCCGCGCTTTTCCTTCGGCGCGTATTCATACGCCATGAGCACCGCGCCGCCCCATTCGCCGCCCAGGCCTATGCCCTGCGCCACGCGCAGCAGCAACAGCAGCAGCGGCGCCGCGATGCCGATCTGCGCATAGGTGGGCACCAGTCCGATGAGGAAGGTGGCCACACCCATGATCATCAGCGTGATGACGAGCATGCTCTTGCGGCCGATCTTGTCGCCGAAGTGGCCGAAGATCACGCCGCCCAGTGGCCGCGTGACGAAGCCCACCGCGAAGGTGGTGTAGGCCAGCAACGTCGACACCACCGGGTCGCTGCCCGGGAAGTAGAGCTTGTTGAACACGATGCCGGCCACCACGCCGTACAGGAAGAAGTCGTACCACTCGATGGTGGCGCCTACCAGGGCCGAAACCACCACCCTGCGAATCGCTTTCTCGTCGCTTGCACTCATGTCTGTCTCCGATGAGGTTTGTCGTGGCGGTCTCTGCGGACCGTGGGGTTCGAAACGGGAACTCAGTGCGCGGCCGCTGCCGCTCTCGCGTCCTCTCTGATCAGATCGACGGCCTTCTCGGCCATCATCACGGCGGGTGCGTTGGTGTTGCCCGACACCAGCGTCGGCATCGCCGAGCAGTCGATCACGCGCAGCCCCGCCACGCCGTGCACGCGCAGGCGCGCATCGACCACGGCGAGAGCGTCGCTGCCCATGCGGCAGGTGCCGGTGGGGTGGAAGATGGTGGCGCCGTTGTTGCGGCAGAACTCCAGCAGGTTGGCGTCGCTCACCGCGCCCGGGCCGGGCTTCACCTCGCGCTTCACGTAGGGGCGCATCGCGGGCGAGTCGGCGATCGCGCGCGCGGCCTTCACGCCGGCCACGGTGGTCGCGCGGTCGAGTTCGGTAGAAAGATAGTTGGGCTGCATCTCGGGCGGCTCGGCCGCGTCGAGCGAGCGGATGCGCACGTGGCCGCGCGACTCGGGCCGCAGCTGGCACACCGACATCGTGAAGCCCGAGTACGGATGCACCTTGCCGCCCGCCATGTCGGCCGAGAGCGTGGCGACGTGGAACTGGATGTCGGGCGTGGCCGCCACCGGCCGGCCTTCGGCATCCTTCAGCGCGCGCATGAAGCAGCCGCCCTGGTTGATGCCCACTGCCAGCGGGCCGGTGCGGTGCAGCAGCCATTCGAGGCCCATGCCCATCTGTCCGAACCAGGAGTTGAGCTGGTCGTTGGTGGTGATCGGCTTGCTGCATTCGTAGCCCAGGCGGATCTGCAGGTGGTCCTGCAGGTTCTCGCCGACGCCGGGCAGCTCGTGCTGCACCGGAATGCCGAAGCGGTCGAGCAGCGCACGCGGACCGATGCCCGAGAGCTGCAGCAGCTGCGGCGACTGCAGCGAGCCGGCCGACAGCAGCACTTCGCCGCGGCAGCGCGCGGTCTTGAGCTCCCCGCCCTGGCGGTAGGTGACGCCGGCGGCGCGCGTGCCGTCGAACAGCAGCCGCTCGGCCATGGCCTCGGTCTCGATGCGCAGGTTGGGCCGCCGCTTCACCGCTGGCGTCAGGTAGGCCTTGGCGGTGCTGCAGCGCCAGCCCCTGTGCGTGGTCAGCTGGTAGTAGCCGGCGCCTTCCTGCTCGGCGCCGTTGAAGTCGTCGGTGCGCGGCACGCCGGTCTGTCCGGCGCCCTCGATGAAGGCTTCGATCAGCTCGTGCTTCGCCGTGATGTCCGACACCCTCAGCGGCCCCTCGCCGCCATGGAAGGCGTCGCCGCCGCGCTGGTTGCCTTCGGAGCGGATGAAGTAGGGCAGCACCTCGTCGTAGCTCCAGCCGGGGTTGCCGAGCGCGGCCCAGTGGTCGTAGTCCTCGCGTTGGCCGCGGATGTAGATCAGGCCGTTGATCGAACTGGAGCCGCCCAGCGTCTTTCCGCGCGGCCAGTAGATGCGCCGGCCGTTCATGTTCGGGTCGGGGTCGGTCTCGAAGCGCCAGTTGTAGGTGGGGCTCCACATCGTCTTGCCGTAGCCGATGGGCAGGTGGATCCACAGCGACCGGTCCGCCGGGCCGGCCTCGAGCAGCAGCACCCGCGTGGCCGGGTCTTCGCTGAGCCGGCCGGCGAGCACGCAGCCGGCGGAGCCCGCGCCGACGACGATGTAGTCGAACTCTTCTTCAGGCATGCAATGGTCCCGGGGGAGGTTCTGGAAGGGCGAGCGCCCTCGTTCGAACCGATCCTAGGTCATTGATTTTCGGAACGCAATGTTCCGTTTTTAACGTTTACCCGCATGTCGCACGTCGGTGGCCCGGGTGCGGACTACCTGGCGCTTGTGCCGTCTTACGCCGGACCGCTTTCGGCGGCGAGTCGAAGCGCCGGTTCCACGGCCCGCCGCGGACGCCCGCCCTGGCGCGGGTCGCCGACCCGAAAGGCCGAGACCGCATGCGCCAGCTGCTCGACCTGGAAGTTCATGCTCTGGGCAGCGGCCGCGCTCTGCTCGACCAGCGCGACGTTCTGCTGCGTGGCCTGGTCCAGCTGCATCACCGCCGCGCTGACCTGCGCGACACCGGCGCTTTGCTCCGAGCTGGCCGTGCTGATCTCGCCGACGATGTTCGCGACCCGCCTGATGGAATCGACGACCTCCGCCATGGTGGCGCCCGCGCGGTCGACCAGCGCCGAGCCGGCCTCGACGCGATCGACGCTCGCGCCGATGAGGGCCTTGATCTCCTTCGCGGCATCGGCCGATCGGCCCGCAAGACTGCGCACTTCGGAGGCGACGACCGCGAAGCCCCGGCCCTTCTCCCCCGCGCGCGCGGCCTCCACGGCGGCGTTCAGCGCCAGGATGTTAGTCTGGAACGCGATGCCGTCGATCACGCCGATGATGTCGGCGATCCTCCTGCTGCTGTCGTTGATGCTCTTCATCGTCTCCACCACCTGGACGACGACCTCGCCGCCGCGCATCGCCACGCTGCTCGCGCTGTCGGCGAGCCTGTTCGCCTCGGTGGCGCTGGCGGCGTTGCGCCGGACCGCGGCGTTGAGCTTCTCCATGGATGCGGCGGTCTCCTGCAGTGAAGACGCTTCGGACTCCGTCCGGCGGGACAGGTCGTCGTTGCCCTGGGCGATCTCGGAGCTCGCGACGGCGATGTTGTCGGCGCAGGAGCGGACCTGGCCGATGAGCTTCGTCAGCTGCCGCTGCATGGCGACCATGGATGCCAGCACGCTGCCCCGCGGCGCCTCGTGTGCGCCGTCGATTTCGCTCAGGTCGCCATCGGCGACCTTGTGGGCGGCCACGCTGAGCCTGGCCGGCTCGCCGCCGAGCGCGGAGAAAAGACGGCGCGAAATGAAGACGCCGAGCGCCACCGCGGCAATCACTGCGAAGGAGCTCAGGGCGAGCAGCAACTTCAGCTGCCGCGAATAAGCCTCCGCGGAAGCCTCGACACTCTTGTGCGAAATTTCCGAGTTGTAGTCGGCGTATTCGACCGAGGCGAGCAGGAGCTGCAGGAGCAACGGTCTGCACGCCGTGTTCATTCTTTCGATCGCCTCCTCGCGTTTTCCTGCGGCGGCGAGTTCGACGATCGAAAGGGCGACCGGAAGGTATTCTTTTTCTATCCTTTCCATCTTGTCGAAGATGGCCCGTTCACGGTCGGTGACGTCTTTGTCCGCGCCAAGCGCCTTCTTGAGCTCTTTCAAGGTGGATTGCAGTTTCTCGTTGCTGTCGACCGCCATCGCCTTGGCCCGGTCACGATCCGCGCCCGTGTGCACGAGCACCATCTCCCGCACGCCGATGGCCCGCCGGCTCGCTGCGATGCCGATCTCGGCGGTCAGCGCCTTTCGGTGCGCGATGCCGGTGACGTAGCTGGAGAACCGAAGATCGGCGGCATTCAGCGAACGCAGGGCCAGCAGGCTCACGAGCAGCACCAGCAGCGCGAGGATCGTGAAAGTCCCGGCGAGCAGTTTCCGGGTCGAAAGAGTTTTCATGGGTCCGGTATCAGGTTCAGGAAAAACAGGATCGGAATAAGCGAAAGCGCCGTTTGAATTTCCGCGCTTTGCGATGGCACCAATTCCGTGCTTTTCTTTTTCGGTCGGGAATGGCGGTTCTTGAGGCCGCCAGCCAATATTTTTTGATTACAAATTCTTCGGATTTGTTTGCAAATATTGCTCACGACCCCTTTTGGGTAATTCCGCAGCAAGGTCGCATTGCATGGCAGGCAGGCGGAAACGAGGCCGCAGGAATGCGGGGGCCTGTCGGTGGAACAATCTCTTCGGCCGGGCCTGCTCCAAGGCCAGCCATTTCCGCACCGACTTTCCTTCGCAAGGTTCATCCGCATGCCACGTTCCGCGCGCGCATCCGCCGCAGTGATTCCCACCGCAGCCCTCATTCAGGACGAAGCGGAGTCCGCCGGCCTCTCCGGTTCCTCCGCCGAGCGCAGCCTGCGCCTGCTGGCGCTGCTCGCCAGTGAAGGCCGGGCCCTCACGCTGGCCGACCTGGCCGCGCAGCTCGGCCTGCCCAAGGGCACGGCACACCGCATCTGCACCCAGCTGCTGGCCACCGGCTTCCTGGCCCGCGACGTCGACGAGCGCTCCTTCACCGTCGGCCCCGCGCTGCGGCGGCTGGCCTTCGACACGCTGAACCACGGCGTGGTGCGGGGGCTGCGGCACGAGGTGCTGTCGGCGCTGGTGCGCCAGGTCGGCGAGACCTGCAACCTCACCACCCTCGACGGTGCGCAGGTGCTCTACCTCGACCGCGTCGAGGCGCAATGGCCGCTGCGCCTGACGCTCGACGTGGGCTCGCACGTGCCGCTGCACTGCACGGCCAGCGGCAAGCTGTTCCTGGCGCAGATGCCGGCCAAGGAGCGCGATGCGTTCATCGACGGGCTGCCGCTGGAGCGCATGACGCCCAACACCATCACCAAGGCCGCGGCGCTGCGCGCCGAATGCGAGGCGATCGCGACACAGGGCTACTCCTGCGACCGCGAGGAATTCATCGCCGGCCTCGTGGCCGTGGCCGTGCCGGTGCGCGATACGGCCGGCGCGGTGCGCGCCGCGCTGGCCGTGCATGCGCCCACGGCACGCATGTCGATGGACGACGCGCTCGGGCGCATCGATGCGCTGAAGGCGGCGGCGCAGAGGATGGCCGGGCTGCTCTGACTTCGGCTTCGTCAGCTTCGAGTGGGCGCGCAGCCGCAGAATCCGCCGCTCGCGACCAGCGCAAGAGGAAGAAAGACGAACGCATGCCCAACGCCGCCAAGACCATCCGAAGCTTCAACGCCGGGCGCGATCCCGAAAGGCTGGCGATGAAATACGCCAACCTGCGCTCCAGCCCCTTCGTCTTCCTGCGCGGCACCTGCCACCTCTTCTACGACCGCCTGCCGGCCGGCGGGCTGTTCTCCAAGGCGCCGGCGGCATGGCTGTGCGGCGATGCGCACCTGGAGAACTTCGGCAGCTACAAGGGCGACAACCGGCTCGTCTACTTCGACCTCAACGATTTCGACGAAGCCGCGCTCGCGCCGGTGACATGGGAGCTGGTGCGCTTCCTGTCGAGCATCCTGGTGGCGGGCGAAGGCCTGTGCAAGAGCACCGCCGACGCGGACGCCCTGTGCAAGACCTTCCTCGACTCCTATGCGGGCGCGCTCGTGCTTGGCAAGGCCCGCTGGATCGAGCGCGACACCGCCGGCGGGCTCGTCAGGGACCTGCTCGACACCCTGAAGGCGCGCACCCGCCCCGCGTTCCTCGACCGGCGCAGCGACCGCAAGGGCCGCAGGCGCTCCATCCGCTGCGACGGCAGGCATGCGCTGCAGGCCACCGAGGCGCAGCGCGAACGGGTCACCAGGCTCATCGACAACTTCGCCGCCTCGCAGCCCAACCCCGGCTTCTTCAGGGTGCTCGACGTGGCCCGCCGCATCGCCGGCACCGGCAGCCTGGGCGTGGAGCGCTACATCGTGCTGATCGAAGGCAAGGGCTCGCCCGACGCCAATTTCCTGCTCGACCTGAAGCAGGCGCAGCCGTCCTCGCTCGTGCCGCACCTGAAGAAGACCAGGCAGCCCGAATGGCCGTCGGAAGCGCACCGCGTGGTCGGCCTGCAGCGCCGCATGCAGGCCGTGTCGATGGCCTTCCTGCACCCCATCGTCGGCCGCAAGTCGTCGTACGTGCTGCGCGGCCTCCAACCCAGCGAAGACCGCGTGATGCTCGACGTGAACCGCACGCGCCTCGCCGACATCCGCGGCGTGATCGCCGAGATGGGCCAGCTCATGGCCTGGGCGCAACTGCGCAGCTCGGGCCGGCAGGGCTCCGCCATCGCGGATGCGCTGATCGACTTCGGCGCTTCGGCGAAGTCATGGCGCGGGGACTTGCTGGATGCGGCGCATCAGTGTGCGGCGCAGGTGGTGGAGGACTGGGGGCTCTATTGCGAGGCGTATGACGCGGGGCTGATGGCGCCGGCGGCCTGACAATGCTGGGGAATTCAACGAGCCCACATACCGGATCACATCATGGCAAACGGCTTAAGCGCCACAGAAAAGAACTATCGGATTCGAAGTGAAGCTGATGGGGACGGCACCGTGTTGTGCTTCGATTCGGTGGAAGGATTGCCACACAAAATCATCGGTGATGAAGACGACAGCATGGATGATGTACTGATCGTTCTCGAGGGCCTGGAGGCGCCGAAGAGCCAGCCGACGTTGAAGGAGGGGACGGTTTACACGATCTCCAAGGTCATAGGAGATGTGGAGGTCTATGTGGCGGGAATCTACTGCGTGGAGTTCCTCCTCGACAAGGATTCGCGCCAGCACTATGTAGCGTCGGTAGGGCGGTCCTATGTGCCGGTGGTCCAGATTCTCGATGCATGGACGGAATGCGTTCCTGTGAGTTGGCGAGCGCTCAATCCTTCTTACGGAACTTCCTGGATCGACGCCTGCAGGGCCTTGTCCTCTCCTCGCGATTGGCGGCAGACGCTCGCTACAGACAATGTTGTGCTCGATGTACGAGGCTTGCGAACGCGTGACGAGTTCTATTGCTATATCGGGGAAGCGATTTTTGGCTATCGAGGTTATGCAGGCAGCTGCCTCGACGCATTCGACGAGGTACTGAAGTCCAACAATCCGGAGCGCATTTCTTTTCTGATTTCCGACGAGGCCGAGTTCGATGCGGTTCTGGAAAAGCTCACGGAACGTGCGGACTATGCCCACTTGTTCAAACAAATCCTCATAGAGGCCGGGGCGTCCTTGAGGGTCGAGTCACGGTCTATCCAATCCAGCTGACCACCGACCGCGCCACGCTCATCGCCGCCAGCCCGATCAGCAGATTCAACACCAGCCGCCGGAACTGCTCCGGCGACACGCCCTTGAACGAGCGCTGCCCCCACCAGATGCCGGCGAGCATCGCAGGCGCCAGCCACAGCGCCCACTTGAGCGTGTCCGGCCCCAGCAGGTTGCCCGAGGCATGCGCCGACGAGGGCATCAGTGCCGCGCTGATCAGCGACACCACGTCGCTGAAGAGCAGCAGTGCGATCAGCGTGGCGCGCAGCGCGGCGGGGGCCATCTTCGCTGTGCTCAGCAGCACCGCGACCGCGATGCCGCCGATGGCCGCGACGCCGTTGATGAAGCCCGAGGCCAGGCCGGCCGCGAGGCGCAGGCCGTGCGTGGGCTCCAGCGCGACGTGTGCGCCGCCGCGCAGCAGCAATGCGGCGGCCATCAGCAGCACGCCGATCAGGAGGCGCAGCGGCGTCTCCGGCAGCCATGCGAGCAGCGCCACGCCGATGGGAATGCAGATCAGGTTGCCGAGCATCAGCCAGCCGAGCCATGGCAGGTCGACGTCGCGCGCGATGCCGCGCAGCTGGCTCAGGCTGGCGAGGATCTCCAGCATGAAGATGGCGGGCACCACGAGCGCGGGCGAGATCACCAGCGACATGCCCGCGACGGTGATGGCGGAGAAGCCGAAGCCCGCGAAGCCGCGCACGATGCCGGCCGCGAACACCACGCAGAGGCTGTAGGCGAGCGTTGCCGGCGCCAGCGGCGGCACCAGCAGGTCGGCGGCCGTCATGCCTGGAAGAGCGGCAGCAGCTTCAGGCGCTGCACCTTTCCCGAAGGGCCGCGCGGGAGGTCCTGCACGAAGCGGTAGTAGCCCGGGGCCTTGTAGCGGCCGAGCACGGTGGCGGCGAACTCGCGCAGCTCTTCCTCGCTGCAGGCGCTGCCTTCGCGCAGCACGATGCACGCGCCGATCTCCTGGCCGTAGTGGCGGTCGGGCACGCCCACCGAGACGGCCTCGAGCACGGCGGGGTGCTTCAGCAGGGCCTCGTCGATCTCGCGCGGCGCGATGTTCTCGCCGCCCTTGATGATGAGTTCCTTGATGCGGCCGGTGACGAAGAAGAAGCCGTCCTCGTCGCGATGGCCCAGGTCGCCGGTGCGCAGCCAGCCGTCGGGCGTGAAGCTCGCGCGGGTGGCTTCCTCGTTCTTGTAGTAGCCCAGCATCACGTTGGGCCCGCGGATGACGAGTTCTCCCGTGGTGCCATCGGGCACGGCCGCAAGCTGCGCATCCACCACGCCGGCCATGCAGCCCGAGGCACGGCCCACCGAGCCGAGCTTGCGCGCGGCCGGGTCCATCGGATTGGAGAACGATGGCGCCGCCGTCTCGGTGAGACCCATGGTCTCGACGATGCCGATGCCGAACATCTGCTCGAACGCGCGCAGGTGCTCCGGTGGCAGCGCGGCCGAGGCCGATCGGCAGAAGCGGATCGACAGCGTCTGCGCAAGCGGCGGCCTGGGGCCTTCGAGCAGGTACGAGATCATGGTGGGCACCACGTTGATCCAGCTGCATTGCGTCTGCGTAGCCTGCTCCCAGAAGCGGCCGGCCGAGAACTTCGGCGGCATCGCGAGGCTGCCGCCGTGCGCCAGCGGCGCGAGCATGGTCACGGTGAATGCGTTGATGTGATAGAGCGGCAGCACCGCCAGCACGCGGTCGGAAGGGCGCAGCTGGTGCTCGATGCTGATGGCATGCGCGTTGGCGGCCAGGTTGCGCTGCGTGAGCATCACGCCCTTGGGATTGCCGGTGGTGCCCGATGTGTACATCAGCAGCGCGACGGCGTCGGGCGAGGGCGGCGGCACGTCGTCGGCGGCTTCTTCCTCGCCGGGCAGCGCATCGCCCTCCGGGTCGACCACCATCAGCTTCACCGGCCGGTCGAAGGCTTCGACGATGCCGCGCACGCGCGACTCCCATTCGGGCGCGACGCAGACCATGCGGCAGTCGGAGTGCGAGAGCACGTAGTGCATCTGCTCGGGCTGCGAGAGCAGGTTGACCGGGTTCACGCGGAATCCGCCGTGCATCGCTCCCAGGAGCAGCCGCAGCGTCTGCAGGCCATTGGGCATGACGACCGAGACGGTGTCGCCCGGCTGCATGCCGAGCCCGCGCAGCACCGCCGAGACGCGGCGGCATCCGCGCGCGAGATCGCCGCAGGTGATATGCCGTTCCGATTCCGTGGCGCGCGCGTACACCGCGTGCGGCTGCTCTTGTGCCTGCCGCTCGATCAGCGCATGCACGGTGGTCGCGGCCGCCGTCATCTTCAGTTCGCGCCGTGGCTTGCGAAGAAGGCGCCGAAGATGTCTTCCTCGCTCGGCACCACCTCGGGAATCGGGCGCGACACGCGCGTGATGTTCAGGTAGTGGCGGTAGTTCATGTTGTCGGAGAAGTTGTTCCTGCCCCAGGTGCCGCAGCCCATCGACAGCGAGAAGGGCAGCCCGTTGTCGAAGCTGCCGCCGGTGGCGATGCAGTGCGCCTGGTCGACGATCACGCGCGACACCGGCAGCGTGAGGCCGAGCGTGAGCGCTCGATCGGGCACGGCGCTGTGCAGTCCCACCGAATGGCCCGCGCCTTCGTACGAATAGATGCGCGCCACAGCGGCGGCGGCCTCGTCGAAATCGCGCGCCGCGTACACCGCGAGCACAGGGCTGAGCTTCTCTCCGGAGAACGGGTGGTCGTGGCCCACACCGTCCTCCGCCACCATGAGGATGCGCGGGTCGGCCTCGGCGATCGCCTGCCACGCGGCCCGGTTGGCGCCATCGACCTCGGCCGCGCGCTCGGCGATGACGCGCGCAGACTGGCCGATGACTGCGGCAGAGAGCTTGCCCTCGGGCCACATCAGCTTCTGCAGCGTGGCCTTCTGCGCGTCGGCGAGCATGACGGCGCCGCGGTCCTTCAAGGCGGAGAGCATCTTCGCGCGCACCGCATCGACGACCACGAGGCTGTTCTCCGACGAGCAGCTGGTCGCGTTGTCGAAGGTCTTGGAGCGAACGATGCGCTCGGCGGCGGCTTCGACATCCGCCGTCTCGTCGACGATGCCTGCCACGTTGCCTGCGCCCACGCCGAAGGCCGGCGTGCCGCTCGCATAGGCTGCGCGCACGTTGGCCTGCGAGCCGGTGGCCACCACCAGGTCGCACAGCCGCATCAGCTCGGCGGTCGACTGCTTGTTTACCGGCGCCGGCAGCAGCTGCACCAGGTCGCGCGGCGCGCCGATGCGGTCGAACTGCTGGTGGATGAACTCGATGAGCCGCGCCGCCGTCGACCAGCCTTTCGGCGACGGTGCGACGATGACCGCGTTGCGCCCCTTGAGCGCATTGATGATCTTGTTGGCCGGCGTGGCGCCCGGGTTGGTCGACGGGGTGATGGCGCACACCACGCCCACGGGCCGCGCGATCTCGACGATGCCGCGCGCCGGGTCTTCGGCGATCACGCCGACCGAGCGTGCGCCGTGCAGGTCGCGCAGCAGGCCGAAGGTCTTGCGGTGGTTCTTGCGCACCTTGTCCTCGACGTTGCCCACGCCGGTGTCCTTCACCGCCAGCTCTGCCAGTTCGCGGTTGTGCGCCGGCTCGATGATGGCCCAGCCCGCCGCGACCACGGCGGTGTCGACCTGCGCCTGCGACCAGGTCTCGTAGATGCGCTGTGCGGCGCGGGCGCGCGCCACCAGCTCGGCGATGGGGGAGGGCGGAGTGGGATTCATTGAGTTGGCCATGGTTTCGTCGACTTCGATATCTCTTCATTCGGGGAACATCGCGGAACCGGCTTTGCCGGGCCGCTGGTGTTGCCCCCTGGGTATGGGGTGGCGCAGCTACACGAAGTGCGCGCAGCCTGGGGGCGAACTCAGTCCACCTTGATGTTGGCTTCCTTGGCGAGCTTTTGCCAGCGGACCAGTTCGGCGGTCACGACCTTGCCGAGTTGATCGGGCGTTCCGCCCACGCCTTCGCTGCCCTGGGCGAGCAGCTTGTCGCGGATCTCCGGCTCCTTGACGACGGTGTTGATCACGCGGTTGAGCCTGTCGATGGCGGGCTTGGGCGTCTTGGCGGGCACGAAGACGGCGTACCAGGAGTCGACGTCGAAGTCGGCGATGCCGGCCTCCTGCATCGTCGGCACGTCGGGGAAGGCTGCGCTGCGCCTGGTGGTGGATACGGCGAGCGCCTTGAGCTTGCCGGCCTTCACGAACTGCGCGGCCGCGGGAATCGACACCCACAGCAGCGGCACCTGCCCGCCCATCACGTCGGTCACGGCCGGGCCGCCGCCGCGATACGGCACGTGCGTCATCTGCGTGCCGGTGCGCAGCTTCAGCAGCTCGCCCGCGAGATGGCCGGGCGAGCCGTTGCCCACCGAGGCGAAGGAGATGCTGTCGGGCTTGGCCTTGGCCAGCGCGACCAGCTCTGCCACGGTGTTCGCCGGAAACTGCGTGTTGGCCACCAGGATCTGCGGCAGCGAGGCGACCATGCCCACGGGCGCGAAGTCCTTCGCGGTGTCGAAGCTCAGCTTCGCGTAGATGGCCGGGTTGATGGTGTGCGACGAGAGCGTGAAGAGCACGGTGTAGCCGTCCGCCGGCGCCTTCGCCACCAGCTCGGTGCCGATCGAGCCCGCCGCACCGCCGCGGTTGTCGATGAGCACCTGCTGGCCGAGCAGTGCCGAGAAGCGCTCCTGCACGATGCGCGCGATCACGTCGGTGCCGCCGCCGGGCGGGTAGGGCACGACCAGGCGGATCGGCTTGGTGGGGTAGTCGCCGCCGCTGTCCGCCTGCGCGGCGAGGGGCGATGCAAGGGCGGCGAAGGCAGCGAGAGCCAGCATCCCGGCGCGATGCCAGGGGGCGAAGAGGGCGAAGAGCAACTTCATTCGGGTCTCCTTCTCTTTATGGTGGACATCGGCGACGGTCCGGCCGCTGCAGCGCCTACGCGATAGCCCAGCGTCACGCTGGCGTCGCGTGCGCAGGCCATCAGGTGGTCGGCCAGCCCGCGTGCCTGCGTGCGCGCGAAGCGGATCGAGGGCACGCTCATGCCGATGGCCGCCACGGCCTCGCCGCGTGCATTGAGCACGGGCGCGCCGAGGCCGCATACGCCGATGCGCCATTCCTCGCGGTTCTCTGCATAGCCGCGGGCGCGGGAGCGTTCCAGTTCGTTGAAAAGGGTGTCGAAGTCGGTGATGCTGTTCCTGGTGTGCGCCTCCAGCGTGCCCAGGCACTCCTGCAGCGCCGGCACGCCGAGGCCCGCCGCAGCGAGAAGCGCCTTGCCCGAGGCCACGCAGTACGCCGCCGCGCGGCCGCCGATGCGCGAGTAGGCAGCCACAGGCAAGGGGCTGTCGAACTTGTCGAGGTAGACGATCTCCGCGCCGTCGAGCACCGCGAGATGGATGGTTTCGCCCGTGGCCTGCGACAGCCGCGCGAGGTGGGGGCGCAGCAGCGAGCCGATGTCGGACGCCTCGGAGACCATCGCTCCGAGCTCGAAGAGCCTCAGGCTCGGCCGGTAGGCGCTCGTCTCCGGGTCCTGCACGGCCCAGCCGCACTCGACCAGCGTCTGCAGCGTGCGGTGCGCGTTGCTGCGCGCCATGCCGAATGCCTGGGCCAGTTCGGTGACGCGGCAGCCGCGCTGCTGGCGCACCATCCATTCGAGGGCGGCGAGGCCCTTGGCAAGCGTCGAGTCCATGGGGCTGGGGTCTTCATTGGCGTTCCAAATAATGGAACGGCGTTCTTGATTTTGAAACGCAATGATGAACCCGAAGCGCCCTTTGTCAATCGGGGACTTGGATGTAGTCCCAAAGGCTTCAGCAGGCCGCCTGTGCGGCGCTCAACGGCGGTGCCGCCCGGCCATGAGCTCGATGACTTCCCGGAAGATGGCGTTGCCGCTCGCGTTCGCGAGGTCGAGCACGTGGCTGCGGCTGTAGTAGGGGCTCAGGTCGAGGCCCACGCCGATGCCGGCGATCTCGATGTCGCCGCGCTGTTCCTGCCGCGCGATCACGTCGCGCAGGTGGTGGTCCAGGTAGTGCGCGTCGTTGGCGAGGTGCGTGGCGCTGTCCATCGGCGAGCCGTCGGAGATCGCCAGCAGCAGCTTGCGCGCTTCACCTCGCTGTCGCAGCCGCGTGCAGGCCCAGTCGATTGCTTCGCCGTCGATGCCTTCGCGGAACAGGTCGGCCTTGAGCAGCGCCGCCATCGCCGGGCGCGCGCGCCGCCACGGCGTGGCCGCGGCCTTGAAGACGATGTGGCAGCGCTCGTTGAGCCGGCCCGGGTGCGGCGGCCGGCCCGCGCGCACCCATTCGCGCTGCGGGCGTCCGCCGTTCCATGCGCCGGTGGTGAAGCCGAGCACCTCGCAGGCCACGCCAGCCTGCTCGAGCGCGCGCGCGAAGACGTCGACCATCATCGCGACCGACTCGGCGTGCTCCTTCATCGAGCCCGAGCAGTCGATGAGGAAGGTGACGATGCAGTCGGCGATCGGCTCCATGCGATCGATGCGGAACAGCCGGCGCTCGGTGGGCGAGGCAATGAGTTGCGCGAGGCGGCGTCCATCGACGAGCCCTTCTTCCTGCGCGCCGTCCCAGCCGTCGCGCTCGGGCTCGGCGAGCAGGGCGCGCAGTTCGCGCGCGAGGCGGGCGATGTTGACGCCCTGCGCTGCGATGCGGCGGTCGAGCTTCTCGCGATGGCCCGCGAGCACTTCCTTGCGTGCGAGCGCGGCGGCGTCGTGCTCGCGGTCGTAGGCATCGGTGAAGACGCGGTAGGCTCCGCCCGCGCCCTCGAGCACCTCGCTGCGGCCCGACTCGGCGGTGGTGAAGCGCTCGACGATCTCCTGGTCCATGTCGGCCACGAGGCTGAACACGCTGCGCTTGTCGTCCACGTGCGCATCGCGCTGGGCTTCGCCGTCTTCCTCGCCGGCCTCGTGAAGCATCGCGGCGACGGTGCGCGCGATGGCGCGGGCGTGCACTGCGTAGGCGGCCTGGTCGGCGCGGTCCTTGCGCAGGCCGGCCAGCGCATGCCCGATCAGCGGCGCGAGCGCGAAGCGCGTGGCTTCGAGCATGTCCTCGGTTTCCTCCACCACCTGCTGGCCGCTGACGCGTGCACGGCAGATCTGCGCCACGGCGTACAACAGCAGGCCGCGCGCGGTGTCGGTCAGGCCCGAGTGATGGAAGGCGAGAGACCACTGCTCGTGCCGGTGCCGAAGGTTGTGCCGCATGCCGGCCATGACGTCGGGCGCGAGCGCCTCCACGCGGAACTGCTCCAGCATCTCGAACAGCATGCGCTCGACGGGCTCCTCGGGCCGCAGGCTTTCATGCAGCGCGGCGTCCGATGCGGTGAGCCGCAGCGCGAGGCCGTCCGCCACGCCGCGGAACGATGCGAAGTCGTCGGTGTCGGGCGACGGATGCAGGTGCGGCGCGAACCATGGCAGCGCCGTGCGGCCGCGGTGCAGCCGCCGTCCGCGGAAATGCAGGTCGCGCTCGCCGCTGAAGGCACGCACCACGCCCGCGCACAGCTCCGCCACGAGTTCTTCCTGCCGCACGCGGCGCTGCATCGCGCTCGCTGGGCCGGTGTTCATTCGCGCGCGTCCGACGAGAGCTGGTGCGACTCCTTCTGCTCGCGGTCGAAGCAGCGCTGGAAATACTCCGCCACCAGCGGACGCTCCGCGTCGTCGCACTTGTTGACGAAGGAAAGGCGGAAGGCCAGCGCCGGGTCCTTGAAGATCTCGACGTTCTCCGCCCATGTGATGACGGTGCGCGGCGACATCAGCGTCGAGAGGTCGCCGGCCGCGAAGCCCTTTCGCGTGAGGTCGGCCACGGCCACCATCGCTGCGACCAGCTTCGTGCCCGCTTCGTCGGCCAGCGAAGGCACGCGCGCCTGCACGATGGCGATCTCTTCCGCCGCGGGCAGGTAGTCGAGCGAGGCCACGATGTTCCAGCGGTCGATCTGCGCATGGTTGAGCCGCTGCGCGCCGTGGTACAGGCCGTTGAGGTTGCCCAGCCCCACCGTGTTGGCCGTGGCGAACAGGCGGAAGAAGGGGTGCGGCCGCAGCACCCGGTTCTGGTCCATCAGCGTGAACTTGCCGTCGCGCTCCAGGATGCGCTGGATCACGAACATCACGTCGGGCCGGCCCGCGTCGTACTCGTCGAAGATCAGCGCCACCGGCCGCTGCAGCGCCCATGGCACGATGCCTTCCTGGAACTCGGTGACCTGCTTGCCCTCGCGCAGCACCACCGCGTCCTTGCCGACGAGGTCGAGCCGGCTGATGTGGCCGTCGAGGTTCAGGCGCACGCAGGGCCAGTTCAGCCGGGCCGCCACCTGCTCGATGTGGGTCGACTTGCCGGTGCCGTGCAGGCCCTGCACCATCACGCGCCGGTCGCGCATGAAGCCCGCGAGGATGGCGAGCGTCACGTCGGGATTGAAGCGGTAGACCGCATCGACCTCGGGCACGTGGTCGTCGAAGGCTTTGGACGGGCTGAAGGCGGGCACGCGCAGGTCGGAGTCGATGCCGAACACCTCGCGCACGCTGAGCATCCGGTCGGGTCGAAGGTCGGCGGTGTCGGTCATGGGGTTTCCTGCGAAAAGGTTGTCTTCAGGCCCGAGCATGGTCGACGCGGTCGGAGGCCGCGTCGGCGTCGATGCGGCTCAGGGCCTGCGCCGCACGCTGCAGCGCGGGCAGCAGGCTCTTCGCCTTGGCGGCGTCGAGCCGCATCACCGGCGCCTGCACCGCGATGCAGAGGTTCGACGGGGCGTCGTCGCCCGAGGGCACCAGCGTGGCGATGCAAAGGAGGCCGGGCAGGAACTCCTCGTGGTCGATGGCGTAGCCGTCCTTGCGCACGCGCTGCACTTCCTTCTCCAGTGCCTCGGGGTCGGTCAGCGTCCTTTGCGTGTACGGCTCCAGCGGCGCGTGGGACAGCAGCCGGCGGCGCTGCGCTGCGCTCATCTGCGAGAGAAAGATCTTGCCGCTGGCCGAGCAGTGCACCGGCACGCGCGAACCCGAGTGCAGGTAGAAGCGCAGCGGCGCGGCGGTTTCCACGCGGTCGAGGTACACGACCTCGCTGCCCGAGAGGGCGGTGAGGTTGCAGCTCTCGCCGATCTCCTCCACCAGCTGGCGCAGCACCGTGTGGCGCGCGCCGTGCAGGCTGTCGTTGAGCAGCAGGTTCTCGGCCAGCCGCCGCAGCCGCGTGCCGATGCCGTAGTGCCGCCCGTCGCCTTCGCGCTGCAGCAGCCCCGCGCCTTCGAGCTGCTGGAGCATGCGGTGCAGCGTGGGCTTGGGCAGGCCGGTTTCTTCCACCAGGCCCTGCAGCGAATAGCGCTGGTCTTTCGCGGCCATGACTTCGAGCAGCGAGAACAGGCGCATGGTGGGCGAATCGCCACCCGGGCTCGCAGGGTCCTGCGCTTCAGGCGTGAGGCCTTTGACGATCTTCATGGCGCGGATCATATGCGTTTTACAAAAAAAAGAGACAAGACGTTCCGATTTTTGTAAATTGTTTGACGCGAGCCGGATGCCGTCCTATATTCCGCCGAAACGAATTCCGGAACAAGCCGTTCCGACTTTTAGAGTTCAACCTCGCCCCTCATCCTCCCAGGAGACGCCCCCATGAGCCAGAAGCCAGCCGCAGCCCCCGCACGCGAAGCCGTCAAGGGCGTGCAGAAGATGACGCCCTCCGAGGCCTTCGTCGAGACCATGGTCGCCAACGGCGTGACCGACATCTTCGGCATCATGGGCTCGGCCTTCATGGACGCGATGGACATCTTCGCGCCCGCCGGCATCCGGCTGATCCCCGTGGTGCACGAGCAGGGCGGCGCCCACATGGCCGACGGCTATGCGCGCGTGTCTGGCCGCCACGGCCTGGTCATCGGCCAGAACGGCCCCGGCATCAGCAACTGCGTGACGGCCATCGCGGCCGCCTACTGGGCGCACAGCCCGGTGGTCATCGTCACGCCCGAGACCGGCACCATGGGCATGGGCCTGGGCGGCTTCCAGGAAGCCAACCAGCTGCCGATGTTCCAGGAGTTCACCAAGTACCAGGGCCACGTCAACAACCCCAAGCGCATGGCCGAGTACACGGCGCGCTGCTTCGACCGCGCCATCTCCGAGATGGGCCCGACGCAGCTGAACATTCCGCGCGACTACTTCTACGGCGAGATCCAGTGCGAGATCCCGAAGCCCATGCGCGTGGAGCGCGGCGCGGGCGGCGAGCAGAGCCTGGAGGCGGCTGTCGAGCTGCTGGCCTCCGCGAAATTCCCGGTGATCCTCTCCGGCGGCGGCGTGGTCATGGGCGACGCGGTGGAGGAGTGCAAGGCCCTTGCCGAGCGCCTGGGCGCGCCGGTGGCCAACGGCTACCTGCGCAACGACTCCTTCCCCGCGAGCCACCCGCTGTGGGCTGGCCCGCTCGGCTACCAGGGCTCCAAGGCCGCGATGAAGCTGATCGCGCAGGCCGACGTGGTGCTCGCGCTCGGCTCGCGCATGGGCCCGTTCGGCACGCTGCCGCAGCACGGCATGGACTACTGGCCGAAGGAGGCGAAGATCATCCAGGTCGAGGCCGACCACACCAACCTGGGCCTGGTGAAGAAGATCACCGTCGGCATCCACGGCGACGCCAAGGCCACCGCGAAGGAACTGCTCAAGCGCCTGCAGGGCAAGACGCTGGCCTGCGACGCCACCAAGGCCGAGCGCGCCGACAAGATCAAGGCCGAGAAGGTCGCGTGGGAGAAGGAGCTCGACGAGTGGACCCACGAGCGCGACCAGTTCAGCCTCGACGTCATCGAGGAAGCCAAGGGCGAGAAGACGCCCACCGGCGGCAGCTACCTGCATCCGCGCCAGGTGCTGCGCGAGCTCGAGAAGGCCATGCCGCCGCGCGTGATGGTCTCCACCGACATCGGCAACATCAACGCCATCGCCAACAGCTACCTGCGCTTCGAGGAACCGCGCAGCTTCTTCGCGCCGATGAGCTTCGGCAACTGCGGCTACTCGCTGCCCACCATGATCGGCGCCAAGTGCGCGGCGCCCGACCGCCCGGCCGTGGCCTATGCCGGCGACGGCGCGTGGGGCATGAGCATGGTCGAGATCATGACGGCCGTGCGCCACGACATCCCGGTGACGGCGGTGGTCTTCCACAACCGCCAGTGGGGCGCCGAGAAGAAGAACCAAGTCGACTTCTACAACCGCCGCTTCGTGGCCGGCGAGCTCGAGAGCGAGAGCTTCGCGGGCATCGCCAAGGCCATGGGCGCCGAGGGCATCGTGGTCGACAGGCTCGAGGACGTGGGCCCGGCGCTGAAGAAAGCCATCGACATGCAGATGAACGAGCGCAAGACCTGCGTGATCGAGATCATGTGCACGCGCGAGCTGGGCGACCCGTTCCGCCGCGATGCGCTGTCGAAGCCGGTACGATTCCTCGACAAGTACAAGGACTACGTCTGAACGCCACCCACTGCACCCCATGACCGGTTCGCTGCTGACGCTCAACGCGGGTTCGTCGTCGATCAAGGTCGCGCTGTTCGATGCGGCCGTCGATGGCGGCTCCGCGTTGCCGGCGGCGCGCTGGTCGGGGCAGGCCGACGGGCTGGGCGCAGGCCTGAAGGCGCGGCTTCGCATACGCGATGCCGACGGGCGGACGCTGCACGACGTGCCGCTCGAAGGCGCGCAGGCCTCGCACCAGGGGGCGCTCGCGGCGCTGCTGGACTGGCATGCGAAGCAATCGGGAGCAGGGCGCATCGCGGCAGTGGGCCATCGCATCGTGCATGGCGGCGCGGATTTCGTGGCGCCGGTGCGCATCGATGACGGCGTGCTCGAAGCGCTGGCCAAGCTCGAACCACTGGCGCCGCTGCACCAGCCGCACAACCTCGCGGGCGTGCGTGCAGCGATGGCCGCCTTCGATGGCGTGCCGCAGGTGGCGTGCTTCGACACCGCCTTCCATGCGGTGCAGCCCGAGGTCAACCGCCGCTTCGCGCTGCCGCGCGAGTTGCACGACGCGGGTGTGCGTCGCTACGGCTTCCACGGCCTTTCCTATGAATCCATCGTCGCGCAGTTCGCCGGCATCGCGCCCGAACTCGCGCAGCGGCGCGTGATCGTCGCGCACCTGGGCAACGGCGCCTCGATGTGCGCGATCGCACAAGGCCGATCGGTCGCGACGACGATGACCTTCTCTCCGCTCGACGGCCTCACGATGGGCACGCGCTGCGGCCACCTCGACGCGGCCGTCGTCCTCTACCTGATGCGCTCGCGCGGCATGTCGGCCGACGAGGTCGAGGCGCTGCTGTTCCGCCGATCGGGACTGCTCGGCATCTCGGGCGTGTCCAGCGACATGCGCGTGCTGGAGGCTTCGGCCGAGCCTGCCGCCGCCGAGGCCATCGGCCACTTCGCCGAGCAGGTGGTGCAGCACATGGGCAGCCTCGCGGCGGCACTGCGCGGCGTCGATGCCATCGTGTTCACCGGAGGCATCGGCGAGAACGGGGCCGCTCTGCGCGAGCGCATCCTCGAAGATTGCGAGTGGATGGGCGTGAATGTCGACGCCGCAGCCAACCGCAGCGGGGCGGCACGGCTGACGACGGCCGAGAGCCCCGTCAGTGCGTGGGTGCTGCGTACCGATGAGGAAGCGGTGATCGCCAGGCACACGGCGCGCGTGCTGCGGGCCGCCGGCTGAAGGGCGCGCTCTCGTCTCTTCGATCTGATCGCTGCAAGGAGCCCGCCGCCCGGGAGTTCAGTGGCGCGTCATCTTGCCGACGAACTCAGGTGGAGCACAACAGGAGCAGGGCTTGGTCTTCTTCGACCATCTGGCCCTCCTGCACGAGGATGGAGGTGACCACGGCGTCTGCCGGTGCCAGCATCTCGATCTCCATCTTCATGGATTCGACGACGACGAGCGGTTGCCCGTTCTGGACCCGCTCTCCTGGCGCGACGAGCACTTTCCAGACCGATCCGGTCACGTCGGACGTCAGGGACACATCACGCATCTTGGGCTTCTTTCAGGAATGGGAGGAAGAGGGAAAAAGGACCGCGGCATCCAGGCTGCGGGTCGCGGTGGGGGAGGTCGATGCCGCCGGTGTGGAAGTCGAGGGCGATGTAGGCCGAACCCGGGTGCTTCAGTGCCGCGAGCTCGACATTCATCGTGATCTCTCTGTCTTGCAATGGGCTAGGCGCGCAGCGCCCGGGCCAGGCTCGCCATGGCCGAGGCGCGGCGCTGCAGCAGCCGCTGGGCGGCTTCCAGCGCGATGCGCTCGAAGCGGATCGATTCGCCCGGCATGCGCTGGGCCAGCAAGGGCAGGTCGACGCCCGCGACCTGGGCGATGCGCGGGTAGCCGCCGCTGGTCTGGCGGTCGGCCATCAGCACGATGGGCTGGCCGTCCGGCGGAACCTGCATCGTGCCGAAGGCGACCGCCTCGGACAACATGTCGCGCGGTGCGGTGCGCTGCAGCGCGGGCCCTTCGAGCCGGTAGCCCATGCGGTCCGACTGCGAGCCGATGCGGTAGTCCTCGGACAGCAGGGTGCGGTGCGACACGTCGGTGAACTGGGGCCATTCCGGTCCCTCGACGATGCGGACCGTGGCGCCTGCAGCACCGCGCTCCAGCAAGCCGTGCAGCAGAGCGCTCGCGGTGGGCGTGACGACGGTCGGTGCGCCAGGCGTGAAGGCCGGCAGGGCAATGACATCGCCCTTGCGGAGCGCGCGTCCCTGAAAGCCGCCGAGTGCGCCGCGCAGGTAGGTGCTGCGGCTGCCCATCGCAGCCGGCAGGCCGAAGCCGCCGGCCAGCGCAAGGTAGCTGCGCAGGCCGCTGCGGCGCTTGCCGAACTGCAGCAGTGCGCCAGCGGGCACATGCACGGGCTGCAGCATCGGGATCGGCGTGGCGGCGTCGGTGCCGGCAGGCTGCAGGGTGGGGCTCAGGTCCGCGCCGGCGAGCGCGATGAGGCTGTCGCGGCCGAAGCGCAGCGAGGGCCCCATCAGCGTGATCTCGAGCGTGGCTTCTTCGCCGGTGTTGCCGGCGATCAGGTTGGCGATGCCGTGCGACAGCGGGTCCATGGCACCGCACACCGGCATGCCGATGGCCTGCGAGCCGCTGCGCCCCAGGTCCTGGAAGGTGCTCAGCAAGCCCGGCTTGACCACTTCGAGACTCATGCGGCCTCCATGGCGCGGGCGAAGCTGTCGGGGTCGATCGCCTTGAACCGGATGCGGTCGCCGGGGCGCAGCATGCATGGTTCGGCGCGCGCGGGATCGAACAGCCGCAGCGGGGTGCGACCGATCATGTGCCATCCGCCGGGTGCGGCCACCGGGTAGACCACGGTCTGCCGGTTGGCGATGCACACGGTGCCCATCGGCATGTGGGTGCGCGGCGTCGCGCGGCGGGGGATGGCCAGCGCCGGATCGAGCCGGCCCACGTAGGGGTTGCCGGGCGCGAAGCCGATCATGTAGACGCGCTGCTCTTCACTGGGGTTTAGGTGCAGGGCGATGAGTTCGTCCGGCGTCATGCCACAGGCGGCGGAGGTCTCCTCGAGGTCGGGACCGAACTCGCCGCCATAGCACACGGGGATCTCGATCAGCCGGTCCGTGGCGCCGATGGACAGCCCTTCGCGCTCGGGCAGCAAGGGCGACAGCAGGCGCAACAGCGCTGCGAACGGGCTTTCGTTGCCATCGGTGGGAATGGCGTCGGCGCGGTAGTGCACGCCGACCACGCTGAAGGCCGGCAGCACATCGGTCACCCCCGGCAGGCGGCCGGCGGCGAGCGCGACGGCGATGCGGTCGGCCAGCGCGCAGACGCGGCGGTTGACGACAGGGTCCAGCGTGTCGCCGAGGACGATGCGCAGCGCGCTGTCGCCAAGTGGCTCGATGCGTGCTGCGGGGGCAGACAAGACGCTCATGACGTCGCCTGCGCCGCGCGGGCTTCCATGGCCTCGAGAACGGCGCCGCGTTCGCGCTCGACGAAACCGGTGTCCATTTCGCCGGCCACGAAGGCGGGATGGTCGAGCAAGGCCTGGAGGAACGCCCCGTTGTGCTGGATGCCTTCGATCTCGAGCGCCTGCAGGGCGCGCCGCATGACGGCGATCGCGGTCTCGCGGTCGGGGCCGTGCGAGATGAGCTTGGCGATCATCGGGTCGTAGTAGGGCGTGACGGCATCGCCCTGGCGCACGCCGCAGTCGATGCGCAATTGGGTGGATGCGGCCGGCAGCACGAGGCGCTTGAGCGGCCCGGGCGAAGGCATGAAGTTCCTGCGCGGGTTCTCGGCATAGAGCCGGCACTCGATGGCTGCTCCGCTGCCCCGGATGTCGTCTTGCGTCACGGTCGGCAACTCACCCGCGGCCAGCCGGATCTGGGCCTGCACCAGATCCCAGCCGGTGAAGGCCTCGGTCACTGCGTGCTCGACCTGGATGCGGGTGTTCATCTCCAGGAAGAAGAATTCGTGCGTGGCTGCATCGACGATGAACTCGACGGTGCCCGCGCCTGCATAGCGCTGGCTGCAGGCGAGCGCAACGGCCGCATCGGCCATGGCGGCGCGCACTCCGGCGGGCAGGTGCGGCGCGGGGCATTCCTCGACGATCTTCTGGAACCGCCGCTGCACCGAGCATTCGCGCTCGAACAGATGGACGGCCCGGCCATCGCCGTAGCCGAAGACCTGGATCTCGATGTGACGGGCGCGGGCAACGTAGCGCTCCAGATAGACATCGGATTGCCCGAAGGCCTTCTGCGCCATCGCCTGTGCCGACTCGATGGTGGCCTGCAACGCGTCGGCGCCGTCGACGCGCTTCATGCCGATGCCGCCGCCACCGCCGACCGCCTTCACAAGCAGCGGGTACCCCACGCGTGCCGCTTCCACGTGCCAGCTTGCGGGGTCGCCCGGGGCGAGACTGCTGCTTCCGGGCAGCACCGGCACGCCGCTGTCCACGGCGATCCGGCGCGCGCGGGCCTTGTCGCCCATGTCGGTGATGGTCTGCGGATCGGGGCCGATCCAGGCCATGCCGGCCGCCAGCACCGCCCTGGCGAAGGCAGCGTTCTCCGACAGGAAGCCATAGCCGGGATGCACGGCCTGCGCGCCGTGTTCGAGGGCGGCCTGCAGCACCTTGTCCGCGTCGAGGTAGCTCTGCGAGGCCGCAGCCGCGCCGATGGGCACGGCGATGTCGGCGAGCTCCACGTGCAGTGCATCGGCGTCCGCATCGGAATGGACCGCGATGGTGGCGATGTCCAACTGGCGGCAGGCCCGGATGATGCGGCAGGCAATCTCTCCCCGGTTGGCAATGAGGATCTTCTGGAACACGTTGGCGGTCGTGAATGAAAGGAGGAGGCAGTCTAGGAATGGCCGCCTGCATTGCCAACCCAGAACTTTTGCGCCGATCCATTCAGGAATATTGAACAGGTGGCAACACGCGCCGACGCGCGCCTTTGTCTGCCTGTCCGTCCCTGCCTCGGTTCAGGCCAGCAGGGTCACCCAGCGTGCATCGTGGCGCCTGCAGAAGTTGCGCGCTCCCTTGCGCAGGACCTCGGCGGTGCGCACCACCAGGGGTGCGGCATTCCATGGGGACCAGAGCGACATCTTGAAAGCCGGCAGCGGCGGAAGGTCGAGCTCTACCAGGTCGCCGCGCTCGATCTGTTCCTTCACGAAGATGCCCGGCACGAGCGCCACGCCCACGCCTTCGCGCGTCAGCGCCAGCTGGGCGGTGATGCTGGGCGCCGCCGACACCCGCAGTTCGCTCAGCGCCACGCCCTGGCGGCCCGCCATCTGCTGGATGACGTTCATCGCATCCAGGTAGGGCTGCGTGCCGCGCACCTGCGTCAGCAGCTGCTGGCGCAGCACGCTGTGCTGCAGGTCCCGCCTCGGGAGCAACCCCTTGCGGGCCACCCAGTGGACGGGCAGCATCATCAGGTCTTCCACTGTGGCGTGGGAGGGATGCACGGCACTGGATACGCGCATCACCAGGTCGAGGTTGCCCGACAGCATCTGTTCGGCGAGGTTCACGGTGAGGTCCACCTGCAGGTCGAGCTCGACGCCGGGAAGGCTGGAGCGCATGAGCTTCATCAGGTCGGGCAGGCAGGTATGCACGACCGTCTCGATGATGCCCACGCGCACGCGCCCGCCGATCTCCGCGCCGGTGTCGCGCGCGGCGGCCTCCATCTTGCGCGTGGTCTCCAGCAGCGACTCGGCGGGCTGTACCAGCCGTGCTCCCTGCTCCGTCAGGGTCATGCTCCTGCCGTCGTACAGGAACAGCGACACCCCCAGCTCCTCTTCCAGCGAGCGCAGGCGCATCGAGATGGCGCCAGGCGTGGTGTGCATGACCTCCGCGACCCGGCGGACGCTGCCGATGCGGGCCAGAAGAATGAAGGTTTCCACGAAACGGGTGTTCATCGTCGGTACTCCAAATGAGTGCGTGCAGCGCTCCGTCTTGGTGGGCCGTGTTCGATTGTTGTGCGCTGCTGTTCAAGTCTTCTGAACAGCTGCTTCGACAATTCTTCGATGGACGGTGGACCTGCACGCTTCATAAAGTAAGCAACTTCCTTGCTCACACGCCGAAACGCCATGACCGTCGCTTCTTCGCCCCTTGCCTTCAGGCAGCTCGTACGTGCCGGCCGGTTCACCGCACAGACCGCCGGGCAGTGCCCGGGCTACACCCAGGGGAACCTCGCGATCATGCCCGGCGAGTACGCCGACGAGTTCCTGCGCTTCGCCCGGCTGAACCCCAAGTCGTGCCCGGTGATCGGCATCACCAAGGTCGGCGATCCGGCCGTGCCGGAACTCGGCGAGGACATCGACCTGCGCACCGACGTTCCTGGCTACTGCCTCTTCCGCGATGGCGAGAAGGTCGCCGAAGTGCCCCATCTGCGCGAACTCTGGCGCGATGACCTCGTCGGCTTCGTCATCGGTTGCTCGCTGTCCTTCGAGGAGGCGCTGCTGGAAGGCGGCGTGCCCGTTCGCCACATCGAGCAGAACACCACCGTTCCGATGTACGACACCAACCGCCCCAACGGTACCGCCGGCCGCTTCGGCGGCATGGGCGTGGTCAGCATGCGGCCCATGACGGCGGCGCAGGCCATCCGCGCCGTGCAGATCACGTCGCGCTTTCCCAGCACGCACGGCGCCCCGGTGCACCTGGGCGATCCGGCCGAGATCGGCATCGCCGACATCGACGCGCCCGACTACGGCGAGGCCGCGGAGATCCGTCCCGGCGAGATTCCCGTCTTCTGGGCGTGCGGGGTCACGCCGCAGCAGGCGATTCGTTCGGCCCGCCTGCCCTTTGCGATCACCCACAAGCCCGGCCACATGCTGGTCACCGACGTCCGCAACAGCCACCTCGCGGTGTTCTGAAGCGGCTCTCCGATTCCGTCACCCATCCTCACCAGGAGTCATTCGATGAAACGCAGGCAAGTTCTTCTCGGCGCGGGCGCAGCGGCCGTTCTTCAGGGCGCATGGACCGAGGCGCTGGCCCAGGGCAAGGAGGTCGTCGTCGGCGCGATCTATCCGCTGACCGGTTCCAGCGCGCAGGTCGGCATCGACGCCAAGCAGGCCTTCGAGACTGCGCTGGACATCATCAACAACGCCAGTGCGCTCGACCTGCCGACCGCCAGGAATGCCGGCCTGGCCAACCTGGGCGGCGCCAAGGTGCGCGTGGTCTATGCCGACCACCAGGCCGATCCGCAGAAGGGCCGCTCGGAGGCCGAGCGCCTCATCACGCAGGATGGCGTCTGCGCCATCGTGGGCTGCTATCACTCGTCGGTGTCCACCACGGTCAGCGCGACCTGCGAGCGCTACGGCGTGCCCTTCGTCTGCGCCGATTCCTCCTCGCCCAGCCTGAGCCGCCGCAACCTGAAGTTCTTCTTCCGCACGGCGGCGCACGACGAGATGTTCTCCGAAGCGATGTTCGATTTCATGGATGCGCTCAAGGCCAAGGGCCAGAAGATCGGCTCGGTGGGACTCTTCTACGAAGACACCATCTTCGGCACTGACTCCTCCACCGTGCAGCGCAAGCTCGCCACCGATCGCGGCTACAAGATCGCCTGCGACATCAAGTACCGCAACAACTCTCCGTCGCTGACCGCGGAAGTGCAGCAGATCAAGAACGCCAATCCGGACGTGCTCATGCCATCGAGCTACACCACCGACGCGATCCTGCTGACCAACACGATGGCATCGCTGGGCTACAAGCCGCGCAACATCGTCGCGCAGGCCGCGGGCTTCGTCGAAAAGCCGGCGCTCGACGCGGTCGGCGACAAGCTGGTCGGGATGATCAGCCGCGCGAGCTTCTCCGAGGACATGGGCGAGAAGCGCGCCTCTGCGAAGGCCGTGAATGCGATGTTCAAGGCCAAGGCCGGCCGCGACATGAACGACCAGACATCCCGCCAGTTCAGCGCCCTGATGGTGCTGGCCGAAGCGATCGACCGCGCCGGATCGGTCGACCCGCGCAAGATCCGCGATGCGCTCGCCGCCACCGACATCCCGGGCGAGAAAACCATCATGCCGTGGTCGCGCGTGAAGTTCGATGCCACCGGCCAGAACACGTTCGCCAACCCGGTGCTGATCCAGTGGACCAAGGGCCGCTTCGTCACCGTGTATCCGTTCGAGGTCGCCACCGCCAAGCTGGCGTGGCCGATGAACGCCTGAGCGCCTTGTTCGCAACGCCGCCGTTCGCACCATGACCGCTTCCGCATTGATGCAGATCCTGGCCAGCGGCCTGCTGATGGGGCTGATCTACGGCATGGTCGCCGTGGGCCTGTCCCTCATCTTCGGGCTGATGGACGTCGTGAACTTCGCCCATGGCGAATTCATGATGCTGGCCATGTACGCCACCTTCGGGTGTTTCGTCTTCTTCCACATCGACCCCGTGCTGGCCCTGTCGCTCGTGGCGGCCGTGATGTTCATCTTCGGGGCCAGCGTCTACGTCGGCGTGGTGCGCCATGCGCTGCGGGTGAAGGTCAACGCCGGCATGGTGCAGATCTTCGCCACCTTCGGCCTGGCCACGCTGATCCAGGGCGCTGCGCAGTTCTTCTTCACGCCCGACTACCGCAACATCGGCGACAACGGCTGGCTCGGCGGCAAGACGCTGGAGCTGAGCGGTCTGTTCCTGCCGTTGCCGCAGGTGTTCGGCGCGGTGGTTTCCCTGATCGCCTTCGGCGGCCTGTACCTGCTGATGAAACACTCCGACTTCGGCCGCGCGCTGGAAGCCACGCGGGAAGACAAGGGCGCCGTGGCGCTGGTCGGCATCGACAGCAACCGGGTCTTCGCGCTGGGCTGGGGCATGGGTGCGGCACTGGTCGGCGTGGCGGGCGCGGTGCTCTCCACCTTCTATTACATCCATCCGCAAGTCGGCGCCGCGTTCGGCACCATCGCCTACATCACCGTGGCGCTCGGCGGTTTCGGCAGCGTCTTCGGCGCCTTCGCGGCTGGCATCGTCGTCGGCCTGGTCGAGGCGCTGACGGCCGTCGTGCTGCCGCCGGCCATGAAGTCCATGGGCATCTACGTGCTCTACCTGGCCATCATCTTCCTGCGTCCGCAGGGCCTCTTCGGAAGACTCTGATGCAACCGACGATCCTCGCTGCCACCACGGCTCCCGCCGTGGCGGCTTCCACGAACGCCGCCGACGACGCGGTGCACAGCTTCGGCCGGCGCCGCCGCATGCAGCTCGTCGTTGCGCTGGTGATCTTCGTACTGGCCGCGCTGTCGCCGCTGGTCGTGCAGAACGCCTATCTGCGAAACGTCATCGTGCTCACCTTGATGTACGCCGCCCTGTCGCAGGCCTGGAACATCCTCGGAGGCTACTGCGGCCAGATCTCGCTGGGGCACGCGCTGTACTTCGGAGTGGGTGCCTATGCCACCAGCAAGCTCTACGTCGGCTTCAACCTGCTGCCCTGGTTCGGCATGCTGGGCGGCGGGCTGATGGCCGCGGCATTGGCGGTGGTTCTGGGCTACGGCTGCTTCCGGCTGAAGGGGCACTACTTCTCCATCGCCACCATCGTGATCGCCGAGATGGGGCTGCTCATCGTGCACAACTGGGAATGGCTGGGCGGCGCTTCGGGCATCCAGTGGCCCTTCGGCGAGGACAGCTGGGCGACCCTTCAATTCGCCCGCGACAAGACGCCCTACATCCACTTCGCGGTCGGCCTGCTGGCGCTCACCTGGTTCATCTGCTGGCTGATCGAGGACTCGCGCTGGGGCTACTGGTGGCGTGCAGTCAAGGACAACCCCGAGGCTGCCGAGAGCCTGGGCGTGACGGTGCTCAGCTCCAAGCTGGCGGCTGCGGCCATCTCGGCCTTCCTCACCGCCGTGGGCGGAGGCTTCTACGCGGCCTTCGTTTCCTACGTCGACCCGGACAGCGTGCTGCAGTTCCGCTTCTCGCTGCTGATCGTGCTGCCGGTCGTGCTGGGCGGCATCGGCACGCTGTGGGGTCCGATGCTTGGCGCGGTCATCCTGATTCCGCTGACCGAGCTCTCGCGCAGCTACATGGGCGGCTCGGGCTCGGGCCTCGACCTGATGATCTACGGCGGCCTCGTCATGGCGGTGGCGCTGCTCAAGCCGGAGGGTCTGGTCCGCCTGTGGCCGCTGCGCCAGGGGCGCCGAAAGGAGGTCGCGCCATGAGCGGCGACATCCTCCTGCAGGCTCGCCAGGTGACGCGCCGCTTCGGCGGCCTGGTGGCCAACTCCAACGTCGATGCCCAGATCCGCAAGGGTGAGATCCTCGGCCTGATCGGGCCCAACGGGGCAGGCAAGTCGACCTTGTTCAACCTGATTGCGGGTGCCTTGCCGCCTACCTCCGGCAGCATCCACTTCGAAGGGCGGGACATCACCGCGCTGCCCGCCACGCGACGTTGCGCCCTGGGCATCGCCCGGACCTACCAGGTGCCGCGGTCCTTCGATTCGATGAGCGTGGTCGAGAACGTGATGATCGGCAGCTTCGTGCGCCATGCCGGCGCGTCGGCTGCCCGCCACGCGGCGCTGGAGATGCTCGAGTTCACCGGTCTGGCACGCCAGGCCAACACCCCGACCCACCAGCTCACCCCGCCGGAGAAACGCCGCCTCGAGGTGGCCCGCGCGCTGGCCACCAGGCCGAAGCTCCTGCTGCTGGACGAGGTGCTGACAGGCCTCACGCCCAGCGAAGCGCGGCTGGGCGTGGAGCTGATCCGCAAGGTGCGCGATGCAGGAGTCACCGTGGTCATGGTCGAGCACGTGATGGAAGTCGTCATGCCGCTGGTGGACCGGGCCCTGGTCCTGAACCTCGGGCAGGTGCTCGCCGAAGGATCGCCGCGCGACGTCGTGCGCGACCCCGCCGTCATTTCCGCCTACCTGGGAGAGCGCCACCATGCTGCTTGAAGTCCGCGGGCTCACTTCGGCCTATGCCGGGCTCGTCGCCATCTCCGACATCTCCATCTCGGTTAAGGAGGGCGAGATCGTCGTCGTCGCCGGCGCCAACGGCGCGGGCAAGTCCACGCTGCTGCAGTCGCTGATAGGCATGGTGAAGCCGCGCTCGGGCGAAGTCAGCTTCGCCGGCGAGCGCATCGAGGCGCTGCCGGGTCACCAGATCGCCGCGCGCGGGCTGGCCTTCGTGCCCGAGAGCAAGCGCCTGTTCCCGCGCCTGTCGGTGGCGGACAACCTGCGCCTGGGCAGCTACCTGCACCGCAAGAAGGCCGATCGCGAAGCGCCGCTGGAGATGGTGTTCAAGCTGTTCCCGCGCCTGAAGGAACGGCTGCCGCAGCGCGCCGAGACGCTCTCCGGCGGCGAGCAGCAGATGCTGGCCATCGGCCGTGCGTTGATGACCCGTCCGCGCCTGCTGATGCTCGACGAGCCTTCACAGGGCATCATGCCCAAGCTGGTCGACGAGATCTTCGACGCGGTCGTGGCCATCCGCGATGCCGGCGTCACCGTGTTGCTGGTCGAGCAGCGCCTGGCCGAAAGCCTGCAGATCGCCGAACGCGCGTACGTGCTGCAGACGGGGCGGGTGATCCTGTCCGGCACGGCGGCCGAGGTGCGCGACAACCCTGAAGTGCGTCGCGCCTACCTGGGCATCTAGAGGCCTAGCGAGAGGTGGAGGGGCGCGGGACCACCGCGCCGCAGTGGCGCAGGAAATCCGCCGTCGCGCGGCCCAGCAGCTTGTCGCGATGCATCACCGTCGCCAGCCGCCGCATCCCGGCTGGCAGGCGCGTGCGCAGTTCCACCAGGTGCCCGTCTTCCAGCGCCTGCGCCACCGTGTAGCGCGACAGGCATGCGAGCCCGGTGCCCGAAGCCACCACGCGCTTGATGGCTTCGGTACTGCCCAGTTCGAAGCCCACGTGCACCTGCTCCAGGTTCTGGATCAGCCATGCGTCCGTCACCTGCCGCGTGCCGGAGCCATGCTCGCGCAGCACCCACGTGGCCTGCGAAAGTTGCCTGTGGGTCGCGATGCGGCCCGCCAGCTCGTGGCCGGGCGCGGCGACGATCACCAGTTCATCTTCGCGCCAGGGCCGCACCACGAGGTCGGGGTGCGTCTGCGGGCCTTCGATGAAGCCCACGTCCACGTCGAAGCCCGCCACCGCCTCGATCACGTCGTGCGTGTTCGCGATGTGCAGGTGCACCTGGCTCTGCGGATGCAGTGCCGTCCAGGTCGACACCCGCTCCGGCAAAAGGTATTCGCCGATGGTGAAGCTGGCCGCCACACGCAGCGGCGCCGCATGCTCGCCGCTGAAGAGCGCTTCGACCTCTGCAGCCTGGTCCAGCAGCGCCTGCGCCTTGGGCAGCAGGGCCCGGCCGTTCTCGTTGAGCACCAGCCGGCGCCCCAGCCGGTCGAAGAGCTGCACGCCCACCGAAGACTCCAGGTCGGCCAGCGCGCTGCTGGCCGCCGACTGCGAACGCGCGATGCGGTCGGCCGCGGCGCGGGTGCTGCCTTCGCGGGCGGTGGCGACGAACACTTCGAGCTGGCGCAGGTTCAGGCGCAGGCGGGGGCTCGATGCCGTGCCCTGCTGCTGATCAGTTTTTCCGGTCATGGTGAGCGATATTCTCTGCTTTTTCGTTTGATCGAGGCTGCATACCATCGAACGGACCCGCCTGAAAACAAAGGACCGCCAAGTGTTCAGCTTCCTGTCTCGCGAGCCCGTGCACGACCCGCTGGCAGCGCCCACGCCCACGGCCGACACCACGGTCAAGACCACCACCTGCTACATGTGCGCCTGCCGCTGCGGCATCCGGGTGCACCTGCGCGAGGGCGAGAAGGGCCCCGAGGTCCGCTACATCGACGGTAACCCGAACCACCCGCTGAACCAGGGCGTGATCTGCGCCAAGGGCTCCTCGGGGATCATGAAGCAGGTGTCCCCCGCGCGCATCACGCAGCCGCTGCTGCGCAAGGCCGGCAGCGAGCGCGGCGCGGGCGAGTTCGAGCCGATCAGCTGGGAGCGCGCCTTCGACATGCTGACCGAGAGGCTCGCGAAGATCCGTGCCACCGATCCGAAGAAATTCGCGCTCTTCACCGGGCGCGACCAGATGCAGGCGCTCACCGGCCTCTTCGCGCGGCAGTTCGGCACGCCCAACTACGCGGCGCACGGCGGCTTCTGCTCGGTCAACATGGCCGCGGGAATGATCTACACCATCGGCGGCAGCTTCTGGGAATTCGGCGGGCCCGACCTCGAGCGCGCCAGGCTCTTCGTGATGATCGGCACGGCCGAGGACCATCACAGCAACCCGATGAAGATCGCCATCAGCAAGTTCAAGCGCGCTGGCGGCCGCTTCATCTCCATCAACCCGGTGCGCACCGGCTATTCGGCCATTGCCGACGAGTGGATCCCGATCAAGCCCGGCACCGACGGCGCGCTCTTCATGGCGCTGCTGCACGAGCTGATCGGCAACGAGCTGGTGGACCACGCATTCCTCAAGCGCTTCACCAACGCGCCGCAGCTGGTGGTGCTCGACGACTGCGAGCGCGAGGGGCTGTTCGCCTTCGATCCCGAGCGCGGCCCGCCGGGCGACGGTCGCAATCCGCACAACAAGCTGGTGTGGGACAAGGCCAGCGGCAGCGTGAAGCCCGCGTACCCCGAAGGCATCGCCGATGGCTGCGACCCCGCGCTCGAAGGCCACTACACGCTGGCCGACGGCACGCGCGTCGCGCCTTCGTTCCAGCTGCTGCGCGAGCGCGTGGCGAGCTGCACGCCCGAGTGGGCGCAGGCCATCACCGGCATCGACGCGGCGCGAATCCGCAAGCTGGCGCGGGAGATGGGCGAGACGGCGCTGAAGCAGGCCTTCGAGCTGCCCATTCCGTGGACCGACGCATGGGGCAGGAAGCACGAGACCACGCAGGCGAGGCCCGTGGCCTTTCATGCGATGCGCGGACTCGCGGCGCATTCCAACGGCTTCCAGACGGTGCGTGCGCTGGCCGTGCTGATGAGCGTGCTCGGCACCATCGACGCGCCGGGCGGCTTCAGGCACAAGGCGCCGTACCCGCGCCACATCGTGCCGAACTACAGGGCCTTCAACGACCCCGGCATGATCCAGCCGAACACGCCGCTCAATGCCGCGCCGCTGGGCTTTCCGGCCAGCCCCGACGAACTGGCGATCAACCCCGACGGCTCGCCGATCCGCATCGACCATGCGTTCTCGTGGGAGCACCCGCTGTCGGCGCACGGGCTCATGCACAACGTGATCACCAATGCGGTGAAGGGCGACCCGTACCGCATCGACACGCTGCTGATCTTCATGGCCAACATGGCATGGAACTCCAGCATGAACACGATGGCGGTGCGCGAGATGCTCAACCGCAAGGATGAGAAGGGCGAGCACATGATCCCCTTCCTGGTGGTGTGCGACGCCTTCCAGAGCGAGACCGTGGCCTTCGCCGACCTCGTGCTGCCCGACACCACCTACCTCGAGCGCCACGACGTGATGGGCATGCTCGACCGTCCGATCTCGGAGTTCGACGGGCCCGTCGATTCGGTCCGCATTCCGGTGGTGCCGCCCACGGGGCAGTGCAAGCCCTTCCAGGAGGTGCTGATCGAGCTGGCCTCGCGGCTGAAGTTTCCGGCCTTCACCACGCCCGAGGGCGGGCGCAAGTACAGCGGCTACCCGGACTTCATCGTCAACTTCGAGCCGCAGCCGGGTATCGGCTTCCTGATGGGCTGGCGCGGCAAGGACGGCACCGAGCACCTGCGCGGCGCGCCGAACCCGAAGCAGTGGGAGGCCTACGAGAAGAACAACTGCGTCTTCCACTACCACATGCCCGAGACCATGCACTACATGCGCAACTGGAACCGGGAGTACCTCGATTTCGCGAAGGACAAGGGCTGGCGCCAGCGCAACGACCCGGTGCAGCTGGCGCTGTACTCCGACACGCTGCAGAGCTTCAGGCTCGCGGCGCAGGGCAAGGCCCCGGGTCGGCAGCCGCCCGATGCGCTGCGCGAGCGCATCGACACGTATTTCGATCCGCTGCCCTTCTGGTATCCGCCACTGGAAGAAGCGGCGACCGATCTCGATGCGTTCCCGCTCAATGCGCTCACGCAGCGGCCGATGGCCATGTACCACTCGTGGGACTCGCAGAACGCATGGCTCAGGCAGATACACAGCCACAACTACCTGCACGTGAACCCGGTGACCGCGCAGGCCGCAGGCATCGCCGACGGCGGCTGGTGCTGGGTCGAGAGCCGCTGGGGCAAGGTGCGCTGCATGCTCCGCCACAGCGAGGCGGTGGAGCCCGGCACCGTGTGGACCTGGAACGCCATCGGCAAGGCCGACGGCGCATGGCAGCTCGCGCCGGGCGCGGACGAGGCGCGCAAGGGTTTCCTGCTGAACCACCTGATCAGCGAGGAGCTGCCCTGTGCAGGCACCGCGAGCGGGACCATCAGCAACTCCGACCCCATCACCGGACAGGCGGGCTGGTACGACGTGCGCGTGCGCATACGGCCGGCCGAGCCGGGTGAGCCTGAGGAGAGCTATCCGCAGGTTGCGAGCATGCCGGCCGTGCCTGGGGTGCTGGGGAAGGCGGCGAGTGTGCTGACGTACTTTGCGGGGAGGGCTCGGAAATGATGCAGTGGCTCAGGGACCTCATGACGTCCGCCCCGGTCTTGCCCCCTCCCCCTCTGGGGGAGGGCAG
>NZ_KB907461.1 GCF_000382045.1 Variovorax atrisoli 110B
GAGGAACTTCGGCACGACGAACAGGCTGATGCCCTTCACGCCCTCGGGCGCGCCGGCCACGCGTGCCAGCACGAGGTGCACGATGTTCTCCGCCATGTCGTGCTCGCCGTAGGTGATGAAGATCTTGGTGCCGAACACTTTGTAGGTGCCGTCGGGCTGCGGCTCGGCGCGGGTGCGCACCAGGGCGAGGTCGCTGCCGGCCTGCGGCTCTGTGAGGTTCATCGTGCCGGTCCACTGGCCGCTCACGAGTTTCTCGAGGTAGGTGGCCTTGAGTTCGTCCGAGCCGGCCGTGAGCAACGCCTCGATGGCGCCGTCGCTCAGCAGCGGACACAGCGCGAAGCTCATGTTGGCCGAGTTGAGCATCTCGCCGCAGGCCGCGCCGATGGTCTTGGGCAGGCCCTGGCCGCCGAAGTCCGCCGGATGCTGCAGCCCCTGCCAGCCACCCGCCACGTACTGCGCGAAGGCTTCCTTGAAGCCCGGCGTGGTGGTGACGGCGCCATCCTTGAACGACGAGGGATCGCGGTCGCCCGCCACGTTCAGTGGCGCGATCACGTCCTGGTTGAAGCGCGCGCACTCTTCGAGCACGGCCTGTGCGGTTTCGAGGCCGGCATCCTCGAAGCCGGGCAGCTTCGCGATCTCGCCGATGTTGGCCAGGTGTTCGATGTCGAACAGCATGTCTTTAAGGGGCGCGACGTAACTCATCTCGATTTTTCTTTCGAAGCAGATCCAAGGTAAATGAAAATCCCGGCCCCTCCCGAAAAGGAGCGCCGGGCACACGGCAGGACGACGCGAAGCTTCAAGCCAGACGGGCTAGCTCTGCTTCTCCATCTTCTCGTGGGCATCCACGAGCTGAGCGAGTAACCTCATGAAGACGGCGCGGTCCTCGGGCGACAGCGGCTCGATCAGCAGCTCCTGCGAGCGGTGGATGCTCTCCTGCAGGCCGTTGATCAGGTTCAGTCCGTCCTTGGTGATCACCGACAGCCTCGATCGACGATCGTCCGGATTGACGCGCGTCTCGACCAGTCCCTTGTCGACCAGGCGCTTGACCACTTCGGCCGTCGTCGTTCGATCCAGTGAAAGCTCGCGGCCGAGGGCCTTCTGATCGAGCCACGGATTCATCGAAAGCGCGGTCAACATGCCGATCTGCAGCGGCGTGATGCTCTCGGACTTGCAGAGATCGAAGAAGATCGCCTGACCGATCTGAGTGAGCCGGCGGATCAGGAAGCCCGGGCGCCGCCACATGACTTCGCGCAGCGGATTGAACGGCTCTGGACCCTTGGGCTTTGGCGCCTCCACCTCGGTGGTGCCACCTGTCTTCTTCCGGGCGGGAGAACGCTTCGTCATCATCTCGAGATCGCCAATAGTGTCAGCCGGCGAGTGTATCGGCTCCCTCATGTGCAAAGGAACGAGAACGCCCGCCGCTACGGCAGGTCGACCTCGAGGTACTCGCCCAACAGGCGGTGGAAGTCCAGCTCGTCGTCCCACGGGATCATGTGGCCGGCATCGCTCGCCGTGCACTGCCTCAGGTGGGGTGCGAGGGTTTCGATCTCCGCCAGGTCTTCGGCGAGCACGACGCCGCCACGCCCCGCGGTCATGAGCAGCCCGGGCGTCTGCAGGCTCGCCAGATCGGCGTGGATGTCGTCGCCGTGAAAACCGGCATGCGCCTGGGCGACCGCCTCCTCGCTGCAGGTGTGGAGCCACTCGGCGCGCAGCTGCAGTTGTTCGTCCGTCCAGGTCGGCGCGTAGGGACGCAACTCGTCTGCCGTGATGCCCTGGATGGCCATCCGGATGGAATCCACGTACCACGACAGCGGCACGGGATAGGGGCGGCGGCTGGGGCCGGAGACGGGCGGATCGATCAGCAGCAACCGGTCGAGGCGGCGTGCATCGCGCGACGCGGCGCGGATCGCGACGCGCGCTCCCATGGAGTGCCCCAGCAGCGTGACGGACGACCACCCCTGCACCTCCAGCAGATCGAGCACGTCGTCCGCCATGGCATCCAGGCTGGCGTCCATGCCGGGCGCGCTGGAGGACAGGCCCCGCCCGCGGAAGTCCAGCACATGGACGTCGAAGTGGCGAGTCAGGCGCTCGGCGACGAAGCCCCACGTGATGGCCGGGCTCGTGATGCCGGGCAACACCAGCATGCGCGGGCCCTGGCCGCCATAGCGCAGCAGGTGCAGCCGCACCCCGTTGGCGCGCACGTGGTAGCCATGAAGAAATGAACTCATTGCGACTCCGAGGTGTTGCGTTCACCGACCGATCCCACTCCCGCTGCGGTTCCGGCTGGCAACGCAAACGGCATCGACACGTAGCTTCGCCGCTGCGCTGGAAGGGATGCGGCAGCCGGCACGAACGGTCTCATGACTGCGGCGGCCTTCCCAACCAGCCTCGAATGCGGTTCCACAGCACGCTCCACATCATTGCGGCCATGGAGACCGTGGGTTGCGACTCGTCGACCGAAGCAGCCTGCCCGCACAGCCTGCGGGAGATCTGCTTGCCGAAGTCCGCCACCATGCGGCGTACGAAATCCTTCACGAGCCCCGATCGCGAGAACTGCGCGAGCGGCCCCTGCAGTGCGTAGATCATGTCCACGTGGACGCGGGTGCTGTCAGCGGTGAGCGCTTCGAGCCGATAGGTGATGTCGCCCTGCGTGCGCGACTTGCTCAGGCTGTCCTGGCCCGCACCTCGAAGAACGGCGCGCCGGGCGGCGTCGTCGCGCTCCAGCCGCGCCGCACCGGCGAAGGCTGCGGACATCGGACCGAACTTGATGGCGATCGTGCCCTTGACTTTTTCACCCTCGTGCGAGTCGATGGTCGCGCCCGGCAGGCAGGACGCCACCGCGGGCAGGTCGCCCATGAATGCCCACACCCGGTCGACCGGATGAGGCACGTCGAAATGAACCTCGATGGCGTTGCCTTTCGCCTTGGCCTTGGCCATCGCCACGGGATCGACCTCCGCCATGTCCGTCGCGGCGGCAGAGCCGGATGCCGCGGTCCTGCCGGGCGACGGCATCGGCGATTCGGCGGGCGCCGCTGCGGCAACGCGTTTCAGCGCGATCGTTCGCGGTGCGGCCAGTCGCTGGCGCAGCTGCTCGAACTGCGCGTCGGGGGTGTCTCGCTGCTGCTGGAGCACGTCCAGGATCGCGTCGACGATGCCCTGGTAACCCGTGCAGCGGCACAGGTTGCCCGACAGCTCGAGGCGCACGCGCGCTTCGTCGGCGTCGGGTAGGCGAAGCACGATGTCACGTGCCGTGGTCAGCATTCCCGGCGTGCAGAAGCCGCATTGCAGCGCATGGTGGCGCGTGAATGCCTGCCGCAGCCGCTGCATCGCCGCATCGTCTTCGTAGCCCTCGATGGTGGTGACCTCCCGGCCTTCGCATGCCACGGCGAAGGTGATGCACGAGCGCGTGGGCTGGCCGTCGACGAGCACGGTGCAGGCGCCGCACACGCCGTGCTCGCAGCCGAGGTGCGTTCCGGTGAGGCGCAGTTCGTCGCGCAGGAAATCGCCCAGATGCACCCTGGGCTCAGCCGGCCGGCTGATGCTGCGACCGTTCACTTGAATGGAAATCGGGTCCAAGTCTTTTTACTCCGCGTGTTTGGCGCCCGCCAGGACGCCGGACTGCTCGAGTGCGCGTTCCAGGCAGGCGGTGAAGAGCTTCTGGTCGATGGCGTCGCGTTCGGGGAGCGCAGCGCGCACCGCTGAGCGCAGCGACTCGCGGCCAGCCGCGCCGGCACCGTTGCGCGCGATCTCGGCTGCGAGCGCAAGCAGCAAAAGGGGAGGGCCGTCGGCAGCTCCGAGGACGATCCGCGCACGCTCGCGCGAAGCGTCGAAATACACCGCCGCACTGGCCTCTGCGAACTCGCCCGGCTTGCGGCAGACCTTGTGATATCCCCAATGCGTGGAGGATGTCTCCGAGGGCACGGCGACCGACACGATCAGTTCATCGGACTCGAGCACGGTCGTGTAGGCGCCGAGCATGAGCGCATCGGCGTCGATCGTGCGTTCGCCGCGCGGCGACCTGACCATCATGCGCGCGCCGAGGGCCGCCAGCACCACCACCCAGTCGGCCGCGGGGTCGGCATGCGCCAGGCTGCCGCCCACGGTGCCTCGGGTGCGGATCGCGCGGTAGGCGATCCCGCCTGCGACCTGGCGCATGGGATGCGCGGCCAACGGCGGGTACACGCCGTCCTCCACCTCCGCATGGGTGACGGCGGCACCGATCTCGATCCAGTCGCCCTTGCGGCTGACGGTGCGCAGGCTGGGAATCTGCGCGACGTCGACCACCTGGGCAGGCCGCGCCAGCCGCAGGTTGAGCATCGGGCCGAGGGACTGGCTCCCGCTCATGGCCTTCGCGGCGCCTGCGCCTGCTGCCAGCGCAGCGATCGCCTCGTCGACATCGAGGACGCGCGTGTATGCGAACTTCGGCGCTTTCATCGGGCGTGCTCCTCTTCGCGCTTCGCGCTTTCGAGGGCCGCGAGCAGGCGGCGTGGCGTCAGGGGCGTCATGAGCACCTCGGCAGCGCCGGTGCCGCGCAGGGCGTCGTTCACCGCGTTGAAGATCACCGCCGGCGGCGCGATCGCACCGCCTTCGCCGACGCCCTTAGCTCCGAATTCGGTGTGCGGCGAAGGTGTCTCGAAATGGTCGATGCGGATGCGCGGCACCTCGGTGGCGCCCGGCAGGATGTAGTCCGCCAGGGTGGAGGCCAGCGGCTGGCCTTGTTCGTCGTACGGACTCTCCTCGTACATCGCGGTGCCGATGCCCTGTGCAATGCCGCCGATGGTCTGGCCTTCCACGATCATGGGATTGACCATGGTCCCGCAGTCCTCCACGACCACGTAGTCGAGGATCTCGACCTCGCCGGTTTCGGTGTCGACGGCCACCACCACCGCATGCGTCGCATAGGTGAAGGTGCCGGTATCGACCTTGGGCTTGTACGCACGGGACACCTCCAGGCCGCCGAGATGAACGTCGGCGGGCAGGTCCTGCGGCGTGAGGTACCACGCGCCCCCGACCTCCGACAGCGAGATCGACTTGTCGCCGGACACGGCGCGTCCTTCGATCAATGCGACAGTCTGCGCATCCACACCCATGAGGTAGGCGGCGATCGACTGGATGCGCGGCAGCAGTTCCTTGCACGCGACCGAGATGGCGCCTCCCGACATGACGGTGGCGCGCGAGGCGTAGGTGCCCGAAGAAAACGGCGTGAGTGCCGTGTCCCCGTGCACCACCCGGATCCTCGACACCGGAATGCCGAGCACGTCGTTGGCGATCTGCGCGAAGCTGGTCTCCATGCCCTGGCCGTGCGAGTGCACGCCCACGCGCACTTCGAGTCCGCCGTCCGCGGTCATTCTGACGACCGCCTGGTCGAAGCCGGGCACCACTGGCAGGCCCCAGTTCGCGAACACCGTCGTGCCGTGGGCGGACTGCTCGGTATAGGTGGCCGTGCCGAAGCCGATCAGCCGCCCGTCGGGCTCGCCGCGCGCCTGGCGCTCGCGCACGGCCTTCAGTCCGATCATCTCCACGGCGCGGCGCAGGCTTGCCGGGAAGTCGCCGCTGTCGAAGTGCTTATTGGCCACGTTCACATAGGGCATGGCCGAGGCCGGGACCAGGTTCTCCAGCCGCACCTCCCAAGGCTCGCGCCCCACCTCACGGGCCACGGCGTCCATGAGCAGTTCGATCGCGAAGCAGACGCCGGTGCGCGCCACGCCGCGATAGGCCATGAACCCCGGCTTGTTGGTCGCAACGCACAGGGTCTCGCACCGATAGCCGCGGAAGCTGTAGGGCCCGGGCAGGTTGCCGATCGCCTGGCCTGGCTCCAGGCCGACGAAGAAGGGATAGTAGGAATAAGCGCCGCCGTCGATGGTGATGACGGCGTCCAGCGCCAGCAGCTTGCCCGTGCGGTCCGCATAGGCCGTGAGCCGGTAGTGATGCTGGCGCGTGTTGGCGCCGACGATCAGGTGCTCGCGCCGATCCTCGAGGTAGCGAAACGGCGTGCGATAGGTCTTGGCCAGCCAGGCGACGCAGAGGTCTTCGGGATAGAGCTGTCCCTTGTAGCCGAAGGCGCCGCCGACGTCCGGGGACACGACCCGAACGGCTTCCTCGTTCATCGCGAGGTGCTGGGCGATGCCCACGCGCAGCAGATGCGGAACCTGCGTGGCGCTGACGACCACGAGCTGGTCGGTCTGGAAGTCCCAGTAGGCCAGAACGGATTTGCCCTCCATCGGCACGATGCACTGGCGCGACAGCTCGACCGTGCGGCTGACCTTCACCTCCGCTTTCGCGGCGAGTTCTTCGAAGTCGCGATCGGCCCGCAGCGTGAGGAAGACGTTGTCCTTCCATTCGGGGTGCATGAACTCCCCCGTGGCCGCGAGCGCGGAATCCGCGCTGTGGTACACGGGCAGTTCGTCGTACGAGACCTCCACTTCCTCCAGCAGGTCTTCCGCCATGGCGCGCGTGGGGGCCACCGCCATCGCGATCGCCTCGCCGACGTGTCGGACCTTGCCCGACGCTAATGGCGGCAGCGCCGAGTACTGGTAGGTGGGCACCGAAGACGGCGATCCGATGTCCGCCGCATCCGACATCATGTCGCGCAGGAACACCTTCCCCGCAAGCGCTTCGGGAATCTCGACGCCGGTGACCACCGCATGCGCGAGCGGGCTGCGCAGGAACGCGACCTCCTGCAGGCCCGGCAGCACGAAGTCGCCCACGAAGTTGCCTTTTCCCACGAGGTGGCGCGCGTCCTCCTTGCGAGGCACCCGGGCGCCGATGCCCTCGCGCTTCAACAGCCTCGCCGGAATGTCTGCTCGGTCCATGCGTTTCCTTTTATTGACTGGTTTCCTGGTGCCGGACTCCATCGAATCCGCCCACGCCCGGCAATGCCCAGGTGATCGACGCGCAAGAACAGGTCTCTTCGCCGCACCCCGCAAAAGGGCTTTCATCGCCAATGTGCGTTTCGACATCTGAGCCGCACGATATGACAGTTCACGTGCACAAGTATATGGCCGATGTCGAAGCAATGGAAGACAGCTTCTGTCGATGCAAACCCTAACAGTTGAAACTCGCAGAGTTGGTGCATCTACATTGTAATTTCTCCCCTTTTTGGCGTTCTCTTCGGGACCATCAGATCCAACGTGGTGCAGCATCGGACAGTAAAAACCCGTACTTGAAATCGCGAGCGCGTCCAACTAATATGACAGTTCACTGACTACTTTTTGAGAGGTCCGGAAATTACCGGATGGAGCCATGAACTGGATCAAAGTCGCTTCTGCGCGAGAGCTGAAAAACGATGAAGCGAAAACCGTCAACGTCGCAGGCCACGGCGTCGCGCTGTTTCGTATCGACGACGAGTTCTTCGCCACGGACGGCATGTGCACGCATGCCACCGCGCTGCTGTCGGAGGGCTATGTCGAGGACGGCTGTGTCGAATGCCCGCTGCATCAGGGCCGCTTCGACATCCGCACGGGCAAGGCGATGTGCGCGCCGGTCACCGTGGACCTGCGCACTCACGCCGTGAAGCAGGAAGGCGATGACGTCTACGTGATGTCGCCGGCCGCGAAATGACATCGCCCTGCATCGTCATCGTTGGTGCGGGCCAGGCTGCGGCGGTCGCCGCCCATGCGCTGCGCGAACACGGCTACCGCGGACGCATCACGATGCTGGGGCGGGAGCCTCACAGGCCGTATGAGCGCCCCCCGTTGTCCAAGGCCGTGCTGGTGGCGGCCGAGGAGCCGAGCCTCGACGTCCTCGCGCAGGACGCCTGGGCACTTGACGACATCGACCTGCGAAGCAACGCCGATGCGGTAGCCCTGGATCTCTCGAAGCGGCAGGTTCGCCTTGCCGACGGCCAGGTGCTCTCGTACGACACGTGCCTGATCGCCACGGGCGGCGAGGCCAGCACGCTGGCGTGCGCACCGGCCGGCCGGCCGCACGTGCACTACGTGCGCACCCTCGACGACGCGCGGCGGTTGCGCGCCGCTCTCCAGAGCAAGCCACGGGTCGCGATCCTGGGTGGCGGCTTTCTTGGCCTCGAGATCGCCAGCTCCGCGTTGGCGGCCGGCGCGGCGGTGACCGTGATCGAGCGCGCGACATTCCTGCTCGATCGGTTTCTTCCGCCGGAAGCGTCTGCGTGGCTCGAATCCGGTCTGCGGCAGGCCGGCGCGCGCCTGCTGCTGGGCACTGCCCTCGAAGGCGTCCACCCTCTGCCCGACGGCTGCACGCGCCTGTCGACCCATGCCGGTGATCTGGAGGCCGACGAGATCGTCGTTGCCATCGGCCTCTCGCCCAACGACGCACTGGCCCGCGATGCGGGCCTGGAGATCGCTGCGGGCGGCGGCGTTCTCGTCGACGCGCAGTGCCGCACCAGTGACGAGCACGTGTTCGCGTGCGGCGACTGCACCAGCCAGCAACGCCCGGGACACGCGGCGCCGACGCGCCTGGAGTCCTGGCAGAACGCCAACGAGCAGGCACGCACCGCCGCGGCCGCCATGCTCGGTGCGCCCGGCCCGGCACCGGCGGTGCCCTGGTTCTGGACCGACCAGGGCCGACACAACATCCAGATGCTGGGCCTGCCGGGCCCCGGTCTCGCCTACGTGCGCCGCGGCGATCCGGCCGCCGGCAAGGTGCTGTGGATCGGCCACCGCGGTGGCGTTCCGCTGCACGGCGTGGCCATCAACGCCGGCGCCGATCTGCGCGCCATCCGGCCCCTCTTCGAGCAGCGGCGGCCGGTGCCGCTCGACGAATTCCAGCGGGATGCCACCGATCTGCGCGCATGGGCCAGGCAGATGCGAGGCGGCGCCCCTTCCACCGTTCAGCCACCCCTCACAGCCTAAGGAGCTTTCATGTATCAATCGCAGGCGGTCATCGGCATCACGAATGCCCGAAAGAACCCGCCCCTGGAACAGTGCGTCTGGCCCGCGGACGCGCTCAACAACATTCCGGACTGGGTCTATACCAGCCAGGCCATCTACGACCAGGAGATCGAGCGCATCTTCCGCGGCGATACCTGGAACTTCGTCGCACTGGAAGCCGAGATCCCGAACGCCGGCGACTACAAGCGAGGCTACGTCGGCGCCACGGCGGTGGTGATCGTTCGCGCGGAAGACAACACGATCTCCGTCTTCGAGAACCGCTGTGCCCACCGCGGCGCCGAGTTCTGCCGCTCCAGCCACGGCAACGCGAAGGAGTTCGTCTGCCCCTACCACCAGTGGTCGTACGACCTCAAGGGCAATCTGCAGGGCGTTCCGTTCAAGCGCGGAATCAACAAGGTTGGCGGCATGCCGCCGGACTTCAAGAACGCGGAGCACGGTACCCGGCAGCTTCGCGTGGCCACGCGCAACGGCGTGGTGTTCGCCACCTACTCCGACAAGACGCCGCCGCTGGAGGAGTACATGACCAGGGAGATCGTCGAGGAGTTCGACGTTCCGTTCTCGGGCAGGAAGCTCAGGATCCTGGGCTACTGCCGCAACGAGCTTCCGTGCAACTGGAAGATGTACCACGAGAACCTCAAGGACCCTTACCACGCGACGTTGCTGCACTCGTTTCTCGTGGTGTTCGGCCTTCTGGTGCCCGGCATCAAGTCGATCGTCTTCGCTGACAAGGAACACGGCCGCCACGGCTACATGGCGTCGTCCAAGCCCGACCAGGTCTATGCCACCGTCGCCGCCGACGACAAGGCGGAGATGCGGTCGTTCAGCGACAACCTCCGGCTGCGCGACGAGCGGTTCCTGGACTACGTGCGCGAGTTCGATTCGCCCTGGTCCGCCAACATGATGACCATGTGGCCGAACCTGATCGTGCAGCGCCAGATGAACACGATGGGTGTGCGCCAGATCATTCCGAACGGCCCGAACAGCATGGTGATGCAGTGGACCATGTTCGGCTACGAGGACGACACGCCCGAGATGACGCGGCACCGCCTTCGGCAGGGCAACCTGATGGGCCCCTCCGGCTTCCTGGGCCTCGAGGACAACGAGGCATTGAAGTTCGTGCAGGAGGGCATCCGCAATTCGTCCACCGACAACAACGTCGTCAAGCTCGATGCGGGCCACCAGGGAACGGCGCGCAACCTGATTTCGGAGTCGTGCATCCGGTCGCTCTACCAGTACTACCGGGAAGTCATGGGCATCCGTGTCGCGGAGATGGCAGCATGAAAGAACGGCTCGCCTACGCCAGGTCCACGATCTCGCCGCGCCGCGCTGCGGAGCTGCGCGCGGAGGTCGACTGCTTCCACGTCGAGTACTGCGCCGCCCTCGATGCCAACGACATCGAGCGCTGGCCCGAGTTCTTCAGCAAGGAGGCGACGTACCGGATCACCTCGCGCCAGAACGCGCTGCTGGACATGCCTGTGGGCCTCGTCTACTGCGAGGGCCTGGACATGATCACCGACCGCGCGCTCGCGGTAGCCCATTCGCAGATGTTCGCGCCACGGCACATGCTGCATGTGCTGGGAATCACGCGTGTGCTGCAAGAGACGGACGACACGATCAGCTCGCAGACACCCTTCATCCTGATGCAGACCCTGGTCGAGGGGCCTTCCACCGTGCATCTCGCGGGCATCTATCACGACCGCTTCGTGCGCGACGGCGGACGGCTGCTCATTGCCAGCCGCGAAGTGGTGCACGACACCGAAATTCTCGACACGGCCCTGGCGTACCCGGCCTGAATCCATTGAGGACCCCAATGAATCCAACCCCCAAGATCGCGCTCGAAGAGCACTTCAGCGCTCCCGGCTTCGACGCCTACTCAGCGAAGTACACGCGCGCACTGCCGGCCGACTTCGTGGCCCGGCTCGATGCCAGGCTCAGCGACTTCGACGACCAGCGCTTGGCCGAGATGGACGCCGGCAACATCGAGTACGCCGTGCTGTCGCAGACGATGCCCGGCGTACAGGCCGAGACGGACGGCGCCGCCGCGGTGCGGCGCGCACGCGAGAACAACGAATTTCTCGCCGAGCGCGTGGCACGCCATCCGCAGCGCTTCGGCGCCTTCGCACACGTCGCGCTCCAGGACCCGGCGGCCGCAGCGCGTGAACTCGAGCGCACCGTGGTCGAGTGCGGCTTCAAGGGCGCGCTGATCAACGGCCACACCCTGGGCCGCTACTACGAGGACAGCGAGTTCGACGTGTTCTGGGAGCGCGCGGAGGCACTCGGCGTGCCCATCTATCTGCACCCCAACGCGTTCAGCCAGCCGCCGGCATTGCTGGAGGGCATGCCGGTCCTCCAGGGGGCTACCTGGGGCTGGGGCGTGGAGACGGCAGGGCACGCACTGCGCCTGCTGTTCGGCGGCGTGTTCGACCGCTTCCCGCGGCTGACCCTGCTGCTGGGCCACATGGGAGAGGCCCTGCCGTATCAACGCTGGCGCATCGACAGCCGCTTCGCCGCGTACCCCTCGGGCATCAAGCTGGCGCGCAGGCCCAGCGAGTACATCGGCAGCAACATCCTGATCACGACGTCCGGCGTGTGCTCCGCGCCGGCACTGCTGGGCGCCATCGGCGAGCTCGGCGCCCATGCCGTTCTCTTCTCCGTGGACTACCCCTACGAGTCCACCGCCGAGGCCTGCGAATTCATAGAGCAGGCGCCGCTCGACGCGCGCACCCGCGAGCTGGTGTGCCACGGCAATGCCCGCCGGCTCTTCAAGCTCGGCAGCCCGCAGGACCTCGCGCTCCTGCAGATCTGACACTTTCAAACAGAGGACGAAACATGCCAGTCAGCGATTATCAAATGGTCAAGGCCTGGGACGAGGTTCTGAAGCTCAGCAAGGTGGAGCGCGGACAGAAGGTCTCGATCCTGTGCGGTCCCCATACCCATCCGCAGACGCTGCAGACCGCGACGATCGCGGCGCAGGCCGCGGGCGCGGTCGTCACCCGGATCGAGCTGCAGCCCATCAACGCGGAGAAGGCCCCCAGCCGCGACCTGATGAACTACCTGGGGGAGACGCCCCTCACCAACAACCCGGTCGCGCTCGCGGCCATGAAGAACAGCGACATCGTGCTGGACCTGATGCTGCTGCTGTTCTCGCCCGAACAGATGGAGATCCTCGAGTCGGGGACCAAGATCCTCCTGGCCGTCGAGCCGCCCGAGGTGCTGGTGCGGGCGGTGCCCACCGAGGCCGATCGCGAGCGCGTGCTCGCCGCATCGAAGCTGCTCAAGGCCGCCAGGAAGATGCACGTGACCTCGCCGGCCGGTACCGACGTGACTTTCAAGCTCGGCGACTACCCGACCATCTCCGAGTACGGCTTCTGCGAGGAGCCCGGGCGCTGGGACCACTGGCCCAGCGGCTTCCTCTTCACCTTCGCCAACGAGGGCGGCAGCGACGGCACCATCGTGATCGACCGCGGCGACATCCTGCTGCCACAGAAGAACTACGTCTCGGACAAGATCACCATGCAGCTGCGCGAAGGCTTCGTGCGCAGCATCGAGGGCGACATCGACGCCGCCCTGCTGCGCGAGTTCATGGAGGCCTACAAGGACCCCGAGGCCTACGCCATCGCGCACATCGGCTGGGGGATGCAGCCGCGCTGCTACTGGCACACGCTGTCGCTGGTGGACCGCGAAGCCACGTCCGGGCAGGACGCGCGCGCGTTCGAAGGCAACTTCCTGTTTTCGCTGGGCCCCAACAACGAGGCCGGAGGGCCTCGCACCACGCCTTGCCACCTGGACATTCCCTTGCGCAACTGCACGGTGAAGCTCGACGACGTCGTCGTGGTTCGCGACGGCAAGGTCATCGACGAGGCCTTCCGATGAGCGCCGATCCGGAGATCTACCAGAAGCAGGGCTTCGGCAATGCCGTCGCGCCGAAGGCGCCGTACGGCCTGCTGATCATCGACTTCGTCAACGGATTCGCCGACCCGCTCACGTTCGGCGGCGGCAACATCGAGCCGGCCATCGAATGCACTCGGGGCCTGCTGGCCGCCGCGCGCGAGCGCGGATGGCCCATCGTCCACACGCGGGTCGTGTACCAGGACGACGGCGCCGACGCCAACATCTTCGCGCTCAAGGTGCCGCCCATCCTGGCCCTGCGCGAGGACGCGCCGCAAAGCCAGATCGTCGCGCAGCTGCAGCCGCGCAGCGGCGAGCTGGTGCTGCGCAAGATCCATCCGTCGGCCTTCTTCGGCACCTCGCTGGCGTCCTGGTTGTCGCAGCGCGGCGTGCAGACGCTGCTGATCGCGGGATGCACCACCAGCGGGTGCGTCCGCGCCAGCGTGGTCGATGCCATGTGCCACGGCTTTCGCCCCCTGGTCGTCACGGACTGCGTGGGCGACCGGTCGCTGCAGGCGCACGAAGCCAACCTCTTTGACATGGACCAGAAGTACGCGACCCTGATGCCGCGCGACGCCGCACTGCAGGCGACCGAGGCAGCGCGGCCGCAGGGCATCCCGGCCTGAAGCCAGGCCGCGCCCAAGACTCCCGACCCACCTCTCGTCAAAACCCCGGGGCGAATGCCCGCCAGCGACCCCACTACCTGGAGAAGAAGATGACCCTCAAACTCGTTGCCGCGCTCGCGGTCTCACTCGCGACGCTCGCGCTGCAAAGCCGCGCCGACGTCATCAAGGTGGGTGTGATCGCACCCATGTCCGGACCTTTTTCCGCAGTGGGGCAGACCTGGGAAGGAGCGACCAAGGCCTACCAGAAGCTCAACGGCACCACTGCGGGCGGGCACACGATCGAAGTCATCTACCGCGACCTGCCGGACATCAATCCCGCGCAGGCCAAGGCATTGGCCCAGGAGCTCATCATCAAGGAAGGGGCACAGTACATCGCCGGCCTGTACTTCACGCCCGATACGCTGGCTGTCGCCGCGCTCGCGCAGGAGGCGAAGGTGCCCGTCGTGATCTTCAATGCGTCGACCTCGTCGCTCCTCGAGAAGTCCGACTACCTGCTGCGCACCTCCTACACGCTGCCGCAGATGGCCGTGCCGGTGGCCAAGTACGCGCTCGAGAAGAACGTGAAGAACGTTGTGTCGCTGGTCAGCGACTTCGGCCCCGGCCTCGACGCCGAGAAGGCCTTCAACACCGCTTTCGTCGCTGGAGGCGGCAAGCTGCTCGAGGCCATTCGTGCGCCGCTGAAGACGACGGACTTCGGCCCCCTGATGCAGCGCGTGAAGGCGCTCAAGCCCGACGCGCTCTACGTCTTCGGCCCCGGAGGGCCGGCCACCTACGCAATGATCAAGGCCTACAACGAAGCGGGGTTGAGGGCCTCAGGCGTGCGCTTCCTGGGCACGGGCGAAACGGATGAAGACCAGCTGCGCGCGATCGGCCCCGAGCTGCTGGGCATAGAGACCGGCATGTTCTATTCGGCGACGCACAACTCGCCGCTGAACAATGCTGCCGTCAAGGCGTTGGCAGAGGTGGCCCCCAAGGCCATCCCGACCGTCCAGCTCGCGAATGCGTACGACGGCCTGCATGTGATCTATCACATGGTCAAGGCGACGGACGGCAAGCGCGACGGGCCCAAGGCCCTTGCCGCCGCCAAGGGCTTCTCTTGGGAGAGCCCGCGCGGCCCGGTGAAGATCGACCCCACCTCCCGCGAGTTCGTGCAGAACGTCTACATGCGGGTGGTCGAGAAGGATTCCTCGGGACGCTTCGTCAATCGAGAGTTCCGGACCTTCGAGATGCAGCCCGACTACGGACGCATCCAGGGCACGGCCAAGTAACGCAGAGACTGCAGCATGTCTTTCGCGCTTCTCAGCAGCATCCTGATCGACGGCGTGACGTACGCCATGATCCTGTTCATGATCACCGTGGGCCTGTCGATGACGATGGGCTTGATGCGTGTGGTGAACCTGGCCCATGGCGCCTTCGCGATGCTCGGCGGCTTTCTTGCAGCGAGCATTCCACAGCGCCTTGGCGTGCCCATCGGGCTGGGCTTCGTGATGGCGATCGCCCTGGTGGCCCTTTTGGCCGTGATCTTCGAGCGCACCCTGCTGCGCCGCTTCTACCGCCGCGACGATCTCGACCAGATGCTGGTGACGATCGGGCTGATGTTCGTCGCGACCGCAGCGGTCAACCTGATGTTCGGATCGTCGGTGACCTCCGTCGCGCTTCCCGAGGCATTCAGCGGCTCGGTGGACCTGGGCTTTCGCTCCATTCCCCGGCACCGGCTCATCGTCGTCGCCTGTGGGCTGCTGGTCGTCGCCGTCCTGTGGCTCGCCGTGGACCGGTCGTCCTTCGGCATCCGGGTGCGCGCCGCGGTCGACAACGCGCCGATCGCCCGGGCCATCGGCATCGACACGACGAAGATTTACGCAGCCACCTTCGCGATCGGTGCGGCGCTCGCGGCGCTGGGCGGCATTGCCGGGGCCGAGATGCTGCCGATGGAGCCGACCTACGCCTCCAAGTACCTGGTGATCCTCCTGGCCGTCGTGGCCGTCGGAGGAAACGGAAATCTGTTTGGCTCTTTCTTCGCAGCGTTGCTGCTTGGCATCGTGGAGACCTCGATGAAATACATGGTTCCGCAGCTCGCATCGGCTGCCTTCTTCCTGACGATGATCGTCGTCCTGCTGTTCCGGCCCCAGGGGCTCTTCGGGAGGCAGGCATGAGCGCGGTGATTCCGCCCATGGCGATGGCTGCGCCGCCCCGCGCCCGCCCGTGGAAGCAGTTGCGCACCGAGATCGTCCTGACGCTGGCGGGGCTGCTGGCCTTCGCGCTGTTCCCGCAGGACCTCGGGTTGCTGACCAATATGGCGACGATGTCCATCTTCGCGCTGTCGCTGAGCCTGGTGTTAGGACAGGCGGGCATCGCGACCCTGGGCCAGGCCGCGCTGTACGGCGCCGGTGCCTACGTCGCGGGCTGGACCGCGCTCTACCTGACGGCCGATCCGATCGCCGGGCTGCTGCTCGGCGGCCTGGGCGGAGGGTTGATCGCGCTGCTCAGCGGCGCGGTCATGCTGCGCTCGACCAAGCTCACGCTGGTCATGCTGACGATCGCGGTGGCGCAGTTGCTGCTCGAACTCGCCAACTGGGCCCGATGGCTCACCGGCGGCGACGACGGACTCGCCGGCTTCGAGGTCGCTCCGCTGTTCGGCATCTGGGAGTTCAACTTCATGGGCCACACCGGCTACTTCTACGCGCTGGGCGCGCTGGTGCTGGTGTACTTCCTCGTGCGCAACCTGGTCGAGTCGCCCTTCGGCCTGACGGCCAGGGCGATCCGGCAGGACCCGGGCCGCGTCCAGGCTCTGGGCGGGCGCGTGTACCTGCACCTGCTGGCCGTCTACATTATCGGCGGCGTAGTCGCGGGCCTGGCTGGCGCATTGACCGCGCAGACCAGCAAGGTGGCCAATCTCTTCATGCTGGACTTCACGACATCTGCGGGCGTCGTGGTCATGATCGTCCTGGGCGGCACGCGTCGCCTGTCGGGCGCGGTGCTCGGCACCGTCGCGTACATGACCATCCACCACATCGCATCGACATTGAATCCGTACCACTGGCTCTTCGTGATCGGCTCGATGCTGATCTTCGTGCTCATCGTCCTGCCCGAAGGCCTGATCGGACTCGTGGACCGGGCCGCGGCGTACGCCATGCGCCTGCGCGGCAACGGAGGAGCACGATGACCCCCCGGCTGCAAACCCGCAACCTGTGCCACTCCTTCGGCGGCCTGGCCGTCACGCAGAACGTCACGCTGTCGCTCCCGCAGGGCGCCCGCACGGCGCTGATCGGGCCGAACGGCGCCGGCAAGACCACGCTGGTCAACCTGCTCAGCGGAGCGATCCGCCCGAAGTCCGGCGACATCCAGCTCGACGGCCGCTCGATCGTGCAGCTGCCGCAGTACGCACGCGTGCGCAGCGGCATCGTCCGCACGTTCCAGATCAGCCGGCTGTTCAAGGACCTGACCGTGGCGGAAAACGTCAAGGTCGCGGTGCTCCAGCGACTGCGCGCCTCCATGCAGTGGTGGCCTTCGCCGGCGCGTTCGGCACGCGTTCACGACGAGGTCCACGAGACGCTCGGCATGCTGGGCCTGAACCCCTTTGCGGACCGGGTGGTGGGGCGGCTCGCGCTCGGCGAGCAGCGGCTTGCGGAAATCGCACTCGCGCTCGCCATGAAACCCGAGGTGCTGCTGCTGGACGAGCCCGGCGCGGGCGTGCCGCAGGGCGAAGGCGGCCGCATCATGAGCGCCATCGAGCGCCTTCCGAAGGACCTGTCGGTGCTGCTCATCGAGCACGACATGGACCTGGTGTTTCGCTTCGCCTCGCACATCATCGTCCTGGTTGCCGGCGCGGTGATGGTGGAGGGGTCGCCGCAGGAAGTCGCGGCCAACGAACAAGTCAAGCAAATCTACTTCGGACGAGACGGCCACCATGCCCAGCACTCCCATTGAACTTCGGTTCGACGACGTCACGACCGGCTACGCCGGCGTGCCCGTGGTCGAGCATCTGAGCTTCAGCGTGCGCGAAGGCGAGCGCCTGGGGCTGATCGGGCGCAACGGCGCCGGCAAGACGACGACGCTCGCAACCGCGACGGGCCTGGCCGACCTGATGAAGGGGCGCGTCCATTTCGGCGGCAAGGACATCAGCGGCGCCACCACCTTCGCCCGCGCCCGCGCCGGCTTGGGCTACGTGCCGCAGAGCCGGGACATCTTCCCTTCGCTCACGGTGGAGGAGAACCTGCTGTCGGGCCTGCAGGGGCGCTCGGCCGGCGCGGCGCTTCCCGCGGTCTATGAGTTGTTCCCGCGGTTGAAAGAGCGGCGGCGCAACGGCGGCACCCAGTTGTCGGGCGGAGAGCAGCAGATGCTGTCTGTGGCGCGGGCGCTTGTCGGGCAGCCGCGCATCCTGCTGCTCGACGAGCCGCTGGAGGGTCTGGCCCCGATGGTGCGCGAGGAGCTGATGGACGCCATCGTCCGCATGAGCGACAGGCTCGGGGTCGGATGCATCCTCGTGGAACAGCACGTGGACGTCGTTCTCGACTTCTCGACGAATGTCATCGTGCTGGAGCGCGGCGTCGCCGCCTATGCCGGCTCGGCAGCCGCGCTGCGCGAGGACGAGGAACTCCTGAACCGCACCATCGGAATCCAGAAGTGCTGAGGCCGATGCCTGCTGCGCGATCGTTATCGCTATCCCGGTCGTGGTTGCGCATGCCGTCACCGGTTCGCGCTTTCATCGGCAGCGGCAGCTGAATGCGGCACGGCTGAGATCCGCCATGCAGAACCTTCGTGTTTTCCTGAGTCCGCTGCGGGCTTTCGATGCGGTGTACCGGGCCAAGGGCGTCTCGCGGGCAGCTCAGCTGCTTCACGTCACGCCCGGGGCCGTGAGTCAGCAGATCAAGCAGCTCGAGGCCGGCCTGGGCGTGCAGCTGTTCCAGCGGTCCGGCCGCGAGATCGGGTTCACGGCGGTGGGCGAAAGGCTCGCCCACCGCGTCTGCGATGCCTTCGACCGCCTGCAGGACGCGCTCGGCGACCTGGACGAGCATCGGAGCGAAAGAAGGCTGCGCCTCAAGGTGACGCCGAGCCTGGCCATCCGCTGGCTCGTTCCTCGGCTGCATGGCTTCTACGCGGAGCATCCCGACATCGCACTGGAGATCGCAACGATCGCCATGGCCGACGACATGCGGCTCGAAGGCGCGGATTGCGCCATCCGCCATGGCATGGGCGAGTGGGCCGACGTCGAGCTGGACCACCTCTTCGACGACGAGTTCGTCCCGGTCTGCGCACCGGGCCAGGCAGGGCAGTTGCAGACACCTCGCGACCTGCTGCAGGCCAACCTGCTGCACTCCATGATGCGGCCACAAGCCTGGCCGCTCTGGTTCGGTTCCGCCGGCCTCGCGGATCCCGCCCGCTCGCGCGGCATCACGCTGGCGAATGCCGCACTGTGCTATCAGGCCGCGGCGGATGGCCTGGGCATCGCGATGGCCCAGCGTGCCTACGTGGAAGACGACCTGCGCACCGGACGCCTCGTGGTCGCCGTCGACCACAGGGCTCGGACGGAGCTCGGCTACTACCTCGTCTGCGACCCGATGAAGGCGGCCACCGCCCCGGTGCGGCTGTTCAGGGAGTGGATCCGGTCGGTCCGCTAGGCGCCTCCAAGGGGGCCTGCTAGTCGGCCTTGAACCCCGAGGCCTTGGCCACGGGCTCCCAGAATGCGCGCATCTCTGCGAAACTGGCGCGTGCATCGGTGGGTGAGCTTCCCGTGCTCACGAAACCGAGCGTGCCGACCTTCTTCGCGAACTGCTCGGTCGCAACGGCCTTTCGCACGGCATCGCTCCATTCGGCGACGACGGGGGCCGACGTGCCCGGTGCCAGGCAGATGGCCAGCACGCCGACTGTGGTGAGCTCCTTGCGGCCGAGCTCGGCGAAGGTCGGCACGTTCGGCAGGAGCGCGGATCGTTGGGCCGAGGTGACGGCAAGCACGCGCAGCTTGCCGGCATCGTGGTGCTGCGCGAAGTCGCCGACAGTGGAAGTGCCCGCCGCGATGTTGGCGCCGGCAAGGTTCACGATCATCGGGGCTGCGCCCTGGAAAGGAACGTCCTGCAGCGGCGTTCCGATGATCTTGCCGATCTGCAGCCCCAGGAAATGCGTGGGCCCGCCCGACGCCGCATGGCCGAAGTTGGCGCTCTGGGGATGCGCGCGCACCCACTGGGCGTATTCGCCGAAGGTCTTGACCGGCGAGGAGGAGGGCACGGCGAGAGCCATCGCGAACTCGACCACAGTCGACACCGGAAGGATGTCGCGCTGCGGGTCGTAGTGGAGCTTGTTGAAGACGAAGGGGTAGATCGACGTGAGGAAGTCGGGGCACAGCATGGCCACGCTGCCGTCGGCCGGTGCGGCGCGCATCGCGTCGATCGCGATCCTTCCGCCGGCGCCCGGCTTGTTCCCCACCACGACCGAGCGGTGGAGCGGGTCGTGCAGCTGGTCCGCGAGCGCACGCGTCACCACGTCGAGGGTGCCGCCTGGCGAGAAGCCCACGAGGATCCTGACCGGTGGCCGGCTGGCTTGCTGGGCGATGGCCGGCGGTGCGCCGACGAAGGCGGTGATGGCGAGTGCGAGGCTGCATCGCCAGGAAGCAGACGGTGTCTTCACGGGAGGCTCCAGAAGAAAGGTCGGATCGGGTGCCCGAACGCAGGAAGGGCGGGGCGGGTGAACCGGAGGCGGCGTCTTCGTCGACGCCGTCGTCCTCCGGTCGAGGAACTCAGCGGCCTCGGAACACCGGGGGGCGCTTCTCGGCGAAGGCGCGGCGCCCCTCCAGCCGGTCCTCGCTGTCCCTGAGCAGCCCGAAGGCCTGGCGTTCCAGCGCGAGCCCGCCGGCCAGCGGCAGTTCGCGCCCGTTCATCGCGAGGCGCTTGGCGGCCGTCATCGCGAGCGGGGCATTGGCGGCCATCCTGCGCGCGAGCCCGATGGCCGTTTCCTGCAACGCCGAAAGCGGCACCACCCTGCTGACCAGACCGATGCGCAGCGCCTCGGCGGCGTCGATGCGTTCACCCGTCAGCAGCATCCACATGGCATCGGACTGGCCTACCGCGCGGATCAGGCGCTGCGTGCCGCCCGCGCCCGGAATGCTGCCGACGCGCACCTCCGGCAGGCCGAACTGGGCGTTGTCCGAACAGATGCGGATGTCCGCGAGCAGGGCCAGCTCGAGTCCGCCGCCGAGGGCATAACCGTTGATCGCCGCGACGACGGGCTTGTCGGTGTGCAGCGTGCCGAAGTTGAAGTGCCGGTTGCCGCCGCGAAAGACTTCACGCGCGACGCCATCGCCCGACGGCATCGTCTTCTTGAGGTCCGCCCCCGTGCAGAAGGCACGCTCGCCTGCACCGGTGAGGACGAGCACGCGCACGTCCTCGTCGTTGCAGACCCGGTCCCAGATGCCGAGCAGCTGCTCGTTGGACTCCGGGTCGATGGAGTTCATGGCCTCGGGCCGATTCAGGGTGACGATGGCGACGCCATCCTGGACTGTGTAGACGATGGGCATGGTTTTCCGTTCTTCAGGTCTGGGAAGGGCTGGCCGCGGCCACCGAGTCGATGGCGCCGGCTGGCATGCCCAGCGCGGCCAGCACCTCGCGGGTGTGCTCGCCGAGCGTGGGCGCGGCGCGGCGCGCACGCGGCCGCTCGCCCACCGCGCCGAGCACGCTGCGCGCCAGCGTCAAGGTGCCGGCGACGGGGTGCTGCACGCTTTCCGCGAGCGCCGCCTCGACGAAGGGGGCCGACTGCGCCACCTCGGCATAGTCGTTGATGGGGCCGCAGATGATGTCCACCGCCGTGAACTTCTCCAGCCAGAAGGCGCGCGGTTGCGCGAGCATGCGGGCTTCCAACTCGCGCAGCAGCGTTTGGCGGTGCTGCAGCCTGCTCTTGTTCTCGGCGAAGCGCGGATCGCCGGCGAGTTCCGGTGCACCGATGGCGGCACACAGTGCCTGCCATCTGGCAGGGTGATAGGCCGCGACCATGATCCAGCCGTCGGCGCAGCGCAGGGCCTCGTTGGGCGTCGAGTACGGCGCCGCGTTACCTTGCGGTCCGGGCACTATGCCGTCGGCGAAGTAGGACGCGAAACTCACGTGCTGGAGCGCGATGGCGCTGGCGAACATGCTGGCCTCGACATGCTGGCCAAGGCCTGTGCGTTGCCGCTCCTGAAGGGCGGCCAGCACCGAGATGGCCGCCAGCGAGCCAGTGACCAGGTCGACGACCGGCACCGGCACCTTGCAGGGGTTTCCATCGGGCGCCCCGGTGACGCTCATCAGGCCGCTCACGGCCTGCAGCACGCCGTCCACGCCGGGCAGATCCTTGCTGGCGCCGTGCTGGCCGTATGCCGAGACCGAGCAGTAGACGAGCCGCGGATTGCTCGCGGACACCGAGGCGTAGTCGAGCCCGAACCGCGCCATCACGCCGGGACGGAAGCTCTCGACCAGCACATCGGCCTGCGCGATCAGTTCCTGTGCGGCCCGCCGGTGCGACGGCTGCTTCAGGTCGAGCACGATGCCGCGCTTGTTGCGGTTCAGCGCCAGGAAGGCGACGCCCTCGCCATTGACCCATGGCGACAGGGCCCGCGAGAGATCACCCGTGGGCGTCTCGACCTTCACCACGTCGGCGCCGAGGTCGGCCAGGCACAACGTGCAGGTCGGCCCGGCCATCACCTGCGTGAAGTCGATCACTTTCAATCCGGTCAATGCATTCGCGAGCATGCGATCTTCAGCCTTGTTCGATTTCTGTCGGCGCGATCCGGCTCTATACCGACGGGCTGCCGAGACTGCGGCCGCCGCAGACGTACAGGAGCTGGCCGGTGACGTAGCTCGCGCCGGGTTCCGCGAAGAACCGTACGGCGCGGGCGATGTCCTGCGGCTGGCCGATCCGCTCCATCGGCACGGTCTTGTGGAGGCTCTGGCGCACTTCTTCGGTGAGCGTCGCGAACAGCGGCGTCTCCACGATGCCCGGCGCGACGGCGTTGACGGTGATGCCCTTGCGCGCATATTCGAGCGCCAGCGAGCGGGTCAGGCTCACCACTGCGCCCTTGGACGCCGAGTAGGCGGCTTGGCCGCGGTTGCCCAGCCATGCGCGAGAGCCGATGTTGATGATGCGCCCGAAGCGGTTCTGCGCCATGTGCGCCAGGACCGCCTTGGCGCAGATGAACTGCGAAGTCAGGTTGATCTCGATGACGCGGCTCCAGAACGCGAGATCCATCTTGGAGACCAGCTTGTCGCCGCCGATGCCTGCGTTGTTGACCAGGATGTCGATGCGTTCGTGCGATGCCAGCAGCCGGGCCACCGCCGCCTCCACCTGGTTCACGGAGCTGACGTCGACCTTGAAGGTGGTCACGTCGGCACCTTCGCTCGACAACGTCCGCTCGGCTTCGTTCAGCGCGGCGTCGTCGAAGTCCCACAGCGCGATGCGGCAGCCCCCCTGTGCAAGCTCGCGGGCGATGCCCAGGCCGATGCCCTTGGCGCCGCCGGTCACGACGGCGACGAGGCCCTGCAGCGAGGCGGGCGCGATGGTGTTTGTTTGGTTCATGGGGAGTGCCATCAGAGCGAAAGAATGTTGATCGAGCAGGCGGCGTGATCGACGCCCCAGATGCCGCCGCCCGTGACCTGCGTGAGGCCGATGCGCGCGCCCTGCACCTGCCGCGCGCTGGCACGGCCTTGCAGCTGTTCGCAGACCTCCACGACCTGCGCGACGCCGGTCGCACCCGGCGGGTGACCCTTGGCGATCAGTCCGCCGCTCGGGTTGACCGGCACGCGGCCACCCAGGGCGGTCGCGCCGCTTTGCAGCAGGCTCGCCGCATCGCCGCGCTTGCAGAGGCCGAGGGCTTCGTAATAGAGCAGCTCGGAAATGGTGAACGCGTCGTGCACCTCCAGCAGGCTGAGGTCCTCGGGCCCGATGCCGGCCTGCTCATAGGCCAGCCGGGCGGCACGCGCGGTGATCTCGGCCTCGGTCATGTCGACCGGCGCGGTCTCGAACAAGCCCGACTGCACCACGGACGCCAGCACACGCACAGGCTTGGCGGCGCCCCTGGAAGGCTTGGTGCTGAGCACGAGGGCCGCGGCCCCGTCCACCACGGCGGGGCAGCACTGCAGCAGCGTGAGCGGCTCGGCCACCGGGCGCGACGCCAGCACCTCCTCGCGGCTCGCCAGCTTGGCGAACTTGGCGATCGGGTTCAAGGCCCCGTGCTTGCGGTTCTTGACGGAGATGTCTGCCAGCGTCTCCAGCGCGAGGCCGTGATCGTGCATGTAGCGCCTGGCACGCATCGCGTACAGCGCGGGCATGATCATGCCGCGCCTGTTGTTCCAGTCCTTCTGGCTGAGCTGCAGCGGGCCGCCGCCGAGGCTGCTCAGGTGGTCCATGCCGAACACCACCACGGTGTCGTACTGGCCGACCTTGAGCGCCTGCAGCGCGAGATTCAGCGCGGTGGCTCCGCTGGAGCAGGCGTTGTCCACGTTGTAGACCGCGCCGCCGCCGGCATGCAGTTCACGCAACGCGCGCTGTCCGGGCAGCATGGCACCGAGCGCGTTGCCGCAGTAGAACGCCTGCACCTCGCCGAGCTGCGTGCCGGCATCGGCGAGCGCGTCGAGGATGGCGGCCTGGGCCATCGACTCTTCGGTCAATTCGGGGAAGCGGCCGAAGTCGGTGATGCCGACGCCGGTGATCAGTGGTTGCTTCATGGTGCATCACTCCTGGAATGCATAGTCAGGCGTGCCGTCCGGCAACGCGAAGGACACCACCCGCAGGCGGGCACCGATGGCTGGCGGCTGGTCGCCGTACAGCAGCCGGCCGAACGCACGCACGCCGGTATCGAAGTCGACCATGGCAAGGCCGTAGGGCTGCTTGTCCTTGCCGGGGTGGACGATCGTGAAGCTGTAGAGAGAGCCGATGGGCCCGAGCTCGATGTCTTCGACCGTCTGGTCGTCGTGGGTGAATTCGATGGGCGGGAACTGGGCCGGCTGGCCGGCCACGCGGGTCGCGACGAGCACCATGCCGCCGGGGGTTTTACGGAAGGGGGATTCCGTTCGCTTGATGATCTTCAAAGGTGTCTCCTGTTCGTGTGGAGCTCGCCACAGCGAAGGAAAGTATCGAGATCCAGGCCCCCGCGGTCATTGGATTTCTGCTGGGCATTCTTTAGCGCAGCTGAACGATTCGACACATGCAGCCCAGCTAAACAATGGCCAGCAGAACTGAAAGGACAGCGGCTGGCGCGATCTGCATACTGAGCCGATGAAAGAACAAATTCGCGTACCAGTCACCATGATGCGCGGTGGCACCAGCAAGGCTGTTTTTCTCTCGCAGCGCGACGTGCCCACCGATCCACAGGCGCGTCTCCGATTTCTTCTCGCGCTGTTCGGCAGCCCCGACGTGCGCCAGATCGACGGGCTCGGCGGCGCAGACATCCTGACGAGCAAGTGCGCCATCATCGGACCGCCATCGCGCCCCGATGCGGACATCGACTACACCTTCGTGCAGATCGGCATCGACCAGCCGACCGTCAGCTTCGAGATCGTGTGCGGCAACATTTCTTCGGCCACCGGGGTCTATGCATTGCAGGAGGGGCTGGTTCCCGTGCAGGAGCCTGTCACCACGGTCCGGGTCCACAACACCAACACCGGGAAGATCCTGCGGATGGCGGTTCAGTGCGCCGACGGCGAGCCGCGCGTGGAAGGCGACAGCGAAGTCGACGGCGTGCCCGGCACGGGCGCCGAGGTCGCGCTGGATTACTCGGACACCAGCGGCTCCACGACCGGCAGGCTGCTGCCCACCGGCAACGCGCGCGACTGGGTCCACATCTCGAAGCTCGGCCGTGAGATACCGGTCTCGGTGGTGGACGTCGGCACGGCGTGCGTGTTCATCCGCGCGGCGGATCTGGGCATCGCGGGCACGGAGCTGCCGGGCCAGCTCAGCCCCGATATCTACGAGATGGCCGAGGAGGTGAGGCGCTGGGCCGTCGAACGCTGCAATCTCCCGGCGTCAGGAACACTGACGCCCTATCAGATCCTCATCAGCGAAGCGCAGGACTACCGGACCATCGCGGGCGACCGCATCGTCCAGGCGTCGGAGATCGACTTCGTCGCGCGCATGGTGCTCAACGGCGGTGCGATGCATAAGGCCTTCCCAGGCGGCGGCTCGGTTTGCCTTTCGGTGGCGGCGCAGATCGCGGGAACGATTCCCGCCGACGCGCGCGGCACGCATGCCGGTCCCGCACGCATCCGCATCGGCCACCCGAGCGGGGTGCTCAGGATCTTCGCGAACGTCGAGCACTTGGGCGGGAATGAATGGACGGTGCGCGAGGTGCACTTCACGCGCACGGCCCGCCGGCTGCTCGATGGAACGGCCTATGTGAGGCGATCGCGTCTCGAAGCGGAGGGCGCAGAGGGCGCCTCCACGAGCGCTACCGCGGTCGCGGCATTGCCATGAGCGCGCAGGATCTCTTCTCGCTCCAGGGCCGCACGGCCCTCATCACGGGCGGCTCGCGAGGCATCGGCCGCATGATCGCCGAGGGGTTTCTGGCCCACGGCGCACGCGTCTACATCAGCGCGCGCAAAGCCGAGGCCTGCGATCTCGCGGCGCAGGAACTTGCGAACAAGGGCCACTGCGTATCGTTGCCGCACGACGTGTCCACGGTCGCAGGCTGCCAGGCCGTGGCCGACGCCTATGCCCGTCACGAATCGACGCTGGACATCCTGGTCAACAACGCAGGCGCGGCCTGGGGAGAAGACTTCGATGCCTTTCCGGAGAGCGGCTGGGACAAGGTGGTGGACCTGAATCTGAAGACGCCTTTCTTCCTGACGAAGGCGCTCGCCGGACCGTTGCGCGCCGCAGCCAGGGCGCGCGTGGCGAAGATCATCAACATCGCTTCCACCGACGGCATCGGACTCAATCCCCAGGAAAACTATTCCTACGTGGCGAGCAAGGCAGGCGTGATTCACCTGACGCGGCGCATGGCGATGCGCCTGGCGCAGGACAACATCGCGGTCAGCGCCATTGCGCCCGGAGCGTTCCCGTCCGAGATGAACCGCAACGCGCGCGATCACGGGCCGGCGCTGTCCGAGCACATCCCCGCCAGGCGCATCGGCACGCCCGACGACATCGCGGGCGCAGCCATTTTCCTGGCCTCGCGCGCGGGTGACTACGTGATGGGCGCCACGCTGGTGGTGGATGGCGGCGTGACCCAGGCCCGTGCCTACCGGTGAGGGCGTGACGTCGGGGCCTGCGGCGGCATGGGTACAGGCGCGGGCTCGGCCGGCGAGCGCCCTTCGCCTGCCGCCAGCAGCCGGTCGTTGATGTAGGTGGCGGGAGGCTTTCCGAAAGCCTTCTTGAACATCGTGATGAATGCGGACGGCGATTCATAGCCCAGGTCGTAGGCGACCTGCTGCACGGTCGCGCCGCCGGACAGCTCCCGAAGCGCGACCATCATGTGCAGCTGGCGCCGCCAGCGGCCGAAGCTCAGGCCGGTCAAGGCTGTGCACAGCCGGTTCAGCGTCCGCTCGCTCATGCCGAGCTGGTGGGCCCAATCCTTCTGCGTACGGCGGTCGGACGGGTCTCGCATCATGGCGCGCGACACCTTTCGCAGCCGCGCATCCTCGGGCATGGGCAAGGAGACTTCCTCCTTCGGCATGGCGCAGAGCTGGTCCAGCAGCACGTGGGCGAGGCGATCGGTCGGCCCGCCGGGCTCGTAGGAGGGCGGTTGTTCCGCCAGGTACTGGATCATCTCGCCGAGCATCGGGCTGATGCGCAAGGTGCAACAGCTGGCGGGCAAGGGCGCGGCATCGCGCGCAACGAACAGGTAGAAGATCACCGCGTTCGCCGTGCTGTGGTTGCTGTGCGGCGTTCCGCCCGGAATCCACACGCCCGCCTGGGGCGGGACCATCCACATCGCACCGGGCACGTCGCAGGAAACCGCCCCGCGCAGCGCCATGACCAGCTGGCCGGAGCGATGCACGTGAATCGGAACCTCGCGTTCGCGCTCCTCGACATCCACGCGATGTGCCATGACGGGCACTGATGGCTCGTAGTCCAGGTCGAGGCTGGTGCGGGGCGTCACATGGACCCAGCGGCTCATCCGGGATGACCTAAAAAAGAAATCATTTGTCCAAGTTTACGATTCTTGCCTCGCAGGCAGATGCATAGCATCGATACATGCAAATGATTCGCAACAAGTTCGAAGCCGGATCGACTGCTTCAAACCCGATCTTCCGGGGCGCCGCATGATCAAGCGGCCTCGTTTCTCCAAGCAGGAGTGGCTCTTCTCGCTCAAGAGCTTTTTCGCGGCCATGCTCGCGCTGTACCTGTCCAGTCGTTTCGGGCTGCCCCGGCCCTTCTGGTCCATGATGACCGCGTACATCGTTGCCCATCCCCTCGCGGGCCATGTGCGCTCGAAGTCGCTCTACCGCCTGTCCGGGACCGTGCTGGGATGCGCGGCCACCGTGGTGCTGATCCCGTCGTTGTCCGGGTCGCCGGTGCTTCTGTCGCTCGCGCTTGCGCTGTGGGTGGGCTCGTGCCTCTACCTGTCGCTGATGGACCGAAGCGCGCGCTCCTATGCCTTCATGCTCGGAGGCTACTCTGCCGCGCTGATCGGCTTTCCGCTGGTGGACGCGCCCGCGGCGATGTTCGATACCGCCGTCGCCCGAACCGAGGAGATTGCGCTCGGCATCGTCTGCGCGAGCCTTGTGCACAGCATCTTGTTACCCGCCAGCCTCGCGCCTTCACTGCTCGGGTTGATTGACCGCGCGCTGGGCGATGTGCGCCGATGGGCCGGCGACCTGATGAGCTTTGGCGCCGAGGATGAGGTTCGCAAGCGGCTGGTACAGGACAGGCGGCGCATCGCCACCGACATCACCCAGTTGCGCCTGCTTGCAACCCACGTGCCCTTCGATAACGGCGGCCTGCGATGGACGCGGCATGCCGTGGGCGACCTGCACGACGGTCTCGCAGCACTGACGCCTTCGCTTTCGGCTCTGGAGGACCGGCTCGCAGCCTTGCGCGATGCAACAGACGGCGTGCCCGAACCGGTCGCGCGGGCCATGGTGCAAGGCAGCGCCTGTCTCGATGCCGGTCCGCCGTCCGGCGCCTTGGATGGCCTCCGTGCCGCTGTCCGGATGGAGGTCGCGGACCGGCGGAACTCGCCCTGGGTGCGTGCGCTGAGCATCGACGCGGCCGCCCATATTGACGAGCTGGTCGCGGGATGGCGCCGGTGCAATGCGCTTCGCGCCGACATCGCCGCCGGGCTGGCCGGTCATGCGCCTCCGAAGCGGGGAGATGCTTCGTGGCGTTCGGTCCTTCACGTGGACAAGGGCCTGGCGCTGCGCTCCGCATTCACGGTCGTGCTTTCCACCTGCATTGCATGCGCGGCGTGGATCTTCAGCGGTTGGCGCGCGGGATCGTCGATGGCCATGGCGGCAGCGGTCTTCTGCAGCTTCTTCGCCACCATGGACGACCCCGTACCGGGCATGCACAAGTTCCTGGTCGCCCTGCTGTACTCGATGCCGGTGTCTGTCTTCTACATCCTTGGCGTCATGCCGCTGGCGCACGACTTCGGCATGCTGGTGCTGTGCATTGCGCCCCTGTTCCTGGTCGTGGGCGGCTATCTCGCGCGTCCGGCAAGCAGTCTCACGGCATTGGGCATGTTTTTCGGCGTGGCCGGCACGCTGGCACTGCAAGACATTGGCAGCGCCGACTGGGTCAGTTTTCTCGAGGGCAATATGGCGCTCTTCGCCGGTGCTCTGATTGCCGCACGCGTTACCGCCATCATGCGCAGCGTGAGCAGCGAATGGAGCACGCGGCGCATCCACCGGGCCACTTGGCGAGATCTTTCTGGAATGGCCGGGATGTCAGCGCGCTCGAAACGCGCGCGGGCGCGCGACGCGTTCGCCGGCCGCATGCTGGACCGCATCGCGCTGCTGATTCCGCGCACTGCTGGCGATGCCGCATACCAGGGTGGCGATGCGGCACAGCTCGCCATGCGCGAACTTCGAATCGGCGCGAGCATCGGCGTTCTGCAGCAGCAGCGCCACCTGCTGCCCGAAATACCTGTGCGCGAGCTGCTGGCCGCGCTCGAGCGAGCCTTTCTCGCCCAAGTCACGGGATCGCCGGCGAGGCTCGACGCGCTGTTGCCGCAGATCGACCGGCTGCTGGCCCTTTGCCTCGCAAGCACTGCGTGCGAGCCCGCTGTCTCGGCCCTTGTGGGTTTGCGCAGGGATCTCTTTCCTGCTGCGCCTTCGGACCTCCAACCATGATCGAAACAAGCTTCTTCGGCATCTACGTTCCAGGCCTGCTCCTGCTCGCAGGGGGAGCGATGGCTTGCTCCTGGTGGGTTCGCCGCCTGCTGGCGCTGCTGGGTGTCTACCGGTGGGTGTGGCATCCACCGCTCTTCGATCTGGGGCTGTACCTCCTGTCGCTGTATGCGCTGGTCTGGCTGGCCCGCGCTATCTCCTCCTGAACCGACCCGTTGTTCTGCTGCTCGAACATGAATACCAAATCCGTCCATTTTCCCGCCTGGCTGCCGCGCCCGGCTCCATCCCTCTTGCGCATGCTGCTGACCGCGCTCGTCATTGCAGGCGCCTGCTGGGCCGCCCTGCAACTCTGGGACCACTATGAGCTGGCGCCTTGGACACGCAACGGCCGAGTGCGGGCCGACGTCGTCCAGGTGGCGCCCGATGTTTCCGGCATGGTGGCCGTCGTGGCGGTGCGCGACAACCAGCCGGTCATGGCAGGCGAGCTGCTCTTCTCGATCGACGAAGCCCGCTTCACGCTGGCATTGCAGCAGGCCGAGGCTGCAGTCGCCGCGCAGCGGATCGTCATCGACAATCAGCGGGCCGCACTGGCCCAGGCGCAGCGCGAGCGCCGCCGCAACGACGAACTGGGGGGCCTGGTCGCACAGGAGGTGCGCGAGCAGTCGCGCCTGCGTGTCGAGCAGGCCAGGGGTGCGCTGCTGGCGGCCGAAACGGCCTTGCACCAAGCGCAGGTAGCGCTCGACCTGGCGCGCCTGAACCTGCAACGCGCAGAGGTGCGCGCGCCGGCGGCGGGCCGTGTCACCAATCTGGATCTGCGCCAGGGTGCTTATGCGACGGCAGGCCACCCCGCATTGGCACTTGTGGCTGACGGTTCGATCTACGTCGAGGGCTACTTCGAGGAAAACAAGCTGTCGCGCATCCGGCTGGGCGACCGGGTGCGCGTGACCCCCATGGACGCACCCTCGCTCGAAGGCGAGGTCGACAGCATTGCTGCTGGCATCGGTGACCGCGACCGCAGCACCGGTGCCAACCTGCTGTCCAGCGTGAACCCCACATTCAATTGGGTGCGGCTCGCCCAGCGCGTTCCGGTGCGGGTAAAGCTCGACCCGTTGCCGGCAAACGCTCGATTGGTCGTCGGGCAGACTGTCTCGGTCGAGGTGATGGGGCATCGGGCGGCTTCCGCCGCCGCCCCGGCTCGCGTTCAGGAGCCGCGATCATGAATCCGCCTCGCGTCCTTGCTCTTGCAACCGCTGCCGCATGTGTGATGCTGGCTGGCTGTGTCCATGGTCCCGTCGGCCCCAACTACGTCGCACCGGCCGCGCTCACCGCTGCGCAGTCCGCGTCGGCCGGGCCGTTCCTCTCCGGCGGCGCGGCCACATCGGATGCAACGATGCCCGCGCACTGGTGGCGTCTTTTTGAAGACCCGCAGCTCGACGGCCTGATCTCCCGGGCCCTGGCGCACAACACCGACCTGCGGCAAGCCCTGGCCACCTTCGAGCGTGCCATGGCCGTTGAGGCAGAGGCGCGCGGGAGCAAGCAGCCGTCGATCAGCCTCAGTGGCGGTCCGAGCTTCGGTCATGTCTCGGGCCTGTCGGTGCTGCAAGCCGATCATGCGCCTCCGAGCCGGCTCAACTACAGCATGGGCATGGCTGTGTCCTACCAGCTGGACCTGTTCGGCCAGTTGCATCGCGCCATCGAAGCTGCCGAAACGGATGCTGGCGCCGCGCGTGCCGCGGTGGACCTGGTGCGCGTGGGCGTCGCTGGCGGCACGGCGCAGGCATATGGCGCGGTGTGCGCAACTGGGCTGCAGCTGAGCGTGGCACAGGCGTCCATGCGCCTGCAGGAGGACGCTCTCGGGCTGACGCTGCGGTTGCAGCGCGCGGGCAGGGCCGGCACCATGGACGCCGCGCGTGCGCGCGCCCAGCTCGAAACCCTGCGTGCTGCGATTCCCCCGCTGGAAGCCCGGCGCCAGCAGGCGCTGTACCGGCTCGCCACGCTCACGGGTGCGCCGCCGCGCGACTTTCCCGAGGTCGTCAGCCGTTGCGAGCAGCCTCCACGCGTGGCCGGACTGCTGCCAGTGGGCGACGGCGCTGCGCTTCTCGCCCGGCGCCCCGACGTGCGGCAGGCCGAGCGAAGCCTGGCCTCCGCGACGGCGCGAATCGGTGTCGCGACGGGCGATCTCTATCCCAAGGTGACGCTGGGCCTTTCATCGGCGTCTGCCGGCTTTGTCGAACGGTTCGGCAACCGTGAGACCTTCAGCTACAGCGTGGGGCCGCTGATCAGCTGGTCCTTTCCCAACACGGGTGTCGCGCGAGCGCGCATCACCCAGGCCGAAGCAACGGCTCGCGGCGAAGTCGCGCGATTCGAAGGCACTGTGCTGAATGCGCTGCGCGAAGCCGAAGCCGCGCTGGACACCTACGCCCGCGAGCTCGATCGTCATGCGGCTCTTGCTGCCGCGCGCGACCAGAGCCTGACCGTGGCCGATCAGGCGCGGGCGCTGCTGATCGCCGGAAAGGTCGGCCAGCTCGATGCGCTGGACGCCCAACGCACCTTGGCCTCGCACGAAGCCGCGCTGGCTGAGTCGGACGCCCGGTTGGTTGAGTACCAAGTCAGCGTATTCATGGCCTTGGGTGGCGGATGGGAGAGCGACTCCGCTGCGCCGCACCAGTGAGGGCGAAGCGCAGTCATCTGCGATCGGCTGCTTCGTAAGCGACGGGATGAAAGATGGATGGGTTCGAGCTTCTCAGGACGTTTTCGGAGGTGGCCTCCCAAGGCAGCTTCTCACGCGCGGCTGCCAGGCTCGGCATTTCGAAGGCCAGCGTGAGCAAGCACGTTGCGACGCTCGAGTCCCGCTTCAATGTGCGCCTGCTCAACCGCTCGACGCGTTCGGTCTCCCTCACGGACGCAGGCCGCTTGCTTCAGGCGCGATGTGCGCCCCTGATGGAATTGATCGAGCAGACCACGAGCGAGCTGCAGGCGCGCGGCTCGCACCCCAGCGGCCGCCTGCTGATCACCGCGCCCCACGGGATGGTCCAGACCGCGTTTCCGCGCCTGCTGGGAGATTTCCTCACCTGCTATCCCGACGTGCAGCTCGACCTGAAGCTGAGCAACCGCATGATCGACCTGGTCGACGAAGGAGTCGACATCGCTTTGCGCTTCGGGCGGATCGGCGACGAGAACCTGATCGTGCGGCGCCTGCGCCGGATGGGGCTCACACTTTGCGCGACGCCGCGCTACTGGGCGCGGCGCGGCATCCCGCTACAGCCCGATGACATGCGCAAGCACGATGTCCTCGCATACTCCGTCACGCCAGGGCCTCCACAGATCGCATTCGAAGTGGATGGCCAACCGTACAACGTGCCCATCCGGGGACGCATGGACTCCAACGATGCGAGTGCGTTGATCGGCGCAGCACTGGCGGACATCGGCGCGGTATGCGTTCCCGACCTGCTTGCGCAGCCCTACGTGGAAGGCGCCCATCTGGTCCCGGTTCTCCAGGATTTCATGCCCAGCGACGTCTGGCTCTATGCAGCTTACACACAGCGCCGTCAGAACAGCGCCGCGCTGCGTGCTCTGCTCGAGATGCTGGAACTTCGCATGCGGGACAGCGTGCCTTCTCCTGCGGCTTTGGCAGGCGCTGCAGTTGCGCCGCATGCTTGAGGTTAGACCAAAGCTTCCCAATTCGAACTCCAATCCGGGGGCGTTCGGCCCGGTTGGATACTGGAGGGCACATGGAGGCCACTGTGGGGCAGACCGATGCCACAACGAGAGCACGCATCATCGGCGCAGCCTCCCGCGACCGCCGCCGGCTCAGCGCTTCGCCTTGCGCAGCTTGTGGATCAGGAACGCCTCCAGCAGTTCCACCGCCTTGCGCCCCGGGCCCGGGGTGGCCGCCAACCACACCTCGCATTCGGGCATCGCAGGCATGCCCTCGCGCGCACCGAGCACCTTGAGCCGCTGGGAGATCGTCGCTTCCCGGAAGACGCCGATCGCGATCCCCGCGCGCACGGCGGCCTCCAGTCCCGTGACGGTGGTGCTCGTGTAGGCGATGCGCCATGGAATGCCCGCCTGGTCGAGCGCGTGCGTGGCCCAGTCGCGAAGCATCGCTCCCTCCGGGTTCAGCGCCAGCGGCAGCGGACGCTGCAGGTGCGTGGCCGAACCCGCCGTCGAGGCCCACACCACGCGCGACTTCGACAGCCGCAGGCCCTCGCCCGAACCCACCGGTCCGATGCCGATCACGAGGTCGTAGCGTGCGCCGAGTTCCCTGTGCATCAGCGACGAAACGCCGTGCTGCAGCTCGACGTGGATGCGCGGATGCAGCTTGCAGAACTCCGCAATGAGCGCGGGCAGCACGCGCGTGGCGTAGTGCTCGATGGCGCCGATGCGGATGCTGCCCGAGACCTCCTGCGCGTCGATGTCATGGAAGAGCTGATCGTTGAGGCTGAGCATCTGGCGCGCGAGCGGCAGCAACTGCTGGCCCTCCAGCGTCGCGGCGAGCTTGCGCGTGCCGCGCCCCACGAGCTGCACGCCCAGCTGCTCTTCGAGCCGCTTGAGCTGCATGCTCACCGCCGACTGCGTGCGCGACAGCGCCTTGGCCGCCGTGGTGAAGCTGCCCACGCGCAGCACGGTGTCGAGCACGCGCAGCAGATCGATGTCGACGGTATGGCTGCGCGGAGCGCGCGGCGGGGTGGATGCGGGCACAGGACTCCCGGGGAAGGCATCACGAAACGTGATGCGAGGGATCATAAAGTATCACGTTGCACGCTGCATGGCGGGCCAAGAATGCATCCAACAACAAGCGACGGAGACAGCCATGCACACCGATCCCGACTTTTCCTCGCGCGGGCGCCGCCTGCTGTGCGGCACGCTCGCCGCCTCGGTCCTCCCGGCCTCGCTCGCGCCTGCAGCCGCGAGCGCTGCAGCGGGCAACTGGCCGCAAAAGCCGCTGCGCCTGATCGTGGGCTTTCCGCCGGGCTCGTCGCCGGACATGCTGGCGCGCGCCGTGGCCGAACCGCTCGGCCAGGCGCTGGGGCAGCCGGTCATCGTCGACAACAAGGTCGGCGCGGCGGGCAGCATCGGCGTGGCGTCCGTGGCGCGGGCCACCGACGGCTACACCATCGGCCTCACGGGCAACGGTCCGCTGACCACGGCCAAGGCGCTCACGCCCTCCACACCCTACGATGTGGCGCGCGACCTGCGTCCCATCTCGCTCGTGGCCACCAGCCCCTTCGTGCTGGCCGGAAGCATGGCGATGCCGGCCGCCGACCTGCGCGGCTTCCTCGAGTTCGCCAAGGCGCAGGGCGACAAGCTCAGCTACGGCTCCATCGGGCCGGGCTCGGGCTCGCACCTTGCGATGGAACTGCTGAAGACGCACACGGGCATCCGCGCCGTGCACGTGCCGTTTCCCGGCTTTCCGCAGGTGGCGACGGCGCTGATGGGCAAGCAGATCGACCTGTCGTTCATGATCCCGTCGATCGCCGTGCCGCAGGCGAAGAACGGGCGGCTGCGCCTGTACGGCGTCAGCACGGCTGCGGCGTTCCCCGGCTCGGGCGACGTGCCGCCGATCCAGTCGGCGCTCGACAGGCAACGCTTCGACGTTGCCTCGTGGAACGCGGTCTTCGGTCCGGCGAGCCTGCCCGCACCCGTGGCCGAAAGGCTCTCGCAGGAGATCGCGCGCATCCTGCAGACGAGCGAGGTGAAGCAGCGCCTGCTCGAACAGGGCTGGCTCGCGGCCGGCAGTGCGCCCGGCGTCCTCGCACACAAGATCGCCGAGGATACCGCGATGTGGGGCGGCGTGATCCGCCTGACGGGCGCGCGCGCCGAATAGGAGGCGGGCGATGCAACGCAGGCAGCTCTTCATCACCAGCCTGGCCGGCGCCGCCGCTGCGCTCGTGCCGCCCGTGCGGGCGACCGAGAACGCTGCCGATCCTGCGTCCAGGCCGGCCTTCGTGCTCGTGCACGGTGCCTGGCATGGCGGCTGGTGCTGGTCGCGTGTGGCGGCACGGCTGCGCGCGGCGGGACACGCCGTCCATGCGCCCACGCTCACGGGCCTCGGCGAGCGACGGCATCTGCTGTCGCCGCAGGTCAACCTCGAAACGCACATCGCCGATGTCGTCAATCTGCTCGAGTACGAGGAGCTGCAGAACGTCGTGCTCGTGGGCCACAGCTATGGGGGGATCGTGATCTCGGGCGTGGCGGACCGCGCCCGCGATAGGCTGCGTCATCTCGTGTTCCTGGATGCGCTGCTGCTGGATTCCGGCAAGAGCCTGTTCTCGGACTTCCCCGATGCCGTGGTGCAGCAGCGCCTGAAGACGATCCGCGAAACCGGTGCAGGCGTGGGCGCCGCTCCTGCGTTGCCGCCGTCCGCCTTCGGTGTGAAGGACCCTGCCGATGCGGCCTGGGTGCAGCGACGCATGACGCCGCAGCCCGTGGGCACCTACCTGCAGCCGCTGCAGCTGAGGGCGCCGGTGGGCAACGGTTTGCCGAAGACCTACATCGAATGCACTGTCGACCCGATCGCGACGCTGGAGCCCACCAAGGCGCGCGTGCGCGCGGATGCGGGATGGCGCATGCGCACGCTCGCCACGGGCCACGACGCGATGGTCACCGCGCCGGGCCCGCTGAGCGACATGCTGCTGAGCAAGCTCGCCGCCTGAACCCATTCATTCCTTCGTTCACTCCTACCTTCCTTTTTCTCGAAAGCCCGCGATGGGAACCCTCACCTCCGAAGAACGCTATTTCTTTCGCTCCGACGTCAATGCCCGGCAGAGCCAGCGCCGGCAGCGCGTACCGGGCGGCCACGTCACCGAGCCCGCGCGTGAAGTGCCCGTGCACACGGAGTGCGACGTGCTCGTCCTGGGCGGCGGGCCGTCGGGCGTGGCCGCTGCCGTGGCGGCCGCGCGCAACGGTGCGCGTGTGGTGCTGCTGGAGCGCTACAACCACCTGGGCGGCCTTTCGACGGGGGGCCTCGTGATCTGGATCGACCGCATGAGCGACTGGCAGGGCCAGCATGTCATCCAGGGACTCGCCGCGGAGTTCATGGCGCGCATGGGCGCCGAGGCCGTGGCCGGCCCGCCGCGCGACGAATGGGGCTCGCAGGACCCCGACGCCGCCGCCTATTGGGGTCTGCGCACGGCCGCCTTCCACGGTGTGGTCACGCATTCGCCGACCATCGACCCGGAGATGCTCAAGGGCGTGTATCACCAGATGGTCCGCGAGGCGGGCGTCGACCTGATCCTGCATGCCTGGATGGCCGCGCCGATCCAGGAGATGGGTCGCGTGAAGGGCGCGATCTTCGAGAGCAAGCAGGGCCGCCGCGCGATCCTGGCGAACGTGGTGGTGGATACCACCGGCGAGGGAGATCTCTACGCGGCGGCGGGCGCGGCCTTCGACTCCGACATCGACGCGCACGACATCCACCATTGCATCAATACCTCGTGGCTTTTCGCAGGAGTGGACATGCAGCGCTGGCTCGACTTCAGGGCAGGCGAACCGGAGGCCTTCTCGGCCTTCATGGCGCGAGGGCGCGAGGCGCTGGGCAGCTTCGAGAAGCCGATCGTCTCCTGGCGCCCCGATGTCGCGACCTTCCTCGGGCCGCGCAAGGCGGGATACAGCGCGCTCGACGTGGACGAGATGACGCAGGTCGAATGGGAGTCGCGCCAGAGCATGAGCGAGCACCTGGCTTTCTATCGGGCGCACGCCCCGGGCTTCGAGAAGGCGTGGGTCATGCTGATGGCTCCGCAGATCGGCACCCGCCACGGGCGGCGCCTGATCGGCGTAAAGCGCGTGCTGCGCAGCGCGTGGGATGCGGGCGCGGTGGAGCCCGACGAGATCGGCATCAGCCCGAGCCCGTCGCCGCGCTTTCCCTCGATCTCGGTGCCCTACGGCGCGCTGGTACCCGCGTCGCTCGACGGCGTGCTCGCGGCCGGCAAGCACATCGCCTGCGACACCAACTCCCATGGCTTCCTGCGCGAGATCCCCCAGTGCTGGCTCACGGGCCAGGCGGCCGGCACGGCTGCGGCGCTGGCGGCCGACAGCGGCGTGCTGCCGCGCGACGTGGATGTGGCGCGGCTGCAGTCCCTGCTGCGCGCACAGGGTGTGCCGCTGCGAGAGGCCAGCGTGCCGGTGACAGCATGAAGTTCCGTCTCTCGCTCGCGCACCTGGGCATGCTCGATGCGCCTCCGCCCTTGCTGGTCGAGGCCGCGCATGCGGCGGGCTTGCGCGGTGTCGGCATCCGCCTTCAGCCGGCGCGACCCGGCGAGGCGCCGTTCCCGATGGAGGAGGGCGGGCCGATGCTGCGCGAGACGCTCGCACGCGTGCGCGACCTGGGCATGACGGTGCACGACATCGAGATCGTGCGGATCAGGCCGGGATTCGACGTGCAGGCGCTGTCGGGCGTGCTCGCCTCGGCCCAGCGGCTGGGCGCGCGCAGGCTCATGGTCAACGTGGACGATCCGGACCTTGTGCGCGCGGCGGACAACATCGGGGCACTGGCGGCCCGTGCGCAGTCGCACGGCCTCGTGCTGGGACTCGAGTTCATGATCTACACGGCGGCACGCTCGCTGCACGTCGCGCGAGAACTCGCCGTCGCCTCGGGCTCACCTGCGGTTCGCGTGCTCGTCGACGCGCTGCATTTCTTTCGCGCGGGCAGCGCGCCCGACGAGATGGCCGGCCCGCACGTCGACCGCGATTTCATGCAGGTCAACGATGCGCTCGCGCGTCGCCACCCGGGCCTGTCGCCCGCCGAGGAGGGCCGTGCGCACCGCCTGTTCCCCGGAGAGGGCGAGTTGCCCGTGCATCGCCTGCTGGCGCAACTGAACGACGACGCCATCCTCTCGATCGAGGCGCCGAGCGCCATCCGCATGGCCACGCTGGACGTGCATGCGCGCGCCGCTGCAGCGTACCGTGCCACCCGGGATTTCCTGAAAGCAAATGACCATGAACACGAATGACACCCTCGACGGACTGCGACTGGACGGCCGAACGACCGTCCTGGGCATCATCGGCGACCCCATCGCACAGGTGAAGGCGCCGCTGCCATTGACGCGCTTGCTTCAGGCGCGGAGCATCAACGCGGTGCTGGTGCCGCTGCATGTGCACGGCGACGACGTGGCGGCGTTGCTGGGCGCGCTGCATGCGGTGCGCAACGTCGCGGGCATCGTCGTCACGGTGCCGCACAAGCAGCGCGTGGCCGGGCTGTCGATCGAGCTGATGCCCTCGGCAAGGCAGGCTCAGGCCGTGAACGTCCTTCGCCGCACCAGCGATGGCTGGCAGGGTGACCTGCTCGATGGCGCGGGGTTCGTCGCAGGGCTCGTTCGCAGCGGCTTCGACGTGAAGGGGCGCAGCGTGGGCATGGCCGGTGCGGGTGGCGCGGGCAGCGCGATCGGGCTGGCCCTGGCTGCGGCGGGTGCGGCGTCGATCGACGTGCACGACGTCGATGCGGCGAAGTGCGCGGAACTGGTCGAGCGCCTGCGCGCGCTCGGACATGCAGCGGGCCATTGGGATGCCGCGAGCCCTCGCGAGCTCGTCGTCAACGCGACGCCCATGGGCATGAAGCCGGGCGATGCATTGCCGTTCGCGCTCTCGGCGATCCAGGCCGGGCAGACGGTCGCGGAGGTCATCATGGAGCCCGCCACCACACCTTTGCTCCTGGAGGCGCAGGCGCGCGGCGCGCGCATCGTCCACGGCCGGCACATGATGAACGAGCAGCTCGAGGCGATGGCCGACTTCTTCTTCGGCGAGGTGCAGCCATGAGCACGCCGTTCTTCCCCGGCTTCAAGGTCCATCGCGCCGAGCTTGGGGACGCCACGATCCACGCCGAGGTCGGCGGCAGCGGCCCGCCCTTGCTGCTGCTGCACGGCTATCCGCAAACGCATGTGGCGTGGCACCGCGTCGCGCCCGCGCTCGCCCGGCATTTCACTGTGGTCGCGCCCGACCTGCGCGGCTACGGCGACAGCACCGGACCCGGCGGCGATCCGTTGCATATCCATCACTGCAAGCGCACCCTCGGCGGCGACCAGGTCCGGCTCATGAAGTCGCTGGGCTTCGACCGCTTCGCCATCGTCGGCCACGACCGCGGCGCGCGCGTGGCCTACCGGCTGTGCCTCGACCAGCCCGGCGTGGTCAGTGCCTTCACCTCGCTCACGGTGGTTCCGACCGAGGCGATGTGGCGCCGCGCGAACATGGACTTCGGGCTCAAGGCGTTCCACTGGTATCTGTTCGCGCAGCCGTTCGACCTGCCCGAGCGCCTGCTCGACGCGGATCCCGCGTACTTTCTCGACTGGTCGCTGCGCAGTGCGGTGCTCAGGTTCGCAGCCGTCACGCCGCAGGCGCTCGCCGAATACCACCGTGCGTTCGCCAAGCCGTCGGTGCGCCACGCGATGATCGAGGACTACCGGGCTGCCGCGTCGATCGATCTTCGGCACGACAACGAGGACCTCGCCGCCGGCCGCCGCATCGCCTGTCCGCTGCAGGTGCTGTGGAGCGCATCGAACACCGCGCGGCCCGACCCCATCGAGATCTGGCCCCAGTGGGCCGACCACGTGGAGGGCGCGGCCATCGATTGCGGCCACCTGATGGCGGAGGAAGCACCCGACGAGGTGCTGGCGCACGTGCTGCCGTTTCTGCAGCGTCACGCCTGACGATCGAAAGGAGAGACCGAGCCATGCGACTGCCGATGATCCTTGCGGCGCTGCTGTGCGTCCTGCAAAGCCACGCTGAAGTGCCGACACCGGCGCGGCAGCAGGAGTTCTACCCCGCACCGAGCTTCGAGCTCGTTCATTCGGGAGGCTGCGGTGTGATGGAAGGCATCGCGAGCGCCTCGGATGGCAGCGTGTACTTCACCGAGATCACGCGTTCGGTCGGCTGCTCCGACGCGGGTGGCGTGCAGGGTGGCCGCATCTGGGTCGTGCCGCCCGGCGGCAGGCCGCGCATCTTCCGCGAGCCCAGCAACATGGCCGCCGGCCTGGCCATCGACGCACAGGACCGGATGGTCACCGCCGAGGGCGCCGACTACGGCGGGCGCCGCGTCTCCATCACCGACCTGCGCACCGGCGCCTACCGCGTGGTCGCCTACTTCCACGAGAACCGCCAGTTCAACGCACCCAATGACGTGGCGATCGATCGCGCGGGCCGCATCTATTTCTCGGACCTTCGCCTCTTCGGCCCCGAAACGATCGAGCAGCGCATCAACGCCGTCTACAGGATCGACCCGCCCGGGCCCGGCGCCAAGGGGCTGTGGCCGCTCGCGCGCATCCTGGGCGACAACTCGAAGATGAACGGCATCGAGCTCTCGCCCGACCAGCGCACCCTCTACGTGGGCTTGTGCGACCCTGGTACGAATGCGCTCGGCGAACAGGGGCAGGCGGCGCTCGACCGGACCGGCGCGGGCGGCCTCGTCGCGTATCCGCTCGATGAGGCTGGCCGGCCGGGGGCGCCGCGCGTGTTGCTCGATCTTCAGAAGTCAGGCTGTGTCGACGGAATGGCGACCGACAGCGAAGGCAACGTGTACCTCGCGCTGCCCGGCGCCGCGTCGGGACCCGGCATCTATGTGATGACGCCGGGCGGTGTGCTGGCTGCGCGCCTCGCGCTGCCCCACAACGAAAGCCCGGTCAACCTGGGATTCGGGCGGGGGCCGGAAGCGGGCACGCTGTATGTGGCCACCGTCGGCGCAGGCAAGGTCTATCGCCTGCGCACCGGCAGGACCGGCTCGCTGCCGCCACGTTGAGTGAGTTTTTTTGGAATCGAACAGGAACATGGACATGACCGATGCATGGAGCGACAAGCTCGCGATCCGCGAGCTCATCGAGAACTGGGCCGTATGGCGCGATGCCGGCGACTGGAAGCGCTTCGCCACCGTGTGGCACGACGACGGCTTCATGCACGCGACCTGGTTCCAGGGGCCTGCGCGCGAATTCATCCGGGTCACCCAGGAGGGGATGGCCAAGGGAGTGAGCATCCTGCATTTCCTCGGCGGCACGTCGATCGATCTGGCGGGCGAGCGCGCCATTGCGCAAACCAAGATGACGATCTCGCAGCGCGCGGAGGTTCAGGGCGTGCTCTGCGACGTGGTGTGCACGGGGCGCTTCTACGATTTCCTCGAGAAGCGCGATGGCCGCTGGGGCTTGGTCGTTCGCTAGCCCATCTACGAGAAAGACCGCATCGACCCCGTCGATCCCGCCGTGCCGCTGCAACTCGACACCGACCGCCTGGCTGCCTTTCCCGCAGGCTATCGTCACCTGGTCTATGTGCAGACCCAGATCGGCTATGCCGTGAAGCGCGACATGCCGCAGCTGCAGGGGGCGGAGGTCGAGGCGCTCTATGCGCGCGGCCGGGCGTGGCTGAACCAGCAGAGTGGTGGCGTCCCCGGCGCGGAGGGTGCGGCGCATTGGAGATGACGCTTCCTGTCTGCCGCCGCGGGCCGTCGAGGGTTCCTCTTGGCGCGCGGACACCGTGCGCTCAGCGCGCCTTCGCGTTGCTGCCGGTCACCGGTAGGCGCCACAGGTCATAGCGTTCCTCGCCGCCCTTGACCGAACCCGCGAAGTGCTCGTTCAAGGCACTCGAAGTGAAAACCAGATCACCGCCGGGCAGCGTGGACAGGGTGTCCGGCCATCGGACGCGTTCGTCGGCGGCCATCAGCGACATCGCCTTCGAACGAGGGCTGTACCTCACGATCCCGTTGCGTGTGACATCGGTGATGTAGAGGTCGCCCTGCGCATCGACGACGATCCCGTCCGTGTTGCCGCCCACGGCGCCAAGATCGCGGATCGACGCGGCAAGCTGCGCCTCGGTGGCATCGGTCTTGCGCAGGACCGCGGTGGGGATCGCGTGGGCATGAGTCCCTGTGGTCACGGTCCAGTACAGCGTGCGGCCGTCAGGCGAGAGCGCGATGCCGTTGATGCCGAGGAGAAGCGGGTTGCCTGGCCAGACCTCGCTGCCATGAGAAACGACCTTCACGCCGGGCTCGACCTGCAGGGTCGGGTGCTTGTCGAGCACGCGTCGCGCCCGGCCGGAAGCCAGGTCGATCACGATCAGTCCCACCATGTTGTGTGGGGCGCTGCGCATGCCGCTGTCGGAGATGTAGGCCACGCGGCGTCGCTCGTCGACTGCGATGTCGTTCAGGAAGCTGCCCCTGCGGTCGGCAACACCGTCCAGTGGGATTCGCTTGACGGTACGGCCGGACGCGAGATCGATCACCAGCACTTTCTGGGCGCCTTCCGGTGCCTCAGGTTCGCCGGCGATGAAGCCCATGTCGAGGGCCCACAACCAGCCGTTCCTTCGGTCGACGTGGAAGCCGAGTACGTTGCGCAGGCTCTGTTGCGGGTCGCCGTCGATCGCGTTGGCTTGCACCGAAGGGAACGCCGTCAGCCGCGCGGGACCGGTTCGCGCGCGGGTGTCCAGCTTGCTGAGGGTTGCCGGCGCGCCGGCCGAGATGAGGCGCGGGGTGCTCACGTACGCGGTGCCATTGGCATCGAAATGCAGGCCCGCGATCGGCGCGTCGACCGATCCGGCAAATGGCGCGGGGTCCGCATTGTCGCTGGAGGGCTGCCAGCTTACGCCGGCATAGCTGCGCCAGCGTTCGAGTCTGGGGCCGCTGGCGGCACTGGCAGTTTGCGAAAAAGCGAGGAGTGCCGCCAGCGCGAACGCAGCGGTCTGGAAGGAACGAAGGAGCACGAAGAAACCTTGGGTGTGATGTGGAGCGCGGGGATGGAGGTGTTGGCGCCGTTGCGCGACTAGGCCGGCGGGTGCAGCAGCAGGTCGCGCATCGCGGCCCCGACGCCCGCGGCGGATTGCGGGTTCTGGCCGGTGACCAGCCGGCCATCGACGACCACCTTGGCCGTCCAGTCCGGGGCCGGATGGTGATACGCCCCGCGCAGGACGAGCGTGGAGGCGAGCATGAACGGCACGACCTCGTCGAGCTTGACCGCACGCTCTTCGTCGTCAGTGAAGGCGCTGAGGTTCTTGCCAGCGACCAGGTAGGCACCGTTGCCGAGCGTCACGTTCACCAGTGCCGCAGGACCGTGACACACCGCGCCGACCACGCCGCCCGACTCATAAATTTCGCGTGTGACGCGGGACACGTCGTCGTTCGTCGGAAAGTCCCACATCGCGCCGTGACCGCCCGCGAAAAAGATCGCGCTGTATCTCGCAGGGTCGACCTCGCCCAGGCGAAGCGTGTGGCGAAGGGCCTCGCGAAACGCGTCGTCGCGCCAGTAGCGCGCGTTGACCGCGTCATCGAGGTCCAGTCCGTCGACGGGCGGCTCGCCACCCTGGATGGACGCCAGCTCGAAAGGGATGCCTGCCGCTTCGAATTCGGCCAGCGGATGGGTCAGTTCGCCGAGGTAGAAGCCGGTCGCTTCGCCGGTCGCGCCCTTGATGCCATGGCTGGTCAGCACCATCAGAACGGGACGAATCGGCTCGAAGAACGGCTTGGAGGGGGCGGTGGAAATCATCGTGTGCTCCTGGAAAGAAGTGAGGGAAGGGGCCTGGTGCCCGTGGAATCCAATGTATTGGTGACTCTGCTGGAGATAAACTGCCCTGCAGGGAAATGACTTGTTCTTCAGGAGGCAAGATGAGCCGAAAATTCGATCACCTGGGAGATGTCGAGACCTTCGTGACGGTGGTCGACAAAGGCTCCATGACGGCTGCTGCCGTGGCCCTGGCGACCACGCCATCGGTGCTCAGCCGGGCGATCACGCGGCTGGAGACCCGCCTGGGTGTGCAATTGCTGCGCCGTACGACCCGCCGCCTGAGCCTCACCGACGAAGGGCGGCACTACCTGGAGCAGTCGCGCGCGGCCTTCGCCTTGATCGACGACGCCGAACGCGCGATGCAGGGGCATGGCAGCGAACTCACGGGCAGCGTGCGTCTGAGCGCACCCACCACCTACGCCCATCACCGGCTGCCGGTGCTGTTGCTGCGCTTCGCCGCCCGGCATCCGCAACTGCGCGTCGAGCTGAACATCACCAACCGGAACGTGGACCTGGTGGCCGAAGGCTACGACCTTGCGATCCGCATGGGCCAGTTGCCCGACAGCGGGCTGGTAGCGCGCAAGCTCGAGGATGCGCCGATGTGCCTGCTCGCCGCACCGGCCTACATTGCGCGTGCGGGGGCACCGCGCAGCATCGGCGAACTGGCGGCGCATGCTTGCCTGCCGTTCGTGATGCCGAGCACCGGCCGCGTATCGCCCTGGATCCTGCGCGATGAGGGGCGTGACGTGGACTGGACGCCGCAAGGGGGCCTGCAGGTTTCCGACGATGTCCTGGGTGTGGTCTCGCTCGCCCTGAACGGGTTCGGGATCTGTCAGACCTATGACTTCATCGCGCTCGACCTGATCGGCCAGGGTCGTGCCGTCGAGGTGCTATCGCAGACGCGCGGGCGATCCCGGCCGTTCTCGGTGATCCATGCACCGCACCGGCAGGCGTCGCGTGCAGCACGGGCGCTGATCGATGTCTTGGCTGCGGGGGGCGAGGCAGACGTGTGATCGCCGGGGCAGTGAATGCGGTTGGCGCTGGCACTTGTCTGCCCTGCGGGACCGCCGATGTCCCACAAGGTCCGGGCGCCGGATCCGGAAAAGTCGAGGTTTCGAAGTGGCTTCGCGACGCCACTTTGCTTCTTCACTTCCCTGCATCTCCCTGCGCGGCTGAAAAGGAACTCGACATGGCCACTGGCAGCAGAACCCTCTGGAAAGGCGCCATCACTTTCGGACTCGTCCACATCCCGGTGGGTCTGCACACTGCGAGCATCGAGCAGGGCATCGATTTCGACTGGCTGGACAAGCGCAGCATGGACCCGGTCGGCTACAAGCGGATCAACAAGAGGACCGGTCGGGAGATCGACAAGGACAACATCGTCAAGGGCTTCGAGTATGAAGACGGCAAGTACGTGGTGATCTCGCCCGAGGAAATCGAAGCTGTCTACCCGCGCACCACCCAGACGATCGAGATCCAGCGCTTCATCGATGCGCAGGAGCTTCCCTTCCTCTATCTGGAGCGGCCCTACTACGTCGCGCCGATCAACAAGGGCCAGAAGGTCTATGCGCTGTTGCGGGAGGTGCTCCTGAAGACCGGTAAGGTCGGCCTGGCCAAGGTGGTGATCGCCACCAAGCAGCATCTGGCGGTGCTGGTGCCCTCCGGCAGGGCGATGGTGCTGAACCTGCTGCGGTGGGGCGACGAGGTCAAGACGCTGGAAGGCCTCGATCTGCCAGCCGCGGGCGTGAAGGGCGCCAACGTGAGTGCGGCGGAGATGAAGATGGCCGAGCAGCTGGTCGACAGCATGTCCGGCAAGTGGAAACCGGAGGACTTCAAGGACGAGTTCAAGAGTGCCGTCATGAAGATCGTCCAGAAGAAGGTCAAGGCCGGCGATACCGAGACCGTGATCGAGCCCGAGGAAGAAGCGCCCGAGGACAGCTCGAACGTGATCGACCTGACCGAGCTGCTCCAGCGCAGCCTCAAGGGTGGCAAGGCTTCCAGGGCCGACGCTCCCGCCGCGAGGAAGCGCGGAGCCAAGGCGGCGGGCAAGTCGGGCGGCACCGCGCGTAAGACCGCTTCGAAGACCGCTTCGAAGACGGCTTCGAAGAAGGCGGCAGCCCCCACCCGCAAGGCGGCCTGAACACGCGCTCCGGCCCCGAGAGGGACGCCCGATGGCCAAGAACGATGCGCTGTCCACGTACAAGGCCAAGCGGAACTTCGCCGTCACCGCGGAGCCTGCCGATGGTGGCCGGCCCAGCCCGCACGCGCTGACCTTCGTGGTGCAAAAGCATGCCGCTTCGCGGCTGCACTACGACTTCCGGCTCGAACTCGACGGGGTGATGGTGTCCTGGGCCGTGCCCAAGGGGCCGAGCTTCGACCCGAAGGAAAAGCGGATGGCCATCCATGTGGAAGACCATCCGATCTCCTATTCCTCATTTGAAGGCACGATCCCGCCCAGGCAGTACGGCGCAGGAACCGTCATCGTCTGGGACAACGGCACGTGGGAGCCTGTGGGCGACCCCCGCGCGGGCCTGGCCGCCGGGAAGCTGGTGTTCCGGCTGCACGGCCAGAAGCTCGAAGGATTGTGGGAGCTCGTGAAGATCGCCAAGGGCGGCGAGCGTCAGGAGCCCTGGATCCTGTTCAAGAAGAAGGATGCCTTCGCGCGCGCCCATGCCGAGTACGACGTGATCACGGCCCTGCCGGACAGCGTCCTCGCCAAGCCCCTCAGGCAGACCCGTCGCGAGGCGGATGCGCCCGCAGCGAAGCGCGCCGGGAAGGCGTCCGGCCTACCCAGGCCGGCGCGCAAGACGGCGCTTCCCGCCGAGATCAAGCCGCAGCTGGCAACCCTCGCCGCGGGCGTCCCTGCAGGCGGCGAATGGCTGTTCGAGATCAAGTTCGATGGCTACCGGTTGATGGCGCGGTTCGACAAGCGCAAGGTCGCGCTCATCACCCGCGGCGGGCACGACTGGTCGGCACGCATGCCGACGCTGGCGCAGGAGCTCGCCGGCCTGGGCCTTCACGCGAGCTTCCTGGATGGAGAGATCGTCGTGCTCGGGGACAGCGGCGCACCAGACTTCAACGCGCTGCAAAACGCCTTCGACCGCGGCCAGGGTGCCGAGCACATCGTGTTCTTCGTCTTCGACGTGCCCTTCTTCGAGGGGCACGACCTGCGCTCGCTGCCCCTGTCGCAGCGTCGCCAGCTGCTGCGCGACTTCTTCGCGGAAAAAGCCACCGAGCACGTGCGCTTCAGCGACAATTTCGAAGCCGATCCCGCATCGCTGCTGCGCTCCGCGTGCCGGATGCAGATGGAGGGCGTGATCGCGAAACGCGCCGATGCGCCGTACGTTTCCCGGCGCAGCGAAACCTGGCTCAAGCTCAAGTGCAAGCTGCGGCAGGAGTTCGTGATCTGCGGCTACACCGACCGGACGGACCGCACCGACCAGGTGGGAAGCCTCCTGCTGGGCATCCACGATGACCGCGGCAAGCTGGTGTCCGTGGGAAGTGTAGGCACCGGCTGGAGCAGCAAGGAGGCCAGCGAGCTCAAGCAGAGACTGCTGTCGCTTGCCGCGGCCACATCCCCGTTCGACAAGGGCGACCCGAGGCCGGGCCGCTGGTCCAGGCGCAAGGCGGGCAGCGAGCGTTGGGTGAAGCCGCGGCTGCTGGCGGAGGTGAGCTTTGCCGAGTGGACGCCGGACGATCAGATCCGGCACGCGTCCTTCATCGGACTGCGCGACGACAAGCCGGCGAAGGTCATCGTGCGCGAGCGGCCCCGGCAGCTCGGGACGTCCGCCGCCCCGGTTGGCACGAAGGCCGGTGGACCGTCTGCCACCTCCGTCAAGGTGAGCCATGGCGAGCGCGTGATCGACGCGGCCACTGGCGCCACCAAGCTGGACTTGGTGCGCTACTACGAGTCCATCGCGCAATTCATCCTGCCCCATCTGAAGGGGCGGCCCTGCTCTCTCGTGCGCGGGCCCACAGGGGTTGGCGGGGAGCTCTTCTTCCAGAAGCATGGCGAGAAGATCGGCATTCCCGGCATCACCGAACTGCCCGAAGGCCCGTGGCCCGGCCATGCGGCGCTGCTCGAGATCGGCAGCGCCCAGGCGCTGGCAGGCGCGGCGCAGATGAACGTCATTGAGTTCCATACGTGGAATTCCACTGCGAGGAACGTCGATAGGCCCGACAGGATGGTGTTCGACCTGGACCCCGGCGAAGGAACGAGCTGGGAACATGTGCAGGAAGCTGCGACGCTGGTGCGCGCGCTGCTCGATGCCCTGGGCCTTCAGGCGTGGCTCAAGACCAGCGGCGGCAAGGGACTGCACGTGGTCGTCCCGCTGGCGCCGCGCTACGACTACGAGACCGTCAAGGGCTTCTCGCAGGCGATCGTCCAGCACCTGGCACGAACGATCCCGACACGCTTTGTGGCCAAGAGCGGGCCGAGCAATCGTGTCGGCAAGCTCTTCGTCGACTACCTGCGCAATGGCCATGGTGCGACGACGGCGGCAGCGTTCTCCGCGCGGGCGAGGCCCGGACTAGGCGTGTCGATGCCGGTGGCCTGGGACGAACTGGGACAGCTCAAGAGCGGTTCGCAATGGAACATCCGAACCGCGCGCGAGTACCTTTCCTTCCAGACGGTGGATCCCTGGGAGGGCTATTGGAAGAAGCGCCAGCCTCTGGCAGAAGCGATGAAGCGGCTCGGGTACAAGAGGTAAGCAGGCTCATCGCCGCGCCTTCCGCGGCGACGCCGAGGGACCTTCAGTCCAGCGGCGGGGTCGCCTGTTTGGCCAGCGCTCGCGCCGCGGAATCCACGTGCTGCCGAGAACCTCGCCGATGCATGCGCGTTTGTCTACGCCTTGGGCATGTCGAGTTCGATCCACACCGGCGCATGGTCGCTTGCGCCGGTGCGCCCGCGCACGTCGCGGTCCACGCCAGCACTGCGAAGCATCGGCGCGAGTTCCGCGTTGAGCAGCAAATGGTCGATGCGAAGTCCGGCGTCGCGTGGATAGCGGTTGCGCCAGTACGTCCAGAAGGTGAACGGCACGCGCTCAGGGTGGCACGTGCGGATCGCATCGGTCCAGCCTTGCTTGAGAAGCTTTGCGAACGCCGCCCGGCTTTGGGGCTGCAGCAGTGCGTCGTCTTGCCATGAGGCCGGGTTGTAGATGTCGGCATCGGTCGGCACGACGTTGTAGTCACCGGCCAGCACGACGGGCATGCCGCTCGCGAAGAGTTTCTTCGCATGCCTGTTGAAGGCTTCGAACCACTTCAGCTTGTAGTCGAACTTCGGCCCCGGCTGCGGATTTCCGTTCGGAAGGTAGAGGCAGCCGATCAGCACGCCGTTGACCACCGCCTCGATGTAGCGGCTCTGCGTGTCCGCTTCCATGCCCGGCAGCCCACGTCCGGTCTCGATCGGTGTTTTTCCGCGCGCGAGGATGGCGACTCCGTTCCATGCGCGCTGCCCGAATGCGACGATGCCGTAGCCCGCGCCGTGGATCGCATCGATGGGCAGGTTGCCATCGGGGCTCTTGAGTTCCTGCAGGCATGCGACGTCGGGCTTCGATTCGGCGAGCCATTCGAGCAGGCGCTCAAGGCGACTGTTGACGCCGTTGACGTTGAATGTGGCGATCTTCATCAGGCCCCGGGCACCGGGCGGGATGGCGGGAGGAACAGCGCGAAATCACGCGCCTTCAGGTGCGCAGACGCTGTCCGGGGTGATCCTCGATCGGTCGACAGGCACCCGCGAGAGCAGCTCGAGCGCCGAGCGTGACCTGTGCGCGCGCCGCACTGGCGCAATCGTCGCGGGCTGTGGCAACGTCGCGCCCGACGTCCTCGCCAGGCTGGCGAATCGAAGATCCGCCTCCCTGCGCAGCTTGGCAATCTGCTCGATGCGGTGATTCGGAATGCTCCGGCGTCCGCCCTGCGTGTGCTGGTGAAGCTGGTGGATGGCCGTGTAGGCGGCAGCTTCCGCCGCCAACCAGTCAATGAAAGCAGCGGGGTCGGCTTCTTCGGCCATCGGTTTCCTTCAGTGGTGTTGCGCGTTGAATCTAGTGGTCTGTGCAAGGTTGCATGTAGTCCGCCGCCGTCAAGGTTTGCCCGAATGCGCCGTCAGGCCGAACCCGTCGGGCCGATGGCGACGTGGCCCGTGGCCCGCCAGCCGCGTGACAAGCCGCCGGTGACCATGACAGCGGGGTTCAGTTCCGCTGCGTGAATGCCGGATCAGATTGACTTTGGGAAACCTGAGCGCCTCCTGCCTGAAAGGCGTCGGCGTTAACCGGAAGGAGGAACCGCTGTCGCGCCACGCGCGCATGCCGAGCGAGAGCGGTGAGGCGCGCATCGAGATCTCGACCATGCAGCCATACACATCCCGAAGCAGTTGCAGAAGGGGCGCAGCGACTAGGAGATCGCGAACCGGCCGGATCTGTCGGCGCACACGGGGAACGTCCCACATGCGCCAACTGCGCCACCGCTTCGTCGCACACAACCGCGTATAGCCGGTGAACGCGGTCAAGCGGGGCGACAGCGATTTCGGTGTACAGAGTTGACCGCGGGCGGGTGGGGGTGGTAAGTGACCAGCGCTCGTCGGCGGTTTTGCTGACAGGCCCCCTGCTAGAGCCGATCGAACGGTTTTCGATCCAGCAGGCAGTCGATGAATGCGCCGAGGAGGGCTGGTCGATGCTGCCTGTTCGGATAGTAGAGGAACAGCCCCGGGCGCGAGATCGACCAGTCCGCAAGGACTTGGACGAGCCGTCCCTGGGCCAGCAGCTCGCCCACGCCATCTGTCTCGAAGTGATAGGCAATGCCCAGCCCGTTCAGAGCGGCAGCAATGCCGATGTCGGCGTGGTTGGTGACGACAGGGCCATCCACCGCGACTTCGAGTCGTTGGCCCCGCTTCTTGAACTCCCAGCGATAGTGCCGACCGTCCATCTGGAGGCGCCAGTTGATGCATGCATGGTCATGCAGTTCGGCGGGTGACTTGGGCGTTCCTCGACGCGCGAGGTAGTCCGGCGACGCCACGGCGACCATGTTCAGGTCCGGTGTGAGGCGCACGGCCACCATGTCCTTCTCGAGCCGGTTGCCCACCCGGATCCCTGCGTCGAAGCGGCCAACAACGATATCGGCCAGCGCGTCGTCGACCACGATGTCGAGAACCACGTCGGGGTGTGCTTGATGGAAGCGTGAAAGGCGGGGGGCAATGATGGTTCTCGCTGCGATCCCGAGCGTGTTGATGCGCAGCGTGCCGCTCATCTGTCCTGTCGCATCGGCGGCTTCAGCGACTGCAGCAGCCATGTCCCGGAATAGCGGAGCTATGCGCCTGTAGAGCAGCTCGCCGCTTGCCGACGGCGCGACGCTTCGGGTCGTGCGGTTCAGAAGGCGAGCGCCGATGCGGCCTTCGAGCTGACGGATGGTCTGGCTGAGTGCCGAGGGCGAGAGGCCCAGATGCTCTGCGGCACGCGCGAAGCTCTGGCGTTCCACGACGGCCACGAAGGCCTTCAACTCGGCAAAGTCGGATCCGCGCATTATGTATTCGTTTCTACACAGCTCATCCGGATTCTAGGGTATTCATTAAATTCTCCACGGCGCGCATCCTCGGGGCTTCAGTGATCTCATGGAGCCAACAAAGTGAACACCCTGACCCTTCCCGAGCCGATCGCCGCGTACTTTGCGGCGGAGCACAACCCTGAAGCCCTTGCACATTGCTTCACGTCGCAAGCCGTCATGAAGGACGATGGTCATACCTACACGGGCATCAACGCCATCAAGGCTTTCATGGCCGAGGCCTCGGCCAAGTACGGCGCAACGAGTGTGCCGTTCGCCATCGAGCGGGAGGACGGCTTCCAACTCGTGCGCGCCAATGTCACCGGCAACTTCCCGGGCAGCCCGATCGTCCTGTCCTACCGCTTTCGCCTCGAACGCGGCCTGATCGCATCGCTGGAGGTCACGGCATGAACTTCGACCTTCACCTGAATGGCCTGCGGGCAGTGGTCACCGGCGGCACGCTGGGCCTGGGCGCTGCAGTCGTGAAAACCCTTGCAGAGGCCGGCGCTCGCGTGGCGACGTCCGCGCGCACCGTGCCAGCGCAGCCCCTGAAGGGGGTCACTTACGTGGCCGCCGACCTGTCGACGTCAGAAGGCACCAGTCACTTCGCTCAGGCCATCCTGCAGGATTGGGGCGGCGCCGACATCTTGATCAACGTGCTCGGCGGCTCAAAGACTCCTGGCGGCGGCTTCGCTGCGATCAGTGACGAGCAATGGTTCGCCGAGTTGAACCTGAACCTGATGCCTGCCGTGCGTCTGGATCGTGCGCTGCTTCCAGCCATGCTGGCTCAAGGCTCGGGTGTCATCATCCACGTGAGTTCCATCCAGCGCGTACTGCCTCTGCCCGAGTCGACTACCGCCTACGCCGCGGCCAAGGGAGCCCTCACCACGTACAGCAAGTCGCTGGCAAGGGAGGTGACGCCCAAGGGAGTTCGAGTGCTGAGTGTTGCACCCGGCTGGATCGAGACCGAGGCTTCCGTGGCTTTTGCGCAGCGGATGGCTGCACAGGCCGGGACGGACTACGAGGGCGGCAAGAAGATCGTCATGGATTGGCTGGGCGGAATTCCGGTGGGTCGCCCCGCCGCCCCTCAGGAGGTAGCCGATTTGATCGTCTTCCTGGCGTCCCCGCGATCCGCTTCCATCGCGGGGTCTGAATATCGGATCGACGGCGGCACGGTTCCCACGCTGTAGCCAACGGCCGCAACCGGGCGAGCAATGGCTAGCCCGGGACTTGCCGCTCTGGAGGCCTATGAGGTCCTGTAGTGTTGACAGGCCCTGTTCGCGTTGACTGCGTAGCGCATGCGCGATCGCCATCATTCGCTGCCGCAGTGGATCATGGCCATCTCCGCAGCCGAATCGCTGGCAGGCTCGTCGCGCCCCCGTTGACGTTGACGGTGCGCTCCAGCACCAGGTGCTCGCTGCCGAACGTCAGGACAAACCGATCGCGGAATGCCGTCTCCACGTACTGGCAATTGATGGTCAAGGTATCCGGGGCGCTCCAACCCGCGGCGGCCATCGTCACCAGGCGCCCGGGTTCATACCCGTGGTGCAAGCCCATGCCTGGCAGGGTGGTCTCGCCTTCGACACAGAGCCCGAGCAGGCCGGCGTCGATGGCATGCGTGCCCGCCGCGGTTTCCAGGACGAGCTGGCAGCGTGTCGACCCATCGAAGCGCACGGTGACCGCGACCACGCCGGGCTCGTTGGGCGAGGCTTCGAAGCGGACGCCGTGGATCGCTTCTGCGCATCCTGCAGCGACGGAGTGGGGCGCGATCGACAACGACAGGGACGAGAGGCGATCGGCCAGTTCCGTGGTGTGACCAGGATCGGCATCAGGGCCCGCGAGGATCTTCGGCAGATGCGCCCACACCAGCGGCGGGATACCCACGTCGGGGCGGCTGATGGACCCGGGCACCGCTCCGGTGATCGCCAGCGACAGACCGTGCTCCGGCAGCACGAACGCGTATTGGCCGAAGGCGCCGAATGCATAGAAGCCGGGGCGCCCGGGCACCGCCCACCAATGCAGGCCATAGGGTCTGCCGGGCGCACCCTGGCCCACCGCTTCCACCCACGACTCGAGCAGGATCCGGTGGCCATTCCACATCCCGTTGTTCGCGTGTAGCACGGCGAGCTTGAGCAGGTCCTCGGTGGTGGCGCTGGCTCCGTTGCCGCCGGGATTGATGCTCTCGGGGCCGATATCCCAGCGCACCGAGGTGATGCCCAGCGGCGCGAACAGGCGTGGCACCAGGAAGTCGTGCAGCGGGACACCGGCCGTGCGCGTCACCAGCGCTGACAGCATGAAGCTGGTGGCGCTCGAATATTGGAAATGGGTGCCGGGCACGTGTGGAACCGGGATCTTCAGGAACTCGTCGATCCAGCTCGTCGTGATGCTCCGCCATTGCGATCCCGAGGTGCCCTGGTCATGGCCGCTGCACTGCGTCAGGAGGTCGCGCACCGTCATCGCGCGCAGGTTCGCAGACGCCGCAATCGCGGCCTTCTCTGGAAAGTACGCCAGTACCGGATCGTCCAGGGTGAACAGCCCCTCCTGGATTGCCAGTCCGACGCCGGTGGCCGTCAGCGCCTTGGTGACGGAGTGCAGCATGTGCACCCGGTCGGCGCTGTACGGGTGCCACCAGCCTTCGGCCACGACACGGCCATGGCGGGCCAGCATGAAGCTGTGCAGTTCAAGGCCGCCCGACTCGACGGCATCGACGAAACCGAGAATGCCCGCCGCAGAGAGACGCTCTTCCGCCGGCGTGGACCGGGGTAGCGCCGAGGTGCCGTTCCGAGCCAGCCGATCCCGCCTGCGCGCTTCGGACGAGGCCATCAATCGACCTGCGCGCCCGACTCGCGCACCACCGGCGCCCAGCGCGCGATCTCGCTGGAGAGGAAGCGACCGAAGGCCTCGCTGCTGCCACCGGCAGGCTCTCCGCCGCTCTTGCGGATGAACTCGACGAATTCCTCGTCGCGCAGCACCTGGTCCATCGCGGCGTTGAGCCGCTGGACCACCTGTGGCGGCGTGCCCGCCGGTGCGAACAGGCCGGACCAGACGCGCGCCTCGAAGCCTGCCATGCCCTGTTCCTGGAATGTCGGCAGGTCGGGCGTCGAGGCCACGCGAGTCGGGCTGGTGATGCCCAGCAGCCGGACCTTGCCCTGGCGCGCCTGCGGCAGGATGGACGCGCCGGCATCGAAGGCGCAGGCGATCTGCCCGCCGAGCAGGTCCTGCAGGACCAGCGGCGAGCCGCGGTACGGAATGTGGGCGATCTGCAGGTCGGCCCGTGTCTTCAGCAGCTCCATCGTGAGGTGCTGCGTGGTGCCGTTGCCGCCCGAGCCATAGCTGAGCTTCCCGGGTCGTGCCTTCACGTAGGCGATGAACTCCTTCAGGTCTCTCACCGGCAACGAGTTGTTGACGGCCAGATAGAGAAAGCCGTTGTTGATCTGCGCGACCGGGACGAAGTCCTTCACCGGGTCGTAGGGCATCTTCTTGTACAGCGAAGGATTGATCGCCATCTGCCCGCCCGACGACAGCATCAGCGTGTAGCCGTCCTTCGGTGCCGACTTGGCCAGGTCGCCGACGATGAAGCCATGGGCGCCGGGTTTGTTGTCGACGAAGACTGGCTGGCCCAGGATCGCGGCCAGGCGCTGCGCGATCTGCCGGGCGCTCGCGTCGCTGGAGTCACCGGGCGGCGTCCCGATCAGGATGCGGATGGGTCGCGCGGGCCAGTCGGCCTGCGCGCGGCCCACTAGGGGTAGGCCGGCGGCCGCGATCGCCAGCGTGTCGCGCATGATCCGGCGCCGCGTCAGGAGGGTGGGGGTCATTCTGCAAGTCTCCAGGTTCGTTCTGATGATTCAAGAAAGCGGCAGGTCAACCGCAGTGGCGCTGTTCAGAGCACCAGATCCAGCAGCCGCACGTACTGCTGCCCGCCGTGCATGTCGCGCTCCAGCGCGCCGCCCTGCGGTTGCTGGCGCGGGTAGGAGAGCTTGAGCACGCACAGGTCTGGGATCGCGAAGCGCTTGACGTCGGCGGACGCGATGCCGAAGAGCGGCGCCAGCGCGTCGGCCTGCAGCGCAGGGGCGTCGACCCAGCGCGCATAGGCCTGCGCATCGGCGAAGAACAGGTCCACGGTGATCCAGAAGGGCCCCGCGTTCTTCGAGCGGATGTGGCGGCAGACGTCGGCAAGCCTAGGCATGGAGCACCTCCGGTGCCTGCACGTAGGCGATGCGCACGCGCTCCAGCGGGTCGTCCACTTCCACCACGTGGTTCAGGCGGAACTCGTAGACGGCGCCGCGTTCCACCTCGGCGGGCGAGAAGGGAAAGGCGTAGCTGGGCAACTCCATCTCGCGCTCCAGTGGCATGTGGAAGAACAACGGGTTGCAGGTCTTCGCGATCTGCGTGGCCTGCTCCTGCGTGGCGGCGGTGGCGACGAACATCAGGCCGACCTCGACCGGCACATGCGGCTCGGGACTGCCGTTGACGGCGTTCCAGCCATAGGGGCGCAAGGAAATGCTGTAGTCCCCCGCCGATGCGCCCATCGTCTCGCGCACGCGCTGGGTCAGCGCCGCCTGCATCTGCGTGAGGAAACGGGGCAGGGCGGCGAGAACCTTGGGATCGCGGATTCCCACCAGCATCAGCGTCTGGAAGGCGGCGGCCGCGGCACCTTCCAGCTTCATGGTGTAGGCGCCGCGCTCGAAGTGCGAGCCCGTGACGCGCACGCTGCGCTCGTCGAGGGCCTGGTACTGCACATGCCTCACGTCCAGCACGCCGCCCGGTTCATGCAGCAGGAAGGGGTCGGCGTTCTCGTAGAGCATGTGCGCGGAGACCGTGTAGGGCGTGCAGCGGTTGCTGGTGCGCAGCGGCTCGACGTCGAAGTGGTCCCGGCCCACGCGGATCATCACGCCGCCGTCGCGGGTGCTCACGGTGCACAGGCCACCGCACTCGGCGGTCTTGCCTGCATGCCAGGCGGCGCCGGCGTGCATGCCGTGCATGAGCGGAACGGCGGCGAGCACGGCGGTGTCGGTGGTGCGCCCGCCGAGCACGATGTCGGCGCCCGCGCGCAGGGCTTCGATGTAGGACTCCGGGCCCATCAAGGCAACGATGTGGTCGCAGCGCTCGAATGCTTCGGGATCGACCGCGTCCAGCGGCGGCAGCGGCCGAATGCGCCCTTGCCGTGCGGCATCGCGCAGCCCAGCAGGTCGCTGCTCCGAATAGAGCACGGCGATGCGCGGGGACATGCCGCACTCGGCGGCGATCTCCAGCGCGATGTCGCGGGTCCAGTCGAGCGCGCTGTCGCATCCGGAAGTTCCGCACGAGCCGATGAGCAGGGGGACGCCCGCCCGCTCGCGGGCCTTCATCAGCACTGCCAGATCGGTCTTCACGGCCGCGCGGGAGTACTTGCAGCGGCCCGTCGCCAGATAGGCCGGGCCGCTGTCCGTGGAGCCCGCGTCGCAGGCGATGGCGTGGGCGCCGGCTGCCAGGCCTGCGGCAACGTCGGCCTCCTGAATGCCTGCGCCCAGGGCGCCGGTCGGGACCAGCACATTCACTGTCTTGGTAGGTGTCATGGGGCGAAGCATAGGCGTGTCGCCTTCTGGTCGTCAAGTGGTATACCAGTGGTGCTCAAACGGTGCGAACCCAATGCGATACTCGCCCGGCAATGACAGCCGACAAGACCCATTCCAAGAAGCCCGGTGCGGGCGCGACACGTGCCGGTGCCCGCTCTGCCAAGGCAAGTGCGCCCTCCGCGCGTGCCAAGGCTGCTGCATCCAGGGCGCAGAAGGCCGTCGTCGACGGGGTGGATGAGGAAGTGGTCGAGGCCGATGCAGAGGCCTCTTTGGCCGAACGGGCCCACCGCGCCCTGATGGGGATGATCCTCAGCGGCGAACTCGCACCCACCGAAGTCATCACCGAGCGGCAGATCGCGCTGCAGTTGGGCATTTCCAGGACGCCGCTGCGCGAAGCCATCCGGCGCCTGGAAGGCGCCCGGCTGCTGGAGCGTCAGCGCAGCGGCATGCTGGTGGTGCGTGCATTGCCTATCGAGGAATACATCAGCATCCTGGATGTGCGCCGGGTGCTCGAAAGCGAAGCGGCCCGCCTGGCGGCGGGCCAGATCGCGCCAGAAGAAATCGCTCGCCTGCGCAATCGTGCCGAGGCGGTGCTGGCACTGCCCGAGGATGCGCCGCTCCCCGCAGCTGCGCAGGACGAGGACCTGCACTTGCTGATCGCCGATGCTGCCGGCAACCCGGTGCTGGAGGAGATGATCCTGGGCCTGCGCACCCGCACGTCGATGTTCCGCTTCGGCCGACTGCCCTCGCGTCGCCGGGACGTGATGCGCGAGCACCTGGCCATCCTCGATGCCCTTGCGGCCGGCAATGCGCAGGCGGCGCGCGAGGCGATGGAGCAGCACATCGACCAGGTCCGCGCGACCATCATCGCGCGGCTGAGCGACTCGCATCGCCGCCGTTAGGAGGCGGTTTCCCCTTGCTTCCCATGCCGCGTTCATGCGTGGCGCAGCGTTCTGCAAAGACGCTTGAAGTCTCTATGGGACGAGACGCAATGGACCCATGGTTCGCCCGCGCGCAGCTTGAGGGTCGTTGACCTGCCGATACGTTGCGACGGCGGTCGAGGTGACTGGCCGGTTACCGCCGCGCTCGCCAGGCACGTCTCGATTGAATCCTAAAGTTTTCCTATTTGTGACCGATATGTGAACACGTGGGCGTCCAGCATTCGGCGAGCCGTCCATCGACGCGTCCGCCAACGCGGATGCGCCGCCGTTTCGCCCCGTCCCATCGGTGGATGGGCAGTGCCAGCCGCCGCGGGCGGGGCTCTCGCAACCAATATAGGAAAAGACAAGTGACCAATCGGACTTACTGCAGGCCGCTCGCGGCGGTCGGCGCTGCAGCGCTGCTGCTGCTCTCCGCATGCGGCGGTGGTGGCAATGGGGGAGGCTCCTTCTTCGCGGGTGTCGGCGCTGGCGGGAACACCGGCGCCAACAGCAACAGCAGCGTTCCTTCGAACGGCAGCAACGGCAGCGGCAATCCTTCTGGAACCGACAGCAGCAACAGTGGCTCGGCCGCGCGCTTCACGATCGGCGGGACCATCTCGGGCCTGGATGCCGACGGCTTCGTGCTGCAGAACAACGGTGGCGACCTGCTGTCCGTGGCCAGCGGCGCCACAACCTTCAAGTTCGCCACGTACCTGGCATCCGGCGCTGCCTACAACGTGGATGTTGCGCGCCACCCGTTCGGCGAAGTCTGTTTGCTCAACGGCCAGGCGGGCACCGCGAGCGCGGATGTCGTTTCTGTCGCCATCGTGTGCGGCGACTGGGTCGCGGCTTCGGCGAAGGTCGACGTGTTCGCGGGCAGCATCGCGCGCGGCGTGCAGGATGGGGCTCGCCTGGCAGCAGGCTTCTACAGTCCTTATGGCCTGGCGTTCGGTCCCGACGGCGCGATGTTCGTCGCGGACAGCGGCAACAACACGATCCGCGCGATCACGCCCGAAGGCGTCGTCTCCACGCTGGCGGGCGACTCCTCGCTGCTGAACGGGGGGCATGACGACGGCACCGGCACGGCTGCAAGCTTCAAGAATCCCAGGGGCGTGGTGGTCGACTCCAACGGCACGATCTATGTGGCGGACTACGAGAACAACATGATCCGCAAGGTCACGCCCCAGGGCGTCGTGAGCGTCTTTGCGGGCAGCACCGTCGGCGGGAACCTCGACGGCACTGGGGCCGGCGCGCAGTTCCAGTATCCCTGGGGCATCGTGGTCGACGCCAGCGGCAATCTCTTCGTCGCGGACCAGGGCAACCATCTGATCCGCAAGATCACCCCCGCTGGCGCGGTCTCGACCTTCGCCGGCACCGGCACGCCGGGATTCTTGAACGCCAACGGCACCGGCGCGCAGTTCCACTACCCCACAGGGCTCGCGATCGATGCCGCCGGCAACCTCTACGTCGGCGACCAGAACAACAACGTGGTTCGCATGATCACGCCCGCGGGCGACGTGTCGACGTTCGCAGGCAGCGGGACCCCCGCTTCCGTCGACGGCACGGGCACGGCGGCTTCATTCAACCTGCCGATCGGCGTTGCGACGGACGAGGGCGGCAACGTGTACGTGACGGAACTGCTCAGCAACAGCGTGCGCAAGATCTCTCCGGCCGGTCGCGTGACGACTCTGGCCGGCCTCAGCGCAAGCGGTGCCTATGTCGACGGCAGCGGCAGCGATGCCCGATTCAACGAGCCGATGGGCGTGGCCGTCGACCGCAAGGGCGACGTGTACATCGCGGATCGCTCGAACAACATGATCCGCAGGGTCACGCGTACGCACTGACGCTGTCGGTGCGATGAAGCCGCCAAGTGAACCCCATCTCAATTGGGGATCCTGGCGGCGGGGACCTGCTACCAAGCCGGGCACAGCCGAAGGTGTCCGGCTTTCTGCGTTCTGCTTCGAAGAGACTTCTTCAGTCAGATGGGGCGACGACACATGCCTCGATCGGACACAGGTTTGGGGTATCTGAAGAGGTATCAAAACGGCCGTTCTCGGCCCGGAAATCCAGCTCGATAACCTGTGAAGGCAGATCGGCTTCCTGGCCGTGCGAGAGAACCTGCGCGGCAGGAGCGAGAGGCACTTGATTGTCGGAGCCGGCCTACATCAAGAAGCGATGTATGGCATTTGCATGGTGCGTTAGCGCAAGGGTTGGCGCAGGTACGATCTTCTGCGTGAAACAGCACGTGACAGTAAGCGCCGCACGCTCATACGCACATGATCGTCGTTTCACATGAACGACTCCAAAAACCGAAGAGGAACCCAATGAGCAACGACTATCAGACGCTGCTGGCCACGCTGCATGAAGAAAGCGGTCGAGTTGTCGAGAGCTGGCTCGACGAGGCTCGCGTGAGCGACCCCGCCGCGCGTCGCAGCGCGCAGGCCGAGGCAGCCGACATCCTGCGACAGCTCGGCGCCGGCCTGCAGGCTGGCGCCGATCCGGCGCGTTTCGACGCGCCGGCATGGGCCTCGCTGCGCGAGACGATGGCCAATCTCTCGCGCACCCGAGCGGCCAAGGGCCAATCCGCGGCGGATACGAGCGTGTTCGTCTTGTCACTGAAGAAACCGTTGTTCGAATCGATCCAGCGCCGCCTCGGCAGCGACCCGGCCGCCATGAGCAGCGCGATGTGGGCGCTGTCGACCACCGTCGACACGCTGGCGCAGCACACGGTCGGCACCTACCAGCTTGCGCGCGAGGAGATCATCCGCCGCCAGCAGGAAGAACTGCTCGAGCTTTCCACTCCGGTCGTCAAGCTATGGGACGGCGTGCTCGCAGTGCCGATGATCGGCGTGCTCGACAGCGGTCGCACTCAGATGGTCATGGAAGCCCTGCTGCAGAAGATCGTCGAGACCGGCTCCGCGCTCGCGATCGTCGACATCACCGGTGTGCCGACGGTCGACACGCTGGTGGCGCAGCACCTGCTGAAGACGGTCACGGCCATCCGGCTCATGGGCGCCGACTGCATCATCAGCGGCATCCGCCCGCAGATCGCGCAGACCATCGTGCACCTGGGCATCGACCTGCAGGGCGTGCGCACCAAGGCTACGCTGGCCGATGCGCTTGCTATGGCGCTGCAGCAGACCGGCTGGCGCATCTCGCGCGACGGCCAGTGACGGCCAAGGCAAGCCAAGCCATGGACCGCATTCCCATTCTCCGCATGGGCGACACGCTGCTGGTGACCATCCAGGTCGACATGCAGGACCAGACCGCTCTCACGCTGCAGGACGACCTGGCCAACCGGATCGCCACCACGGGCGCCTCGGGCGTGATGATCGACATCTCGGCACTCGAGATCGTCGACTCCTTTGTCGGCCGCATGCTCACCAGCATCTCGGGCATTGCCCGCATCCTCTCGGCCACCACGGTGGTAGTGGGCATGCAGCCCGCGGTGGCCATCACGCTGGTCGAACTCGGGCTCTCGCTCGAAGGCGTGCAGACCGCGCTCAATGTCGAGCGCGGCATGGAGCTGCTGCGGCGCGCCCGCCAGGAGAACGTCCTTGGCCGTTGAACCGACAGGCACGCTGCCACTGCTGGACGAGCAGAACATCGTCGCGAGCCGGCAGATGGTGCGCGCGCTGTGCCAGGACATCAAGCTGTCGCTGGTCGACCAGACCAAGATGATCACGGCCGCCAGCGAGCTGTCGCGCAACACGCTGATCCACGGCGGCGGCGGGCGCATGCGCTGGGAGTTCGCGGAACGCAACGGGCGACGCGGCCTGGTGCTGCACTTCGAGGACGAGGGCCCCGGCATCGCCGACATCGCGCTGGCGCTCACGGACGGCTGGACCAGCGGCAGCGGCATGGGCCTGGGCCTGCCGGGCAGCAAGCGGCTCGTGAACGAGTTCGAGATTTCGTCGGCCCCCGGCGCGGGCACCCGAGTGAGCATCACCAAGTGGAAGTAGCCACCGTCACGGGCTGGACCCACAAGGCCTTCGCGATCGATGACGCCAGCCGCGTCGGCGAGGCGCGCCGGCATGCGGCGCGCGCCGCGGCCGAAATGGGCTGGGACGAGGTCGATGCAGGCCGGCTCGCACTGGTGGTGACCGAACTCGGCACCAACCTTCAGCGCCATGCGCAGGGCGGACAGCTGCTGATCGCCGCCCGGCCGCAGTCGCTCGAGGTCGAGGTGGTGGCCATCGACGCAGGCCCCGGCATTCCCGACTTGGCACTGGCCATGCGCGACGGCCATTCTTCCGGCAGCACGCCCGGCACCGGGCTGGGTGCGGTGAGCCGGCTGGCCGACGAGTTCGACCTCCATTCGTCGACGCCGGGCGGTACGGTCGGGGTGGCGCGGGTGCGCATGAAGAATGCCGCCGAGCTTCCCGCTTCGGCGTTCACGATTGGCGCGATCTGTCTGCCGGCGCCCTACGAAACGGTGAGCGGAGATGGCTGGGCCTGCGCGCTGGATGGCGACCAGGCGACGGTGTTGCTGGCTGACGGTCTGGGCCATGGGCCCGAAGCGGCCAAGGCCGCGGAAGCCGCCATCGGCGCATTTGCCCGAGCACCGGCAGGCGACGTGTGCGAGACGGTGCAGCGAGTGCACCACGAACTGCAGACCACGCGCGGCGCGGCGGTGTGCGCGGTGCGCATCGATGCGGCTGACTCGAGCGTCAGCTACAGCGGGGCCGGCAACATCGCAGGCCGTGTGCTCTCGGGCGTGTTCGACAAATCGATCGTCACGCAGCACGGCACCGCTGGCATGCGGATCCGAAAGCCCGAGCTCGCCTCGCTGGAGCTGCCCGACCACGCGCTCGTGGTGCTGCACAGCGACGGCATCGAGACCCGATGGACAGTCGACCGCATTCGCCCGCTGCTGCAGCGTGATCCCACGCTGGTGGCCGCCGTGCTTTTGCGCGACCATACGCGGCACCGCGACGACGCGACCGTCGTTGTGATCCGCCGAAAGGAATAACCGATGAACAGTCCCGTCGCCGCAACCGACCGGGAAGACGCGCTGGCCGCAAGCCGTCGCGAGGTGGAGGAGCTGCGCGCGGAACTCGAGGAAACGAATCGCGGCGTGGTCGCGCTGTATGCCGAACTCGATGCCCAAGCCGAGCAGCTCAAGAAGGCCACCGAACTCAAGAGCCGTTTCCTGGCCTACATGAGCCACGAATTCCGCACGCCGATCAGCGCCATCCGCAGCATTGCCCGGCTGCTCAGCGACCGCGTGGACGGCCCGCTCACGCCCGAGCAGGAAAAGCAGGTCGGCTTCGTCGACACCACGGCCGCCGAACTGGCCGACATGGTCGATGACCTGCTCGACCTGGCCAAGATCGAGGCGGGTCGCGTCGAGATCTCGCCGGCCTGGTTCGAGATGGTCGACTTGTTCTCTGCGCTGCGCGGCATGTTCCGCCCGGTGCTGAACAACCCGTCCACCACGTTGATCTTCGAGGAGCCCGAAGGGCTGCCCAAGCTCTACACGGACGACCGCAAGCTGTCGCAGATCCTGCGAAATTTCGTTTCCAACGCGCTCAAGTTCACGCCGCATGGCGAGATCCGTGTGACCGCCACTCGCAGTGGCGAGCACGCGGTGAGGTTTTCGGTGTCGGACACCGGCATCGGCATCGCGCCCGAACACCACGCAGCCGTGTTCGACGACTTCTCGCAGGTCGACTCGCCCGTGCAGAAGCGCCTGCGCGGCACGGGCCTGGGCCTGTCGCTGAGCCGCCAGCTCGCTGCGCTGCTGGGCGGGAGCGTGGAGCTGGAGAGCGAACTGGGCAAGGGTTCGGTGTTCTCCGTGACGGTGCCCGTGCTGCTGCCGCCGCGGGGGGCAGCCGGGCCGGAATGAGCATGCCGCCCGAACCTCTGATCAGCACGACGATCGACCGGTCGCGCCACACCGTGCTCGTCGTGGACGACAACCCCACGACGCGCTACACGACCGCGCGCGTGATCCGCGCGGCGGGCTTCGAGACCTTGGAGGCCGGTACCGGCGGCGAAGCGCTGGCGCTCGCGGGCCGCCAGGTCTCGGCCGTCGTTCTCGACGTGCACCTGCCCGACTTCAGCGGCTTCGAGGTGTGCCACGAACTGCGCCTGAAACCCGAGACCGCAACGCTACCCGTGGTGCACCTGTCGGCCGCTTTCGTGCGCAATGAGGACAAGGTCGCCGGCCTCAACGCCGGCGCTGACGCCTATCTGGTCCATCCGGTCGAGCCGCCGGTGCTCATCGCCACGCTGCAGGCGCTGATCCGCGCGCGCATGGCCGAGGAACAGCAGCGCAACAGTGAAGCGCGCTTTCGCGCCATCTACGACCACGCGCCCACCGGCATCGCGCTGATCGATGCCGAAGGCCGCTTTGCCGACGTGAATCCCGCCATGGTGGCCATGCTTGGCCAGTCGCGGGACGCGCTGATCGGCCAGTCGGTGAGCGCGTTCGCCCCCGACGAATGGACTGCCTTCGTGCGGAGCCAGACCTCCGGCACGCAGCCGTCGGCGTCGTCATGGAAGGGCGAGTTCCCGCTGCTGCGGCAGGATGGCTCCTGGATACGGCTCGAATGGACCATGTCGGCGCACATCGAGCCGGGCCTGCGCGTCGGCATCGCGCTCGACGTGTCAGAGCGCTTCGAGCTCGAGGCACGTCGGCGCGAGGTGCTGGAGCGCGAGCAGGCGGCGCGCGCCGCCGCCGAGCGCCTGAATCGCACCAAGGACGATTTCGTCGCCGTGCTGTCACATGAGCTTCGCAACCCGCTCAACGCCATCAGCGGCTGGGTGCATCTGCTCAAGGTGGGCAACCGCACGCCGGAGCAGATGGAAAAGGGCCTGACCGCCATCGACCGCAGCGTGAAGGCGCAGACCCGTCTCATCGCCGACATCCTCGACGTATCGCGCATCAGCTCCGGCAAGCTGCGGCTGCACCGCGAGTGGAACGAGCCGCGCGCCCTGGTGAGCGCGGCCATCGACGCGCTGGCCGTGCCGGCTGCGGCGAAGCGGCTGAACATCGTCTTCGACCAAGGCGACGCCGACCCGCCCGCCTGGCTCGACGCCACGCGCTTCCAGCAGATCGTGTGGAACCTGCTGTCGAACGCCATCAAGTTCTCCGCGGAGGAAGGGCACATCCTCGTCGCGCTGCACCGCGAGGGCGACCTGCTCGATCTGACCGTGCAGGACTTCGGACGCGGTATCGGGCCCGACTTCCTGCCGCACCTCTTCGACCGCTTCTCACAGAGCGATTCGCCCGACAACCGCTTCCACGGCGGGTTGGGCCTTGGCCTGTCGATCGTCAAGAACCTGGCCGAGCTGCACGGCGGCAGCGTGGCGGCGCACAGTGCGGGCGAAGGGCACGGGACCACGTTGCGCGTGGTGCTCGGTGTGGTGCCTGCAGGCGATGCGCCGCTCGCGCTGACCGATGCCGACGATGCACGCCACGCATCGGCGGTGCAGCCGTCCTCGCCGGCCACCGACCGCATGCTGGCCGGACTCGACGTGCTGCTGGTCGAGGACAACGCCGATGCGAGCGAGATCATGACGGTCGTGCTGTCCGATGCCGGCGCCACCGTGCGCCTGGGCGTCGACTACGACGCAGCGCTGCACCTCTTCGAGCAGAAGTGGCCCGACGTGCTGATCAGCGACATCGGGCTGCCGGGACGCGACGGCTACGAACTGATCCGCGAGGTGCGTCAGCGCGAACGCACGCGGGGCAGGCCGCGGCTGTTCTGCGTGGCGCACACTGCCTTCACGCGGCCGCAGGACCATGCCAGGGCCACGGAGGCCGGCTTCGATGCCCACCTCGGAAAACCGCTGCAGCCTCACGCACTGCTTGCACTGATCCGCAACCGCCCGGCGGCGCCGACGGAAGGTTGACGCCGCGCCGCGCGAGCCCCATCCTACGCATCAAGCGCTCGCCCGTGCATCGCGTCACCGCACACCTTGGCAGCGCCGCGGGAGCCGATGCGACGCTTCGCCGCGTGGCTGCGTTCGCGTTGGAGACGCCCCGATCCTCCCCGGCCAGGCCTGAATCAGATGCCGGTTGTGAAGTGGGTCTTACCGAGGCGCGCCCGCGACACCTGTCACCGGAAGTCGAAGCGGTAGACGTGGTCCGGATGCACGGCATCCTCGCCCGGGGTCAGCTTCCGCAGCACACCGGCAGTCGGCGCCGGGAAGTGCGCGGGCAGGACCAGCAATCCCGTCTCGGCCAGGTGCGCCATCATGCGCAGGCGCGTCGCGCGCGAATGCTCCGGGTCCAGGCAGAAGCGGGTGTTCCAGTGCGGATAACAGCACTGCAGCGGGTGATGAAACAGGTCGGCGGTCAACAGCACTTCACGATGGCTGCCACTGACGGACACACCCACATGGCCCGGCGTGTGACCAGGCAGGGGCACGAGCGCGATGCCGGGAGCGATCTCGTGGTCCATGGCGACCAGGTCTGCCTGCCCCGCATGGAACAGGGGCCACACCGAATCGCCGATGTAGTCGCCAGTCCGCACAAGTGCGGGGTGTCCTTCGTTGTTTCGCCAGTATTCCCACTCGGGATGCGTGAACAGGTAGCGCGCATTGGGGAACGTGCGCTTCCATTCATCCCCCACACGCTGCGTGTGCCATCCGACATGATCGACGTGCAGGTGCGTCGATACCGCGAAGTGCACGTCCTGCGGCTGCACACCGGCGGCGGCGAGGCGGTCGAGCCATTGCCATCGCTTGTTGTCGAAATCCGGACGCAATCGCTGCTTGCAGTCGCCCACGCAGGTGTCCACCAGGATGTTGAGGCCGCCGGACTGCAGTAGGAACGACTGGATGGTGATGACCAGCCGGTCCGATTCGGCATCGTAGAAGCGCGGCGACAGCCAGTCCAGGTTTGCCTGGATGATTTCAGGCGTCGAGTCCGGGAAGATCTCGGCCGGGCGCAGTATGGGGTCAGACGCCTCCTCCACCCGCGTCACTCGGACGCCGCCGAGGTCGAGGGCGAGGGCCGCGATGTCGTTCTGCATGTCGCACTCACTCCAGCTTGATCTTCGCTGCCTCGATGGCCGTGCGCCAGACCGTCGCTTCGCGCGCGAGCTGGGCCGCGAAGTCCGTAGGGCTGTTGCCGACCGTGGTCGTCCCGAGCTTGGCCAGTTGCTCGATGACCGCCGGCTGGCGCAGCGCGCCCTGGATCGCCGCGGCCAGCTTTTTGATGATCGTCGGATCGGTTTTCGCCGGTGCGGAAAGGCCCCACCAGTTGCCCACCTTGAGGTCCGGCATACCGAGCTCGGTCACGGAAGGCGTGTCGGGCAGTGGCGCCAAACGCGTCGGGCCCATGATGGCCAACGCGCGCAGGCGACCGTTGAGCACGTAGCCAGACGTGGAGTCGGCCGTCACGAACATGGCCTGGATGTCGCCGGCCACCACCCCCTGTACGGCGGGCGAGGCGCCGCGATACGGCACATGCGTCAGCGGTGCGCCGGTGCGGGAGGAGAAGAGTACGCCACCCAGGTGCGGTGCCGTCCCCGGACCTGGCGAGCCGAAGTTCACCTTGTCAGGGTTCTGCTTCGCGTACGCAGTGAATTCCGCGAATGTCTTGACGGGCAGCGCGGGGTTGACCATGACAACCAGGGGCGAGTTGACGACCATCGTGATGGGCGCGAGGTCCTTCAGGGGGTCGAAACTCATCCTGAAGAGGAATTGGTTCATCACGTAGTTGTTTGTCGCTCCCAGCAGCAGCGTATAGCCGTCGGCGGGAGCACGCGCCACTTCGGTCGCACCGATGTTCCCCGATGCGCCGGACTTGTTGTCGACGTAGAAGGTGGTGCCCAAGGCTTTCTCGAGGTAGGGCTGGATCGTCCGGAACGCCACGTCGCCGGAGCCGCCCGCGCTGTACGGGACCACGACCCGAATAGGTTTGTCGGTCGGCCAGCCCGCCGCGGCGGCGGATGTGGTCAGCACCGCGAGGCCTGCCAGTGATATCGCCGCGGCGCGGCAGGTGAAAATCTTGGTGAGAAGCTGTTTGTTCATGTCGGACCTCATTCGTCGCGCCCAGTGGGAACCGCCGCCGCGGGGTGATGCTGCGCCAGGACCTCGTGCCGCCGGCGCCAGGCGCCTGCGTTCCTGGTTGCGGCGGTATCGACAGCTAGCTCCACGGATACATGGGAGACGGTGGCGCTGGGCATGGCGCGATTAGAGGCGAGGCCCCGCGTCACAACAAACGGGAAATATTCATCGACTTAGAAGTCGGCCTTCTGAATTCGTTGGCAGCGAAGGCGGGTGGGAGCGCCAGCGTGCCTGGAATGAGGCATGGGCATGGATTGCGGAACAGTCGTTGCCTCGTCCTCTATGCCTCTCAGAAGCACGTGCCGCGGAATTGGCAGACGCGGCTCGTTCTCGAAAGTCAGAAGCCGCTCGTCCAACGGATGCAGACCCGATGGCGCAGCGAACCTGTGCACCCGTGCTCTCACTGCAAGGTGAATCGACGCAACGCGCTCTGGAAATGCCTCGAGCTGGTCTACACCTGATCGAGATCGAGGTACGCATTCGCTGAGACGTTCGGGCCGAGCTTTTTCGAGCGTCGGAGGCAGGCATCGCCGGTCAACGAAGACGCATGGACGGCTGCTGCCGTGCACCCGGTCATTCAGGCGGGATGCAATGTGCAAGCGCCGTCGCTGCGATGCGTGCGGTGGCCAGCAGGCGATCCAACGACTGCCCATGGCGAGCGCTCGCGGACATGCCGGCCATGGTGGTGGAAACGAAGTCCGCGAGCCTGTCCGCGTCCCGCGGATTGCGCTTGGCGATGAAATCGCGGATCGCCTCTTGCGCCGCGACGTGGAAAACGCAAGCTGCCGCTCGTGCATCCGGATCGTTGCTGCGTGTCCCCTCCAGCACCAGGCAACCCGAAGTTGCAGGGTTGCCGGCGTAAGCCTTGGCAGCCTCTACCAACAATTCCGCCAGCGACTCCGCCGACGGCCTGTCCGGCCGGAGGATCCTTTGCAGCGGGATGGCCCCCGTCTCGGCATAGTGGTCCAGGATGCGCGCATACAACCCCGCCTTGCTTCCATAGGCCGCGTAGAAACTGGGCGGATTGATGCCGAGTGCCGTGGTGATATCCACCACGCTCAACGCGTCGTAGCCCTTCGCATGGAACAGCTGTTGGGCAGTCGCCAATGCCTCCTCGGGGTCGAAGCGGCGCGGCCGACCCCTTGGGCGAGATTGTTTCGTAGTAACCATTACAAAAATCGTTGACAGGCCTGGTGGTTGATTATGTAATCAAGATTACATTAATCACAAGGAATGACCATGTCAGTGTTCAAGGGCAAATCCGTCCTGGTGCTTGGCGGCAGCCGGGGAATCGGCGCCGCGATCGCTCGGCGCTTCGCGTCGGAAGGTGCCAGAGTCACCTTCACCTATTCGGGCTCGCCGGATGCAGCGAAGCTCGTGGCCGAGGAAACGGGCGCGATCGCGTTTCAGACCGACAGTTCCGACCGTGACGCGGTGATCGCCCGGGTCCGCGACAGCGGGCCGCTCGATGTGCTGGTGGTGAATGCGGGCGTGGCCATCTTCGGCGATGCGCTGGAGCAGGACCCGGACGCCGTCGACCGTCTGTTCCGGATCAACGTCCAATCGCCTTACCACGCTGCGGTGGAGGCGGCGCGCAAGATGCCGCAGGGCGGTCGCATCATCGTGATCGGCTCGGTGAACGGCGACCGCATGCCGGTGCCGGGAATGGCTTCCTATGCGCTCAGCAAGTCTGCGCTGCAGGGCATGGCGCGGGGATTGGCTCGCGACTTCGGCCCTCGCGGCATCACGATCAATATCGTGCAGCCCGGCCCGATCGACACGGACGCGAACCCAGAAGACGGACCGATGAAGGACCTGATGCACAGCTTCATGGCCATCAAGCGCCATGGACGTCCGGAGGAGGTGGCAGGGATGGTGGCCTGGCTGGCAGGTCCGGAGGCCGGCTTTGTCACCGGAGCGATGCACACGATCGATGGTGCGTTCGGAGCTTGACCTCGTCAATTGAGTCTGATGCCGGACGCCTCGACCACCTCCTTCCATTTGCGGTTTTCCGAAGCGATGAAGTCCCGCGCTTCCTTCGGACCGGCTGCGAACGGTTCGATATCCAGGTCCTTCAAGCGCTGTTTCATCTCTTCCGCTCGAACCGCGCCCATAGCCGCCCGGTAGAGTTGGTCGATCACGGCAGGAGGCGTCGCACGAGGCGCCACGAGGCCGAACCAGACCGGAATTTCCAGGTTCGCGATACCCGCTTCCGCGAGCGTGGGGACTTCCGGAAAAAGCGCGCTGCGCTTTCGCCCGGTCACGGCCAGGGGCCGCAATGCCCCCGATTGCACATGAGGCAATGCTGTCGTGGTGTTGTCGAACATCGCGCTCACTCGGCCACCCAGCAGATCCGAGTATGCGGGGGCCGTGCCGCGGTACGGCACATGCAGCCACTCCGTCCCTGTCCGCTGCTTGAAGATCTCTCCGGCGAGATGCAGCGGGCTGCCTGCGCCGGCTGATGCGTAGGTGTATGTGCCGGGCGCGGCTTTGAGCAATTCGACGAAGTCCGCCAAATTGCGTGCCGGGACTTTGGAGTTGACGACCAGTACGAGCGACGAAAGGCCGAGAATGGTGATCGGCTCGAAGTCTCGCATCGGCTGGTATCGCAATGATGGATAGATGCTCGAGTTGATGGCCAGAGAAGCGGTGTTGCCCAGCAGCAGGGTGTAGCCGTCCGGAGTTGCACCGGCGACCATCTGGGCGCCCACCGACCCGGCCGCACCGCCGGAACGGTTGTCGACAACCAGGGTTCCGTGCAGCAGTGGTCCCATCGCCTGAGCGAGCGATCGTGCAATCAGGTCGTTGGCGCCTCCAGGCGGGAAGGGGACCACGATGGTGATTGGCTTGTCGGGATATTTCGCCGCCGCCGCCGCGCCGTGCAGGGCGGCCGCAAGCGGCGACGTTGCAAGGGCAAGGAAGTGACGTCTTCTCACGCCTTCACCTTTGCAGGCTCGATGCGCAGGAGGCGGGCGGCGTTCGACCAGCCGATTTTTTCCCGCGTGGCGTCGGACAGCTCGAGCTTCTCGAAGAAAGCTGCGCCTGCCCGGTTGGACTCATACGGCCAGTCCACCGAGAACATGATGTTGTCCTCACCCATGATGTCCACGGCGCAACGAAACGCAGGGGCCGAGAACGCACCACTTGTCGTGATGTAGAGATTCTCGCGGAAGCAGTCGCGAGGCGATCTCTTGAGCCCTCGCCTGGAAGCTACGTAGGGCGTGTGATCGACCATGCGATCGAATCCGAACGGCAGCCCCTCGCCGAGATGACCCAGAATGATCTTCAGTCGAGGAAAGGCGTCGAAAACGCCTGCAAAAACCAGCCGAAGAAGGTGCATGCTGGCGTCCATCGCGAATCCCCATGCTGGTCGCGCCAGATCTTCGTAGCCGTTGAAGTAGCTTCCCATCAGGCCTGGATGCGGTGCACCCGGATGAATGTAAATCGGCACATCCTTGGACTGGGCCAACTCGAACAGGGGCCAGAACTTCCTGTCGTCGAGAAAGAGGCCGCCGGTATGCCCGCTGATCAGCGCGCCCACAAAGCCGCGGCCCAGGTTTCGCTCGAACTCTGACTGGCTCGAACCCACATCCGAGGTCGGAAGCGCCGCGAAAGCACGGAACCGGTCAGGATGCTCGGCCACTGCGCGAGCCATGCGATCGTTCGCGTCGATTGCGATCTCCAAAGCGAGCGGGCCAGAAAAAGCCTGCGTGCCTGGGGTCGTCAGCGACAAGACCTGCAACGAGATACCGCTGCGGTCCATTGCGGCAAGTCTGTTCTCGCCGACGTCAAGCAACTCCTTTTCGATGTCGTGACCGATGTGAGCACTTCGGTCCCGGTACCACTTCTGCCTTGTTTCGTCGTACGTGTTCGTCTTGTGCAAGGGCGTTGTGATGTGTTCTTCAAGAGCGATCAGCGGCATGGTGGTCTGCAATGAACTGGGGAAAGACCGATTACGCCCCGGCCCCATGCATGCGTAAAGTTCAAAACTTCGATATCGCTATTGATGAAATTCATGAATCGGGTCAAGCTTCGCCAGCTCGAGGTCTTTGTCGGCATCTTTCAACGAAAGAAGATCGCGGCTGCGGCTGCCAGCCTCGGTATGACGCAATCCGCCGCCAGCATTGCATTGCGGGAACTGGAACATTCGATCGGTGCCGCACTGTTCGATCGCACCACGCGCTCGATGCTGCCGACGAAGGCCGCACTGGACCTGTTGCCCATTGCCGAGCGAATGCTGCGTGATGCGAGGCTGGCCGTGGGCATGTTCCGCAGCGGATCCGACCCCGCTGCGCGGCTTGGCATCGCAGTCACCCCGACCATCGCCCAGACGTTGTTGCCCGGGCTGCTCCAAGAGTTCCTTCGGCACCATCCGGATGTGGAGGTCGACATCCTCGACGTTCCGCCGTCTCGCTTCGTGATGACGATGGTCTCGGGACAGGCCGACCTTGGACTTGGCTACGTTGGAGCCGAAGAGAAGGACCTGCGCCAGCACCGGCTGCTGAGCGACCAGCTTTGCCTCGTGTCACGCAGAGTTCCTGGAAGTCCTGCGGGTCCGTCGCCGACCTGGAAATCCATCCAGAACCTTCCGCTGGTGCTGATCCAACCGGGCTATGGCATACGCGCGCTGATCGATGACACGGCCCGCGAAGCCGGCATCTCTCTGAAGATCTCGCATGAGGTCAGCCTGCTGACCACAGCGCTGGCGATGGCGCGCATCGGATTGGCGCACACCATCGCCCCTTCGCAGATCGCAGGCATGGGCATGTTCCCAGACCTGGACGCGCGCCGGATCGGCGCACCGATCGTCAGGCGGGACATGTCGGCGGTTTTTGCAGTGGACCGATCGCCCACACCTGTGGCACTCAAGTTCTTGAGCCACTGCCGCGAGACCATGAAGCGCGCGCCACTCGATGGCTAACGAGCCCTCGGCCGTCGATGCAGTTTCCAATGCCGCAACATCCCGTGAGAGATGTGAGGCGAGACATTCATCGAAAAGCGATTGAGGATAAGACGGTTGCTTGTGGGGCTTCCAGGAATTGAGGAGGTGGTGGGTCGATTCCGCACCCAAGCCCAGGGAGCGGGGCCGGGGCTACGCTTCGCCTCGTCCACCGTCAAGCAGTTGCTTCCATTTCGGGATTGCGACAGAGATGCAAGTCAGTCTCGGGCCATCTCTGCGCGCGCTGCGCGTTCAGGAGCGGGCCCTGAACTGGCTGGGCGACAAGCCGGTCGAATGACGGAAGGCCTTGGAGAAGTTGGCCAGAGACGAGAAGCCCGCCGAAAACGCGATCTCCTCGATCGAGCAGCTTTCGTCGCGCAGACGGCGCTTCGCCATCACGAGCCGCCGCTCGGCTACGAAGGCATGTGGCGCCCGCCCCGTTGCCGCACTGAAGCTGCGTGTGAAGTGGCCCACGCTCATGCAGGCAATGCCTGCGAGATCGAGCACGGTGATGTCCTGGTCGAGATTTCCGTCAATGAAGTCGACCACACGCGACAGACGCCGGCTGTCCAACGGCTTGGCCGTCCTGTCCGCTGGCGGCCGGATCAGCCCCAGCTCCGAATAGTTCTTCAAAAGGTGAGCGCTGAGCGCCACCGAGAGACTCTCGACGAACAGCCGCCCTACGCCCGTCTCGTTGGACAGTTCACCCACGATCTGGTCCGCGATCATGCTCACGAAGGGATCGTGGTCGATCGCCTGGTAACGCAGGCCGGCGCGCGCCGGATCGATGTCGAACTCACGCTGAACCATATCGGAGAACGGCCGCCCGGGCAGGAACAAATGCAAGCAATCGCCTATGGGCTCAGCCACATTGATGTACTCCTCCTCGACGCCTGCGGGGCAAAGCCAAATGGTGCCGCGGTGGCCATGGGTGTGCTCGCGCCGGCCACCGCCCGCACGATCGACAAGTGACCGGCCGCTCAACTGGATGGCCACCTCGGTGTCGCGTGGCACCAGTCTCGGAAGCTCGCCTGCTGAATGACTCCAGCGCTCAGCCAGGATGTTCGACCAGCCCTGCGCGTTGGAGGTCTGGCGCATCGTGCTGTTGACGTACTTGTCCAACGAATGCGCGAACATGGTGCGAGGCCGACTCAAGAGGTTGATTGCAGTTGGCAGGCGCAAGAAGCGTGCCGAATCATCATTCGCACCCCAGGAAAAGTAAAGGTCGTAATCGGATAAGGCGCCACGGCCCCTTGCTCGCCAGACTTGCTGCGTAACGCCAATCGCATCAAAGCACCGGAGAGAAAGGACACGCTATGGCCCGACACGTTGTCGTGGGCGCTTGCCCCCACGATTGCCCCGATACCTGCTCGATCCTGACCACTGTCGAAGATGGCAAGGCTATCGCGGTGCGCGGCAATCCGGATCACCCTTTCACGCGAGGGCGCCTCTGTGTGAAGGTCAACAACTACCAGGACCGGACCTACAGCGAACAGCGATCGCTCTACCCAATGCGCCGCAGCGGACCCAAGGGCAGCGGCAAGTTCGAGCGCATCTCGTGGGACGAGGCGCTATCCGAAATCGCCATCCGCTGGAAGGCGCTCATCGCCTCGGATGGCCCGCAGTCCATCCTGCCCTACAGCTACCTCGGAACCCAGGGCATCCTCAACGGCCTGAACGTGGGGGACCCCCTTTTCAACAAACTGGGTGCCACGGTGTGCGAGCGCACCTTCTGCGACTCGGGCTCGTGCACCGCCTACATGATGACCATCGGCCACACGCCGGGCGCGGACCCCGAGAGCTTCGTGCATTCGAAGTACATCGTGCTGTGGGCCTGCAATACGCTGAGCACGAACTCGCATCACTGGCCGTTCATCGAGCAGGCGCGCAAGAACGGCGCCAAGCTGGTGGTGATCGATCCTGTGCGCACGCGCACCGCGCGGCTGGCGGATTGGCACATTCCCATCCGTCCGGGCACTGACGGCGCGCTGGCCCTGGCGATGGCGCACATCCTCATCAAGGAAAACCTGATCGATCGCGACTACATCGAGCGGCACACACTGGGTTTCGATGAACTCGCCGAGCGCGTGGAGACGTACACGCCGGAATTCGCCGCGGAGCAAACCGGCATTCCCGTGGAGGACATCCTCAAGCTGACCCGCGAATACGCCGCGACGCCCCCCGCGGTCGTGCGCATCGGCGTCGCGGTGGAGCGCCATGCAGGCGGCGGACAGACGGTGCGCGCCATCGCCTGCCTGCCCGCGCTGATCGGCGCCTGGAAGCATGTGGGCGGCGGCTTGCTGCAACTGCCGATCTGGGCCTTTCCGGTGAATTGGCCGGGGCTGATGCGCCCGGATCTCCAGCCCGAATCGATGCGGGTGATCAACTCCTGGCGCCTGGGCCCGGCGCTCACGGGCGACATGCCGCTCGACCCGCCGATCCGCTCGCTGTTCGTCTACAACGCCAACCCCATGGCCATGGTCAGCGACCAGGAAAGGATAGAACGGGGTCTCGCGCGCGACGAACTCTTCACCGTGGTCAGCGAGCACTTCATGACCGATACCGCACGCTACGCGGACATCCTGCTGCCGGCCACGACGCAGCTCGAGCAGAAGGACATCATGTTCTCCTGGGGCCATCTCTATCTCTCGTACAACAACCAGGCCATCGAGCCGCTGGGCGAGGCGGTGTCCAACACCGAGCTCTTCAGGCGCCTGGCCAGGGCGTTGGGCATCGACGACCCGTTCTTCTTCCGGTCGGACGACGAGATGATCGAGGCCTCCATGGACTGGAGCAGCCCGGTTCTCGAGGGCATCACCCTGGAGGAGCTGAAGCGCAAGGGCTTCATGCGCCTGAACATGCCTGCATCCGACGACTGGGCGCCGCACCGTGAAGGCAACTTCCCGACGCCCTCGGGCAAGTGCGAATTCAAGTCGTCGATAGCAGCGGGCGGAAACTTCGTGGCGCCGCTCTTCAGGCAGGGCTTCGGCGGCCAGCAGTCGGGTGAGCCGGTGGACCCGCTGCCGCACTACATCGCGCCGAACGAAAGCCCGGCAACCGCGGCCGCCCTGGCGCAGCGCTATCCCCTGAGCCTGATCTCGCCCAAGAGCCACGCCTTCCTCAATTCCAACTACGGCAACCTGCCGGCCCAGCGCGCGCAGGCAGGCGAGGAACAGATGGTGGTGCTGCATCCAGACGACGCGAGTGCACGCGGCATCACCGCCGGGACGCCGATCCGGGTCTTCAATGATCGGGGCACCTTCGAGGCCAAGGCCACGGTCTCGGCGGACGTCTCGCCGGGGCTCGTGATGGCGCCCTCGGGTTACTGGCACCGCTCGAACCGCGCCGGCCCTACGGTGCACGCGCTCACGCCCCTGGCCTTCGCCGACCTGGGCAGCGCGCCGACCTTCTCCGACGCGCTGGTGCAGGTCGTCGCGCTCTGAGCAGGCGCCTCCTTCCCATCTTTTGTTCTTTCACGCAAATGGCCTACGTTGTCACCGACCTCTGCACCGGGTGCCGCTACACGGAATGCGTCACCGTCTGCCCTGTCACCTGCTTCCACATGGATGAGCGGATGACCTACATCGATCCGGAGAACTGCATCGACTGCGGCGGCTGTGCCACCGCATGTCCGGTGGGCGCCATCCAGGCCTCATTCCTTCTTCCTGCCGACAAGGCGCCGTGGATCGAGATCAACAGGCTTCGCTCGGCCGAGACGCCAGTGATCGCCGAACGCCTGCCGCCGTTGCCCACCGCTGAAGCGCGACGAACGGAGTTGGGGCTATGAGTGATGCCGGCACCTCACCTTTCAGGGTGGCCATCGTGGGCGCGGGACCCAGCGGCTTCTACGCCGCAGAGCGCCTGCTGGGCTCGGCGCTGCCGATGCGCGTGGACCTGCTGGAGCGCCTGCCTGTGCCCTACGGCCTCGTGCGCTACGGCGTGGCCCCGGACCACCCCAAGCTCAAGCAGGTGACCGCCGTGTTCGACCGCATCGCGGCGATGCCCGGCTTTCGGTTCGTGGGCGGCCTCGAACTCGGCCCGGACGTGTCGGTCGACGATCTGCTGGCGAGCTACCACGCGGTCATCCTGGCCACGGGCGCACCGCTCGGCCGACACATGGGCATTCCGGGTGAAGACCTGCCTGGCAGCCACCTGGCCAGCGATTTCGTCGGTTGGTACAACGGACATCCGGACCAGAAGAACCGGCACTTCGACCTGTCCGGGGAGCGCGCGGTGATCGTCGGCCAGGGCAACGTCTCGCTCGACATCGCGCGCATCCTGCTCAAGAGCGTGGACGAACTGCGCCGCACCGACATCGCGGCGCACGCGCTCGAGGCCCTGGCTCACAGCCGAGTTCGCGAAGTGCACATCGTCGGGCGCCGCGGACCTGCCGATATCCGCTTCTCGCCCAAGGAGCTGCATGAGATCGCCCAGCTTCCTTCATGCGAGGCGCTGGTGGACGCAGCCGACATCCACACCGAAAGCTTTGCGCTGCCCGCCGGAACGGATGCGGAGAAGGCCGCGGCCATCGCGATGCTGGAACGCCTGGCATGCGTCAGCGCTGCCAGGGAACAACACAAGCGCTGCGTGTTCCGCTTTCACCTGGAGCCGCAAGGCATCGAAGGCGCCGCTTCGGTCGAGCGTATTCGTTTCGGCAGGCCGAGCGGCTGGGCGGCGGAGCCGGAGTCCGTCGGCATCGACTGCGGACTGGTGTTCTCCAGCATCGGACGCCGGTCCTGCTCGCTCGAGGGCGTGCCCTACGACGATGGGCGGGGCACGCACGCCAATCTCCACGGCCGCGTCGTCGACGGCGGCAGGCTGGTGAGCGGTCTCTACGTATGCGGCTGGAGCAAGCGCGGGCCGCAAGGCACCATCGGCACCAACCGCGCCTGCAGCCACGAGACCGCCGCGGCGGTGCTGGCCGACCTGCCTGCCCTGGCGCATCGGACGCTGGCGACCGAACATCCCCTCCTTGGCATCATCGGGCCCACGCACCGTGCCGGGAAGTACATCGACTTCCAGGACTGGGCACGCATCAATGCCGCCGAGGTAGCGCGCGGCGCCAGGCTCGGCAAGCCCAGGGAGAAATTCGTGTCGCTCGAGCATCTTTACGCGGCGGCGCGCGAGGAGCTTCCATGCTGATGGAGCTGCGCCGGCCTGCGTTGGTGCCCTCCGTGGCGCCGCTGGCCGACAGTCTGGGGCGGCGGATCAGCTATCTGCGCCTGTCCGTGACCGACCGCTGCAACCTGCGCTGCGTCTACTGCATGTCGGAGGACATGCAATTTCATTCCAGCCCGGAGTTGCTCTCCATCGAGGAACTGGACCGGGTCGCGCGCCTGTTCATCGCGCGCGGCGTCAGAAAGCTGCGCATCACCGGCGGCGAACCCCTGGTGCGCAAGGGCGTCATCGAGCTGTTCCGTTCACTGTCCGGCTGCCTGAAGGACGGCTCCCTGAACGAGCTGACACTGACGACCAACGCCCTGCGGCTGGCGCACTTCGCGCAGGACCTCGCGGCGGCGGGCGTCCGGCGGGTGAACGTTTCGCTCGACACCCTGGATCCGCAGCGCTTCGCGCAGATCACGCGCGGCGGCGCGCTGCAAAAGGTGCTGGACGGCATCGAGGCCGCACAGCACGCGGGCATTGCCGTCAAGCTCAATGCGGTCGCGCTGCGCGGCGTCACCGACCTGGAGATCCATGAGTTGATCGAGTTTGCGCACGGTCGCGGCATGACCCTGACGCTGATCGAAACCATGCCCCTGGGCGAGACAGGCTGCGACCGCACGGAGCAGTTCCTGGGGCTGGATGCGCTTCGCCGCGAGATCGGCAGGCGCTGGACTCTGAGCGACGTGGCCGATCGCAGCGGCGGCCCCGCGCGCTACGCAAGGGTCGAGCAAACCGGCGGCCTCGTCGGCTTCATCACACCGCTCACCGCGCACTTCTGCGGCGACTGCAACCGCGTCCGTGTGACGGCTGCCGGCACTCTCTATACCTGCCTCGGGCATGAGAACGGCGTCGATCTCGGAAAGCTGCTGCGCAACTCGATGAGCGAGGCGCGCCTGTATGAAGCCATCGGGCATGCCGTGGAGCAAAAGCCCAAGGGACACGACTTCTCGCTTCAAGGACGCGTCTTGCCGGTCAAGCTGATCCGCCATATGTCCGCGACTGGCGGGTAGGCATTGCCTCGTCGTTCCTGATCCCAAGGTTGCTGCATGCTCGGCATCCTGCGCAAGCTACTTCAGCCTTTCCGTGTCCAGCGCTTTGCGGACGGAAGGTCGTTCGCGCATGCGGACATACCAGGCTTCGAGGTTGCCAAGGCCGTCGAAATGGATGTCGGCGCTGTAGACGGATGCCAGCCACGGTGCCTGGCCCCATCCAGCGAGCGCGTACAGGTAGGCGTCGGCCACGGTGAATCTGTCGCCCATGAGGTAGTCGCGGCCAGCCAACTGTTCGTCAATCCAGCTGAAGCGTCTCTCCAGCTTCGGCTTGACGGCTTCCACGTATTTGCCGGCAAGCACCGGGTACAGGAGCGGAATGAAGCCCTTGTGGATTTCGGAAGTCAGGAAGCTCAGCCATTCTTGAAGGCGGTAGCGCTCGATGGTGCCGTTCATCGGTGCAAGGCCCTATTCGGGCTTCAAGTCGGCCAGGTATTGCACGATGGCAGGGCCTTCGCGCAGTGCCGTGCCGTCGTCGAGCTCCAGGAGTGGGACATAGCCGAACGGACTGATTTCGCGGAAGTCGCGGCCGTCCTCGGTCTTGTGAGTCTTGTAGTCCACTTTGACCAAGTTGGCTTCCAAGCCCAGTTCATTGAGGACGATATGGGGCGAAAGCGAGCAGGCCCCGGGTATGTAATAAAGCTTCATGCAGGTTCATTCCAATGTGATAGGCGTCGAAGCGCGCCGCCGGGCCATGCTATGGCGCAGGGATAAAATTGGAAGAAGGCAATAAAACTGCACGTAGGCTAAAAAAGTATACCGACGGCCCTTTTCTGGACGACGTGCTATGAAAGCAAACGTGACGGGGTGTTCGGTGGAGGAAGCCATGCGCCTCCTGGGTGGCAGATGGCGGCTCCTTCTCGTGTCCTATCTCGTCGACGGGCCCAAGCGCTTCAGTGAGTTGCGGCGAGACGTCCCCGGTATTTCGCAGCGCTCTCTCACCCTTGACCTTCGCGCGCTCGAGGAGGCCGGCTTGGTCAAGCGCACCGTGCATCCCACCGCACCTGTGAGGGTCGAATATGCGCTGACTGCCGACGGTGAGCGCTTGAAGCCCGTCGTGAAGGTGATGATGGACTTCGGGCTTTGGCTGAAGCAAAAGGCGCAGGCTTGAGTTCATCGAAGCTCCGTTGAAGTGGCCTGCGCCGTGGCGCGCACCTGACCCGCACCGAGGCGTCGCTGGGCAGTTGCCCGGAGCGCAGGGATGCGCAACCGCAAGCACGGGCGTCCCTCAACCCTCGGATGCGCGCCGGCGCCCGGATGGAAATCCCCGGCTCCGGCCGCGCCATGCGATGAACCATCCGGCGAACGCCAGCGCGGTGAGCATCCAGGGAAACACGAAGCTGCCCACCGTCTCCAGCAGCACGCCGCCGAGGAGGCCGCTGCCCGCGAAAGACAGGTTGAAGACCGTGACCAGCATGGACTGGGCAACATCCGCGTCTTTGCCGGCCTCGTCGGCCAAGGCCGTCTGCAACAACGTCGGCGCTCCGCTGAAGCTCAGTCCCCAGAGCACAACGCCGGCCAGCATTGCCGCAGCCGATGAACCGCAGAGGCCGAACACGAGACCCGAGGCCGCAAACATGCAAAGGGAAGAAAGCAGCAGTGCGCGCGGGCATCGATCGATGAGCCATCCAACCACCCACAGGCCCGCCATGGTGCAAAGCCCGAAGATCAGCAGCACCGCATCGAGTCGGTCCGCCAGGCCGACGGAAGCGAGGAATGGCGCGATGTACGTGTAGAACAGGTAGTGCGCAAGAATCCAGAGCATCACGACGAGCAGCACGGGGCGCACGCCCGGGATGGCAGCCCGAGAACAGCGCCCTGATCGCACGGCGCCTGGCACCCAACTGCCGCGTGCTGTGCGCTTCGCCCGACTATCTGGCCCGCCATGGAACGCCGCGCACGCCGGAGGACCTGGGGCAGCACCGCTTCATCGTGCTGGTCACGGCCAGCGGACCGCTCAACCAGTTCCACTTCGCCAAAGGCGACCGTTCCTGGCAGTACACCGTGCCGATGGCCGACGCATGGGAAAGCAATGACGGTGCGCTGGTGCGCGCATGGGCGCTGGCAGGACGCGGCATCGCGCGCAAGACGATCTGGGATGCGGCCGAAGATCTGCGCGCAGGCAGGCTTCGAATCCTGCTGCCGGACTACGTGGCACACGAAGCGGGTGTCTATGCCCTGCGGCACGGCACGCGGTACATGACGCCGCGTGTTCGAGCGTTCCTCGACTTTCTGGTCGTGCAGTTCGCCCGCGAGGCAGCCGCGCTGTCCGACGTATTTCCGTTCCAAGAGTAGGCCCGCAGCATCGCAGCCGAGGGCTCGTTCGTCTCAGCGCTCGGACGGGAGGCATTTTTCAGCGGCGCGGTCGGAATTGTCCTGGCGGCCCGGCACGCAATCGATGCCAGGTCTTTGAGCGTGACGTATGTCTCTCTGGGGTGGCCGGCCACAAGGTCCTTGTGGTTTTCTTGGCGCACCAACCAAGTGCCGCGTCAGCGCTGCATGCAAATCCGCGCCTCTACGTGCTCGAGCGGGGTGCGAAATGCGCCAGAACTGCGCGGGCAACGCCCCGAAGAATGCTCTGATTATTCGATCATTTCCTTCTAAATATTGATCTGCAGTCGCGCATTCCAATCGATAACCTTCGTCGGAAGTTTTCCCTCAAGGCCATTCGATGAAGCACTCTCTTCGCACCCGTTGGAATCGCCTCGCGGCATTGGCGGCAGGCACCGCATTCGGCCTGTTGGCCCTGCAGGTGCAGGCTCAGCAGTCATCCGCCAAGCCCCTGAAGCCCGTCACCATCGCCCTGGGCACCCAGGTGGTGAACGTCACCTACCCATGGCTCACCCTGCCCATCGCGCTGGGCTACTGGAAGGACGAGGGCTACGACGTCAAGATCGTCACGACCGGCGGATCGCTGCAAGGCATCCAGCAGATGGTGGCCGGCGGCGTGGACTTCGCGCAAGTGAACTCCACAGGCCTGATCCAGGCCAACGCCGAGAACAACGTGGCGGTGCGCGGCCTCATGGGCACGGGCGTCATCGACTGGGGCGTGGGCGTGCCTCAGGACAGCAGCATCAAGACGGCGGCCGACCTCAAGGGCAAGAAGATCGGCATCTTCAGCCTGGGCACCGGCGGCATGCCGCTGCTCAAGGGCTACCTGCGCGCCAACGGGGTCGATCCGGACAAGGACGTGCAGATCATCGCCACCGGTGCCGGCGCACCGGCGCTCGAAGCCCTCAAGTCGGACCGCGTGCAGGCGTTGATGTTCTGGGGCTCGGCACTCACCGGCTTCCAGAACACGGGCACCAGGATGCGCGTGATCTTCGACCCCAGCTGGCGCGCGCTGCCAGACTTCACCTTCGCGACCATGCAGAAGACCATCGACGCCGACCCCGCCATGGTCGAGGCGATTTCGCGCGGGGCGGCCAAGGCCACGCTCTTTGCGCAGACCAATCCCGAATGCGCACGCAAGATCCATTGGAAGAACTTCCCCAGCACCAAGCCCACAGGGGCGGACGAGGCCACCCTGGCCAAGTGGGACCTGGCCCTGCTGCAGACGCAGCTGGACACCATGTCCGCCGCGCAGACGATGAACGGCGGCAAGCTGATCGGCTCGATGAGCCCGACCGCCTACGGCCGCATGCAGGACCTGATGCTCAAGGACGGCCTGATCAAGCGCACGCTGCCGCCCGAATCCATGCTCTACCTCAAGCCGGGCTTCGTGGAAGCCATCAACCGCTTCGACCGCAACGCGGTCATCGATGCGGCCCGGTCCTGCAGCGTGGGCCTGTGAGCCGGCGACCGCGATGACACCGGAGCAATTCGTGGCCGGCCTGCCGAAGGCCGAGTTGCACATGCACGTGGAGGGCTCCATCGAGCCCGACCTGTTCCTTCGCCTGGCCCGCCGCAATGGCGTGGCGATACGCTGGAGCACCGAGGAAGAGCTGCGAGCGGCCTACCGTTTCAGCGACCTGCAGGACTTCCTGGACCTGTACTACGACGGCTGCCGCGTGCTGGTGCAGGCGCAGGACTTCCATGACGTGACGCGGGCTTACATGCGCCGCGCGCATGCCGACAGCGTGCTGCATTGCGAGCTGTTCCTCGGCCCGCAGGGGCACACCTCGCGCGGTGTTCCGATCGCCGCCGTGATGGATGGCGTTCTGGGCGCCATGGAGGAGGCCCGCGCGCAGGACGGCATCACCGGCGGCCTCATCGCGGTGGCGCAGCGCCACCGCAGCGAGGAGGAGGCGCTGGCCATGCTCGACGAACTGGCGCCCTGGCACGAACGCCTGCTGGGCTTCGGGCTGGGCGGCGCCGAGGTGGGCAACCCGCCGGCCAAGTTCACGCGCTTCTTCGAGCGCTGCCGCACACTGGGCTTCAAGGTGGTGGCGCATGCCGGCGAGGAAGGCCCGGCCGCCTACGTGCGCGAATCGGTGGAGCTGTTGCAGGTGCAGCGCGTGGACCACGGCAACGCCTGCGTGGACGATGCCGCGCTGGTCAGCGAGCTGGCACGGCGCCGCATGCCGCTGACCATGTGCCCGCTCTCGAATCTCAAGCTGCAGGTGATCGACTCGGTGGCTGAGCACCCGCTCAAGCGGCTGCTCGATGCGGGCCTGTGCGTCACCGTCAACTCCGACGATCCCTCCTACTTCGGCGGCTACGTCAACGACAACTACCTGGCCTGCCAGCAGGCTTTCGGCCTGAGCCGGCAGGACCTGGCCCAGCTCGCGCGCAACAGCTTCGAGGCCGCCTTCATCCCGCAAGAGCAGCGCCTGGCCGCGTTCGCACAGGTGGACGACTGGCTCGCGCGCGCCGTCGGGCCTGAGCTGGAAGCCAAGGAATAGCAACGCCATGTATCTGCAAGCAGGACACCCCATGAGCGCTGCCGCAGCAGCCCAGGCCGCACCAGAGGTCGCGACGGCGTTCCGTTTCGACCGGCTGCGCAAGACATTCCGCTCCAAGGATGGCGGCGATGTGGTCGCGCTGCAGGACGTGGACTTCCGCGTGCGTCGCGGCGAGTTCGTCACCGTCGTGGGCCCCAGCGGCTGTGGCAAGAGCACCCTGCTTCGCATCCTCGCGGGGCTGGAGCGCGCGAGCAGCGGCAACGTCGAGCTGGGCGGGCGCGAGCACACCGGCCCCAGCCGTGACGTCGGGGTGGTGTTCCAGGCGCCCGTGCTGCTGCCCTGGCGCAACATCATCGACAACGTGCTCGTGCCCGCGCAGATCCAGGGCCGGGACGCGAAGACGTCGCGCGAGCGCGCTCTCCACTACCTGAACCTGGTGGGCCTGTCCGGCTTCGAGACCAAGTACCCCAACGAGCTCTCCGGCGGCATGCAGCAGCGCGTGGGAATCGCCCGCGCGCTGGTCAACGATCCGATGCTGCTGCTGATGGACGAGCCCTTCGGTGCGCTGGACGCCATGACGCGCGAGACCATGAACGTGGAGCTGCTCAAGCTGCGCGAGCGCACGGGCGCCACGATCATGCTCGTCACGCACAGCATTCCCGAGGCGGTGTTCCTGGGCGACCGCGTCATCGTCATGTCGCCAAGGCCCGGTCGCGTCACGCAGGTGATCGAGGTCGACCTGCCATCGCGCACGCTGGATGTCATCAACACCGAGCGCTTCGGCGCCTACGTGTCGGGTATCCGGGCCAACCTGAACGCCAGTGGAGGGCTCGACTGATGAGCAGCAACGCCAACACCCCCGCGAACCTGCCGGGCAGTCTCGCGCCATCCAGGCGGCGCACGCTCATCGCGTTGTTCTTCATCGCGGTGATCGCCTTCTGGCATGTGATCGTGTCCGCCTTCGGCGTGTCGCATCTGATCTTCCCCGGGCCCGCGGGCGTTCTCGGCGCGATGCGCGACGTGCTCGCTTCGGGCGAGCTGTGGCCGCACCTGGGCGTCACCCTCTACGAGATACTGGCTGGCTTCGCGGCCGGGGCGCTGGCCGGCTTCGTGCTGGGCGCGCTGATCGGCCAGAGCGCTGTGCTGGAGGCCGTGCTCTACCCGTACGTGGTGGCCTTCCAGACGGTGCCGAAGGTGGCCGTGGCGCCCCTGTTCGTGCTGTGGTTCGGCTTCGGCACCACCTCCAAGGTGGTGATCACCGCGACCATCGTCTTCTTCCCGGTGCTGGCCAACACCATCGTGGGGCTGCGCTCGGCACCGCGCGACCAGGTCGACCTGATGCGCGCCTTCACTGCCTCGGGCTGGCACGTGTTCCGCATGGTCCGGCTGCCGCACGCCCTTCCCTACGTATTCGCGGGGCTGGACATCGGCATCGTGCTCGCCGTCATCGGCGCCATCGTGGGCGAGTTCGTCGGCGCGCAGGCGGGGCTGGGCTACCTGATCCTGCAGCGCAACTTCTCGATGGATGCGGCGGGCATGTTCGCCATCCTCATCGTCCTGTCCCTGATCGGGATCGTGCTGCACGCGGTGGTCAAGACCATCGCGCGGCGCGCCATCTTCTGGGCCGACGCGTTCACCGACCTGTCGCGCGGCTCTTGAACACCTTCATGCCAACCAAGGAGCCAAACCCATGAACACCCAAGAACACCAAGTCGACGCGCCGCGCCGCGCCTCCGCCGAGGAAATGCCCATCCTCGACCTGGGCGACTGGCTGGCCGGCGGCTCCATCGAGCCGCTGGTGGCGCAGTTCAAGGCGGCCTGCACCAACACCGGCTTCTTCTACGTGAAGAACCACGGCGTGCCACAGGCCACCATCGACAAGGCCTTCGAGGCGACGCGCCGCTACATGTCGTTGCCCATGGAGGAGCGGCTGCGCGACAGGATCGACGAGCGCTTCCGTCGCGGCTTCATGCCCATCGGCGTGACGCAGCACCCTGGCCACAAGCCGGACCTGAAGGAAAGCTACGAACTGGGCCTGGACCTGCCCCTGAGCGACCCCGACGTGGCCAGCGGCCGCCCCCTGCACGGCCCCAATCGCTGGCCGCAGGACAAGCCGTGGCTGGAATCGGCTGCCATGGATTACTTCAATGCGACCATCGCACTGGGCCGCAACCTGCTGCGCGTGTTCGCCGTGGCGGTCGGAAAGGACGAAGGCTTCTTCCTGCAGTACGCGCAAAAGCCGATGGTGCAGGCGCGCCTGTTCCACTACCCGCCGCAGGAATCCTTCACCAACCTCGAGCTGGGCGCGGCGGCGCACACCGACTACGGAATGATCACGCTCCTGGCGCAGGACCCTATCGGCGGGCTGGAGCTGTGCACCCGCAGCGGCGAATGGGTGGCCGCGCCTTTCATCGAGGGCACGCTGGTCATCAACCTGGGCGACCTCGTCAAGGTCTGGACCAACGGCGTGTATGTGTCCAACCCGCACCGCGTGGCCAATCGCACAGGGCGCGAGCGCTATTCGATCCCGACCTTCTTCAACCTGGACTACGACACGCCCGTGGCCTGCCTGCCGGAGTTCGCGCCCGAGGCTGGCGAGCCGCTGCATGCGCCGATCAAGTCCGGCGAATACCTCGTCAAGCGTTTCGCGGCGGTGCAGAAGTACAAGACGCCCGCCGAGCTGGCTGCCGCCGCCGCCTGACGACTCCCCGGCTCAGGTCGCGGCCGCACGCGGCGGTCCGGCCTTGGCTCGCCGCTCGATGTCTTCCAGCGTGGCCGTCAACTCGCCCAGGAAGGCCTCGACCGCCAGCGGCAGGTTGCGGCCCTTGTGCACGCTCAGCGCGAAGCGCTGCGGACGAGCGCGCGGGTCCTTCAGCGGCACGTAGGAACCGGCCCTCGGGTTGCCGAAGGGGTCGTCCAGCGGCCGGGTGGTGAAGGTCAGGCACATGCCTGCGGCCGCCACGTTGCGCATGAGCTCGTAGGAGTTGGTCTCCAGCGCCACGCGTGGCCGGATCTTGGCCTTGGCCAGCATCTCGTCGTACTGCTGCTTGGCCCACAGGGAGGTGTCGAGCGTGGACATGCTGTATTCGGCGCAGTCGCTCAGCCGCAGCGTCTCGTAGTGCTCCAGCGGATGCCCCTTGGGCACGAGCACGAACAGCGGCAGCAAACGCGAATAGAGGATCGACAGGTCCTGCATCGCGACGTCGCCGAAGGTGAAGCAGGCATCCAGCTCATCCTCCAGCACCAGCTTGGCCAGCGTGGGGCTTCCGGCCACATGCACATTGAACGAGATGCCGGGATAGCGGCTGGCGAACTTCGACAGGAACCTGGGCATCAGGTCGCGCACCAGCGACTCGGGCATGCCGAAGTTGATGGCCCCGCGCTTGAGGCCCTGGAGCGATTCGATCTCCGAATGCAGCCGCCGCGTCTCATTGCCGACGTTCTTGTAGTAGCGCATGAGCGCTTCGCCTGCGGCGGTCAGCTTGACCTTGCCGCGTCCCTGGCGCCGCTCCAGGACCGGCGCGCCGAGCGCATCCTCCAGCATCGCGAGCTGTCGGCTGATGGCCGAGGAGGCCACGAAGAGGGTCTCCGACGCCGCACGAAGCGAGCCGGTGCGCACGACCTCGGCGAAGTAGCGAAGCGATGTGGTCGAAACGGCATTCAAGGGGCGGCTCCGCAACGTGACAGGGACACAGGATTCAGCCGCGATGATGCCCGAGATGGAATGCCGTACGGGGCCTGCGAATGTCTGTGCACCCGGCTGGAGGCGGGCGGACGTGGCCGAACGCACCGCGCAAGCATCTGCCATGCCGTGCTGAGTTTCGACCGATTTCGGAAGCGGCCGGAACGCGCAAATCTCCTACTTTCTCGACGCCCGGCAGCGCGCAGTCTCGGCGCATCCTTTCTATCGAGGCATGGCAGATCATGGCAACCAGCAGCATCCTCGGCGGCGAGCGCGCGCCGATCACACCCAAGGGCACCGATGCGGAGAGCCTCGGACCGAGCGACTCCAGCGACAGCGGCAGCGACGCATCAGGCGTCAATGAAGCGGCGGCCGAAGGCGGACTCGAAACCCCGACCAATGCCGACATTCTTCCGGACCGTGTGGGCGTGCTCCCGGATGCCGCAGCCGAGGTCGAGGGTTCGGTGGACGACCCGGAGGCGCTGAGCATGCAGGACCTGGCCGACGAGATTGCAGCCGATTCGGAAGGCGAGGGCGAAGAGGCCGACGACCAGGGCAGCGGACAGCGCTGATGCCTTCGACCCGATCCCCTGCCACCGCCGGGCGGCGGTCATCCTCCAGCCAGTTGAATCGAACCCTGCGCGGCGTGTTCGGCCACACCCGATTGCGCGCCGGTCAAGCCGAAGTCATCGAGCGGGTCATGCAGGGGCTGTCCACGCTCGCCGTGATGCCCACGGGTGCGGGAAAGTCGCTGTGCTATCAGTTGCCGGCGATGTTGCTGGAAGGGCGCACGGTGGTGGTCTCGCCACTAATTGCGCTGATGAAGGACCAGTGCGACAAGCTCAGGGCCCTGGGTGTACAGGCGATCCAGGTCAACAGCGCCCTCTCGGCGGACGAGCTCGCTGCGGCCGAGACGGCGCTGCGAGACGGCAGCGCGCGCATCGTGCTGACAACGCCCGAGCGGCTCGCCGACCACGCCTTCCTGCAGCAACTCGCGGCCCATCCGGTCGCCCTGGTGGCGGTGGACGAGGCGCACTGCATCTCGCAATGGGGCCATGACTTTCGGCCGGCTTTCCTGGACATCGGCCCTGCCATCCGGGCGCTGGGCAGTCCCACCGTGCTGGCACTCACCGCCACGGCCGGCTCGGAGGTTGCCGCCGACGTGATGAAACACCTCGGGATTCCGCGCAGCGGGCTGATCGACACGGGTGCCTATCGCGCCAACCTGCACTTCGCGGTGGAGCAGATGCAGCACGAGGACGACCGCCAGCGACGCATCGTGGAGCTGGTGCAGGAGGAAGGCGGCAGCGGCATCGTCTACGCAGCCACGGTGAAAGCCGCCGAGCAGGCCTTCGAGACTCTCCGTGCGCGCGGCGAGTCGGTTGCGCTCTATCACGGCAAGTTGGGAGCGCGCGAGCGTGACGAAGCGCAAGAGCGTTTCATGAGCGGTGCCGCGCGGGTGATGGTGGCAACCAACGCCTTCGGCATGGGCATCGACAAGCCCGACATCCGCTTCATTGTTCATTCCCAGATGCCGTCGAGCCTGCACGCCTACTATCAGGAAGCAGGCCGCGCCGGCCGCGATGGACAGCGAGCACGTTGTGTTCTGCTCTTCCACGCCAAGGACCGGGCGGTTCAGCAGTTCTTCCTGGCCGGAAAGTATCCCCAGCTCGAGGACCTCGATGCGGTCTATCGCCAGCTGCTCGCCGCGCCGCCTGCCCACGAGAGCTGGACCTCGACCAGCCTCCTTGCCGCCCTGGATCGCCCGCGCAGCAGGATGCAGGCCGCCGTGGCGCTGCTGCGGCAGGAGAAGCTGCTGCGCATCGGCCGGCGAGGAGAGATGTCGCTTCGAAAGGAGGCAGTCTCGGGCGCCGACCTGGGCAAGATGCTGGACGCCTACAAGGAGCGCCGGGTGCAGGACCGGGAGACGCTCGAGCGCATGCTCTCGTACGCGCAGTCGGGTCAGTGCCGCTGGCAGATGCTGCTGGCCGATCTGGACCCTTCGGCCGGCGCGAAGCGCTGCGGCACATGCGACAACTGCCGTCGTATCGCAGCCCACGAGGCCGCGCTGGCGCAGCCGATCCTCGTGAGCACGCAGTCGACAACGGCGACTGCGGACAGGGCGCAGAGCTCTTCGACGACGGCGCCCGCCCGACCGCCGGTGCGTTTCGCCGAAAGCGATCCGGTCAAGGTCAGGCGTTTCGGGGCGGGCGTCGTCGTCGCCTCGACGGAGGGATCCATCACCGTGGCTTTCGAAGATGGCACCCAGCGTTGCATCCACCCGGACTACGTCACCCGCCGCCGCGTGCCACGAAAGTCGGCGGGCTCCGATCCCGAGACGGAGGCCGGTTCGCTCTTGGCCGGTGGCGCTCCGGCGCGCGGCCTGCTCAAAGCAAGCATGCCGGCCTGAGTGCCTTGGCCGGGCGCTGTGTCGCCTTGGAGCCCAGGCCTCGACAGCATGGCGACGCCGGGCTCAGGTCGGGCCTCGGCGATGCCGCGCGCGTGAAGTGCGGCGCCTGCCGCTCAGCAGCGAGCGGAGCATCGCGAGACCCGCCACCACGATGACCCGCGAAGCGATCGCCACGATCAGCTCCTTGCGCTCCACAGCCGCGTGCACCTCCGAAGGTTCGCGCAGGCTCCGGGGCGTTCGTTCGACATCGTCCGTTCCCGCTTCGGCCTGGCGCGCTGTTTCCTGGGTGGCGGCTTGTGCCTTGCTCGCTGCCACGGAACCGTGCGCATGGGCGTAGACCTTGGTGAACTCCGCGCCGAGCAGGAAGATCTGCGCCGCGTAGTAGACCCAGGCCAGCAGGACGACGAGCGAACCTGCCGCCGCAAACGACTCGTTGACGCCGCTCTTGCCGAGGTACAGGCCGATCAGCACCTTGCCGATCTCGAACAGCACCGCCGTGACGGCCGCGCCGGTCCAGACATCCCGCCAGGCGATCGGTGCGCTTGGCATGAACTTGAAGATCATCGCGAAGAGGACCGTCAGGATGGTGAGCGACACCAGCAGGTTGAGGCCCTGCAGCATCAGCTCCCATCCCGGTACGAGGTTCGTGCTCCAGGTGCCGAGAGCGGCCAGGGCGGCACTCACCACGAGGGAAACCATCAACATGAAGGCCAGGCCCAGGATCAGTCCGAACGACAGCACGCGCGCGCGCAGGACGCCCCACACGCCGTGCGGTTTAGCGCGCTCCGGCACATGCCAGATGCGATCAAGCGCGCTCTGCAGTTCGGCGAAGACCGTGGTTGCTCCCACGACAAGCACGATGATGCTGATCGCGCCGGCGATGAGTCCCCGTTCGGGCTCGCTGGCACTTCGGATCAGGCCTTGCACGGCGAGCGCGCCTTCCTCGCCCACCAGGCCCGACAGCTGCGCGGCGATCTGGCCCTGCACGGCCTCCGTGCCGAACAGCGCGCCCGCCACCGCAATGACGATGATCAGCAGCGGCGCCAGCGAGAACATCGTGTAGTACGCGATCGCCGCTCCCATGCTGGGCGCCAGATCGTCGATCCACGCGCTGATCGCCTCCCTGCACAGAGGCAGGAGGCGGACTGAGCGAGGGCTGCCTGATGCATCGGCTGCCGGGAGAGGCGTTGGTGTCATCCGCTGGCCTTCCCCGCAAGGTGCGCGTGACGCTGAAATCGGTCCATGGCTGCATGATGCGCAGCCGAGCGACTCGCCCCGTAGGAGGGCGGCGGCAGCGGGCGTCGGGCAGCACTGCGGCCGGGGACATTGCTCAGTGTTGGATCCGGTGCGCGAGGTCAGCCTCAGTGTGTCGATGGCCGGTTTCCGTCGTTGTCGCTCCAGTGCGTCCTGCACATTCAGCCGGGAAGGCATTCGTGGAGATGCGGCCGCGGGAGGTGTAGCGTTCCAGGGGCAAGGCACGGCGCCCGAGGGTGCTGAAAGCCGCCGGGCCAGCGCGATGGCTCCGCAGGATATGGCCTCAGGTCGACAGGCTCTGTGCCTTCAGGAAATCGACGAATGCCCGCAGCGGCGCCGGCATGTGCGTGCGGCTCGGGTAGTAGAGAAAGGGCCCCGAGAAGCTCTGCCACCAGTCCTCCAGGACCGGCACCAGCGTGCCCTTGTCGATGGAAGGGCGCAGGTACTCGTCGAAGGTGTAGATCACGCCCAGGCCCGACTCGGCGGCATGCAGCTCCAGGTCGAGCATCGACGCGATCAGCGGTCCGCTCGGCGTGATCTTCACGGCCTTTCCCTTGCGCACGAAGCCCCAGGCCGCAAGCACGCCGCTCGGGAAGCGGTGGCCGATGCAGGCGTGCTGCAGCAGATCGGTCGGGTGCTTCGGCACCCCATGCTCGGCGAGGTAGCCCGGTGACACCGCGGCCACGAAGCGCTGCGTGCGCGGACCCAGGGGCACGGCGATCATGTCGCGGGCGATGCTCTCGTCGTAGCGCACGCCGGCGTCGAAGCCCGCTGCGAGCACGTCGATGAAGGTGTCGTTGGTCGTGATCTCCAGCGTGATGCCCGGGTGCGTGCGCAGGAAGCGGCTGGCCAGCGGCGGCAGCACGCGCTGCGCCACGATGGTCGGTACGTTGAGCCGCAGGGTGCCGGTGGGGCTGTCGCGAAAGCTGTTGAGCGTATCGAGCGCGCCGGCGATGTCGTCCAGCGCGGGCGAGATGCGATCGAGCAGCCGCTGGCCCGCTTCGGTGGGGGTCACGCTGCGTGTGGTGCGGTTCAGCAGGCGCACGCCGAGTTGTGCCTCGAGCCGCCGCATGGCCTCGCTGAGCGAGGAGGGCGACACGCCGCGCAGGGCGGCCGCGCCCCGGAAACCGCGCGCGCGCGTGACGGCCACGAAGGCGCCCAGGTCGGAGAGATCGGGTTCGGTCATCGGGCAATTGTGCGTTTTTCCGCACAACCTGTGCAGTCTCGGGCGGATTATCGAACGGGGTGTTTGCTTCCAGACTACCGCCATGCCGCTCGCCATCGCGTCCGGCCCCTCTGAAAGGACAGATCCAATGAACACCCTCCAACTCGGTGCCACCGGCCCCAAGGTTTCCGCGATCGGCCTCGGCTGCATGGGCATGTCGGGCATGTATGGCCCCTCCGACCGCGCGGAAAGCATCGCCACCATCCACGCCGCCACGGATGCGGGCATCACGCTGCTCGACACCGGCGACTTCTACGGCAGCGGCCACAACGAGATGCTGATCGGCGAAGCGCTCAAGAGCCTGAAGCCCTCGCAGCGCGACGCGGCACTGCTCAGCGTGAAGTTCGGCGCCATGCGCGATCCGGCCGGCGGCTGGGTCGGCTACGACGCGCGGCCCGCAGCGGTGAAGAACTTCGCCACCTACTCATTGCAGCGCCTGGGCGTGGATCACATCGACATCTACCGCCCCGCGCGGCTCGATCCGAATGTGCCGATCGAGGAGACGGTGGGCGCCATCGCCGACCTGGTGAAGGCGGGCTACGTGCGCCACATCGGCCTGTCGGAGGTGGGCTCGAACACCATCCGCAAGGCCGCGGCGGTGCATCCGATCAGCGACCTGCAGATCGAGTATTCGCTGATCTCGCGCGGCATCGAGGACGACATCCTCGCGACCTGCCGCGAGCTGGGTATCGGCATCACCGCGTATGGCGTGCTGTCGCGCGGCCTGATCAGCGGGCACTGGAAGAAGGACGCCACGGGCGAGAAGGATTTCCGTGCGCACAGCCCGCGCTTTCAGGGCGAGAACGTGGAACGCAATCTCGCACTGGTCGAGGCGCTGCGCCGGATCGCCGACGCGAAGGGCGTGACCGTCGCGCAGATTGCCATCGCCTGGGTGGCGGCACAGGGCGACGACATCGTGCCGCTGATCGGCGCGCGGCAGCGCGCACGGCTTGAAGAAGCGCTCGGCGCGCGGGCCGTGAAGCTGGGACCTGACGATTTCGCGGCCATCGAGCGCGCGGTGCCCAAGGGCGCCGCCGCCGGCGAGCGCTATGCTGCGGCGCAGATGGCCAGCCTGGACAGCGAATCGCGCAGCGCCTGAACGGCGCCCTCCACGCAGACGCAGTCAGCCAGGCGTCTGCCCGACCTCGCCGGCAAACCAGCGGAAGATGTTGTTCTGGCTTCGTCTTCCGTTGCTCAGCCGCACGAACAGAAAGCCATGCTGCGCATTGCCCATGGCGTCGACCGGTATGCCGGCCGCCCGCAACGCGGTGAGTTCCGCGTGGGCTCCAATGTCGAAGGGTAGCTTCAGGGTCACGGTTGCGTTGTGGATGGTTCGTTTGGACATGCGCTGGCTTCCTCACCGTGGATGCAGTGGAATCGCAAAGCGCGGTGTCTGGAATCCCATGTTCATAGGAGGACCGGCGAGAGATCGCGCAGCGCCGCAACCCGCCGCGACATGCCAGCCAGGTGCGAGGCTTCAGGAGAGGCTCCCGATGTCTTTCAGGTGCCCGGGTAGTGGCCCGCCGCGATGTCTTCGAGCAATGTCGGGTGCTGCGGCTTCCAGCCCAGCAGTTCGCGTGTCTGGGCACTTGAAGCCGGTGCGTCGGCACCGAAGAACATGCCGATCCAGCCGAAATGCGCGGCCGCAAGGTCCGAAGGAATCGATTGCACCGGAACGGCCAGCTGCTGCCCAAGCGCAGTGGCGATCGTGTGCGCGGTGATGGCCTCCTCGGCGACCGCGTGGAGTATGGAGCCAGGCGCAGCCTTGTCGATGGCAAGCCGCACCAGCTTCGCGGCATCGAGCCGGTGGACCGCCGACCAGCGGTTCTGGCCGGTGCCCAGATAGGCCGAGACACCCTGAGTGCGCGCAGTCTTGGCCAGCGTTGCCACGAAGCCGTGGTCGCCGCCGGCGCCATGGACGGTCGGCGCAAAACGCACCACCAGGGATCGGATGCCGCGATCGGCCAGGCCCAGCGTGTAGGCCGCATTGCCGACGCGCGGATGCACCGCCGGGTCCGGCACGTCTGCTTCGGTGCCGATGCGTCCCGGCGCCAGGCCCAGCGTGCCCGAGGCGATCAGCAGCGGGCCGCGGGTGCCCTGCAGCACCTCGGCGAAGGTGTCGATCGCCGCGCGATCGGTTCGCGCAGCGTCGGCCATCTGGGAAAAGTCGTGCTTGTAGCCCAGGTGCACGACGCCCTCGGCGCGGGCGGCAGCAGCGCGCAGGCTGTCCAGGTCGTCGAGCGAGCCGTGCGTCACCTCGGCTCCCAGGGCCTTGATCCTGGTGGCGGCCGCGTCGTTGCGTGCAAGTCCGATCACGTGGTGTCCGGCCGCGATGAGCTCGGTGACGCTGGCCGAGCCGATCCAGCCGGAAGCGCCGGTCACGAGGATGCGCATGGATGTCCTTTTGATGTCATTAAGTGACATCATTGTAGGCCTATGATGTCACTTTGTGTCAACACCATGAGGAAGCGACGATGGGGCGTTGGGAGCCGGACGGCGAGGGCCGTCTTCGGATGGCGGCCATGGAACTGTTTGCGGAGGTCGGCTACGAACAGACGACCGTCGCCGCCATCGCCGAGCGCGCAGGGCTCACTTCGCGCACGTTCTTCCGCTATTTCGCCGACAAGCGCGAAGTCCTCTTCAGCGGCTCGGAAGTGCTGCAGGCGTCGATGGTGGCGGCGCTTCGAAGCGCGCCGGTGGATGCCACGGCCATGGATGCGATGGCGTTCGCGCTGCAGGCACCTGCCGATTTCTTCAGCGAGGACCGCCGCGACTTCGCTCGCCTGCGCGCCTCGGTCATCGCGGCCAATGGCGAACTGCACGAGCGGGAGCTCATCAAGCTGGCGAGGCTCTCCGCGGCGCTGGCTGCGGCGCTGCGCGCAAGAGGCATCGGCGAGCCCGACGCGAGCCTCGTGGCGGAGGTGGGCATCGCCGTCTTCCGGGTGGCATTCGCGCAGTGGGTCGGGCCGTCCGAGCGGCGCACGTACAGCGGCATCGTCGGTTCGCTGCTGGCGCGACTAAAGACGCTCGCGGCGCTTCATTGAGGTTGGCAGGTCCGTCTGCCGGGGCGATGGCCTGCGGTCGTGCAACGAATGAAGGTAGCTTCTCGGTGCAGTGCCGTGGTACGGGCCATATCGCGGCGCCCGCGCTCATCGCCCTGTCGGCAGAGATCGAAAGTCGGCGGGCTGGGTGGGACGGCGCTGTGCGTCACTGCTTCGGTTTCGGCTTCGGCCTTTCGACGGTCGACTGAACCTGCGCCATCGAGGCCAGTGCCTATGACGGCTTGTGGGCGAAGTTTGCGCACTGCATAATATGACCGGTCGTCTTAAAAAAGACCTGTTGAGGAAAGACCGTGATCATGTCGAGCTGGCGCCTGTGGGGCCTCAGGTTCTTTGCTTCGGCCGCATGGGTGGCCGCCACCATCGTGATGAGCGGGTGCGCCACGCCGTTGCCGAACGCACCGCGGGAAACCTCCCGCGCGCTGCCGCCGGCGTCAGGATCGCCCCTGGTGGCGCTCGTCGAATCATCCGGCATTCCTTCCGGGCAGTCGGGCTTCTGGCCGATCCCGCAGGGGGCCTATGCACTGGACGCGCGCCTGACTCTGCTGCGGGAGGCCACCCATTCCTTGGACTTGCAGTACTACTTGCTTGGAAACGACGGTGTTGGCCGTGCGGTGATGCGTGAGTTGCGCAATGCGGCCATGCGTGGTGTCCGCGTGCGCTTGCTTCTCGATGACCTGTACACCCAGGACATCGAATCGGACCTGCTGGCGTTGCAGACCTTTGCGAACGTCGAGATTCGACTTTTCAATCCGTTCACCTTTGGGCGCCAGTCGGCCAGTGGTCGCCTGCTCAACTTCGTCGGCGATTTCCGACGACTGAACCATCGGATGCACAACAAGACGTTCATCGCGGACGGTGCCCTGGCGGTGGTAGGTGGGCGCAATCTTGCCGATGAGTATTTCCTGCGCAGCAAGGACGCCAATTTTCTCGATATGGACGTCCTGGTCGGCGGTCAACTGGTTCCGGAGCTCTCTTCGATCTTCGACCGATACTGGAACAGCGATCAGGTCTTTCCGTTGCATGCGGTGGATGCGGCACCGGGCGCAGCGTCGGATCTTCAACGGGCCTTTGCGCACCGTGTGGAAGATCCCGGCCCGAACCCCGTCATTTCGGCTCCCGAAGAGCCGGACGCCATGGGGCAGCCACCGTTGAGTCGAGCCCTGCGGCAGGGCCGGCAGCCGTTCGTGCCAGCCAGGGCGATCGCCGTGGCGGACCTTCCATCCAAGGCCGATACGCGCGACCACCACCCCGCGCCGGCGTTCGAGGACACGGTCACGCACCGCTACATCGACACCCTGCGCCGTGCGCAGTCCGAGATCGTGATCTTCTCTCCCTACTTCGTGCCGGGACGCAAGGGCGTCGAGTACCTGCGCGAGGCCCGGGATCGGGGTGTGGAGGTGCGCGTCGTCACGAACGCCATGAGCACCAGCGACGAGCCCATCGTCAATATGGGATACCAGCGATATCGAGAGCAGCTGCTTCGCATGGGCGTGCAGCTCTACGAGCTCAGTGCAACACGCTCGGCGACCGACCCGGCGCTCATGCAAGCGCTCGGTGGTTCGCGGGGGAGACTGCATGCCAAGATGGCGTTCGTCGATCGGCGCATCGTCATGGTGGGATCGATGAACGTCGACCTCCGCTCCGCCTACAGCAACACCGAGATCGGGGTGGGGATCGACAGCCCGGAGCTTGCGAAGCTCATCCTGGATGCCTATCGTGCCGACAACTTCTCCGGCGTGTACCAGGTACAGCTCAAGCCCGACGGTGGCGGAGTGCAGTGGAGCGGACACGATCCCCAAGGAGAACAGGTGCTCGTCGACGAGCCCGAAGTCAGTGTGATCCAGCGGTTCAAGCTCTGGCTTCAGTTCCTGTTCGTGCCAGAAGACCTGCTGTGATCCGCCTGGGGCGCTGTCGTCCGGCGGATGAGTCCTCTCCTATTTCAAGAGGACATCGAAGACCATCGAGATGAAATCCTTGAGGGGCCCCTCTCCCTTGACGACCTTCATCCGTACGAGCGTTCCCTGCCATGCGTTCAACACGAAGCGGGAAAGGAGCGCCGGGTCGCGGTCTTTCGCAACCTCACCGCGTTCCTGCGCTTCTTTGATGGCCCGCTCGATGAGCACGCTCCATACCTGGAATACGTTCAGGAAGGCGGCACGCGATTTTTCGTGCGTGTCGGCGATCTCGGAAGCCATCGTGCCCAGGAAGCAGCCTGCCGTATAGCCGCGGTCCTTGGCGGTTTTCCAGTTCGCGCGGAAATGGCGCTTCAGCCGGTCGAGGGGCTCGAGCCGCTCATCGCGCAGAATCTCCGCGCCGCTGCATTCCAGATACAGCTTCAGTGCCTCCAGAGCCAGGTCTTCCTTGCTCTTGAAGTGGTTGTAGAACGATCCCTTGGGAACACCTGCAGCATCGGTCAGGTCCTGCACGCTGGAGCCATTGAATCCGTGCGCCTGGAAGACCCCCAGGGATGCCGCCACAAGTTGCTCTCGAACGCTGGGTCGTCCCATGCTGCACCTGACAAAGAAAGCGCCATTATCCCGTACGGTGTGGCGGGCGGCTGACGCTGTGCAGGGGTCAGTTCTTTCGATACCGGGACGCGGGGAGCCCCCTTTGGGTGGCGCCGAACAAGCGGGCTCGGGCCTGGTCGAAGTCATTCCACAATTGCACGTCTTCCACCGAAGGCCAGGTCACCGATTCGCCGTCGTCCAGTCCTCTCAGGGCGGCGTCCACGAGGTCCCGTGTCGACATCACGCTGTCCTTGTCGAGCACCGCAAGCGGCACGCCGGACACATCTTCGCTCCAGAGGTCGGTCGCAGTCACGCCGGGGAGGACCAGCTGCACCCTCACGCCAGTGCCGGCGAGCTCGCTCTGCAAGCTCCTCGTGAAGGCCATGACATAGGCCTTGGTCCCGCTGTAGACCGCGCTGATCGGCAATGACTCGATCGCCAGCACCGAGGCGACGTTGACGATGGCCCCGTCGTTTCTCGCAAGGAAGCCAGGCAGCGCGGCCCGGGTCAAGCGCGTCAGCGCGACGACGTTGAGCGAGATCTGCGATTGCGAGTCGTGGCCGGAAGCCTTCGCGAACGGCGTGAGGCGGGCAACGCCAGCGTTGTTGACGAGCATCCTGATGCCATCGTCCTCGGCCAGCACGGCTTCGATCCGGCCGACGTCGGCATCATTCTCCAGGTCCGCAACAACGGAACGGATCCGCACGCCATGGGCTTGCGACAGCGTCTGCGCCAGGGCTTCGAGGCGATCAGCCCGGCGGGCCACCAGGATCAGGTGGTAGCCGCGCGCGGCCAAGTGCTCGGCATAAACGGCGCCGATGCCCGAGGAGGCGCCGGTGACGAGCGCCGTCTTGTCAGAAGGGGACATGGTTGTCTCTTCTAAAAAAAGCGGTGTTTGCGGATGCGGTCATGGCCCGACCTTGCCCAGGTATTCGCCCAACTGGAGTTCGACGTCGAGTCCCTTGTCCGCCACGAACTTGCCGAGCCTGGGCACGCGTTCGCGATACCCTGCCCAGCCCAGCGAGCGCGTGTATTCGCCGTAGGCGGCCCGCAGATCCGCATCCGGCGGCAACGACGCGCGATTGACCTGCTCCTTGGCCATCATCAATGCTGCCTTGTCGAAGGACGCGAGACGCGCGGCCATCGTATCGACGAGGTGATCCAGCTGCGCATCGGGAACGGCGCGTGTCACCCAGCCCAATTGCCGGGCCGATTCGGCGTCATAGTCCTGGCTGCTCAGGATGGCCTCGAGCGCGCGGTCGCGTCCGATCAGGCGCGGCAATCGCTCCGAACCGCCTCCACCGGGCAGGATGCCGGTGCCGACCTCCGGCTGGGAAAAGAACGCCTGCTCCTTGCTCGCGTAGCGCAGGTCCATCGCCAGGGCCAGCTCGTTGCCGCCGCCTCGCGTTCGCCCACGCACCAAGGCAATGCTGACGAACGGCGCCTTCGACAGCCGGATGACCAGGTCGACCCAAGCGGGAGACGACGGGTCGCCGGGGACGCTCGGAAATTTCGCGGCCTGACGCAGGTCGAAGTGGTTGTAGAAGAAGCGAGGCGTGCTGCTGGTGAAGATGACGACCTGAACGTCAGGATCTGCACTCAGGGCGATGACGACCTCGCGCAGGCCGGCCACCGTTTCCGGAACAATCAAATTGGCGGGTGGATTGGAGAAGATGACCTTGCGGATCTTCGGCGTCACCGTCTCGATGGTGATGGTGGAGCCCGGATTCGTCGCAGGTGCCTGCGATTGGGCGACGGCGGCATGGAAGGGCGCCAGCGCAGCAGCCGCAACACATGTCGCCAGCATTCTGGAAAAGGTCTTCATGACGCCCCGGCTCAGCGACACCTGCAGAGCCGCCATCGTCGATCGCACTTCAGGTCGCCTCACAGGTTCACGTCGACCAGGGTCCGACCGCGCACGGTGCCCTTGAGCACCTGGACGGCACGGGCGGCAGCTTCGCCCAGTCCCACCGTCGAAACCATGCCTTCCAGCAGGCCCGGGTCCAGGTCGGAGGCGAGCCTGGCCCAGGCACGCTCGCGCACATGCATGGGCGCATTGACGGTGTCGATGCCCGCGAGCGTCACGCCGCGCAGGATGAACGGGGCCATGCTGCCAGGAAGATCCATGCCTTGCGCCAGCCCGCAGGCCGAGACCGTGCCGCCGTAGCGGGTCTGGGCCAGGACATTGACCAGCGTGTGGCTGCCGACCGTGTCGACGGCGCCGCTCCAGCGTTCTGCGCCAAGAGGCCGCTGCGCTGCAGCGGAAAGACTCGCCCGGTCGATGATCTCGGCGGCACCCAGATGGCGCAGGTACGCCTCCTCCGAGGAGCGCCCCGTGGATGCCAGTACGCGGTATCCCAGCTTCGCGAGGATGGCGATGGCCACCGAGCCGACGCCACCGGCGGCACCCGTGACGAGCACCTCGCCGTCTCGAACGCCTCCGTGCTCCAGTGCAAGAACACTCAGCATCGCCGCGAAGCCGGCGGTTCCGATCGCGGCCGCCTGCCGGGTCGAGAGCCCCGGTGGTAGCTTCACCAGCCAGTCCCCTCGCACACGCGCGCGTTGGGCGAAGCCGCCGTGGTGAGTCACGCCGGCCTCATAGCCGTTGAGGACCACCTTGTCGCCCGCCTGGAATTTCGGGTTGGACGACGCCAGCACGGTGCCGGCCAGATCGATCCCCGGCACCATCGGAAAGCGCTTGATGAAGCCACCGAGGCCGGTGATGGCCAAGCCGTCCTTGTAGTTGACGGTCGAGTACTCCACGGCGACGGTGACGTCGCCCGAATCCAGATCTGCGTCGCTCAGGTTCGCCACCGTGGCTGCCAGCTTTCCTTCTTCCTGCGTGACGCGCACGGCCTTGAATGTTTCCATGAATGCTCCATTGATTGCACGTCCGGCCGGCAGCGATTGCTGCCAGAGACGAGCGCGGTCGATATTAAGATGACCGGTCATATTGTGCAAGGGCAAGAATGGAGACGCAATGCCGACAATTAAGGGCGTCTTTTTGCTGATGGAGATGGCGAGTTGGCGCTGCAAGCCACTGCGAGCCTCCGGCTACCGCCGCGTCGATGGCGCTGACTGCATCCGAAGTGCGCATCAACTCAGGGGTGGCTTTCTGCCGCGCATCCGGTCACAACAACGCCGCATGCTCCCCGATGAACTTCCTGAACCATACCTGTGCAGGATGCGAGTCACTGCGTCGATGCCAGATCAGGTCGAATTCCACTTTCGGCAGCGAGACTGGAGGCGGAAAAAGGACGAGCTTCCGGCCGGCTTGCGCGTGAAGGGCAACGCGTTTCAAGACGGTGGCCGTCATGTCCGTCTTGGCCACGATGGCTGGCACGGCGAACATTTGTGGCAGGGTCAGCGCAAGCGTGCGCCTCTTCCCCTGCTGTGCGAGTGCCTGGTCCACGATGCCGTGGAGCTCGCCTTCGGGAGACACGAGTACGTGCGGGAGCTCCAGGTAGTTCTTCATGTTCATCCCGCGCCTGGCTGCCGGGTTGCCGTGCGCGACGATGGTGACGAATTCATCCTGCAATACAGGGCGCATCAGTATCCGAGCGTCTGCATGGGTGGGCGGCACACCGATGGCGGCGTCGATGAGGCCCGCGTCCAGCAGGTCGACGGCCTGATCCCGGTCGTTGAACGCCTGCACGTTCAACGACACGCCGGGCGCAGTCTTCCCAAGCGCCTGCAGCAGTGAAGGAAGCAGCGCGAACGCTGGATAGTCGGACAGCCCCAGCTTGAAAGTGAACGACGCCTTCCCGGGCACGAACTCGGGCTTCTTCACCAGTGTCGACTCGAGCTGTTGCAAGGCCCGCGCAATCGGCTCGGCCAACTCCCTTGCGCGTGCCGTGGGCGTCAAGCCCTCGGCGCTGCGCATGAACAACGGGTCACCGAATAGTTTTCGCAACCTCGAAAGGGCTGCACTCATTGCGGGTTGGCTCACGCCAACTTGCGTCGCGGCGCGCGTGACGCTCTGCTCGTTCATCAGCGCGTCGAAGGCCACCAGAAGGTTCAGGTCGATGCCATGAAAATCCATGCGACGAATAGAAAGATATATCGGATATTTGTTGGACGGATTCTAGGTCGGTGCCCAGAATCGCGCCATCTTCAACAACTGGCGAAGCCCAGCCATGAGCACCCTCCCTACCGAACACACCGAGCGCCTTCGCATCGAGCGCCAGGCGGTGGAAACCTTCTACCGTGCCTTCTCCAACAAGAACCCCGACCTCGTCGATGAGGTTCTCGCGCCCAACTGGGACGACATTCCGCTTGCTCCAGGCCAGGGGCCCGGGCCAGAGGGCATCAAGCCCATCATCCGCAGCGTCGTTCAGGCATTTCCCGATGTCAGGATCACCGTCCACGACATGGTCCAGGAGCCCGGCCGTATCGGCGTCCGCGCGGAGATCAGCGGCACGCACGAGGGCGAACTGTTCGGCATTGCTCCGACGGGCAAGAGCGTCGGCTTTCGCCTCCATGAATTCCACACACTCGTCGACGGGCGTCTGACGGCGACCTGGCACATGGAGGACTGGTTCGGTCTGTTCCTCCAGCTCGGCCAGTTCCCACCGCAAGCCTGAGCCCGGCTTTGGAGATATTCAAATGAAAACTGCATCCATCAATGCCTTCGGCAGCCCCGACGCCGTGGTGATCGGGCAGCGCCCTGTGCGCGCAACCAACCCCGGCGAAGTCCTCGTGCGTGTGCAGGCTGCGAGCGTGAACCCGCTGGACGTGAAGATGATCGCCGGCCACATGCAGCAGGTCTTCCCCGTGAAGCTTCCCTATGTGCCGGGAACGGACTTCAGCGGGGTCATCGAGTCCGTTGGCGCCGAGGTCACCGCCGTCAAGCCGGGCGACCGCGTCGTCGGACGCACGACTCCGAACGCCGGCGGCGCCTTTGCTCAGACGGTGGTGGTTGCCGTCGATGATGTGTGCATCATCCCGGCGGACATGAGTGCCGAACAGGCGGCGGCCCTTCCAACCGCCTTCGGCACCGCTCAGCAAGCCCTGTTCGATTTCGGTCAACTGAAGCGCGGGCAGCGCGTGTTGATTCATGCGGCGGCGGGAGGCGTGGGCAGCATGGCCGTCCAGCTGGCTCGCCAGGCGGGCGCCTACGTTGTCGCCACCGCGTCGGCAAGGAACACGGATCTCGTCAAGAGCCTCGGTGCGGACGAAGTCATCGACTACCGGACGCAGGACTTTGCGACAACGCGCGACATCGACCTCGTGCTGGACACCGTCGGGGGAGACACACTGGCGAAGTCCTGGTCCGTGCTGCGCGCAGGCGGGCGCATCGCAACGCTCGTGGAGTTCGAGATCAAGTCGACCAATGGACACCACGGCGAGTTCATCTTCTTCGCAAGCGCGTCGCCTTTTCTCCCGCGAGCCACCCACATGTTCCAGGTGGGGCACCTGCAGGTCATCACGGACTCCGTCTTTCCGTTGGAGGAGGCCCGATCAGCGCTGGAAAAGGTAGCCACCGGACATGCCTGCGGCAAGGTGCTCATCCGCGTCGACAACTGACCCGTGGCCGCTTCTGTGGCAAGCGATGCGCAAGTGGCCCTGGGGAAAGGAACTACGACACAGGATTGCGCCTGGGCATGGTTGGCTCTAGACAGCGCGAGGAAGACGGACGCGCGAGGTGGAAGCTATGCAGATGCCTGGTCGATCACGCGCTCGATCAGACCTGCGATGGCGAGCAAGTAGTCGTCGTCGTACCAGCGTCCCGCGAGCTGCAGTCCGATCGGCAGGCCGTTCGAGCTTCTCCCGCAAGGCATCGACAACGCCGGATGCCCGGTGAGGTTCATCGGGTAGGTGTACGGATACCACGCGCCACGGACGGTGCCGGCGGGTCGGCCTGCAATCTCGATCTCGCCGCTTACGTCCATGTCGATGGGAAGCGGGGGCGCAGACACCGTTGGAGAAACCAGCACGTCGAAGCGGTCGAGCAGCGCCTGCAACTCGCCAAAGCACCGGGTCTTGGCGAAGGTCGCGTCGTGCAGGTCTACCGCGCTGTGGCGGCGCCCCTTCTGCACCGCGTCGATCAACGTGGGATCGAGCCGTGCTCCGAAGCGCTCGAGGTTGGCACCCACGCGTGCGGCCAGCATCGACTGCAGCACCACCAGGAAATGGCGCTCGAGCGAGACAAAGTTCAGCGGCACGTCCTCCACGATCGCTCCTTCGCGTTCCATGGCCCGCACGGCGGCGGTAGTCACGGCTTCGACCTCGGGATCGACCCGGTTACCCGCCGTGGGGAGCCACGCCACGCGTAGGCCTCGCAGCGAAGCTGGCGCTGCACGCCGCGGCATGGGTCCTCCCAAGCCATAAGGGTCGCGCAGATCGAAGCCCTTGATCACGTCGAACAGCAACTGCGTGTCGGCGACGTCTCGCGCCATCGGACCGGTGAAGGAGTTCGCGGAAAACAGATCGGGCGCCTGCAGGTTCGGCACCACGCCGAGCGTGGCCTTGAGCCCGACGATGCCGCAGCATGAAGCGGGAATGCGGATCGACCCGCCGCCGTCGGTGCCCAGCGCGAGCGAGCCCATGCCTGCGGCGACGGCCACGGCCGCGCCGCTGCTCGAGGCGCCAGGGGTATAGCGCGGATCGATCGGGTTGAGCGTTCGTCCGAAGATCGGCGCGGCGGCCACCTGCTTGTGGCCGAACTCCGGCGTGGTTGTCTTGCCGATGAGGATGGCGCCAGCCGCCTTGGCGCGTGCCACGGCCACGGCATCCTCCTTCGGGACGAAGTCTTCGTAGATGGCCGACCCCATCGTCGTGCGCACGCCCGCGGTCAGCGTGAGGTCCTTGACGGAGTAGGGCACACCATGCAGCGGCCCGAGCATCTCGCCCTTCATGACCGCCGCCTCCGCCTGACGTGCGGCTTCGAGGGCCTGCTCGCCCGTAACGGTGATGAAGGCATTGAGTTCGCGCCGCCCCTCGATGCGATCCAGTGCCGAGCGCACGGCCTCCACGGGAGAGGCCTTCTTGTTGCGGATCAGCACGGCGAGATCACGCGCGTTGTGGTCCATCAGGTCCATGTTCGTATCCTTGGAACAGCAGGTATGGAAGGCTCAGAGCATCCAGCGGCCGCCGTCGATCAGCAGCGTCTGGCCGGTGATGAAGCGTGCTTCTTCACTGGCCAGGAAGCGCACCGCAGCGGCCACGTCCTGGGGCGAACCGACGAAGCCCGCCGGGGTGTCGGCGACGATCCTCTTCAGGACTTCGGGCTTGAGCTTGTCATGTGCACGTGTGCGTATGGCACCGGGGCTCACGGCATTCACCGTGACACCGTGCGGGGCGAGCTCGCGTGCCAGCGAGCGCGTGAAACCGATCACGCCCATCTTCGCGGCGGCGTAGTCGGCAAGGCCCACGTCGCCAGCGAAGGCGGCGTCGGTGCTCATGTTGACGATGCGCCCGAAGCCGCGGGCCTTCATGCCCGGCGCGGTGCAGCGCGAGGCGCGCATCGTCGTCAGCAACGAGACCTCCAGGACGAACCGCCAGGTGGCCTCTTCGGATTCGGCGAACAGGCTGCCGCGATCGCGCGCGCTCTGGCCGACGTTGTTGAAGAGGATGTCCACCGGCCCCATGTCTTTCTCGACCTGGCCGAAAAAGGCAGAAACCACTGTGGCGTCGGTGCAGTCCCCTGTCATACGCAGGCAGCGCGCCGCCATGTCCGGGTGCGCAGCCAATTTCCGGCTGAGCGGTGCGCAGTCGAGGTCCAGTACGGCGACGCGAGCGCCCTTGTCGAGGAAGTCGAGCGCAGTGGCTGCGCCGATGCCCTGGCCGCCGCCGGTGACGACGGCGATGCGTTGGTCGAAGCCCATGCCTGCCGCCTCAGTGGAAGGTGCGGCCGCCATCGACGGCCAGCGCGGTGCCGGTGATGTAGCTGGCGCCGGGACCGCTCAGGTAGAGCACGGCCTCGGCCACTTCCTCCGGCGCTGCCACGCGGCCGAGCGCGTAGCGCTGCCGGATCTCCTCGAGTGCGCCCTCTGGATCCTCGCTGCGTTCGTAGCTGCTGCGAAACAGCGGCGTGTCGATGGCGCCGGGGCACACCGCGTTGACGCGGATGCCGTCGGCCGCCGCCTCGATGGACAGCGCCTTGCCGAACATAATGACGGCCGCCTTCGTCGCGCAGTACGCCGTGCGGTTCGGCAAAGGCCGCAGCCCCGCGCCGGAAGCGATGTTGACGATGCTGCCGCCTCCGGCCGCGCGAAGGTGCAGCATGGCGGCTCGGCACGTCAGCATCGGGCCGGTCAGATTGACAGCCAGCGTGCGGGCCCATTCGTCGTCGCCGGTCTGCTCCAGCGGCTTGAGCGAATCGATACCGGCTGAGTTCACCAGTGCATCGAGGCCGCCCAGCCAGTCGACGGCATGGTTCATCGCGGCCATCACGGCCTCCGAGTCGGTGACGTCGCACACCAGTGGCAACGCGGCGTCGCCCAGGGCTTCGGCGCTGGCCTGCACGCGGGACGCATCATGGTCGAGCAGCACGACCCGGGCGCCCCTTTCCACGGCCAGGCGAGCCACCGCGAGCCCGATGCCGCTGGCGCCCCCGCTCACGATGAAGCGCCGGGGGGTGGAGGCTGCGGTGTTCATGCCGGTACGGCCCGGGCGGCCGCCTTCAGGCGCGGGCGCATGTCTTCGGAGATGCGGTCGCAGCGATCGATCCACACCTGTGAGTGCGCCAGCGCATGCTCGATCAATCCTTCGAGCACCTTCAGCCGGGACGGCTGGCCGATGATCTGTGGGTGCATGCCGACCATCATCATGCGGTCCTCGGCGTAGAGCATGTCGAACTCGCTCTTCCACGCCTCCAGCGCGGCGGAGGGCGCCTGCAGCGTGCGGCCAGGCAGCGTGATCGAGTATTGGAAGAAGGGTGCGTCGTCGAGCACCCAGCGAAAGGGCAGTTCCACGATGTCGGTGCGCTCGCCCCCGATCTCCAGCAGGTAGGGCGAATCGTCGTCGAAGAAGTTCGAGGAATAGTCGAAGCCGTATTCCTTGAGGAGATCGAGCGTGATGCTGCTGAACTCCGCAGCCGGAGAGCGCCAGCCGCGCGGGCGGGCGCCTGTCAGGCGCGTGAGCGTCTCCATGCCGCGTTCCATCTCCTCGCGCTCTTCTTCCGGGCTGAGGCTGACGATCCAGCGGTGGCTGTAGCTGTGATGGGCCACCTCATGGCCCCTGTCCACCACCTCGCGTACCAGGTCGGGATGCTTGTCGGCCACCTCGCCGGGGATGAAGAAAGTAGCGGAAATGCCGTAGCGCGCCAGCAGTGCGAGGATGCGCGGCATGCCCACCTTCCAGCCGTAGGCGCCCTGCGACATCAGGATGGGCCGCTTGGCGTTGGCCGGATCGCGTCCGGTCCACATGGTCTCGGCGTCGAGATCGAAGGTCAGCATGAGCGGGAAGCCTTTGCTCGTGGTCGGCATCAGAAAACTCCTTGGCGGATGTCGAGGTGAACGACGTGAGGATGGGGTGGATCGACGAGGCTGGGAGGTGTCCGGGCGCCTCAGACGTGCTTGTGGAAACCGGTCCACCGTTCGGCCAGCAGCAGCGCGATGCCGGTCGCCACAATCAGCAGGGTGGAGACCGCAGCCACGCTCGGGTCCACTCCTTGTTCGACGGAGGTGAATATCTTCACGGGCAGCGTGGTCTGGCTCGCCGACAGCAGGAACACCGAGACCGGCACGTTGTCGAGCGAGGTGATGAACGCGAAAAGACCGCCCGCGACGAGACCGGGCTTCACCAGTGGCAGCGTGACGAGGCGAAAGCTCGTGAGGCCGTCGGCACCCAGCACGCGGGCGGCATCTTCCAGCGACTCGTCGACCGCCGCAAGGCTGCTGAGGCTGGCGCGCACCACATAGGGCACCGTGATGACCACGTGCGCGATCCAGAGCCCGAAGGGGCTTCCACGCAGGCCGGTCAGCGTGTAGTACTGCAGCAGTGCGACGCCCAGCACCACCGATGGCAGGATCAGGGGCGCCATGAACAGTGAGGTGAGCGCCGTGGCACCGGGCAGCATGCGGCGGTGGATCGCATAGGCCGCGATGAGCCCCAGGACGAGGGCAGCGGCGGTCGAGGCACCAGCCAGCCACACGCTGGTCCACGCGGCGCTGAGATATTCCGGATCGCGCAGCACCACATCGAACCAGTGGAACGTCAGGCCCCTGGGCGGAATCGTGAGGTAGGCGGTCTTGCTGAAGGCCGCGAGCATCACGACCAGCACCGGCACCTGCAGGAACACCACCACCGCGATGGCGGCAGCCGCGAGCAGCGGCATCTTCCTGTTCTCGAGGTTCATGCATGACCTCCCCAGCGCCTGAGCATGCGGCTCGACAGGCCGATGACCACGAGCGTCAGCAAGGTCAGGGTGAATGACATCGCGGCGCCTGCCGGCCAATCGAGAGTCTGCAGGAAGTCGTCGTAGATCAGGGTGGCCATCACCTTGTAGGTCGGGCCACCCAGCATGCGCGGCGTGACCAGCGCGCTGATGGTCAGGACGAACACCAGGATCGAGCCCGACAGGATGCCGGGCGCGCTCATCGGCAGCGTGACCGACCAGAACACCCGCAGCCGGCTCGCTGCCAGCGTGTACGCCGCAGCTTGCACGTCCTTGGAGACTGCCTGGATGGCTGGCACCAGCATCAGCACCATGAAGGGCAGGAAGATGTGCGACATGCCCACGAGCAGGCCGAACAGGTTGAACATCATTTTGATGGGCCGCTCGATCAGGCCCATGTCGATCAGCAGGTTGTTCACCAGGCCCCGATTGGCCAGCAGGGCGATCCACCCGAAGGAGCGAACCACGAGGTTCAGCAGCATCGGAAAGATGACGAGCATGGTGAGCGCGAGCCGTATCTTCGGTCCCGCGTTGGCGATGTAGCAGGCCAGCGGATAGCCCATCAGCAGGCAGATCAGCGTCACGCCAAAGCCCAGCACCAGCGTGCGCACGACGACCTCTCGGTAGTACTCGTCGGTGACGATGCTGGTGTAGTTGGCAAGCGTCCAGCCCGAGGAGATGCCGGTGCCCGGCTCGTACGGATGCAGGCTCAGCGGCACCATCAGCAGCACTGGCGCGACGAAAACCAGCAGCAGGAGCAGCAGCAGCGGCGACGCCAGCAGCGCGCCGTTCGTCTTGCGCGTCGTCATGGCTCGGTACGCACTTCCGCGGTCGCGGCGGGCGTCACGTAGACATGTTGCGGGTCGATGCTCACGCGCGTAGGCGCGTCGACCGCCAACCCGGCATGCGGTCCGTTGGTGGCGGTTTCGGCGAGGAGTTCGATGCCGCCGAAGGAAAGCAGGTATTGCACGCGGGCGCCGATGAAGGAGCGCATGGCGACGCGGACCGACAGGGCATGCGCGTGGGATGGAGGCGTTTCGCCGAAGCTGATGTCCTCCTGGCGGATCACGATGTCCACCGGGCTGCCGAGCGCCATGCCGTCCGCGCCGGACGCCGCGAGCACGGGACCGTCGTCGATCTGCACGCCGGCGCCGCCGGACGGCGTTCGCGCGACCCGGCCCGCGAGGCGATTCGGGCGGCCGATGAAGCTTGCAACGAAGCCTGTGGCAGGACGGTGGTAGATGGCCTCGGGCGTGTCGAACTGCTGCACGACACCGTGCGCCAGGACGCACACGCGGTCGGACATCGACATCGCCTCGCCCTGGTCGTGCGTGACGAACAGCGTCGTGATGCCGACGTCGCGCTGCAGGCGCTTGAGTTCGATCTGCATCTCGTCGCGCAGCGAGGCATCGAGATTGGACAGCGGTTCGTCGAAGAGAAGGATGCTCGGCCGCGGCGCGATCGAACGCGCCACCGCCACCCGCTGCTGCTGGCCGCCGGAGAGTTGCCGCGGCATCCGCGCGCCGAGCGCGGACAGGCGTACATCCGCCAGCGCTTGGTCCACGCGCCGCTTCAGTTCTGGGCCCTGCACGCCCTGGCGTCGCAGGCCGAAGGCGACGTTCTCGAACACGCTCATGTGCGGGAACAGCGCGTACGACTGGAAGACCAGCCCGATGTTGCGCTTGTTGGTGGGCAGCGCCGTGATGTCGCGGCCGTCGACCAGGATGCGCCCGCCGGTGGGCTCGATCAGGCCGGCCACCATGCGCAGCACGGTCGTCTTGCCACAGCCCGAGGGACCGAGCAGCGAGATGAACTCGCCATCGTGCACGTTGAGGGAGACCGACTTGGCGGCGGTATGGGAGGGAGGGCCCGGGTAGTGTTTCTCGAGTCGATCGAGCGTGAGCGCAGGCATGTCGGTCGGTCCAGGAGTGGGTGGGCGAGGCGTCGCAAAGGCTTCAGCGGGCAACCTCGCGCTGCCAGCGCTTGGTCCAGTCGGGAAGCGACTTGGCCACGGCCTCCGGGTCGGGCAGCCACAGGTTGTCGAAGGTCTCCTTGTACGGAACGATCCTGGCGGCCTTGTCGCTGAGCTTGACCTGTGTGTTGACCGGACCCGCGTACTTGCGTTCGGCGAAGCAGGTCTGTCCTTCCTTGGACAGCACCTCGTCGATGTACTTGAGCGCGAGTGCGGGCGACTTCGCGCCCTTCGGGATCACCAGCGCAGGCAGGATGCCCACCGCACCTTCCTTCGGGTAGACGATGGCCAGCGGCAGGCCCTTGTCGATGGCGGAGCCTGCGCGGTCGGGATACCAGACGGCCGCGGCGATCTCCTGGCGCTCGAAGAGCGAGACGATCTGGTCCGCCTGCGTGTAGAGCGTGACCGAGGACTTCGCGATCGGCTTGACGGCCGCGAAGCCCGCGTCCATGTTCGCAAGCGTGCCGCCCTTCATGCGATTGAGCGCCATCAGGAACTGCGAGCCCGAGGTGCCGCTGATGTCACCGATGGCGAGTCGCCCGTCGTACTCCGGCTTGGCGAGATCGGCCCATGAGCTGGGAGGCGTCTTGATCTGCTTGGTGTCGTAGACGATGACGGTCGCACCCGTCATGAACACCACGTATTGCCCGTCCTTGTCGAGCGCACGCGGGGAGATCTCGGCGACGTTGGCGAGCTTGCCTTTGTCGATGGTCTCCAGGAGCTTCTCGTTCTTGAGCTGCGCCGCGAGCGAGTTGTCGATGTAGACCACGTCGAAGTCGGACTTGCCGCCCGTCGCACGGATCGAGGCCGCGAACTGCGACGAGCTGCCAAGCTTGAGCGAGACCTTCGCGCCGGTTTTCTTTTCGAACGAACTGATGTGGCAGGTCTTGGAGTCTTCGGCGAACGAGCCGCCGAAGATGCCGACCACGAGCTCTTCGGCGTGTGCCGCACCCGCGAGAACGGTGGCCACGAAGCCGGAGACGACACAACGCGAGAACGTGCTTTTCATGAAGAGCTCCTGTGAGGCGAGGACCTGATGGCCGCGTCGGAATTCACTTTATCTTTCGCGAAAGATAAATGCAAGGCATTTAAGATAGGTGCCAACCCGAGCCGTTTCGCTGCACCAGAATGGCGGTGCGATGGCATCAACCAGGAGAGAAAGACGTCATGCCGCACAAGAAGGAAGCATCGATCCGACGTTCGCCCCAAGCCGATGCGCGGCACCAGCGCGGTGCCGTGGGAGCTGCCGAAACTGCCTTCGTGGACCAGGAGTCACAGGCAAATGCAGATGCCGACCTGGTGGAGCGGGGCATACGGCAATGGCAACGCGAGCGTCCTGACATCGACAGCAGCGGCAAGGCCGTGGTTGGCCGCCTGCTCAGGCTGGAGGAAGTGGTGCTGCGCACGCTGAACCAGGTGCTGGAGCCCTTCGGCCTGAAATACCAGGAGTACGCCGTGCTCGCGACGTTGCGCGTTGCCGGTGCCCCCTACAAGCTCTCGCCCTCCCGCTTGCAAAGCACGCTGCTGTTCACTTCGGGCGGCTTGTCGAACCTGCTGAAGCGGCTCGAGAAGGAAGGATGGATCAAGCGCTCCATCGATCCGAACGATGGGCGGGGCGTATTGGTCAAGCTCACGGCCAAGGGAATTCGCTTGGCCGACGAAGCGATGCCACGACATGCGGCCGCAGAATTGCATCTCCTGCGAATGTTCGACGCGTCTCAGCGCGACGCGCTGGCAACCCTGCTGAGCCGGATGATGACCGAGAATGCGCCGGAGACGGGGCCGATCCTCGGAGGGGGCAACCCGGCCGTTTCGACTGGCGGCCTGTTGCGCGACTGAGGCGATTGCACGGAGAAGAGACGAGGCGTTGTTCGATGCCGCCGATCGCGGACCTTCGTCCTTTTCAGCTCCCTGAGCCCGGCCGTGTTGGGTCTCGTGACCGCGTTCCCGCCGATGATCTCCAGGGCAGGAACTGCTTTTCGATTTGTCCGCGGCCCTTCGTGGTTTTCCCACGAGGCTGCTACAGTAGCGCGGACGAGGCCGCGAAGCCTCGACATTGACATGGAGCAGTGAAGCTCCCGGCGGCCGCGATGGCTGCTGGGAGCTTTTTTCTTTTGGAGTTCGGAAATGACCAGATCCACAGCGCAGCCTTGGCGTGTCGGAGTGCTCTTCTCTTCCACGGGCGTCACCGCGGCGGTGGAGCGAACCCAGCAGGCCGCCACCCTGCTGGCGATCGAGGAAGTGAACGCGGCGGGCGGGGTCCTCGGCAGGCCGGTCGAGCCGCTGGTCCACGATCCGGCCTCACGCCCTCCGCGATACCGCGAGCTGGCCAAGCAGCTGTGCGACGAAGCGGGCGTGCCGGTGATATTCGGCTGCTACATGTCGAGCACACGAAAGGCGGTGCTTCCCGTGGTCGAGGCTCACCGCGCGCTGCTGTTCTACCCGACGCTGTATGAAGGCTTCGAGTACTCGCCGAACTGCGTCTACACCGGCGCTGCACCGAATCAGAACTCGGTCCAGCTGGTGCGCTACATGGCTAGCCACTTCGGCAAGAGACTGTTCCTGATCGGTTCGGACTACGTGTATCCCTACGAGTCCAACCGGATCATCGCGGACTTGTTCAGGCAAGCCGGCGGTGAGGTGCTCGACGAGATGTACATCCCGCTGCGGGTGGCGGACATCGATATGGCCAAGGTCATCCGGCGGATCGAGGCTGCGAAGCCCGACGTCGTCTATTCGACGGTCGTGGGCGATGGCATTGCGCGCTTCTACGAGGCCTACCGTGCTGCGGGCTTCGACCCGAATACGCATCCGATCGCCAGTCAGTCGACCCAGGAGGCGGAGATCGCCCAGATGTCGCCACGGGCTGCCGCGGGCAGCATCACGGCGGCGCCGTATTTCTCGACACTGCAGACACCGGAGAACCTTAAGTTCGTCGCGGCCTGGCGCAAGCGCTTTGGCACAGGTTTGCCGATCACCGCGTGCGCCGAGTCGGCCTACTTCCAGGTGATGCTCTACGCGCAGACCCTGGAGCGCGCGGGCAGTGATCGGCTTGAAGCGATGCTGCCCCACCTGCACGAACATGAATTTGATGCGCCTCAGGGGAAGGTGCGGATCGACCAGGAAAACCACCATACCTATCTGTGGCCGCGCGTCGCGCGCGTGGATGCACAAGGGGTGTTCCAGGTCGTTGACGACCCCGGTCTGCGGGTCAAACCCGACCCGTACATGTACGAGAGTCGCTTCGACCCGCTGGCGGGGCGCCCGGCGTGAAGGAGGCAGGGCGCCATGACCATATCGCTGCTGAGAGAGCTGCCCGAACTCAAGATCGTCGTCGTCCATCCGCCTGACGAGGAGGGGGACGCACTGGTAAGCCACTTGCGGCGCGTCGGCTGCATGGTCACCACGGCCTGGCCGATGCCCGCCAGCGTGCCGCCCAATGTCGATGTCCTCTTCCTGCTGGTGGAGGGGGAGGCGCGCCACGCGACCGAGGCGTTGCTCAAGACGCTGCCCCGACCCGAGCCGACGGTGATCGCCATCGTGAACTACGAGGATCCCACGACCTTGCAGCTGGTGCTCGAGAGCGCCGCATTTGCAGTGGTGCAAAAACCCATCAAGCCATTCGGTCTGCTGGCGCACCTCGTGACGGCGCGAAGCCTATGGGCCGAGCGTCAGGCCATGCTCAAGGAAAACCGCAAGCTGCGCCGTAAGATCACCAGCGACCAGGCCATGAGTCGCGCCAAGACGATCCTCATGGCCTCCAAGGGAATCAGCGAGGTGGACGCCTACCAGGCGATCCGGGCACAGGCGATGGCCAAGCGCTTGTCGATGGAACAGATTGCGAGTTCGATCATCAACATGGAAACCCTGTTGCAACCGCCGCCCTAACTCGTTAGCATGAACGCATCGAGTCGGCATGCCGATTCGGTGGTTGCATCCCCTTGATATTCAGGCGCCGATGCGACCGGCTCCGGGAACCATGTGTGTTCTCCGGGCCACCTGGCAATGAAGCCCACACCGCGGTGCAAACCGCGTTGTGGGTTTTTTTTCGCCTGAAACCGACAGTGTTGTCGGCTGGTCCTGTTAGTCGAGCTCATCAACCATCGGCAGCGCATGGTTCGCTGCGTCACGTCCTGAGGTCCCCTATGTTGAAAACCAACCGTCGCCACTTCCTTCTTTCCTCGGCTGCTTCTGCGACCGCGCTCGCATCGCCGGTCCTCATGCGGCCCGCGTACGCAGCCGACGCCATCAGGGTCGGCGCGCTCTATTCGCAGACCGGCGGACTCTCGATCGTCGAGAAGATGCTCGCCAACGGCGTGCGCATGGCCGTCGCCGAGATCAATGCCGCAGGCGGTGTCATGGGGCGCAAGGTCGAAGTGGTGCTCGAGGACGGCGCTTCTGACCCGAAGACTTTCAACGAGAAGGCCTCCAAGCTGATCACGCGTGATCGCATCGAGACCGTGTTCGGCTGCCACACCTCGGCGAGCCGCAAGGCGGTATTGCCCGTCTTCGAGCGGCGCAACGCGATGCTGTTCTATCAGACCCACTACGAAGGCTTCGAGTGCTCGAAGAATGTCGTCTACAGCGGCGCGGTCGCCAACCAGCAGCTGGCCAACTACATTCCCTGGATCGTCGAGAAGCTGGGCAAGAAGAAGTTCTTCATCGTCGGCTCGAACTACGTCTATCCGCGAGAGATGTCCAAGGTCAGCAAGAAGCTGATCGAGCAGGCCGGTGCCAAGTGGGTGGCGGACGAGTACCTCGAGCTCGGTCATTCCGAATGGGCCTCGGTGGTGCGCAAGATCAAGGAGTCGGGCGCCGACGTGGTGCTCTCGCATGTGGTCGGTGACTCGCTGGTGGCCTTCTACCGGGAATACAAGAACCAGGGGATGTCCCAGGCTGCGGTGCCGATCTGCGCCACGGTGATCAGCGAGATCGAGATTGCAGCAATGGGGGGCGAATACGCGGCCGGCAGCTACACCTCGGTGCCCTACTTCATGTCCATCGACACGCCGGCCAACAAGTCCTTCATCGAGCGCTACCGCAAGTTTGTCAACGACCCGAAGGCGGTGACCTATCACTCGCTCGAAGCTGCTTACTTTCAAGTCTTCCTCTGGAAGCAGGCGGTGGAGGCGGGCAAGGCCACGACGGCCGATGCGATCCGCGCCAACATCGGTGGTCAGAGCTACGACGCACCCGGCGGCAAGGTTCGCATCGATCCGGAGAGCCTGCATGCATGGGTCACGCCGCGTATCGGCCAGTGGCAGGCCGACGGCCAGAGCAAGGTGGTCGATGCCAGTCCCCAGCCCGTTCGCCCGCTGCCTTACTTCGCCTACGGCGAGACCGATGCCAACCTGATCTGCAAGCGCACGGGCGCCGCTCCGGTCAAGGCCTGAGACGCCCAAGACCTGCAAGGCGCGCCTTGCAGGTCGAGCCTCTTCGAGAGAAAGACTTCCGATGCTGGATGTAATACTGATCGGGCTCAGCATGGGCTCGATACTTCTGCTGGCCGCGCTGGGGCTGGTCATCATCTATGGCGCGATGGGCGTGGTGAACATGGCCCATGGCGAGATGATCATGGTTGGTGCCTATGCCGCCGTGATGGCGCAGATATGGCTGGGCCTTGGCCTGTTCGCTGCGATCCCGATCGCGTTCGTCGTCTCGGGCGCACTGGGCCTGCTGATTGAGCGATGTGTGGTGAGGCGCCTTTACGGCCGGCTTGGCGACACACTGCTTGCGACCTGGGGGGTTGCCATCCTGATCCAGCAGGCGGTGCGGCTCGAAGGTGGCCTGGCCTTCTTCGGCATCCATATCGAGGGGCTGGGGCCGGGGCTGCAGAACATGCCCATTCCGCAGATGCTGCAAGGCGCGGTGATGATCGGCCAGACGCCGATCAATGCCTATCGCGCGTTCATCGTGGCCAGCACCGTGGTGCTCACCTTCGCGACCTGGCTGCTCCTGTATCGCACGCGCATCGGCATGCAGGTGCGCGCCATCATTCGAAATCCACGCATGGCCGCGGCCTGCGGCATCGATGTGCAACGGGTCAATGCATGGACCTTTGCCTTTGGTGCCGGCCTGGCCGGCATCACCGGCGTGCTCGTGGCGGGCTTCAAGACGGTATCCCCCGACATGGGAACGGCCCTGGTCGTCGACAGCTTCCTGGTGGTGGTGTCGGGCGGTGTCGGCAGCCTGCTTGGCGCGATCGTCACCTCGATCGGGCTCGGAGAAGTCACCGGCGTGGTGGCGGCATTCAGCAACGACATCCTCGCGCGTGCGGTGGTGTTCGGCCTGGTGATTCTTCTGATCATCGTGCGCCCGCAGGGGCTCTTCTCGTTCAAGGGGCGGTGATGGCCATGGGAACCTCTCTGGACAAGCGTCTGACCGTGGCTGCGTATGCACTGTTCCTGGGGCTGATCTTTCTGGCTCCGCTCGTGCTCGACGGCTTCGGACTCAATCGGCTCGCCAAGTATCTGGTGTTCGGTATGCTCGGCATTGCCGTTGCCATGTGCTGGGGCTACGCAGGCATCCTCAACCTCGGGCAAGGCCTTTTCTTCGGCTTGGGCGCCTACATGCTCGCCATGTCGCTGAAGATGGCGAGCCCCACCAGCCTGCAGCATGGGGGCGCGAATCCCGTGCCCGATTTCATGCTGTCCAACGCCGAGCCCGGCGCGACAGTGGATCTGTGCTGCATCAACCAGGGCTCGTTCCTCTGGCTGCCTTTCCAATCCCAGGGCTTCGGCATCTTCATGGGCGTGGTGTTGCCGGTGCTGGTAGCCTTCGTTTTGGGGGGCGTGTTGTTCCGAAAGCGCATCGCGGGGGTGTTCGTCTCGATCGTCACGCTCGCGCTGGTGTTGCTGGTGCGCCTCCTGCTGGTGGACGCGCAGCCGCTGACCAACGGGTTCAACGGGCTGTCCGACCTCGCATGGCTGCGCGTTGGCGCGCACGAGTTCGACCCTTACGGCACATCGACGTACTACCTGGTCGCGCTCACGCTCGCATTCGTGCTGATCGGCGCGCGAGTCTTGCTCGCCACGCGCGCCGGCGTGATCCTGCGCGCGACTTCGGGCGATCCGCAGCGCGCGCGCTACCTGGGATTCGACGTGGCGCACTATCAGACCTTCTTCTTCGCGTTGTCCGCGGCCATCGCCGCCGTGGCCGGCATGCTCTATGTGGTGGTGGCCGAGTTCGCTTCGCCCACTTTCATGGACCTGAGCTTCTCGATCACGATGGTGGTCTGGGCTGCGGTGGGTGGCCGGGGCTCGCTGCTGGGTGCGTGCATCGGCGCGATCCTGATCAACATTCTGGAGGCGACCGCGAGCGAGACGCAGTCGCTGGTCGAAGCCTGGCGTGTCATCGTGGGCTTGACCTTCGTGCTGGTGGTGCTCTACCTGCCCAAAGGCATCGGTGGCTGGGCCCACGACCTGATCGCGCGCTTCGACCACCGCACGCGCGCCCGCGCGGCCGGGGGGAGGTCATGACCGCGCTCGAACTCCAGTCGCTGGGCGTGAGTTTTGGCGGCTTCAAGGCCGTGGATGGCGTCTCGCTGCGCGTGGCCGACGGCGAGTTGCGCGTGCTGCTGGGTGCCAATGGGGCAGGGAAGACCACCTTGATGGATCTGATCTCGGGCAAGACGGCGAGTACGACGGGCCGTGTCCTGCTTTACGGACGCGACCTGACGAATCGGCCCGAATACCGGATCGCCCGCGCGGGCATCGGCCGCAAGTTCCAGATCCCCAGTGTTTTCCGCGAACTCTCGGTGCGACACAACCTGTGCGTGGCTGCGAGCCGGGAGCCTTCCATCCTGCGCAATCTGCGCTGGGGCTTCGGGCACGGGATCGATGCTCGGGTGGATGAGATCCTGAACCTCATCGGCCTGGAAGCCGAGCAGCACCGACTTGGCGGTGACCTCAGCCACGGGCAGACGCAGTGGCTGGAACTGGGGCTGCTGATCGCGCAGGACCCCAAGGTGATCCTGCTCGACGAACCCACCGCCGGCATGACGGCCGCCGAAACGCGCAAGACCGCCCAGATTCTCAAGAGCCTGCGCGGACGCCACACCATCCTGGTGGTCGAGCACGACATGGCCTTCGTACGCGACATTGCCGAGCGCATCACCGTGCTGCATCTGGGGCGCGTGCTGGCCGAAGGCAACGTCGCCGAGATCGAGCGGGATCCCCGCGTGCGGCAGGCCTATCTCGGATCCCACGGAATCGCATCGCCATGTTGACACTCACGAATCTCGACAGCTACTACGGCCGCAGCCATGCGCTGCACGACGTCAGCCTGGTCATTCCCCGAGGAAAGATCACTGCCATTCTCGGGCGCAACGGCATGGGCAAGACGACGCTGCTGCGCGCGCTGATGGGCACCATGGTGAACTCGACCGGCCGCATCGAGCTCGATGGGCAGCGCGTCGACGCGCTGCCCACGCACCTGCGCGCTCGTGCGGGCATTGCCTATGTACCGCAGGGGCGCGAGATCATTCCCGACTTCAGCGTCCGTCAGAACATTCTGATGGGCGCCTTCGCCGGGCGGGGTCCGCGCACGATCCCCGCACTGGCGCTCGAACTGTTTCCGTATCTTGCAGCGAATCTGGAGCGCCCAGGCGGTGTGCTGTCCGGTGGCCAGCAGCAGCAGCTCGCCCTGGCGCGCGCCTTGGCGATCCATCCGAGCGTGATGCTGCTCGACGAGCCCAACGAGGGCATCCAGCCATCGGTCGTGCAGGAGATCGAGGCTGCGATCTCGCGCATGAATCGCGAACTGGGGCTCACGATGGTGCTGGTGGAGCAGAACATCGATTTCGTGCGCCGTGTCGCCAGCAGCTTCGCGATGCTCGAGAAGGGATCGTTCGTCGCGAGCGGTCCCATCGAGATGCTGAGCGACGAGATCGTCGATCTCCACATGACCTTCTGAACGGGGCGCCGCCCCGCCTTTACTTCCATCCATCTTCTTCACGAGATCCAAGCGAGCTTCAACGCCATGAACCAGATCACCCCTGACATCGACCTCACGACCCTGACCATCGACAGCGTCCAGGAGGGTTTCCGAAGCGGCCGTTTCAATGCAGAGTCGCTTGCACGAGCCTGCCTTGCTCAGATCGAGACCTGGAACGCGCGCTACAACGCCGTCATCTTCCTCAACGACGAAGCCGTCGACGACGCGCGTGCCATTGATCGTCGACGCCAGGCCGGCGAAGCGCTGGGCCCGCTCGCAGGCGTGCCCGTCGTGGTCAAGGATCCGATGGACATGGTCGGCTTTCCGACGACCGCCGGCTGGGCGCTGTTGCACAGCAAGACCGGCGGCGTCGACCTGATGCCTGCGACCGATGCTCCTGTCGTGGCGCGCATGCGCGCCGCCGGTGCCATCATCCTCGGCAAGACCAACGTGCCGATCCTGAGCCACACCGGAACGCACGCGGACGACAGCTGGGCGGGTCCCACGCTCAACGTTGTCGTGCCGGATCGCGTGCCTGGAGGAAGCAGCGCCGGTACGGCAACGGCGGTGGGCGCCAGCATGGCGGTATTGGGACTCGCTGAGGAAACGGGAGGCTCCATCCAGAATCCGGCTTCGGCTCAGGATCTGGTGGGCATCAAGCCGACCATCGGCCTGGTGCCCAACGCCGGCGTCATGCCGCTGTCTGGCAACCGGGACGTCGTCGGACCGATCGCACGTACCGTGAAGGATGCGGCGCTCTGCCTGGACGTGCTGGCGGGCTACTCCGCAGAAGACCCGAAGACGCTGGCCGGCGTCGGCAAGAAGCCGGTGGGGGGCTACACCTCGAAGTTCGGCAGCCGCACCCTGGAAGGGGCACGCATCGGCTTGTATGGGCCCGGCTGGCGCACACAGCCGCTCTCTGGCGAGGCGAACGCGCTCTATCTGCGTGCGGCTGATGAACTAAAGGCGCGAGGTGCCGTGCTGATCGATGACCCGTTTGCAGGCACCGGCTTCGCAGACCTGCGCCAGCCGACGCCGCCACTGGCGAACTTCGATGCCCGCGGGATGGAATCCGTACCCTATGACCTGCAGAAGTACCTCGAGCGCCTGGGCCCCGATGCGGCGCTCACGTCCTTCGCCGAGTTCGCCGCAGCGACCCAGAGCGAGTCCGCCTTCGGACCGAAGGGGGTGTTGAGCTATCTGCACAATCTGCCGCAGTTCGCAGCCGCCCTGAAGTCGCCCACCGTGCCACCGGACCTTTCGGATTTCATCGCACTGAAGGAAGCCTATCTGCGAATCGTGGACGAGGTGTTCGGGCGCGAGCGACTCGATGCACTGGTGTTTCCTCAGATGCGCGAGGAGTTGCCTGCCGTGAAGACCGGCACCATTCAGGAAACCACGGTGGGCGAACTCAACATCGCGGGCCTTCCGGCGGTGACCGTGCCGGCAGGCTACTACGCGTCGGGTGCGCCCTTTGGTCTGCTGTTCGTCGGTCCGCTGTGGAGCGAAGCGGTGCTGCTCGCGCTGGCGCACGACTACGAGCAGGCAACCCAGCATCGCAAGCCACCCCGTCTCCGCGGCGCCTGAGCCGGTCTGGAGCCTGTCAATACGCGCCGGGGCACACCGGAACGGGGGGATCAGCGCAACGACGCGACAGAGCGGGTTGCTGCTCGTGACGCACGGGAGATGCACACGACGCCGGAACTCGCCCGAGTGAACCCACCGCTGCCCATGTTTTTGTGTTCCACTGCAGTGCTGTTTTGCAGCGGCTCCTTCATCGGCATCGCGGTCCGGCAGTACCCCGGCGGCAGCGCCTCATGACTTCACGGAGCTCGACATGGAAAAGACGGACGTTCTGGCGGCGACGATCGAGATGGCGCGCGCCGGCCTGGGCTTCACGCCTGCAGCAGGGCTGGACTGCATCTGCGATCTGATTGATGAGGAAGACCCTCAGGACGTGAATCACGACCGGAACGTGGAACGGCTGCTTCGACTCGCTGCCTGTATCTGGAGCCTGAGACATACCCTGCTTGCGCCGGCCTCCGTCGCAGCCCTGCATCCGCAGCCACTCAAGTAACGCGGGGATTGTTCAGCCTGCGGCTCGACGCCGTCGACGGTGGATCGATGTTGGGGCAGGGTCATCACCGCCGCGTTGGGTCCGTCCGACCGGGGCAGTCCGCCGGCGTTGGGTGAGCACCGCGACGAGGTGCCGCCCCAATTCGGCTTCGATGGCCTTGTCCGTTTCGCTGCGTGCGCCTGCGCGGTGGCCCGACTTCAGTCGATCCCCGGCCCCGCACGAAGTTCGTCGACGAGTGCGCGCGGCGTCACGCCGGCAATCGCGCGGAACTCGGCGATGAGGTGCGCCTGGTCGTAGTAACCCGCGGCAGCGGCGATGCCGGCCCAGCCCATGCGGCTGTCATGGCGGGCGTCGCGCAACGCGCGATGGAAGCGCGTGAGCCTGGCGAATGCCTTGGGGCTGATGCCCAGGGCCTCGCGAAACACACGGCGCAGGTGCCGGGCGCTCACGCCAAGGTCTGCGGCGACAACGTCCACGCTCGCGCTCTCCAGCCTCCTGGCGGCTTCGAGCGCGAAACGCGGCTGGACACCGCCTCCCTGCGCGGTGCCGAGGCGCTCGGAGATGGCGCCTTCCAGCGCCGCGGCCGCCTCGGTCATGCTGCGCGCGCCGGCGAGCCGATCGAACAGCTGCGCGCTGTCGTCCCACAGATCCTCGAGTGCGACAGTGTGCCCGGCGATGGCGGAAGCGGGCGCGCCGAGAACCGCTTCGTGCACGCCCAGGCGAAGACGCGCCACCACGATCCGCTGGCCGCCGCGAACCAGCTTGCGATGCACCTGCTGACGCGCCCCGAGCACATGTGCATCGAGTCCGTCCCGTGCCATCGATCCGAAGCGAACGACGATCTGGGTTTCCAGGCGGGGCACCAGGGTGCCCCGCGCATCGCGGTCGATCATGTGCAGGGAGAGAGCGGCCACGGAGGACGCGGCCGAAGTTCCCTGCGCCAGGTGACCTTGGTGAATGTGGTGCGCGCGCATGGCCCCATTATTTAACCGCTTGGCGAGCTCATGGGATTCCGCCCCCTTCATGTCCGTTTCTTCCAATTCGCGTCGCGGGCGCGCCGCTACGCTGCAGGTCATGAAAATCCTGATCACTGGAGCGACCGGAAAGGTCGGAAGCCGACTCGCCAAGCGACTTGCCCTGCGGGGTGACCACGTGCGAGCCCTTGTGCGCGATCCAGCGCGCGCTGCCCCTTTGCAAGACGCGGGTGTCGAGATCATCCAGGGCGACCTGCAGGACGCGGACTCGCTGGCCGCTGCAGTGCACGGCATCGAGGCCGTGGTCCACTGTGCCGCCTTCTTCCGCGGTGCGACGCCCGAGCAGGCGCGCGCGGTCAATGATCTCGGTACGCAGCGCCTGGCGCACGCCGCGCGCGACGCCTCGGTGCGGCGTTTCCTCTTCACCAGTACCGGTCTTGTCTACGGCGCCAACGGTGGACAGCTCGCTCGGGAGGACGACCCCTGTGCGCCGACGGTGGCCTATCCGGTGAGCAAGCTGGCGGCCGAGCGTTTTCTCCTGGAACTCCAGGGCCTGGACGTGCGTGTGCTTCGCCTGCCGTTCGTATACGGTGACGGCGATCCGCACATCGAGGAGGTGGTTCCGGTGATGCGCGGCTTCCCCGCGGCGCAACGCATGTCGATCGCCCACCACGTCGACGTCGCGCAGGCCGTCACTCTGCTGCTCGATGCCCCGTCGCCTGCGCACCGCATCTACAACGTGGTCGGCGACGAAGCCCCCACCCTTGGCGCGCTCTTCGCATCGGTGGGCGCTCCGCCGCCCGATGGCTCCAACGCCGAGTTCGCACGTGCCTTCGATGCGCTCATGGACGGCCGCCGCATCCGCGAGGAACTGGGCTTCATGCCGAGATTCCCAGGCCTCGAAACGGCGAGCGCGCGCGAATGAGCGGGGGGTGACTCCAGCGGGAGTGGCGCTGCAGCTGTCATTGCGAAGGTTGAATGCCGCGCGCCTCGACCACCTCGGCCCAGGTCTGCGGTCTCGGCCCTGTCGCCCTTCATCGTGGAACGTGTGCGCCTATTGCGGCACGAAGGCGAGATTCGAGGCAGGAAGCTCTCCGTCGAGCTCGCGTTCGTAGATTTCCAGCGGCTGCGGCACGCCGAAAAGGTAGCCCTGGCACAGTTCGCAGCCATGGCGCAGCAGGAACTCGCGCTGCGCAGGCGTCTCCACGCCTTCGGCCACGAGTTCCAGTTCCATGCTGCGCGCCATGCCGATGATGGCCTGGATGATCGACTCCACCTTCGGGTCCAGCCCGATGCGGTGCACGAAGAACTTGTCGATCTTCACCTGGCTCAGCGGCAACTGCGTCATGTAGGACAGCGAAGAGAAGCCGGTGCCGAAATCGTCCATGGAGAACTGGATGCCCAGCGCGGCGAGTGCCTCCATCTTGCCGATCGCGTCGGCCACCTTCTCGTGCAGCAGGCTCTCGGTGAGCTCCAGTTCGAGCTTGCCCGGATCGGCACCGGTGCGCGTCAGCACGCGGCTCACCTGATCGACGAAGTCACCCTCGCGGAACTGCCGGGCACTGACGTTGACCGACAGCTTGAGGTGTCGCCGGCGCGGGTCGCCTTGCCACGCCGTGAGCTGCCTGCAGGCCGTCTCCAGCACCCACAGGCCCATCGGGATGATGAGCCCGGTGTCCTCCGCCACATCGATGAACTGGCCCGGCAGCAGCAGCCCGCGCACCGGATGGTGCCAGCGCACCAGCACCTCCGCGCCCACCACGCGGTTTTCGCTGGTCACCTGGCTCTGGTAGTGCAGCACGAACTGCTGTGCCGCGATGGCGGCATGCAGCTCGTTCTCCAGTGCGGCACGCGCGGTGATGCGGGTCTGCATGTCCGACTCGAAGAAGCGCAGCGCGTTGCCGCCGTCCGTCTTGGCGCGGTACATGGCGATGTCGGCCTGCTTGAGGACTTCCTCGATCGAGGCGGTACGGGCATCGAACAGCGAGGCGCCGATGCTGCAGGTGCTGTGATGGTGCTGCGTGCCCAGCGTATAGGGCTGGTTCAGGTGCGCGAGGATGGCTGCGCCGACAGTCTCGGTCTGCGAGACTGCGACCGCGATCTCGTCGTCCAGGTCGTCCAGGATCACCACGAACTCGTCGCCGCCCAGGCGTGCCACGGTGTCGCCGTCGCGCAGGCAGCTCTTGAGCCGTTGCGCCACCTGCTGGAGGAGCACGTCGCCCACGTCGTGGCCGAGCGCGTCGTTCAGCGTCTTGAAGTTGTCCAGATCGAGAAAGAGCAGCGCGCACAGCCCCGGGCGCTGCGCGGCGCTGCCGAGGGTCTGGTGCAGGCGGTCGAGCAGCCGCCGCCGGTTGGGCAGGCCCGTGAGCGTGTCGTAGAAGGCGAGGTGTTCGATCTCGCGCGCGGCGCGCTTGCTCTGCGTGATGTCGCGCAGGATCACGATGAAGCGCGCGCCAGGCGCATCGGTCCTGCTGGCGTCGTCGTCGATCGGTCCATGGACCGTCTCATCGACCGCCTCGTCAACCGCCTTGCGCGACGCCGAGATCTCGAACCAGGTGCGTTCGCCCTTGTCGCGCCGCTCGAACTGGCGCCCCGCCGAGTAGCCGCTGGCGTGGGCCTCGCGCAGCGCCGCCATCACCTGCGAGGCAGCATCGGACGGTAGCAGTTCCTGCAGGGTACGCCCCACGGGGCTTTCGAATCCTGCGACGTGAAATGGCACGCGCGGCGCGTGATGGCCATGACAGCGGCCATCGAGCCCGACCTCGAGCAACAGGTCGGGCAGGGCGTCGAGCGTCGCCTGCAGCTGCGCCTTGCTCTCGATGATGGCGGCGGTGTGGCGACGCTTCTCGGTGATGTCGTGGTAGACGCAGACCAGGCCGCCGTCCGGCGTCCGGCTGCGCGTCGCGCGGATCACCTGGCCGTTCTGCAGCAGCGCCTCCTGTTCGGAGTGCGCCTGTGCGAGCTGCGGCGCATTCAGGGCCGACCAGCCGGCGGGTCCTCGCCCGTGCACCACGTGCTTTGCGGTTTCGTCCATGATGCGCTGAAAGGGCAGCTGTGGCGCGATCATCGATGCCGTCCACGGGAACATCGCGACGAAGCTGTGGTTCCAGTTGAGCACGCGGTGCTCGGCGTCCAGGAGGATGAAGCCCTCGGCCATGGATTCCAGCGCCTGGTCCAGCGTGGCCTTGGAACGCACCAGCTCCATGCGGGAGTGCCATTGACGGCGCAGCTGGACGTGCGCGAAGCGCGCCACGGCCACGCTCATCAGCGCGATGAGCGCACCGGTCCATGCGACCATGTCCCGTTCGCGGCGCCAGTCCTGCAGCGCCGCGCTCAACGGCAAGCTCGCCACGATCAGCAGATTGCGGTGCAGCGTGGGACGAGCCACCACGATGGCCGGTTCGCCGCTCAGGCGCGCGGCCATGCGCTTCGGCTTGCCGTCGCTGGTCTGCTCGTGCATGGCCGGCTCGATGGGCCGGCCGCCGAGGTCGTCGCGCGGCGGCAGGCTCGCCAAGAGCGGACCGGCGTCATGTTCCAGCGTGACCTCCAGACCGCGCAGGCCGGCGCCCTGCGTCATGATCGTCGCGAGCAGCGACAGCTGCACCTCCGCCACAGACAGCATGCGCGAGCCGTCCGCCAGCGTCACGGCACGGGCGAGGTACAGCACCTTCTGCGAGGTCACCATGCTCACGGCCGGCACGCTGATCGCCAGCGTGGACACGGGCTTGGCCAGCACGCTGTCCACGAAGCCTGCGGGCAGGGCGAGCGGCAGGCTGTCGCCGCGGCGGTCCGAGGACGCCACCACCGTGCCGCGCGCATCGACGAAGGCGATGTGGCGCACGAGCAGGTTCTGCCGCACCAGGTTCTCGAGCAGCTGGTGCGGGCCTGGGCTGCTCGCTTCCCCCGCGGCGCTGGCGGCTGTCGAGCCGCGCAGAATCTCGTTGGCGCCTGCGAGCAGCATGTCGACGCTCAGCAGCGCGCGATTGAGTGCCGCTTCGGAACCGGCCACGAAGCGGATCGTCTGGTTCTCGTGATCGACGATGGCCTTCTGCCTGGCCTCCCAGACGATGACGGCGGCCACCGTTCCCGCGGTGGCGAGCAAGGACAGCGCCACGCCATAGATGACGGCGGTGATGCGACGGGGAAATCGCGGCGTCACTGTGTCGTTGTCCTGGCCTGGATGCCGACCACCGGCGCGATCGTCTGGTTCCACACCGTGGCGCACACCGGCCCGCAGCGCTGCACCCAGCCGGGCAGCACGCGGTTCGCGAAGATCTCGCGCCGGCGGGCCTCGTCCTGCGGGGAGGGCCGTACGGCCGTCATGCGTCCCCTGGCCGGCTTGCTGCAACCTGCCGCACCGGTGTTGCAGGCGATGCCTTCCTCGGTCTCGCGCTCCGACTGGGCCCATACCGCGGCTTCCAGCCGCGGCAGCTCCTTGCGCAGCAGCGCCTGCAGATCGGGCGGCAGTGCCTGGAAGCTCTCGCGGTTGGCGGCGAAGACCGCCACCCCCCAGTTCAAGGGCATGGCATAGAGCGCGCTGGTCACCTGGTGCAGGCCGAGTGTGTATCCGGGCATGGTGCCGGTGATGGCGCACTCGGTGTTGCCCGATTTCATGTTCGCCATGATCTGCGAGAACTCGGTGTAAACGGGCGTGCCGCCCAGCGCCGAGACGAAGTCGGCCTGCATGGAGCTGGAGACGCGGGTACGCCGGCCGACGAGGTCGCCGAGCTGTTGCATGGGCTTGTTGCAGAACACCACCTGCGCTGGATAGATGTAGACCGCCAGCAGTTCCACGTCATAGCGCTCGCGCAAGGTCTGCGAAAGATAGGGACGGAATGCGCCGACCACGCGCCGCAGCGTGGCAACGTCCGGGTTCAGCCCGGCCATGTCGGCCGCGCTGAACTCGGGGAACTGGATGGAAATCTGGCTCAGCAGCGCCGTCCCGAAGGGCACGACACCCAGCTGCATCAAGTTCAGCATCTCCTGGCCCGGCACGCCCGCGCGGTCGAAGGGCACGATGCTGGCGGTGTAGCGCCCTCCGGACAGCGCCGCGAGGTCGCGCGTCCAGAACTGCTCCTCCTGCCCCGTGAACTGCGTGACCCCGGCGAGTCCTCCGACGATGCGCAGGCGCTGCACTGGCGCCGTCTGCGCATGGCACAGCGATGCGACGAACATCAGAAGTGCGACAAGGTAGGCCAAGGTGAAGCGGTGCTACAGGGGGCGGGGTCAGCGCCCGAGTATGGGGAGTGGATTTGTTAACTTCATCATGGCACAGGAACGCAGGATGGCGGCATGCCGGCGGTGCCGCGTGTTGCGCGTCGGGGACGCTCGTCAGCCGGGTCTGGACGGCCGTCAAATTGGCACACAGGGTCTTCAAAAGCTGTGTGTGGGTGGGCAGATCCGTTTCCCGCCCGAGCTGGAAGCTTGCTTCTTGCCCTGCAGACGCCTCCGGACTGCGCATCCGTATGGGTCGAGCGTTCACTACCGCAGCCGCGGCGGGCCCAACGCATCGCACATGCCATCTGCGAGGGATTGTTGGATACCTTCGTTCTTTGCAGCCACACCGCCGGTAGGGCGCAACGTACTGAACGCTCGATTCAGATTCCGCTGATCACTGCATCTAGCGCGGCCACGAAATCGCTGGCCTGAGATCGGAGGTTGCCCTGGACAGCCCCCAGATCCTTGACACGAAAGGGTGCGGCCAGATGCGGTAAAGCCACCAGCGTCGCTCCGTTCCAGCCGATGGTCGGACAGAGCGACCGCGGCATGGCCGCCGGCATGTTGGCACGCAGCGCCAATGGCATCACGAGACGAGTCGGGAGCTTATCGAGAATCTCGCTCTGGATGTCCACCATCCAGGGAATCTCGCCGCGCTGGGTCTTGGACGGGTTGGCGTAGACGTCGAACTGGGCCATCCTGCGATCACCAGGGACGGTAGTCCTCGCCGAAAACACCCACGCGCTCGACAAGCCCGTTCTGGGCAGCAATCCACTCTGCATAGGTCTCGTTGAATTCGCGCTTGCGCTGGCCGAGCGTCTTTGTCCGTTCGAGCGCCTCGAGTTCGGCGTAACGGGCAGCCGAGACCATCACGACCGCGACGCGGTCGTTCTTCATGACCTGCACGGGCTCGCGCTCAGCCTGACTTAGGTAGTAGCCGAAGCGGTTCTTGGCATCGGTGGCACTGACTTGCATGACTGGACTCAAGGAAGAGTGATTAGCCATTTTAGCCATTCTTCAGCAAAACGCCCTGGAGTTCTGAGAGAAAGCCCACGCCACGCCATGGTCTGAACGGTGAAAACCCCGAGCAATAGCCCAACGGGTTCTCGGACCAAAAGGACCGGGCCCCGTTGTCACGCTCCACTGATTCCCTTCTGCCGAGTGAGCGGCAGCGAATCACCGCGGTGGAGCCGCGAGGTGGCGCGCCAGCGCGTCGAATGCGGGGAGCGTGGTCGGATCGTTCGACGCGTTGCTCGCCACGGGGTGCGATGCATAGCGCGCAATCACCACGCCCGCGCCGGGATTCACATAGAGCCGCTGGCCGTGCACGCCGCGCGCCATGAACGCGCCATCGGCACCATGCGTGACCCACCACATATTGCGGTAGCTCCAGCCCTGCAGCAGCGTGTAGTCGGCACGAGCAAAGGCCTCGCGGTCGCCGCCGCGGCGAATGTCGTCCACTACCGCGCGGGGCACGATCTGCTGGCCGTTGTGGCGGCCGCCGTTGCGCAGCATCTCCCCGAAGCGAGCGAGGTCACGCAGGCCCGTGTTGAGCCCGCCGCCCGCGAACGGCGTGCCGGTAGAGTCCACCGTCATGTAGGCGTCCTGCTCGGCGCCCAGGCGGCTCCAGATGCGCTCGGACAGCAACGCGGCGACAGAGCGCCCCGTGACCCGCGCGATGATCCAGCCCAGCGCGTCGGAGTTCACGGTCTTGTAGGCGAACGCACCGCCGTGCCGGCCTTCCGGCTGCACGGTCTGCAGGTATTCGTAGTAGCTGCGCGGGCCGGCATAGTCTTGGGGTTTGGGCAGCGGACTGCCCGCCTGGGCATGGGCCCAGACCTCCGCATTGGGATCGGCGTAATCCTCGCTGAACCGCAGGCCCGTGGTCATGTCGAGCACCTGGCGCACGGTCGCGCTGCCGAAGGCCGACGCCGCAAGCTCCGGCACGTAGTCGGCCACGCGCCTGGAGGGGTCGAGCGTGCCCTCGGCCACCAGCATGGCGCCCAGGGTGCCGGTGAACGACTTGGTGATCGACATGGCGCCGTGCTGGCCCTGCTCCGTCAGGGCCCCGAAGTAGCGCTCGTACACCACGCGCCCCCGGTGCAGCACCACGATGCCGTCGGTGTAATTGGCGGCCAGCGATTCGGCCCAGCTCATCGACTCCTTGGCACCCAGCGGCGTGAAGCGCAGATCGTCAATGTCGGCGCGCAGCGCGCGCGGCAGCGGCGCGGGTGCACCCAGGCCGCGCGAGACATTGGCGGTGGGCATGAGTTCGCGGAAATGCGCAACGCTCCAGCGCAAGGCCGGAAAGCGGAAATAGCTGCCGTCGTCGAAGCGCAGACGACGCTCGGGCGGCGGGGGCGTCCCCACCATCCAGCCGAGCCGGGCGGGATCGCTCGCAGCCGCGTCGAGCGGCGGATCGGCCGCCATCGCGCAGGCCGAGAAACTCAGGGCCAGGGCGGCGCACACCTGCTTGGAGAAATGGGGCATGGGAAGCATGGCGATCACTCCTTTGCCCACAGTGTGCACGCTGGCGCGCTTCCGCCGCCTGCAGCCGCCTCACGCTCGCGCTGCAGATGCAGGCTTGGCTCCATGGCAAGGTCGGCCGATACCCTTCGGGAGCAGGGCCAACTCGGGCCTGACGATGGCCAGCGGAAAGATCGCGTGCTCGATGCGCCGGAGCAATGCAACATGCGCAACTGCCGCGGCGTTGTCTGCCCCCGCCGCATGCCGAGCGGAAGAGGGCATCACGATCGATGATGGTTCAGTAGCTGCGGTTGCCGCCGAAGCCACCGGTGCGCGGCTCCATCGGACGCGCGAGGTTGACGGTCAGGGCCCGGCCATCGATCTCCTTGCCGTGGAGCCCCTTGATGGCGGCCTGCGCTTCCGCAGGCGAGCCCATCTCGACGAAACCGAAGCCCTTGGAGCGGCCGGAATCGCGCTCCGTCATGACCTTCGCCGAGGCGACGTGACCAAATGGCGCGAACTGTTGTTGAAGCGCGTCCTCGCGAGTCGTGTATGAGAGATTGCCGACGTAGAGCTTGTTGTCCATGATTGCTTTCTTGAGTGGTCGAAAAACGGGGTTGAGTCCGATGCAGGACGCATCGGCAGGCGAGCCTATCGGGCAGGGCGCCGCACGGGTGGAGAGCCGCTCTGGGAGCGGGGTTCGAGATGGCGGAAAGTGATGCGTCCCTTGTTGAGGTCGTAGGGCGACATCTCCAGCGAGACCTTGTCGCCTGCCAGCACCCGGATGCGGTGCTTGCGCATCTTGCCGCCCGAGTAGCAGATCAGGCTGTGTCCGTTGTCCAGGGTGACGCGAAAACGCGAATCGGGCAGTACTTCCTGTACTCGACCCTGCATTTCAATCAGTTCTTCCTTACCCACGAAGCTCCTTCAATGATCGGCCGGATGCTCAGGCCAGTTGGTTGTTCAGCACGAAGTGGCGGCCCTGCGCCAATGCGTAGTGCGCCGCACGGGCGGCGCTCTCGAAGCGCGGGATGAGCCGGAAGACCCGGTCATGCATGCCGCGGCGGACGGAGACCGAGGCGGCGTACTGCCCGCTCTCGGTGAGCTTGGTCATGGGGGTGACGATGTATCTGCCCACCTCGTGGGCCTGTGGAATCTGCATGTGATGAAGCGGGCGGTTGCCTTCGAGGCGCGCGCCGAGCATGCGTGCCAGCACTGGGCTGGTCAGGCACACGAAGTTGATCTGAGGGGGAAACGGGAGCGGTCCGCAGAATGCGTTGAACGGACCGACGATGGAACTCGCTGAGGAGAATGACGCTCCGAAAGGGCCGACGGGAATGGGTCAGCTTGTCGGGGAGGTGAGGCCTTGGCGGTCAGCGGTTGCCGCGAGGTGTCAATCAAGGACTGAGGCAACGAGCAAGCCGCAGTCGATGCGTCTAGTGTAGGTGGTTTCAGCGCGGTGTGGTTTTTCTTTTCATGTGCGCAGGCGGCCTTCGGGTGTTAGGCTGGTTCGCATGCATCTGCATGAAGGACCTCGCATGACTCCAGCGTTTCTCTCCCTTTCTCGGCGGGAAGCGCTTCGCGCCGATCTGCCCCACGTGGCTGACTTGCTGCATCGCCGGCGTGCAGGCGAGATCGACGAGGCGGTGATCGACGATCTGGTCTCATTGGCTTGGCTCGAATGGCTGGGCGGATCGCTCCAGCTGACGACCGTAGGAACGAACATCTGTCGTCAGCAGCAGCCGAAGTAGGAAGGTGCCTGTGCCATGAACCAGACGGACGTGGCGATATCCGAACCGCGCCATGGAGAGCTTTACTTCCGTGCTGTACGGCGCGCTTCAGCACGAGGAGTCGATGAGCACGGGCTCGATGATCTGGCCGGCGGTGTGCAGATGATGAGCGCCGGCACGTCGCGCGCCACTGCAAGTTCGATTTCGTTGGTCACCCGCGAACGAACGAATTGCCCGCGCCCTGGGCACCGCGACGGCAAATATCCAAACGGCCTCATTAATCGACAAGACGCGCACCTTCGTTGCCACGAGGATGCGCTCCAAGGACCGATCCCCGCTTTTTCGTCTTTGCCATCTGTCTCGCTGACGGCAGACGGCATTTCGCCAACCCACGGCACTTTCCAAGGAAGACCCATGGCCACATCCAAGTCCACCAAGCCTGCAAAGACCGCAAACACCGCCAAAGCCGTCAAGGCCCTGGCCGACAGAACCAAGGCGCGCCGCGTGGCGTCGCTGCACACGCCGAGCGACCTGGGCGCCGACGCCACGCGCGACATTTCCGCCGCACTGAACGTGCTGCTGGCCGACGTGTTCGCGCTGTACTTCAAGACGAAGAACTTCCATTGGCACATGTCGGGTCCGTCGTTTCGCGACTACCACCTGCTGCTGGACGAGCAGGCCGACCAGATCTTCGCCACGGTCGACCCCATTGCCGAGCGCGTACGCAAGGTGGGCGGCACCACGCTGCGTTCCACCGGCCATGCCGTGCGCCTGCAGCGCCTGTCCGACAACGACGCCGACTTCGTGACCCCCATCGGCATGCTGGCCGAACTGCGCGAGGACAACCAGCGCCTGGCCGGCTTCATGCGAGCCGCGCACGCGGTGTGCGACGAGTACGGCGACGTGGCCACGGCCAGCGTGCTGGAGAACTGGATCGATGAGGCCGAGCGCCGCACGTGGTTCCTGTTCGAGTCGGTGCGCCAGGGCTGAGCCCCCCCCCCGTTTTTGCCCCCGCTGGGGCCACTCTTGCCTTGCGTGATGGCAGTGAGCGTTCCTGCAAGGAACGGGACTCGGTGGTGAATGCCGGTCCGCCGGCGTTCACCAAGGGCCGATGCTTTCCGTGACGCGCGAAGGCGCCTACGGCGACCTGCTGGGCCGGTACTTCGAGTTGCCATCCGCGCCCTCGCTCGTCATGCTGCCGGCGCCCAACGCGCCGGCAGCTGGCGCGGAGTCCTTGATGGCGCCCTTCGTCGTCACGCGCATCACCTGCCTGCCCGACCAGTTGGGCATGAAGCGGGAGATCCCTCCCGAAGATGCCTTCCTTGTCACGCTGCACCTGCTCGGCATGCGCCATCACGAAACCTGGGTGCGCGGGCGGCCCTCGGTGGTGCGCGGCTATGAGCCGGGTGCCCTCGGCATCGTCGATCTGCGCGACGAGGTCGCGAGCTACCTGGGCAACCCGCTGGATGCGTTGCAGTTCTACGTGCCGCACGCGCTGGTGCGCGCCGTGGCGCGCGCGTCGGGCATGGTGCATGTGAGCAGCCTGGTGTGTGCCCCCGGCGTGGTCGACCCGGTGATGTGCAGCCTGGGTGCGGCCGTGCTGGCCCTGTTCGAGCGGCCGCAACGCGCCGGCTCGCTCGTGCAGCAACACCTGGCACTGACCATCTGCGCCCACCTGGTGCGCCGGTTCGGGAAGAATGACGGAGTCACCGCCGCAGCGCCACGCCGGCCGTTGCACCTGCGGCACCTGCATTGAATCCAACCGTCCCTGTCGCGAGCTTTCCATGACCACTGCTTCTTCGCCCTCTCCTTCCGCTCCTGCCTCTTCCCTGGTTCAGGACAACACGGCGAAGCACCGCTTCGAATACGTGTCGCAAGGCCATCACGCGGTCGCCGTCTATTCGCTCGAAGGCAACGTCATCACGTTCATTCACACGCTCGTGCCCGAAGCCCTGCAGGGGCAGGGCATCGCGAAGCAGCTCGTGCTCGCCGGCCTCGCCTCGGCACGCGAGCGCGGGCTGCGCGTGGTTCCGCAGTGCCCGGTATTCAATGGCTACATGCGCGCGCACCCCGAAACGCACGACCTGCTGACCGACGAGGGTCGCAAGATGATCGGCCTCTGAGACCTTTGAACAGACCACCGAACATGACCGCCGACGACCGACAACCCGCCTTGCGCACCGCCACGCTGGACGAGATCGCCGGGCGCGCGCCGCCCGGGGCCGAAACCGTCACGGCCGTGATCCAGCAGACCGTTCGGCGCGACAGGGTGGAAGACTATGAGCGGTGGCTGAAGAAGGTGGTGCCCATTGCGTCCCGCTTTCCGGGGCACCGCGGCGTCAATGTGATTCACCCGGCGGCGGGGAGCTTGCAGTACACCATCACCATCCGCTTCGACTCGCTCGCGCATGCCCAGGACTGGTTCGACTCGGAGGCTCGCCGCCGGTTGATCGAAGAGGCGCAGCCGCTACTGGAGATGGAAGAGAAGGTCGAGACACGCAGCGGCCTGGAGTTCTGGTTCCATCCGCCCGCGGGGCAGCCGCCGGCCAAACGCTACAAGCAGTTCCTGCTGACGCTGTCGGTGATCTACCCCCTGACCATGCTCGTGCCCGCGGTGCTGCACTGGTTGCTCGCGCCGGTGCCCGTGCTGTCCTTCCATGCGGTGGAGCACCTGATTGCTTCAGCCGCCGTCGTGGGGCTGATGGTGTACCTGATCATGCCGAGGTATACGCGCCTGATGGCGCGCTGGCTCTACAAGTGACCCCGGCACCGGAGCCAGGGATCGCGGTGCTACCGCGCGACGGCGTCGCCTTCGTGCGTGCTGCCCTGCAGCACCACCGCCAGCGCCGCCAGCACGGGCGGCACGGCAAAGCACCACACGTCCCAGCGCGCGTAGATGAGCGCCGCCGCCGCGCAGCCGGCGGCAAACCACGCCACCGCGGCCGACATGCGCCGTATGCGGGCATGCGCTGCGGCCTTGTCTTGAGGTGCCTGGCCGCCGCGCATCAGGTCGGCCAGGTCGACCATGACCTGCGTGGTCGTGCCTGTCATCAGCGTGGTGGGTGGCGCGCTGCCCAGGTGGATGCGGTGCACCGCGTTCTGGAGGGCCATGGCCGAGACCAGCACCAGGCCCGCGAGCATCGCCGTTGCGCTGTCGCCGTCGGCGAAGGGGCCGAAAAGGATGGCCAGCACGCCACCCGCCAGCAGCAGCACCGCCTTGAGCACCAGCATGGTCCGCATCACCGGCAGGCCCAGGCCGGGCAGGCTGTAGCTCAGCAGGCGGGCAAGCATCACCACCGCGCAGAACACAGGCAGCGCCAGCAGCTTGGTGAGTGCGCCCGAGGTGCCGTGTACCAGTGCCGCGCCGATGGTCACGAAATTGCCCGTCACGTGCGCGGTGAACAGGCCGTGAAGCGCCAGGAAGCCTGCGGTGTCGACGAAGCCGCCGTTGAGGCTCATGAGCTGGGGCAGGGTGGGTTTCATGGCAGGGGCCGGTCGTGGGTGGGGCTCCATGGTGCACCCTGCGCGCGGCGTCGTCTTGTCGGGTTGGGTGCGGCCTTGCAGATTCGGGTGCTGTTGCGTCGCAGCATGGGGGCTTGCAGCCTGCCGTCGTTCAAAACAGACGACTCCTGTTCAAGACACGCGCGTTCCTGCGGCTCACCATGCTGCGAGACTCGATCAGGGACATCGCCATGACGACAAACCCAAGGCCGCCGACCTTGACCACCGCAGGCGGCGCACCCGTGGCGGACAGCCAGCACTCGATCACCGCGGGACCGCGCGGACCGATCCTCCTGCAGGACTACCAGATGGCCGAAAAGCTCGCCTACCTGGCGCGCGAACGTATTCCGGAGCGGGTGCTGCACGCCAAGGGCGCGGCCGCGTTGGGCAAGCTGCGCATCACGGGCGACATTGCACGCCACACCCGCGCGCACTTCCTGCAGCCGGGCCGGGTCACGCCGGTGCTGGTGCGCTTCTCGGGGCTCACGGGCGAACGCGGCTGCGCGGATGCCGAGCGCGACATGCGCGGCTTCGCCGTCAAGGCCTATACGGAAGAAGGCAACTGGGACCTGGTCGGCAGCCACCTGCCGGTGGCGTGCATTCGCGATCCGCAGAAGTTTCCCGACCTGGTGCGCGCGCTCAAGCGCCATCCGGTGAGCCACCTGCGTTCGCCCACCGCCATCTGGGACTTCTGGTCGCTCTCGCCGGAGAGCATTCACCAGATCGTGATGCTGTTCTCCGATCGCGGCCTGCCCAGCAGCTACCGCCACATGCACGGCTACGGCGCACATGGGTTCGGGCTCATCAACGACGCCAACGAGCGCTGCTGGGTCAAGTTCCATTTCAAGACGCGGCAGGGCATTCGCTGCCTCACCGATGCACAGGCCCGCGCCACCATCGCCGAGGACCGCGAGAGCGCTCAGCGCGACCTGTTCGAGGCCATCGAGCGTGGCGAGCACCCGCGCTGGTCGCTGCATGTGCAGCTCATGAGCCAGCAGCAGGCCGAGGCGCTGTCTTTCGATGCCTTCGACCCCACCAAGGTCTGGCCGCAAGACGAATTCCCGCTCGTCGAACTGGGCGAGCTCACGCTCGACGCCAACCCCGACAACTATTTCGCGCAGGTGGAACAGGCGACCTTCAACCCGGCGCACATGGTGCCGGGCCTTTGCATCTCGCCCGACAGGCTGCTGCAAGGACGCCTGCTGGCGTATGCCGACGCGCAGCGCTACCGCGTCGGCACGCACCACGCGGCGCTGCCGGTGAACCGACCGCGCGCGCCGGTGCACACCTACCACGCCGACGGTGCGATGCGGCTGGACGTGCCGCCTCGCACCGACGCCTACTACGAGCCCAACTCCTTCGGCGGACCGCGTCCTGATCGACAGCACGCGGAGCCTGCGCTACCGCTGAGCGGCGACGCGGCGCGCTTCGACGATCGTCAGGGCCTTGGGGACTATGTGCAGGCCACGGCGCTGTACCGCCGGATGGGCAGCGCGGAGCGGGAGCGTCTGGCCGCCAACGTCGCAGCGGCGATGGCAGGCGTGCCCGAGACCATCCAGCGACGGCAGATCGAGCACTTCCGGCTGGTCGACGCTGTGCTGGGGCAGGCGATCGCAGCGCAGCTCGGCATCTAGCCGCAGGCCGCGGCATGCGGCCAGGGTGCGGGCGGTTCTCGCAATGCACGCTCCATGGCGTCACGCAGTCGATCGAGCAGGTGTGGGGGGTGGCGAGCACGAAGGACTTCAGAACTCGGGGTTTCGTATCGGCACCCGCGTTCGGCCATCCTCATTTTTCAAGCTGCATCTTTTTGCGCCAGCCGCCCGGCGGCATGCCGGTGTGCTGGGAGAAGACGCGCGTGAAGTGACTCTGGTCCGCAAAGCCGCAGGCTGCGGCCACGTCCGCCAGAGGCCGCTCGGCGTCCTCCAGCAACGCGCGCGCGCGTTCCAGCCGCTGTGCGGTCAGCCATTGGTGCGGCGTCTGGCCGGTGGTCTCGCGAAAGGCGCGGATGAAGTAGCTGCGCGACAGGTTGCAGGCGTCGGCGATCTCGGCGATCGAAATGCTGCCGTCCATCTTGCTGCGCAACATCTCCTTGACGCGCGCCTCGTGCGAACGCGAAAGCAGCCGGTTTGGCCGCGGCTCGGTGGCAGGCGCGGCGCGACCGTAGTTGTCGACCAGGTAGCTCGTCATCGCGACGCTGAGCTGATCGATGAACAGCAGGCTGACCTCGGCAGGACGTTCGAGCGCAGGGATCAGCGCGCTTGCGAGATGGGCGAGCACCTCGTCCCTGACGCCCGCGACATCGACCAGGCCGCCAACGCGCGGCCCCGGTCTTTCGTCGATGGCGCGCTGCAGGGCAGGGTGGGAGATCTCGAGCAGCACGAAGTCGAAGCCGCTTTGCATGTCCGCGCGATAGCGGTCGCAGAAATCGCGGACATAGATCGAGCCTTTGCCGAAGTCGTGACAAGACGCATGGTGTTCATGAAGGATTCGTCGGCGATGACCGTCGCGCAACGAGATGCCGAGCAGGACGCCGCGCCCGCTGGCGGCTGTCTCGACATGGTGACGCTCATGGGCGTTCACGGTCTTGCGATAGATGCGAACGCCGTCAGCCGAAAGTTCCTGATTTCTCTGCAGATGGTCGACCGTGCACCCGAGCAGGTCTTGTGGCGCGAGCCCTTGCCCTGCGGGGAGCGGTTGACCTCTCCCCTCGTTGAGAGTGATTTCGGCGCGCATGAACTTGGGAGGGCGGGAGTTGAAGTGACGGGGTATCCGACTGGCGGCGCTGCGACGAACGATGGATGGAGATTTTGCGCGCCTCCTTGAAGATGGTCCTCACGCAGTCGATCGAACCCGCTTTTCCTTTTGCACATTGCGTGCCAGCCGTCAGTGTAGATGTGAAGTGCCGCGACGGCCGAGCGGTGGCTGGTCGCGAGCGAGGCGAAGCAGTGCGCGCTCGGCGCCGAGTGTGCGTTCGGCCCCCTTGCCGGAAAACCCCGCCAGCGGCAAAAAACTTGTTCCTGAAAATCAATAGTCGAGCGGGAGGCCAAGGCGGTCGCGGTCGCGAGGTTGTCGCGCAAGCCGATGCGGCGCCTCGGACGCGGAGGAAAAACAAGCGTTCAATCCGGGCGCCGAATGTGCAATACGCGAGGCGCGCTGCGCCTCATAGTGAGGCTCGATGGATCGCCGCTGTCTTCAAACAGCGGCCTTGCGCGATCCGAGCCCGTTGATTTCTTTCAGGAAACCCATGAATATTCCCACCGATCCCATGATCCCCGTCCTGCTGGTTCACTTGGCCTTGGTGTCCGAACAGAAGGTGGAAGCCGATGTCGTTCTCGAGGCAGTCCGTTCAGTCGCTGCCTTTGAAGCGCAAGCCTGAATCTGCCGAGGTCACACATGAAACAGCTCGATCTTCACACCGTTTTCGACAGCGACAGGCGCAAGCTTCTTCTCGCCGGCGCGGGGACCCTGGCGATCGCCGGTCTCCCGATGGCGGGGAATGCAACTCCCTCCACCAAGCACCGCGCAACAGCGCACTCTCAGAAAGGGCATCACCTCATGAACACGATCACCACCAAGGACGGCGTAGAGATCTTCTACAAGGACTGGGGACCCAAGGACGGCCAGCCCATCATGTTCCATCATGGCTGGCCTCTTTCGAGCGACGACTGGGATGCCCAGATGCTCTTCTTCGTGCAGCGCGGCTACCGCGTGATCGCGCATGACCGTCGCGGCCATGGGCGATCGGCGCAGGTCAGCGAGGGCCACGACATGGACCACTATGCTGCCGATGCCTTCGCCGTCGTCGAGGCGCTGAACCTGACCAAGGTCTTCCACGTCGGACACTCGACCGGCGGCGGCGAGGTTGCGCGCTACGTCGCGAAGTTCGGCCAGCCCAGCGGCCGTGCCGCGAAGGCCGTGCTCGTTAGCGCAGTCCCCCCCTTGATGCTCAAGACAGCGAGCAATCCGGAAGGCTTGCCGGTCGAAGTGTTCGACGGCTTCCGCAAGGGTGTCGCCGACAACCGGGCACAGCTGTTCCTCGACGTCGCGACCGGCCCGTTCTACGGCTTCAACCGCGAGGGCGCGAAGGTCTCCCAGGGGGTGATCCAGAACTGGTGGCGGCAGGGCATGATGGGCAGCGCCAAGGCCCACTATGACGGCATCAAGGCCTTCTCGGAGACCGACCAGACGGCGGACCTCCAGGCGATCACCATTCCGACCCTGGTCATGCATGGCGACGACGATCAGATCGTTCCGATCGCCGACGCCGCGCTGAAGTCGATCAAGCTGCTGAAGAACGGCACGCTCAAGGTGTACAAGGGCTATTCCCACGGCATGCTCACCGTCAACGCAGACGTTCTCAATCCGGATCTGCTGGCGTTCTTCAAGAGCTGAGGCGTCGGTCGAAGGGCGCCCTCCCATTCCGTCCGGGAGCGGCGTCGCTCAAGGACCGGGAATGAGTTTCCAGGTCCTTCGATCGATCACGCGTTTGCGCGGCGGCATGTGCAATTGCGAGAGCTCGATCACCACGTTCTCCGGCGTGAGTTCCAAGAGGCCCCAGTTGCATTGGAGCGCTCCGATGGTGACCCCGGTGCGCAGGGCCGCACCCGATGACGTCGCCTCGAACAAGCTCCATTTGCCCGCGGGCTGTGGTACGGCGAAGCGGTTCTCGTGGACGTCGCCGCTCAGGATGAGGATGCGCCGGTTCCGGGCCAGCTCGAGCATCTTGGCGTGTTCGGCCTCGCATGTCATCCAGGTCTCTCCATGGTTTGCCTCGAAGACCAATCCGCTGGCGACGAGGTGCACCGTGTCTTCCGATGAAGTGGCGATGGCCGATGCCAACGCATTCATCTGTGCCTCGCCGAGCACCGCATCCTTGCCGCTGGCGGTCTTGTAGCTCCTGCCGTCGGTGAGGTGCAGCCGTACCGGATTGGCTGCATTCCCGATGTCGATCATTCGGTAGCCCGGCTCCTTGATATCCGAGCGCCACGGATCCGATGGCTGGGGAAAGGTTGCAGGCTCATGGGCGTCCAGAGCATCTCGATACGCCTGGAACGCCGCCCGGGTCGGGGGAATGAGATGCGCGTGCGATCTCTCCTCGAATACCTGTGCGCCGCAGGCGCCATTCCAGAGGAAGTCGTGGTCGTCCCAAATCGGGTGAATGTGCAGACCCTTGCGGCGAACCAGCTTCGCGAACTGTGGCTGGTTCAATTGATCTCGAAGACGCCTCATGGCATGCCTCGCAAAGGGATCGGGGTCCATGGCCTTGACCATGCTGATGCTCGATCCGTCGGCGTCGTAATACGCCGAATCCCCCAGCAGGAGGAGGTGCTCGGGGTTGGCCGCGCCGATCTGATCCCAGACGGGCTGCTGCTTGAAGCTTTGGGCGCTGAAGCAGGAAGTGAAGGCGACTCGCATGGCGCATTGACCTCGTTCGAACGGTGGAACGAATGCTAGGACGCGGTGCTTCTTCCACGCCTCCCTCTTTCATGTGATCCCTCCAGGCAGGTATAGCGCATCGCTGGCGATGCCGCCTCCCATGGACAGAGGACGCGTCGCATGCACCCGAGTACTAGTCTGCGTCCGACGAGTCAGTCCTTCATTCCTTCACTTGCAGCAGACATTGCCAAGGAGATTCCGATGTCCACGCCATTTCAACGCAAGCTCGCCACCATTGCACAGGAGCAGTACGCCTCCTACCGCTTCCTGCGCGAGAACCAATCGCCGCTTCTGGAGCAGATCGAGAGGTACTGGACTGAGACAGGGCATGCCTTCGAGGGCGTCGAGCCTCCCTGGTCGGCCGTGTTCGTCTCGTGGTGCGTGAAGCAGGCGGGTGCAACGTCCGCGCAGTTCAAGTTCTCGGCGCGCCACAGCGCTTTCGTTTATGAAGCCATCAAGAACGCCGATCAGCCGAACGCGGCGTTTCGCGGGCATGCCGTATCGGAGTATCCGCCGAAACTGGGCGACATCCTTCAGAACAACCGTGCCGGCAATCGTTTCGACTTCGCCTACGCGTCGCAGCACTCCGGGTACGTGTCGCATTCAGCCATCGTGATGGAGGTGGGGACAGACAACCATGGCCGCTATCTGCGCACGATCGGCGGCAACGAATCGGATTCGGTCGGCATGAAGGAAGTGAGGCTGGACAGCGAGGGTCTGGTCGCCAACCTGCAGGGGCTCTACATCAGCGTGCTCGAGTGTGCGCTGTAGATGCCCGTGTGCAGGATCAGGATCACTCCAAGTCGACTGGAGTGATCCATACAGGGATTGTGAGGAGACCTTTCAAGATCACCTCCCGATCGTTTAAGGCGAAGCGTCATGATCCCTCCGAGGTGTTCACTCAGGCCGAGCCACACAGGTCACGCATGAGGCTCATGACCCGCTCAAGCGGAGAACCTTTCTGATTGAGTCCTGTCGCAGGACTGCGCATCCGGCTCCAGGCGGGCGTAGTCTTGCTATCGTTGCCGTCTCTGTATCGGGCGGGCCGTGTGCTTCGTTCAGAAAGTGTGATTCACACCGAGCTGCAGGCCTGAGGAGCTCCGCCCCGCCACAGCGGCCGGCGACGAGTCGGCCACCACGTAGGCGGCATTGCCGCGGTTGCTGATGCGCGAGTAGGCGCTGTACAGCGTGGTACGTCTGCTCAGGTTGTGTGCGTAGCCGATGGCGAACTGGCGGGCGGTGCCGTCGGTACCGAGGTCTGGGCCGGAGCGGTTGGAGCCCGCAAGCGATATCCGGATCTGCCCCGCGCCGACGGGAACCGACGCACCGATCAGCACGTTCGTCTGCCGCTCGCGTCCCAGTCGATGGCGCAGGTAGTTGAGGTAGGCCTTGACCACGCCGAAGTCATAACTACCGCCGATGGTCACGGTGCGGTAGTCTTGGGCGCCCACGGCGGTCTGCCCATAGGCGGCCGCTACGTTGAGCGAGCCCGATTCGTAGCCCAGCCGGCCGCCGCGGTAGCCGGCGCCCTGCGTGCCTTCGGCCGCCGCGAGCATGAACTGCCCGTAAAAGCCGCCGAGGCCGCGCGGCAGGAAGTAGCCGGCCGAGTTGCTCGCGCGGGCCTGTGTGCGTGCACGGCCCAGGCCGAGCGGCCAGCCTTCGACGATGTTGCTGCTGCCGCCCACGCCGACCGTGCCGAAGGGCGAAAAGCTCGACACGTTCCAAAATGTGGGGGTGTAGTCGCGGCCCAGCCGCAGCTCGCCGAGGTCTCTGGCCATCAAGCTCATGGTGGAGCGCCGGCCGAAGCCGCCTTGCGCCATGCCGGTGTCGGGCAGCACGGCGCTCTCGAGCCAGAAGCCGGCCGCGAGTCCGCCGCCAAGGTCTTCCACGCCGCGAAAGCCAAGCCGGCTGGGCAGCAGGTAGCCGCCCTGGTCCATGGCCCTGGTCGAGGCGCTGCCCGCCTTCGAGTAGGTGAAGTTCAGGTCGATGCTGCCGAACACCGTGACGGACGATTGGCCGTGGGCGGCGCCGAGCGCGCCCGCGGCCGCAAGGGCGAGCAGAAGTTTGTGTTGTTGTCTCATGTTTTTCATTCGAAGCGCATTGGTCGAGGGGTGATTAGCTGTCGATGCGGATGCCGGCGTGCCGGATGAGCGCAGTGGTCGACAGGACCTCTTCGCGCACCTGTTGCGCAAAGACCTGCTGCGGCATCGGTGCGGCGTCGGCGCCGAGCTTGTCCAGACGCGCGCGCACCTCGCCGCTCCCCAAAGCGCGCACGGTCTCGGCATGCAGCTGCGCCACGGTGCGCTCCGGTGTCCTTGCGGCCACGAACATGCCGACCCAGAACAGGTGGTCCGCATTTCCGAATCCACCTTCCACCGTGGTCGGCACCTGCGGCAGCAGTGGCGAACGCCGCGGCGCGCCGATGGCCAGCGCGGCGAGCTTGCCGCCTTGCACCAGCGGGGCGGCGAGCGCCAGCGGCGCCAGGAACCAGTCAAGCCGCCCGCCCATGAGGTCGGTGAGCGCCTGCGGCGTGCCCCGGTAGGGGATGTGCGCGGCCTCGATGCCGGTGGCGATGCGGAACTTCTCGCCCGCGATGTGCGAGGCGCTGCCGTTGCCCGACGAGCCGTAGACGAACTTCTGCGGACCTGCCTTCACCTTGTGCACGAAGTCCTTCAGCGAAGTGAAGCCGCGGTCGGGCGGCACCACCAGCACATTGGGCATTGACGCCAGCATGGTGACTGGCGTGAAGTCGTTCAGGGTGTCGTACTTGAGCCCGGGGTAGAGCGCGGCGTTGGCGACGTGGCCGGTCGAGTGGATCAGCACCGTGTGACCGTCGGCCGGGGCGTTGACCACCGCGCTGGCGCCAAGCGTGCCGCCCGCGCCGGGCCGGTTGTCGACTACGCAAGGCTGGCCGAGATGCTGTTGCAGGCGTTCGCCGACGATGCGGCCTACCACGTCGGTGGTCGATCCGGCGGTGAAGGGAATGACCAGCTTCACCGGCTGACTGGGGTAGGCGGGCTGGGCGAAGAGCATGGTAGGAAGGCTGGCGATGCCGCCTGCGGCTGCCGTGAGGCGAAGCAATGTCCTGCGATGGGTGTCCATCGTTGTCTCCTTGTGATGCGTGGGGAAGGGCCGGCCCGGCGGGCAGGCCCAGGGGGGATGCGCGGGGCAGAGTGCCCCGGGAACGCTCAGGGCGCCAAAACCAGCCGCTCCATCGAGCCTTCAAGCACCTTCAGGTAGGCCTGGCGCGCGCGGTCCAGCGGCAGCACCGAGCCGTCGTTCACGTCGAAGCCCTGCAGGCTGCCGTCCTCGAAGCCCGGCAGCAGCGTGCGGAACACGTCCGCGCACTGGCTGGCCGTGAGCTTCAGGCTGTCCACGCCAAGCATGCGCAGGTCGCGGCGGTAGAAGGCCATGATGTCGAAGGGCACGTTGCGCTCGGGCGTGGAGATCAGGATCTGCGTGCCGCCCACCTTGAGCGATGCGAGCGCAGCGGCGAAGTACGGCGAGCCGACGGTGTTGTAGGCGACGTCCACGCCCCTACCATCGGTCATCGACAGAACTGCCTGTGCGATGTCGTCGCGCGTGCCGTCGATCACCTCGACCTGTGCGCTCGCGTGGCCCGTGTACCGGGTGGCGCCGCGTTCGACGCCGATCACGCGCGCGCGGGCACGCGTGGCCAACTGCACGGCGGCCTGCCCGACCTTGCCGTTCGAGCCGAGCACCAGCACGGTCTGCCCGGGCCCCGCGAGGTCGGCGCGGCGCAGTCCTTCATAGGCTGTCACGAAGGGCACGCCCACCGTGGCGGCCGAAGCCATCGCGATGCGTTCGGGCTTGGGGACGAGCGCCGCCACGGGCAGCACGAGGTAACGCGCATGCGTGCCGTCGCGCGTGATGCCGAGGTCGCCGCCGGTGCCCCACACGGCGCGGCCGATCCATTCCGACGGCCCGGCGACGACGCGTCCGGCGTAGTCGCGGCCCGGCGTACGAGGCCAGATGGCATACGGCATCAGGCCCAGCGCCGCCTTGACGTCACTGGGGTTGATCGCCGCGGCGAGGACTTCGACGATGGCGCATCCGGCCGGTATCTCGGGCCGTGCCATGTCGACCAGGTCGGGGTTCAGTGCATCGGCGCTCGGGGCCTTGGCGCTGAGGCGAAGGGCGCGCGGTGGTGTGCTCATGGGGCTGTGTCTCGCGGTGCAAAGTGAAGGAAATGTGTGGGTGTGCGTTCAGGGCAGCGGCGGCGTGGGCAGGTGCGTTTCGCCGGGCTCCAGCCGCAATTCGAAGTCGAGCTGGAAGTGGCCTGCGCTGTCGGGTTCGAAGTCGCGCAGCAACGAGCCCACCGCGCCGAAGGCCGCGTCGCTGTAGGCGTACGGATCTCGCGCATCGAAGATCTGCGTTGTCAGCACCTTGTGGCCGGGCGCGATGGCGATGAAGTGCAGGTGCGCCGGGCGCATGTGGCCGCGGTTCTGCAGCGCCAGCAACTCGCCACAAGGTCCGTCGGTGGGCACGCCGTAGCCCGAGGGCCGCACGCTGTCGAACCAGAAGCGGCCGTCGGCATCGGTCTCGAAGACGGCGCGCAAGTTCATGTCTGCCTGCTCAGGGTCCTGGTTCTCGTACAGCCCGCTGGGCGCGGCCTGCCAGGTTTCGATGCGGGCACCGGCCAAAGGCGTGCCGTCCAGCGACAGCACGCGGCCGCGCACATGCAGCGTCTCGCCGGCGGTGTCGTCGGTCGCAATGCGCACGCCGTTGGGCCGCACTGGCTGGTTCGCGCGCCAGAAGGGGCCGATGAGCGCCGGCTCGGTGCCGCCGGCCGCGAGCACGGCCTTTGCGTCCATGAGCAGCACCAGCGTAGCGAGGCCGAGGATGTCGGCAAGCAGGATGCCTTCGTGCTTGCGCGGGCCGGTGGCCTGGCCGATGCGCACCATGAAGTCCAGGCCCTTGAAGAGCTCTTCGTAGGTCAGCGTCACTTCCGAAGCGAAGGCGTGCAGGTGGCGGATCATCGCGTCGAGCACGGTGCGGGTGCGCGCGTCCCCCGTGCCCTGATTGGCGTCCAGCACGGCCTGCAGCAGTGCCTGGGGGGTGGCGGGAATCGAGCGCCGGGCGGGCAGCGGCCTGGTATCCATAGAGGTGTCGGCATCAGAAATCATGGGAAGTCCTGGAGAGTGAAGAAAACGAAATCGCCACGGCGGGGCCCGGCGCGCATGGCGCACCGTGGGGGTTGAAGGGCGAGGGGCCGCTAGTCGGCGCGGATGCGCGCGCGGGCGGCCACGGCGGTCCAGCGCGGCACGTCTTCGGCGACGCGCGCAGCGAGGTCGGCGGGCAGGCTCGCGACCGTCTCGAAGCCAAGCTCGCGCGTCTGGCGCCGCACGTCGTCGAGCGCCAGGATGCGCCGCACTTCGGTGTGCAGCCGCTCGATGGCGGCGATGGGCGTACCCGCCGGAGCGAACAGCGCCTGCATCGTCTCGGAGCGGTAGCCGGCAAAGCCGGACTCCGCCACCGTCGGCACCTGCGGCAGATCGGTCCAGCGCGCGCGGCTGCCGACGGCCAGCACCCGCAACGTGCCCGCCGCGATGTGCGCCTTGGCAGCCGGCAGTGCGGTCAGCGCGCAGTCGACCTGTCCGCCGAGCACCGCCTGCACCGCCGGGGCTGCGCCGTTGTAGGGCACGTGCAGCAGTTCGATCCCGGCGCGCTGCCAGAGCAACTCGCCGCCCAGGTGCACGCTGTTGCCCTTGCCGGGGGTCGAGTAGGTGGGTGCGCCTGGTCGGCGTTTGGCAGAGGCAATCAAGACCGGGAGGCTGGTGAACGGGCTCGTCGCCGGCACCACGATCACGTCGGGCGAGCTGACGGCGAGCGACACCGGCGCGAACTGGCGCAGCGGGTCGTAAGGGGGCTTGTCCGCGAACAGGGCGGGGTTGGTCACGAAGGCGGACGAGACCAGCAGCAGCGTCCGGCCATCGGGCGCGGCGCGCGCCACCGCGGCGATCCCGATGTTGCCGCCGGCGCCCACGCGGTTGTCGACGATCACCGGCTGGCCCAGTGCTTCAGCGAGCCGCACGGCCACGATGCGCGCGACGATGTCCGAGGTGCCGCCAGCTGCGAAAGGGACGACGATGCGCACAGGGCCTCTGGCGCTCCAGGCCGGCTGCGCGCGGACAAGGCCGGCGCTAAGCGCCGCGAGCGTCGCGGAGAGGGCGTGTCGCCGGTTGATGCCGTGTGCCACGCCGCGTGTCGGCATGCGGCGGGCGGCCTGGAAGTCGTGGGCAGTCGTCATTTCTTGTCTCCTCGGGGGCCTGTGGGCCTTGGGCTGCTCGGGCGGTCGGCGCTGCGGCTACCTTCCTGCTGGTGCCGTCTCCTTGATGTAGCCGTCGGTTCCGTAGACCAAGCCGGTGGCTTCCGCAGCCCTGACGACATCCTCGTGCCAGGCGATGCGCCCGCATTCTTCGTCGGTTCCACCGACGATCGAATACACCACCAGCGCGTGATCGTTCGGATTGCGGAAGCCGCGCATCACGCCGATGGGGCATGAGATCACGTCCCACTGGTTGAGCATCACGGAGTACTGGCCCTTCTCGCCCCAGATGACCTCCATCTGGCCGTTCAGCGGACAGAAGACTTCCTCGGTCTTGTGTGCGTGGAGGCTGGCACCCTGGCCGACCGGGATCTCGATGAAGGTCACGCCGAAGCGGTGGTTGCCTGGAATTGCCGGCTGGACGCCTTTGTTCTCCAGGACGCCGCGGTTCATGATCTTGTAGATGTTCTTCTTCATGCCCGGCAGCCGGCTCTCGATGAAGGTCTCGCCGTAGGGCTTGACCTTGCCCCAGCGGGCGATGCGGGTGGATTCCATTTCCTGGAGGGTGGGGTCCATGTCTATTCCTTGATGCGATGAGGTTCGGATTCGTCGAAAAAGCAGCGGTTTACGTTCTGCGAGGTTCACTGTAGGCAACAGCCATTCATGCGTCCATTACCATTTTTCGAGCGATTCGATAACATTTCGGTATGAAGAGTGCGGTGCCCATCGCCCGCTCTTGGCGCAACGATCCGGACCCCCCTGCATGGACCTCAGACAGCTTCGGTACTTCGTGGTGCTCGCCACGCAGCAGCACTACGGCCGCGCCTCCGCCGTGCTGCACGTCGCGCAGCCGGCCGTGAGCCGGCAGATCCGCCTGCTCGAGGAAGAACTGGGCGTGCGCCTCTTCGAACGGCATGCGCGCGGCGCGACACCGACCGAAGAGGCCGTGTTCCTCATGGAACGCGCATCGTTCCTGCTGCGCTATGCCGAGCAGATGAAGCAGGACATGACGGCGCGTCAGCGCGATCCGAGCGGCCCGGCGGCCATCGGCTTGTCGCCCGCTCTCGCGTTGCTGCTCGCGGTGCCTTTGGCACGAGCGGTGCGCGAGCAGTTTCCGGATGTGCGGCTGCGCATCGTCGAAGGCTTCTCGCAATCACTGCTGGGCATGCTGGAGCAGGGGGCGGTCGACATCGCGATCCTCAATGGCCCGATGCAGTTGACCAACGTGCTGGCCACGCCCCTTATGACCGAAGCGCTCTGCCTCATCGGCCGTACCGATGACGCGCGGCTGATGCAGATGAGGAAGATCAAACTGCCCCGACTGGCAGGCCTGCCGTTGGTGATGACGGGCGTGTCCAAGTCGGGCGTGCGGCTTGAGTTGGAAGCGGCGGCGGCGCGCGCTGGCGTGTTGCTGAACCCGGTGGTCGAGGTCGAAACCTTGAGCGTGGCGGCCCGCCTGGTGGAAGAAGGCCTGGGCCTCACGGTTCACTTCGCCGCGGTCGTGCAGGACCAGATCGAGGCCGGGCGCCTGGTCGCGGTTCCCATCGAGGGTTTGCGGCTGCGGCGCGTGCTGGCTCGCGCCTCCGACCGGCCGCCATCGCGCGCGACCGAAGTGCTCATCGACATCTTGCGCGCCGTGGTGCAGGAGCGCGTGGATGCGGGGTCCTGGCCGCATGCGATGCTGGACCACTGAGTGCCGCCGCGCCGGTTGGACGATGCAGGCACTCGAGACGGCTCTTCTGATTGAGCTACGCAACGGGGAAGTCGCCCTCAAGTCGGCGGAGGTCTCACCCGAGCAAGACGGTGGCCCATTGACGTGGTCGGCTGGCCGCGATTGACGTGTGGCGGGGCGCTCTTCGCGCCGCATCCGCGAAGGATCCAGTCTGTGAAATGCTGGCCCCCTGCCTTGGTACGTCTTCTAAGGAGGCCGGCCCCCGACTCTTGGCCACAGCAGGCGGGGGTGTGAGCGGGACCGACGTCGGTCCGCGCTATGGACTGGTATCCCGCAGCTGCGAATACTGCGTCACGGTCATGCCTTCGCCAGCGCGAAGGGGCCGGCAGCGCTTCTTCGAGCGCAGCGGCGCCGACGACGTCGATGCAAGAAATCCGGCCTTGCTGCAAACTGTTCGAAGCGCGGTCTTTGTTCGGCCTCGGCTGCTGGTGCCGGAAATGCTCGTCGACATCTCTCCCACCTTGAACGGACCGCCCCCGAGAGGAGCGCATCGATGCTGAAAAAGTACCTATGGGCTGTGCTCGGCCTTGCGGCACTCGTCCTCGTTGTCCTGTTGGCGCTGGCGCTGTGGCCGACGTCCACGAGGACCATCGCCGCTGGCGCGGGCAGCGGTTCGCCGGGCCTGGTGGCCAAGGGCAAGTACCTCGCACAGGCAGGCGACTGCATCGCCTGCCACACCGCGCCAGGCGGCGCGCCCTTCGCGGGCGGGCTGCCGCTGGCCTCGCCGATCGGCGCGATCTACAGCACCAACATCACGCCCGATCGCGACAGCGGCATCGGCAGTTACTCGCTGGACGACTTCGATCGCGCGGTGCGCCATGGCATCCGGGCCGATGGCGACTCGCTGTATCCGGCGATGCCCTTTCCCTCCTATGCGCGCATGACGGACGACGACGTGCGCGCGCTGTACGCCTTCTTCATGCATGGCGTGGCGCCGGCAGCTGCGACACCGCATCCGCGCGGCCTGGTCTGGCCCTTGTCGATCCGCTGGCCGCTGGCGCTGTGGCGCAAGGCCTTTGCGCCACAGCCCGATGCCATCGCCTTCGATGCCCACCGCTATGCGGACATGTCGGTGGCGCGCGGCGCGTACCTCGTGCAGGGCCTGGGTCATTGCGGCAGCTGTCATACGCCGCGGTCGCTGACGATGCAGGAGAAGGCGCTGGACGAGTCGGGGCCGGCCTACCTGGCGGGCGGTCCCGTCATCGACGGATGGGTCGCGGTGAACCTGCGCGGCAATCCTGCGGACGGCCTGGGCGCCTGGTCGGCGGCCGACATCGTCGCCACCCTGCGCGCGGCACGCAACGCGTCCCACGCGGTGGTCGGCGGTCCGATGAACGACGCCATCGTGCACAGCACGCAGCACCTGAGCGACGAGGACCTGAACGCCGTGGCCGCCTATCTGAAGACGCTGGGGCCGAGCGCCGATTCGGTGTCGACATTCAAGGCTGATCCCGCCACGGCCACGGCCCTGGGGCAGGGCGTCAACGCGACACGCGGCGCCGAGCTCTACGCGGACAACTGCGCAGGCTGCCATCGCAGCGACGGCAAGGGCTACGCGCAGGTCTTTCCCGGCATCGCCGGCAACTCGACCGTGTTGAGCGCCGATCCGAGCTCGGTCATCCGGCTGATCCTGCATGGCAGCAAGTTGCCCGCCACGGGCACGGCGCCTTCCGAGCTGGCAATGCCCGGCTTCGGCTGGCGCCTGTCGGACGATGAGGTCGCGCAGCTCGCGAGCTTCGTGCGCCAGAGCTGGGGCAACCAGGCGCCGGCGGTGGACGCGGCGCGCGTGGGCCCCATTCGCAAGGCTGTCGAGAAGGAAATGGCCGCGCAGGCGCCTGCCGCCCGATAGGCCTTGGACGCCACACACACAGGAGCATCCCCGTGACCGCACCGAACTCACCCGATTCTTCCCCCGATTCCTCTTCCAGGCGCAGGCTCTTCAAGGGCCTGGGCGCAGCGACCTTCGCCGCCGTGGCGCTGCCCGCTTGCGACAGCCGGCCGGCGGCGGCAACGCCCGGCAGCGCGGGTGCGGCCCCGGAAACGCAGCCCTATACGCCACGCTTTTTCACGGCGGACGAATGGGCCTTCGTCCGCGCCGCCAGCGGGCGGCTGATTCCGAGCGACGCGCTGGGGCCTGGGGCGATCGAGGCAGGCGTGCCGGAGTTCATCGACCGGCAGATGGACACGCCCTGGGCCGCGGGGGCGCTGTGGTACATGCAGGGCCCGTTCCAGGCCGACGCGCCGGCCACGCTGGGCTACCAGTCGCAGCTCACGCCGCAGCAGATCTATCGGCTGGGCCTCGCCGCCGCCGATGGCCATGTGCGAAAGGCGCACGGCAAGCCCTTTGCCCAGCTCGCGGCGGATGCGCAGGACGCGGTCTTGCATGCCATCGAAGCAGGGCAGGCGCAGTTCGACACCGTGCCGGCCGGGCTTTTCTTTTCGCTGCTGCTGCAGAACGTGCGCGAAGGCTTCTTTGCCGATCCCGTGCATGGCGGCAACCGCGGCCGGGCCGGATGGAAGCTGATCGGCTTTCCCGGCGTGCGCGCCGACTTCATGGACTGGGTCGAGCGCGACGTTCCGTACCCCTTGCCGCCGGTGGACCTGAGCGGGAGGCGAGGCTGAGATGGCGGCGCGCACGATGAAGAAGGCCGACGTGGTGATCGTCGGCTTCGGCTGGACCGGGGCGATCATGGCCAAGGAGCTGACCGAGGCCGGCCTGAACGTGGTCGCGCTCGAGCGCGGACCGATGCGCGACACCGCCACCGACGGCATCTATCCCAAGGTGCTGGACGAGCTGGCCTACAGCATCCGCCGCAAGCTCTTCCAGGACGTCTCGCGTGAAACAGTCACCGTGCGACACGGTGTGAACGACACGGCGCTGCCCTATCGCCAGCTGGGCGCCTTCTTGCCGGGCACCGGCGTGGGCGGGGCGGGGCTGCACTGGTCGGGCGTGCACTTCCGGGTGGACCCCGTCGAGCTGCGGCTGCGCAGCCACTACGAGGAACGCTATGGCCGCAAGTTCATTCCCGAGGGCATGACCATCCAGGACTTCGGCGTCAGCTACGAGGAGCTGGAGCCGCATTTCGACTTCGCGGAGAAGGTCTTCGGCACTTCGGGCGCGGCATGGACGGTGGCGGGCAAGCGGGTGGGCGAGGGTGGCAACCCGTTCGCACCGGACCGCTCGAGCGACTTCCCGCTGCCGCCGCAGAAGCGCACGGTGTCGGCGCAGCGCTTCGGCGAGGCGGCGCGAAAGCTCGGCCACCATCCCTACGACCTGCCCTCGGCCAACGCCTCCGGACCCTACACCAACCCCTACGGCTGCCAGATGGGGCCGTGCAACTTCTGCGGCTACTGCAGCGGCTACGTCTGCTACAACTATTCGAAGGCCTCGCCCAACGTCAACGTGCTGCCGGCACTGCGGCTGGCGCCGAACTTCGAACTGCGCACCAACGCCCACGTGCTCAGGGTGAACCTCTCGGGCGACCGCCGCAGCGCGACCGGCGTGACCTATCTCGACGCGCAGGGCAGCGAGGTCGAGCAGCCGGCCGACATCGTCGTCATCGCGGCCTTCCAGCTCCACAACGTGCGGCTGATGCTGCTGTCCGGCATTGGCACGCCATACGACCCGGCCACCGGCCAGGGCACGGTGGGGCGCAACTTCGCCTACCAGAACATGGCGACCATCAAGGCCTACTTCGACAAGGACGTGCACGCCAATCCCTTCATCGGCGCGGGTGGCAACGGCGTCGCGATCGACGACTTCAACGCCGACAACTTCGATCACGGCCCGGCCGGCTTCGTCGGCGGCTCGCCGATGTGGGTCAACCAGGCCGGCGCCAAGCCCATCAGCGGCATCTCGCTGCCCGACGGCGCGCCGGCCTGGGGCAGCGGCTGGAAGAAGGCCGTGGCCGACAACTACAACCACACCATCTCGATGGATGCGCACGGCGCGCACATGAGCTACCGCGACAACTACCTGAGCCTGGACCCGACCTACAAGGACGCGTGGGGCCTGCCGCTGCTTCGCATGACCTTCGACTGGAAGGACAACGACATCCGCATGACGCGCTTCATGGCGCAGAAGATGCAGCGCATCGCCGAGGCCATGGGCCCGAAGTCCCTGCGTGTTCTCGTCAAGAACTTCGGCGAGCACTTCGACGTCGTGGGCTACCAGACGACCCACCTCAACGGCGGCGCGATCATGGGCGTCGACCCGGGCACCAGCGCGGTCAACCGCTACCTGCAGAGCTGGGACGTGCACAACGTCTTTGTGCCGGGCGCCTCGGCCTTCCCGCAAGGCCTGGGCTACAACCCGACCGGGCTGGTGGCGGCGCTGACCTACTGGTCGGCGAAGGCGATTCGCGAGCGCTATCTCAAGGCCCCCGGGCCGATGGCCTGAGAGGCGCGAGCGCACACCGAAGACCGCGAGCTGCAACGCGGGGCAAATGCCTGCGCTGCATAACCATCGCGTCCAGGTGGTTGGAGCAAAAAAGCCCGGCCTGAACAGCGCGGGCTTGAGCGGCGTGTCTCCTGGTCGAAGGGTCCCGGCAACGGACTGCGGCCGGCGTTTGCCTCGGAGCTGCCAGCAGACCCGGCGGCCCGACATGCCGCTGATCTACCGTGGAGAGACGGGCCCGGGCCTCGCGGTTCTTCCTACAAAGGCGAGGGCGGCCCGCCGACGGGTGGCGGCGCGGCGCCTGTCTACCTTGTCCCGAAGTTCTTCCCGTCTCCATCGATCATCCATGTACGACCACTCCAGCGACACCGACCTGCGGCACTTGCAGCCCCGGCTCGGCGGCGATCTGGCGCTGCGGCATCTCGTGGAGGCGGGACTGGACGTCCTGCCCATGCCGGGCGGCGGCCGCACCCTGGCGCGGTGGCGCGTGCTGGCGGAAGTGGCGGCCCATGATCTTTCGCTGGTCAAGCTCTTCGAGGGGCACGCGGACGCGCTCGCGATCCAGGCCGAACTGGGTGGCGCCTCTATCGCCCCTGCAGGCGCGCGCTGGGCGACATGGTGCGCCGAGCCGCCGGATGCCCGCGTGATGGCCGAAGACGAGGAGGGTGGCGGTGAAGACATCCGGCTGAGCGGCACCAAGGCGTGGTGCTCCGGCGCCGCCGCCGTCACGCACGCGGTCGTGAGTTGCTGGAACCGGGACGGCAAGCCTTGCCTTGCCATGGTTGAGATGGATCAGCCCGGTGTTCTGGTGACGGGCGAGGGATGGCACGCCGTGGGCATGGCTGCCTCGGCCAGCGTGAATGTCCGGTTCGACCGCGCACGGGCCCGCTGGCTCGGACAGCCCGGCGACTACACGCAGCGCCCCGGGTTCTGGCAAGGCGGTGCGGGCATCGCCGCGTGCTGGTTCGGCGGCGCATGGGGCATCGCGCGAAAGGTCCGCGGCCTCATGGGCAGGGCCCCCGATGCCCATCGGCTGGCACACCTCGGCGCCATCGACGCGGCATTGACGCCTGCGGCCGCACTGCTGCGGGAGACGGCCGCGTGGATCGACTGCCATCCGCGCGACGATGCGAGCCAGGTGGCTTTGCGCGCGCGCCTGGCCGTGGAGCAGGCGGCCAACGAGGTCATGAGCCATGCGGGCAGGGCGCTGGGTGCGGGGCCGCTGTGTCGCGACCCCACCTTCGCACGGGCCATGGCCGACCTGCCCGTGTTCCTGCGGCAAAGCCACGCAGAGCGCGATCTTGCCGCACTCGGCTCGCTCGCTGCGCCAGACGACGGGGAGGGGCCGGATTCGTGGAAGCTCTAGCCCGTCCGCGCATTCGAGGAGAAGGCACCACCGAAGCCGAGTGGAACGGCTGGCCTGGCCTGGCGCAGCTGCCCCGTATCGACGCGCGCACGCTGGTGCCGCGCGGTGCGCGCGCCGTCGTGGTGGCCCCGCACCCCGACGACGAGGTGCTCTCGGTCGGTGGCCTGCTCGCGCAATTGAACGATGAGGGCGATGGCGACGCGCGGGTCGCGGTGATTGCCGTGACCGACGGCACGGCCAGTCATCCTGGATCGACCGAGTGGCCCGTCGAGCGGCTCGCCATGCAGCGTCCACGCGAAAGCCGGCTGGCGCTGCGGCGTCTGGGCCTGTCGATCGAACCCGTGCGGCTGGGCTTGCCCGACGGTGGCCTGGCCCCCTTGCGCGGCACGTTGGCGGCGCGCCTCGTCTCGTTGCTTCGGCCGCGCGACGTGGTGTTCACGACCTGGCGAGGCGATGGCCATCCGGACCATGAAGCGACAGGGCAGGCCTGCGCGCTGGCCGCCGCGAGCGCGGGCGCGCGGCTGGTGGAAGTGCCCGTGTGGGGATGGCACTGGGCGCGTCCTGGCGATGCGCGCATGCCATGGCAGCACGCCGTTCGCCTCGACCTGGATGAAGACGCGGTGCGGCGCAAGCGCGCCGCGGTGCAGGCGTTTGCCAGCCAGATGTGGAGTGATGCCTCGACGGGTGCCGGACCTGTGCTGAGGGCCACTACCATTGCCCGCGCGCAGCGCGCCTACGAGGTGATGTTCGTGTGAGCGGCGTGTTGCGGCCTTATTTCGACGGCATGTATGCGGCCAGCGAGGATCCCTACGCGGTGCGACAGCGCTGGTACGAGATCCGCAAGCGCGCGCTGCTGCTGGCGGCCTTGCCGCAGCCCCGGTATCGGCGTGCCTACGAGCCCGGCTGCGGCACCGGCGAGCTGACGCAGGCGCTTTCGCAGCGCTGCGATCACCTGCTCTCGAGCGATTTCTCGCCGCAGGCGGTGGAGATCGCATGCAGGAGCACCCGTGCACTGACCAACGTGCAGGTGGTGCAGCACATCCTTCCGGCGCAATGGCCGCGCGACGCGGGTCGCTTCGACCTGATCGTCCTGAGCGAGGTGGGGTACTTCCTCGATCGGGAGGAGATGCGTCGCGTGGCCGAGTGCTGCCAAGCCTCGCTCGAAGCCGATGGCACGCTGGTGGCCTGTGACTGGCGCCCGGATTTCGACGAACGGCGCCTTTCCACGGACGAAGTCCACGCGGCACTGGCCGCGCTCGGTCTGCCGCGCCTGGTGTTCCACGAGGAGGACGACTTCGTGCTGCAGGTCTGGGGACGCGACGGTCGCTCGGTGGCCGAGCGCGAGGGCATCCGATGACCGGCGTCGTTGGCGTTCGAACCGGATTCGCGACGAGAACAAGCTCATGGACGACATGCTCGATCTGATTCAGTGGCCGGCCTTTCTGGCATCACTTGCTGCGGCCTGGCTGGTCGCATCCGAGACGCGGCGGCGCCGGAACTGGGGGTTCTGGGTGTTCCTGCTGAGCAACGTGCTGTGGACGGCGTGGGGCTGGCACAGCTCCGCCTTTGCGCTGATTGCGCTGCAGGTCTGCCTGGCCGCGCTCAACATCAGGGGCCTGCTCAAGACGGAGCCTTCGAAGTAGGCGCTCTCCGATCTTTCACGCGGCGGCTCGTCGACATGCCGCGCGAGCACTCTGCAAGTGACGCGACAACGGCGACTCCGGATCTGCCGCGCGCGTCGCCGGATGGTCAATGCCGGAACCGACGACTCGCCCGTCGCGCTACTGTTTGCTGCGCTGCCTGTCCACCTGCGCTTCGGCTTCGAGCCAGTCGTCGGTTGCGCTGCCAGGGGCGTCGCCTCGTCGCAGGTAGGCCTCGTAGGCCGCCTTGCGGATGGCTTCTTCGCGGCCGGTGTCCGTTGCATCGGTCCGCTCGGACGGGTCGTCCTGTCCAGGAGCGCCTTGCGTCTTGTGCGCTTCCTTGCCCATGTGGCTGCCTTCGGTGGGGCTGTCCTGGCCGATGGCTCTGTTCTGATCGATGTTGACAGGCGACATGGGCCTGGATTTCGGGTCTTGCTTCATGCGGGCTCCTTGAAAGGGTGTTCTACGGGGTCGCGGGAACGCGCATCGAGACGCCCAGGGGCTGCGAGACCGCCTCCAGGTGCTGGACGACGGCGTGGATCAGCGCATCCGCGAAGCCGCCGGCAGCCCGCGCCTCCCTGCGTGCGCTCGTGACCACGCGCGGCTTCGCGCTGCGCGCGACGTGAGCGCCCGATGCGATGAGCGCATCCACCAACGCGACGTCTTCGCTGCACGCCAGGTGCCTGAAGCCGCCCGCTCGCCGGTAGGCGGCCGCGGACACGCCCATGTTGGCCCCGTGCACGTGCGGATGGTCTTCGTCGTCCGTGTAGGTCCGCCGGAAGTGCTCGGCCAGGAGCGGCGCGTTCTCGCCGTGGGGCGTCCAGTCGGCCACGCCCACGGTGCCGCACACCGCATCGCAGCGCAGGGAGAGTTGGTCGACGAGCCACGAGGCTGACACCATCGTGTCGGCATCGGTGAAGGCGAGCCAGCGGGCCCCGCGCTCCAGGAGCGCCTGGGCCCCCACCGCGCGGGCCATGCCGACGTTGCGCGCCCGGATGCTCACGGTGCTGGCTCCGAACGCGTGGGCATGGATGCCCGTGGCATCGCTGCATTCATCGAGGACCACGACGATCTCGACGGCTTCGCCGTTCAGCCCAGGATGCCGGGCCGCATCGCCCAGGGCGCGCAGGCAGGCACGGATGCAGGCTTCTTCGTTGTGCGCAGGGACGGCGATTCCGATCATTCGTGTTTCTCTTTCCGGTTGCATGCGCTGGGCGGGATGGATGCTTCCGAGACTGAATGGGCAGCAACCCGGGCCGCGTCAGCACGCACGCGGTGCATTTGTAGGCTGGGGTGCAGGTGGCCCATCGCACCGCAACGGCGCCGGTGTTCGTTCGCACTGGGAGGCGGGCACTCTTGCTGGAGGCCCTGCCGCCCCGGGGCCGAACGCGTCGCGGCCCGTTTATCAGCGGCCTGCGCGCGGTGCGTTCCTACAGCGCCGTGCCTGCAGGGCTCCTAGCGTCGCGCTCCCACTTCACGAGAGCGACATGGCCAAGAAAAACCCCACCTCCCTTTCTCCAGCTTCTTCTCCCGCGGCCAGGTCGGCCGCAAGCCCTGCCGAGATCGATGCGGCCCGCGCCGCCGCGCGCAATACCGACAGCGGCCCTGCCAGCCCCCCTCCCGAAGCGGCAGGCCGAGGCGATGCACCCACGCAGAAGGCCATCGACACGCAGGCGCTGGCCGCTGGAATGCCTTCCAACCCCAACAAGCCGCTCGAGCACGGCGAAGCCAACGCCCAGGCCACGCCGGCCGGCGCCACCGTCGCGCCGCCGTCACGCCTGCCGGGTGCGAGCACCCTGTCAGAACAAAACGATTCCGACAAGACGGGCACTGTGGCGCCCGAGGGCGTCAACGCGACGATCGGCACGCTTGACCGCGTGCGCGTCGATTCGAGTGGGCAGGTGCTCACGACGAACCAGGGCGTGGCCATTGCGGACAACCAGAATTCGCTCAAGGCCGGCGCCCGCGGTCCGGTGCTGCTCGAAGACTTCATCCTGCGCGAGAAGATCACCCACTTCGATCACGAGCGCATCCCGGAACGCATCGTGCACGCGCGCGGCTCGGGGGCGCACGGCTTCTTCGAGTGCTACGAGCCGCTCACCGAGTTCACCAAGGCGGCGCCCTTCAAGGAGGCCGGCAAGGTGACGCCGGTGTTCGTTCGCTTCTCGACCGTGGCGGGCGAGCGCGGCTCGAAGGACACTGCTCGCGATGTGCGCGGCTTCGCCGTCAAGTTCTACACGGACGAAGGCAACTGGGACCTGGTGGGCAACAACATGCCCGTGTTCTTCATCCAGGATGCGATGAAGTTTCCGGACCTGGTGCATGCGGTGAAGCCCGAGCCGCACCACCAGATGCCGCAGGCGGCCAGCGCGCACGACACGTTCTGGGACTTCGTATCGCTCATGCCCGAATCCACCCACATGCTGATGTGGCAGATGTCGGATCGCGCCATTCCGCGCAGCTATCGCATGATGCAGGGCTTCGGCGTGCACACTTTCCGGCTCGTCAACGAGGAGGGTGAGGCCTTTCTCGTGAAGTTCCACTGGCAACCGAAGCTGGGCACGCATTCGCTCGTGTGGGAAGAGGCGGTGAAGATCTCCGGCGCCGATCCCGACTTCCACCGCCGCGACCTGTGGGAAGCCATCGATGCCGGTGAGTATCCCGAGTGGGAGCTGGGGCTGCAGATCTTCACCGAGGAGCAGGCCGAGAAATTCAGCTTCGACATCCTCGACGCCACCAAGATCGTTCCGGAAGAGCTGGTGCCGGTGCGCATCGTCGGGCGCATGGTGCTCAACCGCAATCCCGACAACTTCTTCGCGGAGACGGAGCAGGTGGCCTTCTGCACGGCCCACGTCGTGCCGGGCATCGACTTCACGAACGATCCGCTGCTGGCCGGCCGCATTCACTCCTACGTCGACACCCAGATCAGCCGCCTGGGCGGACCCAACTTCCACGAGCTGCCGATCAATGCGCCGATCGCGCAGGTGCACAACAACCAGCGCGACGGCATGCATCGACAGGCGATCCATCGCGGGCGCGTCGCCTACGAGCCCAACTCGCTGGCCGGCGGTTGTCCGTTCCAGGCAGGCGCGGCGCAAGGATTCACGAGCATCGCGCGCCGCCTCGATGCCAAGGAAAGCGCGGACAAGGTGCGCATCAAGCCCGAGAAGTTCGCCGACCACTACACCCAGGCCCGCCTCTTCTTCGAAAGCCAGACGCCCGTCGAACAGGCGCACATCGGCAACGCCTTCCGCTTCGAGCTCTCCAAGGTCACGGTGCCGGCCGTTCGTGAGCGTGTCGTGGCCAGCCTGCTGAACGCGGCGCCCGAGCTCGCGCAGCGCCTTGCGCAGGACCTGGGCATGGAACTGCCGGCGCCGCTGCCCAAGGCCCTGGAGACGCCTGCGACGCCCGAGGTCGATCAGTCGCCTGCGCTGTCGCTGATGGCGAGGCCGGGTGACGGCGGCATTCGCACGCGCAAGGTGGCGGTCCTGGTCGCCAACGGCGTCGAGGGTGCATCGCTGGGCAAGGTGGTCTCGTCGCTCGTGGCGGCCGGCGCGGTGCCACGGCTCGTCGGAGCGCGGCTCGGAACCTGCATCGGTGCGGCAGGAGAACGGTTCGCCGTCGATGCGACGCTGGAGAACTCGCCCGGTTTCCTGTTCGACGCCCTGGTGCTGCCCGACGGTGCAGCCGCTGTGGAGGCGCTGGACGCCGACGCCCACACGCTCGAGTTCCTGCGCGACCAGTACTGGCACTGCAAGACCATCCTGGCGCTGGGCGCCTCCGACGCGCTGGTGGCGCAAGCGCAGATCCCGATGACCTTGCCCGATGGTGCGGAAGATCCCGGTCTCATCCTGGCCGATGCCGTCGACGCCGAGGAGGCTATCGAGGCGTTCATTGCGGCCATGGGGCAGCACAGGCATTTCGGACGCGAGAACGACCCGCCGGCTGCCTGAGGGGCCCCAGCCTGGAACCATGTTCGAGGGATTCGCTGAAGCCGATCTGGCACTGAAAGACGCGACGCTGCATGTGCGCCACGGCGGCAGCGGTCCGCCCGTGCTGTTGCTGCATGGGCATCCGCGCACGCACGCCACCTGGGCGCAGGTGGCGCCGCTGCTGGCGAGGCACTTCACCGTGGTCTATCCCGACCTGCGCGGTTTCGGCAGATCGTCCAAGCCGGTGGACACCTTGGACCACGGGGGGGCGTCCAAGCGCGCGAAGGCGGCCGACTGTGTCCAGCTGATGCAGCGGCTCGGGCATTCGCGCTTCGCGATGGTGGGCCACGATCGCGGTGCCTATGTGGCCTTCCGGGCTGCCATGGACCATCCGGAAGCGGTCAGCCGCCTCGTGGTGCTGGACGCGGTCCCCATCGTCGAGGCGCTGGAGCGCTGCAACGCCCGCTTTGCGCAGTGGTGGTGGCACTGGTTCTTCTATGCGCAGTCCGACAAGCCCGAGCGCGCGATCCTTGCCGACCCCGAGGCCTGGTATGGCGGATCGCCGAAGCACATGGGCGCCGAAGCGTTCGAAGACTTTCGGCAAGCCATCCATGACCTGGACTCCGTGCATGCGATTGTCGAAGACTACCGTGCGGGCCTGGGCATCGATCGCATGCACGACGAAGAAGACCGCCGGCACGGCCGGAAGGTCCGGTGTCCGATGCTGTGCATGTGATCGAAGCAGGACGACCTGGAAGCGCTGTACGGCGATGTGCTCGGCGTGTGGGCGCGCTGGGCGGGCGACCTGCAAGGCGGCGCGCTCGACTGCGGACATCACATGGCTGAGGAGAAGCCTGTGGAACTCGCGGCGCGGCTGCTGGATTTTCTTCGGCGCTGAAACCTATACACCGATGGTTCCTCAGCATTGAGGGGCTTCGGCTTCCCCACACCGCGATGGGCCAGCGATGTGGAACAAATCGGCTTGCGCACCGGAATTGATTTCCCGACGGAGAGGGATCTTCTTTGCGTTTCCTTTGCCCTGCGGCGCTCTCTCTGGTCGCGTGGCCATAGAAGCGTGGAGATTGAAGCGGGATGTCCCCATCCATCCCTCGGTCGGATTGCCCATCTTTGCATGCAGGAAGATAAAGGCGTAATATGTCCAATATTTTAGACATATCTGATCGCGGGCTGCCATGAACCTCCACGACATCGGTGATGCTGTACGAGCGCGTCGCGTTGAACTGGGTATGTCGCAGGCGCAGTTGGCGCACTTGAGCGGCCTGTCTCGTCAGACCCTCGTCGGCTTGGAGAACGGCACGCTGAGCGATCTGGGCGTCAACCGTGTGGGGCAGGTGATGGCCGTGCTGGGCCTGGACACTCCCAAGCCCGATACGCTGGTGCGGCGCAAGAAGCGCGGGCTGTGGATGGCGGCCAAGACGGCCAGCGTCAGCTATGCGCGTGAACTGGGGCCCGAGGCGCTCGAAGAGGTTCTCGCAAGCGGCGAAGTCACGGCCCCCTTTGTCCCGCATCTGATCCACCTGCTCGACGAAGCGCCGGTGCCCATCGTGGTGATGGCTGTGGAGGAAACGGCCTCGCGTGCGCACCTGCCACCGAGGCGGATCTGGCGGAACGTGGCAAAGCTGGCCGACGCGTTGTCTGTGCATCGGCGAGCGTTGTGGGCATGAAGCCAGGACCGCTGCCCGCCGGTGCTTGGGAGAAGCTCCTTCCGCGCGCGCTGGCGTTGATTGATGAGATCACCCGTTATGGCGGGGTCGCCGATCCATTCTGGACCTTTGGCGGCGGGACCGTGCTGATGTTCCGTTACCGCCACCGCCTGAGCAAGGACATCGATATCTTCGTTCCCGATCCCCAGTACCTCGGTTTCGTTACGCCGCGATTGAGCGACACGGCGGCGGACCTGACGCAGGACTACACCGAGCAGCCCGGCGCGTTCGTCAAACTGCAGTTCGAGGACGGCGAGGTCGATTTCGTGGCATCCCCGAACCTGCTGGCCGATGCCTGGGAGACCTGGGACATCGGCGGTCGCACGGTGAGAGTGGAGACGGCAGTCGAAATTATCGCCAAGAAGATGTACCACCGCGGCGACCGTGCCACGGCGCGCGATCTGTTCGATCTGGCGCTCGTGGTCGAGCGCGAGCCTCAACAGCTCCTGGCGGCGACGCCGTTCCTGTTGCGTCACCGAGAGGCGTTCCTGTCCCAGATCCGGCAGCCGCATCCCGGGTTGCTCGTCGCGTTCGACGCCATCGCTGCACTGGACTACACGCCGGCCTTCGAACACTGCGTAACTGTGGTCGGCCGATTCCTGGACAGCCTGTAGCCATCAAGCGAACGCGAAAGCGCTCGTGACCTTACAGCCCCGGGGCTAAAGCCCTGTCCGTTCTGAAAGGAGGGCAGCTTCTGCACTGGCAAAAAGGCGCCCGATGCGGGAGCGTGGACATGTTCCTGTTCGGTGATGGATCTGTGTTGCAAGGAGGGCAAGCGCCGCGCGGCGGCCAGTCGAACCGTGCACCGGTGCGCCGGCGATCATGTGGACGTTTGGGGAGAAGGGCTTGCTTGTGAGCCCAGAGGCTCACCTCCTCGCTCTCGCATTCAAGGCTCTGCGCGCGCTTCGCGTGCTAGGCGCGTGCCGCGCGCCTTCGGCGTCCCTGCGCGCTGTGTTATGAGGGGGCGGACGAAAACTTGAATTACTGACCTGCCCCTCCGAACCGTACCAGCGTAATGGCAGCGAAGTCCGTCAACTAACCATGTACCCGAGTGCCGCTCGGAAGCAGGAGCGGTGACCAGGTGCCCAGAACGGGTGCTCAGATCCACTGGAATACGCAGCAGTGGCGACGGTTGCCGGCGACGCGGGTGGGAGCTGGTTGTTGCGGTGCCGGGAGCCGTGTGATACGCATCGCGAGCGCTCGACCCCCGCATCGGCGCGCGCATCGGACCGGGCTGGCCGTCGATTGCGCGTCGTGCAACGCCAGCGGGCCTTGCGCTCGGCGCGACGGGCCCACGGTGCTGCGCTGCGGTGCCTGAGATGCAAGCGTTGCAGGTGGCGCCGCGCGCCCGGATCATCGCGCCGTCCCGTCCTCGCTTTTCTCGCCCCTTCGACCATGAAGATTCCTCCCCGCTGCGCCGCCGTCATTACCATGCTGTCCATGAGCATCTGCACCGCGGCCGCTGCCCGCACGGGCTACCTGGGACCGGCCGGCAGCTGGACCCATCAGGCGTGCCTGGAACTCTTCGCGGAGGAGGAACTCGTCGCGCTCGAGCGCGAGACGCTCTTCGAGGCCTTGCGCGCCGGGACCATCGAGCGCGCATGCGTGCCCGTGACGACCTCGGTGGTCGGCGCCACGCCGTATCTCGACGACGTGCTCGCGCTCGATGCGATCGCGGGTGTGCAGGTGGTGGCGGAGTACCCGAAGGTGCTCGGGTACAGCCTGCTCGCGAAACCCGGCACCCGCCGCGAGGACATCAGCACGATCGTCGCGCACCCCGTGGCACTCGAGGAGGTCAAGCCCTGGCTGGACCGGGAGATGCCGCACGTCGAGCGCCGGCCCGCGGCCAGCGCGGGAGCGGCCGCAAAGCTGGTGGCCCAGGCGAGCCGCTCGGACATGGCGGCGATGGGGCCACCGAGCGCGGCACGCATCCACGCGCTGGCGTCGGTCGCGGACGGGATCGAGCAGGGGCCGCATAACACCACGCGCTGGTGGGTACTGGGCCGCGCGATGCCAGCGCCCAGCGGTCGCGACAAGACCAGCTTGCTGCTGAGCGTCGACGAGGCTGGGTTCCAGCGTTCGCTGCAGGCGCTCACGGGTGCGGCCCGTGTGCTCGCCATCTACGAGCGCCCGGGGCGGAAGTCGCTCGACGGCCACCGGTATGTCATCGACATCGTAGGCCATGCGTCGCAGCCGGCCATCGCCGGGCTGCTGGCGCAGCACAGGGAATTCCGGCTGCTCGGCTCCTATCCCCGCCGGTATTGAGCGTGGGACGCTGCGCTCGCTCCAGGGACGCCGATCCAGAGCGAGCATGTGGCGAGTGCAAAACGCGGAGGCCGCGAAATCTGTCCCTTCGGCGGAATTTCGAGGCGGCCGAGGAAGCCCGCGGCATCCTGCGGGAGAAATTTCGGAATGCTCGGCCGCGTGCCGATCCGACTTGAAGCGGCCATGAGCGGATCTTGCGCCGGCTCGGCGTGGCGCTCGAACACAGGCGCCGGACCGCAAGAAGCGGCGCCGGGAAATGCCGCGTCGCGGCTAGACTTTCGCGCGGTGCAGGCGGCCGGCCGCCTGGCGCATGGCCATCGTGCGCGCCTCGAGTGCGGCTTGCCCTCGGATGTCAAAGCCAACTGAAAGGGAACCCGTGGACCTGCGGGATTTGAGGTACTTCGAAGTCATCGCCGAGCTCGAGCACATGGGGCGTGCGGCCGAGCGCCTGCACAAGACCCAACCGGCCCTCACGAGCTGCGTGCGTCGGCTGGAGGAGGCGTATGGCGCGACGCTGTTCGAAAAGACCGGACGCGGCATCCGGTTGACCACGGCGGGACGAGCGCTGCTGAGGTGGGCCCAGCGCACCCGATTCGACGTCGAAAGTGCTCGCCGCGAGATCGGCGACATCGGTCAGGGGCTCTCCGGCCAGGTCAAGCTCGGCATCGTGCCCACCGCAGCGCAGTTCCTGTTGCCTCCTGCTGCGCGGGACCTGCTGAAGGAGGCGCCTGGCGTGACCGTGCGAACGACGGTGGCGCTGGGCGACGTCCTTGCCCCGCTTCTGCGCAGCGGCGACATCGACCTCCTCGTCGGCACGGAAGGCCCGAGCGAACCGGGCTTCACCACGCACCTGCTGGCCGAGGACCAGCTCGTCGTGGCCGCGATCGCGAACCACGAGTTGTTCTCGAAGACCAAGGTCACGCTGCGCGACCTCGCGAACTACAAGTGGGTATTGCAACCGCAGGGGGCGCCGATCCGTGACTGGCTCGACCAGACCTTCGACCGGCATCACCTGCCGCGTCCCGTCGTCCAGGTGGAAAGCACCATGCTCCTGATGCTGCCCGCGTTGATCGGCGAGACGGGCCTGCTGAGCTTCATCTCTCGCCTGCATCTGCAGGAGGGCAGTTCGGGGGCGAGGTTGCGCGAGGTGAAGCTGCGCGGCACCACGATGCGGCGTCGAATGGTGGTGACCTTCCGGGAAAGCGGCTACGTCTCGCCGGCTGCCCAGCGGCTGATTGCACTGCTGGCCAGGCACGCCCGGCTGCCTGCCGCCGAATAGGCAAAGTCAGATTTATCGATTCCAAGAAAAGTTCGATTGGACCGAATGAAGGGGGCGGCGAATACTCCAGTTCCATAGAGGTGCGCCTGACGCACACAACACTGGAGACATCAAGTGAACTCGTTGCACAACGTCCGCGCTCTTCGCGCATTCGCCTTCACCGCCGGCATGCTGGCCCTTGCGTGCGCTTCTGGCGCCATCGCGGCAGAGACGTATCCTGCCCGTCCCATCAAGCTCATCGTGCCGTTTCCTCCTGGCGGAGGTCCCGACCTGATTGCGCGGGAAGTCGCAACGACGGTCACAACGCAGCAGGGCTGGACCATCATCATCGACAACAAGCCCGGCTCGGGCGGGAACATCGGCATGGACGCAGCCGCCAAGGCGGCACCCGACGGCTACACGCTCGTGATGGGGCAGACGTCCAACATGGCCATCAATCCATCGCTGTATGCCAAGCTGCCCTACAACCCGCAGAAGGACCTGACCCCGGTGGGGCTGGTCGCCAGCGCCCCCTTGGTCATCGCGGTGGCCAGCAACTCGCCCTACAAGACGCTCGCGGACCTCATGAATGCCGCCAAGGCGAACCCGGATGGCATCAACTACGCGAGCTCGGGAAGCGGCACGGTCGCTCACCTGGCGACGGAACAACTCCAGCGCATCGCCAACGTCAAGCTGACGCACGTCCCCTACAAGGGCGCGGCGCAGGGCGTCACGGACCTGATCGGAGGCCAGATCCAGATGTACATCTCGTCGGTGGTCACGCTGAGCGGCCACATCAGGAACGGGAAGATGCGCGCCCTCGCCGTGACCTCTGCCAAGCGTTCTGTCGACCTGCCGAACGTCCCGACGGTCGCGGAGGCTGGGTACAAGGGCTTCGAGGCTGTGACCTGGTTCGGCATCGCCGCGCCTGCCGGCGTGTCCAAGGACGCTGTCGCCAAGCTCAACGCCGCCTTCAACAAGGCACTCGAGACTCCCGACGTCAGGAAGAAGCTCACCGAGCAAGGTGCCGACGTACTGGGCGGTCCCTCCGAACAGTTTGCCGCCCTGGTGCGGGACGAGACGGTCCGCTGGGCCAAGGTCGTCAAGGAATCCGGCGCGAAGGTCGACTGACCTTCTTCTCTCTTCCTTTCCCTTTTCATCTTTTCTCCGGAGACGGCTCTGCGCGTGCAGGGTCGGGGCCAATCTCACCCTTCTTTTTTTGGAATCCGAACCATGAGCAACGTACCCGACATCATCCGTGACTTCGACCGCGTGCCCGCGAACGTCGTGAAGGAGGCATCGACCTTTCAGCCCGCCATCCTGGCGGACGTCGCCGGACGGCGCGGCGCGATGCATGGACGCATCAAGGCCTTGCGTCCGAACATGAAAGTCGCCGGCACCGCCTTCACGGTGGAGGTTCGTCCCGGCGACAACCTCATGATTCATGCAGCCATGGCCATGGCAAAGCCGGGTGACGTGCTCGTCATCGACGGCAAGGGAGACCAGACGGCGGCGCTGATGGGAACCATCATGATGACCGCCTGCAAGAAGCTCGGCATTGCCGGCGTGGTCATCGATGGCGCCGCCCGCGACAGCCTGGAAATCGAGGAAATGGACTTCCCCGTCTTCTCCGTGGGAACCAACCCCAACGGTCCGACCAAGATGGTGCCCGGCCGTATCGGCCACCCCGTGTCGGTCGGCGGCGTCATCGTGAACCCCGGAGACTTCGTCATCGGCGACGCCGACGGGGTGGTGGTCGTGGAGCGCGAGAAGATTGAAGGGCTGCTGCCCAGCGCTGCCAAGAAAGTCAAGGACGAGGCGGCTCGCATCGAGGCCATCAAGGGCGGCGACACGAACGCCAAGTGGTTGGTGTCCGCACTGCGCGCCGCGGGTGTGCTCAAGGAAGGGGAAGTGCTGTGAGCACCATCGTCATCACGGCCGAAGCGATTGCGCCCAGCGCCGTCGCACTGCTGCAAGGCCATGAGCTCGTCTACACCGGCAAGACGCCCACGCCGGAAGACATCGTCGCCCTGTGCAGGCAGCACAACCCGGCGGCGATGATCGTGCGATACGGCAAGGTCGGCGCGGCTGCGATGGATGCGGCTCCCGCTCTGCGCGTCATTTCCAAGCATGGGTCGGGCACCGACAACATCGACAAGGCAGCGGCCAAGGAACGCGGTATCGAGGTGGTCGCCGCCGTGGGGGCCAACGCCAACGCAGTCGCCGAACATGCATTCGCCTTGCTTCTGGCCTGTGCCAAGTCGATTCCAGCCGTCGATGCCCGGATGCACGCCGGTCACTGGGAGAAAGCCTCTCACTCCAGCCTCGAACTCTCCGGTCGTACGGTGGGCATCGTGGGTCTGGGAGCCATCGGCCGTCGTTTCGCTCGGATGGCCGAGGGCTTTGGAATGAAGATCGTCGCGTTCGACCCGTTCGCCAAGGATGTGCCCGACCACGTGACGCTGGTCGACCTGGAGGAGTTGTTCGCTCGGTCCGACGTCATCTCGCTGCACTGCCCCCTGACGGAGGACAACCAGGGGCTGCTCAACGCGAACACGCTCGCGCGTTGCAAGCCTGGAGTCATCATCGTGAACACGGCACGCGGCGCTCTGATCGACGAGGCGGCACTGCTGGATTCCGTGCGCACCGGACACGTCCGCGCAGCGGGCCTGGACAGCTTCGCCGTGGAGCCCATGGCGCCCGGCCATCCATTCCAGTCCCAACGCGGCTTCGTGTTGAGCCCCCACGTCGGTTCGGTGACTTCCGACGCGTACATCAACATGGGCGAATCGGCTGCCAGGAACGCGCTCGCCGTGCTCGCCAGGCAGGCTGAAGCGGCCTGAGGAGCGTTCCATGCAGCGATGGAAGCACGCTCCCGAAGGCAGCACCTGGGGCGAATTCGGAGCCGACGACCAGCGAGGCCGGATGAACCTGGTCGACCGTTCGAAGGTTCTTCAGGGCGTGGCCGAAGTGAAGCTCGGGAAGACCTTCTGTCTGTCGCTGCCTCTGGACGTGCCCGGCGGAATGACGATGAATCCCCGGCGGATGCCGGCGCAGACCTTCTCGACCCTGCGCGATGGCAAGAGCGCCGGTGCACAGGGTTTCTGCTGGTCGTACCTCGACGAGGACACGACGCTGACCGATGTGGTCTGCGACGAGGTGCTGGTCATGAATACGCAGTATTCGACCCAATGGGACAGCCTCGCGCACATGGGCAGTCGCTTCGATGCGGACGGCGACGGCCAGCCCGAAGCCGTCTTCTACAACGGCTTTCGCGCCGGCGTAGAAATTCGCTCCTCCAAGGAGGCCGAGGGGGCGCCTGTCGACTGGATGCGCTTTCCGGCGCCTCGCGCAGAGGCATTGGGCATCGAGAACCTGGCCGAACACGGCGTTCAAGGGCGCGGCGTCATGGTCGACCTGGAACACCACATCGGGCGTCGCCGGGAAGCCGTCGGCTACGAGCGACTCATGCGCATCCTCGAGCAAGACCGCGTCGAGATCGAGGCTGGGGACATGGTGTGCATCCACACCGGATTCGCCGACACGCTGCTTGCGATGAATCGCCAACCGGATCTCAAGAAGCTTCACGAGACGGGCAGCGGGCTGGATGGCAACGACGCCAGGCTGCTGAACTGGATCGTCGATGTGCGTCTTGCATGCCTCCTGGCCGACAACCCCGCGGTGGAACTGGTGGTGCCCCGCCTGACGCAGCCCACGCCCATTCGGGGTCCACGGCTGCCGCTGCACGAGCACTGCCTGTTCAAGAACGGCATTCATCTTGGGGAGTTGTGGCATCTCACACCGTTGGCGAAATGGCTTCGAGAGCATGGACGCTCTCGCTTCCTGCTGACAGCACCTCCCTTGCGCCTGCCGGGCGCCGTAGGTTCCCCCGCGACCCCTATCGCGACCGTGTAACCCGCACGCTCGTACAGACGGCATCGCGGACCGAGGGGCCGCGTGGGAAGTCGCTGCCTCTGACCAATACCCTTTTTACTGGAGACAAAAATGAAGCAATGGATGAAGCCCGCCCTGACCGCAGCCGCAATTGCGCTTGGCCTGGTCGGCGCAGCGCATGCGCAATGGCCCGACAAGCCCATCAAGCTGGTCGTGCCCTACCCGGCAGGCGGCGCAGCAGACAACACGGCGCGTATCCTGGCGCAGTACCTCGGCGAGCGGCTCAAGCAGCAAATCATCGTCGACAACCGCCCGGGGGCGAGCGGGACGATCGGCGCCTCGTATGTGGCAAAGGCACCTGCCGATGGCTACACGCTGCTCCTGGACGCGACCTCTTACACGGTGAATCCGAGCCTCTTCCCCAAGCTCAACTATGACCCCGCGAAGGAACTCGCCCCGGTCTCGCTCATCATGCAGGTTCCACTGCTCATGGTCGTGCCCGCCAACTCCCCGTATGCCTCGGTTGCGGATGTCGTGAAAGCAGCGAAGGCCACTCCTGGAAAGCTCACTTATGCGTCCGCCGGCAGCGGCGGCGCCCAGCACCTGGCGGCGGAGTTGTTCTCCCAGAACGAGAAGATCTCGATGACGCACATTCCGTACAAGGGTGGGGCGCCGGCACTGACGGACCTGATCGGCGGACAGGTCGACCTGATGTTCAGCGCGACCACGGCGAGCGGAGCGTTCGTGAAGGGCGGCAAGCTAAAGCCGCTGGCCATCACGTCGTCCAAGCGGCAGGAAGGCTGGCCCCAGGTTCCGACTGTCGGGGAGAGCGGCCTCAAGGGTTTCGAAGTGAACGAATGGAACGGCCTGTTCGCGCCGGCGGGCACGCCCCGTCCCATCCTCGATCGCCTCGAAACCGAGACTCGCGCCGTCGTTGCAGACAAGGCTGTGGCGAGTCGCTTCGCCGAGATGGGGGTTCAAGGTGTGGGCTCAAGTTCCAAGGACTTTGCGGCATTCGTGAAGTCGGAGACCACCAAGTGGGCTGGCGTCATCAAGGGCGGCAACATCAAGGTCGATTGATTCGTAGCGCACAGAGTGGAGAGATACATGTCGAAAGCACCCTCACTGGCGCCGATTCTGGGGCTTGCCCTTGTGGCCGCCCTGGCCGTCAACGTCTCGGCTCACGCCGCTGACACCTATCCGAACAAGGCGGTCAAGGTCGTCGTTCCCTATCCTCCCGGCGGCGCGGTGGACCAGGTCACACGCCGCGTCGCGCAGAAGCTCACCGAGCAAACCGGACAGAGCTTCTTCATCGACAACAAGGCGGGAGGAACCGGCACCATCGGCATCGGTCAAGTCGTGCGGTCGGCACCGGATGGCTACACCCTGGTGGCGAACGATCTGACCTATTCCATCCTGCCGTACGTATTCAAGAAGCTGCCGTGGGACCATGACCACGACCTGGTTCCCATCGCAGCATTCAACTTCGCCCCGGTGGCTGTGGTCGTCGCAAGCGATTCGAAGTTCAAGACACTGGCAGACCTCGTCGCGTATGCGAAGGCCAACCCCGGCAAACTGAACTACGGCACCGGTGGCTCCGGAACCATGCCGCACTTCGGAACCGAGGCGTTGAAGCGTGCGGCGGGCTTCGAGGCGACGCACGTCCCTTTCAAGGGCAACGGTGAAGCCACGATGGCGCTGCTGGGAAACCAGATCGACTTCCAGTTGGCTTCGACGGCAGGCATCATCAGCCAGGTCAAAGGAGGCAAGGTCCGCCTCCTGGCGATCAGCGGCGCCAAACGCCTGAATGCACTGCCCGACGTGCCGACCTTCGCCGAGGCCGGATTCAAAGGCTACAGCGTCGTGAACTTCACGGGCCTATGGACCCCGAAGGGCACGCCTGCGCCAGTCGTCGCCAAGCTTCAGAAAGAGATCGTGGCGGCAATGGCGAGCAAGGACGTCCAGGAATTCGCCGAGAGCATCGGCTCGGTTCCGAACGTTCTGAGCGGCGATGAGTTCACCAAACTGCTGCGAGAGAACTCGCGGCTTTGGGGACAAGTCGCCGAATCGGCCCAGATCGAGAAGCAGTGATGACGGCGGGGGGAGGCGTGTTCTTCCTGGGGCAGCTGGGGGGCGTTGACATCAAGCTCGTCCTGGGGGCTGGCCAGGTCGAGAACGCGCTTCGCGCGAATGCCGAGATGAGCAGTTGCTGGAGGGCTGCTTTCGATGTGAGTAGAACTTCCGCTTAGCGCCCGGTGCAAAACTTCAAGAGGGTTCAATGATTGACCGCTTGCGTTGAAAAAGCGGCTGCCCGCCGTGGCCTAACAGCGAGCAGCCGGACCAGCCGGGGTCAGTGCATTTCCGCCAAGGCTTCCTTAATGCCCTGTTCCTGCAGCGGTGCGTCGGCGCCTTCCAGATGCAGTGCCGCCTGCCGTGGAACAGGCGTAGCGCAGTCCTTATGGATCACGCCATCCTTCATGACTAACTGAACCTTGGCCGGGTCCGTCAACAGAGAAAGATCCTCCAACGGGTCGCCGTCGATGAGAACGACGTCCGCAAGAAACCCCGCCTTCAACTGACCGAGTTCATCTGGCCGCTGCATGATTTGGCCGCCCAGTCGGGTCGCAGCCGTCAGCGCTTCCTTCGCTGTCATGCCGATGTAGTCGACAAAGTACTGCAGATCGTTGGCATTGGTGCCATGGGGCATCCACGCAAAGCCGTAATCACCGCCCGGCAGGATGCGAATGCCGCGCTTGTGCATCTCGCGCAACGAGGCTGATGCGATTTCCAGTTCGCGCTTATAGCCCATTTGAGTGGCGACGGCTTCGGTGATGCCGTACTCGGCCGCGTTGTAGGTCGTACGAATGAGCCACCCGATGCCGGGCGCGACGAAGTGCTGGTCCTTGGCCGCCTCCAGCATGTCCAACGCTTCCGAATCGGCAAAGCTGGCGTGGTAGACCATTTCAATGCCGTGGCGCACACACTGCTTGACCGATTCGCTGGAGCGCGCATGCGCTGCCATGCGTTTGCCGTAGCGCTTGGCTTCCTGCGCCAGCATGGCTACTTCGTCGTCCGCAAACGGCGACATTTCGGCCGGAAGGCCGGCGATGTACTCGCCGGACAGATTGATCTTCAGGTGATCAACGCCGTACTTGATAAAGGTGCGGGCCGACTTGCGGATCTCTTCGGGGCCGCAGCACACGCTGCCGAAGCTGAGCTCCTCAAATTTCATGTGTGGCAATGTGTTGTCGCCCAGCGCGCCGATGGTGGTGATCTCCTGGCTGCCGGCGAGGTAGCGTGGGCCTGGAAATTCACCTGCGTCGATGGCGTTGCGCAAGACCACGTCCAGCCGCGGCTTGGCCGCTGCGGCACCGATCGCGGAGGTCCATCCCATGTCGAGGTAGCGCTTGGCAACGCGCACGCACCAGAGCATGTGCTCCTCAGGCGGCATGAACTGAATGGCCGCGAGCGAAGGCTGGTCGTTCCATGAGAAGTGCGTGTGGGCCTCGGTCATCCCCGGCATGAGAAAGCGGCCCTTGCCATCGATCACGCGCGCATCGTCGGTGCTCGCGCGCTTTGGAAAGCGAGCGACTTCTACGATGCGCTTTCCTTCGACGAGAAGGTCGCCGGTAAATGTATCTTCGCCCGAGCCGTCGAAGATGCGGACATTGGTGAATGCAATACGGGTCATCGTTGTCTCCTCCGGCTTGCGGTGCCGGCCATAGGTTGTCGAACTGGAATCCGGAGCTGGCTCAGGGCAGTGCCGCGTAGAAGGCTTCAAGCTCTTGGGCGCAGCGCTGTGGCTGCTCGAAAGTCGTCCAGTGCCCGCATCCTTCAAGCACGACGAGGCGGCTGCCTGCGATGCGTTCCTGCATGGTGCGGACATTGACCGCGGGGGCTACGCCATCCTGGTCGCCGGTGACCAGGAGCGTTGGCACATCGATGCGTTCGAGCACAGCCGATTGCGCCTCGGCGAGCGCTGCACAGCTTTGCGCATAGCCTTCGGGCGACTGGCGCATCACGCTCTCGCGCACCAGCGCGAGCACTGCCGGCTGCTGCTCCTTTGTCTGTGTGCTCGTCGCGCCTTTCACGATGGCATCGGCAATCTCCTGCATGGCCGCCACACCGCCGCGCGCCGCGTTGGCACGGGCCGCGATGTTGGGGCGCGCGGCCTCGGGAGGCGCAGCCAGCGGGCCGAACAGCGCCAGCGATTTCAGGGTGCCAGGCCTGCGCAGTGCCAGGTGCTGGGCGACGATCGTGCCCATCGAGTGCGCCATCACATGCACCGACTCTATGTCGAGCTTCGAGAGAAGCCGCGTCATCGTCTCCACGTAGTGCTCGATCGACAGCGTCTGGCCGTCGGCGGGCAGCGGTGACCTCGCGCTGCCCGGCAGGTCGGGTCTGATGCGGCGAAAGCCACCGAGCGCCGGCAGTATGGGTGTCCAGTTGTTCGACGAACCGCCCAGCCCGTGGATGCACAGCAGCGCCGCGCCTTCGCCATCGATCTCGACAGTCAGATCATTCAGGATTTGAGTCGTCATGCACACCCCTTCAGACGAACTTGTTCTCGATGGTGCCGAGTCGGTCGATTTCCACGCGCACGACGTCGCCCGCACGCAGGTAGCGCGGCGGGCTCATGCCCATGCCTACGCCGGCGGGCGTGCCAGTGGCGATGACGTCTCCGGGGTAGAGGGTGATGCCGCGCGAGACGGTCTCGATCAACGTGGGAATGTCAAAGATCATGTTCTCGGTCGGACCGTCTTGGCGCATCTCGCCGTTGACCCAGCAACGCACGCGCGTCTTGGTACCGTCGAACTCATCCGCGGTAATGATCCATGGTCCCATGGGGCAAAAGGTGTCGAAAGACTTGCCCATGTCCCACTGCCCATGGCGCATCTGAACGTCGCGGGCGGTCACGTCGTTGACGACCGTGTAGCCGAACACATGCGACATCGCAACGGCACGAGCGATGTTCTTGCCTCCCTTGCCGATCACGACGGCCAGTTCGGCTTCGTAGTCGATCTGCGTCGACACCTCGGAAGGCACAAGCACGTCGTCATAGGGGCCGACGACGCACTCGGGTACCTTGGTGAAGACAATGGGCCACTCGTCGGTCTTGGCTGCGTTGTCCTTGAACACCGAGGCAGACAGTTCCTTGGCATGAGCGTGGTAGTTGCGGCCCACACACCAGAGATTGCGGCGCGGTTTGGGAAGCGGCGCATCCAGCACCACGTCGGCCAGCTTGACCGCAGGCCCGGACGCTTCCGGGAGCGAGCCGCCCTCGGCCAGGGATTCGATCAGCGTCAGCGCGCCACTATCGGCTTGGAGCTGGGTGAGTTGCAATGGGGTGATGGTCTTCCCGTCGGCGGAAACGAGGCCGACCTTTCGGTCGCCGTTGCTTGTAAAAGTGGCGATTCGCATGAAGGTTTGCTCCTGTGTATTAGCGAGGCGCCAACTTTAGGAATCGCGAGCCGAGCGCGCTTATCGAGCGATCCGGCGGCGTATCAAATCGTCTGGTGTGGTCCTAAGGACTTACCCCAGGCGCTATGCCGGTCAGGGTTGCGGGGAGGAACAATCACATCAATCCACCTCGATGAAGCACTCAGATGCAGGAAGCCTATGCACTCCACGAAGGCGCGTTCGGCACGGCAATCGTCCTGGAGGCGAGCGCCAATCTGGTGTCGCATGCACATTCGGAAACGCAGCTCGCCCTTTGGCTGGGCGGCGCGCGTGCCTGCGCGCACGTCGGTACGGAAATCGTGCCCTACAGCGAAAGCGTGGCGCTAGGCGTCAATGCGTTTGAGGCGCACGACATGGTGCGCCTGGACGACAACGGTTCGAGCCTGTTCATCGTCTTCATGATCAAAAAGGACTGGCTCGATGAGCTTGGTCAGGCGAAGGACCGCAGCTTCCGGTTTCCGTCACCGCGGGTTCCCATCAGCGACGCGTTGCGCCGTTCGTGCTGGCGGGTACTGGATCTGATGATCTCCGCTGGCGGCGGACGCAAGCAGATCGACAACGAAGTGGAGCGCTTGCTGGAAGCGGCCATTGCGGCGTCTACGATCGGCGTCGATGCGCCCGCTGTGGGGGGCGGCATTGGCGTTACCCTGGACCATCGCCTGCGCGCAGCTATCGCTCATATGCGGGCGCACGTGTCTGAAAAGACGACCATCGATGAAATTGCCGCCAAGGTTGGGCTGTCGCGCGCCCATTTCTTTGCGCTGTTCCGTGACCAGCTGCACACGACGCCGCAGGTGTTCTGGAGTGGGGTAAGAGTCGAGGAGGCGATGCGGCGCGTCAGCGAAGGTGGCGAACTTACAGATGTGGCACTCGATCTGGGGTTTTCAGCCCCCGGCAATTTCTCGCGCTTCTTCAAGGAACACACCGGGATTTCACCCTCGATTTTCAAGCGAGCTACACGCGCACCTTCGCCAGTCACTGTCACGGGAATACCGAGAGAAGGCCAGTCGTCTTAGGTACTCAGAGGAACTCCGGAATTGTCTGCGGCCTGATCAAAGAACAAGCTACCCATGGCGAAGACTTGCCAAACACCGAGCGGCATCAACGTCGGGTCTGTGCTCGGGCGACTGTTTTCGCGACCGAATCGGACATTGCCCGTGGCAACACGAGCGGCAGTTCTTGGCCGCATCGCGTCGACTCGGTGAACGGCCGGTTCTGGCCGACCTTCGCCTGTCGACTACCAGGCGCTTCAAGCCCGCTGCTGTCATTCCCGGCGTTGAATCCGACGCTCTCAAGCAGACGTTCCCTCAGGTCGGCAAACCTGCCGGCGGAGCTCCGGGCATTCGGCTGCGCATCGCTCGTCCGCTCGGATTTGGCGCTGAAGGTAATAACGGCCCCTTCGGACACTGACTCCGCCATTTTGCTCACGACCAGCCAGTCAGTGAGAGTAGGCGTACCCTAGATCTCTACCAGCCCACCGCCTCGTCGTCACCCCCAAAAGCAGCCGGCACGTCCTTGAAGTGCGGTAGATCATCCTTCACCGGCATTACCGCATGCTGACAGCGGATGTGGAAGGTCGGCTTGAAGAGGTCGGGCGGCAGCAGGAAGCCGCTCACACCGCGCATATTCATTCCCGGGGATTCGCCGAACAGCAGCGTGCCGCAGTGGGCGCAACGGGTCCGCGGCATGGTCTGATACGTCCAGGTCGTGGTGTCGCCGCCGGCGAGCTTGACGCTGGCGGCCGGGAAAAGCGCCAGCGGTGAATACCCGCCACCTGTCACGGCGCGGCAATCGCCGCAGTGGCAGTAGAACTGCGCGATCGGTGCCTCGCTCAAGTGCAGTTGCACCTGGCCACAGCGGCATTGCAGGATGGTTGGTTGCATGGTGGCCTCCTCAGGCGGCAAACGTCTCGTGCCAGAACTCGAAATCGGCCTTGCCGTCAAGGAAGGTCTCGGCCGTTTTCATGAAGGCCCGCATGTGCGGCTGCTGCATGTGCGGACCGCTGAATACCTCCTCGCTCTCCCACTGCTCGACGATCAGCCAGCGGTGTGGGGCATCCGTCGCCTCGAGCACGCGGATGCCCTTGCAGGCGGGCTCGAGCGCCATGACCTGCCGAATGACGGCTTTCAGCTCCTGCCGGGCTACCTCCAGCTTGTCGGGTCGGATGGCACAGGTGATGACCACGGTGACGGGATGACTGCCGGTGTTGCTCATGTTCTGTCCTTGATCTGTACTCATTAATGAAGGACATTCTGTGCAGTGCCGCACCCGTTGACAAACCATACTTTAGCAACGACTTGTGAGAAATATTCAACCATGCCCGACGTGACCGCTTCGCCCGGCAAGCTGCCACCGCTCACCACCTTGCCATGTTTTGAGGCCGCGGCCCGGCTGCGGAGCTTCACCAAGGCGGCCGAGGAGCTGCACCTCACGCCAGGCGCCATCAGCCGCGCGGTGAAGCACCTGGAAGAGCAAATCGGCGTGCAGCTCTTCGAACGGGCCACGCGCTCCGTGCGCCTCACCGAGACGGGCGAGCCCTACGCCAAGGCCGTGCGCGAAATGCTGGGTCAACTCGCTGCCGCCACCGCGGCGGCCACGGCGCGCCAGTCCGGCAGCACCCTCAATGTCAGCACCTCGGACGGCTTCGCGGGCCGCTGGCTGGTGCCGCGCCTGTACAGGTTCCACCGGGCCAACGGCGACGTCGACGTGCGCGTGTCCACCACCGGCCGCTTGGCGAATTTTCATGGCGACGGCATCGACGTGGCCATCCGTTATGGCCAAGGCAACTACCCGGGCCTGACGACCGAGTGGCTCGCCGACGAAGAGGTCTTCCCCGTCTGTAGCCCCGGTTTGCTCAAAGGCCCGCGTGCGCTACGCAACCCCGCCGATCTGCGCCACCACACGCTCATCCGCGACGGCTACCCGATCGCCTGGGCCGACTGGCTCTCAGCCGTCGGCATCGAAGGCGTCAACCCTCGCGCTGGCCTGACGTTCGACTCCTATACCTTTGCGGTGCAGGCCGCCGTGCAGGGCGAAGGCGTTGCCCTGGGCCGCACCATGCTCGTTGCTGACGACCTCGCCGCAGGCCGTCTGGTGAGGCCGTTCAAGCAGACGCTGAAGGCCTATTCCAGCTTCTACCTGGTGTATCCGCCGGAGGCGATCCATCAGCGGAAGGTGAAGGCGTTCAGGGATTGGCTGCTGGCGGAAATGAGGGATAGCGATAGCGGCTCCGCCGAAGATCTCTAGCTTCGCGTCCCTGCGTTTTAGGCGACAGGTAAGCGGATCAGGCAGGGGATGTCCGCGAAGCAATCAGCGCCTGCCGGCCATCAGTTCGGCCACGGGGCGCGCATCCGCCTGGCTGCCCGGCCATGCTGGCGTGGTGCATGCTCTACCCCGATGCCGATCCACCGCAAGGTGCCATCGCCTTCGCGTTCGGGAGCATCGCCGGCCACAAGCAATTGATCCATGACGGCAAGAGGCTGACGCTGATCGCGCGCACTGCTGAACTTTGCCAGCGCTACGCGCTGGCAAAGTTGCCTTCGACCATGCAACGAGAGAATGTGCAGCGCTTTACAGGGACAGCGGATACCGGAGGACGTCTTCGCGCAATGACCAACTGAGCCAACGAGCATTCACCAGGTTCAGGTCGACCAGCGTGGGCGCCTCGGAAAAAAGTCAACTTAAGCTCGGAAGAAACTGGAAGTTGTCCATGCGGCTGGCGGTTTCGTTCTTGCGGACTGTCCGCTCTTAGGCGATGTGACGTGGCGTCGACCGACTGCTCTTGGCCGACTGTAGCCTGTCATACCGCCTTCTCGACCGAGCCCGCTCGTGTTCACTGGCAGCAGCTTCTCGGCCATTCGTGTTTCTCGGTGCTGCTTGTGCCATCCTTTCAATGCATTCTTGTTCGGGCAACCCATCTGCCTGACGGTACGCCTTGCTGCTGCCCCAGCCTGATGCGGAGCTCAACGGCTCGAATGCGAGCTTCGCAGGAATACATGAACTACCCCCTCGAAGTCCAAGTTCTTGTCCGCGTCCCCCAAGCAGCAATGGCAGGAGTCTTGCTCCAATCGCCAAATGATCAACGCTCCCCTCACCGCCGCCACAGCACTCGCGGCACAGCCGCTGACCTCCCAGGCCTTTGCGCCTTACGGGACCGTGATCGCGGTGCCCGCCAGCAAGGGCCGCCCCATCAATGACGGCAATGCGACGCGCTTCGACCTGCTCGACGACATGCGACTCGACGCCGAAGGGGGCCGGCCGATGTTGGCGCTGTTCCGCGCGCAGGCGCGGCGCTTCCCTCATGAAGTGGCGGAGATGGAACGCCACACGCTGGGCAGCCAGACTTTCGTGCCGCTGGGCGACAGGCGCTTCGTGATCGTGGTAGCCCCTGCGGGCGAGGCACCGACGTCAGCAGACCAGCTCGCGGCCTTCGTCACCGACGGGCGCCAGGGCGTGGTGCTCGCGCCCGGTACCTGGCATCACGCGCTGATGGCGGTGGACGCGGGCGACTTCGTGGTGATCGAGCGCGCGGGAAGCGCGGTCGACTGCGAAGTCTGCCATCTTCGACAGCCGGGCAGCGTCCGACTCTGAGGCCCTGTCCTCAGTTGGCGATGCGCTGCGCCAGCGCGACCAGCGACCGGTCCGACCCCGCCGGTCCGAGCAGCGAGATGCCCAGCGGCGCGCCCTCGCGCGAGGCCAGCGGCATCGACAGCTGCGGAAAACCCGCGAGCCCTGCGATGCACAGCATGCGGATCGCGCGGTTGCGATAGTCCTCCAGCGCCGCCTCGCTGTCGCTGCGCAGCGGGGCGATGTCGGGCATGGTCGGCATCAGCAGCACGCCGTCGTTGCCCAGCAGCGAAGCAAGTTGTGCGCGGAACGCGGTGCGGAAGACGCGCGCCGCGCTCACCTGCGCATCGGTCACTTCCCGCGACCAGGCGAAGCGTTCGGCCACGCCCGGGCCCAGCGGCGGGGCATAGCGTTCGATCAGCGGACCGTCGGTGAGCCAGGCCTCGCGCGATTGCAGGTACCGGAAGTTCCAGTACATCGCGTCGAAGGACTCCAGCACTACCTCGATGCCCTTGGCGGGTCCGAGCACGCCTTGCACGCGGTCGGCCGCACCCCTCAGCGCATCGACCGCCGCCGGCGCGGGCTGCGCCCAGACGTCGTCGGGCCGCAAGAGCCGCACGCGTTCTGGCAGCGGCGCTGCATCGGGGCCCAGCAGCACGTCGGCCACGCGCGCAAAGGTGCCGATGTCGCGCGCGAACCAGCCGCAGGTGTCGAAGCTGGGCGCGAGATCGAGCGCCCCTTCGAGGCTTACGCGGCCATGCGTGGGGCGCAGGCCGTACAGGCCGCAGTGGTTGGCCGGCGCGCGCACCGAGCCGCCGGTGTCGGTGCCCAGCGCGAAGTCGCACAGGTTCGACGATACGGCCGAGGCCGAGCCCGACGAGCTGCCGCCGGTGATGCGGTCTCTGGCGGCGCCGTTTATGGGCGCGCCGAAGTGCGCGTTGTTGCCGTTCATCGAGAACGCCAGCTCGTCGGTCACGGTCTTGCCAACGAAGCGCGCCCCCGCATCGAGCAGCTTCTGTACGGTCGGCGCGGTGCGCGTCTTGATGCCCGACATCGCCAGCACGATCGGGTTGCCACCGCCCGTGGGGTAGCCTGCCACGTCGAACAGGTCCTTCGCCGCGAAGCTCAGGTCGGCCAGCGGGCCGGTCGCAGCGCGCGGCACCGGCGCGTCGGGGTATGGAACGAAGGCGCGGGCGGGGTCGTGCAGGGGCATGGCGGTGGGCGACGGATCTTCGGAGGTTGTCAGGCGACGAGCACCGGCGCGATGGCTGCGGCCGCGTCGGTGTGGATGCAGCGCGCGCGGTGGTCCGGCGCCAGCTCGACGACCGGCGGCTGCGCCGCACGGCAGGTATCGCCCGCGAGCGCGCAGCGTTCGGCAAAAGCGCAGCCGGGCGGCAGCGCCGACAGGTCGGGCGGTGCGCCGCCGATGGTCTCGAGCCGCGTGCCGCGCGCCAGTGCGCCGTGCGCGCGACTCTTGAGCAGTGCGATGGTGTACGGATGGCGCGGCGAGCGGATCAGCTCGCGCGCCGAGCCTTCCTCGACGATGCGCCCCGCATACATCACGGCGATGCGGTCGGCCACCTCCACCGCGGCGCCGATGTCGTGCGTGACGAAGATCACCGAGAGCCCCAGGTCGCGCTGCAGCTCGCGCAGCAGCAGCAGGATCTGGATCTGCACCGTGGCGTCGAGCGCGGTGGTGGGCTCGTCGGCCAGCAGCAACTGGGGCTTGCATGCGAGCGCGAGCGCGATCATGGCGCGCTGGCGCATGCCGCCCGACATCTCGTGCGGATAGGCCTGCAGGCGACGCTCGGGGCTCGGAATGCGCACGCGCTCGAACAGCGCCAGCGCACGCTGCTGGGCCTCGGCCTGCGTGACGGACTCATGCCGGCGGATCGACTCGACGATCTGTGCGCCCACCGAGTACACCGGGTCGAGCGCCAGCAGCGGCTCCTGGAAGATCATCGAGGCGACCTTGCCGCGGAAGTCGGACAGCTCGCGCTGCGTCATCGCGAGCACGTCGCGGCCCGCCACCTGCACCGTGCCGCCCATGCGGGTGCGGCGCTCTGGGTGCAGGCGCAGCAGGGTGCGCATGGTGACGCTCTTGCCCGAGCCCGACTCGCCGATCAGCGCGACGACCTCGCCGCGCTTCACCTCGAGGCTCACGCCGCTGACGGCGTGCACCGGCTTGCGGCCGCCGCCGAAGGTGACGCTGAGGTCGCGCAGACGGACCATGGGCTCGTCGTCGTTCATGGGCGTCGTCATGCCGCTTTCCTCCTCGCCTCGGCCGCCATCGGATGTCCGCTGCCGGGCTCGTGGATCAGGCAGCTCACCGCATGCTGCGAACCGGTGGCGATGCGCTCGGGCACCACCTTGCCGCACACCGGTGCGGCCAGCGCGCAGCGCGGATGAAAGCGGCAGCCCGAGGGCGGGTTGATCGGGTTCGGCGAATCGCCCGCGAGCGCCGCCTCCTCAGTGCGGCGGTCGGGGTCCATCGAGGGCATGGATGACAGCAGCGCCCGCGTGTAGGGGTGCGCAGGCTGGTCGTACAGCGCGTCGGCCGGGCCGATCTCCGCCACCTGGCCGAGGTACATCACCATGACGCGGTCGCTGACGTAGCGCACCACGTTGAGGTCGTGGCTGATGAAGACGTAGGTCAGGCCGAACTCGGCCTTCAGGTCGAGCAGCAGGTTGATGACCTGCGCCTCCACCGACTTGTCGAGCGCGGAGACGGCCTCGTCGAGGATCACCATGCGCGGCTGCAGCGCCAGCGCCCGGGCGATGTTCACGCGCTGCCGCTGGCCACCCGAAAGCTCGTGCGGATAGCGTTCGGCAAAGCGCTGGGGCGACAGGCCCACGCGCCCGAGCAGATCGCGCGCCCGCGCCACGGATTCGCGCCGCGGCACGCCGTGCACCTGAGGGCCGAAGGCGATGGAGTCCTCGATGGTCAGGCGCGGGTTCAGCGAGGCATAGCTGTCCTGGAACACCATCTGCACCTGGCGGCGGAATTCCTTCAGCGGCAGGTCGCGGCCCCCGACCTCTCGGCCGTCGAACACCACTTCGCCGCGCGTGGGCTCGATCAGCTGCATCAGCAGGCGCGCTGTGGTCGACTTGCCGCAGCCCGACTCCCCGACCACGCCCAGCGTCTCGCCCTTGAGCACCTCGAAGTCCACACCATCGACCGCGCGCACCACGCCGCCGCCACGGCCGAGCGGGTCTTTCTTCAGCGGGAAATGCTTGACCAGGCCCGTGATCGTCAGCAGCGGCTGGGCCGGCCCGCCGATGTCCTCCAGTGCGTCCATTGGCATGCCTCAGCCCTTGTTGTCCATGGCGGTGCGCAGCCCGTCGGACAGGATGTTGAAGGAGATCGAGGTGACGAAGATCATCACCCCCGGCAGCGCCGCGACCCACGGCTGCACGTAGATCGCGGTGCGCAGCGTGTTGAGCATCAGCCCCCACTCGGGCTCCGGCGGCTTCACGCCCAGGCCCAGGAACGACAGGCCCGAGGCCAGGATCATCGACACCGCGATCAGGCTGGTGGCGTACACGAAGATCGGCCCGAGCACGTTGCCCAGCACGTGCACGCGCACGATGGTGAAGGGCCCCGCACCCGAGGCGCGCGCCGCCTCCACGTAGTCGCGGTTGCGCACCTGGGTGGTCACGCTCTCGGCCACGCGCGCGATCTGCGGAATGAAGACGATGGTCAGCGAGATCAGCGAATTGACCACGCCTGCGCCCAGTGCGCCCGACAGCGCGATGGCCAGCAGCACCGACGGGAAGGCGTAGAACACGTCGATGGTGCGCATGATGAGCGTGTTGGTCAGCCCGCCCGCGTAGCCCGCGACGATGCCGATGACCGTGCCCAGCACGAAGGCGCACAGCACCGGCGTGATGCCGATGAAGAGCGACAGCCGCGCGCCCACGATGAGGCGCGAGAGCATGTCGCGGCCCAGTTCGTCGCTGCCCAGCGGCAGGCCCTCGGTGCCGATGGGCTTGAGCCGCTTGAGCATCGACGACTGGTAGGGATCGGCCGGCGCGAGCCACGGCCCGAAGATGGCGAGCGCGATCAGCAGCAGCACGACGACGGCCGCGCCGACGGCCACGGGGTCGCGGCGGAAGCGCAGCCAGACCGAGGCCCAGTAGCCGCGCGAGCGCTGGGCCGGCAGCGGCTCGACGGCCGCGGCGATGGAGGAGGGGGCGAGCACGGAGGACATGGTCGTTCTCGATGGTCGTTACTTCAGGCTCGGGCGATGCGCGGGTCGAGCAGGGTCTGCAGCACGTCGACCAGCAGGTTGAGCACGACGAAGAACAGCGCCAGCACCAGGATCGTGCCCTGCAGCAGCGGCAGGTCGCGCTGGAAGATGGCCGAGTTCAGCAGGAAGCCCGTGCCCGGCCAGGAGAACACCGTCTCGATGAGGATCGAGCCGCCGAGCAGGTAGCCCAGTTGCAGCCCCATCACGGCCAGCGCCGTGGGCGCCGCGTTCTTCACCATGTGGCGGAACACGCCGAAGTGCGTGAGCCCCTTGGCGCGCAGGCCGACGATGAACTCCTGCTCCAGGATCTCGGCCACCAGCGCGCGCACCGTGCGCGCGATGATGCCCATCGGAATCACCGACATCGTGATCGCGGGTAGCAGCAGGAACTGCAGGTGCGCCCAGTCCCAGGCCCAGTCGTCCGAGCCGCTGGGGCCCGCGCCGGTGGCCGGCAGCCACATGAGCTGCGACGAGAACACGATCACCATCACCATGCCCAGCCAGTAGTGCGGCACGCTCACGCCGAGCACCGAGAACATCGAGGCCAGCCGGTCGGGCCAGGAGCCGCGGAAGTAGCCCGCGACGAAGCCGAACAGGCTGCCCAGCACGAAGCCGATGAAGGTGGCCACCACTGCGAGCCGCAGCGTGTTGCCCACTGCGGTGAACACTTCCGAGGCGACTGCGCGGTTGCTCGCGATCGACACCCCCAGGTCGCCGTGCAGCGCGCGCCACAGCCACATCGCAAACTGCTCGGGCAGCGAACGGTTGAAGCCGTACAGCTCGCGCAGCTGCGCCTGCAGCTCGGCGGAGGCGTCAGGCGGCAGTATCGACACCAGCGGATCGCCGGGTGCGATGTGCACGAGCAGGAAGCACACGAGGGCCACGCCGATCATGATCGGCACGGCGTAGAGCACGCGGCGCAGGAGGTAGGCGAGCATGGGTTGGGCGGCTGGCTGATGGCTGGCTGGAACAGGCGCTCAACTTGTGAGCCGTTCCCCTTTCGGCGAACACCGCGGAACCGGCTTCGCCGGGCCGCTGGTGTTGCCCGCGGCGAGGGGGTTGGCGGCCACACGAAGTGGGCAAGACTGGGGGTGGGCTCTGTTCATTCCATCGTCATGGTCGCGATGTCGATGAACCAGCTCTTGGGCTGCACCACGTTCTTCACCTTGGCGGAGATGGCGCGCGGGCCCACGTCGTGCGCGATCCACACGAAGGGCGCGTCGTCCACGATGTAGGTGTGCAGCTTCGCGAGCGCAGCGTCGCGCGCCTTGTCGTCGAAGCTGGTGCGTGCGTCGGCCACCAGCTTGTCGACCTCGGCGTTGCCGTAGTAGCCCCAGTTGTTGGACACCGGCGGGACGGTCTTGGTGCTCACGAAGCGCACCATCGCGAAGAACGGGTCCATGGCCGCGAAGCTGATGTTGACCGCGTTGGCGCCGTTGGCCGACGGGTCCTTGGCACCTTTGCGCCAGTTGGTGAACAGCGTGTTCCATTCGATCACGTCGAACTGCACGTCGAAGTAGCACTGCTTGAGCGACTGCTGCGCGAACTCGTTCATCGGCAGCGGCTGCATCTGGCCCGAGCCCGAGGCCGAGATCTGCACCTTCACCTTGATCGGCTTGGCGGCCGAGTAGCCGGCCTGCGTCATCAGCGCCTGTGCGGCCTTCACGTCGTAGCGGATGTCGAAGGTGGGCTTGCCGAACCAGGGGTGGCCCGGCGGCACGGTGCCCTTGGGCTCGGCCATCATGCCGCCCAGCAGCTGCTTCATGCCGGCGCGGTCGATGCACAGGTTGGCGGCCTGGCGCACGCGCTTGTCGAGCCAGGGCGAGCCTTCGGCGAACGAGAGCTGCCACGGCCACACGTGCGGCTGCGCGTTCGAATAGATCTTGAAGCCGCGCTGCGTGATCTGCGCCATCGCGTCAGGCGCGGGCGCCTCGATCCAGTCGACCTGGCCGCCCAGCAACGCGGCGGTGCGCGCGTTGGCCTCGGGCATCGGCAGCAGCACGACCTTGTCGATCTTCGGCACGCGCTTGGCGTCCCAGTAGCCCTTGTTGGCGGCCAGCTCGAGCCGCTCGCGCGCCACGAAGCGCGTGACCTTGAACGGGCCCGAGCCCGACGGGTCGGCGGCGAAGGCGGTCCAGGCGGCCTTGGCCTTGTCGGCGGGCGTGGCGCCCGCTGCGGCATCGAACTTCTTCTGCCAGTGCGCGGGCGAGGCCATGAACAGGTTCGTGAGATTGATCGGCAGGAAGGCGTCGGGCTCGCTGGTGGTGAGCTCGACCGTCGTGTCGTCGATCTTGCGCGCCGACTTGAGCGTGGGCATGCGCGAGGCCGTCACGCCGACCTGGCTGGGGTCGAACTGCACGGCGTCCTTGTCGAGCACCTTCTGCACGTTCCACACCACGGCGTCGGCGTTGAAGGGCGAGCCGTCGTGGAACTTCACGCCGGGGCGCAATTTGAAGACCCACTTGGTCTTGTCCTTGGCGTCGACCGCCCACGAGGCGGCGAGCCCGGGAATCAGCACGCTGGGCGCGTCGGCCTTGGACAGGTCCCACTGCGTGAGCGAGTCGTAGATCGGAATGCCGGTGAAGCGGTTGCCCTCGAAGCCCTGGTCGGGCTGGCCCAGCGTGCGCGGAATGTCGGCCGCCGTCATGGCGATGCGCAGCGTCTTCTCCTGCGCCATCGCTTGGGGCGCGGCGAGCACCAGGGTGGCGAGCACCGCACAGGCGGCCAGGGGTTTCAGCAACAGGGCAGGGGCAGCACGCTTCACATGGAACTCCGTTGGGGTGGAATAGAGAAAGGGACGCAAAAACTGTCAAGCACGACATGTGCCAGCAGATGAGCCCCTTGTCAGGCCAGGGCCATGACACCGCGAGCTTGCGTCTTGCGCGGCGCAAGCCCAGCGGAACGTGTAGCCGCTGTCGCTTGACGATGTGCTCGCGCAAGCGTCCGTCGAATGCGTTTGCCTGTCGCCGCAGGACGTGAGCGTGACCCGGGCGCTGATTGACGCGCGGGTGCTCGACCAAGTCGTGGTCTGAGCGAATGGGGCGGCCTTGATGGTCGAGCGCGGCCGGCCCTGAGCACGGCCGCGACGGCGCTCCGGCCCCTCTGAAGCGATCCGGTCCAGGGTGAGGCGCTGGCGCGTTGATGCGCTGGGGGGCTGCTTCGGCGAGCCCGAGGGGAAGGCGGGGGAACGGAAGAGGTAGGAACAGGCAGGGAAGAAAGGGTGGCCTTGTCCAGGCCGTCAGCGTTCCAGATACCGGTGGTGTCCTGCTCGACACTTGCCTGCGCCTGCGCGGGGCGCAGGCGCATGAAGCGTCACACCGTGACAGGCTCTGGCTTTTGCGATGCGCATCGCAAGCTCTTGGACGAGAGTTCCGTCGCACTCATCGAGTGAGATCCGCGGCACAGTGGGGTGCTGAGGGCCAGCAGCTCCTGCGGCCCGAACGGGCCTGGCTCGCGGGATGGCTTGCGCACCTGAGGTGCGAAGCCCGGCGCGCCGGAATCGGGTTCCGCGTTCGCCGCAATCTCTCGGGGGTGCGCCCGTGTGCTCGGCTCCTATGCCCGAATGACAGGAGCTGGCGCGCAGGAGACGAAGGCGACCTTGCTGTGCTTGCCTGCCTCGACGCACCGCACCGCACCGCAGGCTCGGATCGAGGTTGTGCCACATCGCCGCTGCGCTCACGCAGAGCGCACGGTGCAGCTTTCCCCAACCATGGGTCGCCGAACCCGCTCGGTCGAGGTCGGCTTGCGAGGACGCCGACGGCGAACGGAGGCACCCCTTAGCGCCATCAGGTCCACGACGGAACGCTCAGGAACAATGCGAGCAGCAACACCAGCAATCCGACCCATAGGGCGCGCGTCGTAGTGAACCATCGGCGCTTTGGCGCCGGGCCGGGTGGCTTTTCTCGTGGAACTGTCATGGGGGCAAGAAGAAGGGATGAGGATCTCGCACGATTCTCTTGCCCGTTGCCCGGCGCCAAGGGAGGTCCATCTCCAGGATGTGTGGGTCGGCTCCTACGCGTGGTCTCCGGGGCTCGCCTGGGTGGATGAAGTCCCTTGACAGACACTGCACACGTCACCGGAGGCGTTGGATTTCCGCCCGGTCTGAAACTCCGTGCAGAAGGCTCTTCTCCTGCGGCCTGTTCCAAGCCGCCCTGGCATTGCTGACTCCTTCTCACCGGGTGCGAGGCCGGTCGGTCGGAGCACGCGCCGCCACCGTCTGACGCTGTCCGGAAGTGGGCGTCGAGCAGTGCCGGCCCCGGGGGGCCGCCGGCATGCCGGACGCGCAGGGCGAACAAAAGGAGAAAGCCGTTGTGAGTGGGCTGGCTTGCTGCTGGCGCCTTCATCGGAGCACACCGTTCTCGCCGTCAAGGTCTGCGCGCGCCTCGCGGCACGCTGGCGGCCGTCTGCGAACGTGGACTGCTGCGCTGCGGCGTACCGACGGCGGTGCCGGGCAATTCCGCCCGCAAGCGTTAAAGGAGAACGCCGTGGCGGCTTCCAGTTTTTCCTTCCTGACCAATACGCGGTTCGAGCAGCTGCTCGCCAACGGAACTCGGCAAGCTTTGGGACCAGGGTGGCGATTCGCACTACAGCAGCGACGTCAACGCGAGCGTGGGCGTGAGGGTGCTCTGGTAGCCCGGCCGCGCGGCGGGTGGCCGAGGACCCTGCGGGTTTGTGCCCACCCGCGTTGCATGGCGCTGCGTTGGCGCAATGTGCGGGCAACTTTTCAGAAAGCGCGCGAGAACTCGCCGTATTCGCCTGTGCTGGTCATCGAGGTCACGTTGAGGGGGTGCGCGTTGCTTTGCGCGAATGAAATCTACCCTCCCGATCAAGGCACCAGGTCGGGAGGGCGGCCAAGCCGTTCGGGAGATCGGCGCATTCCGCCCGTGACGTCCCCGTGTCCGCATTGACGCAGTCCTCGGCCTGAACAGACTCGATGCGCAAGTTTCCGACTTCTTTCCCTGCCGCCCGCGGAGTTCCTTGGCGAGTTCCGAGGAAGTTCTGCCACTCGCTGCTATTCCGTGTAATTGAATCGGCTTGTTGCAAATATTACATTGCAGCCCTTTTTATCTTTCGATGGAGGTCGAGGGGATGAACAGCATTTATCGCGTGGTATGGAATGGTGTGCTGGGTGTCTGGCAGGCTGTTTCGGAACTGGCTTCGTCGCCGGCGAGGCGCGCAGCGGCAGGCGGAAGCCGGCGTGCAAGGCGAATTGCAGCAGCCGTCGGCCTGCTGGCCTTGGCCGGCCTGCCGGCGGTCTCCTGGGCACAAGCCAGCGGCGGGACCGCATCTGTTGCGGGCGGGGGCACGGGCGGCCGGGGTGGCGCGGGGAATGGTGGTGGCGCCGGTGGCGGCATCCTCGGTGAGTTCCCCACCGGCAACGGACTGCCCTCGTCGGGAGGCAGCGGCGGTGCCGGCGGTATCGGAGGAATTGGTGCCGGCGGAGCGGGAGGGGCGGTGGGCGCGACCAGCGTCACGGGCTCCGTCAGCGGATCTTCAGGAAGCAGCGGCGTTCCCGACCCCGATCCGACCTTTGGCGCCGGCGGGGGCGGCGGCGGCGGTGCGGCCGTGTACACGTCCGACACCGGCATCAACGTGGGAGGAGGCACCACCCTGCAAGGCGGCAATGGCGGCACAGGCGGCGTCGGGCGCCTGGCCGGCGGCGGCGGCGGTGGCGGCGCGGGTCTGCAGTCCGTGGCGGCCGGCGTCACCCTGAACAATGCTGGCCAGGCGATCGGCGGCAACGGTGGTGCGGGTGCCGTCGGCCAGTGGGCCGGCGGCGGTGGTGGCGGTGGTGATGGCATCGTGCTGCAAGGCGGGAGCGCCACCGTCACCAATACCGGCACGGCCACCGGCGGGATCGGCGGGAATGGCGCCGTGACCTCCTTCGGCGGCTTGGTGGGCGGTGGCGGCGAAGGCGGTGCCGGTTTGGCGCTGGAGTCAAGCGGCAACTCGGTGCTCAATACCGGGACACTCGCGGGAGGCGCGGCCGGTGCCGGCGGAAACAACACCGTCAACGGCATCGGGGGCGCAGGTCTGCGCATCCGGGGCAACGCGAACAGCATTGTCAGCAGCGGCACCCTGATGGCCGGCATGAATGGCGACGGCACGATGCGCGGCGATGCGGTGCGGATCACCGGCAACGACAACCAGCTCGAATTGCGCGCCGGCTCCTCGATCACCGGCCTGCTCAGGGTGACCTTTGGCACCGGCAACGTGCTGAGGCTGGCGGGCGACACGACAGACGGCACCACTGGACTCAACGCCGGCTCCTACAGCGGCTTCACGCGCTACGAAAAGACAGGTGCCAGCACATGGACGCTGGCCGGCACCAATTCCGGCCTGACGCCATGGTTCGTGCGCGGCGGGGCGCTCTCCATCGCCGACGACGGTGCGCTCGGCAACTCGAGCGGTGGGCTCACGCTCGACGGCGGCACGCTGAACGTCACCGGCGACACCACGGCCACCCGCACGGTTGCGATCGGCGCGGGCGGCGGTACCTTCGACGTGGACCTGGTCCGTACGCTGACGCTGAATGGCGAAGTCTCTGGCGGCGGGGCGCTGCAGAAGACCGGCCGCGGCACGCTGGTGCTGGGCACGGCCAACTCGTACGCGGGCGGCACCACGGTGACTGCCGGCAGCCTGCAGGCCCTGGCGACCGGCGCGCTCGGTGCTGGGCCGGTGTCCGTGGCCGGTAACGCCTCGCTGATCTTCGGCAGCAAGGCCGATGCGGGCGGCTTGACGATTACCGCCGCTGCGCGCGGTTCTCTGCCGACGGACAACGCGGGTTTCGTGCAATTCCGCGACAGCAGCTCGGCCGGCACTGCCCATCTCATCATGAACACGGATGCGTCGGCCGAGTTCAGAGACAGCGCCTCCGCAGGCAATGCCGTCATCGAGAACCGTGGCGGGCTGACGAACTTCACGTTCAACGCGACCGCTGGCAACGCCCGCATCACCAATTTCGCTGGTGGCCGGATCAACCTGCTGAACGACGCCAGTGCGGGCCAGGCAACCTTCGTCAACGAAAGCGGAGGCCTGATCGACATCCTCGACCGCGCGACCGCCGACCAGGCCACGGTGGTCAACAACGCGGGCGGGCGCCTGAGCATCCGCTTGCTGACCGCCGCGGGCACTTCCATCGGCTCGCTGTCAGGCGCGGGTGACGTGATCCTCGGCGCCAAGGCGCTGACCACCGGCGGTTCGAACGCCAGCACCGAAGTTTCGGGCGTGATCTCGGGCACCGGAGGCTCACTGGTGAAGGTGGGCTCCGGCACGCTCACGCTCTCGGGCGCGAACACCTACACCGGCGGCACCGCGCTGCGCCAGGGGCGCCTGAACCTCGGCAACAGCCAGGCGCTGGGCACCGGAGCGCTGTCGATGGACGACGACACGACGCTGGGCTTCAGCGCCGACGGGCTGACGATCGCCAATGCGATTCAGCTCACGGGCACCACCGATCCGATCATCGACACCGGTGCCTTCAACGCGACCCTGAGTGGCGCGATCAGCGGCGGTGGCTTCATCACGAAGGAGGGCACAGGCACGCTGACGCTGTCCGGCGCCAACGTCTACACCGGCGCCACCAACGTGGCGCAGGGCACGCTCAAGGCCGGCGCCGCCAACACCTTCAGCGCGGCTTCCGCCCACAGCGTGGCCGCGGGCGCCACGCTGGATCTCGCGGGCTTCAGCCAGACGGTGGCCTCGCTGGCCAACAGCGGCACCGTCTCGCTGGTGGGCGCGGCCGCAGGCACGACGCTCACGGTGACGGGCGCGTACGTCGGCAACAACGGTGTGCTCCGGCTTGGTACCGTACTCAGCGGCACCGGCCCCTCGGACCGGCTGGTGCTCGACGGGGCCACGGCCTCTGCCGGCGGCCGCACGACAGTGCAGGTCACCAACCTCGGCGGCCTGGGCGCGCTGACCACCGGCAACGGCATCGAGGTCGTCAGCGCGATCAACGGCGCCACCACCACGGCGCAGACGACCAAGGACGCCTTCAGCCTGGCCAATGGCCATGTGGATGCCGGCGCCTATGAATACCGCCTGTACGCCGCCGACGCCAACGGCGCGGGCGAGAACTGGTACCTGCGCTCCAGCATTCCGGGCGCCGCGCCGCAAGTGCCCGCAGCACCGGTTATCACCTACCGCGCCGAGGCCTCGCTCTATTCCGCGCTCCCCGGCCAGCTGCGCCAGGGCAACCTCGCGATGCTCGGCGACCTGCGCAAGCGCGTAGGCGACGATGACGTGAAGGGTACCGCGAGCACCTCGACCAACCCCGCCGGCTCCGATCGCCGCGCCTGGGCCCGCGTGCTCTCCACCGACATCGACATCCAGCAGGGCGGCACGGTATCGCCATCCAGCAAGGGCCGCCTCACCGGCTTCCAGGCCGGCACCGACCTGCTGGCCACGCCGAACTGGCGCGCAGGCATCTACGTCGGCCAGCTCGACGGCGACGCGAGCGTGCGCGGCTTCGCCAGCGGCATCCAGAACCTCGGCGTGGGCCGCAACGACCTGCGCAGCCAGTACGTGGGCGTGTACGGCACCTACACCACCGACGGCGGCTTCTATGCCGACGCCGTGGTGCAGTCGGGCCGCCATCGCTACACGGTACAGCCGCTGGCCAGCCTGGGCGTGGGCGGCAAGGGCAACAGCCTGCTGGGCTCCATCGAGGTGGGGCAGTCCTTCGCGCTGGGCGGCAGCGGCTGGCGCATCGAGCCGCAGCTGCAGCTGATCCACCAGCACATGGATCTGGGCAACTCCGCGATCGCGGGCGCCATCGTCCAGCCGCAGGCCGACAGCGGCTGGATCGCGCGCGCGGGCGTGCGGGTCAAGGGCGAGATCGCCACGGGGCTCGGCACGCTGCAGCCGTATGGCCGCTTCAACGTCTACCGGACATCGAGCGGCGCGGACATCGCCCGTTTCGTGAACGGTGCGACCACGACCGACATCGCAGCGCCGACCGGCGGCACGAGCACCGAGCTTGCGGGCGGCTTCACACTGGCCTTGGGCCCGTCGACCAGCCTCTACGGCGAAGTCGGCAAGCTGTGGTCATCGGGCGGCGACGCCAGGGTCAGGAGCGGCATCAACGGATCGATCGGCGTGCGCGTGAAGTGGTAGGAAATCGCTTCAGCGCGTGACGGTCAGCGTGACGGAACAGTCGTGTTTCACGGTGCCCGAGCTCCATCCAGTGGGGCGCGCATCGTCGATGCAAAGCTTGCAGGGGCCAGCGGCGCCGGGCCCTCGCATGTCGCGTGCTCAGTCCAGATGGATCTGCACCCCCTGATCGACCAGCGCCTGCAGCTTGTCCGCTTCCTGGCCAAGGAACCGACCGAAGGCCTCCGGCGATGAAGCCGACACGCTCACGCCCGTCCTGGCGATCTGCGCCATGAGTTCCTCGTCCTGCAGGGCCAGGCGGATGTCCGCGTTGATCTTGTCGACGATCGCATCGGGCGTCGCGGCGGGTGCAAGCATGCCGAACCATGTACCCGTGACCAGGTCGACGCCCAGTTCCCTGAACGTCGGTATCTCGGGCGCGGCCGGGTGGCGCTGCGCCGCGGCGATGGCGACGGCGGCCACTCGTCCGGCCTTGACCTGCGCGTACGAGGACATGCCGTCGAACATGCCGTCGACCACGCCCGCGATCAGGTCGGACATCGACGGCCCCTGGCCCTTGTAGGGGACGTGCGTGAAGGTGATGCCGGTCTTCCTGGCGAAGAACTCGGCGCCGATGTGCGGGCTGGAAGCCAGGCCTGAAGATGCGAGCTTGAGGCTGCCCGGCGTGGCCTTGGCGTCGGCAATGATCGCCTCCAGCGGCTTGCCCTTGAGCCGGTTGGTGACCAGCAGCACGTTGTGGCTGGAACCGAGCAGCGCGACGGGCCGGAAGGATGTCTTCGCGTACGGCAGGCTCTTGCGCAGCACCTGGTTGGCGGTGAAGCCGTAGCTCGTGAAGAGCAGGGTGTGGCCGTCTGCCGGGGCCTTGCCGACCAGTTGCGTCCCGATGATGGTTCCGCCGCCCGCGCGGTTGTCCACCACCACGGGCTGGCCCCACATGCGCGACAGCTTGCTGCCGAGCTGGCGCGCGAAGTAGTCGGTGACGCCACCGGCGCTGTAGGGCACCACGATGGTCACGGGGCGGGCCGGAAAAACGGGTTGCGCATGCAGCGCCGTCGTCGTGCTCGCGGCGGCCAGCGCGGCGCACAGCAGCCGCAGGGGATGGGTCCGCATCGTCTACTCGCCCTGTTTCCGGGCCGGCGGCGCCTGGCAAGCCTGAAGCACCTTTGCACCCAGTGCGCTGCCATGCACTGCCAGATGAGCGCCGAGTTGGATGGCCTGCAGCAGCTCGGTCGGCGCGAGGCCATGCCCCAGGCCCGTGGCGACGATCTGTCGCACAGCATCGGGATTGAAGGCGGTGAAGCAGGCATGCAGCGCGAGCTGGACGAGGCTGCGCTCGGCATCGGTCAGGCCCGCGCCGGGTCGGCCCTTTTCGATGAAGTCGAGCAGCACCTCCACATAGCCGGCGTCCAGCCGCGCCAGTTCGTTCAGCCGCAGTGCGTGAGCGTGCCCGAGCCGGTCGATGCGGGCCTGGAGCGCCGTGCTGACGGCCTGCGAACCTCGCGAGTCCTGCAGCCCGGCGAGTTCCGCGAGGATGGCGGTCGCCTGGCCGACGCTGGCCAGGCCCTGCACGGCCACCAGGTGCAGCACGTCGACGATGTCGGCCTGCGTTGCGCCCACTTCCAAAGCCCGCTTCATGTGCGTCTGAAGGCCGGACTCGAACAGATGGGACGAGGAGCTGTCCAGCGCCACGTAGATGAGCTCCACCATGCGCGGCGTGAGCGGCCCGGTGCGCGCGGGATGACCGGCATAGCGTGCGTACTGCTCCACGAATCCGGGGCATGCGTCGAGCATGGTCTCGGTCCACGGTCGCCAGTAGCCGCGCTCGGCGATGAAAAATTCCTTGATCCGCGCGCGTTCCTTGTCGATGCGGGTTTCCGGCGTGTTCATGCTGCTGCGTCCTTCGGTGTGTTCCGGTGGCACACGAGCGTCTGGCCCGTCACATACTGCGCGGCAGGTCCGCAGACGTAGCGCAGTAGCGCGTACAGCGACCGGGGCTCCACCTCTGGCGGCACCTCCAGCGCGTTGATGCGCAAGGCGCGGCTGCCCCATTCGCAGGCCAGCGTCGAGATGAGCATGCGTGCAGCGGCGCCGTCGCCGGCGTCCTGCCAGCGGGTGCTGCGCTCCGGCGTGTCCTGTGGCAGCAGCACCGTGAGGCTGGCCTGCTGCGAATGACCGGACGCGAAGCGGATGGCGGCCTCGTGCACCGCCTGCAGCAGGCCGCTCTTGCGGTGCAGCGCGGAGAGATCGATGCATGCCGGGTAGTGCGGCCCGGCGCCGGCCGTTGCGGATACGGCCTGCCAGGGTTGCACGGGTCCGCCGAGTACCTCGAGCTGCAGCGGCAGGTCCAGCGGCAGCACATCCAGCGTGGCGGGCGCAAAACCCTGGCTGCCGCCATAGATCGACGATCCGCCATTCACCGGCAGGACCTGCCCGCTGAGCGGCGCGGCACCGGTGCTTGCCAGGAAGAACAGCGCCCGGGCCATCTCGTCGGGTGTCGCCATGCGTCCCAGCGGTGTCTTTGCCACCGCGCGCTCGGGGTCGATGCGCCCCGCTTCGATCAGCCCGGCGACGAGCTCGGTTCGCACGAAGCCGGGGCACAGCACCGTCACGCACAGGTCCGGCCGTGCGTTCGCCAGGGCGCGTGTCTGCGCGATGAGCCCCGCCTTGCTCGGGCTGTACAGGCCGCGAAACGGAATGGCGCTCAGGCCCGCGCCCGACGACACGTTCACGACGCGAGCGCCCGGCTTGAGCAGCTGGCTGCACGCATCCACCACCGCTGCAGGCGCAGCGAGGTTGAGCGCCAGCAGCCGGCCGGCCTGTTGGGGGCTCTGCTGTACCAGCGGCGTGTTAGAGGCATCGGACATGCCCGCGTTGTTGATGAGGGCGTCCAGCGCCGGCGTGCCTTCGGCCAGCGAGGCGATCTGCTTCGGGTCCGTCAGGTCGATCGTGCGCGGCACATGCGCGCCCTCGGCGGGCAGCTCTTGCGCCAGCTGGTGCAGGGCCTGCGCGTTGCGATCGACCAGCACGCATTGCCAGCCGGCGCTTGCGAACAGCCTCGCGGTGTCGCGTCCGATGCCGGATGCGGCACCGGTGATCAGGGCCGTGGGCATGGGCTCAGATGTTGGTCAGCGTGATGCCGCCGTCCACCGTGAGCGCCTGCGCGGTGATGAAGCCTGCCTGGTCGCTGGCCAGGAAGCAGATGCTCTGGGCGATGTCCTCCACCGTGCCCAGCCGGCCCAGCGGCGTGCGGGCGATGCGGTTGGCATCGCGTTCGGCATTGCGGTTGCGCTGCGTGCCTTCGGTGGGCACGGCCGAAGGGCATACGGCGTTGACGCGGATGTTGCGCGAGCCTAGTTCCGCCGCCGCCGCCCGTGTGATGCCGAGCACGCCCGACTTGATGCCCGAGTACACGACCGAATTGGCGGCCGATCGCAGCGCCGCGACCGACGCCACGTTCACGATCGCGCCGCCGCGTTCGGGGTCCATCACGGCCACGGCTTCCTGCAGGCTCCAGATGACGGACTTGAAGCCCACGTCGAGCATGCGGTCCACCGTTTCCGGGGCGATCTCGGGAATGGACTGGTAGCGCACCCAGGCCGCGTTGTTGACGAGGATGTCGAAACGCCTGCCGCCGAGGTCGAACGATCGCTGGATGGCTTCGCGAATGCCTTCGCGGCTGGCGATGTTCTGCACGATCGCGAAGGCCTGCCCGCCACGGGCCCTGATCTCGTCCACCACCGGCGCGACCAGCTCTTCCTTCAGGTCGTTCACGCAGACGATGGCGCCGCGCTCGCCCATCTGGCGGGCGGTCTCGCGCCCGATGCCGGCGCCCGCGCCGGTGATGAGGGCCACGCGGCCAAGCAAATCCTGGTTCATTTCAGATCCTTGTTCAGACAGACTGGATGAAGTCGCGGCCCACCTGCCGGGCCAGCACGCCCGAGCCGAAGGCGGCATCGAACTTGCGCACCTCGCGCAGCGCGTAGTGCAGCGGCACTTCCCAGGTGAAGCCCATCCCGCCGTGCAGATGGATGGACTTCTCCAGCACGAAGGCAGAGCTGGCCAGTGCATTGGCCAGCACGGGCGAGGTGGCGCGTGCGCCGCCGAATTCATCGGTGCGAAGCAGGCGCTGGATGCCCGCGCTGGAGGCCTCCTGCAGCAGGCGCATCCGCGCCAGCAGGTGGCGCACCGCCTGCTTGGCCGAGAGGGGCCGGCCGAACTGCACGCGCGTCGACATGTACTCGGCGGTGGTGGCGAGCGCGCCTTCGGCGGCGCCGTTGACCAGGCCCGCGATCAGGATGTGGCTGTCGCGCTGAAGGGCGGAGAAGGTTGCGGCATCCACCGTGGCGAGCACTTCGGCCTTGTCCAGCACCAGCCAGGCTTGGGGGTGCTCGGGGTCGAGTGCGGCATCGTCCTGGATCGTGACCGAGCCGAGGTCGACCAGCGCCGCGCCGCCCTGGCCGTCGGCCACCAGGGCCCAGTCGCAGTGACTGGCGTGGCGGGCCTGGCCCGCGAAGCCTTCCTGCAGGCTGCCCTGCAGCGCCCAGGTGGCCACGCGCTCGCCCGCCGCGAGCTGGGCGGCGAGTGGTGACTGGCCCAGCGCCTTGGCCACGAGGACGGTTTCCAGCAGCGGCCACTGCAGCCTCAGCTTGCCCGCTTCCGCCACGATGGGCAGCGCGAATTCGATGCCCAGCGCGAGGCCACCCGCCTCTTCGGACGCGCACACGCCGCACAGGCCTGCGCCTGCCAGCACCTGGGCCGCGTCGCGGAAGCCGCGCGCCTGCGCGTCGGTGATGGCTGCCGCGGCGGCCTGGCCGAACTCTTCGGGCTTGAGATCGTTGTCTGTGGTGCTCATCTCAGAGGTCCTTGGGCAGATCCATGATGCGTTGCGCGATGATGTCCAGCTGCACTTCGGTGGTGCCGGCGTAGATGGTCTCGGCGCGGGAATAGAGGTAGGCGGTGGTGAAGTGCTTGCGGGCACGCTGCGCGAGCGCGCTGGAGCGCGGGTTCACCTGCGACACCAGCGACAGCGCCAGCGCCATGAAGGCCTGGTGGGCCTCGGACCAGAAGAGCTTGGTGAGCGAACCGCGCGCGCCGATCCTGTCGCCGGCCATCATCTGGTCCACCGTGCGCTCGACCAGGCCCTTGAGCGCATCGATCTCGCCCACGACGTCGCCGATGCGGCGCTGCACGTGGCCGTCGTCCAGCAGCGTGGCCAGCTGTGGGTCGGACTTGCATGCGGCGATCAGCTGGCGCAGCTCGCATTCGAAGCGCCACGCGCGATACATGCGGTTGGTGGCGCGTTCGATCGACAGCACGCGGATCGCGGCGTTCCAGCCTTCGTCGGGCGCGCCCAGGCGGGCGCTGTCGGGGACCACCACGTTGTCGAAGAAGACTTCGGCGAAGGAGTCCTTGCCATCGATCGACTTGATGGTCGACACGCGGATGCCCGGCGTGTTCATCGGCACCGCGAACATCAGCAGGCCGCGGTGCTTGTCGGCCACCGTGCCGGTGCGGGTCAGCAGCAGGCAGTAGTGCGCCTTGGCCGCGCCGCTGGTCCAGATCTTCTGGCCGTTGATGCGCCAGATGTCGCCTTCCTGCACGGCCTTGGTCCGCAGCCGGGCCAGGTCGGAGCCGGCATCGGGTTCGGAGAAGCCCTGGCACCAGTAGTTGCGCATGGCCAGGATGTTCGGCAGGAAGAGCTGCTTCTGCTCCGCGGTGCCGACCGTCTGGATGATGGGGCCGGCCAGCTCCTTGCCGATGGAGCTCACGCTCTCGGGCATGGGCAGCGCGCCCACTTCCTTGTTGACCACCAGGTGCTCGCGCAAGCTGAGGCCGAGTCCGCCGTAGGCCTTGGGCCAGGTCATGCCGGCCAGGCCGGCTTCGTACATCGAGGCTTCCCAGTCGCGGCACTCGTCGAGCGTGGGGGTGCGGTAGTTCAGGCTGTCCGCGCGCATGTGCTCGGGCAGGTTGGCGCCGAGCCACTGGCGCGCGTACTCGCGATAGACGGCGGGGCCGGCAGACGCGTCGGGAATGGCCGGGTTCTTTGGCATGTGCATTGGAAGTGGCTTCAATGAGAATTGGCGTGGCCGGCGGCGGTGGGCACCATCAGTGCGTCCAGCACCAGGACGCCTTCGCCCTCGGGCTTGACCAGGATGGGGTTCATGTCGATCTCGGCCACGTCCCGGGCATGCCGGCAGGCGAACTCGGAGAGCTGGGCCACCGTGCGGGCGGCCGCGGCCACGTCGGCCTTGGCGCGGCCGCGCGCGCCGTCGAGCAGCGGGAACATCTTCAGGCTGCGGATCATCCGCACGGCCTCGTCCTCGGAAACCGGCGCGACCTGCACCGCGACGTCCTTGAGGACCTCGGCGTAGATGCCGCCGAAGCCCACCATCACCACCGGGCCGAAGACCGGGTCGCGCGAGACGCCGGCGATCAGCTCCACGCCGCCGCGAACCATGGGAGCCACCAGCACGCCGTCCAGGCGGGCATGGGGCGCGTGCTTCTTCGCATTGGCCATGATGCGTTCGTACGCTTCGAGCACCGCGGCGTCGTCATGCAGGTCGAGCGCCACGCCGCCGATCTCGGTCTTGTGGGCGATGTCTTCCGAGGCGATCTTGAGCACTACGGGATAGCCCGTGGTCCGCGCGCTGCGCACGGCCTCGTCGGCGGAAGCCACCACCTCCTCGCGCGGCACGCTGATGCCGGCCGCGGCAAGCGCGCGCTTGGCATGGAACTCGTTGCGGAACACGGCGGCATCCACGCCGTCGACCGGGCCGCCGTAGGCGGGGGTGGCGGGCAGGGTGGCAAGCCGGCCGAGCTGCACCAGGCCGGCGAGGCCGGTGGCCGCGGCCGGAATGCTCGGGAACACCGGGATGCCCAGCGCGTTGATCTCGGCCACCGCATCGGGAGGGCCCTGGCTGATGAGGACCATCAGCCGCTCGGGATGGCTCGCGCGGATGCTGGCCAGCGCCTCCATGTAAGTGCCGCGCAGCCGCGGGTTGTACAGCGACAGGGCCAGCAGCAGCACCAGCGTGCTGCCGTTGGCGTCTTCCTGCAGCGCGGTGAGCATCTTCAGCAGGATGTCGGGGCGCGCCGACATCTGGGCCGATGCATCCACGGGGTTGTTGGTGCCGGCGGTGGGCACGGCCTCGCGGATCAGGGCCTTCGTGCTGTCGGTGAGTTGCGGCAGGGTCATGCCGGCCTCGACCATCGCGTCGGCCATCATGATGCCGAAGCCGCCCGATGCGGCCACCAGCGTCACGGCGTCGGTGGCGGGCAGCCGGCCCGTGCCGAGCAGCACCGCCGCATGCCCCACGTTCAGCAGGTCTTCGAACGAACGCACGCGCAGCACGCCGTAGCGCCGGAACACGGCATCGAACACCGCGTCGGAGCCGGTGAGCGCACCGGTGTGCGATGCCGCCGCGGCCTGGCCCTGCTCGGTGGCTCCGATCTTGAGCACGATGACCGGCTTGTTGTTCGCGCGCGCCATGTCCAGCGCCTCGACCAGACGGCCCGCGTGCCGGCAGGTCTCCATGCAGCACAGGATGATTCGGGTGTCCGCGTCCTGCGCCAGTGCGGCGATGCCGTCGGCGACATCCACGTCGGCCTCGTTGCCGGTGGCGATGAAGCGGCTCACGCCCATGCCGCGCTCTGCCATGTTGCGCATGGTGAAGCTGCCGATGTTGCCCGACTGCGAGACGATGCCGACCTGCCCGGCCGGCGGCAGGCTCTGCTCCAGCGCGATGGAGAAGGAGCCCACCAGCCGGTCCACCACGTTCACGGTGCCCAGGCAGTTGGGGCCCAGCAGGCGCATGCCGTGGCTGCGTGCCACGCGCACCATCTCGGCCTGCAGCGCGGCGCCTTCGGGGCCGGCTTCCGCGAAGCCGGACGACAGCACGATCACCCCGCGCACGCCGCGATCGGCGCAGTCGCGCACGGCCTGCAGCGCCGCCTGCGCCGGCACCGCAAGGATGGCCAGGTCGGGGGCGGTCGGCGTGTCCAGGACGGAGGCGTAGGCCTGCAGGCCCTGGATGGTTCCGCCCTTGGGATTGATCGGATAGATGGCGCCCGCGTAGCCGTACTTGCGCAGCAGCTGCACGGGGCGGCCGCCGATCTTGGTGATGTCGTCGGAAGCACCGACGACCGCCACGCCCTGTGCCTTGAAGAATGCGTCCAGCCTGGTGCCGGTGGCTGCGTGAACCTGCGTCAGCATGGGATCAGCGTCCCTTGAAGACCGGCGCGCGCTTCTCGAGGAAGGCCATGCGGGCTTCGCGCGCGTCCTCCGTCTTCGACAGGGCCACGGTGAATTCCTGCTCGAAGCGATAGGCGTCGCGCTGCGGCATCAGATCGACCATGTTGGCCGCGCGCTTGGCGTAGGCGATCGCCAGCGGCGCCTTGGACGCGATCTCGCGGGCGAGCTCCATCGTGACGGGCAGCAGGTCCTTCTCGGCCAGCACGTCCTCGATCACGTTGCGCTTGAGCAGCTCGTGCGCCGTGAGGCGCTGGCCGGTGAAGAACATGCGGCGCAGGGTGGAGCGGCCGAAGAGGGTCTTGAGCATCGAAGCACCGCCGGCCAGGCCGACGTTGATCTCGGGCATGCCCACGGTCGCGTTCTCGCAGGCGTAGAGGATGTCGCACGCGGCGGCCAGCCCGAAGCCGGCGCCCAGCGCCGTGCCGTTGATCGCGGCGATCACCGGCTTGGCGCATTCGCGAATCGCGTTGCCGGTCTCGCGGGTGATGCGGTTGTGTTCGAGGAAGTCGCCCGCGATCTCGGCGTCGGGGCGGTCCTTGAGGTCGGCGCCCGCGCAGAACACACTGCCGGTGCCGGTCAGCACGGCGCAGCGGATGTCTTCGCGCTCGGAAATCGCGTCGAAGGTCGCCACCATTTCACGGCGCATGGCGCGGTTCAGCGCATTGACCGGCTTGCGGTCCATCGTGACCAGGGCGACCCCGCCGGAGACTTCCAGACGGACAAATTCATTACTCATACACCACCTCTCGAAGAAGCCGGCTTGACGCGGCACGGATCGGAATTGAATTGAAGCCAGTCGACAAACAGCCCGGGTCTCAATTCCGCGGGAATTCCGATTTAGGGGCCTGGGGCGGTGTGCTTCCGCCGGCTTGTCTCTGTTCTCAATATGCTCGATCGATTGTAGAAATGAACTCGAAAATCGATTTCAAACTAATCTGAAGGAGAGTTCTGCAAGAAATGAAGGAGTCGCTCCTCTTCCCGAGGGAGGCAGGGGGATACGATGCGGCGGCGCCGTGTTGCATGCGTGGCCCCGATGAGGCTGATTAGCGTGGCTCGATGCAATTGAATAAAGAGAAGAATTCGAATTCAATTTCGGATCAATTGAATTGAAAATGGAAATTCAGCGCCTAGGAAACCTCAAAACCGCTCTGGGCGAATGCCCCGTCTGGCACGATGGGCAGCTGTGGCTGCTGGACTGCCGCGCGGGCCTGGTGATTGCGCTGGATGCGGACACCGGCGCCGTCACCGCGCGCCATGAAGTCCCGCCGCCGCTGGGCTCCTTCGCCTTCAATGCCGATGGCCGCATCGTGCTGGCGCTGAAGGAGCAGATCTGCGCGCTCGACCCGCGTACCGGCCATCTGCAGACCCTGGCGCGGATCGACGCGAGCCACGAGCACCTGCGGCTGAACGACGGCATCTCGATGCCCGACGGCAGCTTCGTGGTGGGCACCATGCACGTCTTCCGCGAGCCGGGCGAAGCTCCGTTGGGCGGCCTCTACCGGCTCGACACCGGCCTGCGGCTGAGCAAGCTCGACGACGGGCTGGGCATCTGCAACGGCCCCTGCGTGAGCCCGATCGACGGCCGGCTGCATGTGGCCGACAGCGAAAGGCGCGTCATCTATTCCTACGCCGTGGCGGGCGACGGCACGCTCGGTGACAGGCGCGTGTTCGTGCGCACCGACGACCAGGGCTCCGGTCCTGACGGCTGCTGCTTCGATGCCGAAGGCGGGCTGTGGACCGCGCTGGTGCGTACCGGCACGCTTGCACGCTTCGACGCGCAAGGCCAGCTGACGCGAAAGATCGTGCTGCCCGTGACGCATCCGAGTGCGCTGTGCTTCGGCGGGCCGCAGATGGACGATCTGTTCGTCACCACCATCAGCGACAGCGGCAGGCTCAGCGCATCAGGTCCGCTGGATGGCGCAGTGCTCAAGCTCACGGGGCTCGGCTGCAAGGGGCTGGTCCGCCCCCTGTGCCGGATGCCGCTTCCGCCCGGCTAGGTCCGAAGCGGCGCGACGTCCAGTCCCGCCGGCTTGCCGTGCGCGGAAAAGCGCAGCTCGGGCCCGGCCACGTGCTCGGCCACGAAGTCGAGGAACAGGCGGATCTTCGCCGGAATGATGGGCGTGTCGAGGATGGTGGCGTACATGCCCTCGTCGAAGCCCTTGTTGCTGATGCGATAGCCGTCGAGCACCCGCACCAGCCGACCCTGGAGCACGTCGTTGTGCACCGTGTAGTCGTCCATCAGCACCAGGCCTTCGCCCAGCCGCGCAAGCTCGAGCAGCGCGATGCCGTTGTTGCTGACGTGGCGCGGCTTGAAGGCGATCTGGCTCAGCTCGTCCTGCTGCTTGAAGGTCCAGACGTATTCGTCGCCCGGCAGCTGGTAGGCCAGGCAGTCGTGCTCCAGGATGCCCTCGGGCGAGACCAGGGCGGGCATGCGTTCGAGATAGGAGGGAGCCGCCACCAGGTGCCGCTCGCTCTGGAACAGCATGCGGCGCTTGACGCCCGCCTCGGCCGGCGGCGAGATGCGGAAGTCGATGTCGACCTGGTTGCGCCGAAGGTCCACGGCGGCTTCGGTGAGCGAGAGCTCGATGTGGATCTCAGGGTAGAGCTTGCGGAAGGCCGCGATCAGCGGCGGCAGCACGCCCAGCCCGAACATCACGCGCGAGTGAACGCGCAGCAGTCCCTGCGGTGCCGCACTGATGGCGGTGATGTTGGTCTGCAGCTCCTTGATGCGCCACAGGATGCTTTCGAGCTGCCGCGCGTATTCCTGCCCCGACTCGGTCAGTGCCACCTGGCGCGTGGAGCGCAGCAGCAGCTTGACCTTCAGCTCCTCCTCGATCTCGGTGATCATGCGCGACACACCGGTGGCCGAGATGCCGAAGCGCCGTGCCGTCTCCGAGAAGTTGCGCGTCTGCGAGATGGAGAGAAAGAGCTCCATCGCTCGCAATCTATCCATGGGCGCCGCCTGCCCGCGCGAAGGCGCTCGCAACACAGGCCCGGAGGCCGGAGATCGTCAACTTACTTCTCCTGTTTACGCAGTTCTGAGCTGCAGATTCAGCCATAGTCAAAGAAAGCCGTCTCCCTAGAATTTTGGCAACCCAGGCGGGTGCAATTTTCGCGGAGACAGTACATGGAATTCGGGGTGTTCATTCTGGCCCAGCAGCGCGGCTATCACCAGACGTCGCAGCAGGTCATCAACAACTCGATCGAGCAGACGGTGGCGGCGGAGCAGGCGGGCTTCAACACGGCCTGGTACGCCGAGCACCACTTCAACAACTACTCGCTGTCGCCCTCGCCGCTGATGATGGTGGCGCACATGGCGGCCAAGACGAAGCGCATCCGTCTGGGCACGGCGGTGTGCATCCTGCCGCTGTACCACCCGGCGCGGTTTCTTGCGGAAGTGGGCTTCGTCGACACGGTGTCCGACGGCCGCCTGGAGCTGGGCATCGGCTCGGGCTACCAGCAGTTCGAGTTCGAACGCTTCGGCGTGAAGATCGAGGACTCGGGCGCCATCTACAACGAGTTCCTCGACATCCTGCCCAAGGGCCTGACGCAGAAGATCGTGGCGTACGACGGCGAGCACCTGAAGCTGCCGCCGAGCTCGATCGCGGTGCGCTGCCTGCAGGACCCGATGCCGCCGCTGTGGATCACCTCGGGCAACCCGGTCACGCTGGGGCGCGGGGTGCGCGAGGGCCACAACCTGTTCGTGACCGCGCTGCTCAAGGGCGACGATGCCATCGGTGAGCTGCGCCAGAGGCTGGACAAGGTCGCGGGCGACAACGGCAAGGACCTGGACCGCGACGTGAAGTTCGGCTTCCTGCGCTGTGCGTACGCTTCGGACAGCAAGGCGGAGATCGATGCGTACCTGGACTGCGCGCGCTTCCAGCGTCGCATCTCCGAGAGCCTGAAGTTCCGTCGTTCGCAG
>NZ_KB907462.1 GCF_000382045.1 Variovorax atrisoli 110B
GTGGGCTGCTGCCGGTTTCAAAGACACCTTGTTAAGGTGTGAAATGAAACTGGAGGTGGGTCATGGGAACGAGAAGGCAATTCAGCCGAGAGTTCAAGCTTGAGGCAGTCAAGCTGGTGAAGGAACGAGGCGTGTCGGTGGCGCAGGCTGCGCGCGACCTCGATGTGCACGAGAACGTGCTGCGCAAATGGGTACGTGAGGCGACGGCGGACCCGCAGCAAGCGTTCCCTGGTCAGGGCGTGATGAAGCCCGAACAGGCTGAGCTGGAGCGTTTGAGGAAGGAGAACGCCAAGCTGCGCATGGAGCGTGACCTGTTGAAAAAAGCGGCGGCCCACTTCGCCAAGGAGTCGATGTGAAGTTCGGCTTCGTTGCGAAACACCGAGGGCGTGGCCGTTGGCAATGATGTGTGAGGCGCTCGGTGTCTCGCGAAGCGGCTTTCATGCGTGGCTCAGCAGGCCCCGAAGCCAACGCAGTCTGGAAGACGAGGTGCTCGGCAGCCAGGTGCGTCAGAGCTTCCTGGGCAGCGACCGCACCTATGGCGCCCGGCGCGTGTGGCATGACGTGCTGGCACTGGGTCAAAGATGCGGACTGCATCGCGTTGAACGGCTCATGCGTGAACAAGCCCTGCGTGCGAGGCCACGACGCCGAGGCTTTCCGCAAGACCGAGGTCAGCGCGGCGCTATCGCCGACAACGTGTTGGACCGTCAGTTCCAGGCTGATGCGCCCAACCAGAAGTGGGTGGCCGACTTCACGTACATCTGGACGGCCGAGGGCTGGCTGTATGCCGCTGCGGTGCTCGACCTGTACTCACGTCGCATCGTCGGCTGGTCGATGCAGGACAGCATGACCTCGCAGCTCGTGGCCGATGCGCTGATGATGGCAGTGTGGCGCCGGGGCAAGCCGGTCGCGTTGCTGCATCACTCCGACCAAGGAAGCCAATACACCAGCGAGCGCTTCCAGGAGCTGCTCAAGGAGCAAGGCATCACCTGCAGCATGAGCCGCGCGGGCGAGGTCTGGGACAACTCGGCCCTGGAGAGCTTCTTCAGTTCACTGAAGACTGAGCGCACAGCCAGAAAGGTTTACCGGTGCAGAGAACAGGCCCGCGCCGACGTGTTCGACTACATCGAGCGGTTCTACAACCCGACGCGCCGTCATTCGACGCTCGGCTACGTCAGTCCGGTAGAGTTCGAGAAAGCTCAAAAAGCTTAGGTCGGTGTCTATGAGACCGGCAGCAGCCCACCTCCTCGATGCGGCGTGCCTCTCTGGGATCGATGCCGTCGGCGCGCCTTGCCGCCTCCTCTCGCGCCTTCTTGCGCGCGGTAGCAAGTGACACGACTGGATAGTGCCCCGAGGCTTAGCTTGGCCTCCTTACCGCCCTGCTTGTAGCGATAGACCCAGACTTTCCCCGCCGGTCTGATGCGAAGGTACAAACCTTCCCCATCTGCCAGCAGGTATTCCTTGTCGCGCGGCTCTGCCGCTTTGATCTGAAGTTCGTTGAGTTGCCCCATGGTGTACCCAAGACATGACTGCGATTGAAAAGCAGTCTGGGGTACACCGATGGGTACACGCAAGAATGGGACGTTCTGGGATTCAGCGATACCGCTTGAGCCGCCTTTTCAGGCTAAGTCCTTGATTTACAAGGACTCTTGAGCTGACTTGGGATCGTCTGAGAAAGAAAGATGGTGGCTGGGGCGGAATCGAACCACCGACACGCGGATTTTCAATCGGCGTTTCAGCGATGTCTGCTAGCTCTGCCGAAGTCATACGCCAAGACGCTGCTCAGCCCCGAAATTCTCTTACACCCACCCTTACATCGCGAGAAGGAGATGAAGAAAGAAAATGGAAATGCTATCAATTAGATAGCATTCTCTTCAATATCTAGGAATTTATTCTGGTGGTAGGCCGTGCTAGGCTTGAACCAGCGACCAACGGATTATGAGTCCGACAACGAATCAACTCCCATTCGCGCAGCCCATACAAATCGCAGGGGGCCTCAATCGAGCTAGGGCTTACGTCCCAGAACGTAAAACAGAGCCCACCAGAGCCCACCCCACCTCATCGAGAGAGGGCAACCGGATTTCACGTACCCTCCTCCAGATACCCTCAGGTGCGTAGGGTTAGGGCAAACTTTTTCGGACCTATCGGACTGAAGAAGGGCCTATTCAGAGGCGAAAGCAAGAAAGCCGGACACCTTTGGAAGTGCCCGGCCTTGTAGTTGGTCCCCCCTCATGACCGCGTTACCTCAAGAAATCATCCCTCAAGTCTCCTCCGTCCAGGCCGTCCTGAAGTCGCACCTGGGCCGCAACCTTCGGGCGATCCATCTCTTCGGCTCGGCTGTGGACGGCGGCCTGAAGCACGGCAGCGACATCGACCTGATGGTGTCGATCAATGATCCGCTGCCGGAACCGGTCCGGCGCGCTTTGATGACCGATCTGCTGGCGCATTCGGCGTGGCCGGGCAGCTCCGACACGCTCAGGGCGCTCGAAGTGACGGTCGTCGCGCTGGGCGAAATCGTCCCCTGGCGGTATCCGCCGCGGCGCGAGATGCAGTTCGGCGAGTGGCTGCGTGAGGACATCGAGGCCGGGCGCTTCGAGCCCGCCTTGGTCGATCACGACCTTGCCATCCTGATCACCAAACTGCGCCGTCACAGCTCGGCCCTGCTCGGACCGTCGGCCGCTGAACTGTTCGAGGAGGTGCCGCGTTCCGACTTCAGGAGATCGCTGCTCGACACCATTGCGCAGTGGAACGAGGAGCCTGATTGGCTGGGTGAGGAAAGAAACATCCTCCTGGCGCTCGCGCGCATCTGGTTCAGCGCCTGTACCGGCGACATCGTGTCCAAGGACGTCGCTGCGGCGTGGGCAGCGCAACGCCTGCCACCGAGCTATCGCTCGCTGATGGAACGTGCGGCAGCGGCCTATCTCGGGGGCGGTGAGGACGAGCCGGCCTGGGCCCGGATGCCCGTCGCCGAGACCATTCATTTCTGCAAAGGCGAGATCAAGCGAGTGCTGTAGCGGGCGCAGTGACACGCCGTCGCGAAAGCTGCTGAGGGGCGGCTGCCGCACCTCCGATCCGGACACCTGCAGCCGCCGACGTGTCCGCAAACCGGACAGCTGCTGTCCCCAGACCGTACGTCCGGCCGCAGACCGGATCACGCAAGTCGTTGATTTAAAAGGAAATACACACTGGCACGATGTGTGGTTCATCTCAGGCACCTGACACTTCAAAGGAGCCTTTCATGACACCCCGCTTCACCCTGATTGCCATCGCCGGCCTGCTGTCCGGCGGCGCCGCCTTCGCGCAGATGCCGCCCCCGCCGCCCGCGGGTGTCGTGCCACCGCCGCCCCTGGCCGCCGCGCCCGAGTCGGGCATGACGACGCAAGGCCGTGTCTCGCAATGGCTGGTCAACCCCAACGGCGAGGCCGACGGCCTGCTGCTGGCCGACGGCACGCAGGTCGCCTTCCCGCCGCACCTGTCGGCCTCGGTGATGCAGATGCTGCGGCCCGGCGACACGGTGCGCGTCGCCGGCTGGCGCGCGCCCAACGTGCCGGTGGTGCGCGCACAGACGCTCGAAGCCAACGGCCGCAGCGTGATCGACCAGCCGCCCGCCCCGGGCATGTTCCCGCCCGGCCCGCGCGATCTGGCCGCGCTGTCGGCCATGTCGACCAGCGGGCGTATCGAGCGGCTGCTCTACACCGACCGCGGCGACGTGCACGGCGTGATCCTGGCAGACAAGTCCATCGTGCGCTTCCCGCCGCACATCGGCGCGGCCTATGGCGCGATCCTCCAGCCCGGCGCGCAGCTCTTCGCACGCGGCTGGGGAACGCGCGGCGCCAACGGCAGCGCGATCGAGGCGACCAGCCTCGGCCAGAGCGCCGACAGCGTGCGCGAACTCGTGAGCGGCCCTGTCGGCCCCATGGGACCCGCCGGTCAGGTGGGTCCGCGCGGCCCGCGCCACCAGCGCCCGATGGCTCCCGTTCCGCCGGTGCCGCCTGCACCGCAGTTCGCACCGCAGCCTCCCGCCAACTCCTGAGGCCCTGCGCGATGACCTCCCCCGCTCCCTCCTCGCGCAGCGTGCGCGCGCTCGACGCCCTCGCCTTCTTCGCGCCCGACATCCAGGGCGGCGTGGGGCCGTTCCTGGTGATCTTCATGGCCGGCACGCTGGCCTGGGATCCCCAGCGCATCGGCAGCGTGATGTTCGTGTCGGCCCTGGTGGGCCTGGCGGCACAGGCGCCCGCCGGCGCGCTGATCGACAGCGTGCGCCACAAGCCGCGCTGGATCGCGGGGGCGGTGGCACTCATCGCGCTGACGCTGGTGGCGATGGCGAACTGGCCGGGCTATGGGGTGATCCTCGCGGGCCAGTCGCTGATCGGCGCGGCAGGCACGCTGGTCGCGCCCGCGCTCGCGGCCACGAGCCTGGGCATGGTGGGCCGCGCGGGGCTGGACAGCCGCATCGGCCGCAACGCCGCCATCACGGCCGCGGGCACGGTGCTGTGGGCGCTCGGGACGGGGGCAGTTAGCCACCTGTACGGCGCGCACGCGATGTTCTTCTATGCGACGGCGATGGCCGTGCCGACCATCCTGGCGGCCCTGCTCATCCGCGACCGCGATATCGATCCGCAGCTCGCGCGCGGCGCCGACGCGCAGGACGCGACGCCCGCCGCTGCGGGCGTGCGCACCGCGCGCTGGTATGACAGGCGCCTCGTCGTGCTGCTGGCCTGTGCCTTCCTGTTCCACCTGGCCAACGCCGCGATGCTCACGCTGGTGGCGCAGAAGGTCAGCGCACGGGCCGGCGCATCGGCAGCGCTGTGGATGTCCGCGGGCGTGATCGTCACGCAACTGGTCACCATCCCGATCGGGCTGACCGTGGGCCGCTGGGCGCCGCGGCTCGCACGCAAGCCTATCTTCCTCGTGGGCTTCGCGGTGCTGCCGCTGCGCGGCCTGCTCTACCTGCTGGCCGACAGCCCTGCGGCACTGTTGACGCTGCAGGTGCTCGACGGCGTCGGCGCGGGCATCTTCGGCGTGATGCTCACACTCATGATCAGCGACCTGACGCGCGGCAGCGGGCACTTCAACTTCGCGCTGGGTATCGGCGCGGCCTGCGTGGGTCTGGGCGCCGCGCTCAGCAACCTCGTGGCGGGCACGGTCGCCAATGCTGCAGGTTATGGCACGGCCTTCGTCCTGCTCGCGGGCATCGCGGCGGCCGCGCTCGCACTGTTCGCGATCGCGATGCCGGAGACGCGTCGTCCCGGCCAGGCCACCGCAGCCGGTGCCGCCGCACTCGAGGGAGCCACCGCATGAACAGGGATTCCGTGTCCGCCACGCTCCACGCGCCGCTGCCCGGCGATGCGCGCGCCACCGAGGAGAACGGCGGCGGCAACGGCCTGCTGTGGGTGCTGGTCGCCGTGGCGGTGCTGTTCGCGTTCCTGCGCCCTCGCGCGCCCATGGACTGGCTGCGCCTGGTTGACTGGCAGACCGTCGGCGCGCTCGCCGGCCTGCTCGCCATCACCCAGGGCGTCGAGAAAAGCGGCATGCTGCAGGCCACCGCCCAGCGCCTGCTCGCCCGCACCCACAACCAGCGCAGCCTCGCGATGCTGCTGACGGCCAGTGCGGCCTTTCTATCCGCGCTGGTCACCAACGACGTGAGCCTGTTCCTGCTGGTGCCGCTCACACGCGTGCTCGCCACCCAGGCGCACCTGCCGCTGGCGCGGCTGGTGGTGCTGCAGGCGCTCGCGGTGAACGCGGGCTCGGCCCTCACGCCCATCGGCAATCCGCAGAACCTGTACCTCTGGCACCGCTCCGGCGAGGGCTTCGTCGCCTTCATGGGGATGATGGGTCCGACGGTCGCGGTGATGCTGTTCTGGGTCTTCGTGGCGGTGTGGCTGCTGGTGCCGCGCACGCCGATCGAGCTCAAGCCGCAGGCCGAGGCCGCGCCGGTGCAGCCGCGCATGCTGGCGCTGTCGGGGCTGCTGTTCATCGGTTTCGTGATCGCACTCGACCGGCACTGGCTTCTCGCGGGCCTGGGCGTGGTGTTCGGCGTGTTCCTGGTGAGCTATCCGCGCGTTCTGCGCGGCATCGACTGGGCGCTGCTGGCGATCATCGCGCTGATGTTCGTGGACCTGCGCCAGCTCGCGCAGCTGCCCGCGGTGGTGTCGCTGCTGGGCCACTGGCCGATCACCGAGGGCTGGCGCGCGTACCTCGCTGCCATCGTCACTTCGCAGTTCATCAGCAACGTGCCGGCCGCGATCCTGCTGGACGGCCACGTGCGCGACCTGCCCGCGCTGGCGGCCGGGGTGAGCGTGGGCGGCTTCGGCTGTGTGCTGGGCTCGCTGGCCAACCTGATCGCGCTGCGGCTGGCCAAGCTGCCCCGTGGGCTGAGCGAGTTTCATCGCATCAGCATTCCGTTCCTGGTCGTCTGCGCAGCATCGGCGCTGCTGCTGCGGCTGGGGTGATCTTTCGTCCTGACTCTCACATCAACAAAGGAAGAAACCATGCCTCATCACAACTCCCACGAAACCGTCGACGTCTGGTCTGTCGAAGGCCGCTTCGCGCACTACCTCTACAGCCCCAAGGGCGGCATCGAGGGAATGCTCATCGAGACCGACGGCATCCCCACGCAGTTCGTCTTCGAGCGCCACGGCGAAGGCCTGCCTTCGCAGCTCGCGGACATCCGCGCCGGCCAGGCACTGGTCGTCGAAGGCACCGAATCGCCGCCGTCTCCCAAGGGCGAGGCCGCGCACACGGTGTACCGGTTCGAGCGGCTCGCCGCGATCGACGGCAAGCCGCTGCCCGAAGCACAGCCCGACGACAGCGTCGACGGGCGCGTGGCGCGCATCCACTATGCGCGCCACGGCGAAGCGAACGGCGTCGTGCTCGACAACGGAGACTTCGTCCACACGCGGCCCCAGGGCTTCGCGCAGCTGAACCTGAAAGTCGGCGACAGGGTGCAGGCCGAGGGCCGGGTCCGGCCGCTCGCCACAGGCGAAGGGCGCGTGGTGGAGGCGGCGCGGGTCAACGACATCGACCTGGAATGAGCATGCTCTCCGCTGCCGGGCAGTCCGGCATTCGGCTGCGCCAGCTGAATGCCGGACCTTCGGCGGGGGATGCGTGAAGGAGAAGAATCGAACCGGGTCCGCTACCGCAAGGCGGCGCGATATCGCTCAGGCAGACGCGACCGCTCAGCGAGTGTCCCGGCGCAGGAACACATGCGTGGCGCGCTCGCCTGCGACCTGCCTGTCGCAGCGGTAGTCCAGCGCCGGCAGATCGAGCCCCTCGAACAGCGCCTCGCCCTTGCCCAGCAGCACCGGCCGCACGGCAAGGTGCAGCTCGTCGATCAGGCCGGCCTTGAGGTACTCGCGCACGGTCGCCACGCCGCCGCCCACGCGCACGTCGCGCTCGCCCGCGGCGGCGCGCGCCTGCGCCAGCGCCTCGTGGATGCCGCCGGTGACGAAGTGGAAGGTGGTGCCGCCCTTCATGGTCAGCGGCGCGCGGGCATGGTGCGTGAGCACGAAGACCGGCACGTGGTAGGGCGGCTCGTCGCCCCACCAGCCTTTCCAACTCTCGTCGGGCCAGGGGCCGCGCACCGGCCCGAACATGTTGCGCCCGAGAATCCAGGCGCCCATCTCGGCGAAGCCCTGTTCGGCGATCTGGTTGTCGATGCCGGTCTCGCCGGCCTCGCCCGTCTTCTGCATCTGCTGCCAGACGCGCGTGGGAAAGAACCAGTCCATGAGCTCCGGCCCGCGGATGCCCAGCGGGTTCTCCAGGCTCTGCTGCGGACCGGCGGCATAGCCGTCGAGCGAAACGCCGAAACTGCGTACGAGCAATCGGGTCATGCATGCGTCTCCTGTGGAAGGAAAGCGGCAGTCTACGCCGACGCTGGGGCGACCGGGCTGCACTTGCGGGCTGCACTTGCGGGCTGCACCTGCGGGCTGCGCCGCAGCGCATCACGCGCGCCCGGCCTGCGGGCCGGGAGGGCCGAACCAGGTCGACATCGCCTCGTGGAGGCCATCCGATGTTCCCTCGCCCACCCATGCCACGTGCCCGTCGGGCCTGATCAGCACCGCCGCGGGCGCGCCGACAGTGCCGATCGCGGGCAACTCCCAGGGGCCGTCGTACCTGCCGTGAACCAGCCTGACGCGGCCCGACCACGGCGCGACATCGAGACGCCCCGGCGTCGCCAGGTCCAGCAGCACGGGCCGCGCGTCGTGCAGCAGCGCGAACACGCGCACGGGGCCTTCGGGGGTGACCAGGTCGAGGTCGGGCATGCGGCGGCCGACCAGGGGGTGCGTCCCTGGCAGGTCGTAGCGGATGCCCAGTCCGGACATCTCGGCGGCGACGCGCTTGCGCGGCTCCTCCATGCCGAGCAGCTCCAGCACGACTTCGCGCAGCGCCTCGGTGCGATCGTCGGTGCGCTGAAGGGCGACCTGAGCCATCGTCGTGCGCAGCACGCGCGCCGCGACCGGGTGCCGCTCGCGGTGATAGGTGTCGAGCAGGCTGTCGGGCGAAACGCCCTTGACCACCTGGGCGAGCTTCCACCCGAGGTTCACCGCGTCCTGCACGCTCGTGTTGAGGCCCTGACCGCCCACCGGCGAGTGCACGTGCGCGGCATCGCCGGCCAGCAGGACGCGGCCCTTGCGGTAGCTCTCGGCCTGGCGCGACATGTCGGTGAACCGGGAGATCCATTTCAGGCCGTGGATCCCGTAGTCGGTACCGCACAGCTCGACGAGCGCCGAGCGGAGGTCGTCGAGCGTGGGCTCGGCCGTGGCATTGGCGGTTTCTTCAGTCACCATCACGCCGATCGGCCCCTCCTGGGCATAGACGATCTTGCCGTCGCGGATCTCGTACTGCTCCCTGCTGAAGGCATGGATGCCGCGGGCCGTGCGATGCACGCCCAGCGGCGGCTCCTCGGTCATCTCCGCCTCGGCGAGGATGCTGCTGGTCGTAGCCTCCCATCCCGGAAACGCGATGCCGGCCGTCTTGCGCACGAGGCTGCGGCCGCCGTCGCAGCCGACGAGATACGCGGCGCGCAACGCTTCGCCCCCGGAAAGCTCGATGGTGACGCCCGCGTCGTCCTGCACGAAGCCCGCCAGGTCGCGCCCTCGGTAGATCGGCACCGCGAGCTCGTCGATCCACGCGGCGAGGATGCGCTCGATGTGCTTCTGCCTGAGTGCCAGCCCGTAGTTGTGCCGGGTCGGGAAGTCGCTGATGTCCAGTCGGGTGACGGCGAACCCCGTGACCTGGGCCTTCTGCCCCTGCGCGAGGAACCGCTCGACGATGCCGCGCTGGTCCAGGACCTCGAGCGAGCGCGAACTCAGGCCGCCGGCGCGCGAGCCTGCAAGCGCCTGGTCCGGGCGGCGCTCGACGATGGCGACGTCGACGCCTGCCAGGGCCAGTTCGCCAGCGAGCATCAGGCCCGTCGGCCCCGCGCCGGCGATCACGACTGCATGTTCTTTCATCCGTGAATCCTTTTTCATTTGCTCACAAGTGAATGGGAGGTGAACGGCAATGGTTGCCCGGACATGCGCGAAGGATCGCGAACGCCGCAGCAGGCCGCGCGGCGCAGTGACATTTGGGAACGTTCTTCACCGTCACGATGTGCGCGGTATCGGGTCGCCGTCCGTTGGAAGCGCATCAGGGCGATTCCCGCCCTCTGGAGTTGAAAAAATGATTCTCTCGCGAACCGTCTTCAAGCTCGCCGCTGCAGGCCTCGTTGCCGCCGGCGCCCTGACCGTCGCCGCATCGGCCAACGCCGGCACCAGCTGGTCCGTCGGCATCAACGTCCCCGGCGTGGTCGTGAGCGAGCCGGCGCCGGTCTACTACGAGCCGGCGCCCGTCTACACCCATCCGGCGCCGACCGACTACCAGGCTCCGCGTCCGGTCTACTCCGTTCCGCCGCCCGTCTACTACGACCCGGCCGCGCGCTGGGAGGAACGTCGCGCCGAGCGCTGGGAAGAGCGCCGTGCCGAGCGTCGCGAATGGCGCCGCCGCCAGTGGGAGCGCGAGCAGTACCGCCGCTACTACGAGGATCGCGACTGAGGCCGGCCGCCTCGCGCGCAGGGCCGCCTCGTCGGTACCTGCGCTTCAGCTTTGCGCGGGCAACGGCCTCGTGAGCGCCGCGGGCGCGACCTGTCGACCGACCAGCCCGCCCACCGCCAGCAGCGCGAGCACATAGGGCAAGGCGATCAGCAGGGCGCTGGGCACCTCGATGCCCATCGCTGGAAGCTGGAACTGCAGCGCAGTGGCGGCTCCGAAGAGGCAGCAGGCCATGACGGTCCGGCCGAGGCGCCAGTTGCCGAAGATCACCGCCGCGATCGCCAAGTAGCCGGCGCCGCCGGTCATGCCTTCCGTGAAGGTGTGGATGTCACCGATCGACAGGAAGCAGCCCGCCAGCGCGGACATGAAGCCGGTGAACAGCACGGCGCCGTAGCGGATGCGGCTCACCTTCAACCCCGAATGGCTCGCCGCCTGCGGCGACGTGCCCGCGGCATGGATCGCAAGGCCGAGCGCGGTGGCGCGCATCACCCAGCCCACGAGCACGATCAGCACGATGGCGGCATAGAGCAGCCATGCCTGCCGGAAGACCTGTTCGCCCAGGTGCGGGATCTCCGACAGCCCGGGCGGCGCCCACTTGTCCAGGCCCGGGATCTCGGCGCGCGAGCGGCTGCCGAAGATCGCCCGGTAACCCAGGGTTGTCGCGCCGAGCACCAGGATGTTGATGCCGATGCCGGTGACGATCTGGTTGGCGCGCAGCGTGATGCTCAGGAAGGCCTGCAGCCACGCGATGGGCAGCACGCACAGCACGCCGCAGAGCAGGCCGAGCAACGGCGAGCCGGTGGCCCACGAGGCCGTGGCGCCTGCGAAGGCGCCCGCCAGCATGAGGCCCTCCACGCTCATGTTGAGCACGCCGGCCCGTTCGCTCACGAGCTCGCCGGTGGCGGCGAGCAGCAGCGGCGCGGCGAGCCGGATGCTCGAGCCGACGAAGACGGCGGCCAGTTCGGGATCGATCATTTGCGTCGCGCCTCCATGCGCTGGATGCCGATGGCTGCCCCGGCGAGCGTCACGATGATGAGACCCTGGATCACCACGACCAGGGCGGTGGGCACCTGCGCCACCATTTCCATGTTGATCCCGCCCGAACGCAGGAAGCCGAAGAGCAGCGAGCCCGCGACCACGCCTGTCGCGCTGCCGCGTGCGAGCAGGCCCACCACCAGGCCGTCGAAGCCGTAGCCCGACGAGAAGCCGGCCTTGAGCGTGTACTGCTCGCCCTGCAGCATGAAGGCGCCGGCGAGTCCGCCGAAGGCGCCGGCTGCGCAGAGCGCGCCGATGGCGAGGCGGTCGATGGGCATGCCGGCGCGGCGGGCCGCACGCGGGTTCAGGCCGGTCGCGCGCAGCTGCAGTCCCGTCACCGTGCGGTTGAGCAGCAGCGCCACCGCCACCGCCAGCACCACCCCGATCAGCAGGCCGATGTGCAGCGGCGTGCCCGCGTCGCCGGTGAGCAGCGGCAGCTGGGTCGCCACCGGGATCTCCAGCGACTCGGGCAGCGTCGCGCTGCTCGTCATCGGCCGGCGCAGCAGGTGCTCGGACTGCACGCTGCCGTACACCATCCAGATGGCGATGAAGGACAGCAGCAAGGTCGCGATGACCTCGTTGGTGCCCATCTTGACGCGCAGGACGCCGGCGATGCCGCCCCAGAGCGCGCCCGCCGCGCAGGCGCCGAGCATCGGAACGATGAAGGCCAGCCCCCACGGCAGCTGCGCCACGGGCGGCCACAGCGCGAGTGCCGTGGCCGTGATGCCGCCGACGGCAATCTGCCCTTCTCCGCCCACGTTCGTGAGGTTCGCGCGCTCGGCCAGGATGAAACCCAGGCCGACCAGCATGAGCACCAGCGCACGGTTGATCGAGGCAGCCAGCGCATAGGACGAGCCCCAGGCGCCGTCCGCGAACGCGGCAACGGCATCGCCCACGGGCACGCCGAGCGCGGCGATCAGCAAGGCACCGACGCCGAAGGCCAGCAGCACGGCGGCTGCCGAGACCTGCAGGGCGGGGGTCGGCCTGAGCCGCGACCAGGCAAGTACAGGACCGCTCATGGGGCGACCTCCTCTGCAACATCCTCCTTGTCACGGTGCCCGGCCATCCAGGCACCGATGCGCGCCCGGTCCGCGCCCGCCGTGGGGCATGCGCCCATCACCCGGCCCCGGTAGAGCACCAGCACGCGGTCGGCGACGCTCAGCAGTTCGTCGAGCTCCGACGAGATGAGCAGCACGCCGACCCCGCGGTCCGCGGCGGCCCGGATGTGGCCGTAGACGGCCTCGACCGCGCCGACATCCAGGCCGCGCGTGGGCTGCGCCGCCAGCAGGAAGCGCAGGCCCTCGAGCGTGAGCTCGCGCGCGAGCACCGCCTTCTGCTGGTTGCCGCCCGAAAGGCCTCCGAATAGCACGTCGGGGCTGGCGGCGCGCACGTCGTAGCGCTGCATGAGGTCGAGCGCCTCACGGCGCATGGCCGCGCGGTCGAGGAGGCCGAAGCGCCGGAACCGGTCCAGGCGGTCGAGCATGATGTTCTCTGCGACGTTCATGCCTGTCACGCAGGCCAGCGCGTGCCGGTCTTCGGGCACCACGCCGCAGCCTGCGGCGCTGAGCTGGCGCGGCGTGGCGCGCGTCATCTCCTCGCCGCAGACGAAATAGCGCCCCTCGGTGGGACGCAGCATTCCCGAAAGCACCGCGCCCAGCTCGCTCTGGCCATTGCCCTCGACGCCGGCGATGGCCACGATCTCGCCCGGCTCCACCAGCAGGGTGAAGTTGTCCAGGCGCACCACGCCATCGGCGTCGCGCACGGTGAGGCCGTCGGCCAGCAGCGCCGCCTCGCGCGTCGGGCTGCCCGGTGGAGGTGCCATCCGGGATGCTCGGGGAGCTTGAACGGAGGCGGCGGGCGCCTGCAGGTCGCGCTGGATCATCGCGCGCACCAGCGCGTCGATGTCCTGTGCGGGCGCGTCCGAGCGCGCCACCACGCGGCCGCCGCGCAGCACGGTCGCACGCCGCGCTACGCGCTGGATCTCCGCCAGCTTGTGGGTGACCAGCACCACGCCGCAGCCCTGCTGCGCCACGCGCGTGCACACCGAGAGCAATGCCTCGATCTCCTGCGGCAGCAACACGGCGGTGGGTTCGTCGAGCACCAGCAGGCGCGGCTCGCGCACCAGGCACTTCACGATTTCCACGCGCTGGCGCTCGCCCACCGACAGGTCCTGCACCTTCGCATGCGGATCGAGCGCGAGCCCGTAGCGCTCCCGCATCGCGGCGATGCGCGCCGCGCCGGCCTTGCGGTCAAGCACGCCGCGCACCTGGCCGAGCAGCAGGTTGTCCAGCACCGTCATGTCGGGCACGAGGCTGAAGTGCTGGTGAACCATCGCGATCCCGTGCGAAAGGGCATCCGCCGGCGAGCGCGGGCGAAACGCCTCGCCGGCCAGCGTCATCTCGCCCGCGTCCGCGGCGTGCACGCCGAAGACGAGATTGCACAGCGTGGACTTGCCGGCGCCGTTCTCGCCCAGCAGGCAGTGGACCTCGCCGGGATGGAGCGCCAGCGAGACGTCCTGCAGCGCCTGCAGCGCACCGAAGCGCTTGGACAGCCCCTCCAGCTTCAGCAGCGGCGCGGCGACCGGGGCTGCGGCAAGCCCCGGGCCGCCGTCGCTGATGCCGTCATGGAGGCCGTCACCGGGGCCGATGGCGTGGCGCTCGCGCATCAGCCCTCCAGCACCTTGATCTTGCCGGACAGGATGTCCTTCTTGATCTGCTCGAGCTTGGCCTTCTGTTCATCGGTCGCCCCGCAGATGACCATGTCCGACGCGTTCGGTCCCATGGCCAGTCCGAAGGGCTTGTAGCCGGCCTTCCAGGTACCGCCGACGGCCTCCTTGATGGCGTACTGCACCTGGTAGCCGACGCCGGTGATGCTGTAGGCGGGATAGAGCGGATCGGTGCCGCAGCGGTTGGTGTAGCTCCCGATGATCTTCGTGCCCTTCTCCTTGGCCGCCTGCTCCATGCCGCGCAGGCCGAGGTTCAGGATGTGATAGTGCACGTCGGCGCCCTGCGCGATGGCCGCCAGCGTGGCTTCCTTGGCCTTGGCCACGTTGTCGAAGTCGCCGGTGTAGTTCTCGAAGTACTTGATGCCGGGCTTGATGTACCTGGCGCCGTTGCCGAACTCCTTGCCGGCGTTGACGATGGACGGGATCTCCATGCCGCCCACGTAGCTCACCGCGCCGTTCTTCGAGAGCATCGCAGCGGCGGCGCCCGCGACGAAGGCGATCTCGGCCTGCTTGACGTCGTAGCCGGCCACGTTGGCCGTCTCCTCGGCCTTGTTGCCGCCGACGATCGAGAAGTGCGTCTTGGGGAAGCGCTTGGCCACCTTGAGCACGGCCGCCTGGGTCTGGCCGCCGACGCCGATCACGAGCGCGTTCTTGCTGGCCAGGTTGGTCAGCGCCTGCTCCATGTCGGCGTAGTTGATGTTCTCGATCATCTGCACCTTGATCCTGGCACCGTACTCCTTCTGTGCGGCCACGAGGCCGTCGTAGCCGGACTCCATCCATCCCTTGTCCGACTTGGAACCGGGAATGAGGATGCCGACCGCGATCGGATCGGCGGCCGAGGCCGGCAGGCTCAGCACGAGGGTGGTGAAGGCGCTGACGCCTGCGAGGACGGCGGCGCGGCGGGAGAGGGACGGAATCTGCATGGCATGCCTTTCGCTAGTTGGAGGGTTAAGTAACTAATCAATTACTTACCGACAACGCATCGCAATAACAGTGCCAGTGAATTCGCCGATTTTTTGCCGCATATCGGTGCGGCGACCGCAACGAATGCACCAGCCTGCGGCGATGCGCCCTTCGCCCGCACACCACCGGAGCCTTTGATGAAACGCCACCCCTATCTTCCCGATGCCCGGCCCGACGGCGCCCTGGGCCTGGGCCAGCAGTACTACTGGGTCGCCAGCGAGCGCGAGGTCGACATGTCCGTGGAGCCGCCCGCGCCGCTGCGCGCCCGGGTGCAGGCGCAGCCGCAGAACGTGGTGCTCGACCTGCGCCGCACGGCCATCGTCATCATCGACCTGCAGAACGACTTCTGCACCGAGGGCGGATGGGTCGACCACATCGGCGGCAACTACGCGGCGGACCGCACGCCGATCGCGCCGCTGCAGAAGCTGCTGCCCGGGCTGCGCCGTGCCGGCGTGCCGGTCGTCTGGGTCAACTGGGGCAACCGCCCGGACCTGGCCAACATGCCGCCCAACCAGATCCATCTGTACAAGAACAGCGGCACGGGCGTCGGCCTGGGCGACCCGCTGCCCGGCGGCAAGGGCCACGTGCTGCAGAAGGACTCGTGGGCCGCGGCCATCGTGGACGAGCTCGCACCGCACGAGGGCGACTTCCTGGTCGACAAGCACCGCATCAGCGGCTTCTGGGACACGCCGCTGGACAGCATCCTGCGCAACCTCGGGGTGCGCAGCATCCTCTTCGCGGGCTGCAACACCGACCAGTGCGTGCTGCACACGCTCACCGACGCCAACTTCCTGGGCTACGGCTGCGTGATGCTGAGCGACTGCTGCGCCACGAGCTCGCCGGACTTCTGCACCGAGGCGACGATCTGGAACGTCAAGAAGTGCTTCGGCTTCGTGACCGACTCGGCCGCCGTGCTCGCGGCGCTGCCCGCCTGATGCACACGGCGACAGCGCACGGATCGGGCGGCTGGATGCCCGGCCCCCGCTGCGAGCGGCCCGCCACCGGCAATGGCGCGCTGAATGGGGTGCGCCTGGGCGTGAAGGACCTGATCGACATCGCAGGCGCAGTCACCGGCGGCGGTAACCCGGACTGGGCCGCCAGCCACGCGCCGGCCGTGCACGACGCGCCCTGCGTGGCCGCGCTGCGTGGCGCAGGCGCGCGGGTCGTCGGCAAGACGATCAGCGACGAACTCGCCTTCAGCCTGGAGGGCGAGAACGCCCACTACGGCACGCCGCGCCATCCGCGCGACCCCGATCGGCTGCCCGGTGGGTCGTCCAGCGGCAGCGCCGCCGCGGTCGCATGGGCGGAGGTCGACCTGGCGCTGGGCACCGACACGGGCGGCTCGGTGCGCGTGCCGGCGGCGTTCTGCGGGGTCGCCGCGATGCGGCCCACGCACGGCCGGATCCCGCTCGACGGGGTCCTGCCCTTCGCACCGAGCTACGACACGGTGGGGTGGTTCGCGCGCGATGCCGACCTGCTGCGCCGCGCCGGGCAGGCGCTGCTCGGCACCGAAGCCCGCATCGGCGGCGACCGGTCCGCGCCGCCCCTGCGCCTGTGCGTGGCCACGGACGCACTGGCGCTGGCGGAGCCCGCGGTGCGCGAGCCGCTGGCCGCGTGGGCCCGCCTGATGCGCATCGACAGCGAGCGCAGCGCCTATGGCGGCGGCGACTGGCGCGACTGGTTCGAAGCCTATGCCGTGCTCCAGGGCCTGGAGATCCAGGCCCACGTCGGCCCGTGGATCCACCGACGGCGGCCGCGTTTCGGCGCCGCCATCGCGCCACGCTTCGAGGCGGCACTGGCGCTCGATGCCGCGCAGGGAACGCGCTGGAGCGACTGGCGCGCGCAGGCCGCCGCGCGGCTGGCGCAGAGGATGGACCCCGACGAGGCATGGCTGATTCCCGCCGCACCCTGCCTTGCGCTGTCGCGCCGGGCCGATGCGGCTCAGCGCGACGCCTTCTACGAGCGCGCACTGGCGCTCGGCGCGGTGGCCGGCCATGCGGGCCTGCCGCAGGTGGTGTTTCCGCTGCCGGCTGCCGAGGGCCTGCCGCCTTGCGCATCCTTCATCTCGGCCAGGGGCAATGACGACCGGCTGCTCGAACTTGCCGCGACACTAGCGCCTGCATTCCCATCCACACCATGAGCAAACTTTCCCCACGGCAGGCGCCGGCCCAGGAGACGATCGCGCGGCGCGACGCCGCACTCACGCGCGCAAAGCTCCTGGAAGCCGCAATCGACGAGTTCTCGAACGAGGGCTACAGCGGCGCGCGCACCGAACGCATCGCACGGCTCGCCGGCACGAACATCCGCATGCTGTACCACTACTTCGGGAGCAAGGACGACCTGTACGTCGCCGTGCTCGAAGCGGTGATGGCCGACCTGCGGCACGAAGAACTCCGGCTGGACCCTGAGGCCGAGGAGCCGCTGACCGGCCTGCTGCACATCGCCGATTTCGTGGACCACCACTTCGCGACGCACCCGCGGCTGCGCAAGCTGCTGGCCTTCGAGAACCTCAACGAGGCGCGGCATCTCGCGCGCTCGAACCGGATCCCGGAGATGTCGTCGCCGGTGATCGCGCTGATCCGCCGCCTGCTCGTGCGCGGGGTGGCGGCCGGCGTCGTGCGCAGCGGCATCGATGCGCTGCACCTGTACGTGGCGATGGTGAGCCTGTCGTACTACGGCCGCGCCCATGCGTTCACGCTGTCGCGCATCTTCAACAAGGACCTGCAGGCCGCGGCCTGGCAGAAGGCGCACCAGAAGATGACCCGCCAGATGGTGGCGGCCTTCCTGACGCAGGCGCCATGAACGAACTTCCGCATGACTGCTTCCATGTCCGCTGAGCCCGCACACCAGCCCGCCGCCCCTGCTTCGGCCACCTCCCGGCGAGGCATGGTGACGAGCCCCCATCCGCTGGCCAGTGCGGCGGGCCTGGAGGTGCTGGCCGACGGCGGCAACGCCATCGAGGCCGCCATCGCCATGGCGGCAGTGCTGTGCGTCGTGTGCCCGCACTTCACCGGGCTCGGAGGCGACGGCTTCTGGCTCATCGCGCAGCCCGGTGCGCCGGTGCGCGGCATCTCCGGCATCGGGCAGGCCGCCGCAGCACTTCCGCCGCTGGCGGGGCCGGTCCCGCTGCGCGGCGGCGCGTCGGCATTGACCACGGCCGCGGCGGTGGACAGCTGGGCCCGGGCCTTCGACATCTCGGCGCGCGACTGGCAGGGCCGCCAGCGCTGGGCCTCGCTGCTGTCTCGCGCGATCGAGCATGCGCAGGAGGGCTTCGCGGTGTCGGCCTCGCAGCGCTTCTGGCACGAGATGCGGGCCGCGGAGGCGCAGCACTGGCACGGCTTCGACGCGGCGTTTCCCGCCGGCCTTTCGCAGCAGCAACAGCCCGGGCTTGCACGCACGCTGTCGCGGCTCGCGTCCCAGGGCCCGCGCGAGTTCTACGAAGGCGAAGTCGCGCACCGTCTCGCGGCCGGCCTTCAGGCCGCGGGTTCGCCGCTCACGCTGGACGACATGCGAAGCACCCGCGCCCGGGAAGTGACGCCGCTGGCCGTTCCCTACCGCGGCGGTACGCTGCTGAGCCTGCCGCCGCCGACGCAGGGCTTCGCCACGCTGGAAGCCATGGGCATCCTCGGCGAGCAGGATTTCTCCGGCATCGCCGAAGGCAGTGCCGAGCACTTCCACCGGATGGTCGAGGCGATCAAGCTGGCCTTCGTCGACCGCGACCGCTTCCTCGCCGACCCCGATTTCGCCGAGGTGCCCGTGCAGCGGCTGCTCGACGCCGCCTACATTCGCCAGCAGGCGGCGCGGGCGCAGGCCGACGCACGGGCGATGCCCTGGCCCCAGCGGTTCCGCCAGGGCGACACCGTGTTCTTCGCGGCCGCGGATGCGTCCGGCCGCGGGGCGGGCGTGCTGCAGAGCATCTACTACGACTGGGGCAGCGGCGTCGTGGCCGGCGACACCGGCGTGCTGTGGCACAACCGCGGCGCGGCCTTCCACCACGATGCGAGCCATCCCAACGGGCTGCGCGGCGGCAAGCGGCCCTTCCACACGCTGAACCCCGTCGCCTTCATGCGCGACGGGCGGCCCGAGCTGTTGCTGGGCACGCAGGGGGCGGACGGACAGCCGCAGACGCTGGTGGCGCTGCTCACGCGGCTGATCGACTTCGGCCTGGACCCCGCGCAGGCGCTGGCACGGCCCCGGTTCCTGCTCGGGCGGACCTTCTCCGACAGCCGCGACAGCCTGAAGCTGGAGGAGGACGTGGGAGCGCAGGTCATGGCAGCGCTGGCCGCGCGCGGCCACGAGATCGCGCCTATCGCCGCGCACAGCCCGCTGGCAGGGCTGCCCGGCGTGATCCGCTTCGAAGCCGACGGCAGCCTGGCGGGCGCGCACGACCCTCGCGGTGATGGGGTCGCACTGGGTCTCTGAATGCCGGGCTGCCGGCAGCCCGGCCCTCAGGCCTTCTTCGCCCAGGCGCTGCACCACCCCTTGGCGTTGACCTGCTTGCCGGGGAAGAGCGCGCAGTTGCCCTGCGGGTCGGTCGGCTTCGATTGCCACAGCGCGCAGCCGTTGCACAGCTGGGCGTTGTCGTGCTTCGGGAATTTCTTCGCATCGGCCCTGGCCGAATCCGCGACATAGCCGAGCGCCACGGCCTGCGGGTCCTTCTCGTCGAGTTGGGCCTGCGCGAACGCACCGGAGGCGCAGGCGGCGGCGCCCGTCGCGGCGAGGGTCAGGATGAAGATGCGGCGGCTGGATGTCATCGTGGAACTTTCGTCGTGTGTGGAACGGGTGCAAGGCCGTCCGGCGCGGCGCTGCGCTCATTCAGCCCCGCCAGCACGAGAACGCCCGTGGCCAGCAGCGTGGCGATGCAGAACCCGACGACCTGCAGGATTGGGTTCGATGTGATGTTGTTCATGGGGCGACCTCGCGTTGGATGTCTGGACTGGCCTGCGCTCATTCTTGAGCGGCCTGCTGCATGCGGCCTTGCGCAGGATCAACCGCGCGAATCGCGCGCGGGTCGACGGGCGCGGGCGATGCGTCGACCGGCCCCACCTCGTACAGCAGCTGCCCGTGGATGCCGGCCAGCGAGATCGCGCCGGTCAGCACCGCGACGAGGCTGGGCGCGCAAAGCAGCGGAAGCTGCTCGATGGCGGCCCAGCGGAATGCGTCCATCTCGGGGCGCCGCCGTCCTGAACGGTCGGTGTAGAAGCTGGAGCACACGCAGGTCTTCGCCTCGAAGTGATGCACCAGCACCGCGAAGAGCCAGAGGTCCTTGTTGCTGCGGTAGCGAAAGCGCCCGAGCTCCCTCAGCTGCCGCGGCGCGAGCCGCAGGCCGCATTCCTCGGCGGCCTCCCGCGCGGCCGCGTGCGTGCCGGGCTCCTCCCCTTCCCTCATGCCCTTGGGAATGTCCCAGTAGCGGCTGCCGCTCGCGTGGCAGAGCAGCAACCGGGCCGCCGCATCGAAGACGAGGACGCCGCAGCTGATCGATCGTTCCATCGCGAGAGCCTCAGGGGGTCGGCACGGCGGCTTCGCCTGCGCGCCTGGCCACCGGCGCACGCGCAGCGCTTCGCGGCAGGATCGCCACATAGCTTCGGGCCGAGCCGCGCACGACGAGCAGCGCGACCGTGTCGCTCTCGGCGACGGAGCGGATCGCCGCATCGAAGTCCGCGAGGCTGGCCACTTCCACGTCGTTGACCGCGATCAGCATGTCGCCGTATCGCAGCCCCGCGAGCTGCGCCGAGCCCGAGACCGACTGCACATAGAGCCCGGGCGATGGCAGGCTGATGCCCAGCACGCCCTTGCGCTCGGCGAGTTCCAGCCCGAAGCGCGTTTCCTGCGCGAAGGTGCGCCCGGCCGGCCGCGGCGGGTCGTCGGGCGGGTTCTCGAGCACGCCCACTTGCACCGTCAACGGCGCGCTGTGGCGCCAGATCTTCAGCGCGACGCGGCTGCCCTTGCGGGCGGCGGCCACGCGGTTCTGGATGTCGGCATAGCCCATCGGGGCATCGGCGTCGACGGCCAGCACCACGTCGCCGCTGCGCAGCCCTGCCTCCGCGGCCGGGCTGTCCGCGTCCACGCGCACCACCAGCGCACCCTGCGCGGCGGCGAGGCCGAAGGCCGGCGCCAGGTCGGCCGTCAGGGGTTGGGTGCGCACGCCGATGTGGCCCCGCCTCACGTGCCCCGTCGCGCGGAGTTCGTCGGCGACGCGCATCGCCGTATCGATCGGCAGGCTGAACGACACGCCGAAATATCCGCCGCCGGGCGAGTAGATCATCGAGTTCATGCCCACCACCTCGCCCCGCTCGTCGAACAGCGGCCCGCCCGAGTTGCCGGGGTTGAGCGCCACGTCGGTCTGGATCAGCGGCACGCCGCTTCCTCCGGGCATGTAGCGCGGATTGGCGCTCACCACGCCCGCCGTCACGCTGCGCTCGAACCCGAAGGGCGCTCCCATCGCCGCGACCCACTCGCCGGGGCACAGCACGCTGCCGCGCCCCAGGGCGACGACCGGCAGGCCGCGCGCCGACACCTTAAGCAGCGCGACATCGCTGAGGCGGTCGGCTCCGGCCACCTCGGCATCGAAGCGGCGCTGGTCGGCGGTGACGACGGAAATCGACCGGGCGCCGGCCACCGCGTGCGCGCTGGTCAGGATGTATCCGTCGCTGCCGATGATGAAGCCAGAGGCGAAGCCGCGGCTCCAGCCCCGGTCCCACGGCATGTGCGAGCGGCCTTCGCCGGCGACCGGCCGTTCGCCGCCGGCTTCCGTGACCAGGATGCTCACCACCGCGGGCGATTGCCGCGCAGCGGCGGCCGCGAAGTCGGCGGCCTGCGACACCGACGGCCCCCGTTCCGGGCAGGAAGTCGACTGCGCCCCTGCCTCCACGGCAAACGCGAGCGTGAATGCGAATGCGCCGACGGCCAGCGCGAACGAGCCCCGCGCCAGGGCGACGGCTTTCATCAACGCACCAGCAGCACCGGCACCGTGCACGCAGCCAGCACCTTGGTGGCCACCGAACCCAGCACCAGGTTCGTCAGGGCGCCATGGCCGCGCGAGCCCATCATCACGAGATCGAACTGCCCCTTCTGCGCGAACGCGGCGATCTCCTCGGCGGGATGGCCGATGCGGTGTTCGAAGCGCGCCTCGATGCCGTTCCTGGTCAGCATGCCGCGCACCGGTTCGAGCACCATCCGCGCATCGTCCTCGTAGTAGCCGTGCACGATCTCCGGCCCCGCGAACGCGGCGGCGCGATGCGGCACGGGCAGCACCACGTGGAAGACGGTGAATTCGTGGCCAGCGCCCGCCCACTCCTTGTGCGACGCCAGGTAGCTCAGCATGCGGGCGGTGTAGTCGCTGCCATCGACGGCAAGCAGGATCTTCATGATGGTTCCTTCAGCAGGGGGCATCCCCGATGCACGAATGCTCGCCGTGAAGGCTTCGCCTGCCCTTGATGCAGCGCAAGGCGATGCGGGCCTGCACTGCCTACATTGGCTCGACATCCATGCAGCAGAGGCCAACATGAGCAACGTCCTGGTGATCGTCTACTCCTACACCGGCACCTCCCGGCGCGTCGCGGAACTCCTTTGCAGCCAGCAGAACTGGCCGCTCGCGAGCATCACCGAGGTGCAGCCGCGCGCGGGCGGCCTCGGCAGCCTGCGCTGCGTGATCGATTCCCTCCTGCGGCGGCGCCCCGCCATCCGCTACGACGGCCCGCCGCCCACCGACTTCGATGCCGTGGTGCTGGTGTCGCCGATCTGGTTGCTGCAGCTCGCCAGCCCGATGCGCGCGTTCGTCGCGCGCCAGCGCGGCCGGCTTCCGGACGTTGCCGTGCTATCGGTCATGGGCGGGCAGGGAGCACCGAACGCGGCGGCCGAAATCGCCCGGATCCTCGACCGCGCGCCGATCCTGAGTTCCTCGGTCACGATGCGCGAAGTGGACGACGGCAGCTGCGCCGCCAGGCTGCAGGCCTTCGGCACTGCCGTGCGCGATGCTGAAGCCTCGCACGATGTGGTTCGTCCCGTCACGCTGTCGCCGCAGTCGAGCTGAAGCAGGATCCGGATCGACCTGACCATGTTCGCCAATCGCCTCGCCTGGGCACTCGCTGCCGGCGCGTGCCTGCTGTGCGCATGCGCCGCGCCCGTCCCGACGCCCGGCCCTGCACCCGCGGACCTGCCCGCGTCGATGCCGCCGCCCAAGGCGCGCGTGGAGGCCACCTCTGGCGCGAGCGATTTCTCGTCGCTGCTCGCCAGCCGCAGCCGGTCGGTGGTCGACATCAGCACCCTGCGCATCGGACGCGACCTGAATCCGGAAGACATCGAGCTCGAGATCGCCCCCGAGCACGATTTCGCCGACCGCCTCGCATGGCCCCTGCCCGCGAGCGCACGCATCAGCCAGGTCCGTGACCTCGCTTCGGGCCTGATCATCCGCAGCGACGGCCTGATCCTCACCAGCGCGCACGTCGTCACGAACATCGACGAAGTGCAGGTCCAGCTGGACGATGGCCGCCGTTTCACGGCGAGCGTGGCCGGCGTGGACCGGCGCACCGACGTCGCACTGGTGAAGATCGATGCGACCGACCTGCCCGTGGCCGTGATCGGCGATTCCTCGTCGCTTGCGCCCGGCGACTGGGTGGCCGCGGTCAGTTCGCCCTTCGGCTTCCACGGCAGCGTGACGGCCGGCGTGGTGAGTGCCGTCGGGCGCGTCATGGCAGGTGCCGGCGAGATCCCGTTCATCCAGACCGATGTCGCGATCAATCCGGGCAGCTCGGGCAGTCCGCTGTTCAACAGCCGTGCGGAGGTGGTGGGCATCAACTCGATGATCTACAGCGGCAGCGGCGGCTACATGGGGCTGTCCTTCGCCGTGCCGATCAACCTGTCGATGCGCATCGCCGGCGAGCTGCAGGCGCATGGCAGCGTGCGCCGGGCCTACCTGGGTGCCGAGTTCCAGGAAATGACGCCCGCGCTGGCCCAGTCCTTCGGCCTGCCGGCCCCGACCGGCGCCCTGGTGGTCCGCGTCGAACCCGGCAGCCCGGCGCAGGCCGCCGGCCTCGCGCAGGGAGACGCCGTGCTCGCACTCGACGGTCGACCCGTCGAACGGTTCGCCGACCTCCCGCAGCAGATCACGCAACGCCCACCCGGCAGCCGGATGCAGCTGCAGGTATGGCGCCAGGGCGCCCCCCGGATGCTTCGCGCGACGCTGGCGGTGCAGCCCGCCACGGCCGGCACCTCCTTCACCGCTGCTCCCTCCGAATGGAACGACGGCCTGGGCCTGAGCCTCGGCGAGCTTTCTCCCGCCCAGCGGCTGCAGCTCCACGTCGACAGCGGCCTGATGGTGCGCGAGGCCGGCGGCCTCGCCCGCAGCGAAGGCATCCGGGCGGGCGACGTGGTCGTGGCCGTGAACACGACGAAGCTCTATCGCGTCGAGGACCTCGGGCAGGCGCTCGCCCACGTGCCGGGCGGGAACACGGTCGCGCTGCTGGTCATGCGCGACCGCCGGCTCGCCTACGTGGCGGTGCGCCTCCCCGCTTCGCGCCGGGGTCGCTCATGACCGCATGCCGCAGCCGGGAAACGTCGCGCGCATCCCATCCGCAATTCATTCACCGCAAGGACCCCGACCATGAAACACCTCGATGCCACCGACCGCCGCACCCTCCATCGGCAACTCGAGTCGATGAAGCGGCAGGTTCTCGATGAACTCCGCGCCTCGGCCCCCACGGCCGAACTGCTGTCCGCCGACGGCGGCCGCGAAGTGACGACCCATGCCGACGACGCCGAAGCGGAGCGCGCGGCCGACGTGCACCTGGCCGAGATCGAGATCGACCGCACCCGGCTGGAAGAGATCGAGCTCGCGCTCTCGCGCCTGTCGGACGGCCGCTACGGCGTCTGCGAGGACTGCCGCGCCGAGATTCCGCGCGCCCGGCTGTTCGCGCAGCCCACGGCGATCCGTTGCGCGGCCTGCCAGGCGGCCATCGAATCGCATCAGCGCCGCTGAAGCGGCGACCGGGCAGGCTGCCTCACCGCTCCTCGCCCGCCTTTTTCCCCTTTCCCTTCCTCGCCTTCCTGCCCTTGGCCTTGGGCTCGGACGAGGCATTCGACTCCTTGACCTGCTGGCGATCCGTCGGGTGCAGCAGGGTCTTCTCGACATTTCCGGTCGATGCCTTGTCGCGCGCAAAGCTCACGACCCGGTACACCGAGCGCGTGGCCGCGCCGCTGCCCACATTGCAGATCACCGTGTCGTTGCCGCCCTCGCTCACGAACTCTGGCGCCTCGTGTTCGAGCCAGTCGTGGTTCTCGATGGTCGTTTCGATCCGGCACTCGCCGGGCACCACGATGCCGAGCCGGTGCAGGAACTCGCGTGGCCGGCCGAGGTAGGTCCGGAACTCGGCGGGCGAGCATTGCCAGAAGTGCATGTGGAAGGGTTCGTCCCGGATCACCTTGGACCGGGCGGAGAGATCGACGATCTTGATCGGCATGTTGCGCTCCGATGGGTTGGGATGGCTTGAAACGGCAAGACGTCGGAAGCGTAGAAGCACCCCGTCGGCGCGACCTTGACGCTGCGCAAGGCGATCCGCGCGCGGCACAGCAGACTTCAGCGCGGCGCCCGCAATCCCCGGGGCGCGTTTCCCCAAAGGAGCTGGAGTGACCCGCCCACACAATGAATTCGACCGCCTGCTTCACGCCGCCTGGGGCCGACTCGGCGGCGGCATGTCGCCGGCGGCGCTGATGCTGGCGTGGTCCGACTGGGCCATCCATTTCGCGACCCAGCCCGGGCGTGGCGCCAGCCTGGCGCTGCACCAGGCCCTGCCCTGCGCGCAAGCGCAGGCGCACGACCCGAGGCTGACCGGGGACGACTGGGCGCCGTGGCCCTTCTGCGCCTACCGCGAGGCCTTCGAAGCTGTCGGACGGCGGCTGCTCGAATTGGTTGGCGATGTGCCCGGCGTGGACCGGCACCACGGCCAGCTGGTGGCCTTCACCGTGCGGCAATGGCTCGAGATGGTGTCGCCGGCCAACTTCCCCGCGACCCATCCGCAGGTGCTGAAGAAGACCGCAGCCACCGCGAGCATGAACCTGTTCACCGGCGCACTGCAAGGCACGCAGGACCTGTTGCGAGGCGCTCTCGGGATGCCGCCGGACGGTGCGGAAAAGTTCAGGCCGGGGCACGAGGTGGCGCTCACGCCGGGCAAGGTCATCATGCGCAACGAGCTCGTCGAACTCATCCAGTACGCGCCTGCGACGCCGACAGTGCATGCCGAGCCGGTGCTGGTCATCAGCGCCTGGATCATGAAGTACTACGTGCTGGATCTCTCGCCGCACAATTCGCTGATCCGCTACCTCGTCGGGCAGGGCCACACGGTATTCGCCGTCTCCTGGAAGAACCCCGATGCCTCGGACGCAGGCTTCGGGATGGACGACTACCTGCGGCTGGGCATCCGCGCCAGTCTCGACGCCATCGAGACCGTGATGCCCGGCCACCGCGTGCATGCGCTCGGCTACTGCCTCGGCGGCACGCTGATGGCCATCGCGGCGGCGGCAATGGCGCGCGACCGGGACGACCGCCTCGCCTCGCTCTCGCTGCTGGCCGCGCAGACCGACTTCACCGAGCCCGGGGAGATCGGCCTGTTCATCGACGAGAGCCAGCTCGCCTTCCTGGAGAACATCATGGCGCACCAGGGCTTCCTCGGCGCTGCACAGATGGCAGCGGCCTTCCAGTCGTTGCGCCCCGGCGAACTGATCTGGGCGCCATGGGTGCGCACCTGGCTGCTCGGCGAACGCCCGGCGCTGAACGACCTGATGGCATGGAACGCGGACGGCACGCGCATGCCCTACCGCATGCACGCCGACTACCTGCGCAGCCTCTTCCTCGACAACGCGCTGGCCGAGGGCCACTACCTCGTCGACGGCCGGCCGGTATCGCTTGGCGACATCGACCTGCCTGTCTTCCTGCTCGGCACCCGCACGGACCACGTCGCGCCCTGGCGCTCCGTCTACAAGTTCAGCCTGCTGTGCGACGCCGAGCTGAGCTTCGTGCTCACCGAAGGCGGCCACAACGCGGGCATCGTGAGCGAACCCGGGCATGCGCACCGCAGCTTTCGCATGCTGCACCGGCCCAGGCATGGCGCGTACGTCGCGCCCGACGAGTTCCTCGACCGCTCGCGCGAAGTCGATGGGTCGTGGTGGCCCGCATTCCAGCAATGGCTCGCGGCACGCTCGGGCCCCAGGCGCCGTGCGCCCACGATGGGCGCGCCGCGCCGCGGGCTCGCTGCGCTGTGCGATGCGCCCGGCACCTACGTGCTGGTGCGATGAGCAGGAGAGAAGAGGGCCGGAAGAAATCGATGGAAAAGGCGGCCGGCCCTACAGCGCCGGGCCCAGTCCGATGGGCGCGGGCACGATGTTGACGATGCGGGTGAACAGCGCGTTGTATTCCAGGTCGGGCACGTGGCCGGTCATCGGGTCGCGGTTCTGCGCGAAAGCCTCGTCCAGGTCGCGCCAGTCGTCTTCGGTCAGCACCCGCTCGGCCAAGGGCAGGATCTCGCGCTCCTCCAGCGCCATGTGATCGAGGTAGAAGTCGACGTATTCGCCGACGGTCTTCTCGAACTCCTCGCGCCGCGGCTCGCCCAGCATCTCGAAGGCGAGCAGCGCGTGCTCCACGTTGCGAATCCGGCGTTCGCCCCTTGCATGGTCGCTGTCGAGCCTGTCGAGCAGTTCCCGCGAGATCGGCGTCCTGGCGCGCAGCTTGGGAAACAGCAGCTCGGTCTCCTTGCGGTGGTGGCGCTTCTCCGGAAACTCGTCCACGTAGAACAGCATGGCCCTGAGCGTCGCGAAATCGGGCAGCGTGCCCTTCCTGCGGTGCTGCTCGAGCAGCATGACGATGGATCGGAGCATGGCGGCGAGCGCGGCGTGCTCCTGCCGGATGATGCGGACGGTGGCGTGGGGCATGAGAGTGTTCCTGTGCATGCTCCGAGGGTCGCGCTTTCGCCGCGCAAGGGCTTGTTCCATATCAAGTCCGGCCTGCCGCGGGTCCGTCCCTTGATCGACGTCAAGCCGCGTCGAACGTACGTCCGGATACTGGAGCAACCTCAACCAACAAGCCGGAGTCGTGCCATGTACCAGCGGATTCTTGTTCCCATCGACGGCAGTTCCACCTCCAGCCGCGGGCTCGCGGAAGCCATTCAGCTGGCCAAGCTCACGGGCGGGCGCCTGCGCCTGGTGCATGTGATCGACGAACTCTCGTTCGCGCTGACCATGGATGCCTATGCAGGCTATGCGGGCAACTGGTCGGAAGAGCTTCATGCCAACGCAAGGAAGCTGCTCGAGGAGGGCCAGAACCAGGCTTCCCAGGAAGGTGTCGAAGTCGATGCGATGGTGCTCGACAGCTTCAAGCGCAGCGTGCACGACCAGGTCATCTCGCAGGCGCAATCCTGGAAGGCCGACCTGATCGTGATCGGCACCCACGGCCGCCGGGGGCTCGGTCGCTGGGTCATGGGCAGCAGCGCGGAACACATCCTGCGCCTGTCGCCCGTGCCGGTGCTGCTGGTGCGCGCGCCCGAGAGTGCGAAGGCCGAGCACGAACGGTTCAAGCTGCCCAGCGGAGAGCTGGCCAGCCAGTGAAAGGTCACCAGCCGAAGCCCGCCGAGCGCCATTGCGCCAGCAGCTGCGCGACGTCGACGGCCTCTTCGGTGGACACCTCGATCGCGGCCCGGCGTTCGTCCGCATCCAGCGGCTCGTGCGTGGCCAGCTGGCGCTCCAGCACGGCCAGCCCGGCTTCCGATGCGTCGGCGCCCGCGGCCTCCCGCTCGGTCACGCGGTGGCGCAGCGTGGCCGGCGTGGCGCTGCAGTTCAGGATCGAGAAGGGCACGCGCAGTTCCGTGGCCAGGGCCTCGAAGCTGCGCCGCTCCGCGCTGCGCAGGAACGCCGCGTCGACGATCGCCGGGTAGCCCGCGAGCAGGGCATCGCGGGCGCAGGCACGCAGCCTCTCGAAGGTCCGGCGGGTCGCCTCCGCGCCATAGATGTCCAGCCCTGCGGCGGCGGAGCGCTCCATCGGTACGAGGCCGAAGAGGCGCTTTCGCTCCACGTCGGAGCGCGCCCTCACGGCGCCGGCGGCGCACAGGAGCTGCCCAGCCACGCTGGACTTTCCTGAACCCGAGAAGCCGTGCGTGATCAGCAGCCGCGGGCCCGCTTCCGAAGGCGCGGCCAGCTGCCGCGCGCATGCAAGGTAGTCGGGCGCCTTCCTCCTTGCGTCCGGATCGCCCGGCTCACCAGGTTCGCCTGGCATGAGGCCGGACGCCATGGCCCGAACCAGCGCCCTGTAGACCTCGTAGAACCGAAGCACCTGCAATCCCGCGTAGTCGCCGCTGTGCTGCAGCCATGCATCGAGGAAGCGGAACGCGAGCTCGCCATGGCCGTGGGCCTTCAGGTCCATGGCGAGGAAGGCGACGTCGCTCATGACGTCGATCCACCGCAGGGCCGGGTCGAACTCGATGCAGTCGAAGGGCGTGAGCGCGCCGTCGATCAGCACCACGTTGGCCAGGTGCAGGTCGCCATGGCATTCGCGCACGGCACCGGCCTGCTGCCGGGCGATCCAGGCCATGCGCAGCGCGCGGCCCTGGTCCTCGATCCAGCGGCCGATCTCGGCCAGCGATGCGGCACGAGCGCCCTCGTCCTTGCGGCCTTCGCCTTCGTGCACCTGGGCGTGCAGGGAGGCCAGCACCTCGGCCGCCGCCCGGACGATCGCATCGGGCGCGCCGAAGCCCGAGACCGGGGCCGCGCGCGGCGCCTGTCCATGCAGGCCGGCCAGCCGCTGTGCGAAGCCATCGAGCAACCGGGGCTCCAGCGCGTCCGCCGCCACCAGGTTGCGCAGCAGCGCGGACTCGTCGAAGCGCCGCATGCGCACCACATGGTCGATCGGCATGCCGCCGCCGCCGATGCGCGGCGACTCCGGGGTGCCGCAAACGGGCGCCACGTCGATGTAGAGCGACGGCGCGAAGCGCCGGTTCAGGCGCAGTTCCTCCTCGCAGAAGTGCCTGCGCGACTCCGGCGTGCCGAAATCGAGGAACGGCAGCCGCACCGGCTTCTTGAGCTTCAAGGCCTGCGTGGGCGTCAACAGCACCCATGAAATGTGCGTCTCGACCAGCGCCACGGGCTGTCCGGTCTCGCGCTGCAGCTGCGCGCGCAGGGCGTCGATCAATGTGGTGTCCATGGGGCGGCTTCAGCCGGGTGGAGCCCGAAAGGGGATGACGGGGTGCAGGCGCAGCGCCGGAAGACCCCGCAGGACCCGACTCAGTGCGTCATCAGCACGGGCACGGTCATCTGCGACAGTATCTGGCGCGTCACACCGCCCAGTATCCGCTCGCGAAGGCGCGAATGGCTGTAGGCGCCCATCACGAGGAGGTCGGCGCCGAAGTCGGACACCCGAGAAAGCAAGGCGTCCGCAATGCCGATCTCCGTGACTTCGGATTCGGCCCGCGCCTGTACGCCGTGGCGCTGCAGGAACTGGATCATGTCGTGGATCAGCAGGCGCTGCGCGCCGTCCTCGTCGCGCGGATGGCGCAGGGACAGCAGCGTGACGCGTGCACTGCGCAGGGCGGGCAAGGCCGCGTGCAGGGCCACGGCCGCCTCGCGCGAACCGTCCCAGGCGACCACGATGTTCCTCGGCACCCCGTCGAACTCGCCGGCCGAAGGAACCACGAGCACCGGCCGCCCGACTTCCATCAGCACGTGCTCGGCGAGGTCGTGCACCGTGGTGTCCCGCCGGGTCGAATCGTCGCCCTGCCCCACCACGACGAGATCGCTGGCATGCCCGTAGCGCACCACGGCGTCCTCCGTGACGCCATCGACCAGCTGCACCTCGTACGACAGCGGCCCCGTGGCTGCGATGACCTGCCTGAACTCCCGCGCGATGGCCTCGGCGCGGCGGCGCAGGTAGTCGGCCGATTCGGCGATGTAGTCGGTCATGCCGGTGGCGATGGCATCGGCCGGAATAACGCCGTCGTAGAGGCCGGTGGGTATCAGGCCCGTCAGGTGGCTCTCGTGCGAACGCGCCCACCGGGCGGCCAGTGCCGCGCGCACCGGGCTGCGATCGGAACGGTCCAGGTGGACGAGGATGGTTCTGAAATTCATGTCTGCCCCGCAAGGTGGTGCGCCGGGTCGCGACGCGGAAATCGGAAGGAAATGCCGGAAGCAACTAGCGAAAGGAGATGCCGGCCCCGCGTCCATGTTCGCGCCCCGTGTGGGCACGGAGGTTGACGACGATCAAGTCCGCGTCGGCTCAGCGCTTGAGCACGCACTTCTCGTACAGGCGCGGCGCCCTCCCCTCGGGGTCGTAGCGCTGCTTGAGTGCCTCGTAGGCAGCCATGCCGTAGGCGCGGTCGAACTCCTCGCGCGTGAAGAAGCTGTCCGAATAGAGCGATTTGATGCCGCCCAGGCGGAGCACCTCCTGCTCCACCAGCCGGTTGAAATGCCCTTCTTCGTACGCGTCCCGGCGCTCGACCACGTCCCAGAAGCCGAAGTTGACGTACAGCGTGCCCGCGTCGAGCGGATACAGCACGAAGGCTGCGCCCGGCTGGGGCACCCGCACCGGACAGATCCAGACCGGAAGGATGCCGATCTCGCGCAGCAGGAACGCCAGGAAGTCGCGCGCGCGGCCGATCGGAATGTCGACGTCCTGGATCACCGATTCGGCGTGCATCCCCCGCAGCGCGGACAAGCGCCTGGTCAGGCCCCAGCGTGCGTTCATGCGCATCAGCCGCGTGTAGGTGCGGGAGTTGAGATGGCTGCGGCCGAACAGTCGCCGTACCAGCGGGTTCTGCGCCGCGAAGTTGCGCGAGCACCAGAACCAGTCGGTGTCCCAGCGCCACAGGTAGTCGCGCACGGCGAGGTGATCGACGGGCATCTCAAGCAGCGAGCGGTAGTAGATGCGCTCGAGTTCGTAGTTGCTCGCCCAGGGCGCGGCCTGCTCGAAGCGCGCGACATTCAGCACCATCGAACGGGAGCCGAACACCACGGCATCGACGAAGTCCGCATCGCCTTGCGCCGCCTCCGCCAGGGCCTCGAAGAATTCACTCGGATGCTCCCAGGCGATGTGCTCCACCCGCACGAACGGCAGCACGGGCTGCGTGCGCAACACCAGCCGCAGCGCGTAACCCAGCGAGCCATAGGAGTTGGGGAAGCCGAAGAACAGGTCGCGATGCTCGTTGTCGGGCTTGCATCGGACGATGCGGCCGTCCGGCAGCAGCACGTCGAGCTCCAGCATCGTGTGGTGGACCAGCCCGTGACGCATCGAGCTTGCCTCGATGCCCACGCCCGCCACCGCCCCGCCCGCCGTGATGGTCTTGAGCTGCGGCACCACCGCCGGCATCACGCCGCACGCCAGCGTGGCGTCCACCAGGGTCTCGTAGGTCGCCATGCCTTCGACCTCGACGGTGCCGCGCGCCGCGTCGACATCGATGACATGGTCGAACTCGCCGAGGTCGATCCTTCGCCGGGCGCCGGCCTCGCGGTCGCGAAACAGGTTCGACGTGCGCTTGGCCAATGCGATCGGTGGCCCCGGGCCCGTGCCGCTCTCGCGCAGCGCATCCAGCAGGCGGCTCCTGCGGGCCTCGTGGGCCCGCGCTTCGCTGCCGGGGATCATGGCCCGGGCACGTACAGGTGTGCACGGTCCATCGGGTAGCTCCGCGGCGTCACGTTGCCCTTGCTGAAGACGATCTGGAAAAGGTGCGTATAGCCCGCGGGCGAGCGGAACATCTCGGCGCAGCCGACAAGGTAGGTGCGCCAGATTCGCCGGAATCGCTCGTCGAAGCGTTGCGGGTCGAGGCGCTGTATCGCGGGCCAATGCTTCTCGAAGCGCTCGCCCAGGCATCGAGGGTGGGCGCGTAGTGCCTGCGCAGGTTCTCGATGTCCAGCACCTCCAGGCCGTTGCTTTCCATCTCCATGATCACGTCGGCGAGGCTGGGTATCCAGCCGCCCGGGAACACGTGCTTGCGGATGAAGAGCTCCGTCTCGAAGCGGCCCACGTGGCCGATGAAGTGCAGGATGCCGAGCCCGCCGGGCTTCAGGAACTGCGCATGGGCCCGGACCACCTCGGGCAACTGGTCGCGGCCCGCATGCTCCAGCGTGCCGATGGAGACGACCTTGTCGTACTGCTCGTCGACGTCGCGAAAGTCGGCTTCGCGCACCTGCAGCGAGGCTTCGAGGCCACGCCGCTCGATCTCGTCGCGCAGCCACTCGACCTGCTCGGTGGCTGTGTTGAGCCCCACGCCCGTGGCGCCGACCTTCTCCTGGGCGCGGAACATGAAGCCACCGAAGCCGCAGCCGATGTCGATGAAACGGTCCTCGGGCCGCAGGAGGATCTTGCGGCAGACGTGGTCGATCTTGCGGCGCTGCGCCTCCTCGAGGCTGCGCGTGCCTTCGGGCCAGTAGCCGCAGGTGTACATCATCAGAGGATCGTCGAGCCACAGGCGGTAGAAGCCGGTGCCCAGGCCGTAGTGCGCCCGGGCATTGGCCTTGGCATGGACGGGGTCCCGGTTGGAGTGCCTCAGCTCGTGCAGGCTGTTCTCGATGCCGTTGAGGGCGCCCGCCTGATGATCGAAGCCGGCCGCCATGCCCGCGGCCAGGGCGGCGCCGAAATCGCCTTCGACATCCACCTCCCGCTCGAAATAGGCTTCCATCAGGCCGATGTGGCCGCGCGTCGCGGTAGCGAACAGGGCCGCCTCGGTGTGGAAGACGACCGTGAAGGCCGGCGTGCCCTCGCCCACACGGTGGCGGCTGCCATCGGGCATCGCGATGGCGAAGCAGGCCGCGGACCGCCGGCCAAGGTCGTCGAGCATGTGGCGCAGCGGCGGCGACAGCGTCATGGGGCGCGTCCGGTCCCGCTTTCGCCTAGCCGTCCAGCGGCACGCCGCCGCCGAACCTGCAGATCCACTGGTCCGTGAGCTCGCGCTGCACGGCGCCGAAGGAGCGCTGCCAGTCGGTCATCAATTCCAGTTGCCGCAACTGCACCTGCAACGCGCTGCCCGCAACCGCGATCTGCCAGTTCACGAGGGCCTGGAGGTAGTTGCCGTCCAGGGGGACCGGCTGCGCCTGGATCAAAGGAAAGGGTTCCGCGGGCATGAGAGTTTTCTCCTTGGGTCTTCGAGAGCCGAGTCCATCCTAGGCACATGCCGCGGCTGCGGCTTGACACACATCAAGCCCACGCAGCATGCCTTGCGCCTATTTCAGGCCGGCGCGTCGCGCGTCGCACTGCGCAGCCGCGCCGCCGCCTGGCCGATCTGAGCCTCCACGGCCTGCCAATGATCAGCATCGGCGGCATCCATCTCGGCCACCTTCTGCTCCACCGCCTGCGAGGCCTGCCGCAGCACGAGGATCTGTCTTTCGAGGTTCGCGCGGGCCTTGCCGCCCTCGCCGAGCGCAAGCTGGCGCTCCAGCCGCGCGAGGGTCCGCCCCGCCCGATCGACGTCCTGCAGCGCCTGCTCGACGATCGCGCTCTGCGTGCGGGTGATCGGCGCATGGACGAACGCGGGTTGCAGAGCCAGTGCCTGGCGATCGGCATCGGGCAGCAGCAGGCGGGCGCCGCGCACCACCAGCTGCGAGGCCGGTACGGCGACCAGGTGCCGCGAACCCGAAGGGAAGTTCCCGATCTCGACGATCAGGAAGGTCACGCGCCTGTCCGGCGCGACGATCAGGTCGAGCGCCCTGCCGATGCGCTCGCCAGAGGCGTCGTACACGGCCTGTCCAAGGATGCTCTGCTTCGCGCTCCATCCCGAGATCAGCTGGCCGGTCTCCGTCAGGGTCGCACCCGCATGCGTGACGCCGGCCACCTGCGCGACCGCGATGCCTGTGCCCGCGGCGACGAGCGCCGGCACCAGTCCCAGCGTGGCGAAGTGGCGGATCTTCACGCCGCGCCTCCCGATCAACCCGCCTTCATGGGCGCGGCCATGCCCTCGTGCACCGCGAAATACCGGCGCGCCAGTGCGACGAGCTCGTTCGTGCTCATGCGCTGCACCGTCTCCCAGCCGACGATCTGCCGTGCCACTTCGGGCCTGTGCTTGTCGACATAGTGGCGAAAGTCGGCCTGCGTCGTGTGGGAACCGGTAACGAGCACCTGCGCGACCCCCTTCATGGCGTCGCAGACTTCGCCGAAGAATTCGTGTTCGCTGCGCACGCTGCTGCCGTGCTGGCGCGTGTAGCGGGCGTGCTCCCTGACCTGCTGCGCGAGGACCTGGGACGCATCGAACTGGAAGACTTGCGCGGCGTGGTGATCGACCCAGGCGACGGCGTGGAAAAGGGACATGGCTCGGATCCGTTCAGAGAAGTGAAGAGGCGAGAAAGGAAGGGCAAGGCCCCGGGCGCTATGCCTCGATGAGGACCTTCAGCGCATGCGTCTCGGCCGCGCGAGAGAAGGTGTCGTAGGCATCGATGACCTGGTCCAGCCTGAAGCGGTGCGTGATCAGCCTCGACGGATCGACCTTGTTCGACTGCACCGTCTTCAGCAGCATCGGCGTCGAGACGGTGTCCACCAGCCGCGTGGTGATCGCGATGTTCTGCGACCACAGGCGCTCCAGGTGAAGATCGGCCGCATGGCCGTGGACGCCGATGTTCGCGATGGTCCCGCCGGGCGCCACGATGTCCTGGCACAGCACGAAGGTGGCCGGGATGCCCACGGCCTCGATCGACACGTCGACTCCGCGTCCGCCGGTCAGCGCGAGCACCGACTCCGCCGCGTTGCCGCCGGTGCTGTTGACCGTGTGCGTCGCGCCGAAGCGGCGTGCAACCTCCAGCCTTCCCTCGTCGAGGTCCACGAGGATGATCTGCGAGGGCGAGTAGAACTGGGCCGTGAGCAGCGTGGCCAGGCCGATCGGGCCCGCGCCGACGATGGCCACCGTGCTGCCCGGCGAAACCTTGCCGTTGAGCACGCCGCACTCGAAGCCGGTGGGCAGGATGTCGCTGAGCATCACCAGCGCTTCCTCGTCCACGCCCGGCGGCACGGGGTAGAGGCTGGTGTCGGCGTGCGGTATGCGCACGTACTCCGCCTGCGTGCCGTCGATGGTGTTGCCCAGTATCCAGCCGCCGGTGGCGCAATGCGAATACATGCCGCGGCGGCAGTTCTCGCACTTGCCGCACGAGGAGATGCACGAGATCAGCACGTGGTCGCCGGGGTGGAACGCGGTCACGCCGGCGCCCACGGTCTCGATCACGCCCACGCCCTCGTGGCCGAGGATGCGTCCCGGCGTGCAGCTGGGCACGTCGCCCTTGAGGATGTGCAGGTCAGTGCCGCAGATGGTGGTCTTGAGAATCCGGACGATGGCGTCGCCCGGCGCCTGGATCTCCGGCTTCGGGCGGTCTTCGAGCGACTTCAGGCCGGGGCCCTGGTAGACGAGTGCTTTCATGCCCCGCACGTTAGGCCCCCGAAGAGGCAGCTGCCTTGATCCAGCGCAAGGGACTGCGGCTCGCGCGCCTTGACGCGGCCAGGCCGCCGGAGAGACTGCGTGCATGAACTCGTCGGCCGCGATCGTCGGACTCGCCGTGGCACTGGGCGTCGGCCTCGTGATCGGCATCGAGCGCGAGCGCCGCAAGGGCGACGGCGACCGCCGTGCGGCGGCGGGGCTGCGCACCTTCGCCATCGTGGCGCTGACCGGCGCCGTCGCGCAGATCCTCCCCGTCCCGTCATTGGTGCCCATCGGAGGCGTGCTGGTCGCCGCGCTGGCGGCGGTGTCGCACTGGAAGAGCCGCTCGCTGGATCCGGGCATGACCACCGAGATCGCCCTCTTCGCGACCTACCTGGTCGGCGTGCTGAGCGTTCTCGAACCGGCGCTGGGTGCCGCCTGCGGAACGGGCCTGGCGCTGCTGCTGGCGGCGCGCCGGAGGTTGCACCGGTTCGCCACGCAGCTGCTGAGCGAGCAGGAGCTGCACGACGGCGTGCTGCTGGCGGCGCTCGCCCTGATCGCGCTGCCGCTCATCCCCTCGCGGCCCATCGAGGTGCTCGGCGGCATCAACCCCCGGCCGCTGGCCTCGATGGTGCTGCTGATCATGGCGATGCAGGCCGCCGGGCAGGCGGCCGTGCGTTGGCTCGGCGTGCGCGGCGGCCTGCTGGGTGCCGGCTTCGCATCGGGCTTCGTCTCCAGCACCGCCACCGTGGCCTCGTTCGGCAACCGCGCGCGGGCGCAGCCGCTGCATACCGGGCTGCTGGCCGGCGCCGCGGCGCTGTCGGCGGTGGCGACCTGGGTGCTGGCGATCGCGATGACGAGCGCTCTGTCACCGCAGGCGGGGGCCGCCCTGGTGCCCGTGGCGCTGGCCGGTGCGGCGGGCGCCGTGGCCGCCGGCCTGTTGCCGCTGCTGACGTCGCGCGACGCCGCGGCCGTCGAGCCGCCCGCCATGCAGCGCAGCGCGCTGCGTCCGCGCGAGGCGCTGGCCGTCGCGCTCGCGCTGGCGCTCGTCGCGCTGCTGGTGGGCTCGGCGCAGCGGCACTTCGGCGATGCAGGGCTGCAGGCCGGCATTGCGCTCGCGGCCCTGGTGGATGCGCACGCTCCCGTGGCTTCGCTCGCATCGCTGCACGCCGCCGGCACATTGACGACGGACCTGTTCATCCAGGGTGTGCTGGTGGCGGTGGGAACCAACACGCTCACGCGGTGCGCGGTGGCGCTCGGCGCGGGCGGCCGCGCCTACGCGCTGCGCGTGGGCGCGGCACTGGTGACCAGCCTGGGCTGCGCATGCATCGCGGCCGCCTGGCTGCGGGCCTGAACCCCATCGAGCCGCATCGAGCCCCACCAAGCCGTCTCAAGCCGCAGCCACCGGCGCCGCACAGCCGCTGCACGCCGGCCGCGTGCGCACTTCCAGCACCGAGCCCTGCGCCGTCGAGCCCGATCGGTAGGCGGCCAGGCCCTTGAGCCCCAGCTGCCAAGCCTGCATGTAGAGCTCCTTGAAGTCCTCGTAGGCGCAGTCGACCGGCACATTGACCGTCTTCGAGATGGCGGCGTCGATGTAGGGCGCCACCGCCGCCACCATGTCCACATGCGCCTTCGCGCTCATCTGCAGTGCGGTGACGAAGGCCGGCCCGAGCGCTGCGCGCTCGCCCCTGCGCTGGCGATACAGCCTCAGCGCGTGATCCTCGACCTCGTACTCCCGCGTCCCGCCTTCGGGCAGGCGCTTGCGCCGCGTGCAGCTCCATGCGAAGGCCGGTTCGATGCCGTTGCTCGCGTTGTCCGCGAAGGCCAGGCTGATGGTGCCCGTGGGCGCGATCGACAGCAGGTGCGAATTGCGCATGCCCCAGGCGCGGATGCGCGTCTTCATCGGCTCGGACAGGCGCGACGCGAAGGTGCCCCACCCGAGGTACGTGCCGGCATCGAAGAGCGGGAATGCCCCGCGCTCGCGTGCCAGCGCGCACGAAGCGGCGTAGGCCGCATCGCGCAGCGTGCGCGCAATGCGCTGTGCGGTGGCGCGGCCCTGCGGCTCGTCGTAGCGCAGGTTGAGCATGACCAGCGCATCCCCCAGCCCGGTGAAGCCCAGGCCGATGCGCCGCTTCAGCAGCGCCTCGCGACCCTGGCGCTCCAGCGGCCAGGCGGTGATGTCCAGCACGTTGTCGAGCATGCGCACGGCCAGCGCGGCGAGCCGGGAGAAGGCGTCGTCGTCGAAGCGCGCCCCCGGTTCGAAGGGGTCCCTCACGAAACGGGTCAGGTCGATCGACCCCAGGCAGCAACTGCCGTAAGGCGGCAGGGGCTGTTCGCCGCAGGGGTTCGCAGCGGCAAGCGTCTCGCAGCTGTAGAGGTTGTTGTCGGCATTGATGCGATCCAGGAAGAGCACGCCCGGCTCGCCGTGTGCATGGGCGGAGCGCATGATGCGGTCCCACAATGCCTTCGCGGGGCGGCGGCCGTACACCCACAGCCCGTCCTCGCGCCGGTGCTGCTGCGGGCTGCGGATGCGCGGACCGGGCTCGGCCCGGTGCACCAGCTCGACCTCCCTGTCGTCCAGCACGGCCAGCATGAAGGCGTCGGTCAGCGCCACCGACAGGTTGAAGTTGCTCAGCTCGCCGTCGTCCTTCGCGCCGATGAAATCCTCGATGTCGGGATGGTCGCAACGCAGCACGGCCATCTGCGCGCCCCGTCGCGCCCCGGCCGATTCCACGGTCCGGCACGAACAGTCGAAGACGCGCATGAACGGCACGGGGCCCGAGGCGCTGGAACGCGTGCCGGCCACCCAGGCCCCGTGCGGGCGGATGCGCGAGAAGTCGTAGCCCACGCCGCCACCCATGCGCATGGTCTCTGCGGCTTCCGCCAGCGCGATGTAGATGCCCGGATAGCCCTCGTCGTTGCCGATGATCGAATCGCCCACGGGCTGCACGAAGCAATTGATCAGGGTGGCAGCCAGCGTGGTGCCCGCCGCGGCCTGGATGCGCCCCGCGGGCAGGAAGCCGTCACGCAGTGCCTGCAGGAAGCGCGCCGCCCAGGTCTCCCGCTCACCGGGCTTCTCGGCCTGGGCCAGCGCCCGCGCCACCCGGCGATGAATGTCGTCGATGCCGTTTTCGCCCTCCTGCGCGTACTTTTCCATCAGCACGTCGCGGCAGATCGGCTGCAGCGGCAGTTCGGGCGGGCTTGGGCTGTCGGCGGTGTAACTGGTCATGGCCATCGACGCACGGGTGGAGCACCCATGATGGACACGCATCCGGGGAGCGCCTTGATCCATCGCAAGACCCCGGCCGCCTCGAACTCCTAGATTCAACCGGACAGCCACAACCAGGAGAAGAAGCACCATGCCAAGCCACTATCGCCTTGCCGACATCACGGTCCGGATTCCCTCAGGCACCACCGAGCCGGGACGCATCGCCCTGCTCCAGGAAGCGGGCATTCCCGTCAACCTGTCCGGCGAGGTCGCACGGGGCTTCCTGTACGAGCGGCAGCCGCGGAGGCTGGGTGCCGATTCGATCTGCCGCTGGTTCGACACCGGCGAAGTCGCGCCCGCGCACGGCATTCCGGGCATGCCAGCCATGTCCACCATGTCCTCATCCATGGGACCGGCCGCCGACCGTACGTCCGCCGCTCGCACAGCCTGAGCACCCGAGATGAGCACGCTGCGTTCGATCCTCGTCCATCTCGATGGCACCGACCGTGCCGAGGTGCGACTGCGCCTTGCGCACCGCCTCGCGGCACTGCACGGGTCCGCCTTGACCGCGCTTTTCGCGGTGTCGCCCTCGGTGCTGGCGGTGCTGCCGATGATCGGCGGCCTGCCTCCGATGCCGATGGCCGGCGACATCGACCCCGACCACCGCGCCCATGCGGCCGCGATGTTCGAGCGCCTGCTGCAGGACCACGCCAGCCGCAGCGACTGGCACGAGTTGCGTGGCGAGCCGGTCGTCGAGAGCTTCGTCCAGCATGCGCTGACCAGCGATCTCATGGTGCTGGGACAGCGCGATCCGCGCGACAAGGCCGGCTTCGACGTCCCGGCCGATTTCGTCGAGGCGGTGGTGCTCGCCAGCGGCAAGCCGGCGCTGGTCGTCCCGTTCGCGGGCAGGGTGTCACCGAACCCGGGCAGGGTGCTGGTCGCATGGCGCTGCGCGCGCGAGGCGGCCCGTGCGCTGGAGACCGCGCTGCCCCTGCTGCGCTCGGCGCAGGAGGTCCACCTGGTGGCCCCGGTGAGCGCCTCGGATCCCGAACACGGCACGACGATGTCGAGGCTGCGCGACTACCTGCGGCTGCACGGCGTCGGGCAGCTGCGGGAACACAAGGCGCCGGCGGAGGACAGGCATGCCGGCGAGGCGCTGCTCTCGCTCGCGCAGGAGACCGGCGCGGGCCTGATCGTCATGGGCGCCTACGGCCACAGTCCGGCACGCGAGCTCATGCTGGGCGGCGCCACGCGCACGGTGCTGGAGCGGGCCTCGGTTCCGGTCTGGATGGCGCACTGAGCGCTGCCTTGGGACCTGTTCCGCCGGAACTCATCCAGCCTCCTTCCACATCCGGACCAGCGATTCGGGCGCCTGCTCCTCGGGCACCTCGAAGACCACAGCCGGGACCGGGCCGTCGCCGCGCCCCCCTGCTCCAACGTCGTCGCCGTCGTTGTCGCTCTCGTCGATGAATATCTCGACGCGGTAGCGGCGCCGGTCGGCACCCTGCACGCCGGGGCCGCTTTCGCAGCCGCGCTCCGCGGCCTCCCGCAGCATCTGCATCAGGCGCTGCCTGGTGGCCCCGCCGTCGCCATCGAGCCCCACGCTGCGCGGCCGCGAGAGACCTGGCGTCCAGGCAAAACCGCCTTCGCGCGCAATGCACACGGCCCGGATGCGGCGCGCTGGCGGCAGATCGATCATGGCGCTGCGGCACTGCGGCCCCAAGACGCTGCGGCGAACGCCGCGACGAAGCGCGGCAGCTCCCCGAGCGGCAGACTGTCGATGCCGGCTGCGCGCGCACGGCCCGCGCCACCGAACCGGCTGCACAGCGCGTGGGCGCCGTCAGGGTTCGCCTGCGGCGCGCGGACGCTGACGACGTAACCCTCGTCCCGCGCCACGAGCACCGCATGCGCGAGCCCGGGTTCGCTGCTCGCCAGCTCGTTGGCCAGGCAGCCCTGCACGCGACGACTCCAGGGCGCATCGGGCAGCACGCGAACGCTGCCCCCGTCCCCCTGCCAGATCGGCGCGGTGCCCACGGCCCGGCGCAGGTCGGCCTGGCGCACCGCATCGATCTCGTCGACGATGCTCTCGTGCGCCAGCATGTCGCGCGGGTCGCGGTAGCGCATCATCAGCGCGTAGAGCAGGCGCGGCGGGATGCGGACGTCGCGCTCATGCTCGCCGTAGGCGTTGTAGTTGATCAGCATGCCCAGCCGGTGCAGCCCCGCACCATCGCCGGGCTCGAAGCCGCCGTCGAGCGCCAGCCTGTCGGCCACGGCCGCCATGTTGTCGCCATAGATCCCCACCAGCGCCCAGGCGCGGCATGCGCCGCCCAGGTGCCGATCCACGAGCAGGCTGGTGCAGACCGCGCTCGCCTCGTCGATGTGCGCCTCGAGCTGCGGATGCCGCGGCACCTCGCCCGCGGCGTGGTGGTCGAAGTAGCGCACGCGTGCGCCCTCGCCGAGCAGCCGCAGCAGGTCTGCGCGGTTGCGCAGCATCGAGAGGTCGAACACGTTGACCTCGTCACCGGGCCCCGCCGAGACGCCGCCGAGCAGTGCAATGTCGCGCTTGAGGCCCGTCACCAGCCGGACGGTGCCTGGCCGGTGCAGCCGCCATTGCACGGCCGCGCAGAGGCCGTCGGCATCGCCGTTGCAGACATCGAACCTCGTGGCCATCGTCCGGCCCTGCCTCTGCCTGTCTCAGGCCCCAGTGCGCCAGGAGCCGTCGGGCTGGCGGCACGCGCTGCCGGCGATGCCGTCGGGACGGCCGCCGACCACGACTTCGAGGCGGAATTCGCGGCAGCGGGCGCCGCGGCGCTCGAAGCTGCGCGTGGGCGTGAACACGAAGCTGTCGCCGGTGTCGCGGTTGTGCCAGCCCGACGACTCGCCGTTGCCCAGGCTCTCCAGCGCGCTCGCCGCGCGGCGGCGGTCGCTGTCGTCCATCGCGCGGGCCACCACGCTTCCGGGCACGAAAGAAGCGATCGAGCCGGTGAGCACGGCGCCGCCCGGCGCTGCGGCCGGAAAGCCGCCGCATGCGGCTACCAGGGCAGCAGCCGAGATAGCGACAGCAACGGCGAGGGACATCGGAGGCGCCGGGCAACGCTTCATTCGCAGCTCCTCGGCGCCGGCGCTTTCAAGTGCGTTCAGGCGTAGGAACGCAGCCGGCGCGAAAAATCCGCCAATGGCGCGATGCCGCTGGCCTCGGCACGCTGGCACCAGTCCTGGAGCTGCCTGGCCAGCTGCTCGCCGGTGGCGGTGGAACGGCTCCACAGTGCAGCCAGCTCGTCGCGCATCGAATACATCGTAGCCAGCGCCTGCGAGGCCTTCAACGCCTGCAGCATCTGCCGGTGGCGCGAGGGTCCGAGCAGGCCCTGGTCCTTGCCCAGCCAGGGCTTGACGGCCTTCAGGGCGCGCGCAGCTTCTGGCGAGATGCCGCGCAGGCGGTCGAGCTCGGCCACGCAGGCCTTCTTCAGCGAGCGCGTGTAATTCGACAGCACGTCGTAGTGGCAGCGGATGATCGCCTGCACGGTGGCCAGGTCGACGTTCGCCTTGGGCGCGACCAGCCGCGGCGTGGGCGCCACATGCTTCACGCGGGCCAGGCCCAGCGCCTGCAGCGTGCGGATGTAGAGCCAGCCGATGTCGAACTCGAACCACCTGCTCGACAGCTTCGCCGAGGCTGGAAAGGCGTGGTGGTTGTTGTGCAGCTCCTCCCCGCCGATCAAGATGCCGATGGGAAAGATGTTCGTGCTGGCGTCGCGCGCCGGCCAGTTGCGGTAGCCCCAGTAGTGGCCGATGCCGTTGACTACGCCAGCCGCCCAGAACGGAATCCACGCGATCTGCACGAGCAGCACCAGCGCGCCGGGCACGACGCCAAAGAGCGCCATGTCGACCACGCCCATCAGCACGATGCCCAGGGTCTTGTGCTCCGCGTAGACGTGCCGCTCCAGCCAGTCGTCGGGCGTGCCGTGGCCGTAGCGCTCCAGGGTCTCGGCGCGCCTGGCTTCGCGCACGTAATAGAACACGCCGCCCCAGAGCACCCGGTTGAGCCCGTGCACCTGCGGGCTGTGCGGGTCCTCCGGGGTCTCGCACTTGGCGTGGTGCTTGCGGTGCACCGCGGCCCACTCCTTGGTCGCCATGCCGGTGGTCAGCCAGAGCCAGAAGCGGAAGAAGTGGCTCGCCACGGGATGCAGATCGAGCGCGCGGTGGGCCTGGTGGCGGTGCAGGAATATGGTGACGGAAGCGATGGTGACGTGCGTGAGCGCGAGCGCGGCCAGCAGCACGCCCCACCACGGAAGATCCAGCACGCCGGAATAGAGCAGGGATTGCATTCGTACCTCTTGAACAGTGCCGGCGATTCTGCGGACTGCGGGGGCGCGCACCTTGATGCACGTCAACACGCATCGTCCGGTTTCGCGTTCAGCGAGATCACCCGCCGGAACTTGCCGCTGCGGCCGCATTGCGTGCTCTCCCCCGCGCGGCACTCGATGCGCACGCCCTTCGCGCCCTGCGTCTCGAGGAAAGCCGCGAGCGCCGCGCGCGCCTTGCGCAGGGTCCGCTGCATCTTCTGTCCCTGCCCGCGGGTTTTCAGCAGCAGCTCGCGCGGCCCCTGCTGCACCAGCTGAAAGTCGAAAAGTCCCGCCTCCTCCTCGAGGACGGTGCTCACCGCCAGCGGAACCACCCTCACCGCCGGCATGCCGACACCGGCCGCGAGGCACAGGGTGTCGTCGTCGCGCCCATGGACCTCGATGACCGGAAGATGCGATCCGCACCCGCAGGGCGCATCGAGCAGCCTGACCCTGTCGCCCAGGTCGTAGCGGATCACCGGTTGCAGGTGGTTGGCCAGGTTGGTCAGCAGGGTCGTGGTTCCGGCATGGCCGGCCGGCACCGCCCGGCCCTGGGCATCGACCGGCTCCAGGATCGCCCAGTCGCTGTTCAGGTGCAGCACGCCCAGCGAACATTCGAACGCCAGCGACAGAAACTCCGAGGCGCCATAACTGTTGGCGACCGGGCAGGCGAACGCCTCCTTCAGGAAGACGCGTCCGGCTGCAGAGAGCGTTTCCCGCCGGTCCATATCTCGCGCGGCGCTGCCTTGAGCCGGCCAGCCTCCCGCTCTTGCGCGAGCACGATGGCGGCGCTCGGATAGGTGGCCAGCACCGTGGGATCGAAGGCATCGAGCTCGTCGCAGAGCCTGTCCAGCGGCTGCAGGAATGAAATGCCGCGCAGGCGGGACGCGAGGCCGGGCTGCAGGCGGCGCAGCCGCTCGACCGATACCGTGCTCGCGAAATGCCCGCCGGTCGCGCCCACGAAGGCGATGCGCTCCCCCAGGCTCCACGGATCGAGCAGCCGCTCGAAGGGCCGAAGCAGCGGTCTGCGCAACGCCTCCAGCGCGTCGTACACGGCCATCGCACGCGCGTCCTGCACGAAGATCGCGGGCTCGCCGGTGCTGCCGGAGCTTTCCCATGCCGTGTAGGGGCCCAGGCAGTCGGCCGCGATGTTCGCCGGTTCGGCGAGGAAGCGTCGCAGCGCCGGCAGCGACAACGCCGGGTCGCAGACCCAGCCTGCGAAGTCGCCCATCAGTTCCGCCTTGCGGGCCATCGGCAGCTCCTCCAGCCGCGCAGTGGCCGGATCGCAGCCGGCCAGCAGGCGCCGGTAGCGTGGCGAATGGGCCGCCGCCGCGGCGAGCAGCTCCGCCAGCCGCTGCGACCGCATCGCGGCGAGCGAGCTCGCAGCCGCATTCGTGGCCATCGATACCTCGGCCGCAACCACACAGGCCCGCCACGGATCAAAGATCGGCGGCATCGGGCGCGGCTCCGGGCGAACGGGTATCCATGGCGGGTTCCTCGGCCATGGAGCTTGCGCCCATGCCGGCGCGACGGGTTGACGTGCATCAAGCCGGCAGGTCGCGGCGGCCCGCACGATGGCATGTCCCGTCACTGCCGCGCCGTCTTCAATGCCATGACCATCCGTCATCTGGACCGCCTGCTGTCGCCGGCCTCCGTCGCCGTGTTCGGTGCCTCGAACCGGCCCGCCAGCGTTGGCGCCACGGTATGGCGCAACCTGCGCGCCGGCGGCTTCAAGGGCGCGGTGCACGGGGTGAATCCGAAACATGCCTCGCTCGACGGGGTGCCCGTCTTCCCCGACGCGGCGCACCTGCCTGCCGCGCCCGACCTGGCGGTGATCTGCACGCCACCGGCCACGGTCGCGCCGCTGGTCGCCGAACTCGGCGCACTGGGCACCCACGCGGCGGTGATCATCACGGCCGGCCTGGAGCCGCGGCAAAAGCAGGCCGCGCTGGAGGCGGCGCGCCCCTTCACCCTGCGCCTGCTGGGGCCCAACTGCCTCGGCCTGCTCAGTCCGCACATCGGCCTGAACGCCAGCTTCGCGCACACCGACGCGCTGGCGGGCGACGTGGCCTTCGTCTCGCAGTCGGGTGCACTGGTCACGGCCGTGCTCGACTGGACCCGCAGCCGCGGCGTGGGCCTGTCGCACATGGTCTCGCTGGGCGAACACTGCGACGTCGACTTCGGCGACCTGCTCGACCACCTGGCCAGCGATGCGCACACCCGCTCGATCCTGCTGTACGTGGAATCCATCGAGTCGCCGCGCAAGTTCATGTCCGCCGCGCGCGCGGCCGCGCGCAACAAGCCGGTGATCGTGCTCAAGGCCGGGCGCGCCGGCCACGGCATTGCCGCCGCCACCTCGCACACGGGCGCGCTGGCGGGATCGGACGCGGTCTACGACGCCGCGCTGCGGCGCGCCGGAATGCTGCGCGTCGACACGCTGCAGGAGCTCTTTTTAGCCGCAGAGACTCTGTCGCGCTTCCGGGGCAATGGCCACGGCAGGCTCACGGTCATGACCAACGGCGGGGGCGCCGGCGTGATGGCCGCCGACGCGGCGGCGCGCGAGGGCGTGGTGCTGGCAGACCCGGGCTCCGCGCTGCTCGCCCGCCTCGACGCAGCGTTGCCGGCGAACTGGTCCCGCGCCAACCCCATCGACATCATCGGCGACGCACCCGCCGAGCGCTATGCCGAGACGCTCGGCGCACTGCTGGCCGACACGTCGGCCGGGGCGGTGCTGTTCATGCATGCACCCACGGCCATCGTGCGCAGCGAGGACATCGCGCGCGCCTGCCTGCCGCTGGTGCGCGGCCAGGCCTCGCGCGTGATGAGCGCCTGGCTCGGCGACGCTGCGGTGACCCAGGCGCGCAGGCTCTTCGAGGAGGCCGGCGTGGCCGACTACGCCTCGCCCGAAGAAGCGGTGCATGCCTTTGCGATGCTGCAGACCTATCGGCGCAACCAGGAGATCCTGATGGAGACGCCGGGCGCCGCCCATGGCGCCGCGCCCGATGCCGATGCGGTGCGCACCACGCTGGACGCGGCGCTGGCCGAGCAGCGCGAATGGCTCGGCGAACAGGAGGCCAAGTCGCTGCTGCAGGCCTACGGCATCGAGACGGTGCCCACCGTCGCCGTTGCGCCGACGGCCGAGGCGGCGGTCGAGGCCGGCAAGGGGCTGGGATACCCGTTGGCGTTGAAGATCCTCTCGCGCGACATCACGCACAAGACGGACGTCGGTGGCGTGCGGCTGGGCCTGCGCGACGAAGCCGCGCTGCGCAGCGCGGCCGGTGAAATGCTCGAAGCGGTGAGGAACGCCCGGCCGCTGGCGCAGATCGACGGCTTCACCGTGCAGCACTCGCTGCACCGCCCGCACGCCCAGGAAATCATCGTCGGCGCCAGCATCGACCCTGTCTTCGGTCCCGTGATCCTGTTCGGCCAGGGCGGCACCGCGGTGGAGGCCGCCGCCGACACGGCCATCGCGCTGCCCCCGCTGAACCGCGCCCTCGCCGCGGAACTGGTGTCGCGTACCCGCGTGGCGCGCCTGCTGGCCGGCTTTCGCGACCATCCGCCGGCTCGCCTCGATGCGCTCCACGACGTGCTCGTCGCCGTCTCGCGCATGCTGGCCGATCTGCCGCGGCTGGCGGAGCTGGACATCAATCCGCTGTGGGTCGACGAGCATGGTGCGCTGGCGCTCGACGCGCGCATGCGGCTGTCGCGTACGCCGCAGCACGGCACCGCGCGCTTCGCGATCCTGCCCTACCCCGACCAGTGGGTGCGGACGCATACCTGGAACGGGCGCGAAATCGTGGTGCGGCCGATCAGGCCGGAGGACGAGCCGCAGCATCGGCGCTTCCTGGAGTCGCTGGACGCGGAGGACATGCGGATGCGCTTCTTCTCGGTGCGCAAGGAAATGCCGCGCAGCGAGCTCGCGCGATTGACGCAGATCGACTACGACCGGGAGATGGCCTTCATCGCCGAGGACGTCGATGCGCAAGGCCATGCCCGCACGCTCGGCGTGGCGCGCACGGTGTGCGATCCCGACAACGTCGAGGCCGAGTTCGCGCTCGTCGTGCGCTCCGAGCTCAAGGGCCAGGGGCTGGGCAAGGTGCTGTTCGAGCGGCTGATCGAGCACGCGCGCAGCCGCGGCACCCTGCGACTGGTGGGCATCGTGCTGCGCGAGAACACCCGGATGCTGAAGCTCACGGCCGCGCTGGGCTTCAAGGCCGATCCGGCCGAGCCGCCTTCGTCGGGCCTGCGTCGGATGGTGCTGCAACTGAGGGCTTGAGCAGGGTGGTCGCGCTCGGGGGCGCGAAGCCGTAGAAGCGATCGTTCAGATAGCGGGCCACTTCCATGATGTCCTGGTCGCGCCAGCCCAGCGAGGAGGCCTGCTGCCAGCGCCGCACCTGCTCCTCGAGGCTGTCCCAGTCGTTGACCAGCTTCCTGCCGCGCCAATGCATCTTCTCGTTGTGGCAGGCGACGCAGTTGGCGTTGTAGAGCAGCTCGCCCCGGGATTGGGCTGGGGCGGGGCTGACATGCAGGCCCAGGCAGAGCGACAGGGCGAGCGCGGCCGCGGCACCGCACCCCGACATGCGGCCAGTCTTGCAGGCGATGGGAATCGGGCGCATGGAACTCTCCTTCGAGCGGTGTTGAACGTCGGCCTCGCATCCTCTCGCGTCGACAGCCGGCGCGCTTGATCCAGCGCAACGGAAATCCCGCCGCGCGCGCCTAGATTGAAGTTCCCTCAACCCATTCATGGAGTAAGCGCATGAACACCGCACTGTCCCGCCTGGACCGCATCGAGAACCTCTTTCCCGACATGCTGCGCCGCTGGGCGCGTCCGCTGCAGCTGATCGACGAGGCCGAACTGCCGGCCGACATCCGGCTCGACATCAGCGAGAACGACAAGGAATACCTCGTCACCGCCGAGATCCCCGGCGCGAAGAAGGAAGACGTGCGCGTCTCCATCGACGGCAGCTACGTCTCGATCTCGGCCGAGGTCAGGAAGGACGAGGAAAAGAAGCAAGGCCGCTCCATCGTCCGGGAGACCTATCGCGGCAGCATGTCGCGCGGCTTCTCGCTGGCCAGCGAAGTCGACGACAAGACCGCCGTGGCCAAGCTCGAGGACGGCGTGCTGCACTTGACGCTGCCCAAGCGCGAAGGAACGGCCCGCACCACGCTGAAGATCCAGTAGCGACCGCGCCCTGGTGCCGCCGGCAGTGGGCTCCCCGCGCGGGCCGCCCCGCCTTCGAAGGAGAAAGGGAGCGAAGGAGCCCGCATGCTGAGCGCCTACATCACCCACGCGGACTGCACGCGCCACGACATGGGCGCGGGCCATCCGGAATGCCCCGAGCGGCTTGCCGCGATCCACGACCGATTGCTGATCGCGGGGCTGCTGGACTACATGGCCCCTCACGACGCCCCGCTTGCCACGGCCGCCCAGCTGGCGCGCGCGCACACGATGTCGTACGTGCGCGAACTCATGGCGATGGCGCCCACCGAGGGTCACCGCTTCGTCGACCCCGACACCGTGATGAGCCCGCACACCCTGCAGGCCGCGCTGCGCGCCGCCGGGGCGGCAGTGCTCGCCACCGATCTGGTCCTGGCGGGCGAAGCGCCCACGGCCTTCTGCAACGTGCGTCCGCCCGGCCATCACGCCACGCGCGACGCCGCCATGGGTTTCTGCTTCTTCAACAACGTGGCGGTGGGCATGCGCCACGCGCTCGATGCGCACGGCCTGAAGCGCGTGGCCCTGATCGACTTCGACGTGCACCACGGCAACGGCAGCGCCGACATCTTCCGCGACGACGAGCGCGTGCTCATGTGCTCCATCTTCGAGCAGGGCCTCTATCCGTTCTCGGGCGAGGACGACAACAGCCTGCGGATGGTGAACATCGGCCTGCCTCCGCGCTCGGGCGGCGATGCGTTCAGGGCGGCCGTCACGCAGCACTGGCTGCCCGCCCTCGACGCCTTCGCCCCCGAGCTCATCTACGTTTCTGCAGGCTTCGACGGGCACCGGGAGGACGACATGGGCAATCTCGGCCTGGTGGAAAACGACTACGCCTGGGTCACCTGCAGGATCATGGAGACGGCGCGGCACCACTGCGGCGGGCGCGTCGTGTCGTGCCTGGAGGGCGGCTACGCGCTGAGCGCCCTGGCGCGCAGCGCGGCCGCGCACGTCAAGGTGCTGATCGGCGCCGACTGATCGGACGGAGCGGACGGAGCGGGCGACCTGGACACCGGCACCGAGGGCCGCGAGGCCCGGCGACGGGGCCCGGACTCAATGCCCGCTGGGCCCGTGCGCCCCGATGCCGGTTTCCGAGCGCACCTGCTGCGCGAGGAAGCCGCCGCGGTCGACCTGCGCGCGCGCGCTGCGGTCGAGCACCGAGAAAAGCCAGATGCCCGCAAAGGCGATGCTCATCGAGAACAGGCACGGCGAGGTGTACGGGAACAGCGAGGAGCCGGCCGGATGACCGAACGTGGCCTCCCACACCGAGGGCGACACCACCGTGAGGGCCACCGAGGACACCAGCCCGAGGAACCCGCCGATCACCGCCCCGCGCGTGGTGCAGCCCTTCCAGAGCACCGACATGAAGAGGACGGGGAAATTGGCCGAGGCCGCGATGGCGAAGGCCAGCGACACCATGAAGGCGATGTTCTGCTTCTCGAACACGATCCCCAGCAGCACCGCCAGCGCGCCCAGCGCCAGCGTGGTGATCTTGGAGACTCGCAGCTCCGCCGCGCTGCCCGCGTCGCCTTTCCTGATGACGGTGGCGTACAGGTCGTGGGAGACGGCCGATGCGCCCGAAAGCGTGAGGCCCGCCACCACGGCCAGGATCGTGGCGAAGGCCACCGCCGAGATGAAGCCGAGGAACACGTTGCCGCCCACTGCGCTCGCCAGGTGGATCGCAGCCATGTTGCCCCCGCCCTTGAGCGCGCCCTTCGCATCGAGGAAGTCGGGGTTCGTCAGCACGAAGGTGATGGCGCCGAAGCCGATGATGAAGGTCAGCAGGTAGAAGTAGCCGATCCATCCGGTCGCCCACATGACCGACTTGCGCGCCTCCTTCGCGCTGGGCACGGTGAAGAAGCGCATCAGGATGTGGGGCAGCCCGGCCGTGCCGAACATGAGCGCCATGCCGAAGGAGATGGCCGAGACCGGGTCCTTCACGAAATTGCCCGGCCCCATGATCGACTGGCCGATGCTCGCAGCCACCTCGGCGGCCTTGCCGTCCTTCAGCGCCAGGTCGGTCTTGACCTTGACCGCGCCCGCGAACATCGCCTCGGGGCTGAAGCCGAAGTGCCAGAGCACCGAGATCGCCATGAAGCTCGCGCCGCCCAGCAGCAGGCCGGCCTTGATGATCTGCACCCAGGTCGTGGCGGTCATGCCCCCGAAGAGCACGTAGACCATCATGAGCGAGCCCACGATGACGACCGCCACCCAGTACTCGAGGCCGAACAGCAGCTTGATCAGCTGCCCGGCGCCCACCATCTGCGCGATCAGGTAGAACGCGACCACCACCAGCGTGCCGGAGGCCGCGAAGATGCGGATCGGCGTCTGCTCGAAGCGGAAGGCCGCGACGTCGGCGAAGGTGAACTTGCCGAGATTGCGCAGGCGCTCCGCCATCAGGAAGGTGATGACCGGCCAGCCCACGAGGAAGCCGATGGAGTAGATCAGCCCGTCGTAGCCGGAGGCCATCACCGCGGCCGAGATGCCGAGGAACGACGCCGCGGACATGTAGTCGCCCGCGATGGCAAGGCCGTTCTGGAAGCCCGTGATGCCGCCGCCGGCCGTGTAGAAGTCGGCCGCGGAACGGGTGCGCGCAGCGGCCCACTTGGTGATGAAGAGGGTTGCCACCACGAAAAGGCCGAACATGCCGATGGCGGTCCAGTTGGTGGCCTGCTTCTGCAGCTGGCCGAGGTCGGCGCCGGCCGCGTGGGCTGCTGCGCCAACCGTCGACAGCACGCACAGGAGCGCGGCAAAGCGCGCGCGCAGGATGCTTGCGGAACGTGCGTTCATGGCTTGTTCCCCTTCACGGCCTCGACGACGGCATCGGAGAGCGCGTCGAACTCGGCGTTGGCGCGGCGGACGTAGTAGCCGGTGATCGCCACGGTGAAGACGATCACGCCGAACCCGATGGGCATGCCCAGGGTCATGACGCCGTCGCCGATGCGCCGCGCCAGGAAGTCCTTGTCGAAGGCTACCAGCAGCACGAAGCCGTAGTAGGCGACGAGCATCAGCGCCGCGAGGGTCCAGCCGAAGCGGTCGCGCCGGCGCTTGAGCTGCTGGTACTTGGGATCGGCCGCGATGCGCGCAGCCAGTTCGTCTTTCATGGCGTCTCCTTGTTGGCGATGGGCGCATTAGGAACGTCCGCATCGGCGCGAGGCTTGCGCTGGCGCAAGCTTTTCCCGCTGGGTGCCGGCAAAGATCTCGCACCCATCCAAGGACACGAGACATGAACGCTCCCGATCTCCAGCCCCGCCTGCCCACCTATGCGCCGCCGCCGGCCCTTGCGCGCAATGCCCATGTCGCGGGCCGCGCCGCCTACGATGCACTGGTGGCCGAAGCGCAAGCCGATTACGAGGGCTACTGGGCCCGCCTGGCACGCGAATTCGTCGCGTGGAAGACGCCTTTCACCAAGGTGCTGGACAGCAGCGACGCACCGCACTACCGGTGGTTCGAGGACGGCACGCTCAACGTCTCGTGGAACTGCCTGGACCGCCAGGTCACCAGTGGCCGGGGCGACAAGGTGGCGATCGTCTTCGAGTCGGACGACGGCCAGGTCACGCGCACGACCTACGCTCAGCTGCTGGCGCAGACCTGCCGCATGGCCAACGCACTGAAGTCGCTCGGGGTGGGCAAGGGCGACCGAGTCGTCATCTACATGCCGATGTCGGTCGAAGGCGTCGTGGCGATGCAGGCCTGCGCACGGCTGGGCGCGGTGCATTCGGTGGTGTTCGGCGGCTTCTCCGCGCATGCGCTGCGCGACCGGGTCGCGGACACCGGCGCCACGGTGATCGTCACCGCCGACCAGCAGGTCCGCGGGGGCAAGCGGCTGCCGCTGAAGGCGCTGGTCGACGAGGCCCTCGCGCTCGGCGGCTGCGAGGCGGTGCGCTCGGTCATCGTCCATCGGCGCACCGGCGAACCCATCGACTGGACGCCGCGCGACGTCTGGATGCACGAACTCACCCAGACCCGCAGCGACATCTGCGAGCCCGCGTGGGTCGGTGCCGAGCACCCGCTTTTCCTGCTCTACACCTCGGGCTCGACCGGCAAGCCCAAGGGCGTGCAGCACTGCAGCGGCGGCTACCTGCTGCATGCGGCGCTCACCACGACGTGGACCTTCGACATGCACGACGACGACGTGTTCTGGTGCACGGCCGACATCGGCTGGGTCACGGGCCACACCTACATCGCCTACGGCCCGCTGGCCGTCGGTGCGACGCAGGTGGTGTTCGAGGGCGTGCCCACCTATCCCGACGCGGGGCGCTTCTGGCAGATGATCGAACGGCACCGCGTCACGGTGTTCTACACGGCCCCCACCGCCATCCGCTCGCTCGTCAAGGCGGCCGAGGGCGACCCGGCCGTGCACCCCGATCGTCATGACCTCGGCAGCCTGCGCGTGCTGGGCTCGGTCGGCGAGCCGATCAACCCGGCTGCCTGGGAGTGGTACCGCCAGCACGTGGGCGGCGGGCGCTGCCCGGTGCTCGACACCTGGTGGCAGACCGAGACCGGCGGCCACATGATCACGCCGTTGCCCGGCGCCACCGATCTCGTGCCGGGCTCGTGCACCCTGCCCTTCCCGGGCATCGAGGCCGCCATCGTCGACGAGACCGGCAACGATGTGCCCGATGGCGAGAGCGGCCTGCTGGTCATCAAGAAGCCCTGGCCGAGCATGATCCGCGCGGTGTGGGGCGACGACGCGCGCTACCGGTCGAGCTACTTTCCGCCGGAGCTGCGCGGCTGCTACCTGGCTGGCGACGGCGCCGCGCGCGACAGGCTCACGCGCTATTTCACCATCGGTGGGCGCATCGACGACGTGCTCAACGTCAGCGGCCATCGCATGGGCACGATGGAGATCGAATCGGCGCTCGTGGCCTGTACGGCGCTGGTGGCCGATGCCGCGGTGGTCGGCCGGCCCGACGAGACCACGGGCGAGGCGATCTGCGCGTTCGTGGTGCTCAAGCAGCCGCGCCCCGCCGGCAAGGAGGCGGACCGGCTGGCCGCAGAACTGCGCGCGTGGATCGGCAAGGAGATCGGCCCCATCGCCAAGCCCCGGGAGATCCGATTCGCCGAGAACCTGCCCAAGACGCGCAGCGGCAAGATCATGCGGCGCCTGCTGCGCTCGGTCGCCAGGGGCGAGGCGATCGCACAGGACGTGTCGACGCTGGAGAACCCGGCGATTCTCGATCAGCTGACCGAGACGCACTGACCGGGCGGATAGCGGCGGACCGCTATCCGCCCGCCGGGTGCCGGTGCACGGGAAGCGCGTTCACCGGGATGCGCAGGTACGCAACGCCGTTGTCGTCGGCAGGCGGCAAGCGACCGCCGCGCACGTTCACCTGGATCGAAGGCAGGATCAGCGTGGGCACGTCCAGCGTCGCGTCGCGCGCGGTGCGCATCGCCACGAACTCGTCGGCGCCGATGCCGTCGCGCACGTGGATGTTGTGCGCGCGCTGCTGCGCCACGGTGGTCTGCCAGCCGGGTTGCCTCGATGCCGGCGGGTAGTCGTGGCAGACGTACATGACCGTCTCGGGCGGCAGCTCCAGCAGCCTGCGCATCGACGCGTAGAGCTGGCGGGCGTCGCCGCCGGGGAAGTCGGCGCGTGCGCTGCCGAGGTCGGGCATGAAGAGCGTGTCGCCGACGAACACGGCGCCATCGACCAGATAGGCCATGTCCGCGGGCGTGTGGCCCGGCACCAGCCAGGCGGTGACCTCGACCTCGCCGATGCGGAAGACCTCGCCGTCCTTGAAGAGGTGGTCGAACTGGCTGCCGTCGGGCAGGAAGGCGCGCTCGAAGTTGAAGAGCTTGCCGAAGGTCGCCTGGACGAGGCGGATGTTCTCGCCGATGGCGATCTTTCCGCCTGCATGCTGCTGGACATGGCGCGCGCCGGAAAGGTGGTCGGCGTGCGCGTGCGTTTCCAGGATCCACTCGAGCTGCAGCGCGTGCTCGCGCAGGTAGGCCAGCAGCCTGTCGGCCGAGGCAGTCCCCGTGTGGCCCGACCTGAAGTCGTAGTCGAGCACCGGATCGATGACCGCGGCATGCCTTCCCGCGTGTTCCCACACGACGTAGGACACGGTGCCTGTGGCGGGATCGAAAAAACCCTGGATGGTTGTGCGTGCGGTCATGGCGGTTCCCGAGACAAACAATATATATTTAAATATAATATTCAAATCGAAAACGTCAACCCGTCCCGTGAAGAAATCCATCCTCGCCATCGATCCCGAAGTGCTGCGCGGCGCCGCCGGCAAGGCAGTCGCGGCGCTCAAGCTGCTGGCCAACGAAGACCGACTGCTGCTGCTGTGCCAGCTCTCGCAGGGCGAGATGTGCGTGAGCGACCTCGAGGAAACGCTCGGCATCCACCAGCCCACGCTGTCGCAGCAGCTGGGCGTGCTGCGCAACGAAGGCGTGGTCGACACCCGCCGCGAAGGCAAGAACATCTTCTACAGCGTGGCCGATCCTGCGCTCATGGAGATCCTGCGCGTGCTCTATCGCCTCTACTGCCCCCCGGAGAAATGATGTCCATCGACTGGAACCACTTCACGCCCCTCGCCTCGCTGGCAGGCGGCGCACTCATCGGCATCGCCGCGGCGATGTTCGTGCTGCTCAACGGGCGCATCGCAGGCATCAGCGGCGTGCTGGGAGGCCTGCTCAGGCCCTCGAAGGGCGACATCGGCTGGCGTGCCGCCTTCGTGCTCGGGCTCGTGGGCGCGCCATCGGTCTACCTGCTCTTCACGTCGCTGCCCCACCCGCAGATCGACGCCGGCTACGGCACGCTGGTGCTGGCCGGCCTGCTCGTCGGACTGGGCACGCGCTACGGCTCCGGCTGCACCAGCGGCCACGGGGTCTGCGGCCTCTCCCGTCTGTCGCCGCGCTCGCTGGTGGCCACGGGCGCGTTCATGGGCGCGGGCTTCGCCACGGTGTTCGTGGTGCGCCACTTGCTCGGCATCTGAGGAGAACGCCATGACCCTTTTCGTCTCGTTGCTCGCAGGCCTGGTCTTTGGGCTCGGCCTCATCGTTTCGGGCATGGCCGATCCGGCCAAGGTGCTCGGCTTCCTGGACCTGGCCGGACGGTGGGATCCATCCCTGGCCTTCGTGATGGCGGGCGCGATCGGCATCGCATCGATCGCATTCCTCGCCGCCAGGCGGCGCAGCGTGTCGCTGCTGGGCGCGGCGATGCGCCTGCCGTCCGCGCGCGAGATCGACCGTCGCCTGGTCCTGGGCAGCCTGGTCTTCGGGGTGGGCTGGGGCATCGCCGGCTTCTGCCCCGGTCCGGGCCTCGTCGCCCTGGGCATGGGCGAATCCAAGGCCTTCGTCTTCGTGCTCGCGATGCTCGCGGGCATGGGCCTCTTCGAACTCATCGAGCACCGCGCGCCACGGGCCTGACACTACCCTGCGGCTGTCTGCTCGCCTGCGTCCGCATGCACCAGCAGCACGGGAACGCCGGTGCCGCGCACGATCCGCTCGGTGCTGCTTCCCAGCAGCAGCTGCCCGAGGCCTCGCCGGCCTCGCGTGCCGGCAATGATCAGGTCGGCGTGCCATCCCCGTGCCTCGTCCGCGACGAGGCTGGCCACGGTGCCGTCCGCTTCGTTGTAGAGCACGGTGTCGACCTCGACGCCGGCGGAACGCACGCGCTCGGCGCTGCGCGCAAGCATGCGCGCGGCTTCGGCGCGCAGCTCGGGCGATCGGTCATGGGCGAAGCCGGCCCGTGAAACCGAGAGGTCGTCGATGGCGTGGAGCAGCCGCACCCGGCTTCTCATCGGCCGGGCAAGGCGGATCGCCTCCTCGATGCCCTGGGCCGATGCCGGGCTGCCGTCTATGGGAACGAGTATTCGTCGGTACACGGTGGCTCCTTGCCGGACGGGGCTGCGTCAGCTGCCCCAGTGCCTGCACGCTCTTCACCCGTCCATTCTGGGCATCGCCGCGGCCTTCGGATTGACATGCATCAACCGCGGATCTTGCCGTCCACCACCTGGATGATGCGGTCGCAGCGCCCGGCCAGCTCGGGGTTGTGCGTGACGAAGAGAACCGCCATGCCGCGCTCGCGGTTGGCCTTGCGCAGCAGCTCGAAGACGGCATCCGCCGACTTCGTGTCGAGGTTGCCCGTGGGCTCGTCCGCGAGCAACAGCGGCGGATCCATCGCCAGGGAGCGCGCCACGGCCACTCGCTGCTGTTGGCCGCCGCTGAGCTGGGTGACCATGCTGTCGCGCCATTTCGCCAGGCCCACGCTCTCAAGCAGCGCGGACGCGCGCTGCGCCATGTCGTCCCTGAAGAAGCCGGCATCGCCGAGCATCGGGATCGCCACGTTCTCCAGCGCGGTGAAGCCGGCGAGCAGGTTGTGGTACTGGAAGATGAAGCCGATGCTGTGTCCGCGCAGCCGCGTGAGCGCGCGCTCGTCGAGCAGACGGGTCTCCCGGCCGCCGATGCACAGCGACCCGCTGGTCGGCCGGTCGAGCAGCCCGACGATGTTCAGCAGCGTGCTCTTGCCCGAACCCGAGGGGCCCATGACCGCGCAGAACTCGCCGCGCGCCAGCGTGAGATCGATGCCGTGGAGCACCTGCGTCTCGTTCGGCAGCCCCAGGTTGAAGGCCTTGCGCACGTCGCGCAGGCTGACGACCGGCTCAGCCACGGATCGCCACCACGGGGTCGAGCCGCGCCGCGCGCAGCGCCGGCGCGAACGCCGCCGCCAGCCCTGTCAGCGTGGCCAGCAGCAGCGACGCCACGAACAGGCCCGGCTCGATGGCCAGCGGAAAGAGCGGCGTGCCGTCGGGGTTGAGTGCGTAGCGCTGCCACAGCAACAGCGCCACCAGCCCCATGCCGGCGCCACCCAGCGAACCGAGCAGCCCCAGCAGCCCGCCTTGCAGCAGGAACACCCGCAGCACCTGGCCGCGGGAGATGCCCATCGCGCGCAGGATGCCGATCTCCCGCGACTTCTGCACGACCGACACCACCAGCACGCTGGCGATGCCGAAGGCCACCGACAGCCCCACGAAGAAGCGGATGGTGGTGTTGGAGGTCTTCTGCGCCTGCACCGCAGTGAAGAACTGCGCGTTGGTGGCGATCCAGCTGTCGGCCTCCACGCCGGTGGCCGCGGTGATGCGCTGTGCGATGACATCGGCGGCGTAGATGTCCTTGACCTTCACCTCGAGGCTGGAGACGCCGCCCACGAGGCCCAGCAGGCTCTGCGCCGTGCGCAGCGCAACGAAGGTGGTGCGCTGGTTGGCGGGCTTGCTGCCCAGGTCGAACAGGCCGGTCACCATGAGCGTCTGGTCGCCGCCGCTGGCCGACGACACCCGCAGCTTGTCGCCGACGCCCACGCCCAGGTCGCTCGCGAGGTCGGTGCCGATCAGGATGTCGCCCGGCGTGAGGCGCGTGCTGCCGCGCACGATCTTCTCGGGCAACGCCACGATCAGGAAGTAGAGCGCCGGATCGATGCCGTTGACCGAGACCGCGCGGCTCGCCTCGCCGCGGATCGCGAGCGCGGAACCGCTCGCAGTGGGCGCGACCACCTCCACGTCCGGCATCGCGCGAACCTGCGCCGCGACCGACTGCCACTGGTCGATCGACTTGAGCCTTTGCAGCGGTGCCTGCACCACCGCATCTTCGAGCGCGCTGCCCGCGCCGAGCCGACGCGCCACCTCCTTCGGCGGCAGCAGCTGGATCTGCGACTGCGCCGTGAGCACGCGGCGCACGAAGTTGGACTGCAGCCCGTTTAGCAGCGCCGACATGAACACGATCACGGCCACGCCGATCGCGATGCCGGCCACGATGAACAGCGTCTGCATCCGCCCTTCGCGCAGGAAGCGGAGCGCCACGATCCATTCGAAGGGCAGCCAGCGGCTCTTCATGGCTTCAGCGCTTCACGGCGAGGACGCGCGCGCGTCCGGCGGCTGCACGGCGACCGCGCGCAGGCGTGAGCCGCTCGCGATGCCCTGCGCCTTCGCCGACAGCACCAGGTCGCCAGGGCTCAGCCCGTCGAGCACCTCGGCGAAGCCGCCGCCACGAAGCCCCAGCCGCACCGGCTGGCGCCGCGCGTGACGGCCATCGACCTTCAGCACCCACGCCGAGGCGAGGTCCGCGTCGCGCAGCGCATCGGACGGAACCAGCACCGCCTGCTGCCGCTGCGCGACCTGGATGTCGACCGACACGGTCATGTCCTGGCGCAGGTAGGCCGGCGGCTGCGGGACGTCGAGCTTCACCTCGACCGAGCCGCGCTGCACGTCCACGCCTGGATTGATGTAGACCAGTTCGGCGAGCATTCGCTGGCCCGCGTAGGCGTCGGCCGAGGCAATGGCCTTCTGGCCCGGCGCGAGCATCTGGAGGTTCTTCTCGTCGATCTGCACCACCAGCTGCGTCTTGCCGGCCGGCGACAGCACCATCAGCGCCTTGCCCGGCTGCACCACGTCGCCGGGTTCCACCGCGCGGTCGATCAGCGTTCCCTCCACCGGTGCGGCGACCGTGGCGTAGACCAGGCGGGAGCGGGCCACGGCCGCGCCCGCCACCGCCTGCGCCAGCGCGGTCTCGGCCATCGCGTGGTCGCTGCCGCCCTCGCGCGCGCTTTGGAGCTGGCTGCGGCTCGCACGCAGCTGCGATTCGGCGAGATCCGCCGCCTTGCGCAGCTCGTCCAGCGCGGCCTGTCCCACGAAGCCCTGGCGGAACAGGTCCGTGTTGCGGCGCAGCTGAGCGCGCGCGTTTTCCAGGTTGACCTCGGCCTGCCGCACGGTCTGCGCCGCCACAGGCGCCTGCACCTCGCGCAACTGCCGCAGCCGCGCCCTCGCCTGGGACACGGCTGCCTCGGCCTGCGCGAGCGCGGCCGACCACTCCGCGCTGTCGAGCTCGATCAGCACCTGCCCCGCGCGCACATGCTGGCCCTCCGCCACAGGCACGGCCCTCACGACACCCGTGACCTGTACGCCGATGTTCACGCGATGCGGCGCCTCCACATGCCCGCTCGCGACCACCGACTGCACGAAGTCTCGCCGCACCACCAACGTCGCCTCCACGCGCGGCCCGAGCAGGAACCGAGGCGCCAGCCACGCAACGGCCGCGATCACGCCCAGCGCGACGAGGGCGATCGCGATGCGGGGCCTGACGGCCGTCCACAGCCGAGCAGTCCATGCGCGGCGTGGCGATTCAGGCGACGGCTGCGGCATCGTCTTGCGCCGGCACGCTGCCGGACTCCTTCATCGGCCGTGCCGCATGCACCACGAGCCGCACCGGGATCGTTGTGGCGGCCCGCACGGCGTTTCCGAGACCACGGCGCCGCCCGTTCGTGCCGATCACGATGATTCCCGCCTTCCAGGCCCCGGCCTGCTCGACGACGAGGTCCGCGATACGGTCCGCCCCCGCCGTGAAGAGCAGGGTCTGCGCGGCGATACCGGCGGCCTCGGCACGTGCGCGGCCCAGTTGCAGCACCTGCATGCCGGCCTGCTCCATCCACGGGATCAGGTCTGCGCCCGCGGGCTTGCGGCGGCCGACGCATCTCGCGGTGTCCACGACGTGCACGAGCCGCAATGCGCAGCCATCGCGCACCGCGAGACGGATGGCTTCGTCCAGTCCGCGCAGCGAAGCGGTGCTGCTGTCCAGCGGGACGAGGATACGGGCGGGCATGGCAGCTTCCGGTCGTGCGGCGGTGTGGCTCGGGTGGGGTCGGCTCGGCTGCAGTCTCCGTGCGCCGACGCCGGGCGGCTTGACGCACATCAAGCCGCCGGCAGCGCCATGGCGATGTTGATGTGGCGCAAGCCCGGGCCCGGCGCGCGACGGAAGAATCTGGCTGCCCGTCGCGCCGGGGCCGGCGGCAGGTGCCTGTTGCAGGCGGCCCCGAGGACCCGAGGAGAAACCCATGTCCGTCTACAAGCACGTGCTGGTTCCGGTGGATGGCAGCCCCACGGCCGACTGCGGCCTGCAGGAAGCCATCCGCCTGGCAGCCGAACTCGGGAGCAGGCTGCGCCTGCTCCACGTGATCGACGACTTTCCCATGCTGATCGAGATGTCGAGCGTCTCCAGTTTCGAGGCGGGCCTGCAGAAGGCGCGCGAATACGGCGAATCCGTCCTCGGGCGTGCCCAGGCCAGGGCGACCGCTGCCGGCGTGGAGGCCGAGACCGTGCTGCGCGAGATCACGCAGGGCCGCATCGCCGAGGTCGTGACCGAAGAGGCCGCCAAGGCGGCCTGCGACCTGATCGTCATGGGAACCCACGGCCGCCGCGGCTTCAGCCGGCTGGCACTCGGCAGCGACGCCGACCGCGTGGCGCGAAGCAGCCCGGTGCCGGTGCTGCTGGTGCGCGCCGCGGCGACGCCGGGCTGAATGCACAGGCCGCCCCACACCACCCTTGAACCAACGGAAGACGCATGAACTCCCACACACTTCGCAACCTGATGGCGTGCGCGACCCTCGCCGCCGGCGCCTGCGCATTCGCTGCCGACTACGCCGCACCCGGCCAGCTCAGCCCGCCCGAGAGCGCAACGCAACGAGCGGCGCAAGAGGCGGGCAAGGCGACGCGCGCAGCGGCAGGCCGGGCCGCACGCGATGCGGAAAAGGCGGCCCGCAAGGCAGCGGATGCCGCCAAGGCCGCCGCCGACATGGGCAAGGCCACCACCGGCAAGGTATCGAGGGCTTTGGCCGAGGGCATCCGCCAGGCTGCGCGCAAGGCGGCCCAGGCAGCGACACGCCTGGAGGAAAAGACCGCCCTGTCGGCCGCCAAGGCCATCGACGAAGGCAGGGACGCCGCGCAGGCCGCCCAGGAAGAAAGCCGCAAGGCAGCGCTGGCGTCGAAGGAGGCCCTTGCCCGGGCGGAGGAATCGGTGAGCCGGTCCGCGCAGGCCGGCAAGGAAGAGGCCGAGAAGGCGGCGCAAGCCACACGCGAAGCGCTCGACAAGGCGGAGGAAGCGATGCGCTCGGCCGCCAGGGCCGCCGCCGACGCCTCTGCGCGCACCGTCGAGGCCCTGAAGCGCAAGCCCCCTGCCGCGGGCACCGAAGGAAAGTGACGCCGGCGCCGGTCGCCGCAGAGGAAGACCCATGAATCGCGACATCCAACTCAGGCACGACGTCTTCGCCCAGCTCAACTGGGATCCGGCCGTCAACGGCTGCGACGTCGACGTGTGCGTCAAGGACGGCGTCGTGACCCTTCGCGGCCAGGTGGCCGACGAGGCGCACCGCGCCGCCGTCGAGCGGGCGGCACGCCGCACCGAGGGACTGACGACGCTGCTGAACAGGCTCGTCGTGCTGCCGCCGCGGTAGGCAGCGCAACCCTCCGGCTGTGAGCGCGAGCCCGCCCGACCGCGACGCGGCAGCGGCGCGCGCCCTGGTCAGGTTTTCAATGCGCCATCAGCAGGGGGATGCCGGTTCGCGTCAGCACGTCGCGGGTCACACCGCCCAGCCACTGCTCCTGCATGCGGGCGTGGCCATAGCCTCCCATCACGAGCAGGTCGGTGCCGAGCACCTCGGCGCGGTCCAGCAGTGCGTCGCCGATGCGCAGCGGTGTCGCGAGGCTTTCGGCGCTGGCCTGCACACCGTGGCGCAGCAGCCAGCCGCTCAGTGCCGCCGGGTGCGGCGCATCCGGCGCATGCGCCGGGGCCTCGGCCGAGTCCCCGCGTCGCAGGGTCAGCACCGTGACGTGCGCGGCGCGGCGCAGCAGCGGCATGGCCCCGCGCATCGCCATCGATGCCTCGCGGCCTCCGTCCCAGGCCACCAGGATCCTGTCGAAACCCGAAGAACGGCGGCGTCCTGCGCACGGAACGATGAGCACGGGCCGCCCTGCATCCAGCATGACCTGCTCGGGCAGTCGGCGCGCGGCGTCGCTCACCGCCGCTGACATGTCGGCCTGGCCGACGACGATCAGGTCGCTGGCCCGTCCATGGTGGACCACGGCACTCACCGGATCGCCGTCCACCAGCCTTGCGTCGCACGAGAACGTCGCCGGCCTAGTCCGGCTGCGGAACACATGGGCGACGGTTTCGGCACGTCGGCGCAAGTACAGGGAGGCCTCGACGATCGCTTCGTCCAGCCGACCTCCGCCACGGACGGGCGTGCCGGCGCCGGCGCCGGCTGTTGTCCAAGTGGGCACGATGCCCATGAGATGGCTCCCGTGCAGCCTCGCAAGCTGCACCGCCAGGCGCGTGCGTGCCTCGCAGCACTCGGTGTGGTCCAGGTGCACGGAGATGGTCGACAGCGTCATGCGTGCCGCCTTGCCGCAGGTGCGCTGCGGCCTGCCGCGGCGCGGCGCGCGGCAGGCGTCGTGGCCAGAGCGTCGTGCAGGGTGTGCAGTGCCTGGTTCACCACGGCCTTTCGCGAGGGCGGTGCCTGTACCGGCGCGGGTTCGGCGGGCCGCGGCACGTGCGCGGCTTCGCCCGATTCCGAATGGCCGAATACCTGCATCGGCGCCATGGCCAGCGCGTACCAGTCCTCGGCGCGGATGACCGCATCGGTCTCGGCGCGGGTCAGCGCGATGCAGTCCTGCAGCAGCCGCGAGCCGATCGTCTCGAACATCGATATCGCGTGCAGACAGATGCCGTACTGGGCCTTGCACAGCGCCAGCGGAAAGGTGAAGTCGGTGCTCATCGCGTGTCCTCCAGCCCGAAGGGCTTCGCCCGGATGCTGACGCGGCGACGCCCTGCCCGGTTTGCGCGGGATCAAGACAACACAAATCCGCGGCTGCTGTATCGGTTGTTACCGGTTTGACGGACATCAACCCGATGCGCACCCATGTGCCCATACTGGAGCGTCGATCCATTCCGCAGGAAATCGACATGCCTTCTCCCCGCGAAACGGCGGTCCCGGACGACTTCACGCTGCTCGACGCCTGGTGGCGCGCCGCCAACTACCTGTCGGTGGGCCAGATCTACCTGATGGACAACCCGCTGCTGCGCGAGCCGCTCGCGCTGCGCCACATCAAGCCGCGCCTGCTGGGCCATTGGGGCACGACGCCGGGCCTCAATTTCGTCTATGCCCACATGAACCGCGCCATCAACGCCCGGGACCTCGACGCGATCTTCATCGCGGGCCCCGGCCACGGCGGCCCGGGCGTGGTCGCCAACACATGGCTCGAAGGCAGCTACAGCGAGGTCTATCCGGAGGTCGGACGGGACGCCGCAGGCCTGCAGCGGCTGTTCACGCAGTTCTCGTTTCCCGGCGGCATTCCAAGCCACGCGGCGCCCGAGACGCCGGGCTCCATCCACGAGGGCGGCGAGCTTGGCTATTCGCTGCTGCACGCGTACGGCGCCGTGTTCGACAACCCGTCTCTGCTCGCCTGCTGCGTGGTGGGCGACGGCGAAGCCGAGACCGGCGCGCTGGCGGCGAGCTGGCACTCCAACAAGTTCCTGAACCCCGAGCGCGACGGCGCGGTGCTGCCGGTGCTGCACCTCAACGGCTACAAGATCGCCGGCCCGACCGTGCTGGCGCGCATCGGCGAGGAGGAGCTCACGCAGCTGCTGCGCGGCTACGGCCACGAACCGTACTTCGTGGTGGGCGACGAGCCCGCCGACATGCACAGGCAGATGGCGGCGGCGCTGGACACTGCGCTGGACGGCATCCGCGCCATCCAGGCCAATGCCCGCACGAACGGCTTCCACGTGCGCCCACGGTGGCCGATGATCGTGCTGCGCTCCCCCAAGGGCTGGACCGGCCCGCGCCACGTCGACGGCGTGCAGATCGAGGGCACGTTCCGTGCGCACCAGGTTCCGCTCGCCGACTTCTCGGCCAAGCCGCAGCACATCGAACTGCTGGAGCGGTGGCTGCTGAGCTATCGCCCGCAGGAGCTGTTCGACGCCGACGGCGCCCTGCGCCCCGAGATCGCCTCGATCGCACCCCGGGGCGATCGCCGCATGAGTGCCAATCCGCACGCCAATGGCGGGCTGCTGCTGAAGGACCTGGCGCTGCCGCCCTTTCGCGCGCACGCGGTTCCCGTGGCGGCGCCGGGAGGCTGCGACGCCGAAGCCACGCGCGTCGCGGGCACCTTCCTGCGCGAGGTCATGCGCGCCAACGAGCAGGCGTGCAACTTCCGCGTGATGGGACCGGACGAGACCGCCTCGAACCGGCTCTCGGCCCTGTTCGAGGTGACCGGGCGGACCACGACCGCGCAGGTGTGGCCGGGCGACGAGAACCTCTCGCCCGACGGCCGCGTGATGGAGGTACTGAGCGAACACCTTTGCCAGGGTTGGCTGGAGGGCTACCTGCTGACCGGGCGGCACGGCTTCTTTTCGTGCTACGAGGCCTTCATCCACATCGTCGACTCGATGTTCAACCAGCACGCCAAGTGGCTCAAGGTGACGCGCGGCATCGGCTGGCGCCGGCCGATCGCCTCGCTGAACTACCTGCTCACGAGCCACGTCTGGCGCCAGGACCACAACGGCTTCAGCCACCAGGACCCGGGCTTCCTCGACCATGTCGCAAGCAAGAAGGCGGAAGTCGTGCGCTTGTACCTGCCGCCCGACGCCAACACGCTGCTGTCGGTGGTCGACCATTGCCTGCGCAGCCGCGACTACGTCAACGTCATCGTGGCCGGCAAGCAGCCCGCGCCCCAGTGGCTGGACATCGAGTCGGCGGCCCGCCACTGCGCCGCGGGCCTGGGCATCTGGGAATGGGCGAGCAACGACGAAGGCGGCGCTCCCGACGTGGTGATGGCCTGCGCCGGCGACGTGCCCACGCTGGAGACGCTGGCGGCCGTCGACCTGCTGCGCGGGAAGCTGCCGTCGCTGAAGGTGCGCGTGGTCAACGTGGTCGACCTGATGGCGCTGCAGTCGCCGGACGCGCACCCGCACGGGCTGCCCGATGCGGATTTCGATGCGATCTTCACCACCGGCCGGCCGGTGATCTTCGCGTTCCACGGGTACCCGGCGCTGATCCACCGGCTGATCTACAAGCGGCGCAACCATCCCGGCTTCCACGTGCACGGCTACTGCGAGGAAGGCACCACCACCACGCCCTTCGACATGACGGTGCTCAACCGGCTGGACCGCTTCCACCTCGCAGCCGACGCGATCGCCCGCGTACCGGGCCTGTGCGACAGCGCCGGCCACGTGCAGCAGCACCTGCGCGACCGGCTGCTGGCGCACAGGGCCTACATCACACGCCACGGCAAGGACATGCCGGAGGTCGAGGACTGGCGCTGGCGCGGCCAGCCCCCGCGCGGCGAGGGTTGACGGCGCTGGCGGCGCGGCACCGGGCTACCGCGGGGGGTACCCTGGTGCAGGTGCTTTGGCGCTGCCTGCGTGCTACGCTCAGCGCAGGCCGGACCACCCATGCAGTCCGCGCCCCATCTTGTTGCCAGCGCATGAAAACCACGCCCCACATCGTTGTTCTGGACGACGAAATCGACATCACGCAGTTGCTGGCCAACTATCTCCAGGGCCACGGCTTCCGCGTCACCCAGGTGCATGAGGGCCGCGCCCTCATGGCGCTGATGGAGTCCGACCCCGCAGATCTCGTGCTGCTCGACCTGGGCCTGCCCGGCGAGGACGGCTTCTCCATCGCGCGGCGCATGCGCGAGAGCTGGCATTGCGGCCTCGTGATCGTGACGGGCCGCGGCGATGCGGTGGACAAGGTCGTGGGCCTCGAGGTGGGCGCGGACGACTACGTGACCAAGCCCTTCGACCTGCGCGAGCTGGCGGCCCGCGTGAAGGCGGTGCTGCGGCGGCTCGCGCCGGCCATGCCCACTGCACCGGCTGCAGCGTCCGCCTCCCCCGACAAACTGTGCTTCGCCGGCTGGCAGCTCGACACCGCCGCGCGCAGCCTGACGAATCCGCGCGGCGAGCCGGTGACCTTGACCGGCGGCGAGTTCGACCTGCTGCAGGCCTTTGCGCGCCATCCGGGCCGCGTGCTGTCGCGCGACTTCCTGCTCGAACAGACGCGCGGGCGCGAGGCCGCGCCCTTCGACCGCACGATCGACGTGCAGGTGGGCCGGCTGCGCAAGAAGATCGAGGCCGACGCCGAGGATCCGCAGCTCATCAAGTCGGTGCGGGGGGCGGGCTACATCCTGGTCCCGCCGGTCTCCCATGGCTGACACGGCCGGCGAGGCGCGCCAACCCTCCGCCGGCAGCGGCCAGATCCTGCCGTCCGGCATCGACGAAGGCAGCGTCTTCCGCTCGCTCTTCTCCGCCTATCCCGACTCGCTGCTCGTGGTGGACCAGTCCGGCGGCATCGTGCTCGCCAACCCCTCGGCGGCCGCGCTGCTGGGCTATGCACCGGACGAGCTCCTCGGCCTCAACGTCGACGCGCTGGTGCCCGACAGCATCCGCCCGCGCCACGCCTCCTACCGCGAGGCCTACGGCCGGGCCCCGCGCCCGCGTCCCATGGGCACGCACATGGAGCTCGTGGCCAAGCGCAAGGACGGCAGCGAGGTGATGGTGGAGATCGCGCTGAGCCCGCTGCAGAACCATGGCCTGCCATTCGTCGTCGCGGCCATCCGCGACATCGGCGCCTACCCGCGCGTGAAGCAGGCGCTGCAACGCGCGCGCTACAGCGAGCACCTGGCCCAGCTGGGCCGCCTCGCAGTCGACACGCGCGACCTGCAGGCGGTGCTCGAGCACGTGCCGGAGATCATCGCCAAGGCCCTGGAGGTGGAGGTCGCGATGGTGTGGCTGCTCGACGCGGGCCGCTCCGAGTTCCGCGTGGCCAGCGGGGTCGGGCTGGTCGCCGGCGAGGAGATCGGCGCGCGCCTGGCGAACCGTCCGGACACGCCGCCGGGCTTCGTTCTCTCGCAGAACCGGCCGGTGGTGGTGCAGGACTACCGCAAGGAGACGCGGTTCCGCGTGCCGGGGGCCTACCTCGATGCCGGGCTGGTGAGCGCACTTGCGGTGCCGCTGTCCGACCGGGGCCGCGTCACCGGGATGCTCTCGGTGCGCTCCAGGGAGTCCAAGCGCTTCGGCGACGAGGAGGTGCGCTTCCTCGAATCGCTGTCGAGCCTGCTCGCGACCAGCCTGCAGCGCATGCAGACGGAGGAGGCGCTCAACCATGCCCAGCGGCTGGAGAGCGTCGGCCAGCTCACCGGCGGCATCGCGCACGACTTCAACAACCTGCTCACCGTGATCCAGGGCAACCTCCAGGTCCTCGAGGAGCTGCCCGCCCTCGCGCACGACGGCTACGCCCAGCAACTGCTGGGCGCCGCCACCCGCGCTTCGCGGCGCGGTGCGGAGCTCACGGGCAAGCTGCTGGCGTTCTCGCGCCGGCAGGTGCTGCAGCCGGTGGCGGTGGACACGCACGCGCTGCTGCATTCGCTGGCCGACATGCTGCGCCGTACGCTGGACCAGCGCATCCGCATCGAGATCGCCACGGCGCCCGGCCGACCGCTGGTAGTGGCCGACCCGGGCCAGCTGGAATCCGCACTGCTCAACATCGCGATCAACGCGCGCGACGCCATGCCCGACGGCGGCACGCTCCATTTCCGCACTGCCATCTGCGGCGCGCTGCCGACGGTCCTTCGCAACGAGCGCAACGAACCGCAGGCGGGCACCGCCGCGCACTTCGTCGCGATCTCCATCGCGGACAGCGGCAGCGGCATGTCCGACGAAGTCAAGGAACGGGCCTTCGAGCCCTTCTTCACCACCAAGGAGGCGGGTCGCGGCACGGGGCTGGGGCTGAGCACGGTGTACGGCTTCGTCAACCAGTCGCGCGGCGCCGTCGCGATCGACAGCGAGATCGGTCGGGGCACCACGGTGACGCTCTACCTCCCGCAGCAGCAGGAGACCTGCGCGCCCGCCGCGATGGAAGAGCATGGTGGCGACGCGCTCGCGCCCGGCCTGCGGGTGATGCTGGTCGAGGACGACGCGGAAGTCCGCAAGGTGGTGGAGAACTTCCTGCACACGCTGGGCTGCGAGATCGTCATCGCGGCCCCCACCGCCGAACAGGCGCTGGCTGCACTGGATGCGGGCGCCGGCGACTTCGACCTGCTGCTCAGCGACATCGCGCTAGGCGCCGGCATGCGCGGCACGCGGCTGGCCGCCGAGGTGCAGCAGCGCCTCCCGGGGGTCGCGGTGCTGCTGATGTCGGGTTTCTCGTCGGAACTGCTCGATGCCGACCGCGAGGTGCCGCAGAGCTGGGAACTGCTTCGCAAGCCCTACACGCGATCGGAACTGGCGCAGGCCATGGCGAGGGTCCTGGCCGGCCGGGACTGAGCGCCGCCGCAGCCTGCGCTACTGCGGCTACTGCGGCTACTGCGGCTACTGCAGCATCGCGGGCGCAGGCGCCAGGCAGCGCTGCACGAATGCGGAGAGGGCGCCCACATCGGGAATCTGTACATCGCGGCGCCCCTTGGTCGCGAACCCGATGACGTTGTCGCGCGCCAGGCGCGACAGCGCGCGGCTGACGCTCTCGAGGGTCATGCCCAGGTAGTTGCCGATCTCGGCGCGCGTCATGCGCAGCGTGATCTCGTCGGCGCGCATGCCGCGCTCCGCGAGCGACTCGGCCCAGTAGCGCAGGAAATCAGCGACCCGGGCATCGGCCGGAAGGGTGCACACGGACATCAGCGAATCCCGGTCGTGCGAGATTTCTCGGCTCATCGCGGCGTGCAGTACCTGCAGCAGCTCGGGACGGGTGATGCAGGCTGCCAGCAGCGCTTCGTACGAAACCACCCAGACCTCTCCGGTATCCATGGACACCGCGTCGCACGAATAGCGCCCGCCGGCGATGCCGTCGAAGCCGAGCCAGTCGCCGCGGAACTTCAGGCCCACCACCTGCTCGCGCCCGTCGGCCGACAGGTTCACGATCTTGAAGAAGCCCGAGTTGAGGATGTAGAGATTGCCGAAGCGCTCGCCGGCCTGGTAGATCGTGTCGCCCATGTGGACCACGCGGCGCTGCGGCCTGAGCTGCTCGCCGAGCAGCCGGAGCGTCTCGGCGGTGCTGCGGTTCCCGCAATCGTGGCCGGCGGCAGCGGGCATCCCCGGACATGGGGAAGAAGGAGCAATCTTCGAGGCGGTGGCGGTGTCGAGCATCTTCGTTCCTTGGTGGTTCTTGCGTGTCGATGGAGGAATGCTAGGAAGCCCTCGGCAACGCAATGACAACGGTCGGAATCGCTGCGTAACGCTCGGTGAATGCAATGTGTCCGGCGTGTATCAAGGGCCCGCGGCGTGCTGCAGTTCACACGCTGGCGTGCCATGGCTTGCGCTGCATCAAACAGGGGACCACCCGCCCCCCTACCCTCGGCAGGTCGCACATTGACACGCCCTATGCCGCCTACCCATACCGTCCGCAGTCCCGAGGCCGACCTCAAGCTCTCCCCGCTCAACGCGGCGAGCCTGCTGGCCCGCGCGCGCATCCTTCAGCAGGCCTGCGTCGACGGCACCACGCGCCCGCTGCTACGCGGCAAGAACCTGGGGCTGGTCTACGAGGCGCAGCCCGCCGAATCGCTGGCCTTCTTCCGCCGCGCCGCCGAGGAGCTCGGCGCCCACGTGGCGGTGATGCGCTCGAGCCTGTCGGCGGCGAGCACGCCGCAGGAGGTGCAGCACACGGCCCGCATGCTCGGGCGCCTCTACGACGCCATCGAATGCCAGGGGCTCGACCCCGCGCTCGTGCGGTGCATCGGGCAGCACGCCGGCATTCCGGTCTTCGAGGGTGCCGCGATGAAGACCCACCCGGCCAGCCAGCTCGCGGAACTGCTCTCGGACGCGACCGTGCCGGCCGACAACCGCCGCTTCATCCTCCAGGCGATGCTGCTCGAAGCGATCGGATGAGGTGCACGGCCTGGTGCGCCCGCGCTTGATCCAGCGCAAGACGCCTTTCCCGCGCCCTTCCTACAGTGGATTCCACGGCCGCCAGGGCTGCGCCAGGACGACCGGCTCCATCCATCCAACGCAAGGAATCCCACCATGAAGACCGATACCCAATTGCGCAACGACATCCAGGCCGAGCTGAACTGGGCTCCCGAGGTCAAATCCTCCGACATCGGCGTGATCGTCAAGGACGGCGTGGTCACGCTCACCGGCCATCTCTCCAGCTATGCCGAGAAATACGCGGTCGAGCGCGCCGTGCAGCGCGTCTACGGCGTGAAGGCGCTGGCGGTCGAACTGACGGTGAAGCTGCCCTTCGACAACCAGCGCACGGACGCGGACATCGCGCTGGCGGCCGAACGCGCGCTCGAATGGAACGCGCTCGTGCCCGACGGAAAGATCCACCCGATGGTCGAGAAGGGCTGGCTCAGCCTGACCGGCGAGGTCGAGTGGGACTACCAGCGCAGCGCCGCCGAAGTGGCCGTGCGCGACCTGATGGGCGTGACCGGCGTGTCGAACCTCGTGAAGGTCAAGCCCAGGGTGAGCCCCGCCGACGTCGAGAAGAAGATCCACGACGCGCTCTCGCGCCAGGCCGACCGCGAGGCCCGCAAGCTTTCCATTGCGGTGGACGGCTCCCACGTCACGCTGCGCGGCACCGTCCATTCGTGGTCGGAACGCGACGCCGTGCAAGGCGCTGCCTGGTCCACGCCGGGCGTCACGGTCGTGGTGAACGACCTGCTCGTGGACGCCTGAGATGCGCGTCGCGCTCGTCACCGGCGGGACCTCGGGCATCGGGGCGGCCACGGCCGAGGCCCTGCAGGCGGCGGGCTACCGCGTGGCGGTGAACTTCGCCAACCGCACGCAGGCCGCGCAGGCCTTCGCCGCGCGCACCGGCATCCCGGCCTTCGCATGGAACGTGGCGGACCACGCGGCCTGCCAGGCCGGCGTCGCGCGCGTCGAGGCCGAGCTCGGTCCCATCGACGTGCTGGTCAACAACGCCGGCATCACGCGCGACACGATGCTGCACAGGATGAACCTCGAGCAGTGGCGCGAGGTGCTGGAGGTCAATCTCGGCGGTTGCTTCAACATGTGCCACGCCGTCATCGGCGGCATGCGCGAACGCCGCTTCGGCCGGATCGTGAACATGGGCTCGGTCAACGGACTGTCCGGGCAGGCGGGCCAGGTGAACTACGCGGCCACGAAGGCCGGGCTCGTCGGCCTCACCAAGTCGCTCGCGCTGGAAGGCGCCTCGCGCAACATCACCGCGAACGTGGTCGCGCCGGGCTACACCGACACCCCCATGGTGGGGGCGGTCGCACCCGAGGTGATGGCGAGGATCCTGTCGGACATTCCGGCCGGCCGCCTCGCCACGCCCGCCGAGATCGCGCGCGGCGTCGTGTTTCTCGTCGCCGACGAGTGCGCGTTCATCAACGGCATCACCCTGTCGATCAACGGCGGCAAGTACATGGCCTAGGCGGCGGCCCGGAACTTCGCCCATCACGAGCGCGAGCCCTCCATGCGCAACACCTCCGAGACGCGCGACATCGAGCCGGCCTGTGCAGTCGCGCCGACCATGCGGGCCATGGTGCTGAACGCGGCGCTGCTGCCGCTGCAGCTCGAGCGGCGCAACATCCCGCAGCCCGGCCCGGGCGAGCTGCGCCTGCGCGTGCTGGCATGCGCAGTCTGCCGCACCGACCTGCACGTGGTCGATGGCGAGCTGCCGCTGCCGGTGCTGCCCATCGTGCCGGGGCACGAGATCGTCGGCATCGTGGAGGCCATGGGTGCGGGCGTGCAGGGCCATCGCATCGGCGACCGCGTGGGCGTGCCATGGCTGGGCCACAGCTGCGGCTGCTGCGCCTTCTGCGCGGACGGCCGCGAGAACCTTTGCGACACGCCACGCTTCACGGGCTATCACCGCGACGGCGGCTTCGCGAGCCATGTGATCGCCGAGGCGGCGTTCTGCCTGCCGCTTGCCATGCCCGAAACCGACGCCGCGCGCATCGCCCCGCTGCTGTGCGCGGGCCTGATCGGCTGGCGCAGCCTCAAGGCCGCGGGCGACGGCGCACAGCGGCTGGGCATCTTCGGATTCGGTGCCGCAGCGCACCTGGTGACGCAGGCGGCGGTTGCGCAGGGGCGCGAGGTCTGCGCGTTCACCCGAGCCGGGGACACGGCGACACAGGCCTTCGCGCGCAGCCTGGGGGCCGCCTGGGCCGGCGGCTCGAACGAGCGCCCGCCCGAGCTCCTGGATGCCGCCATCATCTTCGCGCCCGCCGGCGAGCTGGTGCCCGCGGCGCTGCGCGTCGTGCACAAGGGTGGCCGGGTGGTGTGCGGGGGCATCCACATGAGCGACATTCCCGCCTTCCCGTACCGACTGCTGTGGGAGGAACGCAGCGTGGTCTCGGTGGCCAACCTCACGCGCGCGGATGCGCGGGAATTCCTCGACTTCGTGCAGACGCATCCGCTGCAGGTCCACGTCAGAACCTATCCGCTCGCGCAGGCCAACGAAGCGCTGGCCGATCTGCGCGCCGGCCGCATCGAGGGCGCCGCGGTGCTGGTGCCCTGATGCGCCGCCGCCGTGATCCTCGGCTCAGAGTTCCAGCGATTCGCGGTATTCGGGCACGGTGCACGGCCAGCCGTGGCGCTCCTCGATGGCCAGCCGCAGCGCGTCCGCGGCCACCGGTTCTCCATGGGTGACGAACACGCGCCGCGGCGCCTGCTGGGCGTCGAGCCACGCGAGCAACTCCTCCCGGTCGGCATGGGCCGACAGCGTTTCCAGGTTCGCGACCTCCGCGCGCACCGGCACGTAGGCGCCGTGGATCTTGACCGCCTCGGCGCCCGCCAGCATGGCGGCGCCGCGCGTGCCTGCCGCCTGGAAACCCGCGAACAGGATGGTGTTGCGGGCGTCGGGCGCGTAGGCCTTCAGGTGGTGGAGCACCCGCCCGCCGGTGGCCATGCCGCTGGCGGAGACGATGATCGACGGAAAGGCCAGGGTGTTCAGCCGTATCGATTCCTCGACCGTGTTGACGACGATGGTCTTCCCCAGCATCGTCGCGCACTGCTGCGCGCTCAGCCGATGCTCGTCGCAGTGCTTCCTGTAGATGCGCGTGGCGTCGGTCGCCATCGGGCTGTTCAGGTACACCGGCATGTCCGGGATGCGGTGCGCGTCCTTGAGCAGGTGGATGCAGTGCAGCAGCGTCTGTGCCCGTCCGACGGCGAAGGCCGGGATCAGCACGATGCCGCCGCGCGCGGCGGTGCGGTTGATCACGCCTGCGAGCTCGGTGAGCGTGTCGGCCGCAGGATGCCTGCGGTCGCCGTAGGTGGATTCCACCACCACGTACTCCGCGGGGCGGGCTACTTCGGGCGGGCGCATCAGCAGGTCCTGGCTGCGCCCCAGATCGCCTGAGAAGAGGATGCTCGCGCCGCCCCAGCCGACGCGCAGGCTTCCCGCGCCGAGGATGTGGCCGCCCCTGGCCAGCTGCCAGGACCAGCCGGGCCACGGGGAACACTCCTGGCCGAAGTCCACGGCCTCGAAGCGCCCGAGCGCCGCGCGCGCCTCCTGCTCGGTGTACAGCGGCAGCGCGGGCTTGTGCTTCGAGTGGCCGTGCCGGTTGGCATAGTCGGCATCCTCCTCCTGCAGACGGCCCGAATCAGGCAGCAGCAGTTCGCACAGTTCCAGTGTGGCCTTGGTGCAGTACACGGTCCCCTTGAAGCCGAGCCGGACCAGCCGCGGCACGAAGCCGCTGTGGTCGATGTGGGCGTGCGTGAGCAGTACGGCATCGATGCTCGCGGGATCGACCGGCAGCACGTCCCAGTTGCGCAGGCGCAGCTGCTTGAGCCCCTGGAAGAGCCCGCAATCGACCAGCAGCCGCCGGCCGCCATGGCTCAGCAGGTACTTCGAGCCGGTGACGGTGCCCGTGCCACCGAGGAAGTCGATGCGCATGAAAGCCTCAGTGGGACATCAGCACCGGCAGCGTCATCCACTGCAGCATGGACAGCGTGGCACCGCCCAGCACCCACTCGCGCGCCCTGCTGTGGCCATAGCAGCCCATCACCAGCAGGTCGGCGCTCAGGTCGGCTGCCAGCGAGAGCAGCCGGTTGCCGACGTCGTCCTCCTTGTCGCCACCGGGATGCAGGCGGACCTCGCCCACGCCCTGCATCCGAAGGTAGGCCCGCAGGCTCTGCAGCGATTCGTTCGCGCCCTCGCCGTAGGCCACGGCATCCACCCGGCCCGCCTTGCGCAGCCATGGCAGTGCGGCGCTCACGGCGCGCGCGGCCTCGCGCGTCTCCTTCCAGGCCACCAGCACCTTGCTGCCGATCGGGCCGACCGGCCCCGCGTAGGGCAGCACCAGCGCCGGCCGGCCGCTTTGCACCAGCAGGCTGGGCAGGAAGTCGCCGGGGAGCTCGCCGTCCATCGGGTCGTAGCGGTCGCGCTGCCCCAGGACCAGCAGGTCGGCGTACAGGGCGCGCCGGGCGAAGCCCCACGGGCCGTCGCTCTCGGGCTCGGTCCAGTGCAGGCGCGGCGAGCCCGCGCCGTGCTGCATGAAGGTGGCGTGCATCTTGTCGCGCGCGTCCTTGTCGATCTCCTGCATGATCGCGACCGCCTCGGCGGCCGCTTCGATGGCGTACGGATAGCGCATGAGCGCGGACAGGGTGCACGGCTGCGCCGTGACCTCGGCCTCGAAGGTCTCGGCGAGCTCACGGGCCAGCTTGATGCGCTCCACCGTGCGGGCCGAGCCGTCGAGATGGAGCAGGATGGATTTGGGGGTCTGCATGGAGGCTCTCCTGGACAGGCGGTTTGCGATGGAAGCGACCTTAGGCCTGCGGGCCGCGCACGGGCTTGCGCTGCGTCAATCGGCCGCAGGACCGCAGCAGCCCGCACCGCGGCTTGATCCACCTCAACCCCCGCCACGGTCGCGGCGCGCAAGATTTGCTCCCATCGTGCAAAGGAGATGTCGCATGCCTTTCCTGACGAAGAATGTCGGAGTCCTCGACCGCGCACTGCGCATTGGCGCAGGCCTTCTGATGATCGCCCTGGCGGTGCGGGGAACCATCGGGTTCTGGGGCTACATCGGCGTGGTGCCGCTGCTGACGGGCGTGGTGGGCAACTGCCCTGCCTACACGCTGTTCGGCGTCAGCACCTGCCCGCGCGACGGCCGCTGAGACTGGCGGATGCGAATCCGTCGAACGACGCAGGGCCGCATGTCCGTCCATCTGCTGCTGCTCATCGTGCTGTGTGCCGCGCTGGGTGGCGCAGTGCTGTGGTTCGCGTTCCAGCTCCTCATCAAGTGGCTCACGCTGGACTGAGCTTCGTACGGAGGCTGCGATGTGCATGAACCTGCTGCGCAGGCTGGCCGCCTCGCAACTGCCTTGCAGCGAAGCGGATCCCGCGATGATCGACAGGCTGCGCGTGCTCCAGGCCGCCGGCCTGGTCGAGGCCCGCATTCCTTGCGCCGTCTCGCAGCCGGGCCATGGCACGGGCGGCTGCACGCACCAGGATGCGGCCACGGTGACCCGCATCACCCCTCGCGGGTGGGAGACCCTCGCCGCCGATGCGCCACCGGGCGAGGCCACGCGTTTCATCGGCACCAGGCATCGATCTGGCGGATGAGGTCCGAGCCCACGGCGTGCGCGGCGGCGCCGGCCAGCAGCACGCCCGCCAGCCGTGCGCCCCAGGCCTGGCCCGCCGCAACGCCGGCCAGGCGCAGGCGCTGCCACAGCCACGGACCGACCGCGAGCGAAAGCCCGCTTCCCACCGCGAACAACGCCATCAGCATGGCGCCTTCCCACGGCCCGCTGCCCAGGCCCGCCAGCATCAGCGCCGAATAGAGCAGCCCGCACGGCAGCGCCACCCACAGCAGCCCGGTCGCGAACACGCCCATCCCCGTGGCTGCGGCATGCGGACGAAGACGCGCTTCGAGCGAGCGGCCGATGCGCCGTGCCCACAGCGGCTGCCGCCCCGTGACGGCCAGCATCGCGCCCCAGGCGAACACGAAGACGTGCAGCAGCACCCACAGCGGCCGCAATGCGGCGACCTGGGCGCCGGCCAGCGCGAGGCCGTCGACGCTGGCGGCCGCGATGGCGCCCGCAGCCGCGTAGCTTGCGACGCGGCCCAGATGGAAGGCACCGGGCGCGCCGAGTGCCGGCACCGCGCCCCGACCCACGGGGGCGAGCGGCACGATCCTTATCACCGCCGACGAGGCGGCACCGCACATCGCCACGCAGTGCGGCCCGCCGGCAAGGCCCATGAGCAGCGCGGCACCGGCGAGCGCGGCCTGCATGCTCAGACCACGCGCGAGAAGCGCGTGCGGTTGGCGCGGCAGTGTCGGTCGAACACCATCGCGACCGCGCGCACGAGGAACCAGCCCTCCTCGGTGACCGCGAGGCCGTGGTCGCTCAGGCGCACCAGGCCGTCGGCGACCAGCGGGCCGAGCGCCGCGAACTCGGTGGCGAAGTAGCGCCGGAAGTCGACCGCGAAGGCTTCGCCGATGGCATCGAAGTCGAGCCGCCCCCGGCACATCAGCGCCATGATCACCTCGCGCCGCAGCAGGTCGTCGCGCGACAGCGCAAGGCCCCGCACCACCGGCAGGCGCCCCTGGTCGAGCAAGGCGCGGTAGTCGTCCAGGCTCTTGGCGTTCTGGCTGTAGGTGGCGCCCACGCGGCCGATGCCCGATACGCCGAGCGCGATCAGGTCGCCTTCGGGCCGCGTGCCGTAGCCCTGGAAGTCGCGGTGCAGCCGCCCTTGCTTCTTCGCGACGGCGAGCGGATCGTCGGGCAGCGCGAAATGGTCCATGCCGATGTAGACGTAGCCGGCGCCCGTGAGTCTCGCGATGGCGTTCGCGAGCATGCGCACGCGCGCGGCGGCGTCCGGCAGTTCCTCGGCATGGATGCGCCGCTGCGGCTTGAAGCGCTCGGGCAGGTGCGCGTAGGCATAGAGCGCGATGCGGTCGGGCCGCAGCTCGCAGACCTGCGCGAGCGTGCGCTCGAAGGAGGCGTCGTTCTGCCGCGGCAGGCCGTAGATCAGGTCCACGTTGATCGACTCGAAGCCCAGCGAGCGGGCCTCGTCCATCAGCGCGAAGACCTGCGATGCGGGCTGGATGCGGTGCACCGCCTCCTGCACGGCCGGGTCGAAGTCCTGCACGCCGAAGCTCAGGCGGTTGAAGCCGAGCGCCGCGAGGTTGGAAAGCCGTTGCGCGTCCACCGTGCGCGGATCGATCTCGATGGAGCGCTCGCCGCCGGGCACGAAGGCGAAGGCCCGGTGCAGCAGCGCCATGAGCTCGCCGAGCTCCGCATCGTCGAGGAAGGTCGGCGATCCGCCGCCCAGGTGCAGATGGGACACGGTGGCGCTGCGGCCGAGCTGCGCGACCTGCAGCTCGACTTCGCGCGCGAGGTACGCGAGGTACTGGCGGCCCCATTCGCGGTGGCGCGTCACGATCTTGTTGCAGGCGCAGTAGTAGCACAGCGACTCGCAGAAGGGGATGTGGACGTACAGCGACAGCGGCGGCGCCTCGGGGCCGGCCGCGCGGCGCTGTGCCAGCGCACGCACGTAGTCGTTCTCGCCAAAGGACTCGACGAAGCAGTCCGCGGTGGGATAGGAGGTGTAGCGCGGGCCGGGCACGTCGAACTGTCGCAGCAGGTCGATCGGCAGCGGGGCCGGCACGGTTCCGGTTTCGATTCCGGTATCGGGAGCGAGGGCAATGGAAGTCATGGGGTGGGTGTGCGCATGGGAGCGTCGGGCTGGACGGGCTGCACGGGTGCAGGCGGTGCGGTCAGCAGCACCGTGCAGGCGCTCGAGGCCGCGGCCATCAGCCAGAAGACGAAGAAGGCACCCGTGTAGATGCCCTGCCGCGTCATGTGCAGCGCATCGGCGCCGCAGAAGGTGTTGATTGGATCGACCAGCGCGAAGACCAGCACCTCCATGCCGCAGGCCACCAGAAAGGAAGGCCAGAGGATGGCGGCGACCAGCCGCATCGCGTTCATGGCGCCGCCCTCGGACCCGCGGAGGGCACATCTTCCGCGGGCGTCATCGCATGGTTGCGGCCGGTCAGTGCGGGGAGGTGGCGCTTGCCGGCCAGCGTCTTGTTGATCTCGATGCCCTCGCGGTAGTAGTCCTCGGACACCAGCGCATCGGGGCTTCGCCAGGCCAGCCAGAAGGTCACGAAGCTCGCGATCATCACGGCCACCGGGCCGCCGATCACCATCCACAGCAGCGGATGGCGCCACCAGGGCTTGTGCGCCTCGAGCGCTTCGGCGGCCAGCGCGTTCATCGTCGAACCGGTTGCTGCATTCATTCCAGACCTTTCAGCGCGGCACCAGGAAGGCCGCTTTCTCGGAAACCTGCGCGCCGCTGCCTTCCTCGCGGATGCCGAAGTGCACCGTGTGCGATCCGGCGGGCACGCTGCCGTAGGGCACCTGAAGCCGCACCGCGACCCAGCGCGACTGGGCTGCATCGACGGCCACCGGCTCGTCCGGCGACACGCTGAGCCCTTCGAGCCCGCTGGCGGCGATGCGGTAGCGCTGCGGCTGCTCGGTGGCGTTCATGATCTGCAGCCGGTAGACGTTCTCGAGCCTTCCGCCCTCGGCGATGCGCGCCAGCGCGGCCCGGTCGCGCACCACGTCGACCTTCAGCGGCGAGCGCACCACCAGGCTGGCCAGCAGGCCGGTCACCAGCAGCAGCAGGATCGCGGCGTAGACCAGCACCCGCGGGCGCAGCACGCGCCGCAGCAGCTGCCGGCGCGACCACCCGGCCTCCATGCCGTTCTGCGTGTCGTAGCGGATCAGCCCCGGCGCATAGGCCATCTTCCGCATGACCGTGTCGCAGGCGTCCGCGCACAGGCCGCAGCCGATGCATTCGTACTGCAGGCCCTGGCGGATGTCGATGCCGGTGGGGCACACCTGCACGCACAGGCCGCAGTCGATGCAGTCGCCGAGCGCCATCGACCGCGGATCGGGACCCTTGCGGCGCGGCGCGCGCGGCTCGCCGCGCCGGGGGTCGTAGGTCACGATGAGCGTGTCGCGATCGAACATCGCGCTCTGGAAGCGCGCATAGGGGCACATGTACTTGCAGACCTGCTCGCGCATGAACCCGGCGTTGCCGTAGGTCGCGAAACCGTAGAAGAACACCCAGAAGACCTCCCACGAGCCCATCTGTGCCTGCAGGAAGGCCATGCCGAGCTCGCGGATCGGGGTGAAGTAGCCCACGAAGGTGAAGCCGGTCCACATCGCGATGCCGATCCAGACGATGTGCTTGAACCACTTCTTCACCAGCTTCTCGAGCGACATCGGCTCGGCGTCCAGCCGCATGCGCGCGGCGCGGTTGCCTTCGATGCGCTGCTCCACCCACATGAAGATCTCGGTGTAGACGGTCTGCGGGCAGGCGTAGCCGCACCACAGCCGCCCCGCCACGGCGGTGAAGAGAAAGAGCGAGAGCGCGCTGATGACCAGCAGGCCCGAGAGGTAGATCAGGTCCTGCGGGTACAGCACCAGCCCGAAGATGTAGAAGCGCCGCGCCGCGAGGTCGAACAGCACCATCTGCCGCCCGCCCCATTCCACCCACGGCATGCCGTAGAACACGAGCTGCGTGAGAAAGACCAGCGCCCAGCGCCAGCGCGCGAACACGCCGCGCACGGTGCGGGGATAGATCTTCTTCGAGGCCTCGTACAGGCCGACCTCCTCGCCGCCTCCCGGGTTGGCGTTCGCGATGGGAATGATCCTGCGGGTCATGGCGGTCCGCCGGCTTCAGGGCGTGGCTGCAGGCGCATTGTTGGAGAGCCCCCAGACGTAGGACGCGACCATCCGGATCTGTGCCTCGGTGAGGCGGCCTTCCTGCGCGGGCATCTCGTTGTGCTTGCCCGAGTTGATCATCTGGATGATGGCGGCCTCGCCGTAGCCGTGCAGCCAGATCCTGTCGCTGAGATTGGGTGCGCCCAGGGCCTGGTTGCCCACGCCGCCGATGCCGTGGCATGCGGCGCATGCCGTGAACTTCGCCTTGCCGAGGCCGGCGCGCACCGAGTCGTGCGGCTCGCCCGACAGGCTCAGCACGTAGTTGGCGACGTTCTTCACGTCGTCGGGCGTACCGACGGCGGCGGCCATGGGCGGCATCACGCCCACCCGTCCCCTGGTGATGGTCTCGATGATCTTGTCGGGCGTGCCGCCGTAGAGCCAGTCCTTGTCCGTCAGGTTTGGAAAGCCCTTGCTGCCGCGCGCATCGGAGCCATGGCACTGGGCGCAGTTGCCCATGAAGAGCCGCTCGCCGATGGCATGGGCCTGCGGGTCGCGCGAGATTTCCTCGACAGGCATCGACGCGTACTTCGCATAGACGGGTGCGAGCTCCTGCGTGGCCCTGGCGACTTCCGCCTCGTACGCGCCGCGCGAAGTCCAGTCGGACTTACCGCGGAAGCTCCCCAGCCCCGGAAAGAGCGCGAGGTAGCCGAGCCCGAAAACGATGGTCAGCACGAACAGGCCGACCCACCACATCGGCAGCGGGTTGTTGGCCTCGCGCAGGTCTTCGTCCCAGACGTGGCCGGTCGTGTTGTCGGCGCTGGCGGCGACGCGCTTGCGGGCCGTGAGCCACAGCAGGATCACGCAGCCGAGGATGCCCAGCAGCGAGACCGCGGCCACGTAGTCGGACCAGAAACGGTGGATGAAATCGCTCATCGTGCTTATCCCTTCAGTCCTGCTCGAAGGGCAGGCGTGCCGCTTCCTGGAAGCCGGGCGCGTTGCGGCGCGAATACGCCCAGATCACGATGCCGATGAACAGCGCGAAGCACACGACGGTGGCGGCGACGCGCAAGGTGGTGAGGTCGATCATGGTTTTGCGTCCTTTGCCGCTTGCCTACTTGAGCGCCAGGCCCAGCGACTGCAGGTAGGCCACCGTGGCCTCCATCTCCGTCCTGCCCCGGACGTCTTCCGCGGCCCCGGCGATCTCGGCATCGGTATAGGGCACGCCGACGCGGCGCAGCGCGCGCATGTGGGCGGGCAGTGATTCGGCATCGACTGGCGTCTTCTCCAGCCAGCTGTAGGCTGGCATGTTGGACTCGGGCACGACGTCGCGCGGGTTGTTCAGGTGGATGCGGTGCCACTCGTCGCTGTACTTGCCGCCCACGCGCTGCAGGTCGGGGCCGGTGCGCTTGCTGCCCCACTGGAACGGATGGTCGTAGACGAACTCGCCGGCCACCGAGTAGTGGCCATAGCGCAGCGTCTCCGAGCGGAAGGGCCGGATCATCTGCGAGTGGCAGTTGTAGCAACCTTCGCGCAGGTAGATGTCACGGCCGGCCAGCTGCAGCGGCGTGAGCGGCTTGACGCCCTGCACCGCCTCGGTGGTCGACTTCTGGAAGAACAGCGGCACGATCTCGACGAGGCCGCCGACGGCCACCACCACGAGGATCAGCACGATCATCAGCAGGTTGTTGGTCTCGATCTTCTCGTGCGTGAAGCCGCCCGAGCTGGAAGTCTTGGAATTCATCGTGCGTCCTCAGGCATGGGCCATGGCAGGCGGCGGGATCTCGGCGCGCACCGCGCGCCCGGAGATGACGGTCATCCAGACGTTCCACGCCATCAGCAACATCCCGCTGAGGTATAGAACGCCGCCGATCACGCGCACCAGGTAGAACGGGAAGGTGGCCTTCACGCTCTCCACGAAGGTGTAGGTGAGCGTGCCGTCGGGGTTGATCGAGCGCCACATGAGACCCTGCATCACGCCGGCGATCCACATCGCGGCGATGTACAGCACGATGCCGATGGTGGCGATCCAGAAGTGCACCTCGATGGCCCGCACGCTGTACATGGCGGTGCGGCCGTACATGCGCGGAATCAGGTAGTAGAGCGAGCCCATGGTGATGAAGCCCACCCAGCCGAGCGCGCCGGAGTGCACGTGGCCGATGGTCCAGTCGGTGTAGTGGCTCAGGGCGTTGACGGTCTTGATGGACATCATCGGCCCCTCGAAGGTCGACATGCCGTAGAACGACAGCGCCACGATCAGGAAGCGCAGGATCGGGTCGGTGCGCAGCTTGTGCCAGGCGCCCGAGAGCGTCATCACGCCGTTGATCATCCCGCCCCAGCTCGGCGCGAGCAGGATCAGCGAGAACACCATGCCCAGCGACTGCGTCCAGTCGGGCAGCGCGGTGTAGTGCAGGTGGTGCGGGCCCGCCCACATGTAGGTGAAGATCAGCGCCCAGAAGTGCACGATCGACAGCCGGTACGAATACACCGGCCGTCCCGCCTGCTTGGGGATGTAGTAGTACATCATCCCCAGGAAGCCGGCCGTGAGGAAGAAGCCCACTGCGTTGTGGCCGTACCACCACTGCACCATCGCGTCCTGCACGCCGGCATAGGCGGAGTAGCTCTTCATCCATCCCGCGGGAACCGCCGCGCCATTGACGATGTGCAGCAGCGCGACCGCGATGATGAAGGCGCCGAAGAACCAGTTGGCCACGTAGATGTGGCGCACCTTGCGCGTGCCGATGGTGCCGAAGAACACGATGGCGTAGGCCACCCAGACCACCGCGATCAGCAGGGCGATCGGCCATTCGAGCTCTGCGTATTCCTTGCCGCGCGTGTAGCCCATCGGCAGGCTGACGGCGGCCGCCACGATCACCGCCTGCCAGCCCCAGAACACGAAGGACGCGAGCCGGGGCGCGAAGAGCCGGACCTGGCAGGTGCGCTGGACCACGTGGAAGCTGGTCGCCATCAGCGCGCAGCCGCCGAACGCGAAGATGACCGCGTTGGTGTGCAGCGGCCGCAGGCGTCCGTAGCTGAGCCATGGAACGCCGAGGTTGAGCTCGGGCCACGTCAGCTGGGAGGCGATGACCACGCCCACCAGCATGCCGACCACGCCCCACACCACGGACATGAGCGCGAACTGCCGCACGACCGTGTCGTCGTATTCCGCGGCGGGGGGTCTGGGTTCCTGCATCGTCGTGCCCTTGATTGAGTTGCGGGCAGTTTCCGTGGGTAACCGGCCCGAGGGCTTGATGCATATCAATCGCCGTGCAGGATGCGTTCGCCTTCCATGTCGACGTCTTCGAACTGGCCGCGCTCGATGGCCCACCACAGTCCGCCGAGGATCGCGAGGACCAGCATCACGGACAGCGGCACGAGAAGAAAGAGGATGTCCATCAGCGCACGCCTTCTCCAGCGCCAGCGCGCGAGAGCCGCGCCGCGTTGAGAACGACGACGAGCGAGCTCGCGGCCATGCCGAGGCCCGCGAGCCAGGCCGGCAGCCAGCCGGCGACGGCCAGCGGCACGCACAGCGCGTTGTAGCCCGCGGCCCACACGAGGTTCTGCCGCACCACGCGCAAGGTCCTGCGTGCCTGCGCGATCGCCTGCGGGATGCTGGCGAGCCTGTCGCCGAGCACCACGAAGTCGGCGTGCGCGCGCGACAGCGGCACCGAGCGGCCGAAGGCGAACGAGGCATTCGCACGCGCCAGCGACGGGCCATCGTTGAGGCCGTCGCCCACCATCGCGATCCGCCGCCCTTCGGCCTGCAGGCGCCACAGCACGTCGAGCTTGTCTTCCGGCGTGCAGCCGCCCTGCGCGAAGTCGATGCCGCAGCGCGCGGCGATCTCCCTCGCGGCCGCGTCCCTGTCGCCCGAGAGCAGCCGCACCGTGACCCCTTGCGCGCGCAGCGTCGCCACGGCCTCGGAGGCATCGGCGCGAAGCTCCTCGGCCAGCACGAAGCTCGCGAGCCAGCCCTTCTCGTCGGCCAGGTGGACCTGCGCGGCCTCGACCTCCAGCGCGGTCACCTCGCAGAAGACCGCCGAGCCCAGGCGCACGCGCCGGTCCGTGCCGGCTGCTGCGCGCGTGCGGCGCAGCCGGCCCTCGATACCGTGGCCCGCCGCCTCGACGATTTGCTGCGCGATCCAATCGGGTGGCGAGCGGAACTGCGCGTTCCAGGCATTCACCAGCGCCTGCGACACGGGGTGCAGCGACTGGCCGGCGAGTGCTGCCGCCATTTCGAGCGCGTCGCCGGGCCGCAGGCCCTGTCGGCAGTAGATGCGCTCCAGCCGGGGGACATCGCCCGTCAGCGTGCCGGTCTTGTCGAACACCACCGTGTCGACCGATGCCAGCGCTTCCAGCGCCTGCAGGTTCGAGGTCATCACGCCGCCGCGCGCCAGCGCGCCCGCACTGGCGAGCATGGCGGCCGGCGTCGCGAGCGAGAGCGCGCACGGGCAGGTCACGATGAGCACCGCGACCGCCACCATCAGCGCCCTGCCCGGGTCCGTCGGCCACCAGAACGCGGCTGCGATGGCCGCCGATGCCAGCACCGCGACGAGGAACGGACGCGCCACGCGGTCCGCCAGTAGCGCGAGGCGCGGCTTGCGCGAGGCGGCGCTCTCCATCAGCCTGACGATCTGCGCGAAGCGCGTGCCCTGGCCCACCGATTCGATGCGCACTCGCACCGGTGCCGACAGGTTGTGGCTGCCCGCGAGCACGCGGTCGCCGCATGCGCGGGGCACCGGCCGCGATTCGCCGGTCAGCAGGGCCTCGTCGGCGCTGGTGTCGCCTTCGACCAGCACGCCGTCGGCCGGAAAGGCTTCGCCAGGGCGCACCCGTACCACGTCCCCCACGGCGAGCCGGCGCACGGCCACGCGCTTCCAGCTGCCGTCGGCGGCGAGTCGGTCGATGGCGTCGGGCAGCCGGTTCATCAGAGCATCGAGGGCGCCGGCCGTGCGCTCGCGCAGCCGCGCCTCCAGCCATCGGCCGGTGAGCAGGAAGAAGACGAACATCGTCAGCGAGTCGAAATAGACCTCGTGGCCGAATGGGCCGCCGGCATCGAAGGTGGCGGCGCTGCTGACCGCGAAGGTGGCGAGCACGCCGAAGGCCACGGGCAGGTCCATTCCGATTCGGCCCATGCGCAGGTCGCGCCAGGCGCTGCGGAAGAAGGGACCGCAGGAGAAGAGCACCACCGGCAGCGTCAGCACCCAGGAGGCCCAGCGCAGCAGTTGCGCCGAATCGGCGCCCATGTCGCCGGGCCGCGCGACGTACGCAGGGTAGGCGTACATCATCACCTGCATCATGCAGAGGCCGGAGACCAGCCACCGCCACAGGGCCAGCCGCGATTCGCGCCGACGCAGCTCCCTCGCGGAGCGGTCGCAGCCCGGCAGCAGCCGGTAGCCGGCCTTCGTGCTCGCCTCGAACCAGCGCGAGGGCCGCGTCTGCGCGGGCGACCAGACGACGCGCGCACGCCGGCTGGCCGCGTTGACCTGCGCCTCGCGCACGCCGGGAACCCGGCGCAGCGCGTCCTCGACGGTGAAGGCACAGGCCGCGCAGGTCATGCCCTCGACCATGACCTGCGACTCCCAGCAGCCGCCATCGGTGTCATTCAGCTCGCGCCCGAACGCGGCCCACTCGGCGGGATCGTCCAGCATCTGCCAGGCGTCTTCACCGACCGGAGCTGGCAGAGCTGGAGCAACTGGAATGGCAGGGATCACGGCGCGATCCGGGGCGAGCGTGGCATTCATCGGGCGAGCCTAAGAGGCAGGCGCCACGAGGCGCTTGATATGCATCAAGCCGCAAGGACCGTCGCCCGCCTAAGCTCGGGCGCACACTGTGTGGAGATCCTCAATGTTCAAGCGCATCCTCGTCGCCACCGATGGCACCGCTCTTTCGAAGAAGGCCGTCGACAGCGCCATCTCGCTGGCGGTGCAGAACGACGCCGACCTGGTCGCGATGACCGTCGTTCCCCGTTATCCGAAGAGCTATTTCGAAGGCTCGATGACCTTCTCCGCCGAAGACGTCGGCCGCATCGAGAAGCAGTGGGCCGAGAAGGCGCAGGCCATGCTCGACAAGGTGCGCGACCGCGCACGGGAACGCGGCGTGCGGATCAAGACGGCACAGGTCAGCTCGGACCTGGTCGCCGAGTCGATCATCGCGGCGGCGAAGAAGCACCGCAGCGACCTGATCGTGATGGCCTCGCATGGGCGCAAGGGCCTCAAGCGCCTGCTGCTGGGCAGCGAGACGCAGCAGGTGCTGGTGCGCTCGACGCTGCCGGTGCTGGTGCTGCGCTGAAGCGGCGCCGCCCGTCTTCTTCGGGCGCGGCGGCACGCTTGCCCTGCATCGGCGAAATGGCCAGCTTCATCCCGGCGCACATCGGCCCGGAAAACCGGGCGCGGGCGCGGGCGCCTGCCCTAGCGGAAGAACAGGGCGATGAGGATGATGATCGGGATCGGTACACCCAGGAAGTACAGCAGAAGTGAGCGCATGGGAATTTCCTTCGGGATTGATGCGAGAACGCTGTCGGTCAGAGGTCGCGGCGGCGGCCGCCATAGGTTGCGGCGAAGCTCGCGACGAAGGCGCCGATCAGCAGCGAGACCACCAGCCACAGCGAGGCATAGGCCGAGCTCTTGCGCGCGGTCTCGACGGCCTCCTTGGCCTTCGCCTGCGCATCCTTCAGCGCGGCCTGCGCCTTCGCATAGGTGTCGGTCACGCGCTTTTCCGCGTCCTGCTGGCTGAGGCCTGTGCGTTGCGCGACCAGCTGTCCCAGATATCGCGTGTCCTCGGACGGCAGGGCGCCGGTGCGGATGCCGTTGAGCAGGATGCGGCTGGCTTCCGCATGAGCGGCCATTGAATTGCCGGCTGGCGATGTCGCCTGGTTCTCAGGGACCACGGTGGCGTCGCCTGACGGCGCACCGGGGGTGGCGGTCGCTGGCAGAGGCTCGCGGCGGAACAGCGAATCGACGAAGTAGTTCATCGAACTCATCGCACCCGCGTTGGCATCCGATGAACCTTGGGGGCCGGGAACGCTGGCGGCCGAAGACGCGGTGGCCGCGGCACCACCGAGCACCGTGGCACCGGCCTGGGTGCCCGCGCCGACGACCGAGCCGACGGCAGACGCCAGCAGCGAGGCCGTCAGCAGAGTGGCCACGGCCCACGCGAGGAATCCGTGCGCCGTGTCCCGGAAGTAGACCTCGTCGGTGTGCACGCCCGCCCACTTGGTTCGAAGCCGCCCTGCCAGATAGCCCCCTAGGCCGGAGGCTGCAATCTGCGTGAAGGCGAGCCACAGGATGGTGGCCATGCCGATCGCCGCGGGGCTGGGGCCCTGGCTGGCCCAGGGGCTGATCGACGACAGGCCCAGGCCCACCCCGAGCAGAACGAGCACGAGGGACAGCGCCGCAGCGCCTGCCGCACCGGCAAAGATCGCTCCCCATGAAACGCCGCTGAGACTGGAGGATTCTTCGATGACGCCGACCGGTGGATGCACGTCGTACTGGGCCATGGCTGTTCCTTGTCGTTGTAGTGAAGCCTGGACTTTTCTGCGGCCGTTTCACCCCATCGGTCAGCGTCTTGCGTGTCGTCGGGTAGGTGACGATGCCGTGCGAGGTCGGCTCGTGCGGGTCTTGCTGCAGGCGCCAACCCGCTGCCGCCAGCGTGCTGGCGTTTTCGTTGGCGGAGTGAAGAAATAGAGCGCTGCGCCGGGCTGATGCAGGCGAGACTGTCGGCAGCGCGCTCGACTGCCGGACCTGTGCGGTCTCAGAGGATTCAGCGGATGTCTTGGGGCAGACGCAGCGTGGCTTCAGGGCCCTGCGCCGGTGTCGCCGGCGTTGCGGACAGCAGCTGAAGATCGAATTGGAAAGCTCCTCCGGCGCGCTCTCGTTCCACGGCCAGATGCAGCAGGGCGATGGTGACGATCATCACCGTGATCGTGAGCAGGAGCCAGAACTCCCCCCGCGGTGGCTGCGGCTGTGGCTGCTGGGTGTCTCGACGATTGCGACTTCTCACTTCTTTCCTCCGGTTGTTGGGCAGTGGAGTCTGCGTTCCGCGGGCTGGTCGGGGCTGTCGGACAAAGCTGGTGTGCGTTGTCTTCCGCTGCCGATAGCTCGGCGCGCAGCCCTTCGAGACCCGGCAGTCTGGAGGCGGGATGAGGCCCGACGATCCTGGAGACCTGCCCTGCTCAGGACCGTGGCAGGTACATCGAGGTGGTGGACCGCGACGCGTGGCCCATGTTGTTCTGCACCGCCGCCAGGGGCATCGGCGCACGCCCTTCCCTTCCGCGCAAGGCGTGTGCCCCGTGCGAGTGCCGCAGCCAGTGCGTGCTGGCCTTTCTCAGTTGCGCGGCGTCGGCGGCGTCGAGTTCCTGCGCGGCGCGGGCAAGGAAAGCCTTGATGGCCTGGTACAGGCCCGACGCCGACCACCCAGTCGGGCGCTCGGCCCCCGTGCCGAAGCGCGCCAGCAACGGGACGCTCCGATTGGCGGGCGCATCGACCTGGCGGTCGAAGCCATGGCGCGCCAGCTCCTCGCCGAGCTCGTCGATCAGTTCCGGTGGCACCGGAACCTCGCGGCGCTCGCCGCGCTTGCCGGTCACGGACAGCAGCCAGGGGCAGCCGTCCGGGGCCGGCTGCCCGGGACGCAGGTCTCCACAGCGCGCTTCGCTGATCTCGGACAGGCGCAGCCCGGTCGCGTAGAGCCAGCGCATGCCCCTGCGCAGGCGGCGGCCGGGCTCGGTGTCCACGTGGCTGCGCAGTTGTCCGTCGACGTGGTCCCACTGCGCGAAGCTCAGCATGCGGTTCGCCCCGAGGCGGCCTTGCGCATCCGGCGGCAGCACCGACTGCGAGAAAGGGTTGCCCGTCACGTAGCCCTGCTCCACCAGGAAGGCGAACAGGCTTCGCAGGATGATCAGCGACTGCCGCATCGCCGCCGGCGTCAGCGCGCCTTCGAGCGGTCGCCACATCGGCGACCAGCGCTGGTGATGACGCGCGCCGCACCATCGGGCGGGCGGCTGCGCGAGAAAGGCCTGGTAGGCCTGCGCGTCCTCGCCGGTGAGGGAGGACAGGGCTTTGCCGTGTTCCAGGACCGACCACAGCAGCAGCCGCTCCGCTTCCTTGCGGTAGGAGCGCTGGGTGGAGGTCATGGGCGCCCGGGGCTCGCCATTCCCCTTCGAAGCGAGCCATGCGCCGATGGCTTCGTGGTCGTCTGCTGCCACCAGATTGCAGAGCTCACGTGGGGCCCGGCAGGCGCCCTCCCGGCCATTCAGGTTCGCGGGCAGCACGAATTTCTCGTAGGGCACCAGCGCGGTCGCGGACGGAACCACCGACGCCAGGGTGGATGGGTTCAATTGGGCTCGGGGTGCAGCAGCGTGAGCGTTCACTCGCAGACCCAGCACCTGCTCGTTGGCATGCAGCCAGTCGAGGATGCGTGCCGCCTTGCCCTGCCCCACGCCCTGCACCTCGACCCACCAGCGGGCGCCGCTGTCGTTGATGTGCGCGACCAACTGGGCCAGCGTCGCCAGCCCCGAGCGTTCCAGCCGCTCCGCCAGCGCGGGGTGCAGCCAGGCGGCCACGCTGTCGCCGGGGCGCGGGTCCTGCGCGACCAAGCGCTCCAGCCAGTGCAGCGCCTCCAGTTGGCGCTCGATGACGCGCGCCCGGCGCGAGCCCCCCCCATGCCGGCCTCCGGCCGAGCCGCCGCCTTGCCCGAACGCCGCCTCATAAGCCTCGATCTGCTCGGCCTCGGAGAAATCTTCCAGGCCTTCGGCTTGTGCGAATTCGGCCAGGCTCGGCAACGCCGGCGTCGCGGTGAAGCGTTCGGGATCGAGCAGGATCAGGCGCGCCGTGCCCGGCTTGTGCTCGCGGCGCGCGGCCGCGGCGAAGGCGTCGCGGATCCAGGCGATGGTGCGGCGCACCGTCCGCAGGTCGACATGCTCGCCTTCCAGCCGAAGGTAGCGGTCCCAACTGGCACGCTCGTCGACGCCCTGCGCGAGCGCGCGCATGAAGGCGAAGTGGCCGCGGTGAAGCTTGCGCGGGGAGGTCGGCTTCACAGGGAGGAGGACGCCTCGGATGCTGGCCGGGTCTGCCAGAACTTCCACCAGCGGCGTGGCTCGACCACGGGCGGCGGCAATTCCTGGGCGCGGCTCACGCGGATGCGCTGGCGCCACTCGACCTCCAGCGCATGGGCCACGCCGTAGGCTTGCCGGGCACCGCGCGAGGCGCGGGCGCGCCACTCGATGGCCAGGCGCTCGAGTTCGTCGTCTTCCAGGCTGGCGAGTTCCTCTCGGGTCGGAACGGGATGAGAGCTCATCGTGCCAGCTCCTCTGCACAGCTTCCGGCGGCAACCGCGCAGCATGCATGCCCAACGGGGGCCCCTCTCCAGATCCTCGTGCTCACTGCGACCTCCTTTGCATGACCTTTTCCTGAATGCTACCTGCCGCGCTGAACCGCGGACGCTCCGGATCATCGCTCGCTCCCCTTCTTGGCTTTGTAGGCGGATAGGCGAAGCGATGGCGACTCACATAATCATCAATGATAATTTGTGTTGTTCTTGCTGACAATCTCGACAGGTCACTACCGGAGAGGGGGCTAACTTGTTGATTCGCTTGGATATTTTCACGGGGCTTGTCCGTGATGGACACGCCGACGTGCGGACGAATGTGCCATCTACTGAGCATCGAGGTTCACTTTGTGCTGCAAGTGGTTGCCGTAGCAGCGTATTTGGGTTCAAGGCCACGCCGCTACTTGGCGGAGGTTTTGCCGTACGAAGTTGGAGGGGTCGTAAAGATGCGGGGTTGCTTACTGGGCGAGTCCGACGACACAAAATGCAGCTCAGGTGAGCGAGCCGGTCTTCGGGGCCCTCTTCGCCTCAAGAACAATCCCCCTGCCACGTGCCTTAGATCTCGATCTTTCCACGGCACGTGTTGCAGGCGCAATGCGAGAACGACGCAGTGCCCAGGCCAAGCGACGGCGCAGCATTAACTCCCCACCTCGCCGATTTGAAATGTGTGGTTATTTGGGATTTAGGAATTTGCTGAGAAGTGGGCGCAAACATACAGAACGACGCCACCGGGCGAGCCAGCTTCGGAGGTTTTGCGCTATCGGTCCGGGAGCTGGTCGGCCGTGATTTATGTTCCGAACCGGGAAGCCGTGCTCTATCCACGGTGCATGCAGATCTTCACGTCACGCGGCCCCACCTGAAGCGGCATGTTGAGCTCGCAGCTTGAGTTCGTGTGCTTTTCCAGAACCAGTGCTTTCATGTCTCGGAGTCCGTCGATCGATGTTGTCGGCGCAGCGCGGATGGGATGAACTCGGAGATATTGCGATCGCCTTGATCGAGGTTCATTGGCACCTGGCTGCTGAGGCATTCGTGGCAGCGGAAGCGCGTTGACGGCTCGACTGGCCAGCGCATCTTTGGCATTGGCGGCACAGCCGGCAAGCATCGCCTCAAGATTAGATGGAGGGGTGCCACGAGTCGTCTGCTCGCATCCCCTCTGCACACAGGAGCCAAAGCCCCCATGTTCCGCCCGATATGCCGTGGATGAGGATGGAGCCCCCCTGGTTGCGCGAATAGGCGCATTCGATTTGCTGGGAGCGTTATCGATGCGGCCAATGGCTGTGCCGGCCTTGCCCGCCCTCGCAGCCGAGCGATTCAGATGAAGAGAGGGCGGCGCCCTTCCCTCTCCTTCTGACATTCAGGCCCCGCTTCGTTTCCCAACGGTGCTCACATGAGGCGCAATGGCGCCCCGGTCAGCCCAGCAGGCGAACCCGCTGCAGGGTTTCCGCCACGGATCGGACCAATGCATCCGATGCCACTTCAGACATGGCACCAGGCAGCAATGTCAGCGTCACGGTCCCGTCGACGGCGCGCTGGCATGAACCCACCGTCTTGCCATCGCTCTGGATCGCGAGCTTTTCCGGTTTCGCCGCCGCCTCCATGCCGAGCAGGCGTGCCACCACCGCAGCGGGTGCGAGCTTCAGGCCCCGGACCTTCTCGGCGCGCTTCAGGACGCTGCGGCGATCCTTGTCGAGGGCAGCATTGAGTTGCTCCGCATGGCGGTGCTGCACTTCCAACGGGCTGCGGAAGCACTCGAGCACGGCTGACGGCAGCTGAGCCACCATCAGCGCCTTGCGCACCCAGGTGTGGCTGCGCCCCACTTTTTCAGCAAGCTGGCGCTGGGTCGGGAACAGCTGCTCGTCGAGCGCGCGCTGGTACATCACGCCCTGCTCGTACGCCGACAGGTCCGTGCGCTCGCGGTTCTCACGGTCCATGGCCGTGAACAGCTCGATGTCACCAAGCTCGTCGACCCAGATCGCCGCCAGTACAGGAATGCCGAGATCCAGGCATGCGCGATGGCGCCGATGACCGAACACCAGCTCGTACTGGCCAGGCTCATCCGGCAGGGCGCGCACCAGGATCGGCTGCACGTTACCGCCCGCCTGTTCGATGTCGGCCTTCAGCGCGGCGAACGCCGCGGTCTCGAACGAGGCCGGATGGCGGTTCGCCCATCGCGACGCACGGATGGTCTTGGGGTCGAGTTTGCGCGTCGGCGTCGATCCGTCATGCTGCTGGAGGCGCTCGCGCAAGGCTGCAAGTTCCCCTTCCACTGCCTGCATCTGGCCGCGGAATGCCAGCATCTGGCCCGGCCCCGTGCGTGGCGCCATCGTTCCAGTCTGGGCCGGTGGAAACCTGGTTTCCATGGGTGCAGATGCTGCCGCACCTGGAAAGACCGGCGCCACCGCAACCGGGGCCGCGGGCGCCGCCGATGCAGGCGCTGGTTCGGGAATCGACAATCCCGCGGTCAGGGCTTCGAGGCGTTTGCGGGTACTAGCCATTGGAATCTCCTTGGCGGTGGAAACCTGGTTTCCAGGTACCGCGCACCGCGCGCCCCTGGCTGCGTGCGGGCGGGCGAGCCGCCGGCACTGAATGGACTGGAAGGTTGGGTTCCAGCTGGCCGGTCAGGACTGATGCCTGCCCGTGGAAACCTGGTTTCCACATGCGCATCGCTGTCGGCGGGCATTGGTGGATATTTGTCGCGCCGCCGAGATGCCGCCGCCTGACCAGTCCACGGGTTTCGGTCTGGATCGCTACCCGACGGGCAAGACATGCGAAGCTGGAAACCTGGTTTCCACGCTGGGCCCGCAGCTTCGTGAATCGATGGGTGGCCTGCCTCATTGCACCTGTGCCTTGTCTGCCCAGCTGCTCACCACGGACTGCTCGACCAGATCGACGAACGCGTCATAGGCGTCCGACGCGCGCTTGTAGGTCTTGGCAGCGCCTTCGTATTTCTGAACGTCATAGACGGTCGCAAACTCCGCCGCCTTGTTGCTCGTCACGCTGGTCTTCGGGATTTCGACGGGCAGCGTGTACTCGCCGTACGTCGCCTGGATCCACTGCCGCACCGCCGGCGTGGCGGGATCGCTCGGATCGACGCGGCTGAGCAGCACGTGCAGGAAATCGAAGGCCTTGCCGGCCATGTCGCCGCCTTGCGCATCGAGGTTCGCGCCCAGGTCTGCCAGCAGCGACCAGAATTGCGCCGAGGAAGCGAAGTCCAGTCCGGACGGCGGCACCGGCACCACGATCCCGTTGGCAGCCCACAGCGCATTGATGGTCACATAAGACAGGGAAGGAGGCGTGTCGATGATGATCACGTCGTAGAGATCGCGCACGCTCTCCAGGCCCGCGTTGAGCACGTCCCAGAACCGCGCACCCGGTTCCTGCATCTGCCGCGCGGGCAGCGCGAATTCGGCCGAGAAAAGGAACGGGGCCGCAGCCACCAGGTCCAGCCCGTCCCAATAGGTCGAGCGGATGGCATAACGGATGTCGGACTGGCTGCCGTCGCACAGCGGGGCAATGGTCATGTCCTCGCTGATCTCAGCCTCTGGCAGCAGACCGTGCAGGGTCGTGAGCGAGCCCTGCGGATCGGTGTCGATCGCCAGCACCCGGTGACCGCGCAGGCTCAGGCCCTGTGCCAGCACCATGGCGGTCGTCGTCTTGGCGACGCCGCCCTTGAAGTTACCCACCGCAATCGTGAATGCCTTCTTGCCCGCGGGTCGCATCTTGTCCGCGCGGTACGTGCGGGTCCAGGCGCGGAGCTCGCTGAGCTCGAAGTTGCGCTTGCCGCCAGCGGGCGTCAGCCGGCCACTGGGCAGATCCTCCTTGGTGATGCGGTAGGCCACATGTGCCTTGTCGACGCCGCACAGGGCCGCCAACTGGGCAGTGGAATACACCGGCGCAACCTTGCGCGCCTCGGGTGCCAGCAGGCGCCCACGGATCTGCTCGACCATGGAGCCTGCGCGGACAGCCAACGCCGCGATGCGCGGCATATCGATGCGCGCGCGCTCGGGAGATGCAGCGACGGTGGAAGAGGGGGAGGGTGTGGAAACCTGGTTTCCAACCCCGGCGGGGACGGGCAATGCCATGAAGAACAGCCTTATTCGACAGAATTTAGCCATTCTATGGGATTCTGTCGAATGAACAAGAACTGCCGATACAGGCACCCCGAGCCGTACTCCGATTGTGAGAACGTTTGGGGACCGAGGTGAGATCGATTGGGATTGTCCTCCCGCCGCCGCCTCTCAGGTGAACGGAATCGAGCTCGAGACAGCCATTCGGGGGCGATGAGAAGCCCCGACCCCGTCAATTCACGGGCTTCAGGCTCCGGCAACCCCCAGCGTGGGTGCAACCACCCCCAGTCCACTCACGCTAAATCCCAACCATCCACACGCCAAACATCCCCAAACCCCAATCGAGCTCACATTCAATCCCAAAACTTCTCACGTCAAATCCCAACCGTACTTACAGAAACGCTTCCAAACCCTTGTCAGGACTGAAGAAACAGCTCCCTCAATTCTTCAACCTCCTCAAGTGTTCTCTTTCAAAGTCTCAAGAGAGCTTTCGTAGCTTTGTAAATTGACCGATTCACAAAACAGCGGCATGATGTGAATCCGCATATCCCCGAACGAGGCCCCAATGGAAGACGGCGAAGTTACGCGACAGCCGCCCAAACCAGCGCAGGCCCCTGACGAACAGAGCGTGGCGAAGGCCAACGAGGCCATCGCCATCCGCCCCAAGCGCGGCCGGCTGACCCTGCTGTCCCGCCGCATCTACAACGCACTGCTGTACCACTCGCAGCGCCAGGGGGTGGACGAACCCGTCTACAAGCTCGCGCTCAGCGAGCTCATCGGCGACGCCCGCTTCAACTCGAACAACACCGAACTGCTGAAGTCTCACCTGCGCGACATGCAGGCGACCACCATCGAATGGTCGACCAGCGGCGCAGGCCTGAAACGCTGGGTGTCGTCACAACTGCTCGGCACCGTGACGATCGAGGAGCAGGGCAGGGGGCGACCGTGCACGATCACCTGGCGCTACCCGGAAGAGATCCGCGAACGCCTGGTGAAACCGCACCAGTACACGCGCGTGCTGCTGGAGATCAGCGGCCAGATGCGCAGCTATCCCGCGGCCGTGCTCTACGAGATCGGCGCGCGCTATCTCACCTCGCCGAGCCGTCTGTCGATGCGCGAGGACGTCCTGTGGTGGGCCGCGGTTCTCACGGGGCGCAGCGACATCACCGAGGTCGACTACCGTTTTCTCAAGCGCGACGTGATCAGCAAGGCGCTCGCGGAGATCGACGCCCTGTGCGAGGACTTCAGTCTCGAACTGATCGAGCACAAGCGCGGGCGCCGCATCGAGGAGATCCAGTTCCGCGTCCTGCCCAAGGTGCAGCAGCGGCTCGGCGCCGCTGACGATCCCAGCCGCAACGTCTTCGACCTCGAACTGGTCGGCAAGCTCATCGCGCTCGGCATCAAGCAGGACGAAGCCCAGGACCTGTACGCCACCACCGACGAAGCGCAATTGCGCGGCACGCTCGAGCATGTAGAGCAGCGTCTTCGCAGCCAGTCGCTGCCGGCGCTCAAGTCGCCGGCGGCGTACTTCAAGGATGCGCTCAAGAAGGGATACGCAGGCGTGAAAGGCGCGATCGAAGTCTCCGAACCCGCGTCCGCGCCCGCCCTCGCGCAAGGACGCGCCGCGCCCGCTGCGAGCGGCGAGGACCGCATGCATCGCATCCGTGAACTGTGGGAGAACGACCGGATGCAAAAGGCCAAGGCGCTCTACAAGGAGATGCCCGAGGCGATGCAGGCGGAAATGCGCTCTCGCTTCGAGACCGAACGGCTCGCGCAGATCGCCACGCCCATTGCGCGGGCCTGGCGGCGCGACGGACCGGCCAGCCGCATCGCGGGAACGACCTTCCATCGTTGGCTCGCCCAGGTCACCTGGCCGGAGGAGCCTTCCGACCGCGTGCTGCTCGACTTCGCTCTGGCGCAGGGCGTCGCCGGCATGTGAGCGGTGCCGGCGGGCGCGAGCGGGCGCTCACTGAGCGATCGAAGGTCTCCCCCACAAGCCTCGACGTCGAAGCACCTGCCTCACCTGTGCTCCGGACACTTTCACCGTTGCGCCGTCGGGCGTATGGCCCCGTTCCACGCCCGGCTGCACCATGGCGGTCTGTTCTCCCTAGGAAGCACATGCTCATCGCACAGTTGTCCGATCCGCACATCCGGCCTGAAGGCGTGCTCTACCAAGGCGTCGCAGCTTCTAACCAGATGTTTGCGGAAGCACTTGCACATTTGCACACGCTCGACCGCGTGCCCGACCTGCTGCTGATCACCGGCGATCTCGTGGACGAGGGACGGCCCGAGGAATACGCGATGGTCCGCGAGCTGCTCTCGGCATCGCGCATTCCCTTCCTCGTGATCCCCGGCAACCACGATCACCGCGAGAACTTCCGCATCGCCTTTCGGGACCAGCCCTATCTGCCGGCCGAAGGCGCTCTGCACTGGTGCGTGGACGACCATCCGGTGCGCTTCATCGGGCTCGACTCGTGCCCCGTCGGAAAGCACCACGGACACGTCGACGCGCAGGCGGTCGAGTGGCTGGCGCACACGCTCGCGCAGGACACCGCCAAGCCCACCGTGCTCATGCTTCATCACCCGCCCTTCATCAGCGGGATCCCCTACATGGACATCTACCGCTGCATGGAGACAAAGCAACTGGAGGCGGTGGTTCGCCGTGCACCCAACGTCGAACTCGTGCTGTGCGGCCACGTGCATCGCACGATGCTGCGCCGATGGGCTGGCACCGTTGTCTGTTCCTGCCCGAGCACCACCACCGAGATCGATCTGCAGCTTGCCGCCGACGCGCCGCCGCAGTCGCACATCGGACCGCGCGGCTGCATGCTGCACCTGTGGGACGAGGCCCACGGCATGGTCAGCCACGTGAGCCACATCGGCGCTTTCGCGGGTCCCTACGGATTCGCCTGAGCACGGCGAGCGACGAGGGAGCGCTCCTGCGCGGGAGGAGCTGTCGTTCGATCATTCGCCTGCAATTGACCGAAGACCGCGCTGGGCGCACATATCCAAGCGACAGCAGCAGGAGCGAGCGTGTCACGGCAAAAAGTCAAGAGGCGATTGCCTCGAATACAGGCACTCTGGCGGCGACCCGCATGATTGCTGGCAACGCCGATGTTGTCCCTGTGTTATCCACAAAGTTTCCCACAGAGCCATGGGACAACTTTCCTGCGGGAAGACATCGTCTCGCGCTTCCCCGCGGCCTCATCTCGTCTCTGCACGGCTGGAGCAGCTGCTGGTTCCTTGGCTCGCTGATCCGCTGGTGCCGACAGAAACGCTGCAGCAGGCTAAGGGGCGAATCGCCTGTGACGCCGGCAAGCTACTAGCGGGTGCTTTCCTGGTCGCGCACGTGAAGGATGGTGCCGTCCTGCGAAAACTCGAGCAGCAGGGGCGCATCGAGCATCTGGTACTTCTGCGCGAGCTGGAACAGCGCCTCCTTGAAGGACCCGCTGAAGCTCGCGGAACGGACCTCCGGCGTGATCGTGTAGTCGCGAGTGCTGTCCCACTGCACGCTGACGCCCACCGCGTTGCCCCAACGCAGGATCACGAGCCGCAACGACTCGTCCTCGATCGGCCAGTGGGCACGCACTGCGCGGACTCGCCGGTCGATCAACGCGGCGGCATCCGCTGCCGAGGTGTCGGTCGCGGCCTGCGCAGGAAGCACAGCTTCCGGCGCAGGCAGGGCAACGGCCGCGGGCATGTCCCGCCCGATCTTCTCCACCTGCACTCCCGCGGTGGCACCGGCGAGGGTGGTGAAGAGGCTCGCGCCGAGGGCTGCCCAGGTCGATGGATGGAGCAGGGCTCTTCCGAGCGGCGAATTCACAGATTGACGGTGTTCTGACAGTTCGATTCCGGGGCCACCGCGCACAGCCACCATGTCGCAGCCGGCCACCATTTCTGATGGTATCCGGCTCGCGAGGTCGTGATCTGCTTCGGACCGGTCGAACCGCGCTGCCGATGGGCATCCGTGGGCGCCTCGTGACCCTGCCGAAACAGCCATCCCCGACAGCAAAGCGCTTGGGGCTTGACCCACCATGCGCTGACCTGCCTCCTCCAAAAAGAAAACCCGCCGAAGCGGGCCAAATGGACAGCCGGTGGAGGGAGGAGGGAGAGAATGGCTGTCCGGGGTGGAGTTTAATCCTTTTGTACTCAACATGAAACCCCGGTCGGGGACGCGGTGTCCGTGGCAGCTGACCTGTCCGGAGGCCGCATGCCGTGGGGCCCTTGCGTTTCTTGAACTGGCGGGGCCGATCCCTATGTTCCGCCTCGGAGTGAACTGTTGAGGAGTTGCAATGCCGATGGACTTTCTGCGGCGCATCGAGGAGGCTTCCTTTCCCCTGGCCATCCACGAAGAGGCCGACATACAGCGGGCCGCCGTGCTGGTGGCCGCCCAGTTGATCGAGGCCAACCTTCCCGAGCCCGGCAAGGGCGAGGGGCGCGGCGCGGTGATCCTGCGCATCACGCCGTTGGGGCGGGCGGAGCTCTCTCGGCTTCGGCCGCAGTGAGGGCGAGGCATCAGGTTCGTTTCGCGCCGGCTCGGCGCTCACACCCCTGCCGGTAGCAACGCGGCAAGCGCGTCTCGCATCAGCCGCGCGATCAGCTGCTGGCGCTCGCGCGGCATGCGCTCCAGGGTCGAGGCCACGCTGATGGCGGCCGAGGGTTCGCCGTCGGCGTTGTGCACCGCCATGCCCACTGCGAGAACGCCGTCGGTGGCATGGTTGCCGATGACCGACCAGCCCCGTTCGCGCGTGGCCTGCACCAGCAGCGCCATCCGCTCGGGCGTCATCCCGCCGTAGCGCGGCAGGCTCGTCGCGTTGGCTGCGATGGCGGCCTTCACCTGATCGTCGGGCAGTGCCGACAGCAGGGCCAGCCCCGCCGCGCCCACGCCGAGTGGCTGGCGGGTTCCGACCTGGATCACGAGGATCTGTATCGGGTGCGTTCCGACGTGCCTCGCGATGCATCGCGAGGCGGCGCCCTCGCGCACGATGGCGAAGGCCGCGTCTCCGCATGCCGTGCTCACCCGTTCCAGCACGGGGCGCAGGCGCGCCGCCAGGTTCGGCGCCGCATCGTTCAGCGCCAGGGCGGCCAGCCGCTGCCCCGCCACGTAGCGGAAGCGCCCGCGCTGCGCCACGTAGCCGCTCTCCACCAGCGTGGCGATCAATCGGTGGACCGTCGCGCGCTCCAGCTGCGCGATGCGGCACAGGTCCACCACGCGGAGTCCCTCGCGGTCGGCCGCGAGCACGGCGTCCAGCAGTTGCAGGCCGCGACGAAGCGTCCGGCCGCCGCCGTCCTCCGCTTGCTCGCTGCCGGATCGGCCGCGCGCCGGGGTCGTCGAAGCGGGCTCGGGATCGAGGTTGGTGGAGGGGCGGCGGGTCGGCATGCGGTGGATCTCGGGGCGGGAGCGGGACCTCCGAGTGTGCCCAAAACGTCCGCCTGCCGGACGTTTCGATTGGTGCGCTGGTCGGGCCTGCCGAAGAATTCCCCGCTGACGCATCGGCCGCCTGCGAAATGCAGGGCTGTTGGCAGGGGCCATCGCCGACGTCGAGACCTCGAAGGAGACAACACGACATGATTCCCCCCACCGCATCCCGCCGGCGGCTGCTGGCACTTGCCACCGCGCTGCTTTGCAGCGCGGCCCTTCCCGCACGGGCCGAGCCCGCGGCCTGGCCGTCCAAGCCGATCAAGCTCGTGGTCGGCTATGCCGCGGGAGGCGCCACGGACGTGGTCGCGCGCCTGGTCGCGGTGCGGCTCGGCGAGCAGCTCGGACAGCCCGTGCTCGTGGACAACCGCACGGGCGCCAACAGCAACGTGGGCGCAGAGGCCGTGGCGCGCGCCCCGGCGGACGGCTACACGCTCTACGTCTACACCATCGCCAACACGATCAACGCTTCGCTCTATGCGCGGCTCGGCTACGACCCGGTGAAGGACTTCGAGCCGGTCGGCCTGATCGCGAAGATTCCCAACATCCTGGTGGTCAACCCCAAGCTGCCCATCAGGAGCGTGGCCGACTACCTGCGCTTCGCGAAGGAGCAGCCCGACGGCATCACCTTCGCCTCCTCGGGCAGCGGTTCGTCCATCCACCTGTCCGGCGAGATGTTCAAGATGAAGGCGGGCCTGAAGATGCTGCACGTGCCCTACAGGGGGAGCGCACCCGCGATCACCGACCTGCTGGGCGGGCAGGTGCAGTCGATGTTCGACAACATGCCCTCGGCACTACCCCACGTGCAGGGCGGACGCCTGCGCGCGATCGCCATCACGAGCGCGCAGCGTTCGCCGCTCTTGCCCGACGTCCCCACGGTGGCGGAGTCGGGCTACCCGGGCTTCGACGTGCAGTCGTGGTTCGGGCTGGCCGCACCGGCGGGTACGCCGCATCCGGTGATCGAGCGCCTGAACGCCGCGCTGGACAAGGTGATGGCCGCACCCGAGGTGCGCCAGCGCCTGAGGGACCTGGGCGCCACGCCCGAAGCCGGCACGCCCGAGCAGATGCGCGCCCTCGCCGCGGCGGAGATCAAGCGCTGGCGGGAGGTGGTCAAGGCCTCGGGCGCCAAGGCCGAATAGATCGCAGCCAAGGCAACCCCCAAGCTCAACCCCGACAACGCCGACAAGGAGCCTCCACCGCATGTTTCCGATCGACTTCTTCTGGCGTGCTGCCCAGCGCTGGCCCGAGCGCATCGCCATCGATGCCCCCGAGGGCCCGATCCGCTACGACGCGCTCGCCGCGCAGGTGGCCGCGCTCGCCGCCGCACTGAATGCCCTCGACCCCGAACCGCAAAGCCGCGTGGGCATCTGCGCGAACAACAGCGCCGGGCACATCGCGGCACTGCTGGCCGTGCTGGCCTGCGGCAAGGTGTGGGTGCCGCTCAATCCGAAGAGCACCCGCCCCGAGCTGCGCCGCATCGTCGACGCGACCGAGCCTTCGATCCTCGTCGTCGAGCCAGGCTGCGCCGGCCTGCTCGAAGGCGCGCCGGGCGCGCGCATCCATTGCGGCGAAGCAGCGGCCGGCGAACCCACCGTCGCGTCGCTGACGGCGCGCCATGCCGGTGCCGCACGGCCGTCGTTCCATCTGCCGCCCGAGGCTGCGCAGGCCATCAAGTTCACCGGGGGCACCACCGGCGCGCCCAAGGGGGTGATCCAGCCGTACCGCGCCTGGATGGCCACGATCGTCAACCAGATCCATGCCTGGGGCTTCGACGCGAACGACCGCTACATCGTGGCCGCGCCCATCACGCACGGCACCTCGACCTATCTCCTGCCCATCCTGGCGCAGGGCGGCTGTCACGTGCTGCTGGCGGAAGGCGGCGCGCAGGCGGTGCGCACGGCCTTCCGCGAGCGCGGGGGCACGGTGTGCTTCATGCCGCCCACCCTGGTCTACATGCTGATGGCGCTGCCGGGCGCATCGCGCGCCGACTTCCCTCAGCTGCGCCGGCTGATCTACGGCGGAGCGCCGATGCCGCCCGAGAAGATTCGCCAGGTGCGCGACTTCTTCGGTTCGGTGCTCGGCACCACCTACGGCCAGACCGAGGCGCCGCAGATCCTGACCGTGATGCGGCCCGAGGACTTCGAGGACGAGCGCAACTGGGCGGCCGTGGGCCGCGCCACGTGGTACAGCGACGTGGCCATCATGGCGCCCGATGGCCGGCTGCTGCCTGCAGGCGAGGTCGGCGAGGTGGTGGCGCGCGGCGACCTGGTGATGAGCGGCTACTGGCGCCTGCCCGACAAGACCGCCGAGACGCTCGTGGGCGACTGGCTGCACACCGGCGACCGCGGCCTGATCGACGATCGCGGCTATCTGTACCTCAAGGACCGGCTCAAGGACCTCGTCATCACCGGCGGCTTCAACGTCTATCCGGTGGACGTGGAGAACGCGCTCGGCCAGCACCCCGCCGTGCACGAGTGCGCGGTGTTCGGCATCCCCGACGACAAGTGGGGCGAGGCGGTGCAGGCCGCCGTGCAGCTGCGCCCCGGCGCGCAGGTCTCGGCCGCCGAGCTGATCGCCTTCGTGCGCGAACGCCTGGGGCCCGTGCAGACGCCCAAGCAGGTCCACTTCTACGAGAGCCTGCCTCGCTCGCCCGTGGGCAAGGTGCTCAAGGCGGCCGTGCGCGAACGCGCAGTGGCCGGCGGGGCCGCCACCTCGGCCACCTCTTCTTCCTCTTCAACCGCCACCGTCCAATGAAAGACCACGCCATGCCCGACGCTCCAGCCACGCCCGTGACGGGCCTCTGCACCCATACGCTCACCAGCCTCCACTACCGGGACGACGACCTCGTCGAGGACCTGCTCGGCAAGAAGACCTTCACCGAGGCGCTGCTCAAGCAGATCCTGAACCGCACGCCGCGCGGCGTGGACCTGCGCATCACCGACGCCGTGTTGATCGTGCTGATGGAGCACGGCCTCACGCCCAGCGCCATCGCCACGCGCCTGGTCTACATGAGCGCGCCCGAGAACCTGCAGGGCGCCGTCTCTGCGGGGCTGCTCGCGGTGGGCAGTTCCTTCGTCGGCACGATGGAGAACTGCTCGGGCCTGCTCGATCGCATCGGCGCAGCCGCCGATGCGGACGCCGAAGCGCTGGAGATCGCGCGCGAGCACAAGGCGCTCAAGGCGGCGGTGCCCGGCTTCGGCCATCACCTGCACAAGCCGGTCGATCCGCGCGCCTACAAGCTGCTCGACATGGCACGTGCCGAGCCCGAACTGCCCGGAGACAAGGTGCGCGCGCTCGAGCGCCTGTCGGCGGCGGTGGACGCGGTGGCGGGGCGCCCCATCACGATCAATGCCACGGGCGCCGTGGCGGCCCTGCTCGGCGAGATCGGCGTGCCCACCGCCGTGATGCGCGGTTTCGCGGTCATCTCGCGCGCGGCGGGCCTGGTGGCGCACATCGTCGAGGAGCAGCAAAGCCCGTCCGGCCGCTTCATCTGGGACACGGTCGAGCACGCGATCCCGTTCGTGGCTGCAGCCGAGGCGCCGCGATAAAGGCGCCGACGTCGGCGCGCGGCCGAGCCTGCGGGGCGGTGGTCACCGTGGAGCGACGACCTCGAATTCGAACTGCACGGGGGCGGAGCCCTCGACGTAGACGCTGATCAGGTAGCGGCCGGGAGGGTCGCCCTTGACCACGTCCCAGGCCTTCGAGATGGTGCCGTCGTAGACGGTCAGGGTCGCGTCCAGCGAAAGCGTCTTTCGGTCCGCCGACATGCCGTGAGCCTGGCCGCCGGTGCCCCATGTCTTCGGGGCTTCCGGCAACGTCATGCGTTCGAGCACGCGCACCTTGCCGTTCTTGCGGTTGAGCTTCAGGGCCCATCCGTAGCCCTGGCCGACCGCCAGGGGGACGGTGTTCGAGACCCTGAAGTCCAGCACTTCGTTGTTCGGCGCGAGCCGGACGAGGCCGAAGGTCGCGTCGAGCGGACACGCGGCGTTCGATGCCGCAGCCTCGGCGCAAGCCTTGAACACGGCGGCGTTGGATTCGGCGACGGCGCTGCGCGATGCGGCGCCCGTCGTCTGAGCGCCCGCGTGGGTGCAAGCGGCTGCGGCGAGTAGAACGAGAAGGTGGCGAATGCGTTTCATGGGATATGAACTCGGTCGGCGACGGGCGAGAGATTAAGCCATCGGACGCGCGTGCCGGCATGCTTCGAAGGCCGATCGATCGAGGGCTTCAGGCGAAGGGATCGATCTAGAAAAGATGTTCTAGAATATTTGTTCTAGATAAACATCGACCCGCCCCGTTGGCGGATTCCATGCCCAAGTCAAATCGCCCGATCAAGCCCACGCCGGCCGAACTCAACCTGCTTCGCGTCCTCTGGGAACTCGGCCCCGCGACGGTGAAGCAGGTTCATCTGGCCGTGCAGGCCGACCGGCCCGAAGCAACCTACGCCACCGTGTTGAGGCAACTTCAGCTCATGCATGCCAAGGGGCTGCTGCGGCGCGACGAGAGCGAGCGGTCCCATGTCTATGCGGCGGCCCAGAAGAAGAACGCGCTTCAGACCAATCTGCTCAAGGAGCTGATCAACAAGGCCTTCGCCGGCTCAGGGAAGGCGCTGGTTCTGGCCGCATTGCGAGGACACGTGACGCAGGAGGAGCGTGCCGAGATACGGCAGATCCTGCACGGAGAGGACCAGTGAGCGATCTGCCCCTCGGCGTCGTCGACGCCCTGGGTCACGCGCTGCTGCATTTCGTGTGGAAGGGCGCTCTGCTCGGCATGGCAACCGCCGTCCTGCTGAGATCGCTGCGCCACGGCAGACCGCAAACCCGCTATGCGCTGCTTCTTGGAGCGTTGATGCTTTGCGTCGCCATACCCGCCCTCGACGCGTACCGGTACCTCGGCACCGGCGCGGCAGCCCCTGACGCATGGGGCGTCAGGAACTGGGATGGATGGCCGGCCGCTTTCCCGAGCGGCTTCATGCCCTGGCTGGTGGCGGCCTGGCTGCTTGGCGTTGTCGCCATGTCGATACGCCTCGCCTCCGGGCTGCTCTGGGTCGCTCGCGCAGCCGCCTGCCATCGTGGCCGGGAAGATGCGAAATGGCAGACGCACGTGTTGCGCATGGCCGCGCACTGGGGCATTCGCCGCCACATCTCCCTGTGCATCGTGCCCCGGCTCGAACGGCCGCTCACCGCGGGCTGGTGGCGCCCGGTCATCCTGCTGCCCGCCGCATTGCTGACGCAGATGCCGGCCCCTTTGCTCGAGGCCTTGCTGGCGCATGAGGTTGCCCATATCAGGCGCTTCGATTACCTGTTCAACCTGCTGCAGGTTGCCGTGGAAGCCCTGGTGTTCTACCACCCGGTCGTGTGGTGGTTGTCCCGCGAGATCCGCATCGAGCGGGAGAAGATCGCGGATGAACTCGCAGCCAGCTATCTCGGTGAACCTCGCCGGCTCGCGTTGGCGCTGGAGCAATTGAGCCATCTCGATCCCGGCTCTGCGCCGACGCCGTTCCTCGGGCAATTTGCCGGCAGAGGCGAGCTTTCGGACCGCATCCGGCAACTGGTGCGTCCAGGTCATCGCTCGCCGCATTGGAGGGCCGTTGTTCCTGCCGCCACCTTCGCGGTGCTGGCGGCAGGCGTTGCGCTCGTCACGCTCCGGGCGGAACCCGTCCACGATGCGGTTGCGCACGCCCCCGATGACGCGATCAAGGCACTTGGTGGCTCGATCCGATCGAATCACGCCTTGTTGATCGACGACAGTTCGGGACGCGTGCTGTTGCAGAAGAACGCTTCAGAAGTCGCGCCCGTCGCCTCGCTGACCAAGCTGGTCACCGCCATGGTGGTACTCGACGCGAGGCCCGACATGGAAGCCATGGTCAGCATCGACGCGATCGATGCCGGCGGGGCGGATCGCGAGCGCGTGGGGATTCCCGTGGGAACGAACCTGCCCTTCAGGGAGGTCGTGCGGCTTGCGCTCATGTCCTCGGACAATCGTGCGACCTATGCGCTCGCCAGGCGGTATCCCGGAGGCATGGCCGCGTTCGAGGCCGCGCTGCGAGCCAAGATATCCGCACTGGGTCTGGCGCATACCAGTTTGAGCGAGCCCACGGGACTTTCCGCGCGCAACACTTCCACTGCGGCCGACATGGCTGTGGTGGCCCTTGCAGCCTCGCGCTATCCGGCCATCGCGCAGGGAACCACGATCGCCGCCGACACCATCGACATCGACGGCAGGAAGATCGAATACCGCAACACCAATCCCCTCGTCGGCCAGCGAGGCTGGGACATCCAGTTGTCGAAGACGGGATTCATCGATGCGGCAGGGCGCTGCCTGGTCATGCGCCTGCGCTCTTCGGGACGCAGCTTCACGATGGTGCTGCTCAACTCCAGCGGGACGGCAGCACTGGCCGAAGACACCACCAACATCCGAAACGCGCTCCAGGGCATTGCCGCAGGGCATCGTGCCTGACGGCCGGTTCACGTCGCCATCATCCAATCCCTTTGCGAACTCGACATCGAATGAAGACACTGCGTCGCCTTGCTCCCACCGTTCCCCTCTGTATTGCCGCGCTGCTTGCGGCTCCCGTGGCGCATGCCCGGACGCTATGTACCGTGATCGCGGATGCCGACACCGGTGAGTTCGTCGTCAAGCAGGGGCAGTGTGATGAAAGGGTCACGCCTGCGTCCACCTTCAAGATCGCGCTTGCCCTGATGGGCTTCGATTCCGGATTCCTGAAGAACGAGCATGCGCCCGTGCTGCCCTTTCGCGAAGGCTATCCCGCATGGAACGAGAGCTGGAAGCAGCCGACGGATCCCCAGCGCTGGCTGAAGTACTCGGTGTTCTGGTTCTCGCAGAGGGTGACGTATGCACTGGGCAAGGAGCGATTTGCACGCTATGCCGAGGAGTTCGCGTACGGCAACGCCGACGTATCGGGCGACCCAGGGAAAGGCAATGGACTGGAGCGGTCCTGGGTCTCGTCCTCCCTGAAAATCTCGCCTCTGGAGCAGATCGGCTTCGTGAGAAAGCTGATCCACGACCAGTTGCCCGTATCGCGCGGCGCGTCCGAGATGACGCGCCGGACCATCGAGGCCATCGAACTGCCGGACGGATGGACTGCGCACGGAAAAACCGGCACGGCCTACCCCAAGATGCCCGATGGTTCCAGCGACGAGGCGCATGGATACGGCTGGTACGTGGGCTGGATCACCAAGGGAAAAAAATCCTTCGTGTTCGCACGGTTGGACCAGGACGAGAAGAAGGCATCGCCGCCCACCGGCTTGCGTGTACGTGATTCGCTCCTGCCGACGCTGCCTGCACTTCTCGGTCCCACGGCGAAGTGACCGCCGTCGGCGACGATCGACGCAGCGCGCGGATCGACGTGCTGCGGGGCATTGCGATCCTGCTCGTTCTGCTGCACCACTTCAACATCGCCTATCGGCTCGAGGACACGCTCCTTGCACGTGCCATGGGCTGGGAGGCGGTGCGAGCGCTGGTTCGCAACGGAAACTACGGCGTGACGATGTTCTTCGTCATCTCCGGCTTCCTGATCACGTCGAATGCCAAGAGGCGGTGGGGTGCCCTCGAAAAGATCAGGCCGCTGGAGTTCTACGGCATGCGCGTGGCTCGAATCGTGCCGTGTCTCCTGCTTCTGCTGGTGGTCGTCAACCTCCTGGCTTGGGCGGGCATCGCGATCTTCCAGAACCGCCCGGCCTCGGGAGCGCCGATCTCCCTCTGGCTCGTCAACCTGGCCTCCCTGACCTTCTGGATGAACGTCCTGCTGGATCGTTACGGGTGGGTCAACTATGCGCTGGGCGTGCTTTGGTCCCTGTCGGTCGAGGAAGTGTTCTACCTCTGCTTTCCGATTCTTTGCGTGGCGATGCGCCAGGAACGCCGCCTGCTGTTGTTCTGGACGACGCTGATCGCGTTCGCGCCGGTCTACCGCCTGATGCACCAGGGCGATGAAGCCGGATTCCTCTACGCCTACTTCGCATCGTTTGACGGCATCGCTGTCGGCTGCTGCATGGCCTTGCTCGCCGAACGTGTGACGCTCACTGCGCGTGCAAGAGGATTGCTTCAGATCGGCACGGCAGCCTCCATGGTCTTCCTCTACCTCTACTGGCCCATCTCGCAGAGCAATGTCCTGGGCGTTACTGCGATGTCCTTCGGCACCGCCATCCTGCTGCTCGGTACAAGCGATCGATCAGGTGGAGAGACCAGCACTCGCATGGGATTGGGGCGTGCATTCGAATGGCTTGGGCGGCGCAGCTATGAGCTTTACCTGTTCCACCTCGTCTTGCTGGGAGGCTTGCGGACCATGTTCCCGCCCCGGCTGGCCGATGGCGACGAGAAGATGTTCCTGCTCAGCGCCTTCCTGATCCTGACGCTGGGAGTGGGCGAAGGCATCGCTCGTTTCTACAGTGAGCCCCTCAACTCGCGGATTCGCCGCCGCATCGCAGCCTCGAACCCCATGAGGGGCACCGGAGATCCAGCGAGCAGTTTGAAGAACTGACAGGGCTCGCAGGCCCGCTGCCACTGGGGGTGATGGTTGCAGCTCGGGCGCGGGAGCGGCGTGCGCCTCAGCTAGCTGCTCGACCTGCCCTTGACCCTCTTCGAAGCAAACAGCGCTTCGCAAGACGCGCGCAGCCAGCGGCTGGCCGGGTCCTGGTGATAGCGCGCATGCCAGTGCTGCTTGACGGTGAAGGGCGGTACCGGCACCGGGCAATCGTGGACCTTCAGGACGCCGGGATTCGAGTTCGCGAGGGTCTCGCCGATGTGGCGCGGCACGGTAGCGATCAGGTCGGTCGTGGACACGACGGCCGCAAGCCCGAGAAACCCCGGCAGTTCGAGCAAGACACGCCGCTCGACCTTCTGCCGCTGCAGTGCCGCCTCCAGCAGCAGCACACCGGTGCCCCCGACGATGCCGACATGGGCCTCGGCCTTGTACTCGCGCAGGCCCAATCCCTTGGCGCCGATGCGCGGATGGCGCGCGTTCACCAGGCACACCCAGTCCTGTGGATAGAGGACCTGCTGGTAGAAGCCCGATTCCAGCTGGGGCACCAGGCCGATCGCGAGGTCTGCCTCGCCCGATTGCAGCGCCTGGGAGGTTTGCTCGTCGATGCGCGCGGCCTCCAGGCGAACGCCGGGCGCGACTGCCCGCACGTGCGCCAGCAGGCGCGGCAGCAGGGTGATGTGGCTGGCGTCCGTCATGCAGATGCGAAAGCGCCGTGTCGCGATCGACGGGTCGAAGGGCTCTGCAGGCGCGGCCACGCGTCGCAGTGCGGCCAGGGCTTCCCGCACCGGCACGATCAGCTCCTGCGCGCGTGGTGTGGGCTGCATGCCCGTGGGGGTGCGCACGAAAAGATCGTCGCCCAATTGCCGGCGCAGGCGTCCGAGCCAGTTGCTCACGGTCGGCTGGCTCTGGCCCATGGCCTCGCCCGCCCGCGTCACGCTGTTCGTGCTGTAGAGCAGGTCGAACAGGCGCAGCAGCCTGATGCTGAGAAGGGACGCGTCGCCTTCGATGTCGTCGTCATGGTCCAAGCCGCACCTCCATTTCAATATGAAATGTAGATCATGGCGGGCATGCTATGGGCAACATGGGTGCCGGAGCCTATCGTCGGGTCATTCCGAACGGAGACTCACATGAAGATCTATTTTCTCGGCGCCGGCGCCCTGGGTTGCGCCATCGGCGGGACCCTTGCCGCCGCGGGGTCCGACGTCACACTGATCGACCCCTACCAGGCCCACGTCGACGCGATCAACCGCGACGGCCTGCGCATGAAGGTCGGCGATTCGGAGCGCGTCGTCAGGGTACGCGCCGCGCTCGACGCCGCGAAGCTGGAGGCCCCGGACCTCCTCATCGTGCTGGTCAAGTCCTTCCACACGCGAGCAGCCATCGAAGGGGCACGAAACATCGTGGGGCCCGACACGGCCGTGATGTCGCTGCAGAACGGCATGGGCCATGAAGAAATCCTCTCGGAGGTGGTGGGCGCCGGGCATGTGCTGGCCGGCAAGACCTACGTCGGCGGCGTGATGCTCGCTGCGGGTCATGTCATTGCCGGCACGCAGGGCAAGCGCACGGTGATCGGCGAGATCGACGGTCGCATCAGCGAACGCGCCAGGGCGATCGCCGCCGAGTTCGAGCGCGCCGAGCTGCCGTGCGAGGTCAGCGGCAACATCCTCGGCGCGATGTGGGACAAGCTCCTGATCAACGTCGCGACCGGTGCGCTCAGCGGCATCACCGGCCAGGTCTACGGAAGCCTCTACGCGGTGCCGGAGATCGAAGCCACGGCCATCGCCGCGGTGGCCGAAGCGATGACGGTTGCCGAGGCCGGCGGCGTGAAGCTGTCGATCAAGGCGCCGCGCGACGCCTGGGTGATGGCTGCCGAGGGTCTGCCCTACGAATTCAAGACCTCGATGCTGCAGAGCCTGGAGAAGGGCTCGATCACCGAGATCGACTTCATCAACGGCGCGGTCGTGCGCATCGGCCGGAAATACGACATACCGACGCCCGTCAACCAGACGCTGGTCGCCGCGATCAAGGGCATCGAACGCCGCATGGAGGCGAAATGAACACCCGTGCCATACCGAAAGCCTACGTCGAGCACGTCGCCATCTGGGTGCGCGACATCCATTGGCACATCAAGTTCTTCCACGACGTGTGCGGCATGACCATGCGGGAAGTGCAGGGCACCGTGGAGGAGCCGATCCAGTACTGGACGCTCGGCGGCATGCAGTTCATGGCCAAGCCCGACTACGAAGGTCCCGAAGGGCGGCTGGGCCACCTGGGCGTGATGTGCGAGGACCTCGAGGCCGCACTGGCGGCTGCAAAGGCCTTCGGCGTCACCGAGATGCCGCAAGGCCGCAACTGGCTGCGCCTGCCCGATGGCCTGGCCGTCGAATTCATCCAGGCCAGCCCCGGTGCCGTGGCCAAGGCGCTGGCGATCGATCCTCGCGCCTGAACCTGATCGAACCGGAGACCTACGCAATGAACACACTCACCATCGAAGACAAGTACTGGGACGACGCCGTCGTCGGCGAGGAATGCATCAGCCCGCCGTACGAAGTGACGGAAGCCCGCGTGATGGCCTACGCCGATCTCACGGGCGACCACACGCCCGTGCACACCGACGAGGCCTACGCCCGCACCACGCCTTTCGGCACCCGCGTGGCCCACGGACTGTTCGGCCTCTCGATCGCCGACGGCCTGAAGACGAAGAGCGACATGCGCTTCATGCCCGGCATGTCGCTGGGCTGGGAGTGGAGCTTCGTCGCGCCCATCAAGCTCGGCGACACGGTGCGGGTGAGATTCCGCGTCGAGTCCAAGCGCGAATCGAAGAGCAAGCCCGGCTGGGGCATCCTGGTGCTGCCGTCGGAACTGATCAACCAGCGCGACGAAGTCGTGCAGAAGGGTGAGCATCGCGTGATGGTGCCCAGGAGGCCGGCATGAACGCGGCGGCACAGCAGGCATTGCCCCTGGCGGGAATGCGCGTCATCGACTACAGCCACTTCCTTGCCGGTCCCTACGTGGGTCGGTGCCTGGCCGCGCTGGGCGCCGAAGTCATCAAGGTGGAGCGCCCCGGCTCCGGCGATGCCGGCCGGCAGCATGCCTGGTTCGTCGGCGACCACAGCGGCTACTTCCTGCAGCAGAACATGGGCAAGAAAGGCCTGTCGGTCAACACCAAGGACCCGCGCGGCCGCGCGCTGATGAAGAAGCTGGTCGACAGCGCCGACGTCTTCGTCGAGAACTACCGCCCCGGCGCGCTGGAGAAGCTGGGCCTGGGCTACGCGGAACTGGCCGAGACCAACCCCGGCCTCGTCTACTGCTCGATCTCCGCATACGGCCATACCGGGCCGGACTCGCACCGCGCCGGCTTCGGTCTCATTGCGGAAGCCAAGAGCGGCATCATGCAGATGGTCGGCAATCCCGGCGAGGCGCCGCCGCTGCTGCGCATCTCGCTGGGCGACATGTACACCGGCATCCACGCGGTGGCGGCGATCAACGCCGCGCTGCTGGGCCGCGTGAAGTCGGGCCGCGGACAGCACATCGACATGGCGCTGTACGACACGCTGGTGTCGATGCACGAATACGCGGTGCAGTGCTACACCCTGTCGGGCGGCAAGGAGGTACCGGTGCAGACCGGCCACGACATGCCCAATTCGACGCTGTACGGCGTGTTTCGCGCGCAGGACGGCGACCTCGTGATTGCGGCGCAGGTCGACGATGCATGGAAGCGCTTCGCTGCTCTCGTCGAGCAGAACGGCGGACCCGCCGGCTTCGGGAGCGACACGCGCCTGCACGATGCGGCCGGACGCAACGCGAGCCGCCTGGAGATCCTCGAAGTGGTTCGTCCTTGGGTGGCGCAGCGCCCCGTGGCCGAGATCCTGAAGATGCTCGACGGCATCGACGTGCCCTGTGCCAAGGTTCAGCGCATCGACGAGGTGCTGGCCGATCCGCAGATCCAGGCGCGCGGCATGGTGGTGGAGCAGGAGCACCCGGTGCTGGGCAAGATCCGCCTGCCCAACCTGCCCTTCCGCATGTCCGGAGGCGACACCTCGATCACGCAGGTGGCACCGGAACTCGGCGAGCACAACGCCGAGATCGCCGCGAGCCTGGGCTACGACGCCGCCCAGATCGCCGAGATGCAGGCCGACGGCGTCCTCTACAGCGCATGAGCAGGAGGGCAGCATGACCGACCGCTACGCCGTCATCGGCAATCCCATCGGCCACACCAAGTCGCCGTTCATCCACGGCAGCTTTGCGCAGGCGACCGGCCAGGACATCGAATACGGCGCCATCGAAGGCTCGCTCGAGCGCTTCGCGGACGACGTGCACGCGTTTCGCAAGGCGGGCGGGCTGGGCCTGAACGTGACCGCGCCGTTCAAGCTGCAGGCACTGGCCCTGGCGACCGAGCGCCTGGAGCGTGCCGAGCTGGCCGGCGCCACCAATGCACTCAAGTTCGAAGGCGACCGCATCCTTGCCGACAATTTCGACGGCGTGGGCTTGACCAGGGACATCCAGAGCAACCTGGGTTTCGCTCTCAAGGGCGCGCGCATGCTGGTGCTCGGTTCGGGTGGTGCGGTGCGCGGAGCCCTGCTGCCCTTTCTCGCGCAGCAGCCGGCCAAACTGGTGCTCGCGAACCGGACCTTGCCGAAGGCGGTCGACCTCGCTGCGCAGTTCGCAGCGCATGGCCCCGTGCATGCCTGCGCCTATGCAGACCTGGCCGGGGAGCGATTCGACATCGTCATCAACGGCACCTCGGCCAGCCTCAAGGCCGAGTTGCCACCGGTGCCCGCGGAGACCTTCCAGAACGCCAGGCTCGCCTACGAACTGGCCTACGGCAAGGGCCTGACGCCCTTCCTGCGGCTGGCCCAGAACGCAGGCGTGCCCAAGCTCGCCGACGGCGTGGGCATGCTGGTCGAGCAGGCGGCGGAAGCCTTCCTGTGGTGGCGCGGCGTGCGCCCCGACACCCGTCCGGTCATCGAGCGAATGACCATCCCGCTGGCCTGAGGCCGCGGCAGAAAGGAAAGATCCATGAAGATCCTCATGCTCCACGGCATCAACCACAACATGTTCGGCAAGCGCGATCCGAAGCAATACGGCACCACGACGCTCGCCGAGATCGACGCGAAGCTGCAGGCGCTCGGCAGGGAGCTGGGCGCGGAGGTCGAGAGCTTCCAGACCAACAGCGAAAGCGCCATGTGCGAGCGCATCCACCAGGGCTTCGCCGACGGCGTCGACGCGGTCCTGATCAACGCGGGCGCATGGACGCACTACAGCTACGGCATACGGGACGCGCTGGCGATCCTCACGGTACCGGTGGTCGAGCTGCACATGTCCAATATCCATGCGCGCGAGGAGTTTCGGCACCACTCCGTGTTCGCCGACATCGTGAAGGGCCAGATCTGCGGCTTCGGGCTGGACAGCTACCTGCTTGCACTGCGTGCTGCCGTGTCGGCGGTGCGCGGCGTGAGCTAGCGCGGCAGCGCGGCTATCGGGCGCTCGAACCGCGTGGGCGCGGTGCATCGCGGCCCTTTTCTCGCACAAGTTGTGCGAGAAATTCCGGCTCGGTGTAGGTCTCGTGGAACTGGCGCATGCGCCACAGGCTCGCTGCCGAAAACCCGGCGGTCCCGGGGAATGATGCCCGGAGATCCCGCGCCAGCCAGTCGACCACCGCGTCGCCCCAGCCGCGACGTGCCTGCTGCTCGCGGATGGCCTGTCCGATGTCCCAGTACAGCCCCACCAGCTCGCGGTTGACCGCGCGTGCGGCGGACAGCCGCGCACCGTCGATGCGATGTTTGAGATCCTCGACGAAACGGGCGTAGTCGAACGGGGTGGAAGCGGTGGAGGCAGGCACCGGGCAAATATAGTGCCTTGAGTGCCTGTGGGAGGTGCTGCGCGCGTTCAGTGATGGGCTTGCATCTCAGGCAAGGGCATGACGCACATGCGGGATGGGCGTTGCTTGCCGCGCTGCGCAGGGGTTTCGTGGCTTCGGTGCCCCGGTGCTCTAAGGCCGGCGCCTGCCCGATGGCAGGCGCAGACCATGGAGATCGAGAAAGAGAAGGGGGCTACGCCCGCTTCCTGAAGAGCGCCGATCCACCGCTGGCGCGCGCGACATCGGCGGCAGCCTGCATCAACGTGGAACCGAGCTCCTCCATGCGCTGCGGCGTGAGCCGTACGGCCGGACCCGCGATGGTGATCACGCCGATGGCCTGACCTGCGTTGCCCCAGACGGGTGCCGCCATGGCCGTCATGCCGGGAGCGAACACTTCGTTGATCATGCTGAAGCCGCGCTGGCGCGCGGCCTTCACGTAGGTCATCACGGCCTTGAGGGTGGTGGGTGCCTTGGGGCCGAAATCCTCGGGCTTGCCCAGGCCCTTCTTTGCGACAAGTGCCATCGCATCGTCATCGGCCAGGGTAGAGAGCCACGCGTGCCCCGCGGCGCTGCACGACAGCGCCACCGACAGGCCCATGTCGGGGTCGTAGCGCAGGCCGTGCGTCGCCCCCTGCGCCTTGGCGACGAAGGTGAGGTCGTCGCCGTCCACCACCGCGAGCCGCACGAGTTCGCCCGATGCCTTGGCGAGCTGGTCGAGCAAGGGCTGCGCCACGTCCACGACGCCCGAGTTGCTGAGGAAGGACAGGCCGATGGAGACGAGCTTGATGGTCAGGACATAGTGGCCGTCGCGCGCCTCCTGCCGCACGTAGGCGTATCGGATCAGCTCGGTCAGCAGGCGATGCGAGGCGCTCAGCGGAATCTGCAGGTCGGCCGCGAGCGTGGACAGCGCCACGCCTTCCGGATGGTTCGCCAGATATTCCAGCACCTTGAAGCTGCGCCCCAGCACTTCGCTCATATGAATCTCCCGGTTGCACGTCGCGGCGTCCTTCGCGACGGAGTGAACTCTAGCAGAAGCAGGGAAGGGATTTCCATAGTGGAAATGTTTTCCGGAAATTTCTAGTATTCGGGCACCACGGTCCACGCACCGCCTCTCTGTTTCCTTCCTGGAGTCAACCTCGTGAAACTTCTTCGCACCCTCGCCATCGCTGGTTTCTGCATCGGCCTTGCCGCGCCCTCGTGGGCCCAGCAGGAGCGCACCATCCGCTTCGGCCACCTCAACAACACCGACCACCCGGTGAGCCTTGGCGTGAAGCGCTTCGCCGAACTGCTCGCGGCCAAGAGCGGGGGCAAGATGAAGGTGCAGGAATTCCCGGCCAATCAGCTGGGCAACGAGATGCAGCAGCAGTCGGCGTTGCAGGGCGGCGTGCAGCAGATGTCGGCACCGGCGACGACCTCGCTCGCGGGGATCGTCAAGGAGTTCGGCCTGATCGACTTTCCCTTCGCCGTCGCGAACTTCGAGCAGGCCGACCAGCTGCTCGACGGCCCGCTCGGCCAGGCGCTGATCGCCAAGTTGCCCGAGAAGGGACTGGTGGCGCTCGGCTACTGGGACCTGGGTTTCCGCAACGTGACCAACAGCAAGCACCCCATCACCAAGGCCGAAGACCTCCAGGGGCTGAAGATCCGCGTGATCCCGAACCCGGTGTTCCTGGACACCTTCAAGGCGTTCAAGGCCAACCCCGTGCCGATGCCCTTCGCCGAGCTCTATGGCGCGCTCGAATCGAAGGCGGTCGACGGCCAGGAGAACCCGTTCGCCGTGATCCTGTCGAACAAGTTCTACGAAGTGCAGAAGTTCGTGAGCGCCACCAACCACGTGTATGCGGCCAACATCGTGCTCGTGAGCAAGAAGTTCTGGGACCAGCTCACCCCCGCTGAACAGAAGTGGATGCGCGAGGCGGCCGACGAGGCGCGCAGCTACCAGCGGCAGGTCAGCCGCGCCGCGGCGCAGAAGGCGGTCGGCGAGCTTCAGGCCAAGGGGTCGCAGTTCAACGAAGTGAGCCCGAAGGAGCAGGTGCGCATGCGCGAGATCACGCAGCCGGTGATCGACAAGTTCGCGACTCAGTACGAGCCTGCGACGGTCAAGCTCTACAACGACGAGCTCGCGCGCATCCGGGGCGCGAAGCAGTGAGCGAAGGGAACCGGTCGAACATCATGAAATTCCTCGTCCTTCACGGCCCCAACCTCAACCTCTTCGGTCGTCGCGAGCCTCACATCTACGGCAGCACGACGCTGGCCGAGATCAACGCGCGCATCGACAAGCTCGCGCGCGAACTCGACATCACGGTGGAGACGATCCAGTCGAACCACGAAGGCGCGCTGGTCGATTTCCTGCACGAGCACATCGACGACGCGCAGGGCGCACTGGTCAACCCTGCCGGGCTGACCCAGCACGGCGTGCCGCTGCACGACGCGATCAAGGCCATGCCGTTCCCGGTGGTGGAGGTCCACATGTCGAACATCGCGGCCCGCGAGACGTGGCGTGCGCACTCGATCATCTCGCCGGCCGTGCGCGGCACGGTGCAGGGGCTCGGACCCCAGTCCTACCTGGCCGCGCTGCGCGCGCTGGTCGAGATCGTCCGCGACGCGAAGCAGTAGGCCACACCCATCCACCCACCCCCGACCCGCCCGCCCGCCGCGGGCGGGTTTCCTTCGACAAGAAGAAACAACATGAATCGATGGATCGACCGTGCCTGCCGGGCCGTGGAGGCGCTCATCGCGGCCTGCCTCGCGGTGATGGTGCTGCTGGTGTTCGGCAACGTGGTGCTCCGCTATGGCCTCAACTCGGGCATCACCGTGTCCGAGGAGGTCTCGCGCTGGCTCTTCATCTGGATCACCTTCCTCGGCGCGCTGGTCGCGCTGCGCGAACGTGCACACCTCGGTGTGGACATGGTGGTCGCCAAGTTGCCGCCGCTGGGCCGCAGGCTGTGCCTCGGACTGAGCCAGCTGACGATGCTCTACGTGCTGTGGCTGTTGTTCGAAGGCTGCCTGGCCCAGACGAAGATCAACTGGGACGTGGAGGCCCCCGTCACGGGCGCTTCGATGGCCGTGGTCTACGCCTCTGGCCTGGTGTTCTCCGTGCTGGCGGCGCTGCTCCTGGTCTTCGAGCTGGTGCGCCTTCTCACCGGCCGCGTTGCCGATGACGAGCTCGTCGCGATCCAGGAGTCCGAGGAGGCGACCGTGCTCGCACAGGTGCTCGCGGAAGGCTCTCCCGCAGCGGTGCATGTCTCGCAGAAGGAGCGCGGCAAATGACCATCGCCGTCTTTCTCGGCTCGCTGCTGATCGCGATGGCGATCGGCATGCCCATCTCCTTTGCACTGCTGGTCAGCGGCGTGGCGCTGATGTGGCAGCTCGACCTGTTCGATGCGCAGATCCTGGCGCAGAACCTGATCGGCGGCGCCGACAGCTTTCCGCTGCTGGCGGTGCCCTTCTTCATGCTCGCCGGCGAGATCATGAACGTGGGCGGCCTCTCGCGCCGCATCGTCGATCTCGCCCTCGCGCTGGTGGGCCATGTGCGCGGCGGCCTGGGCTACGTGACGATCATGGCCGGCTGCCTGCTGTCGGCGCTGTCGGGCTCGGCAGTGGCTGACGCGGCCGCGCTCACTGCGCTGCTGCTGCCGATGATGGTCTCGGCCGGACACGAGAAGGCGCGCTCCGGCGGCCTGATCGCGGCTACCGGCATCATCGGGCCGGTGATCCCGCCGAGCATCGGCCTGGTGATCTTCGGCGTGGCGGCCAATGTCTCGATCTCCAAGCTCTTCCTCGCGGCGATCGTGCCGGGCCTGCTCATCGGCGGGGCGCTCTGGGTCACCTGGGCCTGGCTGGTGCGCCACGAGAAGATCGATCCGCCGCCGCGCAAGTCGGCGCGCGAGATCGTGACGGCCGCACGCTCGGCCGGCTGGGCGCTGATGCTGCCGGTGATCATCCTCGTGGGCTTGCGCATGGGCGTGTTCACGCCCACCGAGGCGGCCGTGGTGGCCGCGGTCTACGCGCTGTTCGTGGCGACCGTCATCTACCGCGAGCTGAGCTTCGCCGACCTCTACAAGGTGTTCGTGAGCGCCGCGAAGACCAGCGCGGTCGTGATGTTCCTGATCGCGGCGGCGATGGTCAGCGCGTGGCTGATCACGGTGGCCGACCTGCCTTCGAAAGTGGTGGCGCTGCTCGAGCCGTTCATGGGCAACAAGATCCTGCTGATGATCGCGATCATGGTGCTGGTGATGGCCGTGGGCACGGCGATGGACATGACGCCCACCATCCTCATCCTCACGCCGGTGCTGATGCCGGTGGTGAAGGCGGCGGGCATCGATCCGGTCTACTTCGGCGTGATGTTCATCATCAACAACTCGATCGGCCTGATCACGCCGCCCGTGGGCGTGGTCCTGAACGTGGTCGCGGGTGTCGGGCGAATGCGCATGGACGACGTCACGCGCGGCGTGCTGCCGTTCATGGCGGCCGAGTTCGCCGTCATGTTCCTGATGGTGCTCTTCCCGCCGCTGGTGACGGTGCCGGCGCGCTGGTTCGGGGGCTGACATGCGGATGCAGTCGTCCATCCACCTGGCACGCCCTGTCTTTGCGCTGTGCGTCGCGTTCTCGCTGCTGCTGCCGTGCGTCGCGCAGGCGCAGGACCCGACGCGCGAGGTGCTGCCCGAGCAGAAGCAGGCGCGCGCCTTCGTTTCTCCGACCGGCCTCGCGCGGCTGGGTTCGCGCATGCTCTTCACGGCCTTTCACGTGGACACGGGCCAGGAGCTCTGGAGCACCGACGGCACCACGGCCGGCACCTTCCTGGTGAAGGACATCCACCCCGGCTTCCGCGGCGCGTTCCCGACCTGGCAGACCCGTTTCGGTCCGCATGTGTACTTCACGGCCACCGACGGCGACAGCGGCCTCGAGCTCTGGCGCAGCGACGGCACCGCCAAGGGCACGCAGCGCGTGGCCGACCTGAACCCGGGCAGGGCCGATGCGTTGCCATCCGAGCTGACCGTGTGGCGCGACGCGCTCTACTTCGTCGCCAACGACGGCAGCCATGGCTTCCAGCTCTGGAAGACCCAGGGTGACGCGCAGAGCACCCGGCGCGTGTCCTCGGTCGACGCCGGACCCGGCACGGTGGTGCGCCAGCTCACAGCGGCCGGTCGCAGACTGTTCTTCACCGCGACGAGCCGCGCCCAAGGCCATGAGCTGTGGGTCACCGAGGGCACGCCGGAGAGCACGCGGCTGGTGAAGGACATCCGGCCGGGCGCCGAGGATGCCGGCATCGCCAACCTCACGGCGCTGGGCGACGAGGTCTGGTTCACCGCGAGCGACGGTCGTCACGGCATCGAGCTCTGGAAGAGCGATGGCACCGAGGCGGGCACGGCGATGGTGAAGGACATCCGGCCCGGCGAGGCCTCCTCGCGGCCGGCGCATCTCACTGCCGTCGGGCGCACGCTGTACTTCGCCGCCGAGGACGGCGCGCATGGCATCGAGCTCTGGAAGAGCGACGGCACCGCCAAGGGCACGGTCCTCGTGAGGGATGTGCGCGCCGGCGCGGCGAGTTCGGTGCCCGGGCCTCTCGTCGCGTTCCGAGGCCGGCTCTACTTCGCGGCCACCGACGGCGAATCGGGCGTGGAGCTGTGGACCAGCGACGGCAGCGCCGCCGGTACGCGGCTGCTCAAGGACCTGGGCCCCGGCCCGGGCAGCGGCTCGCCCGCTCGCTTCGCGGTGGCGGGACAACGTCTGTGGTTCTCGGCGAACAACGGCGTGCACGGCGTGGAGCCCTGGATCACCGACGGGAGCACGGCAGGCACGCGCCTGGCTGCCGATGTGGCCCCAGGGCCGCGTCATGCGATGCCGCTGGGCTTCGTCGAGCTGGGCGGCGCCGTGTTGTTCGTGGCAGGCGACGGACTGGGCAACGAGCGCCTGTGGTCGGCGAGGCCGGGCGCACGTGCCGCAACGCTGATCGGCGATCCGCTCAGGGAACGCCTGCGCTGAAGCCGGCACAGGCATCCAACGCCCGCTGCCAGGCGGCAGCAAGCGCCGGATGGGCGGGGTCGTGCCCCGCGCCCGGCACCAGTTCCAGGTTTGCCCGATCGCCGAGCGCCTGCGCCAGTGCCTGAGCCCCGTCGGGCGGGCACAGGGCATCCTGGGCACCCTGAACGATGTGGACCGGCACGGCAGCTGGCGCGGCCGCGCAGCGTTGCAGCAGTGTGGGATCGACGAGCCAGCAGCCGTGACGCAGGTAGTGGCTCATCACGCGGTAGCGCGACACCAGCCCTCGCAGCCAATCGGCGTCGTCTTCGGGGACCGGGGCATTCGAGCCCGCGAGGCTCTGTTCCCACGCGAACCAGTACTTCGCCGTCTCGCACTGCTGTTGCGGCGTGCCGCCGGCGAAGATCTCGGCGAGCAGAAGCGGCATCGGGCAGTGCCGTTGCCGAGCCTGCTCCCACAGCGCGTGCCAGCCCGGGCCGCCTTGGTGCGCGGCACCGTCGAAGAATTCGCGGATGTCGCAGTCGCGCGCGAGAAAGGGATTGCGCAGCACGAGGCCGGAGACGGCCTGCGGCTGGTCCACGGCGTGCACCAGCGCGAGCGTCGCACCCCAGGAGCCACCCGCCACCAACCACTGCGCGATGCCCAGATGCGCGCGGAGAAGCCGCAGGTCAGCGAGCAGGTCGGCCAGCGTGTTCGACGTGATGGCGCCGGCAGGCGTGCTGCGGCCGGCGCCGCGCTGGTCGGGGCAGATGATGCGGAAACGATCCGGATCGATGCCGCTGCGCAGCGCGGGCGAACACCCCGAGCCTGGGCCGCCGTGCAGCAGCAGCAACGGACGCCCGCGTGGATTGCCATGCTCCTCGACGTGCATCCGGTGCCCGCCGCCGAGCTGCAGGCCATGGACCTTCGTCATCCGGGCGCGTTCTCGTCGCTGCGAAAGACGAGCTGGCCGGCATGCCTCGCACCGGGCACGAAGCGGATCGGCGCGGCGTCGCTGCGAAGATCGGTCGCGGCATCGACCATCGCTTCGACCTCATGATGTTGCGGGCTGCGCGGGCACACCGGGTCCGTGGCGGCCGCATCGCCGGTCAGCAGGAAGGCCTGGCAGCGACAGCCGCCATGGTCCTGCTCGCGGTGCTCGCAGCTGCCGCAGGTGGGGCTCATCCAGCCGGTGCCGCGGTAGGCCTGGAATGCGGCGCTGTCCTGCCAGATGTCGCGCACCGGATGCTCGCGCACGTTCGGAAAGTCGAGGCCCGGCAGCATCCGGGCGCTGTGGCACGGCAATGCCACGCCGTCGGGCGCCACCACGAGGAAGACGCTGCCCCATCCCGCCATGCAGGGCTTGGGCTTGCCCTCGGCATAGTCGGGCACCACCCAGAGAATGCGCATGCGGCCCTCCAGGCGTGGCCGGTGCGCATCGACCACGGCCTCGGCCTGCGCGAGCGCGGCGCGAGAGGGCATGAGCATCTCGCGGTTGCGCCACGCCCAGCCGTAGTACTGCACGTTGGCCAGCTCGAGGAAGTCGGCCTCCATGGCCTCGGCCATCCGGACGATGCGATCGACATGCGGCAGGTTGTAGCGGTGCATGACGCAGTTCAGCACCATCGGATAGCCGAGTTCCTTGATCGTGCGCGCCACGCGTTGCTTGAGATCGAAGGTGCGCGTGGAACTCAGGAAATCGTTGAGCTCGCGGCTGGAATCCTGAAACGAGAGCTGGATGTGGTCCAGGCCGGCCTGGCGCAGCGAGGCGGCACGCTGCGGCGTGAGGCCCACGCCGGAGGTGATCAGGTTGGTGTAGAAGCCCAGCTCGTGCGCCGCCGCGACCAGCTCGCTCAGGTCTTCCCGCAGCAGGGGTTCGCCGCCCGAGAAGCCGAGCTGCACGGCACCCATGGCACGCGCCTCGCGGAACACGCGGATCCAATCGGCCGTGCCGAGCTCCTCGCGATAACGCGTGTAGTCGACCGGGTTCGAGCAGAAGGCGCAATGCAGCGGGCAGCGGTAGGTCAGCTCGGCCAGCAGCCACAGCGGTGGCCTTGCGCCCGCGTGCTGGCGCTCACCGGATCCAGTGGCGTCCACGGGCCTGCTCCAGGAATTCGAGCACGTCGGCGTGCAGGTCGGCTTCGCCGAAGGTGCGCTCCAGGTCGGCCACGAGATCGGCGACCGCCGTCCGGCCGTCGCAGCGCCTGAGGATCTCCGCGGCCGGCATGTTCAGCCTGACCATGCCTTCGGGGAACAGCAGCACATGACACTGCTGCGTCTCCTCCCATTGCAGCCGGTACATCGTGGAAAGCGCGGGCTGCGCGCTGTCGGTCCATGCGGTCATGGCTGCTGCTCCTTGGGAAGGTTGTCGGGATACGCTTTCTCGATCGCGTCCAGCATCGCCCAGAGGATGTCGAGCTTGAACCCGAGGATCTGCAGCGCGCGTTCCTGCCGCTCGCGCGTGGTGCACCATTGCTTCGCCACCTCGAGGCCGTGCTCCACGTCGCGGTCGGCCAGAGGGATGCGGCTGCGGAAGTAATCAAGCCCGGAAGCGTCGATCCACGGGTAGTGCGAGGGCCAGCCGGCCAGGCGGTCCTGATGGATGCGTGGCGCGAACATCTCGGTCAGCGATGAGATCACGGCCTCCTGCCACGGCGCGTGGCGTGCGAAATTGACATACGCATCCACCGCGAAGCGCACGCCGGGGACCACGAGCGCATGGGAGTCCAGCGTTTCGCGCCGCAGGCCGGTCGCCAGGCCGAGCCGGGTCCATATCTCGATGCCCCCGGCGTTGGTCCCTTCGTGATCGCCGTGGCCGTCGTGGTCGAGCATGCGCACGATCCAGCGGCGGCGGGTCGCGCGGTCGTCGCAGTTGGAGAGGATGGCCGCATCCTTGATCGGAATGCGGCACTGGTAGTAGAAGCGGTTCGCGACCCAGCCGCGCACCTGGAAAGGCTGCAGCTCGCCCGCGTTGAGCCGTCGGTTGAAAGGGTGCCGGCTGTGATAGCGCGACTCCATGGCCCGCAGGTGCGATTCGAAGACATCGGGCGGCCACGGGGCCTGTTGTTCCTGCTCTTGCATCTGCATCATCCGGTCAGACCTCCAGCTCCATGCCGTCGAACGCCACTTCGATGCCGCGCCGCGCGAGCTCGGCACGCTGCGGACCGTCTTCATCGAGGATGGGGTTGCTGTTGTTGATGTGGATGAGAACCTTGCGCCGTGCCGCGCAGCCATCGAGCGCCCGGAGCATGCCGGCTCCTCGGGGGCCGTCGCATTGCGGCAGGTGGCCCATGTCGGCGGCGAGCTTGCGGCCCAGGCCCGCTACGACCATTTCGTCCTCGGTCCAGAAGGTGCCGTCGATGAGCACGCAGTCGCAGTCGTCCAGGTACCTGCGCTCGGCATCGCCCACCTGTGCCATCCCTGGCGCATAGAGCAGCCTCCGCCCGCTGGCGGGGTCTTCGATCTGCACCGCGGCGTTGTGGCCGGCGGCTGCGGCCTGCCGTCGGGGCGAATAGGGCGGTGCCTTGCCGGGCACGGGCAGTGCCCGCATGCGAAGGCCGGCCACCTCGTGCCACGCTTCGCCGTGCGGGGCAAGGGGCATGGCATGCCAGCTCACCCCGCAATAGTTCTGGAGGGCCTTCAGCAGCGGCAGGCTGCTGGTGAGGTCCTCGTGCGTCTCGGGCGTGCAGTACAGCTGCAGCGTGCTGCCTTCGCGCAGGCTCAGCAGGCCCGTGACATGGTCGATCTGTGAATCCATCAGCACCACCGCCTCGATCGGCGAGTGGCGCAACCCGTGGCGCGGCCAAAGGGCCGGCGACGCGCGCAGCTGGGCCCCCAGGTCGGGCGACGCGTTCAACAGGAGCCAGCGCTCTCCATCGGCCGACACCGCGATGGAGCTCTGAGTGCGGGGGCTGGCCCGGATGCGCCCGGCACGCTGGCCTGCACACAGGCGGCAGTTGCAGTTCCATTGAGGAAAGCCTCCACCCGCTCCCGAACCGAGAACCAGAATCTTCATGGGGAAAAAAGAAAAGGCACCGGCGCGGAGCCGGTGCCTGGGTGACCCGCGCTCAGCGGGTGGAGATGTACATCGTGATCTCGAAGCCGAAACGCAGCTCTTCGAACTCAGGCTTGCACCATTTCATCGTATTGCTCCTTCACTGGTTGGGGGATTGAGGACGGAATCAGTACACGACAACCTTGCCCGTCGGGCGCGGGCTGTGGCAGTCGTTGTAGAAGTATTCGCCGCGCGTGTCAAAGGTGTGGGTCGCGGATTGGCCCGGCGCGAGCCTGAAGTCGAACCTGCCTTCGAAGAACTGCGTGGCGCAGTGCGTGTTGGCGTTGGTCGCCGGATTGGTGAAAGTCACCGTGGTGTTCACCGGCACGCGCATGAAGGTCGGCGTCATCGCGTTGACGGCCGTGGACTCGGCAGTGCCGGGCTCGTTCGTCGCGGTCTGCACGCGCGCGAGGAACACGGTGTTGGGCGTCGGCAAGGCGGCTCCTTCCACCGGATCGCCTGACACCGGCCGGCGCACCTCGGGCGGCTGCGGCGTCGGCGCGGGGGCCACGGTGCCGCCCACCTTGAAGGCCCACAGGTAGTCCCCGCGCGGTGCCGAGTTGCCGTAGGGAATGCTCGTGCCGCCGGCGAACACCGCGATGTATTGCTCGCCGTCGATCTCGTAGGCCACGGGGCTCGCGCTGATCGCGGCGCCGGTCTGGAAGCGCCACAGCTCGCTGCCGTCGCCCGCGTCGAGCGCGAGCAGGTTGCCGTCGGGCTGGCCGATGAACAGCAGGTCGGAGGCCGTGCTCAGGATGCCGTTACCGTGCGCGAGCGAGTAGGGCATGGGCTTCTTCCACTTCACGAGGTTGGTGGAGGGGTCCACCGCCACCACGGCGCCGGTCATGTAGGTGCCCGGCGGACGCAGCCCGTTGCTGGCCTCGGACAGCGAGTGCGCGGCGGACACATAGCCCATGCCGGTGTAGACCAGGCCGGTGCGGGGACTGAAGGACTGGTGGTTCCAGTTGGCGCCCCCGCCGTGGCCCGGGATCGACAGCAGCGGAATGTCCCAGTGCGCATCGAACAGGCAGCCCTTGAGGTAGTTGGGCACGGCGCGGTTGGGATCGCCCGGGAGCGCGGTACCCAGCGGCTGGTCCACGATGCAGGTCTCCGTCCATGCGCCCTGGCGCGGGATGGGCTGGGTCGGCCAGCTGGCCTGGCGTGCGTCCTGCTTGACCGGCATCTCGTCGATGCCCAGCGGCGCGCTGCCGTCCTTGCGATCGAGGATGTAGTACATGCCGGTCTTGCTGCCGTAGATCACGACCTTGCGGTCCTCGCCGGAGATCTTCACGTTGGCGAGCACCGGCGACATCACGTTGTCCATGTCCCAGATGTCGTGGTGCACCGACTGGAAGTGCCACTTGTATTCGCCGGACTTGAGGTCGAGCGCGACGATCGAGTTGGCGAACAGGTTGAGCCCCGGCCGCGTGGACCCGTTCTGCGAGGAACCGCCGCGCACGTTGCCGAAGGTCCAGTACACCAGGCCCAGCTCGGGGTCCACCGCAGGGTGGACCCAGGGCGTGGCGCCGGTGCGGTCCGATTCGGGTGCGCCGCCCCATGTGTCGTAGCCCCGCTCGCCTGCGCGCGGCACGCCCCAGAAAGTGGTCAGCACCTTGCCCGTGGTCGCGTCGGCCGAGAAGGCAGCGCCCCGGTTGCCGTCGTTGGTGCCCACGTACAGGCGCTTGTCGTGATAGACCAGCGCCACCTTCTGCACCGAGCCCTGGTAGTCGGGGTCGGTGGTGCTGCTCGGGTACTGCTTGATCCAGACGACCTTGCCCGTGTCCTTGTCGAGGGCGATGAGCCGGTTGCCCGTCGCCACGGTGTAGACCAGTCCGAGGTCCTTCGCCACCGCCACGCCGCGGCGCGTGATGGCGCCATAGGGCGTGGTCCATTTCCATTTCGTCACGCCCGTCTTGCCGTCCACGGCGATCAGGTTGCCGACCGCAGACTCGATGTAGAGCACGCCATCGACCACCACCGTGGTGCTCTGGTTGTTGCCGGTGTTCGTTCCACCTTCGATGCGGTTGACCCATGCGCCACCGAGCTGGCCCACGCGTGCCTTGTCGATCTTCGCGAGCCGCGAGTAGTTCTGGTTGCCGAGGTTGCCGCCGACCTTCGGGAAGTCGCTGTCGCCCGCGGTGCAGCAGTCCGCAAGATCCGCGGCCGCGGGGCCGGGGCCCGATGCGGGCGGTCCGGGCGGAGGCGCGGAAGGGCTCGGGGCGGGCGCCGGTGCAGGCGGCGGCGAGATCCAGGGCAAGCTGCCGCCGGAGTCGCTGCCGCCGCAGCCCGCGAGCAGCAGGGGCGAGGTGATCACGCCGCAGGTCAGCAGCATCGCTGCCATCGATTTGAGTCGCATGATGAAGGTCTCCACTCCAGGTTTTGGTTGTCTGCGATACGAAGGAGGCGCCGAACCACCACGTGCATGTCATGCACGCGGGGCTCGCTGTCGTTCGAAAGGGACGGGGCCGCCGACTACGGCGTGGTGCAGAACGGGGTCAGGCCCATGGCCGACTTCACGCCCTGGACCACCAGCTTCTGGAACACGTCCGCGCCGGGTCCGGTGGAATTCGCGGTGAACGAATGGTCGTTGTGGCCGAGCGTCGTCAGCCATGCGCGGCCGCCGTCGTAGTACTGGCACCAGGCCACGGGATGGAAGTCCGCATGGCCCGGGTGCGGCGCGGAGGTCAGCGGCTTGAGCGTGGAGGTGTCGACCTTCGCGATGAACTTCACCTTCGTCGGGAAGGGCGCGAGGTTGTACCACTCGTCCTGGAACGTGAAGCGCTTGGGCAGGTCGGCCGTGGAAGGATCGTCGGCGACGATCTCCACGTCGCCCGAGCGGTTCGGCCCGTGGTTGTAGAAGTTGGCGTTGCCCAGCAGGCCTTCGTAGTAGGGCCAGTTGTATTCGGCGCCGAAGGCGTTGTGCAGCCCCACGAAGCCACCGCCGCGGCGCATGTAGTTGCGCAGCGCGGTGCGCGCGGCGTCCTGGCTCGTGGTCACCGCGCCGTTCCACAGCGTGTCGCGGTTCGAGCTCGCGAAGATCACGGCCTTGTAGTTGTTGATGCGGCTGCCGAGCACCGACACGTCCTCGGTCCAGTCGGCCGTGATGCCCGCGTCCTTGAGCATACGCACGAGTCCCGCCTGCATCACGTTGTCGGGATTCATCGTCGGGTTGAGACCCGTGCCCATCGGCGTGCCGAGGTTGGCGTGGCGCGGGCCGGCCGTGCGCGAATAGATCAGCACGCGATCGGGCGTGGAGGCGAAGGCGCCCCAGTCGTTGTAGCACTTCGGGTCGGTGCCCCTGCAGACGTTGTAGTACGTGTCGAAGCTGTCGTCGGGCGCTTCGGCGACAGGATCGGTGGGGTTCGAGGGCGTCTGGCCGGCGGGCTCCGGCTCGGTCGGCGTGCTCGAGGGCGCAGGTGCGGCCGCGACAGGAACGGGGACAAAGCCCCCACCGCCGCCGTCGCCACCACCGCAGGCGGCCAGGGTCAATGCAAGGATCGCGCTCGACGCGAGACCGAGAGTCAATGAAGGGGCTGATTTCAACGAAGTCTCCTTTTTGTGATCTGAGGCCAAGATCGCGCGAGCGCGCTCTGCCGGAATGTGTCGACTGCCCCTTGCTGGCCGGCGGGAGCAGACGACGGAGAACGGAAGCGCCGGCCCATGGAAACAGGAAAGGACGCTGCTCTTGGCTCCTGCATGCGAGCGGGCAGCAGCAGTCCACCCTCCCGACCCGCGGGAGGTGCTGACTCAGGAAGCGATGAAGACGGAACGCGCGAGCGAGCTCAGGACGGCGCGTTGGGCACGCGCCGGAGATCGTGTGCGGACGGTGGATGGAACAGTGGCACGGATCGACTCCAGAACAGGCGGACGGGGGCGTTCAGGCCCGATGGAGAAAGATCATAAGCAGGATTGGAAAGTATTTCCATAATAGAAATCCCTTCCTTTTGCTGGCTCGGATGCGACTGGTTGGGATGTTCCGGTTGCAGAACGCAGTGGCCGCAGTCCGCTTCACCGCAAGCGCCTGGCAGCGAACTTGCATCACAGACAAGGTCGATGGGCGATGGAGGTGATCGCTCGTCGTGACGAGCGATCGGCATGTAGCCCGGCGGGAGGGCCGCTGTTGCGCACCATGCAGCAGTTGAACCGGCGGGCCAGCGGCGAAAGACTCGGCGCTCCGTTTTCAACCTTCATCACCATGTTCCTTACCTCGTTTCGATCATCTGTGACGCGCCTGATGTGCCTGGCTGGCGCGCTCGCGTGCGCCGGCGCGGTCTACGCACAGTCTTCCGGTGCCGCACGCGCGGACGCACGTTCTTCGGCCGGCTCTCCCATGACGCCGGAGGCGGTGCACTGGCCCACGCGACCGGTGCGCCTGGTCGTGGGTTTCGGCGGCGGTTCTTCGCCCGACTTCGTAGCGCGGGTGCTCGCCGAGCCGCTTGCCAAGCTGCTGGGTCAGCCGGTGATCGTGGAGAACCGGCCCGGCGCCAGCGGCAATATCGCCGCAGATATCGTCGCGAAATCCACCGACGCGCACACGGTCGGCATCCTCATCAACGGCAACATGACCATCGCCAAGGTGCTGAATCCGTCGATCTCCTACGACCCGCAGAAGGACCTGGTGCCGCTGAGCATCATCTGTACTGCGCCGCTGGTGCTCACCGCGGCGCCGCAGGTCGCGACGACAGGCGCGCGGGGCTTTCTGGATGCGGCGCGTGCTGCCGGCAGCAAGTGGAGCTACGGCACGCCTGGCATCGGGACGATCGGCCATCTCGGCATGGAACTCCTCAAGGCGCGCACCGGTATCGGTGCGGTGCACGTGCCTTACCAAGGCAACCCTCAGGTCGTGACAGGCTTGGCCAGTGGCGAGCTGCAGCTCGCATTGCTGCCGCCGGGTCTTGCCGAGCCTCAGGTCAAGGCCGGCAAGCTGCGTGCGATCGGGGTGACTTCGGCGCGCCGATCGTCACTTGTTCCGGACTATCCGAGCCTGCAGGAGGCGGGATTGCGCGACTTCGAACTGGAGATCTGGACGGCCGCTGCGGCCCCTGCCAGCCTGCCTGCGCCGATCGTGCGTCGCCTGAACGAGGCGCTCGCGGAGATCATTCGCTCGCCCGAGGTCCGTCAGAAGCTCTTCCAGCACGGCTACGAGGCCGTGGGCATATCGGGCGATGCGCTGATCAAGAGGGTGAAGGCCGACACAGCAGCCCTGACCCAGATCATCGCGAGCCGAGGCATCAGGCTCGAATGAAAGGCACAGCGATGACGTCAGAAAACCACCGCGCCGACGGCGCACCTGGCGAGGCCTCGCACACTGCTCAGGGTCCAGATCATGCGGACACGATCCTGCAGTCATTGCGCGCCGAGCTCGATGGCCTGGACCGCAGCCTGCTTGAAACCCTCAGGCAGCGGCTGGACTGCTGCTGCCGCATCGGCCTGCACAAGCGCGACCACGCCATCCCGATGATGCAGCCCCACCGCATCGGCGTGGTGCAGGAGCGCGCGGCCACCTTCGCCGCGGAGCACGGCATGAATCCCGAGTTCCTGCGCACACTTTACGAACTCGTCATCACCGAGACCTGCAGGCTGGAGGACGAGATCATCGGTACGCCTGTCGCGCCTGCATGATTGCCGGCATTGCCTCAAAAATTTCGAGACGCAAGTCTGCGCGCGGCAAACGATCGCAAGCAGGTATCAGAACTGCCCCTGTCCACCACCCGTGCGGTCGTGCACCCAGCGCATGGCCTGCTGCTGGGCGTGGCGCATTGCCTCGGCGCGGGTGGCGTAGGCGATCTCGTCCGTGTCATTGGGCAGGCGCGTCTCGACCGGGCGTGGGCCATGGCCCAGGCAGACCACCACGGGCTCGAAGCAGCCGCCGCCCACCGGCCTTGCGCTGAACTCGAAGTGCCAGCCACGATAGATGAAAGGCAGCCGTTCGGGGTCCGCGGGCTTGGGCTTTTCAATGCCGGTTCTCATGATGTGAAGCCGAGGGCGCAGTGCCAGCGCCTCGGCGGCCGGGTCACGCGATGTGGCGGGAGCTGTCGCCGTGCAAGTTTTGCTGGATATCGGTAAAGCATGCGGAATTCCTGGTACTGCCGGGTCAAGCGGGTGGCGTGGCAGACGCTTGCGCCGTCGACCCGCCAGCGAAAGCTCGTCATTCAAGCCATACGCGCTGTCGCGTCCTACTACGAGCCTCTCGTCGGCTTTGTCGGTCCCACGGCTGCGTCCAGCAGCGCATCGGCTGCGCCGTCGGCCGGAACCTCGCCCGAGCCGAGCTCGGCGCCGGTCAGCGGGTCGCCGTCGCGCATCGATTGCGTGCGCGCCGCCATCTGCTGAAGCACCGGCGCCTCCTCGTCCGAGAGCTCGACCGTCGCCAAGCCATCTCCGCCGCCTACAGGCGCGGAATCCTGGGTCATGGGAATGAAATCCCATTTCTCGCCCTGGTTCCAGGGGCCGCGCAGTTCCGGCTCGCCCTTGGACATGCGGAAGTAGACACTGGTGAAGCGTGGATCACCCGACAGCTTGCCCGGCGGGAAGTTGGGCGTGATCGCATAGAGCGCCTTCTCGAAGGACTTCTGGTGAGCGATCTCGCGCGTCATCAGAAACCCGAGGGCCTCCTTCACGCCGGGATCGTCGGTGAGATTGATGAGGCGTTCGTAGACGATCTTGGCCCGCGCCTCGGCCGCGATGTTGGAGCGCAGGTCGGCGGTGGGCTCGCCGATGCTGTCGATGTAGGCGGCCGTCCACGGGACGCCCGCGGAGTTCACGAGGGCCGGACCGCCTCCGTAGAGCACCTGCGTCAGATGGCTGTCGTTGCCTGCGCCGGTGATGCTGCGATAGAGCTCGCCCTCTTCCTCGACGCCTTCTGCCAGCCGGCCCTTGGCTCCCTTGTTGAGCATGCCGACGATCGTGCCGATGATCTCGAGGTGGCTGAGCTCCTCGGTGGAGATGTCGAACAGCATGTCCTTGCGCCCCGGATCGTCTTCCCCGAGGGCTTGGGTGAAGTAGCGACAGGCTGCGGCGAGTTCGCCTTGGGGACCGCCGAACTGTTCGAGCATCAGATTCGCGAGGCCGGGGTTGGTCTCGCTCACGCGCACGGTGTATTGCAGTCGCTTGTTGTGAGAGAACATTCAAGACTCCTTCAGGATGGATGGTTCGATCGGGGTGGCCGAGGCTGCGTGCGAATGGCGTGCAGCCGCATCTCGAAGCCGGCAATCGGCGTGCCGCGATCCGGGCGCTCGACCTGCGAGCGCGCTCATCCGGCGTGTGGGCACCTCGATTGCAGTGGGCTCGAGGCATGACCTCTCTTCTTCCGAAAGGCCCGTCCATGCACATCCGCAGCCATGCCGGAAATGCCGATGACGACTCCGGTCTTCCAATGACCATGTCCCGCGACTCGACCGCGTTGCAGGTGCAGCGATGAGCGCACGCAAGCCTGCCAGCGGCAAGGCGCCGGAGATGTCCCCGGTGAACATCGAGCGGAACCGCGCCGTGGGTCAGGACAGCCCCACTGAAGCCAGTCGCCTCGGCCGCGAAGCCAACAAGCGGCAAGGCTATCGGGCTCGCCAGACATCGGCACCAATGCCAGCCAGTACACCCAGGCCGGCGAGCCTGTGGCGCCTGGGGATTGCGACGACGGCAGCAGTGCGCAGGGCCGCTCGGGCAGCAGAAGCGGCAACTCCGGGGACGGCGGTGCAGGCCATGGCTCCCGGTGAGCGCGTCGTCGTGTCGAGCGGCCGGTTTGGAGAGTCGCTCGCCGCGATCCGGCGTCGGACTCATGTGGTCCCATTCCCACGCGTCCAGGCGATCCCTGCCGTCGAGGTCGGCGGACGGGTTGCCGATGCTCGTCCCAACGAGTCGCAGCGCATGCGACGCCTGCAGCAAATACAGAGCTCACCCAAGACGAAGGGTTCGCCCCTGGCGGCCGCCCCTTTCTTCGACTTTCCCAACGTGGAGTACTCCGCATGCTGGCAATGAACTACCGAGGTCCCTACCGGGTGCGCGCCGCGCACAAGGCGCAGCCCGAGATCGAACACCCTGGCGACGCCATCGTGCGTGTGACGCGGGCCTGCATCTGCGGCTCGGACCTGCATCTCTACCATGGCCTGGTGCCCGACACCCGTGTCGGTACGACCTTCGGCCACGAGTTCACGGGGGTCGTCGAAGCTGTGGGCGCCGATGTGCATCACCTGCGCGTGGGCGATCACGTTCTCGTGCCATTCAACATCTTCTGCGGCAGCTGCTACTTTTGCCGCAAGGAGCTGTACTCGAACTGCCATGCCACCAACCCCGAGGCCACGGCCGTGGGCGGCATCTACGGATACTCGCACACCACCGGTGGTTACGACGGCGGCCAGGCGGAATACGTGCGCGTGCCGATGGCCGACGTCGGACCCACGGTGATCCCGTCCGACCTGGATCTGGATGACGCCGTTCTGCTGACCGATGCGTTTCCCACCGGATACCAGGCCGCGGAAATGGGCGATATCGAGGAGGGCGACACCATCGTGATCTTCGGTGCAGGGCCGGTGGGCATCTTCGCGGCCAAGTCCGTGTGGTTGCTGGGGGCCGGCCGTGTGATCGTCGTGGACCATGTCGACTACCGGCTGCAGTTCGTGCGCGAGTACGCGCAGTGCGAGGTGATCGACTTCCGAGAGGTCGGCGACATGGCCGTGCGCATCAAGAAGATGACCGACGGCCTGGGCGCCGACGTATGCATCGACTGCGTCGGCTGCGAGGCGGCCGGCAGCTTCGCCCAGACGCTCCTCGGCGGGAAGCTCAAGCTGCAGGGCGGCGCGGCGACGGTCCTCCACTGGTGCATCAACTCCGTGCGAAAGGGCGGCACGGTGTCGATCGTGGGCGTGTACGGCCCCACCTTCAACGCCGTACCGATCGGCAATGCCGTCAACAAGGGGCTCACGCTGCGTATGAATCAGGCCAGCGTGAAGCGTCACCTGCCGAGGCTCATCGAACACATCCAGGCGGGCCGGATCGAGCCCCGGAAGGTCATCACCCACCGCATCGACCTCGAGGATGTGGCCGACGCATACCACATCTTCTCAAGCAAGCTGGATGGCTGCATCAAGACCGTGCTGGTGCCGCCCGGTGCTGGCCGTTGATTGCGGCTCCACAGCAGCGCGCCTCGGTGCACCCCAAAGGACAACAACATGTCAATGGATACCCAGCCGTCGCAGCACGGCCATTCCCACTCAGCATCTGACGACGGCGTCGACAGTGCCCGCGGCACTGCCGGCGACAGGGCCGGCCCGAAAACTGTCGACCGGTCGCGGTACGCGCACATCGTCGGTTGGGGCGCGGACCTGGACCCTGCGAACCGCCCAGCCTACCCGATGGAGCGCACGCCGCCACGGCTGCCGCATCCGCCCGAAGCGCCGCGGCAGCAGAGGGCCACGGTGGAGGTCCTCCACTCCACGGAGCGCCCGGGCCTGACCCCGGTCTTCGGGACCACCCTTCCCCCTTCGGGTCTCAGCGGAGGGCTGCGCCGGCTCGCGTTCCGGCATTCCGAGAACGACGTGCGGCACTGGCTGCTGTTGCTACTGGCGGATCGGGTCCACATGGGCGAAGGCCTCCTCGAGGACCTCTCGCGCGGCCGGGTACCGAACCTGTATGCCGAGATGGGCGGGCGCGCCGAATTGCGCCACAACCCGGCCGGCGCCGCGCGCAAGGCGGCCTTGGGGACGGCGGTGCTGGCGGTCATCGTGCTGGCTGTGATCCGGCGGCGCCGCAGCCGCTGAGCGCCGCGCCGGGTCAGGGCGTCTCCTCGCCTTCGGCCTGCAGGCGCCACAGGCTGGCGTAGACGCCCTTTATTGCGATCAGCGCCTCGGGCGTCCCGTCCTCGACGATCTTGCCGTCGACCAGGACGATGATGCGATCGAATCCGGCCACGGTTGACAGCCGATGTGCCACCGCCACCACTGTGCGCCCGTGCATGAGCCGCGAAAGTGCGGCCTGGATCATGGCTTCCGAGCGGCTGTCGAGTGCTGATGTGGCCTCGTCCAGGAGCAGCACCGGCGCGTTCTTGAGCATGGCCCGCGCGATGCTGATGCGCTGCCGCTGGCCGCCCGAGAGTCGTGCCCCGCGCTCTCCCACGATCGTGTCGTAGCCCTGCGGCAATGCGCGGATGAAGCTGTCGCACAGCGCGTCGCGCGCCGCGCCGAACACTTCCTCGTCGGTCGCGCTCGGACGTCCGTAGCGGAGGTTTTCCATGACGCTGCGATGCAGCAGCGTGATGTCCTGCGGCACGACGCCGATGGCGTCGCGCAGGCTGTCCTGCTTCACCTGCGAGATGTCCGTTCCGTCCAACGTGATGCAGCCCGCCTGGGGATCCATGACCCGGGCGATCAGGCGCACGAGCGTGGACTTGCCTGCGCCCGACGGCCCCACGACACCGAGCCGCTGGCCGGGCGGCACCAACAAGTCGAGCCTGTCGAAGACGGCGCTGCCGTCGTCGTAGGCGAATCGCACGCCGCGGAACGCGATCTCGCCTGCGCCAGGCACGAAGGCCTTCGCCTGCGCGCGATCGGCTACATCGTGGGGGCGTGCGACCACGCGCAGCATCTCCGCGATCACGCCGAAATGCTGGGAGACATCGACGAGCGAGAGGGCCAGGTCGCGCGAGCCGTGCAGGATGCGGAAGGTCATGGCGCTGATGAGCACCACGTCGCCCGCGGCGCCTTGCCCCGCGCGCCACGCCTCCACGGCCCATATGAGCATGCTGCCGGCCATGAGCCAGAGGCACAGATCGTGGAAGGCCCGCGCCTTCTCTAGGTAGAGCCAGCTGCGCCGTTGCGCCCGGGCCTCCTGGCCGAAGGCAGCGGCCAGGCGCCAGTATTCGCGCTCGCGCGCGGAGAACGCCATGACCGTGAAGATGTTGCCCACCACGTCGACCAGCTCGCCGCCGACTGTGGATGCACGTTCGGCAAACTCCTGCTGCAGCGGGCGGGCTCTCCGCCCGAAGCCGTACATGAAGGCGGCGATCAGCGCCACGAAGGCGATCAGTGTGGCGGCCATGCGGCCATCCACAGTGCACAGCACGACCACCGCCCCCACGAAGTCCACGCATGGCGGCAGGATCTTCCAGATGCCGGTGCCGAAGATGGCGCCGGTCGCGCCGGCGGTCGCGGTGATCCGGTTGCCCAGCGATCCCGCAAGGTGGCGCGAGAAGTAGTCGAGCGAATGCCCGCACAGGTGGCGAAAGAGATCGAGCCGCACGTCCACACCGGTGTTCACGACGGTCACGCAACCGAGCCAGCCGCTCAGTCGCCACAGCACGCTCTCGGTGGCGATGAGCACGATGAACAGCCCAAGCCAGCGCCAGATCTCTCGCGACGCGCGGTCGTTGCCCGCCATGGTGTCCACGATCAGCTTCATGCCGTACTGCACACCGACCGAGCAGGCGGCTGCCGAAACGATCAGCAGGAGCAGGCCGCCGAAGGCCGCCGGGCGTCGCCGCACGTAGTGCCAGAGGAAGGCGAGTGGCCGCACCGGCAACGCGCCGGGACGCGCGGGGGCCTTCGACGCGCTCAGGCTGCCACCGCCTCGCCGGGCGCAGCGGGGTCCGCGTTCATGCGCTGCGCCTGCTCGGCCGCCTTGCGGCCCGCCACGAAGGCGTGGTCGGAGTTGTAGTAGGCCCACTCGCTGTAGCGTCCGGCCAGGAGGATGCCCGCCTGCGCGAGCCAGGCCCGGATAGCCTGCACATGGCCGGCGCGTGCGTGGTCGTACACCACATAGGCGCAAGGCATGTCGACCTCGTTGGCGCACACCAGCTGATCGTCGGCGCGCAGCAATCCGACCTTCACGCAATCGTCGAAGCAGCGCCGGACCAGTGCGTTTCCCTCGTCCGGCAGCGGCTTGTTGCCTGAATAGGTGATCTCGCATGTGAGTCCGAAGCCGCCGGGCGGATTGCAATGCGGGCTCGCATTGCCTTGCACGAAGACGCGGTGGAATACAGTGTCCCCGGGGTAGTAGATCCAGTGCTTGTCGGTAATGTTCTCGCGCGCCACCCCGAGGTTGACGCAGCGCACCGAGACATGCCTGAGCTGCTTCGCGGCCTCGCGCACGTAGGCCGGGGCTTCCTCCCCGAGCGCTTCCACGAGCCGCGGCAGCGGCAGGGTGCTGATGAGGGTGTTGAACGCGACGGTGCGACCGTCATCGAAGCTCACGGTGCGACGCGAGGGCGAGACTGCCACCACGCGCGTGCCCAGGGCGATGTCTCCTTCGAGCAGCGGCAGGAAGGCGTCCATCAGGGCCTGGAATCCGCCGCGCAAGGGATAGCCGAACCTCGCGTTCGGGCCGATCGGCTTGTCCACGGGTGCGAGCGCGCCTTCGATCATTTCTTCCAGGTCAGGAAGCGGCACGCGGCCTCCCAGCCACGAGGTCTCCATCTCAGTGAGTGGCACAGCCCACAGCTTGCGGTTGTAGGGGATCGCGAAGTGCTTAGCGACGCCGTCACCCCACACCCGATAGATGAACTCCTCGAAATTGTGGGGTACGCGTGACGCAACGGCTTCATGCACCGGCTCCGCGTCGACGGCGTCGGACGCTGTCGCGGGCGGCGCCACCGCACGCGAAGGCCCTGTGGGCGATAGCTTGACGGCCGGCTTGCCCAGGCTGCCAAAGCGCGCCTCGATCGCGCCGATCAGGCACTCCTTGAGCACCGGCGCGGGCAGGCCATACAGGGCCGACTGGAATGGATAGCGCGTGTACACCCCGTGGCTGTGGATCCACGCCTCGCGGTTCTGCCAGTGCAGGTTGCCGCCCAGCAACCGGTCGTAGAGCGCGAGCACGTCGGGATCGCTCGAGAACATGATGTGACCGGCGTGGTCGAAGGTGAAGCCCGACTGCTCGATGGAACGGCACCAGCCTCCCACGGTGGCGTTCTGCTCCACCAGCAGGCTCTGAGCGCCTGCGTGCAGCGCGGCGGCCAAGCCCGTCGGCCCTGCCCCGAGGATCACAGTCGGATAGGCATCGTCGATGCGCGGGGGAGGTTGCTGCTCGTTCAGGTCTTCGCGCGTCCTCGGACTTTTTGCGGACGTCGCTTCCATCAGCGCTCCCATCGCCTGCGCAGTGCGATCCCAGGAGGTGGCGGCAAGGATCGCGCGGCGCGCTTCGTCCTGGCGCGTGCGTGCACTCGCGTCGAGGGCGAGCGCCGCCTCGCAGGCGCCGATGAAGGCTTCGGACCCCTCCGCGATCGCGACGATCTCCCCATAGGAGCGCGCGACGTCGCGCACCGGCGTGCTGACGATGGGTCGGCCCGCAGCCATGTATTCGAGTGTCTTGGTAGGACTGATGAAGCGCGTGGCCTCGTTGAGGGCGAAAGGCATGAAACAGACGTCCCACCCAGCGACCAAGCTGGGCAGGTCGTCGTAGCTGCGCTGGCCGAGCCAATGGATGTTGGCCCTTCGCGGCAGGCTGGCCTGTTCGATCTTCGCCACCGGACCGACCATGACGATCTGCCATTCCGGTCGTGCCGCCGCCAGTGCGTCGACGAGCCCGAGGTCGATGCGCTCGTCGATCACGCCGAAATAGCCGAGCCGGGGCCTGCCGATGTGGCGCTGCGCGTCATGCGCGACCTGGTTCCCGGCCGGCGAGGCGGCGGTCGCGAAATGCGCGGCATCGACGCTGCTTGGAAAGCAGTGCACCTCGGGGTGCCTCTCGCGCTTGGCCTCGTAGAGGGCATGGCCGCCCGTGAATACGAGGTCGGCGATGTGGAACAGCGCGCTTTCGCGCTGCAGCAGCTGGCGCGGTGCGTTGGCGAAGGCGGAGAGTTCGTCCATGCAGTCGTAGACCACACCCACGGGTTCCAGGTCGACCGCCAGCGGCATGGCCATGGGCGTGTAGAACCACAGCCAGTAGTCGGTCCGGCCGGTTTCCTGCAGGTGCAGGGACAGCAGCGTGCGCAATGCGGGAATGTGCTCGTCGTGAAATCCATGCGCGGCGCCCGGCAGGTGTGCGCGAAGCACCGTCACGCCTTCGCAGGGCGAGAGCACCTCGAGCGCGGCATGCCCCGCTCCCGGGACGGGCTCTTCCACGAACACGACAGGATAGTGCGCCGCGAGGCGCGACAGCAGGTGCTGCGGGCGTTGGTAGACGAAATCCCAGCGCAGATGGGAGAAGACGATCAAAGAGGTCATGAGGGTTCCTGCAGGCAAGGGGACGGGAGGAGATGCGTCGGCGGGTACCGGCAGTTCGCGCTGCCAGTGACGCAGCCGCTGCGCGGCGGGGATATGAAGGCGGCGTTCAAGGGTGCGAGGGTCGACGTCCCAGAGACCGCTGCGATGCCAGCGTTGCGCGTCTTCCCAGTCCGGACGATCGAGCAGGGGATAGAGGCAAAGACCTTCCAACGGCACGCCGGCTTCGCGTGCGCGCCGCGCCGCCAAGGCAATTTCGTCGATCCAGCGTGCGCGGCCGTCGCCCACGTGGCCGGTCTCGGCCACGATCAGCGGCCGCCCATACCGCTTCCAGACCTCGGCAAAAAGAGTTGCCGGATCGCGGCGCCGGGGGTCGCGCAGATGCCAGTGCAGCCGTTCGTCGTCAGGATGCGACCATTGATTGCTGTGGTAGTAGTTCAGGCCGAGCACGTCAAGGTAGCGCGGTGATCCGCCCAACGTGGGCTCGAGGCGACCGCAGAGCATGTCCCAGGCCTCGAACTGGGACTCGCGCAATGCCTCGGCCTGGGCCACCCAATCGTCGCGCGGTGCCGCTGCCACCACATGGACGACTGGATCGGTGTGCACGATGCGTGCATCCGAGCGAACGGACCAGAGTGCATCGCAGCCGCGCAAGGCCGCGCGCACCAGGTTCCGCTTGAGCGCGTAGCCCTGCGCCGGCGAGCTCGGCCTATGAGGATGGATCAGCACGGTGGACGTGGCCGCCCAGCTCAGGAACGAAATCTCATTGATGGGCTGGAACCAGGGTGGGTCGTCGTCCCAGCGCGGCAGGATCTTCGCCACCCGCTCGCAAAAGTCGGCGAAGCGCTCCGGCAGGTCGCTGCCGAACAGGTCGACATCGTCGGGCACGCCGTAGTGATGCAGCGTCCAGATCACCTGCAGTCCTGCACGGCGCGCGGCCTGCGCAGCCGCGAGCACGCGACGCTCGCCTTCACGCGCGCCGAGCGCCTCGAAGGCACGCCAGCCGATGCTTTCACGCACGGTGCGGATGCCCAGCGGTGGGAGCAGCGCATAGTCATCATCGATGCGGCTCAGATGGGCGTTGGCCGCATGGATGTCCACCTGCTGCCCACTGCTGTTCCGATGATCCGCGCCTTCATAGCCGCCCATCCAGAAGGAGCGAAGGGGCGGCTTTCCGGGCGGCGGCTTCTGGGGCAGGGCTTGGGGCGGGCTCACGGGTTCCTTCTGTCTGCGGCGCGAACAGGGTTGCGGTTCGTTCGTGGCGACACACCAGTCACGGCAACCGGCATGCCTGCCCGCAGCGACTGCCGGAATCCCCCCGGGCCGGGTCCGGCGCAAAACCGGCTGCCGGCCCCGGGCACTTCGCTTGCCATGCGCAAGACCAGAGTTGCACGGAGTGCCCATGTCCCTGAACATCCTCGTGACCGGTGGTGCCGGCTTCATCGGCAGCCATACCTGCGTGGCGCTGGTCCAGGCCGGTTTCCGGCCCATCGTGGTCGACAACCTTTGCAATGCCCAGGCGAGCGTGCTCGATCGCGTGTGCCGCATTGCGGGCAGGCCGGCCGTTGCGTTCTGGCGCGGTGACGTGCGCGACCGCGACCTTCTCGATGCGATCTTTCGCAGCGCGCCGGTGCATGCCGTTGTTCATTTCGCGGGCTTGAAGTCGGTCAATGATTCGGTTGCGCATCCGATCGACTACTACGAGTGCAACGTCCAGGGCTCGCTTGCGCTCGCCTCGGCCATGGAGCGCGCGGGTGTCCATCGTCTGATCTTCTCGTCGTCCGCCACCGTCTATGGACAGCCCGATCGATCGCCGGTGGGGGAGGCGGCCGCGCTGCGGCCGTGCAGTCCGTACGGGCATTCCAAGCTGATGGTCGAGCGCCTGCTCGCAGACCTGGCGCAGTCGGACGCCCGCTGGCGCATCGCGTCGCTGCGCTACTTCAATCCGGCGGGAGCGCACCCGAGCGGTCTGCTGGGCGAGCAACCGGCGGGCACACCCAACAACCTGATGCCCATCCTTTGCCGCATCGCAAGCGATCCCGCGGCGTGCCTGACCGTCTATGGCAGCGACTACCCCACACCCGACGGCACCTGCGTTCGCGATTACGTCCATGTGATGGATGTGGCGGAAGGTCACCTCGCGGCCATCCGCTATCTGGAGCGTGCCCGCGGCGCATCGACATTCAACCTCGGCGCCGGTCGTGGTACATCGGTGCTCGAACTCGTGGAGGCCTTTGGTCGAGCCTGCGGCGCCCAACTGCGCCACCGCGCCGGTCCTCGCCGCGACGGCGACGTGGCTGCCTACTGGGCGGACGTGCAGCTTGCCGGCCGTTCGATGGGCTGGTCCGCGCGGCGATCCGTTCGAGAGATTTGCGACGACGCCTGGCGCTGGCAATGCAGCGCCGCTCGTCCGGATGCACCGCGCGTGGCGTGAGGGCACGCCTGACCGCAGTAAAAGCTGCGGCAAAGGTGACCGGCCCTTCTCGCGGCCGTCCCCTAGTCCACCCCATCTCTTCATCGCACAGCCTGACCGCCTCCTTTCAAGGCGGGGGCGGCAGCGCAGCGGCACTCCGGGCGCGATGTCGCGTGGTCACGCCGGAGTACCACGACTGCGCAGGCATCCGACGTCGCACGGACGCCGGAACGACATCAGCGTCGGATACGGACCTACGCGCCAGCGCCGGGAAGGCCACCAATCTCCGGTTTCGCCCCATTCCTCTTACTCATTTTCTTTCTACCCAAGGAACTTCTGCATGCCGATCAAGACACCTGCCGATCTCTTCATACACGACCTCTCGGACACCTACAGCGCCGAAAAGCAGATGACCCGTTCGCTTCCCAAACTTGCGCGGGCCGCCACGAATCCCGACCTGGCACAGGCCTTCGAACAGCACCTTGAGGAAACGCGTGCGCAAGTCGAGCGCATCGAGGAAATCGCGGAGACACTGGGCCTCAAGCTCAAGCGCATCAAGTGCGAGGGCATGGAAGGCCTTGTCGAGGAAACCATGTCGATGGTCGACCAGGTCGAACAAGGACCGGTGCTAGATGCAGCGCTGATCGGCGCCGCTCAGAAAGCGGAACACTACGAAATTGCCAGCTACACCTCGCTGATCCTGATGGCCAAGAAGCTGGGCCATGCGGCTGCCCTTCCGCTGCTGCAGGCGACCTTGGGCGAGGAGCAGGCGACCGACAAGCGACTCGGCGCAATGGCCGAAGCCAGCGCGATCGAGCAGGCCGCCGCGGCCACTTGAGCAGGACAGCGAGGCGCCGCTTGCGCACTCGCTGCTTGCCCGCTCACCTTGGCGATGCCGAATCCCATCGTTTCTGGAACCAGCTTGAACTCCACTGTCTTCTTCAGGACCGTATCGATGCGGCGGTGGCGCCGGTGCCTCGGCGCTTCGATCGTCCTGCTGGGCGGCCTCCTGGTGGTCCTCGACGCGCTGGTGACGCTGCCGGAGCAGGGGCCGATCCGATCGGCACTCTCGGGCGGCGCCGTCGCTGCGCTGGCCACGGCTGGGCACCTTGCCCGTGCTGTTGTCCTATCGCTTCTCGCAGCGCACCTATGACGCCATGCTGGGCTTCGGTGCAGGCGTGATGCTGGCAGCGAGTTCTTTCTCGCTGATCGTTCCGGCCTTGGCCGCCGCCAGAAGCCAGGGTCATTCATCGTGGAGCGCGGGAGCCGTCGTGGGCGCGGGGCTGATCGCGGGCGCGCTGCTTGTCCTGGCACTGGATCGCGCGGTGCCGCACGAGCATTTCGTGAAGGGGCCGGAAGGCCGAGAGTCGAAGGCGCTCAAGCGCATCTGGCTGTTCGTCTTCGCGATCATCCTGCACAACCTGCCGGAAGGCCTGGCGATCGGCGTGGCGTTCGCGGGCTCCGATCCGGTCGGTGCCACGGCGCTGACCACCGGCATCTCGATCCAGGACGTGCCCGAGGGCCTGGTCGTCGCGTTGGCGCTGCGCGGCGTGGGCCATGGTCGATGGCAGGCGGCCGGCGTGGGTATCCTGTCGGGCCTGGTCGAGCCGGTGGCGGCGGTGGCAGGCGCTGCGATCGTGGGCGTGTCGCCAGCCGTGCTCCCGTGGGGACTGGCCATGGCGGCGGGCGCCATGCTTTTCGTCATCAGCCACGAAATCATTCCGGAGTCGCACCGCCAGGGACACGAGACCCTCGCGACATGCGGTCTGATGCTGGGCTTCGTCACGATGATGCTGCTAGACACGGCACTGGATTGAGGCGAGGCTGTCTCGGGACGCGCCCGGGGGCGCGCTCGGGGTCGCGCGTGGGAGGCAAGCGCTAACATGCGCCCATGCTCGCCCGACTCGTTTACGTCAGCAAGGCGCGCGGCTTTCGAAGAGCCGAGCTGAACGATATCCTGCAGGTGTCGCGCACGCGCAATGAGCGCGTCGGCATCACCGGCGCGCTGTGTGTCCTGGATGGCTGCAGTACCTGGAAGGCCAGGACGCTGCGGTGGAGGCGCTGTACAAGAGGATCGAGGTCGATCCGCGCCACCAGGATGTGACCGTCCTCGACCGCACCTTCATCGCAGCGCGCGTGTTCTCCGACTGGGCGATGGCGCTGCTGTCATCGGACGAACGCATCAAGGCCGCCATGGAGCGCCACGGTCTCGCAAAAGGCCAGTCGCTGCACGAGATCGACCCGGCCTGCGCAGCAGCCCTGTTCAGGGCACTGGCGCAGACGCCCAACTGGCTGACTTTGTAGCGGCAGGGCCCTGGCGCGGACTCTCGTGCGGAGGCGGGCCTTGTCCCGTCCTCCGGCGGGGACTTGAAGAGAAGGATCCGTCCTTCTGGACGAAGCCCTCACGCCGTGCTTCGCTGCCAAACCTGCCGCTGCTCGCTGCACCACGACGCCGGTCTGTTCTGGCGCTCGGCCGCCAAGCGGCACCGCCTGAGCACCTCGACAAGTCCGGCCCTGGCCAGCAGGGCGTGCGTCTGAGCAAGTTCCGCCTGCAAGCGCAAGCGCCGGCTCTCTTCTCTCGGATCTTCATCGCGCATGTCGCGGGCACGGCAACCCGTGTGCCCGATGCGCTTGCGCTTCGATGCCCGCCTCGCCCGGGACTGGCGTCGCCGAGCGATCGCCTTCGGCAGGAGTTGGGTGCGCTGCAGCGCGACTGCCCGTAGGGACGCTAAGGCTAGAGCTGCAGATTCACCCGCACGGCAGGTCTGCCCGGCAGGTGGCGAGCGACCGCGACGACCCGGTTGTCCTGTGCGCGCTGGAAGTGCAGGTCCACGTTGCCTTCGCCCACCTGCAGCCCGAGCAGATGCAGCTGATCGATGTCGGTGGGAAGGCGAGGGTGGACGATGCTGACCTCGCGGCGGACGCCGTCCACCTGCAAGCCCAGGCAGGCTTGCAGCAACAGGAACACCGAGCCCGCCGCCCATGCCTGGGGCAGGCAGGCTACGGGGTAGGCCACGGGCCCCTGGCCGGGCTGCCGCTCGAATCCGCAGAACAGCTCCGGCAGCCGCATGCCGAAATGCGTGGCCGCTTCGAACAGGTTGTCGAGGAGGCGCACCACGCCGTCGCGCTCTCCATACAGCGACATGCCTGCGGCGCACAGGGCAAGGTCGTGCGGCCACACCGATCCGTTGTGGTAGGACATGGGATTGAAGCGCGCCGCCTCCAGCGGCAGGGTGCGCATGCCCCAGCCCGAATCGAACTCCGACGCCAGCAGTTGCTGTGCGACCGCCTTCGCCCGTCCCGAGGAAGGCACCTGCGTGAACAGGAGATGGCCCGCGTTCGACGCGCGCACCGCGCAGGGTCTGTTGCTCCCATCGACCGCCAGTGCGTAGAACTGCCGCTCGGGCAGCCAGAACTGCTGCTCAATCGCCTGCGCGACCTGCACCGACCGGCGCTGCCAGTGGTCGGCCCTTGCGTCGGCGCGCAGCCGCGCCATGCTCGCCATCGCACGGAAGGCGGCGCAGGCATAGCCCTGTACCTCGACCAGCGCGATGGGTCCTTCCGGCGTCCGGCCGTCGGCATGGAAGATCGAGTCGTGGCTGTCTTTCCATCCCTGGTTGGCCAGTCCGCTACTCTCCCCACGCTGGTAGGCCAGCAGGCCCGAAGGATGGCGTGCCATGCTGCGCTCCATCCATTCGCAGGCCGCCACGAGCGCCGTCCAGATGTGGTCGATCGCTGCGGTGTCGCCGGTGCGCTCCACGTAGGCACCCGCCAGCGCGACGAACAGCGGCGTGGTGTCGACGCCGCCGTAGTAGTGGCCGAAGGGCAGCTCCTCGACCGCTGCCATCTCGCCCCTGCGGCTCTCGTGCATGATTTTCCCGGGCTCGGCGTCGTGGAAGCTGGAGGTCCGGTGCGCCTGCCGCGCTGCGAGGAACCTCAGCACACCGAGCGCCAGGGCGGGGTCCAGCCACAGCGTCTGGAATGCAGTGACGATGGCGTCGCGGCCGAAGGGCGTTGAGAACCACGGGATGCCCGCGTAGGGGTAGGGTCCCGTGGGCATGTCGGTCGTGAGCAGGGCCAGGTCCGCCCGGGACCGGTCGAGCCAGCCTTGGAACAGCCGCCCTGAGGCCTGCAGCCCGGCCCCTCGTCGCCGCCGCGCGCGCATCCGCCAGCGTGCGAGCACGCCGGCCTCTCGGAAGCGCTCGGGTCCCGCGGAAGCTGGCTCGGTGCCGACCTCCACGAACAGGGTCCAGCTGCCGCGCGCCGCAAGCGCGACGTCGAATGCGGCCTGCTGCGCGCTCAGGCGTCGCGGCGCTTCGGAGAAGTCGATGCATGCGCAGCGAAGCAGGTCGTCGAGGCCGCGGTAGCGCAGCACCGCGCGCTGGGTGCCGACTTCGGGAGGGCCGAACTCGCCGCGCTGCGCGCGCACCTGCCCGCGTACTTCGAACATGTCGCGGAAGTCGGCCGCGAAATCCAGCGTCAGCGGCACATGGGCCGGCTGGTCGCTGTAGTTGACCAGTCGCAGGCGCTCAAACAGCCGCGCACCCCACAGGAAGCGCGTGCGCTCGAGATGGATCACGCCTTGCGGGGTCGAGCTCGACCCGAGCACGGGCAGCGGGCGGTTCGTGAGGTTCGCGGTGAAGTGGACGTTGTCGCTGCCCACGCCGCTGGACAGCAGCGATGGCAGGACCCCGTCCAGCCGCAGCACGAAGCTCGACAGCATGCGGGTGTCGTGGTGGAACATGCCGTCGACGCCGCCGCCGATGTCGCCACGCGCGTCCATCACGACATAGGTGTCCGCCTCCTTGAGCACGAAGGCGTGCTGGACCGCCCGCTCTGGCGCTGTCTCGGCCTGCGCGGTGGCTGGTTCGTCATTGCTCATGCTCATGCGAACTCGCGATACAACGATTGCGGCGGCATGACCGTGTCTGCATTGTCGCGGCCGGTCAGCCGCCTGTACTGCTCGACATAGGCACTGGCCATCGCACGCGCCGAAAAGCGGTTGTCGAATGCCTGCCGCACGCGGCGCCGATCGAGCCGATCGATGGCGTGCACGGCTTCGACGGCCTGCGGCAGGCTCTCTACGATCCGCCCGCTGACGCCATCCTCGATTACTTCCGGCACCGAGCCGCAGCGCCATCCGATCACCGGCGTGCCGCAGGCCATGGCTTCGATCATCACGAGGCCGAAGGGCTCGGGCCAGTCGATGGGGAACAGGAGTGCCGAGGCGCCGCCAAGGAATGCGGACTTCTCGGCATCGCCGATCTCGCCCACGAACTCGATGAGCGGGTCGTCCAGCATCGGGCGGATCACCTGCTCGAAGTAGTTCGCGTCGGCCGCGTCCACCTTGGCCGCAATCTTCAACGGCAGCCCGGCCCTCTTTGCGATCGCAATGGCCCTGTCGGGCCGCTTCTCGGGCGAGATGCGCCCGAGAAATGCCAGATACCGGCCCGGACCTGCATCAAACGTATAGATCGACTGCTCCAAGCCGTGTGGGATGGTGGCTACCCAGTTCGCGAAGGGCAGAGGCTTTCGCTGATGACGGGAGATAGACACCAGCGGATAGCGGTGCCAGCGCTTGTAGGCCATGGGCAGGTCGGCGATGTCCAGTCGACCATGCAGCGTTGTGAGGGTGCGTGGCGCGATGTCCTCGAAGAAGGGGAAGTGCAGGAGGTCGGTGTGGAAGTGCAGCACGTCGAACTCGTCGGCGCGGCGCTTCAGTTCGGCAAGCATGTTCAGATGGCTTGCGAGGTCCGACTTCAGCGGCGCCGGGTCTAGGCGCAGGGCCTGCGCGCGCATGGGCACGAGCCGCGCTCGCGTGGACGTGTCGGCCGAGGCGAACAGCGTGACCTCGTGACCGAGGTCGACCAGTGCGTTGGTGAGGTGGGCGACCACCCGCTCGGTGCCGCCGTAGAGCCGCGGCGGCACGGCTTCATAGAGGGGTGCGATCTGCGCGATCTTCATCGTCAAGACAATCTCCTCGGAAGGGAATGAATAAACAAGGATGAGGCGAAGATTTGGAAGCCGGTGCAGCTTCCGAGCGGCCAACTGGAGGTGCCGGCGCGCATTTCAAGAGGGCAGCGCGTCGTTGAACCTCTGGCGCCACGCGGGCTCAAAATGCGCCTGTTTCCTCATGCGTTTCGTCATAGTCATGGTGAGGTGCGAATGAACATCTTCGAGACCATCGCGGCCCAGGCGGCCGCCATGCGCCTGCCGCTGTATGCGGTCACGGCCACCCGCGTCGCTCGCCGCAGCGACGCGGCCCTGCTTTCGATGCACTGGCACGGTTTCTTGCGGCAGACGCCGCTGAAGCTGCCCGGCGTCGTCCTTCCCTTGCGGTCGGTGGCCCAGTCGGTCGCGCAGCTGGATCTTTCGGGCGAGGGTCCCGGTGGGCTTGAGCATGCATTGCTGGAGGCCGCCTGGCAGTTCGGCGCCTGGGAACTCGAGCGGGTCGAGCGGCCCGGGTGGTGGCGGCTGGGTGTTCCGGCTACGGAGGTTCGCGACGCCATGTGCGCGTTCGGCTTCATCGAGGACGAGGAACAGGCGCAGGAGCACACGATTGCGGATGCACCCGACCGCCGCGAGATGCTGCGCGAAGCCGGCCGCCGGGGCTATGTCCGCTGGCTGTTCAGGCCTCGCAAGTACGGCATCTGGTCGATGGTGCGGGAGGAGGCCGACGAAACTCTCGACAGTTCGGGTGGGCGCACGCTGCCCTGCCCGGTGCTGCCGCGCGCGGCCGGCGGCGCAGCAGGCCGCGCAGGTGGCGCGCGGACCGTGTACAGGCTCGGGCATTCGAGCCGTCTCATGCTCGGGCGAGGCTGAAAAAATTCGTCACAAAAAAATCGGCGCCTGCGGCTCTTGAACGCCCGGCGGGCCGCCCATAGCTCTCGCGCGCCGGCGCTTGTGCGCCGGGGAATGAACCGATCGCGCCGCCGACCGGCGGCGAGGTTCTCTTTTTGATGACCTGTTATCGCTTAGGAGATCGAACATGAAACTTCATCCTCTTTACGACCGGGTGATCGTCAAGCGAATCGAACAGCAGCGCAAGACGGCTTCGGGCATCGTGATTCCGGACTCGGCCGCCGAGAAGCCGGAGCAAGGCGAGGTGCTCTCGGTGGGCCAGGGCAGGCTGCTCGCGGACGGCACCTTGCGGCCCTTGCACCTGAAGGCCGGTGACCATGTGCTGTTCGGCAAGTACGCGGGCCAGACGGTCAAGGTCGACGACGAGGAACTGCTCGTGCTGCGCGAGGACGACGTGCTCGCCGTGATCGAAGGCAGCGAGCGCGGCAATCTCAGGCGCGTCGCCTGACGCCCGGCCGTCCGGTTTCATCCAACGTGTGTGAGTGAAAAGGAGCAATCTCAAAATGACTGCGAAAGATGTCCAGTTTCATGACGACGCCCGCCAGCGCATCGTTGCGGGCGTGAACATCCTTGCCAATGCAGTGAAGGTCACCCTGGGGCCGAAGGGTCGCAACGTGCTGCTGGAGCGCAGCTTCGGCGCGCCGGTCATCACCAAGGACGGCGTGTCGGTCGCCAAGGAAATCGAGCTTGCCGACAAGTTCGAGAACATGGGCGCGCAGATCGTCAAGCAGGTCGCCTCCAAGACCGCCGACGTGGCCGGCGACGGCACGACCACCGCGACCGTGCTCGCCCAGGCCATCGTGCAGGAGGGCATGAAGCATGTCGCCTCGGGCATGAACCCGATGGACCTCAAGCGCGGCATCGACAAGGCCACCGCCGCCGTACTGGACGAACTCCAGAAGCTCTCGAAGCCCATCTCCACGGGCAGGGAGATCGCACAGGTGGCCGCACTTTCCGCGAACTCCGACGAGGCGATCGGCAAGATCATCGCGGACGCGATGGAGAAGGTGGGCAAGGAGGGCGTGATCACGGTCGAGGACGGCAAGTCGCTGGACAACGAACTCGACGTCGTCGAGGGCATGCAGTTCGATCGCGGCTACCTGAGTCCCTACTTCATCAACGATCCCGAGAAGCAGGTGGCGCAGCTCGAAGACCCGCTCGTGCTGCTCCATGACAAGAAGATCTCGAACATCCGCGAGCTGCTGCCTGTGCTCGAGGCCGCCGCGAAGGCCGGCCGCCCGCTGCTGGTCGTGGCCGAGGAGGTGGAAGGCGAGGCGTTGGCCACGCTCGTGGTCAACTCGATGCGCGGCGTGCTCAAGGTCGCTGCCGTGAAGGCCCCGGGCTTCGGCGATCGCCGCAAGGCCATGCTCGAGGACATCGCGGTGCTCACCGGCGCCACGGTGATCTCGGAGGAAACGGGCAAGCAGCTCGACAAGGCCACGCTCGAAGATCTCGGCCATGCCAAGCGCATCGAGGTGCACAAGGAAACCACGATCATCATCGACGGCGGAGGCGACCAGAAGCGCATCGACGCGCGCGTGAAGTCGATCCAGGCCCAGATTGAGCAGGCCACCAGCGACTATGACCGCGAGAAGCTGCAGGAGCGCGTCGCCAAGCTCGCTGGCGGTGTGGCCGTGATCCGCGTGGGTGCTGCAACCGAGGTCGAGATGAAGGAGAAGAAGGACCGCGTGGACGATGCGCTGCACGCCACGCGCGCGGCGGTGGCCGAGGGCATCGTGCCCGGCGGGGGCGTCGCCCTGCTGCGTGCCCGCGCGGGGTTGTCCGAGCTCCACGGAGCGAACGCCGACCAGGATGCGGGCATCCGCATCGCGCTGCGCGCGCTCGAAGCGCCGCTGCGCGCCATCGCTTCGAATGCCGGCGTCGAGCCTTCGGTAGTCGTGGCCGAGGTGCTCAAGGGCAAGGGCAACCACGGGTACGACGCGGCCACCGGCCAGTACGGCGACCTGGTCGAGCTCGGCGTGATCGACCCGACCAAGGTCACGCGCACAGCGCTGCAGAACGCGGCGTCCATCGCGGGCCTGATCCTCACCACCGATGCGACGGTCGCGCAGATGCCCGCACCCCAGAAGGCGCCTGCCGTTCCCGCAGGCGGCATGGACTTCTGAGTTCGGCACCCGCCTTGCGGCGAGCATGCCTCGGGGGCCGACCGGGGCCCCGAGTCCATCCCGCAGGTGACGGCGAGGCTGTCGTGGAGCCCGGCGAGCGATCGACCGGGCTCTTTTCTTTAAGGGCAGGAAGGTCGCCTGCGTCACATGCCAAGTTATTCCGGGCGCTTGGCTACATCCGCGGCATGCTTGCAGCGCTGCAATTTCGCCATGGCACCGGCCCGGCGCCGACCCCGCGCAGGCGGTGATACTCGGGCCAGACCGATTTATCGTCGCAGCCGCGCGCATGGGGACACGGCCCGGGTCGCATCCTGCAGTACCTCCCCCGCCGCGGCATGGCATTCTGGAGGAAATCACGTGCCGGAAAAATCCATGTCCAGCCTGGGACGCATGCTGGGTGTTCTCGATCTCTTCGACGACACGCACCTGACGCGCACGGCGGACGACATCGCGGTGGCGCTCGGCGTATCGCTGCCCACGGGCTATCGCTACGTGCGCATGCTGCTCGAAGCCGGCCTGCTGCAGCGCGTGGAGGACTCCCACTACGCGCTGGGGCCGCGCATCATCCTGCTCGACCACTACATCCGCAAGGCGGACCCGGTGCTGCGCGAGGGCATTCCCGTGATGCGCGAGCTGGTCGCGGCCACCGGCTTCGACTGCGTGCTCTCAGGCCTTTTCGGGATGCAGGCGCTCGATACCCACCGCGAGATGGGCGGCGCTCCGGCAACGCTGGCCTATGGACGCGGACGGCCCCGTCCGCTGTTCCAGGGTGCCGCACCGAAGGTGCTGCTGGCGAATTTCACGCCGGCCCAACTGCGCAAGGTCTTCGACGCGCGCCACGACGAGATCGTTCGCAGCGGCCTGCCCGCCGACTGGAGCGAATTCCGCAAAGGCTATGCGGCGATCCGCAAGGCAGGCCACTACGTTTCCATCGGCGAACTCGAGCCCCAGCTCGCGGCGGTGGCCGCGCCGATACTCAAGGCCGATGGCGGCGCATGGGCTGCGATCTCGCTGGTCTTCGACACCTCGCGCCTGGCCATCGTCGATCTCGACAAGATCGTCCAACTGGTCACCGAGGGGGCGTCGCGCATCGGGAGCCGGCTCGCCTAGCCCGCGTCGATCTCGGGCCCGCTGAGCATGGACCATGCGCGCTGATCAGTTTCCGGAAGGCGTGAGCGGTCCTCGCTTGACGAGGTCGCACAGCACACCGCGGCTGACCCGCAGGAGTTCGGCGCTACGGATCTGAAGCGTCGAATCATTTCGCCCCGTGCCGCAATAGATGGTTTCCATTGCGGTCACTCCGGAGTCGATCACCACCTGCGCCTCATTGATTGGCAAGGGCGCGACGCCGCCCGGGACCATCGCGAGGAACTGTGCCAGCTCCGTGTCGGTGGCCATCTGCAGGTCCGCCCTCCGCACGCCCAGGGCATCGGCGATCTTCTTGTAGTCCGCGCGCTCGGGCGCCTGCATGGCGGCGATCGCGTAGCGATCTCCCGGCAGGCGAAAGGCCAGGCTCTTGACCATGGCATCGGGGTCGAAGGGAAGCAGGTGCCGTGCGTCGCTGAAGCTCACCACGGGGGCGTGGCTGTGCACTTCGAAGATCGCATCGCACGACGTCAGGAAGGCGCGTATGGTGGGGCTCATCGCATGGGGTTGGAGGAACTGTGGCGCCGCGGCGGGCTGGTGCCGTTGCCGTGCATTCGCATACTCATGGGACAGCTGCCATGCCGAAGCCAAGACGCAGCAGGGCCACCGCCACGACGCCCACGATGATCGTTCCCAGGAGCGGAAGGCGCATCGAGGCTGCGGCCGCAAGCAGGCCCGCGAGCGTTTCCGGCCACCCGGTGACCAGCAGGGTTGGCGCGATGATCGTCACGAACATGACGGGCGGTATGGCGTCCATTGCTGCTTGCGCGCGGCCGCGAAGGGCGGTTCGATCCCCGCTCACCAGCAGCATGCCGGCAACCCAGGTGAGATAGGTGACGAAGGCCATCGCCACGATCGCTTCGAGGGTGGTCGCGTGGACTGTCATGTGGACTGCGGCTCCTGTGCGGCCTGCGGCGGCGCCGCGAAGTAGGCCACCGCGATGCCGGCCGCGGCGCCGGCCATCACGTGCCACGGCGCGCCCAGCGTGTGGAACACGACCGCCGACGACAGGCCACTGGCGGCGATCGCGAAACCCGTGCGCCGCCAGCCTGTCCAGAACCTGGCCGTCATGCCGATGAACAAGGCCGCCAGCGCGAAGTCGGCGCCGATCTGCCGGGGATCGCCAAGATAGGCGCCCAGCCACGCGCCGGCCATCGTCGCACCGGTCCACGCGGCAGTGAAGACGAGCGCCAGGCCCATCCAATAAGACCAGGTGATGAGCCGGCCCGCACGCGCGCGCTGCTCGGCGAATCCCCATGTCGGGTCGGTAAGGAAGGCCAGCGCCACGCACATGCGCAGGCGGGTCATGCCGGCCCTTGCGAACTTCGGAACAAGGGTCAGGCTCATCAGCGCGTGGCGCACATTGATCAACAGGGTGGACAGCAGGATCGGCCCGAGCCTCGGTCCGTCGCTGCCCCATAGCTGGACGGCCGCGAACTGCGATGCCCCCGCATTCACGAGCAGGGACATCCATCCGGCCTCCGCGGCCTGGATGCCCTTGGACCTGCATAGCGCGCCGAGCAGCAGGCCGATCGGAATCGCCACCGTCACCGCAGGCAGGATGTCCCGTGCGCCCTCGGCGAACGCGACGAGCGTGGAGGCTCGGCGATCGGGTGTTGCAGCGGAAGAGGCGGGGCCCTCGCTCGGCCTCATTTCGACACCCCGTCACGGTAGGCGCCGGGAGTCACGCCCACCCTTGCCTTGAAGACCCGCGTCAGGTGGGCCTGGTCGGCGAAGCCCGTGGCCGACGCCACGGCGATCGGCGCTTCTCCCCGGCGAAGCCGGCGCTTCGCCGCCTCGATGCGGCGGCCGACCAGGTAGGCATGCGGCGTGGTCCCTGCTTCGTTGCGAAAGATGCGGATCAGGTGGAACCGGCTCACGCCGACTTCGCCGGCGAGGTCGGCCAGGGCCACGTCGTTCGACATGGCCTGGTCGTCCAGCATCGACTTGATCCTGGACACCCGCCGTTGCTCCCGCCCTCGCAGGGTCTCGGGGCGGAAGCGCTCGGCATGCCGCTCGAGGCAGCAGGCGTAGGCCAGCAGCAGCGCTTCTTCCGTGCCCATCGACCAGCCGGAGTTCTCCAGGGCCAGGTGCGCTGCCACCAGGCGGACGGCAGCGCCAGGATCCCGGGTCACGCGGCTTCGGAAATGCGGCTGGACATCGTGGCCCGTGATCTCGGCCGCGAGGCGTCGCACGAGCGGCACCGAAGGGTAGGTCACCCGATAGCTGTAGCCCCCGGCGTCGTGAGGCACCCCGTCGTGCACATCCTCGGGGTTCAGCAGTGTCAGGTCCCCCGGGCCGGCGCGGTGTCGCGTGCCCCGGAGCCACAGGGTGCCGCAGCCCGAGGTGATGGCCCCGATCACGAAGGTCTCGTGTGCATGCAGGGCATACCGATGCTTTCTGAAGGTCGCGGTCAGGCAGTCCACTCGTTCCTCGCCGCTCATGCACCCGGACGTGAAGAAGCGCGCCTCATCCCCGGCCGCTTCGCGCACTCCGCGGCTGGCGGCTCCCGTCGCCGCTTTTTCTTCAGGATGTGCGTCTTCTCGCATGAAGCCATTCTTGCAGTGCAGTAAACGCCTGTCTTGAAGAAAATTGACACGCCTATCCGGCATAGGGCCCGATAGTCGAGACTCGCAACGCTCGCCCGCCGGTTCTCGCGCGGCAGCGCAGTGGCGAAGAAGGAAGCGCGCCCAATCGGATGGCCCCTCACGGAGAAGAACTCTTGGAAGTCCCCCGCCAGCCGCCATCGATCTCGCCGCTCGCGGCGATCGCCGATGCTCCGGCGAGGCTTCTCGCTGCCGGGTCGCCCGCCCAGCCTCAGCGTTCGTCCGAGGCTGCCCGGCGCGCGCTGGCCTGCCGCACCGCCTCGACGAACGCGAGCATCGCGGCGCTTCTCTGAAGGCCGTCCCGGCGGAAGAAAAGACCGAAGGAGGGCAGTGGCATCTTCGGCGTCACGTTGAGGCGGCGCACCCCGCCGCGTGCGAGTTCATCGCTCGCGTGCTCCCGGCGCACCACGCACACCAGGGTGGGATCGTGGCGCAGCAGCGTGCCGATGGTCACCGAGGAGATGGCCTCGATGACCGGCACGGGCGGCGTCACGCCGTCGTCGAGAAAGGCGGTCATGAAGGCCTGCCGGACGAGCGTTTCCTTCGGCGGCACCATCCATGCCGCCGCCTGCAGGTCCGCCCACCGCAGCCGTCCGCGGCGATGGAGCTTGTTGGCGTTCGCAGTCAGCACGCAGAGCTCGTCCTTGAGCATCACCACCGGCTCCAGCAGGCGCGCGGTGTCTCCGGCCAGCAGCTCGGGCGTCACGGCGCCGAAGACGCCATCGAGTTCGCCTTCGAGCAGCCGCTGGATGAGTTCCTGCACGCGGCCCTCGCGCAGCTGCACCGACACCCCGGGCATCTGCCGGCGCAGGGCCGCCACGGCGGCGGGCACGGTCGCCGTGACCGAGGGCGCGCCGATGCGCAGCATGGCCAACGCGCCGCTCTGCATGGCCTCCACGTCTTCGGTGGCGCGCTCGAGCTGGTTGAGCACCGCGCGGGCGTGGAAGACTGCGCCGGCCCCAAGGGCGTTGGCATGGATGCCCTGGTGGCTGCGCTCGAACAGCCTCGCACCGAAGCAGGACTCGATCTCGCCGAGCATCTTGCTGATCGCCGGCTGGCTCAGGTGAAGCCGCGCGGAGGCGCCGCGCATCGTGGCCGTTTCCGACAGCGCGACGAGCAGTTCCAGGTGGCGCAACCGCAGCTTGCGCACCAGATGGTCGGTCTTGCTGTCCATGGGAGGTCTCCGGTTGGCGATTTCGATTCGTGATCACTCCCTCACGATTATCGAATTTTCAAGAATCGCCCAGGCCGATAAGGTCCGCACGATGAATTCCACGAACAAAGAGACAGGCACGAGCACGGAGGTCCACCGCCCCGCGGCTCCGCTCGAAGGTGTGCGCGTCCTCGACCTGGGGCAGTACATCGCCGGTCCGGGTGCGGCCATGGTGCTGGCCGAGCTCGGCGCCGAAGTGATCAAGGTCGAGCCGCTCGCAGGCGACCAGGCCAGGCACATCGGCCGCTATGGCGAGTCGATGATCCGCGCCTACAGCCGGGGCAAGCGCTCGATAGCGCTGGACCTCAAGAGCGAGGCCGGCCTGGCCGTCGCCTGGCGTCTCATCGAGGCCAGCGACGTCGTCATCCAGAACCTGCGCCCGGGCGCCATCGAGACACTGGGGCTCGGACCGGACACGGTGCGCGCGCGCTTTCCGCAGATCGTCTTCCTGTCGATCTCTGGCTTCGGCACTCAGGGGCCTTCGGCCCTGCGGCCCGGCTACGACATCGCGGCGCAGGCCGAGAGCGGGTTGATGTCGCTGACCGGCGAGCCCGACCGCCTGCCGCAGAAGGTGGGCGTTCCCGTCATCGATGCGGCGGCGGCCCACCTGGGTGCGCAGGCCGTGCTGGCGGCCCTGTATGCGCGTGCACGCACCGGCCGCGGCGAGACCGTGCGCACCTCGCTGCTCGAAGTGGCGATGCACCTGCAGGCCACCACCTGGTGCGACTACCTCGGTGGCGCGCCCGAGCCCACCCGCATCGGCGACGGGCAGCCGCACAACGCACCCGCGGCCGAGGTCGTGCCGACGCGCGACGGTCACATCGTGCTGTCGGCGTACGCGGATGAGCACTGGGCACGCTTTTGCCGCGTGATGGGCCGCGAGGCGCTGGCAAGCGATCCGCGCTTTCGTACCAACGCATTGCGCGTGCAGCACCGCGAGGCGCTGCGCGGCGTGCTGCGCGAGTGCCTGTCTTCCTTCACCAGCGAGGAGTGCGTGGCGCTGCTCAGCCGCAACCAGATCGTGGTCGGCGCCGTGCGCAGCTACCGCCAGGTGCTCGACAGCGCCGACGTGCAGGCCAGCGGCATGCTGGTCGACGCCGTGGCGCCCGACGGCAGCCGCTATGCCTCGCTCGCGCTGCCCTACACGCTCGGCCACGCACCGCGGCCGACGCCGTCCGCGGCACCTGCCTGTGGCGCGGACACCGACCGCGTGCTCGGGGCGCTGGGCTTCGACGCCGACGAGATCGCGCGGCTGCACGGCATCGGCGCCGTGGCCTGAGCGCGGCTGCGCTCCCTTCGACCGTTTGAGAAATCCATGACCATGCATACCGATGCGGCCATCGACTCGGCCGCCGACGCGCAAACCGCGACCGAAGCCGCAGTGATCCAGACCTTGCCGCTCTACGAGATGATGCGCATGCGGGCGGCCACCACCGCGCGCCGGCATCCTGTCCTGGGCTTTGCGGCGCCCGAGCGGGACTCGCGCATGCGCTGGGTCAACCAGTTCACCCATACGCACCGCCGTCTCGGACCCCAGGACAAGGAGGTCGTGAGCCCCAACAACGACACGGTCTACAGCAACGCCTGGCTCGACCTGTCCGATGGCCCGGTGGTCGTCGAGTCGCCCGAGATGGGTGAGCGCTACTGGACGCTGGGCCTGCTCGACGCCTGGACCAACCCCTTCGCATACGTCGGGCGTCGCACCACCGGCAACCGGCCGCAGCGCACGCTGGTGCATGCGCCGGGCTGGCATGGCGAGGTGCCGCAAGGCATCACGCACAAGGTCGCGGCGGGCGGCAGCGACGTCTGGCTGATCGGCCGCCTCCTGGTGGAGGACGACGGTGCCGACGCGCAGCGCGTGCGCGCGAGCCAGGCCGCCTTGCGCATCGTGCGTCCGGACGGCAGCGACGCGGCGATGCGCGTCGACACCTGGATCGACGGCCTGGACACGCGCGTTCCGGAGCCATCGCGTTTCCGCGCGGTGGTGGACGAGGCGCTGCGCCGCAATCCGCCGCCGGCGGGCGAATCGCTCGACTGGCCGCCACCGACCGCGATGTTGGAGGCGGCCCTGCCCGCGGTGTACGAGCGACTGCGCCATGCGGGCCAGCCACACGACCTGGGCGGCGGCTGGGCCATCCCGGTGATGGTGCGTACGCACTGGGGTGACGACCACCTCACGCGCGCACGCATCGCCCGCAACTTCATCGGTGCGCTCGGCGTGGAAGAAGCCATGTACCCCACGGCCGAGGTGGGCGCCGACGGCCACGTGCTGCATGGCGGGCGCCGCTACGAACTGCGCTTCGCGCCAGGGCGCGGCCCGCAGGTGGATGCGTTCTGGTCGCTCACGATGTACCGGCGCAGCGACTGCCTGTTCGTGGCCAACCCCATCGACCGCTACTCTATCGGCGACCGCACGCCGGGCCTGCGCCACGAGCCGGACGGCGGCCTGGCCATCCGGCTGCAGGCCGACGATCCGGGCCCCGGCGTGAACTGGCTGCCGGCGCCGGCCGGCGAGCCGTTCTATGTCGTGCTGCGGCTGTACCAGCCCGGAGCCGATCATCTCGCGCTGCGGTTCGACTACCCCCCGATCCGCGCGCTCTGAGTCCCTGCCACCCACAACAACGACGGAGACAACCACCATGGCCATCCAACGCCGACACGTGCTCGCCTCGGCTGCCGCCGGGCTCGCACTTCCCTGGAGCGTGCCTTCGCTCGCGCAGCCCTGGCCGCAGCGGCCGATCCGCATGGTCTCGCCATACGGCGCCGGCGGGTCGAACGACATCCTCACGCGCGTGCTCGGCGACTACCTCTCGCGCCGCCTGGGCCAGGGTATCGTGGTCGAGAACAAGGCCGGCGCGGGCACGCGCATTGCCAACGACTACGTGGCCAAGGCAGCGCCCGACGGCTACACGCTGCTGCACGCGGCCGCGCCGATCGCCATCGGCGAGGCGCTCTACAAGGACCTGCCCTACGACGTGCACAAGAGCTTCGCCGCGATCGGCAGTACCGCCATCGCGCCGCTGTTCCTCGTCGTCAACGCGCAGGCGCCGTACAAGACGCTGGCCGAATTCATCCGCTACGCCAAGGAAAACCCCAAGGGCGCGACCTTCGGCTCCCCCGGCGCCGGCTCGGCGCCGCATCTCACCGCCGAGCTGCTGCTGCGCGCGGCCGGCGTGAAGGGCATCGTGGTGCAGTACCGCGGTGATGCGCCCGCCTACACCGAACTGCTGGCCGGCCGCATCGACGGCACGCTGACGGCCATCTCCACCGCCGTGCCCCACATCCAGGCCGGCAAGCTGCGCGTGCTGGGTGTGGCCAACGAGGAACGCACGCAGCTTTACCCCGACGCGCCGACCTTGCGCGAACAAGGCCTGGCGAACGTGGTGGGTTATGGCTGGTATGGCCTGCTCGCGCCCGCGGGCACGCCGGCCGACGTGATCGGTCGCCTGAGCGCGGATCTCCGGGCCGCCCTGGCCGATGCCGACGTGCGGCGCAAGGCCGAGGCCGTGGGCCTGCAGTTGCGTGGCAGCAGCCCTGCGGAATTCACCGCCTTCATGGCTGGCGAGACGCGCAAGTGGGCGCAGATCATCGAAGCCGCCCACATCACGGCCGAATGATGCGCACGCTGTTTCGCATCGCCGGCGGGCCGGCCAGGCTTGCCGGCCTGATCGTCCTGCTGGCGTCGGGGCTGCTTTGCGGATGCGCGGCCATTGCGCCGGGAGACGGCGGCGGACTGCGTCGGCTGACGAGCTACGGGCCGGTCATCGGGCTCGACGACGCGGCCGCGAACGGCACCTGGAGCTGGAAGGGCGTGCCTTATGCGCAGCCGCCGGTCGGTGCTTTGCGCTGGCGTGCGCCGCAGGATCCGCAGCCCTGGACCGCCGCAAGGCGCGCGACCGCCTTCGCGCCGGCCTGCGTGCAGACGCAGCGGCTCTACGGCCCGGGCTTGAACAACCGCTACGACGAAACCGTCGGCACTGCCCTGGGCCGCACGGTCGGCTCGGAGGACTGCCTGTATCTCAACATCTGGACGCCCGCGTCGCGCGCCACCGCGCCGCGGCCGGTGATCGTGTTCGTGCACGGCGGCAGCAACATCACCGGCTACACGGCCGACCCGGTGTACGACGGCGCGGAACTCGCGCGCCACGAGGACGCCGTCGTGATCTCGGTCAACTACCGCCTGGGCATCTTCGGCTTCCTCGATGCTGCAGCCCTCAAGACCGGCCGGCGCGACGAAGACTCGGGCAACTTCGCGCTGCTGGACATCGCCAAGGCGCTCGAATTCGTGGCCGGCAACGTCGCGGCATTCGGCGGCGACCCGAACCGCGTCACGCTCATGGGGCAATCGGCCGGCGCGGTGAATGTCTATGCGCTGTTGACTTCCCCGATGGTGGCGGCGCGCCCGCAGCCGCTGTTTCATCGCGTCGTGGCGATGAGCGGCGGCCTGTCGACGGCGGCAACCTTGCCGCGTGGCGGCATCCCCGCCGTGCTGCCCGCGCCCGTGTGGGCCGCGCGCGGCGAGGCCCTGGTGCTCAATGCGCTGGTCGCCGCTGGTCGCGCGGCCGACGAAGCACAGGCGCGTCGCCTTGTTGCCGCCGAAGGCGCCGCATCCACGGCGGAATGGCTGCGCACGCTTGCGCCGGATGCTTTGCTCGAGGTGGTGCGCACGCGCCTGACCGCTCGCGGCATGGCCGCCTCCAACCCGATCCCCGACGGCTGGGTGCTGGCCTCCGACCCGATCGCCGCCGTGCGCGAACGCCGTTACCTGCGGGTGCCCGTGCTCGCCGGCCACACGCGCGACGAAACCAAGCTGTTTCCCCAACTCTTCGCGCTGAGCGCTGACCTGGGTGGCCGCAGCGGCCGGCTGCTGAGCGACGCGCAGGTGTTCTCCCTTGCATGGCGCTACGACCCGGAGGCCCCACCGCAGACCACGGTGGCCCAATGGATTCCCGCGGCCTTCCTGCCGGTGGACACCCCGGCCACCGGCTTCGACGCACGCGCCGCGCAGCTCGATCGTCTCTGGTTCGCAGCCATCCGCGACGACATGCTCAATGCATTGCGCACGCGGCAGGAGGCCGTGTGGGCCTACGAGTTCGAGTGGGACGAGTTGCCAGCGCCCTTCGACCGGATCTTCGGCGCCGCCCACACTTTCGATCTGCCCTTCGTGTTCGGCAATTTCGGCCCGTCGCTGTATGCACGCTTCGCGTTCACGCGTGCCAACGCGCCGGGCCGGCTCGCGCTCTCGGACGCGATGATGCGCAGCCTCGGCGCCTTCGCCCGCCAGGGCAGACCGGACGATCCGGCCCTGGGCGTGGTTTGGCCGGCGTGGCCGTCGCGGCTGGTCTTCGATGCGGGGCCGATGCGGAAGGTGATCTCCGTGCGCACGCCGTGAAGACGCGGACCCTCGAGATCGACTGGCGCTCGGCCGGCGGGATTTGCGTGGCGGCCGGCGATCGGTCTTTCAGGGCGCAATGCCTTTGCACCAATCGAAGAACAGATCCAGCTCCCTGGACTTGTCGAACAATGCGTCGGCGCGCAACTCCGCGCACCGGCGTCGCATCTCAGGCGTCGGGTAGTTCGTGAGAACCACCATGCGCTGGTGCGGACGGCGGTCCTGACCTGCTCGCAGCACCGTCAGGCCGGATCCCTCCCGCAGGAACAGGTCGACCACCGCCAACTGCCAGGCATCGCCCAGGTCTTCCAGAAGCGCGACGGCTTCGGTCGCGGTTTCGGCAACGCCGACGACCTCGGCGTCCGCGAGCTCTTCCAAGGCGGGGATCAGGTTTTCCCTGATCGTGATGCTGTCCTCGACGAGCACGGTGGAAAGCGGCATCACGGTGGCGCGGGGAAGCGCAGATGAGGTTGTGGGCATCAATAGGACTGACTGCCCGCAATTGGTACCTATAAGTCTCACATGGCGTGTAGGCCGTCGTCGCGACTTGGCCTGCCCGTCTTTACCTTCGGCCTCTTTTGAATAGGATCAGGGAGTGTTGAACGCCGAGGAGCCGCATGACATCCCAGACCTCCAAGCCTGCGCAGGAAGATCCTTCGCGAATCCAGAAGGCCCTGCAAGAAAACACGCAGGCGACAGATGCCGTTCAGGAAGTTGCAGAAGAACTGGCCGTGGTGCACGCGGTGCTCAACAGCGACATTCCCAAGGAAACGCTGACACCGGAAGTCGACAGGGCCGTCGAGCGGACCGAGCAGCTCGAGAAGCAGCTCAGTGAATCCGCGGCCGACCTCCAGAAGGTGAACGAGACATTGCGCGAAGAGCTGTCCAGGCGTTCCACCGCGTAGCGCCTCGCGAGCCGCTGTGCCCCTGCGGTGCGCGGCACGGGCTCCAGATGTGCCCTGAGCTCGGCATGAAGCACGAATGCACGTCGTTTCTCGACCGCGCCCACTTCTCATCTTTCGACACGTCGCAGCCGACCTACTCGGTCCCGGGAGAACTGCGGTAACGTCCTCGGGGATCACTCCATGTACAAACTCTGCGATCACCGATGGACTATCTCGCCGAACTTCGCCAGCAGGGCTTCCACCCAGCCGATGACGAGCCCGACTCCGAGGGGCGCCGGGAATTCAACGCCGATCTCTTTCGCGGATCGGAGAACGAGGTCACGGTTCAGGTGTATGCCGTTGATCGAGAAGAGTTGGAGCGCGCGGTCATGCCCACGCTGGAGGCCGTGTTGCCGCACATCGATGCGATGGTCGACGCACTCGGCGAGATCGATGCCGACCTGGCACAGGTCATCCTCTATCGAGGACGCCTCGGGCTGCACTTCTGGTCCCGGGGCGTGAACAACGAGTTCACGGCCGTCTACACGCACAACGACGGCCGCTGGGATTTCCAGGCGTTCGCAGACATCTTCAGCGCGAGTTAGGCGGGCGTCGCGCCAATGCCGACGGCGCGTACGCGTTCGCCCTGGGACACTCCGGGTGCCAGGGCCGCCTCAGACCTGCGCCATGCCGCCGTCGACGAACAGCTCGATGCCGTTGACGAAGCTCGCGGCGTCGGAAGCGAGGAAGGTGACGGCCTTGCCGATCTCGCCAGGCTCGCCCAGGCGGCCCAGTGGCACCTGTGATGCCAGGTGGTCGAAGAGCCCCTGGCGCGCCTCCTCGGGCACGAGGCCGCCCAGGCCGGGCGTGCGGACCGGGCCGGGACTCACGGCGTTCACGCGGATGCCGCGGTCCTTGAGGTCCAGGGCCCAGGAGCGTGCAAAGTTGCGCACCGCCGCCTTGCTCGCGCTGTAGACGCTGAAGCTGGCCGTGCCCTGGATGGAGGTGGTGGAAGAGGTGAGGATCACCGAGGCCCCGTTGCTCAGCAAGGGCAGCGCCTTCTGCACCGTGAACAGCACGCCCCGCACGTTGGTGCCGAAGATGCGGTCGAAGTGCTCTTTGGTGATCGCGCCCAGCGGCATCATGTCGCCGCCGCCGGCATTGGCGAAAAGGATGTCCAGCCGCCCGGCTGTCTTCGCGATGTGGGCATAGACGGCATCGAGGTCCGACAGCACCGATGCGTCGGCGCGCAGCGCCGTGGCCGAGGAGCCGATCTGTTCGACCGCCGCGTCCAGTTCCTGCTGGCGACGGCCGGTGATGAAGACGCGCGCGCCCTGCGCCGCGAGTTCCTTCGCGGCACCGAGGCCGATGCCGCTGCTGCCGCCGGTGACGAGGGCGATCTTGCCTTCGAGTTGCTTGTTCATGGTGTGCTCCGTTTCGTGAATGGATGAGGATGGAATCGATGTCTCGCGACGTTCCGCTGCACTTCTGCAGCGGCTCTTCGCTGGGGCATGGAGGAAATGTAGGCTTCGCTCATTGAATGAAAAAGGGCGCGGAATGGAATGACTATCCATGTACATGGATAATCGAGGGCTTGTTCCGCAGCAAGGAGTGCCCATGGACCAACTGCTGGCGATGCGCGCCTTCGCCCGCGTGGTGGAAGCCGGCGGGTTCACGCGCGCAGCCGACTCACTCGACATGCCCATCGCCACGGTGAGCAAGCTGGTGCGCGAGCTGGAGGCCCATCTCGGGGTGTCACTGCTGCAGCGCACGACCCGCCGCGTGACGGTGACGCCCGAAGGCCAGGACTACCACGCCAAGTGCACGCGCATCCTGCGCGACCTCGAGGACATCGATGCCTCGTTCAATCTCGCCCGAGGCAGGCCGCGCGGCCATCTGCGCATCGACGTCGGCGGCTCCACCGCGCGCGACGTGCTCATTCCGCTGCTGCCGGATTTCGTGGCGCGCTATCCCGACATCCGCATCGACCTGGGCGTGTCCGACCGCCCGGTGGACCTGATCGGCGACAACGTCGACTGCGTGATCCGCGGCGGCCCGCTGGACAGTTCATCGCTCGTGGCCCGGCACCTGGGCAATGCAGAGCTCATCACCTGCGCCACGCGAAGCTATCTCAAGCAGTTCGGCACGCCCGCCTACCCGGAAGAGCTCAAGAACGGCCACCGCCTGGTGAGCTATGTGTCCAGCCAGACGGGCCGTGCCATGCCGTTTCGCTTCGAGCGCGCCGGCGAGAAGATCGAGATCAAGGTCGAGCATCGCATGGGCGTCAACGAAAGCAACGCACACCTGGCCGCCTGCGTGGCCGGTCTGGGGATCGTGCAGACATTCACCTATGCGGCCGATGCGTCGCTGCGCGACGGCTCGCTGGTGGAGATCCTGAAACCCTGGCGACCGGCGCCCTATCCCTTCCATGTCGTCTACCCGCAGACCCGGCATGTCACCCATCGGCTGCGGGTCTTCATCGATTGGGTGGTCGAGGTTTTTCCTTCGCGGCTGAAGGGCGCAAGGTCCCTTGCCGATACGGCATCCTCGTCCTCCGCCTCTTCCTCGGGGGCACGCACGCGGCACGTGACGGGCGCTGGCCAGCGTCCGGTCCAGTGATCCGAGTGCGCATACAGAGCTTTCACCGCCTGTGTGCTGCCTGCCGCGCTCGGGTTCTCGAACTGTCATGCGCCAACGGCGAGTGATGGAGGCTTCGAGCGGGCCGCGTTCGCGGTGACCTTTCTCAAGGCGCCGACGGATGCAAGCCTGTTGAGCTGATCGATTCACCCGTTAGGTCGATTCGCGGGGCAGGGCGCGCCCGAGCCGACGGTCTCAGGAAAGCGGGCAAGACTGGGTCATGGCTGCAGCACTCCTGCTCGGGGCGGCGGCTCACGCATGAAAAAGCCGCCTCGAGGGCGGCTTCGGGAATGTGGTCGTGAACTCTTACGCGGTCCACGCTACGGCAAATTCTTTTGCATGAAGTCATTGTTGTTTTTCTCGTCGTAGTGACTTCGACGCGCTGCCGTGAGATTCGGCTTGCCTGGCCAGGCAACGCTCAACAGGTGTGAGCGAGCCGCCATTGTATCAGGCGACGCCACGTCGGCAGACGCGCCCGCTTCCTGGGGCTGCGGGCGTCGTCCCCGGGCAGCCCGAAGCAATCTGCGCACGGAACTCCTTGTGGACGCTCGAACAAGAGCACTGACGAAGCGCCTGCAAGGTATGGCGGGCATGCGGTGCCCACGATGGCGATCAGTCCCGCGGCGGGACGGGTCGCGGCCACGCAGTCCGACCTCGATCGCGGCATGAACGGCTCCTCCACTTCGCTGAGGCCCCTTGGAACGCTGGCCGGACGAAATTACCGAGGGTAATCACCCGGGGCAGGGTTCTTGTTGGCGACGTCCTGTTGTTATTAGAATATGATGACATTATGACAAATTCTCTTTTCGAGCATCGACGATCGCTGAGAGACTTGATCTCTCAGCCGGGCATGGTCGTGGCGCCCGGCGCCTATGACGGCATCGGAGCCAGGCTGGTTGCCCAGGCCGGGTTTCCCGCGGTCTACATGACTGGGGCAGGCACGGCGATGGCCCGCGGCTTTCCGGACTTCGGCCTGCTGACGCAAACGGAGATGGCCGACAACGCCGGTGTGATGGCGCGGTCGGTCGATGTCCCGGTGATCGCCGATGCCGACACGGGCTACGGCAATGAACTGAACATCACGCGCACCGTGCGCGAGTACGAGTCGCGAGGCGTCGCGGCGGTCCACATCGAGGACCAGGTGTCGCCCAAGCGATGCGGTCACCTCGAAGGCAAGGAAGTGGTCACGCGCGACGAGTTCGTCTCGAAGATCCGCGCTGCCGTCGAGGCGCGCCGCTCCAACGAGTTCCTGATCATCGCCCGTACCGATGCGCGCGCCATGCTGGGCCTGGACGAGGCCATCGACCGTGCGAATGCGGCCATCGACGTCGGTGCCGACATCGCATTCGTCGAGGCGCCGCAGACGAACGAGGAGGTCGAACTGGTGCCGCGGCGGGTGCGCGGTGCATGTCTTCTCAACATCGTCGGAGGCGGACGCACGCCGGTGCTCGACGTGTCGGTTGCGGAAGCGATGGGCTACAAGCTCGCGATCGTGCCGGGCCTGCTGCTGAGCGCTGCCATCGAAGCCGGGGACGCCGCACTTGCTGCACTCAAGTCCACGCGCGTCGTGCCGCCGGTCGCCGCCGCCGTCGCGGAAACGTTCCGGCGCTTTGGTGCAGACGACTGGGATGCCTTGCGCCGTCGCTTCAATGCCGGCGCGGGAGCGATCGATCCCTCCGCGCCTGCCGTGGGCGTGCTCGGCTGCGCCGGAGGCACCGCGTGATGGCCGGGCGGACTCTTTTCGACAAGATCTGGGACGCGCACGTCGTACGCGACCTCGGGGACGGATGGGCGCTGCTTCACATCGACCGGCACCTGCTGCACGACCTGTCCGGCTCGGCGTCGCTCGCGGACATGGCCGAGCGCGGACTCGCGGTGCACGACAGCGATCTCGTGTTCGCGACGCCCGACCATGCCGTCTCCACCCGGCCCGGTCGCGACGGCACGACCTACCTCGCGGGCAGCAAGCTGTGGTCGGCGCTCAGGCAGGGCGCGCAGCGGTTCGGCATCCGGCTCTTCGACCTTGGCGAGCGGGGGCAGGGCATCGTGCATGTGATGGGGCCGGAGCAGGGCATCGTGCTGCCGGGCCTGACCATGATCTGCGGCGACAGCCACACCTGCACGAACGGTGCGCTTGGCGCACTGGCACTGGGGGTCGGCTCCAGCGAGAGCACGCATGCGCTCGCGACGCAGACCTTGCGCCTGCAGCGGCCCAGGCACATGCGCATCCGCTGTGAAGGAGCCCTGGGCTTCGGCGTCACGGCCAAGGACCTGGCGCTGCACATCATCGCCAGGCTGGGCGCCAATGCCGGGGTGGGTCATGCGGTCGAGTACGCGGGCTCCACGATCGAGTCACTCGATGTCGAGGCGAGACTGACCTTGTGCAACCTCACGGTGGAACTCGGCGCCCGTTCCGGCGTGATCGCCCCAGATGATCGGACGATCGAATATGTGAAGGGGCGCCGATTCGCTCCGAAGGGCGCCGACTTCGACGCGGCGGTTGCTGAGTGGCGCGAGCTGAAGACCGATGCCGACGCGGTCTTCGACCGCGAGGAGTTCATCGATGCGCGCCTGGTCGTGCCCACGGTCACCTGGGGTACGAGCCCGGAGCAGGCGATCGCGATCGACGCGCGGATTCCCGCTCCGCGCGTTGCGGCAGGCGGCGGCGCCGATGCGACGTCGCAGGCGCTCGACTACATGGGCCTGGAGGCGGGGGCGCCCATCGCCGGTACGCCGATCGACTGGGTGTTCATCGGCTCGTGCACGAACGCCCGCCTCTCCGACCTGCGCGCGGCAGCCCACGTGGCCCGCGGCCGCCACGTCGCGCCTCACGTGCGTGCATGGGTGGTCCCGGGTTCGGAGGACGTCAAGCGCGCTGCGGAAGCCGAGGGGCTGCACCAGGTCTTTGCCGCCGCCGGCTTCGAGTGGCGCGAGCCCGGTTGTGGCATGTGTGTCGCGGCCAACGGCGAGCAGGTGCCGCCCATGGCACGTTGCGTCTCGACGTCGAACCGCAACTTCGTCGGCCGCCAGGGTCCGCAGGCGCGCACGCACCTGGCCAGCCCCGCGATGGCGGTGGCGGCGGCCCTGACGGGCCGCCTGAGCGACGTGCGAGCACTTGCCTGACCCGGAGCACCCAGCCATGCAACCTTTCACGATCGTCAGTGGCGCAGCCATCCCCTTCATGCGCGCGAACGTCGACACCGACGTCATCGTGCGGATCGAGCGCCTCACCAGCCTGCCGAAGGACCAGCTCGGCCCGTTCGCGTTCGAATCGCTGCGCTACCTGCCCGACGGCAGCGCCGATCCGGCGTGCATCCTGAATGCGGAGCGCTTCCGCCACGCGCCGTTCCTGCTGGCCGGCGACAACTTCGGCTGCGGATCGTCGCGCGAAGGCGCCGTGTGGGCCTTGATGTGCCTGGGAATCCGCGCCGTCATCGCGCCCAGCTATGGCGACATCTTCTATGCCAACTGCTTCCAGAACGGCATGCTGCCGATCCGGCTGCCGCTGGACCGCATCGAGGCGCTGGCTGCCCGGTGTGCCGATGGTTCCGCGCTGACAGTCGACCTGCGGACGCAGACGATCCAGTGCAGCGACGGCGGTCCCCAACCGTTCGCCATCGACGCGACCCGCCGCGAAGCGCTGCTCGGCGGCCTGGACGCCATCGGCCTGACGCTGCGCAACGACGCCTTGATTCGCGCATGGCAGGACAAGGATCGCGTGCAGCGCGCCTGGGCCTGGAATTCGGTGCGCGCCTAGTTTTCGTGCCTTCGACAACTTCCACCAACCCTCAGGAGACTTGCATGCCCACCCTCGACATCGCGGGCGACGCCCGCCGCATCATCGACGTCGTCAAGAACGGCGGTATCGCGCTCGTGCCGCAGCACACAGGCTACGCCATGTGCGGCGCCTCGATGGAGCCGCTCAGGAAGATCTTCGATACCAAGCAGCGCGGCGGCCACAAGCGCAACGCCATGGCCGCCGACCTGGAGACGCAGCGCGACATGATGACCCTCGGCAAGCGCGAGCAGGAGATGGTCGAGGCGATCGTCCTCGACTACGACCTGCCGCTCGGCGTGATCGGGCCGTTCCGGGCGGACCATCCGTTGCTCATGAAGCTGGGCGACGACGCCTTGAGGGCCTCCTCGGCCGGAGGCACGATCGGCAACCTGCTCAATGCTGGCCCCCTGCACAGGGAGTTGACGCGGCTCTCGCGCGAAGAGCTGGTGCCGCTGTTCGGCTCGTCGGCCAACATCTCGGGCACGGGATCGCGGTTCAGGCTGGAAGACGTCCAGCCCGAGCTGCACGAGATCGCCGACATCAGGATCGATCACGGCCTGTGCCGCTATCACATGTACGGCCGCTCCGGCACGCTGATCAATTTCCAGACGATGCAGGTGATCCGCTTCGGCGCGTGCTACGACCTGATCGCGGACGTCCTCAAGCGCTGGTTCCGGGTCGAGCTGCCGCGCGACCCCGGCATGGCCGCGCTGCCCTCGGGCCACGTCAACGAGTTCGCCTTGCAGAACGTCGCCTGAATCGGCGAGGGCAGGCGTGCAGGCCCGCCCTCGCCAGCCGCCTCGCCCGGAGCGGCGTCCACGCAAATGCCGGCGCGGGCGAGGAAGTGACGGTTGTCCGATGCGATCAGGTCGCCGGGGTGCTTACCGGGCGCGCCATCTGATTCTGAAAAAAAGCGAAGGAGACAAGCATGGCTATCCATTCCCCGAAGCCGCCCAGCCGGGTGTCGCGCCGCGGCGTGCTCGCACTGGCTGGCGGCCTCCTGGCCGCGCCCTGGGCGCGGGCGCAGAAGTCCTCATGGCCGCAGCAGCCGATCAAGTTCGTCATCGGCTATCCGCCGGGCGGCGGAGGCGATGGCGTCGGGCGGCCGCTGGCCCTTGGCCTGGAACGCCACCTGGGCGTGCCCGTGGTCCTCGACTACCGCCCCGGCGCGGGAGGCGCCATCGCCGCCCAGCTGGTCGCCAACGCGCCCTCGGACGGCTACACCCTCTACCTGGCGGACAACGGCGCGATCTCCGTGACGCCGGCCTACCGGGCCGTGGGCTACCGGCCGACCGACTTCAGCTACATCGGCGGCATCGGAGAACTGCCCATGGTGCTGGTCGTGCACCCCGATGTGCAAGCCAGGGACATCCGGGAGCTGGCGGCGCTTTCGCACAAGCGGCCCAAGGGGCTGTCGTATGCATCGGGCGGGGTGGGAAGCATCCCGCACCTGGAGGCGGAGATGATGCGGCTGGAAGCGCGCATGAACACCGTGCACGTGGCCTACAAGGGATCGGGACAGGCGAGCACGGACCTCATCTCCGGCGTGGTCGACTTCGCGTTCTTCGCTCCCACCGGCGTGGCGCAGCACGTGCAGTCCGGCCGCCTCAAGGCGCTCGCCGTCACCACGCGCCAGCGGATCGCGGCCCTGCCATCCGTGCCGACGGTGGGAGAACTCGGCTTTCCGTCGCTCGAGGCGACCTACATGAGCGGCGTGCTCGCACCCAGGAACCTGCCGCCCGCGGTGTTCGATCGCCTGGCTGCCGCACTCTCCACGGTGCTGGCCGACCCCGAGGTCGTGCGAAACCTGGAGACCAGCGGCCTCGTGGTGGCGCATCGAGCGCCGGCACCCGCTCGTGAGGCCTTCGAAAAGGACCTGGACAGATGGCGCAACCTCATCAAGGCTGCGAACCTCAAGCTGGACTGAACGCCACCGACGCTCGCTGCCTGCGGCTGTTGCGGGCGCCGAGCAGCAGATCACGCCAATCATTTCAAGAGACAAGATGAGAGACAAGACCGTGCGACACACAGGACAGAACGCAGGGCGCCGCGCCGCGCTGGTCGCGACCCTTGCCGCGATGGCATGGCTGGCGCCATCCGCCGCCTGCGCGCAAGACGCGCCATGGCGCCCCGCCAAGCCCGTGACCATCGTGGTGCCCTACGCCCCCGGCGGCGGGACGGACACGGTGGCGCGTGCGGTGGCCCGTCAGCTCGGTGTGTTCTGGAAGCAGCCGGTGATCGTCGAGAACGTGCCGGGCGCCGACGGGCTCATCGGCACGCGCCGCGTCATGGATGCCCACCCCGACGGCTCCACGCTGCTGCTGCAGGTGCCATCCATCGCCTTGACGCGCTATACCCCCGGGCTGAGAGGCGTCGATCCGCTCCAGCGGCTGCAGCCCGTCACGGCGGTGGCCCAGGCCTCCAACGCGATCGTGGTGAGCGGCAAGATGCCGGTCAAGACGCTGGCCGAGTTCGTGGCCTACTGCCAGCGCGCAGGGCAGCGGTGTTCGCTCGGCACCACCGACAACCAGTCGCGCCTTCTCTCGCATCAGTTCGTCGCGGAGTCGAAGCTTTCCGATGCGGTCGTCGTCAACTATCGCGGCACCAGCGCCGTCGTGTCGGACCTGGTCGCCAACAACGTCAACCTGTCCTTCACGGGCATCGCGGCGGCACTGCCCCATGCCAGGGCGGGCACGCTGCGGTTCCTCGCGACGACCGGCGACAGGCGCAGCGCGGTGCTGCCCGAGGTGCCGACGGCGAAGGAGGCCGGCTTCGGGCAATACCGCTCGATCAACTGGTTCGGCGTCTTCGGCCCCCTGGGCATGCCGGCTCCCGTGACGCAGGCCATCGTGGCCGCGCTGCGCGACGCGGTGAAGGACGGCGACGTGCAAAGAACGATCGCGGCGGCGGGAGCGGAGCCCGTCGTCAATTCACCGGCCGAGTTCGCAGCGCAAGTGCGTGAAGAGAGCGAGCGCCTCGGCTCGCTCGTCAAGCGTCATCCGCTGGAGTGAACAGGCCGGCTGCAGGCATGCCTGTGGCGGGCCGGTCCCACCCATTCGAGCCTGGGTGCTGCAGCGACCCGGTCGAACGGTGCCGGGGGCGCCGGGATTCCAGACGCTGCGGACACGGGCGTGTGCATGAATGCTGTCGCCGGCTGTCCTGTTGCTATCAACACCCGACCATCGACAGGCTATGCTCGCGCCTTCCACAAGCTCCCTGCCACCGACGTTGATGAAACCCGCGAAGGCCCAGGTCGAACTCGCCGCATCCCCCTTGCCCCGGGCGCCGGGCACATCGCTGCACCGCCAGCTCTTCGTGGTCCTTCGCGACGAGATCGTGCGCGGCGTGTATTCGGCTTCGGGGCTGTTGCCGAAGGAGGAGTCGCTGTGCGAGCGTTTCGGCGTCTCGCGCATCACGGTGCGGCGGGCCCTGGCGGACCTGGCCGCGCAGGGCCTGGTGGAGCGGCGGCATGGGCGCGGCACCTTCGTGCTGCAGGACCGCTTGCCGCTGGTACGGGCGCGACCCAGCCTTTCCCTGATCGACAGCCTGCGCCAGACGGCGAGCGAGACGCAGGTGCAGGTGTTGCGCGTCGAGCGGGTCGAGGCACCTTCGGACGTGGCCGCACTGCTGCAGCTCGCGCCGGGAGAAAAGGCGGTGCATGCGCTGCGCCTGCGCAGCATGAACGGCACGCCGGTCATGCTGTCCGATGCGTGGGTGCCCGAGCGGCTGGGCAAGCAGGTCACGGCCACCTCGCTTCGCAAGCAGGCGCTCTATGAGATCCTGATGGCCCAAGGCGTGAAGTTCGGCCGCGTGATCCAGGAAATCACGGCCGAGCTGAGCGATCCGGTCCGAGCGAAGCTCATGCAGACGGAAGTCGGAGCGCCCCTGCTGAAGATCGTTCGCGTGCTGCACGATCCCGCCGCGAGGCCGGTCCAGTACATCACCGTTACCATGACGCCCGAACGCAGCCGCATCCTGATGGACATCCCGGGTGAGACCGTCAACACGCTGAGCGCGGGTCAATTCGTGCACGAGGTCGCCGGGTAGGCCGCCTGCTGCGCGAGTGCGGTTCCACGAAGGTGACGCGGTCGCCCTGATCCGCGGGACAAGCAAGACGGAGCTCTGAAGGCCGATTCGCTTCAGGGTGGCAGGAAGAGTCCCTCCCCGACGCACAGTGCCATCTGCTCCTCGACGGCATTGCGGAAGACCTTCGCTGCCAGGCTCACGGGCCGTCCCTTGGCGACCGCGAGCATGCGGGTCACCGCGAAGCCGCGGACGGGCACCGCCACCAGGCCTTGCCAGATGCTGGATGTTCGTACCACGGATCTGGGCAGAACGGCGACGCCAAGGTCCGCGCGGGTCAGTTGTGCGGCCCCTTCGTTACCGTCGATCTGTATGACCGGCTGCATCACTCCATGCTCGGTCTCGAGACTGTGCCGCAGGCCAAGGGAAATGATGATGGGCAGCTTGCGCAGTTCGCGCGCCTGCACGCTCGAACGGGCGGCGAGCTTCGAGCCCGGAAGACAGAAGACAGCGATCTCCTGGCGCACGAGCGGCGTGAAATGGACGTGTTCCTGATTTCCGGGATTCGACACGATGGCCAGGTCAATGGTGCCAGCGGTCAATCGATGCAGCGCGTCGTCGGTGGGGCTCTCGGTCAGCTCCAGCCGGACTTGAGGAAAGCGATGGCGGAAGTCCAGCGCGAGGCGCCCGTGAATCGCCTGTCCGACCGTGGGTGCCGAAGACATTCGCACCGTGCCGCGCACGTCGCGATGAAAGCCTCGCATGCCACGGTTGAAGTTGGAGACGTCCGTGGTCGCGCTTTCGACTTCTCGCACGATGAAGCGGGCGCGCTCCAAGAACATCAGGCCGCCGTCGGTCAGTTGCACCCCCGCGATGCTGCGATGGAAGAGAGGGCCGCCGAGATCGTCTTCGAGCAGGCGCATCTGCCGGCTGATCGCGGACTGCGCCACGTGCAACACAGCTGCAGCCGCGCTGATGCTTCCCTTTTCCGCCACCGTCAGGAAGTAGCGTACCTGTCGCAGATCCATGATGCATCTCCAGAGCCATCCAGCGAAATTTTAGATGGATGGCAGCTGAAATCTCTTCTTTTGCGTTGGTCTCGGCACATCCAGAATTGCGCATGCCGGACCCGGGGCGTGATCACCGCAGCCCCCGCCGGCCAGACAAAAAAAGACGGAGACGAGAATGATCAAGACCATGGAAGTGTCCGCACGGTCCGCGCACCGTGCCGTCCAGGCAGTGACTGGCGTGCTGGCATTGCTGCGCTGCGCCGCCATGGTTCTTTCGGCGCTTTTGGTGGGAACCCTGGCGCATGCCGGCTATCCGGAAAAGCCGGTGCGCATCGTCGTTCCGTTCGCCGCGGGCGCGGGGGCGGATGTCGCCTCCCGTTTCATGGCGGGCAAGCTCGCGCAGCGCTGGGGCCAGGGCACCGTGGTTGACAACCAGGTCGGCGCCAACAGCATCATCGGCGCGCAGCAGGTCGCACGCGCACCGGCCGACGGATACACGCTGCTGGTGCCGAACGACACCACGCTGGCTGCGAACCCGGCGTTGTACGCAAAGCTTCCCTATGACCCGCTCAAGGACTTCGCGCCGATCGCGCTGATCGGCGAGACGCCTTTCGTGCTGGTCGCGTCGCCCCGGCTGCAGGTGCGTTCGGTCGAGGAGCTGGTGAATGCGGCCAGGGCAAGGCCCGGCGAGATCAACTTCAGCACCAGCGGCGTCGGCAGTGCCCAGCATCTTCCGATGGAGATCCTGATGAGCAGCGCGGGCATCCGGATGCTGCACGTGCCCTACAAGGGCGCGGCGGAAGCCGCCACGGCGGTGGTGGGCGACCAGGTGCAGGTGATGTTCGCCGGCGTCTCCGCGGTACTGCCGTTCCTTCAGTCGGGCCGGCTCGTGCCCCTGGCCGTCGGCACCTCGCGGAGGCTCGCCGTGCTGCCCCAGGTTCCGACGATGTCCGAGTCCGGCTTCCCGGGGTTCCGCTATGGCGCATGGCTGGGCTTCGTGGCACCGGTCGCGACGCCCGCGGCGATCGTCAACAAGATTAACACCGACATCGGCGAGATGCTGCGCCAGCCCGAGGTGCGCGAGAAGCTGCTGGCCATGGGCTTTCTTCCCGCCGAACCGGCCGGACCGGAAGCCTTTCGCAAACACATCGACGAGGAACTTGCTCGCTACGGCAAGTTCATCCGGGCCGCCGGCATCGAGCCGTCACGCTGAGCCCGCCCGAGGAAGAAGTTCCAGGACACACAGAAGGCACCATGCGGATCATTGACCTCCAGGAAGCGGCTTTTCCGGTGCAGAGCACCATGCGCAACGCCGTGTTCTCCTTCGCGGAGATGACCACCTCCATCGTCGCGGTACGGCTGGATTCCGGCGCAGGCAGCACACCGGTCACGGGGTATGCGTTCAACTCCACCGGACGCTATGCCTGCGGGCAGCCCATGCGCGAGCGCTTCTTCCCGCGGCTGTTGCGGGCGCAACCTGAGTCGCTGCTCGACGCAGCCGGGGTGCTCGATCCAGCCATGGCTGTGGCGGCGATGCTCGTCGGCGAGAAGCCGGGTGGCCATGCCGAGCGATCGATCGCCATCGGGACCATCGAGACCGCACTGTGGGATGCCATCGGCAAGGCCCAGGAACTGCCCACGGCGGAAGTGCTGGCCCGGCGCTATCGCGGCGGGACCATGCAGCGCAAGGTCTCCGTGTACGTGGGTGGAGGCTGGTACCGCCCGGGCGGTGTCGCGAAGGACGTGGCAGACGAGATTCGCAGCCACCAGGCCGGCGGCTACACCCATGTGAAGATCAAGGTGGGAGGGGCTTCGTTGGACGAGGACCTGCGCCGGATCGATTGCGCCTTGAGTGTGCTGCCCGACAGCGGCCACCTGGCGGTGGATGCCAATTGCAAGTTCCAGCGGGAGGAAGCCCTGCGCTACGCAGAGGCATTGGCACCTTATGGCCTGCGCTGGTTCGAGGAGCCTTGCGATCCCAACGACTACTCGCTGATGGCCGAACTCGCCTCCGTCTATGCACCGCCGCTGTCCGCCGGCGAAAACCTCTACGGCATGCAGGACGTGACCAACCTGGTGCGCCTGGGCGGTTGGCGCAGCGAGAAGGACTTGATCCAGGTCGACCCTCCGCAGTCCTACGGACTGCATGCCTTTGCCAGCATGGTGCGGGCCCTGGAGGCGCAGGGCTGGCCTGCGGGCAGCCATTTTCCGCACGGCGGCAACCAGATGTCCCTGGCCCTGGTGGCCGGCCTGGGCCTGGGCGGCTGCGAGGCTTACCCCGGCGTGTTCGGCTCCTTCGGCGGCTTTGCCGACGACACGCATGTCGAGGGCGGCTTCGTGCACCCGCCGCAGCGCCCGGGCATCGGCTTCGAGGGCCACAGCGCGCTGCATGCGCTGATGAGCTCGGTCGGTGCCGGGCTGAAGGCCCACTGAGTGCATAACGCGCACAGGACCGTAACTCCTCCACCTCCTCGCTTCCATTGCTGTTCTCAGTCCAACCCATGAACTTTGTCACCTTCCGTACCGACTCCGATCCGACGCCTCGTTTGGGCGCGGTCGTGGATGGCGCCATCGTCGCCCTGCCGGGCGACATGGTGTCTCTTTGCAGCGGCGGTGCCGCTGGCTTTGCCGCCGCGGCAAAGGAGGCCGCCTCTGCGCCTGCGGCTGCCCGCGTTCCGCTCGGTGCCGCGAGGCTGCTGCCCGTGGTGCCACGGCCCGGCAAGATCATCTGCATGGGGCTGAACTACGCGGACCACGCCGCCGAAGGCGGCAACCAGCGGCCCGACTATCCCAGCTTCTTTCTGCGCGGCCCGTCCTCGCTGACAGCGCACGGTGGACCGATCCAGCGGCCGCGCGTATCGACCCAGCTCGATTTCGAGGCCGAATTGGCCGTCGTGATCGGCAAGGCTTCACGCCACCTGACCGAGGCCGATGCTCTGGAGGCCGTCGCCGGCTACGCCTGCTTCAACGACGCGACGGTGCGCGATTACCAGCGCAAGACGGCCCAATGGACCATCGGCAAGAACTTCGATGCCACGGGTGCCTTCGGCCCCTGGCTGGTGCCGGCGTCCCAACTCCCTCCTGGCGCTGCGGGGCTGAAGATCGAATCGCGCCTGAACGGCACCGTCATGCAGAGCAGCAACACGGCCCGGATGCTGTTCCCCGTTGCGGAAACGCTGTGCTTGATCACCGAGGCCCTCACGCTCGAACCGGGCGACGTGATCATCATGGGCACGCCCGCGGGTGTCGGCTATGCACGCAAGCCGCCCGTGTGGATGAAGGAAGGGGACACGGTCGAAGTCGAGATCGAAGGCATCGGGGTCCTGTCGAACCCCGTCGACAACGAGAAGTAGGGCCGTTCGATATGCATCGCCCGCACGACCGTGTCGACTTCGGCCTGCAGCCGGCCCGCACCTGCCATCCACATCGACCTGCAAGGTGGCCATGATCTTCGAGCTCAGAACCTACACCGCCGAAGCCGGGCGCACCGCCGACTTCCTGAAGCTGTACGAGAGCATGGCGCTGCCGCTGCAGAACAGGTACCTGGGCGGTCTCGTGGGCTTCTACGTCAGCGAGATCGGCCCCTTGAACCAGATCGTGCACCTGTGGCGATTTGCCAGCCTGGCCGATCGCGAGCAACGGCGCTCGGCGATGGAGGCCGATCCGGCCTGGCAGGCATACAGGGTGCGATCCAGGGAGCTGGGCGCCATACGGCAACAGGAATCGAAGATCCTGAAGCCGACATCGTTTTCGCCGTCGTAGCAGTCCATCGGGCGGCGATGCACGTGGAACGCGACTGGTTCGAACTGGCACGGCCTGAGGGAGTCCTCCGACGCGCCGTGTCCTTCCCGACACACCAATCCGGAGACAAGAGCATGAGCAACATCAACCGCAGGACACTCATCAGCGCAGCACTCGGCAGCGCCTTGCCCGCGATCGCCCAGCCAAGCAAGCCTGATGTCCTGCGAATCGTCGTTCCCTTTCCCGCGGGCTCCGGGATGGACGTCACCGGGCGGCTGCTGGCGCACACGCTCGAAACCACGAGCGGCCGCACCGTCGTCATCGACAACAAGCCGGGCGCTGGTGCCGTGATCGGATCGCTCGATGTGTCACGCTCCAAGCCCGACGGAAACACGGTATTGCTGAACTCCGCCGGCCATACAACGAACGCGGCCCTGTACAAGAGCCTGCCCTTCGACTCGAAGGCGGACTTCACGCCCATCACCCGTCTGGCCACCTACTACGGATGGGCATTGCTCGTCGGGGCGAACTCCCGATTCAAGACCATGCAGCAGTTCGTCGATGCCGCGAAGGCATCGCCGGGAAAGCTCACCATCGCGAACTCGGGCCTGGGCAATCCCACACACATCGTGGCCTCGCTGTTCTGCAAGAACGCCGGCGTGGAACTGGTGCACGTCCCGTACAAGGGTGCGCCGAGCAACGACCTGATCTCGGGTCTGGTCGACTGCACATTCCTCGCACCGGTCTCCGCGCAGGGCTGGATCCAGGCCAGGCAGATGCGCGCGCTCGGACTCTCCGGCAACGTGCGCTCGCCCATTATTCCCGACACGCCCACCTTCGCCGAACTCGGCCTGGACGTGCCGGAAATTCCTGCGTGGTCGGGCATCTGGGGGCCGAAGAACATGAGCGAGGCGGCGGTCAACTCGCTTTACGCCATGTTCGTCAAGCTCGGCCAGGACCCCAAGTACCGGCAGTACATCCAGGAAGGCGGTGGCGTGGTCGAGGCGATGGCACCGCGCGAGTTCAAGGCCTATGTCGATTCGGAGATCGACCGCTTCGGAAAGATCCTGCCGTCATTGGGAATCCAGATCAGTTGAGCATCAAAGGAAAGATCAGAATGAACCAAGCGAACCCGACCCAGGGGAGCGTAGACCACGCGCTCTCCAACGACATGCCCGAGCCCGTCCATGCCGACGGCATGCGCATCCTCTGGGATTTGCCGATTCCGATGACCGATGGCATCGTTCTGCGTGCGGATGTCTTTCTGCCGGAGGCACCTGGCCGCTACGCGGCACTGATTTCCTATGGGGCCTATGGCAAGGGCGTCCCGATGCAGGTGGGATACAAGAGCGCGTACGACCGCATGGTGCGCGACTTCCCCGACATCGCCGAAGGCTCATCGAACAAATACATGAACTGGGAGGTCGTCGATCCCGAGAAGTGGGTGCCCGACGGCTTCATCTGCATCCGCGTCGACAGCCGCGGGGCGGGGCGCTCCCCGGGCGTGCTCGATCCCACGTCGGAGCAGGAAACGAGGGACCTGTACGAATGCATCGAATGGGCGGCGGCGCAGCCCTGGAGCAACGGCAAGATCGGGATGAACGGCATCTCGTATTACGCGACCAACCAGTGGTACGTAGCCGCCTTGCAACCTCCCCACCTCGCGGCCATCTGCGTGTGGGAAGGGTTCGTCGACCGCTACCGGGATGCGGCCCGACACGGCGGCATCTACTCGCAGTTCGGCGAAGGCTGGTATGAGCGCCAGGTGTTGCGCATCCAGCACGGCTACGGCGAGCGCGGCTCTCGCAATCCGAACAACGGCGAGCTGGTCTGCGGTCCGGAAACCCTGTCGGACGAGGAGCTGGCGGCGAACCGCGCTCCGAAGATGTCCAACGAGTCGCTGAATCGACCGCTGGACGACGAGTTCTATGCCGGGCGCAAACCCGACCTGAGCCGTGTCAAGGTGCCTCTACTGTCCGCTGCGAACTGGGGCGGCATGGGTGTCCATCCGCGCGGCAATTTCGAAGGCTATATGGCGGCGGCTTCCAGCCAGAAATGGCTGGAGGTGCATGGCAACAGCCACTTCAGCCCTTTCTACCGCGCCGAGGGCGTTGCATTGCAGAAGCGTTTTCTCGGGCACTTCCTGCAAGGCAAGGACACGGGCTGGGACCGGCAGCCGCCGGTGCAGCTGCAGATCCGCCGGCCGGGGGAGCACTTCACGATCCGCGACGAGCAGGAATGGCCGCTGGCACGTACACAGTGGACCAGGTACTACCTCGAACCCGCCAGCCGCAGCCTCGGCACTACGCCGGCCACCGGCGCCAGCATCACCTACAACACCATGGACGACGGGCTCATGTTCAGGCTCCCGCCGGCCGAGGAAGAGTTCGAGATCACCGGCCCCGTCGCGGCGCGACTGGTGATCTCCTCGAGGACCACGGATGCCGACATCTTCCTGGCGCTGCGGCTGTTCGCGCCGGACGGCAAGGAAGTCCTGTTCGTCGGCTCCAACGATCCGCGCGTGCCGATCGCCCTGGGTTGGCTGCGTGCCTCGCACCGCAAGCTGGACGAGGCCAAGTCGCTGCCGTACCGCCCCTACCACACGCATGACGAGTTACAGCTGCTCGTGCCAGGCGAGCCGGTCGTCCTCGACATCGAGATCCTGCCGACCTCCATCGTGGTTCCGCCCGGCTACACGCTGGCCCTCAACATCCGCGGTTGCGACTACGACCACGGCCTGGGTGACGCCGGCTTCTCGGACCAGCCGTACCCGATGACGGGCGTGGGCCCCTTCCGCCATGCAAATCCGCAGGACCGGCCGCCGGAGATCTTCGGCGGCCAGAACACGCTCCACTTTGACAGGGGCAACGAGCCCTTCATCCTGCTGCCCATCATCCCAGCCAAGGGCGATTGAGCGGCCGGACCGCAAGGACGAGACGCGAAATGAGAGATGCCTTTGACTCCGCGGCTGGCTTCATCCCGGCCACGGGCGGCCCCGCGTTCGTTCCGAGGCGCTGCACCTGCGACGACCGTGTCATGTGGATCACGAAGGACCGTGTCTTCTATGCCGGCCTTCTCGGATCCCCGAGCATGCAGACGCAGGGTTCGATCATCGTGTACGTGGCGATCGACGGCCGACTGCGCGTGCGGCTGGGCGGTGGCGAATGGCATTCGACCGAAGTCGCCGTCGTTCAGCCCTACGTTCCCTACGAGATCGCGTGCGAAGGCCGCAACGTGCTCAACATTCTGGTCGAGCCCGAAACGGTCGATGCAAGCAGGCTGCCACCGCTGCTGCGCGGGAGCGGAGCGGTGCATGCGCCGGGATTCGCGGCGCACGTGCGCGAGGTCCATGGTCGGCTCGCTTCGCCGGGCGGCGCGCTCGCCTTGCGCCCGTGCGATTTCGACCTCGCGTTTTTCGGTGCACCTCTTCCCGCGCGTCCCCTCGACCGGCGCATTGCGACCGTGCTGGACGGCATCAAGAACGATCCCTTCGGCACTGCGGCCTCCGACGAATGCGCATCGCGGGTGAACCTGTCGATTTCGCGCTTTCGGCATCTGTTCAAGGAGGAGGTGGGTGTGTCGTTTCGCAACGTGCGTGCCTGGAAACGCGCCCGGAGCCTGCTTCACCGCGTGCACACGGTCGACAGCCTGGTGAACGTCGCCCTCGACATCGGCTATCCGGACTCGACGCATTTCAGCCACTCGATCCGCCAGGTCTATGGCCTCAGGCCCAAGGACATCATCGCGGGCTCTCGCAAGCTGCGGATCATCGCGCAGGCGCCTGCCCTCTAGCTACCTCGCGCGGACGCCGAACGCGCCAGCCAGCCCGCGGCCGGTTGCAACTGCGCTCGGCCGCGCTTCGATTCCACGCGAATGGAACGATGGAACGACAACGGAGACGACAAGATGCCGAAATTCATGCCCCGCAGCGACGCAAACGCCGCTTCGAATGAGGCGGTCCCTTCTGCGGCCGATAGCAGGATCGACCTCGGCGATCGGTTGGACAACTCGCCCGTGCGGCGCGGCCACGTCCTCACCGTGGCGGCACTGTTCCTCGTGCTGCTGATCGACGGCTACGACCTCGCGGTGACCGGCCAGATCCTCCCCGTGATCGCCTCGACGCTCGGCGTGCCCACCGCCAGCCTGACCGGCGCCTTCGCGCTGCAGCCGATGGGGCAAGCGATCGGCGGCCTGCTGTTGTCGTCGCTGGCGGATCACTTCGGCCGCAAGCGCATGCTGATCGCCTTGCTGGCGCTGTTCTCGATCGCCACGCTGATGAGTGTGTTCGCCACTTCGGTTGCCGGCTTTGGAGCCACCCGCTTCATCGCCGGCGTCCTGGGCGGCGGCTTGCTGCCCGCAGCCGCAAGCCTCGCTGCCGACATCTCGTCCATCAAGCGCCGTTCGACCCTGGTCGGAATCGTCTATGCGGGCGTGGCGATAGGCGCGGTGGGCGCCAGCGGACTCGTGGCCCTGGCGCTCGACCGCATCGGCTGGAAAGGCATGTACCTGATCGGTGCGCTGGCGCCGCTGCTGATGATCCTGCCGATCCTGCTGCTGGTGCCCGAGTCGCCGCTCCATCTGGCTCGCATCGGCGCGCCATCGACGGACATCGTGGGCGCGCTGCGCAAGCTGGGTATCGAGGTGGAGCCGGGCCGCCGGTTCAAAGAAGCGGAGCGGCGCTCCGGCTCGCGCATCTCGCTCATCGACATCTTCGGTGACCATCGTGCACTCTTCACCGCCGTGCTCTGGTTCACCTGCATCTGCGGCCAGATCTGCGTGAACCTGTTCGGCATCAGCGCGGCCTTCTTCCATGAATTCGGGGGCGTCTCGGTCGCCAGCTATGCGGGCTACGCCTCGATGGCCGGCGGGGCATCCATCGTCGCCGGACTGTCGACCGGCTTCGTGATAGACCGCTTCGGCCGCTACCGCGTGACTGCCGCGTATGCGCTGCTGGGTGCGCTGTCGCTCGTCGGGCTTGGCGTTTTCCCGTTCGGCACCGCGGCCTTCGTGGCGGCGATCGTCAGCGCCGGCTTCTTCGTCGTTGGCACCTACCAGTCGCTCAACATCATCACGCCCGTCGTCTATCCGGCTGCGCTGCGCAGCGCAGCGGTCGGCTGGAAGGGAGCCGTCTCGCGCTTCGGCAGCAGTGCTGCGCCGCTCATCGCTGCAGCACTGCTGGCCCGGCAGATGGGCGTGACGGTCGCCATGTGTGCCGCGGCGGTGCCGTTGCTGATGGTGGTCCTGCTGGCGCCTGTGCTGGCCGTGCTGGAGCGCCGGATGCGTGCGAGGGCATCCGCTTTGCCGGCGCGAAGCGATGAGTAGGGCGTCGCATGCCGATGGCCGCGCACATTGGCTGCGAAGGCTCCGCTGTGTACGGCTGCGAGCAGGTGGATCGGTTCGTCGCGGTGCGAGCTGCGGCGGCATGGAATTCCTCGCCAGCCGGTCATCGCAAGCCATGTCGCAGGTGCAGGCCTACCCTTCGCCAGCCAGTCCGGGTTCGTTCGGCGCGAATGTGCCGCCTGCGGCTTGCACGGACTGCGCGGCGTCGCTGTGCAGGCCGACCCGCTCCCCATGACGGTTATGGAAAGAGACAAGCGTATGTCCGATGAAGAGAAGCGCAGACTACGGTCGCAAGCCTGGTTCGAAGGCAGCGGGGCCAGGAACTTTGCGAACCGAGGCTGGGTTCGCAGCCGCGGCGTGCCCCCCGATCACTTCGACGGGCGGCCCGTGATCGGGATCTGCAACACCTGGTCCGAACTCACGCCCTGCAATTCGCACTTCCGCGACCTGGCCCTGCAGGTGCGCGAAGGCATCCTGGAAGCCGGCGGCGTTCCGATGGAGTTCCCGGTCATCTCGCCCGGCGAGATGCTGACCCGGCCGACGGCCATGCTGCTGCGCAACCTGTGCAGCATGGACGTCGAGGAGACGCTGCGGTCCAACCCGCTCGACGGCGTGGTTCTGCTGATGGGGTGCGACAAGACGACGCCGGCGTTGCTGATGGGTGCCGCCAGCGTCAACCTGCCGACCATCGGCGTGTCCGGAGGTCCCATGCTCAACGGCAGCTTTCGTGGCAAGGACTTCGGCGTCAAGGACGCATGGAACCTGGCGGCGGAACTGCGCGCCGGCCGTGCGAGCAACGAGGACTTCGAGGAAGCCGAAGGCTGCCTCACCCGCTCCGTGGGCGTGTGCAACGTGATGGGAACGGCATCGACGATGGCGTGCATGGTCGAAGCGCTGGGCATCGGGCTGCCCGACAACGCGTCGATCCCTGCCGTGGATGCGAGGCGCCGGGTGTTGGCGCGCATGGCGGGCCGACGCATCGTCGGCATGGTGCGCGAGGATCTCACGCTTGACAGGCTGCTGACGCGCAAGGCCTTCGAGAACGCCATCGCGGTCAATGCGGCGATCGGCGGGTCGACCAATGCGGTGATCCATCTGACGGCGGTGGCACGGCGCATGGAAGTGCCGCTGGACATCGAGGACTGGCACCGAGTCGGGCGCGAGGTGCCCACGCTGCTCAACCTCCAGCCCTCGGGCAGCTACATGATGCAGGACTTCCATGAAGCCGGCGGGCTGCCCGTGATCATTCGCGACATGTGCGAGTCCGGCCTTCTCCATGCCGACGCGCTGACTGTGACCGGCAAGACGCTGGCCGAGAACAACGCCACTGCCTTGTGCAGGAACCCGGACGTGATCCACCGTGTGGCCAAGCCGTTCATGGCGAACTCCGGGGTTGCCGTCCTGCGCGGCAACCTCTGCCCTGACGGTGCCGTCATCAAGCCTTCGGCCGCCGAGCCGCGCCTGCTGAAGCACAGGGGGCGCGCGGTGGTGTTCGAGAACCAGGACGACCTCAACCTGCGGGTGGATGACCCTGCGCTGAAGATCGACGCCGATTCGGTCATGGTTCTCAGGAACTGCGGCCCTCGGGGATTTCCAGGGATGCCCGAGCTGGGCATGCTGCCCATCCCCGCGAAGCTGCTGAAGCAGGGCGTGAGAGACATGGTCCGCATCTCCGATGCCCGCATGAGTGGCACCTCGTTCGGTGCCGTGGTGCTGCACGTGTCCCCAGAAGCGGCGGCAGGCGGCGCACTCGCCCTGGTGCGCGACGGAGACCTGATCGAGCTCGATGTCGAGGCGCGACGGCTCGAATTGCTCGTTCCTGAAGATGAGCTGCAGCAGCGCCAGGCCGCGTGGAGGCCGCCCGTCGCGGCGGCCGCCCGAGGCTACATGAAGCTGTACGTCGATACCGTGAACCAGGCCCACGATGGCTGCGACCTGCAGTTCCTGGTGGGCCGAAGCGGCAGCGACGTGCCGGCCGCCCAGCACTGACATTCCATGAGGAGAGAAATCTTGGAGACCGCACTGGTTCGCGACGTCGCAACCCTCGATGACCGCTACCGCATCGACGACGGCTGGGTGTACATGACGGGCATCCAGGCACTGGTGCGCCTGCCGCTGCAGCAGCGCGCCCGCGACGCCGCCGCCGGATGGAACACGGCCGGCTATGTTTCTGGCTACCGCGGCTCTCCGCTGGGCCGCTATGACATGGAGCTCTGGGCCGCCGAGAAGGCGCTCAAGGCCGCCAACGTCGTGTTCCGCCCGGGCCTCAACGAGGACCTGGCGGCCACTGCGATCTGGGGCTCGCAGTACGTCGGCACTTTTCCGGGTGCCCGCGTCGATGGCGTCTTCGGCATCTGGTACGGCAAGGGTCCGGGTGTAGACCGTTCGGGCGATGTGCTTCGCCACGCCAACCAGGCCGGTACCTCGCCCAAGGGCGGGGTGCTCTGCCTGGCAGGGGATGACCACGGAGCCAAAAGTTCCTCGGTCGCCAACTTCTCCGATCCGGTCTTCATGGCGGTCGGCATGCCGGTGCTCTACCCGTCCAATACGCAGGAGTTGCTGGACTACGGCCTGCACGGCATCGCCATGAGCCGGTTCTCGGGCTGCTGGGTGGGCATGAAGGTGGTGACCGACGTCGTCGAAGGCGGCGGTTCCGTGTATGTGGGGGCCGACGGGCCCGCGATCACCGTGCCCGAGGCGCCGAGCCGACCGACCGACCCGTTTGGGACGGGCTATCAGATCCGGCCTTTCGATCTGCCGCTTCCCCAGGAGGATCGGCTCTATAACCATAAGCATGCTGCGGTGCTGGCCTATGCCCGGGCCAATGGACTCAACCGCATCGTGGCCGCACCGGAGCGCGCCGGAGTCGGGGTCATCGCCGCCGGCAAGGCGTGGCAGGACGTCCTGCAGGCCCTGGGACGCGAGGCCGCGGAGGGCGGACCCGCACGGTTCGCCGACCTCAGGCTCTTGAAGATCGGCCTGGTATGGCCGCTGGATCCGCTGATCGTGCGCGAGTTTGCGCGCGGGCTGCACACGATCGTCGTGGTCGAAGAAAAGCGCCCGATCCTGGAAGACCAGCTGCGAACCATCCTCTACGGCAGCGCGAACGCGCCGCGCCTCGTCGGCAAGCAGTTTGAGGGCGGATGGTTCGATGCGGTGCCCGCGGATATCGCCTTTGCGAACGCCAGCGAAATCTCGCCGGTGCGGGTGGCGGAGGTGCTGGCCCGCGTGATGGGCCATGAAGGGCCGATGCCTGCGCCGGCGGGCGGTTCACCACTGAAGGGGCCGGGCCCGACGCGCGTGCCCGGGTTCTGCTCGGGCTGCCCGCACAACCGGTCGACAAGGGTGCCCGAAGGCAGCCGCGCGCTGGCCGGCATCGGATGCCACAGCATGGCGCTGCTGGTCAACCCGCAGCAGACCACGACATGGTCGCACATGGGCGCCGAAGGGGTCATGTGGCTCGGCCAGCAGCCCTTTACCGCCGAACGACATGTGTTCGCCAACATCGGCGACGGCACACTCGCGCACTCGGGCTATCTCGCGATCCGCCAGGCGGTGGCGGCGAAGGTGCCCATCACGTACAAGGTCTTGTACAACGGCTTCGTCTCGATGACGGGCGGGCAGCAGGTCGAGGGCAACCTCAGCCCGCAGCAGATCCTCGCGGGCTTCGCGGCCGAGGGCATCGGCAAGATGGCGGTCGTGACGGACGAACCGCAGCGCTATGCCGCGGTGTCCCTGCCCGAGGGCGTCGCAGTGCATCACCGCACCGCACTGGACGTCGTGCAGCGGGATTTTCGCGAGTATCCCGGAGTCTCGGTGATCCTCTACGACCAGGCCTGTGCGGCGGAACGGCGCCGGTTGCGCAAGCGCGGCAAGCTGCCCGACCCCGACCGGCGCCTATTCATCAACGCGGCGGTCTGCGAAGGCTGCGGCGACTGCGGCACGGCATCGAACTGCATGTCGATCGAACCGCTGGAGACCGAGCTCGGCCGCAAGCGCCGCATCAACCAGGGAAGCTGCAACAAGGATTACTCCTGCGTGGAGGGCTTCTGCCCGAGCTTCGTGAGCGTGGAGGGGGCAAAGCCACGCCGTGCCGCGGCGAGCGCGGCAGGGGCCGCATCGACGCATCCCTACACGCAGCCCCTGCCCGAGCCCGTCTTCTCGCCGCTGCAAAGCGCCTACAGCGTGCTGATCTGCGGCATCGGCGGCACGGGCGTCGTGACCATCGGCCAGACCCTGGCCGTTGCCGCGCATCTGGAGGGCCGGTACAGCTCCAACCTCGATGTCACGGGGTTCTCGCAGAAATACGGCGCCGTGACCTCGCATGTGCGATTCGCACCCGAGGCACGGATGCTGCACGCCACGCGCATTGCCGAAGCCGAGGCCGATGCGCTGATCGGCTGCGATCTGGTCGTTGCGGCATCGGACGAATCGCTTTCGCGGCTGCCGGCCGGTCGCGGACGTGCAGCGGTGAGCACGGGCCTCGTGCCGACCAACGAGTTCGCGCGCGATCCGGACTGGCAGCTCGATCCGCAGATGCTCATCGAACGCATCGAGGCTGCGGCAGGAAAGGCCGACCTCGTGTTGGTAGATGGTGAGCGCCTGGCCCCCGCGCTGGTCGGCGACCCGATCGGCATCAACATGTTCATGCTGGGCCTGGCATGGCAGCGCGGGTTCATTCCCCTGGGAAGGACGGCCATCGAGCGAGCCATCGAGCTCAACGGCGTGGCCGTGGAGATGAACAAGGATGCGTTCCTCTGGGGACGGCGTGTCGCCCACGACCGGCCGGCAGTCGAGCAGCACCTGAAGGCCCGGCAACCGGCGCAGATCATCACCTTCGTGCCGCGGCAGAACCGGGGCCTGGACCAGACGGTCGCGCATCGCATCGAGCACCTGCGCGCCCACAGCGGGGAGCTCCACGTGCAGAGGTACCGCACGCTGGTGGAGCAAGCGCGCCGGCTGGAAGCCGATCTGCATGGGGGCGACGCCCTGGCCAGGGCCGTCGCGCACAACTATCACCGGCTGCTGGCGACCAAGGACGAGTGGGAAGTCGCGCGTCTCTTCACACACCCCGACTTTCGGGCGGCGCTGGAGCGGGAGTTCGAGGGCCCGATACGGCTGCGCTTTCACAGCGGGGTGTGGCCGTTCGCGCGCAAGGATCCCCATAGCGGCAAACCCGTGAAGGGCGAAGCGGGCCCCTGGGTGCTTCTGGCGATGAAGTGCATGGCGCGGATGCGCGGCCTGAGGGGGAGCTGGCTCGATCCGTTCCGCAACACGGCGGAGCGCGCACTGGACCGCCAGCTGCTGGCGCAGTACGAAGGCGACATGCGGGCTGCACTGTCAGGCCTGCGTGCCGAGACCTTGCCCATCGTGACCAGGCTGGCCTCGCTGCCCCAGACCATCCGTGGTTACGGGCATGTGCGAGAAGCGCAGGCACAGAAGGCGGCCGTAGCGCGGCAGACGCTGATGCAGGAGCTCGAGCGGGCCGGCGAGCAGCCGGCGCGCGCCGCATGACGACCAGCTCCGATGGGCGCCGAGGTCTCGCTCAGCACGCAAGCGAGTCCCTTGGCATGGCAAGGAAGAAGTGCGCGGGCCCCCTCAGTGCGCAGCCACATACACCGCGTGCGGCGAGGGGTCCGGCGCCGCGAAAGCCTGGCGCATGCGGAAGGCCTCCTCGGCTGGGCCGCGGCCGAACATGCGCTTGAACTCCCGGCTGAATTGCGAAGGGCTTTCGTAGCCCACCTGGGCACTCGCCTGCGCGGCGGTGATCTGGTTCCTGGCCATGATCAGCCTGGCCTGATGCAGGCGGGTCGTCTTCAAGTACTGGATCGGCGACGTCGAGGTGATGGCCTTGAAATGGGCGTGGAACGAGGTGGGGCTCATGCCTGCCTCATCGGCGAGCCGGTCGATGTCGAGCTTCTTGTGGAAGTCCGCATGAATGGTCCGGATCGCCTTGGCGATCTTGCCGAAATGTCCCTGGCGGGTGAGCGAAGCCCGGATGACGCTTCCCTGCTCGCCGGTGAGAACGCGGAAGTAGATCTCGCGAACCAGGCCCGGCCCCAGGATCGGAGCTTCGAGGGGCGAGTTCATCACCTCGAGGAACCTGAGGACGGCGCGAGCCAGGCGTTCGTCCATCGGCGTCGACGTCAGGCTCCTGGGAGCCGCTTCCTTGGCGGAACCGTGCTCGTCGAGCTGCATCATGAGGTCGGCCGCGACCTTGAAGTCGAGGCGAAAGTAGATCGCCAACAGCGGCTCTTGCGCCGACGCGTCCGTGTCCATCGAGAAGGGAACAGGCACGGAAACGGCGAGGTAGTGCTGCGCGTCGTAGAGATAGACCTCGTCGCCGAGGAACCCGCGCTTGCGGCCCTGGAGAACGATGACGATGCCGGGCTCGTAGAGCACCGGCGCGCGGGCCAGCGGCCGGTCGGACCTGAGAATCCGGACATCGGGTAGTACGGTGAGGTTGTAGCCCTCCGACGGCGAGAGCGGCTCTGCCAGCTCGACCATCCGACGCTGCATGTCCGGGATCTGCGGCGACTCGTTCGGGGCCTTGTTCGGCGTCTTGCCTGGCGTTCGGGCGTCGTTCATTTTGGTCGCCAATCTGCCATGGTGCAGCCTGCCAGTCCATGGGTTTGTGGTTTTAGGCAAGCCAAGCGTGCGACCTGGCATTTCGGGTCTGCTCTCCGGCTCCTAGGATCGATCGATCACTTCCAAGGAGCCGAACATGAGCCACACCGCACGCAAAACCTTCCTCGTCACGGGAGTCACTTCGGGATTCGGAAAGGCATTCGCCGCAGCCGCCCTAGCCGAGGGGCACACGGTCCTCGGGACCGTGAGGAACGAGGACAGCGTGGCGGCATTCGAGCGAAGCGCTCCCGGACGTGCGCATGCCGTCGTGCTCGACGTCACCGACTTCGAGGCGATCGAAGGACTCATCCCCCAGCTGCTTGCCAGGCACGGGCAGGTCGATGTGCTGGTGAACAACGCCGGCTATGGGCACGAAGGGACGCTCGAGGAGTCCAGCCTGGAAGAAATGAGGCGGCAGTTCGACGTCAACGTCTTCGGTGCGGTGGCGATGATCAAGGCCGTCCTGCCATCGATGCGCACGCGTCGCAGCGGGCACATCATCAACATCACCTCCATGGGCGGCTTCATCACGATGCCGGGGATCGCGTACTACTGCGGCAGCAAGTTCGCGCTGGAAGGCATCTCCGAGGTGCTCGGCAAGGAAGTCGCGGGCTTCGGGATCAAGGTCACGGCGATCGCGCCCGGGTCGTTCCGCACGGACTGGGCCGGCCGCTCGATGGTGCGGTCGGCGCGCACCGTCGAGGACTACGACGCGCTCTTCGATCCGATCCGGCAGGCCAGACAGGCCAAGAGCGGTTCGCAGATCGGTGATCCGGCCAAGGCGGCGCGGGCGCTCCTGGCGGTCGTCGACGCCCCTAACCCGCCTGCGCACCTGCTCCTGGGGACCGATGCGCTGGGGCTCGTGCGGGCCAAGCTTGCCGCGCTGTCCAGCGAGATCGATGCATGGGAGACGGTGACGCGGTCCACCGATCACGCGTGAGGCTCGAAGTGCTTCTTCGCTAGGGATCGCCGGCCGCTCCATCCTGCCGCAGCTGAGCCTCGATGGCCGTCTTGTCGATGACGGACCACACGGCGATGATCCTCGCGTCGTGGAATTCGTAGAAGACGTTTTCCGAGAACGAGATCTTCGCCCCGTTCACGGCAAGACCAAGGAAATTCGCCTTTGGCGTGCAGTCGAATCGAAGCCGGCTCGCCACGAACGGCGGCTGGCAGACCAGCAGTTCGATGTCGAAGCGGAGGTCGGGAATGTCGGTGAAGTCCTTCTGCAGCATCAGCCGATAGCCCCCGACCCCCAGCTGCCGCCCGTTGTGCCGGACTTCGTCGTGAACGTAGGCCCCGAGGTCGTCGAGGTCGCGCCTGTTCAGGCACGCGATGTAGTCCCTGTAGAGACCGGCGAGCGCATCGGCATTCATCTTGCCTCCTGATTCTGTGGGAACGGGAACGGTACCTCATGCAAGGGCATGACGCGTACGTGCGGGGTCGCGGGGTCGGGTGGATCAGATCCCGGCATACCACTCATAGCCGCGGTCTTCCCAGAAGCCGCCCTTGCCGCCGAACAGCGTCGAGAAGCCATCGACGACCTCGATGCGCATCAGGTACTTCGCCTGCTTGTAGCCGAGCTGCCGTTCGACCCGCAGTCTCAGCGGTGCGCCATGCTGGACGGGAAGATCCTTTCCATTCATGCCGTAGGCCAGGATCGTCTGAGGGTGGTAGGCATCGATCAGGTCGATGCTCTCGTAGTAGCGCCCGTTGCCGTCGAGCGTCTTTTCAAGCTCGTCTGCGCAGTGGAGCACGACATAGCGGGCGCCGGGCTTCAATCCTGCGGCGTCGAGAACATGGGCGAGCGGTACGCCCTGCCACTTGCCGATGGCGCTCCATCCCTCGACGCAATCGTGGCGCGTGATCTGGGTGCGGGAAGGAAACCGTTTGAGTTCGGCGAGCGACAGGCTCTGGGGGCGCTCGACCAAGCCGTCCACCTGCAGCCGCCAGTCCGTGAAGCTTCCTTCCAGAAGCCGGGCGTACTCGTTCGACTCCGGCATCTGCGTGCCGTTGGCGCGAAAGACCGGCGAGAGGTCCGCTTCGGTGTATTCCCGTGCCAGCGCGTGCCTGGAGAGCAGGGCCCTCTGGCCTGCCAGCGTCAGCTTCTCGGTCTGGCGCAGCAACGCATCCAGGCTGTCGTCTTGAACCAGGCGGTCGCAGCCGGTCAGTGCGAGGGCGCCTACCCCCGCGGCAAGGCGCGCAAGGAAGTTTCGGCGCGAAGACTGCCGCGTCATGGTCTGACTCCTTCATCAGTGATGGCGTATTTGCCGTTGAGCATCGAGCGCAGGTTGTTCCACAGGCCCGACGCGATGACCATCACGACGTGAACGACGACGAACGACACCAGCAGGAATGCGGTGACGAAGTGGATCGTGCGAGCCGACGCGCGCCCACCGAAAAGATCGGGCAGGAAGTGGAAGGCAGCGTCGAGGCCGGGTGACATCGTCAGGCCGGTCAGCACCATCAGCGGAAGCAGGCCGAACACCACGACGAGGTAGCTGAGCTTCTGCAGGGCGTTGTACTGGCGTGCCTTTTCGCCGCGCGCGAAGCGCAAGCGGGCGTGATCGAGGATCTCGTGCCACAAGTGCCGAGGTGCAAGCTGGCTTCCGTTCGGCAAGAGGTCTCGGCGGAAATGGCCTCGCCAGAATCCATGGGCCAGGTACAGCAGGCCATTGAGGACGAGCAGCCATGCAAAGAAGAAGTGCCAGCGTCTACCGGCTCCCAGGTCGTGGTACGAAGGAATGGTCAGCCAGGTGGGGAAGGCTCTCGGGGTCGCGCTGCCGCCTTCGTCGGAGACGCCGAGAAAACCGGTGGTCACGACATGGAGCGGGCCGATCTGGAGGAAGCCTTGGGACGCGCTGCCGATCTGCCTCGTGCCGATGGACAGCAAGGCTGCATCCGGGTCGGCGCCGTACTGCCCCCAATACAGCCGCGGATGGGCATTGAAGATCTGCAGCCCGCTCAGCAGCAGGAACGAAAGGCACAGCACGTTGAGCCAGTGCGTCGCCCGCACGGTGAGCGAATGCCGCCCTATGAAGCTTCGACGCGCAGCGGACGGCGTCGTGTCGGGGATGGAGGGTGAGGATGTGCTCATGAAACATCCCGGCCGGCCAGGCGCGGACGCCGGCCGGCGCGGGACTCCTTACATGGGAGGAACGACACCGTCCTTGCCGACGATCAGCTGGCCCGCTGACAGGCCGTCACCGCTTTTTTCCGCGGGAATGAACACGACGGCGCCTGGCTTGACGTCCTCTGGCGTTGCCGGCACCAGCGTGACGATCGGGGTGCCCTCGGGGATCGAGATCTTCTTTTCCTTGCCGTGGTAGTTCACCGTGACGGTGCTGCCGTTGACCGACTTGACTGCGTCGGCGACGGTGGCGTTGGTCATGGTGCTGTTGGGTTTCAGGTCCCACCCATAGCTGCCTTCGCCCATGCCCTTGAGTTGGGGCGGCAGGATGAGAACTTCCAGGGCGCCGTCGCCGCCTTCGGAGCGGGGGAGCGATGCGATGCCGACGAAATCTCCCGGCTTGATGTCGCTCATGTTGGCCTTCGCGACCGCCGATGCCTTCCAGCCGGCCTTGAGCGTCACGGTGACCGGCTTTCCTTCGCGTGAGTTGACCTGCAGACGGTCGCCGCTGAGCGAGACGACGGTGCCGCGGATGCGCACCTGGTCGGCAGGGCCTGCGGCGACGGCCGCCGTGAGCGTGCCGATCGCAAGCAGCACGCTGGTTGTGCCTGCGGCAAGGAGCTTGGAAGCTTTGGGGAATTGCATGGTGATTTCCTGTGCGACGTGCGTCGCGGATGAAGGGCGCGTGGTGGATGGCATCGAAAGCCGCGCCGCAGAGGCTTCCGATGAGCCTCTTATCTATCTACTAGTTGATAGACAAAAGGGTTGAAAAATGACCGTGCCAAGGCTCGGGGCCTGGCGGTCAGCGTCGGGCTTTGGACGCCAGCAGCTGTTCGACGCCCTGCTGCACCACGTTCGCGAACGCGGCCGGGTCGCCGTAGACGCGGGCTGCCAGCATTCCACCGTGGACGGTGGCCATGAGGGCCATGGCCTCGGACTGCGCATCGCTTCGCAGCTTGAAGGTCCCCTGTGCGGCACCGTCCTTCAAGACACCCGCCAACCACGTGGCGAGATCGCTGAAGTGCCCTCGGACCTCATCGGCGACTTCCTTGGGGATCGCGGGCAATTCCGACCCCAGCATCGCGCAGATGCAGAACGGCGCCGTCTCGTCGCGGATGCACGTCTCCCAGTAGCCGGTGTATGCACGGATGCGGGCCAGCGGATCGGCGACCTGCTTCGCCAGCGCGGCCAGGCCTTCGCGACCTTGTTCACGGTATCTTCGCAGGACGGTTTGCACGAGTTCGGCCTTGCTCGGGAAGTGATGGTGGATGCTTGCCTTGCTGATGTGCACGGCTTCCGAGATGTCGGCGTAGCTGAAGCCGTTGTACCCCTTGGTCGCGAGGAGCCCCTGAGCGCAGTTGGCGATCTCGGCTGCCTTGGGAGAAAGGTCTGGAAGGTTCATAGCCTCAGTCTATCTACTAGTTGGTCGACAAGTCAAGGGCCCCGAAGCCCATGGCGTGTGCAAGGACGCGCCGTGGACCGATGCGGCTGCATGCAGCGAAAAGCAGTGGCGCAGCCGCCGCGAGAAGAGCGCATGGGATTCCTTTGTCGAGCCGACAGCGGCCGAACGTCAGCGCGGCACGGGCCTTGGAGCGGCCTAGATACCCGACCTCGAAGCGACGACGGAGAGCACGGCAGCGAGGGACAGGCTGGCTCCGGTGCACAGCATGGCCGCGATCAATCCCTTCGCCATGGACATCGGGTCGGGTGAATCGCCCGCGATGCTGAAGAAGATGCCGCCGATGACAGCGACGCCCAGGGCTGCACTGATCTGCAAGGCCGAATTCGTGAGGCCGGCAATCATCCCCGAACCGGTCGCCGGCGCGCGATCGATGACCGAGCGCACGAGGGTCGGCAGCGCCCAGCCCTGTCCGAAGCCGAGGAGACCGACTGCGACCATCAACGGCAGTTGAGCAGGCATTTGCGCGGGCGCCTGGGCCACCAGCGCGGCGAGGTACAGGCAACCCGCCACCTCGAACAGCATGCCGATCGCAGGAACCCAGCTGCCGAAGATGCGCACAGCCAGTGGTGTCGTCAAGGGCCCGATGAAGAAGCCGACGCCGAAGGGCAGGAACACCAATCCGGTCTCCAGGGGACCCAGGCCGAGCGCCGATTGAAGGTAGACCGAGAACACCAGGAAGAACGCGGAGACGACGTAGAAGAACAGCACGCCCGCGAGACCGCTCATCAGGCCGGGCATGCGGACCAGGTCCACGCTGACGAGGGGCACGCCGCCTCTTCGGGCGAATGCCCTCTCGTAGCGCCAGAAGCAGAGGCCGGCCAAAGGCATCGCGATGAGCATCGCGCATGCCCACCATGGCCACCCGCGCTCGCGTCCCTCCACCAGAGGCACGATCAGCAGACCCAGCGTGAGGGCGCAAAGCAGCACGCCGCCCCAGTCGATCGGCGCCGGGCTGTCGCCGCGGGCATCGGGCAGCAGTGGCAATCCTCCGATCAAGACGGCGGCCACCACCGGCAGGTTGATCAGGAAGATGATGCGCCATTGAAGGTTCAGGATGTCCGCGGAGATCAACGCGCCGCCCAGTGCCTGCGCGACCACTGCTGCGAACCCGACAGCGGCGCCGTAGAGTCCCAGTGCGCGCGAGCGCTCCTGAACCGGGAACAGGGCATGGATGGACGCCAGCCCCTGGGGCGCCATGGCCGCGGCGCTCAAGCCCTGAAGCACGCGCCCGACGATCAGCATCGAAGGCGAGGTCGCGAGGCCGCACAGCAGGGACGTCAGGCCGAAGCCGCTGATCCCCGCGAGGAACACCCGTCGCCGGCCGAAGAGGTCGCCGAGCCGTCCCCCGGTGATGAGGAACACCGCGTAGGCTGCGGCATAACCGGAAATCACCAGCTGCAGTTCCGCTGCGCTTGTGCCGAGGTCGCTGCGGATGGACGGCAGGGCGACGTTGACGATGAAGAAGTCCAGCGGGGGCAGGAACGCCCCCGCCAGCAGCACTGCGAACGCCAGCCAGCGGCGCGTGTCGGAGTTGTTCGTCTGCATGGTTCGAGCTGCTGGAGCGCCCATCAGGCGGGACGGCCGAAGCGTTCGGTTCCCGCAACAGGAACCCAGTTCTGCAACGGCGTGGCGAAGTGCGTCTCGAACACGCGCTCCCGGAACGCCCACCGCCCGCTTCTTCGTTCATAGATGTCCCTGTACTGGCCGCTGACCTGCAGCGGGCCTTTCTCGATGTCGTAGAAGAGGCAATTCGCCGCGACCACGCCGTGGCCGTGGTCGCCGTCCACCGTGATCAGCGCATTCGCCATCCAGTGGTGCATGTGCGGCATGCGCCTCATGTTGACGCGCGCCTGCGCCAGGATGGCATCGAGCCCCTCCGCGTCTCCGTTCGCACCGAGCAGCAGCCGCGAGTCGGGGTGCCACAAGGTCGCGAGCAGCTCCTCGTTCATGGTGTCGAAAGCCTCCGCGTAGTTGGCGATCAGTGCATCGATGGCAAGTCGGCTTTCGATGGCATCCAGGCGTGCTTCAAGTTCTTTCGACATACAGGTTCTCCGTGGGTGGTTGGCACGAACCGTCCGTGATCGCGCCAAGAAATATACCGATCAGTACAGAAATAGGGAAAAAAAGAGCAGCTCGTGCTGCGGGGAGGATCTGGGCCTTCTCAACGTCGGTGCGAAGGTCCCGAGGCCCGTCTTCGACCGGCCAGGTACCGTGGTCTACGCATCGCATAAATTAAGTATCGATCGGTACAAATATACGGATGCGGGAGACGCGTGTCAACCGCATTGAGCGTCGGCGAAGGCGGAAGGCTCTGGCTTGTTCGGAATTTATGTATCGATTAGTATGTAAATTTTCGACTGGCGGAGATCTTCATGGCTCAAAGGGGCCGACCACGCACTTTTGACCGCGATGCGGCACTGACTTCGGCCATGCACCTGTTCTGGGAGCATGGCTTCGAATCGACTTCGTTGTCGCAGCTGAAAGCGGCCATCGGCGGGGGAATCGCCGCGCCGAGCTTCTATGCGGCCTTCGAGTCGAAGGAGGCGTTGTACAAGGAAACGCTCGAGCGCTACATGAGCCTCTATGGCAATGTGACCCGCAGCCTCCACGATCCTTCGATCTCGCCGCGAGAGGCGGTGTACCTTGCGTTGCACCGATCGGCCAAGATGCAATGCGAGGCAGGGCATCCCAAAGGCTGCATGGTCGCGCTGGGCATCATGGGCGCATGCTCCTCCGGCAGCGAGGCGATCACCGAACTGCTCCGGAACATCCGCAGCCGCACCCGCGCCGGATTCCGTTCGTGCGTGGAACGAGGCATCGAGAGCGGCGAACTGCGCCAGTCCACGAACGCGCCTGCGCTGGCCGCGGCTTTCGACAGCTTCTTTCTGGGCATCTCGGTCCTTGCCCGCGATCGCGTCCGGTACTCGGTCATCGAGAACGCCGTGATCGACGCCATGGGGATCTGGGATGCAGCGTCGGATCGATCGGATCCACGCCATTGATTTCTTCTCATCGCACTGCCGGCATCGATCGCGGGACGAGGGTGGCGGCGCAGGCTTGAGCCTGACCCCTCCGATGCAGCCGGCATGACTCGACTTCAGCAGCTGCTGCCAGGGCCTATGCTTCGTTGAAGGGCATCGGCCGCTCGGTGCCGTGGTAAGCGCAGACGCCCTGTGCCATCTGCGATTCCCAAGCAAAGCCCACCCCATAGACCGAGCGGATCCAGTCATGCGCCGTCGAGACGGCCGCCAGCTTCTTTCTGAGGTTCTTGATGTGCGTGTCGACCACGCGCTCGTTGACTTCCAGCGCTTCCGGAAATGCAGCCTCCAGCAGCTTGGAGCGCGTCATCACCTTGCCGGGCTCACTGGACAGCGCTCGCAGGAGGAGCGACTCGCGGCGCGTCAGCAGCAGGTGGTGACCGTCCAGGATCGCACAGCCGCGGACTGTGCCGAACGTGATCGGCACGTATGCCTGCTGTGCTCGCTGGCGCTGCGCGCAGCGGCGCAGCACGGTGTCGATGCGCACCGCCACTTCCCTGGGGAAGAAGGGCTTGCACACGTAGTCATCGGCGCCGAGCTCGAAGCCACGCAAGCGGTCCGACTCCTGCGCGAGCGCGGTCAGCACGATGATCGGATGGTCGCTGCGCGCGCGAATCTTCTCCAGGATCTGCAGGCCGTCGACGCGCCGCAGCGCCACGTCCAGCAGGGTCAGCGCAGGCGGCGAGGTCAGGATGCGGTGCAGTGCGACCGCACCATCCTCGATGTGTTCTGTCTCGTGCCCGGCGCGGTGCAATTCGTCCAGCAGCACAGAGGCGGCGTCGTGCCCTTCCTCCACCAGCAGGATGCGGCTCATCGCGTCATTGGAGTTTCAGCGGGCCGGGGTGCGCGGCTCCTATCGGGGCTCGTGCGATTTTCGCGGCGTGGGTGCTGCGGTCGCGGCAGTTGCGCATGTGGTCGTCCACCGTGAGCTCGCCCTGCAGATCGGTCAGCAGCTGCAGCGTGCGATCGATGGCAGCGTTGTCGAGCATGGGATAGCCCTGCTCGCTGCGGCCGTTGTTGCGTGCCACGCGCGCGATGTAGGGCAGATCCTGGGGCGTGATGACGACGGTGGGCATCACGCCTTCGAGCTCCACGCCTTCGAAGGGAAGCAGGACGAAGTACTGCACGCGCAAGTCTGCGGGCATGAGGCTGCGCAGATGCGTGGTCTTGCGGCCGCACTGCCACGCCGGATCTTTCACCTCGCGTGCCAGGGAATGCCCGTGCTGGCGCAGGAACCAGCGCGGCACCGTGTGCGTGGAGGTCTTGCGATAGACCACCGCGTTGCGCCAGCCCTTCACTTCGAACAGGTACACGCCTGCCTCGCACACCAGCGCCACGTCGAAACGAGCGGTGGGAACGGCACTGCCTTCGTACATGGGAATCACGAGGTCGCGCAGCATGTGCATGCGGCTGAAGGCGGGCCGGAAGGCAGCGGCGAGCTGTTGCATGGCCAGCGCGGTCGCGGCGTTGGTCTCGTGTTCGCCGCCGGGCGCGCAGATGCCGCGCGCGAGCGCCCCCACATCCGTCTTCTTGTGTCCGTGGCTGGCCAGTGTCAGCACAGGACGGGCAGGAACCTTGTGCAGGGCTGTGGTCATTCGATGCTCCTTCGAGACTCAAGGATTGCGCAACTTCCGGGAGACTTCGTGCAGAAAAGGCGATGGCCGGATTCGCCCTGTCCATGGGGTCTGCTCCGCCTGCGCGGAGCGCGGGGCGGCGATGGCGTCCATCGAGGCGCCGCCGCCCATGTTTCCCATGAGGACGATCCACGCAACCGCGAGTTCCCCCCTGGCAACGGCCAGTGCGTGGAGGTCCAGCAGGAGGCCCTGGAAATCCTCCATCAGCTGCACCTCGGAAATCTCGCCGCGGTCGCGCCGCAGCTTCGACGCTTCGAAACTCGCGCGCGCCATCTCGGCGTGCGCGGAGGCGGTGTCGGCAATGTCGCTTCGGATCTGCAGGCGGCGCAATGCTTCGGCGATCTGCTCACGGGCCTGCCCGATCGCGCTTGCATAGCGGGGCTCGGCGCGCACGTCGACGTCCTGCGCCTCGTCGGTGGCAGCCTCGCCGATGGTGCCCGAAGGCATCGCCATCGGATCTGCGCCGTACAGCGCGGCGGCCAGCCGGATGTCGCTCCTGTTGGCAAGCACCGTCATCGGCAGCTCGCGCGGCACCTTGGCCGCGAAGCGGGGCAGCGATCTGTCCTGCAATGCATCGGCGAGCATCTCGCCGAGCGCTTCTTCGCTCGTGCTGTACTGCCTCGCCAGATAGGCGATGTAGCTCGCGCGTTGCGCCTGCAGCTTCTGGATGGTCGCCTGGGTGTCGGACTGGCGCTGCGCCAGCTGCTTCGCGAAGTCGTCATACGGCAGCTTCGCGTCCTTCATGAGTGCCATCTGCCGGGAGACGGCCGCATGCGCGTTCTCCAGGTAGCTCGACTCCCGCGCATTCACCTTGAGCGCGATGTAGGTCGCGGCGATGCCCGCCTGCGCATTGCTGCCGAGCGATGCGGCCATCAACCTGTCGAGTACGGGGTCTTCGAAGGCGGACCACCACGAGCGCGAATCGGCCTGCGCTCGTGTGCATGCGGATGGCACTTCTTGCGCCGTGTGCTCGATGAGCATTCCTGCGGCCAGCTGTCGCGAGGTGCGATCGACCATCGCGATGCTCGTGCTGGCACACGCGATGGCGAGTGCGCCGCACACGGCCGGCTGCAGGATTCGTGAACGCATCACCTTCGGGGCTCCAGCTTCGTCATGCACGCATCTTTTCAGGCGATCTGGGAGAAATTTGAATGACCGTGTAAAGCCGCCAGCGCACAGCCATGACGTGCGCGCACAACACTCGACGCGCTGGAAAACCAAACCACCAAATTCCTCCCGAATTGGACGAAACGATGCGTACAGCCGGTCGATACCGAGCGGCCGCATCAGACCTGAAACTGGAGAACCCTGAATGAAGAAATCCCTCACGGCACTCGCTGCCCTGGCCGTCTGCGGCCTGGCCTCTGCCCAATCGTCGGTCACGCTGTTCGGCGTCGTGGACGCCGGCCTGACCTACCAGTCGAGCACCGCGCGCGACCCCATCACCGGCGCGTCCGTCAAGCAAAGCAAGACCAGCCTGGGCAACTCCGCCTACAACTCCAGCCGCATCGGCTTTCGCGGCACCGAAGACCTCGGCGGCGGCCTGGCCGCCAGCTTCTGGCTCGA
>NZ_KB907463.1 GCF_000382045.1 Variovorax atrisoli 110B
CAACTTTCATTGTCAGCCGCCGAAGTCATTTCAGCGGAGCCTTGTAGTCTAGCACGATTTTTTCAAATCAACCAAACTATTTTGGCTTTTCGCATCTGCCAACCTCTTCTTTCGCAACCCGCAGTCTTCACCGCAAGCCGCCGAATCAGTCGTTTCAGCGAAGCCTTCGATTATGCACCGTTTTTTAAGAAGCGGTCAACTTTTTCGAAGACTTTCTTCACCACACACAACCAGCATCCCAGGACACCAGCCGCTTAAACAACACAAGGCCGTCAGTAGCGAAGCCCTCGAGTATATGACATTTCCGGGCGTGCGCAAGATGCTCGTGAAAGAATCTTGGATCACTGTCACCACGGGCCTTCTCTACATATCTACATATATATAGGGGAGGGCCAGTGCCCCCAAGAGCCCTGACATCCCCTGCTCCGATAATCCGCGCCACATGGCACTCATCACACTCCTCGACGCGCAACTCGCGTTCGGTCACGTCCCGCTGCTGGATCATGCGGACTTCTCTCTTCTCGAATCGGAGCGCGTCGGCCTGATCGGCCGCAATGGCGCAGGCAAGTCTTCCCTGCTCAAGATACTGGGCGGCCTGGAGAAGACGGACGACGGCACGCTCCAGCTGCAGCAGAACCTGCGCGTGGCCTACGTCGCCCAGGAGCCCGCGCTCGACATGGACTCGGACGTCTTCACCGCCGCCAGCCAGGGCCTGGCCCCCGTCATCGCCCTGCGCGATCTCTATCTGTCCGGTGCCGAAGGCCTGGACCTCGACGCGCTCCAGTCGCAGATCGAAGCCTTCGACGCCTGGAACTGGGAGCAGCGCGTGGAGGAAACGCTGCATCGCCTGCACCTCGATCGCGACGCGCGCGTCGGCTCGCTCTCCGGCGGCACCCGCAAGCGCGTGGCCCTCGCCCAGGCACTGGTGGCGGCTCCGGACGTCCTCCTGCTGGACGAACCCACCAACCACCTGGACCTCGACTCCATCGAGTGGCTCGAGCAGCTGCTGATCGACTTCAAGGGCAGCGTCGTCACCGTCACCCATGACCGCAGCTTCCTGAACCGCGTGGCGACCCGCATCGTCGAGCTGGACCGGGGCAAGCTCGGCTCGTATCCCGGCAACTTCGAGCAGTACCTCGCCCAGAAGGAAGAGCAGCTCGCCCAGGAGGCCGTGATCAACGCCAAGGCCGACAAGCTCCTGGCCCAGGAGGAAATCTGGATCCGCAAGGGCGTCGAGGCGCGCCGAACCCGCAGCCAGAGCCGCATCACGCGCCTGCAGGAACTGCGTGCCAGCCACGCCGCCCGCCGGAACGTGCAAGGCAGCGTCAACATGGACGTGGCCTCGGGCCAGGCCAGCGGCAAGATCGTGGCCGAGCTGACGGACGCCACCAAGTCCTTCGGCGAGAAGACCGTGATCCGCAAGTTCAGCGGCACCATCCTGCGCGGCGACAAGGTCGGCCTGCTCGGTCCCAACGGCGCGGGCAAGACCACCCTGCTGAAGCTGATCCTCGGCGAGATCGAGCCCGACAGCGGCAAGATCCGCCGCGGCACCAACCTGCAGGTGGCGTACTTCGACCAGATGCGCGACAAGCTCGACCTCGACGCCACGCTGGAAGACTTCATCAGCCCCGGCAGCGAGTGGATCGAGATCGGCTCGCAGAGAAAGCACGTCAAGAGCTACCTCTCCGACTTCCTCTTCTCCCCCGCGCGCGCCAACTCCCCCGTGCGTTCGCTCAGCGGCGGCGAGCGCAACCGGCTGCTGCTGGCGCGCCTGTTCGCGCGTCCGGCCAACGTGCTGGTGCTCGACGAGCCGACCAACGACCTGGACATCGACACGCTCGAGTTGCTCGAGAACCTGCTTCAGGACTACGACGGCACCGTGTTCCTCGTGAGCCACGACCGCACCTTTCTCGACAACGTGGTCACCAGCACCATCGCGTACGAAGGCGACGGCAGCTGGCGCGAGTACGAAGGCAGCGTGCAGGACTGGCTGACCCAGTCGAAGCGCGCCCGCGAGATCGCGGCGCAGCGCCTGGTTGCCGCCCCGCCACCGCCGGCTCCTGCGCCCGCTCCTGCCGCCGAACCGGCCGCCCCGAAGGCGGCGGCGACCGGCGTGCGCAGGAAGCTCTCGTACAAGGAGCAGCGCGAGCTCGACGCCCTGCCCGCCCAGATCGAGGCCCTCGAAGCCGAGCAGAAGCGCATCACCGAGATGCTGGAGCTCGACGGCGGCGCCATCTATGCCACCGACTCCTCGCGTGCGGCGGAGCTGGCGCAGCGCCACGCCCAGATCGACGACGAGCTTCTCGCCGCGATGGAGCGCCAGGAAGAACTCGCAGCCGGCCGCTGACATCCGCCCGAGCCGGCCGTCCGACGCCCGGCGGGCCCGGACTAGGCTATATATGCGGCACCCTCTCTCCGAGCCCCGGGAAAGCAGCCGCATGTCCTCCTCCTTCCAGACGTTCCTCCGCCGATCCTCGGCCCTGCTCGCGCTGATGATCCTCGGCGCCTGCGCGCAACTGCCGCAGAACGTCGACCGCCCGGTTTCGACGGCCATCGCCGCGCCCGCCACCGGCACCGCGCTGGCCGACCTGGTGCAGCAGCGCCGGCAGGCCGACAAGGCCGGCTACGAATCGGGCTTCCTGCTGCTGGGCGGTCCGCAGGCCGCCTACGGCAGCCGCCTCGCGCTGATCGAGGGCGCGCAGAAGACGCTGGACCTGCAGTACTACGCCATCCACGCCGACGCCAGCACCGGCCGCCTGGTGCGCGGCCTGAGGGCGGCCGCCGAGCGCGGCGTGCGCGTACGCGTGCTGCTCGACGACTTCCATTCCACCGGCCGCGATGCGCTGGTGCTGGGCCTGGCCTTCGTCCCCAACATCCAGATGCGGCTGTTCAACCCGCTGGCGGGCTCGCGCGACTCCTCCTTCAGCCGGCTGCTCAACTCGATCGACGACGCCTCGCGCATCCAGCAGCGCATGCACAACAAGCTGTTCCTGGCCGACAACGTGCTGGGCGTGACGGGCGGGCGCAACCTGGGCGACGCCTACTTCGGCAACGCGACCAACGGCAACTTCGTCGATGTCGACGTGCTGGCCGCCGGCCCCATCGTGCAGGACCTCTCGCGCAGTTTCGACAGCTACTGGAACAACGAGCGCGCCTACCCGGTGCAGTCGCTGGTCACGCGGGAGGAACTCCAGGCCATGCGCGACCGCGCGCGAGCGGCCGACCAGGAACTGGCCGACGAATCGACCCGCCGGCAGGAAGGCGAAGGCCCGCCCACCGCCGAGCAGCGCGCCCGCGCCTGGGACGAGAAGCCGCTGGACCTACGCACCGCCACCTTCGTCTGGGCGCCGGCGGTGATGCTGGCCGACAAGCCCGGCAAGATTCCCGCCGACTCCGGCGCCGGCAGCACCAAGGCGCCCGGCCTCGTCGTGAGCCGGCTCGACGACAAGCCTGGCACCTCCCGCGGCGCGGCCTCGCTGGAAGCCGCCTCCGACATCGCCGCCAACGGCGACACCGTGGTCGAGGGGCTGCTGCACCTCATCGGCCAGGCGCGAACCGACCTGACCATCATCTCGCCCTACTTCGTACCCGGGAAGGACATGCTCCAGGCCTTCTCGGCCGCCCGCGGCCGCGGCGTGCGCATTCGCGTGCTGACCAACTCGCTGGCCTCCAATGACGCGCCGGTGGCGCACGTGGGCTATGCGCGCCACCGCGAGGAACTGCTGAAGATGGGCATCGAGCTCTACGAGCTGCGCAGCGAGCAGGCGAGCTTCGGCACCGTGTTCGGCGGCTCCACGGGAAGCAGCGGCGGCAGCGGCGGGAGCACGGGCATCTCGGGCGAATCGCGTGCGATGCTGCACTCCAAGGTGCTGGTGATGGACGGACGTCTGCTGGTGGTGGGCTCGATGAACCTCGACCTGCGATCGCAGCTGCAGAACACCGAGATCGCACTGCTGATCCGAAGCAACGAGCTCTCGCGCGCCGCGTCGGAGCAGATCGAGCGCGGCATGCGCGAGCGCTCGTGGCACGTCGAGCTGGTCGACGGCTCGCTGGTGTGGCGCGCCCCCCAGGGCAGCGGCCTGAAGGACGCCACCACCGAGCCCGACGCCGGCGCCATGCTGCGGCTGATGCTCAAGCTCTTCGGGCCGCTGGCACCCGACCAGCTGCTCTGAAGGCGGAAGCGGCGCCGGTCAGTGCTTGTGCTGGTGCGCAGCGCCGCCGGCATCCGCGCCTTCGGGCGCGCCCACCGGCAGCGTCACGTCCAGCGTGGTCTTGGCGCCCTTGGCGTCCTGGAAGCTCAGCGTCATCGGCACGGTCGCGCCCTTCGCCAGCGCGCCCTTCAGGTCCATCATCATCACGTGGTAGCCGCCGGGCTTGAGCTCGACGGTCTGGCCCGCGGGCAGGTCGAGGCCGCTCGAGAGCTCGCGCATCTTCATGGTGTCGCCCTCCATCTTCATCTCATGCACTTCGGCGACGCCGGCGGCCGGCGTGGAGATGCCCACCAGCTTCGCGCCGGTGGGCGAGGTCAGCTTCATGAAGGCGCCGGTGCCGCTCTGGCCCGGCACCGACTGGCGCACCCAGCCGTCGCGCACGTCGACCGTGGCCACGCCCTGCGCCACCACGTCGAGCTTCGCGGCCGGGCTCTTCAGGCCGGCGGTGGAACTGCCCGAGGCCGGCACCTCGGCCCAGTCGGCTGCGCCCACGTCGCAGGTCTGCAGCACCTTGAACCACAGCGTGCCCGGCGTGGACGGCACCTTGCCGCGCAGCACGAACTCGGCGCGCTCGCTGCCGGGCAGCGCGTTCCCGGGCGTCTCGGCGGTCCAGCGGACTTCGCCCTCGCCATCCTTCGCGCCCTTCTGCACGTCGAGCTTCCAGCCCTTGCGCGCCTGCGCGTCGCTCAGGATGAAGCCCTTGGGCAGGCGCACCGCCAGGCCGGTGGTGGCCTTGGCGCCTTCGCAGGCGTGGCCGACGCGGAAGGCGGCGTCGTAGTCGCTGCCGACGGTCACGCCGCCCGGACGCAGCGTGACGTGCGCCACCGCGGCGCCCATGCCGGCCAGCATGGCGCACGCAGCAGCGGTGGTCCTGAGGATGGCCAGCGGAATCTTGTTCGTCATGTCGTTTGGTCCTTGCAGTTGGAATGGAAAAGTCAAAGGTCGAACTTGAGCTCGGCCACGTAGGTGCGCTGCGGGTACGGGTGGAAGGCCCAGTACTTGTTGTTGTTCAGGTTGTCGATGCCGAAGGAGGCGCTCCACTGGCGGTCGATCCGGTAGCGTATGCGCGCATCGACCACGAAGAACTTCGAGAAGCCCATGTACGCGAAGCCGTTGGGGTCGCTGTTGTCGAGGGTGCCGTACTGCCTGCCGCTGTAGCGCGCGCCCACGGTGTAGCTCCAGCGGTCGTCCGGCCGGTAGGTGGCCAGCAGCGTGGCGCGCACCCTGGGCACGCGCGGCTGGTCGTGGCCGACGCTGGCGGGGAAGCCGCCGTTGGCGGTGATCTTCGAGCGGGTGAGCGTGAGGCTGCCGCTCAGGTCCAGCCCGCGCACGCCCACGTCGGACGCGTTCAGCGCCACCTCCAGCCCGCGCGTGCGGATGGCGTCGACGTTCTGCACCGTGCTCACCAGGTTGTTGAGCGCCTGGGTGTAGAGCGCGTCCTTCGTGTTCTCGAAGAAGAGCGTGGTGCGCAGCACGCCGTCGAACCCCCAGCCCTTGAGGTCGCGCTCGGCGGTGAGCTCGGTGGTCCACGAGCGCTCGGGCCGCAGGTTGGGGTTGGTGTTGACGATGCGGTTGCCGTCGATGGATCCCTGGTAGAGCTCGCTCACGGTGGGCATGCGCACAGCGCGGCCGGTCGAGGCCTTGAGCAGCCAGTCGGAGGTGGCCTGCCAGGCGACTGCCGCCTTTGGCGAGTCGTAGCTGTTCTTGCGCGGCGAAAAGTTCAGCAGCGTGCTGGCGTTGCCGAGCTGGCCGCCGTAAGCCTCCCAGCGCTCATGGCGCAGGCCGAGCGTGGTCTTCCAGTCCTTCGCGAAGCGCCAGGTGTCCTGCACGTAGAGCGACTGCAGCCGGGTGTTGCCGTTGAAGGCCGAGAACGGCGAGACGGGCGAGCCGCCGATCCAGTCGAGCGTGTTGCCGACGCTGGTACGAAGCCGCGCCGTGTCCTGCTGGAAGCCGAAGTCGACCACGTGCGCGCCCACGCCCTCGGCCGAGCCGGTGGGCCGCCAGGTGCCGGCGGCCTTGAAGGTGCTCCAGCCGGTGCCGCCCATGTCGGTGGTGCGGCCCGGGCCGCCGCTGAAGGCGCCGGGCAGCGGCGTGGTGGGCGTGCGCGAGGTGTCTCGCGAATAGTCGTACAGGCTCGCGGCAACCTCCCAGTCGAACACGCCGCCGGTGTGGCTCTTCACCGAGAGGCCGTGCATGTAGTGCGTGAGCGCGGTTTCGGTGGGCGCGAGCGCAGCGCTGGGCGAATCGAGGTTGTAGGCGCGCCCGCCGATGTTCACCCGCCCGCCGTACACCGGCCGACCGAGGGCGTCGCGCAGCCAGGTGTCGACGCCGCCGTGCGTGGTGTTGTTCCACGCGCCGAGCGTGTAGGTGGCGCGCACCGTGGGCGAGAAGTCGTAGGCCAGCTTGAGCTTGGCCTGCTCCTGCGTGGTGTCGTAGATGGTGGAGCCGCCGACCAGCCACCAGGGCTGGTTCGACGGGTTCAGCCCGCCCACCGCGCCGGTCACCGGCGTGCCCGCGTTGCCGACCGTGCCGGCGCTGACGAGCCGGTTGCCGAACACCAGCGCCTGCCCCTTGCTGTGCGTGCGCGATGCGCTGAGCCACCACGACCAGTCGCCGCTGCGGCTGCCCAGCGACAGGTCGAGCTGCTGGCCGGCCGGCGAGGAGTGGCTGTTGTACAGGTCGAAGTTCGAGACGAAGCCGCTGAGCTTGACGTGCGCCTCGAACTTGGTGGGCATGCGCGTGACGTAGTCGACCACCGCGCCCACCGAGTTGCCCGGGTACGCGGCCGAGAACGGCCCGTAGAGCACGTCGACGCGCTCGATCTCTTCCGGCGACACCATGCCCCAGCGCGGCGCGTAGGTGGCGCCGTTGCCCAGCGGGTTCGACAGCATGATGCCGTCGGCATAGACCATCGAACGCGCACTGTTGCCGGTGCCCGAGGCGCGCGTGGCCAGCACGGCGTGGTTGAAGTCGCCGATGTAGCGCTTGCGCACGACCAGGCTCGGCAGGTACTTCAGCGCGTCCTCGCTGTCGGTGGCGTTGACGGTCTCGACGATCTGCTCGTGCGTCACGCCTTCGATGGTGGTGGGGATCTGCGCGGGCAGCGAGGTCGGCCGCCCGCCGGTCACGGTGATGGTGTTCAGCGTGCGGCCGCCGGGGCCGCCTTCGGCCGTGTCGGCCGGCTGCGCCTGTTGCGCCAGCGCGGGCGCGCCAAGGGGAAATGCCATGGCGATCGCCAGGGCGCGGGAATGCTTTTTCAAGAGGAACCTTCTCCACGGAGCTTCAAGCCGGACGGGCCGGACAAGCCGCGCACGCGCTTCGGGCGCGCGTGCACGGCTACGGTTTCGAGAGCGTCAGGAGAAGGTCGGAGGCCCGCGCGCCGGCAGCGGCGCCGCGGTGGCCGCGGCAAGGCGCGCGGCGGGGATGGGCTGGACCACGCGGCCCAGCGGCAGGGGAAGATCGAAGGTCGGGGCTGCCATGGCCGGCGGCGGAGCGCCTGTCAGCACGCACAGCGGGCAGTCCATGTGAGAGGCGCCCATTTCCTTGACGCCGTCCTCGGTGTGGACCACCACCTTGATGGAGCCCGCGGCGGAGCACACGAGCTCCATGGCCTGCGGGTTCACCAGCGGCGACGCCACCGCCACGCCCAGCGACATCACGAACCACAGCAGCACCCATCGACCGGCAAGGACGATGGAGCGGGTGGATCGGTGCAGCGCGTGCATGGCGGCCGCGATTATCGGCGCACTTTGCCCTTGGCGGCAGGGGCAGCGGCCTTGGAGGGCGCAGCCTTGCCGGTGGCCTTGGCCGGGGCGCGGGCCCCGCCCCTGGATGCGGCAGGTGCCGCCTTGGCGGACTTTCCGCCCCTTGCGGCAGCCGCGGGCGCCGCCTTTCCGCGCTGGCCCTTGACCGCCTTGCCTGCGCGCACGGCCCTGGGCGCCGGGGACGGCGCAGCGAGCGCGGGCATCGGCTGCGCGGTCTGCTCCTGCGCGCTGGTGAGCACCGGCGTCACGGTGAAGCCCCGCGCCGCCATCAGCGTGGGCAGCCCCTGCGGACCGATCATGTGCAGCGCACCGACCGCGGCGAACACCCCCTTGCCGCCGGCATGCAGGCGCTCGATGCCGTCGGCGAGGTTCGGGTTGCGGTCGTCGAGCAGGCGCTTGAGCAGCCGCTGCTCGGCGGGCGTGTTGAGGCAGTCGCACCACTCGGAATAGCGGGACAGCCGGGCCGCGTCGCTGCGGGCCCAGACCTCGGCCAGCTCCTTGATCTGGCCGCGCAGCTTGCCCGATTCGAGCTCGTCGAGCGCCGCGTCGACCTGCTCGGCCTCCTCGGCTTCGGAGCTGCCCGTCAGCACCTTGAGATGGTCTTCCGCATTCTCGAGCGCCACGATGGGCTTGTTGCCGTTGCGCGCCGCGACGGCGAGCGTCTCGTCCACGCCGAATTCGGGATAGAGGCCGTCGACGCGCCCCACCAGCCCGGCCAGCGCCGTGACCTGCAGGATCGGCTGCAGCTTCGACAGCGAGCCCGGCGGCACGCAGGCCTCGCTGTTCTGGCGCTCGAGCCGGCGGGAGCGCTCGCCGCTGAGCATGCGGGCAAGCAGTTCGGGGTCGGCGGGCCGAGCCATGGCGCGGGCGGTGGCTTCGTCGCGCATGTCGAGTTCGAGCGCGACGGTGTCGCTCTGCGCCAGCGCCTTCTGGATGGTGGGGCCGGGCCGCACCCAGTCGCCGCGGCCGATGTGGATGGTGCCGTAGAGCCACGAGGTGCGCCCGTCGCGCTCGATGCGCCAGAGCACGCCGCGGTCGACGCCGTTGCGCAGGCCGACACCGGGCTTCTCGAGGCTCGCGATGGCGGAGGGCGGGCAGGCGGCCTGGGCCGCCCCGAAGGTGAAGAGGAAAGCGATGCCGCACAGGGGCGCGGCGAGGATCCGGAGTATCCGCAAGGCTTGCTCCACGATGAAAGAAAGTCCGGCATTCTCACAGCACCGCTGCCCATAATCCGAAACCATGCAGAGCATCTTCCACCTTGCCTTTCACGTTCGCGACCTCGACGTCGCCCGCAGCTTCTACGGCGGCGTGCTCGGCTGCCCCGAGGGCCGCAGCACCGACACCTGGGTCGACTTCGACTTCTTCGGCCACCAGATTTCCCTTCACCTGGGAGAACCCTTCGCCACCGCACGCACGGGCCGCGTCGGCGACGTGATGGTGCCCATGCCGCACTTCGGCCTCGCGCTCGCGCTGCCCGACTGGCAGGCGATGGCGCAGCGGCTGGAGGCCGCCGGCACCGAGTTCGTGCTGAAGCCGCAGGTGCGCTTCGAAGGTCAGCCGGGCGAGCAGTGGACGATGTTCTTCCACGACCCGTTCGGCAATCCGATCGAGGTCAAGGGTTTCCGTTCCCTGGACTCCCTCTACGACAAGTAAGCAGATGATCCCGCGCCCGGCAGCCGTCGTCGCTCCCCTCGCGCTGCTGTGCGCCACGCTCGCGCACGCCCAGCTCGACTGCGAGCTCAACGGCCACGGCGTGAACCCCGACAACGGCAGCAGCATCGCGGGCAAGACCGGCCTGCTGCGCTGCAAGGACCGCACGAGCGGCGAGCTGCAGCGCGAATCGCAGATACAGAACGGCGTGGCGATGGGCCTCGTGCGCATCTACGAGAAGGGCCGGCTCGCCAAGGAGCAGAGCGTCAACGCCAAGGGCAACCTGCAGGGCCGCGCGCGCGAGTTCTCCCCCACCGGCCGCGTGCTGCGCGACGCCACCTACGACGACGGCCAGGAGCGCGGCCTGGTGCGCAGCTTCTACCCCGACGGCAAGCTGCGGCGAGCGATCTTCTATCCCACCTCCGACACCGGCGGCGGCAGCGAGCGCGCCTCGGTCGAGTTCACCGAGCACGGCCAGCTCTCGGCCCTGCGCTGCGCCGACGCGCCCACGCTGGCGCCGGTGGTCGACGACGCCAGGCTCTGCGGCTTCTCGGGCACAGGCCCGTCGCAGGTCGACCTGTTCGACGCGCGCGGCATCCTGCGCTCGCGCCTGTCGTTCGTGTCGGGCAAGCGGGTGCGGGCGCAGAGCTTCTACGACAACGGCAAGCCCTCGTCGCTCGACGAGACCGTGGGCAACCAGCGCACCGAGCAGAGCTTTTCATCGGAAGGCATCAAGCGCCGCGAGACCGCCTTCCTGCTGGTGGAACGCACGAGCATCCGCGTGCGCGAGCAGGCCTTCTCCGAGAAGGGGACGCTGGTGCGCGACCAGCGCTGGAACAGCGCGGGCGAACCCATCGTCGACGACGCCTACTACCTCAACGGCCAGCCGCGCAGCAAGTCGGCCTACAGCGGCAGCGGCGACGCGCGCAGCGTCGAGATCACCGAGTTCTACGACAGCGGCCAGCGCGCCGCGCAGGGCCGCTACGAGATCCAGGGCCGGAACCGGCAGATCCCGGTCGGCACCCACCAGCGCTTCAGCGAGAAGGGCACGCTTCTGGCCGAGTCGAGCTTCGACGCCAAGGGCCGCGTCACGCGCGAGCGCGTCTGGGACGAGAACGGCGACCTGCAGCGCGACGACGAAGTCTTCGAAGACGGCTCGCGCAAGGCATATACAAGGTAACGCCCCCAGGCTCCGCGCACTTCGTGTCGCTCCTCCACCCCCTACCGGGGGCAACACCTGCGGCCCGGCCAAGCCGGTTCCGCGGTGTTTCGCGAAAAGAGAAGAGCTGCTCCTTGGCGAGCTCAGTCCAGCTTGATTCCTGCCTGCTTGATGATCGGGCCCCAGCGCTTCGACTCGGCGCGCGACAGCGCCGCGAACTGGGCCGGCGTGCCCGGCATCGCCTCCATGCCGAAGTCGTCGAAGCGCTTCTGCACGGCCGGCGTGCCGAAGGCCTTGTTCAGGTCGCCGTTGAGCTTGCTGACCACCGCCGCCGGCAGGTTGGCCGGGCCCAGGATGCCCTGGAACGCGAACACCTCCGTGTTGGGCACGCCCACCTCGGCCAGCGTCGGCACGTTGGGCAGCGGCTTGCTGCGCGCGCCCGAGCCGATGGCCAGCACGCGCACCTTGTTGGTCTGCATGATCGGCAGGCCCGAGGCCAGGTCGAGGAACATGCAGGGCACCTGGCCGCCCATCACGTCGGCCATGGCCGGCGCGGCGCCGCGGTACGGGATGTGGGTGATGAAGGTGCCGGTGCGCACCTTGAACATCTCCATGGCCAGGTGGTGCGGCGAGCCGTTGCCCGGCGAGGCGTAGTTGACCTTGCCGGGGTTGGCCTTCACGTAGGCGAGGAACTCCTTGAAGTCCTTCGCAGGGAAGTCGGGATGCACCACCAGGGCCAGCGGGAACTTGCCGATGGCGCCGATGTAGGTGAAGTCTTTCTCGGGGCTGAAGGGCAGCTTGCTGAACAGGTGCTCGTTGAAGGCCAGCACCGCGTTGTCGGCCGACAGGATCGTGCAGCCGTCGGGCTTGCTCTTGGCGACGATGTCGGCGCCGATGTTGGTCGAGGCGCCGGGGCGGTTGTCCACCACGATCTGCTGGCCCAGCGTCTGGCGCATCGCCTCGGCCAGCACGCGCGCGATCACGTCGGTGCCGCCGCCCGCCGGATAGGGCACGACCCACTTGATGAGCTGTGCGGGGTACTCCTGCGCGCGGGCGAAGGGCGATGCGGCCATTGCGGCGCCGGAGGCGAGCGTGGCGAGAAGGGTGCGGCGATCCATGGAATCAGTCTCCAATCTGCTGGTTGTATGTATGTCGTTCCGGAAATCAGGAAGCGGACAGCGATGGTACGGGCAGAGCCCACAGCGCGTCGGCCAGTGCGGTGCGGCAGCGCGCCTCGTCGCCGACCTGCTCGAACAGCAGCAGCGCGAGCCGCGCGAGGAACAGCGATTCCCGCTCGGCACCGGCTTCGGTGATGGCGCGCGCGCATTCGGCATAGAGGCGGTCGCGGGCGTCGGGTTGGAGCTGCGGTGTGGTCGTCGTCGTCATGCGGAAATCTCCCGGGCCGCGCGGGCCAGTGCGGGTTGCAGGGCGCCGGCGGGCAGGCGATGCCAGCGCGCGGCCACGTGGCCGTCGGGGCGCAGCAGGTAGACCGCGCCGTCCCTTGCGCCGAGCGCGTCGAACACGGCGGGCGATGCTTGCGCGTCGGCGCCGTCGACGCCCGGGCTCGCGACGCTGCGCACGACGAAGGGCAGCGCGCCCTTGCGAGCCCGTTCGATGTCGGCGGCAGGCAGCGCGACGAGGTCGGGCCGCAGCACCAGCAGCGTGAAGGTGGGCGCGATCCAGTCGGTGAGATGGCCGCGCTCGAGCTGCTGCTCGGGCATCGCCTCGCCCGGCAACGGGCCGGCGGGCAGCGCATCTCCCTCGCTCGACAGCGGCGATGCGGCATAGCGCACCGCCTGCGTCTGGCGCGGGTTGATGAGTTGCGCGATGCCGCGATGCGCCTCCGAAAGCGACAGCGCCGCCTCGCGCAGCAGGTCGAATCCGCGCGAGGGCGGCGACATGAACTCGGTGCTGCGCATCGCGTTCTCGGCGTTGACGTGGAAGGCCTCGATGCGCTCCTGCGAGTACGAATCGAGCAGCGCCGCGCCGGACAGCCCCTTCGCGACGAAGGCCAGCTTCCATGCGAGGTTGTCCGCGTCGTCGAAGCCGGAGTTGAGCCCGCGCACGCCGAAGATCGGCATGGCATGCGCCGCGTTGCCCGCGAACACGACACGGCCGTGGCGGTAGCTCTCAAGCGTCATCGCGCCGGCGCGATAGACCGAGGTCCACACCGTCTTCCACGGCAGATGGCCTTCGCCGATGGCGTCGAGGTGACGCTGCACGAACTCGGCGACGGCTGCCGGCTGCAATGCCTCCTCGGTGCTCTGGCCGGGACGCAGCTGGTAGTCGATGCGCCAGATGTCGTCGGGCTGCCGGTGCATGAGCACGGTCGAGCCGGGGTTCCAGGGCGGGTCGAACCAGGCGCGGCGCTCGGTGGGGTGGCCGCTCTTGAGCTCGATGTCGATGATCACGTAGCGGCCTTCGTAGCCCGTGCCTTCGAGCGCGAGTCCCATCTGCTTGCGCACGAAGCTCTGGCCGCCGTCGCAGGCCGCGAGCCACCGGCCGCGCAGGCGGTAGGCGCCTTCGGCGTTGCGCACGTCGAGCGTCACGCCTTCGTCGTCCTGCGAAAGGCCGGTGAGCTCGGTGCCCCAGCGGATGTCGACGAGCCCCGGCGTGCGCTCGTTGCGGCGCAGGATCTCCTCCAGCAGGTAGTGCTCGGCGTAGTACTGCTCGAGGTTGATCATCGGCGGCAGCTTCTGCCGCTCATCGTGCGGCATCTCGAAGCGGAACACCTCGGCGGTCTTGTAGAAGCTGCGCCCGCCGGTCCAGGGCAGGCCCTTGTCCATGAAGGCGCTCAGCACGCCGAGCCGCTCCATGATCTCCAGGCTGCGCCGCGAGATGCAGGCCGCCCGGCTGCCGACGCACACGGTGTCGTCGGCTTCGAGGATCACGCTGCGCACGCCGTGGTTCGCGAGCCCCAGCGCGAGCGCCATGCCGACCGGGCCGCCGCCCGCGATCACCACCGGATGGCTGGCGGCTTCGACGCCGTCGGGGCCGAGTTCGGGCGTGCGCGGGTCGTAGCGCGTGTAGTGGAAGGCGCCGACCGAAGGCGGCAATCCGGCATCGGCGCCGGGCTTCGGCGGCACGGGGCCGCTGGCAGCATCGCCCAGGGTGGCAGCGGGGGAGTTCGTCATGCGGCGGGATTGTCCCGATGCGCGACGAGCGGCAATGTCATAACTTCGTACGAGGTGTTTACCCGCATGCGCGCCCTCTTCGTCTTCCCTTTCTTCCTCCGTCCCCGGCCATGAGACGCTGGCGCATCCAACCTTCCGAGGACGCCGCGCTGGCCGCTGCAGTGGTCGGCGACGTGCTCTCGGGCGTGGGCACGCCGCTGCTCGCGACCAGCTACCTCAAGGCCATGCAGCGCGTGATGCCGGTGACCTTCTGCACCGTGTTCGTGGTCGATGCGGCCGGGCGCATCGAGCTGGTGTCGGCCGCCAGCAGCTACGGCAGCACGGCGGAGCGCACATCGGAACGCTACGTGGCGCAGCGCTTCGACCTGCTCGACCCGAACATGGCCTGGCTCGCAGCGCGCAAGCTGCCCGGGCGCGCACAGCTGTGGATGGGCCACCAGCGTGCCGACGAGGTGGCCGACCCGGTGTACCGCGCCGCCTGCTATGGCGACGTGGGCATCCGCGAGCGCGCGTCGGTGCTGTTGCTGCAGCCCACGGGGCAGCGGGTGGCGGTGAGCTTCTATCGCAGCTTGGCGCAGCCGGAGTTCGGCACGGCCGACTTCGCGCTCATCGAGGCCCATGCCACGCTGCTGGCCGATGCCACCGCGGCGCATGGCCGCAGCGCGGTCGGCGCCCGCAAGGCGGTGGAACCCGCCCTCGCCGAACGGCTGCTGCGCCTGAGCCTGCGCGAGCGCGAGGTCATCGGCCACCTGATGGCCGGCCGCACCGCCAAGGAGGCGGCGCGCGAGATCGGCGTGGAGCTGACGACCGTGCGCACCCACCAGTACCGGGCGTTCCGGCGGCTGGGGATACGGTCGCAGAAGGAGCTGCTGCGCGGCGCGGGGCCGCACTGAGCGGGCAGCCTCAGTCTTCCGGGGTTTCCTCTTCGACCTGCGGCGCCTCGTCGCCGGCCTGCGGCTTGACGAGCGACACCGGCGCATCCTTCGGACGGCCCGCGGTGGACACGATCTCCTGGTCGATCGCGCCGAAGATCGATCGCCCGTCCAGCCCCTTCATCTCGATGCGGATAGTGTCGCCGAACTTCATGAAGTCGGTGTAGGGCTGGCCGGTCTGGATGGTCTCGATGCAGCGCTTCTCGGCGATGCACGAGTAGCCCTTGGGCCACTCCGTCTGGCCGTCCTTCTTCTCGACGCCCTTGTTGCTCACGGTGCCGCTGCCGACGATGCTGCCGGCACGCACGTTGCGCGTCTTGGCGATGTGGGCGATGAGCTGGCCGAAGTGGAAGGTCATCTCCGGGCCGGCGTCGCACATGCCGACCTTGCGGCCGTTCCAGCTGCTTTGCAGCGCGAGGTGCACGCGGCCGTGCTGCCAGGCCTCGCCGAGTTCGTCGAGCGTGACGGCCACGGGGCTGAAGGCGGTGGCGGGCTTGCTCTGGAAGAAGCCGAAGCCCTTGGCCAGCTCGGCCGGGATGAGGTTGCGCAGGCTCACGTCGTTGGCCAGCATCACGAGGCGGATGCCGTCGAGCGCCTGGTCGGGCGTGGCGCCCATGCGCACGTCACCGGTGATGACGGCGATCTCGGCCTCGAAGTCGATGCCCATGGCCTCGCTGGGCACGATCACGTCGTCGGTCGGGCCGAGGAAGTCGTCGCTGCCGCCCTGGTACATCAGCGGGTCGGTGTAGAAGCTCTCGGGCACCTCGGCGTTGCGCGCCTTGCGCACCAGCTCGACGTGGTTGATGTAGGCCGAGCCGTCGGCCCACTGGTAGGCGCGCGGCAGCGGGGCCATGCACATCGAGGGGTCGAAGGGAAAGGCGTGGCGCGCGCGGCCGGCGTTGAGGTTGGCGTACAGGTCCTGCAGCTGCGGGCTCATGAAGCCCCAGTCGTCCAGCACCTGCTGCAGCCGGTTGGCGATGCCGGTGGCGTAGTGGGCGAGCGTGAGGTCGCGCGAGACGACGACGAGCTGGCCGTCGCGCGAGCCGTCCTTCAGGGTGGCGAGTTTCATGATGCGGTGCGTGCGTGTGGACTGGAGCGGACCGCCGGCACGGACCGGTCGCCGCTCCCACTTAAACTGGTTGAACGGGCGGCAGTTTACCGAGGTGGTCTTTGGTGAACCTCCGGGCCGGCGCCCCACTCCACATACCGATGCCGACGCTCGTCGCCCCCTCTTCCTCGCCGTCGCTGCCTCCCGGGTTGCCGGGGCGTCCGTCGTGGCGGGCGCTGATCGGGCTGACGCTGCTGGTGGGGCTGGTCCACCTGCTGCTGCTCGGGCTGGCGCCGATGGCCATCGGGCCGGAGCCCTCGCCGCTGGCGAACAAGTTCAGCACGCGCACCATCGTGATCGCGCCGCCGGCCGCCGAGGCGCCCGCACCGGCAGCCGCGCCCGCAGAAGCGAAGCCCGCGCCGCCACCGAAGCCCAAGCGGCCGCGCGAAGCCTCGGTGCCCAGGCCGAAGCCGGCACCGAAGCCCGCCCCCGCCGAACCCTCGCCAGAACCTGAGACAGTCGCGACGCCTGCGCCGGAAACGCCCGACCTGACGGCCCAGGCCGCTACCGATTCAGGAGCAGCCGCACCGCCCGAAGCTGCGGCCAGCGCGCCGGCAGGGGCGACATCGCCTTCCGGCGGCAGCGGAACCGGCACCCAGGCGGCGGCCGGCGGCGAGGCCTCGGGCACCATCGCCGGCACCCAGGCGATGAAGATCCCCGGCTCGGTCACGCTGGACTTCGAGGCCACCGGCCAATCGGGCGCCTCGCCGCAGCGCGGCGTCTTCGGCGAGCTGGTCTGGCTGCAGGACGGCACCCGCTACGACGGCCGGCTGACGCTCAAGGCGGTGTTCTTCACGCTGCTCAACTGGCACAGCACCGGGCGCATCGGCCCCTCCGGCCTGGAGCCGGAGCGGTATTCCGAAAGCCGCAAGTCGGAGGTGGCCTCGCATTTCGTGCGCGACCAGAACCAGATCGTGTTCAGCAACAACGCGCCCCCCGTGCCGCTGCTGCCCGGCGCGCAGGACCGCATGAGCGTGATGATGCAGCTTGGCGGCCTGCTGGCGGCCAGCCCGCAGCGCTATCCCGCCGGCACCAGGATCTCGGTGCAGACAGTGGGTACCCGGGACGCCGAAGTCTGGGTCTTCGTGGTCGGCGACGAGGAAAAGCTCAGCCTGCCGGCCGGCGAATTCACCGCCCGCAAGCTCACGCGCGACCCGCGCAAGTCCTTCGACCGGAAACTGGAACTGTGGCTGGCTCCGGAGTACGGGTATCTACCCGTGCGGATCAGGCAAACCGAGCCCAACGGGGACTTCGCTGACGCGCAGTTGCGCAAACCCCTGCCTTCGGGCCCGCCAAATTGAGGAGAAAGTCACGCTAACGAAGCGAAAGGAGCCAGGGATAGGCCAATTAGCCAGTTGGTTTTACAGATAGACAACCTATCTTGAAACTGGCGCGTTGATTGCTATCTAACCCCCATGAACGCCATCGACATTCTCACAGGGCCCGCCATGAACATGCTTTATGACTCGGAGTCTTTCGTCGTCGTCCACGTGCAGCCGAACGAAGGCGAAACGCCCGCACAGCCGAACATGCCGGTCCTGGAGCGCCACGGCTTCGAGATCGTGGACAAGCGCTCGGGCAAGGAGGTCTACCTCGACGGCTCCTGGGCAGAACTGTTCCAGCAGCAGATCGCCGCCTGGCAGCTCAACACCCCCACGCAGGAAGAAGTCGAGGACACCCTCGAAGGCTACGCCGAACTGGCGCACACGCCCGTTCTGGTGCACTGAAGCCGCTTCCAGCCCGCCAAGCTCCCTTCGGAGCGACAGAAAGCGCCCCCGCGGGCGCTTTTTTCATGGCCGCGCCGGCCTTGCTGCGTCCTGGCGGTAGATCCACCGGAACATCGGCCCCACGATCAGCAGCACCGCCACCAGCCGGCAGACCTGGAAGGCCGTGACCACCGGCACGCCCAGCTGCAGCACCTTGGCGGTGATCGACATCTCCGCGATGCCGCCCGGCGAGGTGCCCAGGATCATCGTGGCCGGATGCAGCCCGGTCGCCCACGCCAGGAGCCAAGCCACCGCGGCGCAGAGCACCAGCATGCCGAAGGTGCCCAGCACCACCGATCCCAGCCAGCGCGGCGCCGTGTGCAGGAATTCGCGGCTGAAGCGCACGCCCAGGCTCACCGCGATGACCAGCTGCGCCGTGTTCGACATCCAGGCGGGCACGGCCGACAGCGACTGGCCGGCGATGGTGAAGCCCATCGCCACCAGCAGCGGCCCGATGAACCACGGGTTCGTTCGCTTCAGCGCGCGCATCGCCAGGGCGCCGACGCCGGTCGCCGCCGCCAGCAGCGCGAGGCCGCCGGGGTTCACCTCGCGCACGCCGGGCGGGTTGATCTCCAGCCCGTGCAGCCCGCTCCACTGCATCGCGAAAGGGATGGTCACCGTCACCACCACCAGCCGCAGGCTGTGCGCCGCGGCCACGAGGTCGGTGCGCGCGCCGGCCGATTCGGCCATCAGCGTCATCTCCGACGCGCCGCCGATGGCGCCCGAGAAGTAAGTCGTGGCTCTCATGGACTTCGCCGGCACATGCGGCATGCGCTTCGCATGCATCGCGTGCAGCCAGCGGCCGAAGCCCACGCCCAGCAGCAGCGCCCAGGCGATCGCCAGCACGATCGCCCACCACACGCTGGCCACCAGCCCGACGACGTGCGGCGTGAAGTAGAGCCCCAGCGCCGTGCCGATGGTCCACTGCCCCAGGTTGCGCAGCGGCGTGAAGCTCGCGGTGGGCGCGCCCGCGATCGAGGCCAGCGACACCGCCAGCAGCGGGCCGATCATCCAGGGCAGCGGGGTGCGCAGCGCGAGGCAGACGCCCGCGGCAGCGAGCGCGAGCAGCAGCGTGGCCAGCACGCGAACGGGATATCGGGAAAGCACGGACCGGAAGAAGGGACGACAGGGAAAAGCGGCGAAGGACGGCACCGCATGCGTGTGCCGAGGGCATAGTATGGCGCGATGCCTCTTCCGTACCGGCCCGCCCGGGCTTACCGGCTCCCGCTGCTGCTCCCTCTCCTGGCCGCCGTCGCGCTCGCGGGCTGCTCGGCGTTCTCGTCACTCACGGCAACGGGTGCCGATGCGCCCGACGCCCCCGTCGCGCGCCGCGTGGCCGCCCTGCAGCCGCTCGATGCCCTGCTGATCGGCGAGCAGCACGATGCGCCGGAGCACCATGTCATCGAGCGCGAGACGGTCGAGGCGCTGGCCGCGCGCGGCCACCTCGCCGCGCTGGCGCTGGAGATGGCCGAGGAAGGGCGCAGCACCGCGCAGCTCGGGCCCGCCGCCACCGAGGCGCAGGTGCAGGCCGCGCTCGACTGGAGCGACAAGGCCTGGCCCTGGGCCAGCTACGGCCCCGCCGTGATGGCCGCCGTGCGCGCCGGCGTGCCTGTGGTCGGCGCCAACCTGCCGCGCTCGCGCATGAAGAACGCGATGGCCGACGTCTCGCTCGACGTGCAGCTCAACGGCGAGGCCTTCAGCGCGCAGCAGGAGGCGGTGCGCGAGGGCCATTGCCGGATGCTTCCCGAATCCCAGATCGTTCCCATGACGCGCATCCAGGTGGGCCGCGACCGCGCGATGGCGCAGGCCATCGTCAAGGCGCGGAAGCCGGGCCAGACCGTGGTGCTGATCGCCGGCGCCGGCCACGTGGTGCGCACGCTCGGCGTGCCGCAGCACCTGCCCGACGACGTGAAGATCGCCACCGTGCGGCTGCTGGCTGCGCCGGCCTCTGCCGCCGGCCCCGAGACCAGCCCTCAGACCGGCCCCCAGACCGGCGACTACGACCGCATCTGGCGCACACCGCCGCTGCCCGAGAAGGACTACTGCGCCGAGTTCAAGCGCCAGGCCAGACCGCAGCCCAGGACCTGAGCCGAGCTGAAAAGAAAAACGCCGCCGGCCCGAAGGCCCGCGGCGTTTTCTGTCGCCCTGGGAACGGCGCAGCTCAGCGTGAGCTGATCGTCGAGACCGCCGAATTGCCCGTCGCCGAGGCGGTGATCTGGTTGCCGGTGGTGCGCAGCGTGCTGTTGCCCACCGGGCCGGAGATGCCGACGCCGAAGTTCACGCTGGTCACCGTGGCCGTCACCGCGCCGGTGTTGACCTGGTAGTTGCCGATGGCGGCGCTCGGCGCACCGGTGTTCAGCGCCGTCTGCGTCACGCGGTTGGTCGCGCTGTTGCCGAAGGCCTGCGCGGCCAGCGTGTTGCCGGTGACGCCGGCCGTGCTGTTCGGCACGCCCCCGACGGTGCCGTTGAGCGCCACCTGGTAGCTGGTGCCCGTGCTGGCGGCCGTCACCGTGCCCGCGTTGTTCTGGCTGTTGAGGATCGCAGCGCTCGCGCCGACATTCAGCGCCAGCGGAGCGCCGACCAGGCTCGACGTGCCCGCCGCGGCCGCGCCGCCGTAGCTGCTGCCCGCGCCCGATTCCAGCACGTTGGTCGCCGCGTTGCCGCGCGCCAGCGCCGCCGTGGTGTTGCCGTCGAGCGAGACGCTGCTGCCGTTGAGCGGCATCACGCCCGACAGCGTGGCGTTGGCCACCGTGTTCGACGTCGCCGTCACGCCCGCGGTGCTGCCCTGCACGTTGAGGATGCCGGCGCTCGCGCCCTGCGTGGCGCTGCTCGCAACGGTGGCCGTGTTGGTCGCGCGATTGGCGGTCGCTTCGGCGAAGGTGCTGTTGCCCGAGATCGTGAGCGCGCCGTTGGCCAGCGTGGTCGTGGGCGCGGCGTTGTCGTCGTTGTGGATCGAGGTGGCGGCCGTGCTGCTCACGGTCGATGCGGCTGTCTGGCGGTTCGACAGCACATGGTCGCCGCTGGCCGTGATGTTGCCGGAGCCGCCGATCTCGCCGAGCGTCGCCGAGCCCGTAGCGCCCGCCGGCTGGGTGTTGACCGCGCTCACGCTCAGCGTGTTGGCCGCGTCGTTCATCACGCCCAGCGCGGCGTTGCCGTTGCCCGAGAGCCGCACGGTCGAGCCGGTGGAGCCGGCCGGCGCGAAGACCTCGAGCGTGGACGAGGCAGTCACCGCCGCGGTGCCCGACTGGCTCGACTGCAGCGCACTGCGCGCGCCCACGTTCGAGCCCGCCAGCGTCACGCTGTTGAGCGCGGTGTTGCCCACGGCCTTGGCGCTCTGGCTGTTGTTCGTCACGCCGAGCGTCGAGGCATTGACGCTGGACAGCGGCGCGGAGTCGATGCCGATGCTGCCGGTGGCGGTGGCCGACACCGCACCGGCGCCGACCTGCACGTTGGCCAGCGCATGGTCGGCCGAGGCCGCCACGGACGAAGCCGTCCCGCCGGTGGCGGTCGCCGATGCCGGCAGCCCTCCGACGATGGCGCCGCCCTTCACGTCGATGCTGTTGGTCGCGGCGCTGCCGGTGGCTGCGGCGGTGGTGACGTTGCCGTCCAGCGTGGCGCTGCTGCCGGCCAGCGCGGTCGGCCCGGTCAGTGTGAGCCTGGTCGCGTTGTTGGCATTGGCGGTCACGGCCGCGCTGCTGTCCTGCGCGTTCAGCACCGCAGTCTTGGCCGACTGCGATGCGCCGCCGGCCAGCGAGGCTGCGTTGGTCGCGCGGTTGGCCGCCGCTTCCGAATACGTGGTGTTGCCCGAAGCGGTGAAGCTGCTGCTGGCCAGGCCTGCGTTGCCGAGCACCAGGCGGTCCTCGTTGTAGATCGCGGTGTCGGCGGTGCTGGTGACCGAAGCGCCGGCCGATTGGCGGTTCACCAGGACCTGGTCGCCCGCCGCGATGGTGTTGCCCGGCAGCGGTCCCTGGCCGATGAGCGCCGGCGCCGGCAGCGCGCTCGACGTACCACCCGCGACGCCGAGCTTGTTGTCCACGTCGTTGATCACGCCCAGCGCCGTGTTGGCGTTGTTCGACAGCTTCACCGAAGAGCCCGACACCGAGGCCGGCGCGAAGGCCTGCATGAAGGAGCGCGCCTCCAGCGCCGCCGCGCTGCCCTGCGAGGACATCAGCGCGGAACGGGCCGACACGTCGGTGGCCGCGAGCGCGATGGCGTTGCTGCCGGTGTTGGCGACGGCCTTCGCGCTCTGCGTGTTGTTCGAAGCGCTCAGCGTCGAACCCGCGATGACCGCACCCGGCGCCGTGTCCACGCCGAAGGCTGCCGCCACCTTGGAAGAGATGGTCGGGCTGGTCACCAGCTGGATGTTCGAGAGCGCATGGTCGGCCACCGCGCCCGCAATACCCCCGACGCTGGTCGCGCCGGCCAGCGGCAGTCCGTTGGCCAGGGCGATGGTGTTGCCCTTCACGTCGATGCGGTTGGCCGCGGCGTTGCCGGTGGCAGAGCCGCCGGCGGAGTTGCCGTCCACCGTGACCTGCGAGCCCACGATGCTCGCGCCGCCCAGCACGACCTGCACGCCGTCCTTGTTGGTCAGCAGCGCGCCTTCCTGGCCGGTGAGCGAGCTCACTGCCGCGCTGGTCAGCTGCAGGTTCTGCACCGCAGTGGTGGTGGCGACGCCGACAGCATCGACGGCCACGCCGCTGTTCGCGCTGTTGCTGGTCGCACCGGCCAGCGTCGCGTTGCCAGTGGCATCGATCCTGGAATTGCCGACCGCGCCGCCGACCGAGATGTTGACCTCGGGCCCGCCGCTGCGCTGCGCCGATACGGAGCCCTGGCCCGACTGCGCGTTCTGCACGCTGAAGGCCGCGTTGGTGGCGAGCGTGTTGCCGGTGAGCGTCGCGCCCGACAGCGACAAGCCGGAGGTGTCGATGTTGTTGCCCGTCACCTTCACCGTGTTGCCGGTGGCGCGGCTGCCGTAGGCCAGCGCCTCGGCCGTGTTGCCCGAGCTGGTGACCGAGCCGTCGGCCAGCGTGCCCGTGACCGTGTTGCGCGCCACGACGCCGCCGGCCGCGATGGCCGAGACGCCGGTGCCCGCGCCCGCCACCGCCTGCGTGTTGGTGACGTTGGCCACCGAGGCATTCGCGCCGCTGACGTTGTTGAGGTTCAGCGTCACGCCGCTGGCCGCGTCGTTGCCGTAGGCCGCGGCGACGAAGGCGTTGCCGCTGTTCGCCACGCTCGCGGCGGAGACGTTGCCGGCCACCGCGGCCGCAAAGGTGTTGGGCCCGGCGGCTGTGGAATCGACGTTCGCCTGCACCGACTGGTCGTTCAGCACGCCGTAGGCGGCGCTCACCGTCGGCAGCGCGCCGGCCGCGTTGCTGAAGGGCAGACCGCTGAGCGCATCGACGGTGACGCTGGATGCCGGCGTGATGCCCAGGCCGGGCGCAGCCGCCACGTTGCCCGCGTTCACGCCGAGGGTGTTGGTGGCCGAGTTGCCGTAGGAGATGGCACGCTGCAGGTTGTCGGTGAGCGAGGCCGAGCCGCCCGCGAGGTTGCCGTTCACCGTCAGCCGCGCCTCGGGGTTCGAGAGCCCCGCGCCGACGGCGGAGTTCGCGTCGTTCATCTGCACGCTCGCGATGCCCGCGCCAGTGCCCACCGAGTTGCCCGAGAGCGTGAGCGTGTTGGTGGCGCCGTTGCCCAGCGCCACGGCTTCCTGCCGGTTGCCGTCCAGCGACAGCGTGCTGTTGCCCACCGCCGCACCGCCGCCGTTGGCGGTCAGCCAGATCTGCGAGCCGATGTTCACGGCCGCGACGCCACCGATGCCGCCTGCATAGTTGCCCTGCAGGTTGGTGAGCGTGGCCGAGCCGCTGGCGGACACGCGTCCGTCGGAGTTGGTGCCGCCCGTGAGCGTGGCGTTGCCGGTTCCCAGCGCCACCGTGCCGGCCTGCAGCGCGAGGCTCTGGGTGATCTGGTTGCCCTGCGCGCTGGCCGCCGAGGTGTTGTCGGAAACACTGACCGAGCTGCCCGTGGTCTGGCCCGTGCCGGGCGACTCACCCGTCTGCGCCGCGATGACCGAAGGCAGCAGCAGCGCGCTGACCGGTGCATTCAAGTTGGCCTGCTGGTTCGACACCGCGGTGGTGCCGGTGAATGAGGCCGCGTTCTTTCCGGTGGCGATGCTGCTGGAGGCCGTGTTGCCGGCGACGGTGGCCGTGATGCTGTTGTCCGCCAGCGTGACCGCGCTGTTCTTGCTCGACTGCACGCCGGCCAGGATCTGCGCACCCATGGTCTGCGCCACGGTCGTCACGCCGAGGTTGCCCTGGCTGTTGACGATGGCCAGGTCGCTGTTGACGTTGCTGGTCACGCCCGCGCCGTTGTGGATGCTGTTGTTGGCCGCCGTGGCCGCGGTGCCGCTGCCCGCGACGCTCACGTCGTCGACCACGATGCGGTTGCCCGCCACGCCGGCCGTGGCGCCCAGCGCCTCGTTGCCCGTGGCCGCGCTGGAGATCGCGTTGCCCTGCACCGACAGCGACCCCTGCAGCACGTTCGAGCCGCCCGCGGGCGCGCCGCTGACGATGCCCAAGACCACCGAGCCGATGTTGGTGGCCGAGCGTGTAGCCAGGATGCCGTTGCCGTTCGCCTGCAGGTTCGCGACCACCGCCGAGCCGGCGAAGGTCGGCGCGCCGCCCGACTGGATCTCGGCCGTGCTGCTGGCGCTGTTGGCCTTGAGCACGGCGGAGATCGAATTGCGCTCCAGCGACGCGGTGGTGGTCAGCGTGTTGCCCGCGTTCGCGGTCAACATCAGGTCGACCGTGTTGCCCAGCACCGTCGCGCTGGAGCCCGTGCCGGTGGCCGACTGCAGCGAGGTGACGACGATGTTGCCCTTGGCGTCGAAGAGCGGCGCACCCGCCGGGTAGGTCAGCACCGAGGTGCCGGCCTGCGCCGGCGCGGCGACGGCCGCCGCGCCCGAGATCACCGAGCTGCCGCTGTTGAGCGTGGTCGTGGCCGAGATGGTGTTGTCTGCGTTCACCACGCTGCCCGACTGCAGCGTGCTTGACTCGGAGGCCAGCTTGCTGCCGGTCACGCTGCTGCCGATGACGCCGGTGTTGGTCGCCACGCCGAGCGTGGCCGCGTTGTTCACCGGCAGGCCGGGTGCGGCCTGGATGCCGTTGCCGAAGCTGTTGCCGGTGGCGGTCGCGCCGATCAGGTTGCCGCTGGTGCTCACCGCCACCGGGTTCGGATTCGACGGCGTGCCGGTGGAGGTCGTGCCCACCGTAGCGCCGGTGATGGTGGCATTGACGTTGGCCGAGTTGGTGGTGCCCGCATTCACCGAGGGCGTGCCGGTGGCGGTGCCGTTGTAGGCGGCGTCCACCGAAGTCTCCGCGGCCTGCGCGCCGGAGGCCGCGGCGATCAGCGCCATCGCGACTGCGGTGCCGATGCTGCTGCGGCTGAACATGGGCGCGCGTGCGGCCCGGCTCTGGATCTTGCGTGCTTTCATGTCGTGACTCCTCGGATGTTGGATGCGTCTGGCTTGGAAAACGGGTGGATGCGCGATGCGTGGATCGCGCCGGGAGCCGGTCAGTCGCCCTTGACGGCGCCGTCGGCAGAAGAAGAAGCGGAAGAAGCTGAAGGGGACGAAGGCGCTGCGCCGCCGACGACCGGGCTGCCGATGCGCAGCTTGGCGATCTCCTGCAGGCCCGGGCCGTCGCGGTGGATCGAGGTGTCGGCCGCGTCGGGCCGCCAGGTGATGCTGATCGCGCCGGGCGCCACGCCGCGATTGGCCAGCGCCGAGGTGACGGCCGCGATGCGCTGGTCGGTGAGCTCGTCGCGCTTGCGGGCGTCCCAGTTCTCGGTGTCGCGCGCCACCAGCACGATGTCGGTCGTGCCCTTCTTGGCAGCGCCGGCGATCTGGTCGATGAGCGCGAGCGAGCTGCCGCCCAGCGTGGTCGCGCCGAAGTCGAAGGGCACCTGCGTCGCCGTGCCCGTGAGGCGCGCACCGCCCGCACCGCCCGCACCGCCGGCATTGACCGCCACGCTGCCCTGCGCCACCGGCGAGGTGACGGCCGCGCCGCCCGTCGCGGCATCGCCCGGGTTGTCGACCTTGCGCAGCTCTGCCGCGGGCGTGAGCGGAATGGGCTCGCCGCCTCCGGGGCGCATCGTCATGCAGGGCCGGTGGTCGACCTGCGTGACGGCGGCCATGAGGCGCACCACGCCCTCTTCCAATGCGGCGCGCACACCCATCTGCACGGGCTCCTGCCCCTTGGCGCCGATGTCGACGTCGTACAGCTTGCTGCCGAAGAAGCGGAACACGTTCAGCCCCACTTCGTAGCCGTTGAACTGCTTGGTGAGGCTCACGGTGCGCACCACCATCAGCGACTTGGTGTCGACGATGCGCAGGTCGATGCTCACCGACTGGCTGAAGGTGCGCGCCTTCACGCCCACCTGGTTCACGCCGAACTCCGCGCCGCCGGAGTTGATGTTGTAGTTGAGCTCGGTGATGCCGCCCACGATGAAGTAGTCGGACTTGTTGATGGTGCCGCCGAAGTACGGCAGCCACGGCACGTTCTGCCCGCCGTTGGGTCCGCCGAGCTGGTGCGTGCGGCCGTCGCCGAGCTGGCGCCGGTCGGCGTACGCGAGCTCGCGCTCTGCGATCACCGGGTCGAAGCGCTCGGCGATGCTCACCGCGCCGCCGAGCTTGCCGAGCGCCGAATACACCATCAGCGCGCCACCCTGCGTGATGGCGTTGCCTTCGTTGATGCTGTACTTGCCGGTGTAGTCCTTCACGTCGCCCACGCCGATGATCACCGGCGGGCGCCGCGTGGCGGCGATGTGGTCGGCGTAGCAGGCGAGCACCGCCTCCATCGGCGTGACGTTGTCGCGCACCGAGGGCCCGAGCACCACCGGAGCCTCGTTCGGTGCGAAGCGCTGCTGCGGCGCGGAGACGCAGCCCGCGAGCGCCAGCGTGGCGACGGCTGCTGCAAGAACGAATGCGCGGCGGATGCGATGCTGCATGACTCGCTCCCGCTCAGTTGAGCACGCCGAAGGCGCAGGCCGAGCTGCCGCCCACGCTCGCGGTCTGCGCACCGGTGTTGCCCTGCGCCGAGTTCAGCGCCTGGTTGGCCGCGCCCTGCACCTGCGAGCTGGTGCCGCCGACGATGCCCGATGCGACCGCGCCCGAATTGGCCTGCGAGGTGCCCACCGTCGCACCGCCCAGCGTGCCTACCGCGGTGCGGCTGTCGTTGCCCGATGCGTTCGATGTGGCGCCTGCCGTGCTCGGCGAATTCGCGACCGTGCTGTTGTTGCCGTCGTTGCCGGTGGAGCTGGCCGAGACGTTGCAGTTGTACTGGCGGCCGATGTAGTTGTTCGTGTTGTAGACCGGTGCCGAGTAGTAGCCGCTCTTCTGCTTGCGGATCATGTCCTGGATCGCGGCCTGGTTGACCTTGTCGGTGCTGGTCTGGAATTGCCATGCGGCGTTCTCGCCGACGTTGTTGGCGTGCGCAGCCAGAGGCACGCACAGCAGTGCCCAAAGAAATACGCGTTGCATGACGATCCCTTTTCTCGAAAACGCCCCCGCTGGATTCACGGGTGCTGCGTTTCGCGAAGGGATGCTAGGGACCGGCTGCCGTGGCCGGTATCCCTGGAACCGGTAGGCGGCATCCCGCGAACCGGTAGAAATAACGAAGAAGGGAAAGGCCGTGCGATCGCCGCGGAACACGCAGGCAGGCAGCGCGCACGACGGCGCGCTCATTCACGCGGCACGGGCTGGCTAGTCGCCGAACCAGAGCAGCAGCCAGACGCTGACCGAACCGAGAACCACCGTCATCAGCACGACCTCCCCGGTCGTGGGCAACGGCCTGTCCATCCAGCGTTCGATGTTTTTCGACATCCTCGTCCCCCGGTCTTGGAATGGGGGCGCAGCGTGATGCAATCGCGCGCTTTTGTCAAAGCAGCAGAAATACTTCTTGCAATCTTGCGCACTCGATCAGGCAGTCGAAGGATTCAGAAAGACAGCTGCATCGTTTCCGGCCACCCGGCCTTTTCGTCGACGCGCGCCTCGGCCGCCGGCAGCGCGCCTTCATGCTCCAGCAGGCGCTGCTTGCGCAGGACCCCGCCCGCGTAGCCCTTGAGCTGGCCGTTCCTGCCGATCACGCGATGGCACGGCACGACGATGCTGACGGGGTTCGATCCGTTGGCCGCGCCGATGTCGATGGCCGCGCGCGGATCGTCGAAGCCCAGATGTCTCGCGAGCTCGCCATAGCTGGTGGTGCGGCCCGCCGGAATGCGGCGCAGCGCGGCCCACACCTTGCGCTGCAGTGCATCGCCGAGCGTGGCAACGGGCAGCGCGTCGATGGCGGCGAGGTCGCCTTCGAAGTAGCGGCGCAGGGCATCGGCCACCGCATGCGGCGCGACGATGCCTTCGGCCAGCTCGATCGGGTCTTCGTGCAGCTGGCGCAGGAGACGGTGCAGGCGGGCGCGATGGTCCGCGAAGTCCAGCGCATGGATCGCGCCGGTGTCGTCGGTGACGAGAAGAAGCTCGCCCAGCGGCGAGGCCAGGCGGCTGAGTTGCAGCTTCAGCATGATCGTGTCCTTCAAAAGCAAAGGCAAAGACAAAGGCGGTGGGGCCGCGAACATCCACATGCTGCGCGTTCCCCGCCGCCTTCACCGGCCGTATCCGGACATCGATCTGCGGCTTCCGCCGCGAGGCCTTTCAGCGTTCGTTCAGGCGTGCGCCTTGATCGAGTCGGCCAGCGTGTTCACCAGCGTGTCGATGTGCGACTTCTCGACGATGTACGGCGGCGCGATCACCAGCACGTCGCCCGCGGGACGCACCAGCGCGCCCTTGTGGAAGCAGTCGAGGAAGATCTCGTAGGCGCGCTTGCCCGGCGTGCCCGCGATGGGCGCGAGCTCCACCGCCGCGGCGAGGCCGAGGCTGCGGATGCTGATGACGTTGGGCAGGCCCTTGAGCGTGCCGTGGAATGCGTCACCCAGCACCTTGCCCATTTCGCCGGCGCGCGCGAAGAGGTTCTCCTGCTTGAACAGATCGAGCGTGGCGATGGCCGCGGCGCATGCCACGGGGTGGCCCGAGTAGGTGTAGCCGTGGAAGAACTCGACCACGTGCTCGGGTGCGTCGGTCTTCATCATCGCGTCGTAGAGCTTGTCGCGGCAGATCACGCCGCCCAGCGGGATGACGCCGTTGGTCACGCACTTGGCGAAGTTCAGCATGTCGGGCACCACGCCGAAGTAGTCGGACGCGAAGTTGGTGCCCATGCGGCCGAAGCCGGTGATGACCTCGTCGAAGATCAGCAGGATGCCGTGCTTGTCGCAGATCTCGCGCAGGCGCTTGAGGTAGCCCTTGGGCGGGAGGTACCAGCCGGCCGAGCCCGCCACCGGCTCCACGATGATCGCGGCCACGTTGCTCGGGTCGTGCAGCGGCAGGATGCGCGTCTCGAGCTCGACCAGCGGGTCTTCGGCCCACACCGGCTCCTCGTTGTGGATGTAGGCGTGGTTCACCGGGTCGTGGATGAAGCGCATGTGGTCCACCCGCGGCAGGAAGGCCGAGCCGAACACCTTGCGGTTGCCCGGGATGCCGCCTACCGACATGCCGCCGAAGCCCACGCCGTGGTATCCCTTCTCGCGGCCGATGAACACGTTGCGGTGGCCCTCGCCGCGCGCGCGGTGGTAGGCCAGCGCCACCTTCATCGAGGTATCGGCGGCTTCGGAGCCCGAGTTGCAGAACAGCACCTTGTTGAGGTCGCCGGGGGCGAGCGAGGCGATCATCTCGGCCGCCTTGAAGGCGCGGTCGTTGCTCACCTGGAAGGCGGTGGCGTAGTCGAGCGTGTCGAGCTGCTTCTTGATCGCCTCGTTGATCGGCTTGCGGTTGTGGCCCGCGCCCACGCACCACAGCGACGAGATGCCGTCGATCACCTTGCGGCCATCGTGGGTGGTGAACTCCATGCCGTCGGCCGCGACGAACACGCGCGGGTCCTTGCGGAAATGACGGTTGGGGGTGAAGGGCAACCACTGGTTGTCCATGTTGAAGTCCTGGTAGGCCATGTCTCGCTCCTGCGGTTGGGGGATCTGGGAGGGGAAAATCGCGATTCTGGCACCCCTGCGACAATCCCACCCCTGGATCCGGATAACCCCAGGCTTGCCGACCCCATGCGGCCGACAGTCCCCTCAACGGGAGCGCGGCCCGGCCAAGCCGGACATGCGGCATCCCTGGAAAGAAGACCGATGCAGGCAGCGTGGCCGCCTGCGGAGTGATCGAGCAACCGAACTGATATGACAACGAATACGCCCGCCTACATCCTGAACCTCTACTGCCCCGACCGCACGGGCATCGTGCACGCCGTCTCGGGCTTCCTGCTCGAGCGGGGGGCCAACATCGAGGAGGCGGCCCAGTACAACGACCACGACACGGGCCTGTTCTTCATGCGCGTGCGCTTCGCCTGCGGCGCGCACAGCGAGAGCGTGCTGCGCGAGGAGCTCAAGGCCTTCGCCACGGGCTTCGGCATGACGCTGCAGCTGCACGCGGCCGCCGAGCCGATGAAGACGGTGATCATGGTGAGCAAGGAAGGCCACTGCCTCAACGACCTGCTGTTCCGCTGGAAGAGCGGGCTGCTGGCCATCGACGTGCGCGCCATCATCTCGAACCACCGCGACTTCTACCAGCTGGCCGCCAGCTACAACGTGCCCTTCCACCACATCCCGGTGACGGCTGCGACCAAGGCGCAGGCCGAGGCGAAGCAGCTGGAGATCATCGAGGCCGAGGGTGCCGAGCTCGTGGTGCTCGCGCGCTACATGCAGATCCTGAGCGACAACCTGTGCCGCAACCTCTCGGGCCGCGCGATCAACATCCATCACTCGTTCCTTCCCAGCTTCAAGGGCGCCAAGCCCTACTACCAGGCCCACGACCGCGGCGTGAAGCTGATCGGCGCGACCGCCCACTACGTGACGGCCGACCTCGACGAAGGCCCGATCATCGAGCAGGACGTGGCCCGCGCGGACCACACCGACACGGTGGAGGACCTCACGGCCCGCGGCCGCGACACCGAGAGCCAGGTGCTGGCCCGCGCGGTGAAGTGGCACAGCGAACACCGCGTGCTGCTGAACGGGCACCGGACGGTGGTGTTCCGCTGAACTTCCATCCGGGAAGACCCGCCGTCAGGCGGGTGTAGCATCCTCGCGCCAGAAAAAGAGGAGAAGGCGCGATGGGACGTTGGATCGGTAGGGTGTTGCTGGCCGTGCTTGCGGCCGGCCTGTTCGGGTGCTCGGCCAGCGGGCCCCGGTTCTCGGAGATGGCGGGCAGCATGCCGTCGCTGGGCGAGAACGAAGGGCGGATCTACTTCTATCGCAACTCCATCCTGGGTGCGGCAATCCAGCCCGATGTCGCGGTCAACGGCCAGGTGGTGGGCACGTCGCGACCCAACAGCTTCTTCTACATCGACCGGCCGGCCGGTACCTATCGGGCCAGTGCCCGGACCGAAGCCGAAGGCACGATCGACGTCGTGCTGCGGCCGAAGCAGACAGCCTATGTCTTGATGAGCATCAGCATGGGCCTGCTCGTCGGACGACCGGAGTTCCAACGTGTTTCCGAGGCCGAGGGCCGAAAGGAACTTCAGTCCCTGGCCTATGACGATGCCTTTGCTTCCGCCCGGACGGCCAAGGCTTCGACCTCCGTGCCGTCCGCAGGCAATGCGGCGGCCTCAACGCCCCCATCCCCCGCGGCAGTGAGCAAGCCCGTGTCCCCCGCAGCAACTGTGGCCGCCGCGCCTCTTGCATCCGCCCCACCGCCAGCGGCAGCCGCGCCAGCGCCATCGCCCGCCGCTCGCCCCCCTGCTCCGGCACCGCCCGAAGCCACGCCCTTTGCCAAGACCTCCTTGAACGATCTGCGGTTGCTCCTGCAGGCCAACCGCTGAGATGCGCGCGATGAAATACCTGTCCTCCCCCGCGCTTGCAGCGCTCGCCATCGCGCTGCCCATCCTGACGGCACACGCACAGGATTCGCGCAGCGGCGCAGCGCTCCCGCCCGATGCACTCTTCGCCCGCGTCTCGCCCAGCGTCTGGGTGGTGCAGGCCAGCGACGCACAAGGCAAGGTGCTCGCCACCGGCAGCGCGGTCGCCACCGGCGCGGGCACCGCGGTCACCAGCTGCCAGTTGCTCGCGAAGGCCGGCTCGGTGACGCTGAAGCGCGACAACGTGAGCTACGGTGCAGCGCTGGCGCTGCCCGATGTGGAGCGCGATCTGTGCCAGCTGCGCATTGCGAACCTGCCCGCTGCCGTCGCCGAAGTGGCACCGGCGAATGCACTGCAGGTTGGCATGCCGCTGTACGTGATCGGCGCCCCCCGAGGCAGGGAACTGACGCTGGGCATCGGCATGCTGGGCGGCATCCGCCGGAACGCAGCGGGCGAACTCGAAGCCCTGCAGTTGACCGCGGCAGCCGAGTCAGGGCTTGGCGGCGCGGGGGTCTTCGACGCACAAGGCCGCCTCGTGGGCTTGCTGCCGGCCTCGGCAGCCGGCACGGCAGTCGCGAACCTCGCCATGCCGGCGTCCTGGATTGCGCAGCTGCCAGAGCGCGGCAAGCGGGCGATCGAGCGGCTGGCGTCCCTGCCAGCCACAGCCTCAGGCAACTCCGGCACTGCGGCCACTGTCGCCAGCCAGGCAACTGCAATGGCGGGCCGGCCAAGCGTCATCGAATATCAGCTGCACGACCGCCTCACCAACACCTACCGCAAGGTGGTCTACAGGATCGACCCATCGACCGACGAGCAGATCAGCTTCAACAACGGTGGCTGGGTGGAAAAGCCGAGCGGCGAAGTCGTCAGCGTCACGTCGGCCATCGCAGGCGAATTCGATTCGGTCATGCCCCCGGGCGGCTGGACCAAGGAGAACCTCAAGGAAGAAGCCGCCTGGAGAGCCCGCTACAGCTCCACGCTGGGCGGCTCGCGTTCCAACATGGACCTGAATGCGACAGTGATGGAGGACACCGCGCTGACCGTCGGGGGCAGGGAATTCAAGGTCGTACGCATCGAGTACAGGGGGTACACGCAGCGCTTCCCGAACGCGGGCTCCGTGTTCGGAAACCAGTACGGCCGCTACGTGGCGAACGTCTGGTTCTCGCCAGAACTGAGGCGAGTAGTGCGCTTCGAGGCCGAGACACGGGGTGGCGCGGGGAGCGTCGCCTTCCAGGTACGCGAAACCCTCGAGCTGGTCAGCATCCGCTAGGGAGCTTGATGCGGCGGGGCTGCCTCGCAAGGCAGCCCCGCGCGCCGGTGGCGTCAGTTGCGATACGGATTGTTCGGCCGGCGGTCGTAGCGGTTCGGCACGCCATCGCCGTCACGGTCCCAGCGGCCTGCGTTGTAGACCCAGCGGCCGCCGTCCTGGCGCCACTCCGGCGGACGGTAGGCGTAGCCCGGGCGGGCGCGGACCCAGCCGCCGCGGATCCACACATGGCGGCCGCCGCGCCACTCGTAGTGCCCCGGCGCCCACACGTAGCCGCGGCGCGGCGGCGGAACGCGTTCATAGCGCGGCGGGGGCGGAGGCACCTGGATGGTGACCACCGGTTGTGCCTGCGCAGCCGTCGGAACGGTCAGTGCGCCCACCGAGAGAAGCGATGCAGCGCCGACGGAAAGAGCCAATGCGAGTTTTTTCATGAAGGACTCCTCATGAGTTGTTGGAGGAGCCTTCATGCTGCCGAGCCGTTGTGAACCTCCTGTAAGCCGCGCGCGAAGTCTTGTGTAAAGCTGTGACGCGCGTTTGGGGCCTTTTCGGCTCTTGCTAGCGCTCACTCACTCGTGCGCAAGAACCGTTGAAAGCTCATTCCTGCAGCTCGTGCAGGTCGATGACCGAGGCCATGGCCGCATGGCCGGCCTTGTTGGGATGCAGGTGGTCGCCCGAATCGAACAGCGGGTTCAGCGCCTGCGGATCGGCCGGGTCGCGCAGCGCGGCATCGAAGTCGATCACGCCGTCGATGTCCTGCTTGCCGCGAATCCAGCGGTTGACGGCCTCGCGCATGGCCTCGCTCGATTCGCTCCAGTAGGGCGTGTTCCTGAAGGGCGGCACGGTGCCGATCAGCACCTTCACGCCCTTGGCCCGCGCCTGCTTCACGAGCTGCTGCAGCCCCTCGGTGATGCGCTCGGCCGTCGGCATGTCGCGCGGCTTCAGCTCTGCGCCCGGCACCTTGGCGAACATCGCGCGGCCGATGTCGTTGGTGCCCAGCAGGATGATCGCGTGCGTCACGCCGCTCTGCTTGAGCACGTCGAGCTCGAAGCGCGAGAGCCCGCTGGGCCCGATGCCATCGGCCAGCAGGCGGTTGCCGCCGATGCCCAGGTTGAGCACCGCGACGTCCTGCCCGCCGGGCTGGGTGTCGCGCAGGCGGGTGGCGAGCATGTCGGGATACGAACCCAGCGTGGCCTCCGCGCCGCCCGCGGTGATCGAGTCGCCGAAGGCCACGACGGTGCGGATCGACTTGGTCGTGAGCACGTCCAGCCCCGTCACGATCTGGTTGAACGATAGCGGCACGGGGTCCTGCAGCTTCGCCGCCTTCACTACGTTGCCGGGCGCCATCCATGTCGTGCCCGGCTCCTGCAGGGCGACGGTGGCGAAGGGCGCGCCGCGATCGAAGAAGGCGCTCACGATCACGGTCTGGCCCGCCTGCACCGCGAGATCGACGCCGTCGCTCCACACCTCGGCGCCTGGCGCGATGGTGACGCTGGTCCGCCCGCCGAAGCGCAGCTCGCGCAGGGTGGCCGGCGAGAAGGCTTCGGCGCCGGTGCCACGCGCCGCGCTCGCGGCGGCGATGCGCAGCGGCGCCTTGCCGAAGCGGTTGGAGAAACGGATGCGAACACGCTCGCCGTCGAGCGACAGTTCCACCTTCTGGCGGAGCGTGCGCCCGCGCAGATCATTGCCCGCCGGAGACGAGTACTTGGCGCCGCCCGGGCTCATGGCAAGCTCGGCGAAGTCGAGAGGCGCCACGGCCCAGCTCGCGACCCAATGCGCCTCCGCAGGCTGGCGCGGACGCCCGTCGGGCGTGACGGCCTGGACGCCGACGGCAAGCAGGGCAAGGAGGAAGGCAGCCACCCAGTGCGCGACGGCCACGTCGCGGAGGCGGGCTGCCCATCGGGAGACCAGATTCATGCGCGCAAAGCGGCCCAGTGTACGGAGCCACTGTTCCCCCGCGCGTGACGAGGTCTAAAGCCCGGTTACCAGGTGTCTACGTACGCAACCGCCGGCCCTTGCGCCTTCGTGGCCGACGACAGCCCACGCACCAGCCAGGTGCGCGTATCGGCCGGGTCGATCACCGCGTCGATCTCCAGCGTCTGCGCCATGTGGATGGCCTCGCCGTTCTCGTACTGCTGCGCCACCAGCTTCTTGAAGAGCGCATCGCGCTCGGCGCCCTCGGATGCGGCGGCCAGCTCCTTGCGGAAACCCAGCCGCACGGCGCCTTCGAGGCCCATCGCCCCGAACTCGCCCGTGGGCCATGCCACGGTGAAGACCGGCGCATCGAAGCCGCCCGCCGTCATCGCCTGCGCACCGAGGCCATAGCCCTTGCGCAGCACCACCGCGAAGAATGGCACGCGCAGGTGCGAGGCCACCATGAACATGCGGCACACGTGGCGCACCTGCGCCTGCGCCTCGATCTCGGGCCCGACCATGAAGCCCGGCGTGTCGCACAACGAAACAATTGGCAGGCCGTGCGCGTTGCACAGCTGCATGAAGCGCGCGGACTTGTCGGCCGCCTCCACGTCGATCGCGCCGCCCAGGTGATGCGGGTTGTTGGCCATCAGCCCGACCGGCCTGCCCTCGATGCGCGCGAGCGCGGTGACGATGCCCGCGCCGAAGCCCGCGCGCAGTTCGAGCAGCGAGCCGGTGTCGGCCACGCCGCGCATCGCGGCGCGCACGTCGTACACGCGCAGCCGGTTCTCGGGCACCACATGACGCAGCGTGCGCGGGTCGGCGCACTGCCAGTCGGAGGTCGCGCCCTGGAAGTACGAGAGGTACTGCTTCGCCGCGGCCACCGCGGCGGCCTCGTCCTCCACGAGGATGTCGATCACGCCGTTGCGCGACTGCACGCCGCTCGGCCCGATCTGCTCCGGCGCGAAGGTGCCGAGCCCGCCGCCCTCGATCATCGCGGGGCCGCTCATGCCGATGTTGCTGCCCCTGGTGGCGATGATCACGTCGGCGCAGCCCAGCAGCGCCGCATTGCCCGCAAAGCAGCGCCCATGCACGATGCCCACCACGGGCACCTTGCCCGACAGCGCCGCGAACTGGCTGAAGGTGTGGTTGTTGAGGCCGGCCACGATGGGCATGTCGGTGTCGCCAGGCCGTCCGCCGCCGCCTTCGGCGAACAGCACCACCGGCAGCTTCAGCTGATGCGCCACCGCCAGCAGCCGGTCGGTCTTGTGGTGGTTGCGCATGCCCTGCGTGCCGGCCAGCACGGTGTAGTCGTAGGCCAGCACCGCGCAGCGCGAAGCCTCGGGCCCGAACTGCTTCGCGTTGACGCTGCCCAGCCCGGTGACCATGCCGTCTGCGGGCGTGTTGGCGATGAGGTCTTCCAGCGTGCGGCGGCGCGTCTGCGCGGCGATGGCGAGCGCGCCGTACTCGATGAAGTTGGCTGGGTCGGACGCGGTGTCGCACAGGTCCGCGATGTTCTCGCGCGCGGTGCGCCCGCCCTGCGCATGGCGCTTGTCGACGGCCGCCTTGCGGTTGGCGTCGAGCGTGTAGGCATGGCGGTCGATCACCTTCCGAAGGTCGGGGCGGATAGTGTCCAGGTCCTGCTCCGCGCGGGCTTCCGCCTGCACGGCCTGCGCATCGACGGCCTCGAGCTTCACCAGCGACTGCCCTTCGACGAGATAGTCGCCGGGCGCCGCCAGCAATGCCACCACGCGGCCGGCCACGGGCGCGTGCAGCAGGTGCTCCATCTTCATCGCCTCGAGCACGCCGAGCTGCGCGCCCACCGGCAGCACGTCGCCCACCTCGACCTCGAACTGCACGAGGCGCGCGGGCATCGGGGCCTTGACGGTCAATTCGTCCGATCCGTCGTCGGCGGCAACGGGCAGCGGCTCCGCGGACGCAGCCGCGGTCTTTCGCACCTGCTTCTCGAAGGCCGAGGCAGCGGCGAGCAGATCGCCCAGGTGCGCCTCCACGAAGCGCGTGTGCACCGCCTGCGCGGCGAACTCGGGCCGCGCAGCGATGGCGCGCAGCAGCAGCAGGTTGGTGGCGATGCCCTCGATGTGGCATTCGTCGAGCGCGCGCAGCGAGCGGCGCAGCGCGTCCTCGAAGCGCGGCGAGGGCGAATGCACGATGAGCTTGGCCAGCAGCGTGTCGTAGTGCGGCGAAGGCGCGAGGCCCGCGTAGCCGTGCGTGTCCACGCGCACGCCGGGGCCCGCCGGCAGGTCGAAGCGCGCGAGCGTGCCGCCCGAGGGCCGCGCATTGCCCTGCGCGTCGAGCGTCTCGGCGTTGATGCGCCACTGCACCGCGAAGCCGCGCTGCGGCGCCGTGCGATCTGCCTCCACGCCGAGTTCGCCGAGCAGCTGGCCAGCGGCCACGGCGATCTGCAGCTGCACCAGGTCCAGCCCCGTCACCGCCTCCGTCACGGTGTGCTCGACCTGCAGGCGCGGATTGGCTTCGATGAACACGAAGGGCAGCGTCGCCGATGCCGCGTCGACCAGGAACTCGAAGGTGCCGAGGCCGCGGTAGCCCACCGCCTTGGCCATGCGCAGCGCGGCCTGCGTGACCTGCGCGCGCAAGGCCTCGGGCAGCGAGGGACTGGGCGCGATCTCCACCAGCTTCTGGAAGCGCCGCTGCAGCGTGCATTCGCGCTCGCCGAGGCTGGCCACGGACTTGCCGTCGCCGATCACCTGCACCTCGATGTGCCTCGCGTTCAGCATCAGCCGCTCGACGTACACCCCCTCGATGCCGAACGCCGCCTTCGCCTCGGACATGCAGCGCGCATGCGCCTCGGGCAGCTCCTGCGCGTTCAGCACCGCGCGCATGCCGCGCCCGCCGCCGCCGCCGATGGCCTTGACCATCACGCCCGCGCCCTGCGCCTGGTGGTCGGAGAAGAAGGCCTGCGCCTGCGCGAGCGTCACGGCGCCGGCGCTGCCGGGCATCACCGGCACGTCGCATTGCGTGGCGAGTTCGCGCGCGCGTGCCTTGTCGCCGAACAGGCCGAGCTGCTCGGGCGTGGGGCCGATGAAGACCAGGCCCGCATCCGCGCAGGCCTGCGCGAAATCGGCGCGCTCGCTGAGGAAGCCGTAGCCGGGATGCACCGCATCGCAGCCCTGCGCCTTCGCCACCTCGATCAGCGCGGCGGCATCGAGGTATGCGGAAGGGCCGGTGGCATCGAGCGCCACCGCGGTATCGGCCAGCTGAGCATGCAGTGCGGCGGCATCGTCGCGCGCATGCACCGCCACGCTTGCGATGCCCAGGTCGCGCAGCGCACGCACCAGGCGCACCGCGATCTCGCCGCGGTTGGCAATCAGAACTTTGGAGAACAGCAAACGGAACCTCTCAGCTTTTGTCTTTGAGCAGGCGGCGCAGCACCTTGCCCGCACCGGTGGTGGGCAGCGCGTCGATGAAGCTCACCGCGCGCGGCGCCTTGTAGCTCGCCATGTTGTCGCGCGCCCAGGCGACGAGCGCATCGGCTTCGAGCGCGGCGCCGGGCTTGCGCACGATGAAGGCCTTCACCACCTCGCCCTTCTCCGCGTCGGGCTGGCCGATCACCGCCGCCTGCGCCACCGCCGGATGCTTGATGAGGATGGTCTCGACCTCCTCGGGGAACACGCTGTAGCCCGAGACCTTGATCATCTCCTTGAAGCGGCCGATGAAGGTGAGGTAGCCGTCGGCGTCGATCCTGCCCATGTCGCCCGTGTGCACCCAGCCGTTGCGCAGCGTGGCGGCGGTGGCCTCGGGCTTGTTCCAGTAGCCCTTGAAGGTGCCGGGGCTGGTGAGCACGATCTCGCCGACCTCGCCCGCAGGCAGGTCGGCCTGCATGTCCGCATCGACGATGCGGATCTTCACGCCCGGCACCGCGACGCCCTGCGTGCCCCAGCGCGGCGCATGGTGCGGCGTGTAGGTGTCGCAGGTGTGGGTCTCGCTCAGGCCGTAGGCGGCCTCGAAGGAAGTGCAGTTGGGCGCATGCGAGCGCCACTGCAGCGCCAGTGGCTCGGTGAAGGCGATGCCGAAGCTGGTCACCGGGTTCATCTTCAGGCTGCGCAGGTCGAAGCCGGCGATGTCCGGCACCTGCATGCAGGCCACGTTCATCGGCGCGATGCTGTACCACCAGCTCACCTTGTACGCCGCGATGGCCTGCAGCGCGGCACGCGGGTCGAATCGGTGCAGCAGCACCGAGGCGGCACCGCTGAGCACCGGCACGTTGACGCCCATCAGCATGCCGGCGATGTGATAGAGCGGCGCGATGGACAGCAGCACGTCGGCGGGCCCCACGCCGTTGCAGTCGGCTGCCGCGCGCGTCTTGAAGAGCGCGTTGCCGTAGCTCAGCATCGCCCCCTTGGGCAGGCCGGTGGTGCCCGATGTGTAGGTCATGAGCGCCACGTCGTCCATGTCGATGGCCACCGGCTGCGGTTTCGCGTCGGCGCGCATCACGGCGAGGAAGTCTTCGCAGCCTTCGGGCACGCTGCGTTCCGTCTTGCGTTCGGCGGCCAGCTCCGCCGGCAGGTCGAGCGTGGGTTCGGCCGGCAGCAGGTCGGCGTAGTGCACCACGAACACGTGCTCCAGCGAACTTCCGGGCTGCACCTTGCGCACCACCGGCAGCAGCGGCGCGGCCGCGACGATCACACGTGCCTTCAGGTCGTTGACCTGGTAGGCCAGCTCGTGCTCCTTGTTGAGCGGCCCGCTCGGGCAGACGATGGCGCCGATCTTCTGGATGCCGAAGTGCGCCACCAGGTACTGCGGGCAGTTGTTGAGGAAGAGCACCACCGGCTCGCCCTTCTTCACCCCCAGCGCCTGCAGCCGCGCGGCGAAGGCGTCGCTGGCGCGGTCGAGCGCGCTCCAGCTCGTGGTGTGGCCGTACCAGAAGCAGGCGGGGCTGTCGCCGCGCTCTCGCGCGTGGGTGCGCAGGTACTCGTGCAGGGGCTGCTGCGGGCGGTCGGGCAATGTCTCCATGGCGTCACTTTCTCAGGGTTATCGATAGCAGCCCGCGAGGGGCTGGCGCTTGCCAATGGTGCATGGTGCACGAACAATCCTACCCATGGGTATAACTTCCGCGACACGGCAAAAACCCTCTGGCTCTGCAGACCAGAGCAGCGTCACGGCGCAGCCGCACCTTCCGCAGGGCACGGGCCGGCAGCGCGCGGCCACGCAGGGCACCGACCTGCAGCGCGAGCGCATCCTGCAGGCGGCCGCGCAGCTCTTCGCGGCACAGGGCTACGCCAACACCACCATGGCGCAGATCGTGCGCGAGCTGGGCATGACCAAGCCCTTCGTGTATTACTACTTCCGCGACAAGCAGGAGATCTTCGAGACGCTGTCGTGGCGCCCCGCGGTCGACTGCTTCACCGCGCTCGACTTCGCGGCCACCGACCCGCGCCGCGCGAGCGAGAAGGTGCTCGAAGGCCTGGAGCGGCTGATCCGCGCGACCATCTCGCACCACCCGGTGGCCTTCTTCCCGTACCGCGAGCCGCAGGTGCACCGGCCCGAGTACATCGCCGCGCAGAAGAAGCTCGCGCATCACTTCTACGAGCGGCTGTGCCCGCTGCTCGAGGAGGCGCGCGCCGACGGCGACCTCGACTTCACCGAGACAAAGATCACCGCGCTCGCGGCCTGCAGCCTGCCGGGCTTCCTCTACAGCTGGTATCGCCCGGGCGGGCGCCTCTCGCCCGACGAGGTCGTGGCCGAGCTCACCAGGCTGGCAAGCCGCGTGATCGGGCTGCGAACGAAGAACTGAAGACAACACCTCCGGAGACAAAGCACCATGAAGTTCAGGAAAGCGCCACTGGCGCGGATCGCCCTCGCCTGCCTGCTGGCCGCGGCCGGCGCATCGCATGCCCAGCAGGCAACCTACAAGATCGCCTACATCGACCCGCTCTCGGGCCCGTTCGCCAACGTCGGCGAGCTGATGCTGATGCACACGCAGTACGCCATCGAGGACATCAACGCGAAGGGCGGCGTGCTCGGCGGCACGAAGCTGCAGCTGCTGCAGTTCGACAGCAAGCTCTCGGCCCAGGAGAGCCAGAGTGCGCTGCAGGCGGCCATCGACCAGGGCGCGAAGGCCATCGTGACCGGCGGCTCGGGGTCCTCGGTGGTCACGGCGCTGGTGCAGTCGGTGACGCGCTGGAACCAGCGCAACCCGGGCAAGGAGCTGATCGTGCTGAACCACTCCTCCATCGATCCCGAGATGACGGGCAAGGCCTGCAGCTTCTGGCACTTCCAGACCGAGGCCAACACCGCGATGAAGATGAAGGCGCTGGCCAACTACATCAAGAAGACGCCCGACGTGAAGAAGGTGTACCTGCTCAACCAGGACTACGCACACGGCAAGCAATGGGCCAGCTACGGCCGCCAGCTGGTGGGCCTGGCTCGGCCCGACATCCAGTTCGTGGGCGAAACGCTGCACCCCATCGGCCGGGTGAAGGACTTCGCACCCTACATCGCCAATGTGAAGCAAAGCGGCGCCGACTCGGTCATCACCGGCAACTGGGGCCAGGACATGACGCTGCTGCTGAAGGCGGCGGGCGACGCGGGCTACGACCTGCGCTACTTCAACCACAGCGCGGGCTCGGTGCCGGGCACGGTCACGGCCGTGTCGCAGGCCAGGCTCGGCCAGCTGACCTGGGTGGCCGAATGGCACCCGGGCGAGGCCGATACGCCCAAGGTGGACGCACTGGCCAAGGCATACAAGGCCAAGACGGGCAAGGACTTCCTCGCGCCGCGCATCGACATGACGCCGCGCCTGCTGGCCGCGGCCATCAACAAGGCCGGCTCCACCGACACGGTGAAGGTCGCGCATGCCCTCGAAGACCTGAACTTCGACTCGGTGGTCGGCCCGGTGCGCATGCGCGCCGAAGACCACCAGCTGCTGCTGCCGCAGGTGGTCAACACCATCGTGCCGGTGGACGGCAAGACCGTGAAGACCGGCTGGGAAGGCACCAACTACGGCTTCCGCACCGATGCGGTCTATACCGGCAACGAGCTCGCGCAGGGCACGGAATGCAAGATGGTCCGGCCCTGAGCGATTTCTTCACGACTGCTGAAGAGGGCGGAGGTTTGTAAGGGAAACCCCGTCCTGCCTGCCGCCTGTGCCGTCGGGATACTCCGGCTTCGAAGCCCGGATATCAGAGGCGGGTCCATTCCAAAGGCACAACAAGACCATGGCAGGCAAAAACTCGCTCCACCCGATCCCGCATCCGGCGAAGAAGCCCTTCGTCGGCAACCTGCTGTCCATCGGCTCCGACTCCCCCGTGCTCGACATGTGGAAGATCGCGCAGGACCTGGGCGGCATCTACTGGCTGGACATGCCGGGCATGCCGGTGATCGTGGTGTCGTCTCCCGCGCTGGTGGACGAGCTGTGCGAGGAGGAGCGCTTCGACAAGAGCACGCGCGGCGCCCTGCGCCGGCTGCGCGCCGCTTCCCATGGCCTCTTCACTTCCGACACGCACGAGGAGACCTGGTCGAAGCCGCACAACATCCTGCTGGCCAACTTCAGCCAGCGCGCGATGCAGGCCTACCACCCGATGATGCTGGACATCGCCGGGCAGCTGGTCACCAAGTGGGAGCGCCTGAACTTCGACGAGGAGGTGGACGTGGTGCGCGACATGACCGCGCTCACGCTCGACACCATCGGCCTGTGCGGCTTTGGCTACCGCTTCAACTCCTTCTACCGCGAGGGCTTCCATCCCTTCGTCGACGCGATGGTGCGCACACTGGAGACGGTGCAGAACCGCCGCGGCCTGCCGCTGGAGGAGCTGATGCTGAAGAAGGAGCTCGCGCAGCAGCGCAAGGACATCCGCTACATGCACAAGATGGTGGAGGACATCATCGAGGAGCGGCGCGCGAGCGGGGCCGACATCGCCACCAAGCCCGACCTGCTGAGCTACATGATCGCGGGCGTGGACAAGAAGAGCGGCGAGAAGCTCACCGACAAGATGATCCGCGACGAGTGCATCGAATTCCTCATCGCGGGGCACGAGACCACCAGCGGGCTGCTGTCCTTCGCCATCTACTTCCTGCTGCAGAACCCCGAGGCCATGGCCAAGGCGCAGGCCGAGGTCGACAACGTGTTCGGCCCCGACACCACGCAGAAGCCCACCTATGCGCAGGTCAACCGCCTGCAGTACGTGATGCAGGTGCTGAAGGAGTCGCTGCGCCTCTACCCCACCGCGCCTGCGATCTCGATGCGCGCCAAGGAAGAGACGAAGATCGGCGGCCAGTACACGATCAAGAAGAACAACATGGTCATCATGCATGCGCTGGCGCTGCATCGTGACAAGGGCATCTGGGGCGAGGACGCGGACGAGTTCAACCCCGAGCACTTCAGCCGCGAAGCCGAGCGCGAGCGTCCGGTGAACGCCTTCAAGCCTTTCGGCAACGGGCAGCGCGCCTGCATCGGGCGGCAGTTCGCGCTGCAGGAGGCGGTGCTCACGCTGGGCATGATCCTGCAGCGCTTCAACCTGGTGGACCACACGGGCTACAAGCTGAAGATCAAGGAAGCGCTCACGATCAAGCCCGAGGGCTTCAGGATCAAGGCGCTGCTGCGCGACCCGGCCACGCGCCCGCGCGGCAACATGAGCGATGCAGCCGCGGCGCCGGTGCAGCCCGCGAAGGCCGCCGAGCGCAAGCCGCAGGCGGCGCGCCACGGCACCTCGCTGCTGGTGCTTCAGGGCTCCAACCTCGGCACCGCCGAGGACCTCGCGCGGCAGCTCGCGGAGGCCGGCGAGATGCGCGGCTTCTCCACGCAACTGGCCTCGCTCGACGACTATGCCGAGCGGCTGCCGGCCAGCGGCGCGATCGCCATCGTCTGTGCCTCGTACAACGGCGCGGCCCCCGACAACGCGGCCGAGTTCCACCGCTGGCTCGACAAGGCCGACGACTCGCTCAACGGCGTGCGCTTCAGCGTCTTCGGCTGCGGCAACACCGACTGGGCCTCCACCTACCAGGCCGTGCCGCGCCGCATCGACGAGCGGCTGGAAGCACTGGGCGCCGATCGCGTGCATTCGCGCGGCGAGGGCGATGCGCGCGAGGACATGGACGGCGCCTTCCAGGACTGGAGCGATGCGCTGTGGCCCGCGCTCTCGAAGGCCTTCGGCATCCAGACGGGCGCCGACACCCCAGCGCAGGGCGAGCCGCTCTACACGCTGGAGGAGCTGCCGCCGCCGCAGAAGAACGCGATCGTCGATGCGCTGGGCGCGGTGGCGCTGCGGGTGATCGAGAACCGCGAGCTGCAACGCGGCGGCAACGCTGAAGCCGGACGCTCCACGCGTCACGTCGAACTGATGCTGCCCGAGGGCCTGGTCTACCGCGCCGGAGACCACCTGAGCGTGGTGCCGCGCAACGGCCCGGCACAGGTCGAACGCGCGATGGCGCGCTTCGGCTTCGACCGCACGGCCCACGTGCGCCTGCACGCGGCCGCGGGCCGCAAGGCATCGCTGCCGGTGGAACAGGTGGTCGCGGTCGACCGGCTGCTGGGCGACTACGTCGAGCTGCAGGATGTGGCCACGCGCAAGCAGATCGCCACGCTGGCGGCGTACACCGAGTGCCCGTTCACGAAACCCAAGCTGGAGGCCCTCTCGGGCAGCGACGACGCCTCGCAGGCGAAGTACAAGGCCGAGGTGCTGCACAAGCGCAAGTCGCTGCTCGACCTGCTGGAGGAGCACCGCGCCTGCCAGGTGCCGTTCGCGGTGTTTCTCGAGATGCTGTCGCCGCTGTCGCCTCGCTACTACTCGATCTCGTCCTCCCCCGCCATGACGCCGGGCCGCTGCAGCGTGACAGTGGGCGTGGTGAGCGGGCCTGCGAAGTCGGGCATCGGCACCTTCGAGGGCGTGTGCTCGAACTTCCTGGCGCGCGCCGAGGCCGGCGACACGGTGCACGGCGTGGTGCGCGAGACCACGGCCGAGGGCTTCAGGCTGCCGGAGGATGCAAGCCGGCCCATCATCATGGTGGGCCCCGGCACCGGCCTCGCGCCGTTCCGCGGCTTCCTGCAGGAACGCGCCGCGCAGGCCGAGGCGGGCACCGCCCTCGGCGAAGCGCTGCTCTTCTTCGGCTGCCGCCATCCCGAGCAGGACTTCATCTACGCCGACGAACTCGAGGCCTGGGCGCATCGCGGCCTGATGAAGCTGCACACCGCCTTCTCGCGCGCCGGCGAGCGCAAGGTCTACGTGCAGGACCTGATCCGCGAGCAGGCTGCCCACGTGTGGAAGCTGCTGGAGGCCGGCGCGGTGGTCTATGTCTGCGGCGACGGCTCGCGCATGGAGCCGGACGTGCGTCGCACGCTCAGCGACCTCGCGCGCGAGCACGGGCACGACAGCGCTGCGTGGATGGACAGGATGATCGCGGACCAGCGCTACGTGCTGGACGTGTGGGCGGGAAGCTGAAGCGGCAGCGGAAGCTCAGGCCTGCAGCGCAGGCGCGAAGGCGTGCAGCGTGCCGCGCACGCACCAGCCGTCGGCGGTCAGCGCCATCACCCTTTCGGAGAGCCCTTCGGACCCGGCAGCCGCCCTGAGCTTTTCGGCGGCGGCGCACATGCGGCCCGGCGCCTCGGCGGCGCCCCGGCTGTCGGTGAAGTAGACGACGTCGCGGCTCGGCACCACCGCGATCAGTTCGCCCTCGAAGTCCTGCGCGAGCTGCTCCCACAGGTCGGGCAACAGGAGCATGCAGGCCTCGAAGCCATCTCCCGCGACCAGCGCCTTGTAGCCGCCGAAGTCGCGCGTGCGGACATTGGGCGCCACGAGCCGCAGCATGTTGTCGATGGCCAGCTCGTACATCGACTGTGTATCGAGACCCGTCTCCAGCAGGCCTTCGCGCGTCAGCGTGGCGAACCGGGCCGACGTGTCGACCACGAAGCTCACGAGCAGGTCGGAACCCTCGGCAAGGGGAAAGGCCACGGCCTCGTGCGCCTCGCGGCTGCCGCCGAGCGACTCGATCAGGTCGAGCACCGGCCGCATCGCTTCCTCGAGCAGGCCGGCACGCCTGATGCGAGGGTAGACGGGCGGAATGCTGTGCATGGTGCCGCCATTGTTCGGGGGGCGTGGGAGGAGCCGCAAGTGACGGAAGTCATGCCATCGCGATGGTTTCGCTGCGGGCCGCGGTGATGTCGGAAATGTCCGATCTATCGCAATCTATCGTCTTACTGGTGTTTCAGCCTCGAATTGCTACGATTTGCTTCGTCAGCCAGGAACCCAAGAACACCAGGGAGATTTCATGCCTGTCGGCGCAGCCCAGCTCGCGCGTGTCCTCACTGCTTCCTCGTCCGCGATGCCCACGCTCGGCGATGCGCCGGCGCTGGAGCCCATCGCCATTGTGGGCGACGAGGGCCTCAGCAGCCTGTTTCGCTACACCCTGACGCTGGCCACGCCCGAGCAGCCGGGCTACAACGAGCGCCAGGCGGCCAACGTCGCCATCAAGCGGCTCGTGGGCGAGACGCTCACGGCGCACATCGTGCTCGACGGCCGCCCGGGTTCGGGGCCGCAGCAGCGGCACATCTCCGGGCTGGTCACGCGCGTGCGATTCCTTCGGCTGGAGAACCGGCGCGCGCTCTACGAGGCCGTGATCGAGCCCTGGCTCTCGCTGGCCACGCGCACGAGCGACTACCGCATCTTCCAGAACCAGAACGTGCTGGACATCGTCAAGACGGTGCTCGGCAAGTACGGCCTGCCCTTCGACGTCCGTGCCACGCGCAGCTATCCGCCGCGCGAATTCCAGGTGCAGTACGGCGAGAGCGATCACGACTTCATCGCCCGGCTGCTGCACGAATGGGGGCTCTACTACTGCTTCGAGCACGAGGAGAACAGCCACAGGCTGGTCATAGTGGACGAGATGGCCTCGCACCAGCCCTTCGCCCACGAGGGCTACCAGACCATCCCCTTCCATCCGGCAGACGCGACGGTGCGCGAGGAGCACTGCGACCGCTTCAATGCCTGCGAGGAACTGCAGAGCGGCCGCTGGGTGACGGACGACTTCGACTTCACGCGCCCCAAGGCCGAGCTCCAGCAGATCAGCGCCATGCCGCGCAAGACCGCGCAGAACACCTGGGAGCGCTACGGCTGGCCGGGCGACTACGTCGTCGAGTCCGAAGGCGAGCAGCTGGTGCGCACGCGCATGGAAGAGACCGGCAGCCAGGGCGAACTCGCCAGCGGCTCGGGCAATCTCCGCGCCGTGGTGCCCGGCTGCCTGCTGACGCTGGAGCGCCATCCGCAGAACGAATCGAACCGGCAGTACCTGGTCACGCATGCCCATCTACGGCTGCAGGACGTGGGCGATGCGAGTTCGCAGCAGGAGTTCGAATGCCGCGTCGACTTCGACGTGATACCCGCGAGCAAGGTCTTCCGCCCGCCGACACCGCCGGTGCCGAGGCCGCGCACCACGGGCCCGCAGACCGCCATTGTCACCGGCCCTGCAGGCCGCGAGATCTGGACCGACGAGTACGGCCGCGTGAAGCTCAGCTTCCACTGGAACCGCTATTGCACGAAGGACGAGAACAGCTCCTGCTGGGTGCGCGTGTCATCGCCCTGGGCCGGCACGAACTTCGGCGGCATCCAGATACCGCGCATCGGGCAGGAGGTGATCGTCGATTTCGAGAACGGCGACCCCGACCGGCCCATCGTCACCGGCCGCGTCTACAACGCCGACAACATGCCGCCGTGGACGCTGCCCGACAACGCCACGCAGAGCGGCCTGCTCACGCGCAGCTCCGAGGGCGGCAGCGAGGCCAACGCCAATGCCTTGCGCTTCGAGGACAAGAAGGGTGCCGAGCAGGTGTGGCTGCACGCGGAGCGCAACCAGGACATCGAGGTCGAGCACGACGAGACCCATTCAGTGGGTCGCGACCGCAGCAAGAAGGTGGGCCGCAACCAGATGGCCACCATCGGCATGGCCTACATGCACAACGTGGGGCTGGCCAAGATGGTGAACATCGGCCTGGCCTACTCCTTCAACGTCGGCATGCTGCGCAACACCGTGGTCGGCATGATGGACAACACCGTGGTCGGCAAGACGCAGACCACCAAGGTCGGCGAGAAGTACCTGCTGTCCGTGGGCGGCGACAAGGGCAGCCACATCGAGATGGACGGCAAGACCATCTCGCTGCGCGTGGGTGCATCGGTGGTGCAGCTCAAGGCCGACGGCTCCATCGCGGTCACGGGCAGGAAGATCAACATCACCGCGCAGGGCGACGACGTGACCGTCAACGGCGAACACATCTGGCTCAATCCGAAGGGCGGTGGCGCAGCGCTGCAGCCGGATGCGGTGCCCACCCCGCCGCCGGCCGAGCCTCCGGGCAGCCCGCTCGCGAGCCTGGGCGCGCTGATGGGAGGCAACCCGGCCGACCTGCTGGGCAAGGCGGGGCAGCTCGCGTCTATCGCGCAGCAGGTGGCCGGAAGCGCTGGTGGTGGCGGCGAAGCAGCTGGCCAGGTGACACAGGTGCTGGGCACCGTCTCCGCGGCCGTTTCTGCCGGCGTCGGGAAGATGGCGGCGGACAAGGACGACAGTCATGGCTGAGCCCGCGCCGCCGATTCCCGAGCCGCGCCTCGCGCAACTGCGCAACGCGACGCCCTTTCCTCACTTCCAGTTCGACAAGATGGGCAAGGGCCGGCGCTTCCACGACGTGGTGGTGGTGTGCGCGAGCTTCGTTCTCGCGCCCGGGCGCCTGGAGCCGGCAGCGTTCCACCGCGGGCCGATCTTCGCCGACGAGCCGTGGGACGCCGACCATGCCACGCTGTCGAGCCTGCGCGCCGCGACCGACCTCCTGCTGCGCAAGCCCGGTGCCGACGTCTACGTGACGGGCACCGCGCGCGCCCCCGGCTGGACGCCGTCGAGCGAGTGGCATGCGCAGCTGCTGGTGCGCCGGCAGGAGGAAACGCTGCTGCACAAGGCGCTGCGCCTGACGGGCCCGCGGCACTGGAACTGGCACGAGGACACCGCACAGCGCGGCCTGTCCGATCCGCAACCCACGCTCGCCGTGCCGCTGCGCTATGAACTCGCCTATGGCGGATGGGGCTTCGACCAGGGAGACGATGAAGCAGCCCAGCCCCGCACGCACGCAGCCAACCCCTGCGGCACCGGATGGTTCGGCAGCGCAGCCCGCGAAGACCACCCCGGAGGCCGCCACGCCACCGGGCAGCCGTTCTTCGGTCCGCAGATCGAATACGCCGGTGCACCGCTGCAGCACGCCAACCAGGAGGACGCGCAGCCCGCCGGCTTCAGCCCTGTCGCACGCTTCTGGCAGCCGCGCGTCGCGCTGGCCGGCACCTACGACGACGCCTGGCGCCAGCGTCATGCCGGACAGCCGTACATGGACTACGCCGACGATTTCGACGAGCGCTTCTTCCAGTACGCGCCCGCCGACCAGGTCGTGGCCGCCGGCCTGCGAGGCGACGAGTCGGTGCGCATGAGCGGCTTCTTCGCCTCCGCGCCGCATATCGAGTTCCAGCTGCCGCAGCTGTGGATCGAGGCGCTGTGCAGGGACGGCGATGGCACGGAGCGCAGCGAAGCAATGCGGCTCGACACGGTGCACGTCGACCTCGACGAGATGCTCGTGCACCTGACCTGGCGGCTCACGCTGGACCAGGAGCTCGACACGGTGGCGGTCGATCTGTTCCACCGGCCGATCGCCGAGGCTGCCGCGGGCATGGCGGAAGTTCATGGAGTGCCCGCATGAACACCGAGAAGCACATCGCCGATGCGGAGTCGGGCTTCATGGTGGTCAACGTCGTACCCGACTTCTGCATCGTCGGCACGCAGGTCGTTCCCTTCGACATCGTGTCGATCCTTCCACCCGAGAAGGCCGCCTACTCGCACACCGTGTTCGCGCGCAGCGAGAAGGTGCTGATGGTCGACAGCATCGTCAAGGGCGTGACAGGCAATGCGGGAAGCGGCGTGCGCTCGGGCGTCTCGCTGGGAGCGGGCAACGTGAAGATCATCTCGGGCTCGCAGACCGTCTTCGTCGAAAGCCGTGCCGTGGCACGCCATGGCGATCTTTGCGAGATGAACGGATCGGCCTGATGAGTTCGACGCCCGACGACAAGAAGACGCTGGGACAGGTGCTGTCCACCTCTTCCTCGTCTTCGTCGCCTTTCTCGACTCCAGCCTTCAACAGCAACGGCACCCTCGGCCGAGTGCTGACCTTCGAGGTGCCCAAGGGGCCGATGCTGCGGCGCCGGCCCGGCATCTGCAGCGAACGGTACGAGCGCGAGAGGGCAGAGTTCGAGAAGCTCCCGTGGTACGAACGAATGTTCATCGGCACCGGCCGCGACGCGCGCCTGGAACCGACCGATGCACTGCAGTCGGCCAAGACGTTCCAGCGGGCATGCGAACAGATGCCCGACGAAATCCCGAAATCGGCGTTGGACGACAAGCTCCAGCAGTTGAACGACCACTACAGCGGCAAGAACCCCCTGCCGCCCGAACAGTCTCTGGAGCTGAAAAGAAGGACATCCTTCCTGCAGGATGTGTATACGCCCGGGCCGCGTTGGGAGAACAGCACTTCCGGCGCAGAGAGCGCCTGGCTGAGCGAACAGAACCTGCGCTTCGGCAACTCGCTGGGCATCGCCTTGTTGGGTCCTCTCTTCGGTGCCCCTGGCGCCGCCACGCGTGTGCTCGGCGGGTCGGAACAGCAGGTTGCAGCGGCCAATCAGTTCGGGGCCAGCGCGTTCGACATGGCTACCGCGCATGTGGGCCTCGGCGGTGGCAAGCGCGCGCCCGAGCCACTCCCGCGGCCTGGCGAATCGATGCGCGGGGCGCCGCTGGAGCCGGTCAGCCGAACTGTGGAGGGCAAGCCGCGCGGGCCCGTGCAAGAGCCCGTGCCGAGCAAGACCTCGGGCGCGCGCGAAGGCACAGTGGTCACGCGTCGTCCCATGTCTCCGCAGGAGCGCGCACAAAGACTGGAAGAGCTGGCCAAGGACCCCGCACAAGGAGGCAAGGCCACAGCCAAGACACGCCGGGAAGCGGAGGTTGGACTTTCAATGGAAGAGCAAGGCAAGCTGCCAGGCCCCATCACGCGCGACCCCACCGGGGCATCGGAGTTCATCGACGCCACGGGCCAAAAGTGGGATGTGAAGGGCTGGAACTCCCAATACGCCCCGCGTGGCTACAACACACCCGATGCGATGGCGCTGATACAGAAAGAAATGGGCGTCGGCGAGAACGTCATCGTCGACACGCTGAAGATGTCACCACAACACATCGGCGAACTGCAGACTGCGGTGGGTAATGCAGGCCTCAACAATCGAGTTATCTTCCACTAATCATGCAAGAGAAAGTCTCCCAAGCGGAAGTCATCGCGAACCTGGCCGCCCAGGCAGAAGGCGAGAGCGTTGATCTAAGTCATTCAGATCTGTCCGCCATCACGTGGGAGGGCCTCGATGCTTCGGGCGCGACCATAGCGATGTCTCTGTTTCGGGGCGCCCGCTTTGCAGCGCCCCAGGCGCTGAATGGCTGCACTTGGATCGGTGATCGCTTGGAGAACTGCCGTTTCGAGTCCGTCGACATGACGAAGGCCGAATTGCTGGACTGCGAGTTCGAAAACTGCTTCCTTAAATCGCCTCGCCTGTTCAGGGTCGATCTCTCGGGCACGGTGTTCTCGGCTTGCCATCTCATCGACGTCGATTTTTCGCAGGCGGCCATGATTCGGACCCGCTTCACACAGTGCACCTTCACCAACGTGCGGCTGACCGATGATCTTGTGGTTTCCGGCAGCGGCAACTTCGAGTTCGGGCCCGACGGCACCGCTCTTTCCTCGCCACCCCCAGAATGGACAGTAGATGCTCGCACTTGAGGCTGGCTCGGCCGACAGCTTCGCTTTTGAGCGCGAGTCGAGATTCGAGAGTCTGGTAGGCAATTGACCGTCCGGCTGAGCGATTTTCCGGAAGAGCCGATGTACACGCTCCTGCTAGATGCGCAGCCGCTCACAAGCTTCGACGACTGGCCCCCTGGAGAGTGGGCTGAACAATCCGGACGGCCTCAGGCACTCCTGTCCGGATCCGGATAGACCAACGGCCCCAGTGCCCCGCGATTGAACGGCTTCCACTGCCCCTCCGGCTGCGCCAGCCGGTCGGCCACCGCATAGAGCACCGCCGGATGCGCGCCCAGCCCCAGGTGGCTGGCGATGACTTCGATGTTCTCCGACTGCGGGCCGGTCTTCTCGATGCTGCAGCGCCATGCGACGACGCCATCGGTGCGGCTGAAGATCGAGGTGGTGGGCACGGGCGGCGTGGGCTGCACGAACTTCATGCGACGCGGGTCGTGCGAACTCTGGCCGCTCACGCCTTCGTACACGCGCCATGCGTTGGTGGCGCGCGGGCTGCCCGAGAAGGGGCTGCCCAGGGTGATGACGTCGCGGATCATGTGCGAGTAGGACGAGGCCAGCATGCGTGCATACACGCCGCCGAGGCTCCAGCCGATGATGCTGACCTTCTGGCCGCTCTCGTCGTGCAGCTTCTTCAGCAACTCGACCATGCCCTGCTCCACGCCGTCGCGCGGGCCGAAGTTGCGTCCCTGGCCCCATCCGTGGGCGTCGTAGCCGCGGCTGCAAAGGTAGCGGCGCAGCAGCAGCGTGGAGCCGTCGCCGGCCACCAGGCCCGGCAGCACGAGCACCGGGTGCCCGTCGCCGCGCGGCGTGAGCTGCAGCAGCGGCCACATGGCGATGCCTGCGCCCGTCTCCCACAGCGCGCGGCCCTCGGCCAGCAGCAGCAGGCGCGACGGCGGGGTGAGGTCTTCCTTGGCGTAGGTAGCGGTTGCGCTGGTCATGTCGGATGGCTCCTTTGTGCTTCTTGTATCTGCTTCAGAACGAGGGTGAGGCCTGCAGGGCGAATGCCCCGTCGGACGTCACCGGCATTTATCCGAGGTATTTGGCCCGCAGGTAATCGAGGTAAGCCCTCGATTCGCCGGAAACATAGGGGGAAACCAGCGTGAGCGTGTAGAAGGCCGCAAGGCCGGGGTCGGCCTGCGCCAGCGCCTCGCGCCCCGGCACCAGCCGCTCGAAGGAGAGCCAGCAGGTGGTGGTGAAGACCATCTGCAGCGCCAGGATGCGGGCCTGCTCGGCGTTGGTCTCGATCACGCCCGAGGCCACGAGGCTCTCGCACAGGGTCTGCGCGGCCAGCAGATTCTGCGCGGTGAGGGCCTGCGCACGCTGTCCCAGCGAGGGGTACTCGCTGGCCAGGAAGGCCATGTCGCGGTAGATGAATCGATATTCGTCGATGGCCTCGAAGCGCAGGTGCAGCGCCAGCCAGAGGTCGTCGATGGCAGCGATGGAGGCCGATGAGCCGTTCAGCGCCTCCAGCCGCTGCTCGAAGCGCCTGAACAGCCATTCGACGATCAGCTGCTTGGCCTTGAAGTGGTAGTGCAGGTTGCCCGGGCTGATCCCCAGTTCCGCGGCAATCTTGTGGGTCGACACGGCCGCGAGGCCTTGCGCGTTGAACAGCGCGAGGCTGGCCTGCAGGATGCGGTCGCGCGTGGTGTTGGAGCTGGCCACAAGCGGCTTGCTGCGTTGCCTGCCGTTCAGCGCTTGCCGCGCCCGCGGGATGCGCCTGCGCCGACACCAGCACCGGCTTCGAGCTGCGCCACGCGCTCGCGCAGCTGCGCCACTTCGTCGCGCAGGGCCTGCACCTCGGCGGCGTCGGGCATGCCCAGGCGCTGCAACGCGGTGGCGACGCGCTGGTCGAACACGTCCTCGAACTTGCGGATGCCGAAGCTGTCGAGGCCCAGGCCCGGCACCTTGCCCTGGCCGATACCGAGCAGGCCTTCGATCACGTTGGCCTGGCGCTTGGCGACGTCGTTGCGCACGTTGTCCAGCGCCTTGAGGCCGGCGCGCAGCAGGCCTTCGGCCTTGCCGGTCCGCTCCTCGGGTTCGTGCTGCCCCCTGGGCGCGGCCTTGCGGGCCGCAGTCTTCTTCGCGGCTGCGGGAGCCTCGGCCTTCCTTGCTGCAGGCGCCGCCCTCTTCTTCGACTTTGCGGTTTCGTCAGGACGGGTGGCCATTCGGTGGTGCTCCAGATGCCGGAAGAGAAATGAAAAGGGGCGCGATGCGCCCCGGGGATCAGACCGCCTTGCGGGCGGCAGCGCGGCGAACCGGCTTCTTGGCGGTGGCCTTGGCCTTCACCGTGCGCACCGGCTTGGCGGCTTCTTCTTCTTCGCTGCCGCTCACGCGGGCTTCGATCTGCTTCGTGCCGGCGGCGATGCGGTCGGCGATCTGCACCGACACGGTGGCCAGCGGCTGGTTCAGGGCGCCCAGGGCGTTGATCACCGAGGTGGCGACCGGCGATTCGACGCGGGCCACGCGGTCGGCGACGGCTTCGATGCCGCTGGTGGTGCCGGCGGCGACGCGGTCCATCACCGAGACGATGCGGCCGGTGTCGATATCCACGCGGTTGGCCAGGAAGCCATTGATCTTCTCCTGCGCACCGATCAGGTTGGCCTTGACCTGATCGCTCACCAGCGGGAGCTTGCGGCTGCCGAGGAAGTCGCTGTAGCGCGAAGCGGCGCCGCCCAGCAGGCGGTGCACGCCGGCGCGGTAGGCGCCGACCAGGGTCTTGCCCGCGTCGTTGTACTGGCCGACGACGTGGACGGCTGCGGAAGCGATGGAGGTTTGCGTGGACATGATGGAGATTTCCTTGAAGTTGATGGGCTTCGCGAAGGAAACAGGAGCTGGATCAGTCGCGATGGGCCTATCTTCTTCCAGGGGGCCTAGGCCTGGAAAACTAGAACGGTCGGAAAACTAGTCCAACTGCCCCAATTTTCTTTCCGGGCCCGCCCCCTTGTGCGGGTCAGGCCGCCGCGGCCCTGGGCGAGACGCTCGAGGACCGCTTGGCCGGGGCGGCCTTGCGGGCCGGGGCCTTCGACGCGGCTTTCCTTGCGGCGGTTTTCGCGGGTGCCTTGGCCGCCACCTTCGCGGCGGCCTTCACCGGCGCTTTCGCTGGAGCCTTCTTCGCGGCGACCTTGACCGGAGCCTTCTTGCGCGCTGCCGGATTCTTCCTCGCGGCTGCCGCAGGCTTCGCTTCGGTTTCGGTTTCGGCTTCGGCCTCGTCCGAAGGCTCCGCCACCGTCTTCGGCGGCACCGGAGCGGGTGCGGCGCCAGCGACGGCCGGATGCTTCTGCGTCAGCTCCATCAGCAGCTTGTGCTCGGCCAGCATGTAGTCGCCGATCTCGGTGATGTCGGGCACGGCGCGGCGGCAGGCGATCAGGCCGTAGTCCATGCGGCCGTTGTAGCTCTGCACCGTCACGTTCAGCGCCGTGCCGTGGCTGGCGATCGACACCGGGTAGTAGCAGGTGACGAGCGCGCCGGCAAAGTACATCGGGAACGGCGCGCCCGCCACGTTGGAGATGGCGACGTTGGCCGCCGGCGGCAGCAGGTTGACGATGCCCGAGCGCCCCACCATCGAGGCGATGCCCGACACCAGCCAGGGCGCCGCGAAAGTCGGGAAGTCGTCGAGGATCACCGCCTTGAAGCGGTTCATCGTCGACTTGGAGCTGGTCGACGAGGCGTTGATTGCCTTCAGCCGCTGGACCGGGTCGGTGATGTCGCTGGCCAGGCTCACGAGGATCATGCTGGCCTGGTTGTTCGCCGTGTCGTCGCCCGCCTCGCGCAGGCTCACCGGCACGCCGGCCACCAGGGGCTTGGCCGGCAGCTCGTTGTTGTCGGCCAGGTAGTGGCGCAGCGCGCCCGACACGGTGGCCAGCACCACGTCGTTGAGCGACACGCCGAAGTGCTTGGCGATGTACTTGGTCTCGGCCAGCGAGATGGTGCGCCCGGCAAAGGTGCGCTGATTGGTGATCGACACGTTGAGTGAGGTGCGCGGCGCGAAAAGGTTGAACTTCTTCGGCGCGGCGGCCGCGTCCTTCTCGGCCGCCTTCTCGTCGGGCCTGGCGATGCCGCTGATGGCGCGCGCAATGGCCGGCGCCATCTTGAAAAGCTTCACGTACTGCTGCGCGGTGTTGCGCAGCGCCGCCGTCGCAAGCTCGGCCATGCCCAGCTGGTAGTTGTTGCCGCGCGGGCGCGAGCGCGGCGGCTTCACCACGCGGCCGGTGGGCTCCAGGTCGAAGATGGCCTTGCCCACTTCCACGCCGGCCTGCCCGTCGATGCCCGCGTGGTGCACCTTGGTGTAGAGCGCCACCTGGCCGCTCTTGAGGCCGTCGATGATGTAGAACTCCCACATCGGGCGGCTGCGGTCGATCAGCGACGAATGCAGCCGCGCCACGTACTGCTGCAACTGCCGGTTGGTTCCGGGCTTGGGCAGCGTGATGTGTCGCACGTGGTAGTCGAGGTCGATGTCGTTGTCTTCCACCCAGACCGGGTTGGTCATGTCGAAGGGCATCAGCGCGAGCTTGCGCGTGAACACGTCGGCCAGGTGGATGCGGCTGGCCATGAACTTCTTGGCGTCCTCGTAGAAGTCGCCCGCGTAGCCCTTCGGAAGGTCGAGCACGTTGAGCGAACCCACGTGCATCGGCATTTCCGGCGTTTCCAGGTGCAGGAAGGTGGCATCAAGACCGCTCAGGTGTTTCATGTGTAGTGTCTCCTCGGTGGGGCATGAGCCGTCTGGCAGGATACCGTGGGCATCGCGTTCCCGGGCCCTCGCTTATTCAGTGTTTCCACCGAGGCAGGGCGCCGGCGCGACAGGGGTTTGCCCCAGTAATCCGAAAGTGCGGCATCCCAAAGCCCCCGCAACAACTGCTCACATGGCGCCATGTCCTTCCATGTCTTTCATGGGGCCTCCGTACACTGGGGCCATGACATCCAGCCTCCCCATGCAACAGGACGACGACAACCTCTGGCTAGAGGACATCGACGGAGAGAAACAACTGGCCTGGGCGCGCGCCGAGAACGCCGTCACCGTGCAGGCGTACGCGCAGTCGCCCGCGTTCGAGGCGCTCCAGCAGGGCATCCTCGAGGTGCTCGACTCCGACGAGCGCATTCCGATGGTCTACAAGATCGGCCCGCGCTTCTTCTACAACTTCTGGCGCGACAAGGCGCATCCGAAGGGCGTCTGGCGGCGCACCACGCTCGACGAGTACCGCAAGCCGCGGCCCGAATGGGAGACCGTGCTCGACCTCGACGCGCTGGCCGCGGCCGACGGCGAGAACTGGGTCTGGCACGGCGCCGACTGCCTGCAGCCCGAGTACAGGCGCTGCCTGATCTCGCTGTCGCGCGGCGGCGCCGACGCCGACGTGGTGCGCGAGTTCGACCTGGAGACGAAGCAGTTCGTCGAGGGCGGCTTCTCGCTCCCGGAGGCCAAGAACCACGTGGGCTGGAAGGACATCGACCACCTCTACGTGGCCACCGACTTCGGCCCTGGCTCCATGACCAGCTCCAGCTACCCGCGCATCGTCAAGCAGTGGCGGCGCGGCACGCCGCTGGAGAGTGCGGTGACGGTGTACGAGGGCCTGCACGAGGACATGTCCGTGAGCGCCTGGCGCGACAACACGCCCGGCTTCGAGCGCGACTTCGTCTCGCGGCAGATGGACTTCTACGAGAGCGAGACCTGGCTGCGCGGCGCCGACGGCAAGCTGGTGAAGATCGACGTGCCCGACGACTGCGACACCGACATCACGCGCGAGTGGCTGCTCGTCGAGCCGCGCGAGGACTGGACCGTGGGCGGCACCACCTACAGGGCGGGCTCGCTGCTGGCCGCGAAGTTCGACGACTACATGGCCGGCAGCCGCACGCTCACGGTGCTGTTCGAGCCCGACGACACCACCGCGCTCGACGACTACTCGTGGACGCGCAACCACCTGATCGTCAACGTGATGCACGACGTGGTGAACCGCCTCGAGGTGCTCACGCCCCCCGCCGACGGCAAGGGCCCATGGAAGCGCGAGGGCCTGGGCGGCGCGCCCGAGCTCTCGACCATCGCGGCCGGCGGCATCGACGAGGACGAGAACGACGACTACTTCCTCACGGTGAGCGGCTTCCTGCAGCCGACCACGCTCTACATCGGCACCATCGGGCAGGGAGAGCCACAGGTGCTGAAGGGCAGCCCCTCGTTCTTCGACGCCTCGCGCCATCGCGTGAGCCAGCACTTCGCCACCTCCAAGGACGGCACGCGCGTGCCCTACTTCGAGATCGCCCCCAAGGACCTGAAAGCCGACGGCACCAACCCCACGCTGCAGTACGCCTACGGCGGCTTCGAGGTGCCCCTGCAGCCTGCCTACAGCGGCAGCATCGGCCGCGCATGGCTGGACCAGGGCGGCGTGTACGTCGTCGCCAACATCCGCGGCGGCGGCGAGTACGGCCCGCGCTGGCACCAGGCCGCGCTGCAGGAGAACCGGCTGCGCACCTGCGAGGACTTCGCGGCGGTCTCGGAGGACCTGATCGCGCGCAAGGTCACCTCGCCCGCTCACCTGGGCGCCATGGGCGGCAGCAACGGCGGGCTGCTGATGGGCAACATGCTCACGCTGTACCCGCACCTGTACGGCGCGATCGTGAGCGAGGTCGCGCTGCTGGACATGCGCCGCTACACGCACCTGTCGGCCGGCGCCTCGTGGATCGCGGAATACGGCGACCCCGACCAGCCGCAGGAGTGGGAGTTCATCCGCACCTTCTCGCCCTACGAGAACGCGAAGCCGGGGCTGGCCTGTCCGCCCGTGCTCTTCACCACCTCCACCCGCGACGACCGCGTGGGGCCGGTGCATGCGCGCAAGATGCACGCGAAGATGAAGGCACTGGGCTACGACAGCAGCTTCTACGAGAACCTGGAAGGCGGCCACAGCGCGGCCACCGACAACAGGGAGTCGGCCTTCATGGATGCGCTGGGCTACGCCTACCTGTGGCGGCACTTGAGGAGTTGAGATGAGCAATGCCAACGTCACCCTCGAACTGATCGGCGCACCCACCGACGTCGGCGCCAGCGTCCGCGGCGCGGGCATGGGCCCCGACGCGCTGCGCGTGGCGGGGCTGCCGGAGGCGCTCGCGCGGCAGGGCTATGCGGTCGTCGACCGGGGCAACCTCGCGGGGCCGGCCACGCCCTGGACGCAGCCGCCGAGCGGGCTGCGTCATCTCGACGAGGTGATCGCCTGGAACCGCTCGGTCTACGAGGCCATCGACACGGCGCTGGGTGCCGGCCGCGTGCCGCTGATGATGGGCGGCGACCACTGCCTGGCCATCGGCTCGATCAGCGCGGTGGCATGGCATGCGCGCAAGCGGGGCAAGAAGCTGCGCGTGCTGTGGCTCGATGCGCACTCCGACGTCAACACCGAGGCCTCCAGCCCCAGCGGCAACCTGCACGGCATGCCGGTGTCGTGCCTGCTGGGGCACGGACCCTCGGCGCTCACCGGCTGGAGCGGCGAGCGCGCGGCGCTGCAGCACGACGCGATCCGCTTCATCGGCATCCGCAGCGTGGACGGCGACGAGAAGGAAGCCATCCGCACGCTGGGCCTGAACGTGTTCGACATGCGCCACATCGACGAGCACGGCATGCGCACCACCATGACCGAGGCGCTGCAGGATGTCGACGAAGACACCCACCTGCACGTGAGCTTCGACCTCGACTGCCTCGACCCCGCCGACGCGCCCGGCGTGGGCACCGGCGTGCGCGGCGGCCCCACCTACCGCGAGATGCAGCTGTGCATGGAAATGATCGCCGACACCCGCCGGCTCGGCTCGCTCGACGTGGTGGAGCTGAACCCGGCGCTCGACGTGCGCAACCAGACCGCCGAGGTGGCCGTGGAACTCATCGAGAGCCTGTTCGGCAAGTCGACGCTGGCGAGGTAGGAAGAACTCCCCCAGGCTTCGCGCAATTCGTGTCGTTTGTCCTTCCCTTCGCCCGGGGGCGACACCCGCGGACCGGCAGAACCGGTTGCGCGGTGTCTCGCTAACGGGCTCTCCCGAGCCCAGGGGAAATCGATCAGGGCCGCTCGACCTGCGCCGCCTTGGCGCGCGTGCTGTAGCCCTGGTAGGCCGGCAGCGCGATGGCCGCGAGGATGCCGAGCACGGTGATCACCGGCAGCAGCCACGCGCCGATCAGCACGCCGATGCCATTGGGCGGCGGCGGCGCGCCGAAGCGGTTGCGGCCCTTGGTGCCGGGCTTGAAGACCCAGATCAGCGCGACGAAGGGGATCAGCGCCAAGAACAGCATCCAGCCCGACCAGTCCATGTCGTGCGAACGCTGGATGCCGGTCAGCACGTAGAAGACCAGGTACGGGATGGCGAGCACGAAGGTCAGCCCGCCGATCACGCCCTCGGAGCGCGCAAGGCCGGTGAAGCCGAGCACGCCACCCATCACGGCTGCCGCGATGATGAAGATGATGTACGAATAAAGCGTGTACGCCAGGAAGCGCGCCCGGCCGATGCGGCCCTTGGCGGACCACAGCTTGACGGGCTGCACGGCGCCGGATTCGCCCTCGTACACGTCGGCCACCGCGGAGCGCGGCGCGGCGTAAGGATTGGGGTTGGTGAAATCTGTCGTCATGTGTTTCTCTCTCCTCTGCTTTGATTTGTGAAGCGCCCATTGTGGGCAAAGACCTTTACAAAAGGCCAGCCCTTTTGACGGCGTGGTAGCGATTCACCAGCGCCACCGCGAGGTCGGCCGGCTCCACGTCGACCGACAGCGGATCGTTGCCCACCACGCGCGCGAAGGCGTCGCGGCGCGACTGATCGAACAGGTGCGCCGCGGCCACGTCGACCGCGTCGCGCGCATGCACCAGCGGCTGGCTGGCGATGCGCCCGATCACCCGCTCGCGCAGGCTCGCGACCAGCACGAGGTGCTTGCGGCGCAGCAGCTTGATGGCAGGGCGCAGCTCGGCGGCGTCTTCGTCGCGGAAGTTGGTCAGCACGATGACCAGCGCGCGCCGCTTCTGCACGCGCAGCAGTTCCTGCGCGGCCAGGAGGTAGTCGGAATGGGTGGCGCCGGGCTGGATGTCGTGCAGCCGGTTCATCAGCGCGTTGAGCGTGGCGCTGCCCTTGCGAGGGGCGAAGTCGCGCCGCTCTTGCGGCGGGCAGCCGAAGGTCATGGCGCCGACCTCGTCGCCCTCCTTCAGCGCGACGTAGCTCAGCAGCATCAGCGCGTTGAGGGCCTCGTCGAAGTGGCTGGTGCTGGTGCTGCCGTTGCCGTCGGCGCCGCCGGCCTGCTGCGCCGGAGCGCCCTCGTCGGCGCGCATGCGGCGGCCGCAGTCGAGCAGGAACAGCACGCACTGGTCGCGGTCGTCCTGGAACTCGCGCACGATGGGCCGGCGCTGGCGCTGGGTGGCCTTCCAGTCGATGTGGCGCAGCGAGTCGCCGGTCTTGTAGTCGGCAAGCTGGCGGAAGTCGGTGCCCAGCCCGCGCTGCGCATAGGTCTTGATGCCGATCTGCGCGAGCCGCCGGTCGCCCGAGAGCCACGCGTAGCGTGCCAGCGCCGCGAAGTTGGGATACACCCGCAGCCGGCGCGGCTCGCCGAGCGTCTGCCGCACCTCGAAGCAGCCGAGGCGGGTGCGCCAGCGCAGCTGGGTGGCCCCGAACCGAGCCACGCCGCGCTGCGTGGCGGTGGCCGTGTAGCGGATCGCGACGCGCGAGAGCGCCGGCACCGTGTGCTCCTGCGGCAGACCCTCGAAGGCGAAGTGCGTGTCGAGCTCGTCGAACACCGACACCCGCCAGGCCTGCGCACCTTCGTTCACCAGCGTGAGGGTGAGCACCGTGGGCACGCCCAGCGAGAACGCGCCGGGCAGGTTGCGCTCGATGCGCAGCGGCGCGGCGCGCCACAGCCGCAGGCTCTGCCAGAGATCGAAGCCCGCCAGCACGAGGCCCAGCGCCAGCAGCACGCCCGCCGCGAGGGCGACGTATTCCAGCGGCGCGCCCAGCAGCAGCGCCGCCGCGGCGGCAGTGCTCAGGCCAGCCAGCGCCAGCACGGGCGCCCGCGCAGGAATTGGCAGCAGACGCATCAACAGAGCACCGTCCCTTCGGGAAACACCGCGGAACCGGCTTCGCCGGGCCGCGGGTGTCGCCCCCGGCATGGGGTTGGCGCAGGGACGCGAAGGGCGCGAAGCCTGGGGGCGAACGTCATAGCCGTGGTGCTTCGACGCTGTCGCGCGCGGCGCGCAGCAGGGTGTCGACGCTCAGGCCTTCGAGCTGCGCGTCGGGCGAGATCATCACGCGGTGCCGCAGCGCGGGCAGCGCCTGGCGCGCCACGTCGTCGGGCGTGATGAAGTCGCGCCCTGCCATCAGCGCGGCGGCGCGGGCGGCGCGCACCAGCGCCATGGTGCCGCGCGGGCCGGCGCCCGACGACAGCCCCGGCCAGTCGCGCGTGGCGCGCGCGATGCGCACCGCGTAGTCGATCACGCGCTCGTCGGCCTGCACCAGGCAGGCCAGCCGCTGCAGTTCGAGCACCTGCGCCTCGTCGAGGCAGGGGCGCACCGCCTCCAGCGGGAACTGGTTGCCCGCGCGCTGCCGCGTGGTGAGCTGCACGATGGCGTTCTCCTCGCTGTGGCTCGGAAAGCCGATGTCGATCTTCAGCAGGAAGCGGTCGAGCTGCGCCTCGGGCAGCGGATAGGTGCCCTCGGTGTCGATCGGGTTCTGCGTGGCCATCACCATGAAGGGCCGCGGCAGCGCCATGGCCTTGCCTTCGAGCGTGACCTGATACTCCTGCATGACTTCGAGCAGCGCGCTCTGCGTCTTGGCCGGCGCGCGGTTGATCTCGTCGGCCAGCAGCAGGTTGGTGAACACCGGGCCCTGGTGCACGCGCAGGGTGCCGAGGCTGCCGTCGCCGCGCGAGGCGATGTCGAGCACGGCGTGGCCGGTGACGTCCGAGGGCATCAGGTCGGGCGTGAACTGCACACGCGAATAGCGCAGCGTCATGGCCTGCGCCAGCGCCCGTGCGAGCAGGGTCTTGCCGAGCCCCGGCACGCCCTCGATCAGCACGTGGCCCGAGGCCACCAGCGCCACCAGCGTCTGGTCGACCGCCTCGAGCTGGCCGACCACGGCCTGGCCGACCTCGGCGCGCAGCGTCTGCAGCCACTGGGCCGCACGCGTCAGTTCTTCGGGTTGGATGGCTTGCATGGGCGTCTCTCGGTTCAGGATGAAGAGGAAGAAGAAGGTGACGAAGAAGAGGCAGGCCGGGACGTGAGCGGCCCGTTCGCGTCGAGCCGGCGGCGCGCGGTCTCGAGCACTTCCAGGTCGATCGCCATGGCGCCGGCATGGCGGGAGCGGGCCTCGTCCATCGCGCGGGCGAGCATCGCCGGCTCCAGCCCCGTCGCCTGCGCGATGGCGGCTGCTCGCGCCGCCGCGTCGCGACGCGCGTAGCCGCGCAGCTGGCGGCGGGCGGATTCGTCGAGCGCGCGCAGTTGCGCCACGTGCAGCGCAGCCGCGCCGTGCGCGTGCAGGAAGCCGGCGGTGCCGCGCACCTGCTCGGCCATGGAGCGCCGGTGCGTTCCCGCCGAAGGCGCGAGCGGCCCGAAGCGCACCGCCGCGCGCCACAGCGCAGCCGCCAGCGCCAGCAGGCCGAGCACCAGCGCCACCCAGCCTTTCTGCCAGAGCCACAGCAGGAAGGGCTCGCGCGCCTCGTCGGCGACGAACCAGATCTCGGCGCCGCCGCGCGCCTGCACGGCAGCGGCGGCGAACAGTGCGTTGTCGCCGCGCAGGATGCCGTCGTTGTGCCACACGCCCCAGGGCAGCACGGTGACGGAGCCACGGCCGACGGCCACGCGGATCGCCTCGGTGCCGCGCGAGCCGGCCACCGTCCACAGCGCGGGGGGCTGCCTGTCGGCGGGCCGGTAGCGCGAGGGCGACCACCAGGTGCACAGCCGGTAGCCGCGCCCACCCGCGAAGCTCGCAGGCACGGTCGCGGGTTCGGTCACGATGCGGCAGTCCGCGTCCTTGGCGGACGGATCGGGGATGCGCGGGAGGCCGGATCTCTTTTTCTTCTTCGGCTCGGACGCCTCGTCGTTCTTCGCATCATTCTTCTCGTCGGACGCGGGCGGCTTCTCGCGCACCAATGGCAGCCAGTCCTCGAGCTGGTCTCCGCCGACGAGGTAGCCCGGCATCACGAGGTGCCCGCCCTGCTCGACCCACTGGCGCAGGCGCTTGCCGCGCTCGGGGAACATGTCCCAGTGGCTGGAGCCGAGCACCAGCCGCGCCTGCGCGGGCGGCATGGCGTCGAGGCCGTCGCGCTTGACCACCTTCATGCCGAGCTCGCGCAGCAGCACCTGCGCGCCGTAGAAGCGGTTGGTCTTGGCCTCGCCGCTCGCGGGGGTCGACACCTCGGTGTCGGCCCATTCGGTGGCGTTGACCAGCCAGAAGCCGGCCAGCGCCAGCACGAGCACCACGAGGATGCGGACCACCCAGGCGTTCATGCGGCCGCGCCCTTCATCAGGCCGTCGTCCTGCCCGGCGACGGCTGGCCTGGCGGGCAGTTGCGCGTCGAACTCGCCGCATAGCGCGAGCACCTGCGCGGTGGACGGCAGCCGGCCGCCGTAGGCCGCCAGCTGCCAGGCCTCGACCAGCCGCACGAAGAAGGCCTGCGCCTGCGGCGACAGCCGGGTCGCGGCGAGCGCCACGCACTCGCCCTCGGTGCTCGCGGCGCGCACCGGCACCGCATGCGCATGCACGAGCCGCGACAGCGCCCCGCGGTACAGCAGCGACAGCGCGGGCCGGTGCTGGCCGCGCTGCCAGAGGCCGGCGGCGGCATTGCCGATGTCGTCGGGCAGGCTTTCGGGGCGGATGTCGAGGCTGCCCACGTGGCTCGGCAGCTGAGCCTTGCCGGGCCGCGTGCCGCCGGCGCGCACGCGCACCCAGCGATGCAGACGCACGACCAGCCAGGCCAGCGCCAGCGCGGCCAGCCCCCAGATCAGCCAGCGCGCACCCTCGGCCACCGCGCGCACGAAGTCGCGCAGCCAGCCAAGGCTGTCGGCCTTGTGCTCGGGCTCTTCCTCTTCGTCGTCACGCTCCTTGAAGCGCAGCTTCTTCTCGGTCCTGGTGCCGGGCATGTTCGGATCGGCGCGGACCTTGTCGGCCGCGGCCTTCACCTGCTCGCGCGTCAATGGTGTCTCGGCCGCGGAAACAGGCAACGACACCACGCACCCAGCCAGGAGCAGAGCAACCAGCACCCTCATTCCAGGGATACCGTGGAACCGGCTTTGCCGGGCCACAGGTATCGCCCCCTGCAAGGGGGTTGGCGAAGCGACACGAAGTGCGCGAAGCCTGGGGGTGAGCTCCAAGCCCACGCGGAACCGGCTTCGCCGGGCCGCCGGTATCGCCCCCTGCAAGGGGGTTGGCGAAGCGACACGAAGTGCGCGAAGCCTGGGGGTGTCATCGAAATCCACGACGGAACTCCTGCTCGATGTCCCAGGCTTCGAGCTCGACCCGGCGGTTGAGATACATCGCGAAACCCGCCGCCACGTAGAACGGCTCCAGCACGCCGACGACCAGCGCGTAGGCGCCGGCCGCCAGCAGGCTCTGCGCCAGCGAATCGGACTGCGTGAACCACGCGAAGAGGTCGCTGGCGCTGCCTTCGGGCGCGAACCAGAACAGCAGCGACAGCAGGCAGATGTCGAGCGCCATCTCGACGTTGGCGAACACCAGCTGCATGCCGGTGGCGGCGCCGCGCCGTCCGTACAGCAGCTGCGTGCGCCGCTTGCGCCTGGCGCTGCCGCGCTGGCCTTCGAGCTGCTCGATGGCCTGGGTGAACGAGCGCCAGGGCGAGAAGCGCCGCCACAGCAATGTGCGCAGCAGCTGTCCGCCCCACACGGCGCGGCGATTGGCCCAGAGGTCGGACCAGCGAGTCTCCTGCCCGAACACGGCGCGGGAATGGACGAACAGCAGGCTGCGGTCGAGCCAGGGCTTCAGCCAGAAGATCAGCAGGCCGGGCAGCCAGCCTGCGATCTCGACCGTGCAGAGGGCCAGCAGCACCGTGACAACGTAAACCGGCAGGAAGGTGCGCCACACCGATCGCGCATGGCTGCGCACCAGCTGCGCGCCGAGGTCGGCGGCCTCGGCCATCGGCCGCGGCCTCAGCGCGATCGCGAGGCCGTCAACCTGCATGCGCTTCTCCCGCATCGTCGCTGGCGCGCGGCCTGCCCTGCCAGCCCAGGTAGGCCAGCACCAGCAGCCAGCAGGCGCCGCCCACGCCGTACTTCACGGCCGGCGCGATCCAGCGCGCCGACGACCAGAAGGCCTCGATGGCCGCGGCGATCAGCAGCAGCCCGACCACCCCGTAGACGATCACCACCGCATGCCGCGCCGCCAGCCGCAGCGCCTCCAGCCGCGTGTGCCGTCCGGGCGCCACCCACGAATAGCCCAGCCGCAGGCCCGCCGCGCCTGCCAGCACGATCGCGGTGAGCTCGAAGGCCGAGTGCGTGACGACGAAGGACAGGAAGTTCTCGGCATGCCCCGCCGCAATGAGGTAGCCGCCCACCGCCCCGATCTGCACACCGTTGAACAGCACCACCGCGGCGCTGCCGATGCCGGCGAAGATGCCGGCCGCGAAGCAGCGGAACCCGATGCCGATGTTGTTCATGATGTAGTAGCCGAACATCTGCCAGTCGTCGCCCGCGCTGCGCGTGCGGCCGAGCGACTCGGCACCGTCGCCGTACATGGAATCGAACTGCTGCACCGAGCTGGCGTCGAGCAGGTGCAGGATGAAGCCCGGGTCGCGCCAGGCCGCCCAGCCCGCCATCAGCAGCGGCAGCACGAACATCAGCGCCGACACCAGCAGGTAGAAGCGGTGCGCGCGCACCGCCTCGGGAAAGTCGACCAGCGCGAGCCGTGCGAAACGCGCGAGGCCGTAGTCGTGGCGGCGGTAGATCAGCCGGTGCGCGCTTTGCGTGAGGCCCTCGAGGCGCTGCGTGAGGTGGATCGGATAGGCGCGCGCCTGCGCCAGCGCGAGGTGCTCGCACACGCGGCGGTACAGCGTGGCGAGCCGGGCTCCGTCGAACTTGCGCCTGGTCTCGGCCGTACGGATGACGGCCTCGAGCTCGGCCCACAGTGGCGCGTAGGCGGCTTCGAAATCGAGCGGCGTCATCGCACCGCCCTTTCCTGCGCATCGACATTGCCACCTGCGGCGGCACCGGCGCGCCGGCCCAGCACCCACTGCGCCACGCCGAGCAGGCGCTGCGAGGCCGGGGCGCCCGTGGTGTCGGGGCCCAGCACCGGCTCCGCGATGCGGGCCAGTTCGTCGAAGCGCTCGGGCGTGAGGCGCGTGGCGCGCCCGGCCCACGAGACGATGGCCATCTGCTCGCGCGCCGACAGCGGCCGCGCGGGCGCCTGCGGTTCGGCCGGCGGCAGGCTGCCGTGCAGGCTCACCTGGTCGCTGAACACCACCAGCGTGCCGGCGGCCAGGTCGCCCAGGCGCTTGCTGTCGCGGCGCCACAGCATCGACACGATGCCCGCGCCGTAGAAGGAAGGAACGAAGTCGGCCGCGCGCAGCAGGTTGCGCGTGAGCGCGGCGGCGGGCGTGACGGGCAGGCCCGAATCCATCACCACGCGCAGGCCCATCACGCGCTTGCCGGGCGTGGCCGCCGCGCGCGTGAGCTCGAAGACCACCGGGTAGAACCACTCCAGGCAGAAGTAGGCGATCAGCAGGATGCCGAAGCCCATCTTGCCGAGCATGCCGACGGCGATGGAGATCGCCACGAAGATGCCGAGCCGGATCGCGAAGTCGATCAGGTAGGCCAGCCCGCGCGCGACCAGCCCGGCCGGGCGAAGCGAGAGCGCGATGCCTTCGGGGGTCTCGGCGGTGTAGAGCGTGTCGAGGCGCACTGTGGTCGCGCCGGCTCAGGCTTGCAGCACGACGGTGTCGGCGATCTGGTCGTGCAGGCAGCGGCGCGACGCGCGGAAGATGAAGAGGCAGTCGATCAGCACGTAGATCGGGCCGAGCAGCGGCCAGATGCTGGTGAAGAACAACGGGCCGTCGCGCAGCGCGAGGATGCGGCCGATCTGCGCACGCGAGCCGTCGGGCCGCGCGATGCGGATCTTGAAAAGCGCCTTGCCGATGGTCTGGCCGCGGGTGGCCAGCAGGTAGCCGTGCAGCACGAGGTAGAGGACGACGCCGGAAGCCGCGCTGGAGATGCGCGGCTCCCATATGCCGAGGCCGTCGTCTTCCCAGAGGTTGATGGGCGTGAATGTCGCCAGGAGCCAGATCGCCGCGATGGAGATGCCCGCATCGAGCATCGCCGAGAGGAAGCGCGTACCGCGCGATGCGAGTTCGCCCGACTGGCCTCCGCCCGGCTGCACCACGTCTTCCACATGGGATTGCGGAGGCGCGTAGCGCGCGTCCTGCGACTGATCTTCCATGCCCGTCCCTCTCCGAAACGAATGAATTTTCGGAAGATTCTAGGACCTTCGATGTCGGCGCCGGCCGGCGGACTACGTCGGCTGGCGTGCGGCGATGACCGCCTGCAGGCGCCGCAGGTCGTCGAGCAGCAGGTTCAGCGGCGCGGCCAGCAGCGCGTTCGACGCCTCGTGCCGCGATGAAGCCTGCGCGGCGCAGCGGGCCAGCTCGCCCAGGTCGGGCGGGGCGGACTGGCCCGCGAGCGCGTCGGCCATGCCGGCGATGGCCGCACCTGCTGCCTGGGCCGCTTCAGCTTGCGCCGCGGGGGCGAACCGCAACACGCGGTCGAGCACCGTGGCGTCCTGGAAGATGCGCGCCGCCAGCCTGGCCTTGTCGCGATAGCGGCCGCCGGTGGCGCCGCGACGCCACCATCGGGCCTCCAGGTCGGCGCTGCCGGCCAGCGCACTCAGGCGGCCCAGCGACGCGCGCGTGCCTGCCTGGACGCGCTCGATCTCCGCAGCGTCGCTCGGCCGCCGCGATGCGGACATGCGCCTGCCGATGCCGCGCAGCAGCGCCGCACAGCCCTCGTCGAAGCGCATGCCTGCGTGGTACTCCGACATCACCGTCGCGACCGCCAGCGCCACGCCCACGCCGATGCCGATCTGCACCATGCGCAGCATCGCCACCTGGAGCGGCGAATGGCCGGGAATGCCGCCGGCAGACAGGATGATCAGCGCCGCCACCGGCGCGCTGCGCATGCCCGGCACCGAGGCGCTGGCAAACGCGAGCAGCACGACGAAGGCCAGCGTGGTCGCGATCGGCGGTGCCCCGTGATGCTGCAGATAGACGCCTGCCATGCCGGCCAGCGCGCCGGCGGCGGTGCCGCGCACGCGGTCCCAGCCTGCATCGAGCGTAGAGCCGGCGCTCGGGCGCATGACGATCAGCACGCTCATCACGGCCCAGAAGCTCTCGGGCAGTTGCATCGCCGTGGCCACGCCCCAGGCGATGGCCACCGCCGCCGCGAGCTGCGCCCCGGGGCGCCAGCGGCCGTGGCGCCAGGGCTCGGCCAGGCGTTGCAGCGCGCGCGAGCCGCTCATGATCCGGGCAGCTTCGCGCTGCCGTCGACACCGGCGAGTCGGGCGGCGATGCCGTCGATCAGCCCGCAGGCTTCGAGCAGCAGGGCGCGCTGGCGTTCATCGAGCGAGGCGCCTATGGCCTCGGCCAGCGCCGCCTCGCGCGTGCGCATGATCGCCTTCAGCCGGCGCATGCCATCGGCAGTGAGCGACAGCAGCCACTGCCGCCCGTCGCCCGGATGCGGCGCGCGGCCGATCCAGCCCTCGGCCTCCAGTTCGGCCAGCAGCCTTGTCAGCGACTGGAGCTTGACGCGCTCCAGTCCAGCCAGCGTCGTGGGCGTGCAAGGGCCGTGCTGATGGAGCTGGCCCAGCACGCTGAGCTTGGCCACGCTGGGGCTGTCCGCCGCGGCGCTGCCGCTTCGCAGCTGGCGGGCGAGCAGCGACACCGCGCTGCGAAGGCGAGAGGCGCATTGCGCCGGGTCCGGGATGGTGGAAGCCATGCCCGGAATTGTAAGACGTGTCTTGGTATCTGGGGCTTCAGCCCCGGTTGGGAGACGAAGTCACGGGATAGGTGACGGCCGGTGCCGGGTCGGAGGCCGGTGCCGTTGCCGGCGCCGTCAACGGCGCGGGCGCCGCGGCCGGAGAGGCGACCGGCGATGCGACCGGCGACTGCTCGGGCTTCGCCGCGGCCGCCTCGTCCTGCGCTTCCGGGCCTTCGAGGAAGCGGTCGAGCAGCGCGAAGAAGCGGTCGTAGAAGCGCTCGTCGGTCAGCGTCTCGCTGGCCACTTTCACCATCGCGTCGTCGCTGCTGGCGAAAGGCAGCGAGAGAGAGCCGATCGCGCCCACGCCGAGGCTCGCCGAGTTGTTCACCTTCTTGAGCCCGTAGCGGTCCTGCAGGGCGGTGGCGAAGGCCACGGTGCTCCTGCCCGCCTTGCCGCTGCGGGTGCTTTCGCGCGCGCAGACCACGCGGAACTCGACCTCCACATGCACCTCGGCGGCCGGCTGGAAGCTCTTGCGCCCGGTCACGAGGTCGGCGTTGGCCGCCGTGATCATGTAGCCCTGGCTCAACAGGGCACGACGCGCGGCCTCGCAGGTCTCGGCCTCGGTGGCCTCGTAGTCGCGGGTATGGGTGTTGGTGGAACTGAAGGCCTCGGGCTCGTAGCTGACCTGTCGGGAGGCGCTGCCGCAGCCGGCGAGCAGGAGAGCGGCGGACAACAGGCCCGCGGCGAGAACCGATGTACGGACCGAGGCAGGGACGGCGAACAGGGAATTGGAGTGCATGGACGGCATGAAGCGGCGAATGCTAACCGGCGGCCTTGCCGGCAAGCCTTCGAGCGCGCCCGTGCAGCGGCGTTCCCGCCGCGATGCCGAAATTTTCAGGACCAGGGCAGCACGTGATGGGCGCGCACCCGCGTCTGCGCGATCAGCCGCGCGTTCGGGGCGTCGGTGCTCTCCACCCAGGCGCGCGCCTCCTCGGCGCTGCGGCCGAACTGCTGGTGGCGGCGAACCAGCCGCTCCTCGCGCACCGCATCGTCGATGTCCACGTACCAGACCTCATCGAGCATCGCCGCCGCGCCGGCCCATGGGCCGACGTCGTGCAGCAGGTAGTTGCCCTCGGTGATGACGAGCTGCGTCGACGGCAGCACCGCGATCGCGCCGGCGATCGGCTCCTCGATCTCGCGGCGGAACTCGGGCGCGTAGACGATCCCGCCGTCGGGCCGCTGCTCGCGCAGCCGCTGCAGCAGCGCGACGTAGCCGGCGCTGTCGAAGGTGTCGGGCGCTCCCTTGCGTGCGGCTCGGCCGAGCCGTTGCAGCTCGACGTTGGCAAGGTGGAAGCCGTCCATCGGGACCACCTGGGCACGCTGCGCCCCCACCGCCTGCAACAGCGCAGCCGCGAGCGTCGACTTGCCCGCGCCGGGCGCACCGACGAGCCCCAGCAGCCTGCGCTGCCCGCTGGCCATCAAGGCCTGCAGGCGGGCCGCGCTTTCGGGCGGAAGTGGGGGAAGCGGGGGAAAGGTCTGCGCGGGGGTGGTGGTCATCCCCCGAGCGTAGCTTTTCCTTGGGTCAAAAAAGCATCGGCGCGCCGAGGCGGCTGCGCTGTCACTTCAGGATCGAACGAAATGTCAGGCTGATGCGCTCTCCCACGCCTTCCGTCTTGGGAATCGCGTGAAGCCAATCCCGCTGCACCGCGTCCGACATGTAGAGCAGCGAACCATGAGGAAGCGGGTAGTCAAAGCGCAAGCTGCTGTCGGCCTTGCTGCGATATGCGATCGACCGCGTGGCTCCGATCGACACGATGGCAACGCCAGTGCCGGGTGCCAGCGCCGTGGTGTCGTCCGAATGGAAGCCCATCGACGATGTGCCGTCGGCATAGTGATTCAACAGGCAGTTGTTGGGACGAAAGCCGAGCCTGGCCTCGATCCGGCCGCACAGGACCGCCAATTCGGAAGGGATCGGCACCGCCTCGTAGGCCATCTGCGAATAGTCGTACGGCACGCCGAAGCTGGCGGTCTTGCGTGCACGCATGCGCTCGTCCCACGCCACCGCGGACCGAAGCCATTTGAGAAGGGCATCGGGCGACGCGACGAACGCGGGATCGAGCTGGATGGGCGGGCCAATCATGGGCCCGCAGGATACAGGGACCGTCGCTTCGCGATCAGGGGTACAGGCCGCGTTCCTGGCGAGCCATCAGGATGCGCTCGCAGGCCACCGCGTACGTCGCGGTACGCAGCGTGATCTTGTGCTTGTCGGCCGTGTCCCAGATCTGGTTGAGCGCGTTCATCATGATGCGGTCGAGGCGCACGTTGATCTCGTCCTCGTCCCAGAAGAAGGACGAGAAGTCCTGCACCCATTCGAAGTAGCTCACGGTCACGCCGCCGGCGTTGCAGATCACGTCAGGTACCACCAGCACGCCGCGCTCGGCGAGGATGTCGTCGGCCTGCGGCACGGTGGGGCCGTTGGCGCCTTCGAGCACCAGCTTGGCGGTGGTCTTCTGCGCGCGCTCGGCGGTGAGCTGGCCTTCGAGGGCGGCCGGAATGAGGATGTCGCAGGGCGTGTTCCAGAAATCCTCGTTCGGCACGATGTCGCCGCCGGCCTTGAAGCCGACCACGCCGTCGGTGCGCGAGATGGGCACGAGCTTGGCGAGGTCGAGGCCGTTGGTGTTGACGATGGTGCCGGTATGGTCCTGCACGGCGACGATCTTGGCACCGGCTTCGGCGAAGAGTTCGGCCGCGACGGAGCCCACGTTGCCGAAGCCCTGCACGGCGATGCGCGCACCGCGCAGGTCGATGCCGAGGCGTCGCGCGGCTTCGCGGCCGGTGACGAACACGCCGCGGCCGGTGGCCTTCACGCGGCCCAGCGAGCCGCCCAGGTGCAGGGGCTTGCCGGTGACGACGCCGGTGGCGGTGCCGCCGACGTTCATCGAGTAGGTGTCCATCATCCACGCCATGATCTGGGCGTTGGTGTTGACGTCGGGCGCGGGGATGTCGGTGTGCGGGCCGATGATGATGCCGATCTCGCTGGTGTAGCGGCGAGTGACTTTCTCGAGTTCCTGCGGCGAGAGCTTCTTCGGGTCGACGCGGATGCCGCCCTTGGCGCCGCCGTACGGCAGGTTCACGGCGGCCGTCTTGATGGTCATCCAGGCCGACAGGGCCATGACTTCCTCGAGCGTGACGTCGGGGTGGAAGCGGATGCCGCCCTTGCCAGGGCCGCGGCTCATGTTGTGCTGCACGCGGTAGCCCTCGAAGTGGGCGATGCTGCCGTCGTCCATTTCGATCGGCACGTCGACGATGAGCGCGCGCTTGGGGCGCTTGAGGGTTTCGACCCAGCGGGCCAGCGGGCCAAGGTACGGCACGACGCGATCGACCTGCGAGAGATAGGTGCCCCACGGGCTGTTGGCTGTAGGACTGACGAAGGAGAGTTGTTCGCTCATAGGGGTTCCCTTGTTGGTTTGTGAGGGTGGCCGCAACGATAGACCTCCGCCGCACGTTGCGCCATGGCTTATGCGCGCCGCGGAGGCGGTTATGCAAGAGAGGTTGGCAGGCCCGCGATGCCGACATTGCGTCGATGTCATCGCGGCGAGCGCGGGCTGACTGTTTCGCTTCCTAGATTGGCTGGGTCGGCGCCATTTCCGGCGACGGCGAACAACCGATCAGGAGATACCGACCATGCCGCATCGCACGCTTCTTGTTTCTTCCGCCCTTCTCGCAGCCGCGCTGATTCCTTTGGCAGCGTCCGCCGCCGGCGAGTACCACTTCGCGCCTACAGAGGCCGGCGTCACGCGCCACCCCGATCACGCGAGGCAGGACCTGTCGCGCGACAGGGTCGTGGCCGAGCTGGAGACGGCGCAGAAGCAACCCGCGTGGAACAGCGTGAGCCGCGGCGCGCCCTGGCCCGCGGCACGCATCGGCCAGCCCGCCACGCGCGACGCGGTGGAGGCCGATGCCATCAAGGCGATGCGGGCGGGAGCGATCCCCTCGGGCGAGCGATAGGTGCGCGCCTCTTCACCGGAGATGACAGAAACGTCATCGACGGGTTATCGCCCTCACAGGTCCGCTTTTTAGAGTCGGATCACCAGGCAACCAACCAACGTCACATATCAAGGAGTCACCAAGCAATGAGCAAGCAAGCATCCGCCACCCGCTTCATCGGCACCGCCGCCCTCGCCGCGCTGCTGGGCACCATCGCAGCGCCCAGCTTCGCCGGCAACTACGCCGAGGGCGATCCGCGTCCTGTGCCGCTGGTTTCGTCGACCACGCGCGCTGCCGTGACCGCCGATGCGATGCAATGGCTGAAGACCGCGCCCACGCAGGGCTACAGCAGCAGCTACGAGCAGCAGGCGGTGGCGGTCTCGGCCAACTCCCGCGCCGCAGTGGCTGCCGACACGCAGCTGTGGATCCGCTCGGGCCTGGCGGCCCAGCAGAACAGCGAGGCCGGCGCCGACACGATGAAGCCCGGCTACCGCGAGGCCGCGGCCGAGTACGCAAGGCTGCGCGCGAGCCCCGCCTACGGCGCGCTGGTCGATCAGCTCAGGAACCAGCAGGCCGCCGCCCAGCCGCAGACACGGCTTCGCTGACAGAAAGGAACGTGCCGGCCGCCCCTTGCGCTGCCTGGGGGCAAGCAAGGGTAGGCCGACGGCAGTTCCTTGGTTCTATCTCCTACGACCTGATGTCTTAGGCCGCATCTTTTGCCACGATTCGATGCGCGAGCCGGATAATCCTCCGATGCTCGACCTGGACCGCATCGATCTCCGCCTCCTGAAAATCCTTCAGGAGGACGGCCGCATCACCAACCTCAAGCTGGCCGAAGCGGTGGCGCTCTCGCCCACTGCCGTGCTTGCGCGCGTGCAGCGGCTCACGCGCGACGGCTTCATCCAGGGCTACGAGGCGCGGCTCGATCCGCACAAGCTGGGCCGCGGCTTCACCGTCTTCGTCGAGGTGCTGCTCGACCGCACCACCCCCAACGTGTTCGACCAGTTCAAGGCCGCCGTGCAGGTGCGCGACGAGATCATGGAATGCCACATGGTCGCCGGCGGCTTCGACTACCTGCTCAAGACCCGCATGGCCGACATGGCTGCCTACCGCGAGTTCGCCGGCACGGTGCTGTGGCAGCTGCCGGGCGTGCGCGAGACGCGGACCTATGCGGTGATGGAAGAAGTGAAGAACAGCGCGCGGCTGCCGCTGGGGGTCTGAGGCAAGCCCGTCAGGCCCGCTTGGCGTAGTTGCGGCCGCCGAAGATCGCCGTGCCCACGCGCACCATCGTGCTGCCCGCGCTGATGGCTGCCTCGAGGTCCGCGCTCATGCCCAGCGACAGGGTATCGAGCGCGATGCCCGCGTCGCGGATCGACTGGTACACCGCATGCGCGCGCAGGCACAGCTCGCGCTGCGCTTCGAAGCCGGTGGCCGGCTCGGGAATCGCCATGAGCCCGCGCAGCCGAAGTTGTGGCAAAGCCGCCACAGCGCGCGCCAGCGCCAGCGCCTCTTGCGGAGGCACGCCGGACTTGTTCGCGCCGCCGTCCACATTAACCTGAAGGCATACATCCAGCGGCGGCAGGTGCGCCGGGCGCTGGGCCGAAAGACGCTCGGCGATCTTCAATCTGTCGATGCTGTGGACCCAGTCGAAGTGCTCGGCCACCGGCCGCGTCTTGTTGCTCTGCAGGGGCCCGATGCAGTGCCATTCGAGGGAAGAACGCAGGTCGGCGAGGGCTTCGATCTTGTCCAGCCCTTCCTGCACATAGTTCTCGCCGAAGGCCGACTGGCCCGCCGCGTGCGCCTCGCGCACCGCATCCGGTCCGAAGGTCTTGGACACCGCCAGCAGGCGCACGCCGGCCGGGTCGCGGCCGGCCGTTACACATGCCTTCGCGATCCGGTCGTTCACTTGCTGGAGGTCGTCGCCAATCATCGTCATAATCGTCCAAAATCGTATCAAAACGTCACGAAACCCGAGCCGAGGAGCCCCGTGGACATCACCCAACTGCTGGCGTTCAGCGTCAAGAACAAAGCCTCCGACCTGCACCTTTCCGCGGGCCTGCCGCCGATGATCCGCGTCAACGGCGACGTGCGCCGCATCAACGTCGATGCGCTCGACCACAAGGGCGTGCACGCCATGGTGTACGACATCATGAGCGACACGCACCGCAAGCACTACGAAGAGTTCCTGGAGGTCGACTTCTCCTTCGAGATCGACGGCCTCGCGCGCTTCCGCGTGAACGCCTTCAACCAGGCGCGCGGCGCGGCCGCCGTGTTCCGGACCATTCCCTCGAAGATCCTCACGCTCGAGCAGCTCAACGCGCCCAAGATTTTCGGCGAACTGGCGCTCAAGCCACGCGGGCTGGTGCTGGTGACGGGTCCCACGGGTTCGGGCAAGTCGACCACGCTGGCGGCGATGATCAACTACCTCAACGAGAACGAGTACGGCCACATCCTCACGGTGGAAGACCCGATCGAATTCGTGCACGAGTCGAAGAAGTGCCTGATCAACCAGCGCGAGGTCGGGCCGATGACGCTGTCGTTCTCCAACGCCCTGCGCTCCGCCCTGCGCGAAGACCCCGACGCCATCCTGGTGGGCGAGCTGCGCGACCTGGAGACCATCCGCCTGGCGATGACCGCGGCGGAGACGGGCCACCTGGTGTTCGGCACGCTGCACACCTCGTCGGCCGCCAAGACCATCGACCGGATCATCGACGTGTTCCCGGGCGAGGAGAAGGAAATGATCCGCGCCATGCTCTCGGAGTCGCTGCAGGCCGTGATCTCGCAGACGCTGTGCAAGACCAAGGACGGCCAGAGCCGCGTGGCGGCGCACGAGATCATGCTGGGCACCCCGGCCATCCGCAACCTGATCCGCGAGGCCAAGGTGGCGCAGATGTACTCCACCATCCAGACCGGCCAGGGCTCGGGCATGCAGACGCTCGACCAGAACCTGACGGAACTGGTGCGCCGCAATACCATCTCGGCAGCGGAAGCCCGCAGCAAGGCGAAGATTCCCGAGAACTTCCCCGGCTAGCCATGGGGCGCCACGGCTTTTCACTTCGCTGCGCTGCGCGCACCGCCTCCTCCCGTGGGGAAGGCGCGGCCGCCTTGGGAAGGCCCGGCGGTCGGCCGCCAGCAGGTTCTATCTAAACAGATCAAGGAGCGCTCTCATGGAACGCGATCAAGCCAGCCAGTTCATCAACGACCTGCTCAAGCTCATGGTGAGCCGCAACGGCAGCGACCTGTTCATCACGGCCGACTTTCCGCCAGCCATCAAGGTCGACGGCAAGGTCACCAAGGTCTCGCAGCAGGCGCTGGGCGCGCCGCACACGCTGGCGCTGACCCGCTCGATCATGAACGACCGCCAGACGGCCGAGTTCGAGCGCACCAAGGAATGCAACTTCGCGATCTCGCCCACCGGCATCGGCCGCTTCCGCGTGAACGCGTTCGTGCAGCAGGGCAAGGTCGGCATGGTGCTGCGGACCATTCCCGCGAAGCTGCCGACCATCGACGGCCTGGGCATGCCGCAGGTGCTGAAGGACGTCTCGATGACCAAGCGCGGCCTGTGCATCCTGGTGGGCGCCACGGGCTCGGGCAAGTCGACCACGCTGGCGGCCATGATCGACTGGCGCAACGAGAACTCCTTCGGCCACATCGTGACGGTGGAGGACCCGGTCGAGTTCGTGCATCCGCACAAGAACTGCGTGGTGACGCAGCGCGAGGTGGGCATCGACACCGACAGCTGGGAAGCCGCGCTGAAGAACACGCTGCGCCAGGCGCCCGACGTGATCCTGATGGGCGAAATCCGTGACCGCGAGACCATGGAGCACGCGGTGGCCTTCGCCGAGACCGGCCACCTGTGCATGGCCACGCTGCACGCCAACAGCGCCAACCAGGCGCTGGACCGGATCATCAACTTCTTCCCCGAAGAGCGCCGCGCCCAGCTGCTGATGGACCTGTCGCTGAACCTGCGCTCGCTGATCTCGCAGCGCCTGGTGCCGACCGAAGACGGCCTGGGCCGCGTGGCCGCGGTGGAGGTGCTGCTGAACACGCCGTTGATTTCCGACCTGATCTTCAAGGGCGAGGTGGGCGAGATCAAGGAGATCATGCGCAAGAGCCGCAACCTCGGCATGCAGACCTTCGACCAGGCGCTGTTCGACCTGTTCGAGAGCCACTCGATCAGCTTCGAGGACGCCATCCGCAACGCCGACTCGGCCAACGACCTGCGCCTGCAGATCAAGCTCAACAGCCAGCGTGCACGCAGCACCGACCTGGCTGCGGGCACGGAGCACTTCGCGATCGTCTAGGGCTGCGCGCGGTTCACGGCGCCGCCAACCGAGGACGGCGCAGGTAGCCGTAGAGCAAGGCGACCACTTCATCGACGAATTGGGGTCGCTCGAGTACTGCGGGATCGTGCGACGTCGCCTCATGGATGACCGCATGCGCGGCGACCAGCCCGATCCGGATCGCCACGCGCAGATCGGGAACGTGGCGCGCGTACGGCTCCAGAGCCTTTCGCAGTTGCTCGACCCGGTCTTCGTTGTCGATTTCACATCGCACCGACCTCGGCAACTCGTCGACGATGGCCCGATGCACTGCGGGAGCGATCCGGTGTTCGTCGACCATGGCCTGAACGAGCAACACGAGAGCTTCGCGCAAGGTGCGCTGGGCGGGTAGCTGCACGAGGGCTTGCGCCAACTTGCTCTGGGTCTGGAGGATGTGACGCCGCTGCAGCTCCGCGACGATCGCCTCCTTGTTCGGGAAGTACTGGTAGAGCGAGCTGATGTTCACGCCGGCGCGTTCCGCGACCGCGTTCGTGGTCAGTCTCTCCCATCCGAAATTCACCAGAATGTAAGCCGCCGCTTGGGTAATGGCGTCGACAGTAAGCTGCGAGCGCTGCTGGCGCGGGAGTTTCCTGGGTTCGGTGGCCTTGCGGGCGGCTCTCATCTGGCGGCTCCGGAATGCAAGTATCGAAAAACAAAGCATGAGCTTACTATTTGCTCATGAAGACGCAAAGCAGTCCGTCGCTCTGGACGGCATTTCTTGAAATCAACCACCGCCGTCGCGCCATCCGCGATTTCGACAGAACAGCGGTCCTGGCCGATGGCGAAGTCCGCGAGATCCTCACGGAGGCTGCGCGTGCGCCCTCGAGCGGCAATCTGCAGCCGTACCGCTTCCACTGGGTTCGAGACCCGGACATGAGGGCGCGCCTGGCCGCCGCGTGCAACGGCCAGCGCGCCGCAGCGTCGGCTGCCGCGCTGATCGTCGTCGCCGCCAGCCCGCAGATTGCACTCAGCACGGCTTCACAGCAACTCGCCCACGTCTCGGCCGACAGCGAGTTGCCGGAGCGAGCGAAGGTCTACCATCGAAAACAATTGAGGATGTTCCGCCGCGTTCTCGGAACGGGCTCCTGGGCTCCCTGGACACTTCTTACGTCGCTCGCCGCCCTGATTCGACCGGCGCTTTCTCTGCTGCCCGTGGGCCACCTGGGGGGACGCGGCTGGGTCGCGCGGAATTCCGCGTACGCAGCACAGACACTCATGCTCGCGGCCGCCGCCAAGGGCATCGATTCATGCCCCATGGAAGGGTTCTCCGCCCCGAAGGTCGTCGATCTTCTCGGTCTTCCCCGGGGGACAGTCATCCCCGTGATCATCGCGTTGGGATACCGGGCAAGCAACGCCCGCGTCGAACAGCAATGGCGAAGGGCCTCGGCCGAGGCCGTCGTCGAGCACTGAATCCATCGCGGGGACGAACCCCGGGTACGGCGTCGGCGAGATCGTTGTGGCCGCTACCGCACCAGCGGCGGCGATGAGGATCTAGTCGATCGTCTTCTGCCACGCAGCGAACACCCCCGCCGCCAGCGCAATCACCGCCATCGCGGTGAAGCCGTCCAGCGAGGCCATGAAGGTGGCTTGCTGTTCCAGCGTGCGCCACAGCGTGCCCAGCGCCATCGCGCGGGCCTCGCCCGCCGAATGCCCCGTCGCGGCGAAGCCGTGGGTCAGCGAATCGAGCGCCTGCATGAAGCTCGCGTTCGCGGCATTGGCCGATTCGCTCAGCCGCACCTCGTGAAGCGCCAGCCGGTGCTGCTGGAGCGCGATCACGGTCGAGGTCGCGAACGAGATTGCGAGCTGGCGCACCAGGTTCTTCAGCCGATAGCCGTGCGAGAACTCCTCCGCGGCGAAGGGCCTGAAGGTGAGGTTGGCAACGGGCAGCACGACAAAGAGCATCAGCAACCCGCGCAGCAGCAGCGGCACCAGCAGGGCCTCGCGCCCGGCCTGCGGCGTGATGCGCGAGAGCATCCACGCCGCCAGCGCCGCGATGCCGAAACCGATGACGATGAGCCACTTCTTGCGAGCCAGCCGCGCCGAATACTTGAGGTAGACGAAGACCAGCAGCCCCGTCGCGAACGAGGCGGCCCCGGTGAAGTAGCCGGTGTTGCCCACGGTGAAGCCGAGCCCGCCTTCCATCATGCGCGGCAGCAGGTAGCTGAAGCCGGTCGAGAGGTAGTAATAGACGACGTAGAGCGCCAGCCCCACGCGGAACGACGCGTTGCGCAACGCATGCAGGCGCACCAGCGGCGCCGGATGCCGCCACTGCTGCCAGCCGAACCACGCGAGCCCCGCCACGCCGGCGATGGCAAGTCCGACGAGAGCGGGCGAGCCGGCGAAGAGCTCGAAGTGCGAGCGCGTCAGCACCACCTGCAGCGCAGCCTGCGCGAGTGCGAACACCAGGTAGGCGAGGTAGTGCGGTTCGGTGCGCTCGTGCGGCTCGACGTCGCCGATGTCGGGCAGCGTCCACAGCACGAGCAGTCCGATGAGCGCTGCCGCCGGCGCAGTGCTTGCGAACAGCCAGCGCCAGTCGAAGTTGGCGACCAGGAAGGCACCCGCGACGGGCGCCAGCGCGCCGCCGAAGACGATCAGCACCATGAACGCCTTCAGCGCCTTGGCGCGGCGCGCGGGCGGAATGCCGATCTGGATCAGGATGCGGCAGGCGCCCAGCATGGGCCCGACGAAGTAACCCTGCAGGGCACGCGCGAGCGTGAGCTGCATCGAGCTGTCGCACAGCGCCGCGGCCGCGCCGCCGGCAGCGAAGGCGAACATGCACACGGCGAGGTAGCGCCTGTAGCCCAGCCGCTCGATCCACGCATGCTGGTGCAGGATGCCCAGCACGGCGCCCAGCGCGTAGGCGCTGGAGGCCCACACGAGCTCGTCGGGCGACGCATTCACGCCCCCGGCGATGTAGCTGGCGAAGAAGGCGAAGAGCGCGTTGTCGAAATAGTCGATGGCCGTGACGAGGCCGATGGCCCAGGGCAGCAGCGCGACCGCGGCGGTGCTGCCGCGCGAGGGCCACGCCAGGGCCGGGGTGCTCATGGCGCGGGCCGCTCCCTGCGGCGCTGCTCGAGCGCCTCTTCGAGCGGCTCGCCCGCAAGGCGGCGCTCCACGTAGTCCAGGTCGCGCTTGAGCTGCGCCTGCAGCGCCGCGGCTTCCTTGAGCTCGCGCCGAACCTGCGCCACGCGCGCATCGAGCGTCGCGAGCTGGCCCGTGAGCGTTTCGCGCAGCGTCTTGAGCGAAGCGTTCGACAACCGCGGGCGGCCGCCTTCGGCCGGCGCTTCCATCGGCTGCTGCAGCATCGCGGTGATGGCCGTGAGCGAGAAGCCCAGCGATCGCATGCGCAGCACGCGCGCGAGCTTGTCGAGGTCGGCCTGCTCGTAGAGGCGGTAGCCGCCTTCGCTGCGCATCGGCACCACGAGACCCAGCTCCTCGTAGTACTTGAGCGTACGCGGCGTGACGCCGAGCCGCGCCGCGGCATCGCGCACGGTGATGTTGCTGGCGGGGGTCTGGTCGGTCATGATGGGTCGATCCTAGCCAAACCTATACGTTCACGTACAGGTTGGCCGGGGATCCCACCTCTCGTGGAATGGCTTTAAGCTGTGGCCCCATGAGCAGCATCACCCCCCGCACCTACGAATCCATCCCCGCGCAGACAGTGGCCTTCCTCGGCCTCGGCGTCATGGGCGGCCCGATGGCCGGCCACCTGGCCAAGGCCGGCCACCGCGTCACGGTCTACAACCGCACCGCCGCCAAGGCGCAGGCCTGGGCCGACGAATTCGGCCCGCCCGGCCGCCATGCAGCCACCCCGCGCGAAGCGGCGGATGGCGCCGACATCGTGTTCTGCTGCGTCGGCAACGACGACGACCTGCGCTCGGTGGTCCTGGGCGACGACGGCGCCTTCGCCGGCATGAAGAAGGGCGCTGTGCTGGTCGACCACACCACTGCCTCGGCCGACGTGGCGCGTGAACTCTCGAAGGCCGCGCAGGCGCTGGGCCTGCATTTCATCGACGCCCCCGTCTCGGGCGGCCAGGCCGGCGCGCAGAACGGTGCGCTCACCGTGATGTGCGGCGGCGACGCGGCAGTCTTCGAGCGCATCAAGCCGGTGGCCATGGCGTTCTCGCGCGCGGTCACGCTGCTGGGCGAAAGCGGCGCCGGCCAGCTCGCAAAGATGGTGAACCAGATCGCCATCGCGGGCCTGGTGCAGGGCCTGTCGGAAGCCATCGCCTTCGGACAGCGCGCGGGGCTCGACATGGAAGCCGTGCTCGGCGTCATCAGCAAGGGCGCAGCCCAGAGCTGGCAGATGGAGAACCGCGGCAAGACCATGATCGAAGGCAAGTTCGACTACGGCTTCGCGGTCGACTGGATGCGCAAGGACCTGGGCCTGGTGCTCGACGAGGCCAAGCGCAACGGCGCACGCGTGCCGGTGACGGCGCTGGTCGACCAGTTCTATGCCGACGTGCAGCAGGCCGGCGGCCGACGCTGGGACACGTCGAGCCTCATCACGCGGCTGAAGTGACCGCCTGAAGAAAGCAAAAAAGCCCGCGGATGCGGGCTTTTTCATGGGTGGTGGACGGTGCCTCTTTCTCAGCGCACCGGAGAAGTCGTCACCCCGTTCGAGGACGGTGTGGACGACGAGCCCGCCGGGGGCAGCGGGTCCATCGGCGGCAGCGGCACGCGCGAGCCGAACGACGACGGCGCGGACGGCGTGGCCGAGGTGACCGGCGCCGGACCCGTGCCGCCGCGCTGCGCCGCGGCCTGGTTCGCGGCCTGGCTGGCGGCCAGGTCGGCCTCGCTCACGACCTCGACCATGCGCACCACCTTGACCACGCCCGAGACGCCGCGCGCGATCTCGGTCGCGCGGTCGGTCTCGCGGCGCGTGGCGATGCCCATCAGGTAGACCACGCCGCGCTCGGTCACCACCTTGAAGGAGTTCGCGAAGATGTCCTTGGCATCCAGCAGCGAGGCCTTCACCTTGCCGGTGATGTAGAGGTCGTTCGAGCGGTCCTGGAAGGTGCTCGAGGAGCCGACGGTCAGTTCGTTGACCACCGAGCGCACGTTCGCGATGCGGCCCACCTCTTCCTCGACGCGGCGGCGGTCGGCATCGCTGCCGACGGCGCCGGTCAGCAGCACCTGGCGGTTGTAGCTGGTGACGCTCACGTACATCTGGTCGTTGGCGATGTCGCGCACGCGGGCCGCGGCGCGCAGCTCGATGCCTTGGTCGTCGAGCTGTGCGCCCGAGCTGCGGCGGTCGGTGGCCACCATGCCCACGCCCACCACGGCCGCGCCGCCCACGACGAGCGGCACGCAGGCGGAAAGGCTCGTGACCAGTGCGGCGCCCAGTGTCAGGGCGAGTGCGAAACGTTGGGTCGATGTCGTCGTCATGGTCTTGAAGGTCATGAGGAAGCTTCCTGTTCTCCGAGTAGCTGGGCGTCCACGCCGTCGCAAAGGCAGTGCAGTGCGATCTGGTGGATCTCGTGGATGCGTGCCGCACGCTCGTGCGGCACGCTGATCTGTACGTCCGTCTCGCGCAGCGCGCGGCCGATGGTGCTGCCTGCACCCGATGCCGCGTTGCCCAGCAGCGCGACGACGGTCATGTCGCGCTCGTGCGCAGCGGCCACTGCCGCGAGCACCGATGCCGACTGGCCGCTGATGCTCAGGGCAAGCAGCACGTCGCCGGCCTGGCCGAGCGCGCGCACCTGGCGGGCGAAGCGATCGGCATCCGGAGCGTCGGGGCCGTCGGCGGCGGGGTCGGTGGCATCGCCGGGCAGCGCGATGGCGCCGAGCTCGGGCCGCTCGCGTTCGAAGCGGCCCACGAACTGCGCGGCGAACTGGGCCGCCAGCAGGCCGGAGACGCCGGCGCCGCATGCGAGCACCTTGCCGCCGCTGGTCACGCAGGCCAGCAGGGCCTGCATCGCTTGGGAGATGGGTTTGCTGAGTACCGGCCCGGTCTGGTACTTGAGGTCGGCACTGTCGATGAAGTGCTGCTGAATCCGTTGCTCGAGCATGGGGCGGGATGATAACTGGGGGCTGTGAAACAAGACGTTCGAGTGTGGAGCCTGCATTGCGGCTTCAGTTCCCTCGGACGGCGCATCAGCCGGCATCGAAGGCCGCCTGCAGCCAGGTGATCCGGTCCTCCACCAGCACCACGTCGAAGCGGCACGGCGGCACGGTGCGCAGCCGGCTCAGGTAGTGCTGCGCGGCGAACACGATGCGCCGCTGCTTCAGCCCCGTGATGCTGCCGCCCGCGCCGCCGTGCGTGCCGGAACTGCGATGGCGCACCTCCACGAACACCAGCGTGCCCGTGGGAGACGGGCGCGGATCGCGCATGATCAGGTCGATCTCGCCGCCGCCGCGCCCGGGCGTCCGATAATTGCGGGCGAGCAGCACGAGGCCCGCGTCCCGCAGGTGGTCGAGCGCGGCGTCTTCCGCCGCATCGCCCCGATGCTTCGTTGTGGTGTCGGTCTTCATGGCCCTCCCTGGCCGGCTCTCGAGAGTCTTCTTTTTCCTGCTGACTGTTCGTTCCGACGGAGAAACCCCTTGGCTTCACTCGCTCCCGCCTCTTTCGGCGCGGCCCTCGCGGCCGCTCATGATGCCGCGGGTACGCAGCATTATCCGCAGGGCACGCTCTACGTCGTCGCCACGCCCATCGGCAACCTGGCCGACATCACGCTGCGCGCCCTGCACGTGCTGCAGCTGGTCGACGCCGTCGCCTGCGAGGACACCCGCCATACGCAGAGCCTGCTGCGCGCCTACGGCATCGACCGGCCCGGCTCGCAGCTGCTGGCGGTGCACCAGCACAACGAGGCCGAGGCGGCGCAGGCGGTTGTCGCGCGGCTCGCGCAGGGCGAGCGCATCGCCTACGTCAGCGACGCCGGCACGCCCGGCGTGAGCGACCCCGGCGCACGGCTCGCGGCCGCGGTGCGCGCCGCCGGACAGCGCGTGCTGCCACTGCCGGGCGCCAGCAGCGTGACCACGCTGGTCGGCGCGGCGGGGCTGGTGGCCGAGGGCGGAAACGACGGCAACGCCAGCAGCGCTTTCGTCTTCGCGGGCTTCCTGCCGAGCAAGGCCGGCGAGCGCGATGCGGCCGTGCAGGTGCTGTCGCAGGAACCGCGCGCGGTCGTGCTGCTGGAGGCCCCGCACCGCATCGAGAACCTCGCACGCGCCCTGGCCACGCTGGGCGAACGCCGCATCACCGTGGGCCGCGAGCTCACCAAGCAGTTCGAGGAAATCGCCACCGTCGCCGCGGACGCGCTGCCCGACTGGTTCGCCGCCGACCGCGACCGCACGCGCGGCGAGTTCGCACTGGTGCTGCATCCCGTGGCCGTGAGCGGCGACGGCGGGGCCGAAGGCGAGCGCGTGCTGCGCCTGCTGCTGGCAGAGCTGCCCGTGAAGACGGCCGTGAAGCTTGCCGCCGAGATCACCGGCGCCCCGCGCAACACGCTGTACGACACCGCCCTGCGCATCCGCGACGAGGCACAGGAAGACTAGCCCGGCGGGAGCAGGAGAAGGAATTCCGGCGGCACCGCCGCCGTGAGCCACACGCCGTTCTCGGCGCGATGGAAGACGTGCCCCAGCTTGCATGCGGCCTGCCTCGACCTTCAGCACATGCGCCTTGCCGTGGCGCTGCCCCACCTGCACGGCAGTGGCTTCATCGGCGGACAGGTGCACATGCTGCCGCGAGCCAGGCAGCAGGCCTCGGGCGCGGATGGACGCCAGGAAGCGCGTGGCCGTGCCATGGAAAAGAATCGGCGGCGGCTCGACCGGCTCGAAGCTGCGGTTCACCTGCGGCGTGGAATGACCCTGCAGCGCGCGGATGCGCAGCCCGTCGGCCGACAGCTCGTAGCGCTTCTTCGTGCCCGAATCGACCACCTGTGCAACCTCTGCCGCCGTCAGCACCCGCCCTGCGGCCACCGCCCCCGCCACCAACGCATCGATTCCGGCCCAGCCCTGCGCATCGAGCCTCAGTCCGATGGACTCCGGCGCGTGCCGCAATACGTACGCGATGAACTTGCTGATGTCTTCGGGCCTCGTCATCGGGTCTTCCAGTGATCTGCGTACGCCAGCAGTGCGTCCATCACCCGCTGCACGTGCGCGGCCGGCGGCCGGTCGGCCGCGTGGAACACGTGATAGTCGATCGACGGATAGCCCTGCAGCGGAATCGCCACCAGGCCATGGGGAATGTGGCAGCAGGCATTCACCACCGTCAGGCCGAAGCCAAGCTGGGCGAAGCGCAGCATCAGCTCCCAGCCATTGGCTTCGAGCGACGGCTGCAACTGCACCGACTCGGCCTGCAGCAGCCGGCCAAGCAACTCGCGGTGCGGTCTTCCTGCCGGCGGCACGATCAGCGACGCGCCCTTGAGGTCGCGCAGGCGCACCGACTTGCGCGCGGCCAGAGGATGCGTGCGCGGCACGACCAGCACCTGCCCCACGGTCGTCAGCCGCATGGCGCTCAGGCCGGCGGGCACGGTGCCGAGCGGCGCGATGCCCAGGTGCGCCTGCCCCGAGCGCACCGCCTGGATGGATTCGTCGCGATCGCGCGTGAGCAGCTGCAGATGAGGTGAGGCGCCCGCGCCGGAGAAGCGCGAGAGCGCCTTGCCGAGCAGGTAGAGGTAGGCGCCCTCGCCGGCCGCCAGGGTGACCACCGCCGCGTCATCTCCCTGCGCCAGACCCTTCACGAAGCGCTGGTTCAACGCGAGCAGCTCCCGCGCGTGTCGCGCGACCTGCTCGCCGGTAGCGGTGAGTTCGAGAGCGCCGCCCACCCGCACATAGAGCTTCGCATCGAGCTGCTCCGAGAGCTTGCGCACCTTGGCGTGCAGCGCCGGCTGGCTGATGTGCAGAAGGCGCGCCGACTCGCTGAAGTTCAGCGTGTCGGCGAACACGGCGAACGACTGCAGCGCGTCGAGATTGGTGCGGGGAATGTCCATCTGGTTGCCTGTCGCTATCCATTTTATGGATAGCGTATCCAGTATCAGTAGTTCCTGATGATGACCTTCGTTCCTACGATCCGCCTGCTCGACGAAAGACTCGACAGCAACAAAACAAGGAAGGAACACGAAATGAAGAACACATCCGCATCGGAACTCCCCCGTCTCGGCATCGACATCGGCCGCGTGCTCATCGCGGCCGAAAGCACCGACGGCGCGGACACCTCATTCATCGGCGGCTCGCTGCAAGACGCGCTGGACACACCGCCGTACGAAGGCATGTTCGAGGCGGTCGCGCCGCTCGTCGACAGGTTCGAAGGCCGCGTCTGGCTGGTGTCGAAGTGCGGACCGAGCGTGCAGGCCAAGAGCCGTGCCTGGCTGCAGCATCACCGCTTCTTCGAGCGCACGGGCGTGCCGCCCGCGAACCTGCGCTTCTGCCTTCAGCGCCCGCAGAAGGCCGACCACTGCCGTGAACTGCGCATCACCCACTTCATCGACGACCGCAGCGACGTGCTGCGCCACCTCAAGGGCATCGTGCCGAACCGTTATCTGTTCGGTCCGCAGCGCAAGCCGGTGACGGTGGATGGGCTCGTGCTGCTGCCGGCGTGGAAGGACGCCGCCGCACTCGTCGGTTGACCGATCGGCCAGCGGGTGCGCCGAATGCCTGTGTCGCTAGCCGTCCAGCTCGGCGTAGCGCCTGAAGATGCCGTCCTCGTTGAACGCGATGCGGCGCGGGCTCTGCAGGTAGTCATGCACGCGCTGGCGACGCCGCACATTGGCATGCAGTTTCTCGACCGCGGGCGTGGCAGCGAGCGCACGGGCCGCCGCCTTCGGAAAGGCATATCGCAGGCCGTCCACGAGCTGGAACAGCGACAGATCCGCATAGGTCAGCGTGTCGCCCACCAGATGCAGGCTGCCCGCGGGATTGCGCTGCAGCACCCGCTCGAACCAGTTGAGGAATTTCGGGATGCGCTCATCGCGAAAGGCCCGCGCGCGCATCACCGCCGCATCGCGCTGGTCCTCGTAGTAGGCGCCGACCGAGATCGGATGGTGCGTGTCGTGCGCCTCGGCCACCACGTCGGCGATGGTGAGCTGCAGCTGGTGCGTCCACAACCCGTCGGACTCGCCCACGCCCGACAGGCCGAGCCGCGGCCCGAGGTACAGCAGGATCGCGGCGGTTTGCCCGACCACTATGTCGCCGTCGACGAGAAATGGCGGCGCAAAGGCGGGACGAGCGCTGTCGGGATCGCCCAACCGCTCGCCAAGAGCGGATTCACCACCGCCTTCGGCTTCGGGCAACCGCGCTACATCGACATAGTCCGCACCGGCGGCCTCGAGCGCGAGCCGAACGAATTCACCGCGACCCTGGATGGTGGGCCAGTAATGGAGTTGGTAGGGCATACGGAGATGGTGGCATGGGTGTAGCGATTTGCGAAGTCTCAGGCGGCGCGAAAAAAATGAGCCTACGGCGCACGCGTAACAGGCGGCAAGAGCACGCAGAACGCATCTTCAATGTCTTGGGCGGATGGCGATGCACCATCCGACCTCATCTCGAAGGTCTTTATCTTTTTTCTATTGGTCACGAAGTTCATCATTCTCGGGCCATTTTTTCTGGAATACACCATGATTCCATCCAACCCCTCGTCAACCTCTCTTTCGGCATCCCTGAAAGACTTCAGAAAGCGATTCAGCTGTCGAAGAGATACTCGATCCTTTTCCAAAAAAACTCTCTTGACCAGATCATCGGTTATTCCAGCAGGACGTTTTTTCATGTAGAGCGTCGACCCCCATTCACGCCAATGGACCCCACACTCCGCATCGACCCTTCTTGATTCCACGAATTCCTTGATCACCTTATTGACAATCTCTCGATGCGGACTCTCATCCAAGTTGACCCAAACGACAAGTCTATCGTCTCTATAACCGGCAAAGGATCTCAAGGAAAATCCATAGAGAAGAAAAGCAGCAAGAAACGAAATTAATAGCTTATTAAAAGAAAAACAAGACATCGACCACCCTTTCAAGAAATATCTTCACTCAAGCTTCCACTCTTCTTTCCGGCAGCATCCGGGGGAATGCCCAAGATCAGATTCAACGACACAACGCTCGCTTCGTCCAAACCTGGATCGGCTAGATCCTTCTTCGCCTGTTCGTAGTAAGAAATGGGGACGAAATACTTCAAATAACTCGAGCTCCCGCCTCTCTTGATTTCCAATTTTCCGTTTTTATTCCTCACCTTCACTGGGGTTCGCAACTCTCTGGCAAAAACAGAAAATCTGATCCGGTTGTGCTGGTTGCCTCCAAGAAGAATCAAATCCTCATCGCCGCTTTTCGCATAAACAAACCCGACGTGCCGACCATGGCCCTGTTTCGAAGTGACCATAGCAATGGCTCCGTATATTGGCCTCTCCAATTCGACGAACAGCGGGTTTCTGACTTTAGGTAGCGTCTTCTCCGAGTTTTCTCTTGGCCCGTCGACTTCGTAGAACCCATGCGCGCGGGCTTTCGCCACCTTGCGATTGGGAAAACCAGCGTTCTCGATTGGATATTTCGCCTGCATCAGGCACCAGTTCACAAAGGCGGCGCACCACGCATTGCTGTTGCCGTACATGGCCTTGAGTCCGTCATCTACCTCGACGTGGTAATTGATCTTGTCTTGGAGCGTGAGCTCGAGTTCTCCCTGCCTGAGCTTCGCTTCCGCAACGGCAATGGGCATCCAGGGAACACGCCCTGGCACCGGATTGATCAACGCCAGAACCTTCCCCGTCCCCTCCTTCGATCGCTCCGAATCCGATGACCTGATTCCGGAAGGAATGGGCGGCGGTTGAGGAGAAACCGCCTTTCGCGTCGATGGCACTGCCGGCACTATCGGTGCCTCCGAGCTCGGTGGCTTGGCGGCAGCTGCGGCAGGAGGAGCAGTCGAAGGTTTGTGATCTGGCTTGGTCTTGCCGCTCCCCGCAATCAACAGCACCTCACCCGGATAGATCCTGTCGTGCCCCCGTTCGTTGGCCTCCTTGATGGCTTCCACGCTGGTGCGATACAGCTGCGCGATCTTCCAGAGACTGTCGCCCGGCTGCACGACATAGCTCATGGGCTTTCTCTGCCCATGGGTCGAACTGTTGATCTTTTCCGAGCCGGCGACGCCCTTCCACCTCTTGAATTTCGCCAGAAGGTTGAAATCCTTTCCGAGGTCACCCTGAATGGCTCCGACCGCCACGACCTCCTTGCTCTTCGGATCCATCACCTTGACGTGCACGGTCGACTTGTCGGCGGGGTGAATCACGGGAGGAAATCGCCCTGCGGCATCGGACTTGACGACTTCCTCCCTGTCGCCTCTTTGCAGAATGATCTCCGTGCCTGGCAACGGCTGGCTGCCATCGGTCGCGTTGATCCTGCTCACGGCAACCCAGGTTTCCTTCCGCGTGTCGGCGTTCGCGTGGTAGCCCTCGATCTCGGCGATGCTGTTCACGATCTTTTCGAGCTCGGCGTCACTGCACTCGCCGATCTTTCTGCCAGCCGGGATGCCGCTGGTCTTGAGCAGATCGCGTATGTATTTCTCCGTATCGTTTTCCTTTTTCGAGGCGTAGACGGGAACGGCTTCGGAGATCGTCCTGTCGCCATGCAGGCGCTTCAGGTTCGCCTTCAGTTCCTCCCGGCCGGCGCCTTCATCGGGAAAGATCAGGAAGGTCCTGCCCGATCTGGTGGTGGCGAATCCGATGTAGCCCTTTGCTTTCCTGGGCTCCGGCACGCCGTCGACCTTCCGAGCGGTCAGGTCGCCGGGGTTGTTGATGCGCCAGGGCAGCGTTCCGCCCGAGCGCAGCAGGTGGCGGCCGTCTTCGCAGATGAACTCGGCGACTTCGATGTTGGGGTGGTAGGTGGCGGATATCAGTCTGGGCATGCTGGTGTTTCCCTTGCTCAAGCCAAGCCGTTCAGATGGGCTTCGACGGCGGATTCGGAAAGAAAGTGGCCGGGGTCGAAAGCACCCGCAGCAGACGCATACATGGCGTCTTCCGCTCCCGGCGATCCGGTCTCGCCGTCGTCATCTGTTCGGTCATCGTCTTCCGCGCCGCCAGGCTCGCTGCGGATCGTCGGAACGGGCGTCCAGTCCCACGCTTCCTCTCCCACTACCAGAACTGCCTCGTCCGGCGTTTCGAACGCGACGCGGGGCAATCGCCCGTCGTCGGGAATGACGCCTTCGGCCAGCGTCCGGCGCTTCTCGTCGAGGATCCTGTAGGGCAGCCCCGACATGCCGACGTGCTTGAAGATCTCGTCGCTGCCAAGGGGCGCGAAGCGCACGCTGTACTTGTCGTCGTGGCTCACGCCTTCCATGCGCCGGCGCTTGGCCATGTCCATCGGCCCTGCATAGCTGTGGGTGGCCGCGTGCTCGCGCCAAAGGCCCTGGGTGCCGTGGACGATGCCCGAGGCACTCCACCTGGAAAAGCTGCCACCTCCGTTGACGACGATCTCGTCCCTGGCGGTGATGCTGATCCTGTCGGACTCCAGCTTGATGTCGAGCCTGGCCAGCAGGTTGATGCTGTTCTGCAGCGCGACGATGTCGATGCCGGCCGTGGCTGCCGTCAGGCGGATCGCCTTGTATGCGAAGAGGCGCACAGCCTCCTTCACGCTCACCAGAAAGCTCCTGCCGGCGCTGATGCTGGTGTGCGCGCCGCTGCTCAGCGCGTTGTGCGTCATGCTTGCGATGTGGGTGGCACCCGCCGCCGTGCTCTGGATGCCGGCCGCACTGGCAAGCACGAGATGCGGTTCGCAGAGTTCAGGGAAACCTCCCTGCCGCGAAGCTCGGCCCTTGATCGCATCGTTCTGTTCCCTGAGGGCCTCGGTGACCGCGTCCTGGTCGCCCGCCTCGTGCGCCTTCGCCTCCTGCGCAGTCTGGCTCTGGCGTTCATGCAGGTCGCGCGCGGCCGCCAGTCGTGCAACCGTTTCCCCAAGATCGGTGATGTGCGCATCGGCTCCGGGCCTCGGCTCGGTGCTGAGCAGCAAGCCCCTTGCGGCGCGCACCGCGGCATGGCCATCGGTACGCAGCTCGGCGCCCTCGCCGCGGTCGTCCTTGCGGCCTGCCGTGCCGTCGATGCGCCCGATGTGGCCGAGGCTCAGGCTGCTGCTGAGATGGTCGCTCTTGAGCTGCGCCTGGATCTTTCCGGGCAGATCGTCCAGCACCAGGTGGTTGCCGCGCGATCCGCCTAGTGCGCCCGCGTTCAATTCACGGCTGCGGAGGCCCGAGAGGTTGCTCTGCTCGGGCAGCCGCCATGCGGGCATGTTCTCGGCATTGAACACACGGCCGGTGATGATGGGACAGTCCGGGTCGCCGCCGAGGAAATCGACGACCACTTCCTGGCCGACGCGCGGCAGCGCAGCCGCCCCGAAAGTCTCTCCGGCCCAGGCCATGGACACACGGATCCAGCAGCTGGAGTTCTCGTTGCGCTGCCCGACACGATCCCAATGGAACTGCACCTTCACGCGGCCGTACTGGTCGACCCAGATCTCCTCGTTCTTCGGCCCGACGACGATGGCAGTCTGGGGTCCGCGGGTGCGGGGCTTCGGAGTGATGCGCGGCGGGCGCCACGCATGGCTCACGGGCTGCGCATCGAAGCCGAAGCGCTGGACGGAGCCTTCGCCGGCATCGGCGCCCTCGGTGGCCCGGAGGTTCTCCTGCAATACGTAGTCGACGGCAACCACGAGGTGCTTGCGGTTCTGATCGTCCCTCGGGTGGCCCGCCAGCTCGAAGATGCAGCCCGGCGCAAGTTCTCGCCTGTTGGAGCGACCGCTGGCAACGCTGCCGCCGCTCAGTTGCTCTTCGACGCGCGTGCGTGCATATGCTTCGCCATCGTCGTAGTGCCTGTAGCCACCGGGCCATTCGTACAGCTCTAGGTCGTCGTGCGCGTGGCCGCAACGCATCTCGCGTCGGCTGGAGAGATCCGCCTTTGGCTTGAGAGGGTCGTAGTCGTTGGTGAAGTGCAGGCCGGAGCGGACCTCTTCTCTCGTGCGCCATTCGTAGACGCGTTCGTTCCCCGTCACCCCACCCCCGGTCATTCCCGCCTTCTCCAGCGGATGAAACCGCACCGTCTCTCCGCCAGGCATCGGATCGTGCGAGCTCAGCACGTCGTCCGCGAACACCAGCACCTGCCGCTGCGCCTCGTGCCGGAAGTAGTAGTAGATGCCTTCCAGCTCGCACAGCCGCGAGACGAAGGAGAAGTCGCTCTCGCCGTACTGCACGCAGTACTCCCACGTGCGGTACTCGCGGGCCAGCCGCTTCTCCATGGCGTAGCCGTAGGCTTCGAGCACGTCGGCGACGATGTCCGGAACGGTCCTGCCCTGGAAGATGCGGAAGTCGCTTCGCCGCGTCGCGAGCCACAGCCACGGGCGCAGCCTCATGCGGTAGAAGCTGTGCCGTGCGTCCTCTTCGGCCAGGCCGAAGGACGCGACGACACCGCCCAGGTAGCGCGTGCCGCCGCTCTCGGTCTGCATTGCCACGGTGGCGGTCTTGCCGAGCAGCGCCTTCGGATCGATGCCGTTGCTGCTGCCGAGCAGTTCCACCTCGAAGTCGTGGAGCTGGCTCAGCGCCTCGCGGCCGGTCAGCCGGTGGAACTGAAGCGCTTCCCCCAAGGGGGTCTGAATGGAAACCCGGCGCGTCATCGCACCGCCGCACACGCAACGGCGCACGGCACCGGGCGAACATGCCGGCGCGTGCCATCGAAGATGGACATGGATCCTCCCTGAAATCATTCATTGCCGCTCTGGTCGGTGGCATGTTTCGTCGGAGTATCCAAGCGCTCGGCGTCTTTCGTTCGACGCCGGCGAATGCGTCAGCGGAACCGTGAACGAATGCTCGCAGCGGCGGCGGTGCCTCTGCCTGCGCCGGAGCGCAGATGTCGATTGTTCACAAGCCGCGTGAGCTTCGGCCGATGCGCATCACGCGTTCGCGAACCTGTCCGCATAGGCGCGGAACATCGCGTTGCGCTCGTCGAGCGCCTCCTGCGTTGCGGGCACCATGATCGGCGCGCCTTCGCTCGCGAATGCCTGGCACTGTTCGACATACGGCCGCAGCTTCTCGTGATAGACCGGCGACGCCGCCGCCATGTCGCCGCCGTGCTCGGTCCACGTGGTCGCCAGGAGCTCCGCCGAGACCATCGCCAGCGTGGTGCCCATGCCCGACAGCAGCGCTGCGCAGTGCCCCGCATCGCCGATGACCGCGACCTTGCCCTTGATCCAGCCCGGCATGCGCGTCTGGCTCACCGAGTCGAAGTAGAAGCCCTTGGCATCGGGGTCGATGAAGGCCGCGCGCATCGCAGGCACCTGCCAGGCATCCACGCGGGAGAGGAACTGGTCGAGCAGCCTGCGCTGCGCATCGAGGTCGCGGTAGTCGTAGTCGATCTCGGGGCTGGCGACGATCATCATCCCCTGCGGCCCGTCGCCGGCGTCGCGCACGGCGATGGTGAGGCCGGGCACGTTGAGCATCGCGCGTCGCCATTGCCGACCCGGCGGCAGATCGACGAGCGCGACGTAGTGGCCGAAGTGCCGCACGTAGTCCTTCTCCGGCCCGAAGGCCAGCCTGCGCACGTTGGAGTGCAGGCCGTCGGCGCCCACGACAAGGTCGTAGCGGCCCGTCGCGCCATCGGTGAAGCCGACGTCCACTCCGCCCGCGCGATCGTCGAGCGACACGATCGAAGTCCTGAAGCGGAACTCCACGCCCGATGGAATGGCGTCCAGCAGGATCCGGTTGAGGCGGTCGCGGGTGATCTCGATGTCCTCGTCGGTCTCGTTGGCGAACCAGCGCAGGTCGAGCGTGGCGACCTGGTTTCCGCTGCCGTCGAGCACCGGCGCCGGCTCGACGATGGCGACCTTCTCCTCGGCGATCCTCTGCAGGATGCGCATGCGCTGCGCGGTGCCGAGCGCACGGCCGCGAACATCGATGGGCGCGCCGCCCGGGCGCAGCCCGTCGGCGCGCTCGACCACGGTGACCCGGTGGCCCAGGCTGGCGAACCAATAGGCGGCCGACAGGCCGGCCATGCTGGCGCCGGAAACGAGTACGTCCATGGGCTGATCCTCCTTCTGCGGCTACAGCTTGAATTCCCGGGCCATCTGGATCACCGCCTGCTTGTCGAAGGCGTTGATCTCGTCGATCAGCTCGTTGGTGAAAAGCCGGTTCGGGTCGCCGAGTTCGCTGGCGAGCTTCGGGTTCTTGCTGGCTTCGGCGGCCATCTCGACGTTGGCCTTCCATTCGGCCGGCGACGACGCGCCCATGCGCTGGTCGGGATCGCCGGGGCGGCGCATCCAGCTGTTCTTGCGGTCCTTGAGGATGAAGGCGAGCTCCTTGCGTGCGTCGTCCTCGCTGCGGCCCTTGGGCCGGCTCTCGGGATAGACCGCCCAGTGCAGGTCGATCGCGGCTTCGAGGTTCGCGTTCGAGAACAGGGTCGACTTCGCGATGCCCTGGAACAGCGCCACCAGCGACTTGCGGTCCTCCTTGAGCATCTTGCGCGGCACGCACATCCAGCCCGAGCCCACCTGCGCGAACCTGGGCGTGAGCGGCACGTAGCGCAGCTTCGTCCCCACCAGTTCGATGCGGGCTGCTGCCGTGTCGAAGGCCACCATCGCGTCCACGCGGTCGTTGTCGATCGCCGCGCCGGCGGGCGCGCCGTCGCCGATGGCGATGTACTCGCAGCCGTCGTCCTTCAGGCCCAGCTCGGCCAGCATGGTTCTGGTGATGACGATGCCGGTGTCGCCCTGGCTGCGCACGCCGATGCGCTTGCCCGCGAGGTCGGCGGCCGACTTGATCGGGCTGCCGGGCTTCACCACGATGACGTTCGCATTGCGCGGCAGCCACTTGTAGACGCTCACCAGGTCGAGCGACGGGTCCTTCGCCATCGCGGGCAGCAGGATGCCCGGCACCGCCGGCCCGAAGTCCACGTGGCCGGCGCGCAGGCTCTGCAGCGCCTGCGTCATGCTGGACATGTTGACGTACTCCACGTCCACGCCGCCGGGCTTGTAGAAGTTCAGCTTCGGGTGCTGGCCCGCGGTGCAGAAGCACTGCTGCGGGTCGTTCACCGCCGCGGTGTTCGCCACCTTCATCACCCGCACACTCTGCGCCAGCGCCGGCAGGCTCCCGGCCAGGCCGAGGGCACCGAGGCCCAGGCCGAAATCACGTCGCGTCAACATGGCTCGCTCCTTCATACGGAAAAACAGGAATCCTGAATTGCGGGGATGCGGCGTTCAGACGTTCACCGTCCGCTGCGAGGTGTCCGCCGGCATCCAGTGCAGCACGCGGCGCTGGATGCGGCGCAGCAGGTCGGTCATCACGATGCCGATCACCGAGAGCACCACGCACACCGCGAAGCTGCCGCCGGTGTCGGCCTGCGCCTCCATCTGCAGGATGAGCACGCCCAGCCCCGCCTGCGCGCCGACGAACTCGCCCACCACCGCGCCGACCACGCTGAAGGCAGCGGCCATGTTCAACCCCGCGAAGATGTAGGGCAGCGCGCTCGGAAACTTGGCCTTGCGGAAGATCTGCCACTGCGTCGCCGAGAGCGAGCGCAGCAGGTCGATGCGGTCGGGGTCCACCGCCTTGAAGCCCGCGATGCTGGTCACCAGCACGGGGAAGAAGGTGAGCAGGCAGATGATCATCACCTTCGAGCCGATGCCGAAGCCCAGCCACACCACGATGATCGGCGCGACCGCCACCTTGGGCACGCTCTGCAGCGCGGCGACGTAGGGCTCCAGCAGCGCCTCGACCCTCGGCATCTGCGAAACCACGATGCCGATCGCGAGGCCGACGCCGCTGCCGACGAGAAAGCCCAGCAGGATCTCGGTCACGGTCACGCCGCCGTGGTACCAGAAGCCATCCTTCGCGAGCGGTCCGGTGGCGAGGCCGCGCCACAGCGCGACCAGGATGTCGCTCACCGGCGGCACGAGGTGCTGCGGCACCTCGAAGAGCCGCACCCCCGCCTCCCACGAACCGAGCAGCGCGGTGAGCAGCAGGATCGACTGCACCCGCGTCGAGGCGAGCGGATTGGCGCGGCGGCGCGGCCTGGGGCTGGTGGCGGGGGCCGGCGCGCGGTCGCCGGATAGCGCAGGAGAGTCGGACTTGGCGAGCATGGCGGTAGTCATCTGGTGGCCTCTTTGAATCGAACGGAATCAGTCGAACGAAGCCGCATGCGAGAAGCGCTCGCGGATCGACGCGGATGCGGCAGCGAAGTCGGGGTGCGACATCACGTCCATCGAGCGCGGGCGCGGCAGGTCCACGGGAAGCACGCGCTCGAGCGTGCCGGGGCGCGGCGACATCACGAACACCCTGTCGCCGAGGAACACCGCCTCGGGAATCGAGTGCGTGATCAGCACCACCGTCTTGCCGCTTTCCATCCAGATGCGCTGCAGCTCCAGGTTCATGCGCTCGCGCGTCATCGCGTCGAGCGCGCCGAAGGGCTCGTCCATCAGCAGGATCTTGGGGTCGTGCAGCAGCGCCCGCGCGATGGAGGCGCGCTGCTGCATGCCGCCGCTGAGCTGGCGCGGCAGCTTGTGCTCGAAGCCTTCGAGCCGGACCATCTGCAGCAGCTGCATCGCCCGCTCGCGCGCCTGCTTCGCGGGAATGCCCAGCACCTCGGCGGGCAGCATCACGTTCTCGAGGATGGTTCGCCACGGCAGCAGGATCGAACTCTGGAACACCACGCCCACGTCGCGCCGCGTGCCGTGGATCGGCTGGCCGTCGAGCAGCACGCGGCCGATGTCGTAGTCGAGCAGGCCCGCGAGGATGCGCAGCAGCGTGCTCTTGCCGCAGCCGCTGGGCCCGACGATGGTCACGAAGCTGCCCTGCTCGATGCTGCAGTCGATGTCCTTCAGCGCGAGCACGCCTTCGCCGCCGTCGCCGAAGTGCTTGGACAGCCCTTCGATGCGGATGTAGTCGGCGCGGCCGCGCGCACGGTCGTGGTTCGGGCTCATGGCCTGGCTCCTTCGGGTTTCAGTTCTTGAGGAAGCGCACGATGTGCTGCGCCAGCATCTGCGGCGCCTGCATCGCGGTGACGTGGCCGATGCCGGGCAGCAGCACCGCATCGGCGCCGCGGATGCGGCCGGCCATCGAGAGCGTCACGCTCGCGGGCACCACGCGGTCGAGCTCGCCGGCCAGCACCAGCGTGGGCGCGACGATGTCGGCCACGCCCCTCTCGATGGCGGTCAGCGCGGTCGCCATCCGCCGAGCGGAACGCGCCGAGCCGGGCCGCGCGCTCGCGAAGATGCGCCGCAGTTCGGGCCGCTGCTGCAGGAAGGCTTCGGGAAAGAACCATGTCGCCAGTTCTTCCGCGGTGGCCGGCAGCCCGCTGCGCAGCTCGGCCAGGCGCTTCGCGTCGGGGCACAGTTCTTCGTAGGGCCTCGGCAGCGGCCAGGTGCTGCCGAGCACGAGGTGGTCGACCGAGCGCGGATGAAGCAGCGCCAGTGCCTGCGCGACGCGCCCGCCGAAGGACGAGCCGAACACGTGCGCGCGCTTGAAGCCCAGCGCCTTGATGAGCCGCTGTGCATCGTCGGCAAGATCGGCCAGGGTCGATGGGCGCTGCGGCCCTTCGGTCTCGCCGCAGTCGCGCTGGTCGTAGGCGATCACGGTGAAGTGCTTCGACAGATGCGGCACCAGCGCCGAGAACATCTGGCGCGAAGCTTCGGCGCCATGCATGAGCAGCAGCGGCGGGCCTTCGCCCTCGCGCTCGAAGGCGACGCGCAGTTCGCCGGCCTGCACGAAGCCGGTCATGCCGCGCCCCCTTCCTCGCCTTGGCGTTCTTCCTGGTCCATCCAGAAAGTCATCTCGATCTTCAGGCCGCGCGGATCGTGCAGAAAGAGCTGGTGGATCGCCCAGCCCGGGATCGGCGCCTCGGCGAACGCGACGCCCTGTGCATGAAGGTGCGCGCGCATCTCGGCAAGCCCATGGGAGCGGAACGAGATGTGGTCGACGTGGCCGGTGACGGGCTCGACAGGCTCGTCGGGCATCGAAAGATGCGCGTAGAGGTGCACGATCGGTTGGCCGTCCGCATACAGCCAGGCGCCGGGCGCGGGAATCTCCGGCCGCGCGCCGACGGTGAGGCGCATCACGCGGGTGTAGAAGTCCAGCAGCGGCGGCAGCTCGTGCGGCGCGCAGCGGATCGTGAAGTGGTGCAGGGCGGTCACAGGCATGGCGTTTCCTCGAAGCTGTAGGCCAGTCGGGGCGCGACAGGCACCCAGCGCGCGGCGGCGAGCGCCAGCATGCGGATGCCCAGCACCTCCTGCGGCAGCCAGTGCTCGCGCGTGCCGAAGACGTTGAAGGTGGCGAAGCAGGTCCGCCCCTGCATCAGCGGCACGTTGACCACGCTGCGCAGGCGGTATTCGCGCATCTGCTCGAAGTCGTCGAAGTTGCTCGCGAGCACGTGCTCGCCCTCGCCGACGAACACGCGGCCGCGCACGAAGAGGCATTCGCTCCACGGCGTGAGCGTCTTGCGCTTCGCGCCGTTCACCGGAAAGCTCGACGCCTCCGACGAATAGAAGCGGCGCAGCAGGACCTGGCCCGCCGCGTCGCCATCGGTCGTCACGTTCTGCTGGATGCTGAAGATGCTGCCGGGCGCGACCTGCAGCCGGCGCTGGTCGATCAGCCGCATCGCCTCGCCGGCGTCCTGCGCCTCGGCCAGCGAGTCCAGGAAGGCGGCCGTGATGGCGGTGCCGGCAGCGACGGCGGAGGTTGTTTTCAGTGCAATGGTCGGGTCCATGGGAAAAGTCTAGGACCCTCGATTCACCAAAGTGAAATAATTTCTGATAGCTCGATAACCGTGGAGTTATGGCCTTGCCCACCGCCCGCGACCCCGCCGCCGAACTGCAGCGCGCGCTGCTCTCCCGCCTCAAGCTGCGCCAGCTTTCGCTGCTGCAGGCCATCGACCGGCACCGCACGCTCGGCCGCGTCGCCGCCGAGATGCAACTGAGCCAGCCGGCGATCACCAAGGCGCTGCACGAGGTGGAAGACATCTTCGGCAGCACGCTTTTCGAGCGGACCAGCAGAGGGCTGGTGCCCACGGCCGCGGGCGAGGCGGTGCTGCGCTACGCGCGGCGCTGGCTCGCCGAACTCGAGGCGACCGCGCGCGTGCTCACCTCGCTCGAGGCGGGGCGCGCCGGCCGCCTTCGGCTGGGCTTCACGCAGCAGGTGCCCCAGCAGTTGATGTCGGCCGCGCTCACGCACCTGCTCGACCGCACGCCGCGCATTTCGGTGATGGCGCGCGAAGGCACCACCGACGAGCTGGTCGCGAGCCTCATCGCGCGCGAGCTCGACTGCGCCATCGGCCGCTCCTACGACGGCGACGCGACCGGGCTGGTGCAGGAGGCGATCCACGAGCAGGAGCCCTGCCTCGTGGTCGGCGCGAAGAACGTGCGGCGTCTCTCGCGCGGCCCGCTGGACTGGGCCCGGCTCGCGCAGCTCGACTGGATCCTGCCGCCGCCGAACACGCCGATGCGCAGGACCTACAACGCGATCTTCGTCGGCGCGGGCGTGCAGCCGCCGCTGCCGATCCTGGAGACCACCTCGATCCGCAGCATCGAGACGGCGCTGCGCCAGGAGCCCAACGCGATCACCATCTTCGCGCGCGACGTGGTCGCCGGAATGGAAGGCGCGGGTCACCTGGCGGCGCTGCCCCACCGGCTGAGCTGGAACCTGCCGCCGGTGAGCTTCTTCACGCTGAAGGAACTGGAAGCGCACCCGACCGTGCAATCGCTGCGCGCCGCGGTGGTCGAGACCGCGCGGCGCATGAAGCGCGCGGCGGGCTGAGCGCCAGACACCGTCGCCGTTGAACACGGCGACTCGGCTTCGCCTGTCTCGCCTTTCTTCTCTACTTTCTTTCTTATTTAAAGATAGTAGTAGTAGATAAGGGTAAACCCTGCCTGTGGAAAGTACCGCTTTTTCCTTGCGCGACAAGGACTTGCAGTCCCCGTACCGCTGTGAGCGCGTGTGCTTCGGTGCTGCATCGGAAAAGGGAACAACATCCGGCAAGCGGCTGCGACTGTGGATAACGCATGACTTGTGCCGGGACTGTCCCCAGGTTTTCTGTCGGCGGCGCCCATCGCCCGGATCGCACAGGCTGCGCGAACGAGGAGCCGGAAAACAAAAAAGCCGGACACATGGGAATGTGTCCGGCTTGGTGTCTGGTCCCGCCGCCAGGAATCGAACCTGGATCTCAGCCTTCGGAGGGCCGAATTCTATCCGTTGAAATACAGCGAGGAATCGGGTCCGGTTTGCACCGGAGTCCGACATTATCGCCTATCAGGCGGCGGCTGCTTCCGCCTCGGCCGCGACGGGGGCAGCCGGCTGCGGCCGGGCGAACCCGAGCCCCGCCAGATAGACCCTGAAGGTGCGCCTTCCGGTGGGTACGAGGTCGAAGGCCTCGGGGTCGAGCAGCCAGTTCTGGATGAGGCCGCTGATCAGCGCATGCAGCCCCTGCGCCGCCACGTGGCCCGGCACCGGCAGCTTGATGCGGCCGCGCCGCGCGGCCAGGCGCAGCGCCTTCTCGAAATCGGTCACGCAGGCGTTGCGCGCGTCCAGGTGGCGCTGCTGCACCGAGGCCATGTCGTGCGTGTACTCGACCTTGTGGGTGGCGACGTCGAACACGCGGCGCACCTGCGGGTCGGTGGTCATGAGGGTGAGCGCGTGGACCATGCCCTCCTCGATCTCGGCCAGCGGATCGTCGACGCCAGGCGCGGCGGCCGCCCTCGGCGCGGCCTCCAGCGGCAGGATGACGCGCTCCATCATCGCGTTGAAGAGGTCGGCCTTGTCCTTGAAGTGCCAGTAGATCGCGCCGCGCGTCGCGCCGGCCTGCTGCGCGATCTGCTGCAGCGTGGTCTGCGAAACACCTTGCGCCTGAAACAGCAGCTCCGCGGCATCGAGCAACCGATGCCGCGTGGCCAATGCTTCTTCCTTCGTACGACGTGCCACCAAGTCTCCTGATTTGTAAAGACAACGCCCTCTATGTATCGTGGGGCCATTGCTCGGCCTGTCACTATACATCCATGAATGTATGTAAACTAGCCGGCTTCCCCGATGGCCTCCCTGGCTGTACAGGTTTCCGGTTCACGCCGCGAACGCGCCATCTCCCGTCTTCGCTTCAAAGGAATCGCATGCCCCTCCTGCATGTTTCGCGCCCATCGTCCTTTTCGCCGCGCCTCGCGACCGTGGCGGCCGTCGTCCTGCTGGTCCTTGCGGGCTGTGGCAAGAGCGATGCGCCCGCAGGCGCGGGCGCCGGAGGCGGCGGCGGTCATCCGGCTCCCGAAGTCGGCGTGATCGTTGCCACGCCGACCGACGTCGGCCTCGTCACCGAACTGCCCGGCCGCCTCGAGGCCTCCCGCGTCGCCCAGGTCCGCGCCCGCGCATCGGGCATCCTGCTGAAGCGCGAATTCCGCGAAGGCAGCGACGTGAAGGCCGGCCAGCTGCTGTTCCGCATCGACCCGGCACCGCTGGTGGCCGCGACCCAGAACGCGCAGGCCACGCTGGCACGCGCCGAAGCCAACGCGGTGCAGGCCAGGGCCCTGGCCGAGCGCTACAAGCCGCTGGTCGAGGCCAATGCCGTGAGCAAGCAGGAATACGCGACCGCCGTGGCCTCCGCCAAGCAGGCCGAGGCCGACGTGGCATCGGGCCGCGCGGCGCTGCAGACCGCCAAGATCAACCAGAGCTATGCCGACGTGACCTCGCCCATCGCGGGCCGCATCGGCCGCGCCCTCGTGACCGAAGGCGCTCTGGTGGGCCAGGGCGACGCCACCGAGCTCGCCGTGGTGCAGCAGATCAATCCGCTGTACGTGAACTTCACGCAGTCGGCCTCCGACGCGATGAAGCTGCGCCGCGCCGTGGCCGCCGGCCAGTACAAGCGCGCGAGCGGCGAGGAAGCCGCGACCATCCGCGTGGTGCTCGAAGACGGCACCGACTACCCGCTCGAAGGCAAGCTGCTCTTCTCCGACCTCACGGTCGACTCCACCACCGGCCAGGTCACGCTGCGCGCCGAAGTGCCCAATCCCAAGGGCGAGCTGCTGCCCGGCCTGTACGTGCGCGTGAAGCTCGAGCAGGCCCAGGCCACCAACGCGATCACGGTGCCGCAGCAGGCCGTCACGCGCACGCAGCAGGGCGACACGGTGTCGGTGGTCGACAAGGACGGCAAGATCAGCAAGCGCACCGTCAAGATCAGCGCCGCCAAGGACAACCAGTGGGTGGTGCTCGACGGCCTGAAGGCCGGCGAACAGGTGATGGTCGACGGCTTCCAGAAGCTGCAGATGATGCCGCCGGGCACGCCCGTGAAGGCCGTCCCGTGGACCAAGCCGAACCCCAACGGCGGCGCAGCCAAGCCCGCCGCCGAGGCAGCCGCGCCCGCGGCAGCCGCCTCCGCCGAGAAGGCTCCGGCCGACAAGGCCCCGGCCGAGAAGAAGTAATCAGGAGCGCGCCCGCAAATGGCCAAATTCTTTATCGACCGACCGATCTTCGCCTGGGTGATCGCACTGTTCATCCTGGTGGTGGGCGGCGTGTCAATCACCCAGCTGCCGATCTCGCAGTACCCGCCGGTGGCGCCGCCCGCCATCGTGATCAACGTCGCCTACCCCGGCGCCTCGGCGCAGACGCTCGAGGACAGCGTGCTGTCCGTCATCGAGCGCGAGATGAACGGCTCGCCGGGCCTGATCTACATGGAATCGGTGGCCCAGGCCGACGGCACCGGCTCCATCACGATCAGCTTCGAGCCCGGCACCAACGACGACCTCGCGCAGGTGGACGTGCAGAACCGGCTGTCGCGCGCGACGCCGCGCCTGCCCTCCGCCGTGACGCAGCAGGGCGTGCGCGTGGACAAGTCGCGCAACAACTTCCTGATGTTCGTGATGCTGTCCTCGGACAACCCGAACTTCGACCCGGTTGCGCTCGGCGACTATGCCGCGCGCAACGTCGTGCCCGAGCTGCAGCGCGTGGTCGGCGTGGGCCAGGCGCAGCTCTTCGGCTCCGAGAACGCGATGCGCGTGTGGATCGACCCGGCCAAGCTGCAGGGCTTCAACCTGTCGGCCACCGACGTCAACAACGCCATCCGCGCGCAGAACGCGCAGGTGTCCTCGGGCACGCTGGGCGACCTGCCCAACATTCCCGGCCAGGCCATCGCGGCCACGGTGACGGTGAACGGCCAGCTGGTCAACGTCGAGCAGTTCAAGAACATCGTGCTGCGCGCCAACACCGACGGTTCGACCGTGCGGCTGAAGGACGTGGCGCGCGTGGAACTCGGCGGCCAGTCGTACGCCACCTCGGCGCGCCTGAACGGCGTGCCCGCGGTCGGCGTCGGCGTGCAGCCCACGCCCAACGGCAACGCGCTGCAGTCGGCCAAGGCGATCCGCGCCAAGATGGCCGAGCTCGAGCGCTACTTCCCGCAGGGCGTGAAGTGGGCCATCCCGTACGACAGCTCGCGCTTCGTGCAGATCTCGATCAGCGAAGTGGTCAAGACGCTGCTGGAAGCCGTGGCGCTGGTGTTCCTCGTGATGTTCCTCTTCCTGCAGAACTGGCGCTACACGATCATCCCGACCATCGTGGTGCCGGTGGCGCTGCTGGGTACCTTCGCCTCGCTGCTGGCGCTGGGCTTCTCGATCAACGTGCTGACCATGTTCGGCATGGTGCTGGTGATCGGCATCGTGGTGGACGACGCCATCGTGGTGGTGGAGAACGTCGAGCGCATCATGAGCGAAGAGGGGCTCTCTCCACTTGAGGCCACGCGCAAGGCGATGCGCCAGATCTCGGGCGCCATCATCGGCGTGACCGTGGTGCTGGTCTCGGTGTTCGTGCCGCTGGCCTTCTTCGCGGGCTCCACCGGCAACATCTACCGCCAGTTCTCGGCGGTGATGGTGGCCTCGATCGCCTTCTCGGCCTTCATGGCGCTGTCGCTCACGCCGGCGCTGTGCGCCACGCTGCTCAAGCCGGTGGAAGCGGGCCATCACCATGAGAAGACCGGCTTCTTCGGCTGGTTCAACCGCGGCTTCGCACGCACCGCCAAGGGCTACGAAGGCTTCGTCGCGCGCATCCTGCGCCGCGCCGCACGCTACCTCGTGATCTACGTGGCGATCATCGCCGCGGTGGTGTTCACCTACACCCGCCTGCCGAGCTCGTTCCTGCCTCAGGAGGACCAGGGCAACATCATCGTGAACGTGCAGCTGCCGCCGGGTGCGACGCAGGAGCGTGCGCTGTCGGTCATGCAGCAGGTCGAGGGCTTCATCCTGAAGCAGCCCGAGGTGCAGAGCATGGTGGGCGTGATGGGCTTCAGCTTCTCGGGCCAGGGCCAGAACGCGGGCCTCGCCTTCGTGACGCTGAAGGACTGGGAAGAACGCAAGGACCCGGCCCACTCGGCCAGCGCGCTCGCCGGCCGTGCCTTCGGTGCGCTCTCGGGCATCCGCGACGCCTTCATCTACCCGCTGAGCCCGCCGCCCATTCCCGAACTGGGCAACGCCAGCGGCTTCAGCTTCCGCCTGCAGGACCGCGCCGGCGCCGGCCACGACGCGCTGATCGCCGCCCGCAACCAACTGCTGGGCATGGCCTCGCAGAGCAAGGTGCTGGCGCAGGTCCGTCCCGACGGCCTGGAAGACGCGCCGCAGCTGCAGATCGACATCGACCGCGACAAGGCCAACGCGCTGGGCGTGAGCTTCGACGCGATCAACGCGACGCTGTCGACCGCTCTGGGTTCGAGCTACATCAACGACTTCCCGAACCGCGGCCGCCTGCAGCGCGTAGTGGTGCAGGCCGACGCTCCGGCGCGGATGCAGCCCGACGACCTGCTCAAGCTGAACGCCAGCAACACGCAGGGCCAGCCGGTGCCGCTGTCGGCCTTCGCGACCACCAAGTGGGTCACGGGCGCCACGCAGACGGTGCGCTACAACGGCTATCCGGCCATCCGCATCAGCGGCGACGCGGCACCGGGCTACAGCACCGGCGCGGCGATGGCCGAGATGGAGAAGCTCGCATCGCAGCTGCCCGCCGGCTTCGGCTACGAATGGACCGGCCAGTCGCGCGAGGAAAAGCTCGCCGGCTCGCAGGCCATCATCCTGTACGGCTTCGCGATCCTGGCGGTGTTCCTCTGCCTGGCCGCGCTGTACGAGAGCTGGTCGATCCCGCTGTCGGTGATCCTGGTGGTGCCCCTGGGCGTGCTGGGCGTGCTGCTGGCGACGATGCTGCGTGCGTATTCGAACGACGTGTACTTCCAGGTGGGCCTGATCACGATCATCGGCCTGTCGGCGAAGAACGCGATCCTGATCATCGAGTTCGCGAAGGACCTGCAGGCGCAGGGCAAGGGCGTCATCGAGTCGGCCCTGGCCGCCGCCCACCTGCGCTTCCGCCCGATCATCATGACCTCGCTGGCCTTCGGCCTGGGCGTGGTGCCGCTGGCGATCGCCTCGGGCGCCGGCTCCGCCAGCCAGCGTGCCATCGGCACCGGCGTGCTCGGCGGCATGCTGACGGGCACCGCGCTGGCCGTGATCTTCGTGCCGGTGTTCTTCGTGGTGGTTCGCAGCCTGTTCAAGGGCAGCAAGCGCCAGCAAGAAGCCGACAAGCGGCATGCCGAAGCCGCCGGCATCGGCCCGGAGGAAACCAAGCATGACTGAACTCGGGCACACCCCCAGGCTTCGCGCACTGCGTGTCGCTTCGCCAACCCCCTTGCAGGGGGCGACACCTGCGGCCCGGCAGAGCCGGTTCCGCGGTGTTTCCCGAACAGGCCGCGCAGTGCGTACAGCGCGAACGGCCATGGAGTCGCAATGACAATGACGAAATTCATTCCCACAGCCCTGGCGGCGGCGATGCTGCTGGCCGGCTGCTCGCTGATCCCGACCTACGAGCGCCCTGCGGCGCCGGTGCCAACCACCTACCCGGGCGACCCGTCGCAGCCGCCGGGCCAGGCCGCGGCCAACCTGCCGTGGCAGGACTTCTTCACCGACCCGCGCCTGGCGGGCCTGATCCGCACGGCGCTCGCGAACAACCGCGACCTGCGCGTGTCGGTGCTCAACATCGAGCAGGCGCGCGCGCAGTTCCAGATCGAGCGCTCGAACCTGTTCCCCGCGCTCGGCCTGACGGGCACGGGCTCGCGCTCGAGCCCCAACGCCTACCAGGCGATCGACCCGAGCCAGGGCAGCGTGGCCTCGCAATACAGCGTCAACTTCGGCTTCACCTCGTGGGAGATCGACTTCTTCGGCCGCATCCGCGCGCTGAAGGACCAGGCGCTGGCGCAGTACCTCGCCACGGACGAGACCCGCAAGGCGGTGCAGATCAGCCTGATCGCGTCGGTCGCCAACGGCTGGCTCACGCTGCTGGCCGACGACGAGCTGCTGGAGATCACGCGGCAGACGATGGTCACGCGCGAGGAATCGGTACGCCTCACGAAGATGCGCTTCGACAACGGCGTGTCCTCCGAGCTCGACTTCCAGGCCGCGAACTCGCTGCTGGAAACGGCGCGCGCCTCCTATGCGCAGCAGCAGCGCACCCGCTCGCAGGACGAGAACGCCCTCGCCCTGCTGCTGGGCGCGCCGGTGCCTGCAGATGCACTGGCGGGTGGCGCCAGGGGCCTCGACGGCATCAAGCCGATGCCCGACGTGCCGGCCGGCCTGCCCTCCGACCTGCTGGCCGAGCGGCCCGACATCCGCTCGGCGGAGCAGCAGCTGATCGCGGCCAATGCCAACATCGGCGCGGCGCGCGCGAACTTCTTCCCGCGCGTGTCGCTGACCAGCTCGATCGGCACCGCGAGCAGCGAGTTCTCGGGCCTGTTCGACCGCGGCTCCAAGGCATGGTCTTTCGCGCCCACGGTGACGCTGCCGATCTTCGACGCAGGCCGCAACATCGCGACGCTCGACTCGGCCAAGGCCGGGCGCGAGATCGCGGTGGCGCAGTACGAGAAGTCGATCCAGACGGCATTCCGCGAAGTGGCCGACGCGCTCGCAGGCCGCGCCACGCTCGGCGAGCAGGTTCGCGCGCAGCGTGCGCAGGCCGATGCGGAGGCGGTGCGCTTCAAGCTCTCCGACCTGCGCTATCGCAACGGCATCGCCAGCGCGCTCGACCTGCTCGACGCTCAGCGCTCGCTGTTCACCGCGCAGCAGTCGGCGGTGACGACGCGCCTGCTGCAGCTGCAGAACCAGGTCACGCTCTACAAGACGCTGGGCGGCGGCTGGGCCACGCGCGAAGGCGACGGCGGCAAGGGCTGAGCCTCGAGGGCGTCTCGCAGCCCCGGCAGGGGCCGAGACGCCAAGGCGTCCCATAAGGGAGGTCCCTTGCCCCTGTCGGCGGGGGCTCTCTCTATAATCGCCGGTTGGTTAGGAAAAGCCCCCCGACGAGCCCCCGATAATTGAGGACGCGAATGAGCGCAGACCCGCATTACCAGGCCACAGAAGAAGCCCACACCGGGCCGATCAAGAACCCGAAGCAACTGCTGCTCGCGGTATTTTTTTCCTTCATTGCCCCGATCCTGATCATCATGGGTCTTGTCTCCTACGTGGCCTCGGGCAACAAGCCCGCAGGTACCGCGCAAGGCGACAACATGGCGCTCTACGGCGTGACCAAGGAAGCGCGCGACCGCGAAGTGGCCGAGCGCCTCAAGAAGGTCGGCACCATCGAGATCCGTGACGCCAACCGTCCACTGGCCACCGGAGAGGCCGTGTTCAAGGCCCAGTGCGTCGCCTGCCACGGCGCTCCCGGCATTCCCGGCGCGCCCCACCTGAACGACGCCGCAGCCTGGGGCCCGCGCATCGGCCAGGGCTACCCGACGCTCCTCGAACATGCACTGAAGGGCAAGGGCGCCATGCCCCCGCAGGGTGGCGGCGACTTCGAAGACCTCGAAGTGGGCCGTGCCGTGGTCTACATGGCCAATGCCGGCGGCGCCAAGTTCCCGGTGCCCGATCGCCCCGCTGCTGCGGCCGGGGCGCCGGCCGAGGGTGCTTCCGGCGCAGCGCCTGCCGAAGGCGCTGCGGGTGCGGCTCCTGCTGCAGCTGCTGCGGCGAGCGCTCCAGCCAAGTAAGCGTTTTCCCTGATCTCCTCATGAAAGAACAAAGCCGGCCCCGCGCCGGCTTTGTTCTTTCTGCATTCGGCCTCAGGCGTGCGAGGCGGCTGCGTGGCGCTCGGCCGGGCTCAGCACGTGGCCGAAGCGCAGGGGCAGTTCGCTTGCCTGCACCGGCTCGGGCGTCCAGATGCCGCGCTCGATGGCCTCTGCGGCGATGCCCACGTCCTGCGTGTGCACGAGCCCGAGCCCCATCGGCGATGCCAGATAGAGCCTGCCGTCCTCGTCGAGGAGGCAGCCCGACACCTTGGCTGCCGTGCCCGTGTGGGCCGTGACGGTGAAGCCGCCGCCATCCGCCTCCTCGGCAACGCGCCACACGAGGGGCGCGGCCTCCAGCTCCACGTACACGCGCTGCGGGCCGTTCTGGAAGAACCACTGGCCCTCGTCGTCGTGCTCGTAGTTGCGGTGGATGAATTCGATCAGCTTGTCGTGCCGCAGCATCGAGCCCTTGGCGGTGCGGAACGGGCCCTGGGCCTGGGTGCGGTCGTCGCGCATGTACCAGTTGCCGCGCGCGTCGAGGCCGAGCCAGCCGTAGCAGTGCGGCACGTTGGGCCACTTGGCCAATGCTTGCTTGACGATGTCATCCATGGCGTCATTCTCTTCCCGGCGGCAAGCCCCCACCGTCAGCGGAAGTGCCGCCGTGCAGCTGCAGCCAGCCGCCGACCTGTTCCGGCATGCCCCGCACATGACCCGGCGGCAGCCCCATCGGAAAGCCGACGTGCCCGCCGTGTTCGGGCTGCCACAGCGTGACGTACGAGCCGACCTCGCCGGGCTTCGGCAGGCTGCAGGCCGGAATGAAGGGATCGTTGCGCGCGTTCACCACGAGGGCCGGCACCCGGATCGAGGCAAGGTGCGGCTTCGCCGAGCCCCGCGCCCAGTAGTCGTCGGCATCGCGGAAGCCGTGCAGCGGCGCGGTGAAGACGTTGTCGAACTCGTAGAGGTTGCGTGTCGACACCAGCCGCTCGCGGTCGAACAGGCCCGGAAACTGCGCCAGCTTGGCCAGCGCCTTGGGCTTCATGGTCGAGAGGAACATGCGCGTGTAGACCAGCCTGTTGAAGCCCTTGCCGATGGCTTCGCCGCCCGCGGCGAGGTCGAGCGGCGCGCAGACCGAGGCGACGGCACTCACCACGCCGGAGGCGGTCTCCCCCGCTTCGCAAGCCCATCGCATCAGCGCATTACCGCCCAGCGACACGCCCGCCGCCAGCACCGGCCCGCCGCCCTTGCTCGCGTGCTGCTCGCGCATGCGCGCGAGGATCCAGCCGATCTCCTCGAAGTCGCCCGAGTGGTAGGCGCGCGGCGCGAGGTTCATCTCGCCGCTGCAGCCGCGGAAATGGGGCACCGCGAAGGCCATGCCGCGCGAGGCCGCGAAGGCGGCGAAGGCCTCTGCGTAGTGGCTTCGCGAGGAGCCTTCGAGCCCGTGGAACAGCACCAGCAGCGGCCTCGCCCCGGGCATCGCGGCGTCGACGAAATCGACGTCGATGAAGTCGGTGCCGTCGGGGGTCGACCAGCGCTCGCGGCGGTAGACCGGCGCTGGCCCATCGAAGCGGCGGGCGTAGAGCGCGGGCCAGATGGTCTGCAGGTTGCCGCCGGGCAGCCAGCGCGGCGCAGCGTAGCCCATCGCCTCGAGGGAAGAAGTTCCGGCCGCGGCGGCCGGGGAGAAGGAAGCGACCGGGGAGAGCATCGATCGATCGTCAATCAATGCAGGACCTGGGGCGGATCGTTCGCGTCGTCCGGCTCGCGCGCGGTGCCGGGGCTCGCATGGTGCGCCACCATGCGCCAGCCCTGCGCGGTCTTGTGATAGACGTTGGTGGCCAGCACGAAGGCATGGCGCGGGCCCTCGGCGGTGAGCACCTCGATGCGCTCCAGCACGTTGTGCACGGCGCTCGCGAGGGACTCGATCTTGCGCACCCGCGCCGGCATCGCATGGATCGCGCCGTTGCCGAACATCTGCTCGAAGGCCGCGCGGATCGCCACGGCCCCCACCAGCCGCGGGCCGCCGGGGTGCACGCAGAACACCTCGTCCTCGTCGGCCCAGCAGGCCATCAGCGCATCGATGTCGCCGCGCTGCAGCGCTTCGTAGAAAGCCGTCTCGACGTCGTCGGCGGTGCCGCCGATGGCCGCTGCGGCACGGAGTGGGGTCTTGGGCATGGCGTGATTTTGCCCCGCCCTCCGTGACGCGGGCACTGCACCGCTTTGGTCCTTGCCGCACCGGTCGGCCGCAGTTCGGGCGGATCGCATGCTCCGTTTTGGACCAAATGGTCAAACCCAGGATGCCTGCTTTTCGCAAGTCTTTGATTTGAAAGGATTTATTCAACTGGCACGCCGCATGCATGGAGCCTCCCGAACCCGCAACAGGAGCCCTTCCAATGAACGTCGGCATCTTCATTCCCATCGGCAACAACGGCTGGCTGCTTTCCGAGAACGCACCGCAGTACAAGCCCAGCTTCGAGCTCAACAAGGAGATCACGCTGAAGGCGGAGCGCTACGGCGTCGACTTCGCGCTGTCCATGATCAAGCTGCGCGGCTTCGGCGGCAAGACGGAGTTCTGGGACCACAACCTGGAGTCCTTCACGCTCATGGCCGGCCTCGCCGCGGTCACCAGCAGGATCAAGCTCTTCGCCACCGCCGCCTCGCTGGTGATGCCCCCGGCCATCGTGGCGCGCATGGCCTCCACCATCGACTCGATCTCCAACGGCCGCTTCGGCCTGAACCTCGTCACCGGCTGGCAGCGGCCCGAGTACTCGCAGATGGGCATGTGGCCCGGCGACCAGTTCTTCGGCACGCGCTACCAATACCTGTCCGAATACATCCAGGTGCTGCGCGACCTCTGGGGCAAGGGCTCGTCCGACTTCAAGGGCGACCACTTCAAGATGGACGACTGCCGCCTCAGCCCCCGCCCGCAGGCCGACATGAAGGTGATATGCGCCGGCCAGAGCGACGCAGGCATGGATTTCTCGGCCAGGTACGCCGACTACAACTTCTGCTTCGGCAAGGGTGTGAACACGCCCAAGGCCTTCGCGCCCGCGGCCGACAAGCTCATCGAGGCCACCGCGAAGACCGGCCGCAAGGTCACCACCTACGTGCTGATGATGGTGATCGCCGACGAGACCGACGACGCCGCGCGCGCCAAGTGGGAGCACTACAAGGCCGGCGCCGACCACGAGGCCATCGCGTGGCTGGGCCAGCAGGGCGCGGCCGACACCAAGTCGGGCGCCGACACCAACGTGCGCCAGATGGCCGATCCGACCTCCGCCGTGAACATCAACATGGGCACGCTGGTCGGCTCCTACGCGAGCGTCGCGCGCATGCTCGACGAAGTGGCCGAGGTGCCCGGCACCGAAGGCGTGCTGCTGACCTTCGACGACTTCGTGCAGGGTGTCGAGGCCTTCGGCGAGCGCATCCAGCCGCTGATGAAGAGCCGCGCGCACGTGCACAGCCCCGTGCCCTCGCAGGTCGAACCCGAGCGCCTCGCGGCCTGAGCGGAAGGAGCGCCACGTGACCACTCCCGCACGCAACACCACCCTCACCTCGAACACGCCCGTCGGCGCGCCGCGCGCGCCCGGTGCACCCGCGCCGCTGATACTGCCCGCGCGGCCCGAACCACTGGCGCTGCACGCGAGCGACTCGGCGCTGATCGTCGTCGACATGCAGAACGCCTACGCCTCCATCGGCGGATACGTCGATTCGGCCGGCTTCGACATCTCCGGCGCGCAGGGCACCATCGCCGGCATCGTGCGCGCCATCGCGGCGGCGCGCGCGGCGGGCATGCTGGTCGTGTTCCTGCAGAACGGCTGGGACGCGAACTACGTGGAAGCCGGCGGCCCCGGTTCGCCCAACTGGCACAAGTCGAACGCGCTCAAGACCATGCGCGCCAGGCCCGAGCTGCAGGGCAAGTTCCTCGCCAAGGGCGGCTGGGACTACGAGCTCATCGAGGAGATGAAGCCACAGCCCGGCGACATCGTCGTGCCGAAGACGCGCTACAGCGGCTTCTTCAACAGCACCCTCGACAGCACCCTGCGCTCGCGCGGCATCCGCCACCTGGTGTTCACCGGCATCGCCACCAACGTGTGCGTCGAATCGACGCTGCGCGACGCCTTCCATCTCGAATACTTCGCCGTGATGCTGGAAGACGCCACGCACGAGCTCGGCGGACCCGCCATCCAGAAGGCATCGGTCTACAACGTGGAGACCTTCTTCGGCTGGGTGTCCACGACGGAGCACTTCTGCAGCACCTTCGCGCCCTCCCTCGGTACCCAGGCCGCTCAAGCCGACCAGGCCGCCAAGGCCGAAGCGGCCGTCGCCTGATTTCCCCTTCCCACCCTCTTCGACAAGGACCCTCCACCATGCCCAAGCAAGCCATCATTCCTCCCGGCACCGGCGTTCCCATCGCTCCCTTCGTCCCCGGCACGCTCGCCGACGGCGTGCTCTACGTGTCCGGCACGCTGCCCTTCGACAAGGACAACAACGTGGTGCACGTCGGCGACGCGAGCGCGCAGGCCAGGCACGTGCTCACCACCATCAAGGGCGTGGTCGAGGCCGCCGGCGGCACCATGGACGACGTGACCTTCAACCAGATCATGCTCAAGGACTGGGCCGACTACGCGAAGATCAACGCGGTGTACGCCGAGTTCTTCCCCGGCACCAAGCCCGCGCGCTACTGCATCCAGTGCGGCCTGGTGAAGCCCGACGCGCTGGTCGAGATCGCGTCGATCGCGCACGTGGGCAAGAAGGCCTGAGCTTCATGAGCGCGCTGCACTACGAGGTGCACGGGCCGTCCGATGCAGCGGCCACGGTGCTGCTGTCGTCGGGCCTCGGCGGTTCGGCCGGCTTCTGGCAGCCGCAGCTCGGCGCGCTGACCGCCGCCGGCTACCGCGTCATCGCCTACGACCAGCGCGGCACCGGCCGCAGCCCCGCCGCGCTGCCCGAGGCCTACGCCATCGCGGACATGGCCCGCGACGTGATCGAGATACTCGACGCGACGAACACCGCGCGGTGCCATTTCGCCGGCCATGCGCTCGGCGGCCTCGTCGGACTGCAGCTTGCGCTCGACGCGCCTTCGCGCATCGCGAGCCTCGCGCTCGTCAACGCGTGGTCGAAGCCCAATCCACATTCGGCGCGCTGCTTCGATGCGCGGCTCGCGCTGCTCGGCGCATGCGGCCCGCGCGCGTACGTCGAGGCGCAGCCGATCTTTCTCTATCCCGCCGCCTGGGCCGCCGAGAACGCGCAGCGCGTGGCCGACGAAGTCGATCACGCCTTCGCGCACTTCCCGGGCGAATCCAACATGCGGGCGCGCATCGCCGCGCTGCGCGCCTTCGACATCGACGCCCGCCTCGCCGACATCGTCGCGCCCGCATTGATCGCAGCGGCCAGGGACGACACGCTCGTGCCCTGGACCTGCTCGCAGCGCCTGGCCGATGGCCTGCGCGACGTCACGCTCGACTTCATGCCGCACGGCGGCCATGCCCACAGCGTGACAGAGGCCGACGCCTTCAACCGCAGCCTGCTCGACTTTCTCTCGCGGGTCAGTGCACCCGCCGTTCCAGCATGACCCTCAAGAACACCCTCGACGACGCCGCGCTGTCGCTGCTCTTCACCGGCGCGCGCACCCACAACGGCTGGACCGACGAGCCCGTCACCGACGCGCAGCTCGCGCAGATCTACGCGCTCGCGAGCCTCGGCCCCACATCGGCCAACTGCTCCCCCGCGCGCTTCGTCTTCGTGCGCACGCCCGAAGGCAAGGAGCGCCTCGCGCCGGCGCTCTCCAAGGGCAACCTCGAAAAGACCATGACCGCGCCCGTCACCGTCATCGCCGCGTGGGACCGCAAGTTCTACGACAGGCTGCCCACGCTGTTCCCGCACGCCGACGCGCGCAGCTGGTTCACCGGCAGCCCCGAGGCCGCGCACGAGACTGCCTTCCGCAACGCCAGCCTGCAGGCGGGCTACCTGCTGCTCGCGGCGCGCGCGGTCGGGCTCGATGCGGGCCCGATGTCGGGCTTCGACAAGGCGAAGGTCGACGCGGCCTTCTTCGAGGGCACCGACTGGACCGTCAACTTCCTCATCAACCTCGGCCATGGCGACACGTCGAAGCTGTTCGGCCGCCTGCCGCGGCTGGCCTTCGACGAGGCCTGCCTGCTGGCCTGAAGGAGTCACGCGAGATGCTGCACAACGCCATGGCCTCGAACCCTGCTTCATCGTCACCCAACCCAGCCCTGCTTCCGCAGGGCCTGCAGAAGGCCGACTACCGCAACGCGATGGCGCGGCTGGGCGCGGCGGTGAACATCATCACCACCGACGGCCCCGCAGGCCGCGCGGGCTTCACCGCATCGGCCGTGTGCAGCGTGACCGACGAGCCGCCGACGCTGCTGGTGTGCCTCAACCGTTCGGCCTCGGTGTACCCGGCGTTCAAGGCCAACGGGGTGCTGTGCGTCAATGTGCTGGCGGCCGGGCACCAGTCGCTGTCCACGCTATTCGGCGGCAAGACGCCGATGGACGAGCGCTTCGCCGCGGCCCGCTGGAGCAGCAAGACCACCGGCTCGCCGGTGCTCGACGATGCGGCCGTGTCCTTCGACTGCCGCGTGGTGCACGCGACAAGCGCAGGCACGCACGATGTCCTGTTCTGCGAGGCCGTCTCGATCGCCATCGGCGGTGCGGCGCAGGGCCTCATCTACTTCGATCGCCGGTATCACGAGATCGCTGCGCCGCCGCAGCACTGATTCGTTTTATCCCCTCTCCCCTCGGGGAGAGGGTTAGGGTGAGGGGCAACGGCGCTCGCAGGAGCAGCAGTGACTTTCAGGCCGCCACCCTCACCCCAGCCCTCTCCCAAGGGGAGAGGAAGCAGGCCTCAGCGCGGCACGATGCCCTGCAGCACGATGCGCTGAACGTTCTCCACCGCACGCTCGAAGAAGGCTTCGTCTTCCAGCGTATGCCCCGACAGCGCCTGCACCTGCACGCCGAAGTCCGCGTAGTGCTGCGTCATTGCCCACAGCCCGAAGATCAGGTGGTGCGGATCGACCGGCGCCAGCTTGCCCGCATCGATCCATGCGCGGATCACTTCCGATTTCTTCTCCACCAGCGTGCGCAGTTCGCGATCGAGTTCGTCGCGCAGCAGCGGTGCGCCCTGGATCATCTCCAGGCAGAAGAGCCGCGACGCATCGGGCCGGTCGCGCGAGATCACCAGCTTGCGGCGGATGTAGCCGCCGATGGCCTCGACCGGGTCCTGCTCGGCGCTGAAGCCGCGCAGCGGTTCGAGCCACAGCGCGAGCAGGTCGCGCAGCACGTTGACGTAGAGCTCTTCCTTGTTGGCGAAGTAGTAGAGCAGGTTGCTCTTCGACACATCGGCGCGCGCGGCCACCTGGTCGATGGAGGTGCCATGCAGGCCGAAGCGCGAGAACAGCCCCAGCGCCGCGCCGAGGATCGCGCTGCGCTTGTCCTCGATCTGGCGCAGCCTGCGGTTCACCGCGGACGCGCTGCGCACCGCAGGCTTCGCGCGCTTGCGTGCGGGACTCTCCTTGCTGGCGCTCGCGGCCAGTGCTTTGGTCTTCGGCATCTTCCCTCGATCCTCCCTCGTTCGTTCGTTCGATCGGTCGGTCCTGCCTCGGCAGGCGTTACGGCGCACCACTGTAAGGCCGTGGTGCATCGCCTTGCGCCGCGACCGCCTTCGCGGCACGGCAATTCGCACCATGCTGACGCGACGGATGGGTTTTGTCCATTTGGTCCAACTGGCACAGACGTTGCATGGCGAAAGGCATGCCAAGCAAGAGGAACCTGCCATGACCCTGCTTTCCGTACCCATCATCGATCTCGCGCCCTACTTCGCCGGCACCGCCGAAGGCAAGGCGGAGGTAGCGAAGAAAGTCGACGAGGCCTGCCGCAGCATCGGCTTCCTCGTCATCACCAACCACGGCATCTCGCCCGAGCTGATCTCGCGCGTGTCGTCGCTCTCGCGCAAGTTCTTCGACATGCCCCTGGGCGAGAAGCGCAAGGTCGATCGTCCGCGCGAAGACGCTGTGCGCGGCTACAGCGCGGTGGGCGAGGAAGGCCTCTCCTACAGCCTGGAGGAAGCGGCACCGGGCGACCTGAAGGAGTCGTTCTCCATCGGCCCCTCGAACGTGCCGGACGACGACTACCACCGCGGCCCCGCCGCAGGCCCGCACTTCGAGCCCAACAGCTGGCCGCCGCTCGAGGGCTTCAAGGAGGCCTACGAGCAGTACTTCGAGGCGATGAGCGATCTCTCGCGCTCGCTGATGCGCGTCTTCGCGCTCGGCCTCTCGCTGCCCGAGACCTTCTTCGACGACAAGATCGACAAGCACATCAGCATGTTCCGCGTGCTGAGCTACCCGCCCCAGCGCGAGCAGCCGCTGCCCGGACAGCTGCGCGCGGGCGCGCACAGCGACTACGGCAGCCTCACCATCGTGCTGCCCGACGACAAGGGCCTGCAGGTGTTCAACAAGGCCGGCCAGTGGGTGGACGTGCCGCAGGTCGAGGGCGGCCTGGTGGTCAACATCGCCGACCTCATGATGCAGTGGACCAACGACCAGTGGGTGTCGACGCTGCACCGCGTGATCAACCCGCCCTTCGAGGTGGCGAGCACCAACCGCCGCCAGTCGCTGGTGTTCTTCCACCAGCCCAACTACGACGCGATGGTCGAGTGCCTGCCGAGCTGCCTCGCGCCGGGCGAGCAGCCGAAGTACGCGCCCATCTCATCGGGCGACCACCTCACCTCCAAGTTCGTCAAGCAGACGACCTTCGGCGGCACCAAGGTCGCGGCCTGAATCCTCGGAGGCGCCCGGATCACATGGCCCACCTGTCCTACGTCAACGTCTTCGCGAAGGACGTGGTCGCGCTCAGCGGCTTCTACCAGCGCGTGTTCGGCTTCAAGGAGATCGAGGCGATCCGCTCGCCCATCTTCCGCGGGCTGGACACCGGCAAGTCGAGCCTCGGCTTCAACGCGCTCGATGCCTACGAGCTGCTGCACCTGAGCGAGTTCTCCGACACGCGCGGCGTGAAGTTCCTGCTGAACATCGACGTCGACAGCCAGGCCGACGTCGACCGCATGGTGCCCGTCGCGCTCGAGGCCGGCGCCACGCTCGTGAAGGCGCCCTACGTCACCTACTACAACTGGTACCAGTCGGTGCTGCTCGATCCCGAGGGCAACGTGTTCCGCATCAATTTCATGATGTAGCGGCGCGCGGCCCTCGCCTCTCTTCTCTCGCTTCTGCTTTTCCCTCCCCCGTCTTCACGCTCCTCACGAAAGGTTGCTCCATGCCGCGCATTTCCTCCAACGGCCCGGCCCTCGGCCTGGCACTGACGCTCGCAGCCTGCGGCGCCTCGTTCTCGCTGCCGGCCGCCGCCGACGGCTTCACGCTGAAGGACAAGCCGAAGATCGCGATGCTCTACTTCGGCCCCAAGAACGACGGCGGCTGGACGCAGGCCTTCGACGAGGCCCGCGTGAAGATCGAGAAGGAGATCGGCCAGAAGATCCAGTTCGTGGAGAACGTGCCCGAGGACGCGTCGGCCATCAAGCCCGCGGCCGAGAAATTCATCCAGCGCGGCGCCAACATCGTGATCGGCACCGCCTTCGGCTACTCCGACAGCTTCAAGGACCTGGCCGCCAAGTACCCCGACGTGGCCTTTCTCAACGGCTCTGGCACCACCAACGGCAGCAACCTCGAGTCGTTCTACGGCCGCACCTACGAGAGCCAGTACCTCTGCGGCATGGCCGCCGGTGCCGCATCGAAGACCGGCAAGCTCGGCTTCGTCGCGGCCAACCCCTTCGGCGTGGTGAACTGGACCATCAACGCCTTCGCGCTCGGCGCGCAGAAGATGAACCCCAACGCCACCGTCAATGTGATCTACACCGGCGCGTGGAACGACCCGGTGAAGGAGCGCGCAGCCGCCGCTGCGCTCATCGACCAGGGCGCCGACGTGATCGGCCAGCACGTGGACAGCCCCACGCCGCAGATCGTCGCGCAGGAGCGCGGCGTGTACGGCACCGGCCACCATCGCGACCTGCGCCAGTTCGCACCCAAGGCAACGCTGTGCTCCTCCGTGTGGGTGTGGGACCGCTTCCTGACGCCGGAGCTCAAGAAGATCATGGCCGGCGGCTGGAAGCCAGCGCAGTACGGCGCCTTCATCGAGATGAAGGACGGCGGCACCGACATCGCCGGCTTCGGCCCGGCCGTGCCCAAGGACAAGGCCGCCCTCATCACCGCCGAGCGCGACGCGATCATGAAGGGCAAGCAGATCTACGCCGGCCCGCTCGCCGACCGCGACGGCAAGGAGCGCGTGGCCAAGGGAGCCGTTCTTTCGGACGCCGACCTCTGGAAGATGGACTGGTTCGTCAAGGGCGTGGTCACGCAGAAGTAGGCCCGCAGACAAGGCAAGGCCGCACATGCCCAACGCGCTCGAACTCACCGGCATCCGCAAGTCCTTCGACGGCTTCGCGGCTCTGACCGACGCCCACTTCGCAGCGCGCTGGGGCGAGGTGCACGCGCTGCTCGGCGAGAACGGCGCAGGCAAGTCGTCGCTGATGAACATCGCGGCCGGGCTCTACGCGCCCGAAGCCGGGCAGCTGCTGGTGGACGACAACGCGGTGCGATTCGCCGGGCCGCGCGATGCGGCGAAGCACCGCATCGGCATGGTCCACCAGCATTTCAAGCTGGTGCGGCCCTTCACGGTGGCACAGAACATCCTGCTCACCGCGCCGCCGCCGGCGGAGTTCCAGAGCCATGGCGAGCGGCTGCGCGAGATCACGCGCGACATCCGCAACAAGGCCGCGGAGCTGGGCTTCGACATCGATCCGTCGAAGCGCGTCGATGCGCTGTCGGTCGCCGAGCAGCAGCGCGTGGAGATCCTCAAGGTGCTGCTGGCGGGCGCGCGCATCCTGATCCTGGACGAGCCCACGGCCGTGCTGACCGACCAGGAGGCCGCGCGCCTGCTGCAGACGGTGCAGGGCCTGGCGCGCAAGGGCTCGGCGGTGGTGCTGGTCACGCACAAGATGGCCGACGTGAAGACCTACGCCGACCGCGTGACGGTGATGCGCGGCGGCCGCACGGTGGCCACGCTGAAGCCGGAAGAAGCGTCGGTGGCCGAGCTGGTGAAGCTCACCGTGGGCGAATCGATCGCCGCGCAGGGCTTCCAGCCCTCTGCGGCGCCTCGCGGGCCGGTGCGCCTTTCGGTGCGCGGGCTGCGCACGCCGGCCTCGCCCGAGGGCCGCCGCGTGCTCGACGGCGTGGACCTCGAACTGCATGCCGGCGAGATCTACGGCCTCGCCGGCGTGGGCGGCAACGGACAGGGCGAGCTGGCGGGCGCGATCATGGGCCTGGACGGCGAACCCACCGAAGGCGAGATGCGGCTCGAAGGCCATGGCGACCTGAAGACCATGCCCGCCTCGGTGCGCCGGAGCATCGGCATCGCGGCCATTCCCGCCGACCGCTACGGGCTCGCGCTCGCGGGCGGCCTCTCGGTGGCCGAGAACTACGCCATCGGCCGCGTGCACACCGGCCGCTACGGCCCCGTGTGGCGCCTGCGCCGCGGCCGCATCCAGAGCGACACGCAGGAAGCGGTGCGCGCCTTCGACGTGCAGGGCGTGCGCTCGGTCGCGCAGAAGGCGGCGCTGCTCTCGGGCGGCAACGCGCAGAAGCTGGTGCTGGCGCGCGAGTTCGGCAAGTCGCCCACGCTGGTGCTCGCGCACAGCCCGAGCCGCGGGCTCGACGTGCGCGCCAGCGCCGAGGTGCACGCCAGGCTGCGCGCCGCACGCGACAGCGGCGCGGCGGTGCTGCTCATCAGCGAGGACCTCGACGAGGTGCTGCAGCTCGCCGACCGCGTCGGCGTGATGACGCGCGGTCGCATCGCCGGCGAGTTCGCGCAGCCCGCGGACCGGCAGGCCATCGGACAGGCGATGGTGGACCATGGCTGACGCATCCCTCATGGCCGACATGGCAGCTCCCTCTTCCACATCCTCCACGCCTTCCAAGGCATCTGCTGCCGTCGCGCACGAGGTGCCGCGCACGGTGCAGCCCGTGCAACCGCTGGCACGCCGCCGCTACGCGCTCGAGATCCGCCAGCACATGCCGTGGCGCTGGCAGGCGCTGATCCTTGCGGCCGCGCTGCTCGCGGGCTTCGCGATCTCGGCGGCGATCCTCATCGCGGCGGGCGTACCCGCCGACGAGCTCGCCAACGAGTTCGTGACCCAGACCTTCTTCGACGGCCAGAACTTCCGCGCCGTGCTCTTCCAGGCCGCGCCGATGATCCTCGTCGGCCTCGCGGGCTGCGTCGCCTTCCGTGCGCGTTTCTGGAACCTCGGGCTCGAAGGCCAGATGATCTGGGGCGCCATCGGCGCGACCACCATCTCGATGTGGCAGATCGGCCCCGAGAACCTGCGCCTGCCGCTCATGTTCGTCGCGGCCATCGGCTGCGGGCTGATGTGGGTGCTGGGGCCCGCGTGGCTCAAGCTCAAGCTCGGCGTGAACGAGATCATCTCAACGCTGATGCTCAACTACATGGCAGCCAACTTCCTGCTGCACCTGGTCTACGGCAGCTGGAAGGACCCGAAGGACAACTTCCCCTACTCGCCGCAGTTCCGCGCCTTCGAGCGGCTGCCCGAGCTGGGCGCGGGCATCGGCAGCTCGATCCTGCTGGCGGGCGTCGTCGCGCTGCTGGCGTGGTGGCTCGCGAGCGTGAGCCGCATGGGCCTGTACCTGCGCTTCGTCGACGCCAACCCGCGCATGGCGCACGCCAGCGGCGTGCCTGTGCGGCGCACCATCTACGGCGCGGTGCTGCTGTCGGGCGCGATGGCCGGGCTCGCGGGCTTCGCGGTGGCGGCGGGGCAGGAAGGTCGCCTCACGCAGGCCTTCTACCAGGGCTACGGCTTCTCGGGCATCCTCATCGCCTTCCTCGCGCGCAACAACCCGCTGGCGGCCACGGTGGTGGCGCTGCTGGTGGCGGCGCTCTTCGTCACCGGGCGCAGCCTGCAGGTGTTCTACCAGGTGCCGTTCTCGATGGTGCAGCTGATCCAGGCGGTGATCGTGGTGTGCGTGGCGTCGAGCGACTTCTTCATCCGCCACCGGCTGCGCCGCGTGGGCGGGGAGGCCGTGCAATGACAGGCGGCATCGTCCTCAACTGGCTCGCGAGCACGCCGGACTTCGCGGTGCCCTATGCGCTCGCCGCGCTCGGTCTCATCATCTGCGAGCGCGCGGGTGTGCTCGCACTCGGCGCCGAGGGACTGATGCTGGTCGGCGCGCTGGCCGGCATCGGCGCGCAGATCGTGATCGGCCAGCCGGCCGTGTCGCTGGTGCTCGCGATGCTGGCTGCCAGCGTGGTGTCGGTGCTGTTCGCGGTGATGGTGATCTGGCTGCGCGTGAACCAGGTGATCGCCGGGCTCGCGCTGGTGTTCTTCTGCCAGGGGCTCACCGCGCTGGTGGGCTCGATGGCCGAGTGGACCAACCATGCGACCGAAGGCATCGGCACGATGGGCCTGTGGCCGCTGTCGATGCTGCCCGGCGTGGGCCGGATCTTCGAGCAGAACGCGATGGTGTGGCTCACGCTGCCGATCTTCGGCGCGGTGGCGTGGTTCTTCGCGCGCAGCTCGGCCGGCCTGCGGCTGCGCGCGGTGGGCGAGAACCCGCAGGCGGCCGACGCGGCGGGCATCCGCGTGACGGCATGGCGCTTCGCGGCGGTGCTCGCGGGCTCGGCGCTGGTGGGGCTGGCGGGTGCCTACATCTCGGTGGTCAGCACCAAGCTGTGGATCGCCGGCATGACCGGCGGCCGCGGCTGGATCGCCGTGGGCCTCGTGATCTTCGCTCGCTGGTCGCCGTGGAAGGCGCTCGTCGGCGCGCTGCTCTTCGGCTGCATCGAGGCGCTGATTCCCCAGCTGGCCGCCGCCGGCGTGCAGCTGCCGCAGTACTTCGTGATGATGACGCCGTATGCGGTGACGCTCGGCGTGATGGTGTGGGTCGCGCTCTCGCGGCGCGGCGCCGATGAAGAGCCCGGCGCGCTGGGCCAACCCTACGTGAGAGAAGAGCGCCGATGAAGGCCTGGGTCTACAACGAAGAGCGCGAGCTCGACGCGGCGAAGTTCGCCGACTACCTCAATCCCGCCACCACCGCTGTCGTCTCCATCGACATGCACCGCGGCCACCTCGACGACAGCCCCGACTGCCCCTGCCCCGCGCCGCGTGCGCGCGACGTGGTGGCGCCCATCGACGGCTTCCACGACGCGGTGCGCGCGCTGGGCGTGCGCATCGTGCACGTCAGGTCGGTGCTGCGGCCCGGCGGGGTGGACGACATCAACGGCATTCCGTCGGCATGGCGGCGCACCTTCCCGCTGCACGTTGGCGAGATCCCGAACGCCGACGCGCACGCCATCGAAGGCTCGAAGTGGACCGAGTGGGTCACGCGCGTGGAGCCCGGCGACATGCGCGTAGACGGCAAGCGCCGGCTCTCGGCCTTCTATCCGACCGACCTCGACTTCCTGCTGCGCAACCAGCGCATCGAGACCGTTGTGCTCGACGGCGGCTTCACCGACTGCTGCGTGCTCAACACCGCCTTCGACGCCAGCAACCGCAACTACCGCGTGATCGTGCTGCGCGACCTGGTGCGCGGCACCGACGCGCACCTGGAGGGCGCGGCGCTGGCGATGGTGTCGCTGCACCTGGGGCTGGTGATGGACTCGCGCGAGCTGCTCGACCAATGGGGCGGCGCGCCCCGCCATGGCTCTTCTCCTTCTCCATCCCTTTCCTGAGATCCGACGCCCGATGCCGAACTCCATTCCCCTCGTCGACCTCGGCGGCAACCTCGACCCGAGCACCCCCGCGGCCAAGACTTCCGCCTTGCAGCTGCACGAAGCGCTGAGCACCATCGGCTTCGCCTACATCTCGGGCCACACCGTGCGGCGCGCCACGCGGGACGCGGCCTTCGCGGCTTCCCGCGAATTCCACGCCTCCACGCTCGAGCAGAAGCGCTCGCTCGCGATCAACGCCTTTCATCGTGGCTACATGGGCATGGCCACCTCGACCATCGTGACCTCGTCGGTGGCCAAGGTCACGCGGCCGAACATGAGCGAATCGCTGATGCTCATGCACGAGCTGCCGCCCGACGACCCGGGCCTGCTCGCCGGCCTGCCGATGCAGGGCCCGAACCAGTGGCCCGGGTGGCTGCCGGGCTTCAAGCCCGCGATGACCGCGTACGTGAGCGAAGTGGACGCGCTGGGCCGCTACATCGTGCGCCTGATCGCCATGAGCCTCGGCCTGGAGGCGCACGCGCTCGACCACCATTTCGAGCGCCCGACCACATTCCTGCGCGCGCTTCACTATCCGCCGCAGCCGCCCGTGGAGGACGACCAGATGGGCTCGGCGCCGCACACCGACTACGGAATCATCACGCTGCTCGCGCAGGACGACTCCGGCGGCCTGCAGGTGCGTCCGCGCGGCGGCGACTGGATCGAGGCGCCGCCGATTCCCGACACCTACGTGCTGAACGTCGGTGACATGCTGGCACGCTGGACCAACGACCGCTTCGTGTCCACGCCGCACCGGGTCATCAACCGCTCGGGAGGCGACCGCTACTCGCTGCCCTACTTCCTCGATCCCGGAATGGACGCGCTGATCGAGTGCCTGCCCACCTGCACCGACGCGCGGCATCCCCCGCGCTACGAGCCCGTCACCTACGGCGAATACCTGCTCGAGCGCCTCGACAAGAACTACGCCTACCGCAAGCAGGCCAACGCCTGAGCGGCCTCTCTTCCATCTTCCCCAGGACCTCCACCATGAAAAACTTCTCCCGCCGCGACTGCCTGCAAGCCATGGCGGCTGCGGCCGGCATGTCCGCACTCGCGATGCCCGGCATGTCTCTCGCCGCGCAGAGTCTCGTCGTCAACACCTACGGCGGGCGCTGGGAGAAATTCTGGCGCTCCGACCTGATGCCGATGTTCACGAAGTCGGCCGGCGTGGACACCACGCTCGACGTGGGCCTGGGCAAGAACTTCGTCGCCAACCTGCGCGCGGCAGGTGCCGCGAAGCCGCCCTACAGCATCCTGATGGTCAACGAGAACATCGCGAGCCTGGTGCGCGCCGAAGGCTACTTCGAGCCCATTCCCGCGGCCAAGGTGCCCAACCTCGCGAACGCGTACCCCATCCTGCGCAACCCGGACGACAACGGGGTGCGCGGCATCGTCTCGACCATCGGCATCGGCTATCGCAAGGACCTGGTGAAGACGCCGCCCAAGTCGTGGTCGGACCTGTGGAGCAACCCCGAGTTCAAGGGCAAGATCGGCCTCTACCAGATTGGCAACACGGCCGCGATGCTGTTCCTGCTGATGACGGCCAAGCTCTACGGCGGCTCTCAGGACGCGATCGACCGCGCCTTCGTCGAGATCAAGAAGCTGCTGCCGTTCACGCAGGCGGACTGGAGCGGAACGCTTTCGACCATGCTCACGCGCGGCGACGTGACGGTGGCGGTGATCGACTTCCCCGAGATCGTGGCGCTGCAGAAGAAGGGCGTGCCGGTGGAGATGGTCGTGCCCACCGAAGGCGTGCTGGCCTTCGAGCAGTCGTTCAACGTGCTGAAGAATGCGCCGGCCAAGGAAGAGGCCTACAAGTATCTCGACTTCATCCTGCGCGCCGACGTGCAGGAGATGATGGCCAAGGAATTCTTCACCTCGCCGACCAATGTGCGCTCCAGGCTGTCGCCCGAGCTCGCCAAGGACGTGCCGGTGAGCGGCGAGCGCATGAAGTCGATCTTCCAGTTCGACTGGACCAAGGTCAATCCGCAGGTCGCGGCCATCACCGACCGCTGGAACCGGGAGATGAAGTGAGCGCGTCCGCCCCCACCCGCACGGCGACCGGCCGGCGCACCACGCGGGTGTCGCTCGACGGCCTGCGCAAGCGCTTCGACAACGCGCCGGCACCGGCCATTGCGCACCTCGACCTGAAGACAGAGGAAGGCGAGTTCATCTCGCTGCTGGGCCCGAGCGGCTGCGGCAAGACCACCACGCTGCGCTGCGTGGCCGGGTTCGAGTTTCCCGACGAAGGCCGCGTGCGCCTGAACGACGAGGACATCACCGACCTGCCGCCGGAGAAGCGCGACATCGGCATGGTGTTCCAGAACTACGCGCTGTTCCCGCACCTCACGGTGTGGCGCAACCTCGCGTTCGGCCTGGAGATGCGGGGCATCGGCAAGGCCGAGTGCAAGCGCCGAATCGACGACGTGCTCGCGATGGTGCAGCTCACCGCGATGGCCGAGCGCTACCCGCGCCAGCTCTCGGGCGGCCAGCAGCAGCGCGTGGCGCTGGCACGCGCGCTGGTCATCGAGCCGCGACTCCTGTTGCTCGACGAACCGCTCGCCAACCTGGACGCGGTGCTGCGCGAAGACATGCGCGTGTTCATCCGCGAGTTGCAGAAGCGCGTGGGCATCACCACCCTGTATGTCACGCACGACCAGTCGGAGGCGATGGTGATGTCCGACCGCGTGGCGGTGATGCTCGGCGGCCGGCTGCTGCAGTTCGACGTGCCCGAGGCGATCTACATGCGTCCGCGCAGCGTGGAGGTGGCGCGCTTCATCGGCCGCTCGAACCTCATCGAAGGCCGCGTCGAAGGGCTCACCGACGAGCCCGGCCCGTACCCGACCTACCGCGTGAGCACGGCGCTCGGCAGCGTGCCGGCAAGCCACGACCAGCCGCTGGCGACGGGCCAGCCGGTGCACGTGACGATCCGTCCGGAGGCGATCCGCTGGCGCAACGACGGCCCCTACGCCGGGCTGGTGCAGTCTGCCTATTTCCTCGGCAGCACGGTGGAGCACATGGTGCAGTGCGCCGGCGGCCAGAGCCTGCTGGTGCAGACCTCGCCGGGCCAGCGCGCGGAGGCCGGAGCCGAGGCGGCCTTCGCCTTCGACCCGGGCCACGCCTGGATCATCGCGGCTGCGCCATGAATGCCGTGATGACGGCCGAGGCACCGGTGCACGGCGCCGACCGGCTCCATGGACGCAGGGCACGCAAGGGACGCCCGGGCCGGGGCGCGTTCTGGCTGATCGCTCCCGCGCTGGTGCTGATCGGCGTCTTCCTGGTGCTGCCGTACCTCAACATCATCGGCATGAGCCTGCGGCCCACCGCCGTGGGCGCGCCCTATGGCGCGGGCTTCACGCTCGCCAACTACGCCAACGCGCTGAGCGACGGCTACATCCTCGGGGTGCTGGCCGACACGCTGCTGCTCGGCGTCACCACGGTGCCGATCTGCCTGCTGCTGGGCTACCCCGTCGCCTACCACCTCGCACGCACGCGCTCGCGCTGGGGCGGCCTGCTGTACGTGCTGGTGCTGTCGCCATTGCTGGTGGGCGTGGTGGTGCGCAGCTTCGGCTGGCTGATCCTGCTGTCGGGCAACGGTGTCATCAACCGGGCGTTGATCGATCTCGGGCTGATATCGACGGCCCTGCAGCTCATGAACAACCGGCTGGGCGTGACGATCGCGCTGGTGCACGTGTTCCTGCCCTTCATGATCCTGCCGCTGGTGGGTGTGATCCAGAGCATCGATCCGACGCTCGAACAGGCGGCGCGCTCGCTCGGCGCCTCCCGGCTGAAGGTGTTCTGGCGGCTCGTTCTGCCGATGTCGTGGCCCGGCATACAGGCCGGCACCATCCTCGTTTTCGTGCTCACGCTCAGCGCCTACGTGACGCCGGTGATGCTCGGCGGCGCCCAGGTCAAGACGATGTCGGTGCTGGTGGTGCAGAACCTGATCGACAACTTCCAGTGGCCCGCCGGCGCGGCGCAAGCACTGGTGCTGTCGGCCTGCGGCATGGTGGCCGTGTGGCTGTACGCCCGCCTCACCGGGCGCTTCATGAAAGGCCTGCAATGACGATGAAGCGCAAGCCACTGGCCGCGCGTGCGGCCGATGCCATTGGGCTGGCCTACGTCGGCGCGGTCTACGTGTTCCTGCTGCTGCCGATCGCGGTGATCGTGCTGATGTCCCTCAACGCGGGCGAGTTCCTCACCTTCCCGCCGCAGGGGATCTCGCTGCGCTGGTTCGGCGCGCTCTTCGCCAACGAAGCCTTCATGCGCGCCATCGGCACCTCGCTGCAGGTGGCGGCCATCGCGACGGTGTGCTCGAGCGTCATCGGCGTGGCCGGCGCGCTCTACGTGGTGCGCCATGCCACGCGGCTGCGCGAGGGCCTGCGCATGATGCTGATGCTCCCGCTGATGCTGCCCGAGATCCTCACGGCGATCGCGCTGCTGTTCTTCCTGTACGCGAGCGGCATCGGCACGCGCACGATGTTCGGGCTGGTGGTGGGGCACGTGCTGGTCACGCTGCCCTATGTGTTCACCAACGTGGCGTCGGCGCTCTACAACCAGGACGGCACGCTGGAGCAGGCCGCGCGCAGCCTGGGCGCATCGCCGTGGCGCGCCTTCGTGCGCGTGACGCTGCCGCTGATCAAGCCGGGCATCATCACGGGCGCGCTGTTCGCGTTCGTGATCTCGTTCGACCTGTTCAACATGTCGCTGCTGCTCAAGGGCATCGGCATGACGACGCTGCCGCTGCAGCTGTTCGACTACCTGCGCTGGGACTTCGACCCGACGGCCGCAGCCGTGTCGACGGTGAGCATCGTGGTCACGCTGGTGGCGGTGATCTGCGTCGATCGCACCGTGGGGCTGCGCTCGCTGCGCTTCGGCTGAGGCCTAGGGCCGGAGCCACGCGCGCGCCGCGCCCTCCATGTCGCCCTGCGACGCGCGCCACACCATCTCGGGCGCGGCCACGTGCACGCCGGGCGGCGCGATGCGCAGCGTCACGTCGACCAGCTCGGCCACCTTGGCCGCGCGCACCGGCTGCTCGCTGCTGGGCACCATGAAGCGCACCACCGACAGCATCCAGGCAGCGACGCGCTCGAAGGGGTTGGCGAGCTTCGCATTCGCCGGCTTGCGCGCCGAGCGCACGAGGATCACGCGCTCGAAGCCGCAGGCCACCACCGCCTGCTCGTCGAGGCTGGCCAGGCCGCGCTTGAGCGCCTCGGGCAGCCGGCCCTGGTCGTGCGGCAGCACGATGGCCAGCGTCTGCACGCCGCACGAGCGCAGCCAGCGGGCCAGCTCTGGCAGGTCGGAGGGCTCGGGCACCCACAGCGCGCGCTCGCGGTCGTGGTACAGGCGCGGCGGGTCGAAGGCGATGATGGCGGTGTGGGCCGAGGTCGGCGGCCACTGCGCGATGGGCAGGCCGGGGCTCAGGTAGGTCTCGACGCCGCGCAGCCCGTCGCGGATCGGCTCCTTCGCGAGCACTCGGGTGTGCGCATGACGGTGGCTGCCCGCCAGCCGGCGCAGCAGCTCGGCACCCAGCGCACCGGTCGCTCCCGCGATCAGCAGCGTGCCGAAGGCGGAGGAGGCAACGGGCAATACCGCACGGTTGGCGGCTTGCAGGGCTTGCAGCGGATCAAGGGCCATGGAGCCGCCTATGCTACCTTCCGCATCTTCTGCGGAGGTAATGCAAATGATGATGAAGCGCTGGTTCCTGATCCTTGCGGCGGTCGTTTCCCTGAGCGGCTGCGGCTACAACCAGTTCCAGTCCCTCGACGAGGCCAGCAAGTCGGCCTGGAGCGAGGTCCTCAACCAGTACCAGCGGCGCGCCGACCTCGTGCCGAACATCGTGGCCACCGTCAAGGGCGAGGCCAGCTTCGAGCAGGACACGCTCACCAAGGTGGTCGAGGCGCGCGCCAAGGCCACCTCGATCCAGGTGACGCCCGAGACGCTCAACAACCCCGAGGCCTTCAACAAGTTCCAGCAGGCGCAGGGTGAACTGTCCTCGGCACTGTCGCGGCTGATGGTGGTGTCGGAACGCTACCCCGACCTGAAGGCCAACCAGGCCTTCCGCGACCTGCGCGTGACGCTGGAAGGCACCGAGAACCGCATCACCGTGGCGCGCAACCGCTACATCGAGAGCGTGCAGGAGTACAACGTGCTCGCGCGCAGCTTCCCGACCAACCTCACGGCCAAGATCTTCGGCTATGCGCCGAAGCCGAACTTCTCGGTGCAGAACGAGGCGCAGATCTCGACCCCGCCCACGGTCGACTTCAGCCCGAATAAAAAGTAACGCCCCCAGGCTTCGTGCACTTCGTGTCACTTCGCCAACCCCCTCGCCGGGGGCAACACCGGCGGACCGGCAAAGCCGGATCCGCGGTGTTCCTGGAATGGGGCGCGCGCTTGCTGGCGGCGCTGGTCGCGGGCTGGATGCTGCTGGCAGCAGGTGGTGCGCTGGCGCAGAGCCTGCTGCCGATTCCCGCGCTGACGGCGCGCGTGATCGACCAGACCGGCACGCTCGACAGCGCGCAGCGCAACGGCCTGGAGACCAAGCTCGCGGCCTTCGAGCAGCGCAAGGGCTCGCAGATCGTGGTGCTGATGGTGCCGACCACCGCGCCCGAGGACATCGCCAGCTACACGCAGCGCCTGGGCGACGCCTGGAAGGTCGGCCGCAAGGACGTCGGCGACGGCCTGCTGGTGGTGGTGGCCAAGGACGACCGCAAGATGCGCATCGCGACGGCCAAGGCGCTCGAAGGCGCGGTGCCCGATCTCGCGGCCGCGCGCATCATCGACGAGGAGATGAAGCCGCGCTTTCGCAACGGCGACTTCGCGGGCGGGCTGAACGCGGCGGTGGACCGGCTCATCGGGCTGGTCGACGGCGAGCCGCTGCCCGAGCCCTCGCGCAACTCCGGCGGCAGTGGCAACGAGGGTTTCGACTGGGAGAACCTCGCGATCTTCCTGTTCGTGGGCGTCTTCGTCGGCGCGCCGATCGCGCGCGCCGTACTCGGCAAGAAGCTGGGCACGATGGTCGTGGGCGGCGGCGTCGGGGTGGTCGTGTTCTTCATCACCACCAGCATCGTCATCGCGGTGATCGCGGGCTTCGTGGCGCTCATCGTGTCGCTGGTCGCGGGCACGGGAAGGCCTGGCGGCGGTGGAGGTGGCGGCTGGAGTTCCGGCGGGGGTGGCTGGAGCAGTGGCCGTGGCGGCGGAGGCGGTGGTTTCAGCTCCGGCGGCGGCGGCAATTTCGGCGGCGGCGGCGCGTCCGGGGACTGGTGAACACGATGCGGACCACGAACACCGAACCGAACGACGCGGGCCTCTTCGCGAAGCTGGGCCGCATCTGGCGCCACCGCTGGATCGACGAATCCGAGGTCCGGCGCGCGCTTCCTCCGGCTGCGCTGGAGCGCCTTGCGCACCGCGTGACGGCGAGCGAGCGGCGCCACAGCGGCGAGATCCGCATCTGCGTCGAGGCCGGCCTGCCGATGTCGTACCTGTGGCGCCATGCGCCGCCGCGCGAGCGTGCCGTGACGCTGTTCGGCAAGCTGCGCGTATGGGACACGGCGCACAACAACGGCGTGCTCATCTACCTGCTGCTGGCCGAACACGCCATCGAGATCGTGGCCGACCGCGGCATCGACGCGCACGTGGACGACGCCGAATGGGCCGCGATGGCACGGCGCATGAGCGCCGCCTTCCGCGAGGGCCGCTTCGAGGACGGGCTCACGCAGGCGCTGGAAGAGATCTCCGCGGTACTGGTGGAACACTTCCCGCTGGCCGAAGGCGAGCTCGACGTGAACGAGCTGCCCGACGAGCCCGTGGTGCTCTGATTCTTTCTCCCTCCCCCTCTGGGGGAGGGCGGGGGTGGGGGCACGCGGCGTCCGCACTGGGCGCCCTGCCTGCCCCCATCCCAGCCTTCCCCCAGAGGGGGAAGGAGCAAAAGTCACTCTTGGACAGGCAGCGCCCAGATGGCATCGCCGCCCACCGCATGAAAGCGCCGCCCCGGCGCCGATTCCATCAGCCACCCGCCCGTGAATTCGCCGAAGGCCGGCAGCACGGCCTGCTGCCCGTCGCTTGCGAAGCAGGGCAGCCGCACGCTGTCGCGGCCCCGGCCGTGGAGCCTGCAGACGGGATGCAGATGCCCGGCGAGCACGAAGTGCGTGGCATGCGTCTGCGGGTGGTGGCAGCAGGCGAAGGGGCCCAGCAGGAAGGGCTCGTCGACCACCTCGATGCCGAGTTCCGGCGGCGGATCGCCGGCGCGGCTGTCGTGGTTGCCGCGCACCAGGGTCATGGCGACGGCCGCATGGCGCGCACGCCAGGGCCCGACGGCGGCGAGCACCGTGCGCGCCTGCGCCGCGTGGAGGAAGTCGCCCAAGAACACGATGCGGCCGGGCGCATGCCTTTCGATCAGCGCGTCGAGCCGCGCGAGGTTCTGCTGCGTGGTGCCGCCGGGCACCGGCTGGCCGAGCGCGCGGTAGGTCGCGGCCTTGCCCAGGTGCAGGTCGGCCACGAAGAGCACCCGCTGGCCGGGCCACCAGAGCGCCCGCTGGGGCAGCAGGTGCAGCAGTTCGCCCGCCCAGTCGACGACGAGCGGCGAGGTGGATGTATCTGTATCTGGAGATCTCACCCGGCCAGTGTCGCAAAACCTGCGATTGCCTTGCAAAGGCCCTCCAGAGCCCCATCTGCCTGCAATGACCGAATCGCCACCGCTGCACATCGTCTGTCCGCACTGCCACACGACCAACCGCGTCCGCGCGGCGCAGCTGGGCAGCGCACCCGACTGCGGCAGCTGCCACCGCCCGCTGTTCACCGGCCATTCGACGGCATTGGCGGACGCCGCCACCTTCGAGCGCCACATCTCCCGCAACGAGATCCCGGTGCTGGTCGATTTCTGGGCGCCCTGGTGCGGCCCCTGCCGACAGATGGCGCCGGCCTACGAACAGGCGGCTGCCCAGTTGGAGCCGCACGTGCGGCTGGCCAAGGTCGACACCGAGGCGGTGCCCGCCCTGGGCGCTCGCTTCAACATTCGCAGCATCCCGACGCTGGCGCTGTTCCGCGGTGGCCGCGAGGTGGCGCGGCAGGCCGGCGCGATGGGCGCAGCGGACATCGTGCGCTGGGTGAAGGCGCACGGCGCGGGCTGAACCTATCTCGCATCAGAGCGGCGGCAGCGGCCTTGAGGGCCGCGACGGCCGCCTGCGGTCGCGCCGCTGGCCCACCGGCTTCGGCGGCTTGCCCGGCCCTTCCTGCCCGAAGGCGAGCGTCCCCTTCACCCGCTCCACGCCGCCTGCCGTGACCACACCGCCCGCGGCCTTCTCGAGCTGCTCGACCATGCGCGCGATGCGGTCGGCCACGTTCTCGTTCGACAGCTTCTCGCGGAACAGCTCCACCATCAGCGGAAACGAGAACGGCGTGGGCCGCACGAGCGGCTTCAGCACCAGCCGCTGCGTGGTGATGCGCTCGAGGCTCGCGCGCAGGCGGCCGATCTCGAGCTCCTGCGCCAGCAGCTCCTGCTCGGCCTGCAGCAGCAGCCTGTTGCCGGGGTCGTACTTGCGGAACACCTCCCAGAAGAGCGACGACGAAGCCTGCAGTTGCTTGCTGCTGCGCTTCTCGCCCGGATAGCCCTGGTAGATGAGGCCCGAGACGCGAGCGATCTCGCGAAAGCGCCGCTGCGCCAGTTCGCCCGCGTTGAGCGATGCCAGCACCTCGTGCAGCAGCGCCGCGCGCTGGTCTTCGCCCTCGCCCTGCGGCAGCGTCAGCACCTGCGGCAGCAGCGCCGGCCAGTCGACCTCGGTCGCGCTCAGCAGCTCGAAGCCGTAGTCGTTGACCGCGATCGAGAAGGTGCGGGCCTCGTGCTGCGCGACGCGCCACGCCAGGAGGCTCGCGAGCCCGAGGTGCACATGCCGGCCCGCGAAGGGGTAGAGGAACAGGTGCGAGCCCTCGCGCGTGCTCAGCGTTTCGGCCAGGAGCGTCTGCGGCGTGGGCAGCGCCGACCACTGCTGCTGAATCTCCAGCAGCGGGCGCACGCACTGCAGCTCGGGCGAGTCGTAGCGCCCTTCGCCGGCCTGTGCGAGCTGCTGCACCACCGCGTCTGCCAGCGTGTTCGACAGCGGCATGCGCCCGCCGCCCCAGCGCGGCACCGCAGCCCGCTTGCCGCTGGCGCGCCGCACCCAGGCCGTCATGTCGTGGATGCGCACGAGTTCGAGCAGGCGGCCGCCGAACAGGAAGCAGTCGCCAGGCTTCATGCGCGCGACGAAGCTCTCCTCCACGCTGCCGATCTTCGAGCCGCCGAGGTACTGCACCGAGATGCTCGCGTCGCTCACGATGGTGCCGATGTTCATGCGGTGCCGCCGCGCCAGGCGCGCATCGGGCACACGCCACACGCCCTCGGCATCGGGCACCACGCGCTTGTAGTCCGGGTAGGCCGCGAGCGACGGTCCGCCCTGCGCCACGAACTCCAGGCACCACTGCCAGTTCTCGCGAGAGAGGTTCTCGTAGGCGGCCGTTCCCCGCACCTCCTCGTACAGGTCGTCGGGCACGAAGCCGCCGCCCAGCGCCACCGTCACCAGGTGCTGCACCAGCACGTCGAGCGGCTGCTCGGGCGAATGGCGCGCCTCGATGTGCCCGGCCGCGATGGCGGTGCGCGCGGCCGAGCCTTCCACCATCTCCACGCTGTGCGTGGGTACGAGCGTGATGCGCGACGGCCGCCCCGGCGCATGGCCCGACCGGCCCGCGCGCTGCAGCAGCCGCGCCACGCCCTTGGGCGAGCCGATCTGCAGCACGCGCTCCACCGGCAGGAAGTCCACGCCCAGGTCGAGGCTGGAGGTGCAGACCACAGCCTTCAGCTCGCCGCTCTTCAGGCCCAGCTCTACCCACTCGCGCACCTCGCGGTCGAGCGAGCCGTGATGCAGCGCGATGAGGCCCGCCCACTCCGGCCTGGCCTCCAACATCGCCTGGTACCAGATCTCCGCCTGCGAGCGCGTGTTGGTGAAGACCAGCGTGGTGCTGCTCGCTGCGATCTCCTCGATCACCTGCGGCAGCATCGTGAGGCCCAGGTGCCCGCCCCATGGAAAGCGCTCGGCCACGCCGGGCAGCAGCGAATCGATGACGAGCTTCTTCGGCACCTGGCCCTGCACGAGCACGCCGTCCTCATGGCCCAGCAGCGCATGCATCGCCTCGTGCAGGTTGCCCAGCGTGGCCGACATGCCCCAGACCGCGAGGCCCGGGTTCCAGCGCCGCAGCCGCGCGAGCGCAAGCTGCACCTGCACGCCGCGCTTGTTGCCCAGCAGCTCGTGCCACTCGTCGACCACCGCCATGCGCACATGCCCGAGCACCTCGCGTGCATCGGCGCGCGCGAGCAGCAGCGAAAGGCTCTCGGGCGTGGTGACGAGCACCGTGGGCAGGCGCTGGTTCTGCGCGCTACGCTCGGCCGACGTGGTGTCGCCGCTGCGCGCACCGGCGCTCCATGGATGCACCCGGGCGCCCAGGGCTTCGAGCGGCTGCTGCAGGGCCCTCAGCGTGTCGGCCGCCAGCGCGCGCATCGGCGTGAGCCACAGCACGGTGAGCGGATCGGCAACGGACCGGGCGTTCGGCCGCTCATTCGCCGACGCGGCCGTCTTGCGCGCCCGCACGAAGGCCTGCAGCGCACCGAGCCACACCGCATAGGTCTTGCCCGCGCCCGTGGTGGCATGCAGCATGCCCGACCTGCCATCGGCGATCGCCTTCCAGACCTCGCGCTGGAACTTGAAAGGCTTCCATCCGCGCTCGGCGAACCATGCATCGAGCGCGGCCTTGACTGCCTTGCTCCTTCCCACTTCGGGGGAAGGTCGGGATGGGGGCAGGCGGACGTCGACGGGCAGCGCCTTCTCGGTGCGCCGCGCGCCCCCACCCCTGCCCTCCACCAGAGGGGGAGGGAGTGAAGACGGGGCTTCTGGATCGCTGCTCATTCGGGCAACAACGCCGCCAGCGTCTGAAGCGTGTCGGCCTCTTCCACCGGCTTGTCCTCGCGCCAGCGCAGCATGCGCGGAAAGCGCACCGCGATGCCGCTCTTGTGCCGCGTGCTGCGCGCGATGCCTTCGAAGCCGAGTTCGAACACCAGCGTGGGCTTCACGCTCTTCACCGGGCCGAAGCTCTCCACGGTGGTCTTGCGGATGATCGCGTCCACGCGCGCCATCTCGGCATCGGTGAGGCCCGAGTAGGCCTTGGCGAAGGGCACGAGCCTGCGGTCTTCCTGCCCGGGCGGGCCGTCCCACACCGCGAAGGTGTAGTCGCTGAAGAGGCTGGCGCGCCGGCCGTGGCCGCGCTGCGCGTAGATCAGCACCGCGTCGACGCTCAGCGGATCGATCTTCCACTTCCACCACACGCCCACGTCCTTGGTGCGGCCCACGCCGTACTGCGCGTCGCGGCGCTTGAGCATCATCCCTTCCACGCCCATGGCGCGCGCCGCCTCGCGCTGGCGCGCGAGGTCGGGCCAGTCGGAGCCGGCGAGCATCGGGCTGGGCAGCAGCGAGGGGTGGTCCATGCGCCCGACCAGTTCGTCGAGCAGCACGCGGCGCTCCGACTGCGGCAGCGCGCGCAGGTCGCGCCCCTCCCATTCGAGGATGTCGTAGGCCAGCAGCACCACCGGTATGTCGCGCAGCAGCTTGGCGCCGAGCGTCTTGCGGCCGATGCGCTTCTGCAGCTCGGCGAAGGGCTGCACGCGGCCCTCGCGCCAGACGACGATCTCACCGTCGAGCACCGTGCCGTCGGGCAGCGCCTCGCCGAGCGCGGCGAGTTCGGGGAAGCGCTCGGTCACCAGTTCCTCGCCGCGCGACCACACCCACACCGTGCCCGCGCGCGTCACCAGCTGCGCGCGGATGCCGTCCCACTTCCATTCGACGATCCAGTCCGAGGGCGGGCCCAGCACCGCGTCGAACTGCTCCAGCGGCAGGTTGAAGGGATGCGCAAGGAAGAAGGGATAGGGCTGGCCGCTGGTCTTCTGCTCCTGCTCGGTGCCCGACTCCGGAGCGATGAGCGACTGGTAGTCGGCGGCCCGCGGCCTTCCTCCGATGTGCGTGTAGCCCATGAGCCGCTGCGCCACGCGCTTGGCGTCGATGCCGCCCACGGCCGCGAGCGCCTGCGTGACCTGCAGCTTCGACACGCCGACGCGGAACGCGCCGGTGATGAGCTTGAAGTACACCAGCCGCTCCTCGGGCGCGAGCTGCCGCCACTGCGCACGCAGGCGGTCGGCAAGCTCGTCGGGCGCGTTCTTCGCGGCGTCGCGCAGCGGCAGCAGGTGCTGCTCGACCCATGCGGCAAGGCCCAGGTCGTGCGCGGCGGTGGGTGGCGGCAGCAGCAGCGCGATGGTCTCGGCCAGGTCGCCCACCGCGTCGTAGCTCTCGTCGAACAGCCACTCGGGCAGGCCCGCCGCCTCCTGCGCGAGCAGCCGCAGCAGCTTGACGGGCACCAGCTGGCGCGGCTTGCCGCCCGCGAGGAAGTAGACGGCCCAGGCCGCATCCGCCGGGTCGGCCTCGCGCAGATAGCGCTGCAATGCGGCCTGCTTGGCGAGGTTCGACGTGCTGGCGTCGAGCTCGTGATAGAGCGCGGCGAAGGCCTTCACGGCATTTCTCCTTCCCCTTCTGGGGGAAGGTCGGGATGGGGGCTCTCGGCCTCCTCATCGAGCGCCGTCTGCCCTCTCCCCTGCCCGTCCCCAGAGGAGGAGGGAGTCTCCTGATCATCTTCATCGCCGTACTCGGTCCTGAACGACTGCGCATCGAGCCCGTTCTCGGTGAGCCACCGCACCATCACCTGCACGCTGCCATGCGTGACGAACACACGCTCGGCCCCGGTGCCGGCGATGGCCTGCTGCAGGCCGGGCCAGTCGGCGTGGTCGGACATCACGAAGCCCCGGTCCACGCCGCGCCGCCTGCGCGCGCCGCGCAGCTGCATCCAGCCGCTGGCGAAGGCGTCGGCGTAGTTGCCGAAGCGCTTCATCCATGGCGAGCCCTGCGCGGAAGGAGGCGCGAGCACCAGCGCGCGCTTCAGCAGTGCGGCATCGACGCCTTCGTCTCCCACGCGCAAGGTCGGCGGCAATGCCACGCCGGCCGCCCGGTAGACGGCATTGAGCGGCTCCACCGCGCCGTGCACGACGATGGGTCCGATGCTCGCGTCCACGCCGTGCAGGATGCGCTGCGCCTTGCCGAAGGCATAGCAGAACAGCACCGAGGCGCGACCGGCTTCGGCGTTGGCGCGCCACCATGCGTCGATCTGCGCGAACAGCACCGGCTGCGTGGGCCAGCGGTAGACCGGCAGGCCGAAGGTCGATTCGGTGATGAAGGTGTCGCAGGGCACCGGCTCGAACGGCGGGCAGGTGCCGTCGGGCTCGGTCTTGTAATCGCCCGAGGCCACCCACACGCGCCCGCCGTGCTCGAGCCGCACCTGCGCCGAGCCCAGCACATGGCCCGCCGGATGCAGCGAGACGCGCACGCCGTGGTGCTCGATCACCTCGCCGTAGGGCAGCGTCTGCAGCGCGATGTCGCGGCCCAGGCGCGCGCGCAGCGTGCCGGCGCTGTCGGTGTGCGCGAGGTAGTGCCCGTGCCCGGCTCGCGCGTGGTCGGAATGCGCATGCGTGATGACGGCGCGCGCCACCGGCCGCCAGGGGTCGATGTAGAAATCGCCGGGCGGGCAGTACAGGCCCTCGGGCCTGGCGACGACGAGGAGGTCTTCTTCCTGCTTTGCGGGGGGCATGGCCCGCCATCGTAGGCGCTGGCGGGCTTCTGCGCCGCCGTGCGCCGGGCGCAAAGCGTTGTGGGCGGGCGCCTACCCGCCGGCCCGACCCGGAACGCTAGGGGCGCCTGGGGCCGTTCTTCATCATGTCGAGCACGTTCATCTTCATGCCGTTGGGCATGACCATGTCGCCCGGCTTCTGGTCGGCCTTGCAGGGGCCGAGCCACCTGGCCTCCATGGCGCTCGTTCCTTCGGCGCGGCCCATCAGCGGCGGGCTGTAGGTGGACTTGCTCTCCATGCGGTAGGCGGTCTGGAAGTCGCCGCTGATCACGGCGTGCGAGGTGGCCACCGTGTTGCCGATCTTGCAGACCGAGTCCATGACCAGCTTGCCGCCGTCCGAGCTCAGCGCCTGCTTGGAGCACATGTCCTTGCCCATGCCCTGGCCCATGTCGCGCAGCGCCTTGTCGGTGGCGGCGTCGATGCACTGCTGCACCGTGTGGGCGCCGCCGGGGCCGGCGGCCTTGCCCGCGGCTTCGCCCGCCTGGGTCCGGATTTCCCAGAGGCCGGGCTTGCGCGAGGGAAAGTCGAGCGCGAACGCGGGCGCAGCGACGAGGCCGGCGGCCAGGAAGGCCGCGATGCAGGCCCCGATGTCGGCTTCGACGGCGCACAGGCGAATCTTCATGGCGGTCTCCGGTTCCTTCGAGTGGCGAAGCCCGGGTTGTACCGTGCGCACCGCCGCGCCGGAATACCGCGATCGGCCTACGCCGGTGCGGCCGCCGCGGCGCGCTCGCGCGTGGCGAGGCCGAAAGCCACGCCCAGCGCCAGGCCGCCCAGCACGTCGATCAGCACGTGCTGGCGCACCGCCATCGTCGAATAGACGATGCCCACGGCCCAGGCCACGTTGACGGCGCGCAGCCAGGCCGGCGCTCCCACCGCCCGCAGCTGGCGCGCCAGCGCCACGCAGGTGAACACCGAGAACGACACGTGCAGCGACGGAAAGGCATTGCCCGCCGAGTCGACCATCTTGAGGAACTGCAGCGAGGTGCCGGGAGTGGTCTCGACCGCGAAGTTGGGAATCGCCGTGGGCAGGAACCAGAACACGAGCAGCGCCAGCAGCGTCATCGCCGCGCAGCCCAGCGAGAAGCCGACGAGCTCGCGCATGTCCCGGGCCAGCAGCACCGGCAGCGCGATGTAGCCCCACAGCGAGAGATACACCGGCAGCAGCCATGGCCAGAAGGCGACGAGCCCGTCGATGGGCGTGAGGGGCAGCACCCAGGCCTGGCCCGCGTTCCTCATGATCCAGAAGTACAGCGGGAAGAAGCCGAGCGTGGCGACGGTGTTGCCGACCAGCTTCAGCGGAAACAGCGTGATGCAGCGCCTCCACAGGCCCGCGAGCCATGGCGGCAGCATCGATGGAGGCGATGCTGCAGAAGACGAAGAAGAAGAGGTGGAGGACGTGGCGTCGGACGCGGGAGGTGTCATGGAAGCCCGGGCAGCGCGCCGCGCGCTACCAGGGCGTCCACTTTAATTCGCTTTTCGCCGAAGCCACCGTGCGTTCGATGAAGCGCACGCCGCGCGCGCCGTCCTCCACGCGCGGGTAGTCGGCCGCCAGCGGATCGGCCGGCCGGCCCGCGAGCCTGGCGCGGATGTCCGCCGCCACGCCCGCGTACACGTTCGCGAAGGCCTCGATGAAGCCTTCCGGGTGCCCCGCCGGCAGCCGGCTCGCGCGCTTGGCGGATTCGCACAGCCATGGCGCGCCGCGCGTGAGCACCTGCAGCGGTCCGTCGTGCGGCAGGTGCACCAGCCGGCTCGGCTGCTCCTGGTGCCATTCGAGCGTGCCCAGCGTGCCCGACACGCGCAGGCGCAGGTCGTTCTCCAGGCCGGTGTTGATCTGCGAGGCCACCAGCACGCCACGCGCGCCGCCCTCGAAGCGCAGCAGCAGGCTGCCGTCGTCGTCGAGCATGCGTCCCGGCACCAGCGCGCCGAGGTCGGCGCACAGGCTCTCGATGCGCAGGCCGGTGACGGTGGCCACCAGGTTCTCGGCATGCGAGCCGATGTCGCCGATGGCGCCCGCAGCGCCGCTGCGTGCGGGGTCGGTGCGCCAGTCGGCCTGCTTGTTGCCGCCACCGGCTTCGACATGGCTCGCGAGCCAGCCCTGGTTGTATTCGACGACGACCTTGCGCAGCTCGCCGATCAGGCCCGAGCGCACCATCTCGCGCGCCTGCCGGACCATCGGGTAGCCGGTGTAGTTGTAGGTGACGCCGAAGACCGTGCCCTTGTCCGAGACGGTGGCTACCAGCGCGTCGGCCTGCTCGCGCGTGTGCACCAGCGGCTTGTCGCACACCACGTGGAAGCCCGCTTCGGCGAAGGCCTGAGCCACCGGAAAGTGCACGTGGTTGGGCGTGACGATCGACACGAAGTCGATGCGATCGTCCTCGGGCCGCCTCAGTTCGTCGGCCAGGAGTGCCTGCCAGTCGCCGTGGTTGCGCCCGTCTGCCAGGCCGAGGTCGCGGCCCGAGGCGCGCGCTTTCTCGGGGCTGGACGAGAGCGCGCCTGCGACGAGCTCGATCTGCCCGTCGAGCGCCATGGCCTTGCGGTGCACGGCGCCGATGAAGGCGTCGCGGCCGCCGCCGACCATGGCGTAGCGCAGTTTGCGAGGGGGTGTGTCTGTCATCGATCGTCTCGGCGTTTCCGGAAACTGTTCCCTCTCCCCTTGGGGAGAGGGCTAGGGTGAGGGTGGCGGCATTTGCGCACGCACCGTTTTCGCCGGCACCGCTGGCCCTCACCCCAACCCTCTCCCCCAGGGGGAGAGGGAGCAAGGCGGGCCTGCCGCTTCAGAACATCAGAACGGCGAATTGGGGTGGTAGAAGTCCTTGGCGTTTTCCTTGGTGATGAGCACCGAAGGAATGATCGTGGTCGCCGGCAGCTTCTCGCCCTTCAGCCGCGCCTCGGCCGTGAGCTTGATCGCGTCGTAGATGAACTTGGGCGAGTAGCTCACGTCGGCCGTGATGCGCGGGTCCTTGCCGTCCATGATGGTCTTGACCATGCCTTTGGCGCCCGCGCCGCCGAAGATGATCTTGATGTCGTCGCGCTTGGCCTGCTCGACGGCCTTGAGCACGCCCACGGCCATGTCGTCGTCGGCGGCCCAGATGGCGTCGATGTTCTTGAAGCGCGTGAGGTAGTCCTGCGTGACCTTGAAGGCGTCGTCGCGGTTCCAGTTGGCGTACTTGGCATCGAGCAGCTTGATGTCGGGGCTGCTCTTGAGCACCGCGTTGAAGGCGTCCATGCGCTCGTTGTCCAGCGTGGTCGCGATGCCGCGCAGCGCCACCACGTTGCCCTTGCCGTTGAGCTGCTTCACGATGTATTCGGCCGGGATCTTGCCGAAGGCGGTGTTGTCGCCGGCCACGTACGCGTCCTGCGCGCTGGTGTCGGTGAGGCCGCGGTCCACCACCGTCACGTAGGCGCCCTTGGCCTTGACCTGGGCCACCGGCTTGGTCAGCGCGGCCGACTCGAAGGGGAACACGACCAGCGCGTTGATCTTGGTGACCGTCGAGAGGTCCTGCAGCTGGTTGGCCTGCTCGGGCGCGTTGGCGGCCGTCTTGATGGTGATCTTCAGGTCCTTGTGTTCCTTCTCCAGGTCCTTCTTCGCCTGGTTGGCCCAGTAGTTGATGCCGCCCATGAAGCTGTGCGTGGCCGCGGGAATCGAAACGCCGAGGTTGACCTTCTCCGCGGCGAGCGCGGGCAGGCTGGCGAACGCTGCGGCGGCAACCGCCGTTAGAGCGAGGCGTCGGGTGAAAGTCGTCATGCTGGATGTCTCCTTGTGGTTGATGAGGGAACGGGAACGGAAAACTGAGCCGATGACCGGTTCGCGCCACGCCGCGGAACCGGCTTCGACGGGCCGCAGGTATTGCCCCCGGCGAGGGGGCGGCGCAGCGGCACGAAGCGCGCGAAGCCTGGGGGAGAGTTCATCTCCTGCCTCTTTGGAGGAACGCCACGATGATGATCACGAAGCCCTGCACCGCCGCGTTCAGGTACACGCTGATGATGCTGGTGAGGTTCAGGATGTTGCTGATGACCGAGAGCAGGATTGCGCCCACCACCGTGCCGGTGATACTGCCCGCGCCGCCCTTGAGCGCCGTGCCGCCGACGATCACCGCCGCAATGGCTTCCAGCTCCCACAGCAGGCCGGTGGTCGGCGAGGCCGAGCCCAGCCGCGGCACGTACAGCAGCGTCGCGATGCCCACGCACACGCCGAGCAGCACGTAGGTGAGGATCTTCACGCGGTCGACGTCCACCGCCGCGTAGCGCGCCACCTGCTCGTTCGAGCCGATGGCCTGCACGTAGCGGCCGTACGCCGTGCGGTTGAGGATGAGGCCGCCCACGACGGCGACGATCACGAACACCCACACCGGCACCGGGATGCCGGCGAGGCTCGCGTAGTACACGGGCGCGTAGAGGTCGGACAGGTCGTTGTCGAGCGTGAGCGCGCCGCCGTCGGCGAAGTACGTGAGGTATGCGCGGAAGATGCCCAGCGTGCCCAGCGTCACGATGAAGGGTTCGATGCGCCCCTTGGTGATGAGCAGCCCGTGCGCCAGCCCGAACACCGCGCCGAGCACCACCGCGAGCACCGCGCCCATCACCACCGCCAGCAGCGGCGAGCCCGAGGCCGGCCCGGCCCAGTTGATGAACATGATCACGCTGCCGGCGATCAGCGCCGCCATAGAACCCACCGACAGGTCGATGCCGCCCGAGATGATCACGAAGCACATGCCCACCGCGATGATGCCGATGAAGGCCGTGCGCGTGAGCACGTTCATCGCGTTGTCGAGGGTCGCGAAGTCGCCGTTCAGCAGCGTGCCGGCGATGCACAGCAGCACCAGCCCGATGACGGGGCCGAGCCCGTGCAGGCGCTCGGTCCAGCGCGGCTTCGCCTCGCTGCGGTGCGTGGTTTCGGCGGAATCGGTAGGGGAAGCCATGTCTTATCGATTCGTTGGGGCGTGCAATTGCGACTCGGCAGCGAGCGCAGCGAAGCTCGTTCGGGGAACACCGCGGAACCGGCTTTGCCGGCCCGCTGGTGTTGCCCCCTGCAAAGGGGTTGGCGCAGCGACACGAAGTGCGCGCAGCCTGGGGGTTAGCTCATCTGGTTCCGGTGGCATGAGCGATCAGCTCCTCTTCTGTCAGATGGTCGGCGTCGAGCGTGGCGACGATGCGGCCCGCGCGCATCACTGCGACGCGGTGGCACAGGCCGATCAGCTCCATCAGCTCCGACGAGACGACGATCACCGCGAGCCCTTCGCGGGCGAGTCGCTGGATCAGGAAATAGATGTCGCGCTTGGCGCCCACGTCGACGCCGCGCGTGGGCTCGTCGAGCACCACCACCTTCGGCCTGGGCTGCAGCACCTTGGCGAGCGCGAGCTTCTGCTGGTTGCCGCCCGACAGGGACGAGGCCTTCACGTCGAGCGAACCGGTGCGGATGCCGTAGTCCTTCACCGCCTCGGCCAGCGCACCGCGCTCGGCCTCCGGCTTGAGCCAGGGTTGCGCGTAGCGCTCCAGCGCCATCAGCGTGAGGTTCTGGCGCAGGCCGAAGTCGACGTGCAGGCCCTTGCCCTTGCGGTCTTCGCTCAGGTAGGTGAGGCCGTGCCGCGCCGCATCGCGCGGGTTGCGCCAGCCCTTGCCGTGCGCGACGGGCTTGCCAAGCATCTCGACGCTGCCGCCGCTGGCGGGCCGCAGGCCGAGCAGGCCCTCGAAAAGTTCGGTGCGGCCGGCGCCGACGAGGCCCGCGAAGCCGAGGATCTCGCCGGGGCGCACCTCGAAGCTCGCGTCCTGCGCCCAGCCCGGCACGCTGAAGCCCTGCACGCGCATGGCGGGTGCGCTTGCGGTGGTCACCGGGTCGCGCGGCGGGTAGAGGTCGGCCAGCTCGCGGCCCACCATCAGGTTGGCCATCTGCTGGCGCGTGACCTCGGCCGTCGGCGCGCGCGCGACGAAGCGGCCGTCGCGCATGACGATGACATCGTCGGTCACCTGCTCCACCTCGTCGAGCTTGTGCGAGATGTAGACGATGGTCACGCCGTCGGCGCGCAGCTGCGCGATGAGCTTGAACAGGCGCTCCGTCTCGCCGGGCGTGAGCGTGGCGGTGGGCTCGTCCATCACGAGCAGACGGGCACGGCGCGCGATGGCCTTCGCGATCTCGACGAGCTGCTTCTCCGCGACGATGAGCCTGCGCACCTTGGTACGCGGGTCGATGTTCAGGCCGACCGCCGCGAGCGCGGCGGCGGCATCGCGCTCCATGGCGACGTCGTCGAGCAGCCAGCCCTTCGAGGCAGCGCCGGGCCGCTCCAAGCTTCCTTGCTCCCCTCGGGGGACGGACGGCGCGAAGCGACGGCCCAGGGGCCACATCTTCTTCTCGTGACCGAGGAAGATGTTCTGGGCCACGTTCAGGTCCTCGGCGAGGTTGAACTCCTGGTGGATCAGCACGATGCCCAGCGCCTCGGCATCGCGCGAACTCGCGAACTGCTGCGGCTGCCCGTTGATCTTCAGCGTGCCGCCGCTGGGCGACTCGTAGCCCGCGAGGATCTTCATCAACGTGGACTTGCCCGCGCCGTTTTCGCCGAGCAGGCCGTAGACGCGGCCGGGTGCGAGCGCGAAGCTCACGCCGTGCAGCACCTGCACCGGACCGAAGGCCTTCACGATGCCGTCGAACTCGACGGCGACGCTACCCTTGTCCGTCGCCTGGCTGGCGGCCGTGTCCATCATGGCGCCACCCCGCGGGCCTTCAGGGTTTCCTGCATCGCGAGCACCCCGGCGCCGATCACGCCGCCCTGCATGCCCAGCGGCGTGTACTGGATTTCCAGGTGCCGCGTCGAAAGCGCCAGCGAGCGCTGGTACACGCTCTGCCGCACGGCAGCCAGGAACAGCGGCCCGATGCGCGTGATGCCGCCGCCGATGAACACATGCGAGGGATTGAAGAAGTTGACGACCGACGCGAGCATCTGCCCGATCAGGCTGCCCGCGCGCTGGATGATCGCGTTGGCGGCCGTGTCGCCGCCCCGGCTGGCCTGGCCCACGTCGATCGCGTCGATGCGGCCGTGCTGGCGCAGCACCTCGGCCAGCGCGGCGCTCTCGCCCGCTTCCGCGGCCTGTACCGCCATGCGCGTGATCGCCGGTCCGGCGGCCATCGCCTCGACGCAGCCGAGGTTGCCGCAATGGCAGCGCGGACCCTCCTGGTCGACGCAGATGTGGCCCACGTCGCCGGCCGAACCGGCGGCGCCGCGGTACACCTCGCCGTGGCACACGATGCCGCAGCCGATGCCGGTGCCGATCTTGATGACGAGGAAGTTCTGCAGCGAGCGCCTGAGGCGCCACAGTTCGCCGAGCGCCATCAGGTTCACGTCGTTGTCGACGAAGACGGGAGCGGCGTAGTCCTCACGCAGGTAGTCGCGGATCGAGAAGCTGTCCCAGGCGGGCATCAGCGGCGGATTGACGAGCTGGCCGATCTCGAAGTTGACCGGGCCGGGCACGCCGATGCCGATGCCGAGCACGTCCTTCGCGGTGTGGCCGCAGCGCGCCAGCAGCTCGCGCATCAGCACGCGCACTCGGGCCAGCACGACTGCCGGCCCTTCGCGCACGTCGGCGGGTTCGTCGTGCTGGGCGAGCACGCTGAGGTCGGGGCGCAGCACGGCCACGTCGAGGCTGGTGGCCCCGATGTCGACGCCGACGAGCACGCCGAGCCCGGCATGCAGCTGGAGGTTTTCGGGGCGGCGCCCGCCCGAGGAGCGTTGCAGGCCGGCCTCGGCGAGCAGGCCCTGGTCGACGAGACCGGCGATCAGCCCGTTGGCCTTGCTCTTGGAAAAGCCCAGCTGCTCCGCCATGGCATGGCGCGAACCGCCGGCCGACCAGAAGGTCGTTTCCAGCAAACGCATCTCGTCCGCAGTGATGCCACTCCAGGGTGCCACGCGCCTTGTCTCCAGTGTTCTTGTCTTGCGCCAACGGCCAGGCCGCCGGGCGAAGACGAATACTAGGTGGCGGGCTTCAGCCGGACAAGGCCAAACTTCGACCTTATTTAGGTCAAAGACGGTTGCTTCCGAAGGATCGCAGGACGAAAAAAAGCCGCCTCGAGGGCGGCTTTCTTGTGCTCCGGCGAAGGGAGCTTACTTCTTCTGACGGTACTTGCGCAGCGCCGCGATCTGGGCGGCCATCACGGCCAGCTCCGACTGGGCCATCGCGATATCGATGTCGCTCTTCGCGTTCTTCAGCGCTTCTTCGGCTGCGGCCTTGGCCTGGTTGGCCTTCTCGTCGTCGAGATCCTTGCCGCGGATCGCGGTGTCGGACAGCACGGTGACGGCGTTCGGCTGCACTTCGAGGATGCCGCCGGCCACGAAGACGAACTCTTCCTTGCCGTCGGCGGTTTCGATGCGCACGGCGCCGGGGCGGATGCGCGTGATCAGCGGGGTGTGGCGCGGGAAGATGCCGAGCTCACCGGCTTCACCGGGCAGCGCGACGAACTTGGCTTCGCCCGAGAAGATCGACTCTTCCGCGCTGACCACGTCCACATGAATGGTGCCTGCCATGGTGATTCCTTCTTAAGCGACCTTCTTGGCCTTCTCGAACGCTTCGTCGATGGTGCCGACCATGTAGAACGCCTGCTCGGGCAGGTGGTCGGCTTCGCCGTTCACGATCATCTTGAAGCCGCGGATGGTTTCGGCCAGCGGCACGTACTTGCCGGGCGAGCCCGTGAACACTTCGGCCACGTGGAACGGCTGCGACAGGAAACGCTGGATCTTGCGGGCACGGGCCACGGCCAGCTTGTCTTCCGGAGCCAGTTCGTCCATGCCCAGAATGGCGATGATGTCGCGCAGTTCCTTGTAGCGCTGCAGCGTGCCCTGCACGGCGCGGGCCACGTTGTAGTGCTCTTCGCCGACCACGTTCGGGTCGAGCTGGCGCGAGGTCGAGTCCAGCGGGTCCACGGCGGGGTAGATACCCAGCGAAGCGATGTCACGCGACAGCACCACGGTGGAGTCCAGGTGGGCGAAGGTGGTGGCGGGCGACGGGTCGGTCAAGTCGTCGGCAGGCACGTACACGGCCTGGATCGAGGTGATCGAGCCGACCTTGGTCGACGTGATCCGCTCCTGCAGGCGGCCCATTTCCTCGGCCAGCGTCGGCTGGTAGCCCACTGCGGAAGGCATGCGGCCCAGCAGAGCCGACACTTCGGTACCGGCCAGCGTGTAGCGGTAGATGTTGTCCACGAAGAACAGAACGTCACGGCCTTCGTCGCGGAACGACTCGGCGATGGTCAGGCCGGTCAGCGCCACGCGCAGACGGTTGCCCGGGGGTTCGTTCATCTGGCCGTAGACCATGGACACCTTCGAGTCCTCGAGCTTCTCGAGGTTCACGACGCCCGAATCGGCCATCTCGTGATAGAAGTCGTTGCCTTCGCGGGTACGTTCGCCCACGCCTGCGAACACCGACAGACCCGAGTGAGCCTTGGCGATGTTGTTGATGAGTTCCATCATGTTCACGGTCTTGCCCACGCCGGCGCCGCCGAACAGACCCACCTTGCCGCCCTTGGCGAACGGGCAGACCAAGTCGATCACCTTGATGCCGGTTTCCAGCAGGTCCTGCGAGGGCGACAGTTCGTCGTATGCGGGAGCCTTGCGGTGGATCGAAGCGGTGAGCTCCTGGCCCACGTCGCCGCGCTCGTCGATCGGACGGCCGAGCACGTCCATGATGCGGCCGAGGGTGGCCTTGCCGACCGGCACGGTGATGGGAGCGCCGGTGTTGGTCACGATCAGGCCGCGACGCAGACCGTCGGACGAGCCCAGTGCAATGGTGCGCACCACGCCGTCGCCGAGCTGCTGCTGAACTTCGAGGGTCAGCCCGCCGCCTTCGAACTTCAAGGCGTCGTAGACCTTGGGCATCTGGTCACGCGGGAACTCCACGTCGACCACGGCGCCGATACATTGGACAATTTTTCCTTCAGCCATGGCGTTTCCTTCTGGATGGATCTCAATAAATTTGCGACAGGTTCTTGCAGAAGCGTCCTGCTGCCAAAACGGGCCGCTTGTGCAAGAAAGCCGGACGGGCCGGCATCCTTGAATTTCTCTTTGCCTTGCAGTCTTCGCTGTCTAGTTCTTCATCAGCACTTCATGGCCGTCGCCTGAGCGGCGAAGGCGTCCGAAGCGGCCTTGCAGGCCTGGCCCAGGGCGGCCTTGTCGGCGCCCATCGAAGCCCAGGTGGCCTTCGTCTGATCGAGGCTTGCCTTCATGGCGTCGGCAGCTGCACCGCTTTGCGAAGCGACGCAGGTCTGGACCTTCGCCAGGTAGTCGTTGCATTCCTGCGGCAGGTCGGCGGAGGCCGTCGGCGCTGCGGCGGGAGCTGCCGCCGGCGCTGCTGCAGGAGCAGGCGCGGGAGCCGGAGCGGGCGCAGCAGGTGCAGCGGCGGGAGCAGCCGGTGCAGGTGCAGGCGCCTCTTCCTTCTTGGAGCAGGCGGTCAGTGCGGCGGCAACGGCCACCAGAGCAAGCATCTTCTTCATTTTGCGCAGAGTCCCCTAAATAAAGGCCTTGGGTTACCGGGGACGCGAAACGCCCCCGATCAGCAACGCGGCCTGTTGCATTGCTTCAATCAAACGCCTGCGGCAGCGGCCGCGCCGGACACGATTTCCGACAGTTCCTTCGTGATGCCGGCCTGGCGGGTCTTGTTGTAGACCAGCTTCAGCTCGTTGATCACGTTGCCTGCGTTGTCGGTCGCGGCCTTCATGGCCACCATGCGCGCCGAGTGCTCGGACGCCATGTTCTCGGCCACGGCCTGGTAGACCAGCGATTCCACGTAGCGCACCAGCAGCTCGTCGATCACGCTCTGTGCATCGGGCTCGTAGATGTAGTCCCACGAGTGATGCGCCGGATCGGCCTGCAGCGTCTCGGCCTTCAGCGGCAGCAGCTGCTCCACCATCGGCTCCTGCTTGATGGTGTTGATGAACTTCGTGTAGCACAGGTACACCGCGGACAGCTTGCCTTCGGCGTAGGCGTCCAGCAGCGTCTTGACCGGCCCGATGAGCTTGTCCAGATGCGGCGTGTCGCCCAGCTGCGTCACATGGGCCACCACGCGCGCGCCGATGCGGTTCAGGAAACCCAGCCCCTTGTTGCCGATGGCGACCGACTCGACCACGTTGCCCGCTGCTTGCGCTTCGCGCAGCTTGCCGGTGACGGCACGCAGCAGGTTGGTGTTCAAGCCGCCGCACAGGCCCTTGTCGCTGGTCACGATGATGAAGCCGACGCCCTTGGCGTCGCTCGTCTTCATGAAAGCGTGGGTGTACTCCGGGTTCGCCTTGCCGAGGTTGGCTGCGATGTTGCGGATCTTTTCGCTGTAGGGGCGAGCGGCGCGCATGCGATCCTGCGCCTTGCGCATCTTGGAAACCGAGACCATTTCCATGGCCTTGGTGATCTTCTTGGTGTTTTCCACCGATTTGATCTTGCCGCGGATTTCCTTACCAGCTGCCATGAGAGCTCCTTCTTGCGTCGGTCAAGGCGTCGATCAGGCGAACGACTTCTTGAACGCGGTGACGGCTGCCAGCAGTTCGGCTTCCGATTCCTTGTCCAGAGCCTTGGCCTTCTCGATCTTGTCGAGCAGCGCGGCGTGGCTGGACTTCAGGAACTGGTGCAGGCCGTGCTCGAAAGGCAGCACCTGCTTGATCTCGAGGTCGTCCATGAAGCCCTTGTTCACGGCGAACAGCGACGCACCCATCAGCGAGATCGGCAGCGGGCTGTATTGCGGCTGCTTCAGCAGTTCGGTCACGCGGGCACCGCGGTCGAGCTGCTTGCGGGTGGCTTCGTCGAGGTCGGAAGCGAACTGCGCGAACGCAGCCAGTTCACGGTACTGGGCCAGGTCGGTACGGATACCGCCCGACAGGCTCTTGATGATCTTCGTCTGGGCCGACGAACCCACGCGCGACACCGAGATACCGGCGTTGATGGCGGGGCGGATACCTGCGTTGAACAGGTTGGTTTCCAGGAAGATCTGGCCGTCGGTGATCGAGATCACGTTGGTCGGAACGAAGGCGGACACGTCGCCGGCCTGCGTTTCGATGATCGGCAGTGCGGTCAGCGAACCGGTCTTGCCCTTGACTTCACCCTTGGTGAAGGCTTCGACGTAGTCGGCGTTCACGCGGGCTGCGCGCTCGAGCAGACGGCTGTGGAGGTAGAACACGTCGCCGGGGTAGGCTTCGCGGCCCGGGGGACGGCGCAGCAGCAGCGACACCTGGCGGTAGGCGACGGCCTGCTTCGACAGGTCGTCATAGACGATCAGCGCGTCTTCGCCGCGGTCGCGGAAGTATTCGCCCATCGTGCAGCCCGAGTAGGCCGCGACGTATTGCATGGCTGCCGATTCGGAAGCGGATGCCGCGACCACGATCGTGTAGTCCATGGCGCCAGCTTGTTCCAGGGCGCGCACCACGTTCTTGATCGACGAAGCCTTCTGGCCGATCGCGACGTAGACGCAGGTCATGTTCTGACCCTTCTGGTTGATGATCGCGTCGATCGCCACGGCCGTCTTGCCGGTCTGGCGGTCGCCGATGATCAGCTCGCGCTGGCCGCGGCCCACGGGCACCATCGAGTCGATGGACTTCAGGCCGGTCTGCATCGGCTGGTCGACCGACTTGCGGGCGATCACGCCCGGTGCGACCTTCTCGATCACGTCCGTCATCTTGGCGTTGACCGGACCCTTGCCGTCGATCGGCTGGCCCAGGGCGTTCACCACGCGGCCGACGAGCTCGGGGCCCACCGGCACTTCCAGGATGCGGCCCGTGCACTTGACGGTGTCGCCTTCGGAGATGTGCTCGTACTCGCCCAGAATCACGGCGCCCACCGAGTCGCGCTCGAGGTTCAGTGCCAGGCCGAACGACGGGACGCCGTCGGCAGTGGCGGGGAACTCCAGCATTTCGCCCTGCATCGCGTCGGACAGGCCGTGGATGCGCACGATGCCGTCGGTCACCGACACCACGGTGCCTTCGTTGCGGATGTTGGCGCTGACCCCGAGGCCCTCGATGCGGCTCTTGATCAGCTCGGAAATTTCTGCGGGATTGAGTTGCATGACTCTTTCCTTCTTTCTTTGTAAGGGGCCGGGAGCCGTCAGGCCACCAGCGCAACTTTCATTTGTTCAAGGCGCGCTTTGACGGAGGTGTCGAGCACCTCGTCGCCGACCACCACACGGATGCCGCCGATCAGTTCAGGCTCTTGGCGAACCGTGACCTGGAGCTTGCGACCGAAGCGCTTCTCGAGCGCGGCAGACACATTGGCCAATGCAGCGTCCTCGATCGGGAAGGCGCTGTAGACCACTGCGTCGGACGAGCCGCTTTGCGCGTTGGCGAGTGCCCGGAACTGCTTCGCAATTTCCGGCAGCACCGAAAAGCGCCCGTTCTCGAGGAGTGCGGACAGGAAGTTCTGGGCAGGAGCGGCCAGCGGTGCACCGAATGCACCGGCGACCACGCCGATTACCTGTTCGGCCGTGGCCTTGGGGTTGTCGGCGAACTGCTGGAGCTCCGGATTGGCCGCGATGGCGGCAATCTTTTCGAGCCAGGCGCTGGTTCCGGCCACGTCGGACGACGATGCCTTGAAGAGCGCCTCGGCGTAGGGGCGTGCGATGGTGGCGAGTTCTGCCATGGCTTCTATCAGAGTTCGGTCTGCAGACGGGCGAGCAAATCGGCGTGAACGCCCGCATTCACTTCCTTGCGCAGGATCTGCTCTGCGCCCTTGACTGCCAGTGCCGCCACCTGCTCGCGCAGGGCTTCACGGGCCTTCAGTGCCTGCTGTTCGGCTTCAGCGCGTGCGGCTGCAACGATCTTGTTGCCTTCCTCGGTCGCGCGGGCCTTGGCCTCTTCAACGATGGCCTGGGCGCGACGTTCGGCGTCGGCAAGACGTTGTGCGGACTCGTTGCGGGCCTGGCCCAGCTCGGCTTCCACGCGCTTGTTGGCGGCGGACAGCTCGGACTTGGCCTTGTCGGCTGCAGCGAGGCCTTCGGCGATCTTCGCAGCGCGTTCGTCAAGCGCCTTCGCGATCGGCGGCCACACGTACTTCATCGTGAACCCGACCAGGATCAGGAACACGATCATCTGAACGATCAGGGTACCGGTAATGCTCACTTTTCACCCTCTCTATGGGATTGAATCGAAGCCATTCGCTAGCAGGGCCAGGGAACGACGACGCAGGTCCGACGAGAAAGACTTACTTCGGCAGGTTGGCGATTTGCGACAGGAACGGGTTGGCCGTTGCGAACCACAGGGCGATACCGGTGCCGATAATGAACGCGGCGTCGATCAGACCGGCCAGCAGGAACATCTTGGTTTGGAGTTCACCCATGAGTTCGGGCTGACGTGCGGCCGACTCGAGGTACTTGCTGCCCATGATGCCGATGCCGATACATGCGCCCACAGCGCCCAGACCGATGATCAGGCCGGCGGCCAGTGCAACAAAGCTAATAACTTCCATGATGACTCCTAGAGGACTTTGGTTGAAGAGAAAAACAAAAACAAGAACGAAAGCAACTGATCAGTGGTGATCGTGGGCCTGGCCGATGTAGACCAGCGCCAGCATCATGAACACGAAGGCCTGCAACGTGATGATCAGGATGTGGAAGATGGCCCAGGCCGTGCCCGCGATGATGTGGCCGATGGCCAGGCCGATGCCGGTGGCCGACAGCGACCAGGCACCGCCCATCAGGGCGATCAGCAGGAAGATCAGTTCGCCGGCGTACATGTTGCCGAACAGCCGCATGCCGTGCGAGACGGTCTTGGCGACGAACTCGATCAGCTGCATGGCGAAGTTGAAGGGGTACAGCGCCCAGTGGTTGCCGAAGGGTGCGGTGAACAGCTCGTGCACCCAGCCGCCCAGGCCCTTGATCTTGACGTTGTAGTAGAGGCAGACCAGCAGCACGGCGACCGACATGCCCATCGTCACCGAGAGGTCGGCGGTGGGCACGACGCGCAGGTAGGCGTGGTGCGGGTCTTCACCGGCGAGATGGAAGATCTTGGCCCAGATCGCCGGGAACAAATCGACCGGGAACAGGTCCATTGCGTTCAGCAGGAAAATCCACACGAAGATCGTGAGCGCCAGCGGGGCCACGAACTTGCGGCTGGTGGCGTTGTGGACGATGCCCTTGGCCTGCTGGTCGACCATTTCGACGAGCAGTTCGACAGCCGCTTGAAAACGGCCAGGAACACCCGAAGTGGCCTTGCGGGCAGCCAGCCAGAGCAGCCAGCAACCCAGGATGCCGAGCGTGATCGAGAAGAAGAGAGAGTCGAAGTTGAAAACCGAGAAGTCGGCCACACCTCCAGGCTTGGAGCTTTGCAGGTGCGTCAAATGGTGAATGATGTATTCACCAGCGGTCTGACCATGTTCCGCAGCGTTTTCAGCAGCCATTCGGTTACTCGTCTCTCAGTTTCCGGCGCCGGGGCGAGAACATCACCGCCAACCAGGCCGCCTTCATTGTCACCACCAGGCCGACCAGCATTGCTGGCCAGCTCAGCGCCGTAATCAGCCTCGGCGCGGCGATCAGCATCGCCACGGACAAGGCCATCTTGACCATTTCCCACAGGAAGAATCCGAACACCGCAGCGCCCGGATTCAGGGAGGAAAACCGGCCGGTCAGCCCCCGCGCGAAAACCGCCGACGGGACAACCACCGCGATCGCGCCGTAAGCGGCGGACCACCCCAGATTTTGCCTCCCCGTCAGTCCCCAGGCAGCCAGAGCCACCACCAGACCGACAACCAACTGACCCGCGATCACCCGCCACGGGGAGATCGATGGGTTCTTTGCTCGCAGCTCACGCGCCTCGTCGGCGGTCAGCGGCTTGAATTCTGCGTCGAGTCCTTCAGGGGCCTCCGAGTCATGACGGGCGATTGTTTTCATTTCGAATGAAGCCCGGATGACGACCCAGAATTTCTACAAAGCCATTGATTATAAGTAAAAACCCAGCCTGTCCCGCCACCTGTGGTGTCGCACACGCAAAACGGCGCCGCATTCCCTGACCGGAGCCCGACGTGGCGTGCGCAACCATAATTCCGGCATGCACCCTATCACCGACGCCCTCCCCGCCACGCTTTGTTACCTCGATGGCGAATACACCGCACTGCGCGACGCGAAGATCAGCGTCCTCGACCGCGGCTTCATTTTCGGCGACGGTGTGTACGAATACGTCCCCGTCTACCTCGGACAGCCCTTCTGTTTCGAGGAGCACATGGCCCGCCTCGACCGCTCCCTCGCCGAGCTTCAGATCGAGAACCCGCTGTCGCTCGCACAGTGGCGCGAGATCGTGATGCGCCTGGTGGCACCCGCTGGCGAGGCGCCGCAGTCGGTGTACTTCCAGGTGACGCGCGGCGTGGCACCGCGTGACCATGCGATGGTTCGTGGCCTGCGCCCCACGGTGTTCGTGATGGTGAACCCGCTGCCACCCATCTCCGACGCCGTCCGCGCCAAGGGCGTGGCCTGCGTCACCGCGGCCGACTTCCGCTGGCAGAAGGCGCACATCAAGAGCACCAGCCTGCTGGGCGCCGTGCTCGCGCGTCAGATCAGCGTGGAGGCCGGCGCAGCCGAAACCATCATGTTCCGCGACGGCTGGCTCAGCGAGGCTTCGTCGAGCAACGTGTGGATCGTGAAGGACGGCAAGCTGATGGGCCCGCCCAAGAACAACCTCGTGCTCACCGGCATCCGCTACGGCCTCTTCGAGCGCATGAGCAGGACGCTCGGCATTCCGTTCGAGCTGCGCCCCATCTCGCGCGAGGAAGTGTTCGCCGCCGACGAAGTGCTGATCTCCTCGGCCAGCAAGGAGCTGCTGCCGGTCGTCACGCTCGACGGCAGGCCTATTGGCAATGGCCGCCCCGGCCCCATCTACGAGAGCTTGTACCAGGCCTACCAGGAGGCCAAGGTACACAACGCGCGCAAGCAGCAAGAGCAGAAACACGGAGCCCCGGCATGACCGACAGCAACACCCCCGCCACCGAAACCACCTCGATCCCCGATCCGCGCAAGGAATCGCTGATCGAGTACCCCTCGCAGTTCCCGATCAAGGTGATGGGCGCCAAGGTCGACGGGTTCGTGCACGCCGTCACGCAGATCGCCGAACGCTTCGACCCGACCTTCGACGCCACCACCGTCGAGCTGCGCGACAGCAAGGCCGGCAACTACCTCGGCGTGACCATCACCGTCACGGCCACCAGCCGCGAGCAACTCGACGACCTGTATCGCGCGCTGTCCTCGCACCCGATGGTCAAGGTCGTGCTTTGAGCTGCAAGCCGTTCGCGCGGCAGGCCACGCAATGACAGACACAGCCGCCATCTCCGTTCCGGCCGTCGAGCCGGTCGCGCTGGGCCGCGTCGACTACGCCGACACCTTCGCGGCGATGAAGCAGTTCACGCTCGAGCGCATGCCCGAGACGCCCGATGCGCTATGGATTTGCGAGCACGATCCGGTCTTCACGCAAGGCATCGCGGGCAAGCAGGACCACATCCTGAACCCCGGCGCCATCCCCGTCGTGCAGACCGACCGGGGCGGCCAGGTCACCTTCCACGGCCCCGGCCAAGTGGTGGCCTATCCGCTGATCGACCTGCGGCGCGCGGGCTACTTCGTCAAGGAGTACGTCTACCGCATCGAGGAATCGGTGCTGCGCACGCTGGCGCACTTCGGCGTCACGGGCCACCGCGTGGCGGGCGCGCCGGGCATCTACGTGCGGCTGGACGACCCGTTCTCGCACGCGGCGCTGACCGGCCCCATGCCCGCGGCGGACCCGTTCCGCGGGCTCGGCAAGATCGCGGCGCTGGGTATCAAGGTGAGCCGGCACGCCACCTATCACGGTGTGGCGCTCAACGTGCGGATGGACCTCGAACCCTTCTCGCGCATCAACCCTTGCGGCTACGCGGGGCTGCAGACGGTCGATCTTTCTACAATCGGCATCCAAACCACATGGGAAGAAGCCGCCTCGGTGCTGGGCCAGAAGCTCTGCACCTTCCTGGCGCCTTGACACACCAATGAGCACCACCGAAGTCGTCCCCGCACCCGTAGTGAGAGAGGCCCAGAGCGCCGAAACCTACAACCCCCTGGCCAAGCAGAAGGCAGCGGCCAAGCTGTCACGCATTCCCGTCAAGGTGGTGCAAAGCGGCGAAGTGCTCAAGAAGCCCGACTGGATCCGCGTCAAGGCCGGCAGCCCCACCACCCGTTTCTACGAGATCAAGCAGATCCTGCGCGAGAGCAACCTGCACACCGTCTGCGAAGAGGCCTCCTGCCCCAACATCGGCGAATGCTTCGGCAAGGGCACGGCCACCTTCATGATCATGGGCGACAAGTGCACGCGCCGCTGCCCGTTCTGCGACGTGGGCCACGGCCGCCCCGATCCGCTCGACAAGGACGAGCCGATCAACCTCGCGAAGACCATCGCCAAGCTGCGCCTGAAGTACGTGGTGATCACCAGCGTCGACCGCGACGACCTGCGCGACGGCGGCAGCCAGCACTTCGTCGACTGCATCAGGAACATCCGCGAGCTCTCGCCCACCACGCAGATCGAGATCCTCGTGCCCGACTTCCGCGGCCGCGACGACCGCGCCCTCGAGATCCTCAAGGCCGCGCCGCCGGACGTGATGAACCACAACCTGGAAACCGCGCCGCGCCTCTACAAGGAAGCGCGCCCCGGCAGCGACTACCAGTTCAGCCTGAACCTGCTCAAGAAGTTCAAGGCGCTGCACCCCAGCGTGCCGACCAAGAGCGGCATCATGGTCGGCCTGGGCGAGACTGACGAAGAAATCCTGCAGGTCATGCGCGACATGCGCGCCCACGACATCGACATGCTGACCATCGGCCAGTACCTGTCGCCGTCGGGCTCGCACCTGCCGGTGCGCCGCTACGTGCACCCCGACACCTTCAAGATGTTCGAGGAAGAAGCCTACAAGATGGGCTTCAGCCATGCGGCGGTGGGTGCGATGGTGCGGTCGAGCTATCACGCGGACCAGCAGGCAGGACACGTTCTGGCCGGCGGCGCGCCGGCGCTCGATTGACCCTTCCGGAGGCCGTCTCCAACCCGGACTCCACGAAGTCCGGCAAGCCCCTGCACATCCTGCTGGCGATGTGCTACCTGCTGCACCGCACGGGCGCGGAGATGTTCACGCGCGACCTGGCGATGTGGCTGCGCCGCCGCGGGCACGCCGTCACGATCTTCGCGACGGCTTTCGGCGACATGGCGAACGAACTGCGCTTCGCCTCCATCGCCTGCGTCACGGACCTGGCCGACATGGCAACGCGGCCGGATGCGATCGTCGGCAGCACGCACCAGGAGACGGTGCGTGCCTTGATGCACTTCCACGACGTACCGGTCATCACGATCTGCCACGACCGTAGCGACGATCATGGGCGACCCGCGCAGTTCGCGCAGGTCGCGCGCCATGTGGCGGTCGACGAGAACTGTGCGGAGCGGCTGGTGCACGAATTCGGCATCGCGCGCGAACGCATCGAGCTGATACAGAACGGCGTCGACCTTGCGCGCTTTCCCAGGCGAGGTGAACTGCCCACCAAACCCCGGACGGCGCTGGTCTTCAGCAACTATGCCTCGCACGACTCGCAGCTGGAGGAAATCCGCGCCGCCTGCGTGCAGCGCGGCCTCTCGCTGGACGTGATCGGCAGCGGCACGGGCAATCACCTGCCCGATCCGGCCGAGGCGCTCGGACGCTACGACATCGTCTTCGGCAAGGGCCGCTGCGCGACCGAGGCGCTGTGCACCGGCAATGCGGTGGTAGTTCTCGACCCGGTCTGGGGCATGGGAGAAATGGTGACGGCGGCGAACGTTGCCCATTCACGCCGCTGGAATTTCGGCCGGGCATTGCTCGTGCGGCCCATCACGCGCGAAACCGTGGGCGCCGAACTCGACCGTTACGACTCGCAGGACGCAGCCCATGCCGCGAGCTGGATGCGTGCCACGGGCGGGCTGGATGTCACGCTCGGTGCACTCGAAGACTGCGTGCGGAGCGCGGTGCTGCAGCACCCTGTGATCGAAGTGCCCGCGGGCCAGCGGACGGAGGAGGCTTCGCGCTACGTGGCGGACTGGATCCGCCGCGGGTATCCGTCGGCAGCGCATGTGAACATCGCGTCGCTGCATCAGCATGTTGCGGGGCTGCAGCAGTCCTTCAACGAACATCAACACATGTACCAGGCGCGGATCGAACAGCTTGAAGCTCAAGCCATGCGACAGCAGGCCGAGACCCGGCTGCAGATAGAGCAGGCGCGCGCCGACGCGGACGCGCGCATCTCGGAAGCCGAGCACAAGACCCATCAGGCACGCGCCGAACTCGCGCAACTCCAGGCGCAGCTGCGCGAGGTCTACGCCAGCCGTTCATGGCGCGTGACGAAGCCGCTGCGCCGGATATCGACCCTCGTGCAATCCAACGCCCCTCGCTCATGAAATCGCTGGTGATCGCCGCACATTCTGGCCACGAGCTGCTGCTGTGGAAGTGGCTGCGCAACGAACGGCCCGACTTCGTGGTGCTGACCAATGGCGCCGGGTCCTCCGGCGTTCCGCGGCTCGAACCCACGGTGGACAACCTCGCGCGCGCAGGTGCCAACTGGATACCCGGCGTCGTGCAGCCTGTTGCGGATGCCGACATCTACCGCTCGCTGCTCGAAGGCGACACCGGCCTTTTCGCACGATGGGTCGAAGCGTTGACCACGCACGTCGTCGATCAAGGCATCGAATGCATCGTTGCCGACGAGGCCGAGGACTACAACCCGTCGCACGACTTGTGCCGCCTGCTGGCCAACCAGGTCGCCGCGCGCGCAACGGCGCGCGGCCGGACGGTGACCTCGTTCGGCTACCCCACGGTGGGGCATCCGAGTCCGCCGGCACGCCTTGATTGCGAGCGCCACGTCGTGGTCGAGCTCGACGAACGCGAGCTGCAGGCCAAGCTCGATGACATGCACGGCTACGCGCGCAGCTTCGGCGGCCAGCTCGAAAAGGAGCTGGCCGGCTTCATCGCCGAGTTCGGCGCCCGGGCCTATGGCCGCGAATGCCTGTTCGCCGCCCAGCCCACGCGCTACGAGCAATCGCAGCCGCCCGCGACCAAGCCGGCCTTCGAGATCTTCGGCGAGGAGCGCGTGGCTGCGGGCGTCTACAAGCACGTGATCCGGGGCACCCACCTGCAGGCCGTGGCAGACAGGCTGCGCGGCCTGGTGCACTGACACGACAGTCCCTGCCGACGCCTCGATGACCTTCACCACGCTTGCCAGCGACGACAGCGTCGCAGCCATTGCCACCGATGCGGCGGGCGCGCTCGACGACGCCGCACTGTCCCACGCAGTGATCGGCCTCGGCCGCTTCGGCTGCGTGCACGCGCGGAAGCTGCTGGCGCTCGACGGATTCCGGTTGGCCGCGCTGGTGGACTGCTCGGCGTCGGCCCGAGTTGCCGACGAACTTGCCAAGCTGCCGCTGATGTCCGGGCTTGAGGAACTGCCGCCAGGCATCGAATCGGCCACCATCGCCGCCAACGACGAGGCGCATGCCGGTCTCGCGCTTGCACTGATGCGCAGGGGCTGTCACGTCCTCGTCGAAAAGCCGCTTTGCGTGGACCGGCGCGACGGCCTGCTGATGATCCAGTCCGCACATCAATGCGGCGTCACGCTGGCCACCGGCCACATCGAGCGGTTCAACCCGGTGTTCGACGCCGCGATGCTCGGTCGGCTGCGAAATGCGATGACGAGCCACCGCCAGGGCTCGGTCCCGTTCATGCGATTCAGCCGCTGTTCGACCCGCGTCGCTTCGGCCAAGGAGAGCGTGCTCGACCTGATGGTGCACGACCTGGACCTGTTCGCCTGGCTTTGCGCCGTTCCATCCGAGGCGCCACTGGAAGTGCTCGAGCGGCACGTCGGCGGGCAGAGCGTGCGCGCTCGCGTTCGGCTGGGGACGCTGATTGCCGAGTTCGAAAGCGGGTACGGCGGCTCGGCGAGCGCCCGACTGCAGTTTTTCGAAGGAGGCCGGGAGCATCAGCTCGACCTGCGCGACGACGCGCGTGCTCAAGGGCATGCCGACGACGCGCTGGCGCGCCAGTACCGGGCCTTCAGGCAAGCCATCCTGGGCCGACCCAGCCGCATTGCCTCAGGCGCCGACGGTCTCGCGGCAGTGACGCGGGCCTGCCAGGTGCTGCGGGCATGAAGATCCCGTTGTTCCGGCCCGCCGCATCTTGCGAGCCAGAGGCAACGCGGCTGTCGGAAGCATTGGCAGCGGTACTGCGTAGCGGCACCTACATCCTGGGCCCGCAGGTCAAGGACTTCGAGGCTCGCCTTTCGGGCCTGCTCGACGGCCGTGAGACTGTGGCGGTGGGGTCGGGCTCCGAGGCCCTACTGCTGGCCTTCAAGAGCCTGGGCGTCGGAAGCGCGGGCGGGGGTGACGCGCTCGACGAGGTGCTGCTGCCCGCTTACACCTTCGTCGCATGCGCGGAGGCAGTGATCGCCGCCGGCGCGCGGCCGGTCTTCGTCGACAGCGCGCCTGGCGACTTCCTGCCTGCTCTCGCCGGCTTCCGCAATGCCCGCACTCCACGCACGCGCGCAATCCTCGCGGTCGGCCTCTTCGGCGACGCAAGCAGCCTGCCCGAGTTGGCCGCCTACTGCAGCGACGAGAGCCTGCTGCTGGTCGAGGACGTGGCGCAATGCCTCGGTGCCCATGCCTCCGACGGCACGCGCACCGGCAACGCCGGCACCTGGGGCGATGCCGCGGCGATGAGCTTCTATCCCACCAAGACGCTGGGCGCGGCCGGCGATGCCGGGGCACTGGCCTTCAGGAACCCGGAACACGCGCGCAAGGCACGGCTGCTGCGCAACCACGGCTACGACGACGGCCTGCACCGCTGCCTGGGCCACAACAGCCGCATGGACGAGCTGCAAGCCTGCCTGCTCAATGCCGTGATGGACGGGTTCGCGCAGCACATCGCACGGCGTCGCGAAATCGCCGCGCGCTACCTCTCGGCCTGGGCGGATCTGCCGCTGCACCTGCCTCCGGCTACGGCCGGCCACGCGTGGAACTACTTCGTGGTCGGACTCGGCAATTCGGGCGAACGTGCGTCCTTCGCGACGCGGATGGCCGAAGCCGGTGTCGCGACCCGGGTCTACTACGAGCAGCCGCTTCACCATCACGAGGCGCTGCGGCCCTGGCACGGCGGCGTCAGCCTGCCGCATGCCGAGCGGCTGGCCGCGTGCTCGATCGCACTGCCGCTCTATCCGACGCTTGGCGAGGACGAGGTCGAGTACGTCATCGACGCGGTGCGCCAGGCCGTGCTGGATCCAGCGAGCTGAAACGGCCTAGCCAGGCCGAGCCGAGTGAGCGACTCACCCGCGCGTCGCGTTCTCCTTCATCTTCGCCAGCGCGATGGCGATCGCGGCGCCGCCCAGCGTCTTGATCAGCCCCGAGTGCTGCGCATAGAACTGGCTCACCTCGTCGATCACGCCCGCGTGCTGCTGCTCGGCGTGCGTGGCGATCTCGGTCACCTGCGCGGGCGAGAGCTGCGAGGCCTGGTCGGGCGTGATCTGCGTCTGGCCCGGCTGCAGCATGCGTCCGAGCACGCCGCCCGCCAGCGCCGAGGCGGCCGCCGGCCCGAGCGTGGCCAGGATCTGGTTGAGCACGCCCGCCTGCTGGGCCGGCGAGGACTGGCCGAAGAGCTGGCCCACGGTGTCGCCGAAAGGCGGCGTCTGGTCCGAGCGCATCGCGGCGGCGAGCCCTGCGCCCAGTTCGCCGGGCGAGGCATGCTGCGCGACCTGGTCGAGGTGGGCCTCGGCGTTGTTGTTGCCGATGGCCTGCTGGAGGATGTCGAGTAAGCCCATGGAGAACTCCTTGTCTGTGGTGAAGGCGGGAGCGCCCGCCTCAGCGGCTCACGAGGTGCCAGACCCCCAGCAGCACGGCTGCGCCGACCACCGAGGCGATGAAGCCGGCTCCCGCGCCCGCTGAATACCAGCCCATGGCCTGCCCCGCATAGGTGGCGACCAGCGAGCCCGCGATGCCGAGCACCGCCGTGAGGATGAACCCCATCGAGTTGTTGCCTGGCAGCACGGCGCGGGCCAGAAGCCCGGCGATGAAGCCGATCAGAATCGTCCAGATGATGTGCACGGTAGCTCCCTGTTGGTGACAGCAAGCGCCGCCGCTGCTTGGCGGACAGCGCCCGGGGATCGTGTTCCCGCGTTCCTGAGCGCCAACTGACGGCGCGCCGTCCTGCCGCCGCGCGGTCGCCAAGGCGCTGGCTGGAAGCGGGAGCATTTCGCTATCCTGCCGGCTGGCCAAGAAGAAGGAAGAGATGACTTTGCAAACGCACCCTGACGTCCAAGCCGCCATGGAACGCAGTTTCGGCGCCATTGCCGACCTGGTCCGCCTCCACGCAAGACACACGCCCGGCCACGCTGCGCTGTCGGACGCGAACCGCACGCTGGACTACCGCTCGCTCGACGCGCTGATGGACCGCGTCGCGGCCAGCCTGCAGCGCGACGGGCTCAAGGCCGGCGACGCGATCGCGATCTGTGCCTCGTCGTCGGTGAACTACGCGGCCGTGTTCCTGGGCGCGCTGCGCGCGGGCGTCGCGGTGGCACCGCTGGCCCCCGGCTCCGCTCCCGCGAGCCTAGCGCGCATGATCGAGGATGCCGATGCGCGCATCCTCTTCAGCGACGCATCGGCGGCCGAGGTGATCGGCCCCGCGAAGGAAGGCGGCATCGCGCGCGTGGCGCTCGACGGCTCGCAGGTCGGCCGCGGCATCGACGAATGGCTGGCGCCTGCCGGTGCGCGGCCCGAGCCCGTCGATGTGCAGCCGGGCTGGGCCTTCAATATCATCTATTCGTCGGGCACCACGGGCGAGCCCAAGGGCATCGTGCAGGGCCATGGCATGCGCTGGGCCCACGTGCAGCGCGGCGCGAAGTACGAGTACGGGCCCGACTCGGTCACGCTGCTGTCGACGCCGCTGTACTCCAACACCACGCTGGTGGTGTTCTTCCCCACGCTGGCCTTCGGCGGCTGCGTGGTGCTGATGCCCAAGTTCGACGCGCTGGGCTACCTGCAGCTGGCGCAGCAGCGCCGCGTGACGCACACCATGCTCGTGCCGGTGCAGTACCAGCGGCTGATGGCGCATCCGCGCTTCGACGAGCACGACCTGTCTTCGTACAAGCACAAGTTCAGCACCAGCGCGCCCTTCGGCGCCGCGCTGAAGGCCGACGTGCTCAAACGCTGGCCCGGCGGGCTGGTCGAGTTCTACGGCATGACCGAGGGCGGCGGCACCTGCATCCTGGAGGCGCACCTGAATCCCACGAAGCTGCACACCGTGGGCCGGCCCGCCGAGGGCAGCGACATCCGCCTGATCGACGAGGAAGGCAACGAGCTGCCGCGCGGCGACACCGAGGTGGCCGGCGAAGTGGTGGGCCACTCGGCCGGCATGATGACCGGCTACCACCGCCAGCCCGCGAAGACGCGAGAGGCCGAGTGGTTCGATGCCACCGGCAAGCGCTTCATCCGCACCGGCGACGTGGGCCGCTTCGATGCCGACGGCTTCCTGACGCTGTTCGACCGCAAGAAGGACATGATCATCAGCGGCGGCTTCAACATCTACCCGAGCGACCTCGAGGCCGTGCTGCGCGGCCATTCGGCGGTGGCCGACGTGGCTGTCGTGGGCGTGCCTTCGGAGCAGTGGGGCGAGACGCCCGCCGCCTTCGTGGTGCGCCGCGAGGGCGACGCCACGAGCGAAGAGGAGTTGCTGCAGTGGGCCAATGCCCAGGTCGGCAAGACACAGCGCCTGGCGCGCCTCGCCTTCATCGACGAGCTGCCGCGCAGCGCGATCGGCAAGGTGCTCAAGCGCGAGCTGCGTGAACTCGCCGTCCGCTGACACCGGCGCGGCCGCAGCGCCCGACCACGGCGGCGGCGGCAACGGCCTGCTGTGGGTGCTGGTCGCCGTGGCGGTGCTGTTCGCGTTCCTGCACCCGCGCGCGCCCATGGACTGGCTGCGCCTGGTCGACTGGCAGACCGTCGGCGCGCTCGCCGGCCTGCTGGCCATCACCCAGGGCGTCGAGAAAAGCGGCATGCTGCAGGCCACCGCCCAGCGCCTGCTCGCCCGCACCCACAACCAGCGCAGCCTCGCGATGCTGCTGACGGCCAGTGCGGCCTTTCTATCCGCGCTGGTCACCAACGACGTGAGCCTGTTCCTGCTGGTGCCGCTCACGCGCGTGCTCGCCACCCAGGCGCACCTGCCGCTGGCGCGGCTGGTGGTGCTGCAGGCGCTCGCGGTGAACGCGGGCTCGGCCCTCACGCCCATCGGCAATCCGCAGAACCTCTACCTCTGGCACCGCTCCGGCGAGGGCTTCGTCGCCTTCATGGGGATGATGGGCCCGACGGTCGCGGTGATGCTGTTCTGGGTCTTCGTGGCGGTGTGGCTGCTGGTGCCGCGCACGCCGATCGAGCTCAAGCCGCAGGCCGAGGCCGCGCCGGTGCAGCCGCGCATGCTGGCGCTGTCGGGGCTGCTGTTCATCGGCTTCGTGATCGCACTCGACCGGCACTGGCTGCTCGCGGGCCTGGGCGTGGTGTTCGGCGTGTTCCTGGTGAGCTATCCGCGCGTGCTGCGCGGCATCGACTGGGCGCTGCTGGCGATCATCGCGCTGATGTTCGTGGACCTGCGCCAGCTCGCGCAGCTGCCCGCGGTGGTGGCGCTGCTGGGCCACTGGCCGATCACCGAGGGCTGGCGCGCGTACCTCGCGGCGATCGTCACCTCGCAGTTCATCAGCAACGTGCCGGCCGCGATCCTGCTGGACGGCCACGTGCGCGACCTGCCCGCGCTGGCGGCCGGGGTGAGCGTGGGCGGCTTCGGCTGCGTGCTGGGCTCGCTGGCCAACCTGATCGCGCTGCGGCTGGCGAAGCTGCCCCGTGGGCTGAGCGAGTTCCATCGCATCAGCATTCCGTTCCTGGTCGTCTGCGCAGCATCGGCGCTGCTGCTGCGGCTGGGGTGACAGCGGCGGTGCGGCGTCGGACAATCGCGTTCTCCCTTCCCGCGTCCTCCCATGCATACGCCCGCCACGCACACCCTGGCCCTGCGCGACTACGGCCACTCGCACGGCAGCCACGCGCACGACCATTTCCAGGTGCTGATCGGCCTGGACGGTGTGCTCGAAATCGAGGTGGAAGGCCGAGGCGCCGGCATCGCCGCGGGCGAGGCGCAGGTGGTGGCGCCGGGCGACCGGCACGACTTCAGCGCGCGCAGGCACGGCGCCGTGTGCCTGGTGCTCGACACCACGCAGCCCGCATGGGCCCGCTGCGCCGAGCGCGCTCCGCCCGGTTCGCCGCAGTTGCACGCGCTGGCGCGCTACCTCGCGCAATGCATGAAGCAGCCACAGGCCTCGGCACTGGCGCTGCAGCACGGCCCCGCGCTGCTGCTGGAGGCCTGGAGCCCGTCGCCGGCGTCCTCCGCCGACTCGCGCCGCCGCCGCATCGACTGGCACCTGCTCGCCGACTGGGCCCGCGCCCGCTGGCACCAGCCGCTGGCCGTGGCCGACCTGGCGGAGGTCGCCTGCCTGAGCCCCAGCCAGTTCGCCCAGCGCTGCCGCGACGAGCAGGGAATGGGCGCGATGCAGTGGCTGCGCTCGATGCGGCTGGCGCACGCGCGGGAGCTGCGGATGGGCGGCATGAGCGTGGCGGAGACGGCGAGGCGCACCGGGTACCGTTCGCCTTCCGCTCTTACGGCAGCGCTGCGGCGCTGACTTCCCCCTCCCCCGCTGGGGGAGGGTCGGGGTGGGGGCACGACGGCGCCAATGGAAAACACGTCGCCTGATAGACGGCCTGCCCCCATCCCGGCTTTCCCCCAGAGGGGGAAGGAGCAACACCCAAACCATCGTTTCGCGACGACGAACCGTCATTGCGCGACGACCGCATCGCGTAGCCTCGCCGTCCATGCCATCGACCGCCTACGCACTGATCGCCATCGCCCTGTGGACCACGCTCGCTTCGCTGGGCACTTCCCTGTCCCACCTGCCGCCCTTCCTGCTCACCGGGCTGGCGCTCATCATCGGCAGCGTGCCGAGCTGGCCGCTGGTGCTGCGCGACCGCGGCGCCTGGAAGGTGCCGCCGCGCACGCTGGCGCTGGGCATCTACGGGCTCTTCGGCTACCACTTCCTGCTGTTCATCGCGCTGCGCTACGCGCCGCCGGTGGAGGCCAACCTGGTCAACTACCTCTGGCCGCTGCTGATGGTGGTGCTGGCGCCGGTGCTGCTGACGGGCGTGTCGCTGAGGCCGCTGCACCTGGTGGCGGGGCTGCTGGGTTTTGGCGGCGCGGCGGCGGCGATCCTGGGTGCAGGCGGGGGCGGCGGCGTTTCCGCCGCGGGGTACTGGGGCTTCGCGCCGGCGCTGGCCTCGGCCTTCGTCTGGGCGAGCTATTCGCTGTGGACGAAGCGCGTGCCGGCCTTCCCGACCTCGGCGATCGGCCTGTTCGGACTGGTCTCGGGGGTGCTCGCGCTGGCCTGCCATGCGGTGCTGGAGCCCTCGGTGTCGCTGACGGCCCGAGACTGGGCGCTGCTCGCGCTGTGCGGCCTCGGCCCGCTGGGGGCGGCCTTCTTCGTGTGGGACATGGCGCTCAAGCGCGGCGACGCGCGGCAGATCGGCATCCTGAGCTACATCACGCCGCTGGGCTCGACGGCGCTGCTGTTGCTGGTGACGGGCCGTCCACTGACCTGGACCATCGCGCTGGCGGCCTGGCTCATCATCTCGGCGGCGATCATGGGCACGCGCGTGCGTTGATCGCGGCGATGCGGGCGTGCTGAATCAGGCTGTATCCGACGGCGCGCCTTCATCTTTTCTGGCTAGAGTGGAGGCTCAGGAAAAAGGAGCCAACCCACATGGACGACAAGAACAGGGATTTCGAGATCACGCCAAAGCTGGTGTTCGACCTGAACCTGGCGCTGTACCTCGACCTGGTGGCCGCGCTGGAGGGTGCGGGCGCCGTCACCTACCGCCAGATGGCGGCCCGGGTGCTGAACATCAGCATGGATGCACGCAACGACGGCGAGACCGGCCTGTCGACGGTGCTCGAGGGCATCGCCCGGGGCTTCGCCGGCCACGGCGACGGCCTGTCGATCGAACTGCTGAAGGCCGCGCGGAACCTGCGCGAGGACGACGCGCTGGGCGACATCCCCCTGCGCCCCGACGAAGGCTGAGGCAGGCGCGGCCTCCCCCTCCTTCGCTTCGGCGTCCGTCTCGCCTCAGTCTTCGGCGACCTGCAGCACCAGCTTGCCGAAGTTCTCGCCCGCGAAGAGCTTGTTGAGCGACTCGGGGAAGGTGTCCAGCCCCTTCACCACGTCTTCCTTGCTCTTCATGCGGCCGTCCTTCAGGTAGCCGGCCATCTCGGCTATGGCAATGTGGTACCGGTCGGCGTAGTCGAACACCACGATGCCTTCCATGCGCGCGCGGTTCACCAGCAGGCTCAGGTAGTTCCTCGGGCCCGCCGAGGGCATGCTGTTGGCGTTGTTGTACTGGCTGATGGCGCCGCAGATGATGATGCGGGCCTTGCGCGCGAGCCGCGCGAGCACCATGTCGAGGATCTCGCCGCCGACGTTGTCGAAGTAGATGTCCACGCCCTTCGGGCAGTGCGTCTTCAAGCCCTCGCGCACCGCGGCGGCGCCGGCCTTGTAGTCGATGCAGGCGTCGAAGCCCAGCTCCTTGACCACCCAGTCGCACTTGGCCTGGCCGCCGGCGATGCCGACCACGCGGCAGCCCTTGATCTTGGCGAGCTGGCCCACGGTCTGGCCGACCGCGCCGGCCGCGCCCGACACCACCACCGTCTCGCCCGGCTTGGGCATGCCCACGTCCATCAGGCCGAAGTAGCCGGTCATGCCGGGCATGCCCAGCACGTTGAGCCACTGGGTGATGGTGCCCACGTTCAGGTCGATCTTCACCAGGCCGTTGCGCTTGATCTGGTCCCCCGGGATGAGGATGTATTCCTGCACGCCCAGCGTGCCGTAGACGGTGTCGCCCACCGCGAACTGCGGGTTCTTCGAGGCAACGACGCGGCCGACTCCGCCGGCGCGCATCACTTCGTCGATGCCCACGGGCGGGATGTAGCTCTTGGCGTCGTTGAGCCAGCCGCGCATGGCGGGGTCGAGCGACAGCGACAGCGTCTTGACGAGCACGCCGCCTTCGGCCGGTTCGCCGACGGGCTCGGTGGTGAACTTCCAGTTCTCGCGCGTGGCCGTGCCCTCGGGGCGCTTGGCGAGGCGGACCTGGTGGTTGGTGAGTGGGGTGCTCATGGCGTCTGTCTCCTTGACCTTGAATGAGGGGCGCTGGCGCGCAGGCGCATCGTAGCGGCGCCCCCGGGGCGGGCAGGTAGCGCAGGCGACAGCGGCGCGCCCGGCGCCTCGGCCCCTTCCGGGTTCAGGCCAGCCTGACGACGATCTGCAGCCCCGGGTGCGCATTGCGCACCGTGAGCTTGCCGCCGTGCGCCTCGGCGATGAGCCGGCACAGGTACATGCCAAGGCCCACGCCGCCGGTGGCGCGCGCCCGGGCGCCATCGGTGCGGTAGAAGGGTTCGGTCAGGCGCTCGAGCTGCTCCTCGTCCACGCCGGGGCCGTGGTCGCGCACCTCGATCTCGGCGCCCTGGCTGCTGCCGTCGAGCACGGCGCGCAGCGATACACAGGGCGGACGCGGCGCATCGGCGCTGTAGCGCAGCGCGTTGTCCAGCAGGTTGCGCACCAGCAGGCGGATGCGCATGCGGTCCGCCGCGTGCGCCGGCAGGCCTTCGGCCAGGTCGAGGTGCACGTGCTCCGCGCCGGGCATCTCGGCCACGATCTCGCGGATCAGCGCCGCCAGGTCGACCGGTTCGCGCTGCAGCGCCACGTGCGGGCTGGCCAGGCGCTCGCTCTCGAGCAGGTCGCTGATGAGGTCGCGCATCTCGTTGAGATCGCGCAGCAGCGCGTCGCGCTCGGCCTGCCCCTCGGGCGTGGTCGGCAGCAGCTCGGCGTTGAGGCGCGCGCGCGTGAGCGGCGAGCGCAGTTCGTGGCTCAGCGCCAGCAGCAGCCCGCGCTTGGCGTCGAGCATGGCCTGGATGTCCTCGGCCATGGTGTTGATGCGCTCGGCGAGGTCCCCCAGGTCGTCGTTGCGGCGCACCGGGATGGGCTGCGTGAACTCGCCCCGGCCGAAGCGCTGCGCGCCTTCGCGGATGTCGATCAGCGGGCGCAGCAGCCTGCTCACGTAGGCGTACGCCAGCAGCACGCACGACAGCAGCAGGCCGAGCGTGGCCCAGCCGATGATGCGCGGCGCCAGCTGCCAGAGCTTGGGCGACCAGCCGAAGATCACGCGGTGGCCGTCGGCGGTCGGGCGGATGAACCACTTGTCGCCGCCGAAGACGTCCTCGCGGTCGTGCATCCACCCGCCGGGGCCGTTCGCGCCGCCGGGGTTGGAATCCCAGTTGACCTTGGGGCCGACGATGCGGATGGTGATCGGCAGCCGCGCCACCAGCGCCTGCGCGCGCGCCACGTCGGGCGGCGTGCCGATCTCGGCCACGAGGCGGTCGGCGTAGTCCGTCAGCATCGGCTTGGCGGCCTCGGCCCAGCCGGTGGAGAACGACTTCTTCATGCCGCCCATGAAGACGGCCGCCATCACCAGCGCGAGCAGCACGAACATCAGCACCAGCCGCACGCGCAGCGAACGGCGCCAGCGGCGCTTGCCCTGCACCTTCTCGTTCCAGCGCGCGTGCCACTTGGCGTGCCAGTCGCCGCGCGTCATCTCGTCGCGGCACTCCTCGCCGCGCCACCGCATCCTGCGGGACTCCCTGCTTCGGCCGAAATTCATGCAGGCTCGCTGCGCGCCACCGCCAGCGCATAGCCCGCGTTGCGCAGCGTCTTGATGCAGTCCAGCGGCTCCAGCTTCTTGCGCAGCCGGCTCACCACGATGTCGACCGCGCGCGTGTAGAGCTCGGCCTCGTGGCCGCGCAGGCGGTTGAGGATGTCGTCGCGGCTGAACACCTTGCCCGGTTCGGCCGCCAGCAGCGCGAGCAGCTCGAACTCGGTGCCGGTGAGCTCCACGCGTTCGCCATGGCGCAGCACCTGGCGCCGGTCGAGGTCGATCGACAGGCCGTCGAATACGCGGTATTGCGTGCCGTTGGAAGCGGCCTGCGGGGTGCTGCGCTGGCGCCGCAGGATGGTCTGCACGCGCGCCACCAGTTCGCGAGGCTCGAAGGGCTTGGGCACGTAGTCGTCGGCGCCGAGTTCGAGACCGACCACGCGGTCCATCACTTCGCCGCGGGCGGTGAGCATCACGATGGGAATGTCGCTTTCCTTGCGGATCTCGCGGCACAGCGCAAAGCCGTCCATCTCGGGCAGCATCACGTCGAGGATGGCCGCGTCGTAGGTGCCCGCGCGCAGCTTGGCCAGGCCCTCGCTCGGACGCACCGCGCTCTCGAGCGTGCAGCCGAAGCGTGCGAAGTAGGTGGTCAGCGGCGCGGCGAGGTGCTCGTCGTCGTCGATCAGCAGGATGCGCGGCATGGCGGGATTGTGCCTCCGGACGAGGAAGTGGCGAATGACCTCGCTGACCATCAGACCCGCCGGCATCGCACCGCCCAGGTCAGGCCCGTCACGAGGATGGAAAGCAGCAGCGCGTGGTAGACCACGTCGGGCACCGTGCGCGGGCCGATGCCCGCGACGATGGTGCCGAGCCCGACCAGCGTGCCCGCCAGCGCGAAGCCCTGCCCGAAGATGGCCGCGCGCCGCGCATGATGCGGGCGCAGCCAGGTCTCCACCGAGGCCAGCACCAGCACGGTGGCGATCACCGCCTCTGCCGTGCGCGCCGCCGGGTGGGCGTAGCCGGGCACGAGCAGCCCGGCGTGCACCATCGACGCGACGCCCAGCGTGAGCGCCTCGCTCAGCATCCAGGCACGCGCGGCCGGCGCGTGCACGGCATGGGAGGCTGTGCGGTCGCCGCTCACCACGGATCCGCCTTGCCGATGCGGCCCAGGTGCGTGACGGCGAAGCCGCTCGCGTACTTGAGCCCATAGCCCAGCGCGTGGTCCATGCCGATGTGGGCCAGCCAGATCAGGCTGCCGGCCACCGCCCACGGCATGGCCGCAAGCACGCCCAGCGCCAGCAGCAGCACCGGACCGACGTACGAATGCGCCGCGTTGTAGAGCGCCGCGCCCGTACGCGGGCCTGCAAGGTAGCCCAGCAGGGAGAGATCGGGCGCCAACAGCCAGAGCGCGAACACGCCCCAGCCCGCACCGAACTGCGCGTAGGCGGCGAGCGCCACGCCGAGCACCGCCGCGCCTTCGAGGCGCAGCAGCGTGCGCACGCCGCCTGTCGCTACCACCGCGGCCTTGTCGGGAGACACCGTGGAACCGGCTTCGCCGGTCCACTGGTGTCGCCCCCGGAGAGCGGGGAGACGAAGCGACACGGAGTGCGCGAAGCCTGGGGGCGAGCCAGCCCTAGCCATGACGGCTCCAGCGGCGGCCGCCACGTTCCATGAAGTCGCGCACCTTCTGCTGCTGCGCGGCGTTCAGGTTGTCGTAGAAGTCGGCGGCGGCCGCAATGATCTCGGGGCTGCCGTTGCGCACCGCGGCCGTCTTCTCGTCGATCAGGCGAGCGGCGCCGGCCTGATCGAGCTTGTTGCCCGCGAACAGCGCCTTGAACTGCGAGCGCGGGTCGCCCGAGCCGCCGGCACCGCGCATGGATTCGCGCTGCGCCTGCAGCTTCTCGGCCAGCACCGTGAGCTTCTGCTTCTGGTTGGCGTCGAGCTCGAGCTTGCTGCCCACGCGCTCGACCATCTTCGCGCGGAACTCCGCGCTGTCGCCGCCCCAGCCGTGGCGATAGCTGCTGCAGCCGGCGATGCTGCCGGCAACCATCGCGGCGCCCGCGAAGCCGAAGAGAGTGCGCTTGATCCAGTGTTTCATGGTGATGTCCTTGGTTCGCCCCCAGGGTTCGCGCACTCCGTGTCGCGCGCGCCTTCCCCCTACCGGGGGCGACACCGATGGCCCGGCAAAGCCGGCTCCATGGTGCCCCTGATAAAGAGAGGGGCTTCGTTGGTGAAAGGGGTCCTGCCTGTTGCTTACAGGCGGCTGCTCTTGGCGTTGGCAGCCGAGGCGCGTGCGTCCACGGGGTTCTGCATGGTCGAGATGACCTGGCTGTTCACGCGCGAGCTGGCCGACACGTTCTGGTCGGGCGCGGCGGCTGCGCGGACGGCTTCGGCGACGATGCGCGAGCGCTCGGTCGAGACGGCCATGGTCTCGGCGCCGCGCGAGCCGCGCACCACGTTCTGGTCGGGCGCGGATGCGGTGCGCACCGCTTCGGCGTTGACCTCGGCGCGGCTCTTGGCCGACACGGCGGTCTGCACGCCCTCGTAGCTCTCGGCCTTCGCGCCGGCTGCGGCGAGCATGGCGAAGGATGCGACGGCGACGATCTGGGTGAAGGAGAGGGAGTTCATTTCAGGCCTTTCTTGCAGTGGTTGAAGAGAAGGCCTGATCGTGCTTGCGGGGTCTGCGCAAGTCCTTTCGCCGCAGTTTCGGCGTGTTTCGTTAAGTTTCAGCTCACCCTCGGGCTGCGCGAACTTCGTGTCGCGCGCGCCTTCCCCCCTACCGGGGGCAACACCTGCGGCCCGGCAAAGCCGGTTCCGCGGCGTTTCCCGAATGAACAGCCTGATCAGCCCGCCATTGCGGCGGCCGGATCGTCGGAGTCGAGCACGCTCTTTGCCCAGGCCTCGAGCTTGCCGGTGTCGGCACGCAGCACTTCCTGCTTGACCGCGAGGATGCGCGAGGGATGCATCGAGAAGCTGCGCAGGCCCAGCCCCAGCAGCAGGCGGGTGAAGGCCACGTCGCCCGCCATCTCGCCGCACACGGCCACGCCCTTGCCCTGGCGGCGGCACTCGGCGATGGTGTCGGCCACCAGGCGCAGCACCGCCGGGTGCGCCGGGTCGTAGAGGTGCGCCACCGATTCGTCGGCCCGGTCGATGGCCAGCGTGTACTGGATCAGGTCGTTGGTGCCGATCGACAGGAAGTCGAAGTGCTTGAGGAAGATGCGCAGCGTGAGCGCCGCCGCCGGGATCTCGATCATCGCGCCGAGCTTCACGTGGCCGTACACCGCGCCGCGGTTGTCGAGCTCGGCGCGTGCGAAATCGATCAGCGAGAGCGTCTGCCTGATCTCGCTCGCGTGCGCGAGCATCGGGATGAGCAGGTGGATCTCGCCGTGCGCCGCCGCGCGCAGGATGGCGCGAAGCTGCGTGAGGAACATCGCCGGATCGGCCAGGCTCCAGCGGATGGCGCGCAGGCCCAGTGCCGGGTTCAGGTGCTCCTGCTTGTTGGCCGAGATGCTGTCCAGCGGCTTGTCGGCGCCCACGTCGATGGTGCGGATGGTGACCGGCATGCCCTGCATGCCCTCCACCGCACGCCTGTAGGCCTGGTACTGCTCCTCCTCGTCGGGCAGGCGGGTCTGGCGGGTGCTGGTGTCGCGGCCCATGAAGAGGAATTCGCTGCGGAAAAGGCCCACGCCCACGGCGCCGGCCTTGACGGCGCCCACGGTGTCTTCCGGCATCTCGATGTTGGCGAGCAGCTCCACGCGCTGGCCGTCGAGCGTGACGGCAGGCTTGTGGCGCAGCCGCGCGAGCCGGCCGCGTTCGAGGTCGCCCTGGCGCTGCTTGAAGCCGTACTCGGCCAGGATGATGGGCGACGGGTCGACGATCACCACGCCGGCGTCGCCGTCGATGATGACCCAGTCGTCCTGCCGCACCAGCTGGCTCGCGGTGCGCGCGCCGACCACGGCAGGGATGTCCATGCTGCGCGCCACGATGGCGGTGTGCGAGGTGCGCCCGCCCACGTCGGTGACGAAGCCTGCGAACACGCTCTTCTTGAACTGCAGCATGTCGGCCGGCGAGAGGTCGTGCGCGATCAGCACCAGCGGCACGTCGATGCCGTCGCCCGCGGTGGGGTCGTCGCTGTCTTCGTCGTCGCCGTCCTCGACCGGGGCAGCCGCGCGCTTGCGTCGCGGCGGGCTCGGTGCCAGAACGGCGGCCGTGCCCTTCATGCGGTGCAGCAGCCGCTCGACCACCTGTTCGAGGTCGGCCTTGCGCTCGCGAAGGTACGGGTCCTCCATCTCGTCGAACTGGCGCGCGATGATCTCCAGCTGCGTGGTCAGCGCCCACTCGGCGTTGTAGAGCCGCTCGCTGATCCAGTGCTTGACGCCGCCGCTGAGGGCCTCGTCCTGCAGCAGCATCTGGTGCACCTCGAGCAGCGCCGCGAGCTCGTGCGGCGCGTCGTTCGGTCCCATCTGGGCGACGTTGGCCTGCAGCTTGGCCAGCTCGTCGGCCACCGCGTTGCGCGCGGTGCGCACGCGGTCGATCTCGGTCTCGATCTCTTCGGGCTTGATGAAGTAGTGGGCGACGTCGATGCGGCTCGACACCACCAGCACGGCGCGCCCGATGGCAATGCCACGGGCGACGGGGAGGCCGTGGACTGCGAAGGTCATGTCTTCAGTCCCCCGCTCCGCTGTGGATGCGATGCTTGCACCAATTCACGGGATGCCGTCGAACCGGCTTTGCCGGGCGGCTGGCATCGCCCCCGGCGAGGGGGTTGGCGTTCACACGAAGTGAAAAAGCCTGGGGGTGGACCATTTCATTCGCCTTCGCCGAACTTGTCGTCCATGAGCTGGACGATGGCGTTCATCGCTTCTTCTTCCTGGGGGCCGTTGGTTTCCAGCTCGACGGTAGTGCCGATGCCTGCGGCCAGCATCATCACGCCCATGATGCTCTTGGCATTGATGCGGCGGTCGCCGCGGGAGAGCCACACCTCGCAGGGAAAGCTGCCTGCGAGCTTGGTCAGCTTGGCCGATGCGCGTGCATGCAGGCCCAGCTTATTGCTGATGGTCACGGATTTCTTGATCACTGTACTTTCTTTTCGCCTGGTTCTGGGGAGCCGCCACCGCCACCTGCATGACACCCGCGGTGCCGCCCGCGAGGGCGCGCTGCACCAGCGTCTCCAGGGGTTCGTGCCGGTAGGTGACGGCACGCAGCAGCATCGGAAGGTTGACCCCCGCCACCAGCCGCGACCGGACGCCGTCCACCAGCTTCTGCGCCACGTTGCAGGGCGTGGCGCCGAACACGTCGGCGAGCACCAGCACCTGCGAACGCGGCGCGCGCAGCTGCTGCGCGAGCGTGATGCGCGCGGCCGCCAGCGTCTCTTCGGGCGACACGTTGGACAGCACGTCGAGCGCGGCAATGACCTGCTCGCAGTCGGGAAACACATGCAGCGCGCACTGCCGCATCGCGTGGGCGAACGGAGCGTGGGCGATGATGAGGATGCTGTTCATGCGAAAGGGAGGACGACGCGTCGATTATGCGGGGGCGCCCAGGGGAAGTAGATATGCCACATAACGCAGCAGCCACGGAAAGCGGACAGCACCGTGCAAGGCGGACCGACCGGGGCAGCTATCAGAACCATAGCGGACGAGGCGACGGCTCATGGAAGCCTCAGGCCCTCGAAGAAGGTCTGGCCCGCCTCCGCCGACGACGGCCGGCCCAGCACCGTGGCCTGGTAGAGCGCCACCGAGCCGTCCTTTTGAGACTGGGCGAACCACAGCACCTGCAGCGGCGTGGCGGAAGTGCCTTGCGGCGGCGCAACGACTTCCAGCCGAAGCGGCGCGGGTACCGCCGTGGCGCGCGGCAAGCTGGCGGCAGACTCCGTCACCTGCGCCTCGCCCAGCTGGGCGCGGGTGGCGGTGCGCCAGGCACGCAGCCAGGCCTCTGCCTGCTCGGGGCCGTTCGCGGAGGCGTGCGCGATGGCGAAGGTCGCGCCGCCCGCCTCGCAGCCGGTCATGTCGACCTGCACCGATTCGGCGCCCAGCGGCAGCGCGCGGGTCGCGCGGTCGGCCTTGCAGGGCAGCATCGCCACCAGGCCGGCCCCGGCGACCGGCACCTCGCGCCAGTTGAAGGCGGGGCTGCAGGCCGCGAGCAACGCGGCCGCGGCCAGCACGGCGAGCCGGAAGCGGGAAACGGCAAGGGACGGCGACGGCATGGGGCAGCGATTATCGAACCGCTCGCGGCGAGCGGGATGTCGCCGGCACGATCCGGCACACGGAACTAAAATCGCGCCGCCCTTGTCTTGCACGAAGCCATGAAGAAATACCTCGCAGCCGCCGCAGTCGTCGTCGCATTGGCCACCGGCGTGGGCGTGTACCTCGGCTCCGGCGCCACCGCCGCCCCCGCCTCCACCTTCGTGCTGCTGGACGGCACGCAGAAGAGCACGGCGGACCTGAAGGGCAAGGTCACCCTGGTCAACTTCTGGGCCACCAGCTGCGTGACCTGCGTGGGCGAGATGCCCAAGGTCATCGCCACCTACGACAAGTACAAGGCGCAGGGTTACGACACCCTGGCCGTGGCCATGAGCTACGACCCGCCGAGCTACGTCGTCAATTTCGCCCAGACGCGCAAGCTGCCGTTCAAGGTGGCGATCGACAACACCGGCAGCGTGGCGCAGGCCTGGGGCGACGTGAAGCTCACCCCGACCACCTACCTGGTCAACAAGCGCGGCGAGATCGTGAAGCGCTACGTCGGCGAGCCCGACTTCGCCGAGCTGCACAAGCTCATCGAGAAGCTCCTGGCCGAAGCCTAGGACCGGCTATTCCCTAGGCTATGCGCACGTCGTGTCGCCTCGCCGCGCCCCTTCTGGGGGCGATATAGGCCCGGCGATGCCGGTTCCGCGGTATCCCTGGATGAAAAAAAGGGCGCTCCTTGGAGCGCCCTTTTTCTTTGACCTTGTCGCGATCCGCGGGTTATTGGGCGCGGAAGCTGTCGTGGCAGGCCTTGCAGCTTGCGGCGGTCGGGCCGAACTGGGCCTTGAGCGCGTCGATGTTGCCGGCTTTGGCGGCGCTCGCCAGCTTGCCGGTTTCCTCGATCAGCTTCTGCTGGCGTTCCTTGAACTTGGCATCTTCCTTCCAGACTTCGGGCTTGGCCTTGCCGCCCTCGGCACCGGGGCCGAAGCCTGCCCAGGGCAGCTTCGCCATGTCGGCGACCACTTCGGCGTTGGCCGCGGCAGCGGCTGCGTCGTAGGGCACGCGGCCGTTGGCCATGGCGCCGAGGCGGCCGAAGTGCTGGCTCATCACGAACAGCGAGCTCTGGCGGTACTTGATGGCGTCTTCGGGCTTGGCGAACTGGGCGGCCGCGGGAAGGGACATGGCCGCGCAGGCGGCTGCGACGGCCAGGGAGGCGAATCGTTTCATGGGTGATCCTCGTGTGGGGAAAAAACGCCATCGTGCGCGGCGCTGCGGGCGAGTGTAGGGGCGGGCCGTACCGGCCGCATAGCAACAACCCGAAGCGGCCTGGGGCCCGGACTTTGCTAATCTGCGCCTTCCGCAGCATCGCGCCTCTCGCGCCTTCCTCGATGACCGACTCCTCCGTGGCCGCCTTGCGGGCGGCTTCCGGCCCTGTTGCCCCCACCCGGGTCTGGGACCTGCCGACACGCCTTTTCCACTGGGCGCTGGCCGTCGCCGTGATCGGCATGATCGGCACCGGCCTGAACGGTGCCATGGAATGGCACTTCCGCATCGGCTACTCGGTCATGGCGCTGCTGCTGTTCAGGCTGCTCTGGGGCTTCGTCGGCGGACGCTGGTCGCGCTTCGGGGCTTTCGTCTACGGGCCGGGTTCGCTCGCGGCCTACCTGCGCGGACGGGCGCATCCGGATCACCTCGTCGGCCACACGCCGCTGGGTGCGCTTTCGGTGTTCGCGGTACTGATCATCCTCGTGCTGCAGGTCGCGACCGGCCTGATGGCGGACGACGAGATCTCGGCCTCCGGGCCGCTCACCCGCTTCGTCTCCGGCGACATCGTGAGCATGGCCACCGGCTGGCACAAGGCGCAGGGCAAGTGGATCGTGATTGCTCTCGCGAGCCTGCATGTGCTGGCGGTGCTGTTCTACGTGCTCGTCAAGCGGCACCGTCTCGTGCAGCCGATGGTGACGGGCGACAAGCTGTTCGCACCTGCCGCGAACGGCCAGATGGCGCCCAGCCGTGACGACGCGGCATCGCGCTGGCTGGCGCTGGTGCTGTTCGGGCTGTGCGCGGGCGTGGCCTGGTGGGTTTCGTCGCTGCGCGTATGAGCTTCTCCGTCTCACGCCCCCTGCCGCTGTCGGCCATGCCGGCGGTGGTGCTGCTCACCCCCGAGGAACCGCACGAGATCGAGGCCGCACGCACGATCTTCCGCGACTATGCGGGTTCGCTGGGCATCGACCTCGATTTCCAGGATTTCGACGGCGAACTGGCCCATCTGCCCGGCGAATATGCCGAGCCGCGCGGTACGCTGCTACTGGCGCTGGTCGATCCGGCGAACGTCAAGGAAGAAGCCGGGCGCCAGGCGCCGACACTCAGGCGCGCCGATGGCACGCTGGCACATGTGGCGGGCTGCTGCGCGCTGCGTCCGCTGGACAACGCGGACTATGCGAACGCGGCGGAAATGAAGCGCCTGTACGTGCGTCCCGGTTTCCGCGGCCTGGGGCTGGGCCGCCAGCTGGCCGAGGCGATCCTCGATGCCGCACGCAGCGCGGGCTACGGCTGCGTCCTGCTCGACACGCTCGACGACATGGAGTCGGCTCGGGCGCTTTACGAGGACCTGGGCTTCGTGGAGGTGCCGCCCTACTATCACAACCCCGTCGCCGGGGCTCACTATCTGAAAGTGGAGCTCTAGCCCGGCCCTGGCGACGCACGCACTCGGCATAGCCTCACCGCCCCATGTGAGGACCGGGCCTATCGGGTGGCCGAACCCTGCGGCCCTCCCGAAGAATACCGACTCAGCCGCGGGCCTGGGCCAGCAGCGTGTCGGCGTCGCTCACTTCGAACTTGCCCGGTGCCTCGACGTTGAGCGTCGCGACCTTGCCGTCCTTCACGAGCATCGAGTAGCGGTTGCTGCGCAGGCCCATGCCGCGAGCGGTCAGGTCGAGCGTCAGGCCGGTGGCCTTGGCGAAATCGGCGCTGCCGTCGGCCAGCATGCGCACCTTGGTGCCGGTCTTCTGGTCGCGCGCCCAGGCGCCCATCACGAAGGCGTCGTTCACGCTCACGCACCAGATCTCGTCCACGCCGGCGGCCTTGAAGTCATCGAAGTGCTGCACGTAACCCGGCACATGCTTGGCCGAGCAGGTGGGGGTGAAGGCGCCGGGCAGCGCAAACAGCGCGATGGTCTTGCCTGCCGCAGCCTTGGTCACGTCCACGGGGTTCGGGCCGATGCTGCAGCCTTCGCCCTCGACTTCGGAGTATTCCTGCAGGGTGGCCGAGGGAAGGGTGTCGCCGACTTTGATCATTGAAAGTGCTCCTGGAAAAAGAAAACGGCCCACATTGTGGGCCGTTTCCGGGATGGCTGCTTCGTCGAGGCGGGGATGATCAGACCAGGACGGCCTTCTCGACCAGACGGGTCACGACCCAGTTCTTGGTCTTCGAGATCGGACGGCTTTCCGTGATCTCGATGGTGTCGCCCAGCTTGTACTCGCCCTTTTCGTCGTGCGCGTGGTACTTGCTCGTCTTGGCCACGATCTTGCCGTAGAGCTCGTGCTTCACACGACGCTCGACCAGCACGGTCACGGTCTTGGCACGCTTGTCGCTGACCACCTTGCCGATCAAGGTGCGCTTGAGGGATTTTTTAGCTTCCGTCATGTTCACTCCTTACTTGGCGGCTTGGGCTTCTTGCTGCTTCTGAGCAAGAATGGTCTTGGCGCGCGCGATGTCGCGGCGGGTCACGCGCAGCGTCGAGGTGTTCGACAGCTGTTGCGTGGCCTTCTGCATGCGCAGGCCGAAGTGGGCCTTCTGCAGATCCTTGATTTCGGCTTGCAGGCCTGCGACGTCCTTCGTGCGCAGGGTTGCGGCCTTCGTCACCTTGGCGGCAGCCGCGGTGTTCTTCTTACGTGTTGCCATGGATGTTCTCCTCTCAGGCGCCGAGCTGGCGAGCGACGAACGTCGTGCGCAGCGGCAGCTTGGCGGCGGCCAGGCGGAACGCTTCGCGGGCGAGCTGTTCGGGAACACCGACGATCTCGAACACGATCTTGCCGGGCTGGATTTCGGCGACGTAGTACTCGGGGTTGCCCTTACCGTTACCCATCCGCACTTCGGCGGGCTTGGTCGAGATCGGCTTGTCGGGGAACACGCGAATCCAGATACGGCCGCCGCGCTTCACGTGACGCGAAATCGCGCGACGAGCGGCTTCGATCTGGCGCGCCGTCAGGCGGCCGCGGTCGGTGCATTTGAGACCGAAGTCACCGAACGCAACCGAGTTACCCGTGGTTGCGATGCCGGTGTTGCGGCCCTTTTGTTCCTTGCGGAACTTTCTGCGTGCAGGTTGCAGCATGTTTTGTTACTCCGTGAGGGCCCCAGGCGCTTGCGCGCCCGGGAGCGACCGATTACTCGGTCTTGGCACCGTCCGCTGCTGCAGCGGGCGCGGCTTTGCGGACGCGCTTAACGGCGGGTTTCGAGTCTGCACCGGCACCGCCGGTTGCTTCTGCGGGCTTGTCGCTGCCATCGGCCGGAGCGGTGTTGCCACCGATCGGGCCGCGGGCACCGGCGCGCGGGCCGGGGCCACGGCGGTCGCTGCCCGGACGGTCGCCACCGGGGCGGCCATCGCGGCGGGGACCACGCGGGCGACGTTCTTCTTCAGGACGCGGCGTCTCGACGGCGGGCAGGTCGTTGCGACCCAGCGTATCGCCCTTGTAGACCCAGACCTTCACGCCGATGACGCCGTAGGTCGTCTTGGCTTCGGAGGTGCCGTAGTCGATGTCGGCGCGCAGGGTGTGCAGCGGCACGCGGCCTTCGCGATACCACTCGGTACGAGCGATTTCGATGCCGTTCAGGCGGCCAGCCGACATGATCTTGATGCCCAGGGCACCCAGACGCATTGCGTTCTGCATGGCGCGCTTCATGGCGCGGCGGAACATGATCCGCTTCTCGAGCTGCTGCGTGATGCTGTCGGCGATCAGCTGCGCATCGATTTCGGGCTTGCGCACTTCCTCGATGTTGACCGCAACGGGCACGCCGAGCTGCTTGCCCAGTTCGCGCTTGAGGTTCTCGATGTCTTCGCCCTTCTTGCCGATCACGACGCCCGGACGAGCCGAGAAGATCGTGATGCGTGCGTTCTTGGCGGGACGCTCGATCATGACGCGCGAGACCGAAGCGTTCTTCAGCTTCTTCTTCAGGTACTCGCGAACCTTGATGTCTTCGGCCAGCATGCCCGCGAAATCGCGGTCGCTTGCGTACCAGCGGCTGGACCAATTACGGGTAACCGCCAGGCGGAAGCCGGTTGGGTGGATTTTCTGTCCCATATTTCTTCCAGGCTTAGTTGCCAACCGTCACGTACACATGGCACGTGGGCTTGCTGATGCGATTGCCGCGACCCTTGGCGCGCGCCGTGAAGCGCTTGAGCGTGGCGCCTTGCTCGACGTAGATGGTCTTGACCTTCAGTTCGTCGATGTCGGCACCGTCGTTGTGCTCGGCGTTGGCGATGGCCGACTCGAGCACCTTCTTCACGATCACAGCGGCCTTCTTCTGCGTGAACTGCAGGATGTTGAGCGCTTGATCGACCTTCTTGCCGCGGATGAGGTCAGCGACCAGACGGCCCTTGTCGACCGACAGGCGGACACCGCGGAGGACTGCACGTGTTTCAGACATGGTCGTTCCTTACTTCTTCTGGACTTTCTTGTCCGCGGGGTGCCCCTTGAACGTGCGCGTGAGCGCAAATTCGCCGAGCTTGTGGCCGACCATCTGGTCGGTGATGTACACAGGCACGTGTTGCTTGCCGTTGTGCACAGCGATGGTCAGGCCGATGAACTCGGGCAGAACCATCGAGCGGCGCGACCAGGTCTTGATCGGCTTCTTGTCCTTGGTCGTCACGGCCTTGTCGGCCTTGGCCACGAGGTGGTGGTCGACGAACGGACCCTTCTTGAGAGAGCGAGTCATTGGCTATCCCTTACTTCTTGCGACGCGACACGATGAAGACCTGCGTGCGCTTGTTGTTGCGGGTCCGATAACCCTTGGTCAGATTGCCCCACGGGTCGACCGGATGACGGCCTTCGCCGGTACGGCCTTCACCACCACCGTGCGGGTGGTCGATCGGGTTCATCACCACGCCGCGGACGGTCGGGCGGATACCCATGTGACGCTTCACACCGGCCTTGCCGAGCTGGCGCAGGCTGTGCTCTTCGTTGGCCACTTCACCGATGGTCGCGCGGCATTCGATGTGGATGCGGCGGACTTCGCCCGAGCGCATGCGGACCTGGGCGTAGACGCCTTCACGGGCCAGCAGCGTGGCCGAGGTACCGGCCGAGCGGGCGATCTGCGCGCCCTTGCCGGGCTGCAGTTCGATGCAGTGGATCGTCGAACCCACCGGGATGTTGCGGATCGGCAGGGTGTTGCCGGCACGGATCGGGGCTTCGGCGCCCGACAGCAGCGTTGCACCAGCTTCCAGACCGCGCGGGGCGATGATGTAGCGGCGCTCGCCGTCGGCGTAGCAGACCAGAGCGATGTGGGCGGTACGGTTCGGGTCGTATTCGATGCGTTCGACCTTGGCCGGGATGCCGTCCTTGTTGCGCACGAAGTCGACGACGCGGTAGTGGTGCTTGGCACCGCCGCCACGATGACGGATCGTGATGTGGCCGTTGTTGTTGCGGCCGGCCTTCTGGAACTGGGGTTCCAGCAGGGCTGCGTGAGGAGCACCCTTGTGCAGGTGGTCACGCGAGATCTTCACCGCGCCGCGTTGGCCCGGCGAAGTGGGTTTCATCTTGATGACGGCCATGATTAAGCGCCTTCCCCGACGAGGTTGAGCTCTTGACCGGCCTTCAGGGTCACATAGGCCTTGCGAACGTTGTCGCGGCGGCCGACGGACTTGCCGAAGCGCTTGGTCTTGCCCTTGGTGTTGAGCACCGACACGCCCTTGACTTCGACCTTGAACATCAGTTCGACGGCGGCCTTGATCTCGGGCTTGGTGGCGTCTTGCAACACCTTGAAAGTGACAGCGTTCGACTTCTCGCCGACCATCGTGGCCTTTTCGGACACGACCGGGGCGACCAGCACGTTCATGAGACGGCCTTCGTCGAACTGGCGTTGTGCAGGGGTGGGGTTCACGCGGCTCATGCGAACATCTCCTTGAGCTTGTCGACGGCACCCTTGGTGACCAGCACCTTCTTGTAGTGAACCAAAGACACCGGATCGGCGTAACGGGGTTCGACCACGAGAACGTTGACCAGATTGCGCGAGGCGAGGTACAGGTTTTCGTCGACTTCTTCGGCGATCACGAGCACGGACTCGAGATTCATCGCCTTGAAACGGGCTGCCAGCGGCTTCGTCTTGGGCGAGTCGACCTTGATCGAATCGACTACGGCCAGACGGCCTTCGCGGGCGAGCTGCGAGAAGATGGACGCCATGCCGGCGCGGTACATCTTCTTGTTGATCTTCTGCGAGAAGTTTTCGTCAGGCATGTTCGGGAAGATCCGGCCGCCCCCGCGCCACAGCGGCGAGGAAGTCATACCGGCACGGGCGCGGCCCGTTCCCTTTTGCTTGAAAGGCTTCTTGGTCGAGTGCTTGACCTGTTCGCGGTCCTTCTGGGCGCGAGTGCCTTGGCGTGCGTTGGCCTGGAACGCAACGACGATCTGGTGGACCAGGTCTTCGTTGTAGTCACGGCCGAACACGGTCTCGGGAGCGTCGTACTTCGACGCGGCCTGGCCTTGTTCGTTCAGGAGTTCGAGTTCCATTACTTCGCTCCTTGGGCTGCCTGCGGCTTGGCCTTGATGGCGGGACGCACGGTGACGAAGCCACCCTTGGCACCCGGAATCGCGCCCTTGATGAGCAGCAGTTGACGTGCTTCGTCGATGCGGAAGACGTCGAGGTTTTGCGTGGTGCGGGTGACGTCGCCGAGGTGGCCCGTCATGCGCTTGCCGGGGAACACGCGACCGGGGTCTTGCGCCATACCGATCGAGCCGGGCACGTTGTGCGAACGGCTGTTACCGTGCGACGCGCGCTGCGAGCTCATGTTGTGACGCTTGATCGTGCCAGCGTAGCCCTTGCCGATGGAAGTGCCCTGCACGTCCACCTTCTGGCCTACGGAGAAGACGCTCGCCACCGGGATCACGCCGCCAGCCTTGTGCTGACCTGCGGTATCGGCGGTAACGCGGAATTCCTGGATGATCTCGCCAGCTTCGACACCCGCCTTGGCGAGGTGGCCGGCTTCGGGCTTGTTCACGCGCGATGCCTTGCGCGAACCGAACGTCACCTGCAGGGCGACGTAGCCATCGGTCTCTTGGGACTTGATCTGGGTCACGCGGTTGTTGGACACATCCACCACCGTGACGGGAACTGCGTCCCCGTCATCGGTGAAGAGACGCATCATCCCCACCTTGCGGCCCAGCAACCCGAGGGAGTTGCTCAGACTCATTTGTTTTCTCCAAAATGGAAGCTTCCTTCGCCGCTGCCACTTCAATTGGCGACAGCGTTTGCCGGGTTTCCCAGGCTGCGGAAGAAGGTTGATAAATCTCTGCTCGCATAGCACCCATGCGGACGCAACAAGGGCAGAGCCAGCGATTATAGCCCGCGGCGCGGGCTCGGTGCAAGCGCCGGATTTCAGGCCTCGGAGGCCCGTTTTTGGGGCGTTTTCGGCCTATTTCGGCTCTTTGGCCGGCATCGAAATGATCTTCTCGCCCTCGGCCGACGAGTTCACCTCGCCCGCCGCCTTCATGGCAGGGGTGCTGGCGCCTGCCTGGATGGGGATGGCGACGATGCTCGTGGCGCCGCCTTGCATGACGAAGACGTTCAGGTAGGCAAGACCTTCGCGGCCAACGGTGACCTTCGCGGTGACGGTCGTGCTCTGGCCGGCTGGAAGGGTCAGGCTGCTGCTCGTGGACAGGGAGAGGCCGGCGTCGGTCGTCAGGCGCACGGTGGCGCCGGCCGGGTCGCTCACGCCGTCGAACTGGAGAACGACGGAGACCGGCTGCCCGACCCTCGGCGCACCCTCGACCCTGTACTGGATCGCGACGCCGGAATCGTTGGGCTTGCGTGCGGCTGCCGTCATCGGTGCGGCATTGCGGGAGGAAGCGGAAGCCTGCTTGGCAGCGCGCTGCGCCGGCACGCCATCCGCGCAGGCGGACGCGGCGGCGAGCGCCAGAAAGGCGGTGACGGCGGCGATGGTCGAACGGGAACGGAGGTTCATGGGTGGACTTCCTCGCTGCTACTTATTGGATCAGCACGCCGAAGCAGGTGTTTGCGCCGGAGTTGTTGACATCATTGACGACCAGAACATAGTCGCCGGCCGAGAGGCTGACGGAATTGGTGTTCCGGCTCACCACGCCGCCCCTGTAGATGACGAAGTTGGGGCTGGCGCCGGCCGGCGGGGTGATCGAGAACTGGTAGCCGCGACTGGTCGGCGCGGTGAAGCGCAGGTAGGAGAAGCTTCCGAGCTTGTTCCCGTTGCCGCGCGGATCTTCGGTGTTCGTCACGCAGGCCGTGGTGTTCGCGCCAATGGTGGCCTGGATGTACATCGGCAGCACATAGCTCACGGTGGGCGATCCGCCGTTGTTGGTTTCCTGGGCGCCGTAGGCATCGTTGGAAGCCGCACTGATGTTCTGGCCCGTGAGCAGGCTTGCCAATGCCGAAGCGTTGCCCGACGCAGCCACGTTGAACGCCGCCGTGAAAGGATGGATCGAGGTGACCGGCGCGCCGCCCTTGAACAGCGCGCTCGTCATCGTGTCATGGATCGACTTGAAGCCGACCTGCTGGTTGAGGTTCCAGAAGATCGACTGGATCGAGGATTCACGGTACCAGCCCGGATTGGCCGAGGGACCTCGTGTGAGATCGAGATTGCTGCCTTGTGCCTGGCCGGGCCCGTCCGAATCGACATAGTTGCTGCGTCCGAGCGCGATGCCCGACCAGCCATTGCCCCATCCTTCGGAGAAGGCCAGCCGGCGATCGACGCGCTCGCTCGTGGAGTGCGCACCGCCCGTCGAGTCGTCGCGGCTGAAGGAAGCCTGGTAGTAGTGGCCCCATTCGTGGGCGATCACCGGTGCATCGAACTCGTCGGTATCCACGTCCTCCTTGCCGAGCACGTAGATCTCGGCCCCCGAGCTCCTGCCGACGAAGAAAGTGGTGCCGATCTGCCCCAGCGCGATGCTGCCGCTGGCATTCGTGTTGTTGACGCTCCAGAACACCTTCAGCGACGGAAACGCGGTCGCCGGAGCGGCAGTCAGCACCTTCTGCATCGCGGTGTAGACCGTGTCCATGATGGCGAACGGCCCGGACACGCGCTGGCTGGTGTAGCTCGAGCCACCCCAGCCGCTGGCGGCGCGCAGGTCGCGGGTGAGCGCGACGCTACCGGTGGAGAACACCGACGACTGCATGGAATAGATCGCGCTCGACTGCGTGTTGTCGCGCACGGTGACGTCCCAGCTCGGAAGCGCGCCGGTGCGGGTCAACTGAGCGCGCACGCGGACGATGACGTTCGTGTTGGCCGGCACGCTTGCCGAATAGGCTCCGTTGTCGTCAGTAGTGGTGGTTGCGAGTTGAGACCCGCTGGCTGCGTCGAGCACCTCGACGAAGGCCCCGCGGACCGGCTTGGCCGTGGTCTCTGCATACACGAGGCGGCCGCCGGGGTTGGGCACCGATTCGTAGGTGGCCGTGCCGCTCAGGGAGACCGGTGCGGCAGGAACCAAGGGCAACAACGGGATGCCGCCTCCGCCACCCCCTCCTCCACCGCCGCCGCAAGCGGTCAGCAGCGCTGCCGCAATGCATGCCATCAAGCCCGATGCAAAGGAGATGCGTTCTCTCATGGTTGTGCTGCCCTCTTTTCAGCTACCCGGCGCTCCGAAAGATTGGCCAGCGCCGGCAACGGAGGATGCCACATCCGCGTGACATAAAGCACAAAACCCGCCTGCATTTCTACAGGCGGGTTTTCAGCAGGATCGGCTCGAAGCCGAATGGATTACTGCAGCTTGATCTCGACGTCCACGCCGGCCGGCAGGTCGAGCTTCATCAGCGCGTCCACGGTCTTGTCGGTCGGGTCGACGATGTCCATCAGGCGCTGGTGCGTGCGGATTTCCAGCTGGTCGCGCGACGTCTTGTTGACGTGCGGCGAACGCAGGATGTCGAAGCGCTTCATGCGGGTCGGCAGGGGCACGGGGCCCTTGACGATCGCGCCGGTGCGCTTGGCGGTGTCCACGATTTCAGCGGCCGACTGGTCGATCAGCTTGTAGTCGAATGCCTTCAGGCGGATGCGGATCTTTTGCTTGGTAGCCATGGTGATTCCTTTGCTCCCGTCTTGATTACAGGTCGAGGATCTTCGCCACGACGCCCGAGCCCACGGTGCGGCCGCCTTCGCGGATGGCGAAGCGCAGGCCTTCTTCCATGGCGATCGGAGCGATCAGCTTCACGGTGATGCTGACGTTGTCGCCAGGCATGACCATTTCCTTGTCCTTGGGCAGCTCGATCGCGCCGGTCACGTCCGTCGTGCGGAAGTAGAACTGCGGACGGTAGTTGTTGAAGAACGGCGTGTGACGGCCGCCTTCGTCCTTCGACAGAACGTACACCTCGGCGGTGAAGTGCGTG
>NZ_KB907464.1 GCF_000382045.1 Variovorax atrisoli 110B
CCGGGCTTGCCGATCAGCGTCATCGGCACTTCGTTGACCATGCCCAGGTATTCGAAGTCGGTCTCGACGTTGAAGGGCAGCTTGCGATAGAGCGCCGGCATCGTCGACATGCCGATGTGGTTCAGCAGCAGCGTGTAGCCGTCGGGATTGGCACGTGCCACCTTGGCGGTGCCGATGGAACTGCCCGCGCCGGCGGTATTGTCCACCACGATGGTGGTGCCCAGCGTCTTCTGCATGGCTTCGGCCAGGTCGCGAGCGACACGGTCGGTGGGGCCGCCGGCGGCGAATGGCACCACCAGCGTCACGGTCTTGCCCGCGGGGAAATCCTGGGCGTGTGCACCGACGGCCGCGGCGGCAATCGCCGCGAGGGCGAACAGTTTCTTCATGTCGTCTCCGAAAAGGGGGGAATAAAAACGCCGCGATCTTAAGGGCTGACCAGGGCCTGACCTATAGCGAATAGCCCTTAGCCGAAGGCCGTCTTGCGCACCGTGGCGGGGCGTGCGGAGGGCGTTCGAACCCCTGCCTCGCAGGCCTCGACAAGCAGCGGCAAGTGGCGCGCAGGCCCACTCTTCGTAAGGGAAGATTGCCGGCCGTCGAACTGTCCGACAGGCGGAGCCGGCGACGGACGATGCGGGCTGCACGGGGCAGACCTAGGGTGAAGCTTCAAAAGGAGATTCCACCCATGTCCAATACCTCCCGGTCGACCACCCCGTCGACCACTGCATCGACCACCACGGCATCCTCCTCGTCGCTCGATGGATTGAAGGTCGCCATCCTCGTGGCCGACGGCTTCGAGCAGGTCGAGATGACCGAGCCGCGCAAGGCGCTCGACAACGCCGGCGCGCGGACGCGGATCGTCTCGCCCGCCCAGGGCAGCGTGCGCGGCTGGAACCATCACGATCCGGCCGACAGCTTCGCGGTCGACGTGCCGCTCAAGAGCGCCAGGCCCGACGACTTCGACGCGCTGCTGCTGCCGGGCGGCGTCGTGAACCCCGACACGCTGCGCATCGACGAGAAGGCGGTCGCCTTCGTGCGTGCATTCGTCGAGTCCGGCAAGCCCATCGCGGCGATCTGCCACGGCCCATGGACGCTGATCGACGCCGGCGGCGTCAAGGGCCGCAAGATGACCTCGTGGCCCTCGCTGCAGGCCGACCTGAAGAACGCGGGCGCGCAGTGGAGCGACAAGGAGGTCGTCGTCGACGGCAAGCTCGTCACCAGCCGGAAGCCCGACGACATTCCGGCCTTCAACCGCGAGATGACGAAGCTCTTCGAGCACGCGCGGGAGCCGGTGGCGCACTGACCGGTGCCGCTTGCGCCGTGGCGGGCAGCGGGCCCGTGTAGCGCGCGCGGGGGCGTATCAGATGGCCCGCGGCCTGCTGCTCGAGCACGTGCGCGGTCCATCCCACGCTGCGCGCGAGCGCGAAGAGCGTGAGCGGAGCGCCGGCCGGCAGCTTGTGCACGGCTGCGAGCGCGGCAAGCGCGAAGTCGATGTTCACGGCCTCGCCCAACAGCTTCTCGCCGGTCTCGCGCAGCTGCGCGAATTCGGGCGGCAGCGCGATGTTCTCCAGCAGGGCAGCGCAGCGTGCATCGCCCGCCGGATAGAGCGGATGCCCGAACGCCGCCAGCGGCCGTCCGTGCGAGAGCCATTCGCGCACGGCGGCTTCGGTGCCGACGGCGGCCGCGTTGCGCATCAGCGCCTGCACCGCGGCGGAAGCACCGCCGTGCAGCGGACCCGTCAGCGTCGAAAGCCCCGTGAGCAGGCAGGCCGCCATCGAGGCACCGGTGGATGCGGTCACGCGTGCCGCGAAGGTCGAGGCGTTGAGTTCGTGGTCTGCCAGCAGCACGAGCGCGCGGCGCAGGTCGTCGGCCGCACGCGGACGGCGCCATGCGGCGGCCAACCGCATGTGCATTGGCGTGTCGGCACGCGGCGGTGCGGTGCGCAGCATGGCATCGGCCAGTGCGCCGATCGCCACTGCCGCCTCGGCCTGCAACACGCCTGCCGAGCGGCCGCGCGAGGGCAGGTCCGAACCGGCGCGCGTTGCCAGCGCGAGCAGTCCGGCCTGCAAGGGGTATTCATGCGAGTCCTGGGCATCGGAAGGCGAGGCGGCGGTGTGGAAGCGCGGCGGCGCGCTTTGCCACAGCAGCCCCGCCACGTCTTCCAGCGTGGCGTGCGCTGCGAGTTCGCAGGCGTCCTGTCCGCGATACAGCAGCCGTCCATCTGCCACTGTCGATACCGCGGATGGCAGCACCGGCTCGCCCCACTGGATCGCCTCGCTCGCCACCGTCTCGACGCTGCGCCTGCCTCTCGCGCGTGCGGCGATGCGCTGCACGTCGTCGCGGTGGTAGAGGCTGCGGCGCGGGTCGGCCGCGTCGGTCTTGGCGCGGATGCGGCCGCGGCTCACGCTCGCGTAGAGGGTCTGCGGACGCACCTGCATCAGTTCGAGCGCATCGGCCGCCGGAAGCCACAGCGGCGGGGTCTTCTTGATGGTCATGTTGACAGAATAGATCAAGATTGACGTCAATATCCGCCCGATCAGAATCGATGCCATCGTGACAACCAGGAGCAAAGAGCGATGAACAACGACGATGGCAGCCTCGAAGGCGTGGTGGCTGCGCATACCGTGCTGTCCGAGGTGGATGGTGCGGCCGGCCGGCTGGTGATCCGCGGCCATGAACTCGACGAGATCGCGCAGCGCTGGCGCTACGAGGACGTGGTGCACCTGCTCTTCGAGGGCTTCTTCGACACCCTGCCTGCCGCCTCGGCGCTGCGCCGCGCCATCGGCCGCGCGCGCCGCGAGGCCTTCGAGCTGCTGCAGCCGAACGACGACGCCCTGCTGCGCCGCATGCCGCCCATCGAGGCCGTGCGCGCACTGATGGCGCGCCTGCCCGATGGCGACGACCTGCCGACCGCGCTGCGCCTCGTTGCCGCGCCGGCCGTCTACACCGCCGCCGTGATGCGCTGGCGCATCGGCGTGCCTGCACTGGCGCCCGACGAGGCGCTGCCGCACGCCGCGGACATGCTTCGCATGCTGCATGGCCGCTCGCCCACGCCCGCGCAGAGCGCGGCGCTCGACACCTACCTGGTCACCGTGTGCGACCACGGCCTCAACGCATCGACCTTCGCGGCGCGCGTGGTCGCATCGACCGGAGCGGGGCTCGCATCGGCCGTGCTCGCGGGCATCAGCGCGCTGAAGGGGCCGCTGCACGGCGGCGCACCCGGGCCGGTGCTCGACGCGCTCGATGCCATCGGCAGTGCCGCCAACGCCCGCGCGTGGCTGGAGCAGGCGGTGGCGGAAGGCCAGCGGCTGATGGGTTTCGGCCATCGCATCTACCGCGTGCGCGATCCGCGTGCCGACGCGCTCAAGGGCGCGCTGGGGCGGCTCGGCGAGGAGGGCAGCGTGAACGCGGCGCGCTTCGCGCTGGCCGAGGCGGCGGAGCAGGCCGCGCTCGCCATCCTGCGCGAGAAGAAGCCGGGCCGCGCGCTGGAGACCAACGTCGAGTTCTACACCGCGCTGCTGCTGGAGGTCCTCGGTTTCGGCCGCGAGAGCTTCACCTGCGTGTTCGCGGCCGGCCGCGTGAGCGGCTGGGTGGCGCATGCGCGCGAGCAGGTGAAGAAGGGGCGGCTGATCCGCCCGCAGTCGGTCTACATCGGACCCGAGCCGCAGGAGTCCGGCGAAGCCGCACTCGCGCACTGAGCCTACAGGGGGCGCACGCCGCCATCCGATACGCTCGCCTTTCCGCAGGACTCCGCCGCACAGGCCGCGCCCTGCATCGTGAAAGGCGAAAGTATTTCCTCCATGACGGCGACCTCCCTCCAGCCGCAGGCACTGCGCCTGCCGCGCGATCTCGCGCTCATCACCGTGGCCATCGATGCCGCGATGATGCTTGTCAACATGGCCGCCCAGCTCTGGCCCGACTCGCCCGAGGCCGAGCAGCTGCGCAGCGCCTATGCGCTGCCGGGCGTCTGGATCCCGATGGTGTGCAGCATCGCGATGGGCTGGGTGCTGGCCGCCGCGATGGCGTGGAGCCACGGGCGCAATGCGCTCGAAAGGCACGGCGCCGTCAGCGTGGCGCGGCTGCCGCAGCCGCGTATCCGCTATGCCGCAGCCTACCTCGTGGTGCTGCTGCTGAACTTCTACGCGCTGAGCCCGCTGCTCTACGACCTGCAGCTGCTCTTCATGCCGGGCGGGCGCTTTCATGAATCGCTGGGCTACACCTCGATGCGCGCGGCGATGCCGGTGTTCATGTTCCTGCAGTCCATGGCCCAGTTGATCGTGCTGGTGCTGGGCATCTGGCTCTCGGCCTGGATCGCGCTGAGGGGCGCCCGTGCCGGATCGGCAGACGTGCAGGCCGACGAGTCGCTGCAAGGACCACCGCCGCGCCGCGCGGTGGCGCTGGTGGCTGCCTCGGTGTTCGCGTCGCTGCAGATGTGGAGCGGTGCCGCGGTGAGCCGCTGGAGTTCCATGACGCAAGGCCTCGACGGTCCCGCGCTGCTGGTCGCCTGGGTGGTGCCGCCGCTCGCGGCCTTCGGGCTCGCGTTCTGGGGTGCATGGCTCGGTGCCGCGCCGGTCTTCTCGCGGGTGCGGCCGTTCAGGGCGGTGGGAGCGTCGGTGCTGGCCTTCGTGCTGGTGCAGCTGCTGTGCATCGCGGCCGCACTGGCATGGCTGGCGATGGCGGTCTGGCTGCACGGCTTCAACAGCGCGGGCAGCCTCGTCGGCTTCGCGCTGGCACTCGTGCTGGTCTACACGGTGCTCACGGTGGTGCTCACGCGTGCCACCACGCGCGGGCTGTACCGCCGCTACTTGTAGCTGCGCGCGTCCTCGATCACCTTGCCGTCGTTGGGCAGCGAGCCCGCGCCCACGACGACGACCTCGCCGCGCAGCTTGGTCACCTCGCGGATCGCCTCGCCCACGCGCGCTTCGAGTCCTTCAGGAGCCACGTCCGCGCATTCGAGCTGCAGGGTCATCCTGTCGTCGCCCGTCTCGCCCGAGACGACCAGCCGTGCGCGCTGCACTTCGGGAAAGCGCCTCGCGATCTCCGCCACCTGCGAGGGGTGCACGAACATGCCGCGCACCTTGGTGGTCTGGTCGGCCCGGCCCATCCAGCCCTTGATGCGCTTGTTGGTGCGGCCCGTGGGGCAGGTGCCCGCCAGCACGGCCGAGAGGTCGCCGGTGCCGAAGCGCACCAGCGGGTAGTCGGGGTTGAAGGTGGTGACGACGATCTCGCCCACCTCGCCGTCGGGCACCGGGTCGCCGGTGCCGGGGCGGACGATCTCGACCAGCACGCCCTCGTCGAGCACCAGCCCCTCGCGCGCGCTGGTCTCGTAGGCGATGAGGCCCAGGTCGGCGGTGGCGTAGCACTGCGTGCCCTTCACGCCGCGCGCCGCGATCCAGTCGTGCAGGCTCGGCGGAAAGGCTTCGCCGGAGACGAGTGCCTTGGTCAGCCAGGGCAGCTTCAGGTTCTTCTCCTCGGCCTTCTCCAGCAGGATCTTGAGGAAGCTCGGCGTGCCCGCGTAGCCCTCGGGCCTGAGGTCCACCATCGCCTCGAGCTGCTGCTCGGTCTGGCCGGTGCCGCCCGCGAAAACGGTGCAGCCCATGGCGTGCGCGCCGCTTTCCATGATCGAGCCGGCGGGCGTCATGTGGTAGCTGAAGCTGTTGTGGATCAGCTCGCCGTTGCGAAAGCCCGCCGCATGCAGCGCACGCGCGGTGCGCCAGTAGTCGCGCGCCTCGCCCTCGGGCTCGTAGATGGTGCCGGGGCTCGCGAACACGCGCGGCATGCGCGGGCCGCGCACGATCGACGAGAAGCCGCCGAACGGGTCGTCCGCGCGGCGAGCCTTCTGCAGTTCGAGCAATTCCGATTTGCGCGTGACCGGTAGTTTCGCGAGCGCCTCGCGCGTCGTGACGTCGCCGGGCTTCACGCCGTCGAGGATCTTCGCGAAGGCGGGTGCCGCGGTCTGTGCCTGCGCGATCTGCTTCGGCAGCGCGGCCAGCAGGTCGCGTTCGCGTTCGGCGGGGTCTCGGATCTCGAGCTTGTCGTAGTGGTCGGTCATGTCCGTACCCTTTGTCTTGCAATTCGGTTTTTCAACCACGCTGATGTGTTCAGGGTGCGTGCACAGGCCACCGGGTACTCCCCTCCGCGAATGTTCCCCGGCCTGCGGCCTCCTCCTTTATTTCGCTGCGGGGAGCACCCGGTACCCTGTGCACGAGACACGCTGTCGGTGTGCGGCCGATGAACCAGAGCTCCGAACCGATCACGTCGATGGGGTGCCTTGCGCAGCGAAATAAAGGAGGAGCCCGAAGGGCGGGGGACATTCGCGGAGCAAGGCACCCCGTCGGCGTGATCGCGCCCCGAACGGCAACGCGGCGAAAACGTTGGAACGGTCAAGCCAGCCACCTCTTGCGGCGCTTGTAGCTCTTGACGTCGCGGAAGCTCTTGCGATCCGCGCCGCCGACACCGAGATAGAACTCCTTCACGTCCTCGTTCTCGCGCAGGCTCTTCGCCTCGCCGTCCATCACGATGCGGCCGTTCTCCAGGATGTAGCCGTAGTCGGCGTAGCGCAGCGCCATGTTGGTGTTCTGCTCGGCCAGCAGGAAGGTCACGCGCTCCTTGGCGTTGAGGTCCTTCACGATCTCGAACACTTCCTCCACGATCTGCGGCGCCAGGCCCATCGAGGGCTCGTCCAGCAGCACCATGGTCGGGTTGGCCATCAGCGCGCGTCCGATGGCGCACATCTGCTGCTCGCCGCCCGAGGTGTAGGCCGCCTGCGAGGTGCGGCGCGTCTTCAGGCGCGGGAAGTACGCGTACACCTTCTCCAGCGTCTGCTGCACCGCGGCCTTGCCGTCGGTGCGCGTGTAGGCGCCGGTCATCAGGTTCTCCTCGATGGTCAGGTGGGCGAAGCAGTGGCGGCCTTCCATCACCTGGATCAGCCCGCGCTTGACCAGCTCGGCCGGCGAGAGCGCCTCGATGCGCTCGCCGCGCAGCTCGATGGTGCCCTTGGTGACCGCGCCGCGCTCGCCCGCCAGCAGGTTGCTCACCGCGCGCAGCGTGGTCGTCTTGCCCGCGCCGTTGCCGCCGAGCAGCGCCACGATGCCGCCGTCGGGCACCGTCAGCGACACGCCCTTGAGCACCAGGATCACGTGGTTGTAGATGACCTCGATGCCGTTGACGTTGAGGAGGATGTTGGATTCGCTCATGGTGTGGTCCGAAGCATTCGAAAGAACCGACGCGATGCCGTTCTTTCGGATGCCCGCTTGGCCCACCTCCTTTCGGGGAACACCGCGGAACCGGCTATGCCGGGCCGCAGGTGTTGCCCCCTGCCAGGGGGTTGGCGAAGCGACACGAAGTGCGCGAAGACTGGGGGTCAGCTCAAGACTGGCAGTCGGCCGCTTCGCGCCGGGTCAGTTTCTTCTCGCCCGCGTACTTGTCGGCGGCGGCCTTCACCATCGGCTTGATGATCTGCTCGTCGGCCTGGTACCAGTCGGACATGTCACCCCACTTCGCGCCGTCCCAGGTGTGCACGCGCGCCCAGGTCGAGCCCATGTGGTCCTGGCACGAGGTGCTCACCGGCCGCATCACGCCCGAGAAGCCCAGCGCGTCGAGCTTCTTCTGGTCGAGCGCGAGGTTCTCCATGCCCCAGCGCACCTGCTCGCCGGTCATGACCTTGCCCTTGCCGAAGCGCTCCTGCGCACGCTTGACGGCCTCGATGGTCAGCATCTGGATGATCACGCCGCGTGTGTAGAGCACCGAGCCAACTTCTTCCTTCGGACCCGTGCCCTGGCCCTTGTCGTGCACCTGCTTGAGGATGTCCTGGATCACCTTGGGCTCGGTGCCCGAGGTGTTCAGCGCCAGCGCGTGGTAGCCCTTGGCGTTCGCGCCCACGTCCTTCACGTCGGGCTCGGCGCCGGCCCACCACACGCCGTACATCTTCTCGCGCGGGTAGCCGGTGGCAACGGCCTCCTTCAGGGCGGTGGAATTCATCACGCCCCAGCCCCACAGCAGCACGAAGTCGGGGCGCTGCTGGCGCACCTGCAGCCAGGCCGACTTCTGCTCCACGCCCGGCGCGGTCACCGGGATCAGCGAGAGCTCGAAGCCGTTCTGCTTCGCGCGCTCCTGCAGCAGCGGGATCGGCTCCTTGCCGAAGGGCGAGTCGTGATACACGAGGGCGATCTTCTTGCCCTTGAGTTTGTCCATGCCGCCTTCCTTCTTCCCGATGTGCTGGATCAGGATGTCGGCTGCGGTCCAGTAGGAGCCCATCAGTGGGAAGTTCCACTTGAAGACGCCGCCGTCCTGCGAGGCGGCCAGGCCGTAGCCCAGCGTGATCAGCGGGATCTTGTCGGTGGGCACCTTGTCGGTCAGCGCGAAGGTGATGCCGGTGGCCTGCGGGTCGAAGAGCGCGACGCCCGGGCGCCCCTTCAGGCGCTCGTAGCACTCCACGCCCTTGTCGGTGGCGTAGCCGGTCTCGCACTCCTCGTACGCGATCTTCACGCCGTTGATGCCGCCGTTGGCGTTGACCAGCTTGATGTAGTCCTGCTTGCCGTTGGCCCAGGGCGTGCCGTTGGGCGCGTAGGGGCCGGTGCGGTACACCAGCAGCGGGAAGAACTGCTCCTTGGCCTGCGCACCGGCCACGGATGGCGCGAGCGCGGCGCCGAGGGTGCCGGCCACCAGGGCGGCGGTCAGAGCGAGCGATTTGAGTTTCATGCCTGTCTCCTTTGTGGGCACCTCGGTGCCGGGTTTCTACGAACGGAACTCGTCAATGCGGGAAGGGCCACAGCCGCAGCTTCTCCTTGGCCGTGGACCACAGCCGCGCGAGGCCGTGCGGCTCCACGATCAGGAAGAACACGATCAGCGCGCCGAAGATCATGGTCTCCAGGTGCGAGGCGAGCGCGGTGGAAATCGAGAAGCCCAGCCATGCGGGCAGCTGGTTCAGGAACAGCGGCAGCAGCACGATGAAGGCGGCGCCGAAGAAGCAGCCCATGATCGATCCCAGCCCGCCGATGATCACCATGAACAGCAGCTGGAACGAGCGGTCGATGCTGAAGGCCGCCGGCTCCCACGCGCCGAGGTGAACGAAGCCCCACAGCGCGCCGGCCACGCCGACGATGAAGCTGCTCACCGCGAAGGCCGTGAGCTTGGCGTACACCGGGCGGATGCCGATCACCGCGGCCGCCACGTCCATGTCGCGCATCGCCATCCACTCGCGGCCGATGGCGCTGCGCACCAGGTTCTTTGCGAGCAGCGCGAACACCGACACGAAGACCAGGCAGAAAAGATACTTCTGCGCCGGCGACTCGATGGGCACGCCGAACACGTTGAGCCCCGCCACGCTCACCGAGCCGGAGGAAGAGTTGTTGGTGAACCACTGGATGCGCAGGAAGGCCCAGTCGGTGAAGAACTGCGCCGCCAGCGTGGCCACGGCCAGGTACAGCCCCTTGATGCGCAGGCTGGGAATGCCGAACAGCACGCCGATGACAGTGGCGCACAGCCCGCCCAGCAGCAGCGACGCGATCAGCGGCATGCCGTCGATGCGCACCTGGAAGTTGTAGGCCGCGTACGCACCCACCGCCATGAAGGCGCCGGTGCCCAGCGAGATCTGCCCGCAGTAGCCCACCAGGATGTTCAGCCCCAGTGCGGCGAGCGACAGGATGAGGAAGGGCGTGAGGATCGCTCGCATCCAGTAGTCCGACACGCTCAGCGGCACCACCACGAAGGCCACGACGAGCAGCGCCAGGATCGCGAAGCGGTCCTGCGCGATCGGGAAGATCTGCTGGTCGGCGCGGTAGCTCGACTTGAATTGGCCGTTTTCTCTGTAGAACATTTTCAGACCCGATCGATGATCTTTTGGCTCCGGCCCGCTTCGCTTAACTTGCTTCGCAAGTTGGCCTGCGCCGAAAAATTGTTGATCTCGTATTTCATACGCGATCAATGATTTTTTCGCCGAAGAGGCCTTGCGGACGGACCAGCAGGAACACCAGCGCGAGAACGTAGGCAAACCAGATCTCGATGCCGCCGCCGAACATCGGCCCGAGGTAGATCTCGGAGAGCTTCTCGCCCACGCCGATCAGCAGGCCGCCGATGATCGCGCCCGGGATGGAAGTGAGCCCGCCCAGGATCACCACCGGCAGCGCCTTCAGCGCCACCAGCGACAGCGAGAACTGCACGCCCAGCTTCGATCCCCAGATGATCCCGGCCACCAGTGCAGAGAAGCCGGCCACCGACCACACGATCACCCAGATGCGCTTGAGCGGAATGCCGATGGACTGCGCGGCCTGGTGGTCGTCGGCCACCGCGCGCAGGGCCCGGCCGGTGGCGGTCTTCTGGAAGAAGATGGCCAGCACCACCACGAGTCCGGCCGCCACCAGCGCGGCGATCAGGTCTTCCTGGCTCAGCAGCAGGCCGCCCTGGAAGGTGTTCTCCAGCACCATCAGTGGCTCCTTGGGCATGCCGACGTCGATCTTGTAGATGTCGTTGCCGAAGATGGTCTGGCCCATGCCGTCGAGGAAGTAGGCGATGCCCAGCGTCGCCATCAGCAGCGTGATGCCTTCCTGGTTCACCAGCCTGCTCAGCGCGAGCCGCTCGATCAGCCATGCCACGACCACCATCACCGCCATGGCAGCGACGAAGGCCAGGATGTTGGCGAGGATCTGGCTCTGGAAGCCGAACCACTGCGGGAACCACTCGGCGAAGCGCGCCATCGCCAGCGCTGCGAAGAGCACCATCGCGCCCTGCGCGAAGTTGAAGACGCCGGAGGCCTTGTAGATCAGCACGAAGCCGATGGCGATCAGCGAATAGAGCATGCCGACCATCAGGCCGCCGAAGAGGGTTTCGAGGAAAAAGCCCATGGTCAGTTTCTTTCTCCCTCTCCCGCTTGCGGGAGAGGGCGGGGGTGAGGGCAGGCGGCGTTGGAAAAACCGATGAAGGTAGCGAGGCCGTCGGCCCTCACCCCAACCCTCTCCCGCAAGCGGGAGAGGGGGCAAGACGGGGAGCGCTCGTGTGCTGCCACGTCAGTGCTCCACGCCGAGGTATGCCCGGATCACGTCTTCGTTGTTCCGGACCTCATCCGGCGTCCCATCGCCGATCTTCTTGCCGTAGTCCAGCACCACCACGCGGTCGGAGATGTCCATCACCACGCCCATGTCGTGTTCGATCAGCACGATGGTGGCGCCGAACTCGTCGTTCACGTCGAGGATGAAGCGGCTCATGTCCTGCTTCTCCTCCACGTTCATGCCGGCCATGGGCTCGTCCAGCAGTAGCACCTGCGGCTCCATCGCGAGCGCGCGGCCCAGGTCGACGCGCTTCTGCAGGCCGTAGGGCAGGCGCCCCACGGGCGTCTTGCGGTGCGCCTGGATCTCGAGGAAGTCGATGATGTGCTCGACGAATTCGCGGTGCGCGAGCTCCTCGCGCTCGGCCGGTCCCCAGCGCAGCGCCTGCGCGAACAGGCCGCTCTTCATCTTGAGGTTGCGCCCCGTCATGATGTTGTCGAGCACGCTCATGCCCTTGAAGAGGGCCAGGTTCTGGAAGGTGCGCGCCACGCCCATCTCGGCCACCTGGCGCGAGTTCATGTGCTTGAAGGTCTTGCCGCGGAAGGTGATGGAGCCCTGCTGCGGCCAGTACACGCCGTTGATGCAGTTCAGCATCGAGCTCTTGCCCGCGCCGTTCGGCCCGATGATGGCCCGCACCTCGTGCTCGCGCACGTTGAAGCTGATGTCGGTGAGCGCCTTCACGCCGCCGAAGCTCAGGGAGATGTTCTGCACGTCGAGGATGACCTCGCCGTCCTTGCGGCCGCCCCGGGTCGTTGTTGCAAGCATGGAGGCCTCGGTGTGGTTGTGCGCGTTCATGCGGCCGCCTTGACCAGTGGAAAGCGCTTCGCGTCGACGATCTTCAGCGTGGCGCTCACCGAGCCCGTGCGTCCGTCCTCGAACTTGACCTGGGTTTCGATGAACTGCTCGGCCTTGCCGCCGTAGAGCGCATCGACCAGCACCGCGTATTTGTCCGCGATGAAGCCGCGGCGCACCTTGCGCGTGCGGGTGAGCTCGTCGTCGTCGGGGTCGAGCTCCTTGTGCAGCACCAGGAAGCGGGCGATCTGCGTCTCGCCCATGCCGTCTTCCGCGGCGAGGTCGGCGTTCACCTTGGCGATGCACTCGGCCACCAGCGCGAGCACGTCGGCCTTGCCGGCCAGGTCGACGTAGCCGCCGTAGGCCAGGCCGCGGCGCTCGGCCCAGTTGCCGACGGCCTCGTAGTCGATGTTGATGGCGGCGCAGACCTCGTCGCGGCCGTTGCCAAAGCACACGGCCTCCTTGATCTGAGGGAAGAACTTGAGCTTGTTCTCGATGTAGTTGGGCGCGAAGATCGCGCCGCCCACGAGCCGGCCCACGTCCTTGGCGCGGTCGATGATGCGCAGGTGGCCCTCGCTGTCGAGCACGCCGGCGTCGCCGGTGTGGAAGTAGCCGTTCGCATCCAGCACCTCGGCGGTGGCGTCGGGGCGCTTGTAGTACTCCTTGAGCACAGACACCCCGCGCACCAGCACCTCGCCGTCGTCGGCGATCTTCAGCTCGATGCCCGGCGCGGCCGTGCCCACGGTCTGCAGCTTGACCTTGCCGTCCTGCTGCAGGCACACATAGGCGCAGGTCTCGGTCTGGCCGTAGAACTGCTTCAGGTTCACGCCGATGGAGCGGTAGAAGCGGAACAGGTCGGGCCCGATGGCCGCGCCCGCGGTATAGGCCACGCGGATGCGGCTCATGCCCAGCACGTTGCGCAGCGGGCCGTAGATCAGCAGGTCGCCCAGGCGGTACATCAGCCGGTCGCCCGTGCTCACCGGTGCGCCGTTGAGGATGTCCGCGCCCACGCGCTGCGCCAGCGCCATGAACTTCGCGTACAGCCAGCGCTTGGGCGCGGCGGCGTCCTCCATTCGGATCGACACGGCCGTGAGCAGCCCCTCGAAGGTGCGCGGCGGGCCGAAGTAGTAGCTCGGGCCGATCTCGCGCATGTCGTTCATCACCGTTTCCGACGATTCTGGGCAGTTGAGCGTGAAGCCGCCCACCAGCCACTGCGCCACCGAGAACAGGTGGTCGCCCACCCACGCCATCGGCAGGTAGCTCATGATGTTGTCGCCGGGGCCGAGCCTGTCGGTCTGCACGCCGCCGCGGCCCGCCGCGATGAAGCTCGCGTGCGTCTGGCACACGCCCTTGGGGCGGCCGGTGGTGCCGGAGGTGTAGAGGATCACGCCGACGTCGGTGGCCTCGCCGCTGGCCACCGCGCGGTCGTAGTGGCCCACGTTGGACTTGTCGAACTCGCGGCCCAGCGCGCGCAGCTGCTCGTAGCTCATGAGCCCGGGCTGGTCGTAGTGGCGCAGGCCCTTGGGGTCGTCGTAGACGATGTAGCGGATGCCCGGCTGCCCGCCCTGCTGCAGCTCGCGGCATTCGAGCAGCTTGTCGACCTGCTCCTGGTCCTCGACGATCACGAACTCGATGCCGGCGTCCTGCAGCATGAAGACCATCTCGCCGGCCACCGCGTCCTGGTACAGCGGCACGGGCACGCCGCGCAGGCTCTGCGCCGCGACCGCCGACATGTACAGGTGCGGCCGGTTGGCGCCGACGATCGCGAGGTTGTCGAAGGGCTTGAAGCCCAGGCTCGCGAGGCCGCAGGCGATCTCGCGCACTTCCTGCGCCACGGCGCTCCAGCTCCAGGTTTGCCAGATGCCGAGGTCCTTCTCGCGCATGGCGGGGGCCTCGGGCCGGGCCTCGGCATGCGCGAGCAGCAGACGGGGAAAGGTGGGGGCGGGTGTTTGCACAGTGGGCGGATCGTAGGACTCACTTTGACGCCCGCTTGTCGTTCCAACGACAATCCTAGGGACACTACTCCCCGGAGTTTCCCGATGCCTCACGGCCATCCCACCCACAGCGCGCTCGGCGGTTCGACCATCAGGGACCGGGTGCGCGCAGCCAATGCGGAAGAGCTGGCCGGCATTCCCTGGCTCTCGACCCTCACGCCCGCCGAGCGCCGCCGTGCCGAGGCCGCGCTGGTGGTCGGCGAGGCCGAGCCCGGCGACCTGGTGTGCCGCGTCGGTCGCTCGCCCACCTACTGGTTCGGCGTGGTCGAGGGCCTGCTGAAGATGAGCAACGACAACGCCGACGGCGGCTCCGTCACCTACACCGGCGTGCCGCCCGGCGGATGGTTCGGCGAGGGCACGGTGATGAAGCGCGAGCCCTACCGCTACAACATCCAGGCGCTGCGGCGCAGCCTCATCGCCGGGCTGCCGACCGAAAGCTTCCACTGGCTGCTCGACCACTCCATCGGCTTCAACCGCTTCGTGATGAACCAGCTCAACGAGCGGCTGGGCCAGTTCATCGCCGCACTCGAGATCGACCGGCTCAACAACCCCGACGCGCGCGTGGCGCGCAACCTCGTGTCGCTCTTCAACCCGGTGCTGTACCCGGGCGTGGGCGAAGTCCTGCGGATCACGCAGCAGGAGCTGGCCTACCTGGTCGGCCTCTCGCGCCAGCGCGTGAACGAGGCGCTCAACGCGCTGTCGGCGCAGGGGCTGATCCGCGTGGAATACGGCGGCCTGCGCGTGCTCGACCTGCCGGGCCTGCGCGCGACCGCCATGTCGAACAGGAAGAGCCAGCCGGCGACAACCCAGGCACAAAGACCATGACCCAACTTTCCGACAAGCTCCAGATCGTGCCCGCTAACGCCGAGGCAGCATTCATCCCGCCCCCGGAACCGCCCAAGGCCCGGCCCGAAAGCGCCGGCCCCACGCTGGAAGAAGCCATCGCACGCAACGAGGCCCTCACCGAGAAGATCGAGGCGCTCGACGCGGTGCTGGCCAGGCCGCTCAACGAGATCCTCGCCGACCGCGAGAAGGCCGAGGAAGCCGCGCTCGCGTGGGACCGCTTCGGCGCCATGTGGATGCTCTCGCAGCGCGCGATGCGCCGCGTGGCGCTCGACCTCGCAGCGCAGCTCGGCGTGAGCGAGGAAGAGGTGGTGGCGCGTGCCATGGCCAATGCCAACGCGGTGCTCAACGGCGCGGACGAGGTCGACCTGGGCGGCACCATCGCGCCGGCGCAGATGCAGCACATCGCGCGGCATCGGAGCTTCCTGAGAAAGCAGTTCAAGTAGGGACAAGCGATTCGCTTTAACCTTGCGGCCTTCGTTCCATCAACAAAGACTTCTCCAGATGTCCACCTCCCACCTCACCCTTATCACCGGCGCCTCGCGCGGCCTGGGCCAGTCCATGGCCGAACAGCTGCTGCAGGCCGGCCACACGGTGATCGGCATTTCGCGCAAGCAGTCGCCCGCGCTGGCCGAAGCGGCCAAGGCCGCCGGCGCCGAACTCACGCAATGGGAGCAGGACCTGTCCGATCCCGTCGCCGCAGCCGAGCGGCTGTCGGCGTGGCTCAAGACTGTCGATGCGCAGCGCTTCGACAGCGTCACGCTCATCAACAACGCCGGGACGGTCGGCAATCCGGCGCCGCTGTCGGGCGCGGTGGAAACCGAGCTGTCGCAGGCGCTGCGCATCGGCCTGGAAGCGCCGATGCTGCTGACGGCGGCGTTCCTCGGCGCCACGCGCGAATGGCGCGGCGCGCGCAAGGTGCTGAACATCTCCTCGGGCCTGGGCCGCAACGCCATGGGCAGCCAGGCGCCGTACTGCGCCGCGAAGGCCGGCATGGACCACTTCTCGCGCGCCGTGGCGCTGGAAGAGGCCAACGCGCCGAACGGCGCGCGCATCGTCTCGCTGGCACCCGGCGTGATCGATACCGACATGCAGGTGCAGCTGCGCGGCGCCTCGGCCGAGAAGTTTCCCGATCGCACGCGCTTCGAGAAGATGAAGAACGAAGGCATGCTCGACAGCCCCGCCACCGCGGCCGCCAAGGTGCTGAAGTACCTGGCGCGCGCGGACTTCGGCGCGAAGCCCGTGGCCGACGTGCGCGATCCCGACTGAGCGGAAGGCGAGCGACCTCATGGCAACCGCCCAGGCCATCGATACCGGCGAGTACAAGCTCTTTCCCTCGCCGCGCAACCTGCATCGCATCGTGTTCGAGCACCAGGTGTTCGTGCCGTACCCCTATGCGCTGATCGTGATGAACGAGTTCGGCTTCAAGGGGCGCTACAGCCTGTTCTCGGCCTGCCGCATGAGCGACGGGAAGATGGGGCAGGTGGTGACGTTCGAGGACGTGGCGGACGTGGACGTCTTCAATCGCAAGTTCGTGCCGGACTGAGGTCGCCCGGGGGCTTTGTTCCCTCTCCCCTTGGGGAGAGGGGCAGGGTGAGGGATGCGGCGCAGGAAGATGCGCGACTTTCGCTACCGCCGCTACCCCCTCACCCCAGCCCTCTCCCCGAGGGGAGAGGGAGTGCAGCCATCGGGGCGCGGCACATGCCCAAGATGCTGCTTGCTACTGCATCGCAAACCTGTCGCGCTGCGCCTGCGCGCATTCGCCCATCACGCCCAGCGCGCGCTCCACCGTCGGCGTGCCCATCACGAACGGGTTCGCGGCGCCTGCCGGCTGCTGCCGCAGCGCGGCCATCTTGGCCTGCGAGCTGTCGACGTTCGAGTGGTTCGACAGCATCACGTCGATGTTCTGCGCCTTCACGATCGAATCCATGCGCTTGGTGGACGCGATGTAGTTGTCCAGCCGCGGAATGTCCTTGCCGAAGTTGAAGCCCGTGCCGCCCCAGAGCATGGCGCGGTGCTTCCTGCCGTTCTCGCTCACGTCGAACACCGGCGACAGCGTGCCCATGGTGTGGCCCGGCGTGAGATAGAGCGTGACGGTGGTGTCGCCCAGCGTGACGCGGTCGCCGTCCTTCACCGAGATGTCCCGCTTGGGCGGCGCACCCCAGATCGGCGTGGCGAATTCCAGCCTGGTCTCGGTCATCGTCCAGTCGGCATCGCTCATCACCACGCGCGCGCGGTACTTCTGCGCGAGGTAGGGCGCGCCGCCGTAGTGGTCGCCGTGGCCGTGCGTGACGATCACGTACTTGATCTGCGCGGGGTCGAGGCCCAGCTTGCGCATGCCGCCTTCGATGAGCGCGGCCGCTTCCACCTGGTTGTTGAGCGCATCGATGAGGATGATGCCGTCCGAGGTCTTGATGGCCCAGGCGCTGACCCAGTCGGCGCCCACGAAGTAGAGGTTGTCGAAGGCCCTGGCCGGCGGCGGCGCGGGCCTGTTGATGAGCAGGGGCAGGCCCTTGTCGAGCTCTTCCTGGGGCGGGTGCGCGGCGGGAGCGGGCTTGCACAGCGACAGCAGCGGCCCGAGGTCGGTGCCCGCGGCCCTGGTGGCTGCCGCGACGTGCGCGGCAACGGTGGCGTCCGAAGGTTTCTGCGCGGCAGGTGTCTGCGCGCAGCCCTGGAAGAGGGCGACGGCCGCCGCGAGGGCGGCCGTCTTCAATGGAAGCGAAGGAACCATCGGTGTCTCCATGCCGTCGTTGCGGCCTGTTCGGGAGACACCATTCTGCGACGCGAAGGCTTATTCGATTGTCGCGCCCGAGGCTTGCACGATGCCCTCCCACTTCTCGTAGTCGGTCTTCAGCAGCGCGCCGAACTGCTCGGGCGTCATGCTCTGCGGCTCGGCGCCCTGGGCGATGATGGCCGCCTTCATCTCGGGCGTGGCCAGCAGCTTGTTGACTTCGGCATTCAGCGTGGTCACTACGTCCTTCGGCGTGCCGGCGGGCACGAAGAGGCCGTACCAGGTGCTCACGTCGAAGTCCTTGTAGCCAAGCTCGGCCACGGTGGGCGTCTCGGGCAGCGAGGTGCTGCGCCTGGCCGAGGTCACGGCCAGCGGACGCAGCTTGCCGGCCTTGATCTGCGCCATGGCCGAGGGCACCGACGACACCATCAGGTCGACGTTGCCCGCGAGCACGTCCATCATGGCCGCGTTGGAGCCCTTGTAGGGCACGTGGCGCATCTTGATCTTGGCGGCGCTGTTGAAGATCTCGCCGGCCAGGTGGATGGTGGTGCCGTTGCCGGGCGAGCCGTAGGTGACGGTGTCGGGCGCGGCGCGCGCGGCCTTCACCACGTCGTCGAGCGTCTTGAACTTGGAGTTGGCCTGCGTGACGATCACCACCGGCGTGTAGGCCACGTGGGCCACGGCCGTGAAGTCCTTCACCGGGCTGTAGCTCAGGTTCTTGTAGAGCCAGGGCGCCACGACCATGTTGTCCTTCTGGCCCATCACGATGTCGTAGCCGGTGGGCGCGGCACGCGCGGCCTCGGCGATGCCGATGGTGCCGCCGGCGCCCGCGCGGTTGTCGGGAACCACGGTCCAGTGCTTGGCCTCGGTCAGCTTCTGGGCCACCAGGCGCGCCAGGATGTCGGTGCCGCCGCCGGGCGGGAAGGGCACGATCATGCGCACGGGCTTGTTGGGATAGGCGGTGGCCTGTGCGTGGGCGGTGGCCGTGAAGGCCAGGGGGAGTGCCAGCGAAAGGGCCGTCGATGCGGCCAGCTTGCCGAAGTGTCTGCGGATCATGGGTTGTCTCTTTGTCGAAGTAGATGGGGTTGCAGCCGTTGCCTGTGCCGTCACTGCACCTGGGGTGCAGTGTGCCGGAAGCCGCGTAAGAAGGATTTCTTCATTCGCGATGGGGCACGTATCGACTCGCGGGGCCTCCATTTTCCGATGCCTTGACAGGCCCCTCTCCGACGCAAATACTGCACCGTATGGTTGAGTATTTTTGGCTCGCCCGGCGCCGCTCGATGCCGTGGCGGGCCTTGCAGGAGACTCGCATGCTCGGAAACATCAACGCAGTGGCCAACCTCGCGGTGAAGGATCTCGCCGTGGCCCGCCGCTTCTACGAGGACACGCTGGGCCTGGCCCAGGTCGATGCGGAGGGCGACGAGGTCATCGTCTACCGCAGCGGCAACACGCGCATCAACGTGTACCGCTCGCAGTTCGCGGGCACCAACCAGGCGACGGCCGTGACGTGGTCGGTCGACGGCGACATCGAGCGCGTCGTGGAGGCTTTGAAGTCGCGGGGCGTGCGCTTCGAGCACTACGACATGCCTCATGCGAAGCTGGTGGGCGACCTCCATGTCATGGGCGACATGAAGGTCGCGTGGTTCAAGGACCCTGACGGGAACATCCTGAACCTGATCAACGACTGATCGACGGTCGATCAGCCGAAGTTCTTGGCGGCGAAGTCCCAGTTGACCAGCTTGGCCAGGAAGGTCTCGACGAACTTCGGACGCAGGTTGCGGTAGTCGATGTAGTAGGCGTGCTCCCAGACGTCCACCGTCAGCAGCGCGGTGTCTGCAGTCGTCAGCGGCGTGCCGGCTGCGCCCGTGTTCACGATGTCCACCGAACCGTCGGCCTTCTTCACCAGCCAGGTCCAGCCCGAGCCGAAGTTGCCCACGGCCGACTTCACGAAAGCTTCCTTGAAGGCGTCGTAGCTGCCCCACTTGGCTTCGATGGCCTTGGCCAGCGCGCCGGTGGGAGCACCACCGCCTTGCGGCTTCATGCAGTTCCAGAAGAAGGTGTGGTTCCAGATCTGCGCGGCGTTGTTGTAGATGCCGCCGCTGGACTTCTTGACGATCTCCTCGAGCGTCATCGACTCGAATTCGGTGCCCTTCTGCAGGTTGTTGAGGTTCACCACGTAGGCGTTGTGGTGCTTGCCGTAGTGGTACTCGAGGGTCTCCTGCGAGTACTCGGGGGCCAGTGCGTCGAGCGCGTAGGGCAGGGGTGGGAGCTTGTGTTCCATCGTGGTTTCCTCGTGGTGGTTGAAAAAGAAAGAAGGGTCAGGCATTCGCCCTGGGTTCGACCCGGTAGGCGCAGCGCCGTGCGCCCGCCAGCACGTGTTCGACGCGGCTGACGCTCACGTCGGGGCCCAGCACCTCGTCGAACAGCTGCAGCTCGCTGCGGCAGAAGCCCGTGCAGGCCTGCGCCGCGGTGCAGATGGGGCAGTGGTTCTCGATGAAGAGAAAGCCGCTGCCTTCCTCGTCGGGCCGGAACTCGGCCATGTAGCCCTCGCGGCTGCGGATCTCGGCCAGCCGCTCCAGCCGCGTCTTCAGGCTGCGCGCGCCGCGCATGGCCTCGGTGTAGCTCGCGCGCATGGCGGCCTCGCGCGCGCCGATGAGCTGGTCCATGCCCTTCTGCCCGAACACGCTGATGACGGCGCTGATCATCTGCACCGTCATCTCGGCGTGCGTGTCGGGAAAGCGCTTGTGGCCTTCCCCGGTGAGGCGCCAGATCTGCGTGGGCCGGCCCCGGCCGCTGGAGCGGCTTTCGGAGTCGACCAGCCCCTCGGCCTCCAGCTTGGCCATCTGCTGGCGCACCGCCTCCACCGTGACGTTCAGCACCTTGGCAATGTCGGGAATGCCGAGCGCGCCGCGCGTCTTGAGCGTCGAGAGGATGCGGTCTGCCGGCTGGTGCGGCATCCAGGTGGGCCTGGCGTCGGGGGAGGACATGGCGGCTAGGGGCGTGGGGAAAACAGTGCCATTGTCAGGTGGTTGGCACGCCCCCTGCCCCGGCAGGTGCTTGCCAGCCCCCGCCCAGTGCCTTGTAGAGCGCGACGAGGCTGGTGTACGAGGCGGTCTCGGCCTCGGCCACGGCCTCCTGCGCGCGCAGCAGGCTGCGCTGGGCATCGAGCACGCTGAGGTAGGGCGCGGCGCCTTCGCGGTAGCGCACCTCGGCCAGTTCGGCGGCGCGGCTGCTGCGGGCCGAGGCCTCCACCAGCCGCTGCAGGCGCAGCTGGTTCTGGCCGTAGCCGGCGAGGGCGCCTTCCACGTCCTCGATGGCGCGCAGCACCGTCTGCTCGTAGAGCGCCCGGTCGCCCTCGGCGCGGGCTTCGGCGCCGCGCACGCGGGCCTTCACCGAGCCCAGCCGAAGGGCCGGCCAGCTCGCGCCCGGCGTCACGCTGAAGGCGCGGCTCGACGAGCTGCCGAGGTCCGAACCCCGCAGCGCGACGAAGCCGAGGAAGCCGCCGATGTCGAAGCGCGGATACAGCTCGGCCGTGACCGCGCCCACGTCGGCCGTGCTCGCCGCGAGGCCGCGCTCGGCGCGCAGCACGTCGGGCCGGCGGCGCAGCAGATCGGCCAGGTCGCCGACGGGCAGGCGCCTGTCGAGCACGCGCAGCTGGCGCGGCTGCAGCATGGGCTCGAGTTCGCCGGGACGCAGGCCGGCCAGCACCGCGACGCGGTAGGCCGCCTGGCGGCGCGTGGTCTCCAGCGCGGGCAGCTGGCTCTCGGTGGCCGCGAGGTTGGCCTGCGCGCTCGCAAGGTCGCCTTCGAGGCCGCGGCCGGTGCGCACCTGCGCCTCGGTCACGCGCAGGCTCTGGCGCAGGCTTTCGAGTGTGCGGCGCGTCACGGCGATGCGCTGCTCGGCGCCGCGCATCTCGAAGTAGTTGCGGGCCAGTTCGGCCACCGCGACGATGCGCACCTGCTCGAGATCGGCCGCGCTGGCCTCGGCGCGCGCGGTGGCGGCCTCGTCCAGGCGCTTGAGGCGGCCGAACAGGTCGATCTCCCACGAGGCGTCGAAGCCCGCGCGGCTGCTCTGCGAGAGCGAACGCACGTCGGGCTGCGTGCCGCTGTTGCCCTGCGCGATGCTGCGCGTCTTGCTCGCGCTCGCGGTGACGACGGGCAGCCGGTCGAGCTCGGCTTCGGTCTGCACGGCGCGTGCTTCGAGCAGCCGGGCCTGTGCGATGCGGATGTCGTGGTTCTCCACCAGCGCGCGGTCGACCAGCGCATCGAGCTGCGGATCGTCGAGCTGGCGCCACCAGTCGCGCTGCACCGCGTCGTTCGCGAATAGCGAGCGCTCGGGCGCACGGATGGCCACCGGCGCATCCGCCGGGCGCTTGTAGTCGGGCCCGACCGCGCAGCCCGCGAGCGCCAGCAGGCTCAAGGCGAAGGGAGCCGCACGTGAAAAGAGTCGGTTCATGGTCATGCTCCTTCGGCCAGCGCCTCGAGTTCGGCCGCGCGCTGCGAGCGGCCTTCGGCGCGGTGGTCGCGCGCCAGCAGCGTGTACATGGTGGGCAGCACGAACAGCGTGAACAGCGTTCCCACCAGCATGCCGACCACGATCACAAGCCCGATGCTGAAGCGGCTGTTGGCGCCGGCCCCGCTCGCGAAGAGCAGCGGCACCAGGCCCACCACCATCGCGGCGGTGGTCATCAGGATCGGGCGCAGCCGGATGCGCGCGGACTCCTCGATGGACGAGCGCCGGTCGAGGCCCTTGCGCATCTGGATCTCGTTGGCGAACTCCACCATCAGGATGCCGTGCTTGCTGATGAGCCCGATCAGCGTCACCAGCCCGATCTGCGTGTAGATGTTGATGGTGCCGAAGCCCAGCGCCAGCGGCACCAGCGCGCCGCAGATCGACATCGGCACGCTGATCAGGATGATCAGCGGGTCGCGCAGGCTCTCGTACTGCGCCGCCAGCACCAGGTAGATGACGACGATGGCGAACACGAAGGCCATCACCAGCGCCGAGCCTTCCTGCGTGAACTGCCGCGCGTCCGACTGCCAGTCGTAGCTGAAGCCGGCCGGCAGCTTCTTCGCCTCGTCGCTCAGGAAGGCCACCGCATCGCCCATGGTCACGCCCGGTGCCGGAATGGCCTGGAACGTGGCCGCGTTGAGCTGGTTGAACTGCGTGAGCTTGTTGGGCCCGACGCTGGTCGACAGCTGCACCAGGTTGGCCAGCGGCACCGGCTGGCCGCTCGCGCTCTTCACGAAGTAGCGCGAGAGCGCCTCGGCCGTCAGCCGCTGCTCGCGCGGCGACTGCGGGATCACGTCGTACGAGCGGCCGTCCATGCCGAAGCGGTTGACGTAGTTCTCGCCCACCAGCACCGCGAGCGTGTCGCCGATGGACTTCATCGTCACGCCCATGCTGTTGGCCTTGGCGCGGTCCACGCGGATCTCGACCGTGGGGTTGTTGAACTCCAGGTCGCTGTCGACCACGATGAACTTGCCGCTGTCGCGCGCCGACTTCTTCAGCGCCTCCATGGCCTCGAACACGGTGCGGTGGTCGCCCGCGCTGCGGATCACCATCTGCACCGGCAGCCCGCCGGTCGAGCCCGGCAGCGAGGGCAGCTGGAACGCGAAGACGCTGCTGCCCTCCACCTCGTTCATGCGGCCCTGCGTGTCGGCCTGGATCTGGTCGGCATTGCGCTTGCGGTCCTTCCAGTCGGACAGCTGCACGCCGCCGATGCTGTTGGAGACGCCGTCGGAGCCGTTGATGAGCCAGCGGCCGGTGTTCTCGGGCAGCGCGGCGAACACCTCGTCCCACTTCCTGCCGAACGTCTCGACGTAGTCGATGTTCGCGTGCTGCGGCGACTTGATGGCCGTGAGCACCATGGCCTGGTCTTCGCCCGGGGCCAGCTCGCGTTGCGCCGCGTTGTAGAGGAAGGGCAGGCTCGCGAGCACCAGCGCCGCGAAGATGCCGGTGGCCCAGCGATGGTGCAGCGACACGTCGAGCAGCTTGCCGTAGGCCGTGGCGAGACGATGGAAGAAGCTCTCCGCGGCGCGTGCCATGCGGCTGCCCGTGGCATCCTGCGGCAGCAGGAAGGAACTCATCACCGGCGACAGCGTGAGCGCGATCACGCCCGACACCACCACCGCGCCCGCGAGCGTGAAGGCGAATTCCTTGAAGAGCGAACCCGTGAGTCCGCCCATGAGGCCGATGGGCGCGTACACCGCTGCCAGCGTGAGCGTCATGGCGATCACAGGGCCGGCCACCTCGCGCGCGCCGATCAATGCGGCCTGCACCCGCGACTTGCCCTCCTCGATATGCCGGTGCACGTTCTCGACCACCACGATGGCGTCGTCCACCACCAGCCCGATCGCCAGCACCATCGCCAGCAGCGTCAGCAGGTTGATGCTGAAGCCGAACAGCAGCATCAGCGCGGCGGCGCCCAGCATCGACAGCGGAATGGTCACCACCGGAATCAGCACCGCGCGCACCGAACCCAGGCACAGGAAGATCACGATCACCACGATGGCGATGGCTTCGAGCAGCGTGTGGCGCACCTCGTCGATGGAAGCCTCGATGAAGCGCGCGAGCTCGAAGGGCAGCTGCACTTCCACGCCCGGCGGCAGGTTCTGCTTGATGCCGGGCAGCAGTTCGCGGATGCGCTTCACGATCACCAGCGGGTTGCCGTTGGGCGCGGCCTGCAGGCCGAGGTAGATGGCGGGCACGCCGTCCATGGTCGCGCTGCTGTCCGCGCTGGCCGCCCCGAGCTCCACGGTGGCCACGTCGCCCAGGCGCACGATGGCATCGCCCTCGCGCTTGACGACCATGTCTCGGAATTCGGCCACGTTCACCAGGTCGGTGTTCACGCGGATGTTCGACACCACGTACAGGCCCTTCACCTGCCCGGGCGCGGCCTGCACGTTGTTCTGGCGCAGCGCGTCGGCCAGCTCGCCGGCCGAGATGCCGCGCGCGGCCATGCGGTTGGGGTCGAGCCACACGCGCATCGCCAGCGTCTGCCCGCCCGACACTTCCACGCCCGACACGCCCGTGATGGAGGCGAACTGCGGCTGCACCACGCGCGAGAGGTAGTCGGTGAGCGCGGGCATCGGCATCGTCCTGCTGGAGAAGCCCACATAGGCCACGGCAGTGGCCTCGCCCGACGACTTCAGGATCACCGGGTCGAAGGCCTCGGCCGGCAGCCGGTACTTCACCTGGCTGACCTGCGCCATCGCCTGCGTGAGCGCCTGGTTGGCGTCGGCGTTGAGCTTCATGCGCACGCTGATCACGCTGCGGCCCAGCGTGGAGGACGACGAGAGGTAGTCGACGTTCTCGATGGTCGCCACCGCCTGCGCGATCGGCTGCGTGACGAAGCCCTGCATCAGCTCCGGCGAGGCGCCGGGGTACTGCGTGGTGATCGTGAGCGTGGTGCTCTCGGTCAGCGGGTATTGGCGCACCGGCAGGTCGCCCAGGGCGCGCGCGCCCAGCAGCAGGATGAGCGTGCTCACCACCAGCGCCAGCACGGGCCGGCGCACGAAGAGGTCGGTGAATTTCATGGCTTCGATTCCTGGGCGAGCGACAGCGTGTCCTTGTCGCTGGGCGCGACGGCCGCGCCGGTGTACAGGCGCAGCTGGCCCGAGGTGACGACCCTGTCGCCGGGCGAGAGGCCCTTCTCGATCACCACCAGCCCGTCCTGCCGCTCGCCGGCCTTCACGAAGACCTGCTGCGCCGAGAAGCCGCCGCCTTTCTCGGCGGGAACCACGATGAACACCGAGTCGCCGTGCGTGCTGTAGGTGATGGCCGTCTCGGGCACGGTGATGGCGTCGGTGCGCGCCGGCAGCGCGACCCGGCCGTTCACGAACATGCCCGGCGCGAGCGCGCCGTCGGCGTTGTCGAGCGTGGCCTGTACGCGCACCGTGCGCGTGTCGCTGCCGATCTGCGGCTCGATGGTGCTGAGCCTGCCCTGGAACACGCGGCCCGGATACGCATCGACCGAAAGCGCCACTTGCTGGTTGCGCTTGAGCACGGGCAGGGCGGTCTCGGGCAGCGTGATGTTGGCGAACAGCGTGCGGCTGTCGGTGAGCGACACCAGCGCGTCGCCCGCGCGCACGAACTGGCCGAGGTTGACGCGGCGTATGCCGAGCACCCCGTCGAAGGGCGCCCTGATGCGCTTCTGCTCCAGAAGCGCCTGCACGCGCCGCAGCTCGCCGCCGGCCTGGTCGAAGGCCGCCTGCGCCTGCTCGAGCTGCTCCTGCGTGGCCGCCTGCTGCGGCACCAGCCGCCGCGTGCGCTCCAGCAGTGCCTTCGCGTTGGCGCGCTGGGCGGTCAGGCGCTCCAGGTCGCCCTGCTCGGGCGCATCGTTGAGCTGCACCAGCACCTGCCCCGCGCGCACTTCGGCGCCGGGCGTGAAGAGGATCTTCGCGATGCGCCCCTCCACCTCGGCCGGCACCTCCACCTGCCGATTCGCCTCCAGCGTGCCGATGCCGCCGAGGAAGCGCGCCACTTCCGTCTTCCTCGCGGCGGCGATCGCCACCTTGGCGGGCGGCATGCCGCCTCCACCCTCCGCATGCGCGGGCCGCAGCTTCGTGGCGAGCCCGAAGCCGGCGCCTCCCAATACCAGTGTCGCAAGGCCGGCGCCCAGCCAGGCCCTTGATTGCTTGTTCATACGACGTCCATTATTAATCAAAGAAAGTACTTTGATTATTTGTCGGTGTCCGTTGCCTGTCGATGAAGGCATCGCAATGGCCGTCATAGGCCGGGGCTATTCGCGCAGGGCAGTGCATGTCTGGGTCTCCAGGAGTCGAGCGGGAAATGCCGCAGACCTGAGACGTGCCGGCCCGGCTTGTTGTGACAGTCGGGCTCTTCTGTCCGGCCGAATGCATCGCGTGAAGTAAGTCGCGTCGCAGAGCTTTGTCTGCGGTGCTTGGCAGGCGATGCAGCCGGCCTCTCTACAAGTCGATGTCCTCAACTCGGAGATTCATTGCAAAAGTGATCGTGGTGGGTGATCCACCGGCGCCGGGCGGCGCGGAAACTGCGCCGTTGTCCAGCTGAACCCGGTGAATGCGCCGGACTGCAGTCCGGTCCCGATACCTGGCTTCAGGTACTGATCGATTTGTGTGTCGTGTCCTCGCCGGGAATATGGCCCGACAAGGATGCTCGGGCCGTTCCCGGCGCCACCTCACGGGCACTGAGGTGGCGTTTTTACGCTTTCTTTACGCCCACCCCATTACTCTTTCCCCCGTTTTGACGCCCGACTGCCGAGACTGACTCCCATCTTTTCTCGTATGCAGGAGTGATGCATGGACATCGTCTGGATGGGCGCCTTGCTGGCGCTGTGGGCCGTGGTGGGGGCCATGGTGGTCGGGCTGGACAGGCTCGATGCGCCGAAGAACCCGTCGAGCAAGGCGGCGAATGCCGCCGATGGAGCCGCGTCGTGATCAGCCTCGAAGTTCTCTATGGCTTCGGCGCGCTGATCGCCGTGGTTCTCTTCGCGTACCTGGTGTTCGCGCTGATCTGCGCGGAGGAATTCTGAAATGACTTCCTCCGCCTGGGGCCTGCTGGCCCTTTTCCTGGTGCTGCTGGGCCTGCTCGCATGGCCGGTGGGCAAGTTCCTTGCCGCGCTGTGCAACGAGCGCGTGCCGCGCTGGATGCAGCGCGTGGAGGCGCCGCTCTACAGGCTCTCGGGCACCAGGCCCGAGCAGTCGATGCACTGGCTGCGCTATGCCTTCGCGCTGCTGGCCTTCAATGCCATCGGCGCGATCTTCGTCTATGCGCTGCAGCGCCTGCAGGCCTGGCTGCCGCTCAACCCCGCGGGCATGGCGGCCGTGTCGCCCGACTCGGCCTTCAACACCGCGGTGAGCTTCGTCTCCAACACCAACTGGCAGGGCTATGCGGGCGAGTCGACCATGAGCTATCTCACGCAGATGCTGGGGCTCTCGGTGCAGAACTTCTTCTCCGCCGCCACCGGCATCGCGGTGGCCTTCGCGCTGGTGCGGGGCTTCGCCCGGCGCGGCGACGGCAAGGGACTGGTGGGCAACTTCTGGGCCGACATCACGCGCGTCACGCTGTGGGTGCTGGTGCCGATCTCCTTCGTGCTGGCCGTGGTCTTCGCGGGCCAGGGCGTGATCCAGAACTTCGACGCCTACAAGGAAGTGAGCACGCTGGAGACCACCGCCTTCCAGCAGCCCAGGAACGGCGCCGACGGCCAGCCGCTGAAGGACGAGAAGGGCCAGCCGGTGATGGAAGACGCCACCACCAAGACGCAGACGCTCGCCATGGGCCCGGTCGCCTCGCAGGAAGCCATCAAGATGGTGGGCACCAACGGCGGCGGCTTCTTCAACGCCAACTCGGCGCATCCGTACGAGAACCCGACGGCACTGGTGAACCTGCTGCAGATGATCGCGATCTTCCTGATCCCGGCCGCGCTGTGCTTCACCTTCGGCCACGTGGTGGGCGACATGCGCCAGGGCTGGGCGGTGCTCGCGGCGATGACGGTGATGTTCGTCGTCGCAGTCATCGTCATCACGCCCGCCGAGCAGGCCGGCAACCCGCTGCTGACCCCGCTGGGCGTCGACCAGATGCACGGCGCGCTGCAGGCCGGCGGCAACATGGAGGGCAAGGAGGTGCGCTTCGGCATCGACGCCTCCTCGCTCTTCGCCGCCATCACCACGGCCGCCTCGTGCGGCGCGGTCAACGGCATGCACGACTCGCTCACCCCGATCGGCGGCATGGTGCCGCTGGTGCTGATGCAGCTCGGCGAGGTGGTGTTCGGCGGCGTTGGCTCGGGCCTGTACGGCATGCTGATCTTCGCGATGCTCGCGGTGTTCATCGCCGGACTGATGATCGGCCGCACGCCCGAGTACCTCGGCAAGAAGATCGAGGTGCGCGAGATGAAGCTGATCTCCATCGCCATCCTGGTCACGCCGATCCTGGTGCTGGCCGGCACCGCGGTGGCGGTGATCGCGGACGCCGGCAAGGCCGGCATCGCCAACCCCGGCGCGCACGGCTTCTCCGAGATTCTGTACGCGCTGACCTCGGCCGCCAACAACAACGGCAGCGCCTTCGCGGGCCTGTCGGCCAACACGCCCTTCTACAACGGCCTGCTCGCGCTCGCCATGTGGCTCGGCCGCTTCGCGATGATCGTGCCGGTGCTGGCCGTGGCCGGCGCACTGGCCGCCAAGAAGCGCCTGCCCGTCACCAGCGGCACGCTGCCCACGCACGGTCCGCTGTTCGTCTCGCTGCTGATCGGCACCGTGCTGCTGGTCGGCCTGCTCAACTACGTACCGGCGCTGGCCCTGGGCCCCATCGTCGAACACCTCGTGCTCTGGAAATGAGAAGGAGCGCACCATGACCGCCAATACAAAAACCTCTCTCTCGCTCTTCGATGCGGCGCTGGTCAGGCCCGCGCTGTGGGCCGCCTTCGCGAAGCTCAATCCGCGCGTCCAGTGGCGCAACCCGGTGATGTTCATCGTCTACATCGGCAGCATCCTCACGACGGTGCTCTGGGTGCATGCGCTGAGCTTTCCGGGCGACACCGGCATGAAGCCCGCCTTCGTGCTGGCCGTGACCATCTGGCTGTGGTTCACCGTGCTGTTCGCCAACTTCGCCGAGGCGCTCGCCGAAGGCCGCAGCAAGGCGCAGGCCGCCTCGCTGCGCGGCCTGCGCAAGGACACCTGGGCCAAGAAACTGCAGGAGCCGCACCACGGCGCCCAGTGGCTCCCTGAGCAGGCGCCCAACCTGCGCAAGGGCGACGTGGTGCTGGTGGAAACCGGCGACGTGATCCCGCTCGACGGCGAGGTGATCGAAGGCGTGGCCTCGGTCGACGAGAGCGCCATCACCGGCGAATCGGCGCCTGTGGTGCGCGAATCGGGCGGCGACTTCTCTGCCGTGACCGGCGGCACCCGCGTGCTGTCCGACTGGCTGGTGGTGCGCATCTCGGTGAACCCGGGCGAGTCGTTCCTCGACCGCATGATCGGCATGGTCGAGGCCGCCAAGCGCCAGAAGACGCCCAACGAGATCGCGCTGACCATCCTGCTGGTGGCACTGACGATCGTGTTCCTGGTGGTCACGGTCACGCTGCTGCCGTTCTCCATCTTCAGCGTGGAGGCCGCGGGTGCGGGCACGGTGGTGTCGCTCACCGCGCTGGTCGCGCTGCTGGTGTGCCTGATTCCGACCACCATCGGCGGCCTGCTGTCGGCCGTGGGCGTGGCCGGCATGAGCCGCATGATGCAGGCCAACGTGATCGCCACCTCGGGCCGCGCGGTCGAAGCCGCCGGCGACGTCGACGTGCTGCTGCTCGACAAGACCGGCACCATCACCCACGGCAACCGCCAGGCCAGCGCCTTCCTGCCCGCGCCGGGCGTGACCAAGGCGCGCCTCGCGCGCGCCGCGATGATCGCCTCGCTCGCCGACGAGACGCCCGAGGGCCGCAGCATCGTCGAGCTCGCGCGCCGCGAAGGCCTGGAGCCGACGCCGGTGGAGGGCGCCCGCTTCGTCGCGTTCACCGCGCAGACGCGCATGAGCGGCGCCGACCTGCCGGCCGCGCCCAACAGCCTGGACACCGACCCCGTGCTGCTGCGCAAGGGCGCGGTCGATGCGGTGCGCCGCCACGTCGAGGCCATCGGCGGCGCGGCCGCTCCCGAAGTGCTGCGTGCGGCCGAGGAAGCGGCGCGCCGCGGCAGCACGCCGCTGGCGGTGGCCGAGGGCAACCGCGTGCTGGGCATCGTCGAGCTCAAGGACATCGTCAAGACGGACATCAAGGAGCGCTTCGCCGAGCTGCGCCGCATGGGCATCAAGACGGTGATGATCACCGGTGACAACAAGCTCACCGCGGCAGCCATCGCAGCCGAGGCCGGCGTGGACGACTTCCTGGCCGAGGCCACGCCCGAGGACAAGCTCGCGCTGATCCGCCAGTACCAGTCCGAAGGCCGCCTGGTGGCCATGACCGGCGACGGCACCAACGACGCCCCCGCGCTCGCGCAGGCCGACGTGGCCGTGGCCATGGGCAGCGGCACGCAGGCCGCCAAGGAGGCCGGCAACATGGTCGACCTCGACTCCAACCCGACCAAGCTGCTGGAAGTGGTGGAGACCGGAAAGGCGCTCTTGATGACGCGCGGCTCGCTAACCACCTTCTCGATCGCGAACGACGTGGCGAAGTACTTCGCCATCATCCCGGCGATCTTCATCTCGACCTACCCGCAGCTGGGCGCGCTCAACGTGATGCGGCTGGCGAGCCCGTCGTCGGCCATCCTGAGCGCGGTGATCTTCAACGCGCTGGTGATCGTGTTCCTCATCCCGCTGGCGCTCAAGGGCGTGCGCTACCGGCCCGTGGGTGCCGCCGCGCTGCTGCGCCGCAACCTCGCCATCTACGGCCTGGGCGGCCTGCTGGTGCCCTTCATCGGCATCAAGCTGATCGACTGGCTGCTGGTCGCCGTACGCCTGGTATGACTCCCTGGCTTCGCGCACTTCGTGTCGCTTCTCCCACCCCTTTTCCAAGGGGCAGCACCGGTGGCCCGGCGAAGCCGGCTCCACGGCGTTCCCCGAAATGTCTGGATCACTGAAAGGTATCGATCATGAATGACAACCAAGGCGGCATCGTCCGCCCCGCGCTCGTGCTCTTCGTGCTGCTGAGCGCGCTCACCGGCCTGATCTACCCGATGGCCGTCACCGGCGTCGCGAAGGCTGCGTTTCCTGCGCAGGCGGCCGGCAGCCTGATCGTGATCGACGGCACCACGGTGGGCTCGAAGCTCATCGGCCAGAACTTCAGCGATCCGAAGCACTTCTGGGGGCGGCCCTCGGCCACCGCACCGCAGCCCTACAACGCGAGCGCCTCGGGCGGCTCGAACCAGGGCCCGCTCAACCCGGCGCTCACCGATGCGGTGAAGACGCGCGTGGAGGCGCTGCGCGCGGCGGATCCGGGCAACACGGCGCCGGTGCCCGTCGACCTCGTCACCGCATCGGCCAGCGGGCTCGATCCCGACATCAGCCCGGCCGCCGCTCAGTACCAGGCGGCGCGCGTGGCGCGCGTGCGCGGCATGCCGCTCGCGCAGGTGCAGTCGCTGATCGACGGGAACACCCAGCAGCCCCTGCTGGGCTTCCTGGGCGAGCCGCGCGTCAATGTGCTGGCGTTGAACATCGCGCTCGACGCCGCCTCCGGTTCATTCAGTCCTTCGACACCGCGTTGAGGAGAAACAAGCCATGGCCTATGCCGCCTATCGAGAACACCCCGGTGCGCCGAGAACGCGCGCTTCCATGAACACCGGCAAGGGCAACGACAGCCCGTTCTATGTGCTCGACGTCACGGTCTGCTGCGCCGATGCCCTGCGCGTGCGCCGCAGCATCGCCGGCTGCCCCGAGGCCGGCGTGGTGCGCTGCGAGCCGCTGCTGCATGCCTGCAGCTCGCAGGAGAGCGACGCGCCCTGCGTGCGTCTGATGATCCGCCTGCCCTTGGCGCGCTACGCCGACGTGCTGCACCGGTTGATCGAATGCGTGCCGTCGGGCGAGGTCGGCCGACTCGTGAGCTGGCGGGAGCACCTCGCGCGCTGCGGCCTGCGCCATGGTCACTGACCTGCTGATGGCGCTGCTGGCCATGGCGGCGCTCTTCGTGCCGCTGGGCTTCGCGTGGTGGGTGCTGTCGCGCACCGCGCGGCGCCACCAGCGTTCGCGCCGCAAGGACGGCCCGATGCGCTAACCTTTGCCGCCGATGAACGAAGTGCTCCGCCCCGACCCCGACGCGCTGCTCGCGCAGCTGCGCAGCGACGAGGCGCGCGCCCAGCGCGGCAAGCTGCGCATCTACTTCGGCGCCAGCGCGGGCGTCGGCAAGACGTGGGCCATGCTCAGCGCGGCGCAGCGCGAGCGGGCCGCCGGGCGCGACGTGCTGATCGGCGTGGTCGAGACCCATGGCCGCAGCGAGACCGCCGCGCTGCTCGCGGGGCTCGACGCGCTGCCGCTGCGCGAGATCGCGTACCGCGGCCGCACGCTGGCCGAGTTCGACCTCGACACGGCGCTCGAGCGCAAGCCCGCCGTGCTGCTCGTCGACGAGCTGGCTCACACCAATGCGCCGGGCTCGCGCCACGCCAAGCGCTGGCAGGACGTGCAGGAGCTGCTGTCCGCCGGCATCGAGGTGTGGTCGGCGCTCAACGTGCAGCACCTCGAGAGCCTCAACGGAACGGTCGGCGCCATCACCGGCGTGCGCGTGCACGAGACCGTGCCCGACACCGTGCTCGACGAGGCCGACGAAGTGGTGCTGGTCGACGTCACGCCCGACGAGCTCACCGCGCGGCTGGCGGCCGGCAAGGTCTACCTGCCGCAGCAGGCCGAGCGTGCGGCGCAGAACTTCTTCCGCAAGGGCAACCTCATCGCGCTGCGCGAGATCGCGCTGCGGCGTACCGCCGAGCATGTGGAAGACGACGTGCGCGGCTGGCGCGTGGAGCAGTCCGGCCCCGGGGGCGCCGGCGGCAACGGCAAGGGTCCAGGCCTGCAGGCCTGGAACACCTCGGGCGCGATCCTCGCGTGCGTCGGCCCGCACGAGGGCGCGGCGCAGACCGTGCGCACGGCGGCTCGGCTGGCCGGGCAGCTCAACGTGCGCTGGCACGCGGTCTATGTCGAGACACCCCGGCTGCAGCGGCTGGCCGCCGCCGAGCGCGACCGCATCCTCGCGGTGCTCAAGCTCGCCGAAGAACTGGGCGCGGCCACGGCCGTGCTCACCGGCTCCGACGTGGCCGAGCAGCTGGCCGAACAGGCAAGGCGGCTGAACTGCGCGACGCTGGTGCTGGGGCGATCGCAGCCCGAGACCAGCTGGCGCCGCTGGTGGCCCGTCGGGCGTATGCCGCTCGCTCGCGCACTGGCGCAGCGTGCGCCGGCGCTCGACATCATGGAGGTCGCGCCCGTCGACAGCTCGCGCCGCCTGTCGCGCGCGCCGCTGCAGGGCGGGAGCGTCGACAGCGACGACCACGAGAAGGCGCCCACCTACTGGCCCGGCTACGCATGGGCGGCGGCCACCAGCATCGCTCTCACGCTGCTGTGCACGCCGCTGGCCAGCGTGCTGGAGCTGTCGAACATCGTCATGCTGTTCCTGCTCGGCGTGGTGGGCGTGGCGATGCGCTTCGGCCGCGGGCCCTCGGCGCTGGCGGCCTTGCTCAACGTCGCGGCCTTCGACTATTTCTTCGTGCCGCCGCGCCTGTCGTTCGCGGTGAGCGACGTGCAGTACGTGCTGACCTTCGCGATCATGCTCGGCGTCGGCCTGCTGGTGGGGCAGCTCACGGCCGGGCTGCGCTTCGCGGCGGGCGTCTCGACCAGCCGCGAGCGGCGCGCGCGATCGCTGTTCGAGCTCACGCGCGAGCTCTCGGCTGCGCTCGAGGCTTCGCAGGTGGTCGCGCTCGGCACGGCCGCCGTGCGGGGCCACTTCGGCGGCGATGCGCTGGTGCTCGTGACCGACGCGGCCGACCAGCTCGTGATGCCAGACGGCGCGCCCCAGGGCTTCGATCCGCAGGTGGCCGACTGGGCCTTCCGCCACGGCCAGAGCGCCGGCCTCGCCACCGCCACGCTCGCGGCCCAGCCCTGGCACTACGTGCCGCTGCGCGCGCCGATGCGCGTGCGCGGTGTGCTCGCGCTCTCGCCCGCGCAGCCGCGCTGGCTGCTCATACCCGAACAGGCGCAGCAGCTCGACACGCTGGCGCGGCAGATCGCCATCGCGCTGGAGCGCGTGCACTACGTCGAGGTGGCGCAGCAGGCCGTGGTCGAGATGGAGTCGGAGCGCCTGCGCAACGCACTGCTCGGCGCCATCTCGCACGACGTGCGCACGCCGCTCACAGCCCTCATCGCCCTGGCCGAGTCGCTGCAGACACTGCCGCCCGGGGAACACGCCGAGGCCGCGCGCGCCATCGTCGCGCAGGCGCACGAGCTGCATGCGCTGGTGAGCAACCTGCTCGACATGGCGCGGCTCGAAAGCGGCATCGCTGGCGGCACGGTGAACCTGCGGCGCGACTGGCAGTCGGTGGAGGAGGTGGTGGGTTCGGCCATCCGCGCGGCGCGCACCTCGCTGGGCGGCACCGTGGTGCAGACCGCGCTCGACCCCGACCTGCCGCTGGTCGAGTTCGATGCCGTGCTCATCGAGCGCGTGCTGGTCAACCTGCTGGAGAACGCCACCAAGTACGGCGCGCCGCCGATCGTGGTCGGCGCGCGGGCCGAACCCGGCGCGCTGGTGCTGACCGTGCGCGACCATGGCCCCGGCCTGCCGGCCGCGCTGCTGGGCCACGAGCAGAAGCTCTTCGACAAGTTCACGCGCGGCGAGGCCGAGTCGGCGACGCCGGGCGTGGGTCTGGGCCTCGCGATCTGCAAGGCGGTGGTAAGCGCGCACGGCGGCGAGATCACTGCCGAGAATGCGCGTGACGGCGGTGCAGAATTCACGGTCACGCTCCCACGGCGCGAGCCGCCCGAACCTGCCGAAGCCCAACTCTGAACCCATGCCTTCCCCGACCGCCATAGTGATCGAAGACGAGCCGCAGATCCGCCGGTTCGTACGTGGCGCGCTCGAGGCCGAGGGCTGGGCGGTGCACGAGGCCGGCACCCTGCGCGACGGCCTGGCGGCCGCCGGCACGAGACAGCCCGACCTGCTCGTGCTCGACCTCGGCCTGCCCGACGGCGATGGCGTCTCGCTGATCCGCGACGTGCGCGGCTGGTCGGCGGTGCCGATCATCGTGCTCTCGGCACGCACCGACGAGGCCGACAAGATCGCCGCCCTCGACGCCGGTGCCGACGACTACCTCACCAAGCCCTTCGGCACAGGCGAACTGCTGGCCCGCGTGCGCGCCAACCTGCGCCGCCCGCGCACGGCGAGCACGGAAGAAGCGGCCCCCGAGGCGCTCTTCCGCTTCGGCGAGATCGAACTCGACCGCGCCGCACGCCTGGTGCGCCGCGCCGGCGCCGAGGTGCACCTCACGCCGACCGAATACCGCCTGCTGTCGGTGCTCGTCGCCAACGCGGGTCGCGTGCTGACGCAACGCCAACTGCTGCGCGAGGTCTGGGGCCCGTCGTACACCGACCAGAGCCACTACCTGCGGATCTACATGGGGCACCTGCGGCAGAAGCTGGAGGCCGATCCGGCGCAGCCGAAGCATCTGCTGACGGAGACGGCTGTGGGGTATCGGCTGGTCGTCTAGGGCTTCCAGCTACGGCTGCGAGACCCTGCGAAACGCGAGCACCGCAGAGAAGCCGCGAAGCGGCCGGCATCGTGGGGTCGAGCGTGCCGTGCTGCGTACCGGGCGGCCTATTCAGGCAAGGCGAATCAAGCCTTGTTCGGATTCAGCAGGAACTTCTCCCCCGTCGCCTGCTTGCCATACACGCCAATGGCATCGAGCTGCAGCATCTCCACCAGCGACACCTCGCGCGTGTAGTGGCTCGCGAACGTGGTCTTCAGTTCGGCGACCACGCGGGCCTTCAGGCGCTGCGTGCCGGCGTCGCCAATGCGCTGCAGGAAGGGGAACAGCAGCCAGCCGCCCATGCCCCAGGTCATGCCGAAGTTGCGCACGACCTCGGTCGGGCTGCGGTCGAGGCCGCCGTAGATGTAGACCTGCTTGTGGGTGTTGGAGCCGTAGCGGCTGTATTCCTTGGCGGTGCGGTTGATGGCCGCTTCCATGCAGCCGAGGATCTGGCCGGCGAGCTTGCCGCCGCCGATGGCGTCGAAGGCCAGGGTGGCGCCGGTCTCGGCGAGGGCCTGGGTCAGGTCTTCGATGAAGGTGGGCGAGCTCGAATTGCACACGTATTTGGCGCCGAGGCTGCGCAGCAGGTCTTCCTGGTCCTGCTTGCGCACGATGTTGACGAGGGCGATGCCGTCCTTCTGGCAGATCTTGTTGAGCATCTGGCCGAGGTTGGACGCGGCGGCGGTGTGCACCAGCGCCTTGTGGCCTTCCATGCGCATGGTCTCGACCATGCTCAGCGAGGTGAGGGGATTGACGAAGCACGATGCGCCTTCGGCCGGCGTGGTGCCTTCCGGCAGCTCCATGCACTGGGCGGCGGCGAGGCAGCGGTACTGCGAGTACATCGCGCCGCCGATGGCGGCCACGGTCTTGCCGAGCAGTGCCTGCGCCTGCGGCGAGGAGCCGGCCTTCACCACCACGCCCGCGCCTTCGTTGCCGACGGGCATCGACTCGTCGAGCCGCGCCTTCATGGCGGGCAGCACGCGCTCGGGCACGGTGGCGGTGACGACGGGGCGGTCGGCGGTGCCGGATGCCTTGGCGGTGCTCATGTCGGCAGCGCCGAACAGCAGGCCCAGGTCCGACGGGTTCAATGGCGATGCCTCGACGCGGATCACCACTTCGTGGGCCTGCGGCTCGGGGATGGGGTCGTCGTGCAGCGAGAGTTCGAGTTCGCCACTGGAGCGGATGAGGGAGCGGATTTGGAGTGCCATGGAAGAGCCCTTCTGGTCAGGTTCGCGGATGGCCTTCGGCCACGGGGCGGCCAGTATAGGAGTGGCCTGCGCAGCCTGCTGGCGCCTTCAGGACACGGCCGGAACCGCAGGCGCGTGGGCGAGTGCATCGCTCATGGCGGCCGGGTCCAGCCGCTCGATGTAGCGCGGGATGTTGCGCCACAGCGTGTGGTAGCCGTAGCCGCCGCGCAGCATCTCCTGGCGGGCGATGTCCTTGTCCCAGTCCTGCAGCGCCATGCGGTAGACCGCCGCGACCACGCCGGTGCGGTCGGCGCCGTGCATGCAGTGGATGAGCACCGGCCCCTGCCTCTCGGCTGCGCGGATGGCCTGCAGCGCGCGCAGCACCTTGGCGTCGTCGATGGACCAGGTGTTGATCGGCACGCGCACCAGCCGGATGCCGCTGCCCGCGAACACCTTGCGGTCGTCGTTGAACGAACGCAGGCTCACCACCGTGCGGATGCCCAGCGACTGCAGCGCGGCAAGGTTCGAGCGCTTCGGCTGCGCGCTGCGGTACAGCGTGGGCGTGATGCGGTGCAGGTTCTCCACGCCCAGCGCGTCCAGCGGATCGGCCCAGTGGCCGGGGCGCGGTGCGTCGGCGATGGGCTCCTGCCCGCGTTCCCTGCGTTTTCTTCTGCTGCTGCTCATCGGCTGCCCTTGCGCGGCCAGTGCCGCGTCGCCAGGATGATCGCCGCCACCGCGAGGCCGCCCCAGTAGTCCACGGGCGCGCCCCACAGCCAGTGCTTGTGCCAGAACGCATCCACCGGATTGAAGCGCTCCCAGCCGAAGGCCGGGTTGATGAGGAACCAGGTGAAGTCCTCGCAGACCCAGAACACGATCAGGCCCGCTGCCGCCAGCCCCACGTCGCGCCAGGTCCATCGGCCATTGAAGGCCAGCGGCGAGAAGAACACCAGCGCCATGAAGGTGAAGACCCAGGCGTGGTAGCCCGTCATCGCGCGGCCGCCCCAGAAGAGGTCGAGCCAGATGCTGTTCTCGATGCGCCATGTGGGCAGCGAGGTGGCCCAGCCGGCACCGCCTTCGATCTGGATCTCGGCGTTGGCGAAGAAGAAGGCCATGACGATGACCCAGGCCAGGTAACCGAGCGTGCGGGCCACGCTCGTCTTCTCGACGGCGGGCTTCATGCGGGCGCCCCGAGCACGTGCCGCAGCACCGATCGCGCAGCCTGCGGCTTGCCCAGCGCTCGGCTGCGCGCGGCCATCGAGGAGAGCTTGGCCGGATCGGCCATGAGGCGCGCCACCTTGTAGTCGAGGCCGATGGCGTCGTAGGCCAGCCAGGCCGCGCCTTCCTCCATCAGGAAGCCGGCGTTGTGTTCTTCCTGCCCCGGAATGGGCGAGATCAGCAGCATCGGCTTGCCCAGCGCGAGGCACTCCGACACCGTGAGGCCGCCAGGCTTGGTCACCACCAGGTCGGACGCGGCCATCATCCGGTGCATCTCGTTGGTGAAGCCGATGGCCGCCACGCGGCCCGGGTGGCGCCTGGCCAGCGCCTCGAGCCTGCCGTGCGCCTCCGCATTGCGGCCCGCGACGGCGATCACCTGGAAGTCGTTCGGCTTGCCGTCGGGCCCGCCCATGCCGAGCACGCGCTCGACCATGCTCGGCAGGTCGCCGACGCCCGCGCCTCCGGACACCATCAGCAGCACCGGCCGCGAAGGATCGAGGCCGAGCCCAGCCGCGCAGGCTTCACGCGCCAGCGCGGGCGCATCGGGCTCGGAGAAAGCCGGCATCACCGGGATGCCGGTGACGTGGATGCGCTCGGGCGGAATGCCGCGCGCCCGCAGCCGGAAGGCCACTTCTTCCGTCGCCGCGAGGTAGCCCGTCATGCCCGGCACCAGCCACATGTTGTGCAGGTCGTAGTCGGTGATCTGCAGCCACACGGGGTAGTCGATGCGGCCGCGGTTGCGCTCTCGCATCAGCAGTTCGGCCGGCAGGAAGTGGGTGCAGATCACCGCGTCGGGCTTCTCGCGGCGGATCTCGCGCACCAGGGCGCCGGTGCTCAGCCGCTCGATGCCGCGGCGCAGGCGCTGCGAGGGTGCATGGTGCGGCGTGACGTCGGTGCGCTGGTGCAGGTAGGACCACAGCTCGGGCGCACGATTCACGAGCTGGATGTACCAGTCGGTGTAGACCTTGCGGAACCCCGCCGCCACATGGGCCATCGCGTCGATGTGGACCGCCGTGCAGGGCGGGGCGAGGGATTGCGCGGTGGCGGCGATCGCCTGTGCTGCACGCACGTGGCCGTTGCCGGCACTCACGCTGAGGATCAGGAGTTTGGTCATGGAATCCGGGGTTTGCGCGGCGGATTATGGCGATGCCTTGTGGCAGTGCTTCTGGGGCCTTGTTCGGGGCACGCTCACGCCGACGGGGTTCCTTGCTCCGCGAATGTCCCCCGGGGCTGCGCCCCTCCTCCTTTATTTCGCTGCGCAAGGCACCCCATCGGCGTGAGCGTGGAAAAAGTGCTGGTTGATCAGCCAGCACAAGAGCAGCGCTCGTTGTGCACAGGGCATCGGGTGCTCCCCGCAGCGAAATAAAGGAGGAGGCCGCAGGCCGGGGGACATTCGCGGAGGGGAGTACCCGGTGGCCTGTGCACCCGCCCTGAATGAATGAATGAACCAAAAGCCTAAAGAGGCGCCCGCGAAGTGATGAACTGATTGACCCCCGCAGCAGCCCGCTCGCGAACAGCATCGAAAGTGGTGCTCTCCACGATGCGCCCGTTCTCGAACACCGTCTGCAGCAAATCGGCCTGACCAACCGCCATCGTCTCTTCCCGCACGGTGCTCTCGATGCCGTTCGCACCGCGCACCAGCGCAAGACGCCCCTTCTTCGAAGCCTTGCCCATGTCCCCCACGGGCGACTTGTACACGTCGCGCCACTCGCCGTTCACCTGCATAGCCGAGCACTTCATCGCCCACTGCATGGTGTCCCGGTTGACCTGCTGCAGCAGCCCGCCGCCCATGCCGAAGGCGATGTTCTCCGCCGAGAAACCGTTGTGATAGAAGTTCGACAGGCACAGCCGCAGCGAGTCGAGCGTCACGCCGTCGCCCTGGATGATGCGCACGTTGTTCAGCACGCGGAAGCCCTTGGCGTTGGTCGTGGTGCCGAAGCGGTCGGCCAGGATGCGTGCAACCTGCAGCGTTGTCTCGGCCGGGTCGCCAGAGTCGGGCCGCACCACCAGCGTGGCGCCCGAGGCCACCACCTTGGCCTTCAGCTCCTCGCCCCAGATGCGCGCGCAGGCATTGAAGATGTCGTAGCTGTCGCTCACCACCGCGAAGGTCGCGCCGGGCTTGCCGAACTGGTCGACCATGTTGCCGTAGGCATCGGCTTCGTGCTCGCGGCCCCAGCCGGTGATGGTGCTGTGCTCGGCCGCGGGAATGGAGAAGCCCGCCACGTCGCAGTCGTAGTAGCGGCGCGCCGCCACCAGCGCGGCCAGCGTGTCGGTGCCCATGAAGTTCACCAGGTGCGCCATGCCGCCGAGCGCGGCCGATTCGAGGCTCGAGACACCCCGCGCGCCGAAGTCGTGAAGCCGGAAGGCGATCTGGCCCTGCGGGTCGTCGCAGGTCGCTTCCAGGTAGCGCAGCAGCGTGGTGCGCGCTGCGGCCGAGAGCGTGGCCACCGTGGTGGGATACCAGATCGCGCGCAGCAGCTCGGTCTCGAGGAAGCTCGTGACCCAGAAGAACTCGGGGTCGGTGTTCTCGATGGTCGCGAGCACGTTGTGCACCGGCGTCACGCTGCCCTCGGGCACGGCGCGTATGCGCACCGGCATCATCCCGCCGTGCTTCTCGATCAGCCGCAGCCAGCCCTCGCGGTTGAAGGGCTCGCCGTGCACGGCCATGAGCGCGGCGGCTTCCTCGACATCGTCGCGCGTCACCGGCGTCTGCAGGTATTCGCGCAGGTAGGCCTGCAGCCCGAAGAAGAGCGAGTGGCTGAAGATGCCGCCGCGAGACTCGATGTAGCTGTACACCGTCTGCGTGCCGGGCGGGTACTGCATCCAGTGCGAGACCTTGTACGAGTCGGTGCGCAGCAGCAGGTTGTTGCCCAGGGGCGTGGAATTGAGATTGCGGTTCATGTGAAAGCTCCTTTCACGTTGGCCCCGTCAACCGGGGCCGTTCTTGCTGACAAGGCCGGGACGTTCAGTTCTTTCCCAGCCCACCCAAAAAATGATTCGCGATGAAGAAGTGGTCTTCGTAGATGCGCTCCTGCATGTCGAGGAACTCGGCGATCGGCACCCAGCGCACCTCGGCCGCGTCGTCGTCGGCGCGCACTTCCGACAGGCCCGTCCACTGGTTGTGCGCCAGCTCGAAGAAGAAGCCGTGCGTGATGGTGCGGCCGCGCTGCGAGCGATCGGGCGCGTCGAACACGTGGCTGGCCTTCATGCTGCCGTTGAGCACGGGCACCGGCACCTTCAGCCGCGTTTCTTCCTTCAGCTCGCGGATGGCCGCGTCCTGCAGCCGCTCGTGCTGGCCGACGAAGCCGCCGGGCAGCGCCCAGGTGCCCTTGCCGGGATGGAACTTGCGCTGCACCAGCAGGATGTGGCCTGCCTCGACCACCACCGCATCGACCGTGGTGTAGATCGGCGGGAATTCGCTGCCGGCGTAGCGGTACTTGTCGCGGTAGTCGGCGAGGAAGGCGCGCTCCTCGCAGAGCTCGGCGTAGTCGGCCGTGCGGGTGAACTGGTCGAGAAAGGCCGCGGTGCCGTCGGGCAGGTCGGCGCGGGCGAGCTGGCCGCGGTTCTCGGGGTCGAAGTAGAGGCTGCGCACGTCGGTGGCGTTGAGGCTCTCCACGCTGTTCTGGCCGACGAACTCCCAGTGCGGGAAGAGCTTGAGGTAGTAGCTCGATGCGTCCTTGAGGTGCCCCACGAGCGCCACCTTGGCCTTGGCCGGCGCATGGCCGTCCTGCGCGATGAGCCGCTCGACCGCCGACTGGATCGACGCGATCCAGATCTGGTCGTTGTAGGGCGAGTCGCCCACGCCGACCACGCTCACGCGCATCTGCTCGGTGCCGCGAAGGCAGGCGCGCACCATGCGTTCGCGTTCGTCGAAGGTGAAGGGGTTCTTGACGCTGCGCGGCTGCCGGTCGGAGCCGACCACCACGATGACCCGCTCGGCGGCGCGAAGGCCTTCCTCGATGAGTCGTTGATGTCCGAAATGAACGGGCTGGAAACGCCCGATGACGATGGCGTACTGGTACTTGCGTGTGCTCACTTGGGAATCCCCCAAAAAGGACGCGATCAACTCGCGTCTGGGTTCAGGATAGCATCGGTGCCGCATTCCGATCAAGCCCCGATGACAGAGCCTTCCTCTCCTTCCGCTCCCTCCGATGCCGTGCGCCTCAACAAGCGCATGGCCGATCTCAAGCTGTGCTCGCGCCGCGAAGCCGACGAATGGATCGCCAACGGCTGGGTGAAGGTCAACGGCAGGCCGGCCGAGATGGGCGTGAAGGTCACGCCGGCCGACCGCATCGAGGTCGACAAGGCTGCCAAGGGCCAGCAGGCCAGCCAGGTCACCATCCTCATCAACAAGCCCATCGGCTACGTGAGCGGACAGGCCGAGGACGGGCACGATCCGGCGGTCAAGCTCTTCACGCCGCAGAACCGCTGGGCCGACGACAACGCGCGCTTCTTCTTCAGCCCGAAGCAGCTGCGCGGCCTTGCGCCCTGCGGCCGCCTCGACATCGATTCCACCGGCCTGCTGGTCATGACGCAGGACGGGCGCATCGCGCGCCAGCTCATCGGCGAGGACTCGACGATGGAGAAGGAGTACCTCGTGCGCGTGGCCTACCACGGCCTGGGCCAGCCCGCGCCCACGGGCCAGCTGGTGCGGCTGGACGACGACGACCCCGTCACCACCAACGTGCAGGCGGTCTTTCCGAAGGCCATGCTCGCGAAGCTGCGGCACGGCCTGAGCCTCGACGGGCAGGCGCTGAAGCCGGCGCGCGTGGACTGGCAGAACCCCGAGCAGCTGCGCTTCGTGCTCACCGAGGGCAAGAAGCGGCAGATCCGCCGCATGTGCGAGCTGGTCGGCCTGAAGGTGGTGGGGCTCAAGCGCGTGCGCATCGGCCGGGTGATGCTCGGCAACCTGCCGCTGGGGCAATGGCGATACCTCGCGCCGCACGAGAAGTTCTGAGCCTGCGCGCGCTGAACCGCGCCACGCTGGCGCGGCAGGTGCTGCTGGAGCGGCGCAGGCTGGGCGTGACGCAGGCCGTCGAGCGGCTGGCCGGGCTGCAGGCGCAGGCACCCAATCCGCCCTACATCGGCCTCTGGAGCCGCATCGAGGGCTTCCGTCGAGAACAGCTCACAGAGGCCCTGCGCCGGCGCCGCATCGTGCGCATGTCGACCCTGCGCGCGACGCTGCACCTGATGACCGCGCAGGACGCGCTGTCATGGCGCCCGCTGCTGGAGCCCGTGCATCAGCGAGGGCTGCTGGGCAGCACGCACAGGAAGGAACTTGAAGGGCTCGATCGCGCAGCGGTGATCGCGGCAGGGCGCGCACTGCTCGGCGAACAGCCGCGCACCGGCGCCGAGCTGGGGCAGGCGCTGGGCCTGCGGTGGACGGGCCGCGAGGCCGCATCGCTCGCCGCGCTGATCCGCAACAACCTGCCGCTCGTGCACCTGCCGCCGGCCGGCACCTGGAACTCGCACCAGGGCGCGGTGCTGCAGCCATTGGGCGACTGGCTCGGGCAGGCCGTGCAAGCCGCTGTCGCCACGCAGGAGGACATGCTGCTGCGCTACCTCGCCGCCTTCGGCCCGGCCACGCTGGCCGATGCCGGCGCATGGTCGGGCCTCACGGGATGGAAGGCGGTCGCCGAACGCCTGCGGCCGCAGTTGCGCGTGTTCGCGGGCGAAGACGGCCAGGAGCTGTTCGACCTGCCCCGCGCGCCGCGGCCCGATCCCGATACGCCTGCGCCGCCGCGCCTCGTGGCCGAGTGGGACAACCTGCTGCTTTCGCACGCCGACCGCAGCCGCATCCTCAGCGAGTCGCATCGCGCCCGCGTGTTCACCGTCAACGGCATCGTGCGCGGCACGGTGCTGCTCGACGGCTTCGTCGCGGGCGTGTGGAAGATCGAGCGCGACAGGAGCCGGAGCAAGAAGAACATCGCCACCGTGCTGCTGGAGCCCTTCGGCCGCTGGTCGAAGGCCGACCGCGACGGCGTGGAGCGGGAGGCCCTCGACCTGCTGGCCTTCAGCTCGGACGACGAAGGCGAGCGCCACGCCGTGCGCCTGGCCTGATCCGGCATGGCCTGGCATGGCCTGGCATGGTCCGGCCATTGACCCCGCGGCGCGCCAGCCGCCTAAGCGTGCCCTAAGTATTCGCACCTACTCTGCGCCGCGGCGCAGGCTCTTCCGATCATCCCGGTCGCGTGCTACCTTGCGGCCGAAGGAGTCGCCGCGATGCGCGTGCTGTTGGTGGAAGACGATGAAATGATCGGGCGCAGCCTGAAGCAGGCGCTCGAGGGCGCGGGCTGGTCAGCGGACTGGGTGCGCGACGGCGAACTGGCGCAGAGTGCGCTGGGCGACGGCGGCTACACCTGCGTGCTGCTCGATCTGGGCCTGCCGAAGCAGGACGGCACCGAGGTGCTGCGCCGCGCCCGCGAACGCGGCGACGCCACGCCGGTGCTGGTGCTCACCGCGCGCGACGGTCTCGACGACCGCATCCACAGCCTCGACCTCGGCGCCGACGACTACCTGCTCAAGCCCTTCGAATTCCGCGAGCTGCTCGCGCGCATGCGCGCCGTGGTGCGCCGCCGCGACGGCGCCGCGCACTCGCTGGTGGGCAGCGGCGCGCTGCAGCTCGATCTCACCACGCGCGAAGTCGTGGTCAACGGCGCGCGCGAGGCGCTCACCGCGCGCGAGTTCGCGCTGCTGCACGCACTGCTGGAGCGCCCCGGCGCCATCCTCTCGCGCGAGCAGCTCGAGAACCGCATCTACGGCTGGGGCGAGGAAGTCACCAGCAACGCGATCGACGTGCTGATCCACGGCATGCGCAGGAAGCTCGGCGCCGATGCGATCCGCAACGTGCGCGGCCTGGGCTGGCGCGTCGCCGCATGATGATGCCCGCCCGCAGGCCTCGCGCACTTCGGGGTAGGGCTGCCGGGCTGGCCTGCCGATGAACGCAAGCTCTCGCGGCAAGGGCCGCTGGTGGCGGCCGCGATCGCTGCGCACGCAACTGCTGCTGTGGCTCATCACGCTGCACCTGGGCGCGGCGGTGCTCACGGCGTGGTTCTCTTTCGTGGCCTACGGCAACCTCGTGCACAACGCGCTCGACGACCAGATGCGCCTGGTGGCCGAGTCGTACGCGGGCAGCGATCCGCAGAAGCTGCCGCGCCCGATGGACGGCGAGGCCGCGTTCTCGCGCGGCGCCTTCATCGTGCAGATCTGGAGCCCCGACGGCGGCACGCTGCGCGCCACCTCGTGGCCGGTGCTCACCGTGCCGCTGCAGCCGCAGCCGGGTTTCAGCGACGTGAACACCGGCACGCACGCGGGCTCCGCATGGCGCGTGTTCACCGCCGAGCACGGCTCGCGCGCCGACCAGCCGCGCGTGCAGGTGCTGCAGAACGAGGACTACCGCCGCCGCCGCGCCCTGCGCCGCGCGCTGCTCGAAGGCCTGCCGATCACGCTGCTGCTGCCGCTGGCGCTGCTGATCCTGTGGATCATCGTGTCGGCCGCCTCGCGCTCCCTGCGTGCCGTGGCCCGCGACGTGGCCTCTCAGGACGAGCGCAGCCCCACCGAGCTGTCGCTCGCGCGCGTGCCCGACGAGATCGCGCCGCTGGTGAGCGCCTTCAACAACCTGCTGTCGCGCGTGCGCAGCGCCTTCGCCACGCAGCGGCGCTTCGTGCAGGACGCGGCGCACGAACTGCGCACGCCGATGGCCGCCATCGGCCTGCAGATCGAGAACCTGCGCGCGCACGTGCCGGCCGGCGAAGCCACCGAACGCTTCAACCAGCTCGAAGCTGGCGTCACGCGCGCGCAGCATCTCATCGAGCAGCTGCTGCACCTGTCGCGGCAGGACGCGCCGCGCGCAGGCAACGCGAACGAGCGCGTCGACATCGAGGTGCTGCTGCGCGACAGCGTCAGCCAGCTGATGGTGCTGGCCGACGCGCGGCGCGTGGACGTCGGCTTCGAGGGCAGCATCGCAGCCGTGGTGGTCGCGCCCGCGGCGGAGCTGCGCAGCGTCTTCGACAACCTGATCGACAACGCGCTGCGCTACGCGCCCGAAGGCGGCGTGGTCGACGTGAAGCTGCACAAGGTCGAGGGCCATGCGGTGGTCGACGTGCTCGACAACGGCCCGGGCATTCCGAAGGAGGCCATCGACCGGGTGTTCGACCGGTTCTTCCGCGTGCCGGGAGCTGCAGCGGGCGGCAGCGGGCTGGGGCTGGCGATTGCGCGCACCGCGGCGGAGCGGCATGGGCTGCGCATCGAGCTGCGCAACCGCACCGACGGGCCCGGCCTGATGGCGCGGGTGCATCTGCCTGCGTCAGCTGCCTAGCGGACGGAGGAAGGAGCCGCACGCCGGCGAACGGGGCTGGTGCGGTCCAAAGTTCCAGCAAAAGGCGCACCCCTCACTCGCGCCTAACTCTTCGCTCACATCCAACTCAGTCAGCGTGCCTAGAGTGCGTTCAGGTCCTGCCACGCGCAGTTCGCGCGATGGCATGTGACCGGAGACAGCCTGCTTCATTCAATCAGGAGAACACACACCATGCGCACTTCATTCAAGCTTCTCGCCGTCGGTTCCCTTGCTGCGCTGGCAGCCGTGGGCGCCGCCACCGCTTCGGCCGAAACCACCGACGGTTCGGACTTCCATCCGCTGCAGATGAATTCGCCGGTGAACCCCGACGTGCAGGCCGGTGCGATGGCTGCCGCGCGTCCGAGCGGCACCGAGCCCGTCGGCCAGTCGACCAGCGCACCCGCGATGAGCTCGACGATGCCGGTGGCCGACATCCAGGCCGGTGCCTATGCCGCCTCGCATCCGACCGGCACCGAGCCGATCGGGCAATCGACTTCGCTGCCGATGGTGAAGTCGGGCAGCGGCAGCTGAGCGCGAGCCCGCATCCTGCTGCGGCGATGACGGCTGCGATCAGTCGTCGTTGCCGTTGGCGAGCAGCGCGCGGTAGATCACCGCGCCGATGATGGCGCCCGCGATGGGCGCCACCCAGAAGAGCCAAAGTTCCGACACCGCATGGGACGGCCCGAAGAGTGCCGGTCCCGTGCTGCGCGCCGGGTTGACCGAGGTGTTGGTCACCGGGATCGAGATCAGGTGGATGAGCGTGAGGCACAGGCCGATCGCAAGCCCCGCGAAGCCGCCGGCCGCGCGTCGGGCGGTAGCGCCGAGGATCACGATGAGGAACACCGCCGTCATCACCACTTCGCACAGCAGCGCGGCCGTGAGGCCGTACTTGCCGGGCGAGTGTTCGCCATAGCCGTTGGTGGCGAAGCCGCCGATGTCGGCGCCCGGCTTGCCGGTGGCGATGAGATAGAGAATGCCCGCCGCCGCGATGGCGCCCAGCACCTGCGCCACGATGTAGCCCGCGAGCTGCGAGGCCTTGAAGCGGCCGGCGGCCGCGAGGCCGATGGACACGGCTGGATTGAAGTGCCCGCCCGAGATCGGGCCCAGTGCATAGGCCCCGGTCACCACCGTGAGGCCGAAGGCGAGCGAGACGCCCAGCAGGCCGATGCCGACATTCGGGAAGGCCGCCGCCAGGACTGCGCTTCCGCAGCCTCCGAGCGTGAGCCAGAAAGTACCAATGAACTCGGCGGACCACTTCTTGTAGGTACTGTGTTCCATGACGCTCCATCCTGAAGTTGATGAGAAAGCGCAGGCCGCCAGGCGATGCGCGGGCGGATTCTAGGAACGCAGGATGAGGGCTTCGAGCAAGTCTTCGGCGCTAACGGAACCTGTTCACGGAACGCGCGGCTTTCGTGCACTGCCGCAACTGCGTTGCATCTGCGGAAGCCGGGATTTCGTGATCTTTTACAGCGTCACGACGATCTTCCCGAACGCGCCGCGCTCCAGGTGGTCGAGCGCATCGGGCAGCGCGTCGAAGCCGTAGCTCGCGGCGATCACCGGCTTGAGCGCATTCGCGTCGACGGCGCGCACCAGGTCCTCGAGCGCGCGCCGGTGGCCCACGCCGATGCCCTGCACCGTGACGCGGCCCAGCACCATCGCGTAGAACGACGCGCTCAGCGTCTCGCCGCCGAGCATGCCGATGATCGACACGCGCCCGCCCTGCTTCACGGCCTGCAATGAGCGGTCGAGGTTCGGCCCGCTCGCGAGTTCGAGCACGTGGTCGGCGCCGCGCCCCTGCGTGAGGCGCCGCACTTCGGCGGGCCAGTCGCCGGCGCGCGCGAGCACGTGCTCGGCGCCGAGCGCGAGGGCCTGTGCGCGCTTGCGGTCGTCGCCACCCGTTACCACGATGGCTCGCGCGCCGTGCAGCCGTGCGATCTGCAGGCCGAAGAGCGCGACGCCGCCGGTGCCGTGGATCAGCACCGTCTCGCCGGCGCGCAGCGCGCCGGTCTCGACCAGCGCGAACCACGCGGTGAGGCCCGCGCAGGGCAGGGTGCTGGCTTCGGCCAGGCTCAGCGTCTCGGGCGCGGCCACCGCCCAGCCGGCATCGAGCAGCACGTGCGAGGCCAGCATGCCGGCGCCGGGCCCGCCCAGCGGCGTGGCGCCGTCGGGCCAGTGGCTGTCGATCCAGCCGCCCCAGAAGGTGCTGACGACGCGGTCGCCAACGGAGAAGCGCGTGGCGCCCGGGCCCACGGCTTCGACGGTGCCGGCCATGTCGGAGCCCGGCACGAAGGGCATGCCGATCGCCATGCCCATGCCGTCGCGGATCATCAGCAGGTCACGGTAGTTGAGCGACACCGCGCCCACCTTCACGAGGATCTGGTTCGCGCCAGGTGCGGGCAGCGGGGCGTCGGCCTGTTCGAGATGGGCACGGCCGAATTCGGGAAGCTGCCAGCGGCGCAGCGAGGGGTTTTCTTGCATTAGTGACTCCAGGGAAAACGGAAGTCTTCATGCTATTGACGATTAAGAATATCCGGTGGTGGATAATTTTCCTATCAATGGCGCCTGAAAGTATCCAATGAGCCAGCGTCTGCAAGGCATCGAAGAGTTCGTCGCGGCGGTGGAAGCCGGCAGCTTCGCGCTGGCCGCCCAGCGGCTGCACGTCACCCGCTCGGCAGTCGCCAAGAGCATCGCGAGGCTCGAATCGCGGCTGGACACGCGGCTCTTCCTGCGCACCACGCGCAGCCAGAGCCTCACCGAGGAAGGCCACGGCTATTACGAGCGCTGCCGCCGCGCGCTCGCCGAGCTCGAAGCGGCCGAGGCGATCGCCGACGTGGCGCGCAGCACCGCCTCGGGCCTCGTGCGGCTGAGCATGCCGGCGATGCTGGGCCGGCTGAAGGTGGGGCCGCTGCTGCTGGCGCTGGCGCGCAGCCATCCGCAGCTGTCGCTGGAGCTGTCGTTCAACGACCGGCGCGTCGATCTGGCCGAGGAGGGGCTCGACCTCGCCATCCGCAGCGGCGAGCTCGCCGACAGCACGGAGCTGGTCGCGCGCCCGGTCGGCATGCAGTGGATGGCGCTGTGCGCCTCGCCGGCCTACCTGGCCGCGCACGGGCATCCAGGCGGCATCGACGAACTGAAGCAACACGGGGCCGTGCTCTACGCGCGCGACGGGCAGGTGTCGTCCTGGCGCTTCCACGACGCCGAGGGCCGCCTCGTCGAGGTGACGCCGCCCTCGCGGCTGCGCTGCGACAGCGCCGAGGTGCTGCTGGAGGCGGCCATCGGCGGCATGGGCCTCGCGCGGCTGCCGGCGTGGCTGGCGGCCGATGCGCTCGCGGCCGGCACGCTGGTGCGCGTGTTCGACGAGCCGCGGCCCTTCGGCTTCGAGCTGAACCTGATCCGCCCGCGCAGCCGCTACCTGCCGCTGAAGACGCGCGTGGTGATCGACTGGCTGGCCGAGCACCTGCCGCCGCTGCTGGCCGCGCGCTGAGAAGCGGCGCTATCCTGCGCCTTCCGACAAAGACGACGAGGAGATCCGCGCATGCGCCCATTCGCCATCCGGCACATCGCCACCGCCGCGGGCATTGCCGCGGCATTTCTTCTGGCCGCGCCGAACGCCGCGGCCCAGGGCACGGTCAACGCGCTGTGCAGCACCGACGCCGGCTGGTGCGAGGCGGCCGCCGCGGCCTTCACGCGCGAGACCGGCATCAAGGTGCAGCAGGCCCACAAGGGCACCGGCGAGATCGGCGCCCAGCTGCGCGCGGAAGCGGCCAACCCCAAGACCGACATCTGGTGGGGCGGCACCGGCGATCCGTTCCTGCAGGCGGCGGAACAGGGGCTGCTGGAGCCCTACCGTCCGGCCTACATCAACGACCTGCACGACTGGGCGGTGCGTCAGTACGCGCTGTCGCAGAACATGGTGGGCGGCTTCTACACCAGCGCCATCGGCTTCGGCTTCAACACCGACGTGCTGAAAAAGAAGAAGCTGCCCGAGCCCAAGTGCTGGGCCGACCTGATCAAGCCCGAGTACAAGGGCGAAATCGAGATCTCGCACCCCGCCACCAGCGGCACGGCCTACACCATCATCGCGGGCCTGGTGCAGCAGATGGGCGAGGACCAGGCCTTCGAATACCTGAAGAAGCTGCACCGCAACGTCACCAGCTACACCCGCAGCGGCCAGGCGCAGGCGCCCAACGTCGCCAAGGGCGAGGTGGCCATCGGCGTGAGCTTCATCTTCGGCTTCGAACGCTGGCGCTACGACAAATTTCCCGTGAAGACCGCCGCTCCCTGCGAAGGCACGGGCTACGAGATCGGCGGCATCGCACTGGTGAAAGGCGCGCGCAACAAGGAGAACGCGAAGCGCTACTACGACTGGCTGATGAGCCCTGCGGGCCAGGCCATCGGCGGCAAGGCGGGCAGCCTGCAGTCGCCTGCCAACAAGACCTTCAAGCCCGACCCGCGCATCCCGTCGATGGCCGACGTGAAGCTCATCAGGTACGACTTCGAGAAGTACGGCAAGGCGGCCGAGCGCAAGCGCCTCATCGACCGCTGGACGAAGGAAGTCGAGTCGTTGCCGAGATAGGGCTCACCCCCAGGCTTCGCGCACTTCGTGTCGCTGCGCCAACCCCCTTCCGGGGGGCAACACCGGCGGCCCGGCCGAGCCGGTTCCGCGGTGTTCCTGGAAAGACGTATCTCCTGGGCAATTGCCTTGGCTGGAATGCCTCAGGGCGAACTGGCGGTGAAGGTGACCTGGCCGGTGTAGGTGCCCGCGGTGCGGCTGGCCAGGTTGGCGTAGGAGAAGGTCCAGGTCGCGGTGCGCTGGGTGACGAGGTTGGCGAAGGCCGTGCCCGCGACGTTCACCGCGGTGCCGGTACCCGTGTTCGGGATCTGCGGCGCGGGGAGGTTGGCGTCGCTGCTGGCGATGGTGATCTCCGAAAGCGGGATCGTGCTGGCGCCGCTCGCCAGCGGCGTGGTCGCGGTGGCCCGCAGCGTGACCTGCCCCGCGTTGCTGCGCACCTCCACCGGCAGCGCGTTGCCCGAAGGCGTGACGCTGAAGGCCGGCGCGGCGCCGCTCCAGTTCACCGACCTGTTGTTGCCTGCGACCGGCGTGGTGGGCACGGGCGGGATCGAGGGCGTGAGCACGAAGCTCACCGTGCTGGGGGTGCCGCCCGGCGTGGGCCAGGCGCCATTGCCGATGCGGAAGAAGATGAACTTGTCGATCGCGATGGTGAAGTCCAGGTTCACGCCGGTGCTCAGCGGTACGGTCGCACTGGGGCCCGCGGTGCTGGACGCGGCCTGCGAGGCGGTCATGCCTGCCCCTAGCGCACCGGCGATCAAGCCCGCCATGGCGAGGGTGCCGGCGCGATGCGTCGAGCGCAGCGTCATTTCAATTCGACGTCCACCTTGAAGCTGCCCTTGTCCCAGTCCAGCCTGCCGCTGGCCTTGACCGGGTAGGCGGGTTGCGGCGCGGGCTGCCCGTTCTCGCCCTTGGGCACCAGTGCGAGGGTGCGCGTCTGGCCCGGCAGGATCGGCGTGCCCTCGGGCACCAGTTCGAACGCGCGGCCCTGGCTGTCGGTGGCGTCCAGGCTGCCCTCGAGGCGGCCGTGGGCGTCGCCGGTGTTGACCACGGTGACCACCGCGCGGCGCGCACCGCCGGCTTCGCCGCTGGCGATCTGCCTGATCTCGAGCCTGGGCTCGGCGCCGTCGAGCATCACGTACACCGCCACCGCGATGCGGCCGGTGACCGGCAGGCTCAGGCTGGCGCCGCCGTTGCGCATCACGGTCTGCTGCGCCGGCTCCGTGCCCTCGATGGCGATCATGAAGCGGCATTCGCCGCGCGGCGCGTCCGCCGGCGGCTCCACCTGGAAGCGGAACGAACGCTTGCTGCGCGCGGGCACCGAGAGGCTGCGCCGCTCCAGCACCACCCACGGCCTGCAGCTGCCGGGCAGCAGCTCGTCGTGATAGCCGATGTTGCCTTCGGCCGAGTAGCTCCAGTCGATGGTGCGCATAGTCACCTCGGTGGCGGCCGAGGCCAGGTTGTGGATGTCGAGCGACTGCCCGAGCCGCGCGCCGGCCTTGCCCGCGAGCTCGAAGCGCGACGGGGTGACGGCCAGCTCGAAGGGCGCGGCCCTCGCCAAGCCGGCAGCCGCGAGCAGCGCGAGGCAGAAGGACAGGAGGAAGGCGGTTGCTTTCATGTCAGTTGTCCATCGCGCCGCGCACCACGCGCAGCCCATGAAACGGACGCAGCCGATGCGCGGGCACCCGTGGAACTGGCTTGGCCAGGCCACGGGGTGCGTCCCCCTCCCGAAGGAGAGGGGGAAGGCGCGAAGCGACTCAGGGGGTGTCTCATGGAATTGTCTCGATCTCGAAGAACGACTCGAAGCTCAGCGCCGAGCCCGACGGCATGCGCAGCTCGCGCGGATCGATGCGCAGGGTCAGCTCGAAGGTCTCGTTGATCCACGGCGACTGGACCACGCCGTTCCACACCTGCACCCGGTCGCCGGGGCGGCCGCTGCCGCTCGCGAAGGCGCCGTTGCCGCGCCACTGCACCAGCATCCCGGCCGGCGAGCGCAGGCCCGCGACCATCGCCGGGATCACGTAGAAGATGCGCGCGCGCCGGCCCACGTGCGCAGCGGTGGCCAGCCGGTATTCGATGCGCCCGAACGGCAGCACCAGCATGTTGCCGTCCATGCCCTGCGCATTGGCGAAATCGGTGCGCACCTGCGCGCGCGGCGAGGCCGAATCGTCCAGCCGCGCGACGGCGGCGGCGGCCGGCGCGCACGGCATGCCGCCAAGCAGCAGCGCGGCGACGGCGGCGAGCCCCGGGTGCAGGCGGCGAAGGATGCGATGGGTCATTCCATCGACGCCGTGAAACGCACGGTGCCCCTGTAGTTGCCGCCCGGGTACACGGTGTTGTTGTCGTAGGAGAACTGCAGCTGCGTGGCCGTGATGTTGTTCGACAGGTAGGTCCAGGTGCCCACGCCAAGCACGCAGGGCAGGCCGAGCGGGCCGACGCAGAAGGTGGCGTTGGCGTTGTAGCTCGCGATCGTCTGGCTGGCGGTGCCGTCGAAGCGGCCGCTCTGGATGTCGCCCGAGGCCGCGCTGCTGTTGTTGGAGGCCACCCAGCTGATGCTGCTGAACGGAATGGCGGTGCTTGCGCAGCCGCCCGACTGGCAGGTCAGGGCCACGGACGAATCGACGCGCAGCGTCACCGGCCGCGCCACGGTGGTGTTGGCCACGGGGCGCACCGGCATCACCCAGACGCTGATGGCGGGCGTGCCGGTCACGGCCGTGGGGGTGAGCCCCGCGTTGGCGCCGGTGACGCTGAAGGCCACGGTGTCGACGGTCGCGCCGGCCGAGCCCACGCGAAGGGTCAGGCTGTAGGTGCTGCCGGTGTCGGTGACCGTGGTGATGACGGCCCGCGCGGGCATGGCGGCGAGCATGGCCGCCGCCGCGGCGATCGCCGTCGCCGCCGCCATCGCCGCATGCGCAGGCATCAGATGCCCTGGGCCGTGTACGTGACGGTGTTCGTGTAGGTGCCCGCCACCCAGCCCGCGGGTGTGCCGCCGAGCGTGTAGGCCCAGGTGCCGGAGGCGACCGCGTTCGAGGTGAAGGAGGTCGAGGCGCAGGCGCCGAGGTTGGCCCCGGGGTGCGGCAGCGTGCCCGTGGTCACGACGGTGAAGTCCGCGTTCGCCGGGCCGCCGGTCGCGGGTGCCCAGGTGCCCATGGCGCAGTTGATGGTGCCGGCGCCCGCGTTGGTCCAGGCGTACACGTTGAGCGTGTTCGTGGTCGACGCGGGCGTGACGGTGGGGGCCGCGCCGTTCCAGTCGACGTTGGTGTTGTTGCCCGTGACCGGCGTGGTGGGCACGGGCGGGATGCTGAGGGTGGAGGCCCATGTCACCGTGTCGACCGTGGTGTTGGTCGAGCCCACGCGCAGCAGGATCAGCTTGGGCACCGTCACGCTCAGGTTCACCCTGGCCTGCGCCGTGATGGTGCCCGTGCCGGAGCCGTACTGGCTCTCGGCGAGGGCGCCGCTGCCGGCCAGCGCGAGGCCGGCCAGGCACAGGGCCGGCAATTTGCGGGAGATGCGTGCTCTGGTCATGGAGTCTCCTTCGGTTGAATGCACGGGGGTGGGGAAAGCGGCAGGTCGGCGCAGCTCATTCGCCCACCTTCACGACGGGGATCGCCGCACTGGCCTGGCCGCGCAGCGGGACGTTCACGCTCGCCCCGGTCTCGCCGGCCGCGCCCCATGGCAGCGGCACGCTCTCGAGCCTGAGGGTCAGCTGATGGCGGCCGGTGGTCACCAGCGGAAATTCGAAGCGGCCGTCGCGGTCGGTGACGGCGCGGTAGCGGTCGTCGAGCAGCACCTCGACTCCAGCGACGCCGCCTTCGCCCGGCTGCTGCTCGCCGTCGCGGTTGGCGTCGTAGAAAACGCGCCCCGACACGCTGCCGCCGCCCGGGCCTTCGGCGCGCACGCCGGCCGCCCGGTAGCCCGTGCCGGCACTGCCTTCCCAGCGCAGGTAGACGTAGGCGGTCTTCTCGTTGCTGCGATAGAGATTGGGCGCCGACCACGAAGTCGGCAGCAGCGAGGCCCGCGCCTGGTTGAAGTTGGCGACGAAGCCCATCTTCCAGCCCGAGCCCAGGTCCTTCTCGGCCGTGAGCGAGCCCGACAGGCCGCGGCTGGTGTAGAGGCCGCCGCTTTGCGATGTGTAGCGCAGGTTGCCGCCCACGTGGAAGCCGCTGTCGATCCAGTAGCGGAACTGCAGGCCCGCCGTCGGGTAGCTGCGCGCGGTGCCGCCGCTGCGGTCGCGCGCATGGCCGATGGTGGTGGTGAGCTCGGGGCGCATCGTCTCGTAGCGCCCGCCGATCCAGTCCTGCTCCCACTGCACCTCCTGGCCGGTGGCGGCGGAATCGCCCAGCACGATCAGCTCGTTGCGCCGCACCGTCAGCGTGAAGCGGCTGCGCGGCCAGTCGAAGAAGCGGGTCTGGTAGAAGGCGCTGCCGTAGAGGCTGCGCCCGTCGCTGCTGCTGCCGCCGGGCGCGCCGCCGAAGGTGCCGGCGAGGCTGTCGTCCGCGCGGCCCTCGTAGCGCGTGCGGTAGGCGCTCAGGCTGCCGCCGATGGAGCTGTAGCGGTCGAAGATGTACTGGAAGTTGCCGCTGGCGCCGAAGCGCCTGTAGCCCGACAGGCGGAAGCTGGCATCGGCTGCCGCGCGCTCGTAGTCCAGGCCGGCGCCCCAGCTCATCCGGCTGGTGTTGCGGTCGACCCGCCAGTAGGCGCCGCGCGTGCCGGTGGCCAGTGCGTAGTCGCCGAAATACAGGTTGGGCCGCGCCGTGTAGGCGCCGAACTCGTGGCGGTACAGGCCGGTGCGCGCGCTCGCCTCGACGAAGAGGCCGTGCGAGCCGCCGGTGGCCACGCCCGGCGTGGGCGAGGCCACGCGGCTGCCCACCAGCGTGGCGCGCGCCCTGAAGTCGCCGTCGCGCACCACCTCGCGGCCCCAGCCGAGCGAGGCGGCCCAGCTCGTGATGTCCTTGCGGCCGTAGCCCTGCGCCGTCAGCGGGTCGTAGTAGTAGGCGGCCACGTTGCGCGCCCGGTCGAGCTGGAACGAGGTGAACCACTGCTCGTCCAGCCGCAGCGTGGCCCCGAGCCAGCCCAGCGTGCCCTGGCTCTTCTCGAAGCCGGGGTACGGCCCGCCCGTGAGGTTGCCGCGCTCGCCGAAGCCGGCGCGCACGTCGAACCCGCTGCCGTAGATGCGCGTGGAGACGCCGCGCACCGTGGTCGAGCCCAGCGAGAGCCTGTAGTTGCGCGACAGGCCGTCGGTCAGCTCGCTGTAGGCGTCGCCCACCGTGGTGTCGGCGAAGATCCGCGTGGTCAGCGGCAGGCCGATGTTGCGCAGCGCGAAGCGGCCGCTGGTGTTCTCGCGCGCGTAGCCCAGCGAGCCGATGCCCAGCCCGCCGGTGGCGTTGTCGCCGCCCAGGTGGCGGCCGTCGGCCTGCAGCACGAACTCGCCGTAGTTGAGCGTCTCGCGGCGGTATTCGAGGCGCTGGCCGAACTCGGTCGCGCGCTGGCGGCCGTAGCCGGTGGTCGTGGCGTCGCCGAAGCCGAGGCGGCTTTCCACCAGCCAGGCGCGAAAGCCCTCCGGCTGCTCGGACTCGGGGGTGGCCTCGGCCGCGGGAGCGTCGGCGTCGGAGCTCATGAAGCGGTCTTCGTAGGCCTTGGGCGCGGATTCGAGGAGCGCCTTCAGCCGCGCCTGCTCCGCCTGGGCGCGGTCGAGGGATTCGATGCGCGCGTCAGCCACGACGTGGGCGGCCGGGGCCGTCGCCTGCGGTTTCTGCTGGGGTTGCGCCTGTGCCTGTGCACAGGACAGGCAGGCGAGGGCTGTCGTGCACTCGAGCCATGCAAGGGCGGCCACCGGGCGCCTCGCGGCTCCGGGCGGGCCGGAAACGGCCCCTGGCGACGTGCAAGTCATCAGAAGTCATCCCTTGTCTCGTTCCCCGGGGCTGCACCCCTGTTCGTGTCACTTCTTGGCAGTCGTCAGGATATTTCAGAACTGTTAACAAGAGTCAATTTTTCGGGCCGCGGAGGGTTTTCCCCACAGGAGAACGTGGGCCTCCGGCCTTCAGGAAAGCCAAAACTGGAACGTTGGATTTCATTTGCTCTTGATGAGAACAAAAGGCGACCCAATTGAAGACGTTGGCGCGGCGGCGCCCTGCGGCGCCGCGCCCGACTTAGAATTTTTCCGGTTTCGACATTTCAATTTCCATGGCTGATTCCTCCAAAACCAAACTTCCGTTCCAGGCCGAAGTCGCACAGCTGCTGCATCTGGTCACCCATGCGCTCTACTCGAACAAGGAGATCTTCCTGCGCGAGCTGATCTCGAACGCATCGGACGCCTGCGACAAGCTGCGCTTCGAGGCCCTCGACCATCCCGAGCTGTACGAAGGCCAGTCCGACCTCGACGTGCGCCTGAGCTTCGACAAGGCCGCGCGCACCATCACCATCACCGACAAGGGCATCGGCCTGTCGCGCCAGGAGGCGATCGACAACCTCGGCACCATCGCCAAGAGCGGCACCAAGGACTTCATGAGCAAGTTGAGCGGCGACCAGAAGGCCGACGCGCAGCTCATCGGCCAGTTCGGCGTGGGCTTCTACTCGGGCTTCATCGTGGCCGACAAGATCACGGTCGAATCGCGCCGCGCGGGCCTTCCGGCCGACCAGGGCGTGCGCTGGGTGAGCGGCGGCGCCGGCGACTTCGAGGTGACCGACATCACGCGCGCCGAGCGCGGCACCAGCATCACGCTGCACCTGCGCGAGGATGCCGACGAGTTCCTCAACGCCTGGAAGCTCAAGCAGATCGTCGGCAAGTACTCCGACCACATCTCCCTGCCCATCCTCATGGAGAAGGAAGAGTGGAAGGACGGCGAGAACGACCAGCCCGGCGACATGGTGAAGACCGGCGAATGGGAGACCGTCAACAAGGCCAACGCCCTGTGGAGCCGACCCAAGAAGGACATCACCCCCGAGCAGTACGAGGAGTTCTACAAGAGCATCAGCCACGACTACGAGGCCCCGCTCGCATGGAGCCACAACCGCGTGGAAGGCAGCACCGAGTACACGCAGCTGCTGTACATCCCGGCCAAGGCGCCCTTCGACCTGTGGAACCGCGACAAGAGCGCGGGCGTGAAGCTCTACGTCAAGCGCGTCTTCATCATGGACGACGCCGATGCGCTGATGCCCAGCTACCTGCGCTTCGTCAAGGGCGTGATCGACTCGGCCGACCTGCCGCTGAACGTGAGCCGCGAGCTGCTGCAGGAAAGCCGCGACGTGAAGGCGATCCGCGAGGGCAGCACCAAGCGCGTGCTCGGCATGCTGGAAGACCTGGCCAAGAAGCAGAAGACCTCGCCCGAGAGCGGCGAGGGCAGGATCGACGTGGGCTCCGGCGAATCGGTGCCGGCCCCCGAGCCGACCGAAGGCGTGACCGACGTGGTCGACAAGAACGCCCCGACCGCCGCCGAGACCGCCGCTGCCGCGGCCGACGAATCGGGCAAGTACGCCAAGTTCTACGCCGAGTTCGGCGCGGTGCTCAAGGAAGGCCTGGGCGAGGACTTCGCCAACCGCGATCGCATCGCCAAGCTGCTGCGCTACGCCTCCACCACCACCGACTCGGTGAGCGTGAGCTTCGCGGACTACAAGGCCCGCATGAAGGAAGGCCAGGACGCCATCTACTACATCACGGCCGACACGCTCGCCGCCGCCAGGAACAGCCCGCAGCTCGAAGTCTTCAAGAAGAAGGGCATCGAGGTGCTGCTGATGACCGACCGCGTGGACGAGTGGGCGCTGAACTACCTCAACGAGTTCGACGGCACGCCGCTGCAGAGCGTGGCCAAGGGCGCGGTCGACCTCGGCAAGCTGCAGGACGAGGCCGAGAAGAAGGCCGCCGAGGAAGCTGCCGAGTCGTTCAAGCCGATGCTCGAGAAGCTCAAGGAAGCGCTCAAGGACAAGGCCGAGGACGTGCGCGTGACCACGCGCCTGGTCGATTCGCCCGCCTGCCTCGTGGTGCAGGACGGCGGCATGAGCACGCAGCTCGCGCGCATGCTCAAGCAGGCCGGCCAGCCCGCGCCCGACCTGAAGCCGGTGCTCGAAGTCAACGCAGAGCATCCGCTGGTGAAGAAGCTCGAGGGCTCCTCGCACTTCGACGACCTGGCCAACATCCTGTTCGACCAGGCCCTGCTGGCCGAAGGCGGCCTGCCGGCGGACCCGGCGGCCTACGTGAGGCGCGTCAACGCGCTGCTGGTGTGAACGGCCGGCCGCGCGTCATCCGGGCAGCGGCCGTCGTTCCGGCGGCGATGCTGCTGCTCCTGGCGGGCGGCTGTTCCCACTACCACGTCGGCATTCCGCTGGTGCCCGGGCTCTCGCTGGGGCTCGGCGCCACGAAAGACGGCAATTTTTCCGTGGGGCTCAATACCGGCTTCGGCCCGCTGGGCGCGGGCGTCGCCGTGAACAACGGCGGGCAGGTGTCGGGCTCGGCCGGCGTGGGCGTCGGCGTGGGGCCGGTGCGCACCGGCGTGAGCAAGGGGGCCGTGCTCTACGACCCCAAGGCCGCACCGGCGGCTCCCGGAACTCCTGCAGCTCCTGGAGCGCCCGTTGCGCCGGCCGCGGCGGCCGGCACTGTGGCTTCGGCTGCGCCAGCCGCTCCTTCACCGGGCGCTTCCCCGGCCGGCACGCCTGTCGCCTCTTCCGCCGCCGCTGCGCCCGCCCCCGTGCAGTACTACTCGACACCCGAGGCTCCCTTCACGCCCGTGGCACCCGTCGTCCCCCCGAAGCCGGTGGCTGCGGCGCCGGCTCCCTCCAGGAGGGCGCCGCTGGTCAAGATCACGCGACCGCCGCCGGAGCCGGCTGCACCCATCGCCCAGGCGGCGCCCGCAGCCGCACCCGCCGTCAACGTCACCTACCGCACGCCGGCCGTGGCCGCCGCCGCGGCAGCGGCCCGCGAGGCCGGCACGCCGGGCAATCCGGTCGCGCCCTGACTTCTTCCTGATCGCCCCGCATCCCCGCTCGGCCCATGTGGCCTCGCGGCATGCGAACGCCCGGGCCGGCGGCGATGCCACTACCATGGCGCAGAACCCGTCCGCCCTTCCATGACAAGCCGCCGACCGCTTCTGCAGCAACTCCTGGCCATGACCGCGCTTGCGGCCGCACCGTGGCTGCCGCGCGCGGCGAAGGCGCAGTTCGCCTATCCCTCCAGGTCGATCCGCTGGATCGTGCCCTACCAGGCCGGCGCGGGCACCGACATCGTCGCGCGCACCATCGGCGCGCAGCTCGCCATCGACTGGGGCCAGTCGGTGAGCATCGAGAACCGCGCCGGCGGCAACACCGCGCTGGGCGCCATCGAGGCCGCGCGTGCTCCGGCCGACGGCTACACGCTGCTGTCGGCGGACAGCGGCACGCTGGTGTTCAACCCGGCGCTGTACCGCAACCTCAGCTACAACCCCTCGCGCGACTTCGCGCCCGTTACCCTGCTCGGGCGGCTGCCGATGGTGCTGCTGGTGGGGCCGGCCAGCGGCGTGAAGGACGCGCCGGCCTTCATCGACGACGCGCGCGCCTTCCCCGGCAAGGTCAGCTACGCCTCGGCCGGCACCGGCAGCCCGCAGCACCTGTCGATGGAACTGCTCGAACGCGAGGCCGGGCTGGAGATGGTGCACGTGCCCTACCGCAGCGCCGCGGCCGCGGTGGCCGACGTGGCCGGCGGCCAGCTGCCGGTGATGATGTGCGACCTGGCCGCCTCGCGCCGTTTCATCCAGAGCGGCAGGCTGCGCCCACTGGCGGTGGCGAACCCCTCGCGCCTCGCGCAGCTGCCGCGCGTGCCCACCTTCGCCGAGATCGGCCTGCCGCGCGTCGAGGCCGCCGCGCTCATGGGCCTGGTGGTGCCCGCCAACACGCCGGGCGAGATCGTCTCGCGGCTGCAGCAGTCGGTCGCCAGCGCCATCCACAACCCCGCGGTGCAGCGCCGGCTGTCCGAGTACGGCGTGGAGCCCGCGGGCGACACGCCCTCGCGCTTCGCGGCGCTGCTGCAGGGCGAGTCGGCGCGGTGGCATCCGCTGATCCGCGACCTGAACCTTTCGCTGGACTAGGACGCCGCCTTTACGGCAACTTTGCCGAAGCGCCGCGCCTTGCTCACGCCGGGCTAAGACGGCCTGCCTAGATTGGCGGGGCCCATGACCACCCGCCGGTTCCATCACGTCGTCTTCGCCGACGATTTCTTCCGTTCTTCCGCCAACGGGCTCCAGTACCACGTCGCCAACCGGCGCTTCCTTCGAGGCTTCTTCGACTCCGCGCTGGGCCGCCTGGGCCTGCCCGCGAGCGAGGTCGCGCCGATGTCCGAGGGCGGGCGTATCGACGTCGCCCGCCTCATGGACCGGCTGGAGCTGCCCTGCACGCCCGCCGGCTGGGCGCGCGCCTGCGTGACCGACCTCGCGCCGCTGGCCGGCCGCGACGGCATGCCGGCCTTCGGCCCCGGCTGCCTGGTGATCGGCTGGGGCCTCACGCCTGCGCAGCAGTGCTGCATCGACACCTGCGGCGCCAGCTACCTCGACATCGAGATCGATCCGCGCCGCTTCACCGAGCACCTGCACTTCTGCGCGCGCACCAACGACCCCGCCATCGAAGCCGCGCTTCTGGCACGCCGCGTGGACGAGGAGCTGTTCTGGAACCACGCGAGCGCGCTCAAGGGCCGCTTCGCGCGCCACGGCGCCGGATCGCTCTTCGACGCGAGGCTGCGCGTGGGCCTCTTCTTCGGCCAGAGCCTGGTGGACCTGTCGCTCGTCAGCGGCGGCCGCACCATGCACCCGGCCAGCGTGATCGCGCCGCTGCGCGAGCTGGCCCGGGGCGTGGACCTGCTGGTGGTCAAGCCGCATCCGTACGAGCCCGCGCTGCACGACCTGGCGCCCATCGCGCGCGCCATTCCCAACGTGGCATGGACGCGCGAGAACACCTATGCGCTTCTGTCGGCGGGCAATGTGCATTTCGCGGCCAGCCTGTCTTCCAGCGTCCTGATCGAGGCGCGCTACTTCCGCAAGCCCGCCCACGCGCTGATCCGCGCCGACCGCAACGCGGGCGAGCTGCTGCCGGCCGCCTGCTCGGGCTGGATACCGGTGGGTGCGGATCTGGGATCGAAGGACTTCATGGCAGCCGCCTGCGGCATGGAAGAAGAAGGCACCGCCGTCGACGCCGTGCGCAGCTTCGCGGCCTGGCCCTCCACGGCCATCGACCGCGCCTTCCTCACGCGCTGGGGTCTCGACGACCGGGCCGCCGGCCTGCCCGCGGTGGCCGAACTGCAGCTGGACCGCCCCTACCTGTTCCGGCCCGGCAGCCCCGCGACGGGCTGGCTGAGCCACGGCTGGTCGGGCTTCGACGGCGAGGGCGCGCGCAGCGAGGGGGAGCTTGCCTGCCTCGTGGTGCCGCTGCCCGCGCTGTCGGCGCCGTCACAGGCCTGCGTGCAATCGCTGTCGCATCGGCAGCCCTACCGCGTGGAGGTGCGCGTCGACTATTGCGGCAACGCCAGGTCCACCAGCGTGCACGCGATGTTCGACGGGATGGTGCTGCCAAGCCAGCAGACGACCGGCGCACGGCGGCGCAGCCTGGTGTTCGAGGTCGAACCGGCCGCGGGCCGCAAATGCCTGGTGCTGCAGTTCGTCGTGGCCGGTACCGGCGTGCGCGGCGGCCCGATGCGCAGGCGCGCGGCGCCTCCGGCCTTCACGATCAGGAAGCTGCAGGTGTCGCTGCGCATGGGCCGGGGCGTGATCTCCGCGCCGCCGAAGGCGAAGGCGGTGCGATGGCCCGAGTTGCATCCGGTGCGCGCGATGGCCCGGAGGGTCCGTGCGTTGATCGATTCGGCGCGCGGAATCGCAGGCTGACGCAGGTAGCCTTCCGCCGCGTGCGCTTGCCTGGGCAGCCGGAGCCCACGAGCCGAAGACTGACGCCCTCGCTGCAGGCAGGCTGGCAGCCGGCAGAGCCGGACCGACGGAAATTGGCCTTCGCCGGCACGCATGCATTCGCATGCGCCGCACGAACACAGGAGAGTTCCGGATGTCCGAGACCCACAAGGCAATCCTCGAGAAGGCCAATGCCGCCATCGCCCAGGGCGACCACGAAGGATTTCTCACGTTCTGCACCGACGACACGAAGTGGACCTTCGTCGGCGACAGAACCCTCGACGGCAAGCAGGCGGTGCGTGAATGGATGGCGACCGCCTACCTGGAGCCACCCCGGTTCGAGGTGCACCGCCTGATCGCCGACGGCGACTTTCTCGCTGCCCTCGGCGAGATCACGCTGAAGGACGAAACCGGCAAGGCGACCCGCCATGCGTACTGCGATGTCTGGCGCTTGCGCGATGGCCGGCTGGCCGAACTGCAGGCCTTCGTCGTCGAAGCCCGCCCGCAGGCGCAGGGCTGACGGCCGCCTATCGCTGCGCGTTCGACGCCGCAAGCCCGTGCAACAGCACGACCCAGTGCTGTAGCCGCTCGATGGCCGCCTGCCGGCCGTCGGCAGTGCGCGCCGCGTCATCGGCCGCCGCCGCGAGCAGTTCCTCCGCCACGCCCGCCACGGCCCGTGCGAACTTCGGCGCGTCGCCGCGCCACACCACCACGCGGTGCGCCAGCCCGAGCTGCGCCGCGCGGCCCGCGTTGATCGCCTGCTCGGGCTGGTCGGTGAGCAGCAGCAGGATCGGCCTGCGGTAGACCGCCGCGATCGACAGCGCCGCCATGCCCGGTGCCGAGACGATGAAGGCGCTGTGCGCGGCTGCCTCGATCCAGTGCTCGTCGCGCGCGTGCCAGTGCGGGCGGTGCGCATAGCCCTCGCCGACGAGGTGCGCGGGCACGCCGGCGTCGGCGAGCCCCTGCTCCAGCCCGTCGGCCAGCGCCGGTTCCTGGAAGTGCGGGTTGAGGTAGACGGCCGCGACACGATGCTGCGTCGCATCGCCCCTGTCCACCGCGTCGACCACGGCCACCGGCGTGGCCAGCCGGTGACGGCCGCGTTCGTCGTGCCGGGGCTCGCCGTAGGCGAAGTCGTGCTCGATGCGCGCGAGGCTGCGGTCGATCTGCCAGGCCACGATGCGGCCGAACAGACGGGCGACGAAGCCCGGCATGCGTCCGCCGAAGTTGGTCTCCAGCGCATGCCGCAGGCTCGCGCCGTACACGTGCACCACCTTGCGCCGCCACAAGGGCAGCCAGCCCATCAGCAGCAGCGCGGGGTGGAAGGAGTCGTTCACCACCAGGTCGGCATCGCGGAAGTGCGCGCGCAGGCGCCACACGTCGCGCAGCATGCGTTCGGGCCTGAACATGTACAGCGCCACGTTGCGGTCGGTCTCGCGGCGCAGCATGTTCTGCTGCGTGTCGAACTGCACCGCGTAGTGGCGCGAGAGCACTGGCGCGTCGATGCCGAAACCGGCGAGGAAGCGCGCGCCCTCGTCGGAGGTGGTGAGCACGCGCACCTGCGCACCGGCCTCGCGCAGCGCATGCGTGAGCAGCTGCGCGCGCATGAGGTGCCCGCGCGCGTCCGCGGTCGCGAGGTACAGGATGCGCGGCGGCATCGCTCAGGCGTGGTGCCGCACCGGTGGCGCCGAGCCCGGGCGCAGGCGCAGCGCCACGCCGGCGAGCCACATGCCGAGAGCTCCCGTCACGCCGAAACCGCGCTCGGTGTCGCGCACCTCGCGCATCAGCTGCGCGAGCCGCGCCTCTTCATGCGGGGCCACGCAGCGCTGCAGCGTACGGGTGCACAGGCGGATGTGGCGGTCCTCGTCGGCCATCACGCGCGCGAGCAGCGGATGCAGCGCGTGCTGCGGGCCGATCAACGCGCAGTGGCGCTGCAGGATGCGCGAGGCCATCTGCTCGGCCGCGAGGCCGATGGCGTAGGCGGGAACCAGCCCGCCGTGCGCGAAGTGCGGCGCATGGCGGCGGATCAGCGCCTGCCAGCGTGCGAGCTTGCGGCGGCTGAACCAGTCGGGCCTGGGCGCTTCCTCCGGCGATGCGGCGGCCTGCGCGCTGCCGCCGCGCTCGACGATGGCCTGTGCGAACAGGCGCGCATGCAGCTGCTCGTCGGCCAGGTGCTGGTCGAGCTGGCGAACGAGCCATTCGGGCGGCGCGATGCGCAGCTCGCGCTGCAGCGCCTGCTCCGACGATTCCTCGCCCACGAGGTAGAAGCGCAGCAGCAGCATCTCTCCGTCGTTGCTCGCATGCAGCTGCCGCAGCGCGGCGCGCTTGACGTGGTGCACCAGCCGGGCCTGCAGCGCGGGCCAGCCGCGCAGTCGCGGCGGCGAGAGGCACTCGAAGCCGGGCGCGGAGCCGGCCGGGTTGCCAGGCGTGGGGTCAGCGGCCATCGGCCCTGGTCTTCACCGGTTGCGGCGGCTGTTGCTGCTGCCAGCCCAGCACCAGCCCGATGAAACTGTCCTGCAGGAAGGCGCGCGCGGCGGCGTCGGCGCCCGCGAACTCGCGCTGCTGGCCGTCGTAGCGGATGTAGCCCTTGCCGTCGGCGGCGCCCAGCAGCAGCTTCTCGTTCTTGCGGAAGCCGCGCTGCAGCAGGGGCTGCAGCAGAGGCTGCGATTCGAGCCCGTAGAGGAACATGTCGCGCTGGATCACCTGGCGCGGGATCTTGCTGCTGAGCGCCTGCAGCTCGAGCGTCCAGTTGCCCTGCCGCATCGCCTCGGCCAGGTCGCGGCCCTTGGCGCCCGGCGCGCGGAAACGCGCGCGCGCCACCGACTTGGAGGCCCGGCTCAGGCCGAGGCCGATGGTGATGTCGGCGTCCCGCGCGCCATCGGCGCGGTTGTCGTCCACCTGCACGAACACGTTGGCCAGCCGCGCGGCCAGCGAGGGCTTCGCCAGCGCCTCGACGACCTGCTCGGCGGTGAGCATCACGCGCTCGCTGCCGGGTTCGTTCACCGTCACCTTGTACGGATCGATGCGGATGTCGTCGAACTCGCCGCTCACCGGCGAATGGGCATGGCTGCTGACCGACCACTCGCTGCCCGAGCGGCTCAGCAGCGCATGGAAGGTCAGCGGCACGCGCTGGCCGTCGCGCGCGCGGCCGGAGCCCTGCAGCAGCACGTCGCCGACGATGGTCTTCTCGGGGTAGCTGCGGGTGCTGGCGAAGCGGATGGTGTGGGACGCCGAGTCGAGCGCGGCGTGGGTGTCGGCGTCGTCCAGCGCGAGGCGGTTGCACTCGCTGCCGCCACCCGCGAGCGCGGCGAAGGGGCAGCCGGCGTCGGACTTGAAGTTGAAGACGCCGCGGCCGGCGAAGTCGGCGGCGCCGGCCAGCGCGCAGGTGCCGGCGAGCGCGAGGCCCAGTGCCGCTCGGCGAACGGCAGGTGAAGGGAAGTTGCGCATGGTCTTTGTTCGTTCTTCTTCTGCGGAAAGGGAAAGGAGCAGGGCTCGATCAGGGCCGGTGATACGACAGCGCCTGCGCATCCGCGTGGGTGCGCCCGGTCGTGTGCCAGCCGATGCCGCGCGCGAACGCGCCCAGCATGTCGATGGCCGAGAAACCCAGGATCAGCGCCACGCCCGCGAGCCAGCGCAGGCCGCGCAGCGGCGGCAGGTCTTGATGGTTGAGCGCCTTCATGCTGAAGCCCAGCCGCGTGAACAGCACCGCCAGCGGCCCGATCGGACCGCTGCGCGCGAGCCACTGCCAGCGGGGCGACACGTAGCTGCGCAGCAGGTGCGGCGTGAGCGAGTAGGTGTCCTGCCCGCGCATCCAGCGCAGCTTCAGCGCCTCGGCGCGGGTGTCGGGCAGGCGGTGCTCGGTGTGGGCCGCGGCTGCGTAGTGGATGGGCACGCCCGCCGCCTTCAGCCGCATGCCGAGCACCTGGCAGTGCGCGCGGTAGACGCCGTCGAGCGCCTGGTAGCTGTGCTGCTCGAACACGTCGCGGCGGAAGGCCACGTTGTTCGCGTAGAAGTTGCTCGTGGCGCCGGCGTGGTCGGCGTTGGGGAAGTACATGAAGTCGATGGTGGTGAGCGCGGTGCCCACCACGCTGGCTGCATAGCTGGTGCGCCCGGCCACCACGGCTGGCGCTTCGGCGCCCCTGGTGAAGGGCAGCAGCATCTGAAGCAGCCAGTCGTCGTCGGGCAGGCAGTCGGCGTCGGCGAACACCACGTGCGTGCAGCGCTGCGCGTCGGTGGCCGCGAAGCCCGCGTTCTTGGCGTCGTAGTAGCCGGTGCTCGCGTCGATGCGCACGAAGTCGACCGGGCGGCCTGCGAGCGCGCTCACGGCCTCGCAGGTGGCGGGGCTCAGGCCGTCGTGCGTGATGACCACCTGCGCGAGCGCGGCGAGCGGCAGCTTCTGCCTGCCCAGCAGGGCGACCAGGCGCTGCAGGCTGGCACCGGCCCTGGCCTCGGCATCGGCTCCGCCGCGCAGGTTGTTGGTCTCCAGGACCAGAGCGCAACGCGCGGCAACTTGATCGGGCATCATCGAATTTTCCTGTCCGGACATCGTTTTGAAGGCTTGCATCCTGCTTTTATCGCACAACCGCGCCCGCCACCAGTGCCGCATGCCATGGGGCCGGCCATGAAGGTGACCATCTTCGGCGCGGGCTACGTGGGCCTGAGCTTCGCGGCCTGTCTGGCCGAGGCCGGCCACGAGGTGCTGTGCGCGGACGCGGACCTGGCGCGCATCGAGGGGCTGCAGCGCGGCCTGATGCCGCTGCACGAGCCGGGCCTGGAGGCGCTGGTGGCCTCGGGCATCGCCGCTGGCACCCTGCGATTCACGGCCGACGAGCGCGCGGCCTGCGCGCACGGCGATCTGCTCTTCATCGTGGTGAACACGCCGGCCGATGCGCAGGGGCGGGTCGACCTGCGGCACGTGATCGCGGTGGCCGCCGCCATCGGACGGCATCGCGATCGCGACGCGCTGGTGGTCTGCAAATCGACCGCGCCCGTGGGCACGGCCGCGCAGGTCGAGGCCGTGCTGGGCGGCGAACTCGCGCAGCGCGGCGTGCGGCACCGCATCGCCGTGGCGGTGAACCCCGAGTTCCTGCGCGAAGGCTCGGCGGTGCGCGACTGCCGCCAGCCCGACCGCGTGGTGATCGGCAGCGAGGACCCATGGGCCGTCGACCTGCTGACCCGGCTCTACGCGCCCTTCATCCAGGACCCGCAGAGGCAGCTGCTGGTGATGGACCGCCGCTCGGCCGAGCTCACCAAGTACGCGGCCAACGCGATGCTCGCCGCCCGCATCAGCTTCATGAACGAGATGGCCCGCGTGGCCGAGCTGGCGGGTGCCGACATCGACGCAGTGCGGCGCGGCATCGGCGCAGACCGGCGCATCGGGCCCGACTTCCTGCAGGCCGGCGCGGGCTATGGCGGCTCCTGCCTCGCGAAGGATGTGCGGGCGCTGGTGCATGCGGCCGACCGCGGCGGCCACGCGCTGCGCATCCTTGCCGCGGTCGAGGCCACGAACCACGAGCAGAAGGGCCGCCTCTTCGACCTGATGACGCACCACTTCGGCGGCCGCATCGCCGGCAAGACCGTCGCGGTGTGGGGCCTGGCCTTCAAGCCCGATACCGACGACATGCGCGACGCGCCCAGCCTGGTGCTGCTGCAGCGGCTGTGGGCGGCCGGTGCGCGCGTGCAGGTCTACGACCCCGCGGCGATGCCGAACGCGCGCGACCTCCTCGGCGATCGCGAGGACCTGCGCTGGTGCGCCACGGCGCCCGAAGCACTGCAGGGCGCCGATGCGCTGGCGCTCGTCACCGAGTGGGACGAGTTCCGGCGCCCCGACTTCGCGCACATCGCGAAAGAGCTGCGCGCTGCGGTCATCTTCGATGGCCGCAATGTGTACGACGCCGCGGAGGTCGAGTCGGCGGGCATCGCCTACTACGGCATCGGCCGCGGCCGGTCGTCACTGCGGCTGGGCTGAGTCCTGGTCCTGCGCGAGGAAGGCGTCGCCGGGCGTGAGCGGCGCATGCCGGTAGCTCGCCGGGGTGCGGCTGAGCTTCACCGGCGCGCCGATGCCGCGATAGCCGCCGGGCATCTCCACCACCATCTCGCGGTGCAGCGTGTGCGGATGCTGCAGCGCGGCATCGACCGGCAGCACGGGCGCGGCGGGCACGCCGGCGGCCATCAATTCATCGACCAGCGTGCGGCCGTCGAATGCCGCCATCGCGGCCTCGAGCCGCTGCTTGAGCTGCGCGCGGTGCACCGAGCGCGCGCCGGCCGTGCGAAAGAGCGGATCGTCCGCGAGCTCGGGCACGCCGATGCAGCGGCACATGCTCGCGAACTGCCGGTCGTTGCCCACGGCGACGAACACGGGGTCGGTGCCGGTGGCCAGCGCGTCGTAGGGATAGATGTTCGGATGCGCGTTGCCGGTGCGGCGCGGCTCGGTGCCGTCCATGAACCAGTTGGCGGCGTGCGGATGCAGCAGCGAGAGGCCGCTGTCGTACAGCGCCGCCTCTACGAACTGGCCGCGCCCGCTGCGGTTGCGTTCCTGCAGCGCGAGCAGCACGCCGATCACCGCGTTGAGGCCGGTCACCATGTCGACCACCGGCAGGCCGACGCGCAGCGGACCGCCGTCGGCCTCGCCGTTGATGCTCATGATGCCGGTCATGGCCTGCACGGCGGCGTCGTAGCCCGGCAGCCCACCCAGCGGGCCGTCGGCGCCGAAGCCCGACACGCGGCACCACACCAGGCGCGGGAAGCGCTTCGACAGTTCCTCGTAGCCGATGCCCCAGCGCTCCATGGTGCCGGTCTTGAAGTTCTCGATCAGCACGTCGGCCTCGGCCACCAGCGCGAGCAGCGCCTCGCGGCCTTCCTCGGTGGAGAAGTCCAGGTGCTGCACGCGCTTGTTGCGGTTGAGCCCGTGGTAGTACGAGGCCACGCCTTCCCTGAAGGGCGGGCCCCAGGTGCGCGTGTCGTCGCCCTGCGGCGGCTCGACCTTGAGCACGTCGGCGCCGTGGTCGCCGAGGATCTGGCCGCAGTAGGGGCCGCCGAGGATGCGGGAGATGTCGAGGACTCGGATGCCTGCGAGGGCGCCTTGTGGAGCTTGCGTCATTTCTTGTTCCTGTGTTTTGCTTTGCGGGGCGCGTGCACAGGCCGCCGGGTACTCCCCTCCGCGAATGTCCCCCGGGCCTGCGGCCCTCCTCCTTTGTTTCGCTGCGGGGAGCACCCGACGCCCTGTGCACATGGACGCTCTGCTGGTGCCGGCCGCATGAGCGCAGCGCTCATCGATCACGACGATGGGGTGCCTTGCGCAGCGAAACAAAGGAGGAGGCCGCAGGCCGGGGACATTCGCGGAGCAAGGCACCCCGTCGGCGTGATCGCTCCCCGGATGACTGCCTCAGTCGAGCTGCGCCCCCGACTTCTTCACGACGTCCTTCCACTTCACGGACTCGCCAGCAATGAACTGCCCGAGCTTCTGCGGCGAAGTGTCGGCAGGCACTTCGAGACCCTGGGCCGCGAACATCTGCTTCACCTTGGGCGAATTCAGCACTTCCGTGAACGCATGGTTGAGCTTGTTCACGCGATCGGCAGGCGTGCCGGCCGGCGCGACGATGCCGAAGAACACGCTCACGTCGTAGCCCTTGTAGCCCTGCTCCGAGATCGTCGGCACCTCCGGCAGCGCCTGCGAGCGCGCGACGGTGGCCACGCCCAGCGCGCGCAGCTTGCCGGCCTTGACGTAGGGCAGCGCGGTGAGGATGTCGGTGAAGGTCATGCTGACCTGGTTGCCCAGCAGGTCGTTGAGCGCGGGGCCGGTGCCCTTGTAGGGAATGTGCTGCAGGTCGGTGCCCGCCACCGAATTGAAGAGCACGCCCGCGAGGTGCGACGAGGCGCCGTTGCCCGACGAGGCATAGCTGAGCTTGCCGGGGTTGGCCTTCGCGTAGGCCACCAGCTCCTGCACGTTCTTCACCGGCAGCGACGGGTTCACCACCAGGATGTTGGGCAGGTAGCCGACCTGGATCACCGGCGCGAAGCTCTTGACCGGGTCGTAGTTGATCTTGCGGTAAAGGCTCGAGTTGATGGCCAGCGGGCCCGAGGTGCCGAACAGCAGCGTGTGGCCGTCGGCCTCGGCGCGCGCCACGTATTCGGCGCCGATGTTGCCGCCGGCACCCGCACGGTTCTCCACGATCATGGGCTGGCCGAGGCGGTCCTTCATCTCGGCGGCGAGCGTGCGCGCCATCGCGTCGGTGGGGCCGCCGGGCGGGAAGGGAACGACCAGCATCAGGGGCTTGGAGGGGAAGGCGTCGGCCGCTTGCGCGGCGGGCATGGCAGTCATCAGCGTGGCACAGGCGGCCAGCAGGAAGGTGATGCGTTTCAAGGGATGTCTCCGATTTTTTGAATGAAAGAGAAAGCTCAGGCGGGCACGGCCGTGGGCGAAACGGCTGCCGCGTTCCAGTCCGCAGGCATCGCGTCGGGCGAGAGCGGATCGCGCGGCAGCACCCGATGCAGCAGCACCAGCTGCGCCCAGCGCAGGCGCGCTGCCGAGCCGCCGCGCGAGGCCTCCCAGGCCATCGCGATGGCGCTGGTGCAGTGATAGAGGGCGGAGGCGGCCTGGCGCGCGAGCACGTCGCCGCCTTGGCGCGCGGCCGTCTCGGTGAGCGCGGCGGCGCGGTCGAGCGCGCTGCGCAGCGACTTGTCGAAACCGGAGGCGAGCGCCGCGTCGTCGAGCAGCTTCGCGCAATGCGCGCGCAGCACCGGCAGCGAGCCCTCGCGCTTCACCGCGCGGATCACGTCCAGCGCCACGATGTTGCTCGTGCCTTCCCAGATCGAGCCCAGGTGCGCGTCGCGCACGAGCCGGGCGTCGCTCCATTCCTCGATGTAGCCGCAGCCGCCGCGCACCTCCATCGCGTCGCCCGTGACCTTGCGCGCATCGCGGCAGGCGCGGAACTTGATGAGCGGCGTGAGGATGCGCAGCAGCGCATAGGCATCGGGCTCGCCGGCGTCCGAACGCGCGAGCGCCAGCGCCGTCTGGCACACCATGGTGCGGGCCTGTTCGGCGGGCAGGCGCAGCTTGTCGAGCTGGCGCTGCATCAGCGGCATCTGCTCCAGCGTGCGGCCGAAGGCGCGGCGTTCGGATGCGATGAACTCGGCCTCGGCCACCGCGCGGCGCATCAGGCCGGCGGCGCGCACGCCGTTCGACAGGCGGGAGTTGTTGACCATGTCGGCCATCTGCACGAAGCCGCGGCCTTCCTCGCCCACCAGACAGGCGGTGGCGCCTTCGAGGCGGATCTCGCCGCTGGCCATCGAGCGCGTGCCGAGCTTGTCCTTCAGCCGGATGATGCGGTAGCTGTTGAGGCTGCCGTCGTCCAGCCGGCGCGGCAGCAGGAACAGCGACACGCCCTTCATGCCCTGCGGCCCGTCTTCGGCGCGCGCGAGCACCATCGCGAAGTCGGCGTCGGGGTTCGAGCAGAACCACTTGTCGCCCGTGAGGCGCCAGCTGCCGTCCGATTCGCGGCGGGCCATGGTGGCGGTGGCGGCGATGTCGGAGCCGGCGGCCTGCTCGGTCATGAACATCGCGCCCTGGGCGAGTTCGTCGAAGTCCAGCGAGGTGAGGCGCGGCAGGTACTTCGCGACCAGCTCCGGGCTGCCGAACTTCTTCAGCGTGCGCGTGAGCGAGTCGGTCATCGACACCGGGCAGCACAGGCCGAACTCCGCCTGCACGAACAGGTAGGTCAGCACGTACTTGACCAGCGGCGGCATCCTGCCCTTCCAGCCCAGCGTGTCGTCGCGGTGCGAGATGGCGGCGAGGCCGAATTCGGCGAGCGCGAGGCGTTCCATCTCCACGTAGGCGGGGTGCTTGACGATCTTCTGTTCGTCCAGGCCGGTGCGCGTGCGCTGCTTCAGCACGGGCGGGTTGCGGTCGGCGGTGCCGGCCAGTTCGTCGATCAGGCCGCCCGCGAGGCCGCCCAGGCGCTCGAAGTGCGGCTGCATGTGGCGGCGCAGGTCTTCGGGCAGGTAGAGCGCGAGCAGGGCGTGCAGCTCGGCGTCGGTGGTGAACAGGTTCTGGCCGTGGCGGTCGGGGATCGGATGGGCGTGCTCTGCGGACATGCGCGTTGTCTCCTGGGGTTCCTTGTTTGGCGCATTGTTGGAGCCGCGACGATCCGTGTCTAATATCGATTTGGTCTTGTTCGATTCGATCTGACTATCCATGGAACTGCGGCACCTGCGCTACTTCTGCGTGCTCGCCGAGGAGCTGCACTTCGGGCGCGCGGCGCGGCGGCTGTCGATCTCGCAGCCGCCGCTGTCGGTGGCGATACGCCAGCTCGAGGACAACGTGGGTGCGCGCCTCTTCGAGCGCAACAGCAAGGAGGTGCGGCTCACGCCTGCTGGCGAGGCGCTGCGGGTTTCGGCGCGCCGGCTGCTCCTGCAGGCCGAGGAGGCCGCCATCGAGGCGCGCGACGTGGCGCTGGGTTCGGCCGGGCGGCTGCGCATCGGCTTCGTCGGGGCGATGCTCTACCGGGGCCTGCCGCAGGCGCTGCGCGCCTTCCAGGCGAAGCATCCGGCGGTGCGCATCACGCTGAGCGAGCTCAATTCGGGCATGCAGATCGCCGAGCTGATGAACGACCGGCTCGACCTGGGCTTCGCCCACACGCACCGCGTGCCGCCCGAGCTGCAGCACCGGCTGCTGCTGGCCGAACCCTTCGTGGCCTGCCTGCCCGCCGGCCATGCGCTGGCGCGCAAGCGGGTGCTGGCACCGGCCGACCTGCGCGAGCAGCCCTTCGTGCTGTTCTCCCGAGAGGTCTCGCCCGACTACCACGAGCGCATCCTGAGCATCTGCGCCGACGCGGGCTTCCTGCCCGAGGTGAGGCACGAGGTGCGCCACTGGCTGGCGGTGGTCTCGTGGGTGTCGCAGGGGTTGGGCGTGGCGCTGGTGCCGCAGGCGATGCGGCATTCGGCCCTGCGCGGCGCGGTGTTCAGGCCGCTCGACAGGGCGGTGGTGCAGTCGGAGGCCTACGGCATCTGGCGCAACGGCCCGGCCAACGTGCTGGTCGAGCGGCTGCTGGAGGGCGTGGCCGACAGCCTCGCCGCCACGCAGGAAGATCAGGCGTAGAGCGGCTCTTCCGCCATCTGCTCGCACTGCTCCTCGAGCATGAGGATCTGCCCCTTCCAGTAGTCGCTGGAGCCGAACCACGGGAAGTTGATCGGGAAGATCGGGTCTTCCCAGCGCCGCGCCAGCCAGGCGCTGTAGTGGATGAGGCGCAGCGTGCGCAGCGGCTCGATCAGCGCCAGCTCGCGCCGGTCGAACTCGCGGAACTGCTCGTAGCCGTCGAGCAGGCCCGACAGCTGCGCGGTGCGCTGCGCGCGGTCACCGGACAGCAGCATCCACAGGTCCTGCACCGCGAAGCCGGTTCGCGCGTCGTCGAGGTCGACGAAATGGGGCCCGCCGCCGGGGCGGTCGGTGGGCGTCCACAGGATGTTGCCGGGGTGCACGTCGCCGTGCAGGCGCAGCTTGCGGGGCTGGAAGTCGGACGAAGGCGGATTCGCCGCGAGCGCCGTGGCGCCGATCATGTCCAGCGCCTCGTTGCAGGCCTTCTCCCAGTCGCGCTGCACGTCGAGCGGGATCTTTTCGTTGGCGAGCAGCCAGTCCCGCGAGGCGATGCCGAAGCTCTGCAGGTCGAGCGCGGGCCGGGCCTCGAAAGGCCTGGCGCCGCCCACGGTGTGGATGCGCGCCAGGAAGCGGCCCACCCATTCGAGCACTTCGAAGTCGTCGAGCTCGGGCGCGCGGCCGCCGCGGTAAGGGCTCACGCTGAAGGCGAAGCCGGCGTGGTGGTGCAGCGTCTTGCCGTCGAAGGCCAGCGGCGGCACGGCCGGCACCTCGGCAGCGGCCAGCTCGAGCGAGAAGCTGTGCTCTTCGAGGATCTCGGCCTCGCCCCAGCGGCCGGGGCGATAGAACTTGACCACCACCACGCTGCGGTCTTCCAGGTGAACCTGGTAGACCCGGTTCTCGTAGGAATTCAGGCCGGTGAGCCGGCCGTCGCCGTACAGGCCGAGCGTCGCGAGCGCGTCGAGCACCACGTCGGGCGTGAGGCTCTCATAGGGATGTGTGTTCGCGGGCGCCGCGGAAGATTGGGTCATGCGGCGATTGTCGTCGCCGCCGGGCGCCCGTCCGTCTCAGGACGTGACGGCCTGCCTGGAAAGGGAAAGGATGTGACCCGTGCGCGGATCGCCCTTGCCGCCCAGCACCTGCGCATAGGCCGCCTGCACGGCCGCTGCGCCATCGTGATGCTCGGCGCGAAGCCAGGGCGCCTTCGCGTCGGTGACGGTCGCCATGAAGTCGTGCCAGGCCGCGACCATGCGGCGGCCGAACTCCTCGGGGCCCCATTCGGCGGTTCGCTTCTTGATCTGCGCCGGCGCGAAGAAGAGCGTGGCGCGCGGGCCCGGCAGGTCCTTGCCTGCGCCCTTGGCCGCGAGCTGCTCGACGTGCGTACCGCCGATGGAACTGCTGTATTTCAGATTGGCGAAGCGCTCGTGGATGGCGTTGCGCAGCGCGCCGTTGCCGGCGAAGTCGACGTACACGCAGGGCGCGTCGGCCGCGATGGAATCGAGCGTGTCGTAGGTCACGACGCGGTCGTAGCAGCCGAGGCTCTCGCAGAAGGCCACGTTGGCGGGCGAGGTCAGCCCGATCACCTCGATGCCCTTGCGCTTGTGCAGCTGGAAGGCGGTGCCATAGGCCGTCTTGCTCGATGCGCTCGACAGCAGCATGGTGTTGGCGCCGAAGAAATCGTTGTCGGCCATGAAGTCGTCGATCAGCCACGAGGTGATGAACAGCGGTCGCAGCAGCGCCTGGATGTCCTCGGTGCCCGCCGTGTAGAGCGGGTCGCTCGCGCAGCGGAAATACTGGTTGTAGACGGCCGGCAGCTCCGCGCGGTGTGGCGCCACGTCGGTGAAGCGCTCGGGCGAAAGCCGCCCGGGGCTCAGCACCGCGCCCGAGGCCATCGGCCAGTAGCCGTACAGCCGCTCGCCTACCGGCACGCCCGGGTGCAGTGACTGCACCACGCTCGCGAAGCCCCACACGGGGATGCTGCCCCAGCCTTCCTCGCCGCTCGGGAAGAACTGCCAGTAGCTCATCGCGTCGCCGAAGGCCGCATACGTGATGTTGTTGGAGGTGAGCGCGAAGCTGTCGATGCGCACCCGCACCTGGCCGTCGGCAAGCGCCTCGTCGGTGGCGGTGTGAAGGCGGGTGGCGGCAAGCTGGTCTTTGCGGATGAGGAGGCTGGTGGTGCTCATGAGCGTGGCTCCTGGCTGGCGGTTGCGGGATTCGCCGACGTTAGCCAAGCTTGATGAAAGGCGCCATCGCGCGGCGGCTTCCGGCGTCACCCGTGAGACATCGGCGGGCATGAAAAAAGCGGCCCGGCTTGTGGCCGGACCGCTCTGTATGTGATCCCTTCAAGAGAACACCGAGGAACCGGCTCTGCCGGGCCTCAGGTGTTGCCCCCGGTAGGGGGTTGGCGAAGCGACACGAAGTGCGCGTAGCCTGGGGGCGAGCTCAAGCAATCGTCAGTTCGACGTCGATGTTGCCGCGCGTGGCGTTCGAGTACGGGCACACCTGGTGGGCGGTGTCGACCAGCTTCTGCTTGGCTTCGGCGTCGAGGCCGGGCAGCGTGATCGCCAGCTTCACGGCGATGCCGTAGGCGGCGCCGCCGTTCGTCGGGCCGAGGGAAACGCTGGAGTCGATGGCGACGTCTTCAGGCACCTTCACGCCGATCTTCGGGCCGACGGCCTTCATCGCGCCGATGAAGCAGGCGGCATAGCCGACTGCGAACAGCTGCTCGGGGTTGGTACCGGGCTTGCCGGAACCGGGCGAGCTCAGCTTGACGTCGATCGCGCCGTCGCTGGACTTGCCTGCGCCGTCACGGCCGCCGACCGTGTGGGCTTCTGCGGTGTAGAGCACTTTGTCGAGCTTGGTGGTCATGGTGATTCCTCTGGTGGTGATGAAGTTGAAGGGAGGGTGGTGAAAAGGCTTCGTTCTCTTTCCTTGCGGAAGTCGACCGGAGCGGGAGAAACATGTTGCGTGGCGTCAGGCCGCCTTCCTGATGCGGTCGCGCAGCGTCTGGATCTGCTGGGTGAGCGAAACCAGCTCGGGCACCGAGCACTCGGCCGCAGCCATCAGGCAGGCGGGCACGTTGGAGGCGCGGCTCTTGAGCCTGCGGCCCGCGGCGGTCAGCGTGATGTGCACGCGCCGCTCGTCGGCCACGTCGCGCACGCGGGCCACGTAGCCGTTGGCCTCCAGGCGCTTGAGCAGCGGCGTGAGCGTGCCCGAATCGAGCGAGAGACGCTCGCCGAGCTCGGAGACCATGAGGCCGTCCTGCTCCCAGAGGGCGAGCATCACGAGGTATTGGGGGTAGGTGAGCTGCAGCTTCTCCAGCACCGGCTTGTAGAGCCGGGTCATGGCCAGCGAAGCGGAATAGACGGCGAAACAAAGCTGGTTGTCCAGCTTGAGCATTTCGTCGGCGTTGATGGCGGTGGAGGGCATGGGCTGAATTGTAGCGAACAATTAAATTGCGTGCAATGTAATTTGAAAGTATCGATATACAGCCGGTCCGGGGCACATGAAACCCGGTTTTCGTGTCCGCCTGTTGACCCGGCCCCTGGGGCAGCCCTTACAAAAGCGGAAACTCCCGCCGAAAGGCCACTGTCATGCCGTCCAACGCCCGATTCCTCAGTCCCTCCGAAGCCGCCCGGCGGCTCGGCGTGTCCACCAAGGCCCTGCGGCTCTACGAGCAGCGCGGGCTGGTGGCGCCCGAGCGCACGGCAGCCGGCTGGCGCGCCTACGGCCCCGGGCAGATGGCGCGCGCCGCAGAGATCGTCGCGCTTCGCGCGCTCGGCTTCAGCCTTGCCCAGGTGGCACGGGTGCTGCAGGGAGACCCGCAGGGCCTGGAACAGACATTGGAGGCCCATCAGGCCGCACTGGAGGCGCAACTGCATGGCCTCGCAGGCACGGTCGCGAAGATCCGCAGCCTGCGAAGCGATCTGCGGCAGGGCCGCACGCCGACCATCGGCGAACTCGCGGACCTGCGCGCACCGGCCTCCGGGGCCCGCGTCGCATTCGAGCTTCCCTGGCCCTGGGGCGGCGAGCTATTCGAGCTGCGCGACATCCGCACGCTGAACTACATCGTCGGCCCGCTGGGCAGCGGGAAGACGCGGCTGGCGCACAGCCTCGCGAAGGCGCTGCCCGGCGCCGTCTTCCTGGGTCTGCAGAGGCTCGATGCGCCCGAACCGGCCGGGGCAAAGGCGAAGCCGCTTGCAGACCATCGATCGAAGTCGAGCATCGATGCGGCCGTGGCCTGGCTCGTGGAAGACGGCGCAACCCCGTCGGATGCCCTGGGCGTGCTGCTCGCTGCATTGGTCGCCGAGGGGCCTGCCGTCCCGCTGATCGTGGACATGATCGAGCAGGGCCTCGACCAGCCGACGCAGGAAGCCCTCATCGCCTGGCTGCGCCGAAGGGGCCCGGGCGCGCGGCCGGTCTTCATGCTCACCCGCTCCTGCGCGATCCTCGACCTGTCCGCCGTGGGCCCCGACGAAAGCATCATCCTGTGCCCGGCCAACCACAGCCCGCCGATGCAGGTCGCGCCGTATCCCGGTTCTCCCGGCTACGAAGCGGTCGCCACCTGCCTGGCCTCGCCGGAAGTGCGGGCGCGGACAGCAGGCGTCATCGCATGGCGTCCGCCGGGCCGGCTTCAGGCCGCTGCCGCTACGCCTTGAACCTCTTGCGCGTCAGCCCCAGCGCGATCCAGAACGCCGCCACCGCATACACCGCCAGCACCACCGCGTGCACCCACCAGCCTGTGGGCCACTGGTCCATGAACAGCGGCCGCACCAGCGCCACCGCGTTCGTCAGCGGCAGCCAGGCCGCCACGGCCTGCACCGCGGCAGGCAGCTGTTCCAGCGGAAAGAACACGCCGCTCAGGAACATCATCGGCGTCATGAACAGCGTGAAGTAGTAGGTGAAGAAATCGTAGCCCTTGGCCAGCGCGTTGAAGATCAGCGCGATCGACGAGAAGGTGATGCCCGCGCCGATCAGAACCATCCATGCCACGACGAGCTTCGGGCTGTGGCTGATGCCGAGGCCCAGCATCACGAAGAGGATGGCCGTCACCGTGAAGATCGACTTGAACGCCGCCCACAGCATCTCGGCCAGCACGATGTCGTCGAGGCCGACCGGCGCGTTCATGATGCCGTCCCAGGTCTTCTGCACGTGCATGCGCGAGAAGGCCGAGTACAGCGCCTCGAAGCTCGCCGCGTTCATCGCGCTCATGCAGATCGATCCGCTGGCCAGAAACAGGATGTACGGCACCTTCGTGCCGTCGACCGACACCTGCCCCACCAGCGCCCCCATGCCGTAGCCGAAGGCCACCAGCCAGATCAGCGGCTCGGCGATGTTGCCGATCAGGCTCGGTATCGCGAGCTTGCGCCACACCAGCAGGTTGCGCAGGAACACGGGCCACCAGCGCAGGGAAAGCTCTGGCGGGCGCCATGGTGAAGGCGAAGGGGGCGTTGAAGTCGACGCCGGACTCGATACGTTGTTCATGGCTGCTGCTCCATCTCAGGAATGCCGCGGAACCGGCTTTGCCGGGCCGCCGGTATTGCCCCCGGCGAGGGGGGTGGCGGCCACACGACGTGGGCAAGCCTGGGGGGTGAGTCTCATCTTTAGCCGTCCTCGCGGATCTGGCGACCCGTGAGCTTGAGGAAAAGATCTTCGAGGTTCGCGGGGCGGTGGAAGGTGCGCAGTCCACCGTGCCTTGTCAGCGCTGCGAGCAGCCTGCGCGAGTCCTGCGTGTAGAAGAACACCGTCTCGCCGCTGACCTCCACGCGCGCCGCCATCGCCTTCAGCTCGGCCGACTCGGCCAGCGACAGCGCACCGTTGCCGTACACCTCGACCACGTCGGGCTCCAGATGCTCGGCGATGAGGTCGCGCGGGCGGCCCTCGGCGATCTTGCGGCCGTGGTCCAGCACCAGCAGGCGCGAGCACAGGCGTTCGGCCTCGTCCATGAAGTGCGTGGTCAGCAGGATCGATTTGCCCTGCTGCAGCAGCACCTGCAGCCGCTCCCACATCAGGTGCCGCGCCTGCGGGTCGAGCCCGGTGGTGGGCTCGTCGAGCAGCAGCAGCTTCGGGTCGTTGACCAATGCGCGCGCCAGAGAGAGCCGACGCCGCATGCCGCCCGAGAGCTCGCCCGGCTTCGCATCGGCCTTGTGCGAGAGCGCCGCGAACTCCAGCAGCTGCGGCACGCGTGCGCGCACCTGTGCCTTGCTGAAGCCGAAGTAGCGGCCGTACACCACGAGGTTCTCGGCGCAGCTGAAGTCGGGGTCGAGCGTGTCGAACTGCGACACCACGCCGAGCTGCGCCTTGATCGCCAGCGCATCACGCGGCATCTGCAGCCCGAGCGCGGAGATCTCGCCGCCGTCGGGCGCCGTGAGGCCCAGGCACATTCGGATGGTGGTGGTCTTGCCGGCGCCGTTCGGCCCGATCACGCCCAGGCATTCGCCGGGCGCGATCTCGAAGGACAGGTCGTCCACGACCGTGGTGTCGCCATAGCGCTTGAGCAGATGGCTGGCGTGGAAGAGGGGAGGCGGGCTGGAGGATGTCGTAGGCGGCACGCGGCCATTCTGACGCACGCCGGCGGCGTGCGTGCCGGGTCCTCGATAACCCGGGTCGGGGCGCGTTCCCGGCGGCCCCACAATCGCAGTCCATCAACGTTCGAATATCTGGCATTGCAACGGGGGGAGGCCCAAGGATGCTGCGTTTCTGGTTGGCGCTGGCGGCGCTGTCGCTGCTCGGTGCCTGCGCACCTTTTCACCGGCCGCTGGCGGCCGCGGACCGCAACAAGGTCGGCGAAGTCGACCTGCGCGTCGTCGTCGCGCAGGAGAGCTTCATGTTCTCGGCGCAGGCGCCCGGCGTGAGCGCGGCCACGGGCGGCGGGCTGATCGGCGCGCTCATCGATTCTTCGGTGCAGCAGTCGCGCCAGAAGGACATGAGCGCCGAGGTGCAGGCCATCGTCGGCCCGCTGCTCGACTACGACTACCGCGCCGAGGCCGCCCGGGCGCTCGAGGCGCAGCTCGGGGAGCCGTCGACCTTTCCGCTGAAGATCCGCTCGGCGCAGCTGCTGCCGGCCATGCCGGCCAGGGCCGAACACGAGGCCCGCATCGCCGCCACGAAGAGCGGGCCGTCCTACATGGTGCTGTTGCTGCAGTACGCGCTGGAGCCCGGCCTGGGCGCCTTCACCACGCGCACCTCGGCGCTGCTCTGGCAGGACGGCAGGAGCGAGCCCACCTACCGCGCCGCCGCCATCTTCCAGACGCCCGTAGGCGGCGTCGCGCGCGCCACCGTTCTGCGCCGCCTCACCGCGGATGACGGGCAGGTGTTGCGCGGCATGATGCGCGAGTCGATGACGCAGACATTGCATGCGGTGGCGCTCGACCTCGCCGGCGCGCGCTCGGGGCCGGTGAAGACCGCGCGCTTCAACGTCAACGGCTCATGGGTGACGCTGGCCGGCCAGAGCTTCGACGAGCGTCCGGGCCGCGTGCTGTTCCGCGACCAGGATGGCGCGCTCTATTCGGTGAGGAGCGCTGCGCCATGACGCCGCTGCTGCAAGCCTGGAGGCCGGCCGTCTTCCGCGCCCTGTGCATGCTCGGCGCCATGCCGGGCATCTCGCACGCGCTGACCGAGACCGAGCCGCTTCCCATGGTCTACGAGGCGGCACCCGAGCCGGCCGAGCGGCCCAACAGCGCGCCCGCCCCGGCGCTGCGCGTGACGAGCGGCTGCACGCTGTACCTGCCGAGGATCGACGACACCCGCCTGAACAAGGCCAACGTCGGCAACCTGACGCTCATGCTGCCGACGCTGCACGCCACGCCTGTGAAGGTGCAGTCCATCCGGGCCGGCGGCGATCCGGTCGAGTGGACGCGCAGTGCGCTGCAGTCCGCGAGCCGCTACGGCCTGCAGGTCGTGAGCGCAGTGCCGCCCTCCACCGGCGCCACGCGGCAGGCCACGGCCGAAGTCGCGCTGCGCCTGGCGCATTCGTGGTCGTCGGGCCTCAACCTCGTCTCGCACGTCGTGCTGCAGGCCAGCTTCCGCATGCCCGGCACCGAGGCCGTGGTGCGCCAGTACCACGGCATGGGCACGCGCGCCAACTGGGCCAACGGCAACGGCGAATTCATGTCGGTGCTCAACCTCGGCATGGAAGAGGCTGTGCGAGGCCTCGTCGTCGACGTGGCCGCGCTGTGCGACGGCAAACCCCTGCCCGCGAGGGCCCCCGCGCCATGAACACGATCGCCCGGCAACCCAACAAGAGCAGGCTCGAACTGCACCTGACCTGCGGCGCGATGCACGCCGCGCAGATCCCGTCCTTCGTCGAGGTCTGCGAGCAGGTCGGGCTCAAGCCGCTGCTTATCGACCTCGCCAACGGCGAGCAGAAGCAGCAGCCCATGGCCACCACCTGGCTGCGCGGCGACCTGGCAGAGGCCAAGGCCGAGGCAATGGCGCTCGCGCAATGGCTGGCCCGCGCGGGCATGGCGGTGCTGCGCGTGAAGGTCGAGGCGCCGATCGAGAGTCATGAGAGCCTTGAGTGGCCGAGCCAGTATTTCAGATGGCACGGCAAGCTGCGGTTGCGCGATGTCTCGGCGTTGCAGCAGCTGTGTGAAGAGCACGGTGCACGGCTTTCGCGCGACGACATCGGCGATGAACCCGATGTTCACGTAGTGACGCTGCGCAGCCACGAGCCGCTGGCCGGCTTCAAGGCGCGTGTCGCTGCCTTGGCCGCGCACCTGGATCGCGAAGGCTGGCCGCTGATGAAGCAGCATTCGCAGGTCTGCCTGCACGACAGCTCGCTGCACGCGGCCGCATGACATCGCGGCCGCCGCCGCTCAAAGCCTGAGCCCCTCGAACTCCATCTTCATCCAATCGATGAACGCCCGCGTGCGCGCCGGCAGCAGCCTCGCATTCGGATAGATCACGCTCACCGGGCGCGGCGGCGGCTCGAAGTCTTCGAGCACCAGTTTCAGCCGGCCCTGTGCCACGTGGGGTATCACCTGGTACGAGAAGAAGGTGCCGAAGCCCATGCCCGCCGCGCACGACTCGATGGCCGGCGCGAGGTGGTTGAACTCCAGCCGGGTGTCGGGCGTCACGCCGATCGCCTTGCCGCCCTCGTAGAACTGCCACTGCGTCGGCGCGTCGACGCGGCCGCGCACGCACGGTGCGCCGTTCAGTTCGCGCGGGTGCATCGGCGTGCCGTGTCGCGCCAGGTAGTCGGGGCTCGCGACCAGCACGCGGCGGATGGTGCCCATGGTCTGTGCGACGAGCGACGAATCTTCCAGCGGGCTGATGCGGATGCCGACGTCGATGCCTTCCTCCAGCAGGTTCACCGTGCGGTCGTACAGCCGCACGCTGCAGCGCACCTTCTCGTAACGCTGCATGAAGCGAACGATGGCGGGCGCCACGTACATGTGGCCGAAGAGCACCGGCGCGGTGATGGTGAGCTGGCCGGCGGGCTCGCGGGCCTCGGCCTTCAGCGCGAGGTCGGCGGCGTCGGCCGCGAGCAGCAGCTCGCGCGCGCTCGGCAGGTAGCTGCGCCCTTCCTCGGTGAGCGAGAGGCGACGCGTGGTGCGGTGGAAGAGGCGCACGCCCAGGTGGGCCTCCAGCGCGGCGAGCGAGCGCACCACGGCGGGCAGCGAGGTGCCCAGCGCCTCGGCGGCGCGAGTGAGGCTGCCCTGGTCGGCGATCTGGACGAAGTTCTGCAGGGCTTTGAAGCGATCCATGGGTCGATTAAACCGGAAAACGCAGCAGTCAAATACAGGAATGGCTATTCATTCATTCCACGCAAGAGAGAAGAATCCAGCCCATGCCTCATCTCTTCACGGAAAAGGAATCGCCCATGGCCGCCACCCGCCCCGCCCAGCCGATCAAGCTCTACGGCTCCTCCATCTCGGGCCACGTGCATCGCGTGCGCCTGTTCCTCACGATGCTCGGGCTGCCCTTCGAGAGCATCGAGCTCGACATGCGCAAGCGCGAGAACCGCACGCCCGAGTTCCTTGCGCGCAATCCCTTCGGCCAGGTGCCGGTGATCGAGGACGGCGATCTGACGCTGGCCGATTCCAACGCCATCCTGGTCTATCTCAACGAGCGCTATTCGTCCGATCCGACGCGTTGGATGCCGCGCGACGCGGTCGGCGCGGCGCGCGTGCAGCGCTGGTTCTCGGTGGCGGCCGGTCCGCTGGCCTATGGCCCGGCGGCCGCGCGGGTCATGGTGCTGTTCGGCCATGCGACCGATCCGACGGAGACCGTCAAGCGCTCGCACGCGCTGCTCTCGGTGATGGAAACGCACCTGCAGCAGCAGCCCTTCCTTGCAGGCCCCGATGCCACGCTGGCCGACATCGCGAACTACGCCTACGTGGCGCATGCCCCCGAAGGCAGCGTGTCGCTCGACGGCTATCCGAGCGTGCGCGAGTGGCTGGCGCGCGTGGAAGCGCTGCCCGGCTTCGTGCCGATGGTGCGCACTCCCGTCGGACTCGCTGCGGAGGCCAAGTCATGATCGCCGCGCCCTTCCATGCCGGCGAGCGCACGCTGCAGGCGCTGGCGGGCTCGCGCGAGCAGATGGAGGTCGCCGGGCCCCGCGTGATCCGCGACTACATGCCCGACCAGCACCGCGAGTTCTTCTCGCTGCTGCCCTTCATCGTGGCCGGCAGTCTCGACGAAGAGCTGCAGCCCTGGGCCAGCGTGCTCGCGGGGCCCACAGGCTTCGTGCACTCGCCCGATGCCACGCACCTGCGCATCGACGCGCTGCCGGCTGCCGGCGACCCGCTCATCGGCCAGCTGAAGCAGGGCGCCACGCTGGGCCTTCTCGGCATCCAGCCGCACACGCGGCGGCGCAACCGCATGAACGGAACCGTGGAGGCGCTCGATGCGGCGGGCTTCAGCGTCGCGGTGCAGCAGAGCTTCGGCAACTGCCCGCGCTACATCCAGGCGCGCGAGCCGGAGTTCGTCGCGCCGCGCGCTGCCGATGCGGCTCCCGCGCAATGGCTCGACAGGCTGGACCTTGCCGCGCACCGCCTCATCGGCAGCGCCGACACGCTGTTCATCGCCACCGCCTACCCCGACGAAGCCGCGGCGGGCGACGGGGCCGACGCGAGCTCGCACGGCGTCGACGTGTCGCATCGCGGCGGCCGCCCGGGCTTCGTGCGCATCGACGGCGACGACACGCTCATCCTGCCGGACTTCAACGGCAACCGCTTCTTCAACACGCTGGGCAACCTCGCGGTGCATCCGCGCGCGGGCCTGCTCTTCGTCGACTTCGACAGCGGCGACCTGCTGCACGTGGCGGCCACCGCCGAGATCGTGTGGAACGGACCCGAGGTGGATGCCTTCGAAGGCGCCGAGCGGCTGGTGCGCTTCCACGTCACGCACGCGCTGCGCCGTCCGGGTGCGCTGCCGCTGCGCTGGGGCGACGCGCAGCTGTCGCCGCACCTCGCGGGCACGGGTCAGTGGAACACGGGGATGCGGCCGTTGACCGACGGGCGGTAGCTCCAGCCGCGCAGGCGCTGTGCGTCGAGGTCGGCTGCATGCTGCTGCAGCAGCGTGTGGAGGCTGGCCGCCGCCAGCGTGCAGGCCAGCGCCTGTCCCGGGCAGGCGTGCATGCCGTGGCCGAAGCCGAGCATGCGGCGGCGCTCCCGCATCGGCATGAACCGGTCGGGCTCGGTGTTGAACGCCGGATCGCGGTTGGCCGATGCCAGCAGCACCAGCACCGTGTCGCCTGCAGCCACGTCGGTGCCGGCGATGGTGACGGCCTCGGCGGCGAAGCGCCGCGTGTTCTGCACCGAGGGATCGTGGCGCGCGGTTTCCTCGACGATGGCTTGCAGTCCATTGCGCGTGCGGGCCGAGGGCAACAGCGATGGCTCGCGCATCAGAGAGATCAAGCTGTTGCCGACCAGGCCAGCCGTGGCGTCGCAGGTCTGCGAGAGCAGGCCCGCGAGGTTCGCGAGCAGCGAGCGCGAGGTGAGCGCATCGCCGGAGCCCTCGGCCAGCACCGCTGCGAGCAGCGTGCCGTGACGCGGCGCATTGCCGGCTGCCAGCGCTTCGAAGCGCGTCATCAGCTGCGCAGCCGCCGTGCTCGCGCGCTGCAGCTGCTCGGGCGTGGAAAGCGGCGAGAGGCAGGCCACGAAGTCGCGCATCCACCGGTCCACCTGCGGCAGCGCATCGTCCGCGAAGCCGAGCAGGTGGGCGACGGACTGCACAGGCATCGAGAACAACGCCTCGGAAGGCGGCTGCTGCTGCGCCAGCACGCGCTGCGCCACCTGCAGCGTTGACGCGTAGACCGCATCCAGGTCCAGCCCTGCGAGCGCGCGCTGCAGCGCAGGCCTGTGCGCCTGGTGCGCGGCGCCGTCGTTCATGCGGACGAGGTGGCCGAACACCTCGCCGGCGGGGCTGCCCATGATGGCGCGCGGCACGGGCTCCGCGGCCGGCCGCACGCGCAGGGCGCCGTGGGCCTGCAGCACCTGCTCGATCACGTCGGCACGACTCGCGACCCACAGGCGCAGCTGCGCGTTCCATGCGAGCGCCGGTCCGTCGCGAAGGGCTGCGTAGTAAGGATAGGGATCTGCATGCGTGGCAGCCGCGACCGGATCTGCGGGCATGGCGGAGAGCGTGGGGCTTGGGTTCATGGCGCCAGTGTGCTGTCGAAGCTGCCGCCACACTTCGCCCGTGAACGAAGTATGGCGTGTGCCGCCGTCTTAGGATGGGCGCATGGACGACACCCTTTCATCCGCCGCCGACTTCCAGCTCGCCCGACTGGCCGGGGCCATCGCCGAGCCGGCGCGCGCCCGCATGCTGAGCTGCCTGATGGACGGCCACGCACGCACCGCCACCGAGCTCGCCACCGTCGCCGAGGTGGCCGCCTCCACCGCCAGCGCGCACCTCGCCCGGTTGAAGGAAGAACGACTGGTCGACGTGCTGGTGCAGGGCAAGCACCGCTACTTCCGCCTCGCCAGCGACGACGTCGCCTCGGCGCTTGAAAGCCTGATGGTGGTGGCCGGCACTCCACGCACACCCGAGTTCAGGCCCAGCACGCCCAGCCGCCTGCGCAGCGCGCGCACCTGCTACGACCACATGGCGGGCACGGCCGGCGTCGCGCTGCACGACCGGCTGCACGCCCATGGCTGGCTCAGCGGCCTGCAGAGCGGCTCGTACGAACTCACGCCCGAAGGTGCGATCGCGCTGGAGAGCCTGGGCGTGAAGATCGACGAGGTGCGCCGCTCCCGCCGCCGCTTCGCCTGCGCCTGCCTCGACTGGAGCGAGCGCCGCCCGCACCTGGGCGGCGCGCTGGGCGCGGCATGGCTGCAGCTGTCGCTGAAGCGCGGGTGGGTGCGGCAGGAGCTGGATGGGCGCGCGCTCACGTTGACGCCGAAGGCGCAGCGCGAGATGCCGGAACTCTTCGCCTGAACGAGCAGGGGCTACCGGCTGCAAGGCTCCGCGATATCCCCCTGGGAAGGGGCAAGGCGTGCGCGACACGAAGTGCGCGAAGCCTGGCGGTCAGCCCGCCTCAGGCCTTGAGCTTGAGCAGATAGATCAGTGGCCCGGCCATCGCCGTGTCGGTCTCGAGGAAGTTCTCGAATTCCTTGCCTTCCAGCCAGAACGGGTCCCAGTTGTTCTGCTTGACGGTTTTCTGCCACAGATCGGTGGCGGTGGCGCGCTTCACCACGGTCAGCAGGGCGGTCTTGCGGTACGGCGGCACCTTGCGGCCGGTGAGCACGCCGCGCCAGTTGGCGAGGTCGGCGTCCACGCCCTGCTCGCGCACCGAGGCGATGCCCTGGAACGGCCGCTTCGACGACACGCCGATGGCGCGCAGCTTGCCATTGGCGATGCTCTCGGCGAACTCGCTGTAGCCCGAGATGCCTGCTGCGGCCTTGCCGCTTTCCAGCGCCTCGACCACCTCCGCGCCGCCGGGGTGCGCCTGGTAGACCAGCGACTGCGAGGCCTCGGCCACGCGCGCCAGCATGCCGGCATACATGTGGTCCACGCCGCCGGCCGAACCGCCTGCGATGACGGTGTTGGCCGCGTCCGCGTGCAGCTGCGTGATCAGGTCCTTCGGCGTCTTGATGGGGGAGTCGGCCTTGACCGCGATCACCTCGTAGTCGCTGGTGAGGCGGGCGATGGGCGCCATGCTGGCCATGGTGACCGCCGGCTTCTGCAGGGCCACCGCGCCGACCATGACCATGCCGCTCATCAGCAGGGTGTCGGGGTCGGCGTCGTATTTCTCGACATACTTGGCCAGGCCGATGGTGCCGCCCTTGCCGCCGACGTTCTCGTAGACCACGCTGCCGACCGCGCCCGACGCCAGCATGGCGGCGCCCAGCGCACGGCCCGTCTGGTCCCAGCCGCCGCCTTCGTTGGCGGGGATCACGATGCGCAGCCGGTTGCTCAGCGGCGCGTCGGCGGCGTGCGCGGAGCGCGGCCACAGCGCGGCGTGTCCTGCGCCGGCTGCCGCGGCCGAGGCCGCGATCCATGCAGAGAAACTGCGACGGGAAATGGGGGGAACGGAGCGCGACTGGGTCATCTTCTTTCCGGTTGTCGTGGGATAGACCGGATGATGTCCGCGAAACGCGCCGATCAGGCGTGCCCGCGGGCAGGACAAACCCTGAGGCCCGGCCCTGGTCGCGGGCCTGCTGGAGCCGTTCTTCTTACTGGAACGCCACTTCGGCGAAGCTGCGCAGCTTGCGGCTGTGCAGCCGGGTCGAGCCCTCGGCGCGCAGGATGTCGATGGCCCGCATGCCGATGCGCAGGTGCTGCTCCACGCGTTCACGGTAGAAGTGGTTGGCCATGCCCGGCAGCTTGATCTCGCCGTGCAGCGGCTTGTCGCTCACGCACAGCAGGGTGCCGTAGGGCACGCGGAAGCGGAAGCCGTTGGCCGCGATGGTCGCGCTTTCCATGTCCAGCGCCACCGCGCGGCTCTGGCTGAAGCGGCGCTGCGGCTGGTTGCCTGGCAGCAGCTCCCAGTTGCGGTTGTCGGTGCTGGCCACGGTGCCGGTGCGCATGATCTTCTTCAGGTCGGGCCCCTCGTAGCGGGTGACGTCGGCCACGGCTTTTTCCAGCGCGAGCTGGATCTCCGACAGCGCCGGAATCGGCACCCACAGCGGCAGTTCCTCGTCGAGCACGTGGTCCTCGCGCACGTAGGCGTGGGCCAGCACGTAGTCGCCGAGTTGCTGCGTGTTGCGCAGGCCGGCGCAGTGGCCCAGCATCATCCAGGCGTGCGGACGCAGCACCGCGATGTGGTCTGTGATGGTCTTGGCGTTGGCCGGGCCGACGCCGATGTTGACCATGGTGGTGCCGCTGCAGTCCTCGCGCACCAGGTGGTAGGCCGGCATCTGCGGCAGCCGCGGGGGCGCGGTGCCCTGGCTGCCATCGAGCAGGTGGCCGTAGGTGGCGCTCGAACCGGCGGGCAGGCCGCGCCGGCGCGTGACCACGTTGCCCGGCTCGATGAAGGCGACGTACTCGCTGTTCTCGTCGGCCATGGCCTCGTGGCCCAGCCGCACGAACTCGTCGATGTAGAACTGGTAGTTGGTGAACAGCACGAAGTTCTGGAACCACTCCGGCGCCGTGCCTGAGTAGTGGCGCAGGCGGTGCAGCGAGTAGTCGACCCGCGCGGCGGTGAACAGCGACAGCGGCTGCGCCTCGCCGTCGCGCGCCTCGAAGGTGCCGTTGGCGATGCCGTCGTCCATCACGCCCAGGTCGGGCAGGTCGAACACGTCGCGCATGAGGGCCCGGCGCTCGGCGCTCATGGTGCCTTCGATGTGGTCGTTCTCGGCGAAGGAGAAGTGGATGGGGATCGGCTGCGTGCTGGTGCCCACCTCCAGCTCGACCTGGTGGTTCTCCAGCAGCAGGCGGAACTGGTCGAGGTAGTAGCGCGCGAACAGGTCGGGGCGCGTCAGCGTGGTCTCGTAGCGGCCGGGGCCGGCCACGAAGCCGTAGCTCAGGCCGGCGTTGGCCGGAGGCGTGTGGCGCGAGACGGTGTGGGTGTGCACCCGCACGAAGGGGTAGCAGGCCCGCACCCGCCCCGGAAGCTCCTCGCCGGCGACGAAGCGCAGCATCGATTCGCGCAGGTGCGTCAGGCCGCTCTGGTAGATGAGCTTGACCTGCTCGAGTGCGGCGGCGGCATCGGTGAAGCGGGCGGGGGCGACGAATGTGGGCATGTAGGGCATGCCGGCATTGTGCAATGGCTGCTGGGTTGCTTCGGGCCGCTGTTCGGGGCGCGATCACGCCGACGGGGTACCTTGCTCCGCGAATGTCTCCCGGGGCTTCGCCCCTCCTCCTTTATTTCGCTGCGCAAGGCACCCCATCGGCGTGATCGTCCAGAGCATTGGCTGATCGGCCGGCACAAGAGCAGCGCTCGTCGTGCCCTGTGCACACCCCCGAACGACAGAGCAGAAACTCAGCCCAACAGGCAGGCCACCACCTTGGAGAGCATCTCGTTCACATCCGAGACCTGCACCGCCCCCGGCAGCGCCACGTCGCCGTGCATCACGAACACCGGCTTGCCCCACTTGAGACCCAGCGCCATCTCCGACAGCGTGCCCATGTTGCCGCCGATGGCCACCAGGCACACGCCGCTGCGCGCGACGATGCCGTTGCGCATCTCGCCCATGCCGGTGGGGATGGCCACGCTGAGCCATTCGTTGGCGTTGCGGTCGTCGTCCTCGGGCAGGATGCCCACGGCGATGCCGCCGGCTTCCACCGCGCCGCGCGAGGCGGCCGCCATCACGCCGCCGCGCCCGCCGCAGACCACGGCCATGCCGGCGCCGGCCAGCGCATGCGCCACGGCATGGGCGGCCTCGCATTCGGCCGGACCGCCGTCGCCGGGGCCGATGATGGCCACCGGCTGGCGGTGGCGCTGCGGCCCCCGCTGCTTCTGCGCGAGGCGCGCCAGCGCCTCAGTGACCTGCGCCGGCAGCGCCACCGCGCTCGCGCCTTCGCGTAAAGACATCGCCCACTCCCATCACGATCACACACACAACCATCAGCACCAGCGACAGGGCCGCCGCCACCGCGAAATCGGAACCGCCGTCGCCCACCTGCGCCAGCAGCATCAGCGGCAGGATGTTGAGCTGCGTGCCCACCAGCGCCAGCGCCGTGCCGTAGGTGCCCATCGCGATCGCGGCCACCATGCAGGCGTTCGACAGGACCGAGGGCAGCACCTCGGGCACCACCGTGTCCCAGAAAGCACGCGAGCGCGAGGCGCCCAGCGTGCGCGCCGCCTGCGCCGGGCGCAGGTCGAGGTTCGCGAACACCGGGTACAGCGACAGCGCCACGCGCGGAATCAGGTAGTAGGCATACGCAAAACCCAGGCCCGACACGCTGTAGATCCAGCTGCCGAAGGCCGCCGGGTCGGCGCCCAGGCCCGCGAGCAGCTGCGTCACGAAGCCCGCGCGGCCGAAGGCCAGGATGAAGCCATAGGCGATCACCAGCCCCGAGAACGCCAGCGGCAGGCCCAGCAGGGTCATCATCCAGCGGCGGCGCGCCTCGGGCTGGCGCGCGAGCTCGATCGCGATGCAGGTGCCCACCAGCGCCGACATGGCACCCGCCGCGAGCCCGAGCGCCAGGGTATTGCGCAGCGCGCCGAAGAAGAGCGCGTTGCCGAACAGCCGCCCGAAGGCGCTGCCGCCCTCGCCGAAGGCCTCGGGCAGCAGTGCGGCAAGGGGCACCGCGAAGAACAGCGCCATGAAGGCCCATGCGGGCCAGGCGCCAAAGCGTCGCATATCAGTTCTCCGTCACGACCTGCCGCGGCCCACGGCGCATGCAACGGCAGGGCCAGGGCGGGGAACACCGCGGAACCGGCTTTGCCGGGCCGCAGGTGTTGCCCCCGGCGAGGGGGTTGGCGAAGCGACACCAAGTGCGCGAAGACTGGGGGAGTGCGTCATTTCAGTGCTGCCTGCGCCCAGAGCTTGTCGACCTCGGCCTTGCGCTCCGAGGCCTTCACCACGTCGAGCGGCTTGATTTGCGGCGCGGCCGGCATCTTGGCGGCCACGTCGGCGGCCAGCGGCGTGCCCGGCACGGCGGGGCGCACGAAGCCCTGCGCGAAGAGCGACTGGCCGGCCTCGCTCATGATGAAGTTGAGCCACAGCTTGCCGGCGTTCGGGTTCGGGCCGTTCTTCACGAGGCTGATGGCGTAGGGCGCGGCCACGCTGGCTTCCTTCGGGATCACCACTTCCACCGCGTCGCCCATGCCGTCGACGTGCTTGGCCTTCAGGCCGTCGTTCTCGTAGCTGATCCACACCGGGATCTCGCCCTTGAGGAACTTGGCATAGGGCGTGGTGCCTTCCACGCGCAGCACGTTGCCGGCCGCATGCAGCTTGCCGAGGTAGTCGGTGCCGGGCTGCACGTTGTCGACGCTGCCGCCGTTGGCGTACGCCGCCGCGAAGGTCAGCACCTGGCCGATGCCGGTGGAGCGCGGGTCGAGGTACACCACCGAGTTCTTGAACTCGGGCTTGAGCAGGTCGGCCCAGCCGGTGGGCACGTTCTTCACCAGCTTCTTGTTGACCAGGAAGGCGATGTTGAGCGTGTGGATGGTGAACCAGCGGCCCTCGGCCTCGCGGAACACGGCCGGCAGCTTGTCGAAGTTGACGGGCTTGAAGGGCGCGACCACGTCCTTCTTCGCGGCGTCGACGGCGGAGGCGGCGAAGTAGTAGGCGGTGTCGGCCTGCGGGCGGCGCTTCGTCTTCTCGAGCGAGACCACGGTGGCGGCGGAGCCGATGTCGTTGTAGGTCAGCTCGATCTCGGGGTAGCGCTTCTTGAAGTCGCGGAACAGCGACTTCCAGTTGGCCCATTCGGGGCCGGTGTCGAAGGAGACGCACAGGCCTTCCTTCTGCGCCTCGGCGTACAGCGCCTTCTCGCCCGCGTAGAGCTCGGGGCCGTCGAAGGCGAATGCGGTGCGGGCCGCGAGAGAGGCCAGCGGCAGTGCGCCGGCGGCCTGGATCAGATGTCTGCGTTGCATGGTGGCTCCTTGGAGGATGGGTTCAGGGTTTTCTTGTTCAGTGGTCGAGCAGGCGCAGGTGCTCTGGCGCGATGGCGATCGCCTCGGCGGCCGGCCTCGACGATTCGGCGAGGAAGGGCTTGGCGGCGCCCTGCACCTCGAAGTCGTAGCGCGTGAGCGCGCCCAGGTAGCGCTGCGCGCCGGTGCGGCCCGCGAGCCGGTTCACGGCGTCTGCGGCCGGGTCGGGCCGGATGTGCTCGGGCCGCACCAGCACGTTCACCTCGGTGCCGAAGGCGCGCCGGCCGGTGTCGGCGAAGAGCTCGGCAAAACCCATGTCCAGCCGGCCGGGTGCGGCCACCTTCGCGGGCAGGATCGTCGAGAGCCCGACGAACTCGGCCACCGCGCGGCTCGCGGGGTTCTCGTAGATGTCGCGCGGCGTGGCGATCTGCAGCAGCCTGCCGTCCTTGAGCATCGCCACGCGGTCGGCCATGGCCAGCGCTTCCTCCTGGTCGTGCGTGACCAGCAGCGTGGTGGCATTGAAGCGCTGCTGTATGGCGCGGATCTGGTCGCGCAGGTGGCCGCGCACGCTGGCGTCGAGCGCCGAGAGCGGCTCGTCGAGCAGCAGGGCGCGCGGGTCGATGGCCAGCGCGCGGGCCAGTGCCACGCGCTGCTGCTGCCCGCCCGAGAGCTGCGCCACGGCGCGCCGCGAGAACTCGCCCAGCCCGACGATGTCGAGCAGCTCCTGCGCGCGGCGATGCCGCTCGGCCGCGGCCACCTTGCGCAGCTTCAGGCCGTAGGCCACGTTGTCGAGCACGCTCAGGTGCGGAAAGAGCGCGTAGCTCTGGAACACCATGCCGATGTGGCGCTGGTGCACCGGCGTGCGCGACATGTCCTCGCCGTCGAGCGCGATGCGGCCGGTGTGGCCCGTCTCCAGGCCCGACACCAGCTTCAGCAGCGTCGACTTGCCCGAGCCGCTGGGGCCGATCACCGCGACCAGCTCGCCGGTGCGGACGTCCAGCGATACGTCGTGCAGCCCGTGCGTGCTGCCGGGGTAGTTGTAGCTGACCTTGTCGAGGAGGAGGCTCATGGCGTATCGGTTCTGCCGCTTATGCGCGTTGCTTCACGAGGGAGGAGGAAAGAAGCGCCGACGCACTCGCCAGCACCAGCAGGATCACCGTGGCCGCGCAGGCGAAGCCCGTCGCGCCGTAGAAGGCCTGCAGCAGCACGACCGGGTAGGTGCGGTTCTGGAAACTCGTGAGCAGGTTCGACACGCCGAACTCGCCCACCGAGATGGCCGCCACCATCACCAGCCCGCTGATCAGGCTCTGGCGCAGGCTGGGCAGCACGATGCCGGTGAACTGCTGCCAGCCCGAGGCGCCCAGCGTGGCGGCCGCCTGCTCCAGCCGGCCGAGGTCGAGGTGGCGCAGGTCGGTCAGCAGCGTGTTGGTGAGATAGGGCAGCGTGAGGATCGCGTGCGCCGCGATCAGCAGCGGCATCGAGCCCAGCCAGGGCGCGAGGTCGGTGTTGAAGACGATCATGTAGCCGAAGGCCAGCGTGATCGTCGGCACCGCCACCGGCGTGGCGCTCACGATGCGCGCCGCCAGGCTGCCGCCGCGCCGCGCGCCGTGGTACAGCGCATAGGCCAGCGGCAGCGCCAGCACGGTGTTGATGGCGCAGGCCGACAGCGCCACCACCAGGCTGCTCACGAAGGCCTTGCGGAAGGAGGTGTCGAGCCAGAGGTCGACGTACCACTGCCCGGTGATGCCCGTGGGCAGCAGCGTGTTGGTCCAGTTGCCGCCCACGCTGCCGACCAGCAGCAGCGCGATGGGCAGCAGCAGGTACAGGCCGTAGACGAGCGAGATGACGCGAACCAAGTTTGTCTCCAATGTCATGGACACCCGGCATACTTTCCGGATGCGCTACTGTTCGCGCCGGTCATGCCGCCGCGCCGTCCCGAATTCTAGGAACCGCATGCGTACTTATGGGTGAAAGTTGGATGACGACACTTGAGCAATTGGAAACCCTTTTTCACGCAGCTTTCATGAAGCGAGGCCATGCATGAAGCGCGACTGCCCCACCATCCAGGAGCTGCTGGCCTTCGACGCCGTGGCGCGCCACCAGAGCATCACGCTCGCGGCCGGAGCCCTGTGCATCACCGTGAGCGCGGTCAGCAAGCAGATCGCGGGGCTCGAGGCCTTCCTGGGCCGCGAGCTGCTGCAGAAGAACGGCCGCGGCGTGCAGCTCACGCCGCAGGGGCGCGTGTACTGGCAGAAGATCTCCGGCGGCCTGCGCGCCATCGAGACCGCCACCTTCGAGGCCCGCTCGGGCGATGCCGGCGCCGGCCTGCTCACGCTGGCGAGCGTGCCCACCTTCCTTACCAAGTGGCTCATTCCGCGCCTGCCCGCCTTCAGCCAGAAGAGCCGCCACGTGATGCTGAGCTTCAGCCGCCACCTGGAGCCCAGCGACGGCATCCCGGCCGGCGTGGATGCCGCCATCCGCTATGGCCCCGACGGCTGGCCCGGCGTGGTGTCCGAATACATCGCGGGGCGCGAGTTCGTGCTGATCGTGGCGCGATCGCTGGTCGAAGGGCGCCATCGCATCGCGCAGCCTGCCGACATCGTCGGCCACACGCTGCTGCACCACGAGGGCGCGCCCACCGCCTGGCGCCTGTGGGCCGTCCAGCACGGCGTGCCCGAGGTGCAGACCGTGGCCGGACCGCGTTTCGCCCAGTATTCGGCGCTGATCCAGGCGGCGCTCAACGGACTGGGCATCGGCCTCGTACCGAAGCTGCTGGTGCAGGAAGAGTTGGCCGAAGGCGCGCTGCTCAGCCCCTGCGGCACGCCCGTGAGCGTGAACCAGGGGCACTACCTGTGCTACCGGCCAGACCGCCTCGACCTGCCGGCCTTCGCGGCGTTCCGCGAATGGCTGCTCGACGAGGGGCTGAAGTCGCGCGGCGTCGAAACCGAAGCATGAAGCGAGGCATGAAGGCGCCATCTTCGCTAGGCTTGCCCTCCATGCGGACAAGCAAGGAAACGAACCGATGAAAGTCGCAGTGATGGGTGCCGGCGCGGTCGGCTGTTACTACGGGGCGATGCTCGCGCGCGCCGGACACGAGGTGGTGCTGATCGGCCGCCCCTCGCACGTGGAGGCCGTCGACGCCAGGGGCCTGCGCCTGGAGACCAAGGCCTTCGACGAGCACGTGCGCGTTGCCGCAAGCACCGAGGCTTCGGCCGTGCAGGGCGCCGACCTCGTGCTCTTCTGCGTGAAATCCACCGACACCGAATCGGCCGCGGGACAGATCGGGCCGCACCTTGCACCCGGCGCGCTTGTGCTCACGCTGCAGAACGGCGTGGACAACGACCAGCGCGTGCGCTCGGTGCTGCCGCCGTCGAACGAAGTCGCCGCGGCCGTCGTCTACGTCGCGACCGAGATGGCCGGCCCCGGCCACGTGAAGCACCACGGCCGCGGCGAGCTGGTGATCGCGCCTTCGGCCCGCAGCGAGGAAGTGGCGCGGCAGCTCGAAGCCGCCGGCGTGCCCACGCAGATATCGCCCAACGTGCGCGGATCGCTCTGGGCCAAGCTGATACTCAACTGTGCCTACAACGCGCTCTCCGCCGTCACGCAGCTGCCCTACGGCGTGCTCGTGAAGGGCACCGGCGTGGCCGACGTGATCCGCGACGTGGTGGCCGAATGCCTCGCGGTCGCGAAGGCCGAGGGCGTGGACGTGGTCGGCGACACCGACGCCGCCGTGCGCGCCATCGCGCAGACCATGCCGTCGCAGTACTCCTCCACCGCGCAGGACCTCGCGCGCGCCAAGCCCACCGAGATCGACCACCTCAACGGCCTTATCGTGCGCCGCGGCGAGGCGCTGGGCGTGCCCACGCCGGCGAACCGCGTGCTGTTCGTGATGGTGAAGCTCCTTGAAGGCAAGCAACGCTCGAGCTGACCCCTATCTGGCGGGAACACCGCGGGTTGCCCCCGGAAGGGGGTTGGCGCAGCGACACGAAGTGCGCGAAGCCTGGGGGCGAGCCTTCACCCCGGCATCGGCTCGCGCATCGTCACGAACTCCTCGGCAGCCGTGGGATGGATGCCCACCGTGCTGTCGAAGACCGCCTTCGTCGCCCCTGCGCGCATCGCCACCGCGAAGCCCTGCACCACTTCGCCGGCATCGGCGCCCACCATGTGCAGGCCCACGACGCGGTCGGTGGCCTTGTCGACCACCAGCTTCATGAAGGTGCGCTCGCTGCGGCCCGAGAGCGTGTGGCGCAGCGACTTGAACTCGCTGGAGAACACCGTCACCTCGCCGAACCTGGCGCGTGCGTCGAGCTCGGTGTAGCCGCAGGTGCCGATGTTCGGGTGCGTGAACACGGCGGTGGGAATGAACTCGTAGTCGAGCCGGCGCTTTCCCTTGCCGAAGAGCTCGTCGACCACCACCATCGCCTCGGCCAGCGCCACCGGCGTGAGCTGCACGCGAGTGGAGACGTCGCCCACCGCGTAGATCGACGGCACCGAGCTGCGGTAGTGCGCATCGACCGCGATCGCGCCGCGCTCGTCGAGCGCCACGCCCGCCGCCTCCAGGCCCAGCCCCTGCGTGTTGGGCACGCGGCCGGTGGCGAAGAGCACCGTGTCGGCCTCGATCTGCTGGCCGCGTGCCAGCGTGACCGTGAGGCCGCCGCTACCGCCGGTGTGGCGCGTGACCGAGGCGACATCGCAGTTCAGCCGCACGTCGACGCCGGCCTTGCCCATCTCGTTGGCCAGGAACTGCCGCACGTCGTCGTCGAAACCGGTGAGCAGGTGCGCGCGGCGGTGCAGCTGCGTGACCTTGGCGCCCAGCCCGTTGAAGATCGACGCGAACTCGCAGGCGATGTAGCCGCCGCCCACCACCAGCAGGCGCCTGGGGAACGGATCGAGGTCGAACATCGCGTCGGAGGTCACGACGTGCTCGCGGCCCTGGATGTCGGGCACGAAGGGCGTGCCGCCGGTGGCCACGAGCAAGTGGCGCGCGGTGTGACGCTTGCCGTCGACCTCCACCGTGTGCGGATCGACCAGCTGGGCCCATCCGGTGACGAGCGTGACGCCCGCGTTCCTCAGCAGCGAGGCATAGATGCCGTTGAGCCGGCCGATCTCCTTCGCGCGCTGCGCCTTCAGGTGCGCCCAGTCGAACTGCGGCGCCTCGGGCAGCTTCCAGCCGTAGCCCGCGGCCTCCTCGAAGGATTCGGCATAGCCGGCCGCGTAGCTGTAGAGCTTCTTGGGGATGCAGCCCACGTTGACGCAGGTGCCGCCAAGCTCGGCGGCCTCGGCGAGGGCGACGCGGGCGCCGGTCTGCGCAGCCATGCGAGCGGCGCGGACGCCGCCGCTGCCGCCGCCGATGACGAAGAGATCGAAGTCGAATGTGGGCATGAAAGGCTTGCTCCTTGGCCGCCGACTGTAGCGGCCGGGGCGAAGCCGGCGCTTCCGTCGGGGCTTGCTTGACCCTGGAGCTGCTTCAGGGATTCCACTGCGTCCGGGCCCCGCGGGTGTTCATCGCCGCCGGCGACGCTTCCACGGGCAGCCCGCTATCAGGGAGATCACATGGGCATGCTTGAAAGGCTTTTCGGAGGCCACGGCGGATCGCGGCATGGCGGCGGCGGCCACCATGGCTCGCACGGCGGACACGGCCACGGCAGCGGCGCACCGCCTGCAGGAGGGGGTGGTGGCGGCAGCGCTTGCCCCGCATGCCGCGCCGTCAACGGGCCGGGCGCGCGCTTCTGCCAGCAATGCGGCGGCTCGATGCTTCCGGCGGCCTGCAGGCAGTGCGGCACCGCGATGCAGGCCGGTGCGAAGTTCTGCGCACAGTGCGGCCAGCCCTCGCACGCCCCGCTGCGCGGCTGAAGCGCTACTGGCGCGAGTCGGGCGAGGTCCAGAGCCGGCGCGGGTCGTCACCGCGCTGGCCGGGCTGCGGTTGCGGCACGGCGGGCGGCTGGATGCCGCGCTGCTGCTGCAGCGCGCGCAACTGGGCCTGCTGCAAGGCCTGCTGTTGAGCCTGCGCCTGCTGCTGCATCTGTGCGGCGCGCTGCTGCATCTCCTGCTGCTGGCGAAGCTGCTGTTGCTGCACCAACGCCTGCTGCTGCGCCGCGCGCTGCTGCTGCAGAAGTTGCATCTGCGCCGCCTGCTGTTGTTGAAGCAGCTGTTGCTGCTGCAGGGCCTGCGCCTGCGCGGCGCGTTGCTGCATTTCCTGCTGCTGGCGCATGGCCTGTTGCTGCTGGAGTTGCAACTGCTGTTGCTGCAGCTGCTGTTGTTGCTGGCGCTGCCAGCGATCCTGCTCGCCGCGCTGGCGCCATTCCTGCTGCGCCTGCCAGTCCTGTTGCTGGCGCCAATCCTGTTGTTGCCTCCAGCCTTGCTGGCGCTGCCATTCCATCTGCTGCTGTTGCTGCATCAGCTGTTGCTGTTGTGCCTGTTGTGCCTGTCGCGCCTGCTGGAGCTGGATCTGCTGCTGCCGCGCCGCCAGCGCGGCGGCCGGCGGCACCACCGCGGCGGGCCGGCCGAAACCGCCGAAGGCATTGACTGCGATGCCTGGCGCGGGCGCCACAGGTCCGCGCGCGAAGCGGTCGTCCGGCAGCCGCATCAGGTCGCGCCGCCCGAAGGGGCCGCGGCCGAAGCGGTCGGCGGGCACCACGGTCACCGCGCCGGGCATCTGCTGGTTGGCGTAGAAGTCGCTGCGCAACGCCTGGCGGTTATAGATGGCCATGCGGTTGACCTGGTCCAGGTAGCGCTGGCTCGCGCGGTAGCCGGGGCGCCATTGTTCGCCCGGGGCCAGCGGGAACCAGCCGACCCCGCCGTTGCCGCCCGTTCCGGCAGCGCCGCCCACGAAGCCCACCAGTGCCGGCGAATACACGGGCCGTCCGCCCGGCCGCCCCGGCACCCAGCCCCAGCGCGGACCGACGCGCGCCCAGCGTCCGTAGTGGGAGGGCGCGAAGCCCCAGGGCGCGGCGTCGATCCAGGTCAGGCCCCAGGGCGCGACGTTGACCCACTGGCCGTCGCGGTACGGCGCCCAGTCGGCATCGACATTGCGCGGGAACCACACGTCGCCATAGTTCGGGTCGCTCTGCCAGTCGCCGTACGCGTCGAGCTGCTGGTAGCCGACCACGTCGCGCGACACGTAGCGGGCGGAGATCGACTGGTCCTCGATGCGGTTGCGCTCGGCCACCCAGGCGTCGAAGCCGCTGCCCTGCTGCGGCGCGCCGCTCACGGCCGAAAGATCGCGGCCCGCCACGGTGAGCTGCTGGCGCGCGCCCAGCGACTGCGACTGGCCGTTCTCGCCATGGAGCGTGACCCGGCCCGAGGCCACTGCCACCCAGGTGGTGCCGGCGGCTGGATCGGCGGCGATGCGGTATTCGCCCGGCGCGTCGATCACCACCGCGATGTTGCCGGTGTCCACCTCGAAGCGCTGGCCCGAAAGCTCGTCGCGAACGCGCAGCTGCAGGTTGCCCTGGTTCGACGTGATGTGCGCCGTGTCGTCGTCCAGTTCTGTGAACTCCAGGTGCGTCTGCCCATCTAGCCGCAGCGCCGCCGAGCCGATGAAGAGTTCGGCGCGGGCGTTGCGGTCGGTCCAGAGCCGGTCGCCGGTGGTGATGGGGCGGTTGGTCTGCGCGTCGTACCAGCTGTCGGCGCCGGCGGGTGCGAAGCTCACCGAGCCCTGCTGGTAGCCGAGCAGCGCGACGCGGCCCGGCGGGTCCTGCTGCGCGCTGGCCGCGAAGGCCGCGCACAGCAGCGCGATGCCGAGCAGCCATCGGCGTGGCGCGGCAAGCATGGAAGGGGCGGGTTGGTTCATGGTGTCGTTCTCTGATCCTCGGGACGGTGCGAAAGCGCGGCGCCGGGTTTTTGTAACGCGCGAGAATCCGCTGCCGCCGTCACCGCACGACCTCTGCTTGGTGAAGCGCGCGTGCAATCGGAAACCGGCTGTAAGGAGGGACACCCCATGAAAAACCAGAACAACACACGACCCACGGGCAGATCGCGCTTCAAAAACCGTAGCGCGATCGTGTTCTCCATGGCTGCTGCTGCGGCAACACTGGTGGCAGGGCCCGCCGATGCGCAGCTGGCCCGCAAGCCGTCTTACTACCAGCAGCAGAACCAGCCGCAGCCCGAAGGCCCGGCCGCGCAACTGGTGCCGCGCCCCGCAGTGCCCTCGTCGCTGCCCGCGCTGCGCAGCCAGGCCGACTTCGACCAGCTGGCCCGCGTCTACGACGCCGGCACGCCGATGCAGCTTGCGCACGTGCTCTTCGTGGTCGACCGGCAGGCGAAGCCGCCGCGCATGTACTACATCGACACTCCGCGCTACCAGCTGCACGTGCGCTTCCTGCGCGACACGCGGCTCGCGCCCAACACCGTCAAGCGCGAGATCGACCGCAACTACCTCGTGCCCGACCGCCGCTTCCTGTTCGGCACGCTGAGCTGGCAGCAGAACATCGGCAGCTTCACCTACGAGTTCTGGGAGGGCGACAAGCTCACCGCGCCGCTGCTGCGGCAGGCCGAGCAGCAGGTCAGGTCCAGCTTCTTCGGTCCGGTGAAGTTCAAGACCAACTCCACGCTGCACGAGCGCGTGGCGAAGGAAGCCGGCATCGATTTCGTGAGCCAGGAGGCGCTGATCCGCGAGCAGCCCTTCCTGCCGATGAACCTAGGCACCGCCACCGGCCGCGTGCGCATCGTGGAGGACGACGCCGGCATCGACGCACTGCTGCCCGACGACATCGCCGTGCTGCGGCAGGTGCCCATCGGCCTGCCGCCGGTGGCGGCCGTGCTGACCGAACGCCCCTCGACCGCGCTCTCGCACGTCAACCTGCTGGCCAAGGGCTGGGGCATTCCCAACGCCTACGTGCGCGATGCCGCCGCGGTCCTGAAGGAGCATGCCGGCCAGTGGGTGGCGCTGAAGGTCGTCAGCTCGGGCTACCAGGTGCGCCGGCTCACGCCGGAGGAAATCGCCGCGCTGCCGCCGCGCGCGGTGCGCACCGCCGCCACGGGAGCCGTGCCCGGCAGCGCGCGCGCCATCAGGCCCGACCTGCGCGAGAGCCGGCTGCTGCCGCTGGCCTCGCTGCGCGCGCGCAACAGCGCGCAGTGCGGCGTCAAGGCCGCCAACCTCGGCGCCATGCAGGCCGCGCACATCCCGGGCACCTCGGTGCCCGACGGCTTCTGCATTCCCTTCGCGCACTACGACCGCTTCATGCGCGCCAACGGCCTGGCCGATCGCATCGCGCGCATGCAGCAGCAGCCCGGCTTCGCGAGCGACCCGAAGGTCCGCCAGAAGGCGCTGGCGCAGCTGCGCGACGAGATCGTGCAATGGCCCGTCGATGCCGCCACCGCCGCCGGCTGGCGCGCCGCATGGCAGTCGCAGCTCGGAGGCGGCGGCGTGTTCGTGCGCAGCTCGTCCAACTCCGAAGACCTGCCCGGCTTCAGCGGCGCGGGGCTCTACACCACCGTGCCCAACGTCAAGACCGGCGACGCGCTCGAAGTGGCCGTGAAGAAGGTCTGGGCATCGGTGTTCAACCCCGAGGCCTGGGAGGCCCGCGCGGCGGCGGGCTTCGGCGCCGAATCGGTCCTCATGGGCGTGTTCGTGCAGACCGCCATCGACTCCGCCAACGCCGGCGTGATGATCACCCGCGACCCCTTCGACGCGGGGCATCCGCACATCACCTACATCTCGGCCAAGCGCGGCATCGGCATCCGCGTGGTCGAGGGCCGGCGCGTGGCCGAGCAGGTGATGTACTCGAGCTGGTCCAAGGCCATCCAGGTGCTCAGCCGCTCGGCCGAAGACACCGCGCTGCAGCTCGACAAGGACGGCGGCGTGAAGGAAGTGCCGGTGGAAGCCGGCCGCAACGTGCTGACCGACGACCTGGTCGTACGGCTGGCCAACGTGGGCGCGGCGGTCAAACGCACCTTCAACGGCGTCGACCAGGACATCGAGTGGGCGACGGTGGGCGACAGGATCGTGCTGCTGCAGGCGCGGCCGTATGTGGAGAGGCGGCGCTGACGCCGCCGCCCCGGCTTGCCGCCGTTTCTACTTGTACAGCAGCTGCGGCAGCCACAACCCGATCTGCGGCCACATGTACAGCAGCACGATCGCCAGCACCTGGATGCCCATGAAGGGCAGCATGCCCAGGAAGATCTGGTTGAGCGTCACGTGCGGCGGGCTCACGCCCTTGAGGTAGAAGGCGGCCATCGCGACCGGCGGCGACAGGAAGGCGGTCTGCAGGTTCAGCGCCACCAGCAGCCCGAAGAACAGCGGGTCGACGCCGAAGTTGTCGAGCAGCGGGATGAAGATGGGCATGAAGATCACGATGATCTCGGTCCACTCCAGCGGCCAGCCCAGCAGGAAGATGATGACCTGGCTCAGGATCAGGAACTCCACCTTGGTGAGGTTCATGCCGAGCACCCATTCCTCCACCAGCGCCTGTCCGCCCAGCAGCGCGAATGCGGCCGAGAAGATGGCCGAGCCGACGAAGAGCCAGCACACCATCGCCGATGTCTTGGCCGTGAGGAACACCGACTCCTTCAGCACCGCGAGGTTGAGCCGCCGGTAGGCCGCCGCCAGCAGCATGCCGCCGAGCGCGCCCATGGCTGCCGCTTCGGTGGGTGTGGCCAGGCCCAGCACGATCGAGCCCAGCACCGCGAGGATCAGCAGCACCAGCGGAAAGAACGACGCCAGCAGCATCTTGAATATCTCGAGCCGCGCGAAGCTCAGGAACAGGTAGAACAGCGTGACGATCGCGCCGAAGATGGCGAAGGTGACCCACCACCAGGTCGGCGCGGGACGCTGCGTGGCGGCTTCGGCGGCGGCAGGGGCTGCGGGCTCTGCGACTCCTTCGGCGGCAGGCGCCGGTGGTGCGGGCGATGCCCCCGGTGGCTCGGCCAGCGAGCCTTGGTTCGAAGCAGCGGCAGGCGCCGATGGCTGCGAATCTTCACTGGGCGGCTCCTGGAGGCCGCCTTCCTGCGGCGGCTCCTGCAGCCCGCCTTCGACCGGAGGCTCCTGCAGTCCACCCGACTCCGGCGTGCTGCTGCGCACCGCGCCGATCTCCTCGATCTCGTAGCGCGCCTGCGCCTCGACGGTGGTCACGGCCTTGTAGCTGAAGGCGGCCAGGAGCAGGAAGATCACACCCGGCAGCGCGACGACGCCAAGCTGTTTCAGCACGTGCGAGAAGGGCACGTCGGCATTGCGCCGGCCCTTCAGCAGGCCGACCAGCGCATGCGCGGCCGGGCTTTCAGCCAGCCGCTGCGACAGCGGCGGCAGCGGCACGACGCGCTCGGCGTGCGACAGCGGCGGGGCCCATTGCGGCTTGAGCCACGCGACGATGATCACGTACAGCACGTAGAGCGAGGCCAGCATCAGCCCCGGAAAGAAGGCACCCGCATAGAGCTGCACCACCGACACGCCTGCCGTCGCGCCGTACACGATCAGCAGCACCGAAGGCGGAATCAGGATGCCCAGGCAGCCGCCCGCGGTGATCGAGCCCGCGGCCAGCGGCACGCTGTAGCCCGCGCGCAGCATGGCCGGCAGCGCCAGCAGGCCCATCAGCGTGACCACCGCGCCCACGATGCCGGTGGCCGTCGCGAAGATGGTGCAGGTCACGAGCGTCGCCACCGCCAGCGCGCCCGGCAGCCGCGCGAGCGCGAGGTGCAGGCTCTTGAACAGCGACTCGATGAGGTTCGCGCGCTCCACCAGGTAGCCCATGAACACGAACAGCGGCACCGCGATGAGCACGTCGTTGGCCATGGTCTTGAAGGCCGACTGCACCATCAGGTCGAGCGTGCGGTGCCAGTCGCGGTCGTAGGCCAGCCAGGTGAAGAGCATGCCCATGCCCATCAGCGTGAACGCCGTGGGAAAGCCCAGCATGATGGCCACCACCACCAGCGAGAGCATCAGCAGGCCGAGGTGGCCGTTGGTGATGGTGGGCGCGTTGGCCAGCACCGCCACCGCGCCGATCACGATCAGCGCCATGAACGAGAGGCCGAACCAGAGTTCGCGGCGGATCATCGCGCGGCCTCCTTCGAGGCGACGACGCGATCGAGCGCGGCGATGTCCTCGTCCTTCACGTGCACCATCTCCTTGAGCTTCTCGACGTCGACTTCCTCCACGTCCTGCTCGCGCGATGGCCAGGCGCCCTCGCGGATGCAGCGCACGCAGCGGATGATCTCCACCAACCCCTGCAGGAGCAGCGTGAACCCCGCCAGCGGAATGACGTACTTGAACGGGTACAGCGGCAGCGGCTCGGCCGAGAAGGTCTGCTCGCGGATGGCGAGCGACTCGCCCGCGTAGACCCATCCGGCCCAGGTCAGCGCCACGATGCCGGGCAGGAAGAAGACGATGTAGAGCACCAGGTCCACCAGCGCCTGCGTGCGCGGGCGGAAGAAGCCGTAGAGCACGTCGCCGCGCACGTGGCCGTTCTTCGAGAGCGTGTAGGCGCCCGCGGTCATGAACATGGTGCCGTACAGCATGATCTGCGCGTCCAGCACCCAGGCGTGGGGCTTGTTGAGGGCATAGCGCGAGAACACCTCCCAGCTGATCAGCAGCGTGAGCAGCAGGGCGCACCAGGCGAAGGTCTTGCCGATCCATGTGGAGAACCGGTCGACCGCCAGCAGGAAAGATTGCATCGGAACGAACTCCTCGCCGCGTCATCCGTGTCTTGCGCGGCAGCTTGGGCGCAGGCATGAAAAGAGGGCACCGCACGGGTGCCCTCGCATCGCATCGATCCCTTGGCTCAGGTCTTCTTCGCCTGCCGTCCGAAGTAGTGGTTGTAGGCCATCTTGAAATCGACCTCGTAGTCGTTCTGCCACTGGCCCGCGCGTTCCGCGAAGGCGCGCTGCGAGTCGAGCACCTTCTTGAACATGGGGTTCTCGGACGACTTCTTCGCGATGGTCTTGTCCCACGATGCGAGCTGCGCGCGCAGCACCGTGTCGGGCGTCTTGTAGAACTTGATGCCGGCCTTCTTCAGCTCCTCGTAGTCCTTCGAGTTGCGGTCGATGGCCTTCCAGCTCATCTCGGCGCTTGCGGCCTGCGTGGCGTACTCGATGATCGACTTGAGCTCGGTCGGCAGCGCCTTGAGCTTGGCGCCGTTGAACAGCACCTCGAACTGCTCGCCGCTCTGGTGGAAGCTCTGCAGCATGCAGTTCTTGGCGACGTCGGGAAAGCCCAGCACGCGGTCGCTCGACGCATTGTTGAACTCGGCCGCGTCGATCAGGCCGCGGTCCAGCGCGGGCACGATCTCGCCGCCGGGCAATGGGTTCACGGCCGCGCCCATGTCGGTGAACACGTCCACCGCCAGGCCCACGGTGCGGAACTTCAGGCCCTTCATGTCCTCGGCCTTGGCCACCGGCTTCTTGAACCAGCCCAGCGGCTGCGTGGGCATGGGGCCGTAGAGGTACGAGACCACGTCGAGGTTCAGCCCCTTGTAGATCTCCTCCATCAGCGCCTTGCCGCCGCCGTAGGTGTGCCAGGCCAGCACCATGTTGGCGTCCATGCCGTAGCCCGGGCCGGAGCCCCACAGCGCGAGCGCCGAGTTCTTGCCGTACCAGTACGCGACCACGCCGTGGCCGCCGTCGAGCGTGCCCTTGGCCACCGCGTCGAGCAGCTGGAAGGCGGGCACCACCGAGCCGGCGGGCAGCACCTCGATCTTCAGGCGGCTGCCCGCCATGTCGTTGACCTTCTTCGCGTAGTCCTGCGCGTACTCGTGGAAGATGTCCTTCGCGGGCCAGGTGCTCTGGAAGCGCAGGGTGGTGGTCTGGGCCATGCTGACCATCGGCACGGACATGGCGCCGGCGGCCACGGCCGCGCCCTTGAGCAGCCCGCGGCGGCGGGGCATCTTGCTGTCTGTCATTTGTCTCTCTCCAAACGGTTCTGACTTGGGAAAACCCAGGCTGTGCGTCTTGGAGTTATGGTTCGACAGGCCCAAGGCGCCATCTTTGGCGCGCGGGAGCACTCAACAAACAGGGTTTTCACGAACCGGTGAAAAATTCCGGGGAATGAAAACCCGCATGCCAAGGACGCAAGAGAGATGACCGAACCCATCGAGAACAAGGGCTACGCCGGCGACGTGACGCCCGAGCAGGCCGCGCAATGGATCGCCAGCGCAGAGGCCGTGCTGGTCGACGTGCGCACGGATGCCGAGCGCGAATGGGTCGGCTACGTGCCCGGCGCCGTGCCGCTGGCATGGAAGCAGTGGCCCGGCATGGCGCTCAACCCGGCCTTCGACGAAGGCATCCGTGCCGCGGCCGAAGGCGGCAAGAAGCTGGTGCTGCTGTGCCGCAGCGGCGTGCGCTCCATCGCCGCGGCCAAGCGCGCGACGGAACTGGGCGTGGAGGCCTACAACATCCTCGAAGGCTTCGAGGGCAACCCGGACGAGAACGGCCACCGCGGGCTGACGGGCGGCTGGCGCAAGCGCGGGTTGCCGTGGCGGCAGAACTGAGCCTGAAGCCTGGCGGCTGAGTGTTTCATGGCAGGGCCACGAAGAATTCGTTGCTCAAAAGGCGACGATCGTTGCTAATCGGGCAACAGGCACCCGGCGTGCGGCAGTACGCGTCGCGCCGGGTGGGCTTGCACTTCATCGGCTGCGCCAGAAAGCACAAAGGCCCACGGTACGCCGCGGGCCTTCCTGCACTGCATGGCGAAAGGCTTTCAGCCCAGCGCCGGAATCCGCAGCTTCTGCCCCGGATAGATCTTGTCCGGGTTGCTCAGCATCGGCTTGTTGGCCTCGAAGATCACGTTGTACTTGTTGGCGTCGCCGTAGTACTTCTTCGAGATGGCAGAGAGCGTGTCGCCGCGCACCACGTCGTGGTACTGGGCGGGCGGTGCGGCCGGTGCGACGAGGTTGTTCTCCACGCTGGTCACGTTCGCCACGTTGCCGGCGGCGAGCGAGGCCTTCTCGCTGGCTTCCTGCGACGGCGCCTGGCCCGCGAGGGTGACAACCCCGGTGCTGGCGGTGTAGGTCACTTCCAGTCGCGTGAGACCGAGGTTCTGGGTCTCGATGTAGGTCTTGATGGCGGCGGCAGCAGCCTGGTTGGCGTCGGGCGTGGCGGCCTGGGCCGACGAGCCGCCGAACAGCTTCTCACCAGCCTCCTTGATGAAACTGAGCAATCCCATGGTTCTCTCCTTGTGCGGTGGTGGGTGGAACCCGCCAATGTAGGGGTGGAACTCGGCGTGCCAGCGTAGTCCCATGCCGCGTGTGTCAACGACGTGCCAGCAGGAATAACAACAAAGTCGCAATAATCCCGCGCATGTCATCCCCCTTCCTCGCCATCGACATCGGCAACACCCGCATCAAGTGGGCGCTCTACGACTCGGCCAGCCCCGGCGCCGCGTTGCAGGCGCAGGGCGCCGAATTCCTCGACCACATCGAACGGCTGGCCGACGGCCCGTGGGCCGACCTGCCTTCGCCCGGTTCGATGCTGGGTTGCGTGGTGGCCGGCGATGCGGTGCGCCGTCGCGCCGAGGAGCAGATCGTCGAGCGCTTCGACTGCACGCCGCGCTGGGTGATGTCGAGCGCCGGCGAGGCCGGCATCGTCAACGGCTACGACCATCCCACGCGCCTGGGCGCCGACCGCTTCGTGGCGATGATCGGCGCGCGCCACCGCATGCTGGCCGCCGCCAGGCCGGGACAGGCGCCGCGGCCGATGGTGGTGGTGCTGATCGGCACGGCCGTGACAGTCGAGGCCATCGATGCCGACGGCAAGTTCCTCGGCGGCCTGATCCTGCCGGGCCACGGCATCATGCTGCGCGCGCTCGAGTCGGGCACGGCGGGCCTGCACGTGCCCACCGGCGAGGTGCGCGAGTTCCCGACCAACACCAGCGACGCGCTGACCAGCGGCGGCACCTACGCCATCGCGGGCGCGGTGGAGCGCATGGTGCAGCACGTGCGCTCGCACTGCGGCGTGGAGCCGGCCTGCTACATGACCGGCGGTGCAGGCTGGAAGATGGCGCCCGTGATGAATGGGCACTTCGAGCTGGTCGAAAGCCTGATCATGGACGGGCTCCTGGTGATCGCCCGCGAGCGGGCTTCGAACTGAGAAGGCTCAGGGGCGCATCAGCGCCTCGGCCATCGCCTGGAAGGCCGGCAGCGTGAGCGGATCGTTCGCGCCGTTGGCCGCCACCGGGTGCGCCGCATAGCGCACGATCACCATCTCGGCCTTCGGGTCCACGTAGATGCTCTGGCCGTGGATGCCGCGCGCCATGTAGGCACCGTGCGGGTTGTGCGAGACCCACCACATGTCGCGATACGACCAGCCCTTGAGCAGCGGATAGCCCGCCTTCACGAACTTGGCCGGGTCGCCGCCGCGCTGGATGTCTTCCACCACCGCCTTCGGAATGGCCTGCTGCCCGCTGGAGGCGCGCCCGCCGTTGCGCATGGTCTCGCCGAAGCGCGCGAGATCGCGCAGCACGGTGTTCAGGCCGCCGCCGCCCGACTCGGTGCCGATGCGGTCGACCATGAAGTAGGCGTCCTGCTCGGCGCCGATGCGGCGCCAGATCTTCTCGCTCAGCAGGTCAGCCAGCGACTGGTTGCTGGCGCGGCGAACGATCCACGCCAGCACCTCGGCGTTGACTGTCTTGTAGGCGAAGCCTTCGCCGTGCTCGCCCTCCTTCTTCAGCGTGACGAGGAACTCGTAGAACGACTTCGGGCCGGTGTAGTTCGCGCCCTGGGTGAGCATGCCGCCGGCACGCGCGTAGTCCCAGATCTCGGCCTTGGGGTCGGCGTAGTTCTCGGAGTAGTGCACGCCCACGGTCATGTCCATCACCTGGCGCACGGTGGCGTCACCGTAGGCGCTGTCCTTGAGCTCGGGGATGTACTTCGTGACGGGCGCGGCCGGGTCGAGCTTGCCCTCGTCCGCGAGGATCGCCGCCAGCGTGCCCACGAAGGACTTGGTGACCGACATCGCGATGTGCGGACGCTCGGGCGTGAGCGCGCCGAAGTACTTCTCGTAGACCACCTTGCCACGGTGCATCACGAGGATGCCGTCGGTGTAGGTGTTGGCGATCATCTGGGCGAAGTTCAGCGTCTGGTCGCTGCCCAGGGGCTTGAAGGTGACGGCCTCGATGTCGAAGGGGGCCGGCGCCGAAGGCAGCGGGCTGGCCGCGCCGGGACCGCGCCATACGTTGGCCGTGGGCACCGTCTCGCGCACGTGCGAGAAGCTCCAGCGCGTGCGCGGGAAGACGCCGCCGGCGGGGTTGTCGAAGGTGATGAGCTTGTCGGGCGGGGGCGGGAAGCCCTTCATCCAGCCCATGGCCTCGACCGAGGTGGCGGCAGGGTCGGGCAGCGCTGCAGGCGTGGGCGTCTGGGCGGAAGTGGTGTTCACGGCGAGCAGGGTGAATGCGGCGGCGAGCGCCGTGCGAGTGAGAAGAGGAGTGAGAAGGGGGGTGAGACGAGGCATCTTCGTTGTTCTTGATGAAAGAGTTCAGCGGCCCGAGAACCGCGCCGGCCGGCGTTCGATGAAGGAGCGCACGCCCTCGGCGGCGTCCTCGCTGTTCGACAGGCGCTTCTGCGTCTCGATGAATTCCGACACGGCGGCCAGCGGCCCCTGCTCCACGGCCTTGATCACGTTCAGCCGCGTCGCCACCACCGCCAGCGGCGCCTGCGCCGCGATGCGCTGGGCGATGGCCAGCGCCGCGTCCAGCTCCTGCCCGGTGGGCACCACTTTCTGCACGAAGTTGAGGCGGTAGGCCTCGGCGCTGTCGAACTCGTCTGCAGTGAGCAGGTGCAGCATGGCGTTGCCCACGCCCGCGCGCTCGGCCATGCGCAGCGTGGCGCCGCCCGTGGCCATGATGCCGCGCTGCACTTCCATCTGCGAGAAGCGGCAGTTGTCGGCCGCCACCACGATGTCGGCGCCCAGCATCAGCTCGATGCCGACCGTGAAGCAGATGCCCTTGACCGCCACCACCATCGGCTTGGTGCGGCGGCGGTAGTCGGGCAGGCCGAAGTCGTGCGGCTCCACCAGCCCGGCAGGAATCGCCTTCTCGCCGCGCTTCATGTATTCGGTGACCGCCGGCAGGTCGAGGCCCGCCGTGAAGTGGTCGCCGAAGGCATGCAGCACGCCAACGCGCAGTTCCGGATCGTCGTCGAGCCGGGTGTAGGCCTCGGCCAGCTGCTTGAACATCGGCGGCGTCCAGCCGTTGCGCTTGGCCGGGCGGTTGATGCCGATCAGCAGCACGTGGCCGAGTACCTGGGTGTCGATGCAGCCTTCTGCGGGTGGGGTGGTGGGCGTGGCGGTCATGCGAGCAGTCTCCTTTCTTGTCTTTTCAAGGAACACCGCGGAACCGGCTTTGCCGGGCCGCTGGTGTCGCCCCCTTGCCAAGGGGGGGGGCGGGCCACACGAAGTGGCCGAGTCCGGGGGTTAGTAGGTGTACACGCCGCGGCCGGTCTTGCGGCCGAGCTGGCCGGCCGCGACCATTTCCTTCAGCAGCGGGCAGGGGCGGTACTTGGAGTCGCCGAACTGCTCCAGGTACACCTCCATCACCGCCAGGCACACGTCCAGGCCGATCATGTCGGCCAGCGCCAGCGGGCCGATGGGCTGGTTGCAGCCCAGCTTCATGCCGGCGTCAATGTCTTCCGCCGTGGCGATGCCTTCGGACAGCACGAAGAAGGCCTCGTTGATCATCGGCACCAGGATGCGGTTGACCACGAAGCCCGGGGCGTTCTTCACCGTGATCGGCGACTTGCCCAGGCGCTCGGCCAGCTCCTTCACCGTGTCGTGCGTGGCGTCGCTCGTGAGGTAGCCGCGGATCAGCTCCACCAGCGCCATCATCGGCACCGGGTTGAAGAAGTGCATGCCGATGAAGCGGTCGGCGCGCGAGGTGGCTGCGGCCAGCTGCGTGATCGAGATCGAGGAGGTGTTCGAGGCGATGATGACCTCGGGCGCCAGCATCTCGTCGACCTGCTTGAGGATCTTGAGCTTGAGCGCGTGGTTCTCGGTGGCGGCCTCGATGACCAGCTGGGCGCCCTTCAGGTCTTCGTAGTTCGTCGAGCCCTGGATGAGCGCCAGCGCGGCGGTCTTCTGCTCGGCGGTGAGCTTTTCCTTCTTGATCAGGCGGTCGAGGCTGCCCGACACCGTGGCCAGGCCCTTGTCGACCGCCGCCTGGGCGATGTCGACCATCACCACCTTCACGCCGGCCACCGCGCAGGCCTGCGCGATGCCGTTGCCCATCGTTCCGGCGCCGATGATGCCTACAGTCTGGATAGCCATGAGAGAACTCCTTGGAGAAAGCAAAAAGAAAGGGGAGCGCGCGGCTGGCCCGCGGCAAGAACATCGATTGTGAAGCAGCCCCGCGCCCGCGCCGTTCCCGCGTGCGACACCGGCGGCTGCAGGTGGCTTACAGTCCTGCGGTTGCTTTTTCCCGCCTTTTTCGACTTCCGACCATGACCACCCTCGGCACCCCCCTTTCCCCCTCCGCAACCCGCGTGATGCTCCTGGGCTCCGGCGAACTCGGCAAGGAGGTGCTGATCGCCCTGCAGCGCCTCGGCGTCGAGACCATCGCCGTCGACCGCTACGAGAACGCCCCCGGCCAGCAGGTGGCGCACCATGCCCGCACCATCACCATGAGCGACCCGGCGCAGCTCAAGGCGCTGATCGAGGCCGAGAAGCCCGCGCTGGTGGTGCCCGAGATCGAGGCCATCGCCACGCCCATGCTGCAGGAGCTGGAAGAGGCCGGCACCGTGCGCGTGATCCCCACGGCCCGCGCCGCCCGCCTGACCATGGACCGCGAGGGCATCCGCCGCCTGGCCGCCGAGACGCTGGGCGTGCCGACCAGCCCCTACAAGTTCTGCGACTCGCTGGCCGAGCTGCAGGCCGCCATCGACGCGGGCATCGGCTACCCCTGCATCGTCAAGCCCGTGATGAGCAGCTCCGGCAAGGGCCAGAGCAAGATCGACGGCCCCGCCGACGTGCAGAAGGCCTGGGACTACGCCATGGCCGGCGGCCGCGTGAGCCACGGCCGCGTGATCGTCGAGGGCTTCATCGACTTCGACTACGAGATCACGCTGCTGACCGTGCGCGCCAAGGATGCCGCCGGCAACATCGAGACCAAGTTCTGCGACCCCATCGGCCACGTGCAGGTGAGCGGCGACTACGTCGAAAGCTGGCAGCCGCACCCCATGGCGCCCGCGGCGCTGCAGAAGGCGCAGCACATCGCGCAGGCCGTCACGGCCGACCTGGGCGGCCAGGGCCTGTTCGGCGTGGAGCTCTTCGTGAAGGGCGACGAGGTCTGGTTCAGCGAAGTCAGCCCGCGCCCGCACGACACCGGCATGGTCACCATGGCCACCCAGTGGCAGAACGAGTTCGAGCTGCACGCGCGCGCCATCCTCGGCCTGCCGGTCGACACCTCTCTCAAGAGCCCGGGCGCCAGCGCGGTGATCTACGGCGGGGTGGACGCCACCGGCATCGCCTTCGACGGCGTGGCCGATGCACTGCAGGTGCCCGGCAGCGAAGTGCGCCTGTTCGGCAAGCCCGAGAGCTTCACCAAGCGCCGCATGGGCGTGGCGCTGGTGCACGCGGCCGACACCGACACGGCCCGCAAGCTCGCGAAAGAAGCCGCCTCCCGCGTGAAGCCCCGGAAGTAAGCTCGCCCCCAGGCTTCGCTCACTTCGTGTCGCTACGCCAACCCCCCGCCGGGGGCGACACCGGCGGCCCGGCAAAGCCGGTTCCGCGGTGTCCCTGGCCCGGGCCGTGGCGGCGCGTGGGCCTCGCGAAGGAGGAGCCTCCGCGATAGATGTAGCCAGTTTCCGCAAGCCGTGTCCTGGCGCGCGCGGGCATGGTGCGGTGGCTTGCCGGGCCCGGTCGGGGTGCGGGTGCATGCGGATACCGCAAGCGCCCGATGCCTCCCACACTGGACGCTCGCAACGATCCACCGGAGACACCATGCTGCATCCCCAGGCGCGCGCCCTGCTGGACTTCATCGAGGCACGCGGCATCCCGCCGACGCACACCCTGTCGCCCGCCGACGCGCGGGCCTTCTACCGCGAGCGTCGCACCGCCACGCAGCCGCTGCCGCCCGAGGTGGCCGAGGTGCGCGACCTCGCTGTCGACGGTCCGCACGGCGCCATCCCGGTGCGCCTGTACCGTCCGATGGGCTCTGGCGTGGGGCCTCTGCCGGTGCTGGTGTACTACCACGGCGGCGGCTGGGTCATCGGCGACCTCGACACGCACGACGTGCTGTGCCGCCAGCTGGCCAACGGCGCGGGCTGCGCGGTGGTCGCGGTCGACTACCGCATGGGCCCCGAGCACCGCTTTCCCGCCGCCGTCGACGACGTGCTGGCCGCCACCCGCTGGGTGCGCCGCGAGGCCGCGGCGCTGGGGCTCGACGCGAACCGCCTGGCCGTGGGCGGCGACAGCGCGGGCGGCAACCTCGCGGCGGTGGTGTCGATCGCCGCGCGCGACGCGGGCGACCTGCCCATCGTCTACCAGCTGCTGATCTACCCGGCCACCGACATGCGGCGCGGCCACGCATCGCACCAGAGCAATGGGCAGGGCTACCTGCTCACGGCGGACACCATCCGCTACTTCCACGACCACTACATCACCGACCCGAAGCACGACCTCGACTGGCGTGCCTCGCCGCTGCTGCATCCCGATCTTTCGAGGCTGCCCCCGGCATTGGTGCTCACCGCCGGCTACGACCCGCTGCGCGACGAAGGCGCCGCGTATGCGCAGGCGCTCACGGCCGCGGGCAACAGCGCGGTCTACGTGTGCTTCGAGCGCCAGATCCACGGCTTCGTGCCGATGGGCAAGGTGCTCGACGAGGCCAATGCGGCGGTCGAGCTGTGCGCCGCCGAGCTGCGCCGCGCGTTCGCGGCGGCATAGGGAAAGTCCTCGCGCAAATCGGCGCAAACCCATATCGCGCTGGCGGCCTGCGCCGCTACGATCCAGCCAACAAAGGACGCCGCCACGAAGCGGCAGTCCACCGATGCAGGAGACAAGCACCATGCAGCGAACGAGGACGACGCCGCCCGCGCGCGGTGCCGAGAGGCAAGGCGAACGCCTGATGTGGCTCACGCCGCATCGCGTGTTCTACGCAGGCCTGCTCGGTGCCGCTGCCGAGCGCACGATGGGCGGGCACGGCGTGTACGTGTCGCCCGTCGGCGCGCCGCCCACGCGCATCCGCATCGGCGGCGGAGCCTGGATGAGCGGCGAGTTCATCGTGGTGCCGCCGCACGTGCCGCACGAGGTGGAGACCGCGCATCCGCTGATCTTCAACCTGCTGATCGAGTCGGAGTCGGTCGACCCGGCACGCATGCCGGCCTTCCTGCAGCACTGCGGCCCGGCCGATGCGCCGGCCTTCGTGCAGCGCGTGCGCGAGGCCCATGCGAACCTGCTCGCCGCCTCGGCGCGAGGCATGAACTTCGAGGGCTTCGACTTCGACACGATGTTCTTCGGCGAGCCGCTCGCGCCGCGCGCGCTCGATGCGCGCATCCGCAAGGTGGCCGACGCCATCAACGCCGACCCGGCTGCGCCGGCCTCGGCCGAGGAGTGGGCGGCCTCGGTGCACCTGTCGTTCTCGCGCTTCCTGCATCTGTTCAAGCAGGAGACGGGCATGGCCTTCCGCGCCTTCAGGGCCTGGAAGCGTGCGCGCAGCCTGCTGCGCTATGTGCGCCAGAGCAGCACGCTGACCGACATCGCGCTTGACACCGGCTACCCCGACTCGACGCACTTCAGTCATTCGATCCGCCAGGTCTACGGCCTCAAGCCCAGCGACATCGTGGCCGGCTCGCGCCGCCTCGTGCTGCACGACGCGGCCGGCGGCAGCGGCGGCTTCACCCGGCAATGAACGCGGCGGAACAGAGTCCATGCAGATTCTTCAGCTGCTGCTGTCGGGCATCGCGCAAGGCTGCATCTACGGCCTGATCGCGCTGGGCTTCGTGCTCATCTACAAGGCCACCGAGACGGTGAGCTTCGCGCAGGGCGACCTGATGATGCTCGGCGCCTTCGGGGCGTTCGCGGGCATGTCGCTCTTCGGCATGCCCTTCTGGCTGGCGGCCATCCTCGCGGTGGTGGCGATGGCGGCATTCGGCGTGCTGCTGGAGCTGGTGGTGATCCGGCCGATCCTCGGGCAGCCGCAGTTCTCGATCGTGATGCTGACCATCGGCATCGCGTACGTGGCGCGCGGGCTCGTCACCATGGTGCCGGGCATCGGCACAGAGACGCACACGCTGGCCGTGCCCTACAAGGACCAGATCTGGAAGCTGGGCGAGCTGGTGGTGAACCTGGAGCAGTTCGTGATCATCGTGGCCACCGCCATCCTGTGCGGCCTGCTGTTCGCGATGTTCCGCTACAGCAAGCTGGGCATCGCGATGCAGGCCTCGTCGCAGAACCAGCTCGCGGCCTACTACATGGGCATTCCGGTGAAGCGGCTCAACGGGCTGGTGTGGGGGCTCGCGGCGGCGGTGGCGGCCATCGCGGGCATGCTGCTGGCGCCCATCACCTTCGTGCACGCGAACATGGGCTTCATCGGGCTCAAGGCCTTTCCGGCGGCGGTGGTGGGCGGCTTCGGCAGCCTGCCGGGCGCGATCGTCGGCGGGCTGGTGATCGGCATCGTCGAATCTTTCGCGGGCTTCTACCTGCCCGACGGCTTCAAGGACACGGCGCCGTACATCGTGGTGCTGCTGATGCTCATGATCAAGCCGAACGGCCTGTTCGGCGAGAAGCTGCGCAAGAAGGTTTAAAGAATGCGCCCCCACGCTCGTCACTTCGTGTACTCGCTGCCCCCCGAGGGGGCGCAGGTCCGCCCTGGGGCGGCCCGGCGACGGACCTGAACCATGCGCTTCATCTTCAAAACGAGTTACGACCAGGACATCCGGCTCGCCAAGCACGGCGGCCATGTGTTCTGGTACGGGCTGCTGGCGGCCTTCCTGCTCGCGGCGCCGTGGGTCATCGACGAGTACTGGCTCGCGCAGCTGACCTTCGTGCTGATCTACGGCATCGTCGGCCTGGGGCTGATGCTGCTGGCGGGCTTCACGGGCCAGTTCTCCATCGGGCACGCGGCGTTCCTCGGCGCGGGGGCGTACACGCAGGGCGTGCTGACGAACATCGGCGTGCCGTTTCCGCTGGCACTGGTCGCGGCCGCTGCGCTGTCGGCGGCGGTGGGCGTGGTGGTGGCCCTGCCGGCGCTGCGGGTGAAGGGCATCTACCTGGGCATCGCGACGCTGTCGTTCGGCTTCATCGTCGAGGAGGTGTTCGCGCGCTGGGAGAGCATGACGGGCGGCAACGCGGGGCTGCACGTCAAGTCGCCGCAGCTCTTCGGCTGGTCGCTGGGCTCTGGCGAAGGCTTCTACTTCCTCTGCCTGGTGGTGGCGGTGCTGGCGACGCTGGGCATCCTGAACCTGCTGCGTTCGCCGACGGGGCGGGCCTTCGTCGCGATCCGCGATTCGGAGATCTCGGCGCAGAGCATGGGCATCCATCTGGCGCGCTACAAGACGATGTCGTTCGCGATCTCGGCCGCGCTCGCGGGGCTGGGCGGCGCGCTGTATGCGCACAAGCTGAGCTTCATCTCGCCGGACCAGTTCAGCATCCTGCAGTCGATCGACCTGCTGCTGATGGTGGTGATCGGCGGGCTGGGCTCGGTGCACGGCGCGTTCCTGGGCGCGATCTTCCTGATCGCGATGCCGCAGCTGATCTCCATCGGCAAGGACTGGCTGCCTGCCGCGATCGGACAGGCGCCGGGCCTGCAGGGGCTGGTGTACGGCCTGGTGCTGATCGCCTTCGTGCTGTTCGAGCCGCTGGGGCTGTACGGGCGCTGGCTGAAGATCCGCACCTGGCTGCAGCTGTTTCCGTTCTACCGCAAGGGTCTGTTCAAGCGGCAGAAGTCCTTCACCAAGTCGGATCGACTGAAATGACACTCCCCCAGGCTTCGCGCACTTCGTGTCGCTTCGCCAACCTCCTCGCCGGGGGCGACACCTGCGGCCCGGCAAAGCCGGCTCCGCGGTGTCCTGCGAATGCCGAGTGGCAATCCTGCGCGCCGGCGCGTGACGGAGTACAGCGTTGAGCGGCGACATCCTCCTTTCCGCGAAGGAGCTGAGCGTTCGCTTCGGCGGCGTGCTCGCGGTCAACAAGGTGAGCTTCGACGTGCGGCGCGGCGAGGTTTTCACGCTGATCGGGCCGAACGGTGCGGGCAAGACGACGGTGTTCAACCTGATCAGCCGCATCTACACGCCGACCACCGGCGAGATCGTGTGGCACGGCGAAGCCGGAAGGCCGATCGCGCTGACGCAGCAGGCGCCGCACGCGATTGCGGCACTGGGCATCGCGCGCACCTTCCAGAACATCGAGCTCTTCGAGCATGCGACGGTGCTGCACAACCTGCTGATCGGCCGCCACACGCACCGGCGGACGGGCTTCTGGAGCGAGGTCTTCTTCACGCCGGCCACGCGGCGCGCCGAGATCGCGGCGCGCGAGAAGGCGGAGCAGGTGATCGACCTGCTGGACCTGCAGCACCATCGCGACTCGATGGTCGCGGGGCTGCCCTATGGCGTTCGCAAGGTGGTGGAGCTGGCGCGTGCGTTGTGCACGGAGCCGAAGCTGCTGCTGCTCGACGAGCCTTCGTCCGGCCTCAACGTGGAGGAGACGGCGGACATGGCCTTCTGGATCCAGGACATCCAGCATGAGCTGGGCGTGTCGGTGCTGATGGTCGAGCACGACATGTCGCTTGTGTCGAAGGTATCGGACCGGGTGCTGGCTATGAACCAGGGCGAGGTGCTGGCTACTGGCTCTCCCGGCGAAGTGCAGGCTGATCCTCGTGTTGTCGAGGCCTATCTGGGGACCGTGGACGACGTGAGCAGTTTGAGGAGGGTGGCGGCGTGAAAGCTTCGTTCGTTGCCTCTTTGGGGGCGCCCGGCATGCGGTGCGGCGCGGCCGCCCCCACTATGCCGGCCGCTTCGCGGCTACCCTGCGGTGCTCGCGTTTCGCGGGGTCTCGCAGAACTCGCTTCGCTCAAACAGCTGCGAGCCCTTGTCCGCGAAACGCTGCGCTCCTCGGCGGCACAGAGGGGGCGGCCGCGCCGCACCGCACACCGGGCTTGGCTGGGTGGTGGAGGGCGGACATGAGCGACACAGTCCTCCAGCTCATGAACGTCGAGAGCGCCTACGGCCCGATCAAGGCCATCAGGGGCGTGAGCCTCAGGGTTCGCAAGGGCGAGATCGTGACGGTGCTCGGCTCGAACGGCGCGGGCAAGACGACGATCCTCAAGACCATCTCCGGGATCATCGATCCGCGCAAGGGCAGCATCGAGTTCCAGGGCGCGGACATCACCGCCAAGGACCCGGCCTACATCGTCCAGCAGGGCCTGAGTCACGTGCCTGAAGGCCGCGAGGTGTTCCCGCTGCTGTCGGTGAAGGACAACCTGCTGATGGGCGCCTACACCCGCAAGGACCGCGACGGCGTGGCGCGCGACATCGAGACGGTCTTCGGCTACTTCCCGATCCTGCGCGAGCGCGCGGCGCAGGACGCGGGCCTGCTGTCGGGCGGGCAGCAGCAGATGCTGGCGATCTCGCGCGCGATCATGGCGGCGCCGCATCTGATCCTGTTGGACGAGCCCAGCCTCGGCCTCAGCCCGAAGCTGACGAAGGAGATCTTCGAGATCGTGGTGCGCATCAACCGCGAGCGCGGCACCACGATCCTGCTGGTGGAGCAGAACGCCAACATGGCGCTCAACGCGGCGGACCACGGCTACGTGCTGGAGAACGGCCGCATCGTGATGGAAGACTCCTGCGAACGCCTGAGGGAGAAGGAGGACATCAAGGAGTTCTACCTCGGCATGAAGGACGACGGCGTGCGCGGCGAGCGGCGCTGGAAAAAGAAGAAGACCTGGAGATAGTCGCCATGCAGCAAGGACTCTGGGACCTGAAAACCTTCGCGCCGAAGCTCGACGTGGTCGTACCCGGCGACACCATCCCGGCGATGTTCTGGAACGCCGTGAAGCAGCGCGGCGACAACATCTGGATGCGGCAGAAGAAGCTCGGCATCTGGCGCAGCTGGAGCTGGCACCAGACGGCCGACGCGGTGCGAGAGATCGCGGCGGGACTGCAGGCCATCGGCTTCGCGCCGGGCGAGTGCGCGTCGATCCTGTCGAACACCGTCATCGAATGGGTGCTGGCCGACCTCGCGGTGCTCAGCTGCGGCGGCGTGTCCAACGGCATCTATCCGACCGATGCCGCCTCGCAGGTGCACTACCTCTGCGAGGACTCGCGCACCACCGTGCTCTTCGTGGAAGACGACGAGCAGCTCGACAAGGCGCTGGAGGTCCGCGCCGGCCTGCCGGGGCTGCGCCGCGTGATCGTGTTCGACATGGAGGGCCTGCGCGAGCTCGACGACGCGGGCGTGATGAGCCTCGACGCGCTGCGCGCCCTCGGCCGCGAACGCCTGGCGACCGACCCGCAAACCGTGGAGCGCACGGTCGCGGCCTGCCGTCCGGAAGACCTGGCCATCCTCGTCTACACCTCGGGCACCACCGGCAAGCCCAAGGGCGCGATGCACAGCCACGCGGGGCTGGTGTACACGGCGCGCGGCTACAACACGCTGGTGGCGCAGGACGACAAGGACGAGCGCATGTGCTTCCTGCCGCTGTGCCACATCGCCGAGCGCATGGGCGGCGAGTATTTCGCGATGTACACAGGCTCGATCCTCAACTTCGTCGAGAACCCGGAGACGGTGCCCGAGAACGTGCGCGAGATCGCACCCACCGTGTTCACTGCGGTTCCGCGCGTGTGGGAGAAGTTCTATTCCGGCGTGATGATCGCGCTGAAGGAAGCGAGCCCGCTGCAGCAGGCGGCCTACAGGTGGAGCATCGGCGTGGGTGAACGGATCGCCGAGCGCGTGCTGGCAGGCCAGCCGGTGGGGGCAGGGCTGAAGCTCAAGTTCAGGCTGGCGCGCGCGCTTGCGCTGGACAACGCGCGCAAGCTCATCGGCATCCACCGCTCGCGCTTCCTGGTGACGGGCGCGGCGCCCATCTCGCCGGAGCTGGTGAAGTGGTACCTCGCGCTGGGCGTGCCGATGCTGGAGGTGTGGGGCATGACGGAGTCGTGCGGCGCCTCCACCGCGGTGCCGGCCGCACGCATCAAGCCGGGCTCGATCGGGCCGGCCACCAGCTACAACGAGGTGCGCGTGGACCCGGCCACCGGCGAGATCCTGGTGCGCGGCCCCAATGTCTTCATGGGGTACCTCAACCTGCCGGAGAAGACGGCCGAGACCATCGACGCCGACGGCTGGCTGCACACCGGCGACGTGGGCGTGATGGACGAGGACGGGTATTTCCGCATCACCGACCGCATGAAAGACATCATCATCACGGCGGGCGGGAAGAACGTGACGCCCAGCGAGCTGGAGAACGAGCTCAAGTTCAGCCTCTACATCACCGATGCCGTGGTCATCGGCGACAGGAGGCCCTACCTCACGGTGATCGTCATGATCGACCAGGAGAACGTCGAGAAATTCGCGCAGGACAACGACGTGCCGTTCAGCAACTACGAGAGCCTGACGCGCGCCAAGGAAGTGCAGGAGCTGATCCAGGGCGAGATCGATCGCGTCAACGCCAAGTTCGCCCGCGTGGAGCAGATCAAGAAGTTCTTCCTGCTGGAGACGCAGCTCAGCGCCGAGGACGAGGAGCTCACGCCCACGATGAAGCTCAAGCGCAAGCTGGTGCAGGCCAAGTACGCGCAGCGCATCGAGGCCATGTATGGATAAGGCTCGCCCCCAGGCTTCGCGCACTTCGTGTCGCGCACGCCTTCCCCCTAGCGGGGGCAACACCAGCGGCCCGGCAAAGCCGGTTCCGCGGTGTTTCTGGAAAAGGCCAGGCAGTGTGTTTTTCAACAGGCAAGGAGACAACGCAATGACGAAGCTCAAGACACTGACGACGCTGGCGGTGCTGGGACTGACCGCGACGCTCGCGTCCGCCCAGCAGCAACAGGGCGTGACCAAGGACGAGATCCGCATCGGCACCATCCAGGACCTGTCGGGCCCGCTCGCGGGCTTCGGCAAGCAGGCGCGCAACGGCATGCAGCTGCGCGTGGACGAGCTCAACGAGCAGGGCAACGTCAACGGCCGCAAGCTCAAGCTCTTCGTGGAGGACTCGGGCTACGACCCGAAGAAGGCGGTGCTGGCGGCCCAGAAGCTGGTGAACCAGGAGAAGATCTTCATCATGGCCGGCCACATCGGCACGGCGCAGAACATGGCGGCGATGCCGGTGCAGTTCGACAAGAACGTCATCAACTACATGCCCATCACCGCGGCGCGCGAGATGTACGAGCCGCTCAACCGGCTGAAGTATTCGTTCGCGGCCACCTACTACGACCAGATCCGGCTGGCGCTGCCGAAGATGATCAAGGACAAGGGCGCCAAGAAGGTCTGCACCATCTACCAGGACGACGAGTTCGGCCTGGAGGTGCAGCGCGGCGCCGAGGCGGGCCTGAAGGCCGCGGGCATGGAGCTGACGGAGAAGACATCGTTCAAGCGCGGCGCCACCGACTTCAGCTCGCAGGTCGCGAAGATGAAGGCCGCCAACTGCGACCTCGTGGTGCTCGGCACCATCATCCGCGAGACCATCGGCACCGTGGGCGAGGCACGCAAGACCGGCTTCAACCCGACCTTCCTGGGCTCCAGCGCGGCGTACACCGACCTGATCCACAAGCTCGGCGGCAAGGCGATGGACGGCATCTACGCCACCATGACCGTGCAGAACCCCTACACCGACGAGCAGTCGCAGCCGCTGCGCTTCTGGGCCAACAAGTACAAGACCAAGTTCAACGAGGATCCGACGGTGTTCTCGGTGTACGGCTACGTGATCGTCGACTCGTTCATCAAGGCCGCCACCAAGGCCGGCCCGAACCTCACGACCGACAGCTTCATCAAGGCCATGGACAGCATGACCTTCGAGCCCGACATGTTCGGCAGCCCGAAGAGCACGTACACGGCGACGAAGCGGCTGGGCAACGACCAGTCGCGCCTGTCGCAGATCAAGGACGGGAAATGGGTCGTCGTGTCTGACTATGTGACACCATAGCGGGCACCATGCCCAATTACTGGTTGATGAAATCCGAGCCCGACGAGGTCTCGATCGACGATGCGCTCGCCGCGCCCGATGCCACCGTGGCCTGGACCGGCGTGCGCAACTATCAGGCACGCAACTTCATGCGCGACGGCATGAAGGTCGGCGATGGCGTGCTGTTCTATCACTCGAGCTGCCCGGAGCCGGGCATCGCCGGCATCGCGCGGGTGGCCTCGGGCATCAAGCCCGATCCGACGCAGTTCGACCCGAAGTCGCCCTACTACGACGCGGCGTCGAAGAAGGACGATCCGCGCTGGCTGCTGGTGGATGTGCAGGCGCTGCGCAAGACGCGCCTGCTGGCGCTGCCCGAGTTGCGCGCCAGCCCCGAACTGGCCGAGCTGGTCGTGCTGCGCAAGGGCAACCGGCTGTCGATCACGCCGGTGGAGCCGGCGCACTGGAAGATCATCGAGAAGATGCTGGCCTGATCCAGCTGCCGGCTGTCGGCTTTTCAGCCGAGCTTGTTCAGGATCGGGAACAGCTTGCCGAGCCCGTCGGCCATCACCTCGACGGCGAGCGCGGCGAGGATCAGGCCCATCAGCCGGGTCATGATGTTGATGCCCGTCTTGCCCAGCACGCGTGCGATCGGCTGAGCGAGCGAGAAGGCCAGGGCGGTGGCCAGCGCCACCACCACGCCGTAGCCGACCAGGATCGCCAGCTCCCACAGGTGCTGCGCCTTGTCGGCGTAGATCACCACGGTGGAGATGGTGGCCGGCCCGGTGAGCAGCGGGATGGTGAGCGGCACCACCGCGATCGACGCGCCCATCGACGCCTTCACCTCGGTGGCGCGCAGCTCCTCGACGTTGGTCTTGCTCTCGGCAGGCTTGGCATTGAGCATCGACAGCGAGCTCATGAGCAGCAGCAGCCCCCCGCCGACCTGGAAGCTCGCGATGGAAATGCCGAAGAAGGACAGCAGCTGCAGCCCCAGCAGCGCGCTCACGGCGATCACCACGAAGGCGCTGAAGGCCGACATGCGCACCGTGTGGCGGCGTTGCGCGTCGCTGTAGCCCTGCGTGTAGTGGATGAAGAAGGGCACGATGGCCAGCGGGTTGACGATGGCCACCAGCGTCACCAGCGGCTTGATCAGGTCCATCGAGGTGCTCATGCTCAGCGGCCTCCGGTGACGTCGAGCAGGGCCGTGGTGGTGTAGCTCGCCTCGGGCGAGAGCAGCCACAGGATGGCGCCGGCGATCTCCTCGGCGGTGCCGGTGCGCTTCATCGGCACGGTCGGTGCGAGCTCGAAGGCGCGGTCGGGCAGGCCGCCCGAGGCGTGGATCTCGGTGTCGATCAGGCCGGGGCGCACCGCGTTGACGCGGATGCCTTCCTCGGCCACTTCCTTGGCCAGGCCAATAGTGAAGGTGTCGATGGCGCCCTTGCTCGCGGCGTAGTCGACGTACTGCCCCGGCGAGCCCAGCCGCGCAGCGCCGCTGGAGATGTTGACGATGGCGCCGCCCGAGCCGCCGTAGCGCGTGCTCATGCGCCGCACCGCCTCGCGCGCGCAGATGAAGCTGCCGATCACGTTGATGCGGAACATGCGCTCCAGCCGCGCGAAGCTCATTTCGTCGACGCGCGCAGTCACGTCGACCACGCCGGCGTTGTTGACCAGCCCGGTGAGGCGGCCGAAGCGGGCATCGACCTTCCGGAACATGGCCAGGACCTGTGCCTCGTCGCCCACGTCGGCCTGCACGGCCATGGCGTTGCCGCCGTTGTCGCGGATGGTGCGCACCACCTCGTCGGCGGCCAGGGAGTTGGTGGCGTAGTTGACGGCCACTGCGTAGCCGCGGCTGGCCGCGAGCAGGGCCGTGGCGGCGCCGATGCCGCGACCGCCGCCGGTGATCAATAGCACCTGGTCCAAAACCTACCTCCTGCAGAGAAACTGCGTGTCAGTTAAAACGACTGGCTTGGATTACATCACCGGGGGCATGCGCATGAGCACCAAGACGATCGACTATTACTTTGCGCCACAGAGCCCATGGACCTACCTGGGGCATTCCCGCTTCGAGGCGATCGCCGCGTCCGCCGGTGCCACGGTGCGGGTGCGGCCCATCGACATGGGCAGCGTGTTCCCGGTGTCGGGCGGGCTGCCGCTGGGCAAGCGGGCGCCGCAGCGCCAGGCCTATCGGCTCGTCGACCTGGCGCGCTGCTCGAAATACCTGGAGCTGCCGCTGAACGTCAAGCCGAAGTTCTTCCCGGTGGCGAGCGACGACGCGGCGCGTCTCATCATCGCGGTCGACATGCACGACGGCACCGAGGCCGCGATGCGCATGTGCTCGGCGGTGTTCCAGGCCGTGTGGGTGCAGGAGCGCAACATCGGCGATCCGAAGGTCCTCGATTCGCTGGTGGTCGAATGCGGGCTGTCGCCCAAGCGCGGCGAGCAGTCGCAGAGCCAGGCGGTGCAGGAGCGCTACGAGGCCTACACGCAGGAGGCCATCGACATCCAGGTGTTCGGCGCGCCGAGCTACGTGATCGACGGCGAAATATTCTGGGGGCAGGATCGCCTCGACTTCGTCGAGAGAGCGCTGCGCGCGTAGGCCGGCAAATCATTCATTCGGTCCTCCCTTTCTTTATTCATTCATTCATCCGTTTGCCATCAAGGAGCAAGAAAACATGGGTCAATTCATCGATCTCAAGGCCAAGGACGGCCTGAGCTTTCCCGCCTACGTGGCCGAGCCGGCCGGCAAGCCGCGCGGCGCGGTGGTCGTGGTGCAGGAAATCTTCGGCGTGAACTCGCACATCCGCTCCGTGGCCGACGGCTACGCGGCCGAGGGCTACCTCGCCGTGGCGCCGTCGACCTTCCAGCGCGTCAAGCCGGGCGTCGAGCTCGGCTATTCGGAAGACGACATGAAGAACGGCTTCGGCCTGAAGACGGCGGTCGAGGCGCTGCCGGCGCCGGGCGTGCTGCAGGACATCGAGGCCGCGATCGCCTATGCGTCGAAGGCGGGCAAGGTCGGCATCGTCGGCTACTGCTGGGGCGGCCTGCTGACCTGGCGCGCGGCCGCGCTGCTGCCGGGCCTGTCGGCGGCGGTGCCTTACTACGGCGGCGGCATGACCTCGCCCGAGGAAACGGCGCGCCAGCCCAAGGTGCCGGTGCTGGCGCACTTCGGCAACCAGGACCACTGGATTCCGCTGGACACCGTCGAGGCGTTCAAGAAGGCGCATCCCGAAGTGGAAGTGCACGTGTACCCCGTGGGCCACGGCTTCAACTGCGACCAGCGCGGCTCCTATGACGCCGACGCGGCCAAGCTGGCGCGCGAGCGCACGCTGGCGTTCTTTGCGAAGCACGTCGGCTGACCCGCTACGGCTAAGAAGGGAAAAGCCCGGCATGCCGGGCTTTTTTCACGGTGCCGGTTTCCGCCTGGGGCCGTGCCCGTCGCCCACGCGGGTCTGCAGGAAGTCGAGCAGGGCCCGCAGCGCGGCGCTGTTGTGGCGCCGCTGCAGGTACGCCGCCGAGAGCCACATGTCCTTGCGCGTGTAGTCCTGCAGCACCGGCACCAGCTCGCCGTGCTCGATGTGCGACTGCACGAGGATCGAGGGCAGGTAGATCACGCCGAACCCGCGCATCGCCACGCGGATCAGCGGCGCGCCCTCGGTGCAGTCCATGCGGCTCTTGACGTGGACGTCCAGCGGCTGGCCGCCGTCGTCGAAGCGCCAGACAGGCTGGGCGCCGAGCAGCGAGTGCGTAAGGGCTTCATGGTTGGCCAGGTCGCGCGGGTGCTCGGGCTTGCCGTGCTTCTTCCAGTAGATGGGCGAGGCGCAGACCACCATCTCCATGCGCCGGAGCTTGCGCACGATCAGGTTGGCGTCTTCCACCGGGCCGCTGCGGATGTCGACGTCGATGCCCTCCTCGGCGAGGTCGACGGTGCGGTTGGTCAGCTGCAGGCTGATGCTCACGTCGGGGTAGTAGCGCATGAAGTCGGCCAGCAGGTTCGGGAACTCGCCGTTGCCCATGCCGTGCGGCGCCGAGATGCGCAGCCGCCCGCCGGGCTGGCTGGCGCGCTCCTGCAGTTCGGCCTGTGTGAGCTCGACCATCTCCAGCACCGGGGTGCTGCGCTCCAGCAGCAGCTGGCCGGCGTCGGTGAGGCTCACCGAGCGGGTGGATCGGTTCAGAAGTCGCACCCCGAAGCGGGTTTCCAGCTCGGCCACATACTTGCTCACGGTGGCCTTCGACATGTCCAGCCTCTTGGCTGCCTGGGAGAAGCTGCCGTGCGAGGCGACCTCCCGGAAGGTTCTGATCAGATCGAGGCTGTCCATGTGGATGGGTCCATTGTTTCCGTTTTGGGAACGCGATGGTTCGATTCTCCCGGGTTTTTCCTGACCGGTCTGGGCGACACTTGAGCTACGCGCCGACGTCGCCAGCCCGGCTGGGCCGTTGGAAGGAACTGGAATGAAGACCCCGAAGATCATCGCCGCCGCTGCCCTGTCGCTCCTCGCCGCTTCCGGCGGCGCGCTGGCGCAGGGCTTCGAGCCTGTCCAGCCGCTCAAGGCCGTCACCAGCCGCAGTGCCGTGGCGGCCGAAGCCGATGCCGCGGCGCGCGACGGCAATGTCTATGGCGACGTGGTCGCGGCGCCGCTGACCTCCCGGCCCAGTTCCCGTGACCTGGCCTCGGTCCGCGCCGAGGCTGTGGCCGCCGCCCACGCGCCGAACCAGAACCTGGACCGCCGCGCCTTCGTCAACAGCGAAGTGCCACCCCAGTTCCAGCGCGCCGGACGCTAGGCCGGAAGTCTTCCCTCAGCCAGGGCCGGGCCGGTGCGAACCGGGCCCGGCTTTTTGCTTTGCATGCCTTCATGTCGGCATTGTTTCAATAGAGGAAACACGGTGTCTCTGAACCGAGTGTTCCGGCAACGCAGTTCCCCCGGAAACTCGCCGCACAGGCTCGCGGACCAGCAGGCCTGGTGGACGAACCATCCAACGAACACCCTAGGAGAAATGAACATGAAGACCTCGCAAATCCTCGCTGCCGCCACCCTCGCCCTGCTCGCCGCCACCGGCGCCCAGGCTGAAACCTACCAAGGCGTGAACACCGCCGTGTCGACCAAGAGCCGCGACGAAGTCAACGCCGAAGCCGTGCGTACCGCAGCGGCTCCGAACCAGAACGTCGTGCGCGGTTCGCGCGGTGCCGAAACGGTTGCCGTGTCGAAGGACCGTTCGATCGTCGAAGCCGAAGCCGTTCGCACCGCCTACGCTCCCGACCAGAACGTGACCAGCGGCTCGCGCGTCAACAGCAAGGTCGTCTCGACCATGCCCCACCCGATGGACGTGCGCGTCCAGGCCCAGCAAGGCGCCGGCGCCACCGCCAAGTAATTGAAGCGGTCCTCCGGACTGCAGCAATGAAAAAGGGCCACGCGAAAGCGTGGCCCTTTTCTTTTGGCGCGAAGCCTGGGTTCAGCGCGTGCGGGCGAGGTAGCGCTTGCGCCAGAACACGATCACCAGCAGCACCGCGATGACCAGCATGGAAGTCATCGCGATCCAGAAGCCGTCGGCCTTGTGCACCAGCGGGATGAATTCGAAGTTCATGCCGAAGATGCCGGCGATGAGGTTCAGCGGCAGGAACACGGCGGTGAGCACCGTCAGCACCCGCATGATGTCGTTGGCGCGGTGCCCCTGGACGCTGAAGTGCATCTGCACGGCCGTCTCGGCGTTCTGCTCCAGCCGGTGCACGTGGTGCACCACGCGCTCGATGTGCTCGAGCACGTCTCGGCTGCGGATCATGATGAGTTCGCGCTCGCGCTGCTCCACCTCGCCCTTGGGCACGGGGAGCGTCTCCAGCGAATCGATCCAGTCCTGCATGGCGGCGCGCTGGTCCTCGCAGATCTCGTCGAGGTGGTGCAGCGACTGGCGCGCCTCCATCAGCGCGCCCCAGTTGGTGAAGCGGCTGCGCGGGTCGATCAGCTCGCTCTGCCAGTGGTCGAGTTGCTTGGTGAGCTCGCGTCGCAGGTCGAGGTAGCCGTCGACGATCTGGTTGATGACGCGAAGCATCAGGTCCGCAGGGCTGGTCGGCAGGCGGGCCGAGGTGGCGCGCACGTCGAGCGCCGGGGCGCCGCCGTCGGGCGAGGCGGCGGCCAGCAGCCGGGCGGCGAAGGCGTCGCGCACTGCGCCGTCTTCCGGGTGCACCGAGAGCAGCACCCGGTCGAACACCGCGAAGCCGACCGGCCGGGTGTCGACACGGCGCAGCACGGGCGGGCCGCTGCGCGGCTGGCGGGGAGTCGCAGCCGGTGCCGGCACTGGCGGGGCCTCGTTGGTGCTGCCCTTGCCGTTGCCTAGCGCCGCCTGGCCCTGACCGTTGGCCAGCCGCCGGAACACCAGCACGTCGTACAGCGAGGTGTAGTCGTAATGCGAAGGAAGCTGGTCGTTGAGCAGGTCGGCCACGTGCAGGTCGACCAGCTGCGTCTTGCACAGCGTCTGCAGGATCTGCTGCACCTCGGCCAGCGAGGAGCGGAATTCATCCCGCGTGAGCGAGATCCAGAGATAGCCGCTGGCCCCGCAGGCACCCGGAACCGCGAGCGGTGCCAGCGCGGCGTGTTCGCTGACCTGCGAGCGGTTGATTTCGAAGATGCGCATGCCCGGTTGCCGGCGCGCCGTTACTTCTGCAGCAGGCGCGCGGCGTCGAGCGCGAAATAGGTCAGCACGCCGTCGGCGCCCGCGCGCTTGAAGGCCAGCAGGCTTTCGAGCACCACGGCGTCGTGGTCGAGCCAGCCGTTCTGGGCGGCGGCCTTGAGCATGGCGTATTCGCCGCTGACCTGGTAGGCGAAGGTGGGCACGCGGAACTGGTCCTTCACGCGGCGCACGATGTCGAGGTAGGGCATGCCGGGCTTCACCATCACCATGTCGGCGCCTTCGGCGATGTCGATGGCGACTTCGCGCAGGGCCTCGTCGCTGTTGCCGGGGTCCATCTGGTAGACCTTCTTGTTGCTCTTGCCGAGCGTGGCGGCCGAGCCCACGGCGTCGCGGAAGGGGCCGTAGAAGGCGCTGGCGTACTTGGCGCTGTAGGCCATGATGCGCGTGTGGATGTCGCCGCGGGCCTCGAGGGCATTGCGAATCGCGCCGATGCGCCCGTCCATCATGTCGCTGGGCGCCACGATGTCCACGCCGGCCTGCGACTGGGCGAGCGCCTGCTTCACCAGTACTTCGACGGTCGCGTCGTTGAGGATGTAGCCGGTGTCGTCGAGCAGGCCGTCCTGGCCGTGGCTGGTGTAGGGGTCGAGGGCGACGTCGGTCATCACGCCCAGTTCCGGAAAGCGCGACTTCAGCGCCCCCACCACGCGGGGAATCAGCCCGTCGGGGTTGAAGGCCTCGCGGCCGTCGGGCGTCTTGAGGCTGGCGTCGATCACCGGGAACAGCGCCATCACCGGAATGCCGGCTGCTACGCACTGCTCGGCCACGGGCAGCAGCAGGTCGAGGCTCAGGCGGTCCACGCCGGGCATCGAAGGGACGGCGTCGCGGCGTTTCTCGCCTTCCTGGACGAAGACCGGGTAAATCAGGTCGTTGGTCGTCAGCGCGTGCTCGCGCACCAGGTTGCGGGTGAAAGCGTCGCGGCGCAGGCGCCGCGGCCGCCCGGCGGGAAACATGGCCAGGGGGGAAGATGATGACGTCATATTTACAAAATTGTGCCTGAACCGTCTGTTTACGACTCCCTTGGCACGGGCGTTCGGTTGTCTGACAACTACGGAAAATAGTAGAACCAAGGTTTTCAGTTTTTTGCTTTAAATGTCAAAGAAAGTGGCCCAGTCGCTTGAAACCTTGTTTCGTCTTTGTTAAATTCTGAAGCGGGCGGCTTGCCGCCCCCCGCTTTTCCTCCCTGAGCGGGTGCCTTGATGTGTGACAGCAAAAGGGCTTCCCAGCCCGACGTGAAGACGTCGGGCTTTTTTTTGCCTGTCGTACGAGTGAATCGCCGCCCGAACAGAGCGGTGCCGCGGGGAGGGCGCCACTAAACTGCCCCCATGCTCTGGGTCAAATCTCTACACATCGTCTTCATCGCAAGCTGGTTCGCGGGGCTGTTCTACCTGCCGCGGATCTTCGTGAACCTGGCGATGGTTCCTCCCGAGTCGGTGGCGGAGCGCGAACGCCTGCTGCTCATGGCGCGCAAGCTCCTGCGGTTCACGACCTTCCTGGCGGTTCCCGCGATCGGCTTCGGCCTGTGGCTCTGGCTGGGCTACGGCATCGGGCGCGGCCCCGGCAACGGCTGGATGCACGCCAAGCTCGCGCTGGTGCTGGTGGTGATCGGCTACCACCACGGCTGCGCGGTGCTGCTGCGCCGCTTCGTCGCCGGCGAGAACCGGCGCAACCACCGCTGGTTCCGCTGGTTCAACGAACTGCCGGTGCTGCTGCTGCTGGGCATCGTGATCCTGGTGGTGGTCAAGCCCTTCTGAGCCGGCACCGGGGCACACGGTGGATCGGCCGCAGCACAAGTCCGCCGCGCTCCCGCTGGCGCTCGCCTACGGGGCGCTGATCGTCTACGCCAGCCTGTACCCGTTCGCCGACTGGCGCGACCAGGGGATCGCGCCCTGGGCGTACCTGTGGGCTCCCTGGCCCAAATACTGGACGGGCTTCGATTTCGCGGTGAACGTCGCGGGCTACGTGCCCTTCGGCTTCCTTTGCGCCCTGGCGGTGCTGCGGACCGGGAAGGCCTCCCGCGTCTGGCACGCGGTGGCCCGGGCCACCGTGGCGGGGGCGGCGGTCTCCTTCGCCATGGAGACGCTGCAGAGCTACCTGCCGGCGCGCATTCCTTCCAACGTGGACCTGGGGCTCAATGTTTCGGGCGCGCTCGCCGGCGCCGTCGTGGCGGCGGGGCTCGAGAGGCTGGGGGCCGTGGCGCACTGGAGCCGGGCGCGCTCGCAGTGGTTCGCCGAGGACTCGCGCGGCGCGCTGGTGCTCCTGGCGCTCTGGCCCTTCGCGCTGCTCTTTCCGGCCGCCGTCACTTTCGGGCTGGGGCAGGTGTTCGAGCGGCTCGAGGTGGCGATCTCCGAGTGGCTTCTCGACACGCCCTTCATCGACTGGCTGCCGCTGCGACAGTTCGAACTCGAGCCGCTGGTGCCGGCGGTGGAACTGCTGTGCGTGATGCTGGGCGCGCTGGTGCCATGCCTGCTGGGCTACCTGGTGGCGCGCTCGGTGGTCCAGCGCGCGGTGCTGCTGCCATTGACGCTGCTGTCGGGCGTCGCGGCCTCCGCGTTGTCGGCGGCGCTGAGCTACGGGCCGGAACACGCCTGGGCCTGGCTGGGGCTGCCGGTGCAGGTCGGCATGGCGGCAGCGCTCTTCGCCGGCGTGCTGCTGCTGTTCGCGCCGCGGCGCCTGTGCGCGGCGCTGCTGCTGATGGGGCTGGTGCTGCAGCTGAGCCTGCTGAACCAGGCGCCCGAGAGCGCGTACTTCGCGCAGACGCTGGCCACCTGGGAGCAGGGGCGCTTCATCCGCTTCCACGGGCTGGCGCAATGGCTGGGCTGGGTGTGGCCCTATGCGGTGCTGGTCTACGTGGTGGCGGCCCTGTCGCGCCGCGGGCGGCGCGATGCGGCTCCTGTGGGCTGAGGGTGCGGATTGCTCGGACGTCGACATGGCGAAGAGGGGGGTCACTAAAATCCGCCGATGCCCAGCTCCACTCCAGCCGCGCCGTCCGGCTACTACGGCCGCCACATCTTCTTCTGCCTGAACGAGCGCAAGAACGGCGAGGACTCCTGCGCCATGCACAACGCGCAGGAGGGCTTCGATCGCTGCAAGGCGAAGGTCAAGGCTGAGGGCCTGTCGGGGCCCGGCAAGGTCCGCGTCAACAAGGCCGGCTGCCTAGACCGCTGCGCAGGCGGGCCGGTGGCCGTGGTCTATCCGGAGGCCGTCTGGTACACCTTCGTCGACAGCGAGGACATCGACGAGATCGTCGAGTCGCACCTGAAGAACGGCCAGGTCGTCGAGCGGCTGCTGCTGCCTCCGAACGTCGGACGCTGAACTTTTCCGCCGCCCCTCTGCTCGTACCTGCGCCAATGAATTCCCAGACAGAAAAGATCACCCTCCAGGGCGCCGCAGGCGCGATCGAAGTGCAGCGCGACCAGCCTGCCGGAACCCCGCGCGGCGTCGCGGTCATCGCCCATCCGCATCCGCTCTTCGGCGGCACGATGGACAACAAGGTGGTGCAGACGCTGGCGCGCGCCTTCGTCGCCACCGGCTGGACCACGGTGCGTTTCAACTTCCGCGGCGTGGGCGCCAGCGAGGGCGTGCACGACGAGGGTCGCGGCGAGCTGGAAGACATGCTGAACGTCATCGGCCAACTCGCCCCCGAAGGGCCGCTGGCGATCGCCGGCTTCTCCTTCGGTGCCTTCGTCGCGAGCGGCGCCGTCGCCCGGCTGTGGTCCGCGCGCGAGCTCCGGCAGATCGTGCTGGTGGGCACGGCGGCGTCGCGCAACAACGTCGCGACGCTGCCGGTGGAGGCGCACGAGCGCACGCTGGTGGTCCATGGCGAGGCCGACGATACGGTCGCGCTGTCCGCAGTGATGGACTGGGCTCGGCCGCAGTCACTTCCTGTCACAGTCATCCCCGGGGGCGGCCATTTCTTTCACGGACAATTGCCGCTGCTCAAGGGTCTGGTCGTCCGCCATCTGCGCGCGGACATCGCTTGAAAGCCGCTCCGGCTTGTTTTCGTCTCTTTCCGAACTCCCAATGAATCGTTTTCTTGGCGCGCTCCGCGCGCTGGTCTTTACCGCCGCCGCTTCCTTCAGCCTGCTCGCCGCCGCCCAGATGCCGGCGCCGCCTGAAATCGCCGCGCGCAGCTATCTGCTGCTGGACGTGACCGCGAACCAGATCCTGGCCCAGAAGGACATTGACAGCCCGGTCGAGCCGGCCTCGCTCACCAAGCTGATGTCCGCCTACCTGGTGTTCGACGCCCTGCGCACCAAGAAGATCACGCTGACCCAGACCCTGCCGGTCAGCCCCCGCGCCTGGAAGATGCCCGGCTCGCGCATGTTCATCGACCCCAAGATGCAGGTGCCGGTTGAAGACCTGATCAAGGGCCTGATCGTGCAGTCGGGCAACGACGCCACCGTCGCCCTGGCCGAAGGCGTGGGCGGCACCGTGGAGCATTTCGTCGAGATGATGAACGCCCAGGCCAAGGTGCTGGGCATGAAGAACACCACCTACAAGAACCCCGAGGGCCTGACCGCCCCCGGCCACACCACCACGGCCCGCGACCTGAGCATCCTGGCGACCCGCCTGGTGCGCGACTTCCCCGAGGAAGCCAAGTACTACGCCATCAAGAAGTACCGCTACCCGGGCACTCCGTCGACCAACGACACCAATCGCAACATGCTGCTGTTCCGCGACCCGACCGTCGACGGCCTGAAGACCGGGCACACCGAAGCTGCCGGCTACTGCATGATCGCCACCGCCAAGCGCGACTTTCCCAACCTGACGGGCGGGCGCCGCCTGCTGTCGATCGTCCTGGGCACCACGGGCGAGACCGTGCGCGCCAACGAGTCGCAGAAGCTACTGAACTGGGGCTACACGGCCTATGACGCCGTGCGCCTGTTCGACGGCGGCCAGCCGGCGGCCACTCCGGCCGTGTGGAAGGGCAAGGCCAATGTGCTGAAACTGGGCCGTCCCGATCCCATCGTTGTGGCCGTGCCGGCCGGTTCGGCCAACAAGATCAAGACCCAGGTGTCGCGCCCCGACCCGCTGGTGGCGCCGTTCACCAAGTACCAGCCGGTCGGCTCGCTCAAGGTCACGCTGGACGACCAGCCCCTGGCCGACGTCCCGCTGGTGGCCCTGGAACCGGTCGAGCAGGCCGGCATCTTCGGCCGTGCCTGGGACGCCCTGCGGCTCTGGATCAAGTAGCCTGAAGGGCCCGAAAAGCCATCGGCAGGCCTGCGGGCCCGCCCGGCTTTGCCGTTTTCAGACTCGTTTGCTATACTCGTGGGCTTTTCGGAATTTTCCGAAGGGTTTCACGTTTTCGTCATTCCCGGCCTCCTTGAGTCACGACAAGGGCGGTTTCACAGCCAGGGCCGGGGCGTTTCTCGTTTTGGGGACTTTTTAATTCATGCCAACCATCAATCAACTGGTGCGTCAGGGTCGGACGGTCGAAAAGATCGCTTCGAAGAGCCCTGCCATGCAGAACTCGCCGCAACGTCGCGGTGTCTGCACCCGCGTCTACACCACGACGCCCAAGAAGCCGAACTCGGCTCTGCGTAAAGTTGCCAAGGTCCGCCTGACCAACGGCTTCGAAGTCATTTCCTACATCGGCGGCGAAGGCCACAACCTCCAGGAACACAGCGTCGTGCTGGTCCGCGGCGGTCGTGTGAAGGACTTGCCCGGTGTGCGCTACCACATCGTTCGTGGCTCGCTCGACCTGCAAGGCGTGAAAGACCGCAAGCAGTCGCGCTCCAAGTACGGCGCGAAGCGTCCCAAGAAGGCTTAAGCCTTCCTGTCGTCAAAAACAAACGGTGTTCGGTTGCCTTGGCGGGTACATCGAACGTAGTGACCCACTGTCGGGTCGAGTAAGTGAGAGTCCCGCTTGACTCTCGCGGTGCCGGAAACGGTGCCAACTGAAGCAAAGAGGTTAGAAAAATGCCACGTCGTCGCGAAGTCCCCAAACGTGAAATCCTGCCGGATCCCAAGTACGGCAATGTCGAGCTGTCCAAATTCATGAACGTGATCATGGAAGGCGGCAAGAAGGCTGTTGCCGAGCGCATCATCTACGGTGCCCTCGACTTCATCGAGAAGAAGAACCCTGACAAGGATCCCCTCGAAGCGTTCACCATCGCCATCAACAATGTGAAGCCGATGGTCGAAGTGAAGTCGCGCCGCGTCGGCGGTGCGAACTATCAGGTGCCGGTCGAAGTCCGTCCCGTCCGCCGCCTCGCCCTGTCGATGCGCTGGATCAAGGAAGCCGCCCGCAAGCGCGGTGAGAAGTCGATGGCCCTGCGTCTGGCCAACGAACTGATGGAAGCCACGGAAGGCCGTGGCGGCGCGATGAAGAAGCGCGACGAAGTGCACCGCATGGCAGAAGCCAACCGCGCATTCAGCCACTTCCGCTTCTAAAAACCAAACTTCGCTTGGGCGTTGGGTGTCGAGTGACGGGCTTCAGCCTGTACTCGAGGCCCAGCGCTCAACGCATTTAACCCGAAAGTAAATCATGTCCCGCAAGACCCCCATCGAGCGCTACCGCAACATCGGCATCTCCGCGCACATCGACGCTGGCAAGACCACGACGACCGAACGCATCCTGTTCTACACCGGTGTGAACCACAAGATCGGTGAAGTGCACGACGGCGCCGCCACGATGGACTGGATGGAGCAAGAGCAAGAGCGCGGTATCACGATCACCTCGGCTGCCACCACCTGCTTCTGGAAGGGCATGGCCGGCAAGTTCGACGAACACCGCATCAACATCATCGACACCCCCGGCCACGTGGACTTCACCATTGAAGTCGAGCGCTCGATGCGCGTGCTGGACGGCGCCGTGATGGTGTACGACGCCGTCGGCGGCGTGCAGCCCCAGTCGGAAACCGTCTGGCGCCAGGCCAACAAGTACAAGGTTCCGCGTCTCGCGTTCGTCAACAAGATGGACCGCACCGGCGCCGACTTCCTGCGCGTTCGCCAGATGATGATCGACCGCCTGAAGGCCAACCCCGTCGTGATCCAGATCCCGATCGGTGCCGAAGAGCACTTCCAGGGCATCGTCGACCTCGTCAAGATGAAGGCGATCATCTGGGACGAGGACAAGGGCGTGACCTTCCAGTACGGCGACATCCCTGCCAACCTGGTCGATGTCTGCAACGAATACCGCGAAAAGCTGGTCGAAGCGGCTGCCGAAGCCAGCGAAGACCTGATGAACAAGTACCTCGAAGGCGGCGAGCTGTCGGAAGAGGAAATCAAGAAGGCCCTGCGCCAGCGCACCATCGCCGGCGAGATCCAGCCGATGCTGTGCGGCTCGGCCTTCAAGAACAAGGGCGTGCAGGCCATGCTCGACGCCGTCGTCGAATACATGCCCTCGCCGCTGGACATCCCGCCGGTGGCTGGCGTGTCGGAAGACGACGAGCCCACCACCCGCAAGGCCGACGACAACGAGAAGTTCTCGGCCCTGGCGTTCAAGCTGATGACCGACCCGTTCGTGGGCCAGCTGACCTTCGTGCGCGTCTATTCGGGCGTGCTCTCGAAGGGTGACAGTGTCTACAACCCGGTGCGCGGCAAGAAGGAACGTATCGGCCGTATCGTGCAGATGCACGCGAACAACCGCGAGGAAGTCAGTGAAATCCGCGCCGGCGACATCGCCGCCTGCGTGGGCCTGAAGGACGTGACGACCGGTGAAACGCTGTGCGATCCGGAAGCCGTTGTGACGCTCGAGCGCATGCACTTCCCCGAGCCGGTGATCCGCCAGGCCGTGGAGCCGAAGAGCAAGGCCGACCAGGAAAAGATGGGTATCGCACTGGGCCGCCTGGCACAGGAAGACCCCTCGTTCCGCGTCAACACCGACGAAGAATCGGGCCAGACCATCATCGGCGGCATGGGCGAGCTCCACCTCGAAATCATCGTGGACCGCATGAAGCGCGAATTCGGCGTGGAAGCCAACGTCGGCAAGCCGCAGGTGGCCTACCGCGAGACGATCCGCAAGACCGTCGAGGAAGCCGAAGGCAAGTTCGTTCGCCAGTCGGGCGGCAAGGGCCAGTACGGCCACGTGGTGCTGAAGATCGAACCCCAGGAAGCCGGCAAGGGCTTCGAGTTCGTCGACGCCATCAAGGGCGGTGTGGTTCCTCGCGAATACATCCCCGCGGTCGAGAAGGGCATCGTGGAAGCGCTGGGCCAGGGCGTGCTGGCGGGCTACCCCGTCGTGGACGTCAAGGTCACGCTGCACTTCGGTTCGTACCACGACGTGGACTCGAACGAAATGGCGTTCAAGATGGCCGCGATCTTCGGCTTCAAGGAAGGTGCCCGCAAGGCCAACCCCGTGATCCTCGAGCCGATGATGGCCGTGGAAGTCGAGACGCCTGAAGACTACGCCGGCAACGTGATGGGCGACCTGTCGTCCCGCCGCGGCATGGTGCAGGGCATGGACGACATGGTCGGTGGCGGCAAGGCCATCAAGGCAGAAGTGCCGCTGTCGGAAATGTTCGGCTACTCGACCACGCTGCGTTCGATGTCGCAAGGCCGTGCAACGTACACGATGGAGTTCAAGCACTACGCCGAAGCTCCGCGCAACGTCGCCGAAGCCATCGTGGCCGCTCGCGCCAAGTAAGTTTTTCAAAAGAACCAGGGGCCGCGCAGTGCGCGGCCCTTCCTGTCTGCGATCCGGTGCCGCCCTGTTCCCGTGCGGGGCGAACCAGCAACCGGATGCAGACATAAAACCAATACACGGGACTGCTCTTTCAAGGATTGAAAAATGGCAAAAGGTAAATTCACCCGCACCAAGCCGCACGTGAACGTGGGCACGATCGGTCACGTCGACCACGGCAAGACCACGCTGACGGCTGCGATCGCAACGGTGCTGTCGTCGAAGTTCGGCGGCGAAGCCAAGGCCTACGACCAGATCGACGCGGCGCCTGAAGAAAAGGCACGCGGCATCACGATCAACACCGCGCACGTCGAGTACGAGACGGCCAATCGCCACTACGCACACGTCGACTGCCCCGGCCACGCCGACTACGTGAAGAACATGATCA
>NZ_KB907465.1 GCF_000382045.1 Variovorax atrisoli 110B
TTAGACATCATGGTCGCGCTGCTTGCGAAGCGGCCGGTCTCCGCTGACGTAGGTTGCAAGCGAGCTTGCCGAGCTACATGCTGGAGACCGTGGTCACTACCAGCAAGGAAAGGAGACCGGCCATGCAAGAGATTAGCAAGATCCACGTGGGTTTGGACGTTCACAAGGACAGCATTGCCGTTGCAGTGGCTGAGCCCGGGCGAGCGGCAGCCAAGGTGATCGGCACGATCAGGCACGACGTTCCCAAGCTGCTGAAGTTGCTCGTCAAACTAGGCAACACCGAAGCCGTGCATGTGGTCTATGAGGCAGGTCCCACTGGTTGGGGCCTGCAGCGTGCCTTGACGGCCAAGGGTTACAGCTGCGAGGTCATTGCGCCGTCGAAGATGCCTCGACGTCCCGGAGACCGCATCAAGACCGACCGGCGCGACTGCGCGCAATTGGCCGAGTGCTCGCGTGCGGGACAACTGCGCGCGGTGTGGGTGCCTCGACCTGAGGACGAAGCCATTCGAGACCTGGCACGCGCCCGCGAAGATGCGCTGAACGACCGGCGCCAATTGCGCCAACAGCTCAAGGCCCTGCTGTTGCGCCACGACGTGCGCTTCCCGGGCAAGACCTCCTGGACGCAGGCGCACCATGCATGGCTCGGGAAGCTGAACTTCTCCGAGGTGGCAACGCAGGCAGCATTTATGGACTACTGGATGGCTGTGCAGGCTAGCGATGAACGCCTCAAGCGCCTGAGCTCAGCACTGCTCGAGTACGTCAAGAATTGGCGCTTTGCGCCACAGGTATCGGCGCTGCAGGCGCTGCGAGGCATCGACGTGACCTGCGCCATCGCACTGGTGGCCGAGATCGGGGACTTCAGCCGCTTCGATCATCCGCGCAAGCTCATGGGTTACCTGGGTCTGGTGCCCTCGGAACGCTCCAGCGGTGAGCGCACTGCACGAGGCAGTATCACCAAGACTGGCAACGCGCATGCGAGAAGGATGCTGAGCGAGGCGGCGTGGAGCTACCGCTTCAAGCCACGATTGGGTGAGCGTGCACGTCGGCGCCAGGAAGGCTTGAGCCAGCAGCTGTGCGCTATTGGCTGGACGGCGCAGCTACGCCTGACGCAGCGCTTCGCAAAGCTCGACGCCCGTGGAGTGCACAGGAACAAGGTGTGTGTGGCCGTGGCGCGTGAACTCACCGGCTTCGTGTGGGCAGTTGCTCAGGCGGCGGACACCCCATTGCAGGCAACACAAGGAGGCACGACATGAGCGAGATCGATTCGGTGATGCGACCCACGCACCCGGCAGGGCAACCCTCGTAATGGCTGCATAGGCTCCGAAAGGATGATCCACGACTTTTAGAGCGAGGCAGGCCCGCGACGGATCGATGAAGTGCCGGTAGCCAATCCGCGGATATGAGCATGATTCATCGTCGCTTGCGCGCTCGGGTCGCATCACCCGATCGATCTCATATGAGAAAAACTTAAATCCTCTTCGTTGACGGCAGCGACCATATGAGCCATTTGGTGTGCCCTTTCTAAGGAGTTGCACGTCACTTGGTTAGACGGCTGAGGTGTTCGCGCACCTTGGCCGTCGCCTTTTGCGCCTCACGTTCGCGTCGATGCAGGTCGCACCAACAGCCCGCCGCAAGGCAATGCGGTTTCACTCAAGAGAAGTCTTCGTGTGCTCTGCCCTCCATGCCCACTAGGTGGGTCGTTCAACCACAGGGGCATTCACTGTATAGAAGACCAGGCTGCGCAGAAGTGACTTTCTGCCCAGAACCTGCCGATTCCTTCGCTTGATCGCGAGGCGGCGGCGTCAGTCCACAAAGCGCTGACAGTCGCGGGGTCGATCAGCGAAAAAGAGGCTGCAGAAGCGGCTGCGTCAACTCAGGAATCGCGCCCGAATTCGCGCGCATGTTCCACCGCGTACTTGATGAGCTCGGCCTGCCCCTCGATGCCCAGGCGGCGCTTGATGCTCTGCCGGTGCGCCTCCACCGTGCGCACGCTCAGGCCCAGGTCGCGCGCGATCTGCTTGCTCGATTCGCCTCGGCCCAGCGCCGAAAGAATCTCGCTCTCGCGCGGGGTGAGAAGCGGCCTGGGCTCCTGCGTGCGGAAGAGTTTTTTCGAAACGGCCGGGCTCAGGAATGTGCCGCCGGCCGACACGGCCTCGATGGCCGCGACGATCTCGGCCGCGGGCGCGTCTTTCAGCACGTAGCCGCGCGCGCCCACCTGCAGGGCCTTCTGCACGTACTCGGGGTTGTCGTACATGCTGAGCATCACGATGTGCGTCGCGCTATGGCGCTGCAGCAGCACTTGCGCAAGCTCGATGCCGTTCATGTCCTTCATGCCGACGTCCATCAGCATGAGGTCGGGCCGCACGCTGTCGACCAGTTCCAGCGCCTCGGCGGCGCTGCCGGCCTCGCCGACGATCTCCAGGTTGGGCATGGAGCCGAGCCGCGCGCGCAGGCCGTCGCGCACCAGCGGGTGGTCGTCGACAAGAAAGAGCCGGATGGTCTTGGCGGTGGTCATGCTTTGGCGCCTGCTGCGGGTGCATGGGCCTGCTGTTCGTGCTCGGCCGCTGCAGCCCTTGCGCTGCGGGCGGGCACTTCGGCTTCGATGGAGGTGCGCCCGGCGTTGCTGCACATGGTGAGCCTCCCGCCGATGGCTTCCATGCGCTCGCGCATGTTGCGCAGGCCGATGCCGCGCCTCGGGTCGAGCTGCACGGCCTGGATGTCGAAGCCGGTGCCGTCGTCGCTCACTTCAAGGCGCACGCCATCTTCTTCGTCGAAGTTCAGCGCAATGTGCACGTGCTGCGCGTTGGCGTGCTTGCGCACGTTGGTCAGCGCCTCCTGCGTGAGGCGGAAGAGCGCGGTCTTCACCTCGGGCTGCAGCTCGAAGGATTCGCCGCCGATCATCATCGATGCATCGACGCCGCCGCCCTCTTCCCTGAACTCGTCGACCAGCCGCTCCAGCGCGGCGGGCAGGCCCAGGGTGTCGAGCAAGGCGGGGCGCAGCCGGTGCGAGATGCGGCGCACTTCTATCAGCGAATCGTTGAGCCGCTGCAGCGCCTTGACCAGCGCGGGGGGCGTGGGCTGCTGCTGGCGGTCGAGCGATTCGACGGCCGATTCGATCAGCAGCTTGGCCGACACCAGCGTCTGGCTGGTGCCGTCGTGCAGCTCGCGCGCGAGGTGGCCGCGCTCTTCTTCCTGCGACTGCACCACGCGGCGCGCGAGCAGCCGCAGCTTGGCTTCGGCCGTGCGGTGTTCGCTGAGGTTGAGCAGCAGGCCGGCGGCGCTGACAACGCCGAGGCACAGCGCGGCAATGCCCGCTATCCACAGCAGCGTGGCGGTGACGTTGGCGTTCACCTGCCGGTCGAGGGTGTCCATGGTCGACTGGATGTCGTCGAGGTACAGGCCGGTGCCGACCATCCAGTTCCATCGCGGCAGCGCGGTCACGTAGCCGAGCTTGGGCGCCAGTTGGGCGCTCGAGGGCTTGCGCCATTCGTACTCGACGTAGCCGCCGCCGTTCTCCTTCGCGCCCTTGATGAGTTCCTGGATGGTGTAGCGGCCGTGCGAGTCGCGCAGCTCCCAGAGGTTCTGTCCGACCAGCTCAGGCTGGCGCGAGTGCATGAGGGACTTGCCCTCCAGGTCGTACACGAAGAAGTAGCCGTCGTCGCCGTAGTTGAGCGCGGCCAGCCGGCGCAGGGCCTCGGCACGGGTGGCCTCGTCGTCCTGGCCCGACTCGTACAGCGGCAGCAGGTTGCTCACGGCCAGGTCCACGTAGCTGCGCAGCTCGCTGCGGCGCTGGGCCATGTAGCTGTTCTCGATGAGGGCACGTTCGCGCTGGGCGAGGTCGTTCTCCTGGTGGCGCACCGCAAGGGCCACCAGCACCAGCGCCACGAGCAGCGGTGCGACGGCAAGCGCAACGATCTTGGTGCGGAGGTTCATCGGGTGGCAAGGCTACCACCCTGGCCGCGCGCCCCGGCTAGCCGCCGACCGCTGCGGGGGCCGCGCTGCGCCTGAACTCCGTCGCGTAGTACAGCAGCGCCACCAGCACATAACCGCCACCCAGCAGGCACAGCCCGCTCCACCCGTGGAAGGCATACACCGCGGCCGCGATACCCGAGGCCACGGCCGCGCAGATGAAGATGAAGGTCATGAACAGGCCGTTGAGCCGGCCGCGCAACTCGGGCGCGAGCATGAAAAGGCTGCGGAAGTTGAGCACCTGGCACAGCTGCACCGCGCCGTCGAGCAGGATGCCAGCCGCGACCAGGCCGGCCAGCGAGTGGTAGTGCATGGCGACCGCGCCCAGCACGAAGGAGAACAGCGCCACCGCGATGGCGACGCCGGTGGCCGGGCGGGTCAGCCCGCGGTCGGCCAGCCGGCCGGCGATGGGCGCCATCAGCGCACCGGCGGCACCGGCCAGCGCAAAGGCCGCGATGCCGCCCTGGCCCATGCCGAATTCATGCGCCAGCGCCAGCGGCACGGCCGTCCAGAAGGCCTGGAAGCCCGAGAACATCATTCCCTGGTATAGCCCGCGCCGGCGCAGCACGGGCGTGGTCCACACGATGCCCGGCAGCGAGGCCATGGTGCGCGCATAGCCCATCGACGCATGCGGGTGGCGCTGCGGCAGCGCGCGCCACAGCACGGCGATGAGCGTGGCCATGAGCACGGCCGACACCCAGAACACCGCGCGCCAGCCCAGTGCCGAAGCCACCATGCTGGCGAAGGGCCGGGCCAGCATGATGCCGCCCAGCAGGCCGGCCATGATGTTGCCGACCACCTTGCCGCGCGTGGCCTCGGGCGCGAGGTGCGAGGCGAAGGGCAGCAGCACCTGGGCCGCGACCGCGCAGGTGCCGACCACGAAGGAAGCGGCCAGGAAGGTGACGGCCGAGTTCGACAGCGCGATGCCCACCAGCCCGATCACCGCGCCGAAGAGCGCACCGACGATGAGCCTGCGGTTCTCGACCACGTCGGCCAGCGGCACCAGCAGCAGCAGGCCCGCGCCGTAGCCGAGCTGGGTGAGCGTCATGATGAGCCCGGCCAGTCCGGCGTGCAGCTGCAGCGTGTCGGAGATGGGGCCGATGAGCGGCTGGGCGTAGTAGATGTTGGCTACGCACAGGCCGCAGGCGACGGCGAAGACCAGCGTGAGGGCCGGGCTGAGGCCCGAGGCTGCGGATTGGGCGGAATGGCCGGGGTGGGCGGCGCGTGGCGCGGAGGAAGGAGAGGACACGGAGGGATCCCGGTTGCGAGAGGTCTGCCCTCGGGTTAACCCGAGGGCCGGGCACCATAGCACGCGGGGCAGGTTTCTGCAGGCGTGGGCCTTGGGCCATGGACGCGCGTTGATCCCGTCTTGAAGCCCGGCCCTTGTGCGTTCAGCGCGGGTGGTCCATGGTGCGTGATGAATCCTCGTGCGTGAGGGGCTCGAGCGCAGGCAGCAGGGGCGTCACTATCTCAACAACCCGCCGGGCATTGCCGATGCCGATCTCGCGCATCGGGCCGGACAGCCGCGTGTCTGCGGCGGCCGACAACCAGAAGGCGTGCGAGGCACGGAACGCCTGCTCCCACACGTCGGACCTGGCTCCAAGGGATTGGAACGACGGGGTGACCAGCCTCAACTCCGGCTCGATGCCGCCGCCGACGGGCGCATACATCATCGGAAGCATGTCATAGGCCGGAGACACGTCACGGGGCTGGCCGTGCGCATCGGTCATGAGGGAAAGATTTTCGAAATGGCGATCGCCGTTGCCAATCAGCTCCGAGAAGGCTGTCAGGACGAGGACCTTGCGTACGGAGTCCGCCCCGAGAATCGCCGCCTCTTCGCATCGCTGAGCGAATGCTGGCCAGTTGTCCCGCATGCCGAACAACTCGTCGTCGATCGCGCCGGCGGAAATCATGCCCCGTCTTCCAAAGCGGCCCACTCGATCAAAACGCTCGACTTCGAGAAACCCATACCCGTCGCTTTCGAAATAGTGCGCTGACGCGGCCTCGATGCCGGCCTCTTGCAGCGCACACAAAGCCAGTTCCTCCAGGATGAGCAACTCCGACGATCTGGTCCCGACGCGGGCGAACTTCACGATGAGATGTCCGCGGGTTTCGGTTTCGCATGTGAACTTGGGTTGCTCGCCGCCCGCGCTGCTGCCAGCGCCCGTTTGGGTCGTGGAAGTCGCGAGTTCTGGATAGACCCGGGCAATGTCTGCGCTCGCGATCGGCGCGGCCTGTCGGGATGCCATGTGCGTGGCGAACGAATTGGCTCCCCACATGAGAGATCCCGGTACGTCCGAGCCCATGGAGCAAAGAAACTTCACGCGGTGATCGTCGGACCAGTCCCGCAAGGATGCAGGCACCCCCAGCTCCGCGGCAACCACCTTTGCGATCCGTGCGCCCAGGTACCCCGATGGTGCCGCGAACGCCATGGCCGGTGGCAGTCCTTCGTAAAGACGACTGTCCGGGCCATCCAGGTCAACCCAGGTACCGCCTCCACAAAGAAAACTGACCTTTCCCAATTCCGTCACCCGGCCCTCTTCGTCTACCCGAAATACCGGCTGGGGCGAAGGAACTGGGTCGCTGCGGAGAAGCGCGTAGCGTGGGGTTCGCACACCCGGTTCTCTGAAGCGGATGACTTCGCGTCCTAGTTCCTGAATAGTTCGGGAAAGGGTGGGCTGGCTCGTACCGAGAAGCGCCAGAAGATCGTTGGTTGGCCTCGGTCCCTGAGACAACGCCTGTCGAACAATGGCGATACGGTTCATCTCATTGCCTGCTTTCAGCGTGGTGTGGCGTTAAATGAATTATTGAATGAATAGTTCAGAGAATTGATGAAATTGTACCGAGATGCGCTTCTGTTCGCCCGGAAACGATGTGTCGTGTGCGTCATCGTCGGCGGGCGCCGAGGAGGCAAGCGCGCGGCAATCTCGTCTAGACGACGGTCCTTCGATCAGCGCAATGCGGTTGGCTGCCAGCGATGCGACAGCAAATCTCCGACGCGACCGGCCGACCGCAGGGCCTGGCGCCAACGTGAGCAAGACGAACTCGGCTTGCGGGTCGCCGGCCTTCGAGGTGATGCCGCTCACGTCGACCATGCGGCGCCACTTTGGGCCTTCCGCTGGAGCCGTTCAGTCGACCGTGGTCGGCCGGCCCGAGGCCACCCAGGCGTCGAGCCCGCCGGTCAGCGGCAGGGCCCGCCGCGCACCGCGCGCCAGCAGCACGCGCGCAGCCTGCGCGGCCGACACCTCGTTGGGGCAGTTGCAGTACAGCACCACGTCGCGCCCCGCCGCGTGCGACAGGTCGAGGCTGCGCTGCTGCAGCGCCTTGAGTGTGTACGACTGCGCGCCCGGAATGCGGCGCGGATCGACCTGTACGCCGGCCTTGCCGCGCACGTCGATCACCAGCGGGGGCTCTTCGCCGCTGAGCAGCTCGTGCAGCTCTTCCACCGAGATGCGGGGCATGCCCGTGAGCCGCATGAAGGCGCGGCGGCGCCAGTAGCGCACCGCCAGAATCACGAGCACCACCACACCCAGCGCGGCGGTGGCCACGCCGCCGGCCTGCGCCATGATGGCCAGAACCTCCTGGATCTGGTTGCGGAACACCCAGCCCAGCCCGAGGAAGAGCCCGGTCCACACCAGCGCCGCACCCACGTCGAAGCCGATGAAGCGCCGCACCGACATGCCCAGCGCCCCGGCCATCGGCGGAGCCACCACCGACACGCCCGGCACGAACTTGGCGGCCACCAGCGAGAGACCGCCCCAGTCGGAAATGAGCGATTCACCGCGCCGCACGCAGGAGTCGGGCGAAAGGGAGATGCGGCACAGCAGGCGCATGAAGCGGTAGCCGAAGCGCCGCCCGGCATAGAACCACGCCCCGTCGCCCAGCAGGTTGGCGATGACGGCCGCCACCACGACTCCGGCCACGGAGACATCGCCCGCCGCGAGCAGCGCGCCAGTGAGCACCAGCACCGCTGCGGCCGGCACCGGCAGGCCCAGCCGCGCGGCGAAGCTGGCGGCAAAAACCACCAGGATCGCGTTCTGCACGAGCAGGGACATCAGCTGTGCCATGGCTGCCCTTGTCTTGGCCCGGATGCGGGCGGAAATTGCGGTGGTTGCGTGCTGTTCATGCCGGCAGCGATTCTCCGGCATGGCCCAAGAACGTACCGGGCACAGGCCATTGCCTGGCGCCTTCAGCCATCGTCAGCCGGCCGTTTTCTCGGGGGAGCGCGATACGCTGAAGCCGAAGGTATTCCAACCTTCTTCGCTTGATGCACTCACCTGCCCGCCGTGCATGCTCGCCACGGCCTTCACGATGGCCAGCCCAAGCCCATGGCCGTGGTGCTCGCCGCCGTCGTTGCGGGCCTCGTCGACGCGATAGAACCGGTCGAACAGGTGCTGCAGGTGCTGCGCGTCGATGGGCTCGCCGGGGTTCGACACGGTGATCCAGGTGGCAGCGGCCTCCTCACGCAGCCTCACGGCGATCTGCGCGCCGGGCTGCGAATGCTCGATGGCGTTCTGCAGCAGGTTCGACATCGCGCGACGGAAGAGCGCGCTCTCCAGCCGGGCCTCGGCCTGCACGTCGCCCTCGATGACGACCTGGGCGCGCGTCTCGTCGAGCACGAACTCGAAGAACTCGATGGTCTTGCGCACCTCCAGCGCCACGGGCGTGAGCACCAGCCCGGTCGCCACCTCGCCGCGGTCGGCGCGCGCGAGGAAGAGCATGTCGTTGACGATGGAGCGCACCCGCTCCAGGTCTTCGAGGTTGGCCTGCAGCACCTCCTGGAACTCGACCGCGCTGCGCTGGCGCGACAGCGCCACCTGCGTGCTGCCGATGAGGTTGGCCAGCGGCGTGCGCAGCTCGTGCGCCACGTCGGCGTTGAAGGCTTCGAGCTGGCCGTAAGCCTCCTCCAGCCGGCTCAGCGCGCCGTTGAACGCTTCGGCCAGCGCCGAGAGTTCGACCGGCAGACGCTCCACCTGCAGCCGCTGCGACAGCGTCTTGGGCCGCAGCGCCTGTGCCTCCCTCGACAGCCGCTCAAGCGGCCGCAGCCCCAGCTGCGCGATCCAGTAGCCCGCCGCGGCCACCACCAGCACCGCGCACAACCCGAGCCCGACCAGCGCAGTCAAAAAGTTCTGGCGCGTGCGCGCATAGGGCTCGGTGTTGCGCCCGACGATGAGACGCACGGCCGGACGCTGCTCGAAGGGGTCGATGTGCACCGACAGGGTACGGAAGGGCCGCTCCTGCCCCGGCAGCTCGATCACGCTGGTGTGGCCGTTGGCCTGGCGCGTGAGCCCGTCGATCTCGGCCAGGCCCTTGCCGTACTGGAAGCGCGGGTCGTCGCTGAGAACCCAGAAGCGCACGCTGCCGTCCTCGGGCGTGAGCGCGTCCATGCGCGCCTGCACGCGCGGCCAGCGCTCGGGGCTGCCGATGGCCTTGATCCAGAACTGCAGGCTCTTGAGGGTGGTGTCGAGCTCCTCGTACTGATGCCGCTCCAGCTCGCGCGCCAGCACGCTGTGCAGCGCGAAGCCGGCCAGCGCGAAGGTTGCGAGCGCCACCGCCGCGAACATCAGCACCAGCCGCGCGGTGATGGAGCGCTTCACGGGGCCGCGCCCTCCCCTGCTCCCTCGCGCAGCTCCATCACGTAGCCCATGCCCCGGATGGTGTGCAGCAGCTTCGGACTGAAGGGCGCGTCGATCTTGTCGCGCAGCCGCTTGATGGCCACCTCGACCACGTTGGTGTTGCTGTCGAAGTTCATGTCCCACACCAGTTCGGCGATGGCGGTCTTCGAGAGGATCTCGCCCTGGCGGCGCGCCAGCACGGCCAGCAGCGCGAACTCCTTGGCGGTGAGGTCGATGCGGGTGCTGCCCCTGAAGGCTTTTCGCGCCAGCAGGTCGATCTGCAGGTCGGCGATGCGCAGCTGCATCGGCTCCTGCTTGCGGCCGCGGCGGTTGAGCGCCTGCAGCCGCGCCAGCAGCTCGAGAAAGGAGAAGGGCTTGACGAGGTAGTCGTCGGCCCCTTCGTGCAGGCCCTTGATGCGGTCTTCGACGCGGTCGCGCGCGGTGAGCATGATGACCGGCGTCTGCTTCACGGCACGCAGCGCGCGCAGCACCGAGAAGCCGTCCTGCCCCGGCAGCATCACGTCGAGCACGATCACGTCGTACTCGTGCGTGAGCGCGAGGTGCTGGCCGTCGATGCCGTTGTGTGCCATGTCGACGGTGCAGCCCTGCTCGGTCAGCCCCTTGGAGAGGTAGTCCGCGGTTCTCAGTTCGTCTTCGACTATCAGGATCTTCATGGCGCTTTCTGCCCTCTTGTCTTTGTCTCCACCCCCGCGATCTCAGCCGGTGTTCATCCGTGCACCTCGGCGGGCACGGGGGCCTTGCCTTGCTTCGCTGCCTTGCGGGCCTTGCGCGCTTCCTTGCGGCGCAGGTACCAGTAGTGGGCGCGGTCGAGGTACAGGTAGACCACCGGAGTCGTGAAGAGGGTGAGCGCCTGCGAGAGTATCAGCCCGCCGACCATCGCGTAGCCCAGCGGCCGGCGCAGCTCGGAGCCGGAGCCGTGGCCCAGCATCAGCGGCAGGCCCGAGAGCAGCGCGCACATGGTGGTCATCATGATCGGGCGGAAGCGCAGCAGGCAGGCCTGGTAGATGGCGTCGTGCGGCGTCATGCCCTGCTCGCGCTCGGCCTTGAGCGCGAAGTCGATCATCATGATGCCGTTCTTCTTCACGATGCCGATGAGCAGGATGATGCCGATGAGCGCGATCACGCTCAGGTCGTAGCCGCCCGCCATCAGGATGAGCAGCGCGCCCACACCGGCCGAGGGCAGCGTCGAGAGAATCGTCAGCGGGTGGATGTAGCTCTCATACAGCAGGCCCAGCACGATGTACACCGCCACCAGAGCCGCCGCGATCAGGTAGGGCTGGGTGGCCAGCGAATCCTGGAAGGCCTGCGCCGTGCCCTGGAACGAGCCGGTGAGCGACTGCGGCAGCCCCATGTCGGCCTGCGCCTTGTTGATGGCGTTCACCGCGTCGCCCAGCGCGTGGCCCGGCGCGAGGTTGAACGAGATGGTCACGGCCGGGAACTGGCCCTGGTGGCTGATCGAGAGGTAGGCAGTCTTGCTGGTGTCCACCTTCACGAAGGTCGACAGCGGCACCTGCTGGCCGGTGATGGGCGAGTTCAGGTACAGCTTGCTGAAGAGCGCCGGGTCCTGCTGCAGCGCGGGCGTGACCTCCAGCACCACGTGGTAGCTGTTGAGCTGGGTGAAGTACTGCGCCACCTGGCGCTGGCCGATGGCGTCGTACAGGGTCGCGTCGATGGTGGCCGGCGAGATGCCGAAGCTCGATGCGCGGTCGCGGTCGATGGTGAGCACGGCCGAAGCGGCGGCGTTCTGCTGGTCGGTGGCCAGGTCGGTGATCTCGGGCAGCTGCCTGAAGCGCTCCAGCAGCTTCGGCGCCCAGGTGTTGAGCTCGTCGAGGTTGGCGTCGGTCACCGTGTACTGGTACTGCGTGCGCGATGCGCGGCCGCCCACGCGGATGTCCTGCCCGGCCTGCAGGAACAGGTTCACGCCCTGCACCTTGGCCAGTTGCGGGCGCAGCCGCGCGATGATCTCGTCGGCGGTGGCGGTGCGGCCCTCGTCCTTGGGCTTCAGGCTGATGTAGAAGTTGCCGGTGTTGTAGGTGGAGGAGCTGCCGTTCATGCCGAAGCCGGTCACGTCCGGGTCCTTGCGCACCACGTCGGCCAGCTCGACCATGCGGGCGTTCATCGACGCGAAGGAAGCGTCCTGCGCCGATTCGGCGAAGCCCGAGATGAAGCCCGTGTCCTGCTGCGGGAAGAAGCCCTTGGGAATGAAAACGAACAGCACGCCCGTGGCCGCCACCGTGGCGATGAAGGTCATGAGCGTGATGAACTGGTGGTCGAGCACCACGTGCAGCCCGCGCTTGTAGGCGCCGAGCATGGCGTCGAAGCCGCGCTCGAAGAGCTGGTAGAGCCGCCCGTGCTTGCTGCCGTGCTCGTTCTTCAGGAAGCGCGAGCACAGCATGGGCGTGAGCGTGAGCGAGATCACCACGCTGACCACGATGGTGAGCGTGACCGTCACCGCGAACTCGCGGAACAGCCGCCCCACGATGCCGCCCATGAGCAGCAGCGGAATGAACACCGCCACCAGCGACACCGAGATGGAGATGATGGTGAAGCCGATCTCGCCCGCGCCCTTGTACGCGGCCTCGACCGCCGACATGCCCTCTTCCACGTAGCGGTAGATGTTCTCCAGCATCACGATGGCGTCGTCCACCACGAAGCCGACCGCGATGGTCAGCGCCATGAGCGAGAGGTTGTCGAGGCTGTAGCCCAGCAGGTACATCACCGCCACCGTGCCCAGCAGCGCGAGCGGCACCGTCACGCTGGGGATGAGCGTGGCCGGCACGTTGCGCAGGAACACGAAGATCACGGCCACCACCAGCGCGATGGTCAGCAGCAGCGTGAACTCCACATCCTTCACCGAGGCGCGGATGGTCTGGGTGCGGTCGATGATGGCGTTGACCTCCACCGTCGGCGGGATCGAGGCCTTCAGCCTGGGCAGCGCGGCATTGATGCGGTCCACCGTCTCGATGACGTTGGCGCCCGGCTGCTTGGTGATGGCCAGCACGATGGAGCGGCCGTTCTGCACGCTGCTGCCCTCAGGGGCGGCAGCGCCGGCATAAGCCCAGCCGGCGATCTTGGCGTTCTCGGGGCCGTCCACCGCCACGCCCAGGTCGCTCACGCGGATGGGCGCGCCGTTGCGGTAGGCCAGCACCACGTCGTTCCACGGCTTGGCCTTCAGCAGCTGGTCGTTCGTGTAGACGGTGAAGCTCTGGTTGGGCCCGTCGATGGTGCCCTTGGGCGCGTTGACGGTGGCCGATGCGAGCACGGTGCGCACGTCTTCCAGGCTCAGGCCCAGCGCCGCGAGCTTGGCCGGATCGACCTGCACCCGTACCGCCGGCTTCTGCACGCCGCCGATGTTGACCAGGCCCACGCCCGAGATCTGCGAGATCTGCTGCGCGAGGATGTTGTCGGCGTAGTCGTTCACCTCGGTCAGCGGCAGCGTCTTCGACTGCACCGAGAGGATGAGGATGGGCGAGTCGGCCGGGTTCACCTTGCGGAAGGTCGGCGGGCTCGGCAGGTTGGCCGGCAGCTGGCCGGTCGATGCATTGATGGCGGCCTGCACGTCGAGCGCGGCGGCGTCGATGTTGCGGTCGAGGTCGAACTGCAGCGTGATCTGCGTGGAGCCCAGGCCGCTGGTCGAGGTCATCTGCGACAGCCCCGCGATCAGCGAGAACTGCCGCTCCAGAGGCTGCGCCACGTTGGACGCCATGGTCTCCGGACTGGCGCCCGGCAGGTTGGCCGAGACCTGGATGGTCGGGAAGTCGACCTGCGGCAGCGGCGCCACCGGCAGCAGCGGAAACACCGCCGCGCCGACCAGCAGGATGGCCAGCGCCAGCAGCGTGGTGCCGATGGGGCGCTTGATGAATGCGGCGGAAATGCTCAATTGCTGCTCCCGCTGCTGCTGGCGACCTTGGCTGCGTCCTTCACCGCATCCTTCACCGCGCTCTTGGCGGCGGGTGGCGGCTCGACGATGGTGGCGCCGGGCTTGAGCTTGTACTGGCCGTCGATCACCACGCGCTGGCCGGCCTCCAGGCCCTTGTCGATCACGGCGGTGCCGTCGGCGATCTGCACCACGTGCACCGGCACGTTGGCGACCTTGTTCTCTGCATCGACGGCCCAGACGTAGGTGCTGTCCTGGCCGCGCTGCACCGCTGCAGCGGGCAGCGTGAGCGAGTCGGCCCGGCGGTCGAGCTGCAGCCGCACGTTGACGAACTGGCCCGGCCACAGCGTGTGCTGCGGGTTGGCGAAGCTGCCCTTGAGCTGCACGGTGCCGCTGGTGGTGTCGATCTGGTTGTTCAGCAATATCAGCTTGCCGGTGCCCAGCATCTGCGTGCCGCTGCGGTCGTAGGCCACCACCGAGAGCGGCTGGCTGCTCTGCTGCTGCACGCGGTTGATGTCCTGCACGGCCTCTTCGGGCAGAGTGAATTGCACGGCGATCGGGTCGATCTGGTTGATGACGACCAGGCCGTTGGCATCGGTGGCGTGCACGATGTTGCCCGGGTCCACCAGCCGCGCACCCACGCGGCCGTTCATGGGCGAGGTGATGCGCGTGAAGCTCAGCTGCACCTCGGCGTACTGAACCTGGGCCGCGTCGTTCTGCACGGCGGCTTCGAGCTGGTTGACCAGGGCTTTCTGCGTATCGACCTGCTGCTGCGTGGCGGCGTCCTGCGAGAGCAGCGTGGTGTAGCGCTTGAGGTCGGCGCGGGCGTTGGTCAGCGTGGCCTGGTCCTTCGCCCGCGTCGCCTGCGCCTGCGCGAGCTGGGCCTGCAGCGTGCGCGGGTCGAGCTGGGCGAGCAGCTGGCCGGCCTTCACGTCCTGCCCTTCGACGAAGCCGACCTTGTCGAGCTGGCCGTCGATGCGCGCCTTGACGGTCACGGTGGCCATCGAGGCGACGGTGCCGATGCCCGAGCGATAGACCTGCACGGTCTGCGGCGTGACGCGCGCGGTGGTCACCTGCACGGGCGGGCTCTTCGGCGCATCGGGCTTGGCTGCGTTGGCGGCGTGGTGGGTCAGCGCCCATGCGCCGCCGCCGAGCACGAGCACCAGGGTGGCGGTCGCGAGCCAGGTGGAGCGTCTCTGGAACAAGGAAGGCGTGGTGGTTTCTGCGTTCGTCGTCATGGCATCAATTCCCGGAAGTCTTAGGTGCGGCGTCTGCTGCGGTGGCGGCAGCGGCGGCGGCGGCATTCCAGCCGCCGCCCGTGGCCGCGATCAGCGAGACGCTGGCGGCCAACTGGCGGCCGAGCACCTGCGCGGCCGTGCGCTGGTTGGTGAGCGAGAGCGTCTGCGCAGTGACCACGCTGAGGTAGGTGGCGGTGCCTGCGCGGTACTGGCTCAGTGCCATGCGCTCGGCGAGCTGGGCGGCGCGCACGGCGTCGGCCTGCAGCGCGGATTCGTTGTCGAGCACGCGCAGGGTGGCGAGGTTGTCTTCCACCTGCTGGAAGCCCGCGAGCACGGTCTGCTTGTATTGCGCGACGGAGGCGTCGTAGGCGGCCACGGCCTGGTCGGTGTGGGCCTTGCGCAGGCCGCCGTCGAACACGGTCTGCGCCAGTGCCGCGCCCAGCGACCACACGCGGCTGGGCGTGTTGAACAGCGTGCCCAGCGTGGCCGCGCTGAAGCCGCCGCTGGCACTGAGCACGATCTGCGGGTAGTAGGCGGCCTTGGCGACGCCGATGTTGGCGTTGGCGGCCTGCACGCGGCGCTCTGCGCCGGCGATGTCGGGGCGGCGCTCCAGCAGTTCCGAAGGCAGGCCGGCGGGGGTCACCGGCAGTTGCAGGTGCAGCGCGGCGGCCGACGAAAGCGATTCGGCGGTCGGCGGGTTCGACGAGCTTTCGAGCGGCGCCAGCGAGAACGACGCAGGCGCCTGCCCGGTCAGCACCGCGATGGCGTGTTCGAGCTGGCTGCGCTGGGCTTCGAGGTCGACGGCCTGCGCCTGCGCGGTCTTGAGCTGGCTCTCGGCCAGCGCAACGTCTGAGCGCAGCACGGTGCCTGCGGCGTACTGGTGCTGCGTGAGCTCGAGCGCCTTGGCGTAGGCGGCGGTGGTGCTCGCGTAGAGGTTGCGCTGCAGGTCGATCACGCGGATCTGCAGGTAGTCCTGCGCCAGCGTGGTCTGGATGCTGAGCCGCGCGCCGGCCAGGTCGTCGGCGCTGGCCTGCACGCCGGCATTGCCGGCCTCCACCGAGCGGCGCACCGCGCCCCAGATGTCGGGCTCCCAGCTCGCGGCGAGGCCCAGGGTGTCGGTGGTGCCGAGCTTGACGGTGCCGGTGTTGTTGGTCTGCGAGCGCGTGGCGCCGGCGTTGAGGCCCACCGTGGGGAAGAAGCCAGCCCGCGCCGCGGCGGCCAGCGCCTGCGCCTGGCGGTACTGCGCCTCGGCCACGCGGATGTTCTGGTTGGCCGCGTTGGCCTGCACGATCAGCGCACTGAGCGTGCTGTCGCCGAAGGCGTCCCACCAGGGATGGTCGGCGTCGATGGTCTGCGGGGCGGCGGTCTTCCAGGGGCCGCCGGTTTCCTTGAAGGCGGCGGGTACGTCCAGCTGCGGGCGGACGTAGTCGGGGCCGACGGCGCAGCCCGCGAGGAGCAAGGCGGCCAGCGCGAGGGCCGCGCGCGGGAGGGGAGGTACGTCGGAGAAAACCATGATGAGGGCACTCTAGGTACCCCCGTCAAACCCCTCGCTGTCGACTAACTGACAGTTCTGAAAGAAATGGCCCTCCCCCCGGGGGAAATGGCTCTCCCCCAGGCTGCGCGCACTTCGTGTCGCTTTGCCAACCCCCTCCGGGGGCAACACCAGCGGCCCGGCAGAGCCGGTTCCGCGGTGTTCCTGGGCTTCCTCCCTCCCCCGCTGGGGGAGGGTTGGGGTGGGGGCACGACGGCGCTCATGGAACGCGGCGCCTGTTCAAGGGCCTGCCCCCATCCCGACCTTCCCCCAGAGGGGGAAGGAGGAAAACCTCTCACCGTGGCGCGTCGCCCTTGCACTACTCGGCGGTTATCTCTTCTCCCTCCCCCACTGGGGGGGGTTGGGGTGGGGGCACGACGGAGTTCAAGGAAGCGCGGAGCCTTTTCAAAGGCCTGCCCCCATCCCGGCCTTCCCCCAGAGGGGGAAGGGGGAAAACCTCTCTGCGTGGCGCGTCACCCTTGCACTACTCGGCGGTTATCTCTTCTCCCTCCCCCGCTGGGGGAGGGTCGGGGTGGGGGCACGACGGCGCTCAAGGAAGCGCGGAGCCTTTTCAAAGGCCTGCCCCCATCCCGGCCTTCCCCCGGAGGAGGAAGGAGACAAACCGCTCAGCGAGGGGCGTCGCCCTTGCGGTACTCGGCGGTCAGCTCGTCCAGCTTCTGCTTGAGCGCCGGGTCGAGCTTGTATTCCGCCGCCGCGATGGTCGCTTCGAGCTGGTCGGGGCGGCTTGCGCCGAGCAGCGGCGCGGTGATGAGCGGGTTCGCCATCACCCAGGCCACGGCCAGGGTGGCCAGCGGTACGCCGGCTTCGTCGGCGAGCTTGTGCAGCTGCGTGACGGTGTTGAAGCTGCGCTCGTTCCAGTAGCGGTCTTGATACATGCCGCCTGCGGTGCCGAGGGTGAAGCGGGTGTTCTCCTCGGGCTTGCTGCCGGGCTTGTACTTGCCGGTGAGCAGGCCGCCGGCCAGCGGGTTGTAGGGGATCACGCCCAGGCCCTCTTCCGCCGCGAGCGGCAGCAGCTCGCGTTCGATCTCGCGGAACAGCAGGCTGTAGCGCGGCTGAACCGACACATAGCGCGTGAGCCTCAGCAGGTCTGACTTGCCCAGCGCGCGGGCCAGACGGTAGGCCAGGAAGTTCGACACGCCGATGTAGCGCGCGCGGCCCGACTTCACGATGGTGTCGAGAGCCTCCAGGCTCTCTTCGAGCGGCGTCTCGCGGTCGTCCATGTGCAGCTGGTAGAGGTCGACGTGGTCGGTCTTCAGCCGCTTGAGCGAGGCGTCGATGGCGTCCAGCAGGTGCTTGCGCGACGCGCCCTGGTCCCAGCTGTTGGGGCCGACCTTGTTGACGGCCTTGGTCGCCAGAACGAAGCGGCGGCGGCCCGCGGGGCCCTGCTTCTCCAGCCAGTTGCCGATGATCTCCTCGGTGCGGCCTGCCGTCTCGATGGTGCCGCCGAGCGGGTAGACGTCGGCCGTGTCGAGGAAGTTGATGCCGCCTTCGGCCGCCTTGTCGAGGATCTGGTGCGATACGGCCTCGTCGGTCTGCAGGCCGAAGGTCATGGTGCCGAGGGCGAGGCGGGAGACGGTGAGGCCGGTGCGGCCGAGACGGGTGGAGGGAATGCTCATGGTGTTCGGTTCTCGCTCGGGAGGGAAGGAGATGAGATGGAAGGAAGGGAGCGGCGGCCATCATAGGCACGGCCGCGCAATCCTGCAGGCGGGCGAGGTTTAGCTGCCTTCGGCGTGCACGCCAGGCGCACCGCGCTCGACCGAGAAGCGGGCCATGGTGCCGACCGGCGAATCGGCCGTCTTCTCGTCCTCCACGGCGCGGAAATCGACCGTGGCGCCGCGCGCATCGAGCGTGGCGATCGCATAGCCGCGCCTGTCGGCCCGCCCGTAGCGCAGCTGCGGATTCTTCGAGAGCATGTTCGCCACGCTGGCAGCGCTCGGTCCTTCGGAGGTGATGGCGCCGCCGACGAACTCGGTCGCGACCAGCGGCCCCTGCTGCGCATCGCCGCGCCGCAGGTCGGCGGCCCAGAAGGCGTGCACGTCGCCGCTGGCGACCAGCGCATTGCCGCCGCGCGACTTGTGTTCGGCCAGCGCGTCGAGCAGGCGCGAGCGGGCTGCGGCATAGCCGTCCCAGCCGTCCATCCAGTAGCCGTGCTCTGGTCCGCGCTTGCGGTCGGCCTCGGCCAGCAGCGTGGGCTGGGCGAGCACGGTCCATCGCGCGGGCGGCGCGGCGAGTTCGCGGGCGAGCCAGGCCTCCTGCTGCGCGCCGAAGAGGCTGCGCTCGGGCGCGAGCCGGTCGGGGCAATCGGCCAGCGGCGAGGCACTGCGGCCGGAAAGGCAGACATGGTGCGAGCGGTACTGGCGCCCGTCGGTCAGCAGCATGTCGAGCATGCGGCCGAAGCGGTGCCGGCCGTAGATGAGCGCATCGGCCCCACGTGGACGCATGCTGGCGGGCACGGGCATGTGCTCGTACCACGCCTGATAGGCGGCTGCGCGGATCGCGAGGAACTGCGCAGGGTCGGCCGTGCGCGGCGACTCGTCGTTCGTGTAGTCGTTGGCCACCTCGTGGTCGTCCCAGGTCACGAGCCATGGGAAGGCCGCGTGAGCGGCCTGCAGCTGCGCATCGGCCTTGTAGAGCGCGTAGCGGTCGCGGAACCCGGCGAGCTGCGTCGGAATGCCGCCCTCGTGCCGGCGCACCTGGTGCGATTTGCGGGAGCTTTCGTAGATGTAGTCGCCCAGATGTACGACGAAGTCGAGCGGCTGCGCGGCCATGTCGCGGTAGGCGGCGTAGTAGCCCTGCTCGTAGTGCTGGCAGGAGGCGAAGGCGAAGCGCAGCTGTTGCAGGGCCTCGTCGTTGTCGCCTGGCGTGGTGCGCGTGCGGCCGGCGGGGCTGCGCGCGCCGCCGGCGGTGAAGCGGTACCAGTACCAGCGCGCCGGCGACAGGCCCTGCACCTCGACGTGCACCGAGTGCGCGAGCTCGGCTGTCGCGACGGCGCTGCCCTTCGCCACGATGCGCCTGAAACCCTCGTCGTCGGCCACCTCCCAGTTCACATCGACGGGCGCATCGCCCATGCCGCCGCCCTGCAGCGGATCGGGCGCGAGCCGCGTCCAGAGCACGAAGCCGTCGGCGCGCGGCACGCCAGAGGCCACGCCCAGCGTGAATGGATAGCGATCGCCCGATGTCGCGGCCGTGCCTGTCGTCGTCGCTGGCTGCGCCTTCAGCAGCAGGAACGGATGGCCCAGCGAAGCGGCCGCGAGCCCGCCGCACAGCAGGCGTCGGTGCGAGAGTCTTTCTTCCTTCATCCAGTGCAATGTCGTGCGCTTCGCTCGCTCCTGTCAATCGGGCGGCGCATGGGCGACGGCGTGAACCCGGCTACGGCCCCACCACGGTGACCCGCGCCGTCATGTACGGATGGACCGAGCAGACGTAGTCGTACACCCCCGGCTTGTCGAAGACGCGGGCGAAGGCCTTGCCGGGCAGCAGCAGGTCGATGCCGGCCGCGCCGTCCTTGAAGGCCAGGCCGTGCGGCGCGCCGTCGTCGTTCTGCCAGCTCACGCGCTGGCCGGTCTTGACGGTGATCTGCGCGGGCTCGAAGGCGAAGTTGCGGATGGTCACGTGCGCCGACCCGCCGGCGTGCGCGCCGTCCGCAGCCGCTGCAGGCGAAGCGGCAGCCGCCGTGCGCTGCAGCGCGATCTTGCGCGGCGCATTGCCCACCTGCACCGTGTGCATCGGCCCGCCCGCGAGGTCGACCACGCTGACGTCGTTGGAGCCCTCATTGCTCACCCAGAGCTTCCTGCCGTCGGCCGACAGGTCGAGCCAGTGCGGCTGCTTGCCCACGGGAATGCTGCGCACGGCCGTGTGCGCTGCGGGGTCGAACAGCATGACTTCGCCGGGCCCCTGCACCACCACCACGCCGCTGGCCATGCCCGCGAAGTGCTGCGCGATGTGCGGCGACACGCCCGTGGGAACCGGCGCGCCCCACTGGTTGTTGGCCGGATCGAGCACCTGCACGGCCGCAACGCCGGCCAGCGTGAGGTAGAGCGACTTGCCGTCATGGCTGAACTCGAGGTCGCGCGGCGGCTTGTCGAGCGGGATCTGCGTGACCACGGCGCGCGTCGCCATGTCGATGACCACCAGCGCGAAGTGCCCCGGCTCCTGCGATGCGACGTACGCCTGCCGCCCGTCGGGCCGGATGGCGATGGTGTGCGGCTTGGGCACCGGCACGGTGGCGCTCACGCCATGCGCCGTGGTGTCGACGAAGGCCACGCGGTCGTCGCCGTTGACGGCCACCAGCAACCACTTGCCGTCGGCAGTCATGGCCAGCCCCTGGGGGCCCTTGCCCACGTCGATGGCGCGGGTCACGCGGTCGCTCGCGGCATCGATCTCGCTCACGGCGGCGGCGCCGGAGCCGCTGACGAACACGCTGCGTCCATCGGGCGCAACGATGATGCCGTCGGGCCCAGCCGCCACCGGCAGCGTGGCCACGACGCGCTCGGTGCCGGTGTCGATCACGCTGACGGTGCTGTCCTTGAAGTTGCCGACATAGGCCCTGGGACCCGCGGCAAGCGCGGAGCCGGCCGAGGCCGCCAGGGCCGCGAAGATGACGAGGATGCGTGCGAAGCCGGGCATGGCGATCATGGTGAAGACCCTCATGGAAAGCGGAAGAGGAAGACGGAAGAAGCAGAATCCGAGAATCCGCAAAGGGCATGACGCATGGCATGCCCTGCCTATTCCAGCGGTGGCCGAAAAAAAGCTGGAATAAAACGCCGGACTGTCACGTCATGCAGGAAGAAGGAGCACTTGAGCCTGTCGACCGACCGCACACGCCAGTTCGAAGCCGCCGCGCTGCCGCATCTCGATGCGGCATGGAACCTTGCGCGCTGGCTGCTGCGCGACGACCAGCTGGCCGACGACGCGGTGCAGGAGGCCTACCTGCGCGCATTCCGCTTCTTCGAGGGTTTGCGCGGAGAGAGCGCACGGCCGTGGCTGCTGGGCATCGTGCGCAACGCCTGCTACGACTGGATGCGGCAGAACCGGCAGCTGGCCGACCAGCTGGAGTTCGACGAGCTGCGCGACAGCGAGGCGGTGTCGGCGCCCTTCTCCTCCTCCGCCGACGGCGATCCGGCGCGGCAGTGGGAGCAGCGCGTGCAGGGCGAGCGAGTCAACGCGGCCATCGACGCGCTGCCGCCGGTGTATCGCGAGGTGATCGTGCTGCGCGAACTGGAGGAACTGCGCTACGAGGACATCGCGCGCATCGCGGGCATACCGCTGGGCACCGTCATGTCGCGGCTGTCGCGTGCGCGCTCGATGCTGCGCGAGAGCCTGCGCGACGAACGTCCCGGCGATGCGGGAGGAAGGACACGCCATGTCAATGTCTGACGAGGAACTGGGAACGCTGATCCGGCGCCACGCCGTGCGGCACATGCCGCCCGAGGGCCTGGCCGCGCGCATCGCGAATGCGGTCCGCACGGAAGAAGCCGCCGCGCCGGCGCCGTCGCCCGCTCCCGCGCGACAAGGCCGCGGGCTGTGGCAGGGGCTGGCATGGTTCGGGACCGGTGCCGCCACGGCCTGGGGCCTGGCGCTCGTGCTGCTGGCAACGCCGATGCCGCCTGCCGACGCGCTCGCCGAAGGCGTCACGGCGAACCACGTGCGCTCGCTGATGGCCTCGCACCTGGCCGACGTGGCCTCGTCCGACCATCACACGGTCAAGCCCTGGTTCGCCGGCAAGCTCGACTTCTCACCGCCGGTGGTCGACCTCGCGGCGGAGGGCTTTGCGCTTGCTGGCGGACGGCTCGACTACCTGGACGGGCGCACCGTGGCGGCGCTGGTCTACCGCTCGGGGCCGCACGTGATCAACCTGTTCGTGTGGCCGGCGCCGGATGGAAAGAAGGCGCAGGCGCAAGGGCCGGTGGCTTCGGCCCGGCAGGGCTACCAGCTCGTGCACTGGACCCAGGGCGGCATGCAGGCCTGGGCGGTGTCGGATCTCAATGCGACGGAGCTGCAGAACTTCGCGGTGCTGCTGCGCGAGCGAACCGCGCCGGTGCCTTCGCCGAAGTAGCAGCCCTGTTCAGCAGGCGACGGCTGCCGGCCTGCGTGCGGCGGCACGGGCACTCGCCACCGCCCAGCCGAAGATGCCCAGGCCGGCCAGCGCCAGCAGCGCGCCGACCCAACCGGTGGAAGTCCAGCCCAGCCCCGCGGAAATTGCCACGCCGCCGAGCCACGCACCCAGCGCATTGGCCATGTTGAAGGCCGAGTGGTTGAGCGCGGCCGCGAGCGTCTGCGCGTCGCCGGCCACGTCCATGAGACGGATCTGCAGTGCCGGGCCGATGGCCACGGTCGAACCGATGAGGAACACGTTGACGGCGGCCGCGACCACGTTGTGGGCCGCGAAGGTGAACACCGCGAGCACCAGCGCCGCGTAGACCATCACGCCGCCGATGGTGCGCATCACCGACTTGTCGGCCAGCCGCGAGCCCACGAGGTTGCCCACCACCATGCCGAGGCCGAAGAGCGCGAGCACGATGGGCACGCCGCCCACCGGCATGCCGGCCACCTCGATCAGCGTGGGCTTGATGTAGCTGAACACCGAGAACATGCCGCCGAAGCCGATGGCGGCGATGCCCAGCGTGAACCACACCTGCTTGCGCTTGAGCGCACCGAGTTCGCGCCAGGGGCTGGCGCCTGCGCCGGGCGCCATGTCGGGGATGTCGCGGCGAAGCAGCGCGATGGCCACCAGCGCGATGAGGCCGACGAACACGAAGGCCGCGCGCCAGCCGAAGAACTGGCCCAGCCACGCCGCGATGGGCACGCCCACCAGCGTGGCGCCGGTGAGCCCCAGCATCACGAGCCCCACGGCCCGCGCGCGGCGGCCCGGCGGCGCCAGCGTGGCGGCCACCAGCGCGGCCACGCCGAAGTACGTGCCGTGCGGCAGCCCCGCGGCGAAGCGCAGCAGGTTGAGCAGCAGGTAGTTGGGAGCGGCGGCGCTGGCGAAGTTGCCGGCCGCGAACACGGCCATGAGCGCGATGAGCAGCGCGCGTCGGCGCCAGCCGGCTGCGAGCACCGCGAGAACGGGGGCGCCGATGACCACGCCGATCGCATAGGCGCTGATGACGTGGCCGGCCTGCGGGATGCTCACGCCGATGTCGCGTGCGACCTCGGGCAGCAGGCCCATGATGACGAACTCGCCGGTGCCGATGGCGAAGCCGCCGACGCCGAGCGCGAGCACCGCGCGCAGGAAATTGGCGGGTGCGCCCGAAGGCAGGGTGAAGGAAGAAATGTCGGTGGCCGCGCTGTCCTGCGCGGGTGGGGAGGCGTTCAAGGCCAGGCTCCTGGAGGGGGTGCCCGGCGGCAGCGGGCAAGGCACGATTTTAGGGTAAACCCTGAATCCGCACCGATACGCAGATGCCGAAGACATTGTACCGGCAGGGCCGCGAAGGCCTCGCCCGTGGGCTCAGATGGCCACCAGCTGCCGCACGCCCTGTGCTTCCATGTCCTTGCCGAGGCCGCGCGCGATGACCTCGCCGCGCTCCATCACGAGGTAGTCGTCCGCCAGTTCCTGGGCGAAGTCGTAGTACTGCTCGCACAGCACGATGGCCATGTCGCCCCGGTCGGCCAGCATTCGGATGACGCGGCCGATGTCCTTGATGATGCTGGGCTGGATGCCTTCGGTGGGCTCGTCGAGGATCAGCAGGCGCGGCTTGGGCGCCAGCGCCCGGGCAATCGCCAGCTGCTGCTGCTGGCCGCCAGAGAGGTCGCCGCCCCTCCTGTTCATCATCTGCTTGAGCACGGGGAACAGCTCGTACAGCTCCGCCGGGATGGGCGTGCCGCCGCTCTTGTAGGCCAGCCCCATGCGCAGGTTCTCCTCGACCGTGAGCCGAGCGAAGATCTCGCGGCCCTGCGGCACGAAGCCGATGCCGGCCCTGGCCCGCTCATAGGGCGTGGCCTTGTGGATCGGCTTGCCTTCGAGCTCGATGCTGCCGCTCTTGATGGGCACCAGGCCCATCAGCGACTTCAGCAGCGTGGTCTTGCCCACGCCGTTGCGGCCCAGCAGCACGGTGACCTTGCCCAGCTTCGCCTCGAAGCTCACGTCGCGCAGGATGTGGGAGCCGCCGTAGTACTGATGGATGTTCTTGACTGTCAGCATGGTTCGTTCTTCCTCAGCGGCCCAGGTAGACCTCAATTACGCGCTCGTCGGCCTGCACTTCGTCCAGCGTCCCCTGTGCGAGCACGGAGCCGTCGCACAGCACGGTGACGATCTCGGAGATGGTGCGGATGAAGCTCATGTCGTGCTCCACCACCATCAGCGAGTGCTTGCCCTTGAGCGTGAGGAACAGCTCGGCGGTGCGCGCGGTCTCTTCGTCGGTCATGCCGGCCACGGGCTCGTCGAGCAGCAGCAGCTTCGGGTCCTGCATCAGCAGCATGCCGATCTCCAGCCACTGCTTCTGGCCGTGGCTCAGGTTGCCGGCCAGGCGCGAGACGCTGTCGGCGAGGTGGATGGTCTCGAGCACCTCGGCCAGGCGGTCGCTCTGCGCGGAATCGAGCCTGAAGAGCATCGAAGAGCGCACGCCCTTGTCGGTCTTCAGCGCGAGTTCGAGGTTCTCGAACACCGTCAGGTGCTCGAACACCGTCGGCTTCTGGAACTTGCGGCCGATGCCCAGCTGAGCGATCTCGGCCTCGCGGTGGCGCAGCAGGTCGATGGTGCTGCCGAAGAACACGGTGCCCTCGTCGGGCCGGGTCTTGCCGGTGATGATGTCCATCATCGTCGTCTTGCCGGCGCCGTTCGGCCCGATGATGCAGCGCAGCTCGCCCGGTGCGATGTCGAGCGACAGCTTGTTGATGGCCTTGAAGCCGTCGAAGCTCACGCTGACGTCTTCCAGGTAGAGGATGCGGCCGTGCGTGACGTCGACCTCGCCCGGCGTGACGTGGCGGCCGAAGTCGGCGGCGCGGCCACCCGATTCGGTGCTGCCGCTCACGTAGTGGATGCCGCTTGCTCGCGCGGCGCGCTCTGCGCCTGCTTCCATGAGGTCGGGTGTCATGCGCGCGCTCCCTTCGCATCCACCGGCAGCGAGGCCAGCGCATCGGGCTCGACGCCCTGCTCCGCCGCGACGGCGCGGCGTGCCTCCTGCACCGGTTCGGGCTGCGGCTTCTCTTCTTCCTTCTTCTCCCTGGAAAGCCACTTGCGAACCAGCCCCACGATGCCGTTCGGCAGGAACAGCGTGACAGCAATGAACAACGCCCCCAGGAAGTACAGCCAGTATTCCGGATAGGCCACCGTGAGCCAGCTCTTCGCGCCGTTGACGATGAAGGCGCCGATGATCGGCCCGATCAGCGTGGCGCGGCCGCCCACCGCCGCCCAGATGGCGATCTCGATGGAGTTGGCAGCGCTCATCTCGCCCGGGTTGATGATGCCGACCTGCGGCACGTACAGCGCGCCGGCCACGCCGCACATGACGGCCGAGATCACCCAGATCGTGAGCTTGTAGGGCAGCGGGTTGTAGCCCGAGAACATCACGCGCGTCTCGGCGTCGCGGATGGCCTGCAGCACGCGGCCGAACTTGCTGCCGATGAGCCACTTCGCAAACAGGAAGAAGCCCAGCAGCGTTGCGCCCGTGAGCGCGAAGAGCGTCATGCGCATCTCCTGCGTGGCGATCGGGATGCCCAGGATGCGCTTGAAGTCGGTGAAGCCGTTGTTGCCGCCGAAGCCCGTCTCGTTGCGAAAGAAGAGCAGCATGGCCGCGAAGGTCATCGCCTGCGTGATGATCGAGAAGTACACGCCCTTGATGCGCGAGCGGAAAGCGAAGAAGCCGAACACGAACGCGATCAGCCCAGGCACCGCGACGATCAGCACCAGCGTGGCGATGAAGCTGTCGCTGAAGGTCCAGTGCCAGGGCAGCGTCTTCCAGTCGAGGAACACCATGAAGTCGGGCAGGTCGCTCTTGTAGTTGCCGTCGCGGCCGATCTGGCGCATGAGGTACATGCCCATCATGTAGCCGCCCAGCGCGAAGAACAGGCCGTGGCCCAGCGAGAGGATGCCGGTGTAGCCCCAGATCAGGTCCATGGCCAGCGCGCAGATCGCGTAGCACATGATCTTGCCGACCAGCGCCACCGCGTAGTCGCTCATGTGCAGCGGGCTGTCGGGCGGCACCCACATGTTGAGCACCGGCGCCACGGCGCACACCACGATGAGCGCGACGAAGAAGGCCGTCCAGCCCTTGCCGCTCAGCAGCGGCCCCTTGGTTGGAAGTACGACCTTGCTCATGCCTCTGCGCTCCGGCCTTTCATTGCGAAGATGCCCTGCGGCCGCTTCTGGATGAAGATGATGATGAAGACAAGCACCGCGATCTTCGCGAGCACCGCGCCCGCCCAGCCCTCGATGAACTTGTTGAGAATGCCCAGCCCCAGCGCCGCGTACACGGTGCCTGCCAGCTGGCCGACGCCGCCCATCACGACCACCATGAAGCTGTCGACGATGTAGCTCTGGCCCAGGTCGGGGCCGACGTTGCCGATCTGGCTCAGCGCGCAGCCCGCCAGGCCGGCGATGCCCGAGCCGAGCGCGAAGGCGTAGGTGTCGATGCGCGCGGTGTTCACGCCCATGCACGATGCGATCGGACGGTTCTGCGTGACGCCGCGAACGAACAGGCCCAGGCGCGTCTTGCCGATGAGCCAGCCCATCGCCAGCAACACCAGGGCGGCGAAGATGATGATGCAGATGCGGTTCCACGGCAGCGTGACGTTGCTCAGCATGGTGAAGCCGCCGCTCATCCAGCCGGGGTTCTCGACGCCGACGTTCTGCGCGCCGAACAGCGAGCGCACCAGTTGCTGCAGCATCAGGCTGATGCCCCAGGTGGCAAGCAGCGTCTCGAGCGGGCGGCCGTACAGGAAGCGGATCACGCCGCGCTCCAGCACCGCGCCCACGAGTGCCGATGCGAGGAAAGACACCGGAATGGCGGCCACCAGGTACCAGCCGAACGCCGCCTCCGGCATGTACTTCTGGAAGATGCCCTGCATCACGTAGGTGGCGTAGGCGCCGATCATCATCAGCTCGCCGTGCGCCATGTTGATCACGCCCATCAGCCCGTAGGTGATGGCCAGGCCCAGTGCGGCCAGCAGCAGCACCGAGCCCAGGCTGATGCCGCTGAACACGGCGTTGATGCGGTCGCCCCAGACCAGCGCGCCGTCGATGCTCGCGATGGACGCGACGATGGCGGCCTTGACGTCGGCCTCGGTCTCGTCGGACAGGCGCTGGTTGAGCAGCAGCTTGGTGTCGGGGTTGCGGTTGTTGCCCAGCTCCTTGGCCGCGGCGAGGCGCTTGGCCTTGTCGGCGCTGCCGAGCATGCTGGCGGCGCGCACCAGCTCGAGCTGTGACTTGATCTTCGGGTTGGTCTCGGCGGCCAGCGCCTTCTCGACCATGGGCAGGCGCGACTCGTCGGGCTCCTTGAAGAGCGCCTGCGCGGCCTCGGCGCGCACCGCGTCGTCCTTGCTCGTGAGCTTGAGCGCGGCCTGCGCGGCATCGAGCGCGCCGCGCATGAGGTTGTTGTTGACGACGTCCTCGGCGGTGTCGGGCACCTTCAGCTCGGCGCCGGTCACAGGGTCGTAGCCCTTGTCGTCCTTCATCACGAAGACCTTGTCTTCGGTGTACTTGACCGCGTCGTCGGACATGGCCTGGATGAAGGCAGCGGTCTTCTCGTCGGCCGTGAGCACGGCCTTGTTGAGCGCGGCGATGCGGGCTTCGGAATCGCCGGAGGCGATGGCCCGGGCTTCGTCGGCGGTCAGCGCGTGGGCGGCCGATGCCATCAGCAGCATGGCGGCCAGTGCGCATTGAAGGGTTCGTCGAAGCATCATGAGATTCGTGTTGCCCCCTCTCCCCTGGGGGAGAGGGTTGGGGTGAGGGCTTGCGGCCTTCAAACAAATGCGGCGGCCGGATCGACCGCCGTTGCCCTCACCCCTACCCTCTCCCCGGGGGGAGAGGGAGCAAGGCAAGGGGCTTGCCGATGAATTACATCGACTTGCCAGCGGGGTAGTCCGGCTTCTTGTCGTTGCCTTCGATGTACGGGCTCCACGGCTTGGCCTTGACCGGGCCCGGCGTCTTCCACACCACGTTGAACTGGCCGTCGGCCTTGATCTCGCCGATGAACACGCTCTTGTGCAGGTGGTGGTTCTTCTCGTCCATCTTCGAGACGATGCCCGAGGGAGCGGTGAAGGTCTGGCCGGCCATGGCGGCGATCACCTTGTCGGTGTCCGTGCTCTTGGCCTTCTCGACCGCCTGCTTCCACATGTGGATGCCAATCCAGGTGGCTTCCATCGGGTCGTTGGTGAGCGGCTTGTCCTTGTGGCCGGCGATGTTCTTGGCCTTGGCGTACTCGCTCCACTGCTTGATGAAGGCGGTGTTGGTCGGGTTCTTGATCGACATGAAGTAGTTCCATGCGGCCAGGTGGCCCACCAGCGGCTTGGTGTCGACGCCGCGCAGTTCTTCCTCGCCCACCGAGAAGGCAACCACCGGCACGTCCTTGGCCTTCAGGCCGGCGTTGCCCAGTTCCTTGTAGAAGGGCACGTTGGAGTCGCCGTTGATGGTCGACACCACCGCGGTCTTGCCGCCGGCCGAGAACTTCTTGATGTCGGCGACGATGGTCTGGTAGTCGCTGTGGCCGAAGGGGGTGTACTTCTCGTCGATGTCCGATTCCTTCACGCCCTTGCTCTTGAGGTAGGCGCGCAGGATCTTGTTGGTGGTGCGGGGATAGACGTAGTCGGTGCCCAGCAGCACCCAGCGCTTGGCGCCGCCGCCTTCCTTGCTCATCAGGTAGTCGACGGCCGGAATGGCCTGCTGGTTGGGCGCCGCGCCCGTGTAGAACACGTTCTTCGAGAGCTCTTCACCCTCGTACTGCACGGGGTAGAACAGCAGGCCGTTCATTTCCTCGACCACCGGCAGCACCGACTTGCGCGACACCGAGGTCCAGCAGCCGAAGATGACCGAAACCTTGTCCTGGCCGAGCAGCTGCTTGGTCTTCTCGGCGAACAGCGGCCAGTTGGAGGCCGGGTCGACCACCACGGGCTCGAGCTGCTTGCCCAGCACGCCGCCCTTCTTGTTGATGTCGTCGATCGCCATCAGCACCGTGTCCTTCAACACGGTTTCCGAGATGGCCATCGTGCCCGACAGCGAGTGCAGCACGCCGACCTTGATGGTGTCGGCTGCGAATGCGGGCGCAGCAGAAATGCTGGCCAGCGCGACGGCGGCGGTGAGCGCCTTGAGGGTGAAACGACGTTGCATGTTGACTCCTGCTCCGGGGTGGTTGAACCTTTTCGACAGCCTTGGCTGGCGTGGGAGGGAGTCTGCGGAATGCACCACAAAGGGGAAATACGCCGGGTGGCGTACACGGAAGGTATTCAGGCCGGCGGGCGGCTGCCGGAAGCCGGCCTCCCCTTCGCCGGCTCGGCGGCGCGAGTGCACATTTCCTCAAGAAAGCCCGGCTCCAGCCGGTCGCGATTGGACTCGGCCTTTCGCGCCCAGGCACAGGCATTGATGAAATCGTTCTTCAGGTAGTACGTGAAGGCCAAGTTGGAACTCGCGTTGCGCGCCGCCGGCGAGATCTGGAGCGCCTTTTTCAGCTGGACCTGGCTGGCATCGAGCCGCTTCTGCGTCATGAGAAAGTGGCCGTAGTCTACGAAGACCGCGGCATCGACCGTCGACTTCGAGGCAGCCAACCGGAACATGTCCTCTACCTCGGACGATGGAGCGTCGCGAAGCGCCAGCACCAGTGCGAAGCCGTGATAGACGTTGCCGTTGTCCGGGTCCAGCAACCACGCCTGGTTGAAGCGCGCCATGGCCGTCGCCATGTCTCTCCTGCCCCAGGCGGTCCAGCCCTGCCTCAGCATCTGTTTCGCGCCCTCCGCTCGAGAGAGGCCCTGCGTCTCGATCGATGCGACGAAGTCGACGTCGGCGTTCTTCATCTCTTCTGTCTTCGCGCGGCCGCCGTACATCGGCAGCTGGTTCATCGGAAGCGGATCGGCAAAGGCTGCGATGGCGGAGAGCAGCAGCAAAGTCACCAGAGCGCGGAGTCGTTTCATTCGGAGTTCCCTGAAAGTCCTTGATGGAAGAACGTTGAGGCTAGGGAACGCCCCCTCGGCGCGGGCCGATGAATCAGGAAAGCATCGTTGCTCGATACCCGAGGAACATCCAGACGAGACGCTATAGCGGGACGGGATACTTCTTCGCGTTGAGAAGCATCTTGCTTCGCGCCGCTTCGACCACGTCGATGCCGAGCTTGTCGGCGAGTTGCAGCAGGTAGAGGAAGACGTCGGCGATCTCGGTGCCGATCTCGGCGCGCTTGTCGGCTGGAAGATCGCGGCTCTGGGCCTCCGTGAGCCACTGAAAGTGTTCGAGCAGTTCGGCCGCCTCGACGGAAAGCGCGGAGGCGAGGTTCTTGGGAGAGTGGAACTGCTCCCAGTCGCGGGCCTGTGCGAAGTCGCGAAGGGCCTGTGTCAGTTGCTGCAGGTCGGTGGCCATGTCTGTCCTGTCTTGCGAACAGGAGAGTTTGGCACGGCCGCCTGCAGCGCTCGGCGCTTCGATTTCAGGCCTGCCGACTGCCGCGCCGGTGCAATACAGCCACCAGCAACGCCGACCCCGTCAGGTAAAGCAGCGCCACCCCGAAGGCACTGGAGTACGCCCCCGCATCCGGCGCATGCCCGAGCCGCCCGTAGAAGAGGATGCCGATCAGCGCCACGCCCAGCGCGTTGCTCGCCTGCTGCACCATCGATATCACGCCCGAGGCCACGCCCGCATGCTGAGGCGGCAGGCCGGCCAGCACGGTGGAGACCAGGGGCGCCATGACCATGCCGAGCCCCGCGCCCTGCACCAGCAGCAACGGCACCATCCACGCGACGACGTGCGAGTGTCCGGGCCATCCGGCCACGTTGACGAACTGCAGTGCGTGTCCTGCGGCGAGCACAAGGGCACCGAGCGCGATGGGCGGCTTGCCGCCGAAGCGGCGTGCGAGGCGCGCTCCCGCCATCGACGTCGCGAAGAAACCGGCCGCCAGCGACGTGAAGACGACGCCCGAGCTGAGCGGATCGAGTGCGAGGCCCTGCTGTAGATACAGCGCCAGCACGAAGTAGAGCGAGGCGTTGCCCACGTAGAAGGCCAGCGTCGTGAGCAGGCCCATGCCGAAGCGGGCATCGGCGAGCAGCACCGGAGCCACGAGCGGCGTGCCGCCGCGCGCGGCGAGCCGGCGCTGCTGGTACGCAAAGGCTGCGAGCAGCGGCAGCGCCGCCGCGAGGCACAGCCAGCTCCACAGCGGCCAGCCCTGCTCGCGGCCTTCCACCAGCGGCAGCACCACTGCCGCCGAGCCCGCGGCCACGAGCAGCATGCCGATGAGGTCGAGGCGGCTGTTGCCGTTGTTCGCCAGCGGCGGAATGACGCGCGGTGCGAGCATCAGCGCCAGCAGGCCGATCGGCACGTTGATGAGAAAGCAGCTGCGCCAGCCCAGGCCCGCCAGATCGGCATGGATCAGCAGGCCGCCGACCAGCTGCCCGAGCGTGGCTCCCAGCCCCAGGGTGAGTCCATAGGCCGCGAAGGCACGCGCCCGGTCTTCGCCGGTGTAGGCCAGGCCGATCATCGCCAGCACCTGCGGCTGCAGCAGCGCGCCGGCCAGCCCCTGCAGCACGCGTGCCGCCACCAGAAGTTCGGCGTTCGGCGCCAGGCCGCAGGCGGCCGAAGCGAGCGTGAACAGCAGCAGGCCCAGCATGAACATGCGGCGTCGCCCGAACAGGTCGCCGAGCCGGCCGCCGGTGATCAGCCCTGCGGCAGTGGCGAGGCCGTAGCCGGCCACCACCAGCTGCAGGGTTCCCGCGCTCGCCTGCAGTTCGCGCTGCATCGAGGGCAGCGCGACGTTGACGATGAAGAAGTCCAGCACCACCAGGAAGGTGCCGCTGAGCATGACCCACAGGCCGAGCCGGCCGGGCCTTGTCGCGTGCGGACTCTGGCTGCCGGTGGAAGAGAGCGATGCTGCCGAAGCGATGTTTGACTGCGTCATGATGGATTCGAGTGTTGGAAGGAACAGGCACGGCGGCAATGACCTCGGAGGTCATCGGCCGGGCTCAGGCGGCCGGCGTCGGCAGGATGAACTGGTAGTCCGTGGCGATGCGGCCGTCTTCGGCGAGCATCAGGAACTCCAGCCCGAGCGCGGCCACCGGGCCGCCCGCTGCCGGGACCATGTGCCAATGGAACATCACCGCGTTGTGCAGGAACTGGGCGTCGCCCGCGCGGACGAAGCGAAAGCCGGCGTCACGCACGTTCTTCTCATGCGAGCCGGTGACGCGCTGCTGCAGCTCCTCGTGGCCCCTGGCCTGCAGCGTGCGCACGTAGTGCTCGCCGTCGGGCACCCAGAGGCTGGCGATGGCGGCGCGTCGCGCCTCGGCGTCGGGTTCGTTCCAGACGGCGACATAGCCGTCGGCGAGTTCGGTGAAATCGTTGAAAGCGGTTCTGGTGTTCATGGCCTGCTCCTGCTGCCGGTTGCATTGGGGAAGAGTGAGACCGCAGTTTCTGGCGCCCTCACTGGACAGTGAATGCTCAAGGGGCCGAGAATCTTGTCCATTCGTCCACCGCACGAGGAGCCTTTGATGGACCCGCTCGATGACATCTTTGCCGCCATGAGGGTGCAGAGCGCCCTGTATGCCCGCCTCGAGGCCGGCGCGCCCTGGGGCGTGAGCCTGGCGGGCGGCGAGAGCGCGCGCTTCGGGCTCGTGGTGCGCGGCGGCTGCCTGCTGGAGGTCGATGGCATGGCGCAGCCGGTGGCGCTGGCGGCGGGCGACTGCTATGTGCTGGCGCATGGCACGCCTTACGTCCTGCGCGACCATCCGAACACGCCGACCGTGAGCTGCGCCTCCGTCGTGCGCGACCGCATCGGCGGGCTGGTGGAGCTCGGCGGCACGGGCACGGCGGCCTCGGTGATCTGCGGCTGGTTCCACTTCGACCAGCGCGCCGCGCGGCCGTTGCTCGACCTGCTGCCGGTGCTTCTTCACGTGAAGATGGAGCAGGCCCGCGCCCTCGCGCTGCAAGGCACGCTGCAGCTGCTGGCCATGGAGACCGGCGAGCCGGGCCTGGGGTCCAGCCTGCTCGTGAGCCGGCTGGCCGACATCGTGTTCGTTCAGGCGGTGCGCGCGCACGTCGCGGCCAGCGCCGAATCGCAGACGGGCTGGCTTGCTGCGCTGGCCGATGCGCGCATCGGCCCCGCACTGCGCGCGATGCACAAGGAGATCGCGCGCGACTGGACGGTGGAGGCGCTCGCCGCCGTCGCGAACCTCTCGCGCTCGGCCTTCGCGCAGCGTTTTCGCGAGCGGGTGGGACAGGCGCCGCTGGAGTACCTCACGCAATGGCGCATGTTCAAGGCCGGCAACATGCTGGGGCAAGGCAACGCTGGCCTGGGAGCGATCGCCGCTGCGGTGGGCTACGAGTCGGAGGCGGCCTTCAGCAAGGCCTTCAAGCGCAGCAAGGGGATGGCGCCCAGTGCGTGGCGGGCCGCGACGCGCGAAGGAGCGGTGGCCGCATAGCCGCCCTGCCCCTCGCTTTCTTCAACCCTTCTTCGCGCCTCCAGCTGCCTTGAACTGCGCAGCCGCAAAAGCCCAGGTCATGCGCGTCGCATCGGGCCCCTCGGGGTCGCTGAACAGCAGCTTTGGCGCGCCGCCGCTCCACGAATGGCCGAGCCCCGCGATCTCGCATAGCGTGACCAGCGTGCACCCCTTGCGCCTGAAGTCGGTCACCCGCATCGGGCGGCGCTTGCCGCGCTGCACCTCGCGCGTCAACCCGGGCCGCGCACCCACGGCGGTCGCCCACACCGCGGCGCTGCTGACGGCGTTGCTCGGCGCGACCACCGCATCGGCGTCGCCGTGCAGCACCAGCATCGGAGGCAGGGTGGTGAAGACGGCCGCCGCGCCCATCGCCTTGCCGACGGCCGTTGTCGGCATGGGCGGCACGTGCTCGCCGCGCATCGCGCCCAGCGCCGTGGCGGACGACTTCGCCGCGCCGGGTGCCACGCCCGAATGCATCACGACGGCGCGGAAGCGGTTCGGATAGCGCGTCGCGAGCAGCGCCGCCATGCTCGCACCGGCGGAGAGGCCGGCCAGCGCCATGCGGTCACGGTCGACGGGGTAGAGCATGCAGGCCTGATCGATGGCGGCCATCAGCGTGGCGGCCTCGGCGTCGGCCTTGCCGGAGCGGCGCTCGTACCAGTTCCAGCAGCCCTGGGGATGGGCGATCCGGTCCTGTTCAGGGTAGAGCACCAGGAAGCGCTGGCGCACGGCCAGCGCGTTCATGCGGGTGCTCGCGGCGAAGTCGCGCCCGGTCTGGCCGCAGCCGTGCAGCATGACCATGAGGGGCAGGCGCTCGCCCGGCTGCAGCTCCAGGCCTGCCGGGCGGAACAGGTGATAGCCGCGCGCACCGCCCGGGCCCATCGCGACGCCGGCGAGCCAGTCGCCCTTGCCCGGCGGCGGCTTGAGCCGCTTGGCGGTGGCCCGCTGGACCTGCCCCGCGATGCGCTTGCTGTTGCTCAGGGTGGCCTTGGTGAGCGCACGCAGGTTGCGCTCATAGGCGCGGGCAAAGACTGAAGCTGTGGAACGACGGGCCATGGCGCGCAGTGTGACCGCAAAGCGCCGGCCGGCCTACCCTGGGCCGGCTTCGGAAACCGGGCTTTCCTCAGTAGATCTCGGGAACGATCATGTTCGCCGGCACGGGCTGGCGCAGATAGTCGGCATGGCGCACGCGCTCGGGCAGCTCGACCGGCGGATGCGGCACTTCCTGGTAGGGCAGCTGCCCCAGCAGGTGGCTGATGCAGTTCAGGCGCGCCTTCTTCTTGTCGACCGCCTGCACCACCCACCACGGCGCCTCGGGGATGTGGGTGCGCTCCAGCATGATTTCCTTCGCCTTGGTGTATTCCTCCCAGCGGCGACGGCTTTCGAGGTCCATGGGGCTCAGCTTCCACTGCTTGAGCGGATCGTGGATGCGGCCGAGGAAGCGCATGTGCTGCTCGTCGTCCGTGATGGAGAACCAGTACTTGATGAGCTTGATGCCCGAGCGCACGAGCATCTTCTCGAACTCGGGCACGGTGCGGAAGAACTCCTCGTACTCGTCGTCGGTGCAGAAGCCCATCACGCGCTCGACGCCGGCGCGGTTGTACCAGCTGCGGTCGAACAGCACCATCTCGCCGGCGGCCGGCAGGTGCGCCACGTAGCGCTGGAAGTACCACTGGGTGCGTTCGCGGTCGTTGGGTGCCGGCAGCGCGGCCACGCGGGCCACGCGCGGGTTCAGCCGCTGGGTGATGCGCTTGATGACGCCGCCCTTGCCCGCCGCGTCGCGGCCTTCGAACAGGATGACGACCTTCTGCTTGCTGTGCTGCACCCAGTCCTGCAGCTTGACCAGCTCGCCCTGCAGGCGGAACAGCTCCTTGAAGTAGGCCTGGCGCGCGGCCTTGTCGGCGGAGGATGCCGCGCTCACCGAGGCGGGGTCGAGGCCGTCGATGTTGCGGTCCTCGATCTCCAGCTCGAGCTCCTCGTCATAGCTGTCGATCAGGTCGCGGGCGATGCGTTGCATCAGGTCTTCGTGGTCGGGAAGTGCGCTCGTCAGCATGATGGGGCGGCAGGAGAGAAAAGTTTGAAAAGGGAAGCGGAAAAAGCATGCTGCTCGCCCTCCATGACGGCCACGTGACGGATTTGACGCCGTTGACATGTAGTTGTCACACGCGGCGAACACCATCTGGAGCCATTCCAACACCCCAGAATCCCCCATGAACACGCTCGCTGCCCCGCATGCAGAGGTGCCGTCCGCGTCCGCCTCGCAGCGGCCGAAGCTCGACGCCAAGCCCGGTCCGCTCACGCTGATCACCTTCGTGGGACTGCTGGCCGCCGGCCTGCTCTTCACCGCATGGAGCCTGGTCGGCGACGTCACCGCCTCGGGGGCGCCCGTCACCACCTGGGTGCCCTACATACTTCTCGGCGTGGCGCTGCTGATCGCACTGGGCTTCGAGTTCGTCAACGGCTTCCACGACACGGCCAATGCGGTCGCGACCGTGATCTACACCCACTCGCTGCCGCCCAACTTCGCAGTGGTGTGGTCGGGAGTCTTCAACTTCCTGGGCGTGATGGTGTCCAGCGGCGCGGTAGCCTTCGGCATCATCGCGCTGCTGCCGGTGGAGCTGATCCTGCAGGTGGGCTCCGGCGCAGGCTTCGCGATGGTTTTCGCGCTGCTGATCGCCGCCATCATCTGGAACCTGGGCACCTGGTGGCTGGGGCTGCCGGCCTCCTCGTCGCACACGCTGATCGGCTCGATCATCGGCGTGGGCGTGGCCAACGCGCTGATGCACGGGCGCGACGGCACCAGCGGCGTCGACTGGGCTCAGGCCACCAAGGTGGGCTATTCGCTGCTGCTGTCGCCGATGGTCGGCTTCGGCTGCGCCGCCCTGCTGCTGCTGGCGCTGCGCGCCTTCGTGAAGAACCGCGCGCTCTATGAAGAGCCCAAGGGCAGCGAGCCGCCGCCGTGGTGGATCCGCGGCCTGCTGATCCTCACCTGCACGGGCGTGTCGTTCGCGCATGGCTCCAACGACGGCCAGAAGGGCATGGGGCTGATCATGCTGATCCTGGTGGGCACGGTGCCGATGGCCTACGCGCTGAACCGCGCGATGCCCGCCGACGAGAACGTCAAGTTCGTGGCCGTCGCCGAGATGGCGCAGAACGCGCTGAACCGCAGCGCGCCGACTTCGCTGCCAGCCATGGCACCAGCGGCTGCGCGCGACACGCTCTCGACCTACGTGCGCACCCGCGAGTTCACCCCGGCCGTGGTGCCGGCCCTTGCCGCGACGGCCGGCAGCATCGGCACGCAGGTGCGCCAGCACGGCTCGCTGGCCGGCGTTCCGGCGGAGGCCGTCGCCAACGTGCGCAACGACATGTACCTGGCCTCCGAGGCCATCCGTCACCTCGACAAGAGCGGCGCTGCCAGGTTCGACGACGAGACGAAGCTGCGCGTGAACACCTTCCGCCAGGAGCTCGACAGCGCGACGCGCTTCATCCCGCTGTGGGTCAAGGTGGCGGTGGCCATCGCGCTGGGCCTGGGCACCATGATCGGCTGGAAGCGGATCGTGGTCACGGTGGGCGAGAAGATCGGCAAGACGCACCTGAGCTACGCCCAGGGCGCCTCGGCCGAGGTGGTGGCCATGGTCACCATCGGCGCGGCCGACATGTACGGGCTGCCGGTATCGACCACGCACGTGCTGTCTTCGGGCGTGGCCGGCACGATGACGGCCAGCGGCTCGGGCCTGCAGCTGTCGACGCTGCGCAACCTCGCGCTGGCCTGGGTGCTGACGCTGCCGGTGGCGATGCTGCTGTCGGGCTCGCTCTACTGGCTCTTCACCCGCCTCTTCTGAACTCGCGCACCCAGCATCTTGTCGGCATTCCATGATCTCGCAGCCCAGTCGTACGGGGGCGACGAAGCCGGGCTGATCTGCGGCTACCTCTTCGACGCCCGTGCGGCCGAGCCCGCACGGGCCATCGACTCGGCGCAGGCCGCGGCCTGGCTGGCCGAACGGCGCGACGTCGAAAACCATGAAGCCCTGGCAGGCTGCGAAGGCGAGGACGCGCAGGAAAACCCGCCCTACGTCTGGCTGCACTTCAACCTGAGCCACGCGCACGCCGAGCGCTGGCTGGTGCGGCACGCGAGCCTCTCGGACACCTTCTACGAGACGCTGCACGAGGGCCTGCCCTCCACACGCATCGAGCGCGACGACGATTCGCTGATCGCCGTCATCAACGACGTGCACTTCGAATTCAGCTTCGAGCCCTCCGACATCTCCACGCTGTGGATCAGCGTCGGCCCGCGCCTGGTCGTCACGGCCCGCACCAAGCCGCTGCGTTCGGTCGATGCGCTGCGCACCGCGGTGAAGGCGGGCGACGCGCCGCGTTCCAGCACGGAACTGCTCGAGCACCTGCTGCGCGCGCAGGCGGACGTGCTGGTGAAGATCGTGCGCGGCGTCACCTCCCGCATCGACCGCATCGAGGACGAACTGCTCGCCGGCCGCCTCGACCACAAGCGCGCGCGCCTGGGCGTGCTGCGCCGGCTGCTGGTGCGGCTGCAGCGGCTGCTGGCACCGGAGCCGGCGGCGCTGTTCCGGCTGCTGCAGGGGCCGCCGGGATGGATGTCGGAGCCCGACTCGCAGGCGCTGCGCGGGTCGACCGAGGAGTTCTCGGTCGTGCTGCGCGACATGCAGGCGCTGCAGGAACGCATCAAGCTGCTGCAGGAAGAGATCGCCGCCAACGTCAACGAGGACAACAACCGCAGCCTGTTCGTGCTGACGATCGTCACGGTGCTGGCGCTGCCGATCAACATCCTGGCCGGCCTGTTCGGCATGAACGTGGGCGGCATTCCGCTGGCGGACCACAAGCACGGTTTCTGGATCGTGGTGGCGATCGTGGCCACATTCACCGCGGTGGCAGCCTGGGCGGCTTTCCGCAAGCAGCGCTGAGGCGCATGCAATGGCGCATTAATGCTATTTATTTAATAGCATCTTCCACAGTATCCATGCGCCCGCATCGCCGTTCCAGACCCCATAGAATGCGGGGGTGTCCTCCATTCTCAATGCCGATCTCCACTGCCACTCCGTGGTCTCCGACGGCACGCTGACGCCCGAAGAACTGGCAGCGCGCGCCGCCGCCAACGGAGTGGAACTCTGGGCGCTCACCGACCACGACGAGATCGGCGGCCAGCACCGCGCCGCCGCGGCGGCACGTGCCAACGGCATGCGCTACCTCACCGGCACCGAGATTTCCGTGACCTTCGCTGGCGAGACGGTGCACATCGTCGGCCTGGGCTTCGACCCTGACGACGCCGCCATTTCGCAGGGCCTCTACGACACGCGCGGCGGCCGCGGCAAGCGGGCGCAGGAAATGTCCGAGGGGCTGGCCAAGGTCGGCATCCACGGCGCCTATGAAGGCGCGCTCAAGTTCGTTGGCAATCCCGAACTCATCTCGCGCACGCACTTCGCGCGCTTCCTCGTCGAGCAGGGCCACTGCCGCGACACGCCCGAGGTGTTCCGCAAGTTCCTCACCGAGGGCAAGCCGGGCTACGTGCCGCACCGCTGGGCCACGCTGAAGGACGCCGTGCACTGGATCACCGCCGCCAAGGGCCTGGCGGTGATTGCGCACCCCGGTCGCTACAAGTTCACCGCCAACGAGGAATACGCGCTGTTCCTCGAATTCAAGGCGCATGGCGGCAAGGCGATCGAGGTCGTCACCGGCAGCCACACGCCGGCCGAGTTCGTCGAATACGCCGACAAGGCGCTCGAGTTCGACTTCGCCGCCTCGCGCGGCAGCGATTTCCACAGCCCCGACGAGAGCCACTGCGATCTCGGCAAGCTGCCGCCACTGCCCGGCGCACTCACTCCCGTGTGGGAACTGCTCGGCGATCGCATCCAGCAGTGAGCCCAAGCCCCGGGACCAGCACCGACAGCGCAGCGACCGTTGCGCTGGCCGCCGCACGCGTGGCGCAGCAGCGAAGCCGCGCCAAGGAATCCGAACGCATCCTCGCCGGCATCGGCCTCGTGATACTGGCCGTGGCCTGCTTCGCGACGCTCGACACCGCCACCAAGTACTCCACGCTGGGCGTGCCGATCCTCATGGGCGTGTGGTTCCGCTATGCGTTCCAGGCAGTGGCGACCACGCTGGTGCTGTTGCCGCTGCGCGGCACGGCGCTGCTGCACACGAAGCATCCCCGCTACCAGGCGTTGCGCGGGGCGCTGCTGCTGGCATCGAGCATCTTCGCCTTCCTGAGCCTGCGCTACATGCCGCTGGCGGAGTTCACCTCGATCGTGCTGATCGCGCCGCTGGTCATCACTCTGCTGGCGGCCACCACGCTCAAGGAGCACGTGTCGCCGCTGCGCTGGGCGCTGGTGGCGGGCGGCTTCATCGGCACGCTGGTCATCCTGCGCCCGGGCGGCAGCGCGTTCAGCTGGGCCATCTTCCTGCCGCTGGGGCTGGTGCTGAGCAACGCCTGGTTCCAGGTGCTCACGAGCAAGCTTGCGCAGACCGAGAACCCGCTGACCATGCACTTCTACACCGGCTGGGTGGGCACGCTGATCGTCTCGCTCGCGGTGCCCTTCGTGTGGACCTCGCTGCCTTCGTGGGAGTGGTGGGCGCTGCTGTGCCTCATGGGCTTCATGGGCACGGTGGGGCACTTCATGCTGATCCTGGCCTACCAGCGCGCGCCGGCTTCCACGCTCACGCCCTACCTGTACGCGCAGATCGCGTTCGCCATGCTCGGCGGCTGGGTCGTCTTCTCCCATGTGCCGGACCGCTTCTCGCTCGTCGGCATGGCGATGATCGCGGTCTGCGGCGCGGCCGGCGCGTGGCTCACGGTGCGCGAGCGCCGGGTGCCCATCGAGCCTGCCGAATCCTGAACGGAGAACTCTTCACCATGGCCCAGTATTTCGAAGTCCATCCAGAGAACCCGCAGCAGCGTCTGCTGAAGCAGGCCGTCACGCTGCTGGAGCGCGGCGAGATCGTGGCCGTGCCCACCGACTCCAGCTACGCGCTGGCCTGCCACCTCGACGACAAGGACGCGGTCGACCAGCTGCGCCGCATCCGCCAGGTCGACGAGAAGCACCACCTCACGCTGCTGTGCCGCGACCTGAGCGAGCTGGCCAACTACGCGCGCGTCGACAACAAGCAGTACCGCCTGCTCAAGGCGGCCACGCCCGGCCCCTACACCTTCCTGCTCGAAGCCACCAAGGAAGTGCCGCGGCGCGTGAGCCATCCGCAGCGCAAGACCATCGGCCTGCGCGTGCCCGACCACAAGGTGCTGCTGGAGCTGCTGTCGCTGCACGGCGCGCCGCTGCTGGCCACCACGCTGATCGCCCCCGGCGAGACCGAGGCGCTGAACGACGCGCAGACCATCCGCGAGCGCTTCGAGAAGCAGATCGCCGCGGTCATCGACGCCGGCGCATGCCCATCGCAGCCGACCACGGTGGTCGACCTGACGCCCATGGGCACCGGCGACGACCCCGTCGTGGTGCGTCAGGGACGCGGCGCGCTGGCCGTGCTGGGCCTCTGAAATCGGGGCTGAGAACCACTCCTGTCTGACACAATCGCCCAGTGGATATCTCCAACCTCATACAGACAGTACTGATCTACGCGCTGCCCGTGATCTTCGCGATCACCGTGCACGAAGCGGCGCACGGCTACGTGGCTCGCCACTTCGGCGACAACACGGCCGAGGTCATGGGGCGCGTCACGCTCAATCCCGTCAAGCACATCGATCCCATCGGGACCATCCTGATGCCGCTGATGCTGTACTTCGCGACCTCGGGCGCCTTCCTCTTCGGCTATGCCAAACCGGTGCCGGTCAACTTCGGGCGGCTGCGCCATCCAAAGCGCGACATGATCTGGGTGGCTCTGGCAGGCCCTGTTTCCAACTTCGTCCAGGCGATCCTGTGGGCGCTGCTGCTGGTGGCGATGGTCGGGGCAGGCGTCACTGAAACCTTTTTCATCAAGATGGCGCAAGGCGGCATCCTGGTCAACCTCGTGATGTGGGCCTTCAACCTGTTCCCGCTGCCGCCGCTCGACGGCGGGCGCGTGCTGGCCGGGCTGCTTCCGAGCGGCCAGGCGCAGATGTTCCTCGCGCGCATCGAGCCATACGGCTTTTTCATCGTGATGGGCCTCGTCCTCGCGGGCATCGTCAGCACATACTGGCTGCAGCCGCTGATGGACGTGGGCTACTTCGTCATCAACCTGCTGATCACTCCGCTCAAGGCACTCCTGCTCTAGATCGCTTCAAGAAATTCTTCGTCTGTCCGTCCCATGGCTTCGTCTTCCAAAGCTCCCCTGCGCGTCCTGACCGGCATCACGCCTTCGGGCACGCCGCACCTCGGCAACTATGTCGGCTCGATCCGCCACTCGGTGCGGCAAAGCGTCGCGCCCGGCGTGCAGAGCTTCTTCTTCCTGGCCGACTACCACGCGCTCATCAAGGTACAGGATCCGGCGCTGATCCAGCGCTCCACCCTCGAGATCGCCGCCAGCTGGCTGGCCTGCGGGCTCGACCCCGAGCGCGTCACCTTCTATCGCCAGTCGGACATCGTCGAGATTCCCGAGCTGACCTGGTTCCTCACCTGCGTGACCGGCAAGGGCGTGCTCAACCGCGCGCACGCCTACAAGGCGCAGCTCGACAAGAACGTCGCCAAGGGCGAGGACCCAGACGCCGACGTGACCGCCGGCCTCTTCATGTACCCGGTGCTCATGGGTGCCGACATCCTGATGTTCAACGCCCACAAGGTGCCCGTGGGCCGCGACCAGGTGCAGCACATCGAGATGGCGCGCGACATGGCGCAGCGCTTCAACCACCTCTACGGCGATCACTTCACGCTGCCCGAGGCCGAGATCGACGACGCGGTCGCCACCCTGCCCGGCCTCGACGGCCGCAAGATGAGCAAGAGCTACGGCAACACGATCCCGCTGTTCGCGCCGCGCGCGCAGCTGCACAAGCAGATCTCCAGCATCGTGACCGATTCGCGCGCGCCCGGCGAACCCAAGGACACCGAGGGCTCCGCACTCTTCCAGATTTACCAGGCCTTCGCGAGCGCCGAGGAAACCGAGACGCTGCGCAAGGCATATGCGGACGGCATCGGCTGGGGCGACGCCAAGCAGATGCTGTTCGAGCGCATCGACCTCGAGGTGGCGCCGCTGCGCGAGCGCTACGAGGCGCTCATGAACGACCCGGCCCAGATCGAGCGCACGCTGTTGCTGGGCGCCGAGAAGGCTCAGGCGCTTTCGAAGCCCTTCATGACCAGCCTCCGCCACGCGGTCGGCCTGCGCAACCTCGCGGCAGGCAAGGACAAGGTGCAAGCGAAGACGGCCAAGGTCGCCAAGCCCAGCTTCAAGCAGTACCGCGAGAAGGCGGACGGGCTTTTCTATTTCAAGCTGTTGGATGCGCGCGGCGAAACCCTGCTGCAAAGCCGTGGATTCGCCTCGCCGCAGGAGGCGGGCCGTACCATCGCAATCCTGCAGGCGCAGCGCGGCGAAGCATTGGCCGAGCTGGCCGGCCAGATGGAGCCCATCGGTACGGAAAAAATACGCGCCGTCGAAGAGGCGCTGGAGGCACTGACGGAAACGACGCCCGGCACAACCAGCGGGAGTTGATCCGGCAACGCCCATCGGCTTATCGGCCGGTGAGCACGACGAGAGAAGACGGTGCGATCACAAAGGAAGAAAACATGAGCATTTATGTCATCGACGACCACCCCCTGATGCGCGACGCGATCGTGATGGTCTTGCGGCGCTTGCGCCCGGCCGAGAACATCGTCGAGCTCGAACGCCTCGACAAGCTCGCAAGCTCCGTGCAGCAGCGTGGCGCGCCCACGCTCTTCTGCCTGGACCTGAAGCTGCCGGACACCAACGGCGTCTCGGGCGTGATCGCGGTCAAGCAGGTCTATCCGAACGTGCCCATTGCCGTGTACTCGGCGGCGCCGTCCGCCGACATGGAAGACGCCTGCATCGAGGCTGGGGCCGACACCTACATCGAGAAGTCGGCCAGCTCCAACGAGCTGGCAGCCGCCCTGCGCGGCCTGCTGATGGCCGGCTCGGAGGACGAGGCCGACGAGCTGCCCGCCGCCAACAGCGGCAAGCTCTCCAAGCGCCAGACGCAGCTGATCGCCATGCTCGACAAGGGCATGAGCAACCGCGACATCGCGACCGACCTGGAGATCAGCGAACACACGGTGAAGGTCCACTTGTGGCGCCTGTTCCGCAGGCTGGGCGTGAAGAGCCGGACGCAGGCGCTGCATTACGCGCGGACGAACGGGTTGTTGTCCGGTTGAATTGGGCTAACCCCCAGGCTTCGCGCACTTCGTGTCGCTGCGCCAACCCCCTTGCAGGGGGCAACACCTGAGGACCGGCGCAGCCGGATCCTTGGTGTTCCCGAATTGAAAAAACCGCGCCCTGGCGCGGTTTTTTCATGGGAATGGGGCTGGTGCGGTCTTAGCCGCCAGACGCCGTCACCCTCGCCTGCGCCACCGCCTCGTCGGCATCGTGCAGCGCGACGCGGAACACGCTGCCGCTGCCCAGGCGCGAGCGCACGCTGACCGGGTGACCCAGCACGTGCGAGAGGCGCGCGACGATGGCCAGGCCGAGGCCGAAGCCGTCGGAGGTGCCGGCGTGGTCGGCCACCTTGTAGAACTCCAGGAACACGTCGCGCAGGTGCTCGGGGGCGATGCCGATGCCGGTGTCCCACACTTCCACGCGCAGGCCGTCGCGGGTCTGGCGGGCGGCGAGCAGCACGCCGCCTTCGGTCGTGTACTTGATCGCGTTGGCCAGCAGGTTGCCGATCATGCGGCGCACGCGGATCGGGTCGGTGAGGAACGAGCCCTCGCACATGCGCACGCGGAAATCCAGCCCGCGGCTCTCGGCCACGGGGCGGTACTGCAGTTCGAGGTCGTGCAGCAGTTCGGGCACGTCGACCCGCTCGACGTGCAGGCGCACCTGGCCCGAGTCGATGCGCGCCAGGTCGAACATGGAGTCGAAGAGCGCATTCACCGCATGCGTGGCCCGCACGATCTTCGGTGCGAGCTCCAGCACCAGTTCGGGCTCGTTGCGCAGCCAGTCGGCGTACAACGAAAGTGCCAGCACTGGCTGGCGCATGTCGTGCGCGGCGCTGGCCAGGAAGCGGTTCTTCATGGCCACGGCCGACACCGCCGCCTGGCGTTGCTGGGTCAGCGACTTGATGAGGATGTGGTTGTGGAACAGCAGTTCCAGGCTGTTGCGCGCCGTCTCGTAGATGTGCCGCCCGGCCCGCAGCAGCAGGAACCAGTGGAGGATCGGCAGGATGGGCATCAGGTAGCCGTACTGGAACTGCGGATGATGCAGCGTGATGGACACCAGCCGCAGCAGCACCGCCGCCAGCATCGTGATGAACAGCGTGTTGACGTAGCGCTTGAGCAGCGGCGGATGCAGCGCGAGCCCGTTGAGAGGAAAGGTGCCCACGCCGGCCACGATGAGCCAGCTCATGAACTGGTTGACCTGCGGCGTGCGCTCGAAGAAGAGCAGCACCGACAGGCCCCACACCACCGCGCTGGTGCTCCAGACGAAGCCGTAGCGCTCGGTGAACTGCTGCTGTGCGGCGGCGCTGCGCCCTGCATAGCGCACCGCATAGACCCGCGCACCCCACGCGCGGCAGGCTGTGGCGATGACGCCGGCCAAGAGCCAGAGGAGCAGCTCCCAGCGCGGCACATAGCCCCAGTTGAGGCCGACCATCGCCGGCATCAGTGCCGCCGAAACCAGGTAGGAGCCGCGCGCGGAGCGCATCAGGCTGCGGATGAGTTCGCCGCGTACCCACGATTCGGCCTCGTCGGCCGAAGCGGGTGCGGGGGTCATGCTGGCGATCGACGCATTGGCCATAAGCCGACGATCTTAACGGTGCCCCTGGCAATGTTTCATCGGGTAACAGTCGATCGTTGCATCCACAATGACGGCGATAACCCGGAAGAATTAATCGCATGTTGTCCCACGTCTACATCGGTGTGAACGACTTCGAGCGCACCTTCTCCTTCTATTCGGCGCTGATGCGCGAACTCGGGCTGAAGCTGAGGTTCAGGGACGACGCCAGGCCCTGGGCCGGCTGGCAGAGCCCTGACGCGCCGCGCCCCCTGTTCCTGGTGGGCACGCCCTACGACGAGCGAGAGGCCTCGCCCGGCAACGGCCAGATGGTGGCCCTGCTGGCCGCGGATCGCGCTGCGGTGGACCGCGCCCATGCCATGGCGCTGGCGCAGGGCGGCGCCTGCGAAGGCCCGCCCGGCCTCAGGCCGCACTACCACGCGGACTACTATGGAGCCTATTTCCGCGACCCCGAAGGCAACAAGCTCTGCGTCTGCTGCCACACACCACCGAATCCATGCTGAACAACCTGACTCCCTTCCTCGTCCACTGGGCCATCACCGCCGTCTCTCTGTGGGTGGCGAGCCATCTCTTTCGCGGACTCAAGTTCGACAGCACCGGTGCGCTGGTGGTCTCGGCGCTGCTGCTGGGCCTGGCCAACGCCATCGTCAAGCCGCTGCTGATCGTGCTGACGCTGCCGCTGACGCTGGTGACCTTCGGGCTGTTCCTGCTGGTCATCAACGCACTGATGATCCTGCTGGTGGCTGCGCTGGTGAAGGGCTTCAGGGTGTCGGGCTTCTGGACCGCGCTCTTCGCGAGCATCTTCATCTCGCTGCTGAGCGTGGTCATCGGCTCCTTCGTGACCGGCAGCGACCCTGCCGAGAAGGTGCAGATGCCGCAGACCGGCAACTGGCTCTGACCAGCCGGGGCCTGCTCGCAGGCCCTAGGCGAGCACGGCGCCGCCGCGCAGCAGCGCCTCGCGCAGGGCAGGCACCGCGACGGAACGCACCTGCGCGCCCATGCCCTCGCCGGCAGAGCGCGCCGCCATGGCCGCCGCTATGCCCGCGGCATGCCCCACCGCCATCGATATCGTCATGACCCGGATCGCCGCCAGCGCCTCGTGGCTGGCCGAGATGCCCCGCCCCACGCCCAGCGCGTTGTCGAGCGTGGTCGGGATCAGGCTGCGGTACGGGATCTGGTAGGCGTGGTCGTCGCCCATCGGCACGTAGTGCAGCGAGCCGCCCTTGGCCGGATGGATGTCGATCGGATAGGCGCCCGCCGCGACCGCGTCGGCGAACTGGACAGGCTGCAGCAGTTCGGCGGCGGTGAGCACATGGTCGCCTTCCACTCGGCGCGTCTCGCGCACGCCCACCTGCGTGGCGAAGGCGCGCAGCCGGCCGTTGCCGCAGCCGGGCACATGGGCCGCGATGAACCCGGCCGCCTTCCACGCCTGGCGCCGGCCTTCGATCTCCGCGCCGCCGAGCGCCATCGGGTCGGTGGCGTCGATCGCCAGGCGGCTGATGTTGAACCAGGCATCGTCCGAATGAGGAACGCGGCTCGAATGCAGCGCGGCCCGCGCGAGCCCGCCCTGCGCGTAGCCCCTTGCGGCCAGTTCGGCGAACTCGGCCTTCGAGAGTGCGCCGAACCGCTCGAAGTCGATGGGGCCGAAGCGGAACATCATCGTCGCCGGCTGCAGCGCCTCGCCGCCGCCGAGTTCGAGGAAGCGCGCGCCCGCCTGCTTCAGCGCGTCCATGTCGCCCGATGCATCGACGAGCACGCCCGGCCGCAAGGACAGCACGCCGCCCTTGGTCAGCACGCGCAGGCCGGTGATGCGCCGGCCTTCGCACTGCACGTCGAGCAGGCTGGCATGCAGCAAGGGCCGCACGCCGGCCTCGGCCACCATGTCGTCGAGCACCAGCTTGAGCACCTCGGGCTCGTACTCGACGCGGTCCATGTGATGGCCGGTGGACATCACGAAGCGGTCGTGCTCGCGGGCGCCGCCGTAGGCGCGCAACCGCCGGACCACCTCGTCGGCCAGCCCCGCCACCACCGTGCGGCCGTTGCCGGTCTGCCAGCTGTTGAACTGCGCGACCGCGCCGGCCGTGGCGTTGCCGCCGAGGAAGCCGTAGCGCTCGACCAGCACGACCGAGGCGCCCTGCCGCGCCGCAGCCACTGCGGCCATGGAGCCCGCGACGCCGCCGCCGCACACCACCACGTCGGCCTCGACCGCGTGGCTTGTTCCGATGTTCTCGCTGCCCATGCTAGTTCTCGACCTGGATGCCACGGCTCTTCACCACCTGTCCCCAGCGGGCGCCTTCGGCCTTGAGGTATTGCGCGGTGGCCTCGCGGCCACGGATGAAGGTCTCGAGGCTCAGCGCGTCGAAGCGCTTCTTCACCACTTCCGATTGCTGCGCCGAGGCCAGCAGCTTCTCGAGCCGCGCCAGTCCTTCGGCCGGAATGCTGCCCTTGGGCGCCACCAGCGTGGCCCAGCCCTCGACCTCCAGGCTCTGCAGCTTCAGGCTGCGCAGCGTGGGCACATCGTTCAGTTCGGCCACCGGCTGCGCCGACGACACGGCCAGCGCGCGCAGCCGGCCCGAGCGGATGTGCACGATCACGCTCGGCAGATTCAGGAAGCCCATCGACACCAGCCCCGAGATCAGGTCGGGCATCAGCGCGCTCTCGCCTTTGTAGGGCACGCTGACCAGCGAGGTGCCGGTCTCCTGCGCGAAGAGTTCCGCCGTCAGGTGCGCCAGCGTGCCGGTGCCGCTGTTGCCCGCGCTGAGCTTGCCCGGCTGCGCCTTGGCCAGCGCGACGAGTTCGGCCAGCGTCTTCGCCTTCGAGTCGGCCGGCACCACCAGCACCAGCGGCTGCTGCGAAACCATGCCGATGGCATCGAAGTCGCGCGCCACGTCGTAGCTCAGCCTGGGGTTGAGCGAGGGGTTGATCACCATGCTGTTGCTGCCCATCAGCAGCGTGTGGCCGTCCCGGCTCTGCAGCGCCGCCATCACGCCGATGGCGCTGCCCGCGCCGGGCTTGTTCTCCACGATCACCGGCTGCCCGAGCTGCGGCGCCAGCACCTCGGCCAGCACGCGCGCCGAGCCGTCGGCACCGCCGCCGGGTGCGAAGGGCACGATGATGCGCACCGGCTTCGTGGGCCAGGCGTCGGCGGCATGCACGCTACGGCCGAGGGCCAGGGAGAGCGTCGCTGCCGAAAGTGCGGAGATCGCATGCCTGCGGGTGATGCCGCGCGCGGCGGCTGTGGCTTTGGCCATGTCCTGTTTGCCTCTTGATCTGGTTGTTCTGGAAAAGAAGGTCCGATGCTAGGAAGCGGCCGTGCTCCCGGCAAATACCAACACGTGGCAACGCCATAACATCGCGTTATCGAATCACGCCGATGGGATGGGCGATGTCATGAACCTCCGACAGATCGAAGTCTTCCGCGCCGTCATGCTGGCCGGCTCCGTCACCGATGCCGCACGCTCGCTGCACGTCTCGCAGCCGGGCATCAGCCGCATGCTCTCGCACATCGAACTGCAGCTGGGGCTGCGCCTCTTCGAGCGGCGCAAGGGCAGGCTGCTGGCCACGCCGGAAGCGCAGGCGCTCTTCGCCGAAGTCGAGCAGGTGTATCGCGGCGTGGCCCGCATCGACGACTGCGCTCAGGCCTTGAAGGACGGCAAGATGCTCACGCTGCGCGTGCTGTGCAGCCCCAGCACGGGCCTGGACATGGTGCCGCGCGCGCTCACCGCACTGGGCGAGGAGTTTCCGTCGGCGCGCATCTACTTCGAGGTGCTGCTCGCGAGGGAGATGGTGAAGCGCCTCGCCGCGCACGAGGCCGACGTGGCGATCTCCACGCTGGCCATCGACGATCCGCTGCTCAGCTCCCGCCCCATCGGCCAGTGGACGCTGGCCGGCGTGTTCCCGCGCGGCCATGCGCTGGAGGCGCGGCGCACGCTGTCACCGGCAGACATCCTGAAGGAACGCATGATCTCCTTCAGCCCCGACACGCCGCAGGGCCGCATCATTGCCGACTGGTGCTTGCGGCACCGGCTGCAGCCCGATGCCCGCATCGAGGTGCGCGCCGGCCAGAGCGCATGCGCCCTGGCCGCGGCAAGCGCGGGCGTGGCCATCGTGGACGACCTCACCGCGCGCGGCTGCATGACCGACAGGCTCAGCTTCCGGCCGATCCGCAACGCGCCTTCCTTCGACATCTTCGCGGTGACCAACGAGAACTTCGCGGCTTCGCAGCTGGCGAACCGCTTCGTCGCCCACGCCCAGTCGGCGCTGCGCCAGCTCAAGAAAGAGCGCGCCTGAGGGCGCGGCGCCATCCCATATTCTGCGGAGGGACAGCGCGCGGCCGCTGCCTATGATCCGCCTCACCCCGGCGCCCAGACCGGCGGAAGAGGAGCCCCCCATGAAGATCGCCTTCACGTCGTGCATGAACTTCAAGCCCGGCCCCGACGGCTACCAGCACGTCTGGGACCGCATCGCGCAGGAGCAGCCCGACTACCTGTTCCTGCTGGGCGACCAGATCTACATGGACTACTTTCCCAGACTGGGCGAGCCATCGAAGTGGGACGCGGCGAAGTTCGCCGACGTGATGCAGGGCAAGTACGAAGCGCAGTGGAACGTCGCGAACTTCAAGGCCCTGCGCGACGCGCTGCGCCAGAAGCAGGACAACGGCGGCGGCGTGTACGGCACCTGGGACGACCACGACTTCGCCTGGAACAACGCCCACGGCTCGGACGTCAGCGCAGCGGTGAAGCAGCAGACCCGGCGGCTCTTCACGCAGTACATGCAGATCGGGCAGCTGAACAACCCGGCGCACCTCGACCCGGCCGTCGACGGCATCTACTACTCCATTCCGCTGATTCACGAGCAGCAGCGTATCGGCAAGGCCATCTTCCTCGACACCCGCTGGTACAGCACCGCCCCCGGCGACGCCAAGCCCCTGCTCGGCCAGAAGCAGCTCGACTACCTGAAGCAGGAGCTGGCCGGCGAGCAGGGCTACGTGCTGATCTGCGCCGGCACCCCGATCCGCGCGACCGGCAACGGCTGGATGCGCTACCGCGACGACTACGCCAGGTTCCGCGCGATCATCCAGGGTCGCAAGTCGATCTTCCTGACCGGCGACATCCACGAGAACGCCTTCCTGCCGCCGGCCGGCGAGACGAAGATGTTCGAGGTGGTGTCCTCGGGCGCCTTCGTCACCAAGTACTACCTCACGGGCGAGCGCGAGAACTTCGGCATCCTCGAATACACGCCTGCGAGCACCGACATCAAGCTGTTCGACAAGCGCGGGCTGGAGATGCACAACGTCATCGACAACGCGACCTTCATGCACCGGGAGATCCGCTGAAGGCCCTCATGGCCTCCCCGCGGCCCCCGCCCTACTTGCCCCAGATCGCCTTGTACTGGTTGCGGTAGCCGTTGTCCGGGTCGAACACGTTCCTCGGGCCGCCGTCCTTGCCGACGTTGCCCACGGTCACCAGGTGCACCTTGGGCACGTAGCCCGACCACTTCTCCTTGGCGAAGGCGCGGTTGAGTTCGTCGACGATCTGCCAGCCCTGCATGTTCAGCGGCTCGGGCACGGTGCCGGCCTGGAAGCGCTGCGTGCGGATGCGCTGGTAGGCCGCCTCCGAGCCGTCGCCGGCCGACACCGCCTTGGGCGCGCCGTCGCCCTTCTTGCCGGCCGCCGTGAGCGAGGGGCCCATGAAGTCGAAGTACAGGTCGTTGATGGCCAGCGAGTGCGTCCACTTGTCGCCGAAGCGCTGCAGCAGCGCGGTGGTGAGCTGCGGCATGCGGGTGGAGCTCTCGGCGATGGGGCTGTCCTCGAAGCTCAGCACGGTGCAGCCGCCGCACTTCTTGATGACGGCTTCCATCGCGCGCGCCTTGTAGAGCGCGATGGCGTACTGCGAGTCGGTGAAGATCACCACGCCGGCCTTGCCGTTGGAATCGGCCACCACCCACGAGGCGGCGACGTCGGCCACGTCGTCGGTCACGGTGGTCACGTTGGCGAAGAGGCCCGCCTTCTCGTTCGGGCCGGGCTGCTCGCCCGAGTGCCAGCCGACCAGCGGAATGCCCGACTTGGCCGCGCCCGCGAACGCGGCCTTCTGCTCGGTGGTGTCGAAGCCGCCGACCACGATGCCCGCGGGCTTGACGGCCAGCGCCTGGTTGAGCGCGGCCGTGCGCCCGCTCACCGTGCCCTGCCCGTCGATCACGCGCACCGTCCAGCCGATGGCGCGGGCAGCCTCTTCCACGCCCTTGCTGACGCCGACGATGCCGCCGTTCTTCATGTCGCCCGCGACGAAGACGATGGTCTTGCCGGCCGCGGCCTTCGGGCCGGCGGTGGGACCGTCCCACTTCTCCTTGGTCATGGTCGCGACCTCGACCTTCTTCTTCGCGGCATCGAGAAAGTCGTCGGCCATGGCCTTCGGCGCCAGTGCGGCTGCGCACAGCGCCAGCACCGCGGCAGCGACGGTGCGCGCGGGAACACTCTTCTTCATGCTTGTCTCCAGTCGTCGTAGTGGGCCGTCATTCCGACGGCGTTGAGGTAACCGGTTGCGCTTGATCGAGCTGCCGCTCGGCGATGCGCCGCTTGATCGAGCGGTTGCGCCGCTGCTGCGCCCAGCCCGCGATGCCGATGGACACCAGCAGCGTCAGGCCGTTGAAGAGCGGCTCCACGTAGAAGGCACCGCCGAACTGCTGGATGCCCGAGATGCCGATGGCGAGGATGGCCACGCCCACCAGCGTGCCCCACACGTTCACGCGGCCGGGCCGGATGGTGGTGGAGCCGAGGAACGCGCCCACCAGCGCCGGCAGCAGGAACTCGAGCCCCACGCTCGCCTGCCCGATCTGCAGGCGCGAGGCCAGCAGCACGCCCGCGAAGCCCGACAGCAGCCCCGAGGCGACGAAGGCGCCCATCACGTGCCTGCGCACCGAGATGCCGTTGAGCTGCGCCGCCTTCGGGTTGGCGCCGATCACGTACAGCGCGCGGCCCAGCGGCGTGAACTCGGTCACCACCCACAGCGTGAGGCTCACCGCGAGCACGTAGAACGCGCCCACCGGCAGCCCCAGCAGGCTGCCGCCCGCGATGCCCACGAAGCCATCGGGCAGCTCGCCCACCACCTGCCGCCCACCGCTGTGCCACATGGCCATGGCGTAGATCACCGTGCCCGTGCCCAGCGTGGCGATGAAGGAGTCGATCTGCGCGAGCTCGACCAGCAGCCCGTTGAGCACGCCGAACAGCGCCGCGCACAGCAGCACCACCAGCACCGCCGCCGGCCACGGCAGGCCCAGCTGCGTCTGCAGGCTGATCGCGAGGATGTGCCACAGCACGATGCCGTAGCCCACGGTGAGGTCGATCTTGCCGGTGATCATCGGGATCGTTGCGGCCAGCGCCAGCAGTGCGATCACCGACTTGTCGGCCAGGATCGCGCGCAGGTTGAAAAGCGTAGGAAAGGTCTCGGGCAGCAGCACCGAGAACAGCAGCGCGAGCGCCACCGTGAGCACGACGAGGCCGTAGACCGGCATCGCGCGCCCGAGGCTCTGCGCGAGCGAGACGGCCTCGCCGTCGAGGGACTTGTCGGGCTCCAGCGCCGTGGACTTGATCGAGCTGCTCATGCGGGAACTTCCTCGCGCGTCGCCGCGCCTGCTGCCAATGCCAGGAGTCTTTCGACGGTGATCGCCTCGCCCGTGAGCTCGGCCGCGATCAGCCCGTCGCGGAAGACGAGCACGCGCGTGCACACGGTCGCGATCTCCTCGAAGTCGGTGGAGACGACGACCAGCGCCGTGCCAGCCTCGGCGCGCTCGCGCAGCACGCCGTAGATCTGCCGCTTGGCGCCCACGTCGACGCCCGCGGTCGGCTCCTCGAGCACCACCAGCGGCTTGTCGAGGTGGAACCAGCGCGCCAGCACCACCTTCTGCTGGTTGCCGCCCGAGAGCTGCTGCACTTCGGCCGAGGGCGCGGGCGGGTTGATGTCGAAGCGGCGGATGAGCGCGAGCGCGCCCTCGTTCTCGCGGCGCGGCCGGTCGAAGGCCAGGCCGTGGTCGCCATGCAGCGTCGAATTGGGAAAGAGGTTCTCCAGCACGCTCATCGAGCCGGCCAGGTTCTCCTCGAGGCGCTCGCCGGCCACGTAGGCCACGCCCGCGCGGATCGCATCGGCCGGGCAACTGAAGCCGCAGCCCCTGCCCAGCAGCTGCATGCGCCCGGCCGACAGCGGCTCGCGCCCGAAGATCGCGCGGCTGATGGCCTCGTGTCCCGCGCCGCGCAGGCCCACGAGCCCGAGCACCTCGCCGCGGTGCACGGACAGGCTCAGCGGGCCGGCGTTGCCGCTGGCGGCGCCCTCGAGCTCGAGCACGGGTTCGCTGCGCGCAGGCACCCTCGCCTTCTGCACCGAGGCCGAGAGCGCCTTGCCCACGATCAGCCCCACTAGTTCGCCCTCGCTGGTCTGCGCCGTGGTCTTCACCGCGACCAGCCTGCCGTCGCGCATCACGGCCGCGCGGTCCGAAATGGCCATCACCTCGTCGAGCCGGTGCGACACGTACATCATCGCCATGCCCTGCCGGCGCAGCTCGCGCAGCACGGCGAACATGCGTTCCACGTCGCTCATCGGCAGGCTCGCCGAGGGCTCGTCGAGCACCAGCAGCCGCGCCTTCACTTCGAGCGCACGGCCGATGGCGAGCAGCGATTTCTCGGCGCGCGTGAGCGAGAACACGCGGCGTCCGGGGTCGATGTCGCAGCCCACGCGCGCCATCACGCGGCGCGCCGTCTCGTTCGCCGACTTCCAGTCGATGAGGCCGAAGCGGCGCGGGTAGCCGGTGCCCAGGCCCACGTTCTCGGCCACGGTCATCCACTCGACGAGGCCCAGGTCCTGGTGGATGAAGGCCACCGGCTGCTCGCGCCGGTCGCCGCGCCGCCACTCGGACTGCGGCCGGCCGTCGAAAAGAATCTCTCCGTCGTCCACCGCGTGGATGCCCGCGAGCAGCTTGATGAGCGTGGACTTGCCCGCGCCGTTCTCGCCCAGCAGCGCGAGGATCTCTCCGGAACGCACGTCCAGCGTGACCTTGTCGACCGCCTGCGTGCCGCCGAAGCGCTTGCTCACGGCCCGGAACTGCAGCAGCGGCGTGTTCATGCGCGCACCGCCCCGCTCGTGTTCAGCCGGATGCGGTAGAGCGAGGCCGAGGCACACACGAACAACTCGTCGCCGTCGGACCCGCCGAAGGTGAGGTTGCCCACCTTCTCCGGCACCGCGATGCGCGCAAGGCGCGTGCCGTCGGGGTGGTAGACCTGCACGCTGTCGGCGCTGCTGGTGTAGACGAAGCCGTGCACGTCGACGCGGAAGCCGTCGGCCAGCCCCGGGTTCACCACCGCGAACACACGCGGGTTCGCGAGGTCCTGCCCGCCGATCACGTCGAACGCGACGATGTGGTGGTGCCCCGAGCCGTCGGTGCGCAGCGCGGCCGAGGTATCGCTCACATAGAGGATGCGCTCGTCGGGCGAGAAGGCCAGGCCGTTGGGCTCCTCCACGAAGTCGCTCACCGAGCGCAGCGCGCCGCTTGCGGGGTCGAGGCGGAACACGTGGTTGCGGCCCAGTTCGCTCTGCGCCTTGTGCCCCTCGCGGTCGGAGACGATGCCGTAGGGCGGATCGGTGAACCAGATGCTGCCGTCGCGCTTCACGACGATGTCGTTGGGCGAGTTGAGGCGGCGGCCCTGGTAGCGGTCGACCACAACTTCGTCGGGCAGCGGCTGCAGGCCTTCGCCGGAACCCGCGAAGCGCGTGCGCACGATGGCACGCAGCCCGTGCGAGCAATGCAGCAGCGCCCCGTCGGCCTCGCGCGTGTGGCCGTTGGTGAACTCCACGCCCTCGCGCCACACGCTCATGCCGTCTTCGGCGCGCCAGCGCAGCATGCGGTTGTTGGGAATGTCGCTCCACAGCACCGAGCCGTCCTCGCGCATCCACACCGGCCCTTCGCTCCAGACGGCGCCGGTACACAGGCGTTCGAGCGGGCCTGCGCCCTGGGCGACGGGAGCGAAACGGGAGTCGAAGACTTCGATGGTCATGGCCACGGCGCTGGTTTCCCTGAACTTGGGCTCGCAGTGTGGCATCAAAAAGATACCGGTAACTCAGGCTTTACCCGTATGCGGCGAGGTCACCATTTCATTCTTCTTTCAACGCCATTGGCGGTATTCTTCGCTCGTCGATGCCGGCTTCGATATGGTTATCGGTATCTCACGCCGTCCGCTCCTCGTCGCATATCCTCGAACCCGCCTTTCCCGCCTTCCGAGAGAGAAAGAAAGAAGCGCCTTGCCACCGACCAAAGCCCCCGCCCCAGCCCTCACCCGCCCCGCGACGATGGCCGACGTGGCCGCGCGCGTCGGCGTCTCGAAGATGACCGTGTCGCGCGCGCTCAACCGCAGCGCGAGCAGCGACCGCGTGACCTCCGAGGCGCTGCGCCAGCGCATCCTGCAGGCCTGCGAGGAGATGGGCTACGTCATCGACCAGACGGCGCGCACCTTCTCCAGCAAGCGGTCGGGCTTCGTCGCGGTGCTGATCCCCTCGCTCAACAACTCCAACTTCTCGGAGACCGCGCAGGGCATCACCGCCGCCGTGGAGGCGCGCGGGCTGCAGGTGCTGCTGGGCTACACCGACTACCGCGTGGAGACCGAGGAGCGCCTGCTGCGCGCCATGCTCGCGCGCCGGCCCGAGGGCGTGATCCTCACCGGCGGCTCGCACACGCCGGCCGCGCGCGCCATGCTGCAGGCAGCGGGCGTGCCGGTGGTCGAGACCTGGGACCTGCCGGCCGCGCCCATCGGGCACACCGTGGGCTTCTCGAACGCCGAGGCCGCCGCCGCGATGGTGCGCCACCTGCACGCCAAGGGCTACCGGCGCATCGCCTTCATCGGCGGCACCTCGAACCGCGACACGCGCGGCGCCGACCGCCAGCGCGGCTATGCCGATGCGATCCGCGAACTGGGCCTGCCCGACGGCCGCGTCATCAGCTTCGGCCAGCCGCCGATCTCGATGGCGCAGGGCGGCGAGGCCGTGGCGCAACTGATCCGCCAGTGGCCGGACGTGGATGCGGTGATCTGTGTCTCCGACCTCTCGGCCTTCGGCGCGCTGATGGAATGCCAGCGTCGCGGCTGGGAAGTGCCCGGGCGCATCGCGATCGCCGGCTTCGGCGACTTCGAGGTCGCACGCGCCTGCCATCCGCGCATCACCACGGTCGCGGTGGATTGCGTGGGCATCGGCAAGGCGGCGGGAGAACTGCTGCTGCGCGTGATCGACGGCACGCGCGAAGGGCACCGGCCGCCTGCGGAGACTGTGCTGATTCCGTTCCACATCGAGCAGCGCGAGAGTTCCTGAGCCCTCCCTTCAGGGATGCCAGGTCGACACCACCGCGGGCGTCTGCGCCGTGGGCCGGCCCGCGAGCGCGTAGGAGAGCTCGTTCGCAGCCTTCATGATGGTCTTGGCATGGCCGATCAGCTTGGGCTTGGGCAGCCGGTCCGCCGGTCCCGAGATGCACACCGAGCCCAGCAGCGCCCAGCGCAGCCCGAAGACCGGCGCCGACACCGTCGCAACGTTCTTCTCGCGCTCGCCGATGGAGTAGTGGTAGCCCTTCTTGCGGATGTCCTCGTAGAGCTTTCCGGGCTCGCCCGAGAACGCGAGGATCACGCGCCCCGGTGAGCCCAGATCCAGCGGGAGCATCGCACCCATGCGCGCGTGATGCCTGATGGGCTGCGGCCCTTCGACGCGCGCAAGGCAGGTCCTGGAATTTCCTTCGCGCACGTAGAAGGCGGCGCTCTCGCCCGTTGCCTGCGACAGCGCGAGCAGCATCGGCTCGACCACGCCGTTGGCATCGAAGCTGGCCTGGTAGCGGGCGCCGAGCCAGCCGGCCGCGGGGCCGAGCCGCCAGCCGCCGTCCTCGCGCTGAACCACGTAGCCGGCGAGCGCCAGCGTGCGCAGCAGGCGCAGCGCGGTCGTCTTGTGCATCTGGCTGCGACGCGTGAGTTCCGCGAGCGAGAGGTGCTCGTCCTGCATGCCGAAGGTGTCGAGCAACTGCAGCGCACGGATGACGGCGGTGACTCCGCCCGAGGCCTCGGCATCCGCCTCGCGGGGCATCTCGATCACTTCCTTGCGCACGGATGCGGCTTTCGAATTCTGTTTCACACAGTGGTCCAAGGTCCGTTCAGTGGACCACCATTGTATGGAATGGAACGCAAACCTAAAGTCGCTCCACGCCTCGCAGCACGGCCTGCAGGTGGGCAACGAACGATAAGGAGACACACCCATGCGTACCTCGAGCCTCGGCTCCATTCCCCGCCGCGCGGCCCTCGGCCTCGCCCTTCTTCTCGCCTCGGGCATTGCGGCGGCGCAGGCCTATCCGGCGCGCCCGATCAAGCTCATCGTGCCGTTCCCGCCGGGCGGCGGCACGGACATCATCGCCCGCGAGGTGGCAAACAAGGTCGCGACCTCCGAAGGCTGGACCATCGTGATCGACAACAAGCCCGGCTCGGGCGGGAACATCGGTGTCGACGCGGCAGCCAAGGCCAGCCCCGACGGCTACACGCTGGTGCTGGGCCAGACCAGCAACCTCGCGATCAATCCGTCGCTCTACACCAAGCTGCCCTACGACCCGGTGAAGGATCTCGCGGCAGTCGGCCTGGTCGCATCGGCGCCGCTGGTGGTGGTCGTGTCCTCCGCCTCGCCCTACAAGAAGCTGGCCGACGTGGTCGCCGCAGCGAAGGCCAAGCCCACCGCGCTCAACTACGCGAGCTCGGGCAACGGCACCGTCGCCCATCTCGCGACCGAGCAGTTCCAGAAGATCGCAGGCATCCAGCTCACGCACGTGCCGTACAAGGGCGCGTCGCAGGGCATGACCGACCTGGTCGGCGGGCAGATCCAGCTGTACGTGTCATCGGTGCCGACGCTCATCGCGCAGATCAAGAGCGGACAGCTGCGCGCGCTGGCCGTGACCTCGCTGCAGCGCAACCGCGACCTGCCCGACGTGCCCACCATGGTCGAGGCCGGCTACAAGGACTTCGAGGCCGTCACATGGTTCGGCGTGGCGGGCCCCGCGGCCATGCCGAAGGACGCGATCGCGAAGCTCAACGCGGCCTTCAACAAGGCCCTCGCCACGCCCGACGTGCAGAAGAAGCTCGCGGCGCAGGGCGCGGAGGTGCTGTCCGGCCCGCCGGAGAAGTTCGCCTCGCTGATCCGCACCGACGGCGTGCGCTGGGGCGCGATCGTGAAGGCCTCGGGCGTCCGACTGGACTGATCCCGATGTCCGGCTCCGTCGTCGCGGGCACCGGTTCGCCCGCCATGCCCACCGCGCCCTTCTCTGCCGGGCACGGACGCGCGCCGGTCGAGGTGCCGCCGGGCGCCTGCGACTGCCATGTGCACCTGTACGACTCGCGCTATCCGCCGGCACCGGGCGCGAAGCTGACGCCGCCGGACGCCACCGCGCACGACTACCGCCAACTGCAGCAGCGCACCGGCACCGAGCGCGTGGTGTTCGTGACGCCCTCCACCTACGGCACCGACAACCGCCCCCTGCGCGATGCGCTCGCCGCCTTCGGCGCACGGGCGCGCGGCGTGGCGGTCATCGACGAGAACACCGGCGACGACGAACTGCGCTCGCTGCACGACTGCGGCGTGCGCGGCATCCGGCTCAATCTCTCGCTCGGCGTCGCGAATACCGCCGCGCAGATCGCACCGCTGGCAAGGCGCATCGCGCCGCTGGGCTGGCACCTGCAGCTACTCGCGCCAGCACCCCTGCTGGCGCAGCTCGCCGATGTGCTGAAGGACCTGCCCGTGCCCATCGTGTTCGACCACTTCGGGCGGCTCGCGCCGTCGATGGCCGGCAGGCACGCGGCGCATGCGCTGGTGCTGCGCCTGCTCGCATCGGGCCGCGCGTGGATCAAGCTCTCGGGCGGTTACATCGTGAGCGAGGAAGGCCCGCCGCACTTCGCGGACGTGGCACCGCTGGCAAGGAGCTTCCTGCAGGCCGCGCCGCAGCGCGTGCTGTGGGGCAGCGACTGGCCGCACGCCAGCGCCAGTGCCGGCCACCAGGCCATGCCCGACGACGCGCAGCAGATGGCATTGCTCGCCGGCTGGACCGCAACGGCGGACGCCCTGCGCCGCGTGCTGGTCGACAACCCGGCCGCGCTCTACGGCTTCGACGAACAGAACGATTCTTCCACGGAGACAACATGACCCGCATGCACAGGCGCCGCTTCGGCGCATTGGGCCTGGCCGCGCTCGCCGCGGCGTCGATGCCCGCACTCGCACAGGGCCAGTGGCCCACAGGCAGGCCCATCACCTGGGTCGTGCCCTACCCGCCGGGCGGCACCACCGACATCCTGGGCCGCGCCATCGCGCAGCGCCTGGGCGCATCGCTGGGCACGACGGTGATCGTCGACAACAAGGCCGGCGCTACCGGCACCATCGGCTCCGGGTTCGTCGCACGGTCGGCACCCGACGGCTACACGCTGCTGGGCACCTCGATCGGCCCGCAGGCCATCGTGCCGAACCTGCTGCAGAAGATGCAGTACGACCCCGTCGGCGCCTTCGCACCTGTGACCCTGATCGGGACCATTCCGCATGTGCTGGTCGTCGGCGCCGCGCAGCCGATGCGCACCGTGGCAGACCTCGTCGCGCAGGCGAAGGCGCGGCCCGAGGAGCTGTCGTTCGCGTCCGGCGGCAGCGGCACCATCCTGCAGATGCAGGGCGAATTGCTGCGCCTGCAGACCGGCACGCGCATGACGCACGTGCCGTACAAGGGCGACACGCCGGCCATCCAGGACGTGCTGGCCGGCCACACCAGCTTCATGTTCGCGCCGGTGGCCGCGGCGCTGCCGCACATCCAGGGCGGCCAGCTGAGGGCGCTGGCCGTCACCTCGGCCGCGCGCCTGAAGGCACTGCCCGATGTGCCCACCATGGGCCAGGCCGGCTTCAAGGATTTCGTGGTCGAGCAGTGGCAGGCGCTCTACGCGCCGGCGGGCACGCCCGCCGCCGTGGTCCAGAAGCTCAACGCCGAGGTGGTGCGCCATCTGAAGGACCCCGAGATCGCCGCGATGGCCGACAAGCTCGGCGTCACCCTCGTGGGCAGCACGCCGCAGCAGCTCGCCGACACCCAGAAAGCGGACCTGGCCAAGTGGGCCAAGGTCATCAAGGACGCGGGCATCAAGCCCGAATGAGCCTCGCCTTTTCCATCTACTCCCAATCCACCACCCAAGAAGGTTTCCCCATGTCATCTCCTCTTCCCGACGTCATTCGCGACTTCGAGCGCGTGCCCGCGAACATCGTGGCGCAGGCGGCCGAGTTCCAGCCCGCCATCCTGGCCGACGTGGCCGGCCGCCGCGGCGCGCTGGACGGCCGCATCAAGGCGCTGCGCCCCCGCATGAAGCTCGCGGGCACCGCGATCACCGTGGAAGTGCGCCCTGGCGACAACCTGATGATCCACGCCGCCATCGCCATGGCGAAGCCCGGCGACGTGCTCGTCATCGACGGCAAGGGCGATCTCAGCTCCGCGCTCATGGGCACGATCATGATGACCGCCTGCCGCCAGCTCGGCATCGCCGGCGTGGTGATGGACGGCGCCTGCCGCGACAGCATCGAGATCGACGAGATGGACTTCCCGGTCTTCTGCACGGGCACCAATCCGAACGGCCCGACCAAGAGCGTCGGCGGGCGCATCGGGCATCCGGTGTCGCTCGGCGGCGTGACGGTGCGTCCGGGCGACTTCGTCATCGGCGACGCCGACGGCGTGGTGGTGGTGGAGCGCGAGAAGATCGAGTCGCTGCTGCCGCTGGCCGCGAAGAAGGTGAAGGACGAAGCCGCACGCATCGCCGCCATCAAGCAAGGCGACACGGCCGCCAAGTGGCTCGATTCCGCACTGCGTGCGGCCGGCGTACTGAAGGAAGGCGAAACGCTGTGACGGCCATTCTGGTGACGGGCGCCGACCTGGCGCCGCAGGCGGTGAAGCTGCTCGAAGGCCACGAGCTCGTCTATGCGGGCAAGACGCCGACCGAGGACGACCTCGTCGCGCTGTGCCGCGCGCACGACCCGGTGGCCATCATCGTGCGCTACGGCAAGGTGGGCGCGGCCGTCATGGACGCCGCGCCTTCCCTGAAGGTGATCTCCAAGCACGGCAGCGGCACGGACACCATCGACAAGGTGGCGGCGCAGGCGCGCGGCATCGAGGTGGTGGCGGCCGTGGGCGCGAACGCGGCGGCGGTGGCCGAGCAGGCGCTCGCGCTGCTGCTGGCCTGCGCGAAGTCGGTGGTGCCGCTGGATGCGCGCATGCACGCGGGCCACTGGGACAAGGCGACGCACAAGAGCCTCGAACTCGGCGGCCGCACCATCGGCCTGATCGGGCTCGGCGCCATCGGGCTGCGCTTCGCGCGCATGGTCGACGCGCTGGGCATGCGCGTGCTCGGATTCGACCCGTACGCGAAGAACCTGCCGGCCCATGTACAGGCCGCGGACCTTGCGACCATCTGGGCCGAGTCAGACGTCGTCTCGCTGCACTGCCCGTTGACCGACGAGAACCGGGGATTGCTGAACGCGGACACGCTGGCGCGCTGCAAGCGCGGCGTGATCGTGGTCAACACCGCGCGCGGCGGGCTGATCGACGAAGAGGCCCTGCTGGCGGCCGTGCGCTCGGGCCAGGTCTTCATGGCCGGGCTGGACAGCTTCGCGGTGGAGCCGATGACCGCGGGCCACCCCTTCCAGGGCGAAAAGAACATCGTGCTGAGCCCGCACATCGGCGGCGTGACCAGCGACGCCTACGTCAACATGGGCGTGGGCGCCGCGAAGAACCTGCTGCAGGTGCTCGAGCGACAGACGGCGGCGAGCAGCTGAAGGCATAGCCGCCATCCAGCCCCATAACAAGGAGACAAGACAATGAAGAGCGGCAAGAAGGCCCGCCGGGCCGCGCTCACGCTCGCGCTCGGCCTGCCGGTCGCACTGGCGGTCCACGTGCAGGCGCATGCCCAGGCCTGGCCGGCCAGGCCGGTGCGCGTGCTCGTCGGCTTCTCCGCGGGCGGCCCCACCGACGTGGTGGCGCGCGCATTCGCAGACCACGCATCGCGTGCGCTGGGCCAGCCATTCGTCGTGGACAACAAGCCCGGCGCCAACACGATCCTCGCGGCCGAGGCGGTCGCCGCGGCGCCGGCTGACGGCTACACGCTGCTGCTGGGCGCGACGAACCACACGATGATCCCGGCGCTCTACAGCCAGCGCGTGAAGTTCGATGCGGTGCGCTCCTTCGCGCCGGTGTGCTCGCTGGCCGTGAGCCCTACGGTGCTGGTGGTGGGGCCGTCGATGCCGGTGAAGACCTTCGGCGCCTTCCTGCAGGCCGTGAAGGCCGATCCGGGCAAGCGCACCTATGCCACGCCGGGAGCCGGCAGCTCGGGCCACTTCGCGAGCGCGCAGTTCACGCAGCTCACGGGCACCTCGATGAACCACATCCCCTACAAGGGCGCGGCGCAGGCCGTGACCGATCTCATCGGCGGGCAGGTCGACAGCTCCTTCGCCACGCTGGGCTCGGTGCTCGCGCAGGTGCACAGCGGCAAGCTGACCGCACTGGCGGTGGCCGCGCCGAAGCGCTCGGCGCTGCTGCCCGGCGTGCCGACCTTCGAGGAGGCCGGCGTCAAGGGCTACACGGCCGACGCCTGGTACGGCCTGCTCGCGCCGGCGAAGACACCGCCCGATGTGCTGGCCACGCTGCGCCGCGTGGCGACCGAGTTCTCCCAGGCGCCGGCCACGCAGGAAAAGCTGCGCTCGCTCGGCATGGAGTCCCGCAACACCTGCGGCGATGCATTCGGTGCGCAGCTCGCGGGCGAGGTCAGGCTGTACGGCGATCTGGCCCGATCGCTCGACCTCAAGACGGAATGAACGCATACAGGAGGAACATCATGAAATCCATCCGACGCATGCTCGCCGCATGCATCCTCATCGCTGCAGCAGCGACTTCCGCGCAGGCCGCCTATCCGGAGCGCCCCATCACGCTGGTCGTGCCCTATGCACCCGGCGGCTCGGCGGATGCGCTCGCGCGCGTGCTGGCCGTGCGCGTGGGCGTGAAGCTGGGCACCAGCGTGATCGTCGACAACCGGCCCGGCGCCAGCGGCACCATCGGCGCGGGCTTCGCGGCCAAGGCCGCGCCCGACGGCTACACCGTGCTCTACGACGCCACGCCCTACTCGATCAACCCGCATCTCTTCGCGCGCATGCCCTATGCCGCCAATGCGCTGCAGCCGCTCGCGCTCGTCGCGCTGGCGCCGAACATCGTGATCGTGCGCGCCGAATCGCCATTGAAGGGCATCAAGGATCTCGCGGACAAGGCGAAGGCCGAGCCGGGAAAGATCAACTTCGCATCGGGCGGCAGCGGCACCGTGCAGCGGCTCGCGGCGGAACTGCTGCGCCAGCGGCTCGGGCTCGACATGGTGCATGTGGGCTACAAGAGCGGCGGCCCCGCCATCACCGACGTGATGGGCGGGCAGGTCGACTTCATGTTCAGCACCATCGCCGCCTCGTATCCGCTCGTGTCCTCCGGCAAGCTGCGCGCGCTGGCGGTGTCGTCCCCGCAGCGTTCGCCGCGCCTGCCCGAGGTGCCGACCATCGCCGAGACCGTGGTGCCCGGCTACGAGGCCTACGAATGGAACGGCGTCTTCCTGCCGGCCGGCACGCCGGCACCCATCGCGGAGAAGCTGCACAAGGCCATGGTCGAGGCGCTGAAGGAAGAGGAAGTGAAGAAGCGCTTCGTCGACGTCGGCGTGCAGCCGGTCGGCTCCACCCCTGCGGAGTTCGCCGATTTCCTGAAGAAGGAAGATGCGAAGTGGGCGGACGTGATCCGCAAGGGCAACATCAAGCTCGACTGAAGACATCGCACGAATGAACGCCACCTCCATCGCGCAGCCGGTTCCCCACTCGGTGGGCCTGGACCGCCCCGCGCCCGCACTGCCCGCGGGCGCGTGCGACAGCCACATGCACATCTTCGACCCGCGCTTCCCCGCCTCGCCGCACTGGAAGCGCCAGCCGCCGCACGCCGAGGTGGCGGCCTATCGACTGCTGCAGCAAAGGCTGGGCACCTCGCGCACGGTGGTCGTCAACCCTTCGACCTACGGCACCGACAACGCCTGCACCCTCGATGCGCTCGCGCAGCTGGGCGAACAGGCGCGCGGCGTCGCGGTCGTCGCCGAGGACGTGGCCGACAATGAACTCGACCGCCTCGCGGCGCAGCGCGTGTGCGGCCTGCGCGTGAACTTCGTGACGCCGCAATCCTGGGGCACCACCACGCCGCAGATGCTGACGACGCTGGCGCGCAAGGTGGCGCGGCTGGGCTGGCACATCCAGATATTCGTGCATCCGGAGCAGCTGGTGGAACTCGAGCCGGTGCTCGCCGCGCTGCCGGTGCCGCTGGTCATCGACCACATGGCGCGCATCGATCCGGCCGAAGGTGCAGACGCGGCGGCATTCGCCGTGGCGCGCCGGCTGCTCGACGGCGGCAACACATGGATGAAGCTCTCCGGCGTCTACATGCGCTCGCGCGACGGCGCGCCCGCCTACCGCGATGCCTTCGCGCTGGGCAGGGCACTGGTCGAGGCCGCGCCCGAGCGGCTGGTGTGGGGCAGCGACTGGCCGCACACGACCGAGACGCCGGGAACGGTGGACGACGCCGCGCTCGCCGACGTGCTCGCAGCCTGGTGCGGCGACGAGGCCGTGCGCAGGCGCATCCTCGTCGACAACCCGGCGAAACTCTATGGATTCGCGGCCGCCTGATCCGCGCCGACCAGGGTCTGTCCACACCATTTCCGGGGTCGCGAAGGGCAGCCAGTGCGGGCCAATCAAGGCGCGCGACGACGCGTGTGCATGCGCACACGCTAGAAGTGCAACGCCGAGTGGCCCGCCCTGGCTGCCCTTCCCGCAGGGTTGGTGCTCCAAGGGGCCGTCTGCGGCGTTGCCCGCACTTGCAAGGCGAAAGCCTTGCTGCGCGCGGGCGCCTTGCATCCAGCCCCTTGGAGCACCAACGCGACCCCGAAAATAGTGTGAACAGACCCTAGGACCCCTATATGTACTTCCTGCAAGCGCCCCAGGTGCTGGAGCTCCAGACCTTCACCAGCATGCCCGAGCATTTCCGGCGCCGCGAGCCGAGCGTGTGGGCCGAGGCCAACCGCGGCGGCCAGCCGACCGACTCCTTCCTCGAAGGGCCGGTGTTCGACGACGCCGGCAACCTCTATGTCTCGGACATTCCCTTCGGCCGCATCTTCCGCATCGACGCCTCGGGCGAATGGACGCTGGTCGCCGAGTACGACGGCGAACCGAACGGCATGAAGTTCATCGACGCGAACACGCTGCTCGTCACCGACTACAAGAACGGCCTGATGCGCGTGGACGTGCGCACCGGCAGCGTCGCGCCGCATCTGCGGCGGCGCAACACCGAGAGCTTCAAGGGCGTGAACGACCTGGTGCTGGATGCGCGGGGCAACGTCTACTTCACCGACCAGGGCCAGAGCGGGCTGCACGACCCGTCGGGACGCCTGTATCGCCTGCGGCCCGACGGACAGCTCGAACTGCTGCTGTCGAACGTGCCCAGCCCCAACGGCGTGGCGCTCTCGCCCGACGGCAAGGTGCTCTACCTCGCCGTGACCCGCGGCAACTGCATCTGGCGCGTGCCGCTGCTCGCGGACGGCAGCGTCGCCAAGGTGGGCCAGTTCTTCACCTCCTACGGCCCGAGCGGCCCAGACGGCCTCGCGGTCGACGCGCTGGGGCGTCTGCTGATCGCCAACCCGGGCCTCGGCGTCGTCTGGGTGCTCAATGCGCGCGCGGAACCGGTCGTGGTGGTGCGCGGCCCGGCCGGAGCCTCGACGACCAACATCGCCTTCGGCGGGCCGGACCGCTCCACGCTGTTCGTCACCGATTCGACGCACGGCAACGTGCTGACGGCCGAGCTCGACGCGCCGGGCGTGGAGCTGCATCGATTGAACGACGAGAGTGCATGAGCTTTGCTTGGCGGCTCGAGCATGGCACGAGTACTCGCGAAGGCAGTTGCCGAGTCAGTTCCTCATCGCTTACCACAGGTCATTGCCGCTGCCCTGTCGCAGGTGACGCAGTCTGGGTATAGAACTGGAGCAATACCTCCACAGGATGCCGGAGATGCCGGCCCTCCATTCGCTTGGCTTGGCTGCGGCAGGAGTAGCCCGTCGCGAGGAACTCCGTCTTCTGCGTCTCCCCGTCCTTCAGTATCGGCGCCCAAGACAGCGAATAGATATGGCGGGAAGTCTCGACGTTCACGCTCTCATGGCCATAGGTCCCCGACATGCCGCAACAGCCGCTGGCTTGCTGCTGGAGCTTCAATCCGGCGCGGGCGAATACATCGGGCCACAGGGCTGCGGCCGCAGGCGCGTTCGTCCTTTCGGTGCAGTGGCCCAGAAGCCGGAAGTCCCCCGCTGCGGGTTGCGGCTTTATCGGAGGCAGAGCATCCAGCAGCCACTCCTGCGGAAGCTGCACGGCGGGAGGCATTTCCAGCGAGGCAAGCTTCGCGTATTCCTGTCGATACACGAGTGTCATGGCGGGGTCGAGGCCGACGAGGGGAACGCCGCATGACCCCAGTTCGTCGAGCATTGCCACGTTCTTGAGCGCCGCACGGCCGAACCCCTGCAGAAAGCCGAGCACATGAAGCGGCTTGCCGTTGGGCATGAAAGGCGCCAGCCACACCGTGTAGCCGAGTCGTGAGGCAAGTTCGATGAATGCGGAGAAAACGTGCGTATCGAAATAGCGCGTAAAGGCATCTTGAACGAGAACGACGGACCGGGCCCGCTGCGCATCCGTCAGAGCCATCAGTGAGCGCGTAGTGGCAGTGCGTACGCCCCAGCGACGCAGCGTGGCCTGGAAGTCGAAGCGGCTGAGCAACGGACTATCGACCATGCCCGCATGTCGCTCGAGCATGCGGCGCAAGAGGTTGGAGGACATTGCGGCGTTGTAGAGCCACGGAACTCGCGCGAAGAACGGCACGCTGTATTCGAGCGAGCCGATCAGATAGTCCTTGATGGGCCGCGAGTAGCGGGAGTGATACAGCTCCAGGAAGCGCGAGCGAAAATCCGGGACATTGACCTTGACAGGGCACTGCCCCGCGCACGACTTGCAGGCGAGGCAACCGCTCATCGCTTCGTAGACTTCATGGGAAAAGTCATCGGAACCACCGTTGCCGGCCGCCACGCGACGACGGCCGGTCTTCCAGCGCCTGACGAATCCGACGACGAACGAAGGCTGCTGCGCCGCCACCCCGAGTACGTCGACCCCAGCGTTGCCCTGCAGGCGCAGCCACTCTCGCATCAGAGCGGCGCGGCCCTTAGGGGAATGCCTGCGTTCACGCGTGGCCTTCCATGAGGGGCACATCGCATCGTCAGGGTCGAAGTTGTAGCAGGCGCCGTTGCCGTTGCAGCGAACCGCACTTGCATGGCTTTGCCAGACACGCTCGTCGATCTGGCGATCGGCGTCGGCGCGCAAAGGGACTTCGTCGATACGCAGCAACTCTGCAGGCTGGCCCGCGGGAGTGGCGATCTTTCCCGGATTCAGCTGGTTGTATGGGTCGAACGCAGCCTTGAGTTCCTGCAGTGCCGGAAACAACGGACCGAAGAACTTGGGCGCGTACTCGGATCGAACGCCCTTCCCGTGCTCGCCCCACAGCACGCCGCCGTACTTCAGCGTCAAGCTGGCGACCTCATCGGAGATCGTGCGGATCAAAGCCGCGTGGCCTGCGTTTCTCAGATCCAGCGCCGGCCGGACATGAAGCACGCCCGCATCCACATGGCCGAACATGCCATAGCGCAGCCCGTGGCCATCGAGCAGCGCCCTGAATTCCTCGATGTACTCGGCGAGCTTCTCGGGCGGCACTGCAGTGTCTTCGACGAAAGGCTGGGGCCGGGCCTCGCCCGGCACGTTGCCCAGCAATCCGACAGCGCGCTTGCGCATGGCGTAGACCTTGTCCACGCAAGCCTTCCCCCAGGCGACCGTGTGGCCGATGCGAGCCGCAGTTGCATCGTCATCGAGATGACCGACGAAGGCCGCCAAACGCTCGCGCAGCTCCTCCTGCGAGTCTGCGCAGAATTCGATCAGGTTGATGCCGCGAGTCGGCAGCCTGTCGGCATCGACGGGGAAATACTCGGCCACGTCTTGCCAGACGATGTCGCCCATCGCCAGGTTCAATACCTGCGAATCGACCGTCTCGATCGACAGCGGGCGATGCTGCATCAGGAATCGTGCGTCCCGCAGAGCATCCATGAAGCTGGCGTACCGAACATTGACCAGCACCGAATATCGGGGAATGGGCAGCAGCCCGATCTCGGCCTCGACCACGAATCCCAGCGAACCCTCGGCACCGCACAGGACGCTGTTGAGATTGAAGCGATCGCCGGGTTCCCTGAGGTGCGCCAGGTCGTAGCCGGTGAGGCAGCGATTCAGCGGAGGAAAACGCGCGGCGATCAGGTCGGCGTGCTGGGTGGCGATCCGGTGTGCGCAGCGCCACACGGCGCCCACCGGCCCGTCTTCCTGCAGCAGCACCCGTAGTTCATCGGCATCGACAGACCTGCTCGAGAAGCGATTGCCGCCCAGCATGACCATGTCCAGTTCCAGCACATGGTCGCGCGTCTTGCCGTAGGTGCAGCTTCCCTGGCCGCTCGCGTCCGTGTTGATCATCCCGCCGATCGTGGCGCGGTTGGAGGTCGACAGCTCCGGGGCGAAGAAGAGTCCGTGCTCTTGCAGCGCAGTGTTCAGTTGGTCCTTGACCACGCCCGCCTGCACCCTGGCCACCCGCCGGATCGGATCGATCCAGAGGATCCGATTGAGATGCCGGGACAGGTCGACCGCGATGCCGTCCGTCAGCGACTGCCCGTTGGTGCCCGTCCCCCCGCCTCGCGCAGAGACAACCACTTGCCGATGCTCCGGCGCCCCGAGCAGCCCTGCGAGTATCTCGACGTCGGCCGCATCCAGCGGAAAGACCACGGCCTGGGGCAGGCGCTGATAGATCGAATTGTCCGTGGAGAGGACGGTGCGGTCGGCGTATCGCGGCGAGATCTCGCCCCGAAAGCCGGCGGCGGCCAATGCATGTAGAAAACGCCGGTAGCCGCTTTGCAGCGCGACAGGGGCTGGAATGATCTCGATCAATTTCGGGGTTCCACTATTGCAAGGAGCAGTCGACCTGCCTGCCGTGGCTGCAAGCGCGTGGGCGGGAGAGCCTGTAGCGCTTCCCCCAACAGACAGCGCCTGCACAGCCGCGCCTTCAGAGAAGCCACGCGCATCGCGATCCTCTCGCCACGCGTTTCGAATCCGATCAATCGGACTTCAGACGCCCCTGCTTGACCATCTGCGCAGCCAACGCTGCCTCGGCGTTGACCAGCTTCTGGAGCGCGGCGCCGGTGCCTCCCACGGGCTCGCTGCCCAAATCTCTTATCACGTTGGAAAACTCCGGCTGGGCCACGGCCTTGGTGGCCCAATCCTGCAGGCTGGCAACGCTGGCAGCAGGCGCGCCCCGGGGCACGAACAATCCGACGAAGGTGGTCGCATCGAACGAAGGCAAGCCCAGTTGAGCAAGTGTCGGCACGTTCGCAAGAAGCCCGCCGGCCTGAGGGCCCAGCACGACGAGAGCACGCAACGCGCCACTCTTGATGTGCGGGGTGGAGCTCGTGATCTGGTCGACCACGGCGTCGATCTGGCCGCCCATCAGATCGACCAGGGCGGGACCCGATCCCTTGTAGGGCACGGCATTGACCTGGGCCTTGGCGGAGTCCTCAAACTGGAGCAGCGCCAGGTGGTTGGGAGACCCGGGTCCTGCATGGCCGACCGTCACGCTCTGGCTGGCAGCCTTGGCGGCCTTGAGGAAGTCCGCCGCGGTCTTGAATCGCGCGTCGTTGGCGCGCACGACCACGACGACCGGCGTACGGCTGAGCACTGCAACGGGCGTCAGGCTGTCGGCCTTGTAGGGCAGTTTGATGATCTCCGGGAGGGTTCCCAATTGTCCGGGGGTCGCTACCAACAAGGTATGCCCGTCGGGCTCGGCCCTCGCAACCGTGCCTGTTCCTACGGCGCCGCCGCCGCCAGCTCGGTTGTCGATGACCACGGACTGCCCCACCAGCTTGGTCAGCGGCACGCTCAGCGAGCGCGCGACGATGTCCACGTTCCCTCCCGGTGCGAAAGGAACCACCAGGGTGATCGGCTTCGAAGGAAAGCGGCCCTGCGCATTGGCGGGCTGAAATGCGGCGCAGGCAGCGAGCGATGCGGCACCTTGCAGGAAAATTCTGCGGCTGCTTTTATGAGTGAACATGAACGTCCCTTTTTGAAAAATTCAGTCGTTCCAATAAAGCCGGGTCGGGTTGTCTACCAGGGCCTTGCGCCTGATTTCCTCGGGAAACCAGTGGGTGATGAGGTTTGCCAACTCGATGCTGGCGGTCGACGTCGCTTCGATGCCGGGATGGGGCCAGTCCGAGCCCCAGACGATGCGATCAGGATTCGCTCGCGCCAGGCTGTGCGCGAGCGGCAGCACGGAGGGATCGACCCCCGAGCCAGTCGCGGATATCCGGTACGCGCCCGAGAACTTGACCCAGGCGCATCCCTCTTGAAGCAGGCTTCGAAGGCCCCCGACGCCCCTGCTGTCGAGGTCACCGCAGTTCGATGGATGGCCGAAGTGGTCCACCACGACGCTCATGCCCTTTTCGGTCATGCGCTGGACGAGGTCGAAATCAGAATCGATGTTCACGAGCAGTTGGATATGCCATCCAAGGCCCTTCACTCGATCCGCAATGGATTGCAGGCCGGCGGCGGAAACACCTCCGCTGAACAGCGCATTGCATCTGGCGCCCCTGACTCCGATTCGATGGAGTTCCTCTATCTCAGCATCCGGCGTGTCTTCGAAGATCACGGCCACGCCGCGCATGCTGCCGGGAACAGCCTCGACCAGTGTGCGTTTCAGCAGCGAGTGATCGCGGCCATACACGCTCGGCTGGACGAGAACGCAGCGATCCATGCCCAAGGGCGCATAGGCAGACCAATACTGTTCGATGGTGGCCGGCGGCGGGGTATACGAGCGCTCCGCGATGAACGGGAATTCCTCCGAAGATCCGAAAACATGCAGGTGCGTGTCGCATGCGCCCTCGGGAAAGATTCTTTGCTTTTCACCAGGAAGCGCTTGGGGGGCTGCGCCTTGGCGGCCTGTGATTGCCATGGATTCCGTACTGTCTGGTTGAGATGCAGGCCAGATTGTTTTGGCTCGACTCGCTGTCAGTCAAATTCATTACAATCAACATTGAGATGAATGAAATTCAGCCATCCGCCAACCAGGATCGCGCAGCAATCAACCTCCGCCGAGTCGACCTCAACCTTCTGGTGATGTTCGAAGCGCTCGTCGAAGAGCGAAGCGTCAGCAAGGCGGCAGCCAGGCTTAACCTGACTTCTTCGGCAGTGAGCCACGCATTGCGCCGTCTCAGGGAGCAATTCAAGGATCCCCTGATGCTGCGAACCGCGGAAGGCATGGTTCCGACCCCAGAGGCCGTTCGCCTGGCGAAGAGTTTCCGAAAGGCCTTCAGCGAAATCGAGAACGCCATAGGGGTTGCAGGTGAGTTCGACCCTGCCACCGCGAGAAGAACTTTTCTTCTGCGCGTGTCCGACTATGTCGGCATCCTCTTGCTGCCGCGCCTTTGCGTCGAACTTCGGACCGTGGCGCCGGGTGTCAGCCTCCTGGTCCAGTCTTTCGAGATGCGCCAGCCCTCAGACCGCGTCGAATACGAAGGAGTGGAGATCAGGCTCTCCGTCTCCAGGGGGCACTCCGTTCTTTCCGCCTCCAGGCGCATACTGGACGACCGATGGATGGTGTTGATGAGAAGGGGCCACCCTGCGGCATCCTCTCCACTAACCCTGGACAGGTACCTCGAACTCGGTCACCTGAAGGTCTCGGGCGTGGGCAGCAGCATCCTCGATGAACTGCTGGCCGAGCGTGGGCTGGCCCGCCAGGTCATGATCCAGGTGCCTACCTGGCAAGGCATGATGCCGGTGATCGAATCCACGGATCTGGTTGCCGCAATGCCGGCTCACTGGATGGGAAGCGTGCTCTCAGGCTCGAACTGCGTCGCCTTTCCGCTCCCGCTGCCCGAGCTGGCTCTATCCATCGATGCCGTCTGGCATCCTCGCAACGACCACGACCCCGGCCACAAATGGTTCAGGGAGCTGATCCATCAGATCTTCGAGGAAGCGCACAACCGGTCGCACGTGCAAGGCTGAGGGCGATTCGATGAGCCGGGCGGGGTCGCTCTGCCCAGCATGATCGAGGCCTTTCTCTCGACGAATCAGGCAACGGCTTCCGCCTGCGCCGCATCTCCCGCGAAGTCGATCAGCACCTTCATCGCCTTGCGCCTGTCGCTCGCCAGCTCGAAGGCCTGGCGCGCCTGCAGCATCGGGAAGGTGTGCGACACCACCGGGGAAAGGTCGACGCGCCCTTCGTTGATGAGCGTCACCGCCAGCGCGAACTCGGCATGGAAGCGGAACGACCCGCAGATGCTGAGCTCCTTCGCCACCACCATGTTCTGCGGAATGCTCACGTCGCCGCCCAGGCCGAGCTGCACGACCACGCCGCGCGGGCGCATCACCTCCAGGCCGTCGCGCAGCGCGCGTTCGTTGCCGGAGCATTCGAGCATCACGTCGAAGGTTCCCTTGTCGGCCGAGTAGCGCGAGACCCAGCCCTTGTCCTGCGCGACGTTGATCGCGTTGTCGGCGCCCATCGCGCGGGCGATGGCCAGCGGCTCGTCGACCACGTCGGTGGCCGTGATCTCGGCCGCGCCGTGCGCGCGCGCCGCCGCGATGGCAAGCACGCCGATCGGCCCGCAGCCCGACACCAGCACGCGCCTGCCCAGCAGCGGCCCCGCGCGAGACACGCCGTGCAGCCCCACCGAGAACGGCTCGGCCAGCGCGGCCAGCCGCAGCGGCACGTGGTCGGCCACCTTCACGCATTGCGTGGCCTCGCACAGCAGCATGTTGCGGAACGCGCCCTGCACGTGCGGCGTGCGCATCGCGCTGCCGTAGAAGCGCATGTCCAGGCACTGGTTGGGCAGGCCCTCCAGGCAGTACTTGCAGGCGCCGCAGGGGCGGCTCGGGTTGACGGCCACCTTGTCGCCGATGCGCACGCTCTCCACGCCGGGCGCCACCGCCACCACGGTGCCGGCCACCTCGTGGCCCAGCACCATCGGCTCCTTGATGCGCACGGTGCCGAAGCCGCCGTTGTGGAAGTAGTGCAGGTCGGAGCCGCAGATGCCGCCCATTGCGACCTTCACCAGCACCTGGCCGGGGCCGATCTCGCCGGCGTCCTGCTCGTCCAGGCGCAGGTCGTCGGGGGCGTGGATCACGAGGCACATGCAACGCAGGCGCATGGTTCTTCTTCCTTCTCTCTCTGTCAGTGTCAGGTGTCAGGCGACGGGGGTGATCAGGGGACGGCCCGCGAAGTGGGCCTCGAGGTTGCGGCGCACCAGTTCGCCCATGGCGCGGCGCGTCTGCTCGGTGCCGCTGCCATGGTGCGGCGTGAGCACCACGTTGTCGAGCGCCGCGAAGCGCGGGTCGATGCGCGGCTCGTTGAGGAACACGTCGAGCCCGGCGCCCGCGATGGCGCGCGTCTGCAGCGCCTGCAGCAGCGCGGCTTCGTCGACGGTGGTGCCGCGCGACACGTTCACCAGCCAGCCCCTGGGCCCCAGCGCGCGCAGCACCCCGGCATCGACGATGCCGCGCGTCGCCTCGCCGCCGGGCAGGATGACGACGAGCACGTCGCACCATTCGGCCATCGCGGCCAGGCTGGCGAAGTGGCGGTGCGGGCTATCCGCCTTCGGCGTGCGGCTGAAGTAGCCCACTTCGACGTCGAAGCCCGAGAGCCGCCGCGCGATGGCGCTGCCGATGCGGCCGAAACCCGCGATGCCGATGCGCTGGCCGAAGACGCGCGTGGCCAGGGGCATGGCGGCATCGGCCCATGCGCCGCTTCGCACGAAGCGGTCGCCTTCCGATATGCGCCGCTGCACCGCGAGCATCAGGCCCACCGCGAGATCGGCCACGTCGCCGTTGAGCACGTCGGGCGTGTTGGTCACGCGGATGCCGCGCGCGCGGCAGGCGGCGAGGTCGATGGCGTCTGTGCCCACCCCATAGCAGGCGACCAGCTCCAGCTTCGGCAGGGCCGCGATGAGCTCGGCGCCCGCGCCCAGTTCGCCGCGTGTGGCGATCGCGCGGATGTCGGCCGCGTGTTCGGCGATGAAGGCCTGCCGGTCGGCCGCCTCCCAGAGCCGATGGATCGTGTAGGCCTCGCGCATGGGCGCCATGTCCCATTCAGGGTAGGTGCCCGGCATCAGGACGTGCGGGGATGCGGGGGTGGTGGTCAATCGCGGTCCTTCACGGTCTTCGAAGATACCGGTAACTTTAACCATGACAGAGAGCTGGGAGAACTCAGGTTTTACCCGTTGACGCAAGCAAAAGATACCGGTAACTTATCCGTGAAGTCTGTCACGCACCAGGAAACTGCCTTGAAACTGTTCGACCTCTCCGGGCGCACCGCCCTCGTCACCGGCTCCAGCAAGGGCATCGGCTTCGCGCTGGCCGGCGCGCTCGGCAATGCGGGCGCCCGCGTCGTGCTCAATGCGCGTGACGCCGCCTCGCTCGCCGCAGCGCGGGATGCGCTGCGCGCCAGGGGCATCGCGGCCGAGGCCAGGGCCTTCGACGTGACCGACGCCGAGGCCGTGGAAGCCGGCGTGGCCGGCATCGAGGCCGAGGTCGGGCCGATCGACATCCTCGTCAACAACGCCGGCATGCAGCATCGCGGGCCCTTCGCCGAGTTTCCGGTGGATGCATGGCACAAGATCACCACCACCAACATCGACAGCGTGTTCCTGGTAGGACGCGCGGTCGCGCAGCGCATGATCGAACGCAGGCGCGGCAAGATCATCAACGTGTGCTCGGTGCAGAGCGAGCTGGGCCGCCCGGGCATCGCGCCCTACGCCGCCACCAAGGGCGCGGTGAAGATGCTCACCAAGGGCATGGCGATCGACCTCGGCAAGCACGGCATCCAGGTCAACGGCCTGGGACCGGGCTACTTCAAGACCGAACTCACGCAGGCGCTGGTGGCCGACGAGGCATTCACCGCATGGCTCTCGGGCCGCACGCCCGCAGGCCGCTGGGGCGACGTGGAAGAGCTGGGCGGAGCGGCCATCTTCCTCGCCTCCGACGCATCGAGCTTCGTCAACGGCCACATCCTGTACGTGGATGGCGGCATCACCGCGAGCCTGTAGCACCGTGCCGCGTACGCGCACCGGCCAGCCATGAAAGCCTTCGCATGACGAAGACCTCCGCCCCGGCGACGCGCGTGGCCGTGATCGGCGTCGGCATCATGGGCTCGGCCATCTCGCGCCGGCTCCTCGAATGCGGTCATCGCGTGAGCGTGTTCGACCTCGAAGCCGCCAAGGTCGCGGCGCTCGCCGAGCACGGCGCGGCGGCGGCGGCCACGGCACGCGAGGCAGCGGCCGCGAGCGACTTCGTCATCACCAGCCTCAACTCGGCCGCGGTGGTGGAGCGCGCCATCTTCGGCGACGACGGCATCGCCGCCGCCACGCCTGCGGACCCGCAGCGGCTGCTGATCGACATGTCGTCCATCGACCCGACTTCCACGCGACGGCTCGCGCAGTCGCTGCGCGAGCGCACGGGCATGGGCTTCGTCGATGCGCCGCTTTCCGGCGGCGCGCCCAAGGCGCTGCTCGGCCAGCTCACGGTGATGGCCGGCGGCAGCGCCGAAGACGTGCAGCGCGCACGCGCGGTGATGGACAGCCTGTGCGCCAACTACACGCACATGGGCGCGAGCGGCGCAGGCCAGACGACCAAGCTGGTCAACCAGCTGCTGTGCGCCATCGGCTTCCAGGCCGTGGCGGAAGCGGTGCGGCTGGCCGAGGCTGGCGGCGTCGATGCGTCGAAGCTGCCCGCCGCGCTGGCCGGCGGGCGCGCCGACAGCCAGATCCTGCGCGAGTTCGGTCCAAGGATGGCCGCGCGCGACTACACGCCCACCGGCCGCATCGACAACATGCTCAAGGATCTGGAGGCGGTGCAGGCCTTCTCGCAGGGCCAGCGCCTGCCGCTGCCGCTGGCGGGCGCCGTCTCGGAACTGCACCGCACCTTCGTCGCGGCCGGACTCGGCGCGCGGGACACGGCCGAGATGATGCGGCAGTTCAGCGGCTACGAGCGCGGCTGAATCGCCGTCGCCTCGCCATCACACCGACACGACACAGGAAGGAAGAGAAGCCATGTTCATCCGCTGCGCGTTCTTCAGGGGCCGGGTCAAGGCCGGCATGGAAGAAGCCTTCGACCGCCACGTGCACGACATGCTGGTGCCGCTGTGGACCCGCTTTCCCGGCGCGCTCGAAGTGCGCGTGCTTCGTCAGCTCGAAAGCGACGTGAGCGACCCCGAGCTCGCGATGGTGCTGTCGATCCGCTACGCAAGCCGCGAGGACATCGCCCGCGCGCTCGAATCGCCGGTGCGCCACGAAAGCCGCGAGGTCTCGAAGAAGCTCTTCGAGATGTTCGACGGCACGGTCTTCCACACCGTGTTCAGCGCGCAGGAGTTCGCGCTCGCGAACGCTTCCTGACGGGGGCCTTCTCTTCGGGCTCAGGTCCGGGCCCGCCTTCGGCCTTCCCTGCGCGCTTCGGCGCCGTCTTCCTTTTCTTCTTCACCACTGACGCCTTGCCGTCGAGGTCCGCCAGCTCCCACACGCCGCCGGCGGCCGACGCCAGCGCGTGCGCGCTGTTGATCAGCCCGATGTGCGAGAAGGCCTGCGGAAAGTTGCCCAGCTGCCGCTGCGCGACCGGGTCGTATTCCTCGGCGAAGAGGCCCAGGTCGTTGCCCAGCGCGAGCAGGCGCCGAAAGAGCGCGCGCGCCTTGCGCACCTTGCCCATGGCCACGTAGACGTTCGCCAGCCAGAAGCTGCACGCCAGGAACGCGCCCTCGCCGCCGCCGAGGCCATCGACGCCCGTCTCGGTGCGATAGCGGTACACCAGCCCGTGGAAGACAAGCTCCTTCTCCACGCGCGCGACCGTACCCTGCACGCGCTCGTCGTGGATCGGCAGGAAGCCGATCAGCGGCATCCACAGAAGCGCTGCGTCCACGGTGTCGGCGCCGTAGAACTGCACGAAGGAATTGCTCGCCGCGTCGTAGCCGCGCGCGCAGACCTCGGCATGGATCTCGTCGCGCGCCGCGCGCCAGAGGTCGATGGGGCCTTCGAGCCCGAACTCCGTCGCGCTCGCGATCACGCGGTCGAAGGCCAGCCAGCACATGATCTTGGAATGCACGAAGTGCCGCGGCTCGCCGCGCACCTCCCACAGGCTGCAGTCGGGCTCGCGCCAGAGCTCCAGCAGCTGCTTCGCGATCGCACGTTCCAGTGGCCAGAGCTTGTCCATGTCGGCCAGCCCCGCCTTGCGCGCCGCGTGGAAGGCCGCGATGACCGATCCGTAGACGTCGAGCTGGCGCTGGTCGTGCGCGCCGTTGCCGATGCGCACCGGGCGGCTGTCCTCGTAGCCGCGCAGCCAGCCCAGCTCCAGCTCTGTGAGCGAGCGTTCGCCGTGCAGGCCGTACATCACCTGCAGTTCCTCGGGCGAGCCGCCCACCGCGCGCATCAGCCACCAGCGCCATGCGCTGGCCTCCTCCACGTAGCCGGAGCCGATCAGCGCGTACAGCGTGAGCGCCGCATCGCGCAGCCAGCAGAAGCGGTAGTCCCAGTTGCGCTCGCCGCCGGGCAGCTCGGGCAGCGACGTGGTCGGCGCCGCGACGATGCCGCCGGTGGGTTCGTAGGTCAGCGCCTTGAGGGTGAGCAGCGAGCGCATCACCGGTTCGCGGAACTCGCCGAAGTAGCCGCAGCGCTCGGTCCAGGCGCTCCATTCGGCGACCGTGCGCGCCAGCAGCGCATTGGCGTCGCGCGTCACAGGCGGCTTCAGGTGCGAGGGAAACCAGTCGAGGCTGAACGCGATGGACTGTCCCGCCGACACATCGAAGTCGGCGAAGCTCGCGAAGTTCTCGTTGACCAGCGGCACGCCGGAACTGATGCGCACCGAGTCCGGGCCGGCAGTGGCGAACACCGCGCCGTCGCGCCGCTCCATCCACGGGCACCATTCGCCGTAGTTGAAACGGATGCGGAACTCGGTATGCATGCCGACCGTGCCGCGCAGGCCGCGCACGATGCGCACCACCTCGTGGGTGCCGTCGATCGCAGGCCTGGGCATGAAGTCGGTGACGAGCGCAACGCCGGTGGCGGTGCGTATCGTGGTCTCCAGCACCACGGTGCCGGGCAGATAGCGCCGCGAGATCCGCGCCTTGCGGTCGCGTGCGCGCATGCTCCAGTGGCCGTTGCGCTCATCGCCCAGCAGGCTGGCGAACATCGCTGCCGAGTCGAAGCGCGGCAGGCACAGCCATTCGATGTCGCCGCCGCGGTGCACCAGCGCGGAACTGTGGGTCGAGCCGATGAGCGCGTACTCGCCGATGGGGCGGCTCGCCTGCAGCCTGGAGGTGGATCGAGAGTGTTGCTTGCGGTTCTTTGCCAAGCCTGCGAGAGTGCCCGCCCGCGCGAGCGGCTCCCGCCAGATGATGGCGCGCCTTGCTGACGGACAAAACCTGATCGCGGGCGCCGACGCCCCGGCACGGGGTGGGTGCGGCAGGCCCTAGAGCACGTCCTTGAGCTTCGCGCGCAGCCTGCTGATCGCCTGGCTGTGCAGTTGGCACACGCGGGACTGGCTCACCTCGAGAATGGCGCCGATCTCGCGCAGGTTCAGCTCCTCCTCGTAGTAGAGGTTCAGCAGCAGCTGGTCGCGCTCGGGCAGCGCCGCGATGGCGTCCACCAGCTGGTGGCGAAAGCCGCTTTCGAGCAGCTGCTCCAGCGGGTCGTCGCTGCTGCGGCGGTCCTTGCGCGCGTCCTGCGAGTGGCTGTCGAGGAAGCCGTTGTCGGCGTCGTCCTTGGAGAAGTCCTCGACGTACAGCAGCTGGCAGCCCTGGATCTCCTGCAGCAGCGACTGGTAGGCCTCGATGTCCATCTTCAGCTCCTTGGCGATCTCCCCCTCGGTGGGAGCTCGCCCGAGCTTGTGGCCCAGCGCCTGCATCGCCTTCTCGATGCCGCGCGCCGACTGGCGCAGGCCGCGCGAGCCCCAGTCGGCGGCGCGCAGCTCGTCGAGCATGGCGCCGCGTATGCGCTGGCTGACGAAAGTCTCGAACTGCGCGCCCCGGTTGTCCTGGTAGCGCGCCGATGCGTCCAGCAGGCCGAGCATGCCGGCCTGGATCAGGTCGTCCAGCTCCACGCTGGCCGGCAGCTTCGCCATCATCTGCAGCGCGATGCGGCGCACCAGCGGCTGGTGCTGCGCGAGCAGGTGCGATTTCTCGATGGTTCCTTGTGCGGTGTACATGGCCGTGCGTGCGTCCTTCATTCCTCGGTGGGGCGCGGGCGGCTCATGCCGCGGCCTGCAGCGGTGCCGGCTCGGGCCACGGCCACCGGTCCATCTCGCCGGCGGCGCGGCGGAAGTCGACCGCCGCATCGCTCGCGGGAAAGGCCTCGGCGATGGTCTTCTTCAGCCGCCATGCGTCCGCCACGAGCGGGTCGAAACGCACCGAGCCCGCAGGCTGCAGCGACAACGCCAGGTAACGGCTGCCCGCCTGGGCGAGGTTGTTCATGATCTGGCGAGCGGCCTGCGCGTCCACCACGTTGTTGAGCAGGAAGCGCATCTGTTGCAGGCCGTGGGTGTGGTGCAGGCGCTTGATGCCTGCGTAGGCCGAGGTGACCGAGGCGGGGTGCGGCTGCAGCACCAGCAGCAGGTCGTCGGCGCCGAGCGCGAGCGGCGACAGCCGGCCTTCGGCATCGAAGGCGGCGTCGATGACGACCACGCCGTCGTGCCAGAACCTGCGCGGATCGATCGCGCTGCCGCCGGCCTCATTCGCCGCTTCATGCGACGCGCTGCGCACCGCCGTCAGCACGTGCACGCCGCAGGCCACGCGCACCTCGGCGCCGTCCAGCGCCAGACGCCCGCGCGCCACGTCGGCCAGGCTGCCGGGCGGATCGATGTCCCACACCTCGCAGGCCGAACCGTCGGCGCGGCGATGCTCGTCCAGCAGCAGGACGTTGCGGCCCTGCCCTGCGAGCGCCACCGCGAAGTTCATCGCAGCGGTGGTGCCGCCGGCACCGGGGCCCATGCCGGCCACCGCGACCACGCGCGCCTGCGTCGGCGCAAGCAGGCGCCGGAGGCCGTCCGCCTGATCCGCAACCAGCTTGTTCATCGCTGCACCCTCAATCCTGCCGCTCCAGCTTCTGCGGCTGCTCCAGCGCGCGGGGCGGCTGCACCGGCGCGGTCGATTCGGTGCCGAGCGCGTCCAGCAGCAGGAAGAGCTTGCCCATGCCCGCGCTGAGCGCACTGCCGCTCATGGCGCGGCCGTTGCGCGCCGGGCGGCCGGTGAGCTGGCCCATGAGCGCGCGCGCACGCTCGGCCCATTCGCCTTCGGCCTGGAGCAGGCGCCACACGGTGGTGGTCATCTGGCCGGCGATCAGCAGCCGCTTCATGATGTCGGGGTCGCCGAGCTCGCCGATGCCGCCCACCAGCTGCACGCCGTCGCGCAGCAGGCGGAAGCAGGGCTCGGCGTCCAGCGCCCAGCCCATCCATCGGGCCAGCTGCTGCGCGGGGACCTCCGTGCCGATGTTCGAGAGCGCATGGCTCAGCGCCAGCAGGTTGCCGCTGCGCGCATCGACGATCCGCGTGGCGACGCAGCGCAGCGCCGGCATCTCGTCGCGCGCGATGCCCGCGGCCATGGCCGCGGCGTTGAAGCGCAGCACCACGTCGGCCTGCGCTTCTGCGAGCAGTGCGGCCTTGCCGCGGAAGTGCACGGGCCGGCCCTCGCCGAACTCGAAGTCCATGCGCGCGAGCGTGTCGGGCGAGCCGGTGCGCGAGTCGATCACGGCCGTGGAGCCCGGCGCGCGCGCCAGCCAGCGCTGGCCCGCGGCCTGCCACTGCACCATGGCCTCGATGCCGGGCAGCCGCGTCAGCAGATGGACCATCGGGCGATGGCCCAAGTCCTGCTGGCGCAGCCAGGGCACCTGGCGTGCGCCGGGCTTGCGCGCGGCATCCTTCGCGCCGCGCGTGGCCGCCGTCGAGAGCCACTGGTTGGGCGCCGCCATCGGCAGACCGGTGCGGTCCGACAGCAGCAGGCTGCCGTGGCATTCGTAGGCATCTCCGCCTTCATTCGAGCGCAGGCCCACCTGCCCGCACAGCGCGAGCACGTAGTTCTCGCAGCCGGCGGCCACCTCGCTGCGCGCGTGTACCAGCAGGTCTTGCAGCACCACCTTCTGGCCCGCCTCCTCGTCGGTGGCCTGGCGCCACAGGGAACGCGCGCGCTCGAAGCCGATCTGCGCGCCGGCAAGGGCACTCGCGGTGGTGGCGAGCTCCTGCGCGTCGTGCGCCATCGCGCGGATCAGGTTCTGGTACTTCAGGCGCAGCAGGTCGGTCTCTCCCTGGGCCTTCTGCACCGCGTGCTGCGAGGCGGCGCCCGAGGCGGCTTCTTCCTGCAGGTCGCTCTCGGCGGGCACGAAAAGCGGGCTGTGCTGGCGCGGCTGGAAGACGCTGTCCACCAGCTGCGCGCGGTCGGCCTGCATCAGGTTCTCGGGCACCTTCTGGCCGCTGGAGATGTAGTGCACCGGCAGGCGGTGGCGGATCACGGTGTCGATCAGCGCGCCCGGGTGCGTGGCCTCGTCCACCTTGGTGAAGATGCAGCCGGCGAGTTCGTTGCCGTGGCGGTAGGCGTGCACCACCTCGTTGAGCGTGTCGCCGTGGCTGGTGGCATTGAGCAGCAGCAGCTTCTTCACCGGCCGCGGGCTCTGGCCCAGCATGGCGATCTGCTCGGGCACGGCGCGGTCGCGCTGGCTCATGCCGACGGTGTCGATCAGCACCATGTGCTTCTCGCGCAGGTCGCGCAGCACGAGGTGCAGGTCCGCGGCGTCCTTCACCGCGTACACCGGCACATTGAGGATCTGGCCGTAGATGCGCAGCTGCTCGTAGGCGCCGATCCGGTAGCTGTCGGTGGTCACCAGCGCGAGCTTGTCGGCACCGAAGCGCATCACGCAGCGCGCGGCCAGCTTGGCGGTGGTGGTGGTCTTGCCCACGCCGGTGGGGCCCATCAGCGCATAGACGCCGCCCTCGGCGAACAGGGCGTCCTCGTCCTCATGCACGGGCACCGCGCGGATGAGTTCCGATCGCACGTAGGCCATGCCTTCGGCATAGGTGCGGCCGGTGGGCAGCTTCTCGAGCATGGCCTTCGACAGGCGCGCGCTGAAGCCCGCGCCCAGCAGCGTGCGCAGCAGGCGGCCGCGCACCGGGTCGCGGCGCTGCCTGTCGTTCCACACCACGCTGGCGAGCTGCTCCTCGATCATGCCGCGCATGGAGTGCAGCTCTTCGAGCACCGTGTCGGCAGGTGCCGCAGCGGGTGCTGCGGCTGCCGTGATGGGAGGGACCGGTGCGACCGGAACGGCGGATGCAACGGGTGCCGGCGCCGAAGGCATCGGCATCGCACGCGCGACCGGTGTCAGCGCCGGTGGCTGTACCGAGACTGGTGCAGCAACCGGTGCCACAGGCGCCGCGGCGACCGGCGCCGCCACGGGCTGCGCAGGCGCACTGCCCTGCTGCACCACGCCCTGCACCTCGCCCTCGACCATCGCGACGATCTCCACGCCTTGCGCCGTGACGCGGTGAGAGAGCACGATGGCGTCGGCGCCCAGCGCCTCCCTCACCAGTCGCAGGGTTTCGCGGCTGGTGGCCGCGACGAATTTGCGCGCAGTGGTGCGCACGTCTGTCTGTTGGTGGGAATTCAACCTCGTCCTCCGATGGCGGTGGTGACCTTGATGGTTCGGGAATCAGGGATCTCTGCGTGCGAAAGCACCTTGAGCTGCGGCAGGCTGCGCCGCAGGAAGCGCGACAGCAGCACCCGCAGCGAGTGCTGCACGACCAGCACGGGCGCGAGGCCCATCTGCTCCTGGCGGGTGATGGCGGCCTGTGCCTGGCGCAGCAGGTTGTCGGCGATGCCGGGCTCGATGCCGCTGCTGTTGGTCAGTGCCTGCTGGAGCACGGCGTCGAGCGAGCCGTCCAGGCCGATGACCTGCATCTCGCTGTCGCCGGGGAAGAGCTGCTGCGTGATCGCACGGCCCAGCGCCAGGCGCGTGAGCGTGGTGAGTTCGGTGGGGTCCTTGACGGTCGGCGCGTGCTCGGCCATCACGTCGAGGATGGTGCGCATGTCGCGGATCGGCACTTCCTCGTCGAGCAGGTTCTGCAGCACCTTGTGCAGCGTGCTGAGCGACAGCACCTTCGGCACCAGGTCTTCGGTGAGCTTGGGCGCGGTCTTGGCGATCTGGTCGAGCAGCTGCTGCACCTCCTGGCGGCCCAGCAGCTCCGCGGCGTGGGTCTGGATGAGGTGGTTCAGGTGCGTGGCCATCACGGTGCAGGCATCGACCACCGTGTAGCCGTAAACCTGCGCCTGCTGCCGCAGGCTCGCGTCGATCCAGGTCGCGGGAAGGCCGAAGGCCGGATCGCGCGTGGGCGTGCCGGGCAGCGTGCCGCTGACCTGCCCCGGGTTGATGGCCATCCACTGGTTGGGGTAGGCCTCGCCGCGGCCGATCTCCACGTCCTTCAGCGTGATGACGTAGGTGTTGGGCTTGATCTCCAGGTTGTCGCGGATGTGCACCACCGGCACCAGGAAGCCCACTTCCTGCGCGATCTTCTTGCGGATGCTCTTGATGCGGCCCAGCAGCTCGCCCTGCTGCGACTGGTCCACCAGCGGGATGAGCCGGTAGCCGACCTGCATGCCCAGCGGGTCGACCATTGCCACGTCGTCCCACGTCGCCTCGGCCGTCTCGGCGGAAGACGCGGCGATGTTCGCGGCCTGAGCGGCTGCGGCTTCCTGCGCGGCCTGCTGCTTCGGCTTGCGCTGCAGCAGCCCGCGGCCCAGCCACACCAGGCCGCCCGCGATCAGCAGGAAGGCCAGGTTCGGCATGCCAGGGATCATGCCCAGCAGGCCGACGATGCCGGCCGTGAGGAACAGCACCTGCGGGTTGGAGAAGAGCTGGCCCGTGAGCTGGCTGCCCACGTCCTCGTCGGTGGTCACGCGCGAGACGATCACGCCGGCTGCGGTGGAGATCACCAGCGCCGGGATCTGCGCGACCAGGCCGTCGCCGATGGCCAGCAGCGTGTAGGTCTTGCCCGCGGTGGAGAAGTCCAGCCCGTGCTGCACCATGCCCACCACCAGGCCGCCGATGATGTTGATCACCATGATCAGCAGGCCCGCGATGGCGTCGCCGCGCACGAACTTGCTGGCACCGTCCATCGAGCCGTAGAAGTCGGCCTCCTGCGCCACTTCCTGGCGGCGCTTGCGGGCGACGTCCTCGCCGATCAGGCCTGCGTTGAGGTCGGCGTCGATGGCCATCTGCTTGCCCGGCATCGCGTCGAGCATGAAGCGCGCGCCCACCTCGGCGATGCGCCCCGCGCCCTTGGTGATCACCATGAAGTTGATGAGCACGAGGATGATGAACACCATCACGCCGACCGCGAAGTTGCCGCCCACGAGGAAGTGCCCGAAGGCCTCGATCACCTTGCCCGCCGCGTCGGCGCCGGTGTGGCCGTTCATCAGCACCACGCGCGTGGAGGCCACGTTCAGCGACAGGCGCAGCAGCGTGGAGAACAGCAGCACCGCCGGGAAGGCCGCGAAGTCCAGCGCCTTCATCGTGTACATGCTCACCAGCAGAACCATCACCGACATGGCGATGTTGAAGGTGAACAGCAGGTCGAGCAGGAATGGCGGCAGCGGCAGCACCATCATGCTCAGGATCATGATGATGAGGATCGGCCCGGCCAGCCCCTTGAGCTGCGAGCCCGGGAAGAAGCGCGCGGGCAAGCGCATCAGGTTTGTCATCGCGTTCATGCGGCTTGCTCAGCCGCATCGGCGGCGCTGTATTGAAGGTCTGCGGGAACCGGGAGATCGGTGGGCGTGCGCGGCGCTTCGCCGCCTTCGGCCTTCCAGCGCCGAAGCTGGTAGACCCAGGCCAGCACTTCGGCCACGGCGGTGTAGAGGCCGGCGGGAATCTCGTCGCCCAGCTTCGTGTGCCTGTAGAGCGAGCGAGCGAGCGGCGGCGCCTCGAGGATCGCCACCTTGTGCTCCTTGGCCAGCTCGCGGATGCGTGCGGCCACGAGTTCCGTGCCCTTGGCCACCACGCGCGGCGCGCGCATGCCGCCTTCCTGGTACTTGAGTGCGACGGCGAAGTGCGTCGGATTGGTCAGCACGATGTCCGCCTTGGGCACCTCGGACATCATCCGGCGGCGCGCCATCTGCTGCTGCTGGCGGCGGATCGCGGCCTTGATGTGCGGATCGCCTTCGCTTTCCTTGTGCTCCTGGCGCACGTCCTCGCGCGACATCCGCAGCTTGCGGTAGTAGCTCCAGAGCTGGAAGGGCACGTCGATCAGCGCCACCAGGAAGAGCGTGGCCGCGATCAGCACGCAGTGCTTGGCCACCAGCACCAGCGCATGCGGCAGCGCGTACTCGGCGGGTTGCGCCATCAGGGCCATCAGCGTGCCGATGTCGCGCGACACCACCCACCAGGCCACGCCGCCGATGAGCGTCGACTTGGCCAGCGCCTTGAGCAGCTCGGCGAGCGACTGCGAGGAGAACATGCGGCCGATACCGGCCAGCGGATTGAGCTTGCCGAAGTTCGGCGCCACCGACTTGGTGGAGAAGAGCCAGCCGCCGAGCATCATCGGCGCGACCACGGCGGCGACGATCATCATCGCGAACATCGGGCCGATGGCGCCCAGCGCCTGCATGGACATCAGCCCGGTGCGGGCCAGCATGTAGTGGGGATCGAAGGCGCTGGCGCGATCGAACTGCAGGCCCATTCGCAGCGCGCCGTTCATGCTCGTGCCGAGCGACTCCGACGCGAGCCACAGGCCGGCGCAGGCCGTGCCCAGCATCACGAAGGTGGTGAGTTCGCGCGAACGGGCTACGTTGCCTTCCTCGCGGGCCTTTTCGAGGCGCCGCTCGGAGGCGGGTTCCGTTTTTTCGAGATCGCTTTCCTCAGCCATTCATGCTCCGAACCAGCACTGGCGAAGTACGCCTTGCTCATGGCCAAATTATTGGATTCGGCCCCCCGGAACAATCTGTCGATCAGGACCCTGATAGCCCTGCAGTTCGGACAATAGAACTAAGGAGGAAAGGAAAGGAGGAAGGGAGAGGGATGGGAACGAGGCAGAGGGCCCGACGGGCCCTCCCCGGTCGCGGGATCAGAAGCCGAGGCTCTCCAGCAGGTCGTCGACCTGTGCCTGGTTGGTCACGGCATCGGGGTTGCCGGGCTTGATCTGCGGGCCGTTCTGCAGGCTCTGCGTGGCCTCGTGGCGCTTCTCGGGCGCGGAGTTGTCGATCAGCACCTGCAGCAGCTGCGTCTCGACGTCGTTGACCACTTCCATCATCTTCTTGATGACCTGGCCGGTGAGGTCCTGGAAGTCCTGCGCCATCAGGATCTCCATGAGCTGCGTGTTGATCGCGCTCGCGCGCTCGGGCACGCCGTCGAGGTAGCCGCGGGTGTCGAGCACGAGCTCACGCGCATGGTCGAGCTCGATGGGGTTCTTGAACCACTCGTCCCAGCGCTTGCTCAGGCCCTTGGCGTCGGTGGCCAGCGCCTCCTGCAGCGGCTGCGCCACGTCGATCGCGTTGAGCGCGCGGTGCGCCGCGCGCTCGGTGGTCTCGGCCACGTAGCTCAGGCGGTCGCGCGCATCCGGAATGGCCTGCGCGGCCCTGGCCACCTGCTTGTCGAGGCCCAGCTCGCGCAGGCCTTCGCGCAGCTGGCGCGTGAGCTGGCCGATGCGGCCCAGGATCTCTTCGGTGGTGTTGTTGACCGGCTCTGCGGCCAAAGAAGTGTTCTGGCTCATGTCACGCCGCTTCCTTTGCGAGCTTTTCGAAGATCTTGGTGATCTTTTCCTCGAGCGTGGCGGCGGTGAAGGGCTTGACCACGTAGCCGTTTGCGCCGGCCTGCGCCGCCGCGACGATGTTCTCCTTCTTGGCCTCGGCCGTGACCATCAGCACCGGCAGCTTCTTGAGCTCGGGGTCGGCGCGGATGGTCTGCAGCATGGTCAGGCCGTCCATGTTGGGCATGTTCCAGTCCGAAACCACGAAGCCGAAGTTGCCTCCGCGCAGCTTCTCGATGCCGGCGGCGCCGTCCTCGGCCTCGTCCACGTTGTGGAACTCCAGCTCCTTCAGCAGGTTGCGCACGATGCGGCGCATGGTCGGGAAGTCGTCCACAACCAGGATTTTGATGCTCTTGTCGATCACGATATTTCCAACTCCAAGGTCGTTTTCTTTTCTCTCAAACTCGGTTCGTACGTTCACCGAACGTGCGAAGGTGCGCCAGCACGCGGCGGCTGACTTCCGGCAGGGGCGACACGTCGTCCACCGCGCCCAGCGCGATGGCCTCGCGCGGCATGCCGAAGACCACGCAGCTGGCTTCGTCCTGCGCCAGCGTGTGGGCGCCGGCGCGACGCATGCGAAGCAGGCCCTCGGCGCCGTCCTTGCCCATGCCGGTGAGGATGATCCCGATGGCGTTCTTGCCCGCGTGCTTCGCGGCCGAATCGAACAGCACGTCGATGGACGGACGGTGGCGGTTCACCGGCGGCTCCTGGTCGAGGTGCGCCACGTAGTTGGCACCGCTGCGCGCGAGCGACAGGTGGAAGCCGCCCGGCGCGATGTAGGCATAGCCCGGCAGCACGCGTTCGCCGTGCTCGGCTTCCTTCACGTTGATGCGGCACAGGCCGTCCAGGCGCTGCGCGAACGAGCGCGTGAAGCCCGCGGGCATGTGCTGCGCGATCATCACGGCGGGCGAATCGGGCGGCAGCGGCTGCAGCACCTCGCGGATGGCCTCGGTGCCGCCGGTGGAGGCGCCGATGATGATGAGCTTCTCGGTACTCAGCAGCGGGCTGCGCAGCAGCGACTCCTGCGGCGCCTCGCCGCCCGGCCGCGCCGCGGCGGCGCTCCTCGCGGGCAGCAGGCGCGCGCTGGCGGCGGTGCGGATCTTGCCGGTGATCAGCTCGGTGTAGTTGAGCAGGCCGTCGCGCACGCCCAGGCGCGGCTTGGTCACGAAGTCGATGGCGCCCAGCTCGAGCGCACGCAGCGCGATCTCGGAGCCGCGCTCGGTCAGGGACGACACCATGACCACCGGCATGGGCCGAAGCCGCATGAGTTTTTCGAGGAACTCCAGCCCGTCCATGCGCGGCATTTCCACGTCGAGCGTGAGCACGTCGGGGTTGGTGACCTTGATGAGGTCGCGCGCCACCAGCGGATCGGCGGCCGTGCCCACCACCGTCATGTCGGACTGGCTGTTGATGATCTCCGTCATCACGCTGCGAATGAGCGCCGAGTCGTCGACGCACAGCACCTTGATTTTCTTGCTGCTCACTGTTTGCCCTTGTTGTTGTATTCGGGGGCGTGCACGGTGCGCTGGCCGGAGAGCCTGCGCAGCAGCTCGCCCTCCTCGCGCTGCACCTGACTGACCTCGGTCTGCGCGCGCAGCTTGCGCACGATGGCCTTTCCTGTCGCCGGCACGAAGCAAACGCGGCGCGCATGCGGCCCGCGCAGGTCCTGCGCGGCGACCTCGATGCGCTCGTTGCCCAGGTAGCGCAGCACGAAGTCGGCATTGCGGTCGCCGATGTTGAGCGTGGTCATGTTGGCCAGCACCGCGCCGCCGCCGAACACCTTGGCCTTGAGCCGGTCGCGGCGCGCGCCGGCGCGCACCAGCTCCCGGATCAGCACGTCCATGGCGTAGGTGCCGTAGCGCATCGACTCGGTCACATCGCGCGTGCCGGCGGCAGCGCCCGCCTCGCCATCGTCAGGCAGCATGAAGTGGTTCATGCCGGCCACGCCGGCCTCGCGGTCGTGCAGGCATGCGGCCACGCACGAGCCCAGGACCGTGCTGAGCGCGGTGTTGCTCGAAGTCACGTAGTACTCCGAGGGCAGCAGCTTCACGGCCATCATCCCGACGTCGCGGTCGAAGTAGTGATGGCTGGCCACCGAACCCGGGGCCGCCGCGCTGGAGGCCGCGCTCATGAGGAAGCACCCGCCGCGCGCGGGCGCGCCAGTTCGTACACGGTCTGCCCCAGCGGCCGGAAGGCCTGGTTGACGAGCGAAGCGTTCTCCGAATGTCCGGCGAACAGCAGCCCGTCGGGCTTGAGCAGCGGCGCGAAGCGGTCGAGCACCTTCTTCTGCGTCGGCTTGTCGAAATAGATCATCACGTTGCGGCAGAAGATCGCGTCCACAGGCTCCTTCACCGACCAGGCGCTGTCGAGCAGGTTCAGCCGCGAGAACTTCACGATCGCCGCCACTTCGGGGCGCACGCGCACCTTGCCCGCGTTCGAGCCGGTGCCCTTGTTGAAGAAGCGCCGCAGCCGCTCGGGCGCAAGCCTTCGCACCTGCTCGGTGGTGAAGACGCCGGTGGCGGCCTTGGCCAGCACCGCGGTGTCGATGTCGGTGGCGATCACGCGCGAGGCGGCCGCCTTGTCGCCCAGGGCCTCCATCAGCGTGATGGCGATCGAATAGGGCTCCTCGCCCGTCGATGCCGCCGCGCACCACACGGTGACGGGCTGCTTCGCCTTGCGCACGTGCTCGGCCAGCGTCGGGAAGTGGTGCGCCTCGCGGAAGAACGAGGTGAGGTTGGTCGTCAGCGAATTGATGAAGAGCTGCCACTCGTCGCCGTCCTGGCGCTGTTCGAGCCAGTCGAGGTACGAGGCGAAGTCGGTCACCTGCAGTTCCCTCAGCCGGCGCGAGAGCCGGCTGTAGACCATCTGCCGCTTCTGTTCGCCCAGCGCGATGCCCGCGCGACGGTGGATCAGCGTCCGTATGCGCGAGAAATCGTGGTCGGTGAAATGGAACTCGGTCGTCACGGCCAGCCTGGAAGCTTGGCTTTCAATGTACATAGCGCCCACCGTTTCCAATGGGTCGATCAGACGCGCGAATGCCCCGCACTTCGGGCCGCCTTTGCGTCATGGTCCAGCCGCGGCCGGGCTCGCCTCCTGCGCCCACACGAGCGCGGAGAGCTGGGCGGCATTGACCTGCGCCGGGCTCAGGAACAACGCCTCCGACAGGCGCGCAGCCTGCCCGTCGTCGAGCTCGCAGCTCTCGGCCAGCGCCACGAAGGGGCCGTACAGCCCCCCACGCGACAGAATGGCCTGCTGCACCGCCTCGGTGAGCTGCACCTTGCGCAGCACGCCTTCCATAGAGACGCCCAGCAACTGGTCGAGCAGCGAGAACATGCCGGCCACGAACAGGTTATCGGCCTCGCTGGCCGGCAGCATGCCCTGCCCCACCAGTTCGACGAAGCGGCCGCGCAGGATCGCCTTCTTCATCATGTAGGGCGAACCTGCCTTGTTGCTGGTGGCCAGCAGCAGCGAGAGCCATCGGTACAGCGGCGAGTAGCCGAGCATGGCCACCGCGTGGCGCAGGGAATGGATCTCCACCGCCATGCCCACCGCGGGCGAGTTGATGTAGCGCAGCAGCCGGTAGGTGAGCGCGGCGTCGTGCTTGAGGGCGGCCTCGATGACGCGCAGGTCTTCGTTGCGCTGGAGCATCTGCATCAGCTGCACGATCAGCAGCGATTCGGGCTGCAGCGCGTCTTCGGTCTCGAGCACCGGCGGGTTGCGGAAGGCGCCGTCGACGAACACGTTCACGCGCAGCGCGGCGCAGGCGTCGAACTGCTTCCAGTCCTCGACGCGCGAGGCGACGAGCTCGACCGGCCGATGGCCCAGCTGCTCGTCGCGGCGCAGCCGCGCGACGGTGTCGGCGGCGTTGGCGCCGACCTCGAGGTGCGTGACGATGGAGCGCAACTCCGGGTCCTCGGGCAGCTCGGTGCCGCCGCACTGCATGAATCCGAAGCCCTGCTCGCGCAGGAACAGCAGGATGGAGCGCAGATCGGCATCCATCAGCTCTTCGGCGCGCATGCACAGCACGACCTGCTGCGGCGGTAGCGACTGCAGCTCGCCCTGGAAGAGCGCATCGACCGTCACGTCGACGAAGAGCAGCTGCGAACCCAGCAGCCAGCCTTCTCCCTCGGGATTGAGGTGCATGGCGAGCGTGTCCATGAGCGCCTTGACGCCCGCGGCACCGGACGCGCCGGACACAGCCGATTCGGCAGGCGCAGCGCCCGCGGCGCGCCAGGCCATGCGATAGCCGATCACGCGACGCTGCGCGTCGAGCAGCATCGAATAGGTCAGGTGGCCTTCGCAGCCGGCTTCCGGCTGCGCGGAAGCGCCCGCATCGGCGCCGGCTCCTTCCCCTTCGGAAGAACGACGGAAGAAATCAAAGCGCATTCAGCTGTCTCCCTCGGGTGTCACAGCGCAATGGCGTCCGTCCTTCGGGCCGCGCCCGCGAGCGCGGCCGCGCTCGCGGCCTGCGCGCGCTGGATGCGCGGCATGGCGCCCACGTCGATGATGAAGGCCACGCTGCCGTCGCCGAGGATGGTCGCGGCGGAGATGCCGGGTACCTTGCGATAGTTGGTCTCGAGGTTCTTCACCACCACCTGGTGCTGGCCGAGCAGCTCGTCCACCAGCAGCGCGAAGCGGCTGTCGTCGGCCTGCACGATCACCAGGATGCCCTGCGTGGGATGCGTCTGCGCACCCGCCACGTCGAACACGCGGTGCAGCTCGATCAGCGGCAGGTATTCGCCGCGCACGCGGATCACGTGGCCGTCGGCGGTGATGGAATGCAGGTGCTCGGGCAGCGGCTGCAGCGACTCGATGACATAGCTCAGCGGCAGGATGTAGGCCTCGCTGCCCACCTTGACCGACATGCCGTTCAGGATGGCCAGCGTCAGCGGCAGCACGATGCGGGTGGTGGTGCCCTGCCCGCCGCGCGAGTGGATCTCCACGTGGCCGCCCATCTCCTGGATGTTGCGCTTGACCACGTCCATGCCCACGCCGCGGCCCGAGATGTCGGTGACCTGCTCCGCGGTGGAGAAACCCGGCGCGAAGATGAGCTGCCACACCTCCTCGTCGGGCATCGATTCGCTCACCGGCAGCCCCTGCTGCATGGCCTTGGCCAGGATGCGCTCGCGGTTGAGGCCCGCGCCGTCGTCGCTCACCTCGATCACGATGTTGCCGCCGTGGTGCTGCGCCGACAGCAGCAGCTGGCCGGTGGCGTCCTTGCCCTTGGCGGTGCGCACGTCGGGCGTCTCGATGCCATGGTCCAGGCTATTGCGCACCAGGTGCGTGAGCGGATCGACGATGCGCTCGATCAGGCCCTTGTCGAGTTCGGTTTCCTTGCCGTAGGTGTCCAGGCGCACCTGCTTGCCCAGCTTGGCGCTCACGTCGCGGATGACGCGCGGGAAGCGGCTGAACACGTAGTCCATCGGCATCATGCGGATGGACATGACCGACTCCTGCAGGTCGCGCGCATTGCGTTCAAGGTGGCCCAGGCCGCTGAGAAAGCGCTCGTAGGCCACCGGGTCGAGCATGGTCGCGGCCTGCGTGAGCATCGACTGGGTGATGACGAGCTCGCCCACGAGGTTGATGAGCTGGTCGACCTTCTCGACGTCGACGCGGATGGAGCTCGATTCCTTGCCCGCGGCAGAGGAAGCGGCGGCCGCGGAAGGTGCAGCGGGCGCGGCGGGTGCCGCGGCGGGAGAAGGCGCGGCCTGCGGCCTGGAGGCTTCGGCGGTCGGGGCGGCAACGGCTGCGGGTGCAGCAGCCGGCGCCGGAGCGTCGACGGCAGCCGCGGAGACGGCTTCCTGCGTGATGTCGATCTGCGATTCGTCGATGACGAAGCAGCAGACCGCCACGATGTCGTCGGGCGCGCATGTGGTTTCGAGCAGCACGGTGAGCTGGTCGTTGCTGCGGGTGCGCGACAGCACCTTGCCGAGGTTGGCCAGCTCGCCTGTCAGGAGTTCGCATTCGCTCTCCGACAGCCGGGCGAAGCGTACGCGCAGCGCACCGCTGCCGGCTGCGGCATCGGCTGGGGCCGCTGCCGGCTCGGGAGCGGCCACCGGTGCGGGCGCAGGGGCCACGGCAACAGGGGCCGGGGCCGGCGCAGGGGTCGGGGCCGCGGCGCTTGCGTCACCGCTTTCGAGCGCGAGTTGCTGAAGCACGCCGCAGATGTGCGCGACCATGTCGGGATCAGGCTCATTGCCGGCCTGGTAGGCGGTGAGTTGTTCTTGCAAGGCGTCCTTCGTTTCCAGGAATGCATCGATCATCCGGCCCGTCAGACGCAGCTGCCCATGGCGGGCGCGGTCCAGCAGCGACTCGAGTACGTGCGTGGTGTTGGTCAGGGCGGTGAAACCGAAAGTCGCTGCGCCGCCCTTGATGGAATGCGCCGCGCGGAATATGGCGTTGAGCTGCTCGCTGTCGGGTGTGTCGACGTCGAGCTCGAGCAGCAGCTGCTCCATCTCGGCAAGCAGTTCGATGGCTTCGACGAAGAAGGCTTGGGTGAATTGACTGAGGTCCATCGCTTGTCTTGAGGGTGTTTCTTGTTGTTGTGCGGTCCGCCGCCGTGCGCGCGCTCAGCCCGCCTTCGCGGTCGGCTTGCCGATGCGCAGCCCGCCGACGGGCTCCGCGCTGTTCTCGCGCTCGATGCGTTCCTGGGTGCGGTGGTTCAGCAGGATGATGCTGATGCGCCGGTTGATCGGGTTGCGCGGATCGGCCTTGTCCAGGTGCATGCTGTCGGCCAGGCCGATCACGCGCAGCACCTTGCCCTCGGTCATGCCGCCGGCCACGAGCTCGCGCCGCGATGCGTTGGCGCGGTCGGAAGACAGCTCCCAGTTGCCGTAGGAGCGGTCGTTGGTGTAGACGATCGCGTCGGTGTGGCCAGACAGCGTGATCTTGTTGGGCAGGCCGTTCAGCGCGGGAGCGAGCTCGCGCAGGATGGCGCGCATGTGCGGCACCACGCGCGCGCTGGCCAGCTCGAACATGGGGCGGTTCTCGGTGTCGACGATCTGCAGCCGCAGGCCCTCGGTGGTGATGTCGATGAGGATCTGCGAGCGGAACTGCTGGAAGACCGGACTCTTCTCGAGCAGCGCATCGAGCTTCTTCTTCATCTCGACCAGGCGGCTCGCATCGGCCTCGTCCTCGCTCGATGTCTCGGTGAGCCTGACCTCGCCCTCGGCGTGGACCGGATCGGCGCCCCCGCCGGGGATCATGCTGGTGCTGAGGCTGGACTTGTCGCCGCCGGTCAGCGCCACGCGCAGCGGCATGCGGAAGTGCTCGGCGATGCCTTCGCGCTGCTTGGTGCTGGAGATCGAGAGCAGCCACATCACGAGGAAGAAAGCCATCATGGCCGTCATGAAGTCGGCGTAGGCGATCTTCCAGCCGCCGCCATGGGCACCGCCGTGCTTGCCCTTGTGGACGTGCTTGAAGATGACCCTGGGCTTGTCGTCGCTCATGATGATCGATCGCTGCTTCCTGCGGCGCCCGCCTCAGCGGGCCTTGACCTCGCGGACGTGGTCGTCCAGCTCGGTGAAGGAGGGGCGCTCGGTCGAGAACAGCACCTTGCGGCCGAACTCGACCGCGAGCTGCGGCGCGTAGCCGTTGAGGTTGGCCAGCAGCGTGACCTTGGCGCACTGGTAGATCTTCATGCCCTCTTCCACCTTCTGCTCGATCAGCGAGGCCAGCGGCGAGACGAAGCCGTAGGCCAGCAGCACGCCGAGGAAGGTGCCCACCATCGCGTGCGCGATCAGCGCGCCCATCTCCGAGGGCGGCAGGTCGGCAGAGCCGAGGGCGTGCACCACGCCCATCACGGCGGCGACGATGCCCAGCGCGGGCAGCGCATCGCTCACGCGCGAGAGGCTGTGGCCGGGCACTTCGGCCTCGTGGCGGATGGTCTCGATCTCGTGGTCCATCAGCGCCTCGATCTCGTGGGCGTCGGTGTTGCCGCTGATGACCAGGCGCAGGTAGTCGCAGAGGAAGACGGTGATGCCCTCGTGCGCCAGGATGCCCGGATAGCGCATGAAGACCTCGCTCTGGGACGGGTCCTCGACGTCGGTCTCCAGCTTCATCATGCCTTCCTTGCGGGCCTTGGCGAGCAGCTCGTAAAGCAGCGCGAGCAGGTCCATGTAGAGCTGGCGGTTGTGCTTGGAGGTGCGCAGCAGGAGGGGCAGTTCCTTGATGGTGGCCCGGATGGTCTTGCCGTTGTTGCCGGCGATGAAGGCGCCCAGGGCGGAGCCGCCGATCATGAGCAGTTCGACCGGCTGGAACAGGACGCCGAAGTGCCCGCCCATGAGGCCGTAGCCACCGAAGACGGCACCGATCACCACGATGTATCCAACCAGAACCAGCACGCGCTTCCCCTCTCGCCCTCGGGCGTCGAATCAACAAAGCCCCCGGCGGCCGTGGCCGCGCGCGGGCACTTTTCCTAGACGGCGCCGCCGATGTCCATCACGGGCCCCACCGCGACCAGGCCGCCGCGCCGGCGCTCCGTCGCCTTGGGCTTGCGTGCCTTGCCCGCCCGCGAAGGCGGCCTGCACAGCACGCACACGTACCCGTTCTTGTTGTCGTGCGCATGGGCCACGAAATGCCCTCCGCAGCGGCAGCAGGTGCTCAGCTGCAGCATGTCGCTGTCGAAGAAGCGCACCATGGTCTCGGCGCGGGTGAAGTCGAGCACCACCTCGCCACCGTTGGCCTCGACCTGCTGCGCATAGAGGCGATACGCCTTGATGAGCGCGGGCAGTTCGTTCTCGTCCGCCTCGTCGAGCATGAAGCGGTAGATGTTGTAGAACATCGACGAGTGGATGTTGGCCAGCCACGTCATGTACCAGTCGGTGGAGAACGGCAGCAGGCCCTTGGGCGGAGACACGCCCTTGAGCTCCTTGTAGAGGCGGATCAGCCGCTCGCGGCTGAGCGTGACCGCGGCCTCCAGGAACTGCAGGCGCGCACCGAGGCCGATCAGCTCGATCGCGAGCTGGACCTGCCGGACCTCGCCGAGGACGCTCTTGCTGGTCACGCTGCGCCCGCTCCGCGCATCGGCGCTTCGGACTGGCCCTGCGCCTGGCGCGCGGCCATCAGTATCGACATGTGCGCCTGCTGCAGCGCGGGCTCCTTGCCCTCGCCGACCACCGCGAACATCGGGCGGTCATCCAGCCGGAAGCTGCACAGCAGGAAGTTGGACGCGGCCAGCTTCACGATCTGGCTGAGCGACATGTTCGCCAGCAGATCGGCCAGTTCACGGCCCACGCCGAGGCGGAACATGGCCTCGGCCCGGTCCTGCTTCACCAGCTTCTGCGCCAGCAGCATGTAGGCCAGATTTATCTCGCCGATTTCCCTCGAAATCACGCCGTTGGCGGTGATGTTGACGTTTTCCATGTCTGATCCCATTTCCGATTCAAAGCTCACTTCGTGCTCCTAACAATCGTGTATACATTATATACACAAAGTTTTACATGTTGAAGTGTTTTGTATGACAGCAGGACAAAAAAGGTAGGAAGGGTCTGACAAGAACGCCCTCGCTCTCCAATGGAGGTGGCAGGTTTACAAGTGTCAAACCTTTCGGTAACAAATGTTGCAAGAAGAACGAAAAAATGCCCGAAGTTATTCTTGAACAAGAATGAATTGATAAATCCTATGGATTTATTTCGAGCCGACGGAAGGGTTTTTTCCTGAATTCCGAGGCTCATGATTTCACATTGGTCCATCTGGTCAATTAGTCGCCTGCGCGACCCTCCAGCTGGTGGATCCAGGCCATCACCTCGGCCACCGCGAGGTACAGCTGCGGCGGGATCTGCCGGTCCAGGTCGACCTGCATCAGCAACTTCACCAGGTCGGCAGACGAGTGCACGTAGAGGCCGTGCTCGCGCGCCTCGCGCATGATCGATTCGGCGACCACGCCGTACCCCTTGGCGACGACCACCGGCGCACGCGTCTTGTCGGCGTAAGACAGCGCGACCGCGCTGCTGCGGTTGTCGAGCACTTCGCTCATGCGGCCTCCTTCTCGGCGACCAGCACCTGCTGCAGCTGCAGCCCCGCAGCGTCGAAGCGCTTCGCGAGCCGGGCGGTGTCTCCGCGCAGGCGCGCCACGGTGGACGCCTCGCGCGCGAAAAGTTGCGCCTGCACCGCCGGGCCGTCGAGGCTCAGCCTCAGGTCGACTTCGCCGAGCTTCGGAAATGCGAGCGACACGGTTGTCGACCAGCGGCGCGCGCCCTCTTCTTCTGCCGCCGAGCCCTCGCGTGCGTCGGACCGTGCCTGCTGTTCTTCCTCGACGCTCCAGCTCATCGGCACGTCGGGCCAGGCATGGCCATTCCAGCGGAAGACGGAACTGGCCAGCAGGTCGAGCTGCTGGTGCACCAGTGAGACGGCCTGCGGATGGATCACTTCGGCTGCGCGCGATGCGGGCTGCACCGCGGTGGCGTCGGCATGCCGTGCGGATTCGCTCGCGCGGTGCGCGGGCATCGAATCGAGCACGCCGCCGGTCGTGGCGCTCTCGAGTTGGCGGTACGCCGCCTGCACCCGCGCCGCGTCGCTCGCGGCAGGCTGCCATTCCAGAGCCTGCGGTTTGCCTTGATGGCTGGCGCCATCGGCGTGCTGTTGCTGCGCTTCGACGGACGACGCCTGAGGCGCGGTCACCTGCGCCGTGGGAGCTTCGTCGCCCTGCGGCACAGGCACCTGCACCTGCACCTGCGCAACGAGGGAAGGCAGCGCGTCAGGCAGATCCGCGATCGCCGCCGGCAGCGACACCGCCGCATTCGCCGGTGCCTTCACCGCAACGGGCGTCGCCCACTGGGCCTGCGGCTCCTGCTTCATCTGCGCGAGCGTGCGCGTTCCCGCCGCGAACGAAGCCAAGTGCGATTCATAGAAGAGGCCGCTGTCCGACACCGTCTGCGCCAGCGTGCCTGCCAGCGCGGCGGCGTTCACCGGCTGCGCGCGCGCGGGCAGCAGGGGCGCGGCACCGCGCACCGGTCCCGGCTGCGCCTGCAGATCGGCCAGCACGGCGCCGATGACCCGCGCGGCCACCGACAGCCGCGTCGCCATCGAGGGCTGCGCACCCGTTCCTGCGTGCAGGGTGCCGCCTGCTGCCGCACCCGGGATCTGCCTGTCGAGCGCCGCATTGGAAGGCAGCCGGACGTCGTTCTCGACCTTGCCCACCGCCACCGCCGGCCCGGGCGCACCGATGGTGGCCTCGGGCTTGATGCCGAGCACGTCCAGCCGCGGCGCGAGCCTTGCGGCGAGCAGCGCGTCGAGCAGTCCGGCGAGTGCAGTCATGGTCGGGCTTGTTCAGCGGGTGGAGTTCGATCGATCGGTCGGTGGCCGGCGACGCGCTCAGTGCGGCGGTCCGTAGGCCCTGCCGAGGTTCTTCTGCTGCGTGAGGTGCCCCATGCGGCTCATCAGCTCTTCGAGCTGCGGCTTGATGAGGCCCGACACCTCCGCCTGGTCGCTGCGGATGCGCTCCAGCAGGCGCAGAACGTGCTCCACCTGCGTCGCATCGAGCAGCTCGTGCGGCTCGATGGCCCGCAGGCGCTCCACCATCGCCGAGCAGCGCTCTTCGAGCGCCGGGAGCTGGCCCCACTCCTTGGCTCGCGCCAGCACCAGCATCGAGGCGATGCCGTTGGCCAGCTCTTCGTAGCAATGAACGACCTCACTCCGGAATGCCATGTTGTCCTGTTTCTCTTGTGGTTGCATTTCAGCCACGAGCCCGGTCGTCGATCTCCCGCCAGGCGGAAGCGATGTTCTCGAGGAGCCGGTCGGCCTCGTCCAGGGCCCGCACGTCGTTGTGCAGGTTGGCGCGGAACAGCTGCTGCACGACGTAGTCGTACAGCGCCGACAGGTTGCCCACCAGCTCGGCCCCGGCCTCGCCGGCCGCATCGGCGTCGAGCGCGGCCTTCAGGCCGTTGTCCACGATGCCGATGGCCTTGGAGATCGCATTGCCCTTGGCTTGCGTCTCGCCGGCTGCCATGTGGTGGCGCGCCATGCCGATCGCCGTCTTCGCGCCGTCGAACAGCATCGTGATGAGCTGGTGCGGCGACGCGCTCATCACGCTGGTTTCCACGCCGAGGCGTGCATAGGCGCCGGCACCGGTGCGCATGTTGTGAGGGGTGTACATCGGCTGCTACTCCAGGTTCTGCGTGTCGTGCGTCCTACTTGGACTGCTTCGACATCGCGTCGAACTGCTGCGTGAGGTATGTCTTGGTGTTGTTCAGTGTGTTGATCAGCACGTCGAGCTGGTTGAACTGCTTGCGATAGCGGTCGACCGTGGCGTCCACGCGCACCTGCATCGCGTCGTACTGCGTGTCGAGCTCCTTGATGGTGGCGGTCACGCCGTCGCTGGCCACCTTCAGGGCGCCCTTGGTCACGTCGTCCACCAACGCGTCGATCTGCTTGCCGTAGCCGGCCGTGCTGCCGGTGGCGCTGGAGAAGAGGTTCGCCACGCCCTTCAGGTTGTTGGCGAGCGCCTTGTCGAGCTTGTCGGAATCCACGGCCAGGGTGCCGTCCCTCTGGAAGGACACGCCGATCTCGGTGAGCACCTTCATGTCGTTCGCTCCGCCGGCCTGCGGCGTGATGATCGCCTGGCGGATGCGCGTCTGCACGGTACGCAGCGTGTTGTCCCCCACCAGCGCGGCGGCGGTCTTGGTGTCGGCGTCGTAGGCAGTCAGCGTCTTGGCGGTGCTCTGCAGGCTGTTGTAGGCCTTCACGAAATCGTTGATCGCCGTCTTCGCGCTGGCCGTGTTCTCCTTCATCGACAGGCCCGTCTTGCCGGTACTCACCAGCGTCAGCGTGGCGCCCTGGATGGCTTCCTTCACGGTGTTGGTGGCGCTCGTGATGTCGATGCCGTTCACGTTGAGCTTCGCGTTCTGCGCCGCCGCCGTCTGCTTCAGGTTCTGCGTGCCCGCCGGATCGTTGTTCAACAGGTTCTGCAGCGACGCGTCGCCATCGACCGAGATCCGCATGCTCGACTTCTCGCCGGTCTGCGTGGAAGTCAGCACCAGGCGATTGGGCGTGCCGCTGCCGTCGTTCACGATGCTGGCCGTGACGCCCGCGTTCGCTCCATTGATCGCGTTGCGGATGCCTTCCAGCGTATTGTTGGTCGGGTCGATGGTGATCGACTTGGTGGGCTGGCTCGCATCCGCGGTGAAGGTGGAGCCGCTGTACTTGCCCGTCGCGGCGTCGAAGGTTCCGCCCGTGACGGCGCCGAAGTCGATGGTGATCTTGCCGTTGCCGATAGCCGTCTTTGAATCGACCTGGCCTGCGCTGACAACCGTCTGCGCCTGCGCGAGCTGCGACACGTCGATGGTGTAGTTGCCGGCCGCGCTGGCGTCGGTGGCGGACGCGGAAAGTATGCCGCTGACCGTGGGCGTGCCGGTCACGCTCTGGAACAGCGTCGGGTCGCCCAGCTTCTTGGCGGCGGCCTGCAGCGTCGCGAGCGCGCTCTGGATCGTGCCGTACGCCGACAGTTTGCTCGTGTAGCTCTTGGCCTTGTTCTGCAGCGCCACCAGGGGCTGGCTCTCGGCGTCCTGGAGCTTCGAGAGCAGGTCCGCGAGGTTCAGGTTGGAGCCGACGCCCAGGCTGCTGATCGTTGCCATTTCTATGCCTTCTTGAATTCGTATCGATGTGGTTGCTGGATTCGAGCCCGATGCGGCCTCAGGCCGCGTGGTCCACGAGCAGTCCGTGGCCGCCGTTCATCAGCTTCGCGATGCGAACGACTTCCTCGTTGGGAATCTGGCGGATGACCTCGCCGCTGGCGCGGTCCACCACCTTGACGATGACCATGTCGGTCTCCTTGTCGACCTCGAACTGCAGGCCCACCTCGCGCAGCGCGAGCGACTCGTTCACCTGGCGCACCGCCTGCTCGACCTGAACCGGCGTCGCGGCCTCCTTCGCGTCGTCCTTCTCGGCCGTGGCGGCGACGGCAGAGGCCGCGCCCGCGGCGCCGCCGACGAGAAGCTGCGTCCACTGGTTGTCCTTCACGGGGTTCGCCGACACGGGGTTCAACATCATTTCCACCTTGCTGTGCTGGTTTCGCTGTTCTCTGCGGCCTCGCCCGCACGGGCATGGCCGCAGGGAGCAGCGCAGGCTCCCGGCTCGCGCCGGGGCCTGCGTTGGCCGGACCCCGCCCCAGGGGAGGGGCCCGGCTTTTCTCCGTCTGCTCAGTTCCTTTCGATCAACGCAGGAGCGACAGAACGCCTTGCGTGGTCTGGTTGGCCTGCGACAGCACCGAGGTACCGGCTTGCTGCAGGATCTGGGCGCGCGTCATGTTCGACACTTCGACCGCGTAGTCGGCGTCCTGGATGCGCGAGCGCGACGAGGACAGGTTGGTCACCGTGGTGCCGAGGTTGGCGATCACCGAGTCGAAACGGTTCTGCACCGCACCCAGCGAGCTGCGCAGCTTGTCGACCTTCGACAGTGCGGCGTCCAGCGCCTTCAGGGGATCGACCGTCGACTTGGCGTCGCTCACGGCGTTGGTCGTCAGCTTGCCGGGCTTGGTGGAGTCGGCGTAGACGGTGCTGCCTTGCGAATCGGTCACGACGCCGTTGGAGTTCAGTCGCACCGTTTCCAGAGCCGTGGTCGTCAGGCCGCTCGCACCCATGTATGCGCCGGTCACGGCACCGCCGGCGGCTGCCACTGCGTAGGCAACGGTCGCGCCAGCGCCGTCGATGTCGATGGAACCCGCACCCGCGTTGATCTTGGCGGCAACGGCGTCGGCCGAAGCTGCTTCGTTGGCCACCGTGAAGGCGTTGGCACCAGCAGCAGCGCCGGTGGCGTTGACGGTGTACTTGGCACCGGTCGAGGCGATCGTGATCGAGTCGCCGGCGGTCGTCATGCCGTTCGTCGAGTCGAGCAGGTTCGTCAGCGTGGCGGCGACCGTCGTGCCCGAGCCGGTCTTGGTCAGGTTGTTGCTGCTGTCCAGGAACAGCGCCGAGCCGTCAGCAGCGTCGGTCAGGGTGCCGTTGCTGTCGATCTTGACGGTCGTCGAACGCGAACCCAGCTGAACCGTGGCGGTCACGCTGGTGCCGGCGGCCGGGGTCAGCGAGGCGAGCGTGTTGGCTTGCGTGCGGGCGGCTTCGGCAGCGGTGTAGCTCTTCGTCGCGGCGCTGTACGTGTAGGTCGCGGCGCCGGTGATGGAGACGGTGCCGCCATCCTGCATCTTGGCCAGCACGTCGTTGGCCGTTGCGCCGTTGGCGGCAGCGGTCAGCGTGCGGGTGTAGGTCGTGCTGCCGTTGGTGGTCGCGCCTGCGGCGAAACCGGCGATCAGCAGGTCGGAAGCCGTGGCGGTCTTGTTCTTGGAGCCGGCGTTGTTGATGTTGAAGCCGTCCAGACCCAGGGTCTTGGCGCTGATTTCCTGCAGGTCGATGTCGATGGTTTCGCCATCGTTCGCGCCGACTTGCACGGTCAGCTTGCCGGCATCGGCCGACAGGACCTTCACGCCGTTGAACTGGGTCTGCTCCGACACGCGGTTGATTTCGTCCAGGCGCTGGCCGATTTCAGCCTGGATCGAGTCCAGGTCGCTGGCCGAGTTCGTGCCCGTGGCGGCCTGCACCGACAGTTCGCGGATGCGCTGCAGGTTGTTGTTGACTTCGGTCAGGGCGCCTTCCGTCGTCTGGGCGATCGAGATGCCGTCGTTGGCGTTGCGGGTGGCTTGCGTCAGGCCCTTGATGTTGGCCGTGAAGCGGTTGGCGATGGCCTGGCCGGCGGCATCGTCCTTGGCGCTGTTGATGCGCATGCCCGAAGACAGTCGCTCGATGGCGCTGTTCAGCGCCGACTGCGACTTGTTCAGGTTGTTCTGCGTGAGCAGGGAGAGGCTGTTCGTATTGATGACTTGCGCCATGTTCGACTCCTGATTGATGAAAAAAGGTTGTGGACTCCGGCTTTCGGCCGTAACGCTGGACCCGCTTCCACTTAGAGACTCAAGCCATCGTTGACTTGGTTATCGGCGGACCCCCGAGAACCTTTAGGGGCATGCACGAAAAAGTTGCATGGCCCCCGCCACATCACCCTTTCATCGATCAAGCCTGCAGGTTCATCACTTCCTGGTAGGCGGTCACGAGCCGGTTGCGCACCTGCAGACCGGTCTGGAAAGCGACGTTCGCCTTCTGCATGTCGACCATCACGTCGTTCAGCGCGACGCCGGGCTTGCCGAGCTCGAACGACTCGGCCTGGGCATAGGCCTGCTGCTGGGCGCCGCTGATGTTCGCGAGCGAGCGCTTGAGTTCGGCGGCGAAGCCGCCGGCCTCGGCTGGGGCGCTCGCGGCCGGCGCGATGCCGGTCTGGATCGCGGTCGCGCGCATCTGCTGCAGGACGGACTCGATGGCACTGATAGACATGGGATTCCCTCTTCCTGGATCTGTCTCTGCCCGGGCTTGGCCCGAACACTTACGGTTGACTTGACATGGAGGGTGCAAGGCCCTCCGGCTGGCTCGCAGCGTATCAAGGGAAGACCCCGATTCAAGCGCGCAACTGAGGGCAAAAACCCCGGCTGTTCGGCCATTCGAATTCCGGGTGACTGCTGACAATCGTCCGCGAAACGAACAGGCCGCGGACGACATCACCGGCCACCCGGAATGAAATCTCTAAACCGAAATTCCTCTCTCACCATGGCGATGGCCGCGACGAGGGTGCATCCATGAGCACGGCTGCGCCCGCGGGTGCGCTGCCCCAGGCCGGCGACGGCCAGCCGCCCCTGCTCGAACGCCTTCGCGCACAGCCGAGGCTGCCGCTGATCATCGGCGGCGCGGCCCTGGTGGCCGCCGCGGCGGCCTTCATGCTGTGGAGCCGCGGCCCCGAATACAAGGTGCTCTACACCAACGTGTCGGACCGCGACGGCGGCGCGATCATCGCGTCGCTGCAGCAGATGAACGTGCCCTACAAGTTCGCAGACGGCGGCGGCGCGATCCTGATCGCGGGGGACAAGGTGGCCGAGACGCGCCTGAAGCTCGCGGCCCAGGGCCTGCCCAAGGCCGGCGGCGTGGGCTTCGAACTGATGGATAACCAGAAGTTCGGCACCAGCCAGTTCGCCGAGCAGGTCAACTACCAGCGCGGGCTCGAGGGCGAGCTGGCGCGCTCCATCGAATCCATCGGCGCCATCGAGTCGGCCCGGGTTCACCTGGCGCTGCCCAAGCCCTCTCTCTTCGTGCGCGACCAGAAGAAGCCCTCGGCCTCGGTGGTGCTCGCGCTGGCGCGCGGGCGCAGCATCGACGAAGGCCAGGTCAGCGCCATCGTCCACATGGTCTCCAGCAGCGTGCCCGACCTCGACGCCAAGAGCGTGACCGTGGTCGACCAGCGCGGCAACCTGCTTTCCTCCGCGCGCGGCACCGACCGCGGGCTGGACGTGAGCCAGCTCAAGTACGCGCAGGAGATCGAACAGGGCTACATCCGCCGCATCGAGGCGATCCTGCAGCCGATCGTGGGCGCGAACAACGTGCGCGCGCAGGTGGCGGCGGACATCGACTTCTCGGTGGTCGAGCACACCGACGAGAAATTCAAGCCCAACCAGGACCCCTCGCAGGCCGCCGTGCGCAGCCAGCAGAGCAGCGAGTCGGCCCAGAACGGCGGCGGGCAGCCCGGCGGCGTGCCCGGCGCGCTGTCGAACCAGCCGCCGGTGAACCCGACCGCGCCGATCACCGGCCCCAGGGCGCCCAACGCCCCCGGCACGCCGCCGGCGCCGGGAACGCCCGGCGCACCGGGAGCCCCAGGCACGTCCACCGCCTCGACCGCCTCGACGGCCTCCACCGGCCCGAGCAGCACGCGCAAGGACACCACCACCAACTACGAGCTCGACCGCACCATCCGCCACGTGCAGCAGGCTGCCGGCGGCGTGAAGCGGCTGTCGGTCGCCGTCGTGGTGAACAACCGCGACGCCGTCGACGCGGGCGGCAAGGCGACGAGCCGCGCACTGACGCCGGCCGAGCTGGAGCAGATCCGCAACCTCGCGAAGGAAGCGATGGGCTTCAGCCAGGACCGCGGCGACTCGCTCAACGTGGTGAACAGCGCCTTCGCCCGCGACGCCGACAGCGCCCCCGCGCCCGAGGTGCCGTACTGGCGCGACCGCGAGAACATCGAGCTCGCCAAGACCGCCGGCCAGTACCTGCTGTACGCGCTGCTCGCACTCTTCGCCTGGTTCGCGGTGCTGCGTCCGCTGATGCGCAAGCACCTGGCGCCTGCGCCGGCACCCATCCCCGTCGCGCCGCTGGCCGATGCCCCGGTGGCCGCGGCAGAGCCGAACGAGAGCGCCGCGGCCGCCGAGGAGAGCCTGCGCGAACGCGAGGCCAACCGCCGCAAGGCCGACATGGAATACGCCCACCAGATCGCCGACAAGGACCCGAAGGTGGTCGCGGCGCTGATCCAGCACTGGATGAACAACGATGAGTAGCGAACAGGGAATCCGCAAGAGCGCCATCCTGCTGATGGCGCTGGGCGAGGACCGCGCCGCGGCCGCGCTGCACCAGCTGCCCACCTCCGAGGTGCAGGCGCTCGGCCTCGCGATGTCGAAGCTCACCTCCGTCTCCAAGGAGGAGCTGGCCGAGGTGCTGTCCGAGTTCCGCCAGGAGACCGAGCAGCTCTCGGCGCTGCACCTGGGCTCGACCAGCTACATCCGCGCGGTGCTGCGCAAGGCGCTGGGCGAGGACCGTGCCAGCAACCTGCTCGAGGACATCCTGCAGCCCGACGAGCCGCGCGGCGGCATCGAGCGCCTCAACGAGCTCGAGGCCGGCGAGGTGGCCGAGCTCATCCGCGACGAGCACCCGCAGATCCTCGCGACGCTGCTGGTGCACCTGGACCGCATGAAGGCCTCCGAGGTGCTCGAGAAGCTGCCCGCGCGCCTGCGCCACGACGTGATCATGCGCGTGGCCACCTTCGGCGGCGTGCAGCCCTCGGCGCTCAACGAGCTGACCGACGTGCTCACCGAGATGCTCGCCGGCCAGGGCCTGCGCCGCAGCCGCCTGGGCGGCGTGCGCACCGCGGCCGAGATCGTCAACCTCATGAGTACCAGCGTGGAGGAAGAAGCCATCGCCCACGTGCGAGAGCAGGACGAGGCGCTGGCGCAGCGCATCGTCGACGAGATGTTCGTGTTCGAGAACCTGCTGGGCCTGGAAGACCGCAGCATCCAGCGCCTGCTCAAGGACATCGAGAGCGACTCGCTCATCATCGCGCTCAAGGGCGCGCCGATGGAGCTGCGCGACAAGTTCCTCAACAACATGTCGCAGCGCGCCGCCGAGACGCTGCGCGAGGACATGGAGCTGCGCGGACCTGTGCGCGTGTCGCAGGTCGAGACCGAGCAGAAGGCCATCCTGCAGGTCGCCCGCCGCCTGGCGGAGGCCGGCGAAATCGTGATCGCGACGCCTGGCACCGATGAGTTCGTCTGATTCCAACGGCAATTTCGGCGGCTCCGGCGAGTTCGGCGACTCGCGCGAGCGGCTCGCCGCCATCCACGCCGCCGCGCGCCAGGCAGCCGGCGGGCCGCGCACCGGGCGCACGCCTGCGGCTCCGCCCGCGCTGTCGGCGTGGGAGCGCTGGGAGATGGGCACCATCGACGGCAGCCCGCGTGCCTCCATGTCGACGCCCGCGGCCCGCAGGAACGCCGAGCGCCGCAACACCGCGCCGCCACCGTCGCCGCCGCCCGCCCCCAAGGTCGACCTGGCCGACCTCGCGCGCATCCGCAGGGAAGCGCGCATGGACGGCGAGGCCGAGGGCCGCGCCGCTGGTCTTGCCGAAGGCCGCAAGGTGGGCCACACCGAAGGCCTGGCCACGGGTCTCGCGGCTGCGACTGCACATGCCGAGCGCCTGCGCGCGCTGGCCCGGTCGCTGCCCGATGCGCTGCGCCGCGCGGAAGAGGAGCTTTCGCAGACGGTGCTCGCGCTTGCGCTCGACGTGGCGCGCCAAGTGGTACACCGCACCCTCAAGGCCGAGCCCGAATGGGTGCTGCCCGTTGTGCGCGACCTGCTCAACACCGAGCCGGCCCTGCGCGGCGAGCCACGCCTTCTGCTGCACCCCGACGACGTGGCGCTGGTCAGAAGCAGCCTCGGCGAAGAGATCGAGGCCGCCGGCTGGCAGATGCGCGCGGACGACACCATCACCCGCGGCGGCTGCCGTGTGCAATCGGCCACCGGTGAGCTCGACGGCACGCTCGAGACGCGCTGGAAGCGCGTAGCGGCAGCCCTCGACGGCGAAGCCGACGGCAGGCCCGAAGTCCGGTGAACGCCGCCATGCAGGCCGCCGCCCCCAACCCCCACCTGCAGTCGGTGCGCGCCGCGCTCGAGAAGGCGCGCGCCAAGGTCGCCGGCTGCGAGACCACCATCGCCTCGGGCCGGCTCACGCGCGCCGTGGGCCTGGTGCTCGAGGCCGTGGGCCTGCAGCTGCCCGTGGGCAGCGACTGCCTGATCGAGCTGCCGCCGGGCCATCCGCAGCGCCATGCCGAAGCCGAAGTGGTCGGCTTCGCGGGCGACCGGCTCTTCCTCATGTCCCAGACCGAAGTGGCGGGCCTGCTGCCCGGTGCGCGCGTCTACGCGCGGCCCGGCGCGCCCGAGCCCGATGCGGCCGGAACCGTCGGCGGCGGCAACGTCCACACCAAGCGCCTGCCCGTCGGCGAGGGCATGCTCGGCCGCGTGGTCGATGCAGCCGGCCGGCCGCTCGACGGGCTGGGCCCGCTCGACATGGCCCGCAAGGTGCCGCTGAGCTCGCCGCCCGTGAACCCGCTGACGCGCGCGCCCATCGACTCGGTGCTCGACGTGGGCGTGCGCGCCATCAACGGCATGCTCACCGTGGGCCGCGGCCAGCGCATGGGCCTGTTCGCCGGATCGGGCGTGGGCAAGAGCGTGCTGCTGGGCATGATGGCGCGCTACACGAGCGCGGAGGTCATCGTGGTCGGCCTGATCGGCGAGCGCGGCCGCGAGGTGAAGGACTTCATCGAGAACACGCTGGGCGAAGAGGGCCTGGCTCGTGCGGTGGTGGTGGCGGCGCCGGCCGACAACTCGCCGCTGCTGCGCCTGCAGGGCGCGGCCTACGCGACCTGCCTGGCCGAGTACTTCCGCGACCGCGGCAAGGACGTGCTGCTCATCATGGACTCGCTCACCCGCTACGCGATGGCGCAGCGCGAGATCGCGCTGGCCGTGGGCGAGCCGCCCGCCACCAAAGGCTATCCGCCCTCGGTGTTCGCCAAGCTGCCGGCGCTGGTGGAGCGCGCGGGCAACGGCGCGCGCGACGCGAACGGGCGCGGCGGCTCCATCACCGCCTTCTACACCGTGCTCTCCGAGGGCGACGACCAGCAGGACCCGATCGCCGACTCGGCGCGCGCGATCCTCGACGGCCACGTGGTGCTCTCGCGCACGCTGGCCGAGGCCGGGCACTACCCCGCCATCGACATCGAGGCCTCGATCAGCCGAGCGATGACGGCGCTGATCCCCTCGTCGCAGTTCGACACCGTGCGCCGCTTCAAGCAGATGCTCTCGCGCTACCAGCGCAACCGCGACCTCATCAGCGTGGGCGCCTACGCGCCGGGCCACGACCTGCAGCTGGATCAGGCGATCGCGATGTACCCGCGCATCGAAGGCTTCCTGCAGCAGTCGATGGACGAGCGCACGGACTACGCCGAATCCATCGCCCGCCTGGAAAGCCTCTTCGAGGGCGAGCCGCGCACAACCACTCCGCAAAGAAGCACAAGATGACACGCAAGCTCCCTCTCGGCATGCTGATCGACCTGGCGCACACGCAGACCGACGACGCCGCGCGGCGCCTCGGCGCGCTGCAGAACGCGCACCTCGACGCCAGCCAGAAGCTCGACCTGCTGCTGCAGTACCGGCAGGACTACCACGAGCAGCTCGACGCCCTGATGCGCGACGGCCTGCCCTCCTCGCAGTGGCGCAACTACCGCAACTTCCTCGGCACGCTGGACAACGCCATCGAGCAGCAGCGCGCCATCGCCGCCCAGACCGGCACCCGGCTGGACCACGGCCGCGACGACTGGCAGCAGCAGCGCCGCCGCCTGAGCTCCTTCGACACGCTGGCCGAGCGCGTGCGCATGCAGGAAATGATGGCGGAGGCCAAGCGCGAGCAGCGCGACAGCGACGAACGCGCGGCGCGCAAGTTCTTCGACCGCGCCTCGCACCCGACCCTTTGAGAAAAACAGCCCGCACGCAGGAACCGACATGCCTTCCATGATCATGCCCCCCGTCACGACGAATGCCGCCGCACAGCCGGCAGCCGCGCCGGCCGCCTCGCGCGGTCGCGGCACCGACGATGCGCAGGGACTCAGCTTCGGCGCGGCGCTGGAGCGCTCGCGCTCGAACGGCGAAACCCGTGCCGACGCGGCCGCGAAGGACGGCTCCACGGCCGTGGCCGCCGCCGATCGCAAGGCGGGGCGCAAACCCGGCGCGGACGACGACACGAAGAAGGAAGACGCCACGCTCGCCGACCCGAACCTTGCCTTCCTCGGCCAGCCGAATTCGCCGCTGCACGCGCTGACGCTGGCGGGCCGCTCGGCGGCGCAGGCTGCAGGCGACGGTCCGGCGGACGGGCTCGCGAAGACAGCTGCAGCCGACGCCGCCGCGGTCGATGTCGCGCTGGACCCGGCCTTGCAGGCGCTTTCGGCCAAGGCCGGAGCGACCACGGCCGCCACCGCCACTGCCGCCGATGCACAGGACCCCGCCGACGCAGCTGCGGCAGCGGCATCCAAGGCCGCGAAGGAAGCCGCGGCACAGAAGCCTTCCGCAGCTGCCGCGCAGGCTGCTGCGCCGATGCCGGCGGACGCCGAGCCCGCCGCATCCCTGCACGAGACCGCCCGCGCCGCCATCGCCGCGCAGACGATGTCGGTCGGGTTCGCGAAGCCGGTTTCCGCTCCCGCGGGACCGCCGGTGGGCACCGCCGCGGCCGGCCGCGCCGCCGCATCGCGCGCCCCGGCGGGTTCCGCCACCGCCGAGCAGTTGGCCGCAGCGGCCCAGCCCTCGGCAGCAGCCGGTGCGCAGGCCGCCCAGTCCGCCGTCGCCGCAAGCCCGTCGGCCGCGCCGGTCGATGGCGTGGACACCCAGGCTGCCGTCGATCCGGTCGCGTTGCAGCAGCCGGTTGCGCAGGCAGCCGCCTACTCATCGGAGCGCGCGGGCGACGCCGCGGCAGCCGCACGCCCCCCGACCCACACCATCGCACCCGAAGTCGGCAGCGACAAATGGGCGCCGGCCCTGGGCCAGCAGCTGCTGCGCATGAGCGCCAGCGGGCACCACACGGCCGAGCTCAACCTGAACCCGGCCGGCCTCGGCCCGCTGAAGGTCACGCTGTCGATGGGCGACAACCAGGCGCAGGCGATGTTCGTCTCGGCGCATGAAAGCGTGCGCAAGGCCGTGGAGGCCGCGCTGCCGCAGCTGCGCAATTCGCTGTCGGAGCAGGGCATCACGCTCGGCCAGGCTTCGGTGGGTGCGGAGGCGCGCCAGCCCAACGGCAACGACGCCGCCTTCGCGCAGCAGCAGCAAGGCCAGCAGCAGAACGCGGCGCGGCAGCAGGCCGGCTCCACCTACCCCGGCGCCGGCCGCCCTGCAGCCGATGCGCAGGCCGCCCCCATCGCCGCCGCGCGCGCCACCGCCGCTGCCGCCTCACGCTCCGGCGTGGACACCTTCGCCTGAGGCAGCAAGGCACGCAGCAACACATCTACGCCCCGCCCGGCGATGCCGCCGCCTCGAACGGCACATCGCAATGAACGGATATGAAACGCCTTTGTGCGCTTGTTCGGCCGTTCGTCAGCGAGGGACTTCGAAAAGAATAGACCGGACAAGAAAAACCGTTTCACCATGGCTCCCCCAACATCTGTCGCAAATGCCGCACCGGCCACCGCCACGCTGCCGGCGCCGCGCCGCTCGTCGAAGCTGCTGATCGGACTCGTGCTGGCCGTCGGCGTTCTCGCAGCGGCCGGCGCCGCCGCGTATTTCCTGCTGCCACGCTTCACCGGCGCCGCCGCCACGGAAACGGCCAAGCCGCCGGTTCCCGAGAAACCCATCTTCGTCATGCTGGACCCGCTGACGGTGAACCTGCAGTCCGAGGGCCGCAGCCGCTTCCTGCAGATCGGGATGGCGCTGCGCGTGCGCGACGAGCAGGCGAAGGCGCGGATCGTCGAGTTCATGCCCGAGCTGCGCAGCCGGCTGCTGGTGCAGCTGTCGAACCGCGCGCCCGAGTCGCTGGTCACCCCGGAGCAGAAAGCCAAGCTGGCGGAGGAGATCCGCAGCGCGCTGAACGCCCCGCTGACGCCCCAGACGCCCGAGCTGGGCGTCTCCAGCGTCTCGTTCAACATCTTCGTCGTGCAGTGAGCACCACGACACCATCCTCCGGACGGCAAGCGATCCATGGCGTATGAACAGGTGCTCTCGCAGGACGAGGTCGATGCGCTTCTGCAAGGCGTCACCGGTGACGTCGACCAGGCGCCCCCTCCTCCACCGCCGAAGGACGGGCTGCCCGCCTACGACCTCGGCGCGCCCGACCGCGTGGTGCGCAACCGCATGCACACGCTGGAGGTCATCAACGACCGCTTCGCGCGCGGCCTGCGCAGCGCGCTGCTGAACTTCATGCGGCGCAGCCCCGACATCTCGGTGGGGCCGGTGCAGATCCAGCAGTTCGGCGAGTTCGTGCGGCACCTGCCGGTGCCGGCGAACATCAACATGATCCACATGAAGCCGCTGCGCGGCACGGCCCTCTTCGTGTTCGACCCGAAGCTGGTGTTCCTCGTGGTGGACAACCTCTTCGGCAGCGACGGGCGCTACCACGTGCGCGTGGAAGGCCGCGACTTCACCCGCACCGAGCAGCGCATCATCAAGCGGCTGCTCGACCTGTCGCTGCAGTGCTACGGCGACGCCTGGCAGCCGGTGTTCCCGCTGAACTTCGACTACGTGCGCGCCGAGATGCACGGCAAGCTCGCCAACATCGTCGCGCCCAACGAGGTGGTGATCAACACCACGCTGCAGATCGAGTTCGGCCCCGTGGGTGGATTCCTGCACGTGTGCCTGCCCTACTCGATGATCGAGCCGATCCGCGACCTGCTGTCCAACCCGATCCAGGACGAAGTCGAGGTCGACAAGCGCTGGGTCACGCAGATGTCGCGCCAGATGCAGGCGGCCGACGTGGAGCTGGTGGCCGACTTCGTGAGCATGCCCTCGACCATCGGCGAGGTGATGAAGCTGCGCGCCGGCGACGTGATCCCCATCGAGCTGCCGGAGACGGTCGTCGCCAAGGTGGGCGGCGTGCCGGTGATGGAGTGCGGCTACGGCATCTCCAACGAACGCTATGCACTGCGCGTGCAGAACATGATCACCCATCAAGACAGCGACCTGAAGAACGAACATGACTGACAACACCTCCTCCGCCGGCAGCGACGCGGACGACTGGGCCAGCGCGCTGGCCGAGCAGACGGCCGCCACCGCCGCAGCAGCCCCTGCCGTGGCACCCGCCGCCGCGCAGGTCTTCCAGCCGATCCAGGACGCGCCCGCCGCGGCGCCTCTCGCGGCCGGCAGCGGCGCCAACGCGGTGGACATCGCGCGCGTGCTCGACGTGCCGGTGCAGCTCACCGCCGAGATCGGCCGCACGCGCATCACCATCAAGAACCTGCTGCAGCTCTCGCAGGGCTCGGTGGTGGAGCTCGACGGGCTGGCCGGACAGCCGCTGGACGTGCTGATCAACGGCTATCTCATCGCGCAGGGCGAGGTGGTGGTGGTGAACGAGAAGTACGGCATCCGCCTGACCGACATCGTCACCCCCTCCGAGCGCATGCAGAAGCTCGCACGCGCATGAGCCTTCCCACCGTGTCCACGCCGGTCCACGAGGTGGCGCCGGCCGCCGTCGGCGCCTCGGGCCTGCTGCAGGCGGGCTTCGGCATGGCGATGGTGGTGGGCCTGATCTTCCTGTGCGCCTGGCTCGCGCGCCGCTTCGGCCTGCAGCGGCTGGGCGGCGGCCACCTCGTGAAGGTGGTGTCGAGCGCGGCCGTGGGCCAGCGCGAGCGCGTGGTGGTGGTCGAGGTGGCCGACACCTGGCTGGTGCTGGGCGTCACGCCGCACCAGGTCAACACCCTGCACACGCTGCCGGCCCAGGCACAGGCGCAGCCCCAGGGCAGCGCGACGGCCTCGTTGCCCGCGGGCATCGCGACGCCCGTCGAACTCTTCGCCCGCAAGCTGCGCGAATCGCTCACCGGCAAGGCGCAGCCGCCGCGCCAGCAGCAGCAACATCCCGCCCCATGACCCGACCCGCATTGCGCCGCGGCCTGCGCGCCGCGCTGCTGCTGTTCGCCGCCGCCCTGGTGCCCGCAGCCGCATGGACCCAGGGCCTGCCCGGCATCACCAGCACGCCCGGCCCCGGCGGCAGCCAGACCTGGTCGCTGAGCGTGCAGACCATGGTGCTGCTGACCTCGCTCACCTTCCTGCCCGCGCTGCTGCTGTCGATGACCAGCTTCACGCGCATCCTCATCGTGCTGGGCCTGCTGCGCACCGCCATCGGCACGCAAACCTCGCCGCCCAACCAGATCCTGGTGGGCCTGTCGCTCTTCCTCACCTTCTTCGTGATGGCCCCGGTGCTCGACAAGGCCTACAGCGATGCCTACAAGCCCTTCTCGGAGAACAAGATCAGCGCCGAGGCGGCGATGGAGCGCGGCATCGCGCCCTTCAAGACCTTCATGCTCAAGCAGACCCGCGAGAGCGACCTCGCGCTCTTCGCGCGGCTGGCCAAGGTGCCCGAGATGCAGGGCCCCGAAGACGTGCCGCTGCGCATCCTGCTGCCCTCCTTCGTCATCAGCGAGCTGAAGACCGCGTTCCAGATCGGCTTCACCATCTTCATCCCCTTCCTCATCATCGACCTGGTGGTGGCGAGCGTGCTGATGTCCATGGGCATGATGATGGTGCCGCCGGCTTCCATCGCGCTGCCCTTCAAGCTGATGCTCTTCGTGCTGGCCGACGGCTGGCAGCTGCTGATCGGCGCGCTGGCGCAGAGCTTCTATCTATAGGGCCCATGCAGAGATGACCCCCGAATCCGTCATGACCATGGGCCACCGGGCCATGGAGATCTCGCTGCTGATCGGCGCGCCGCTGCTGCTGGTGGCGCTGATCATCGGCCTCATCGTGAGCATCTTCCAGGCCGCCACGCAGATCAACGAGGCCACGCTCTCCTTCATCCCGAAGCTGCTCGCGGTGTTCGCGACCTTCGTGATCGCGGGGCCGTGGATGCTCGACCGCATGCTGGACTACATGCGCGCCCTGTTCGCCAGCATTCCGCAGCTGCTGGCCTGACGGCACGCTCGCGACGTGACGCCGTCGATCATCTCGGTCACCTCGGCGCAGCTCGAGGGCTGGATCGTCGCCTTCCTCTGGCCCTTCGTGCGCATGCTGGCGCTGGTGAGCACCGCGCCGGTGTTCGGAGAGCCCTGGGTGCCACGCCAGGTGAAGGTGGCCGTGGCGGCGATGCTCGCGCTCGTCGTCTCTCCCGCCATCGGCCCGATGCCCGCCGTGCCGGTGGTATCCGCGGGCGGCGTCTGGATCATCGTGCAGCAGGTGCTGGTCGGCGCGGCCATGGGCTTCAGCATGCGGCTGGTGTTCGCGGCGGTGCTGGCGGCCGGCGAATACATCGGCCTGCAGATGGGCCTGTCCTTCGCCTCCTTCTTCGACCCCATGAGCCATGGCAGCACCATGGTGGTGGCGCGGCTGCTGAACATGCTCGCGATGCTGATCTTCCTGGCGCTCGACGGACACCTGCTGATGGTGAACGCGTTGTCCGAGAGCTTCCAGACCCTGCCCGTGGCCGATGCGCCGCTGGCTTCCGGCGGATGGATGTACCTGGTGCTCGGCGGCGCCGAGATCTTCGCGAGCGGGCTGATGCTGTCGCTGCCGCTCATCACCGCGCTGCTTACCCTGAACCTGGCCATGGGCATCCTGAACCGCGCATCGCCGCAGTTCAGCATCTTCGCGGTGGGCTTTCCGCTGACGCTGCTGGCGGGCATCTTCATGCTGCAGCTGCTGATGCCGAACCTCGGCGCCTTCCTGGAGCCGCGGTTCGCGCAGGGCATCGCGGGCATGCTGCGCTTCACGCAGGGCCTGCGGCCCTGAGGGGGTCAGCGCAGGAGCCCGGGCACATCCCCGGCTCAGGCCGATGCAGCCGGCTGGTCCGGCCAGTCGACCTTGGAGCGTATCTCGCCCCGGCCCCATTGGGCCAGCCTTTGCGCATAGCGCGGCGCGATGCGGTCGTAGTTCTCCCAGGTGTCCTGCGTCATCGCTTCGCCCGGCTTGCGCCAGTTGTTGCTGTCGCCGAATATCTCTTCCGTGTCGGGAAGAGCGGATGCCTCCCCCGGCTGCATCAGACGGTTCATGTAGGCATGGCAGAACGCCGCATGCTCCGGGCGCACGTCGTTTTCCCAGAGCAGTCCGTCGAGGCCGGAAGACAGGAAGCCCAGGGGTGACAGCTCCCGCTGGCGCAGCGCATCGAGTCGTCCGGCAGCAACGCGGTCTTCCCGCAGGATGCCGTTCAATGCGCACCAGCTTGCGAAGAAGGCATCTTCCACGGAATGCTCCGGCTTGCTGTCGGGGTAGACGGTCGCGTAGGTCTCCTCCTCGGCGACGCCCAGCAGCAGGACTTCCGGCAGTCCGTCCGAATCGACCGTGACCTTGGCCCGAAGGCCTTCGCGCGGCGGCGGCAGCGTGAAGCGCACTTCCTCGACCATGCCTTCGACACGCCGGATGAAGCGCGAGCTGAGCGCCGCGTCATCCATCTTCCAGTCGAACCCGCCGGGCAGCGAGCCGCGGAAGTTGGGATAGACGAAGGCATGGGAGACCCAGGTCACCCAGGTGCGCCCCTCCTTGCGCGGCGGGAAATGCGAGCGAGTGCTGAGATTCATGCTGGTGCCGACCTCGATGCCGAGCTTGCGATTGACGATGTCGGGGCTGTTGCTCGGCGTCGCGTTCTTGAACGGCTTCTTGCCGAGGGCTTCGGCCAGACGGACGGCAGCCGGATCGTCGATGCGCTTGCCGAGGGCGTCGAGGAGCAGAGGGGTCAGGTCTTGGGAAGTTGTCATGCGGGATGAGGTTTCAGCTTCGGGTTCCGTTGGAGGCGACGCATTATGGAGTTGACGGCATGCCCGCCCGCACCGCCGCGGGTCAAGCCGCGCCGTGCAGCGCGAACCTGTTCTTGCCCATGCGCTTGGCCTCGTACAGCGCCACGTCGGCTTCGCGCATCAGCTCGGACGCAGCACGATGGCGGCCCACGCCGGAGATGCCCACGCTGACCGTGACGAGGCGGCCCTCGATGCGGATGCCGCGCACCTGGCCGATGATGCGCTCCGCCATCGACTGCGCATGCGCCGTGCCGCCACCCTTAAGCAAGATGCCGAATTCCTCGCCGCCGAGCCTGCCACAGACATTGTCGAGCGCGACCTCCCTGAGCACCGCCGCGACGCGCTGCAGCGCCAGGTCGCCGGCCGCATGCCCGAAGTCGTCGTTGATCTTCTTGAAGTCGTCGACGTCGATCATCAGGAAGCATCCGTCCCCGATCTGCCCTTGCTCGTGGAGTTGCCGGGCGTCGGCCAGCAGCTTGCGGCGGTTGGCCATGCCCGTGAGCATGTCCTTGTAGGCAAGCTGTTCGAGCTCCTGCCGCAACCGCAGGCTCTCGCGATGCAGGGTCGTGAAGATGATGTTCATCAGCAGACCCATCATGATGGTCCCGCAGGGCATCAGCAAGGTCCAGCCGGCGTCCAGGCCATGGGGAGTGCCTACCCATTCGCCTCGTCCCATGATCAGCCACGCCCCCGAACTCGCGAGCGCCAGCAGGCTCAACCGGGAAAAGAGCGGCGCGCTCACCACCGAGACCATCACGCTCATGGAGATTGCCCACACTGCGCGATCGGGGCTCTTTTCCATGAGCATCGAAAAACCCAGGCACAACAGCCAGACGGAAACGATCGAGAAGAGCGACAGGAACCGTGTCGCACAGCTTCCGGCGATGCAGAGCGCAACGCAGCATGCGAGCAGCACCAGGTGCCAGGCCACGTATCGATAGCCCGGGTCAGCGAGCCACCATGCCACGCCCCAAGACAGCAACCCGAGCGCCTGGACACCCACGGAGATCGGCTTGATGAGCCGAAGAAAGTCTTCAAGCCGGGCCCGCTCTTCGACGGATGGGTAGCAAATGATCATGATCGGAGACCTGCAACATTTTGGTTCTCGCCGTTCGAGCGGTCCGGAGGCCGTGCGAAAGAGCCTGCACTTAGCCTCAGAGTCCTGCCGGCTTGGGGCTCCGGAGCGTTCCATCCGCACAGAACGCACCTTTGCGACGGGTCATGTGGATCAGCTTGTCCATCGAAATCGCCTTCGAGAAGAGATAGCCCTGGCCATAGAGCACGCCCATCTCCAACAGAAGCGCCGACTGGGCTTCGGTTTCCACACCCTCCGCGACGAGCGTGGCGTTGTAGCGTGTCGCACTCTCCAGTGCGAGCGCGACGGCCTCTCGCATACGCGGCTGATCGATACGCGCAATCATGCTGTGGTCGATCTTCACCTCCGTGAACGGGATGGTCGCCAGCGTAGTCAAGGCCGAATAGCCGGTGCCGAAATCGTCGAGCGAGAGGCCCACACCCGCGCGCTGCAGCACGACGATGTTGGCGCGCACCGTTTCCACGTCGGGCACGTGCCCGCTTTCGGTGATCTCGATGAACAGAAGCCGCGGCGGCACGCTCAGCAGGTCGAGGAAGGCCAGCACGCGATCGCCGAAGCGCGGCAGCGTCAGCGTGGTCGCGGAGATGTTGACAGCCAGCGGTATCGGGTAGCCGGCAGCGAGGCAGCGCTTGATGTCGCGCGCGACCACCTCCAGGGTGCACCACTCGAACTGCGACAGCAGCTGGTGGCGGGTCGCGATCTCGATCACGTAGGGCGGCGCCAGCGGCTGCTGCTTCACCGACTGCGCCCGCAGCAGCGCCTCGGCCCCGCACACGTGGCGCGTCATCAGGTGGAACTTGGGCTGGTACTGCATCGGCGGGTTCGCCGTATGGATCCAGTCGATCAGCTGGCGGCGCACGTCTTCGTCCTTTTCGGACTGGTCCGCGAACGACGAATGGAAGTAGCGCACCATCTGCTCGTTGCTGTGCAGCGCGAGGCTCAGATCGCGCAGGATCGAGGCGACATTGACGTGCGTCTCCATCCGCACGTTCGAGACGCCGATGCGCAGCTGCAGCTGCATGTAGGCGACGTGGGTGTTGCGCAGCGTCGCCACCACTTCCGCCTGCACCCTCGGCGCCATCTGCTCCTGCTCCATCCATTCCAGCGACGCGCCCTGCAGCACCACGGTCAGCGAAAGATCGCTGAGCTGGTAGCTGCGCGGGTTGAAGGCTTCGAGCGTCCGTCCCGCCTGGCCCCGGGTGAGGTTGGAGGAAAGCTGCCCCCAGAAATGGTCCGTCCAGTCGTGGCCGAGCGCGCGGACCATCTCCTTGAGGTTCGCGACCTGGAAGGTCATCAGCACATGCTGCCTGGCGTCGATCACCAGCAGCTCCTCGAGGAATTCACCGAGCGCAAGCCGGTTCGGCAGCCCCGTCAGCAGGTTGGTGCGCGACATGGCCAGCGCGCGGGCGTGCGACTCGCGTTCCCTCGCGTCCCTGCGCAGCAGGGCAAGCATGCAGCCGATGATCAGCAGCGACAGCGTGCAGCCGAGGATGCGAAGCGCGAAGACGCGTGCGTTGACGTGCGCAGGAACCAGCGCGAAGACATGGATCAGCCCGGTGGCGAGCATGGAGAACGCCACCCGCACCAGCCATGCGTTGCGCACGTCGCGCCAGTCGAAGGAGGTGATCGGCTTGTGGCCGATGCGGTAGTGCATGACGATGCCGCCGAGGACCAGCATGGACATGTCGAGCAAGAACGCGGGTGCCTGGTGCGCTCCTCCGAAGAGGAACCGGCCGCCCACGAGAAGCGCCCAGCAGATGCCCCCGCCGCGCCAGCCGCCCAGCAGGCCGGCCATGAAGAGCAGGTCGGAGCCGATGTACGGCTTGGACGGCAGATTCATCAGCTGGAACGCCATCGCAAGCAGCACGAAGCCGGTCAGGCCCATCGTCCAGCCGTAGAAGCTGGCGCGCGTGTGCAGCACCGCTTCCGACGTCTTCGACAGCATCAGCACCAGGCTGAAAACGCCCAGCATCGCCGCCGACTGCATCAGCAGAATGGGATAGTTGACCAGCTCGGCCTTCCACGCGGAAAGAACGAATTCCCACACGCTCGTGCTCCCAGGTTTTCGCGTCATGCTGTCCGCGCCGTCGCGGACATCCATCTAATCCTCGTGCCTGCGCCTGTACCGCGCGCGGCACACGTTCACGCCGCCGGCCGCGGCGTTCCGGGAGCTCCCCTTGTTTGCTCGAAGGCCGCCAGGCCGGGTCAGCGGCGGTCCTCCCGATGCGCTACAGGTAGTTGAACAGCGAGATGCTGTTGAGCTTGGCGAAGGTCATCTGCGTCGCCTGCAGCGACGTCTGCCGCTGGTAGAACTCGGCGATCGCGCTGTACGGGTCGAGGTCCTCGATGGACGACCGGTACGCGTCCTCCTGCAGCTTGCGCGCCGCGCCGCCCGAGTCCAGCGCGTCGATCTCGCTCTGGCGCGAACCGACCGACGACAGCACGGTGAGCACGTTGTCGTGCGCGTTCGTCACCTTGGCGTTGGCGGTGCTCAACGCGTTCTGCAGCTTGGCCTGCGCGGCCGCGCCGCCGCCGGCCAGCGGCGTGCGCAGTGCGGTCACCAGCTCGCCGATGGCCGCGAACACGTCGGTGCCGGCGTTCTTCGCGGTGGAAACGTCGTAGCTGTCGCCCGCGGCCGGCGTGCCGGTGAACTTGATCTGCACGCCGCCGAAGGAGATCGGCGTGTTCGGCGAGATCGGGCCCGTGGCCGCGACCACGGGGGGCGTGTCCTTCGTCGTCACCGTGTAGTCGGTGGCGGTGAAGGTGATGGTGAAGTCCTTGCCGTAGTTGGGGTCGGTGGTGTTGGTCACGCTCACGGGGCTGAACACACCCGTGCCGGTGTTGCCGGCGGCGGCCGAGGCCACGTAGCCCGCGCTGCCCTGCACCGACTGGAAGATGGTGCGGCCGTCGTCCGAGGTGGGCATCTGGCGCGCCACGTCGACCTGCATCAGCCGCTGGCCCTGGTCGCCCACGTACTGCACGCCGCCGCCGGCCGTCGCCACGAACGGCGGCGAGCCGCTCTTGAAGCCGGCGAACAGGTACTGCCCGTTGCCGTCGTCGGTGTTGGCCACGCCGACGAGCTGGTCGTAGGCGCTCTGGATGGTGGTGGCGAGCGAGGCGCGGTCGGCATCCGAAATCGTGCCGTTGCCTGCGGCCACCGTCAGCGTCTTGATGTTCTGCAGGATCGAGGTCACCGAGTTGAGCGCGTTCTCCTCGGTGGACAGCGACAGCGCCGCGCGCTGGCGGCTGGTGGCGTACTGCGAGATCTCCGACAGCGACTGGCTGACTCCCAGCGAGCGGGCCGCGGCCACCGGGTCGTCGCCGGCGGTGAGGAACTTGGAGTTCGTCGACAACTGCTGCTGCACCCTGAAGAGCCGCTGCTGCTGCTGGCCCATGGCCATGACGTTCTGTTCGTAGAAGGATTGGGAGCTGATGCGCATCGCTGTGCCTGCCTTGCCTTGAATCTTTGTCTTTGAAGAGCCTGGATAAGCTGCCGGCGGGCTCAGCCCCGGATGCCCAGGATGGTGTCGAAGATGGTCGATGCCGTCTGGATCACCTTCGCGTTGGCCTGGTACATCTGCTGGAACATCAGCAGGTTGGCGGTTTCCTCGTCCTGCACCACGCCCGAGATGGCCTGCTGGCTGGCCTTGATCTGGCTGGTGACGCTGTCCTGCGTGGTGGCCGCCACCTTGACCGCCATGGCCCGGTTGCCCACGTCGCTCACGATCTGCGAGTACGCGCCGTTGAAGGTCGCGGTGCCGTTGGCCATGGTGGTCTTGCGCTGCAGCGCGCCCAGCAGCAGCGCGTTGCTGCCGTCGGAGACGCCGGCCGTGTTGTTGCCGATGGTGAAGGTGTCGCCCTGCGCGGGAGCGCCGGTCATGCTGACGGTGATGCCGTCGAAGCTCATCTTCGCGCCGGCGGTGTAGGGCACGGGCGCACCGGCCGCATAGGTGGTGCTGGTACCGTCGGCCAGCGTGACCGTCACCGGCGAGCCCGCGGGAAAGCCCGAGAGGTTGCCGGAGGCCGCATCGAAGCTCAGCGTGACCGTGCCGGCCAGCGGCGTCGACGGATAGCTCGCGTCCACGGTGGCCGCGCCCAGCGCGGCGGAGCCCTTGTTTCCCGCGGCCTTGCCGGTGATGACGGGCGATGCGGCCGCCACCTTGGCAGCGTCGCGCGTCAGCACGTCGAGGTCGCGTGCGCCGGTGCGCGTGGGCTGGATCAGGAAAGAGTCGCCCGCCTGCGCGGTGCCGCTGCCCGCCGAGAGGCTCACGCCGTCGAAGGTGATAGGGAAGGTCGTGAAGCTGCCCATCGAGGTCTTGTCCGAAAGCCGGGTGACCGTGTAGGTGAGCGTGCCGGCCACGTCGGTGACGTTCACGCTGTAGTCGCTGGTCGTGAGCTTCGACGCGTCGGACAGCGTCGCGTCGAGCTGCAGGTTGCCCGTGTTCCTGCTGTTGGAGATCGCGCCCGGCACCGACTGCGTGAAGAAGTCCTTGCCCAGGGCGCCGTTCAGGTCCACGCCCAGCTTGTGCTGCGCATTCACCGTGTCGGACACCGACATGGCGAGGCGGCCGATTGCGTTCTGCGTGGGGATGAGCGTTTCGTTGCGGAAGGACAGCAGGCCGCCGAGCACGCCGCCGGTGATGGCGCCGTCGGGGAGCTCGGCCGTGTTGCCGGCAAAGCCCTGCAGGGCCACGGCCTTGCGCGTCGGGTCGGCGGCGGAGTTCACCGCGGCCATCGTCGAGGCGTAGTCGCCCACCACCAGCGACTGGCCGGTGGCGATGAACACGTTGTACTTGCCGTTGTCCTGCTGCAGCACCTTCACGTCGACCACCTGGCTCAGCTGGCTCACGAGCTGGTCGCGCTGGTCGAGCAGGTCGTTGGGCGGCTGGCCGCCGGCCATGGCGCTGATCTGGCTGATCTGCTGGTTGAGGCTGGCGATCTTGCTCGCGTAGGTGTTGATCTGGTCGACGCTGCCGACGATCTGCTCGTTGACCGAGGAGTTCAGGTCCGACAGGTACTGGTCTGTCGCGCGGAACTTGTTGGCCAGCGCCTGCGCCGAGCTGATCATCTGCTGGCGCGCGGCCGGGTCGGCCGGCGTGTTGGCCACGCCCTGGATGCTGGTGAAGAAGCTCTGCATCAGCGGTGCGATGCCCGAGGTCTTGTCGGCAAGCAGCGTATCGATGCGGTTGATCTGCGTGCTGTTGGTGGCCAGCGCGGCCGAGGCCGACTGCGCCGACGAGAGCTGCGCCGTCAGGTAGCGGTCATAGCTGCGCGAGATGGTCGAGACGTTGGCGCCCGACCCGATGAAGCCGGAGCCGCTGGCGATGGCACTGCCGGTCGCGATCTCAGACACCTGGCGGCTGTAGCCGGCGGTGTAGGCGTTGGCCGTGTTGTGGGCCGTGGTCATCAGCGCCGAGCGGGCGACGCCGAGGCCGCTGAGACCCGTGTAGAACAAACTTCCGGACATATGGCTCTGCCTGTCGATGAGAGGTGTAAGTCGATTGGCACCGGCCGCGCCGGCGCCTCTTTGTCTATATCGGCGGCTGCCACCGAAAGTTGAGGGCCCTGCGCGTCAGAACTCGGTCCAGTCGCCCTTGTCGTCGCCGGCCATGGCGAGCTGCGGGGCGGCCGCGGGCTGCTTGCGCGTGGGCAGCGCCTTGGCGGGCGGCTTCGGTGCAGGCTTGGCCGGCTTGGGGATCGGCGTGATGCGCGTGAACCCGGGGCGCACGGTGGCGACGGCGTTCGCGTCGAGCTTGAAGATGCTGACCGCGCGCACCAGGCTGCCGGCCTGCTCCTGCAGCGACTGGGCCGCTGCTGAAGCCTCTTCGACCAGAGCGGCGTTCTGCTGCGTGACCTGGTCCATCTGGGTAATGGCCTGGTTGATCTGCTCGATGCCGGAGGTCTGCTCCTGGCTCGCAGCAGTGATCTCGCCCATGATGTCGGTCACGCGCTTCACGCTGCCCACGATTTCGTCCATGGTGCGGCCGGCTTCCTCGACCTGCTTGCTGCCTTCCTCGACCTTCTCGACCGAGTCGCCGATCAGGGTCTTGATCTCCTTGGCTGCTGCAGCGGAGCGTTGGGCCAGGCTGCG
>NZ_KB907466.1 GCF_000382045.1 Variovorax atrisoli 110B
AGCCCACACGCCGCTGGGCGAGAGCCAGCTGGTGTTCCGCTCGATGCGGGGCACGGAGGGTTTGTCGCAGCTGTTCGAATTCGAGGTGGACCTGCTGAGTCCGAGCGCGTCGCTGGATCTGAAGTCGATGCTGGGCAAGCCGCTGACGCTGGAGATCCAGACTGCGGGCAGCGGGCCGAGGTACCTCAACGGGCAGGTGATGCGCTTCTCGATGATCGGGCGGGAGGGCGATACGGAACGCCACACGGTGTACCGGGCCAGCGTGCGGCCGTGGCTGTGGTACCTCACGCGCTCGAGCGACAACAAGATCTTCCAGGACAAGAGCGTGGTGGAGATCCTGGAGGAGGTGTTCGGCGACTACGGCTTCGCGTTCGAGAAGCAGCTCTCTGGCAGCTATCGCAGCTGGGAATACTGCGTGCAGTACAACGAGAGTGACTACGCCTTCGTGAGCCGGCTGATGGAGCTGGAGGGCATCTACTACTGGTTCAGGCACGAGAAGGACCAGCACACGCTGGTGCTGTCCGACGACATCGGTGCGCACGAGGCGACGCCCGGGTACGAGACCATCGACTACTTCGCGTCCGACCGTGACATCACCGAGGACATGGAAGTCATCCGGGAGTGGCAGCCCAGCGAGGAAGTGCGCTCGGGCAGCTACACGGTGGACGACTTCAACTTCACCACGCCCAAGGGCGACCTGATCAACGTGCGCAGCCAGCCCCGGGGGCACGACAACGCCGACTACGAGGTGTACGAGTGGCTGGGCGACTACCCGGCCGCGGGAGACGGCGAGCACTACGCGAAGGTGAGGCTGGAGGAGGCGCAGTCGCTGGCGCAGCGCAGCAGCGGGCACTCGACCGTGCGGGGGATGGCGCCGGGCTACAAGTTCACGATGCGCAACTCGCCGAGGTCGGACGACAACCAGGAGTACCTGGCGGTGTCGGTGTCGTACGCGCTGCGCGAGGGGGGGTATGCCACGGGCTCGGAGCGCGGCACCTACGACTTCGACTTCGTGGTGCAGCCCACGGCGCTGGCGTTCAGGGCGCCCAGGCAGACGCCGGTGCCGCGCACCAGCGGTCCGCAGACGGCGACGGTCGTCGGTCCGCAGGGCGAGGAGATCTGGACCGACCAGTACGGGCGGGTGAAGGTGCAGTTCCACTGGGACCGGTATGGGCAGCGCAACGAGAACAGCTCGCGCTTCGTGCGGGTGTCGCACATCTGGGCGGGTGAGAGGTTCGGGGGCGTGTTCACGCCGCGCATCGGTCAGGAGGTGATCGTCGACTTCATCGGCGGGCGGCCGGACCGGCCGGTGATCGTTGGGCGTGTGTACAACGCGGACCAGATGCCGCCGTTCGCGCTGCCCGGGGAGGCGACCAAGAGCGGGATCGTCACGCGGTCGTCGAAGGGTGGCTCGGAGGCGACGGCCAATGCCTTGGTGTTCGAGGACAAGATGGGCGCGGAGCAGATCCTGGTGCACGCGCAGCGCAACCTGGACGTGGAGGTGGAGGGTGACGAGACGCACACGACCGAGAAGACGCGCACGACGCTGATCAAGGGTCACGAGTCGGCGACGTACGAGTCTGGCGAGGAGCGGCACATCACGCAGGGTGCGGTGGAGACGATCGACGGGGGCGAGGAGCGCACGGTGACGGGCGGTGCGACGGAGACGGTGACCGACGGGGAGACGCGCACGATCACGGGTGGGGCGACGGAGACGATCAGCGGGGGGGAGACGCGGGTGGTCAATGGCGGCATCGTCGAGACCGACAACGGAGACGTGCTGCTGGTGGTCAACGGAAGCACGATGCGTCTCGTGACGGGGGCGGACGTCCGCATCACGGCGGCGGGCCGGCTGGAGATCATCAACGCCCTCGACGGCAAGCTCGTGCTCGGCCCGCATGCGACCGCGGTGACCGGAACGAAGACGGTCTCGGCGCCGACCATGGTCTACAACAGCACCAACTACACGGTCAACACCACCAACTACACGCTCAACGCAGACGTCGCCGTCCTCAACACGCCGGGCTATACCGGCAATGCTGCCGATCAGGGATGGATCGACCAGCAGAAGGACATCGTGTCGAACCGGCATGTCAAGCTGTTCATCGGTTCCGCGGACTTTTTCGGGGCCAAGCTGCAGGTCGCGGGAGTGAACACCATGCTCAGCGGCGTCTTTGCAAACTGGTCGTACCTCTTTTGGCTCGATGCGCTCATCAACATCAAGGTCAATGTGAAGAGTCGCTTTGCCACGAGCACCGTCCAGAAAAGAGGGCCGTTCGTGGTCACCGTCAATCTGAAGCGCAACAAGAAATGAGCGCTGCCGGAACAGAAAGGAAAGACGCGTCATGGAAAGAGTAGTCCGTGCCCACACGCCGCTCGCCGAAGACCAGCTGTTGTTTCGCGCGATGCACGGCAGCGAAACGCTGTCGGAACTGTTCGAGTTCGAGGTCGAGATGCTCAGCCCCGATCCTTCCATCGATGCAAGGGCTCTGCTAGGCAAGTCGATGGCGCTGGAAATGAGGACTGCGGCCGATGCGCGCTTCCTTCATGGCGAGGTCACGCGCTTTGCACGGACGGGCCGCGAAGGCGGCACGGTGCGCCACACGGTCTACAGGGCCACCGTGCGGCCGTGGCTGTGGTACCTCACGCGCTCGAGCCACAGCCGTACCTTCCAGGGCTGCACCGCGGTCGAGATGATCGAGGAAGTGCTCGGCGCCTACGGCTATGCCTACGAGAAAAAGCTCAGCGGCAGCTACAGGGCCTGGGACTTCTGCGCCCAGTACGAGGAATCGGACTTCGCTTTCGTGAGCCGGCTGATGGAGCTCGAAGGCATCTACTACTGGTTCAGGCACGACAGGAACCAGCACACGCTGGTGCTCGCAGACGATGCCTCGGCCCATGATGAACTTCCCGGCTACGCGTGCATCGACTATTTCGCCAGCGATCGCGCCATCACGGACGACATCGAGGTGATCGACGACTGGCAGGTGACGGCAGAGGTGCGTTCGGGCAGCTATACGGTCGACGACTTCAACTTCACCACGCCCAAGGCCGATCTTTCGGGCACCCGGGTGCAGCCTTTGGCCACCGACAACGCCGACTACGACATGTACGAATGGATCGGCGACTACGGTGCAGCCGGAGACGGCGAGCACTATGCGCGTGTGCGGCTCGAGGAGGCACAGTCGCTCGCCGATCGCAGCGCCGGCCATGCCACCGTGCGGGGCCTGGCGCCGGGATATCGCTTCAACATGCGCGGCTCCCCGCGCGACGACGACAACCGGGACTACCTCCTGGTGTCGGTGAGCTACGACTGGCGCGAAGGTGGCTACGCAACCACGGCAGATGCGCCGGGCGGCTCATCCTTCGGCCACGGGTTCGTCGTGCAACCTGCCGACAGGCCGTTTCGCGCACCGCGGCGTACGCCGATGCCGCGCACCAGCGGTCCGCAGACGGCCACGGTCGTCGGCCCCGAGGGCGAGGAGATCTGGACCGACGAGTATGGCCGCGTGAAGGTGCAGTTCCACTGGGACCGCGTCGGACAGAACAATCAGGACAGTTCGTTCTGGGTGCGTGTCTCGCAGGCATGGGCGGGAGACTCCTTCGGCACGGTGCACGTGCCGCGCATCGGCCAGGAGGTGATCGTCGACTTCATCTCCGGGCGCATCGACCGTCCGATCGTGATCGGTCGCGTCTACAACGCCGACCAGATGCCGCCATTCGATCTGCCAGCGGAAGATGCCAGGAGCGGTATCGTGTCGCGCTCGACGAAGGGTGGCTCCGTGGCGAACGCCAACGCGATCGTGTTCGAGGATCGCATGGGGGCCGAGCAGATGCTGCTGCATGCCGAGCGCAATCTCGACACCGAAGTGGAAGGCGACGAAACGCACACCACCGAGAAGACGCGTACCACGCTCATCAAGGGCCATGAGTCGTCTACCTTCGAGTCGGGCGAGGAGCGCCACATCACCGCCGGCGCGGTCGAGACCATCGATGGCGGCGAGACGCGAACCGTGCACGACGGAGCGATCGAAACGGTGTCGGGTGGAGAGATCCGAACCATCACCGGCGGAGCGACAGAGATCATCAGCGGCGGCGAGAAACGCGTGGTCAACGATGGCATCTTCGAGACCGTGAACGGGGACGTGGTCGTCACGGTCAACGGCTCGGTGCTGCGGCTCGTGGCGGGATCGGACATCCGCATCACCTGCAGCGGGCGGGTCGAGATCATCAATGCCTTCGACGGCAAGCTGGTGCTCGGCCCCGACAACACCGTGGTCACGGGCACCAAGACAGTCACTGCGCCCGACATCACTTACACGAGCACCGATCACAAGGTCAACACCACCAATTTCACGATCAACACGAAAGTGACGACCTACAACACGCCCAGGCAGGAGGTGAATGCCGACAACCAGACCTGGTATCAGCGCAACGTGAAGGAAGGGACCGGGTTTCAGGTCACGGCGACGCTGGGGTCCTACGACCTGTACGGTTTCAAGGTCCTGACCTGCGGTCTCAACTCGATCAATTCAGGTGTTTTCGTGAACCTGTCGCTTGTCAACTTCATCGACTGGGTCTGGCGCAAGGAGAACATCGTCATCAAGCTGAAGAAGACCAAGGCGGTGGAGGTCGACGTGGCCTTGCAGGAAACACAGACCGGCGACCTGAATGTCACGGAATGACGCGGGCACCTCGCGAAGGAAGAACATCGAATGTCGTGGTCTGACATAGTACTGGGATCGGTGGGCGCGATCGCGATCGCCGCGACGGTGGTCCTGTCCGTCTTCCTGGTGTGGAGCACCGTGACCACCAACTCCGAATACAAGCAGGAGGAGCGGCACTGGCTGCAGCTGCGGGGTCATGCGCGGCATGCCGAGGCCGAGGTGCTCGGACTCGCCCGTCCGCCGGGCCAACTCACCAAGCGCAGCCGACATGGCGCCGGCATGACGGCCACAGAGCTGCGTCTGGCCTGGCGCGATGAGCGGGGCGAACTGCGCCAGGCCACCGTGAGGACCTTCATCGACGAAGACCTGCTATCGACTTTCGTCAGGGGTAGCAAGGTGCATGTGCTGTATTCCGACGCCGAGCCTCCGATGGTGGCGATCGATCGCGATCGCACACAGGTTGAAATCCCGAGCACGACCGCCGCATGAAGATCGTCAAGCCGCTGCGCATGAGCATGCTCACCCGCTCTTTCATCAAGGATCGACGCCACTGGCTGGGGATGACGGCGATCGTCATGACCGACGGCTTCGGCCTCGATGCGAAGCTGGTGCCCGAGCCTGATTGCTGGAAGACCTTCGCCACCGAACTCGGCGAGGAGTTTTCCATCGATCTCGGCATGCCCAAGGCGAATCCCGAGTTCCTGGTGGCGGGCAACGCCTACACGTGCCATCACGCCGATCGCACGCAGAGTGCGGTAGCGGTGCGGGTCGGCCGGCGCACCAAGGCGCTGCATGTGTTCGGCGATCGCTTCTGGGTCGACGGCCGTTCCAGCGCGCCGCAACCGTTCGACATGATGCGGCTCGACTGGCAGCACGCGTTCGGCGGCCCCGGATTCGCCGAGAACCCGGTCGGCATCGGCCATTCCGACGAAATCGTCAACGGCCTGCAAACGCGACGGCTGCCCAACATCGAACTGCCGCATGCGATGCTGCGCCGTCGAGACCAGCAGGTAGAGCCTGCTGGATTCGGCATGGTCGGTATCGAGCGGCCCTCGCGCGCACAGCGACTCGGAAAGCAATACGACGAGCACTGGAAGCAGAACATCTTTCCGGGCTATGCGCTGGACATGGAGTGGAGCTACTTCAACGCCGCGCCGCCCGACCAGTGGCTCGTGCCCGGTGACGGCGAACTGGCCGGCGCCGAGTTCGAGATCACGAACATGCATCCCGACCATCGGGTGCAGCGCGGTCGCATCCCCGGCTGGCGGGCCCGCGGCTTCGTGGTTCGTGGCAAGCATCACCTGCACAGCCTCGACGGTGCGGTGCTCGAAGACCTGCCGCTGCATCTGAGCACTGCATGGTTCTTCCCGCACCTTGAGCGCCTGGGGCTGATCTATCACGGCGTGACCGAGATCGCGGAGGACGACGCGGACGACATCAGCCACGCCATGATGGCGATGGAGGAGGGCAGTGCGCCGCCGCTGCCGGTTTCGGACTACCGCGAGGTGCTGGTGATCCGCTGCGAGGCGGAAGATCGTGCGCTCTATCTGCTGCATGACGAGCAACTGATGCCCGAGCACATCCTGGCCCCGTGGCCCGACCTGGACATGTCCGCTCTGCCGCCGTCGCCCATGCGCCGCAACATGGAGGTGCGCGCCGAACGCATGCGTTCGGAAGTGCGCGAGAAAGCCAGGGCGGACGGCGTCGACATGAGCCGCTTCGAAGCAGAGGAAGGCGAGATCCCGCCGCACAAGCCGCCCACGTCGATGCGCGAGTTGCCTGAGTACATCGCGAAGACGCGGGCGATGGTCGAAGAACAGCGCACGAAGATCGAGCAGGTGCGCGCCGAGATGGCGGCCGCAGCCGAAGCCAATGCGGTCGAGTCGCGCAAGGCTGGCTTCGACACCTCCAGGCTCATGGAGCAGAGCACGTCGACGAAACAGAAAGGCCCGCCGAAGGTCGACGCCTGGGCGCGCATCGAGAGGCAGCGGCAATCTTCCGCTGCGGCAGGGGCGACGCCCATGCCGCAGCAGGCGGCTGACGAATTGAAGCGGCTGTCGCACATGGCCGGCGATCAGCTCATCGCCAACTACCGGCGCACCGCGCAGCATCAGGATGCAGCCGATCCGATGACGCCGGAGGCTGCAGCGCAGGCGCGTGCGCAGGCCGAGCGCATCCTGGCCGATCGGCGCGATTTCTCCGACCTGGATCTCACGGGTGCCGATTTTTCGGGCATGGATCTGCGCGGCACGCGATGGCGGCGTACCTTGCTGGAGACCGCCGATTTCAGCGGTTGCAGGCTCGACGACGCGGACTTCGGCGAGGCGTTGCTCGTGCGCGCCCATTTCTCGCACACCTCGCTGCGGGGTGCCGATCTGGCCAAGGCCAACATGGTGCTCGCCGTGTGCGAAGACACCGATTTCTCCGGGGCACGGTTCGATCAGACCCAGCTCGACGAGCTTCGGGCGCAGGGCTGTGATTTCTCGGACGCGAAGCTGGTCGACCTGACCCTCGACAAGGCCCGCCTGAGCGACTGCAGGTTCGACCGGGCGCACCTTTCCTCGGTGGATTTCCTGGACGAGAGCGAACTGCACCGTGTCCGCTTCGATCATGCGCGCCTGCGAAAAGTCTCCTGGTACAACTGCGCCGTCTCGGAAATGATTTTTGCAGGCGCCGCACTCGACACCTGCGACTGGACCGACAGCGAATGCCACGGCGGCATCGACTTCTCCGACGCGCGCGTAGAGAGCACTTGCTTTGTCGGCAGCAGCAAGCTCGGGGGAGCCAACTTCCAGCGCGCCGTGCTGATCGACTGCAACCTGCGCGACGCGGTGCTCGATGCCGCCGACTTCACCGATGCCCGGATGGACGGCACCGATTTCTCGAACGCCTCGATGCGCAAGGCCACGCTGGTGGGCGCCGATGCGCGGGACTCGAGCTTCGTGCGCACCGACCTCACGGGCGCAACGCTCGTCCGTGCAAACCTGATCGGCGCGAACCTGCAGAAGGCCTTGCTGGGTTCGGCGAACCTCCATCGCGCGAACCTGTTCCAGGCCGACCTGGGCCAGTGCCTGATCGACAGGTTCACCCGGTTCGACGAGGCCTATACCGAGCAGGTCAAGACCGTGCCCAAGCGCGCACCCGAGCAGGACACGCCATGACGCCCACACGCATTCGATCCATGGTCCAGCGGGGCGACGAAATCCGCGAGAAGAACCTGAAGGGCCTGAACTTCCGCGGCTTCGACCTGTCGGGCGGCGTCTTTCTGTCGTGCGATTTCACCGGTGCCGATCTGTCGGGTGCGAAGCTCGAAGGCAGCATGTTCAACCAGTGCCGCTTCGCCGACGCGAACCTGGCCTCGGCCTCGCTCGTCGAATGCGTCTTCAGCCGGTGCGAGTTGCCTGGCGCGCGCATGCCCGGCGCGTCGCTCGACGGCGTCATGTTCGAGAGCTGCAACATGGCCGGCGTGGACTTCTCCGGCGCCGACCTGGGCCATGCCTCGTTCGCCGACGATATCCTGGACGACGCCTCGTTCGCCGACGTTCGCCTGGAGAAGCTCAGCGTACACGGCGGCTCGCTCCTGCGTGTCGACTTCTCGCGCGTGCGGGTGCAGGCCACCTTCTATCGGACCGATCTGCGCTCGGCGGTGTTCGCCGGCTGCAGCTACGACAAGACCATCTTTATCGAATCGAAGCTCACCGGGCAGGCATTTCGCGGCCAGTCTTTCGAGAACTGCCAGTTCACGGACGCCGACCTGCGCGATTGCGACTTCGAAGGTGCCACGCTCCTGCGCTGCAACTTCAAGGGCGCACAGCTGGAAGGCGGCAGCATGCGGCGCGTGCACGCGCCGCAAAGCCTGTTCCCGCAGGTGCACATGAAGGGCGTGGCGTGCACGGGCGGCGTATTCACCCAGAGCATCTGGATCGACGCGGAGCTGGAGGGCGCCGATTTCGCGGGTGCCGATCTCGAGCAGTGCGTCTTCCATCGTGCGCGCTGCAGCAAGGCCAGGTTCAGCGAATCGGTGCTGACCTATGCCGATTTCTCGTACGCCGACCTGCACGACGCCGATTTCGGTGGCGCCACGTTCATGCGCACGAAGATGCACCGCGCGCTGACCGAAGGCACGCGTTTCTCTGATAAAGGCGGCCTGCTGCCGAACGATCCCGATCTTTTCGCGGCCGAGGAGTTCTCGGCGCGCGGAGCCAGACCCTGACGAGTACATCGAGGTTGCCCATGAACGTTGCTTCCCTGCGATCCCCCTTGTCCCAGCCAACCCCGGCGGAACACCGTACGGGCCCGGAAAGCGGCGCAGTCAATGCGCTCGGCACCGTCGTCTCGGCGCTGCCCGGCGGTCTCTACAGCGTCGAGAGCGACGGGCGCGTGCTGCATTGCCAGCGCGCTGCCAGCTGCCTGCTGCGGCCGGAGATCGGTGATCTGGTGCTCGTGAGCGGGCCCGATTCGAGCCGTCTCTATCTCACGGCCGTTGCCGAACAGGCCGACGCACGGACATCGCGCCTGGACGTGAGCGGCGACATGACCCTGGCCTCCGAGCGCGGCGCGGTCAGCATCGAAAGCGCGACGCAGCTTTCGCTGCGAGGTCGCGAGGGCGTGCGCATGGATGCGCCGCAACTGGAGATCGACGCCAATACGGCCGATTGCCGCGTGGGTCGGCTGGCATACAGCGGCGAAGAAGCCGAGGTCAGGGTGCTCGGCATTCGCGTGATCGGCCGCGTCTACGAGGCGATCGTCGAGCGGCTTGTGCATCTGAGCAAGACGGCATTCCGCATGACCGAGGGCATCGATCAGGTGCGCGCCTCCCACATCGACTACCAGGCTACCGAGATGGCCCGGCTGCACGGCAAGAACACCGTGGTCACGGCACAGGACCTGATCAAGGCGGACGCAAGCCAGATCCACATGGGCTGAACGAGCCGCACATCCCCGAAAACCATCAAAGGAGACACCGCATGTTCGCCAACTGCCAATTGATGGGAATCGACCTGGCATTCCCCGACGTCTGCAAGTCGCCGGCCATACCGATCCCGTACCCCAACTTCGCACTGGGCCCCACCGCGATCCCGAAGGCCTGGAACATCCTCTACCTGTGCACCCCCGCACACAACCTGGCCACGCGCACGCCGCTCACCTTCGGCGACAACGCGGGCATCGGCCTGGGTGTGGCGGTGCAGAGCGTGATGGGGGAGTCACGGCACACGCTGGGCGCTTTCACCATGCTGATCAAAGGCTCCGCGCAGACGCGCCTGACGAGCATGACGCGCCAGAACCGTGGCAATGCGATGGGCATGCGGATCGTGCCGAGCCAGCCCAAGATCCTGGTGCTGATGGCCTGAAAGCGATCCGAAGATCGGAGGCTTCAGTCGGCCCTGGCGACTGCCGCCGTCCCCGCCAGCGTCACCTGCTGCGGAAACCCCACCCACACCGCCAGCGCCGAGTAGTTGTCCTGCGAATCATCGGCCTTGGCTTCCGCTGCGCGGCGGATCAGCGCCAGCCATTCCTCGGCGCTGTCGGCCAGTTGCAGTGACCGTTCCATCACCTGCTGCGAAATCAGCTGCCAGAGCCCGTCGGTGCAAAGCAGGAACGCATCGCCATCGGCCAGCCGCTGCGGCGCGGTGATCGTCGCCTCGGCCGTCGCGCGCGCACCGAGCGCGCGGTACAGCAGGTTGGTCTTCACCAGGCGCTCGCCGCCGTGGTGCTGGCTCGCGGCTGCATCGCCCGAGCGCTCCGACAGGCTGTGGTCCTCGGTGCGCTGCATCAGCGCACCGCGGCGGAACCAGTAGAGGCGGCTGTCGCCGACGTGGGCCCAGCAGGCCTGGTTGGTGATGCGGTCGACGAAGAGCGACACGAAGGTCGCGCTCATGCGGCTCTGCTCGGTGAGCTCGCGCTGTTTGGCGAGGATGGCGTCGTTCGCCGCCTTCACGCAGCGCTGGATGTTGTCTGCGGCCAGCGAAGGCCCGGCAACAAAGGTGTTGAGGGCCGTGTCGACAGCGATGCGCGAGGCGAGTTCGCCGCCTGCGTTGCCGCCGACGCCGTCGCTCACCACGAAGCAGCCGTTGCGTTCGTCGAGGTGGTAGCCGATGGCGTCCTGGTTGCCGCTGCGTTCGCCCACGCAGGAGAACTGCGATGTCGAGATCGGCACTGCGAAGGAGGCGGACGACGAGGAGCGTGTGGCTTCAAGCACGGCGCATCTCCTTCAGCCTTTCCATTTCCTTGTCGTAGGCCTGCTGGAAGGCGCGGCCGAACACGGCCTGGAAGTCGTCCTCGACGGCCGCCGTGGTCTCGGTGTGCAGCTGCTGAAGCTGGCGCCACAGGCGGGCCTCGCGCCCGCCGGGCAGCAGCTTCTCGCCGAGGCCGCCGTCGTGCGGGGTCTCGCGGCTGAGGGCGGCGGGGTCGAAGCGCTTCAGCAGCGTGAGCAGCGCGGCGCGCATGCCCGCAACCATGCCGAGCTGGTGCGACTGCAGGTCGCCGAGCGCGTCGTGCACGGCAGCCTCGGGCGGCAGGAAGCCGGGCATGCGCGCTCCGAACATCTGCATCAGCACGGCGCGGCCGTTCGGCAGGATCTTGAACGGGTTGTTCTCCTCGTCCACGATCATCGTGATCTCGGCGCGCACCTCGCGCTTGAGCATGGCGCGCGAGGACAGCAGCTCGATCGTGCCGTCGGTGAAGGCACGCATGATGCGGCCCAGCCGCTGCATGGCCTCGATGTCCATCGGCTGCTGGCCGGCGACTTCGGGCACGCCGGCGCCTTCGAGGAAGGCCTTGAAGAGGGCTTCCGCCGATGACGATGAGACCGCTGCGGTCTCTGTCGGTGCGGGCGATGGTGTCGGCGTCTGCGTCGGTGCAGCGGCTTGCGTCGGTGCCGCTACGACCGCAGGCTGTTCCACGACGGGAGATGGCTCGGGCCTGATCTCCTGCACGGCTGGCGGAGGCGGCGGTGCGGGAGGAGGTGGTGGGGGAACCGGTGTGGGCGGCGGCGCCTCCGCCCTCGGCGGTTCGACGACGGGTGCTTGTGCCGGCACCGGTGCAGGCATCGCCACCGGATTCGGCGGGCGGAATTGCGCCGCCACTTCGCGCGTGTGGTTCGAGTGGCTGTAACTCTGCACCGCCGGCCGGTTGTTCTGCAGCAGGTCGACCGCCGGGTGCGTGTCGCCCGGCAGCAGCGGATCGGTGTGGGGCAGTGCGGTGGGACGGGGGTCGGAGAGCGGCGAGTGCGCGCTCTCGTCGGAAGCGAAGAAGGACAGCGGATCGACGCCGCGCTTGAGCGCCACGTCCGACATGTCCCTGGCCGAATCGGGATTCAGCTCTGCGAGCGGATCGACGGGATTGCGGCGTGCCTGCGACGGCAGCTCGAAGGGCTCGTGCGCCATCGGGTCGGGCATGGGCGCGGGCGTGCTGTCGACGCGGCGCGGCGCATTGGCGAGGATGGCGTCCCAGTCCGCTGCGGAAGGCATCTGCGACGAACCTGTGCTCGTGGCCGGTGCCGGACTCGAGCCCTGCTTCGGCGGTGCCGATGGCGCGAGCGCGGCCCAGGGGTCGGGCTGCTGCGGCGCCGGTGCAGGCGGCTGCTGGTAAGGCTGCTGCAAGGGCGCAACGAAGGCGGTGCCGGGCGATGGCGGTGCGAAAGCAGCTGGTGGCGGTGGCACCGGCACTGGCGCCGCTTGGCGCGGGGGCGAGGGCATGGCCACCTTGGGCTGCATGTCGCCGATGGGCAGGGCGCCTTCGCCGAACAGGTCGGAGAAGACATCGGAGGCGCCGGAAGAAGGCAGCAGCGCGTCGATGGGGCCTGCCGCTGCCTGCAGCGGCGGCGCGGCCATCGTCGGCGGCGGCATGTAGGGCGCCGGCGCGGGCTGTGCGGGATAAGGCTGCACCGGGGACGCAGGCGGCGGCACCGGAGAAATCGGGCGCGCGGCATGTTGCGCGCTCGATGCCTCCAGCACGTAGCTGCCGATCGTCACCCTGTCGCCGTCCGCCACGCGCGATTCCTGGTCATGCGCGAGCGCGCGTCCGTTCACGCTGATGGGCAGCACCGCGCTCATGTTGCGCAGCACGGCGACGCCGTCGTCGTCGTAGCGCACGGTCGCCTGCAGGCGGGAGATCTGCCGCTGCTCGTCGGGCAGCACGAGGTTGTTGTCGGGGCTGCGTCCGATCGTTCCTCCGGGCGCGGCGAGCAATGCCGAGGGGCCCGTGGCCACCGGCCTGCCTGCGTGTTCGATCACTGTCCAACGCATGGCTTCTCCGTGTTGGTCTTCTCGCGCCGCTGTGCCTGCGCGGCCGCGATGTTCTTCATCAACGCTTCATTCGCTTGGCGGCCTCGAAGGCGGGGCCCCACACCGGGTGCTTGCGCTCCGCCACGTTGAGCTCGAAGGTCGGGAACGCATCGAGGATCTTGCGGAACTGCAGTCGGCACTCGGGGATCTGGTTGGCCACGCAGTAGCTGAAGGCCTCGAGCTTCATCGCATCGAGGCGCGTGGCCGGTTCCGCGCCTTCGAACACCGACACGCCGCCGCTCTTGAGCGTGCTGAGCGCCTTGGCATAGTCGCCTTCGTCATAGGCCTGCTGCGCCTTCTCGAGCGTGGTGCGGGCCACTTGCTGGCTCAGGCGTTCGGGTTGGGGCGCGGGCTCGGGCGGCGGCGTGGTCGTGCAGCCGGCGACCGCAAGAAGAGCTAACGCCAGAGCAGGCAGACATGACTTCAATCTTCTCTCCTACTTTGCAGAAGGCAATGAACAGGCAATGCTTGGAAGGTGTGCCGCTTGATTGCGGCATGCACGCGATGCGCCATCGTAAGGGCGTATGACTTCGATAATATAAGCCGCGAACCCCTGGGAGATTTCAATGCATCGAAGAAGCTTGCTACAAGGCGCACTTGCAACCACACCGTTGTGGGCGGGCCTCATCAGCGGATGCGCATCGACGGCCAAGTCCATGCCCACGCCCTACGCGGTCACGATCAGGATCGACGAAGGCGTCAATCCCGACGGCCGGGGGCAGGCCGCTCCGATCCTCGTCAAGGTCTTCGAGCTGAAATCTTCCGGCAACTTCGAGACGGCAGATTACTTTGCATTACAGGACCGTGACAGAGAGACGCTGAGCACCGAACTCGTCAATGCGGACCAGGCCATCATGCGCAGCGGCGAAGAGCGCGTGTTCAAGCGCGAGGCCGGTCTCGACTCGCGCGCCATCGGCATCATCGCGGGCTATCGCAAGCTCGAAGCCGCTCGCTGGCGCATCGTGCTGCCGCTGAAGGAACCGAAGCAGACGAACCTGTACAAGGTGTGGCAGTTCTCGCCGAGCGAACAGGCCGTGCAGGTCGCCGTGCGCAAGACGGGCATCGAGCTGCTACCAAGTCGTTAACTTTGCACTGAAGGTACTCAATGACTAGTACCAAAGTGCGAAGAATTCATAAGATAAATGCGGTGCAAAACGTAAGAAGCGACGTGTAGCATCGAGATCAAAACAAGTGGACCGGGAGGCCGCTCTCCCGCGCATCTCCCGCTCCGGCGTGAGCACTCCCCAGGAGGTCTTTTTGGTGACAGTTCGCAATCCGGGCGCTGCAAGAAATGGCGCCCATCCGCAGGCATTGGCGAATCGCGTCGTGTGGTCCGAGGGCATGTACCTGCGCCCCCAGCACTTCCAGCAACTGGAACGCTATGTCGAGCAGTACGTGACGCGGCGCACCGCGGGCCTGCAAGGCGCCTACTGGGGTTGGCTGCACCTGGACATCGACCGCGACGCCTTCGCGCTGGGCCGCGTGTCGCTGCTCGGCGGCGCGGGCGTGATGCCCGACGGCACGCCGTTCTCGTTCGGCGCCGAAGACGCGCCGCCTCCGTACGAAGTGCCCAGCGAACTCACCGACGAACTCATCGTTCTGGCGCTGCCCCTGCGCAGGCCGGGCAGCGAGGAGGTCATCTTCTCGGAAGACGAGGGCTCCGCCGCGCGCTTCGGCGTGATCGAGCGCGAGGTCAACGACGGCAATGCCGTCGCGCTGGGTCCGGCGGTGCTGCAGCTCGCCGCGCCTCGCCTGCGCCTCGCGCGCGCTTCCTCGCTGACCGCCGAGTGGCAATCCATCGGCGCCGTGCGCGTGATCGAGCGGCGCACCGACCACAAGCTGGTGGTCGACGCCAACTACATACCGCCGGTACTCGACGCCTCCGCGCACCCCATGCTGCGCAGCATGATCGCGGAGCTGCACGGCCTGCTCACGCAGCGCTCCGAGGCTCTGGCCTCGCGCCTCTCGCAGCCGGGCCGCGGCGGCGTGAGCGAGGTCTCCGACTTCCTGCTGCTCGAACTGGTCAACCGCTATCTCGCGCTCACCTGGCATGCGCAGCAGGCCGTTCAGGTGCACCCCGAGGAGCTCTTCGTCGATTGGCTCAAGCTGGCCTGCCACCTGGCCACGCACACCTCGCCCACGCGCCGTCCGGTGCTGTGGCCGATCTACGACCACGACAACCTCAACGAGTGCATCCGACCGCTGCTCGAAGAGCTCCGGCGTTCGCTGTCGGCCGTGCTCGAGCAGAGCGCCATCGCCATCGAACTCGAAGAGCGCAGCCACGGCGTGCGCGTGGGCCGCATGCCCGACCCGGTGCTGGTGCGCAACGCCGGCTTCGTGCTCGCGGTGCATGCCGACCTTCCGGCCGATGCGATCCAGCAGCGCTTCCCGACGCAGGTGAAGATCGGCTCCGTCGAGCGCATCCGCGACCTCGTGCAGCTGCAGCTGCCGGGCGTGGTGGTGCGTCCGCTGCCGGTTGCGCCGCGGCAGATTCCGTACAACGCGGGCTACCACTATTTCGAACTCGACAAGAGCGGCGACATGTGGCGCCAGCTCGAGAAGTCGGGCGGTGTGGCGATGCACCTGGCCGGTGACTTTCCCGGGTTGGCCATGGAGTTCTGGGCCATCCGTCCGTGAGGGACTCTATGAACGGTGTCAACGACATGGCCGTCGGTCCGGGAGGCTTCGTGCCGCCGAATCCCGGCGGCGGCAACGCCAATGGCGACATGGGCGGCATGCCGCCCGCCTCGCGCGGTGCCGGCATGGGCGGCCTGGGCGCGCAGCCCGATTCCTTCACCGCCTGGCATGACGCGCGGCGCCCGCATGCGGGCGACACGGCGCTCGCGGGCAACAACCCGCTCGTGGCCGCGGCCAACCCGCTGCTCGACCTGATCCCGCAGATCCGCGCCACCGGCCACCATCCCGCGCCCTCTCAGCTGCGCGAGCATCTCGTCGACGAGGTCCGCCGCTTCGAGACGCGCGCACAGCAGGCGGGCATCGCGCCTGAGGTCATCATCGGCGCGCGCTACTGCCTGTGCACCGCGGTCGACGAGGCCGCCGCGCTCACGCCATGGGGCGGCAGCATCTGGTCGTCGCAGAGCCTGCTGGTGATGTTCCACAACGAGACCTGGGGCGGCGAGAAGTTCTTCCAGCTCCTGTCGCGCCTGGTGCAGAACCCGCAGCAGCACCTGCACCTGATCGAGCTCATCTATTTCTGCCTGGCGATGGGTTTCGAGGGGCGCTTCCGCGTCATCGACAACGGCCGATCGCAGCTGGAGACGCTCAAGCAGCGCCTGCTGCAGATCATCCGGCAGACGCGCGGCGAGATCCCGGTTCCGCTGTCGCCGCACTGGCAGGACGGAAGCGCCCCCGTACGCCGTTCGCGCAACTGGCTGCCCGTGTGGGCGGTGGGTGCGGTGGCGGCGGTGCTGCTGATGGGCGTGTTCGCGTTCCTCACCTTCAACCTCGCGGGCCACTCCGACGGCGCCTTCGCGGCCGTCAACGCGGTACGCCTGCCGCAGGCCGAGCGCGCGGTCGTCATGCCGGCGCCGGTGCCGCGCCTGCAGCGCTTCCTCGAACCCGAGATCCGCGAAGGCCTGCTGACCGTGCGCGACGAGGCGGATCGCAGTGTCGTGGTGCTGCGCGGCGACGGCCTCTTCGCCTCGGGCTCCGACCGCGTGCTCGACCGCTATGCGCCCGTGCTCACGCGCGTGGCCGATGCGCTCAATTCCGTGGAAGGCAACGTGCTGGTCAGCGGCTTCAGCGACGACCAGCCGATCCGCAGCGTGCGCTTCCCCTCCAACTGGCAACTTTCCCAGGCCCGCGCCGACGCGGTGAAGAAGATGATCGCAGCGCGACTTGCGCGGCCCGAACGCCTGCGCGCCGAAGGCCGCGGCGACGCAGACCCGATCGTGCCCAACGATTCCCCCGCCAACCGCGCGCGCAACCGCCGCGTCGAGGTGACGCTGCTGGTGGCGCCGGTGGCTCCCGCGCCTCTCGTTGCGCCCGCACCCGCACCCGTGCCCGCACCGCGCTCCGGAGGCAACCGCTGATGCTGCGCGCCGTCTTCCGTTTTCTCATCAGCCGCGACCTGTGGGTCTTCCTGGGCCTGGTCGCGCTCGCCTTCCTGATCTGGGTCATCGGCCCGGCCATCGCGGTGGGCCGCTACCGTCCGCTCGAGGACGAGATCGTGCGCATCGTGGTCATCGTGCTGATGTTCACGATCTGGATCGTGCGCGTCATCTACCGGAAATGGCGCGAGCGCCGGCTCAACGCGCAGCTGCTCAACCAGCTGCGCACGCCCTCCAAGAGCGAGAAGGAAGCCAAGCCCGAGGACGCGCCCGAGATCAAGGAGCTGCAGAGCGGCTTCACCGACGCCACGAACATCCTGAAGAACATGCGCTTCGGCGCGGATGCCGACGGCAAGCCCGCCAGCCGCTTCTCGCTGTTCGACCGGCAGTATCTCTACCAGCTGCCCTGGTACATCTTCATCGGCGCGCCGGGCTCGGGCAAGACCACCGCGCTGGTCAACTCCGACCTCGACTTCCCGCTGGCCGACCAGCTCGGCAAGGCCGCGGTGCGCGGCATCGGCGGCACGCGCAACTGCGACTGGTGGTTCACCAACGAGGCGGTGCTGATCGACACCGCCGGGCGCTACACCACGCACGAAAGCAACCGCGAGACCGACGAGAGCGAGTGGAAGGGCTTCATCGAACTCCTGAAGAAGTTCCGCCCGCGCCAGCCGATCAACGGCGCGATCCTCACCATCAGCATCGCCGACCTGCCGCTGGCCGACGACGCCCAGCGCGCGCGCCACGCGATGGCGCTGCGCAAGCGGCTGCTGGAGCTGCGCAACGACCTGGGCATCGACTTCCCGGTGTACGTGCTGGTCACCAAGACCGACCTGCTGGCCGGCTTCAACGAATACTTCGGCTCGCTGGGCCGCACCGAGCGTCAGCAGGTGTGGGGCTTCACCTTCCCGATCCAGGGCAGCCCGGCGAAGGCCGGGAAGGGGAACAAGGGCGCGGCGCCCGTGGGTGCCGACCTGCGCGAGCGCTTCCACCAGGAATACAAGCTGCTGCACCAGCGCCTGGACGAGCGCCTGCCCGAGCTGCTGGCGGCCGAGTCCGACCCGATGCGCCGTGCGCAGGCCTACCTGCTGCCGCAGCAGTTCGCGAGCTTCGAGGACATCCTCGGCACCTTCCTGGCCGACGTGTTCAATCCGTCGAAGTTCGAGGCCGCGTCGATGCTGCGCGGCGTGTACTTCACCAGCGGCACTCAAGAGGGTACGGCCTTCGACCGCGTGATGGGCGCCATCAAGCGCTACCTGCAGGTCAATGCGCCGCCTGCACCGCCGCCGGGCCCCGGCAAGAGCTACTTCCTGAAGGACCTGCTGCAGCAGGTGATCTTCCGCGACGCGGGCGTGGCCGGCACCAACCTGCGCTGGTACCGGCGCAAGCGGGCCATCGACATCGCGGGCTACAGCGTGATCGGCGTGCTGCTGGTGCTGCTGCTGGGCGCCTGCGTGAACAGCTGGCGCAACAACAAGGACTACGTGGCCGAGGTAGACACCAACGCCAAGGCCTTCAACAAGGCCGCAGCGCGCGGCGAGCTGCCCACGGTGGTCGACACCAGCGGCGACATCGCGAGCTCGCTGCTCATCCTCGACAGGCTGCGCGATCTGCCGAAGTCCAGCCACTTCGACATCGGCGATCCGCCCACCTCCTACCGCTTCGGCCTCTACCAGGGCGAGAAGCTGCAGGCCGCGACCGACGGCGTCTACCAGCGCGCCCTCGAGACCGTGCTGCTGCCGCAGGCCGCGCAGCGCGTGGAGCAGTCGCTGCGCGAGGCCGCGAAGAACGACGCCGAATACAGCTACGAGGCGCTCAAGGCCTACCTCATGCTGTACGACGCCGAGCGCTACGACGCCGACTTCCTGCAGGCCTGGCTGCTCACCGACGTCGACCGCAAGATCGGCGCATCGCTCACGCGCGAGCAGCGCGCCAACCTCGAGTCGCACCTGAAGGCGCTGTTCTCGGGCCGCGTGGTGACCTCGCCCTTCGCCAAGGACGACAGGCTCATCACGCAGACGCGCGAGCGCCTGGCCGGCGTGCCGCTGGCGCAGCGCTCTTACGCGCGGCTGCGCCGCATCCTGCTGCAGACCAGTCCGCCCAATGCGTTCAGCATCGCCGAGGCGGGCGGCGCCGAGTCGGCGCTGGTCATCAGGCGCGCGAGCGGCAAGCCGCTGACCGACGGCATTCCCACGCTCTTCACCTACCGCGGCTACTGGGACATCTTCGACAAGCGCATGGCCGAGACCACGCTGTCGCTCGAGCAGGAAGACCGCTGGGTGCTGCAGATCCGCGCGCCGGGCATCGCCGACATCACCTCGCGCGAGCTGCTGCTGCGCGAGGTGCGCCGGCTCTACCTCACCGACTACATCAAGGTGTGGGACGACTACCTGGTCGACATCCGCCTGGCCGACAGCCGCTCGCTGCTGCAGAGCATCCAGATGACGCGCGTGCTGTCGACCGCCGAGTCGCCGATGTCGCGCATCATCCGTGGCGCCGCGCGCGAGACCGACCTGCTGCGCAACCATGACGAGGCCGCGCGCAGCCTGCTCGACCAGGCGCAGAACCGCGTGCAGAGCACGCGCGAGCGCATCGAGCAGCTCATCGGCCAGCCCGACGGCAGCCAGCGCCGCAACACGCGCGTGGACCGCCCCGAGTCGCTGGTGGACAACCACTTCGAGCCGCTGCGACGCATGGTCACCGCGCCCAAGCAGGGCGGACAGGCGCCGATCGACGCGACGGCAGCGCTCATCAACGAGCTCTACAACTTCCTCACCGCCACCGACACCGCGCTGCGCAGCGGCAACATCCCGCCGACCAGCGACGCCGTCACCAAGGTGCAGGCCGAAGCGGGGCGCCTGCCGGTGCCCTTCCAGGGCATGCTGAACGACCTTTCCGCCACCGCCTCGTCGAAGGCTGCGGCGGTGACGCGGCAGAACATCGGGCAGAGCGCGGCGGCCAGCATCGGCACCTTCTGCAACCAGGCGATCGCGGGGCGCTATCCGTTCACGCGCGGATCGAACCGCGACGTGGCCTCGGGCGACTTCGCGCAGCTGTTCGCGCCGGGCGGGATGATGGACGACTTCTTCCAGAAGAACCTCATCACGCAGGTCGACACCTCGGTCAATCCGTGGGCCTTCAAGCGCGGCGTGGACGGCAGCGCCACCGGGCGCTCGGCGTACCTCGATTCGTTCCAGAAGGCGCAGGCCATCCGCGACGTGTTCTTCTCGGGCATGGCGGGCGGGCGCACGCCCTCGTTCACCATCGACATCCGGCCCGAGGACATGGACGCGGCGCTCACGCAGTTCACGCTCGACGTCGACGGCCAGACGGTGCGCTACGCACACGGCCCGCAGGCGCCCAGCACCATCAAGTGGCCTGGCCCGCGCAACAGCAACCAGGTGCGCCTGCAGGTGACCACCGCCAACGGCACGCCGGCAGGCGGCATCGTGACCGAAGGCCCCTGGGCGCTGCACCGGCTCTTCGACAAGGCCTCGATCTCCGCGGGCAGTTCGCCCGAGTCCTTCAATGCCAGCTTCGACCTGCAGGGCAAGAAGGTGGTGCTCGCGGTCACGGCCAACAGCGTCTACAACCCGCTGCGCCTGCCGCAGATGAACAGCTTCTCGTGCCCGGGGAAGTCCTGAGATGAACAGCAGCATTCCGCCGCAGGCCTGGGTGCCCGTCGACGAGCAGATCGGCTGGTACGGCAAGCTGCCTGCCGCCGGCGACTTCCTCTATCGCCGCATGCCGCGCGAACTCCAGGCCTGGTGGGACCGCTGGATGCAGAACGGCCTGGGCAGCTTCAAGCGCTGGCCCGACGCCATGACGCGCCACTACGCGGTGGCACCGGTGTGGAATTTCGCGATCCCCGCCACGCAGGGCGTCGACGCGGTCCAGTTCGGCTGCATCGCGCCGAGCTGCGACCGGGTGGGCCGCTACTACCCCGTATGCATCACCCTGCAGGTGGCCGCGCGCAGCTACCGCCCCTCGGTGCTCGAAGGCTCGGCCGAGTGGTACTGGCAGTGCGGCACCGCGATGCTGCAGGCCATCCGCCACGGCGTGGCGCCGGACCAGTTCGACAGCCAGGTGCTGGCGGCCGGCCGTGCGGGCTTCCAGACTGCCAGCGGCGGCTCGGACGACATCCTTTCGATCCTCGGGCCTACGGCCGGTGGCGCCAGCGCCCAGCAGCGCCTGGGCTGGCCGGAGCTTCCACTGTGTTTCGACCCCTTCGGCAGCACCAGCTACTGGTGGACCAACCAGGCCGACGGGTCGCCGTTGCGCACAGCCGCCCATGGCGGAGGGCTCAACACGCCGCTGTTTTCCAAGTTGTTTTCGCAGGGACATGTGCCATGGGCATGAACAAGAAGAGCCAGGTCGGCCGATCGATCCAGGGGGGCCATGAGGGTCATGGGGTGGGTCGTCCCGCAGGAGGAACGCAAGCATGACGACCACGCACGGCATCGGAAGCCCGGCGGCCGACGCGCAGGACGAGCGCCCGCATCCGCTGGGCGTGAACCATCGCCTCGACGAGTTCGAACTGCTTGAGGTGATCGGCGAGGGCGGCTTCGGCATCGTCTACCGCGCCTACGACCACTCGCTGCAGCGCGAGGTCGCGATCAAGGAATACATGCCCGCCATGCTCGCGCGCCGCGTGGGCGACAACAGCGTGCACGTGCGCTCGGAGCGCCTTACCGCCACCTTCCAGGCGGGCCTGCGCAGCTTCATCAACGAGGCCCGCACCCTCGCGCAGTTCAGCCACCCGGCGCTGGTGCGCGTGCATCGCTTCTGGGAGGCGAATTCCACCGCCTACATGGCGATCCAGCTCTACAAGGGCCGCACGCTGCGCCGTCTGGCCGAGGAGGAGCCCGGCAGGATCACCGAGCCCTGGCTGCTGGGCATGCTGGGACCGCTGCTGGGCGCGCTGGAGACGCTGCACCGCAGCCAGTGCTTCCATCGCGACATCGCTCCCGACAACATCTTCATCCAGCAGGACGACATGCCGGTGCTGCTCGACTTCGGCGCGGCGCGCAAGTCGATCGCCGACCTCGTCGACGAGGTGGCGGTGATGGTCAAGTCGGGCTACTCGCCCATCGAGCAGTACGCCGACGACAACACGCTGCTGCAGGGCGCCTGGACCGACCTCTACGCGCTGGGCGCGGTGCTGTACCGCGCGGTCACCGGGCACCCGCCGCCCTCGGCCGTGGTGCGCAGCGTGCAGGACGCCTACGTGCCGCTGTCGTCCATGGGCCGCGACGACCTGAGCCCGGCCTTCTGCGCCGCCATCGACCACACGCTGGCCGTTCACAGCAAGGACCGCACGCAGACCGTGGCCGCCTTCGCCGCCGAGCTCGGGCTGGTGAAGCTGGGCGACATCTACGTGAGCGGCATGGGCGTGCCGGCGGTGATCATTCCCGCCGCGCCCGTATCGGCCACGCCGCCGCCTCCGCAACTGACGCCGCAGCAGTTCTCTCCGGTGTCGGCGCCCGCGCCGCTGGAGCCGATCGCGACACCGGTGCCGGTGGCCGTCCCTGAACCGGTGCGCGCTCCCGCGCCAGCGCCGGCACCGCGCGCGGCGCAGGAGGATCGCGGCGCCCGCGCCAAGGCCCAGGCCGCGCAGAAGGGCGCGGCTGCCGCGCCAGCACCGAAGCAGAAGCTCAAGCGCCCGCCATGGGGGATGGTCGGCATGCTGCTGATAGCCCTGGTCGCCGTGGGCGCCTGGATCGGCCTGCGCCTCACCTCGGGCATGCAGCCGCAGGAGCAGAAGACCGCGATGGTGCCGGTGCCGCCGCCGAGCGAGCCGATGTCGAGCAACACCGCGCCGCCGGCCGCGATGCCGCCCGCGGCCAACACCGGCGCCACGCCTTCCGCCGCCGACGGCGTGCCGCCGGCCGTGGCCGGCGGCGCTGCCGCTCAGGCTCCAGCTGCGGCGGCCAGCGCGCCCGTCGCAGGCGCCGCGCCGCTGACGCCGCTCGAAAACGTGCCGGCCTCCACGTCCGGGGCGACGCCGACGACGCCAGCAACGCCCGCCACGCCGGTCACCCCGCCCGAATCCGCGCTCGCCACCGCCGAGGCCGAGGACTGGAACCTCGCGCAGAGCGAGAACACGCGCGAAGGCTACGAGGCCTACCTGCGCCGCTACCGCCGCGGCCTGCACGCCCGCGAGGCGCGCAACGCCATCGCCGAGATCAACCGCGTCTCCCCGCCCTCGGTGCCCGTCGCTCCCGGCACGCAGCCGCCCGGAACCGCCGTCGCAGGTGCCGCTCCCGGCACCCCGGGCGCCACGACCACCGCGCCGGCGGCAGCGCCCGGCATGGGCCGCGTGCTGTTCAACGTCCGGCCCTGGGGCCAGGTGTTCGTCGACGGCGCGGACCGCGGCGTGAGCCCGCCGCTGAAGTCGCTGTCGCTGCGACCGGGCATCTACAACATCGAGGTGCGCAACGGCGATCTCGAGGTGTACCGGCAGCGCGTGACGGTGCAGGACAGCAAGTCGGCGCCCGTGGTGAGTCACGAGTTCAAGTAGCCGGATCCGGCGGCCCGACAGGGCTTTGGCCATAGTCCGCATCCTGCTTTTGCGGGATGGCGCAGCGCGTGGCCGCGCGGGAAGAATGCGTCGCTCCCGCGCGAAGCCGGCTTGATCTCTTCTTTCTTTCTCTTTCTCTCTCGGCCAGTCCGCCTTCCCGTGGGTGTCACCGCAGCCGGCCATCGGCGAGCAGGAGGACGACCATGAGCGCTACGACAAGCAGCGAAGAGGAAGAGCGGCCCGGGACTGCCGCTGCGCGCCATTCGGAGCGCGTGGCCGTTGTCGCCATCCATGGCGTCGCCGACCAGAAATCCGGCGACACTGCGCGCGCCATCGCCTCGCTGATGGTGAATGCCGGCACGCCGTCGGCTCGCTACAGCCATGGCGACTGCAACAGCTTCATCGTGGCGGTGCCGCCGCTGAAGGCGATGGCCGGCAACCGCTCGTCGAAGCCGCTGCCTCCGGGCTCGACGCGGCGCGTCCAGCCATCGATGCAGGCGCCCGACTCGATGGGAAAGGCCTTCGAGCAATCGCTGCGCTCGGACTTCTTGCGCGATGAGTGGATCGTCGGCAAGGGCAGGCTGGATGCTTCCGCTGGCGCCAGGAACCGCGGTCCCACGCCGAGGGCCATGGTCTCGGCCGACGCGGGCATCGCCTTCAGCGACTACCTGCTCTCCAAGTGGAAGGGCGCCGACAACGAGGCCTACGAAGCCGCTCGCATCCGCATGACCCGCACCTCAACCGCTTCGGGCGCATCGCCGCAGCAGGTGGACGTGCACGAGATGTACTGGGCCGACCTGTCGCGGCTGTCGGGTGTGCTGCCGCGCATCGTCACCGAACTCTTCACCGTCGTGTTCCGCCTCTCGCTGCTGGGGCGCGATGCAGTGGATCGTGCCAGTGCCGAGGCCGGGCTGCGGCAGCCGGACGGCAAGCCGCCGCGCCGCTGGCAATGGCTGGCGAAACTGCAGCGAGGGCTGGACTGGGCCTTTTCCAACCTGCTGGCCAACCTGTTCTCGCAGCTGCTGCTCATCGGGCTGCTGATCGTCGCCTGGGGCGTAGCGCAGCCGCACACCGCCGTGCTGCGCACAGTGCTGGCCGTGGCAGCGCCGGCGCTCGCGCTGTGGTGGTACTGCTACCGGTATGGTGCGCGGCCTGCGAACCGCTTCGCTGCGGCAGCCTGCGCGATAGCCGCCACGGCGCTGCTGCACTGGGTGCCGGCGCACTGGGTGGTGGGCCTGGGCTGCCTGGCGCTGCTCGGACTGCTGTTCGACTACGTCCTGCGGGTGGCGGCCGCGCGCTTCCCGGCGATGCGCGCGGTGGGGCTCGCCTTCCTCGCGGCCACGACGCTGCTGTTGCTGGGGCACCTGGTGTCGGCCACGTTCGCGTCCAGGGCGCAAGCGGTCGACCTGCACGACTGGGTGCGCGCCGGCATGCGCGCATTCGAGTTCATGCTGCTGGGCATCGTGATCTGGTGGGCCGCGGCGGTCGTGCCCTTCCTGCTGTGGTTCGTCCTTGGACAGATCGCGGCTCGTGACGGCGATGCCGCGCGCGGCAGCGTGGCGACCGGGCGGCTGGGGCTGATGGTGTCCATGGCTTCCTTCGTCGCTCTCTCGATGGCGATCTGGGCGTTGCTCACCACGCTGGTGGAATTCGGCGCAGAGGGCACTTCGTATTGCCCGCTGATCTTCGACGTGGCCTCGGGCTGTTTCGACAAGGGCTCCAACTTCCTGCACCAGCGCTATCTCCGCAGCACCGAGACCTTCGTGCTCGCAGCAGGCCTTACGCTGGCGCTGCTGCTCTACATGATCGTGGTGCTCGTGCCCAGCGTGCTCGCCGAAATCAGGAACGGCGTAGGCACGGCGCAGGATCTGGGGCGTTGGCTCAGCGGCGGCTACCGCCGGCTCGAAGCCGTCGTCACCGGGCTTGCGGCAACCAGCGTGGTGGTGGCTGCCGTCGTCGGCGTCGTGCTGCTGCTGGCGCGCTGCGGCATCTTGCCGAAGGACCTGATAGGCGGCGCGTACATCGAATGGTTCGGGCCTCTGTCGGAGAGCGTGCTCAAGCCCCTGGTACTCAGTGCCGCCACCGCGGCCGCGGCGCTCTCGGCCTTCGGCGGGGTGCTGTCCCGCTACGTGCCCTGGCTGCGGCTGCCGCTCGACGTGGCACTGGACGTGGACAACCATTTCCGCGAGTTCCCGCGCCACGCCATCCCGCGCGCCCGGATCTTCTCGCGCTACGTGGCGCTGCTCGAACACCTCGTGGCGCAACAGTACGACCGTATCGTGATCGTGGCGCACAGCCAGGGCACGGTGATCTCCACCGAACTCCTGCGCTACCTGCAGCACCGCGCGCAATGGCAGGCCGATGCCGGCATTGAGGACCGCGTCACGCGGCTGTGGCCGCAGCTGCAGGGCAAGCTTCACCTGCTGACCGCGGGTTGCCCGCTGCGGCAGCTTTACGCGGCGCGCTTTCCGCTCCTCTACGAATGGGTGGGGCGGGCCAGGACGCCGGCCAACAGCGGCCCGCTCGCCTGCGACGTCGGCGCCAACCGCTGGGTCAACCTGTACACCACCGGCGACTACGTCGGCCGCTGGCTATGGTGCGACCCGCCTCCTGCGATCGACACCGTGGGCGGCCATGCGACGCTCTGGAACCCGGCGCCGGCCTTCGCGCCGGGGCCCTACGGATCGGAGCACGACGTGTGCATGGGCATCGGCGCGCACACCCACTACTTCGAGCAGGGCGGGACTCAGGCAGCGCAGTGGATCGATTCGCTGGTGAGCTGAGGGGCGAGTCGAGAAGCTCTTCTTCTTTTTCTTCTTCTACTTCTAGGCAGCCCCGCGCAGCGCCCTTCGGTACTGCACCGCCTCCGCCAGGTGTCCGACCTGCACCGCCTCCGACCCTGCCAGATCCGCAATCGTGCGCGCCACCTTCAGCGCCCGGTGCGTGCTGCGCGCGGACCATCCGAGCTTGGCGGCGGCGTTGAACATGAATGCGCGGGCCGTGTCGTCGAGGGCCGCGTGGCGGTCGATGGCCGCGCCGTGCAGCGACTGGTTGGCGTGGCCCTGGCGCTGCATCGCGCGCTCGCGCGCGGCGACGACGCGTTCGCGGATGCTGTCGGTCGATTCGCCCGCAGGCGCTTCGAGCAGCAGTTGGGCCGAGACCGGCGGCACTTCGATGTGCAGGTCGATGCGGTCGAGCAGCGGGCCGCTGAGCTTTCCCTGGTAGCGCGAGATGTGGGGATTCAAAAATACTGGCTGTTCCCTGCTATATAAATCAAAGACTTATGCGCCAACTATGAAACGGTGAACAAATCAGTGATGCATAGTTATTGCGATTTCCCGTGATCAGATCAAATTTTGTACAGACGCTGCCGCGAAGTCACTATTCGAACTCGAAAACCAGAAAACGAGCGAACTGCTCAAAGTCATGGATGCTTGTGAACTAGTCCAAGAGCGGCATCATGCGTTGTCGATGTGGCATCCTTAAATCGAATGACGCGACACCAACTCACCAATGACTACATCAGAGGCAATAAGCACCTCAATCAATGAGCCCCGTTTTTCATGATGTGATAGATGCGGATCGCTTTCAATTGTGGAGCGCTTCCAATATTCTTTATAGTAATAGTTAAACGCTTTGAGGTCTCTCGGGAATTGTTGATCCAACCATGTCGAGTCGACTTTGTAGCCGGCATCGCAGGTGTGAATTTCATAAATTGGAAGATTTTTTGAAAAATTGCTTCGCTCGATATATCTTTGAGCATCCTTTATCGACTGAACCGCAAAAAAAGCATTTAGACGGGATACGGTTTTGAGGTTGATGACTTCAGGATGGCCTGTTCTGAATATTTCAAGATACAGTTCCCTGTAGGCGAACGAGTCAAGCAGCGAGACAGAGGATGGTAAAGAATTCAAGGTGGGAATTTCGTGTAATCCGATGCACTTGAAGTGTTTCCAGCACTTTCTTCCAAATTCGGATATTCTTTCACGTCCCAGCGCAATGGACATGCCAGGACGCAGCTGTTGGGATATATCTACATGAAAGAACTTATTCATTGTTTTGCCAAATAAAGCATGAATCGGCTGCGTCAGGAACAGTGCCATCAAAATTAATGAAAATGCACCAAAGGCAACCGGTCTTGATCGAGAATTCGAAAGTGTAAGACCCTGGTATGGTGGTATTCAAAGTTTGCCTAGCAGTACAATAACTCGCCTGACGTGGGTGCTGTGCTGCAAAGTTATGCAAGCCTTCTTTCTATGACAGGACAATGGATAAAGGTCTCTCTTGGTCTGCAGAAAGCTTCGCTGACCTCTCTGTAGGCCGAAATCCTCGGAGTTCTGAGCGGCCTCATTAGTTTCAGCTCACTTCGAATCGTGAGGCTATGATGAACGACAGTCCTACCTTTTCAATCCATGTGGACGAGAGTCTCTTGCTCCAGGCGCGCTCCATCTTGTCAAAGGCTGGGCTTACCGAGTTCGATGTCGTTCGAGAACTTCTCCACACTATTGTCCGGGACGGTCGGCCGCCAGCGGAATTGATGCAGGCATCCGCGGTTCGGGGAAGCAGCCGCTTCCGTGAGGCTGAGCGATTTTCGAGCGGACCAATGGCGGAGGCCTCCCTTTTGCAGGCCACGGAGGTTGAGCACCCTAAGGAACTGCCTGTGGGGCCAAAGAATTCGTTGGTCAATCCTCCTGCTTCATCGACAGTGGATGCAGTGGAGGCGACCTCGCTCTACTACCCGCCCCACCAGAACCAGCCTCCCGTTGGCCATGAGTCCTGGCTGGAGTACGTGGCAAGTACATTCGATGCGCGACCAGCCCTAGCGCATCTGATGTTTGAGGATGGCTACCGCGATGAGTGCAACTCGGTGCAGATCAAAGTCCATGAAGAGCTCAACGCATTGCGAGCAGCGGCTGGACTACCGCCGTTGCTGCCGAAAGGGGGCGTGCGCACGGTGCTTGAAGAACAGACAGCGGCTGGCGAGAGATCGGAAGGTTCGATCCGCCGGGTTAAGGGGTAGGAAGCACGTCATTCCACAAAGATGGAATCGGCAGGTATCGGTAGCTTGGCTGCCGCGCCACCTGCATTGGGCAACTCGATCACCACCTTTTCACCGACGGAACGCAGCAGAACCTTCACCCCGCGAAATTCCTCGTACTCGTCCCCCAAGAAACTCTTGCCTGGGACCAGTTTGGAAGAGGCGACTCGCACTGACCATGGCTTCTTCACATGGATGACGGCATTGTCCTTGCGCAACTGCGCGGTCTTGAATGCTGTTTCGACCAAGCCAAAACGCTCTGGGCCCACTGCTAACGGAGCAAGAACGATGAACCCGATTGCGACCTGCTGCGCCAGGGCGGTCGCAGAACGTTTGCGTTTGATGTCTTCCTGAGTGTCAGAATGAACGAGCAGTCCAGCCGACAGATGAACATGACGGCGACGCACAAGAAGAAACGTGGCGACCAGCACGCCTTCTAGGATGGCGAGTGCCAGGAAGAGCGCGGCGCGCGTGAGATCGGTTGCCGCATGAATGACCAGTACTAAGAGCCCAACGAGAGCAAGTCCGACGCATGGAAGGTCGTACATCGGCGAGAAATCAATGGGTAAGTCAACACTGTTTCGATGCGTCTTGCTCAATGCGCGTCGTCGCCGAAAGGCGCGGTACGCGGCGCGTGCAGGCAAGACCATGATCAGCGATCCCAGCGCGGTCAATATCAGTACGTAGAGCGAGTACGCGATCCAGAAGCCGGCACAGACGAGGTAGAAGGCCAAGCCCTCACCGAGATTCAGGCCTTCGGGAAATTGCCCAATCTCATTGCTGTAAAGCAGCAGGCAAAGCCCGCCTGTGGCGAGGGACCCCCATCGCACAAAGCTGCCACCAAGATCGACCATTTCCTTGAGCGTCAGTTTTGTTGCTGAGCTTTCGCACGGATTGTCAGATTTCATTGTTCCTCCTCTTAGTTGATGCTCCGACGTCTGCACGAAACGATGGCGTCTGCATCTCGGCGATTGATCGGCCGCGGTTTTTCAGTCTTTCCACCACGACTTCAATGCACTCCAGAAAACTACGCTACCTTGCGACTCACGCGCAGTCCGAGGGCATGGCGTGCTTGTGGCCGACGCTGGTGGCGCCAGTACTTTCAATACCTCAGATTGCCCGGCAGCGGATCTTCCGTTGGAGAAGTAAGCCGACTTGTTCTTGCGATCGCGAGCGCGGCCAAGTTCAATGGCTGCATTCGACATGTTTCCTGCCCAGGCTATTGCGCCGCGATCGATGAAGTAGTGGGAACGACAGGGCAGACTCCAGTTGCCGACGGATGGATCCAGCGAGACGGTGTCGCCGTCGAATATCAACGTCCAATCGGTTGGCGAAAAGGGCGTGACCACTTCTTGGCCGCAGCCGCACGCGCAGCGATGAATGGCGGTAGCGCAATCCATCGCGACGTACAGCACGCCCGGCGCGAGTTCCGTTGGGACTTCGTTTACGAAAATGTGCGCCATGCGTGATTGCTTCATGTAGATACCTCGTCGCTGGTCAGGAGGTTCATGCTCGTTGAATAGGTTGAGTGATGCTCGCCTTCCTCGTCCGCATAGAAGCCGCACATCTTCTTCCACTTGATCACAGCTAGGACGGCATTCAAGGCGTTCAGGTCGGCGATCTGAATGTTTTGGCCATAGGCATCTTCTTCATCGCGATCGGCCATCGAAACGCGAGATGCTATGTGATCGTGCCTGGCCGCAGTGACAGCGGTCACTCGGCAGACTGCCAGCAGTTCACGCGTCTCGGAGGTGAGCTCGACCCCCATGCCGACGTCGATGAAAGATCTGCCAGTGGCAACGAGTGCTTCGGTGATCATCCGACGCACGCTGCCTCTATCCACGCAGATGAATACGATGTCGAAGTCTTGTAGTTGGTGTAAGTTCTTTTCGTCCAGGTATCCGTTGTGCGCCACGATGTGCGCATGCATGTTCGAGTAGATCGCCGTGAAATGGTCAACCTTGCTCGTCCTCTTCTCCAACTCTGCTAGCGAAGGTGCTCCTGGTGCCCGAAAGGCGTTGTGCTGCATGAAGACATCACCGTCGAACAGGTGGATCTCTGTTGCTGGCGTCTTGGCCAGCAGATCGAGCAGATAGGAGCCCGTTCCACCGAGGCCGATGATCGCGATGCGATGAGCCAGCCGCATTGCGATCGCCTGAATGCCTGCCCGGCTCGACGCGGTGTCGACGTACCGGAATACAGACTCGTCTGGCCACGCGGCCACGGGGCGAAAAGTTTGGGCCGTGACTGCCGGATCACGCGAACGTGCCGGTGCACCGATGACCTCGATGTAGCGTGTCATCTTGTGGTGGTAGTCGCGGTAGCCGTCGAGCGGCTTGTTGGAAAACGAGTGATGGATGACGATGTCGTTCGTCAGCGCAGTCACGTTGCTCGCATTCTTGATCTGCACGATCTGTGTGCCGTTGAGATTGCACGGATGCTCACCGATGAAATGGACCACATGGGTGTCGGGCCGAGCGGTGATGTCACCGCTCAGTATCAAGCTCGAAACCAGGGTGCCCACCATCGTTTCCCCGCGCGAGTTCACATACGGGACGGAGTGAACGAGCAGGTGCCCCGCCCGAACCTCGATCTCGTACCCTTCGTCACGCAGTTTCTTGAGATCCGGGCTACGACTTATCAGTGAATGTGACATTGAAGAGCATCCCATCTTTGATGGTGGCCGAGCCACCTTCGACCAGCGTGCCTTCGGGGTTGCTGGCCGGACCCCGTTTGAACGTCACTGTGTAGACGCGGGTGTCGCTCGTGGCGGCATCGGCAAACGCCAGTTTCACCACCTGGTCAAACGTCAGCGTTTCGGTATGGACCTGATGCGGTCGTGTGTTCACCTTGACGGTGATCGTGCGCAGAGCCGTATAAAAGCGCTCCACGCCAGGGGCTGAGAGGTCGAATAGCTCGGCATCGCCGATCTGGCGATCCTTTCCGCCGCGGGTGTCGAGCCAGACCGCGAAGGTTGCGAGATCCACCCCCGCCAGCTTCTTGAGCGTCAGCCCCGAAATGCGGGTCGCGCCCCATTCGATGACGTGATCGTTCAATTCGAGGCGGAACGAGCGATCGTTGCGGAAGACTAGGAAACGCTCGATGCCGGCGCTGCGCAGGTCGACCGTCTGGCCTGGGCCGAGTTCCTGCAACAGTCCGCCTTGCGACACGAGGAATAGCAGGTGTTCCAGGGTATCGCGGACGCCCGCTGCTTGGAGAACCTGGCGCCCAGTGGGCACTGGGTCGGCGATTACTGCCGGGCGGAATTCCAGGCGCTCGTCACCAATGAGCACACCGTAGGGGCCGTGCCCGCGAACTTCGCGTCCGGCGCTGAGCGCCTGCAGCACATCTTCCACACCATCTTCAAAGTCCTTGGCCATAGGCTCCATCCTTTCTTGCCGCGAGGGGGTCTCGCGATGTGGTGCTAATGTCTCATGGCGTGCTAAGTATGTCAAGCAGCGGCCTTGCATGCTTGAAAAAATTAGCAGTCCGACTAGACTGGAGGTGTCGGGCGACGGACGATGCCCGTTCGCCGCTGTCGGCATTTGCAGAGGAGACTGTGAAGCCAACACTGGGCCAGTACCTGGCGTCCATCCGCCAAGACCGAAAGATGTCGCTGCGGCAGGTGGAAGAAGCCAGCGGCAAGGAGGTATCGAATGCCTACCTCAGCCAACTTGAAACAGGAAAAATCGTTCAGCCGAGTCCCAACGTACTGAACACCCTCTCGGAAATCTATGCAATCGACTACATCCAGCTCATGGAACTTGCGGGCTATTTAGCCCCTTCTGCTGCACGCAAGGCGACGCAGCGCCACGGACGAGTTGCGACGTTCGCAGAGCACAACCTGACACCCGAAGAAGAAGCCGAACTCATGAAATACCTGAAATTTCTAAGGATGGAAAAACCGCCATGAAAGAGGACGACAGCAGCTTGAAACCCGCCGAACTGCGGGCCGTCGAGGAGCGTGCCCGGCAATCGCTGGACAAGGCGGCTGCCTGGGGACGCTTCCCGACGCCCGTGGAAGACATCGTTTCCGCGGCCAAGCTGCGTGTCGCTTCCAAGGGCCTTTTCGATCCCGAGCGCCTGCTCGCATTTGCAAAGCAGAAGACTGCCAATGCATTGTTTGCGGTCAAGACGGCGCTCTCAAAGATCCTCGGGCTCTACGATGCAAATGAACAGATCATTCATATCGACGAATCCGTAGGTCTGAGCAAGCAGCAATTCCTGAAGCTCCATGAGACTGGACATCACGAACTGCCGGCACATCGAAAGATCTTCACGTTCTTCCAGGACTGCGAAAAGTCTTTGGCGCCTGAAATCGCGGATCAGTTTGAACGCGAAGCGAACAATTTCGCCCGGTATGCGCTGTTTCAGGGAGCCACCTTTGGAAAACTCGCGGCAGACATGCCTCTGGGCATAAAGTCGCCGATCAATCTTGCGAAAAAGTTTGGGGCGTCCAACTATGCCTCGCTGCGCGAGTTTGCGAGGACGAACCATCGCCCTTGCCTGGTCTACGTGCTCGAGCCCATACAATTTGCTCCCGGGCGATCGGCCTCTGCAGTCGTGCGGCGGATCGAAACATCGCCGAGTTTTGAAGAGCGATTTGGGCGCCCCACAGATCAACTCATCGACAGCAAGCACGCCCTGTTCTCACTCCTGCCGATTGGACGCAAGATGATCAAGCCCACGACATTGATCTATGGCGACAAGAATGGCGACAAACATGAGTGTCTAGGCGAAGCCTTTGACACCACGTACAACGTTTTGCTGCTGATCTATCCGGTCAAGGCCCTTAATGCGACGGGCATCATCGTGCCTGCCGGACATTTGTCGCTGTTCTGATCATGGATGTCTGACAGTTTTCAGTGTCTTAAGGCATAAGAGTCGACGCTATTTCTTTGGCCGACGTGTGCCTGATCGAGCCGTTGCTTGTTCCAGCCCGGCTGACAGCAAGCGCGAGCCCAAAGACCACTCGGAGACATTGCTGCGCCGCAGAAGGTCCGCAAACCGTGCGGCCAGACCGAATCCTTGTGTAGGGACCCCGAAGCGCGAGAGAAAAAGCGCGCGCTGTGATAAGTCATAGCGCTGGAAACGCACACGAGTGCCACTCAGATATCGCTGCATCCAGGCAACATAGCTTCGAGCAAGTTGCCCGCGAGCGTCGTTGGCAATGGCCGCTTTGCGCCACTCCTGCAGCAAGCCGTAGCCCTCTTCAAGGGGCAGCGCCGAGACTGCCTTGAGCGATATTCCGAGCCAAGCTGCGGCAGCAATGCTGCATGCGTCACGCAAGAGGCTGGATCGATGCTCTCTCGCGATTGGGGCGGCCTCAAGGTCGCTATCCAGAAGCTTGACGACTGCGAGCATTTCCGTGTCTGATAGACGGCGTGTCATCACGGGGTGGATCACATCCAAGGCCTTTGCCTCGGTCACTCCCAACATGCGCTTGATAGCTATCTTAGAAGGCGTGTGATTGATCTCACTCAGCAGCGCCTCAACGCTCGACACTTCGGCCTGCGTCATCCGGTAGCGTTTGCGCTCAAGATGCTCTTTGCAGACGGCCCAGAGCCAGTACGGCACGGGAATCTCCACCGTGGCGTATTCACCGCACGTGATGTGCGCGGCGTTCATCGTTGCAATGAAACGACTCGGCCAGTGTCTGGTGAGCCAATTCACAAGCTCCAGCATTTGATGGCGTATCTCTGGAGGCTGACGATCAAACTCAGACCTTGGGCCCGATGCGACACAAGTCAGCGCCCCAGCGAATGATCGAGGCAGGTAGCCTTGCAGCTTGGATGCGAGTCGAGGGCGACTGAGCACATTCAACAGCACGCGCACGCCGTCCCACCAGAGTTTGCTGTGCAGCACGCGGACGGGCAATAAGTGTCGCGGTGTGTCTTGTGGATTCGGCCTTCGCCATTTGGAAATTCGTTGCACGGTCGCTGCGGCTGGCCTGTCCAGCAAGGGGCTGCCGCAATGCTCGCACATCTTCAAGGAGATTGTTCTTTTGCCTGAGAGAATCAGCTCGCTTCCGCAAGCGCTACAAGCATCGACAAGAAGCCGCATGTGCACCGGGCAGACCGCGCTCACGGAGAGACGCCAAGTGCTACGCCAGTATGGGGTCGCATCCTCTACCAAGCAAATCGCGCAGATCGAGTGCCTGCATCCCTGACCACCGCTTGCCATCAGCCATCGCCAAGCGATACTGCATGACATCCCGGTCATCGCTGTAAGCGCCCCGTCGAGTGAATGCGCGCGAAGCTGCTCGACAGGGATGCCGCTGAGTTGCTCCAATGAAGAGAGCAGATTCCAGCGGTCGGGATTCAGGTCAACGAGCGCATGCGATGAAAGCCCAATACCGCCGTTCTGAAAGAGCTCGCCATAGCTCGTAAAGCCATTGGCTCTGGCGAGCCGGAACAGCCACGAAGCAAGCGATTCCAAAGGGGCCTTGCCAGCGATCGGTGGGGGGCGCACAAGCAGCGCTTTGCATTGCTGTTGCATGAAGAACTCAAGTGGAGAGGCCTTCGAAGCTTCGGCTTCGGTTGCCTAGGCCATCGTCCGAGCAGATAGCGTGAAACTTGGCTAGCCAGCTTGCCATATCGTCTTCGTCTCCTAGGTGAGTCAAGAGTCCAAAGTCTGTGGGGCGTCGTAACGCAAAGTCCTCCACCAGGCAGACAGCTCGCCTGCGAACCTCGATCGCCCGCGAAATGAACCGTTCACGGAAGCAGCAATCAAGGCGATTCTCTAGACCAGCTTGCGACCGCTGCCTCGCGAGGGCCTCTATCGAGTCGACCGTGGGGGCTGCCGAGCAAGCCAAATTTAGAAATCGGCGGGTTGCGAGACAAGGCCACGGGTGTCGGAGCTGGTCTCTCCAGGCTGGCCGACGGTAGATGTCGTGGAGAACTCTAGTCACCAGGTTGTTATCGGACGAAGCCTCCTGAGGCGCGCTGTCACGGATATCGAACCCGCAATCGCCGCAATGGGTCAGGGGCAAAAGACGGCGTCCCGGAGCGACGAATGTACTGCCGCAGCTTGGGCAGTTCTCGATCATCGCGCAGTGATGCACTTCACAGTTGACGGTTGTGCACAGCCGCCAGCTTCGTCTCCAGTAGGGGGATTCGTCCTCCAAAAGGCAAGCCGGGCATACGACGTGGCGCGTCCGATAAAACAGGCCGGCACTACCTTTTCCTGGAAGCGCCCAGTCCCGCATGACAATGCAGTGCCCTTTTCCCGATATTTGCCTGTCGTCAAAGAAAAGCAGCATGGGAGCGATTTCAGCCACGCTCCGACCGCTCACCTTGCTCCATGCACGCAAAGCGCGTCCCGGATCCAAGGGCGCATCGATGAGCGTACTGGGCCAAAGTCCAGCAGCAGCGCTGATCGCGCCTCTAGCCACTGCGTTCGCCTTCTGCAAACGAAACAGCCAGGATGTAAGCGATTCGCAGGCTCGCTGATCGGGACATGTCGTGCCGATGGGGCGAGTACGTATGAGAATCACCGGAAAGTCGCCGAAGGTCGATGCTTCTCGTCGGTGAGGGCTCGAGATCTTGCTAGGCCTCGCCATGAAACGCGTCGCTCTCATGGTTGTCGCCGTCCAGATAGGTCGGCGCGTGAAGCTCGCCGAATCGATTCAGCCGGCGCATTGCGAAAGATTTGTGAAACGGATTGAGTTCCGCGGGGACCCCGCTCCAGTAGAGGCGCTCAAACATCTTCTCAAGCGTGATGAAGTCCAGAGAGTTCCCTGTGTCGGCAAGGCCTCTCATCCGCTTGACCATGAATGCGATCGTCCGATGAATGCCATCTGTGGCGTAGAACATTCGCGTAGCGACATCGATGCTCGCGATCCATTTGCGATTTGCCTCACTCATGCCGATCGCCAACTCGTAGAGAAAGCCACGAAGCTGTACGAAACCGCTCTCGAGGTTGAACGGGTGGAGTCTGAGCGTCTCGGGAACACGAGAGCGCAACTGTCCGTTGTGCGCGAAGAGAATCTGCGCCCTCGGCGCACCTCCATACACGACAGGGATCTTCAGCAGGTCGAGCATTTCTTTCAACGCATCTGCCGCGGAGGCAAACGTGTCGGCGCGTCCTCGATCTATCAGATGCTGGATCTCGTCGATGCATACAAATTCAACGCTGCACGCCCTGTAGAGCGTTTCCACGCGATCGCGAAGTCTGTCTGCGACCCCCAAGCCAGGTTGGACTTGAAGAGCTCTCAAGAAGGCGGCGAAGATGCCTTTTCGAGTCGGTTTCGAAGGGATCTGTACGTGGACCACAGGGATGCGCGTTACTTCGTCTTCGAACACAGGCGGATGGCGCAGGCAATACTCCTTGAAGAGAAACGACTTGCCAACTCCAGACACTCCGAGCAACTTCATGCTTTGGGGATCGTCATCGACACCACTGTCGGCGTGACATTCAGCTAGGCGCGCCATGGCGTCCTGGAAGACAGGGGTTTCGATGCAGATCATGGGCGGGCTCTCGTTGCGACGTGCGGTGCGCGCACCACCGTCGGGAAAGACGGAGTCTCATCACCGGCGGGTGAGCCTCCCGAAGCTTGTTCAATCGGCTCAGCTAGCCCATGCTTGGCGTCGACCTTTCGTTTCCGTGAGGTCTGCGGTTGGACAGTGGTTGGAAGATGCGCCTTGGCTTTGACGACTGGCTCCTCAACGCTCAGGCCCATCAAGCGCAGCGCACGACGTCGGGCGCTTTGTGTGGTGGCGTTGGCGAGGTCGCGTGCCGAGTCGCGCGCTCTCTGTATCGCTTGTGAGATCGTGATTTTTTGCCCCTGCTCGCGTGTCCTGCGCTGCAGGCCGTAGGCCACCTTTATCTGGTAGGCGCTCAGTGTGGCCTTGACAGGGTCTATATTTGGAACTTGAAGGCGTTCCTTGGACTGAGGGTTCATCACCCAGATGGATGCCATGAGTGAGCGATTCATTCGTACCTGAACCCGTATGCTCACCGCGTTCGAGTTGGAGCTTCTTGGCGCTTGACGGAGAATGGCCTGTAGGTGATCGCTGTTGAAGATGCAGTTATCTAATTCGATCCCCCGGGTCGTCAGAGTGCAGGTAACTGAGTCTGAGCAGACCACGTCCAATTCATCCGGATCCAGAGGAAGCCGGATGGCTGTTACCGCCAACGCGCTGCGCCACAGTTCGTGGGGGCTCATTCCAGCCCCCTGTGGCCGCGGGTCATGTAGAAGTCGACCACCCAGCAGTGCAGACGCTTTCGCAGTTCGCGCAAGTCGATCAAGGCCTCTGCGGCGGGGTCAGAATCTTTCGTGCGCTGATAAAAATGCGACCCTGTTGCACCCGGAAGACCGGTCAACGCTGATTCGTTGAACGTCCGAAAGAGTCGCTCAATGCGCGCCTTGTACCTGGGCTCCTTGACAGGGCAGTATTGCAAGTCGATGCCGAGTTCGAAGCACGCTTGCCTGAACGAGTGCGAGTGAAATTCCGGGCCGTTGTCACACTTCAAGACCATCGGGATGCCATGGCAAGGCCAATCGCCTTGCACCTCTGGATAGTCTTTGCGCAGGTAGGTCTTTGGAAGGATTGCGTGTCTCAGGCAATCCAGCGCTGCTTGCGAGGAGGCGCCGCTGAAACCCACATCGAATCCCATGATCGCACGGCTGAAGTGATCGATGATCATCGTGAGTCGCGGGCGACCTAGCACCAGTCCCGAGACCTCGTCGACGACAAAGAGATCGAGCATTGTGTGATCGATCTCCCAGCATTCGTTGAGCCCGTAAATCTCGGTGTTCTTCGCGACAGAGCGAAAGGTGGATAGCGCGTGTTTTGCACCTAGTCGAGCGGCAGTAACTTCGAAACCGGGGCGCCGCCGGAGACAGCGCAAGAAGGTAGAGTAAGAGGGGATTCTCAGCAGCTGATCTTTCGGACGCCACTTGTTTTTCTCTAGCAATCCTCCCTCGAAGACTTGATAAGCCAGCTTGATCGAGTAGCGCTCTGTGGTCAGATAGAAATTATCTAGCACGGCATTGAGCGCTTGCTTCACCTCAGGCGACATGCGCTGTTTGCCGGGCCCTCCACGACGTTCGAAGTAAGGCATGAACGCAGCGGGATCATCGCCTTGCGATCTGACTTGAGCACGCCAGCGCTTCAAGGTCGAGACGGAGGGCGCGCGCGGTTGACCGAGTCGTCGCCGTACTGCCTCCAGCACCGCGTCCAACGGTTCACTGCGCGCGCGCATGCTGAGTCCCTCGCGCTCGATTGCCTCGAGGTACTGTTGTCGGGCATAACCTTGCCGCTTGGCTACCTCGCTCACGTCATCCGCCAAGCGAATCGCCACTGTGACCTTGTGCTCTCGCGCCTCAGGCCTTTCGCTCTTAATGCCTTTTAGGTTCCCGCTGCGATAGTGGATGTGAAGGGTTGCAATCTCCCATGGTCGTACATTGCCGTCCTCGTCGCTCAGCATCACGCGATCGGCGTCGATGATCGAGCGGACTGTGACGACCTTGAGGAACAACCTGAACTGCTTATTGGGGGTAAACGAAGTCAGCTGCATCGAAGCGCTCCTCAAGGGCGTATGTCAATGGGGTGGCTGCGTTCAGCGGCCGATACATGTCGGCGTAGACGCGACCGAGCGCGAGCATGCGGAGGGCTGATTCGCAGCTCAGAAGCGATTGGAGATCGGAGAAGGTCGTCGGCCTGCACTTGGTCATGGCAAGCCGGCGGCAATCCTCGGCGTCGCTCTCGCTCGTGCGTATGGTTCGCAACGCTTGGGCGATCAGTCGTGCATTGCGCTGAGCAATGGGAAGATCTAGCTGCGCTTCAGTGACGACCAGGAGCGTCACGCCTACGTCCGTCAACCGCCGCCGAATGGCGGTAAGGCGTGTCGCAATGGACGCGTCCGTCAACTGCTTCGACGGAATGCACTCTAAGCAGATAAGTTGCCCGTCTCGTCTCTGCGCAAGAACATGAGGGGTGTATCCCAGCCTCGCGCCATCTTCGAGCACGACGTCCACTGTGGTGGGGCGGGTGCAGGCGTCGATGACCAGCCAAGACGCTTCGAGCCGATACAGCAGGTCCCACTGGAGGCCGGACTCCCAGTGCATAGGGCGATTGAATCGAGTGGACGAGAAAATGCCGCGCACCCGATAACCGTTTCGCGTGACCACGCGACGGGGGCGAAAAGACGGACTGCGTCCCACCATTTGGGCAAAGCGGTCCCCTAGAGATGTCGTCATGCGACCTCCATAAATCAAACAGCGAAAGAAACCGCGGCGAACGCATGAGAACGTTTGCCGAATTGACTTCAGGCTTGACTTGATGGTTAGCCGAATGAGATACTGAAGATGCCCTCCAACAGGCTCCGTCAGTAAAACGACGGACTAACGCCGTCTAGCCCTCGTGGTTAGATGGCGTTTTCTATTTCATGGCAGCTCCTCGATTGATTTTTTCAGATCGCGTTGTCTTCCGTATCCCGCTTTTCAGAAACAGCGGTCAGCTTTCTTTCCCGCTCGATACGCTCCAAAAGCTCTGCAATTTCACTTGTCATCGCAAAGACGCCGCGCCTGTGCTCGATGGTGACTGGCGAGAACGGCAGACTTCCTCGACTGCGCGCCGTCTTCAATGCGGTCACAGTTGGGTAGTGCAGTACCTTACAGATGGCCTTTGCATCCATGATCGGCCCGTAGTTGGTCCATAGAAAGTCATGAACGTTGAACGACATGGAGGCTGTCCGTTGCTGATAGATGCGGGTTGTTTTTAGAAAATTTGCCCGAATCCTAGGCCTTGTTTTTGAAAAGTCAATCAAAAAAGATGACCTATTTTTAAGGTCCGCTGAAGACCCCGGGTTAGTCGAGGAGTTGAGTTGTCAATTCGGTTTTATTTTGAATTGACTATTAAGTTCTGGCTGCCAATGCGGATCAGTCTTGAGTTTTTTTATCAAATGGCTGGTCGCGCATTTGCGGTTTTGCATCCCGCGCATCTCGCCAGTGCAATCGAAAGCGACTGACCTCCGTGACATCCAAGCCACTCGTTGGCTCGACGTAGGTTCCATGCTCGGATTCAAATAGCCAAAGGGGCTGAGACGGGTCTTGGCCAGGAAGTGGGTGGCATTGCCACAGCGCCAAGCAGCGCGAGAACTCGGGATCACTGCCTCGGATCATGTACGTGGGTAGCAGTACGTGCAGGCGCGTGCTCTCCCAGTGCCGATGGTTCAAGAGCGCTGCGGCATCAGCTGCGCGGGTGACTAGGAATCGACGCCAGTACTGCACCGGTGCTTTTGCGGAGGGTGGCAGCACCTCGACATACCAAAGAGGCGCATCGAAATAGTGTTCGACCCAATGAAAGCGTCGCGTGTACGGCCCTTCGCATCCCATGCGGGTGGGGTCTGGAATTTCGAAACGCTCATCGACCTGCAGCATGAATGCCTAAATGTGTAAGATCGTCCGTGGTTGGATCGTACTCATGGCGGGACCATTTTGTCCATGCCAGCCCCGTCTCCGAAACATGCGCGAGATCCTGCGCTTGTTGCGTTAGGAGCTGCGATCAGATCGATGCGGAAGGCTCGTGGGCTGTCGCAGGAGGACTTGGCGCATCGCAGTGACTTGGATCGCGCTTATATGAGCAGCATCGAACGAGGCGCTCAAAACCCTGGGGTCATGGCAATCGTTGGTATTGCCAAGGGGATCGGAGTAACCGTTACTGAGTTGGTTGCCGAGGCCAAGCTCTAGGCTTCAGTCAAGTACGCTGAAGTCGCAGTCCACGATCAGGCGCTTGGCTTCGTCGGCAGTCAAGAAGTCTTTGAGCATCCAGAAAGCATCATTCCGGCTGCCACGGAGCCTGTGAGTAAGTTCAAATTTTTGGGGACGATCTTCGTCGTCGACGTCTACTAGGTTCGCGTTGTTCAAGGAGCGGTAGTAGTCGTGCATTTCATTCGCATCGATCTTCAGTCGCTGCTGCAGCGTTTGAATTGAAATTGCGATGCGATAGCCAAACTGGCTTCCTCCTCCATGTTCAAACATGTATGAAATGACTTCGCGCTGATTTCTCGACAGTGCCATCAATTGCTTGTGCAGCTCAAGCAAAGACCCAAAGTCTTCCGCCCACTCGCGTTCTTCTTCATTTCCTATCGTCTCGCGCAGGTAGCGTGCGGCCGTTTTGGGCGGCTTGCCATCATTTTGCTCTGCGCTGGCCAGCAGGCTATCGGGCTCGAGCGCGTGTGAGACGCTTGGCAATTGCTTGTCAATGAAATCACTGAGAGCCTTCATCTGTTCCAGATCCAAGCTCTCTGCCTTCGCAAGCACATCGTCGATGTCATGAACGTGCGCCTTGTGGTCAAACGTGAAATGGTCGTTGGTCTCAAACGCCGTTGTGTATTTCTTCTTGTCCACAAGCATCAGAAATCTCAGTTCTTGATATTTCTCATAGAGCTTGTGCTTGTTGAAGGTCTCGATCGTCTTCTTGATCTTCCCGGAGTCCGACGTGGCAGTTACTTGGACACAGAGCTTGCGGCCTTCGTCGGCAAGGTCGATTGCTGCCTCGTTCAGCGATTCTTCGTTGACGTTCTTGAGAGCGTAGCCATAGACAAGGTTCAACACGGTGGCGAAGAACGACTCGCAGTCCCGGTTGAGATCGGTCTTGCCCCTTTTGCTCAGGCTCTTGACCATGAAGCGCAGGACGGACAGCTTCATTACGACGTTTTGATAGATGCGAGCTTTCTCGAGCGGCATCGCTCCTCCTTCCGTTGGGCTTCTCGAGCCAATTTCTTAAAGATTCGCAGCGGACCGCGTCGGCGGTTAGTTCCTCGTATTCCTCGGCGGATTGGGATCGTTGCAGTAACTGTCGCTGTCGAGGATCTTTCCGTCTTTACGGTGATTCACCATCTCGACATGGTCGCGCTTTGCTTGTTCACAGGCGCGGTCGATCGCGGCCCTCTGTGTATTGGCGACAGTGCCCGCGTGCTGTGTCCTCCTTTTTCGTCGCCTAGTCATCTATGTGTGGCACGACATCGATTTCCTTCTTGGTCAGTTTTGGATGTCCACCTGAGAACTCACTACACGAAGTTGCGGCGGTTTACCTGTTCTGGTCTTGCCGGCTCCTCCACCGGTGAGCCCCGTGAGCGCGAGTCCGAACACAAGTTGATCCAGTTCCTCGACCGGGACGCATAGCTCGCTGGCGATGTCACCCTTGGAAATGCTCTCGTCTCGCAGCGCTGAGAAGACTTTCTGCAAGATCTGCGAGGACTCCCGCTGTCCCTCGTCGGGTTCGTTCTTGCGATAACCGCGCGACGACAGATCGATGTAGAGCGACTGATAGTGCCAGTCACTCAGCGCGCCGACTGTATGCAGGCGGTACGTAAGTGCCGCGACCGAGACGCTCCAGTATTTCTTCAGCTTCACCAGGTGATCGATCGTGGCCATGCGCGGCGCATAGGCCAGGACGCTTGCGCGCGGCATCAAGAACGCCGAGGCGAATGCGTTGGCCTGACGCTCCGCCTCGCGGCCCTGCGGCGAGCCGTGGCGGTGCAAGACCAGATGTCCTAGTTCGTGCGCGGCATCGAAGCGACTGTGCTCGGCGGACTTTTTCGTATTCAGGAACACGAAAGGCGTTCTCTGCCGCCACATCGAAAACGCGTCGACCTCGGCGGCATCGACTGAGAGCGAGAACACGCGGACGCCTTTCGACTCGAGCAGATGCACCATGTTCTTAACTGGCAACTCACCGAGTGCCCATTGCTGGCGCAACGCCATCGCCGCAGCCTCAGGATCATCCTCGCGGCTGAGGTCAGGCAGGTCCGGCGCTGGCAGCTCGAAGCGCGCTTCGATCCAGCCATTCAGCATGAGCGCGATGGCCCCGGCCCCCAGGGCGGTGTCGCGCTGTCCAGCACTCATCTTCGACAGGGCGCGGAAGCTGGCAATGTCCGGCGTCGGCTCGTCGAGGTCGTCGCCAAAGAAGAACCTCTTGGGGAAGCCAAGAACCTCGGACAACTTGGCCAGGCGATCGTCGTCTGGGCCGAACTCACCCTTCTCGTAGGCCGAAATCGAGCGGGGCTCGACCCCGATCGCCGAGGCCACCTTGGTCATTGTCAGCCCGCGCCGTTTGCGAGCCAGGGTCAGACGGGACGGGTTGAATAACGTGCTCGCAATCATGCTCGACGCTTAACGTCGACATCGATATCCGGCTGGTCCGGCGGCGAGGGCGGAGTGACCTCCAACGGATCGAGATCGGTCGGGATTGCTCCGAGGATGATTCGCTCCCGCCAGCCATCGACACGGCCATCCTCCCCCATCGAGGTTGGCAGGGACAACTCGCACCGCACCTCGCCCAGTGCGCGGTGGACCAGCAGAATCCAGGTCATCCGCTGCTCTTCGGACGTCGCCTCGTTCGACGACACTGCCACTTCGACCGGCGGAAAGCCGAGGTCAAGCTGCAACTGGTTCGATGTCACCGCCTCGGCCGTGCTCGGGCCTTTGGAGGACCTGGTGGTCGGTTGGGCATCTTTGCAGCCTGTTGCGCCGTCGCCGGTCGCCACGGCGATCGCCAGTGTCCCTACCGGGTTGATCACCAGCGAATAGTTGTTGTCATCGCACCGTTCCCATCCTTCGGGTAGCAGGTACTCGCGGAGGGCGCGCACCATGGTCGCCCAAGCGGTGAAGCCCGGATAGAGCGGGGGATCGTTCAGGGTGCACGACGCGAACGCCACGTAGCCGCGCTTCACGATCTGGGCAAGCTGGTCCTCTTCAAGACCGAGCTGCGCTAGGCGGGTTTCAACATCATGGTTTTCGACATGGATCTGCATAGGATTGGCTCTTTCTGCGCGTGGCGCAACTTCCGGTTTTTATACCTTATTTAAGGTCGAAAAACAAGAAGTTGAAGCTGCTCTTCTGCTGTTGCTCTCGGAGCGCTCTTGGCGTCCGCGGCTTTGCTACTCGCCGCCAGAGCACGGAGAGGCTCGGACAACTTAAACGGGAGGAGGGGCCAACAGGCCTGCCGGCGAATCGGCGCAGATTGCGGATCCTGCAAAAGACAAACCATTCATCCCCATCCGAGTTGTTCGGCGATCAGCTTTCGAAAGGGCGTGTCGATCTGCGCCGGAGCATTGCGTACGTATTCCTCCGCATCGTCGCGCTCTTTCCCAATAAGTCCCCGTAGGTGCGCAACGACAGCCTCGCCGGTTGGCATGATCCCCCGCTGTGCTCGACTGCCGAGACCGCAAGGCAGGTTTGTCCATACGGCACCGGCCAGTCCTTTCGCCTCCGCCCAGGCGACTATCGCTGCCGACTCTCTGCCATGCGACTTCTGACTCTGCCTATCCCAGTAGCCGATTTCTGCCTCGATCCATTGAGTGCTTGCAGTGGGATGCTCGCGATAGCCGAGTTGCCGGCGCGCCATCGGCACATCTCCTGCGTCAGCTATAGCCCAGAGTGTCCGCACCCTCGGTGTGTTGTTGCAAATCACCAGGGTGATCCGACGCCCGCCTGACTCTCGCGCGAACTCGACAGGCAGCATCGGCCCGTCCTCCTTCCACTTGCTCAGGAGAGGAAGTTCACGCGTGTCGTCCCAGACGAGAGAGCCCCAGCCAATGCAGGCGATCCACATTTCTTTTTTGATCATGGCGCGCTTGATATCACGAGCCGCAGACTTGCGCCAGCGAGGACTCTGCTTGCATGGGCGGAGATAGACAACTGCGTCTATGTCTTCGTCTTCGCTGTGCTCTATTCACTTGCCGTGAAGTCGCCGAATATCGTCAGCGTCCTGCTCGTTGATGGTTTCGAGCCCTCGGAGAAACCAACACAGCTTTATTTCCTTTTCTGCCGCAGGCGCGGCAGCGGACAGTGGTGGGGTGTGGAAAACTTTGCTCTTCTATTGAGATAATCTTTATTATCACGATAGCTATCTCAATTCTGCAAACTCCGCTGATGAAAAGTAGCCGAAGCGAATCGGTAGATCCCGGGACGCCAAGCGGCGTCCCGGGTGTCGCTGCCCTTGCAGCGCTGCGTGCCTGGTACGCAGGCATGAGCGCCACCAATGCCGTGGAGCAGTACCTGCCGCATTACATTGAGCATCGGCAATCGGCTCGCACAGTGCTTGGCGATATCCGGCGCCAGTTGGCGAGCCATGCTCGACGGTGTTGGCGGAACGACCTAGCGCAGCTTTTTATGCATCCTCCGTCAGAGCGGCATAAACATGTGCGCAATGTGATGACCGCGATTGAATCGCTGCGAGGGCTTGAAGTGCCGCAACCGTTGGTCACTGATCCCATCGACCGCTGGTTGCCTGCACGCCTAGCAAAGCCCATGCAGGCGTGTCAGTTGCACACATTTGCCGATCTCACGATTCGTGTACCGCGCCGGCGCCGGTGGTGGATAACGATCCCGGGCTTGGGTGCAGTGGGCGCCAAGCGCGTGGAGTCTTTCTTCGCTGAGCATCCATCTTTGACAGCAGCCGCTCGCTCGCTGCTGCCCGCCGCGATTTCGCTAGATGTAGTCCCCCTCGAGCGCTTGTGTGTTCCCGGTGAGTTCGACGGCTCGCACGGCACATTCCGAGCGCTGCGGGAGACGTGTATCTTAGGTGCGGGCAACGATTACGAGGCAGTCCAGGCGTGGCTATCGCTTCACGAGGCTGGTGCTACCCAGCGTGCCTACAGAAAAGAAGCTGAACGGTTGATTCTTTGGGCGATCGTGGAGCGTCGCAAAGCATTGTCTTCGTTGACGACCGAGGACGCCGTTGCCTATCGGGCATTCCTGCGCAATCCTTCACCGCGCGGGCGCTGGATAGGTCCTACGGCCGCGCGCTCGTCACCGGAATGGCGTCCCTTCGCTGGAGTGCTGTCTGCACGATCGATTGCCTATGCGCTATCCGTGGCGGGAGCATTGTTTCGTTGGTTGATCCAGCAGCGCTATTTGCTGGCCAATCCGTTTGCCGGCCTCAGGGTCCGTGGTGCGAAAGGGTCCGAGCAGCAACCGCCCGAGCGAGCTTTCGGCGAAGGGGAATGGGGCATCGTACAGGCCGTGGCCGAAGGTTTGGAATGGTTGCATGGCTGGGAGCCCGCTGCAGCTCAGCGCTTGCGCTTTGTGCTGGACTTCTCCTATGCCACCGGACTGCGCGTCGGTGAACTCGTCGGTGCCAAGCTCGGTCAAATTGAGGTCGATGCATGTGGCGATTGCTGGCTGCGTCTGATTGGCAAAGGCGGAAAGGCGGCCAAGGTATCGCTGCCGCCGTTGGCTAGATCTGCCGTAGATCGGTATCTGATGCAGCGTAAGCTGCCGGTGACGCCAGCGCGATGGGATCCGAAGGTGCCTTTGATTGGTAGCTTGGGTCAGGACAGCGCCGTGGGCATCGAGGGCGCACGGCTGTGGAGTATCCTGCGGCGCTTCTTTCTGCAAGCTGCTGATGTCATCGAAACCGACAGCCCGGCGCTGGCGCAGAAGTTGCGCCGCGCCAGTCCGCATTGGATGCGACACACGCATGCCACTCATGCGCTTGCACGCGGAGCGGAACTTACGACTGTGCGTGACAACCTGCGTCATGCGTCGATCACGACCACCTCAATCTACCTGCATGGCGATGCGGTCAAGCGAGCGCGACAGATGAGTGCAGCCTTTGCCGTTCCGATACGGGGATCGTAATGAGATCTCCTTCATAGAGAGTAAACAACGCGATGGGCGTCCCTCTCGGTTCCAATGCTGACGCCATTGCAAAAGGAAAGCTTCCGTGAGTTTGCGCGAGGGTTTCGTCGAGACGACGCACAAAGTGCAACCAGTACGCTTCGCACCGCGGCGCAGAGAGAAAGAAAAGGGCTGAAGGCTCTTCCCTTGATGACCGGTGGCGGGCGTCGCTGCGAGACTCCGTTGCCCCTGCGGGTGTGGTACCCCGGATCTCTCCAGGCAGCTAGTCCCTGTGCGCACCCGCTCTCGAACGGTTTTTCCTAAATGGGGGGAGACAAGCTCAGGACTGGCGCTAAAGAAAAAAGCTCCGAATCGAGGCCTCTATTGAGAAAAGGTCGCGAGGGCCCGCTTGCGCGGAGATCAGCAGCCGTTGGCGGGCCACCTCGCTGAGCTGAATCTTTCACGTCGCGTACGCGTCGCTGTCAGTTCCACGTTCCACAGCCGTAGTTGCTTTGGACGAGATGACATAAATTGATTTTGCCACCTGTCTCGTTGACTGGTGCGGATCTGCCCTGCGTTATCAAGGCCGGCCCGTCAAAGGGAACCAGCTTCGAGGATCGGCCCATCCCCGGAGCTCTTGACTGCGAACGGTGCTACATCTGAAGTTGATCGGCGTCAGCCAGCACGTTTTCAATGTAGCGCTGTTCTGCGACGACAACGTCGTAGTCTCGATCCAATTCCAAGCTGAATCTTCTCAATAGCTCAGAATCATCAAAAAACAGCAAAATTGTTCGGTGCGAAATTTCGAGAGCGCTAAAAATTATCTTGACCTCACTGAGCAGGCTCGAAAACCATGTCAAGCTTGGGATTGCTTTTTGTTCGAAGCGCCCTCTGACATCTAAATAATTAATATCATCTAACTCGAGAGTACGCAAGGCAAGAGCGCGCGTATTGGCAACGAAATCCAATCTTGGTGCGATGCGAAGATCGATGATTGCCTGCGGATGTGTGTGCTCTACGAAGGCCTCAAATGAGCGCCGGTGATAAAAATGGTCTGCAAAAACCAGCACCAGACTATGTGGCGTCGAAAATGGCAACGCTAGCTGCGTCCCTTTCGGAGGCAGCAAACGCTCAATTGGCTCAGCAGCAGATCTTTTCTGCAAATGCGCTGCCAAAGAAATGACATTAGCCATGTTGGCCGCTTTGGCTTTCCAAGTGTTTCTCGACGTCTAAGTAGCTTTCGCGCAGCAATCCGCGCTCCCAATCTGGTCGAAGGGCGATCATCTTGCCCTGCTCATCTTTCAGCGCGCCATCCTTTAAAAAAGCACGCCGATACAGCCTAGGTGCAACACCAGTAAAGGCTCGAAAGAGAACTCGCGGCTTGGCTTCCTTGATCGACTCCAAATTGCCGCCTTGTAATAGTATACGAAACTTCGAAGGGGATGTCCACTTTATTGATGTTTTTTGTAAAGCGTCACTATGCAGCTCGAAAGCTCTACTTTTGGGGTATGGCTCAATATATTGAACTTCTTCTACTCCACCTGCGACAATATGTCTTGCGCAATAGTGGCACGGAAATGTCGTAACAAACAGCTTTGTTCCGGCGGTCACAACTCCCAACCGAGCGGCAGATAGCAAGGCATCCATTTCTGCATGGACGGCGCGACTGAATTCAATCAGTCGACCGAGAGGGGTCTTCTTGAGTTGACCAACGATCTTCTCTCGCTCCTGATCCTTGGAATCTTTGAGCTGATCAATACTGTCAATGATCCTGTTAATTATTTCATCTTGAACCCGCGTGTTGCTGCAATAGCCGCGACGTGCGAAACATCGATCGTCCTCATGGTGAATATCATTAGGATCCTCGAAGTTGCTGCCATAAACACCTCCGCCGGCCATTGGTACTTCGTTGGTCCCAGTTGCAAGAAGATTTCCTTTGCCATCGGTGAGCGCAGCTCCAACTTGACGAGATAAACAGGCGCTTCTTAATTGCGCCCCTTTAGCATGAAACATCCCGGTTTCCGATGCATCGGGACGCACAATTTTTCGATTTGTTAAAATGTCAAAAAGCCTTCCGAGCTTATCTGTCACGATCCACTCTGGATTTGGATTTTTTTGCTCTTCGTCGAGATATCGATTTGGAGTATTGTCTACAAAATAATCTGCCAGATGGAAAGTGTCTGCGACTTTTTGGCCATACTTTATGTCGGCGCTCTCGTCCCGTTTCATAAATGACTCTATCTCTACAAGAGATGAGTCTTTGAATTTACCGCTATGAAGACGCTGTCCTCGGATTTTTTCTTCACACACAACCCCTATTAAACAGAATGCTTCTCGGTATATGCCGCGAAGTAATTCTGCTTCTGCGGGATTCTTGAGTGAATCCACAATATAGACCCGAATAGGTTTTTCGTGATCCTTTAGGGCAACAACTGCGGCATCTGGCTGGGTGATTTTTTTATCTTCGGCTTGCCGCGTTGCTTTGATGCGAGACATGATTCTCAATGCGACAGCTGTAATATCGGTGCGCCTGAGGTCGTCGCCTAAATCCTGAAGTGTTGCTCCAACTTCAAGCTTCTTTTTCGAGCTGAGCGCTTGTCGATTTGCTTCGGATAGAGAATGTTTTATTACGTCGCTGGCTTTAATTGAAAAGACATCCTTCGTATTGAAGGCAGTTGCAGCGAGCGACTCCAGTGCTTTCGCGACATAGGAGGTTCCCGATCCTGCGGGGCCAACGACGGCAAATACCCATTCCCTCGCCGCGAGCGTGTTGAAGCTCTTTGTTGCTTCCGTTGCCTGGGGTTCGTTTGCTGCATCGGCGGGCAAGGGCAGTGAGGACATACGTACTTTTCGTCAGAGATCTAAAGAGGTAGCCAGAGTATCGACTTGTGTGTCACTGAATGTAGCGAACAAACCCTGCGCTCATGTCTTGGGAGGCGCAACATTCGAACAAGTTAGTGTCGCGGTGGTGGACGGAGTGAGCCGCATTGATCGGCTTTCAGTCGCTGAGATGTCCAGTCGGTCTAGCCACCTCTTCAATTCGGAAGCCCGGAGTACTTTTCAGCAGTCGGGAACCTTGCGCCTCCAGCTCTGCACGCCCGGTCCCCCTCCATATGGTCTTGATCTTTCGAGTGTGCCGTCCCCAAGTCTTGAACGCATGCGCTCGTCACCACTACACCTCTTGCCAACTGAGGCCTAGCTGCGTGGGAGGCCCACGAACTATGAATCGTTCTGCGCAGCAAATTTGATTTGGGCGCATTAACTTCGACTCCCAACACGAGACCTGTTCCGGCGTGCAGCGGCAGGGCCGCGCCGAGGAGCCGAGATAGCCGCAGGGGCAGGGGTTCATCGCGGCGACGAGCTGGAAGCGCGCGGGGAACTCGGCGCGCTGCGCGGCGCGCGCGATGGTGATCGTGCCGGTCTCCAGCGGCTCGCGCAGCGCTTCGAGGGCCGATCGGGCGAACTCGGGGAATTCGTCGAGGAAGAGGACGCCATGGTGCGCGCGCGAGATTTCCCCGGGGCGCGGCGGCGAGCCTCCGCCGACCAGCGCCACGGCACTCGCAGTGTGGTGCGGCGCGCAGGTAGGCCTCACGCGCCAGCGCTGCGTCGCGAAGCGCCCGCCCAGGCTGGCCACTGCGGCGCTCTCCAGTGCCTCGTCGATGTGCATCGCGGGCAGCAGGCCGGCGAAGCGCTGGGCCAGCATCGACTTGCCCGAGCCGGGCTCGCCCACCATCAGCAGGCTGTGGCCGCCCGCCGCGGCGATCTCGAGCACGCGCTTGACGCCGGTATGGCCCTTGACTTCGGCCAGGTCGGCGTAGCGGGGTGGCGCCACGTCGGGCGCGGCGTGGATGCGGGCCCAGCCGTCGTCCGCGGTGTCGGGCAGCTGGGAGGCTTCCTCGTCGGTCGCCACGAACTGGCGCACCACGTCCAGCAGGTGCTTCGCGCCATAGACCTCGCCGCCCGGCACCAGGGCCGCCTCCAGCGCACTCTCCAGGGGCAGCACCAGCCGGGTCGCAACGCCGCGCGTGTGCAGGGCGAGCGCCATGGCCAGGGCGCCGCGGACGGGCCGCAGCTCACCCGACAGCGAGAGCTCACCGGCGAACTCGTGGCCGGCGAGCTTCGCATCGTCGATCTGGCCGCTGGCGGCGAGGATGCCCAGGGCGATGGGCAGGTCGAAGCGCCCGGAGTCCTTCGGCAGGTCGGCCGGCGCGAGGTTGACCGTGATGCGTTTGTTATTGGGAAATTCCAGCCCGGCGTTCTGGAGCGCCGAGCGCACGCGCTCCCGCGCCTCCTTGACCTCCGTTTCGACCAGTCCGACCAGCGTGAAGCTGGGCAAACCGTTCGCCAGATGCACCTCTACCGTGACACTGGCCGCTTCAAGACCCAGCAAGGCGCGGCTTTGCACCAAAGACAGTCCCATTCCTCTCCCTCTCCCCAAGATGGTGCGCACTTTTTGGGCGTTCCCGCGGTGGTGCGGCGCACCGTGCATCTGCAACCACTCGCAACAGGTGTTGTAACGATTTGGCTCTCAACCACGACGTGGGGGCGGTTGCGAGAGGAGGCATTCGTGCACTTTGGCACGCTCCCTGCTTTGAACCCCTCGGTCCCACAACACACCTTCGAGGAGTTCCCTGATGACGCACCGTACCGCCGCCCAGGCGCTGATCGTTCTGGCCACCGCATTGACCGCGTCCGGCGCGGCCCTAGCGCAGACTGCAACGACCGACGCCGCAGCAGCACCGGCTGCGGCACCCGCACCGAACCTCACGGGCAACGTGTCGATCACCACGAACTACAAGTTCCGTGGCCAGGACCAGGACATGATCGGCAAGAACGACTACGCCAAGACCAAGGGCTTCAAGCCCGCCATCCAGGGCGGCCTGGACTACGCCTTCGGCGACAGCGGCTTCTACGTCGGCAACTGGAACTCCAGCGTCAACTGGCTCAAGGGCAACAGCATCGAGATGGACGTCTACGGCGGCTACAAGTTCAAGGCCGGCCCGCTGGACATGGACGTCGGTGCGCTCACCTACATCTACCCGGGCAACTCCTCGGGCAACACCACCGAGCTGTACGTCGGCGCCACCTACGCGAACGACAGCTTCGGCTCCTTCACCGCCAAGTACTCGCACACCGTTTCGAAGGACTACTTCGGCTACGCAGGCAACAAGGCCGGCTCGGGCCTGAAGGGCACGAACACGGGCTACCTGAACCTGTCGTACAGCAAGGAGATCGTGCCCAAGGTCACGCTGAAGGCTGCCGTGGGCTTCACCAACATGTCCAGCGACATCCGCAGCCTGGGCTACAAGAGCTACGTCGACTACAACATCGGCGCGAGCTACGACTTCGGCAACGGCCTGTCGCTGACCGGCTCGGTCCAGGGCGCCAACAAGAAGAACTCGTACCTCGCGGTGAGCAACCCGGGCGTCGACTTCGGCTTCGGCACCTTCGGCACGACCTACTACTCGCCGAACAAGGCCCGCTTCATCGTCACGCTGACGAAGACGCTGTAAGCCATACAACAACGAGGCGTGGCCCAAGCTGCCGCGCCACTTCATTTCCATCCGAAGGAGAAAACTCATGAAGCTGGTCACAGCCATCATCAAACCGTTCAAGCTCGACGAAGTGCGCGAAGCGCTGTCGGCCATCGGCGTGCAGGGGATCACCGTCACCGAGGTGAAGGGTTTCGGCCGCCAGAAGGGCCACACGGAGCTCTACCGCGGCGCTGAATACGTGGTCGACTTCCTGCCCAAGGTCAAGATCGAAGCGGCCGTCTCCGACGACCTCGTCGATCGCGTGATCGAGGCGGTGGAAGGCGCTGCGCGCACCGGCAAGATCGGCGACGGCAAGATCTTCGTCTACAACCTCGAACAGGTCGTTCGCATCCGCACCGGCGAAACGGGCCGCGAAGCCCTCTGATCGAGTCCTGGCCCGAAAGAACAACGACTATGAAAAAACTGCTTGTCTCTCTTGCGCTCGGATTGAGCGTGTTGGCTGCCGGTACCACCGGCTTCGCGCAGACTCCCGCCGCGGCAACCGCCGAGGCTCCGGCCGCGTCGGCACCCGCAGCCGCCGCGCCCGCCCCGGCTGCTGCTCCCGCAGCGGCAGCCCCGGCCGCCGCCGATGCAGCTCCTGCTGCGCCCGCCGCGGCCCCCGCTCCGAAGATCGACTCCGGCGACACCGCCTGGATGCTGACTTCGACCCTTCTCGTGATCCTGATGACCATCCCCGGCCTCGCGCTGTTCTATGGCGGCCTGGGCCGCTCGAAGAACATGCTGTCGGTGCTGATGCAGGTCTTCGTGATCTTCTCGCTGATCAGCATCCTGTGGGCCGTCTACGGCTACAGCCTGGCCTTCTCGGGTGACGGCAACTTCTTCGGAGGATTCGACAAGATCTTCATGAAGGGCATCACGCAGGAGACCTTCGGCGCGCTGACCACGATTCCCGAATACGTGTTCGTCGCCTTCCAGGGCACCTTCGCGGCCATCACCGTGGCGCTGATCGTCGGCGCCTTCGCGGAGCGCGCCAAGTTCTCGGCCGTGCTGCTGTTCTCGGTGCTGTGGTTCACTTTCAGCTACGTGCCGATCGCCCACATCGTGTGGGGCGGCGGCCTGCTGGGCAAGGACGGCGCTCTGGACTTCGCCGGCGGCACCGTGGTGCACATCAACGCCGGTGTGGCCGGCCTGGTCGGCGCCTACATGGTCGGCAAGCGCGTCGGCTACGGCAAGGAAGCCTTCACGCCTCACTCGCTCACGCTCACCATGGTCGGCGCTTCGCTGCTGTGGGTCGGCTGGTTCGGCTTCAACGCCGGCTCGGCCGGTGCTGCCAACGCCGTCGCCGGCCTGGCCTTCGTGAACACGGTGCTCGCCACCGCCGCCGCGGCCCTGTCGTGGATCCTGGGCGAGAGCCTGCACAAGGGCAAGGCCTCGATGCTGGGTGCAGCATCCGGTGCCGTCGCCGGCCTGGTGGCCGTCACGCCCGCCGCCGGCTTCGTCGGTCCGATGGGTTCGATCGTGCTGGGCCTGCTGGCCGGCCTGGTCTGCCTGTGGGGCGTGGGCGGCCTGAAGCGCATGCTCGGTGCCGACGACGCGTTCGACGTGTTCGGCGTCCACGGCGTGGGCGGTATCCTGGGTGCCATCCTGACCGGCGTGTTCGCTGCCAAGGGCCTGGGCGGCACCGGCGGCGCGACCCCCGACACCTTCGCGATGGGCGCACAGGTCTGGATCCAGATCAAGAGCGTGCTGCTCACGATCGTGTGGTCTGGCGTCGTGGCCTTCATCGCCTACAAGATCGCCGACCTGACCCTCGGCCTGCGTGTGTCGGAAGAAGAAGAGCGCGAAGGCCTCGACATCTCCTCGCACGGCGAGACCGCATACAACAGGTAAACCCCCAGGCTTCGCGACTTCGTGTCGCTACGCCGACCCCCTTGCAGGGGGCAACACCAGCGGCCCGGCAAAGCCGGTTCCGCGGTGTTCCCCGACTGAAGAAAAAGTTTCAAGCGAGGTCTCCTTTGGATGTTCAGCCCGCGAGCGCTTCGGCGCCAGCGGGCTTTTTTTTGTCCGGGGCCCCGGCGGGCGGGAGCAAAATCTCGCCACCATGTGGACCTCCATCGAAGACAGCCTCTGCGAGCTCGGCGAATCGCCGTTCTGGCATCCCGAAGAACGATCGCTCTACTGGCTCGACATTCCCGGCCGTGCAGTGCTGCGCACGCGCGGCGAGATCGGGTCGCCGGGCGCGAAGGTCGAGCGCTGGCCCCTGCCCACCGAACCCGGCTGCATGGCGCCCGCGCGCAGCGGCGGCCTGGTGATCGCACTGCGCGACGGCATCTACCGTGCGCGCGAATGGGGTGGCGAGTTGGCCCCGATGGCGCGCGTCGAGCACGACGTGCGCACCATGCGCTTCAACGACGGCAAGTGCGACCCGCTGGGCCGCTTCTGGGGCGGCTCGCTCAACGAGGCGAAGGACCGCGCCAACGCCGCGCTCTATTGCTTCGACGCGCGCCCCGGCACCGGCGTCTCGCCCACGCTCACGCAGATGGCCAACGAGTCCACCACCGCCAACGGCCTGGCCTTCTCGCCCGATGCGCGCACCCTCTACTGGGCCGACACCGCCGCGCACGTGGTCTGCGCATGGGACTGGGATGCCGAGGCCAACTCGCTCTCGCACGCCCGCGTGTTCCACCAGTTCGACGCCAAGCCCGAGGGCTGGACCGTCGATGCGCCGCTGGGCTACCAGGGCCGCCCCGACGGCGCCACCGTCGACGCGCAGGGCCACTACTGGGTCGCCATGTTCGAAGGCGCGCAGCTGCTGCGCTTCGCGCCCACGGGCGAGATCGTCGCCGCGGTGCCCGTGCCCGTGCAGTGCCCGACCATGCCCTGCTTCGGCGGCGACGACCTGAAGACGCTGTTCGTCACCAGCGGCCGCAAGGGCAGGCCCGCCGCCGAGATCGCGCAGCGGCCCGCCTCGGGCACGGTGATCTCGATGCGCGTCGACACGCCCGGCCTGCCGGTCAGCTTCTTCGAAGACTGAGCCGAGCCGGACCGAGAACGCAGCACCGGGCGCCACGCATGGCCCTGCAGCACATCCCGCCGATCCAGTGCCTGCTGACCTTCGAGGCCGTGGCGCGCCTGCGCCATGCGGGCCGCGCGGCCGACGAGCTGTGCGTCACGCCCAGCGCTGTGAGCCACCGCATCCGGCAGCTCGAATCGCATGTCGGCTTCAAGCTCTTCGGCCGCGGCGACTTCAGCCTCACGGCCGACGGTGCCGCCTATCTCGCGAACGTGCGAACGGGGCTCGCGGCGCTGCAGGCCACGCCTCTGGGCGGCAGTGCCGCGCAGCGCGTCACGCGGCTGCGCATCGCGGTCACGCCCACCTTCAGCCGGCAGTTCCTCATGCCGAGGCTGGAGCTGTTCCGCAACATCTATCCCGACATCGAGCTGGTGCTGCAGGTGTCGATCCCGCTGCTCGACGTGACGGCCGAGCAGGCCGACCTCGAGGTGCGCTACGGCCCCGGCGGCTATGCCGACTGCGAGCACCGGCTGCTGATCGAAGAGCAGGTGGTGCCTGCCTGCAGCCCGAGCTACCTCAACGAGTTCGGCCCCTTCACGGGCTTTCGCAGCGCGGCCGAGATCGCCGCCGCGCGCCTGATCCGCAGCCCGCTCGAACCCTGGGGCACCTGGTTCGCCAGTTGCGGCATCGACCAGCCCGAGCCCGCCATCGGCTCGCAGTTCAACGACCTGGGGCTGATGTACGACGCGGCCGCCAGCGGCTTCGGCGTGGCGCTGGTGCGGCAGAAGCTGGGTGCGGAGTGGTTCGAGTCGGGGCGGCTGGTGGCGCTGTCCGACCAGGCGGTGGTCTCGCCGCACCGGCACTACATCTGCTGGCAGCCGGGCACGCTGGAGCGCTGGGAGTGCGCGGCTTTCGCCGACTGGCTGGGGCAGAGCCTGCGCTGAGCCGGACGGCCGGGCGCGAAGTTCTTTCAAGCTGCCGGCGAAAAACCATCAACCCGGCTCGGCCGGAATGTCCGTAGAGTGCGGTAAACACGAGACATCCCGCGAGCAAGAAATAAAGAAAGAGGCCGCCGCATGAACGCGCCGCTGACCCCCACGCAACACGATTCGCTACAGAAAACGGAGCGCCAGTCGCAGATCGTGCGAGCGCTGCAGCCTCACCTGCCGGCCCACGCGCTGATCTGGCACGACGAGGACACCACCCCCTACGAGTGCGACGGCCTCACCGCCTACCGCGCCCGCCCGCTGGTGGTGGCCCTGCCCGAGACCGAGGCGCAGGTGGCCGCCGTGCTCAAGACCTGCCACCAGCTCGGCGTGCCGGTGGTGGCGCGCGGCGCGGGCACCGGACTCTCGGGCGGCGCCATGCCGCACACCATGGGCGTGACGCTGTCGCTCGCCAGGTTCAACCGCATCCTGAAGATCGATCCGGTGAGCCGTACGGCCGTGGTCCAGTGCGGGGTGCGCAACCTCGCCATCAGCGAGGCGGCCGCACCCTTCAACCTCTACTACGCGCCCGATCCGTCGAGCCAGATCGCCTGCACCATCGGCGGCAACGTGGCCGAGAACTCGGGCGGCGTGCACTGCCTCAAGTACGGGCTCACGCTGCACAACGTGATGCGGGTGCGCGGCTTCACCGCCGAGGGAGAGGCGATCGAGTTCGGCGGCGAGGCGCTCGACGCGCCGGGGCTCGACCTGCTCGCGCTGGTCATCGGCAGCGAAGGCATGCTGGCCGTGACCACCGAGGTCACCGTCAAGCTGGTGCCCAAGCCGCAGCTCGCGCGCTGCATCATGGCCAGCTTCGACGACGTGCGGAAGGCCGGCGACGCGGTGGCCGCGGTGATCGCGGCCGGCATCATCCCCGCCGGCCTGGAGATGATGGACAAGCCCATGACCGCCGCGGTCGAAGATTTCGTGCGCGCCGGCTACGACCTCGCCGCCGCCGCCATCCTGCTGTGCGAATCCGACGGCACGCCCGAGGAGGTGGAGGAAGAGATCGGCCGCATGACCGCCGTGCTGCGCGCCTCGGGCGCCACCGCCATCGCCTGCAGCAGCAGCGAGGAAGAGCGCATGAGGTTCTGGAGCGGACGCAAGAACGCGTTCCCCGCCTCGGGCCGCATCAGCCCCGACTACATGTGCCTGGACTCCACCATCCCGCGCAAGCGCCTGGCCGACATCCTGCTGGCCATCCAGGAGATGGAGAAGAAGTACGACCTGCGCTGCTGCAACGTGTTCCACGCGGGCGACGGCAACCTGCATCCGCTGGTGCTGTTCGACGCCAACGACCCCGACGAGCTGCACCGCTGCGAGCTCTTCGGCGCGGACATCCTGGAGACCAGCGTCGCGATGGGCGGCACCGTCTCGGGCGAGCATGGCGTGGGCGTGGAAAAGCTCAACAGCATGTGCGTGCAGTTCACCGCCGCAGAGAACGAGCAGATGTTCGGGGTGAAGCGCGCCTTCGACCCCGAGGGCATGCTCAACCCCGGCAAGGTGATTCCGACGCTGCAGCGCTGCGCCGAGTACGGCAAGCAGGTGGTGCGTGGCGGCAGGCTGCCGCATCCCGATCTGCCGAGGTTCTGATGAAGGCCGGCTTTTCTCTTTCGCGGCGCGATCACGTCGACGGGGGACATTCGCTGAGGGGAGCACCCGGCGGCCTGTGCACGCACGCCGAACAACGACATCAAATACGGAGCCCACGATGAGCATCGACACCGCACTGAACCACATGGTCGAGCGAATTCGTGCCGCAGCTGCAGAAGCCGAGCCGCTGTGCATTCGCGGCGGCGGCACGAAGGACTTCTATGGCGAGATACCGCAAGGCGAAGTGCTGAGCACCGCGGACCTCGCCGGCATCACGAGCTACGAACCGAGCGAGCTGGTCGTCACCGTTCGCGCGGGCACCCCGCTGGCCGAACTCGAAGCCGCATTCGCCGAGAAGGGTCAGTGCCTGCCCTTCGAGCCGCCGTGCTTCGGCAGCGGCGGCACGGTGGGCGGCATGGTCGCTGCCGGACTCAGCGGCCCGGCGCGCGCCAGCGTCGGTTCGGTGCGCGACTACGTGCTCGGCGCCACGCTGGTCAACGGCCGCGGCGAGGTGCTGAGCTTCGGCGGCCAGGTGATGAAGAACGTCGCCGGCTACGACGTCTCGCGCGTGCTCGCCGGTTCGCTCGGCACGCTGGGCGTGATCGCCGAGGTCAGTCTCAAGGTGCTTCCCGTACCGCCCGCCGAGGCCACGCTGGAGTTCGCCTGTACCCAGGCCGATGCGCTGCGGCTGCTCAACGAATGGGGCGGCCGGCCGCTGCCGCTGAACGCGAGCTGCTGGTTCGAATACGCCGGGGCGGGCGCGCTCTACCTGCGGCTGCGCGGTGCGGTCGCCGCCGTGGAAGCCGCGTGCGAACACCTGGGCGGCGAGCGCAAGGACAACGCGCGCGCCGCCGCCGACTGGCAATCGCTGCGCGACCAGCAGCTGCCGTGGTTCGCCACCGGCGAGGGGCCCGATGCGCTCTGGCGCGTGTCGGTGCCGCAGACCGCGCCGGTGTTGTCGATCGACGGTGCCGCGCCGCTGATCGAATGGCACGGCGGCCAGCGCTGGTACAAGGCGCCGCCCTCGCAGGCCGCGCGCATCCGCGAGATCGCGCGTGCGGCGGGCGGCCATGCCACGCTGTTCCGCATGCCGGGCACTGGCGCGCCGGGGGCCGTCGCGCCGCGCTTCGACGCGCTGAGCGCACCCGTCGAGCGCATCCAGCGCGCGCTGATGCGCGAGTTCGATCCGCACGGCATCTTCAACCGCGGCCGCCTGCTGCCCGCCCACTGAGAACAAGAACAGAAGACATGCAAACCGAGCTCGCCCCCGAATTCAAAGGCACCGACGAAGGCCGCGAGGCCGAGGCCATCCTGCGCAAGTGCGTGCACTGCGGCTTCTGCACCGCCACCTGCCCGACCTACCAGCTGCTCGGCGACGAGCTCGATGGTCCGCGCGGGCGTATCTATCTCATCAAGCAGGTGCTCGAGGGCAAGGAGCCGACGCGCAGCACGCAGCTGCACCTCGACCGCTGCCTCACCTGCCGCAATTGCGAGAGCACCTGCCCGAGCGGCGTGCAGTACGGCCACCTGGTCGACATCGGCCGCAGGATCGTCGACGAGAAGGTGCCGCGGCCCGCGATGGAGTCCGCACAGCGCTGGGTGCTCAAGGAAGGCCTGCCGTCCCCGCTCTTCGGCCCCGCGATGAAGCTGGGCCAGTCGGTGCGCGGGCTGCTGCCCGAGGCGCTGAAGGCCAAGGTGCCGGCGAAGCAGGAGGCCGGCGCATGGCCCACGGCCACGCATGCGCGCAAGGTGCTGATGCTCGCGGGCTGCGTGCAGCCGTCGATGATGCCCAACATCAACGCCGCCACCGCGCGCGTGCTCGACGCGGCCGGCATCCAGGCGGTGATCGCGCCCGAGGCCGGCTGCTGCGGCGCGGTGAAGTTCCACCTGAACGACCAGGAGGGCGGCAAGGCCCAGATGCGCGCCAACATCGACGCGTGGTGGCCGCTCGTGGAGCGCAACGAGGTCGAGGCCATCGTCATGAATGCCTCGGGCTGCGGCGTCACCGTGCGCGAGTACGGCCACATGCTGCAGCACGACGCGGCCTATGCGCTGAAGGCCGCGCGCATCAGCGAACTCACGCGCGACCTGGGCGAGCTGCTGCCCGACATCGTGCCCGCGCTGAAGGCGCGCGTGAAGGCGCCCGAGGGCGTGGTGGCCTACCACCCGCCGTGCACGCTGCAGCACGGCCAGAAGCTGCGCGGCGGCGTCGAGGCGCACCTGCGCGCGCTGGGCTTCGACATGCGCGTGGCGATGAACGAATCGCACCTGTGCTGCGGCTCGGCCGGTACCTACTCGGTGCTGCAGCCCGAGCTGGCCTACCCGCTGCGCGACCGCAAGCTGGGCCACCTGAAGCAGCTTCGTCCGTCGGTGATCGCCTCGGCCAACATCGGCTGCATCACCCATCTGCAAAGCGGCAGCGAGGACACGCCCGTGCGGCACTGGGTCGAGCTGCTGGACGCGGCGCTGGCGCCTGGCAAGGGCTGATCGCAGGCGCCGTCGGACAAGCGGGAGGGGGCTGGTCCGACTCGCGCGGCGCCGGTCCGCGGCGCATCATGGCCGCACCGAATCTGCAAGGAGAAAGCGCCATGTCCCACCTTCTGCCCGCATCCACTACCTCCGCCACGCTGCGTCGCGTCCTGCTGGCCTGCCTCTGCGCGGGCGGCGCGATGGCCGCGCAGGCCCAGGGCGCCATGCCCCAGTGGCAGGGCGCAGGGTCGGCGCGCTACGTTTGCGGCGGCATCGGCTCCGACGAATCGACGGCGATGCGCGCGGCCATGAAGGAGCATCCGCTCGCGCTGCTGTTCGCGCGCGCCGACGGCGCCTACATGGCGAACGTGGACGTGACCATCAAGGGCGGCGACGCCGGCAGCGCCGCTGCGCTGGCGTTCCGCGCGAGCGGCCCGGTCTGCCTGGTCGACGTGCCCAACGGGCGCTACGTGATCGACGTCGCGGCGCCCGGCGGCGCGGTGAAGAGCCAGACCGTGACGGTGGGCGGCGGGCCGAAGACGGCCGACTTCAGGTTCTGACGCAGCAGCGGATGGCCGCTCAGGCCGCGGCCAGCGCGGCCTCGACGTCGCGCTCCAGCGAAGCCGGCGTGTCCAGCGGCGCGTAGCGCTTGATCACGGTGCCGTCGCGGCCGATGAGAAACTTCGTGAAGTTCCACTTGATGGCCGTGCTGCCCAGAAGGCCCGGCTTCTCTTTCGTGAGCCACTTGTAGAGCGGAGCGGCGTTCGCGCCGTTCACGTCGATCTTCTCCATCATCGGGAAGCTCACGCCGTAGTTCTTCATGCAGAAGGCGCCGATCTCCTCGTTGGTGCCCGGGTCCTGGCCGCCGAACTGGTTGGAGGGGAAGCCCAGCACCGCGAGGCCCTTGTCGGCGTACTTCTCGTGCAGCGCCTCCAGTCCCGCGAACTGCGGCGTGAAGCCGCACTTGCTGGCGGTGTTGACGATCAGCAGCACCTTGCCCTTGAAGGCGGAGAGCTTCACCGGCTTGCCGTCGATCAGGTTGGCTTCGAAGTCGTAGACGCTGGCCATGCTGTTTTTCCTCAGGTGGGAGACGAAGTGGCGCGATCATCGCGCCGCACGGGCGTTCGCGCAAACGCCGCCCAGACCGCGCCGAGCACGATCAGCGAGCCGCCCACGAGGATGCGCGAGTCCATCGCGGCCGCGCCCAGTGCCACGGAGGAGACGCTCGCGAACAGCACCTCCGACAGCATGATCACCGAGGTCGCCGAGGCCGTGAGCCGCGCCGCACCGTACTGCAGGCACACGTTGGCGAGGACGAAGGCCGTGCCCAGCAGCGCGGCCCAGCCCAGCCAGCCCGGCGCGGCGCGCAGCGGCGAATCGAACGCGCCGAGCGCGGTGCCGCCCATCGCCGCTACGCCGGCCACGAAGGCGCAGCCGCAGAACATCGCCAGCGCGCGCGACTCGCCGGGCGCCTGCCGCAGATGGCGCAGCGCGATGTTGGTGACGGCGAAGCCGAAGCCCGCCGCCACGCCCAGCCAGTCGGGCAGGCTCGACGGCACCGGCCAGTCGGCGCCGGGGGCCTTCAGCACCACCGCCACGCCCGTGAGCGCAAGCGCCACCCGCGCGAGCGCACCGCCGGTGGGCCGCTCGCCGAGCAGCAGCCAGGCCAGCAGCACGCTCCATAGCGGCATCAGGTAGAAGAGGAGCACCACGCGCACCACGTCGCCCTGCGTCACGGCCCAGTTGAAGCCCACATTGGTGAAGCCTGCCGCCAGGCCCAGCACCGGCAGCATCGGGAAGGCCGCGAAGCCTTTCCAGGCATGCCGGCGCAGCACGCCCATCAGCACGGCGATGGCCGTGTAGATCAGGCAGGTGGTCCACAGCGGATGCAGGCCGTGGCCCGCGATCTGTCGGAAGGGGAACCAGGAGACGCCCCAGACGAAGGCGTTCAGTAGCAGGGCAAGTGCAGGCATTGGGGCGCGAGTTGTTCAAGGGGCGCCGAGGAACCGGCTTCGCCGGGCCTCCGGTGCCGCCCCCGGCGAGGGGGTCGGCGCAGCGACACGAAGTGCGCGCAGCCTGGGGGATTCAGTGGTGCTTGTCGCTGCGGGCGATGGCGAGCAGGTGCTCCACTTCCTCGGGATACTTCTTGAGGTTGTTCTCGTGCCAGCGCTTGATGATCCACATGCAGCCCGCCACCACGAGGCCGAAGGCGCTGATGGCGCCGTAGGCCGAGAGTCCGAGGCCCGTGCACACGCTGTAGAAGCCGCCCAGCAGGAGGATGCACGCCTGCTCGTTGAAGTTCTGCACCGCGATGGAACGGCCCGCGCCCATCAGGTTGTGGCCGCGGTGCTGCAGCAGCGCGTTCATCGGCACCACCAGGAAGCCGCCCAGGCCGCCCAGCAGGATGAGGAAGGGCACCGCCAGCCACACGTTGCCGATGAAGTTCATGCAGATCACCATCAGGCCCATCGCGATGCCCATGGGGATCACGCGCGTGGCCATGTCCAGCCGCATGCGCATCGAGGCGACGATCGCGCCCACGGCGGTGCCGATGGTCACTACGCCCGTCAGCGCCGAGGCCTGCGTGGTGTTGTAGCCCAGCGCCAGCGAGGCCCAGGCCAGCACGATGTACTTGAGGTTGCCGCCCGCGCCCCAGAAGAGCGTGGTGGTGGCGAGCGAGATCTGGCCCAGGCGGTCGCGCCACAGGCGGGCGTTGCAGTGCCAGAAGTCGGGCAGCAGGGCGGCGACGTTGCGCATCAGGCCGTGCTCGGGATTGGAGCGCAGCGGACGCATCTCGACGCCGGTGTGCGGGATGCGCGTGTTGAACCAGGCCGCCAGCATGTAGACGAAGATCAGCACCGTGAGCGCCGCTTCGGCCGGCGTGTCGATGCCGGTGTCGATGAGGGGCAGGTCGAAGGCCAGCAGCTTGCTGGAGACCGCATGCCCCACCAGCGTGCCGCCCAGCACGATGCCCAGCAGGATCGACGCGATGGTCAGGCCCTCGATCCAGCCGTTGGCCTTGACCAGCTGCGATGCCGGCAGCAGCTCGGTGAGGATGCCGTACTTGGCCGGCGAGTACGCCGCGGCGCCGAGCCCCACGATCGAATACGACAGCAGCGGGTGCGAGCCGAAGAGCATCATCAGGCAGCCCAGCACCTTGATGGCGTTGCTGATGAACATCACCTTGCCCTTGGGCAGGGCGTCGGCGAAGGCGCCCACCAGCGGGGCCAGCACCACATAGAAGACAGCGAAGATGGGCACCAGCGCCGCGCGCTGCCATTCGGGCGCGCCCGAACTCCGCATGAGATCGACCGCAACAACGAAAAGCGCTTGGTCGGCCAGCGACGAAAAGAACTGGGCCGACATGATCGTGTAGAAACCGCGCTTCATCGATGGGCTGGCTGGCCAGAGACGTGCATCAGGTCTGCTGGCGGTAGTGAAAAAGTGTCGCGTAGAGGGCGAATGGGCGGTTATAGCACGGGGGTGCGACGCGCAATCCTGCATCCCCACCGTGTTCGACCCCATTCCCGAAGATGCTAAAACGTGGTCTGCATTGTCCCGGCCTCCTGCCGAGCCCTCTCCGGAAACCCTTCATGCCGCGCCCGATCCTCGCCACCGTCCATACCGAAGCCCTGCGCCACAACCTCGAGCGGGCGCGCCGCTCGGCCCTCGAATCCCGCGTCTGGGCCGTCGTCAAGGCCAACGCCTATGGCCACGGCATCGAGCGGGTCTATGAGGGTTTGCGAGGCGCCGACGGCTTCGCGATGCTCGACCTGGCCGAGGCCGAGCGCGTGCGCGCCCTCGGCTGGCGCGGCCCGGTGCTGCTGCTGGAGGGCGTGTTCGAGGCCCGCGACCTGGAGCTGTGCTCGCGCCTGGACCTCTGGCACACCGTGCACTGCGACGAGCAGATCGACATGCTCGCCGCCCACAAGACCCTCAAGCCGCAGCGCGTGTTCCTCAAGATGAACTCCGGCATGAACCGCCTGGGCTTCACGCCCGAGCGCTTCGGCGCCGCCTGGACCCGCCTCAACGCGCTCACCCAGGTCGACGAGATCTCCCTCATGACCCACTTCAGTGATGCCGACGGCAAGCGCGGCATCGACCACCAGCTGGAAGCCTTCGAGCGCGCCACCCGCGACCTGCCGGGCGAGCGCTCCATCGCCAACAGCGCCGCCACGCTGCGCCACCCCGACCGCACGCGCGGCGACTGGGTGCGCCCCGGCGTCATGCTCTATGGCGTCGCGCCCGACTACCCCGAGCACGACGCGGCCCACTGGCAGCTGCAGCCCACCATGACGCTGTCGACCAGGCTGCTGTCGGTGCAGACCCTGAAGGCCGGCGACACCGTCGGCTACGGCTCCAACTTCACGGCCGAAGGGCCGCTCACCATCGGCGTGGCGGCGGTCGGCTATGCCGACGGCTATCCGCGCCACTGCGGCACCGGCACGCCGGTGCTGGTCAACGGCGTGCGCACCCGCATGGTCGGGCGCGTGAGCATGGACATGATCACCGTCGACCTCACGGGCGTGCCCGATGCGCAGTTCGGCAGCGAGGTCACGCTGTGGGGCAAGTCGGCCAGGACGGGCGCCGTGCTGCCCATCGACGAGGTTGCGAAGGCCGGCGGCACCATCGGCTACGAACTCATGTGCGCGGTGGCGCCGCGCGTGCCCTTCGCCGAGCCGGAACCCGCCTGAGGCCGTGAAGATCCTTTCCAACTGGCGCTCCGTGCGCCTGTGGGAAACGCAGCTCGAGCGCGAGCTGCACCGCAAGTACAGCCTGCGCACGCACGGCATCCTCATCGGCAGCTTCACGCTGCTGCTCATGTGGGGCGTCTCTGCGCTGCAGATGCACCTGCTGCACGTCGATTCGCTCGCGGTGCGCTATTTCCTCACGCTGGGCGTGGGGTACCTGGGCTATCTCCTGGTGCTGCGCTGGTGGGCGAAGCGCCTCGTCGAGGAGCGAGGGCTCGACTTCGACGTCGACGCGCCCGACTTCGAGTTCGGCGGCGGACGCGGCGGCAGTTCGCACAGCCACACGGGCATCGGCAAGGCCCCGGGCGATGGCGGGGGTGGCGGTGGCGGCAGCGGCCTCTCCGACGTCGCCAGCGGCGCGCTCGACGTGGCCGGCGGTGCGGACGAGGGCGCGGTGGTCGTCATCCCGGTGATTGCCGTCTTCCTGATCTGCGCGGCCATCCTGTTCGGCGCGGGCTCGCTGGTGCTGCTGTACTTCAGCTGGGACGCGCTGCTGGCCGTGGCCATCGAGATCGCGTTCTCCTACGTGTCGGCGCGCGCGGCGGTGCGCGTGGCGCGCGAGGGCTGGCTCATGGCCGCCGTGCGGCTCACCTGGAAGCCACTGCTGGGCGCGGTGATCTGCGCGGTGGCGCTGGGCGCGCTGCTCGACCACTTCATGCCGCAGGTCAACTCCCTGCCGGAGGCTGTGCGCGTCCTGCTGAAGAAGCACTGAGCGCGCTCACCAGGTGATCGACCAGCGCCCTGCACTTGGGCGCCATGAAGCGGTTGGGCGGGTACAGGATGTACGCGTGCCCGCGGTAGTTGCCGCGGTACTCCCAGCCGGGCAGCACGCGAACGAGGCTGCCCGCATCCAGCGCCTGCTGCGCGACGAAGGCCGGCACCACGGCCACGCCAAGGTCCGCTAGCGCGCCTTCGAGCCGCACTTCGCTGTGGTTCGAGACATAGCGGCCGCGCACGATGACTTCCGCTTCCTCGTCCTCCTCCTCCTTGTTCTTGCCTCCTTCTTCCCTGCCGAACCGCCAGTGGTTGTCGCGCTCGTGCTCGCCCAGCGAAAGGCAGCTGTGGGCCGCGAGGTCGCGCGGGTGCTCGATGGGGCCATGCGCCGCCAGGTAGCGCGGCGAGGCGCAGAGGATGTGCGCCACCGGCATCAGCCGGCGCGCCACCAGCCCCTCGGGCGGCTTCGTCGTCAGCCGGACCACCAGGTCGACGCCTTCGCGGATCGGATCGACGTCGCGGTCGGCCACGATGAGCTGCACGTCCACGTCGCGGTAGCGCCGCAGGAACTCGAGGACGTGCGCATGCAGCACGCGCCGCGCGAAGGCCTTGGGCGCGCTGATGCGCACCAGCCCGCTCGGGCCTGCTGCGAACTGCTGTCCGATCTCCATCGCACCCTGCGCCGCCAGCACCAGCTCGCGGCAGCGCGCGAAGGCCTCGGCGCCGGGCTCGGTCAGCCGCAGCTGGCGCGTGGTGCGCTGCAGCAGCTGGACGCCGATCTCCTTCTCGAGCCGCTTCACCTGCCGGCTCGCTGCCGAAGGCGTCATGCCCAGCAGGTCGGCCGCGGCCGAGAAGCTGCCGAGCTCGGCGACCCGAACGAAGGTCACCATCTCCGGCAGCACCTTGAGAAATGAATTCGTTCCCACGACGCAATAGTCCTGTTCCGGCCGACGCCTGTGCGGCCCGGGTGATGCCCGGAACAATTCCATGCCCGACGGATGCGTCGGGCTCTCGGAAATGTTCACGGACGGCGCAGGCGAAGTATGGATTCAAAGACGAAGAGGCCGGCGGGCATCGGCCTCGCCGAAGTCATGCTGCTGCTGGTGGCGGCGGTGTGGGGCGGCAGCTACGCAGTGGCCAAGCAGGCGACGCAGCAGCTGCCGGTGCTGGAGTTCATCGCGCTGCGCTTCGGGCTGACCTTCCTCGTGCTGCTGCCCGCGCTGAAGCCGCTGTTCGGCGTCGGGTGGCAGAGGGGCCTCGCCGTCGGCGGCCTGCTCGGTGCGAACCTGCTGGCGATCTTCGTCTGCGAGACCTTCGGCGTGTCGCTCACCACGGCCAGCAATGCCGCCTTCCTCATCAGCCTGTGCGTCGCGCTCACGCCCTTCGTCGAATGGTGGCTGCTGGGGCAGCGGCCGGCGCCGCGCATGTTCCGGGCTGCCGGCCTGTCGGCGCTGGGCGCGGCGATGCTCTCGGCCACTTCGCCCGCGGAACTCTCGGTGGGCTGGGGCGACGGCCTGATGGTGATCGCGGCCTTCCTGCGCGCCGTGATGGTCTGCATGACGCGACGGCTCGCCGGGCACCATGCGATGCCGGCGCTGACGCTGACGGCGGTGCAGTCGGGCGTGATGGCCCTCGGCGCGGGGGCGCTCGCGCTCGTCGCCGCGCCGGCCGGCGGCGCATGGCACGTTCCGCCTGCCACGGCCTCTTTCTGGTGGGGCATGGCCTACCTCGTGCTGCTGTGCACCGTCTTCGCCTTCTTCGCGCAGAACCATGCGGCCTCGCGTTCGAGCCCGAGCCGCGTGTCGCTGCTGATGGGCAGCGAGCCGGTGTTCGGCGCGCTGATCGCGGCCTGCGGCTTCGGCGAGCGCATCGGGCCGTGGGGCTGGGCGGGGGGCTTGCTGATCGTCTGCGCGGCGTGGTGGGTGACGATGCCGGCGAGGGAGACTCCGGGCCGCGTTGTCGCCGGTGATGCCGCCTGAGAGGGCGGGCGGGCCGTGTCATGCTCGCGCGATGAACGACGACTTCTCCGTTGATGCGGCCGATCAAACGCTGCGCGGCACGGTCACCGGCAACGCCGCTGGCGACGCGCCGAGCGTGCTGGCTCTGCACGGCGGCGGCCAGTCCTCGCGGCGCGGCATCCAGTACCTTCTCTCGGCTCTGGCGCGCGATGGCGTCGCGAGCGCCTCCTTCGACTTCTCCGGTCATGGAGACAGCACCGGCCAGGTCGAAGGCTCCAGCCTGAACGAACGCATGGCGCAGGCGCTGGCCGTGGCCGGCCACGTGGCGCCGGGGCGGCTGCTCTCGCTGATCGGCACGAGCATGGGCGGCCACGTCGCGTGCTCCCTGATCGAGCGGCTGCAGCCGCCCGCGCTGGTGCTCTTCTGCCCGGCAGCCTATGTGGCCCCGGCCCAGGACGCGCCCTTCGGCCCGAGCTTCCAGCAGATCCTGCGCTCGACCGTGGACTACGCGAGCTCGCCGGCCTTCACGGCGCTCGAAGGCTTCGAGGGCCGCCTGCTGCTGGTCCACGGAACGCAGGACGCCGTGATTCCCGCGCAGGTCCTCGACCAGTACGAGCGCAGGGCCCGCAGGGCCGAGTCCGTCGAGGTCGTGCGGCTCGAAGGCGCGGGGCACAAGCTGCACGACTGGCTCCAGTCCCGTCCACCGGACCACGGGCTGGTGCTCGATGCCGTGCTGCGGACGCTGGCCCCCGGGGCTCGGAGACAATCCGCGCCGGGAGGAATTTCGTTCACATGATTTCGAAGAAACAGGGAGCGCGCGCCGCCTGGCGCGCATGCGGCATCGCGCTGGCGGTCGCCGCCGTCGCGGCGCACGCCGAAACCGACGCGGCGGCACCCGCGGACCCGCAGCGATCGCAAGCCACGGAGGCCGTCGCAGACGCGCCGGCCGTGCCTGTCGCACCCATATCGCCCGCCGCACCTGTCGAAGCGGTCGCAGCTGCCGCGCCAGCGGCACCTCAGACCCGCGTGCGCTTCAGCCGGGGCATGTACAAGCCCGGAATCGAACAGCTTCGCGTGGTCCGCCGCGAGAACACGATGAACAACATCGCGGGGCAGGTGGCGCTGAACATCGCGCTGTCGGTCATCGCGGGCGGCGTGAGCGTCGGCGCGCAGGGCTTCTCGAAGGACGACCTCGGCGGCACCACGCTGGAGGCGCTCAAGGACGACCCGCTGGGCGTCAACCCCGCCATCAGCGAGCTGAACGATGCGCTCAGCAAGGTCGCCACCGACATCTACCGCAAGCGCGCCGAGGCGGCCTACGCCACGGCCCTGACAGACGGCTCCACGCCCGAGGAGATCGAGGAGGCGCGCAAGGTGCAGGCGGTGGCGGACACGCCGCTGCTTCCGGGCTCCTGGCACCTGGTCTACGAGAACCTGACCGGCTCGGACGAGCTGTATCGCCTGAAGTTCGGCGCCGAGCTCGGCCGCGCGGGCTTCATGCGTCCGCCGGCCGCGTGCTTCTATCAGTCGGAGCCGGTCGCATGGAACGAGTGGCAGGCCGACAACTGGCAGCGGCTGCGCGAGGAGCGCGCCAAGGCCGTGGCGCGCTGCACCGAGACGCTTTCGGCCACGCCCGAGAAGTTCTGGTGAACGCGTCCTAGGCCGCGCGGAACGCCTGCATGGCCGCGGGCTGCCGGTTCAGCCCCAGCGCCAGCGCCAGAAGCTCGTCGTCGGCGCACAGGATCGCGAAGGCGCGGTGCTTCTCGCCGAAGCTCATGACCGGGCCAGAGTGGTGGAGCGAACGGTGGTTGAAGGCCACCACGTCGCCCGGGTCGACCTCGTAGCCCACGATGTCGAAGGCGCCGCGGTTGGATTCGATGTCGGGCAGATCGATGGCCGGCGCTTCACCGGACTGGCCTGCGATCCGGTAGCCGGTCTTCCAGAGGTGGGAGCCGCGCACCACTTCCGGCGCGGTCTCGCGCGGCATGTGGTCCACCGGCATCCACAGGTGGACGATGCGGTGGCTGTCGGCCAGCCCGCAGGACACGTCCTGGTGCCAGTGCGCTGCGGTCGCGGCGCTCACGTCCTTGTCGAAGAGCAGTTCGTCGCAGGTCCAGCCCAGCCGGCGGTTCACCGTCAGCTGGCCGGCGATCTCGCTGGCGCCCGATTCGGACACCACGTGCTGCAGCAGCAGGCCGTCGCGCCGCTGTCGGAGGCCGGCGCGCGCCAGCTCTATCCATTCGGGCGAGACGATACCGCGCAGGCACACGACGCCATCCCGCAGGAACCGGAGGCGCTCGTCGAAACTCACGCCGCGAAGCAGTGGGTTGCTCATCAGGATCTCCTCGTCCGGCGCCGGCCCTTGGGGCTTCAGGCGCGTTGCTCCCCTTTGTTCCCGTCAGCCCCGCTCGCCCGCACCAGGAAGAACAGCCAGCCGACCATCAGCGCGGCCATGCAGGCGAAGCCCCACGTCATGGCGTGGATGGTCTGGATGTAGGAGACGGGCCGTCCGGCCGCGAGCATCGCGACCGCGAACACAACCGCACCCACCACCGAGCACAGCAGCAGGGCGCCCGGCCGCGACGCTGCCCTGAAGCCGGTGCGCAGGCACATGGTGAGCCCGAAGATCGCGGGCGCGTAGAAGAAGGGCGAGAAGTCCATGCCCCGGTAGTTCGCGCCGAAGGCCAGCACCACGAGGTGCGGCCCCAGCAGGCCAAGCGCCACGCCCACGGCCTCGGCGACCACGAAGCCGAGCAGCACGAAGCCGGTGAAGTCGCGCAGCGACTTCTTCCTCCGGGCGTCGTCCGCCGACTTCCAGTTGGCCGCCAGCTGCGGCAGCAGGTAGTAGCCCAGCGCCGACAGCACGTACTGCATCGGCAGCAGGAAGGTGATGTAGATCTTCAGCAGGCCGCCCTGCTCGGCATCGGCCGAGGAGCCCAGCAGCAGGATGGCGCCGCCGGTCATGATCCAGCTCATGAACTGCGAGAGGCTGGCCTTCCAGCCGTAGGCCATCGATTCGCGCGCCGTCAGGCCGTGGGCGTTCTTCGCGGCCGGCAGCGGAAGGACGGTGTGGCGCGTGTTCGCGAGCACCAGGAAGAGAAAGGGCAGCTGCAGCACCGAGACCAGCAGCAGCGCCTCCTTCCAGCCCGCGGGCCTGGCGGCATTCAGCACGACGACGTAGCCCGCCGAGATCAGCGCGCCCGAGACGCACAACACGCCGTAGCGCCGCCCCGCGAGCAGCAGGCTGCGCGAGATCCAGAAGATCTCGTAGCCCACGATCAGCGCCACGCCCACCCAGTGCAGCTGCCCCGGGAACGCGGCGATCTGCCATGCCAGGAAGCCCAGCAGCGAGAACAGCACCACCAGCGCCCAGGTCAGCCAGGCGGAGGAGCGGTCGGCGTAGTGGCGCCGGATCAGCAGGGGCTCGTGCACCATCGCCATGTGCAGGATGTACTGGAAGCTGATCACCGCGAGGAACGCGGAGGCCACGCCGAAGTCCGCGGGCGAGAGCACGCGGGCCAGCGCGAAGCTGAGCAGCAGCTGGCTCGCGCTGTAGATGCACTGGTCGGCGACGGCATAGATGGGACCGCCGAGGCGTTTGCCGAGTCCGGAGAGCCGTTGCTTCATCCACCTAGCCCGAGATGGAAAGCAGCACCGGGCTGGAGGTCGCCTTCACGCTGAAGCCCTCGCCCGAACGGCTGCCGCAGCTGCCTTCGCGCATCTGCGGGAAGAAGTCGACGCGCGTGCACTTCGCGCCTGCGGTCGCGGGTACCGACACGCTCTGCTCCGCGCCCTGCGTCCAGACCACGTGCAGCATCGACTCGCCGCGGCGCAGCACCAGCCGGCTCGCGCCGCGCGCGTCCTCGTAGGAGACCTTCTGCGAGTGCCGCGCGATCTTCAGGAACTCGGTCAGCGCCGAGTAGGCCTCCTTCTTCTCGCCGGACTTCGACATGAGCCCGAAGTTGTCCTCCTTGGAGAAGTACGACTGGCCGCGGTCGCGCCACGAGTACAGGTTCAGCAGCCGGATGCCGGCCGCGACGTTGATCAGGTACTCCCTGAAGATCAGCGAAGCCTGCGCGCCCTGGTTGCGCACCGGCATGTACGAGGCGTAGCCCCATTCGGAGGCGACGATGCCGGTCTTGTTCAGCTGGCGCCTGTCGAGCTGCGCGCGCAGCCTCTGGTAGTCGGCCAGCGCGGTCTCGGGCACCGAACGGTAGGGGTGGATGGAGATGTCCGTCAGGCAGTCGCTGCGCGCGGCGGAGACGAAGGCGTCTTCCAGCTCCGAGGGCACCTTCCCCCCACCGCCGCCTCCCCCGCCGCCGACGAAGGGCAGCTTCGCGAAGCCGAAGCCGACGATGATGTCCGGGCGGATCTGCCGCTGCGCGAGCCGCTCGCACAGCGCCGAGGTGGCCGCGCCGAAGTCGCGCACCAGAGCGGGCTGCAGGAAGGTCTTGTTGTCGGGCTCGTTCCACACTTCCCAGATGGCGACGTCGGCCGAGTGCGCCTTGATGAAGTCGGCCGCGAAGTCGGCGAAGCGGTCTTCCTTGCTGCCGCTGCCGCTGCCGCTGCCGCCACCGCCGCCGCGCATGTCGCCGGGCTCGTGGCCCCAGATCTCCTTGCCGCCGAACAGCGTGACCATGGCATCGAGCCTGGCCTTGCGCACGCGCTGGATCAGCTTCGAATAGTCGGTGAGCGCCGGATTCACGCTCCTGATCGGCGGACGCACGCCGAAGCGCACGAACTCGAAGCCGGCCGCACGGATCTCGCGCAGGTCGTCGTCGGTGATGGTCGCGGGATCGATCTGCACGCTCAGGGAGACCGGGTACTCCGAACTCAGCGTGCCGATGCCCCTGGCATGTGCCGAAGCGGCCGGCACGATCGAGGCGGCCGCGAAGAGCAGGGCGCCCAGCAGGCTGGCGAGGGTCTTCTTCTTCATGGCAGTACCGACTCCTTGTACAGGTCGACGATGGCGGCGTTCATGCGCTGCGAAGTGAACTTCTCCTCGAAGATCCGCCGGCCTGTCCGGCCCATCTCGCGCAGGGTCTCGATGGGCATGCGGTCGATCTCGCGCAGCATCTGGTCGATGTGCTCCAGCTCGAAGAGCCGGCCGCTGCGGCCGTTCTCGACGATGTCGACCAGGCCACCGACGGCCGATGCGAACACCGCCTTGCTCCTGGCCATCGCCTCGACCGCGACCAGCCCGAAGCCTTCCCAGCGCGAGGGCACGACGATGGCGTCGCACGACTGATAGACCGCGTCGAGCGCGTCCTTCTCGAGCCAGCCCTTGAACTCGACGCGCTCGGGCTGGGCGAGCTGCAGGTCCTTGCGCACCGCGTCGCCGACCACGATCAGCCTGAAGTCGGGCCGCACGCGGGCGTAGGCGTCCAGCAGCAGGTCGATGCCCTTCTGCCGGTCGAGCCGGCCGACGAACAGGATGGTGCGCGGCGCAGGCCTGCCGGCGCCCTCGGGCGGCTGTGGCTCGGGCGCGGGGGGCGCTGCGGTGCTCACGGCATCGATGCCGTTGGGAATGCAGGTGCAGCGCCGTATGCCCGACTCGGCCGCGATCCGCACCTCGTGGCGGCTGATGCAGATGATGGCGTCGCTGCGCGAGGACAGCAGCCGCTCGATCCAGCGGTAGGCCGACTTCTTGTAGCGCGACGCTGCCTGGTCGAAGGCCCAGCCGTGCGAGCAGTAGACGATCTTCACCTCGCGCGGGATCTGGCCCAGCAGCGCCATCGAGCGCACGATGCCGCCGGCGATCGAGCTGTGCAGGTGCAGCACCGAGGGCCGCTCCGACTCGATGATCTTCTTCACCCGCTTGGCGTAGCCCACCAGCGACAGCGGGCTGCGCGCGGTGGGCACCACGTGCGCGCTCTCGGGGCTCAGCCAGTCGACCTGCCCGGGCAGGATGAACTTCACCTGGCTGATCTCCGGCGAGTTGCGCTGGAAGTTCGAGACGATCCGGAGATAGGTCTCCAGCCCGCCCTTGAGCGTTTCCGCGACGTGCAGGACTTTCATGGCTTTCTCGCTCCTCGCTGCTCAGATCAGTGCGTGGGTGCCGGCGATGACTTCGGACTGGAGTTCGCCCAGCCGGTGCGGGTCGTTGCGCTGCCGAAGCAGGTTCAGCACGCTGGCCTTCAACTCGTCATGGCGCGGCGAGAGGCCGAACAGGAACTCGGTGCGGTTCGTGAGCCGGAAGAAGGACTCGACCTTCTTGTCCCAGTTCATGCCGATGGACGGGATGCTCAGGCTGTAGGCGACGATGTTCGCGTGCAGCCGGTGCGCCGCGATGCAGGAGCAGGCGCTGATCAGCGCGACCAGGTCGTCGGGGCGCTTCGGCACGGCGAAGGAGAAATCGTCCGCCGCCGCGGTGCGCTCGGAGATCTCGGCGAGCACGCGGTTGTCCTCCGCCGCGCCGTTGGTGAAGTACAGCACCCGCGCGCCCTCGGCCCGCAAGGCCTGCGCGAGGCCCGAGAAGAACTCGGCCGAGCCGCCGGCGCGCTTGCTGCCGTATTCGGAGTTCATCACCAGCGCGTCGAGGCTGCTGACGCAGATGCCCACGTCCCACTTCTTCTCGGACGACAGTTCCTCGGAGAAGGCGCTCGCGCAGACCAGTGCCGGATCGGGCACCACGCTGATGCGGCTGCGCGGGATGCGGAAGAACGCGTGCAGGTTGTTGGCCGAGTCCACGTCGCGCGTGGCGTAGTAGACCGGCGCGGCGTTCTGGAAGAACTTGCCCACGAGCAGCCTTCCCCAGAACGACCACCTGCCCGTGACGCCGACCGACACCACCGCCACCCGCTTTCCTCGCAGCAGCCTTCCCAGGAAGAAGAGCTTCGACGGGAAGTTCAGCGCCACGTCGCAGAAGAGCTGGCCGCCGCCGATCAGCACCAGGTCGGCATCGGCCACCGCCGCCTGCCATTGCCGGCGCCAGCTCAGCAGGTAGTTCTTGAGGCAGTAGGCGAAGACGATGGCGGAGCGCAGCAGCGAGGGCAGCTTCTGGAAGATGCCGAAGGCGCCGCCGCCGCGAAGGTTGGATTCGTCGAAGCCCACGCGCCCGGCGATGTCGAGGAACTCGACCTTCGCCTCCGGGTACTTCATGGCCGCGATGTGGGCCAGCGACGCCGCGATGACGCCGTCGCCCAGGTTGTCGCTGAAGGGCACAGCGCAGATCAGGATCTTTTTCATCTTGGAATACCTGCAGCAGGTCTCTGATTTCCGGAAACCTTGATGGCGATCAGATAAAGCATCACCGAGGTCAGGTGCCGGGTGAAACTGCCGAGGTCCGGTTCGAATATCAATTGGACGAGGATGTGGGCGACGAAAAGGCTGCCGAAGAAACGGGGCTCGAATTCCCCCGGATTCCGCCTCGACCTTCGCCGCGCCTTGTAGAGGATGAGCAGCATCGCCACGATCATCATCTGCATGAACGCATCGCTCGGCGTGTGGAAATAGATGACGGGTGTGATCAGCACCGTCGCCGCATAGACGTAATTCACCAGGAAGCCGGGACCGGTGGCGGGCGAGGCGATATTGGTGAATGCCGTGCGGTTGTCGCTGCCGATCTGCTCCGCGTACGCATTGGAGGTGTCGCGCGGCGATTGCAGCGTCTGCAGGAGATTGGAAGGCGCCGCCATGATGGCGCCGGCGGCCAGGATCGCGGCCAGTAAATGGTATTTGAGCGGCCGCCGCCAGAGCCAGTGCACGGCGAAGAACGCGCCGACGATCAGGAGATAGTAATTCCGGACGAAAACACCGTAGATCGCATAAAGGCCCAGGAATGCGCCGATGGTGAGGAATTTCGATGTCCGGAAATAGATCGTCGTCACCGTGATGCACATGGTCATGATGAGCACCACCGTCTCCTTCGACGGCGCAAACATGTTCAGCATGATGCAGGGCGCGATCAGCAGCAGCCTGGAAAAGAAATCACCGGCCCGGCGGATATTGCGCGTCGCAAAGAAAAGAAATACCGCGCTGCTGGCGCAGGTGAATACGTCGAGATTGTTCGATCCGATGATGCTGAAAAGCGCAGCCGTCACGGCGAACGAATTGTCCATTTCGTCCGTGCCGCCGTAATTCAGGATCTCGAGGATCTTGGCCGAGTCGACGCTCCATTTCTCGGGAAGCATCTCCCTGAAGAACGCGTAGATGACCACGTACACGAGCACGATCAGCACTCCCGCCACGGAATACGGGTTGAAGCGGCGCGAGCCCCTTCTTCCCGCGGCCATCGGGGGGCGTGCTTGCGCGGCCGGCGCTGCAATGGCGTGGCTCATCGGCATGTGGATTCCGATCCGATCGATTCCAAAGCGAAGGAAGGTCTGTCCGGCCTTGCGGCGCGGACTGCGTGAAAGACTTGCTCCGGCCGGCGGGGTCGGAGCCGGCAGCCGGTCAGCAGGGAATGGCGGAACTCACCGCGACCCGTGACCGGCAGCGACCACCCAGATGGTCCTGAAGAAGATGTCGAGGTCCTTCCCGACGGAAAGGGTTTCGACATACCTCACGTCGAGCGCGACGCGCGCGTTGTAGGTCAGCTGGTTGCGCCCGCTGACCTGCCAGAGGCCGGTGATGCCGGGCCGCACCGCGCAGTAGTGCGACCAGCTCTGGCCGTAGAGCTCCTTCTGCTCCAGCATGCAGGGACGCGGGCCGATCAGGCTCATGTCGCCCACCAGCACGTTCCAGAATTGCGGCAATTCGTCCAGGCTGGTCTTGCGGATGAATTTGCCGAAACGTGTGATGCGCGGATCGTGGTCGAGCTTCTGGTATTCGTCCCACTGGCGCCGCGCCTCGGGGTCGTTCTTCAGGTGTTCCTCCAGCACCTGCGCCGAATTGGCGATCATCGAGCGGAATTTGTAGAAGCGGAATACGCGCCCGTTCTTGCCGTACCTCGGCTGGTAATAGAGCACCGGCGCACCCGAGCTCGCGAAGACGCAAAGCCCCAGCAGCACGAAAAGCCAGCCGAAGGCGATGAAGAAGAAAAGGGCCGCGCTGATGTCCACCGATCTTTTCGCGACCTTCAGCAATGGCGAATGGTTGATTCCGGATTGCGACCCTGATCGAGATCGACCGCGCGACATGGCAGCGCCTGCCTCGATGTCCCAGCCCTGCGGTACGAGCGACTCCTCCGAATGGAGGTTTCCCACGGGGTCTTTCCATCCGGATTTGAAGCGCGACAATATTTCCCGTCGAAATGCTTTCATTTTTTGACGCACCTTTCCTCATGCGGGCAATTGCCCGCAGATCCTCGGTTATGGCCCTGTTTTTTTGGCCGACACTATCCGCACAAATGCCTCTTGGTGCCTGCGTATGCACGCACTATTGCGCGGCCAAATGACTCGATGAAGGCAATACGAATGAATTAAAGATCATTTGTAATGCCTTTTGATGCCGAATACTATTTGAGTATCCAATCGATGTGAGAGACCGAAATCCGTCGCATGATTTTGAATTTAACTCCAATTCAGACGGTCTAAGTGGAATCCCTGTTGGTATTGTATGTGTATTGCAACTGTTTGTAAGCGCCATATTTGTAGCCGCCGCTTCCAGCATGCCTACGGCTTAAATCAATAGCATTCAGAATTACGCCATTTACGCTCCTGCCTGCATGGGCGAGCCTTCTGACGGTCTCGTTCAATTCGCCGAGCTGGGTTTTCTCGGCACGCGCCACCAGCAGCAGGGTGCTGGCCAGCGGCGCCACCGAGGCGGTGTCGGCGGCCACCAGCACCGGGGCCGTGTCGATCACGACGAGGTCGTACAGCGGCGACAGCTTCTCCAGCACCTCCACGAACGACTCGCTGGTGAGCAGCTCCGCCGGGTTGGGCGGCAGCACTCCGGTGGTGATGACGTCCAGGTTGGGCAGCACGGCAGCGCGGATGGCCTGCTCGAGGCTCAGCGTGCCGGCGATCAGCTCCGACAGCCCCGCGGAGCGCGGGATGGAGAAGAACTGGCTGACCCGGCCCTTGCGCAGGTCGGCGTCGACCAGCAGCACCCGCTTGCCCGTGGCCGCGCTGATCGCCGCGAAGTTCACCGAGACGAAGGTCTTGCCCACGCCCGGCGTCGCGCCCGAGATCAGCAGGCGGTTGTTGGTCGCCTCCAGCATCGCGAACTGCAGCGCGGTGCGCAGGCTGCGCAGGCTCTCCACCGCCGGGTCTTCCGGCTGCAGGTGCGCGAGCACGTGCTTGCCGGCCACCTTGTTCTCGATGTTCCTGTCGATGGTGCGCTGCGCAGTGCTCAGCGGGACGCTGCTGTAGACGTTGAGGCCGGTGTGGCTCTCGATCTCCGCCGGGTTGCGGATGCCGCCGAAGAACGAGCTGCGCGCGATCGCCGCGCCCAGGCCCGCCGCCAGCCCGAGGATCGCCGCCAGCGCGATGACCAGCGGCCGCTTCGGCCACACCGGCTCTTCGGGAACGATGGCCTCGTCGAGCAGGCGCACGTTGCCGACCTTGCCTTCCTTCGCCAGCCGCATCTGCAGCGAGCTGTTGAGCAGCGACACGTAGAGGTCGGTGTTGACCTTGATGTCGCGCTGCATGCGCACCGTGTTCTGCTGCAGCTCGGGCATCTTGCGGATGCGTGCGTCGACGGCGGCCAGCGCGCTCTTCCATGCGGCGACCTGCGCGTCGAGCGTCTGCACGCTCGGGTGCTCGTTCGTGAAGCGCGAGGTGAGCTCGCGCCGCTTCTGCTCGGCCTCCAGCAGCTTGGACTGCAGGTCCACCGTCTGGGCCAGCGCGTTCCTCGCCTCGTCGTCGAGGCTCACGGTGCCGTTCTGGTTGCGGTAGCGGTTGTAGATGTCTTCGGACTGCTCGAGCTGCTTCTTGAACTGGGGCAGCGCGCCGTCGAGGAAGCCCAGCGTCTTCTCGGCCTCGGCCGCCTTGCGCTCCATGTTCTGCCGCACGTAGAGCCGGCCGATCTCGTTGAGCAGCTGCGTCAGCTTCTCGGGGTCGGGGTTCTTCCAGCTCACGTCGAGCACGCCCGACTGCTTGCCCTTCTCGACCACCTTGAGCGCGTCCTGCAGCGCCAGCAGCGTGAGCTGCGCGGAAGAGCGCACCAGCACGAACTGCGCGCCGGGCCTGGCTTCGATGCTGCTCACCATCAGGCTCAGGTTGCCGTTGGCGACGCCGGGCAGCTTCGCCTCCAGCAGCGTGCCGACGGTGCCCTTCAAAGGCGTCTCGATGTCGGCGCTGCTCAGTTCGTAGCTGCCGTCGGTGGCCAGGGTCAGCGTGAACGGCTTGTCCTCGAAGTCGGCGGGCACGTCGAAGCGGGGCACGAGGATCTTCTCGGTGCCCGTCACGTAGCCCGACAGCCCCATGAAGCCGGGCTCCGAAAGCCCGGTCGCGCGGCGCGCGAGCCAGCTGCCCACGAAGGGCGCATAGCGCGGCCGTGCGCTGATGTAGAGCTTGGTGTTCTCCACCGCCTTGCCGAGGATGGCGCGCGATCGCAGGATCTCGATCTCGCCCGCGGCCGGCGTCTTCACGCTCAGCAGCGAGGAGGCCGCATCGCCGAGGAAGCTGCCCGCGGAGTTGCCACTGTCCTCCACCTGCACCGCGAGATTGGCCTCGTAGACCGGCTTGCCGAGGAAGGCGTAGGCCGTTCCCAGCAGCACCGCCACGAGGGCGACGGCCGCGACGAGCCAGCGGTTGTCGATCAGGATGTCGAGGTACTCGGCCAGGTTGATGCCATCACCATCCTCATCCATGGCTTGCAGCGGCAGCGCGGCTTGCTGGGTTGCGTTCATGTCGGTTGCTGCTCGGGTTTCGTGATTTTCAGAATGCGGTCGATCCACGCGCGCGCGCCGGCATCGATCAGCGCCAGGGCATGCTCGAACGCAGCCTCGTCCTTGCCGTAGGGGTCGGGCACGTCGTGGCCCTCGAACTCGGCGATGCGGAACACCTTGCCCCGCACGAAGGGGTAGGCCGTCTCCAGATGGCGGCGCTGGTCGCGGTCCATCACCAGGATCAGGTCGGCCTGCCGGCACAGCAGCTGGCTCACCTGCTGCGCGACGTGGCCCGAGATGTCGATGCCGCGCAGCTGCATGAGCCTGCGCGCGGTGGCGTCCGCCGGCCGGCCGACGAGCGCGCCCGTGCCGGCCGAGAACACCCGCAGCTGCGGCAGGCCTGCGGCGAGCAGGCCTTCCGCCATCGGGCTTCGGCAGATGTTGCCGATGCAGACTGTCAGCACGGATCTCATCGGTGGTTCATGTAGACGCGGTCGCCGATGTCGAGCACCTGCGCTGCGGGAAGGATCAGGCTGGCCACGCGGTTCCAGCTGGCCAGCGGCACGGAGTCGATGTAGACCACGTCGCGCGGCTGCAGCGGAAAGCGGTCGGCCAGTGCGAGCGCGGCCGGGTTCTTCGCGTTCAGGTGGAAGACCGAAGGCGTGCTCGTCGCATCGGTGCCCTCGCCGTTGCGGTTGTTCCGCACGACGTAGATCTGCCCCGTGTTCGCCGTGCCCAGGTTCGCGCTGCCGGCCTCGCCCAGCGCCTCGTTGAGGCTGAGCCGGCCGTTGTGCATGTTCAGCGCCGAGGGCTTGAGCACCTCGCCCATCACGAACACCTTGCTCTCGTCGCGGTTGCGCACCTGCACCACGTCGCCGTTGTGCAGCGGGATGCGGCTCGCGCCTATGCCGATGTCCTGCAGCCTCGGCAGGTCGATCAGCGTGGTCCTGTCGCCGCGCGTGAGCGTGATGAACGAGCGGTCGCCCGCGGCCGTGATGCCGCCCGCGCGGTTGAGCGCCTCGGCCAGCGTCATCGGCACGTCGGTGAAGATCTGCAGGCCCGGCGAGTTCACCTCGCCCTCGACGAAGGCGCGGCGGCTGCGGAAGGACTGGATGCGCACCGTCACCTGCGGGTCCTTGATGTACCTGGCGATCTGCCTGGCGATCAGGTCGGAGGCCTCGATCTCGGTGAGGCCCTGCATCTTCACGCGTCCGATGTAGGGAAAGCTGATCTGCCCCGAGGCGTCGACGATGAAGCCGGGCGCGACGCTGATGCCGGTGGGGTCCACCTGCTGGGAGATCACGGCGCCGGCATGCGGCAGCAGCTCGGGATGGTCGTAGACGATGACGCCCACCACGTCGCCCGGGCCGATCGTGTAGGGCGGCGCTTCGCCGAACAGCGCCTTCACGTCCGGCGGCACCGCCGTGGGCCGTGCGTCGGACATGGCCCTGATGAGGCTGGGCGAGATCGGCACCAGCCCGCCCTCGGCCGGCATGCCGTCGGCCGCCAGTGCCGGCGCCGGACTCCGGTCGGGCTCGTAGGCCGCCACCGAGCCGAAGCCCGGCGCGCAGCCCTGAAGCGCCAACGCCCCAACCAGGGCGGCACTCCAACCCGTCAGGTACAGGTAGCGTGACAAATGGAACTCCATTGCGAACTTGGGTTATTTCAAAAACTGCGATTCCACATGCAAAGCCCGAGCCTGAAATTGCTCGATTGCACCGGTTAATTCTTTTTGATGAATTCGAATTGACCGGGGCCCCGTCGATTTATCGGCAGGCCTGCAGGAGCGCGAATTCTCGCTGCCTTCTCGAGGCGACTTTTTGGTGGAGTAGACGCAAATGACGTGTCTATTCGTGCGTCGACCACGCCGGCCACAGGGTCATGCCGGAACATGGCTTGCGGAGTGCGTTTTTCACTCTGAAAAGGGGGTGTGCACTGCCCGTTTTGCAGGCACTTCCGAAGCCGCTAAATTGCGACCTATTTATTACCCCGTATCGTCGGGAGATTGTGGTTTTCGTTCCACAAAGTCAGGTCCCATAGGGTTTTTGATATTGCGTTCGATTTTGTAATGAAATGTATCGAAGTAGGAATCGACCGACAAGGCGTGGGCCAGGAGCATCAACTTGCCTGCTGGAGGCGACAGTGCATCGTTGGGCGGTGTTGTCGGCGTTCCATCCCCCTGGGCTGCTCTGGAATTACGGTTTTCTGATTAATCCCGAAGCGGGGATGCCCCGTGTCGGGGCTGAAATCACCAAGTACGTGCAATGACGTTCCATTCGGCCGAAGAGTGATTTCAGCCTAATTGGACGGCTATTTCGTGCAGGTTCGGAATTTCTTCGATGCGGACAAAACTTTCGTATTGCCTTTTGAGCTTGGTGCTTTTGGGCGCCAGGATGTGTTTCATATTTCGATCATTGAAACGTGCGTAATGGCTGTCGCGATCGAAATAAATCAGTAAAAAGAGTTCATCCGCGCCCCATGAGATGGCGCGGGGTGTACGAATCGAGGAGAAATCCGGTGCCGATCGCCGGCGAATTGAATGCGAATGTTTCTGCGCCACGGCCGTGGCGTCCAGGCCCGTTGCAGGCCCGGCTTTGTCTATTCTTCGCGATCGTCGCCCGGGTGGCCGAGCTGCTTCTTGGCGGAGCGCACGCCCCGCACCACCAGATAGAGGGCACCGCCGGCCACCACCACGAAGCCGGCCACCGCGAGGCCGCCCATGCCGAAGGCCCACCACCAGAAAAGGCCGCTGATGGGCAGCAGCACCAGCGCCACCAGCAGCTCGATGAAGATCAAACGCATCCGTCTCCCCTTGTGCTCGGACATGCATGCAGCCTTGGTGGTGTGTAATAAATCGCTACGTGCATTTTTGAGTGGCGAGAGGATAGCCCAAGAAGAAAGGCGCAGGTACAGGGTTTGCGGCCCCCGCAATCCCCACCCCCGTCTCTTTTCAGTCTGCGGGCCGAACCTGTGCGCGGCCTGACTCTGGCCGGTGGCCCGGTGCTCAGTAGAGCCCGAGCTGCCGCGTGCGCAGCCGCGCCAGTCCCAGCAGCGCGTCGGTGAACGGCGTGGCCACGGCGGTCAGCTCGCCCAGTTCGCGCACCACCGTCACCAGCGCGTCGAGCTCCACCGAGCGCCCGGCCTCCACGTCCTGCAGCATGGAAGTCTTGAAGGCGCCCAGCTTTTTGGTGATCTCGTGCCGGTCTTCCGGGCTCTGGGTGATCTCGATGCCGATGCGCCGGCCGATCTCCTTGGCCTCCAGCATCACCGCCGAGATGAAGCCGCGCACGTAGTCGTCGCCCATGATCAGGTCGGTGGTGCAGCCGGTGAGGGCGCTGATCGGGTTCACCGTCATGTTGCCCCAGAGCTTGAACCACACGTCCTTCTGGATCTGCGGCGACAGCGTGGTGTCGATGCCGGCCCTGTTGAGCAGCGCCAGCAGCTTCTGCACGCGGGGCGTGGCCTCGCCCGAGGGCTCGCCGATGATCAGCCCGTTGCCGAAGTGGTGCCGCACCACGCCCGGCGCGTCGAGCGAGCAGCTCGCGTGCACCACGCAGCCGACCACGTTGCGCGAGGGAATGGCGCGCGCGATGGCGCCTTCGGGGTCCACCGCCGCGAGCCGGTGGCCGCTGATCGGGCCGCCGAAGCCGCCTTCCAGGAACCACCACGGCACGCCGTTCATCGCCACCAGCACGATGGTGTCGGCGCCGATCAGCGGCCCGATGCGCTCCGCGACGCCGGCCAGCGCCGGCGCCTTCACCGCGATGACCACCAGGTCCTGCACGCCGAGCGACTCCGGGTCGGCCACCGCGTTGACCGGCACGCGCGTGCGCACCTCTCCACCCGTGCTGCCGCGCATCAGCGACAGGCCGTCGCGTTGCAGCGCCTCGAGCGTGGCGCCGCGCGCCACCACATTCAGCCGTTCGCCCGCCTGGGCGAGGCCGACGCCGATCCATCCGCCGATCGCGCCGGCGCCGTAAATGCAGATCTTCATGAGCTCGGTCGCTTCGGTTCAGTTGCGGTACGAGGCGTCGATGCGGTCCACCTGCCGCACCAGCGCGTTGAAAACGTCCTGGCCCGCGCCGTGCTCGGGGCTGAACTGCAGCGCGTCGCGCGTGCAGCGCCGCGCGATCTCCTCGCTCACCGGAATGGCCTGGCCCATGGAGAAGGTCGCCATCTGGATCTCGCAGGCGCGCTGCAGCGTCCACAGGATCGCGAAGGTCTGCGGCAGCGTCTGCCCCCAGGCCAGCAGGCCATGGTTGCGAAGGATCACCGCGTTGCGGTCGCCGATGCTCTTCAGGAGGCGCGGGCCTTCGTCGGCATGGATCGTGATGCCCTCGAAGTCGTGGTACGCCACCATGTCGTGCAGCTGCGCCGTATAGAAATTGGTCTGCTGCAGGCCGCCCTGCAGGCAGGCCACGGCCACGCCGGCCGTGGTGTGCGTGTGCATCACGCAGTGCGCGCCCTCCAGCCCGTCATGGATGGCCGCATGCACCGTGAAGCCGGCCGGGTTCACCGGGTACGACGAACCGTCGAGCACCTTGCCCTGCAGGTCGATCTTCACCAGGTTGCTGGCCGTGACCTCGCTGTAGTGCAGGCCGAAGGGGTTGATGAGGAACTGCTTCTCGCCGCCGGTCACGCTGTCGGGCAGCCGCACCGTGATGTGGTTGTAGATCATCTCGGTCCAGCCCAGCATCGCGAACACGCGATAGCAGGCCGCGAGCTGTTCGCGCGCGGCGCGCTCGTCCGGATGGATCGAGGGATGGACAAGCGCAGACGTGGAAGACGGCGCGGCGGTGGCGATTGCGTTCATGGCAGTTCCTTCTATCTGGATGGCTCGCCCACCGCGTCGGCCTCTGCCCTTAAGAAGGAACACCGCGGAACCGGCTTTGCCGGGCCGCCGGTGTTGTCCCTCGAGGGGGATTCGGCTACACGAAGTGAGCAAGAAACGGGGTGGTCTAGCCCTCCGCGGTGAAGCCGACCTCTTTCACGATCGGCCCCCACTTGGCGGTGTCCTTCTTCAGCAGTTCGGTCAGCTCGGCCGGGGTGGAGGACATCGCCTCCAGCCCGAAGGTGCCGAGGCCGTCGATCACGTCCTTCTGCACGAGCGCGTTCTTCATCGCCGCGTTCAGCTTCGCCACCAGTTCGGGCGAGGCCTTGGCCGGCAGGAAGAAGGCGAACCATTCGCTGTGCGCCATGTCCTTCAGGCCCTGTTCGCCGAAGGTGGGCACCTCGGGAGCGAAGCGGCTGCGCTTGGCGCCGGACACGCCCAGGATGCGCACCTTGCCCGTGGGCAGGTGCTGCGTGATGTCGCCGATGGGGCCCGAGACCGCCGAGATGTTGCCGCCCAGCAGGTCGAGCATGGCCGGCTGCGTGCCGCGGTAGGCAGCGTGCTTGAGTTCCACGCCGCCCTTCTTGCCCAGCAGCGCACCGATGAAGTGCGGCGTGGAGCCCGCGGCCGGCGAGCCGTAGTTGGCACCGGCCGGGTTCGCCTTGGCCCAGGCCAGGAACTCGGGCACGGTCTTCACGCTGGCCGGCACCGCCGGGCCCACCGCGAAGCCGAAGTCGAAGATGCACGCCAGGCTCACCGGCGTGATGTCGACCATCGGGTCGTACGGCAGCTTCTTGTAGATGTGCGGGTAGATCGTGAGGATCGAGGTCGGCGTCTGCAGGATGGTGCTGCCGTCGGCCGGGCGGCCCTTGACGTAGCCCACGGCGATCTGCCCGCCTGCGCCGGTGCGGTTGTCGACGACCACGGTCTTCGCGTAGTCGCCGCCGAGCTTGGTCGCCAGGCGGCGGCAGGTGGTGTCGGAGGTGCCGCCGGCCGCGAAGCCGGTGACGATGGTGGCGGTCTCGAGGTTGGTCGTCGCCTGCGCGAAGACGTTCTGGCCGAGGCTGGCGATCAGGGCGGATGCGCTGGTGGTCTGCAGGATCTGGCGGCGCGTGAAGCTCATGGTGTCTCTCTCCGGACGGTGGTTGTGGAGGGGTCGATCAAGACTCGTCGCGCAGCCAGGTGACCGCGCCCGAGTGGGTCACGGCGCCCTGGTGGGCAGGGCGCACGGTGAGCGCGTATTTTTCCAGCAGGCCGCCTCGCGCGACCCCCGCGTTTACCTCACGTCCGGCAAGCCGCGACGCGATTTCCTCGGCCGTCAGGTCGACCGTGATCGAGCGCGCCTGCGCGCGCGCGTCGATGGACACCATGTCGCCGTCGCGCAGCGCCGCGATCGGGCCGCCGTCCGCCGCCTCGGGCCCGGCGTAGCCGATGCACAGGCCGCGCGTCGCGCCGGAGAAGCGCCCGTCGGTCAGCAGCGCCACCTTGTCGCCCATGCCCTGACCGTAGAGCAGGGCGGTGATGCCCAGCATCTCGCGCATGCCCGGGCTGCCCTTGGGCCCTTCGTTGCGGATCACGATCACGTCGCCCGCCTCGTAGCGGCGGTTCTGCACGGCGGCCTGCGCCTCTTCCTCGGAATTGAAGACCCGCGCCGGGCCGCGGTGCACCAGCGTCTTCAGCCCGGCCGTCTTCAGCAGCGCGCCGTCGGGGCACAGGTTGCCCTTGAGCACCGCCAGCCCGCCGTCGCGCGTGATCGGGTTGCCCGCCTCGCGCACCACGCGGCCGTCCGGAGCCAGCGCGCCGGCCAGTTCCTCTGCCATCGTGCGGCCGGTGAAGGTGAGCGCGTCGCCGTGCAGGAAGCCCTGCTCCAGCAGGGTGCGCAGGATCACGCCCGCGCCGCCGATGTAGAACACGTCGCGCGCCAGGTACTTGCCGCCCGGGCGCAGGTCGGCGACGAGCGGGGTGCGGGCAAAGATCTCGGCCACGTCGTCGAGGTGGAACCTGATGCCCGCCTCGTGCGCGATGGCCGGCAGGTGCAGCGCCGCGTTGGTCGAGCCGCCCGTGGCCGACACGATGGCGCAGGCGTTCTCCAGCGCCTTGCGCGTGACGATGTCGCGCGGCAGCGGGCCGTCGCCCATGACCGCCTTCATGAGCTGCTTCGCGGCGCGGCGCATCAGCGGCGCGCGTTCGCTGAACACGGCGGGCACCATGCTGGAGCCGATCGGCGCCAGGCCCAGCGCCTCCGACACCATGCCCATGGTGTTGGCCGTGAACTGCCCCGCGCAGGCGCCGGCCGTGGGCAGGCAGGCGCGGCTCATGGCGTCGAGCTCGTCGTGCGTCGCGGTGCCGGCCAGCACCTTGCCGATGGTCTCGTAGGTGTCGACCACGTTGAGGTCCTGCCCGTCGGGGCCCGGCATCTGGCCCGGCAGCGCCGAGCCGCCGTGCACGAACACGCTGGGCACGTTGCAGCGGACCATGCCCATCATCAGCCCCGGCAGGTTCTTGTCGCAGGCGCCGATGGCGAAGATGCCGTCCCACTGGTGGCCCCGCGTGGAGGCTTCCACGCTGTCGGCGATGAGCTCGCGCGAGATCAGCGAGAAGCGCATGCCCGAGTGCGCCATCGTCAGCCCGTCGCTGATCGACACCACCGGGCACTCGTGGGGCGTGCCGCCGCCGGCGTAGATGCCGGTCTTGGCGTGCTGCGCCTGCTCGCGCAGGTTGAGGTTGCACGGGCTCATCTCGCCGCCGGTGTGGAACACGCCGACGTGCGGGCGCGCGATGTCCTCGTCGTCCTGGCCCAGCGCGTGCAGGAAGCTGCGCGTGGTCGCGCGGATCGTGCCCTCGCGGATGGTGGCGGAGCGGAAGCGCCTGCTGCTGTCGTTGCTGCGGCTGTCGTTCGTGTCGTCGGGCTTGGTCATCGGGCTGGCGTCGGCTGGCGGGTTGTATTGCGCAAGGAGGGCGGTCAGAACATGCCGTTCCTGTTCGCGGCGGTCTCGGGCACGGGCTGCACCACGTCCCAGTGTTCGACGATCTTCCCGTTCTCGAGCTTGAAGATGTCGACGATGGCGCTGCCGCGCGTGCCCGGCTCGCGGATCGCGTTGACGTGCAGGATCACGTAGTCGCCGTCGACGAAGCTGCGCTTGATCTCGCTCCTGGAGTTCGGGAACTTCTCGCGCAGGAAGGCGATGAACTTGCGGAAGCCCTCGGGGCCGTCGGCCGCCGTGGGGTTGTGCTGCACGTAGCGGTTGCCCACGTACTGCAGGGCCGCGTCGGCGTCCTTCTGGTTCAGGCCCTTCTCGTAGAAGGCGAGCACCGCCTGGCGGTTCGCCTCCTGCTGGGCGGTGGTTCCGGGCTTGCCGCCGCCCATGGGCGCGCAGGCGGCGAGGAACAGGGTGGCGGCCGCGGCCGTTGCGGCGAGGGTGGTGCGTTGCATTGCAGGTGCTCCCATGTGAAGAAGATCGGTGGCCGTTGTCAGTAGCCGTTGGGTGAGGCCGCGCCGGGCGCCGCCTTGTACCTGGCCAGCAGCTGCTTCGCCGCCGCCGCCAGCACGATGGTGTCCACGCCGACCGCCACGAACAGCGCGCCGGCCGCGAGCCACTTGCGCGCCTGCTCCTCGGTGGTCGAGAGGATGCCCGGCGCCTTGCCCGCCTTGAGGATGCGCGCGATCGCATCGGCGATCACCGCCTGCACCTCCGGGTGGTTGGGCTGGCCCACGAAGCCCATCGAGGCCGACAGGTCGGCCGGGCCGATGAACACGCCGTCCACGCCCGGCGTGGCCGCGATGGCGTCGAGGTTCTTCATCGCCTCCACCGTCTCGGCCTGCACCAGCAGGCAGGTCTGCGCATTGGCCTCGTGCAGGTAGTTGGGGTAGGCCTGCCAGCGCGAGGCGCGGGCGAGCGCGCTGCCCATGCCGCGGATGCCCTCGGGCGGGTAGCGCATGCCCTGCACCAGGCGCGCGGCCTGCTCCGCGGTGTCGACCATCGGCACCAGCAGCGTCTGCGCGCCGATGTCGAGGTACTGCTTGATCAGCGTGGTGTCGCCCACCGGGATGCGCACGATGGGATGCGAGCGGTCGGCCTCGGCCTGCGCCGACCACGCGCTGGAAATGCCCTGCAGCTGCGCGAGCACCGAGCGCACGTCGTTGGGCGCGTGCTCGCCGTCGACCAGCAGCCAGTCGTAGCCGGTGCCGGCCAGGATCTCGGCCGCGTAGCCGTCGGCCAGCCCGACCCACAGGCCGATCTGGGGCTTGCCGGCCGCGAGGGCCTGCTTGAAGGTGTTGATGGGTGTGTGCATGTTCAGTCCTGGGAGGGAAAGGGGGTGTCTCTATTCGTGGAACACCGGGGAACCGGCTTTGCCGGGCCGCAGGTGTTGCCCCCGGTAGGGGGGTGGCGAAGCGACACGAAGTGCGCGAAGCCTGGGGGCGAGCTTCATACAAGGCGGAATGAGATGGAGCCGAGCGGGCCGTAGTCGGCGTGGAAAGTGTCGCCGGGCACGGCCGTCGTGGGCCGCGTGAACGAGCCGCCCAGCACCACTTCGCCGGCTTCCAGGCACTCGTCCCACGGTGCGAGCTTGTTCGCGAGCCAGGCCACGCCGTTGGCCGGGTGGTTGAGCACGGCGGCGGCCACGCCCGATTCCTCGATCACGCCGTTCTTGAACAGCAGCGCGCTCACCCAGCGCAGGTCCACCGCGTCGGGCTTCACCGGCCGCCCGCCCATCACGATGCCGGCGTTGGCCGCGTTGTCGGAGATGGTGTCGAACACCTTGCGCGGCGCCTTGGTGTGGCGGTCGAACTGCTCGATGCGCGCGTCGATGATCTCGATGGCGGGCACCACGTAGTCGGTGGCGGCCAGCACGTCGAACATCGTCACGTTCGGGCCCTGCAGCTTCCTGCCCAGAACGAACGCCAGCTCCACCTCGATGCGCGGCGCGATGAAGCGCTTGAACGGGATGTCGCCGCCCTGCTCGAAGAACATGTCGTCCAGCAGCGTGCCGTAGTCGGGCTCGTCGATCTGGCTGGACTGCTGCATCGCGCGCGAGGTCAGGCCGATCTTGTGGCCCTTGACGGTGCGGCCCTCGGCGATCTTGGCCTTCACCCATTCGCGCGAGATGGCGTAGCCGTCCTCGATGGTCATCTCGGGAAAGCGCTTGGAGAAGTGCTCGACCTGCACGCGCGACTTCTCGCTTTCGTGCAGCTCGGCGGCCAGTTGGGCGATGGTGGCTTGGGAGAGCATGTGGGTCCGTTCTTTTCCTGTCGTTCAGCTCTTGTTGAACAGCGGATGCAGGTTGCTGTGCTTGCCGTCGTACACCTGTCCGGGGCTTTCGTCGATCTGCAGCGTGATGCCGATGTGGCGTTTTTCGAAGATCGGCGCGAAGTGCGCGCGCACGGCCGCCAGCAGGTCGTCGCCGGCCTTCTTCTTCACCGCCTCGGAGCGGCCCGCGGCCATGCGCAGGTTGAGGTAGACGAAGGCGTAGTCCGCCTTGCCGTCGGCCACTGCAAAGTGCGCTGCCGGGTAGGCCAGCACGCGCGTGCCGCCGGTGGGGTACACCGCCTTGCCTGCTTCGTCGCGCTGCGCGAGCATGGTGTCGGCCAGCGTGCGGCACAGGGCCGACATGTCGGTCTCGGCCTCGATGTTCGGCGTGTAGAGGATCACCAGGTGGGGCATCGTCGCTTCCTCCGGTTCATTCGACCGACATCGTCGCGGCCGTGCAGGTCACCGCGAAGATCGGGATCGCCTTCATGTGGAAGATCTCGCCCTTGCCGCGCGCGGCGGCCGCCACGCTGATGAAGGTGCGGATCTCGAAGCCGCCCTGGCCCGCTTCGCGGTAGGTGGCCTCGTCGCCGTAGTCGTCCTGCGAGAGCAGCGCCTCGCGGTCGTTGGCGCACCAGCGGCGCATGAACTCGGCGTCCCACTCGGCGTTGACCTTGCCCGAGTCGGGCGTGGCCGGCCAGTGCGAGATGCCGCCCGTGCCCACCAGCGCGATGCGCTCGGGCAGCTTGTCGCAGGCGCGGCGCAGCGCCTCGCCGAAGGCCCACGCGCGGTGCAGCGGCGTGAGCGGCGGGCCCTGGCAGTTGATGTTCACGGGAATGACCTTGGTGTCGAACGCAGGCGTGAGGAAATTCAGCGGCACCATGATGCCGTGGTCGAACTTCCACTCCTCCGCGTAGGCCACGTCCACCGTCTGCATCACCTCGCGGATCAGCCGCTGCGACAGCGCGGCGTCGCCGGGGATGCGGTGCTTCTCGATGCCCAGCCACTTCGGGTCTTCGATCGGGCCTTCGTAGCTGTCGGCCATGCCGATCGCGTAGGCCGGCATGTTGTTCATGAAGAAGTTCGCGAAGTGCTCGGCGGCGATCACGATCACCGCGTCGGGCTTCGTCGCGCGCATCGCCTCGCCGAAGCGATGGAACTGCGCGTGGAACTCGTCCTTCACGGCCCGGTCGGCAAGATGCGCGCGGCCGGTGATGCCGGGGGCGTGGCTGCACACGCCTGCGAATACGAGGCTCATATCGATGCCCGCCCGGCCGCCCGAAGGGCATCGAGCGCCCCCTCGGGGGGCAGCGAACCACACGAAGTGGGGAGCGTGGGGGTCTTCATATTCCTGCCACCTTTTCGTCCGTGCCCGTTGTCATTGCGTAGATGCCCGCGCGCACCGGGCCGTACTTGCGCACGCCCTCGCGCATGGCCTCGAGGTAGTCGGCCCACGGAATGCCCAGCAGCGGCGCGAAGTGCATCAGCAGCTGGCCGTTGCAGCCGAGCACGTAGAGCTTGCCGATGTCGCCGGTGTCGATGGCCTCGCGTTCCTCCTCGGTGAAGTCGTAGGCGCCCAGCAGTGCCGCGCGCGTCTCGCCGCCCTCGGCATAGCGGCGCTGCACCTCGGGCTCGCGGTTGAGCGCGAAGAGGAATTTCTGCATCGCATAGAGGCTCATGGTTCAGCCTTCGATCTGGATGTTGGCCTTGCGGATCACCTCGGCGTACTTCGCGATCTCGCTCTGGATGAAGGCCGCGAAGCGCTCCGGCGTGCCCGACAGCGACGCGATGCCGCCCTTCTGGAAGGCATCGGCCATTGCAGGGCCCGCGAGCGCGCGGTTCACCTCGGCGTTCATGCGCTGCACGACGGCGTCGGGCGTGCCGGCGGGCGCCAGCAGTCCGTTCCACGAATTGGACTCGATGGCCACGCCCTGTTCGGCCAGTGTGGGTATGGACGGTGCGTACTGCGAGCGCTGGGCGGTCGCCATGCCCAGCGCCACCAGCTTGCCGCTCTGGATGTGGCCGCGGAACTCGGGCCAGTTGCCGAACATCATCGTCACCTGGCCGCCGAGCAGGTCGGTGAGCGCCGGGCCCTGGCCCTTGTAGGGCACGTGCACGATGTCCAGCCCCATCTGCAGCCTGAGCATCTCGCCCGAGAGATGGGCCGAGGTGCCGTTGCCGAAGGAAGCGAAGCTCAGCGTGCCGGGCTTCGCCTTGGCGGCGTTGCGCAGGTCGGCCAGCGTCTTCAGGCCGTTGCCCGGATGCGTGGCCAGCACGTGCTCGGACATGCCCATGAGCGCGACCGGGCGCAGGTCCTTCTGCGTGTCGTAGGGCAGCTTGCGGATCAGCGTCTGGTTGGCCGTGAAGCTGTTGGCCACGCAGACGAAGGTGTAGCCGTCGGGCGCAGCCTTGGCCGCGGCGTCGACGCCGATCACCGTGCCCGCGCCGGGCTTGTTGTCGACGACCACCGGCTGGCCCAGCGTCTTCGACAGCTCCGTGCCGACGAGGCGTGCGACGAAGTCGGTGGTGCCGCCGGGTGTGAAGGGCACGATCACGCGGATCGGCTTGGCGGGCCATGTGCCCTGCGCGCGTGCGAGCGAGGGCAGGGCCGCGAGGGCGGCCGCGCCTTGCAGCAGCGTGCGGCGTTGCATGCTCACGCCACGCCCTTGCACGACTGTCGGATCGTGACTCACGCCACGCCTCTGCACGGCTGTTGGATCGTGGCTCACGCCACGCCCCAGTGCGGAATGTGATGCGAGCCCAGCGACACCGCCACGTTCTTCGGCTCGCAGAACACTTCGTAGCTCCAGGTGCCGCCTTCGCGGCCGGTGCCCGAGGCCTTGGTGCCGCCGAAGGGCTGGCGCAGGTCGCGTACGTTCTGGCTGTTGACGAAGCACATGCCGGCTTCCACGGCGGCGGCCACGCGGTGCGCCTTGCCGATGTTCTCGGTCCACACGTAGCTGGAGAGGCCGTACTGGATGTCGTTGGCCAGCTCGATGGCGTGCGCCTCGTCCTTGAACGGAATGAGGCAGGCGACGGGTCCGAAGATCTCGTCCTGTGCGATCTTCATGCGGTTGTCCACGTCGGCGAAGACGGTGGGCACCACGTAGTTGCCCTTCTTCACGCGGTCGGGCAGGTTCGACGGGGCTTCCAGCCCGCCGCACAGCAGCGTCGCGCCTTCCTTCGGGCCCAGCTCGATGTAGCTGCGCACCTTGGCCAGGTGGGCCTGCGAGATCATCGGGCCGACGATGGTCTTCTCGTCCAGCGGATCGCCCACCGTGATGCGCTTCGCGCGCTCCGCGAACTTCGCGGCGAAGTCGGCGTAGATCGACTGTTGCACCAGGATGCGCGAGCCGGCCGTGCAGCGCTCGCCGTTGTTGCTGAAGATCATGAACACGGCCGCATCGAGCGCGCGGTCGAGGTCGGCGTCCTCGAAGATCACGAAGGGGCTCTTGCCGCCGAGCTCCATGCTGAACTTCTTCAGGCCCGCGCTCTTCACGATGCGGTTGCCGGTGGCCGTGGAGCCGGTGAACGAGATGGCGCGCACGTCGGGGTGGCTCACCAGCGGCTCTCCGGCTTCCTTGCCGTAGCCGTGCACCAGGTTCAGCACGCCGGGCGGAATGCCGGCCTCCAGTGCCAGTTCTCCGAGGCGCGCGGCCGTCAGCGGCGAGAGCTCGCTCATCTTCAGCACGGCCGTGTTGCCGAAGGCCAGGCAGGGCGCGACCTTCCAGGTGGCCGTCATGAAGGGCACGTTCCACGGGCTGATGAGCGCGCACACGCCCACCGGATGGAACAGCGTGTAGTTCAGGTGCGTGGGCGTGGGGTAGGTGTGGCCGTCCACGCGCGTGCACATCTCGGCGAAGTAGTAGAAGTTGTCGGCCGCGCGCGGCACCAGCTGCTTGCCGGTCTGCGCGATGACCTGGCCGCAGTCGTTGGTCTCGGTCTGCGCGATCTCGGGCACGTTCTTCGCAATGAGGTCGCCGAGCTTGCGGATGAGCTTCGCGCGCTCGGGCGCGGGCATGCCGGCCCACTTGGGAAAGGCTTCCTTCGCGGCGGCCACCGCGGCGTTGACCTCGGCTTCGCCGCCCGAGGCGACTTCGGCCAGCACTTCCTGCGTGGCGGGGTTGACGGTCTCGAAGTAGTCCGAGCCCTTGACGGACTTGCCGCCGATGAGATGGTCGATCTGTTGCATGGAAAAGGTCCAAAAAGGGTCCGGATCTGTCAGTCCAGTTTGATGTCGCGCGCCTTGATGAGGGCGTGCCACTTCTTGCGCTCCGAATCGGCGTAGCGCGTCATTTCGGCGGCTTCGGCGGGGCGTGCCTCCCAGCCGGCGTCGTAGAGCTTCTGCTTCACGCCGGCGTCGGCCATGGCCTTCTGCAGCTCGCTGCCCAGCTTCGCCTGCACTTCCTTGGGCGTGGCCGCGGGCGTCACGAGGCCCTGCCATGTGTAGGCCTCGACGTTGGCGAAGCCGAGCTCCTTGGCCGTGGGAACGTTGGGCAGCTGCGGCACGCGCTCGCCCGACATGGCCAGCAGCGGGATCACCTTGCCGGCCTTGATCGCGCTCACGCCGCTGGGCAGGTCGAGCATCATCAGCGCGACCTGGCCGCCCATCAGGTCCTGCAGGGCGGGGGCGCCGCCCTTGTAGGGCACGTGCAGCATCGATACGCCGGCCTCGCGCTGGAACAGTTCGTAGGCGAGGTGGTGCGGGCTGCCGGTGCCTGGCGTCGCGATGCTGTACTTGCCGGGCGAGGCCTTGAGCGCGGCCAGCAGCGCCTTCGCATCGGCGATGCCCGCGTTGGGCGCGGCGGTGATGACGAGCGGCGAGCGGCCCATCATCCCGACGAGCGCGAAGTCTTTCTCCGCGTCGTAGGGCAGCTTCTTGTAGAGCGCTGGGTTGTAGACCAGCACGCCGTTGTCGGCGGAGAACACGGTGTAGCCGTCGCCCGGCGAGCGCGCCACGTTCTCCGACGCGATGATCGCGCCCGCTCCCGGGCGGTTGTCCACAAGCACAGGCTGGCCCAGCTGCTGCGAGACCTGCGCGCCCACGGTGCGCGCGAGGAAGTCGGTGCCGCCGCCGGCCGGATAGCCGACCACCCAGCGCACGGGCTTGGCGGGGTAGGCGGTCTGCGCGAGGGCCACGGCCGAGACGGCCAGGGCCAGCGCGGCCGTGGTGGACTGGAGGAGCTTTCTGCCGGTGATCATGTCGTGTTGTCTCCGCTGATCTGGTTGTGGATGTGGCAATGAAAGGAAGGAGCGTCGCGGTGCGTGCCGAAGCGGCGGGCAGGTGACGCGCAAGCTCAGGCGGCCGCGATGGTGTTCACCAGCGCGCCCACGCCCTCGATCTCGGTGACGACCACGTCGCCCGGCCTGCAGTCGACCACGCCGTCGGGCGTGCCGGTGAGGATCAGGTCGCCCGGCGAGAGCGTCATGAAGCGGCTGAAGTACTCGATGAGGAAGGGCGCGTCGAAGATCATGTCGCACGTGTTGCCTTGCTGCGTGACCGTGCCGTTCACGGTGGTGCGCAGCGCGAGCGACATCGGATCGGCGATGTCGGCCGCGTCCACGAACCACGGGCCCAGCGGCGTGCAGGTGTCGCGGTTCTTCACGCGCAGGTTGGGGCGGTACCAGTTCTCCAGGTAGTCGCGGATGGCGTAGTCGTTGGCCACCGTGTAGCCGCCGATGAAGTCGTAGGCGTCCTCGCGCTTCACGTTCCTCGCGGTCCTGCCGACCACGATGGCGAGCTCGCATTCGTAGTGCATGAACCGCACGCCGGCAGGACGGTGCGTTTGCTGGCGATGGCCGATGAGCGTGCTCTGGCCCTTGACGAACACCAGCGGCTCCTCGGGCGCCTTGAACTCCAGCTCCTTGGCATGGTCGGCGTAGTTGAGGCCCAGCGCGAGGATGGTGCGCGGACGTGCGGTGGGCGCGAGCGGCGGCAGCCACACCAGCTGCTCCTGCGGCACGACGCGGCCGTCGTCCAGCCGCACCGCGGCGTCGGGACGGCCGTCGAACTCGTGGCTGGTGCCGGTGTGCTCGCGGCCTTCGAAGATGACGCGTGCGTGCTTCATGCCGTGGCTTCCTTCACCAGCGTGTTGCTCAGGGTCTCGAACCCCGGCGCGGAGATGTCGATGCGGTCGCCCGCACGTGCCAGCGGGCGGTCGGGGCCGCAGCCGAGCATCAGCACGTCGCCGTGCGCGAGCGTCATGAATTCGCCGACGTCGGCGAGCAGCTGCTGCGCCGGTCGCACGAGCTGCGAGAAGTCGAGCGACTGCTTCAGCTCGCCGTTGATGCGAACCTCGACGCGAAAGCCCGCGGGATCGGCCACTTCCTGCGCGTCGCGCAGCACGGGGCCGATGCCGAGGAAGCCGTCGACGCACTTGAACTTGACCGGCGGGCGGAAGAAGCTCGCGTGCGGGATCGACAGGTCGTTCATCAGCACGAAGCCTTCGACGTCGCCCTCGGCGCCGATCACCATGCCGATGCTCGCGCCGACTTCGACTTCAGGTACGCCGGCCGGCACCGTGATGGCGCTGCCGTGCGGGCTCCAGGTGTTGGCCGTCTTCACGTAGAGCACCGGCGCCTTCGGCGGAGCCTTGTAGGGCGGCTGCGTCATCTGCGGCGCGAGCGCCTCCACCTCCGCGCGGAAGTTGAGCAGGCTGCCGTACACCGTGCCCGTGGGCAGGAAATGGGGAGTGCTGCTCATGGCGAGGGTTGCTCCAGTGCGATGAGTTCGTCGAGCAGCCCGTAGAGCTGCGCGAGCTTGGCCTTGCCGAGGGACTTTTCCATCCAGTCGTAGTGCGCCTCGATGCTGGTTCCGAGCCGCTTCACCAGCTTCATGCCGTGCGGCGTGGCCTCGACCACGGTGCGGCGCTGGTCGGCCGGATCGCGCGAACGGGTGATGAGGTTGTCGCGCTCCATGCGCGCGAGCACGCCGGTGAGGCTGGGCCCGAGGATGAAGGCCTCGCGCGCCACGCGGCCGGTGTCGACCGCGCCGTGCTCGCCCAGCACGCGCAGCACGCGCCACTGCTGGTCGGACAGCGCGTGCTCGCGCAGGCTGGGCCGCGTGTGGGCCATCACGGCCTCGCGCGCCTGCAGCAGCAGCCGCGGCAGGTTGCGATGAGTGAATGTGGTGCTCAAGGCTTGTCTCTTCCGAAATTACTTAACATGTTAAATGAATCGTCGCGGCTTTCCTAGCCGATTGCGCGATCGATTCGCAAACCTAGGGTATGCACGGATGAGCCGTGCGGCGGGCTTCAGCGCGTGGCGGATGCCTCGCGGCGGCGCCGGTCGGCCTTGGGAAGGTCGGCCGCGGCAGCCACCATCGCCTCGCCGCGCGCGTGCAGGCGCTGCAGCATGTCGTCGAGCAGCGCCACTTCGTCGGTCCTCAGCGCGCCGAGCAGCTCGGTGTTGATCGCGCAGACCAGCGGATAGAGCTCCGCATGGAGCTTCGTGCCTCGCGCGGTGAGCCGCAGGCGCACGTGGCGGCGGTCGCCCGCGGGCTGCTCGCGCGAGACCAGGCCCTTGTCGACCAGCGAGCTCACCGCGCGCGAGGTGCGTGCCCGGTCGAGCTGCGCATGCTCGGCCAGCTGCGACGAGCCCAGCGCACCGTGCCCCGCGAGCGTGGCGATGAGGCGCCATTCGCGCCGCGTGATGCCGAAGCGGCCCTCGCACAGCCGGATCACCATGCTGCCCGCCACCGACAGGAGCCGGCTGGTGCGGTAGAGCAGCAGGTCGTCGAGCGTGCGGGGCTGCGCGTGCATCGGCATAGGGGTTTGCCCGGGCAATGATTGATTAGATGAACCAATTGTCGGCGCTCTACAGTGGCCGCGACCCATGGCGCTGCGCAGACAGCAAGCAACGGAGACAAGACAGATGACGACAGACCCGCACTCCCTGCATCTTCCAGGGCGCCGCCGCATGCTGGCCGCGCTCGGCGGCATGGCCCTCGCGCCGATGTCCGTGGCGGCGCAGGCCCAGCAGCAGACCATCCCGCGCGGCACGCCGGTGCGCGTGCTGATCGGCGTGCCCGCGGGCGGCACGCAGGACGTGCTCACGCGCGCCATCGCGCAGGAAGTGCGCGAGTCGCTCGGCCCGCTCATCGTCGACAACCGCTCGGGCGCCGCCGGGCGCATCGCGGTCGAGGCGGTGAAGACCGCCGCGCCCGACGGCCGGACGCTGCTGCTGGGTGCCGCGAGCATGATGACCATGTTCCCGAGCGCGTACAAAAACCTGAGCTACGACCCGATCAGGGACTTCCAGCCGATCATCAACGCGGCCCGCTTCGAGCTCGCGCTGGTGGTGCACAAGGACGTGCCGGCCAACACGGTGGCCGAATTCATCGCCTGGGCCAGGAAGCAGCCGGGCGGGGTGAGCTTCGCGTCGTACGGCGCAGGCACGCCCTCGCACTTCCTCGGCGAGATGCTCAACCGCGCGGCTGGGCTGTCGATGGTGCACGTGCCCTATCGCGGCTCCACGCCGGCGCGCCAGGACGTGATGGGCGGCACCGTGCCCGCCTACTTCGACACCGTGGGCGGCGCGCTGCAGATGGTGCCCGGCGGCCGCGTGAAGGTGCTCGCCACCAGCGGCGAGAAGCGCTCGCCGTTGATGCCGAACCTGCCCACCTTCGTCGAGAGCGGGTTGAAGGACGTGGTGGCGACTGCCTGGTTCGCCTATTACGCGCCGCAGAAGACGCCGAAGCCGGTGCTCGACCAGCTGCGCGCCGAGTTCACGCGCGCGGTGAACTCGCGCGAGGTGCGCCAGCAGCTGCTGCAGAACGGCATGTACCCGGTCGGTGACGGCCCCGAAGCGCTGCTGAAGACCATGCGCGAGGACACCGCGCGATGGGCGGCCATCATGAAGGCGGTGAACTTCCAGGCCAACGACTGACGATGCGCCGCGCACGGCCACCTACACTCGAAGGATGGCCAAGGACAAATCACTTTTCGTCTGCAGCGAATGCGGCGGCACCAGCCCGAAGTGGCTGGGCAAATGCCCCAGCTGCGGCGCATGGAACACGCTCGTCGAGCAGGTCGCGGGCGCGGGCAGCGGGCCCGCCAACAACCGCTTCGGCACCCAGTTCGCATCGCTCGCGGGCGCATCGGAGCTCGCGACCCTTTCGGAGATCGAGGCGACCGACGTCGCGCGCACGCCCACCGGCATCGACGAGCTCGACCGCGTGCTGGGCGGCGGCATCGTCTCGGGCGGCGTCACGCTGATCGGCGGCGACCCCGGCATCGGCAAGTCGACGCTGCTGCTGCAGGCGGTCGATGCGCTGCAGCACGCAGGGCAGAACGCGCTCTATGTCACCGGCGAGGAGAGCGGCTCGCAGGTGGCGCTGCGCTCCAGGCGGCTGGGCCTCGACCACTCGCAGGTGCAGGTGCTGGCCGAGATCCAGCTCGAGAAGATCATCGCCACGCTCGACGCCACGCGCCCGGCCATCGCGGTGATCGATTCGATCCAGACCGTGTATTCCGACCAGCTCACCTCGGCGCCCGGCTCCGTCGCGCAGGTGCGCGAATGCGCCGCGCACCTCACGCGCTTCGCCAAGACCAGCGACACGGCCGTGGTGCTGGTGGGCCACGTCACGAAGGAGGGCGCGCTCGCCGGCCCGCGCGTGCTCGAGCACATGGTCGACACGGTGCTGTACTTCGAGGGCGACACGCATTCGAGCTTCCGTCTCGTGCGCGCCATCAAGAACCGCTTCGGCGCGGTCAACGAGATCGGCGTGTTCGCCATGACCGAGCGCGGCCTGAAGGGCGTGACCAACCCGAGCGCGATCTTCCTGAGCCAGCATGCCGAGCCGGTGCCGGGCAGCGTGGTGCTCGTCACGCTGGAAGGCACGCGCCCGATGCTGGTGGAGATCCAGGCGCTGGTCGACAACGGCGGGCCCAGCCCGCGCCGCCTCTCGGTGGGCCTGGACCGCGACCGCCTCGCGATGCTGCTGGCGGTGCTGCACCGCCACGCGGGCGTGGCGTGCATGGACCAGGACGTGTTCGTGAACGCGGTGGGCGGCGTGCGCATCAGCGAGCCCGCTGCCGACCTCGCCGTGATGCTGGCCATCACCTCGAGCCTGCGCGGCAAGCCCATGCCCAAGGGCTTCATCGCATTCGGCGAAGTGGGCCTGGCCGGCGAGGTGCGCCCCGCGCCGCGCGGGCAGGAGCGCCTGCGCGAGGCCGCCAAGCTGGGCTTCAGCGTGGCGGTGGTGCCGAAGGCGAACGCGCCCAAAAAGGGCGCGAAGGAAATCGAAGGGCTGACGATCCACGCCGTGGACCGCATCGAGGAGGCGATGGACGTGGTCCGCCGCCTCGACTGAAACCGGGAAAAAATGACCCGGCGCGCGCGATGGCGCGCCGGGTCTACCCTCCCTATCCCCCGATGTGCATCGTGAACGCAGGCCCACTGTTGAGCACGCACTGGCCGCTGCCCAGCGTGGCCGAATTCATCGAATACTGGCAACTCAGGTTGCCGCCGCGGCTGCCGGTGGCGTTCGCCACACCGTTGACCCGCGAGCCGGCGACCCGGGTTGCCTCTCCCTGAAACTGTTCTCCACCGATCTGCGCGTTGAAGTGGCCGCGGCCGTTCATGTCGTTGGTCACGGTGCCGGCGACGACGCCGTAGCGCGAGGCCTCGGCATTCGACGGGTACAGCCGCGCGGCGAATGTCTGTGCGACCGGGCCCGGTGCGACGGCGTAGGCCTGCGAAGGCGGCGCTGCCGGAGCGGGTTGCCCGAGCGGCACGACGTAGCAGCCGCTGAGCGCGGCGGCCGTGAGCGTGGCGGCGAGGGTGAGACGAACGAATGTGACGGAGCGCGGAATGGTCATACGCTTTTCGGTGGCCCGGGCAGATGCCCGTGCGGCGAAATGTGCCTGCCGATGCGCCGGTGCGGATCGCTTTTGAAGCCGAGTACCGTTTTTCGCCCCTTGCGGTAGTCGGGGTGGCTACTTCGAAGGGGCACTCGAGGGGCGGCGACAATGCGCGCCATGAATTTCAAGAACTTTCTATTGCCTCTGGGCGCCATCGTCGTCATGGCGCTGGCCTGGCGCGCGGGTGGATGGGGCGGTGTCGCCCTGGCCGGCGGCGCGATCGTGATGTTCCTGCTGCTCCATTTCAACCGCGCCATGCAGGTGCTCAAGCGCGCGGCCGAGCGGCCCGTGGGCTACGTGGCCAGCGCCGTGATGCTCAACGCCAAGCTCAAGCCGGGCGTGACGCTGATGCACGTGATCGCGATGACGCGCGCCCTCGGCGAACTGCGCTCGCCCAAGGACGAACAGCCTGAGCACTACCGCTGGACCGACGGCGGCGGCTCGTATGTCGACACCGTGTTCAACGGCGGCAAGCTGCAGAGCTGGACCCTCACCCGCCCCGAGACGCCGGCCGACGACGAGGGCAGCAACACCGCGGCCTAGGCTGCGCTCCCCTTGCGTCCGGGCTGCCGCCAGGGCGGATTGGCCTTCGCCTGGTGCCGCGCCTCCTTCGCGAACTCGGCGCATGCGTGCGTCATCAGGTCGGCCGAGCGGTAGACCAGGAACACGTCGAAGTCCGGCAGCTCGTCGGTGATCGGCAGCTTCTCCAGCAGGTGCGGCTGCAGCCGCAGCGGCCCCGCCCCGTGGAACACGAAGTCCGACCACATGCTGATCAGGTCGGTCTGCGTGGCCAGCTGCAGGCCCAGCAGGTTCGAGGCGCTGTGCACCATGCGCCTGGGCATCTCCAGCCCGTGCATGTTCATCATGCTCACCAGCGGGCTGCCCGCATCGTCGATAGGGTCGAGCACCAGCCAGTCGGCGTCCACCAGCGGCTGCAGCCTGCGCACGCGCCGCAGCGGATGGCCGGCGCGCACCGACAGGTGCATGGCCACCGAGAACAGCGGCTCCCACTGGAACGCGTTGGTGCCCGGACCGTTGCAGGTGGAGACCAGCCCCAGGTCGAGCCGGCCTTCTCGCAGGCCCTCGAAGATCTGCTGCGGCCGCAGCTCGAAGCCGCGCAGAGCCACGTTCGGAAAGCGCCTGCGGAACGAGGCCATCGCATCGGGCAGCGGGCCGCTGGAGGCCACGGCGGTGAAGCCGATGTTGAGCTGCGCCTCGTCGTGTCCGCGGATCGCCTCGATGTCTTCCAGCGCATGCCGCAGCTCCTGCTCGACCACGCTCGCGCGCTTGACCAGCGCCGCGCCGTAGGCCGTGAGGCTCACGCCGCGCGTGGAGCGCGACATCAGCGTGACGCCGAGCTCGCGCTCCAGCTCCGAGATGGTCTTCGACAGCGCAGGCTGGGTGGTGTGCAGGCTGCGGGAGGCCTCGTGGATGCTGCCGTGCTGCGCCACGGCCAGCAGTACGCGCAACTGTTGCAGCTTCATCGTGGTGCGGCGCTTTCGAAAAGTGGCTTCCTGGGGCTTGTCCCGATGGCTTCGGGCGCCTGTTTATGACGGGGATGCCGTTTGGTTATCAGCATGAAAATTTGTGATTCTTCGCCGCAGCGCTTTGCCTGAATACTCCGCCGCGAACGGGCCGACGGTCGATGCGGAGGCCCACCGCAACCTGTACGTTGGAGTGACATTAGATGAGCGAAGCCGCATTGCCCGCAAGCCCGATCCTGGGCTCTTCTTCAACTGGCGCCGCGGCGCACGGCAAGGCAAAGCAGAGCCAGTTCCGCCTGATCGCCGCCTGCTCGCTGGGCAACGCGCTGGAGATGTACGACTTCACCGTCTACAGCTTCTTCTCGCTGCTGATCGGCAAGCTGTTCTTCCCCTCCGACAGCCCCTACGGTTCGCTGCTGCTGGCCGTCGCCACCTTCGGCATCGGCTTCGTGATGCGGCCGCTGGGCGGCGTGATCATCGGCAACTACGCCGACCGCAAGGGCCGCAAGGCCGCGATGACGCTGACCATCGGCCTGATGGTGCTCGGCACGCTGTGCATCGCGTTCGCGCCGCCGTATGCATCGGCCGGCGTGTTCGGCTCGCTGATGATCCTCGCGGGCCGGCTGCTGCAGGGCTTCTCGCTCGGCGGCGAGGTGGGCGCTGCCACGTCGATGCTGATGGAGGCGGGCGGCGTGAAGGGCCGCGGCTTCCGCGTGAGCTGGCAGCTCGCGAGCCAGGGCGTGTCGGCGCTGCTGGGCGCACTCACCGGCGCCGCGCTGTATGCCGCGCTGCCGCAGGCCTCGCTGGAGAGCTGGGGCTGGCGGCTGCCGTTCCTGCTGGGGCTGCTGATCGCGCCGGTGGGGCTCTACATCCGCTCGCACCTGGAGGAAACGCACGTCGCCGAGAGCCACGAATCGAGCCCCATGGGCCGGCTGCTGCGCGAGCACGGCGGACTGGTGCTCAAGGGCATCCTGGCGACCACGGCCGGCACGGCCACGATGTACCTCGTGGTGTTCTTCATGCCCACCTACATGATCCGCGTGCTGCACATGCCGCCATCGCTTTCGCTGCTGTCGGGCTGCGTCACGGGCATCACGCTGTTTGCGGTGTCGCTGGTGGCGGGCCGGCTGGCCGACCGGCTGCCGAACCGCAAGCCGCTGGTGGTCGGCTCGCTGCTCTTCAGCCTGATCGCGGTGTACCCGGTGTTCTGGCTCATCGGCCAGTACCCGAGCGTGCCGCTGGTGCTGGCACTCTCTGCGCTGCTCACCGCGAGCGTGAACATCGGCACCACGCCCATGTTCCTGATGCTGCTGGAGATGCTGCCGGCCGGCGTGCGCGCCAGCGGCATCTCGGTGATCTACAGCGTGGGCGTGACGGTGTTCGGCGGCTCCTCGCAGTTCATCGTGACCTGGCTGCTCGCCAAGACCGGCAACCCCCTCTCGCCGGCCTTCTACATGATGGCCTGCGGGGTGATCAGCCTCTGCGCGCTGCTGAGCCTGCGCGAACGCAAGGCGGCATGAACCTCACGACGATCTCAAGCAGGAAGCTCCACGAATGACCCGCCAACTCAGCCCCCAGACCCACAAGCTCCTGTCGCGCCTGTTGCCGCAGGCCGACGTCGACACGCAGGCCTTCGTCGACATCCGCAGGCAGATCCACGCCAACCCCGAGCTCGGCTTCGAGGTGAACGCCACCAGCGAGCTGGTCGCGAACCTGCTGCGCAGCTGGGGCTACGAGGTGCACACCGGCATCGGCCGCACCGGCATCGTGGCGCAGCTCAGGCTCGGCAGCGGCACGCGCCGCCTGGGCATCCGCGCCGACATGGACGCGCTTCCCATCACCGAGGCCACCGGCCTGCCGTACGCCAGCCGCAACGCCGGGCGCATGCACGCCTGCGGGCACGACGGCCACACGGCCATCCTGCTGGCAGCGGCCAGGGCGCTGGCAAAGGCGCGCAACTTCGACGGCACGCTGAACCTGATCTTCCAGCCCGATGAGGAAAACCTCTGCGGCGCGCGCGCCATGATCGAGGACGGCCTGTTCGAGCGCTTCCCCTGCGACACGGTCTACGCGCTGCACAACGCGCCCGGCGTGCCGGTGGGCACGATGATGGCGATCGAAGGCCCGGTCACGCTGTCGTCCGACGTGGCCGACGTGACCATCAAGGGCGTGGGCGGGCATGGCGCCATGCCGCACCGCGCGCGCGACCCGGTCGCGGCCGCCGCGGCGGTGGTGACGGCCCTGCAGACGGTGGTGGCGCGCAACGTGGCGCCCGACGACACGGCGGTGGTGTCGGTCGGCTTCATCCGCGGCGGTGCCACGCACAACGTGATCCCTCAGTCGGTGTCGCTGGGCCTGAACGTGCGCGCGGCGCGGCCAGAGACGCGCGCGCTGGTCGAGCAGCGCATCCGCGAGATCGTGAGCCTCACCGCGCAGGCGCACGGCGTGGAAGCCGAGATCGACTACCGCCAGCTCGTGCCGCCGGTGGTCAACACCGCCGCCGAGACCGAGCTTGCGGCGCAGGTGTGCGCCGAGCTGGTGGGCGAGGAGAACGTCGTCAGGCAGGCGCCCAAGGGTTTCTCGGGCAGCGAGGACTTCGCCTGGATGCTCTCCGAACTGCCGGGCTGCTACCTGCTGCTGGGCAACGGCGAGGGCGAATTCGGCGGCTGCATGGTCCACAACCCCGGCTACGACTTCAACGACGAAGTGCTGCCGCTGGGTGCCGCCTGCTGGGTGCGCCTGGCGCAGACCTACCTGGCGAAGACGTGAACAAACCTGCTGCGCAACCCGGTCTCGCATCTGCGGTCCTCGCCGCACGCAAGTACGGTTCCGGTCCTCGATGCAAGCTGGGGCTGCTCGCTACGGCTTCCTCACGCCTTCGGTGCGCCTTGATCTAAGACCTAGAACGGCGCGTCTTCTTCCTCGGGCGCATCGGCCGGCACGGTCGTCGTGGGCGCGGCTGCAGCAGCGGGCTTGGGTGTTTCGTCCGGCGCTGCTGCAGAGAAAGCCGCCTCGCCGCCCAGCGCATCGAGCAGCGCGGGCACCAGCTGGCCCAGCTCGCCCGTGGCGATGGCCACGTCGGCGTCGAAGTTGTCTTCCTTCTTGCCGCCGGCCGCGCCGTCGCCCGTGCCTTCGAGGAAGGCGATCTTGCGGATCAGCAGGCCGTGCGTGAGCTCGAAGGACACGCGGTCGTCCCAGGTCAGCGCGAGGCGGGTGGGGCGCTTGCCGTCGGTGATGTGCTGCTTCACCTCGTCGATGTCCAGCGGGTGCTTGGCGTAGCGCACCACGGCCTTGGAGTCGTCGCTGGCCTTGAGCTCGCACTCGCGGTCGATGGTGAAGCCGGCCGGCGGCTCCTGCGTGAGCAGCCAGTTGGCCATGGCGGCGGCAGGCTCGACCTGGGTGTTGATGAGTGCCACCGCGAAGCCGTCGAGTGACTTCACGAGGCTGGTGACCACTTCGTCGGCGCGCGAGGCGTTGCCGGTATTGATCACCAGGCGGTTCTCGGCCTTGTCGATCCACACGGTCACGCGGGCGGTGCGCGTGAAGGCCATGGGCAGCAGCTCCAGGGTGATGTCTTCCTTGAGCTCCTTCTTTTCCTTCTTGCCGGGCTTGCGGCCGGTGGTGGCCTCGATGTGGGCGCAGCGCTCGTCGACCTTGCGGCGCACGACCGAGCCGGGCACCTGCTTGCTCTCGATCATGTATTCGACCAGCCACTGGCCGTCGATGGATTCGATCAATGGGCCGTTGGCTTCGCCGCGCGGCTCGATCCAGCCGGCGGACTTCTCCTGCGAGGGGCCGCAGGGCTCGAAGCGCTGCCTGCCCAGGCCTTCCTCCGCCTCGGCCAGTGTCTGGGACCAGGCGGGTTCGATGCGATAGACGATGACGTTCTTGAATACGGACACGGAAACCCTTTTTCCAACGGTTTGGACAGCCGGCCATTGTCGGGCAGCCTGTTCGGCCCGGCGCCGTAAAATCGCAAGCTTTTGCGACTTCCCTTCCTGTCGCACCCCCACACCGATCCCAAAGGAATCAGGAAATGAGCTCGATCCCCCCCTCGCTGGACGACCGTGACGGCAAGATCTGGATGGACGGCGAACTCGTGGACTGGCGCGACGCCAAGATCCACGTGCTGAGCCACACGCTGCACTACGGCTGCGGCGCCTTCGAGGGCGTGCGCGCCTACAAGACGGCCGACGGCAGCACCGCGATCTTCCGCCTGGCCGAGCACACCGAGCGCCTGTTCAACAGCGCCAAGATCCTGCGCATGAAGATCCCCTTCACGCAGGAGCAGCTCAACGAGGCCCAGAAGCAGGTGGTGCGCGAGAACAAGCTCGAGAGCTGCTACCTGCGCCCGCTGATCTGGATCGGCTCCGAGAAGCTGGGCGTGAGCCCCAAGGGCAACAAGGTGCACGCCATGGTCGCGGCCTGGTCCTGGGGCGCCTACCTGGGCGAAGAGGGCATGAAGCGGGGCATCCGCGTGAAGACCTCGAGCTACACCCGCCACCACGTCAACATCACGATGACGCAGGCCAAGACGGTGAGCAACTACACCAACTCGATCCTGGCCAACATGGAAGCGCTGGACGACGGCTACGACGAGGCGCTGCTGCTCGACGCGAGCGGCTTCGTGTCGGAAGGCGCGGGCGAGAACATCTTCGTGGTCAAGGGCGGCGTGGTCTACACGCCCGACCTGTCGGCCGGCGCGCTCAACGGCATCACCCGCAACACCATCCTGCACGTGTGCAAGGACCTGGGCCTGGAGCTGGTGCAGAAGCGCATCACGCGCGACGAGGTCTACGTCGCCGACGAAGCCTTCTTCACCGGCACGGCCGCAGAAGTCACGCCGATCCGCGAGCTCGACCGCATCGAGATCGGCAACCGCGGCGACGGCGGCGCGCGCGGCCCGATCACCGAGAAGATCCAGGCGGCCTTCTTCGACATCGTGAACGGCAAGAATCCCAAGTACGCACACTGGCTCACGAAAGTCTGAGCAGAAGAGAACGATCCCATGTCCACCAATGCAGTAGTCGAACTCCTGGCCAAGGAGCTCAATCATCAGGGCGGCGTTTTCTGCCCCAGTCCCAAGGCCGACATGAAGCTCTGGAACAGCCACCCGAAGGTCTACCTCGACGTGGCGCGCACCGGCGAGGCCAAGTGCCCGTATTGCGGCACGGTGTACCGGCTGAAGGCCGGCGAGGCGGTGTCGGCGCGGCACTGAGCCCGGCGAGCCCCAGCGCCGCTGAACCGAACGGCCCCGGCCGTCCGATGCCTCTTCAGGCAACCGGGCGGGCGGGGTCTTTTTCCAGGCGCTCCAGGCCTTTCAGGCGCGAGGAGAGCAGTCCGCGCCACGGATTCGGATCGTTCTTCTCCTGCGCGAGCCGCAGGTAGACCATCGCGATGAACAGCAGCGCCAGACCGATCTGCGCATCGCGCATGGCCGAGTTCACGCTCGAGGCGATCAGCGCGATCAGCGTCGCGGCCAGCGCGTAGCGGCCGGCGATGTCGGGCCGCTTCCATGCCTGCCAGACGGCGGCGACCATGATGAAGAGCAGGCTCAGCAGCGCGGGCAGGCCGCCTTGCGCGCCGACCCACAGGAAGTCGTTGTGCGGCATATTCGAGTCGGCCAGCAGGGCGGGGCCGCGCTTGTGCCACTGGTCGGTCCAGCCGCCGATGCCCCAGCCGGTGAGCGGTCGGTCGGCGATCATGAGGCCGGTGTCGCGGTACATGTAGTAGCGGATGGCCCAGCTGCCCTTGAAGACCGCGCCGGCCTGCGCCTCCTCGAGTTCCTGCACACCCACTTCGACCTTGTGCTGCAGCTGCGGCAGTTGGTAGAGCCCGGCGCCCATCACCACGGCACCCAGCACCAGCGCGCCCACCAGCATCTTCAGGTGGTTGCGCCACTGGTGGACGCACACCACCGGGATCACCAGCAGCAGCGCCAGCACCGAGGTGCGCGAGGTCAGCGGCAGCGCCACCACCAGGCCCAGGCCGAGCATCAGCACGAAGGCCGGAATGGCGCGCAGCGGCCTGTGGGCGGCGATCTGCGCGATACCCCATACGGCGGCGGTGGAGGCCACCACGCTGAACAGCAGCGCATTGCTGATCGACTTGTTGCCCACCTCCATCACCACCGCGCGCAGCGGCGACCAGATGTTGAAGCCGCCGACCGCGTAGAAGACGATGACCAGCACGATGTTCAGCGCCGCCACCAGCAGGAAGCCGCGCAGCGCCCAGACGGCCTCCTCGCGCGTGAGCGCCATCGCCATCAGCATCGTGAGGCCGATGCGTATGCCGTGGAACAGGTTGGAGCCAGTCTCGGGATAGTGCTGCCCGATGGCCAGCACGATGAAGGTCCATGCGAAGTAGGCCATCACCGGCCACCACAGCGGGTTGGCGCGCAGCCGCGCATAGCGCTCGCCGAGGCCGCCTGCCACCAGCATGGTGAGCAGCAGCACGATGGCCGAAAGATAGGTGACGCCGACCGGCATGAACACCACCAGCCCCCAGAACATGGCCGCGGGCCGAACGATGTGCGATCTCTGCATAGGGGCGGGATTTTAGGTTGGCGCCCCGCAGCCAACCTGACCTGGCTCTCCCCCAGGCTTCACGCACTTCGTGTCGCTGCGCCAACCCCCTCACCGGGGGCGACGCCTGCGGCCCGGCGAAGCCGGTTCCGCAGCGTCCCCGAATGGAGTAGGGACGATCGGCGAACGGGTTGTCAGTGGCTGCGCGCGGCCGCCGGCAGGCGGATCACGAAGCTGGCGCCGCCGCCGGGGCGGTCCTCGCAGCGCACGGTGCCGCCATGCCGCTCGGCGATCGACTTCACCAGCGCCAGACCCAGGCCCACGCCGCCGTTGCGCTCGCTGGCGCCGGGCAGGCGGTAGAAGGGCTCGAAGATGCGTTCGCGCAGGGCGGGCGGGACGCCCGGGCCGCGGTCGTTCACGCGCACGGTGGCATAGCCGTTGGCGCTGCCGAGTTCCACCGCGATCTCGCCGGCGCCGTAGCGGCGCGCATTCTCCAGCAGGTTGCGGATGGCGCGGCGCAGCAGGCGCGACACGCCCGGCACCGTGAGGCTGGCGTTGTCGGTGCCCTCGGCCAGGTCGAGTTCGGCGTTGACCTGCGAGCATTCCTCGGCCGCGAGGCCGGTCAGGTCGACCGGCTCGATGGTGCCCATGTCGGCCTCCCTGGCGTCGAGCCGGCTGGCCAGCAGGATCTCGTCGATGAGCTGGTCGAGCTCGCCGATGTTGCGAGATATCTCCTCGCGCGCCGACTGGCTCGGATGCTCGCCCATCAGTTCCAGCCCCATGCGGATGCGGGTGAGCGGCGAGCGCAGCTCGTGCGATGCGTTGGCCAGCAGCGACTTGTGCGAACGCACCAGCTGCTCGATGCGTTCGGCCGACGCGTTGAATCGTTTGGATAGATCAGCCACTTCGTCCTGCCCTTCTTCTGTCACGCGCACCGAGAGGTCGCCCTCGCCCCAGCGCTGCACGCCGCGCTGCAGCGACTCCAGCCGCTGCGTGATGCGCCGCACGATCGGGTACACGCCCAGCGCCACCGCCACGCCCACCAGCGCGATCATCCAGCCCAGCCCGAAGGGCGTGCGCCACGGCGCGAAGCCGCCGGTGCCGGTGGGCCGCTCGCGCGGCGCCACGCGCAGCGTGATGGCCTTGCCGTCGCTGAGCGTCACGTCGAACTCCAGGCCCTGGCCCGGCACGCGCAGCGCGGTGCCCGCGCCGATGGGCTTGTCCTGGGCGTCCAGCACCACCACGTTGCGCGGCACCGGCGCGAGCCGCTCGCGCTCGGCCTCGGCGGCCTCGCGC
>NZ_KB907467.1 GCF_000382045.1 Variovorax atrisoli 110B
AGGGCCTGACGCAGAAGATCGTGGCGTACGACGGCGAGCACCTGAAGCTGCCGCCGAGCTCGATCGCGGTGCGCTGCCTGCAGGACCCGATGCCGCCGCTGTGGATCACCTCGGGCAACCCGGTCACGCTGGGGCGCGGGGTGCGCGAGGGCCACAACCTGTTCGTGACCGCGCTGCTCAAGGGCAACGATGCCATCGGTGAGCTGCGCCAGAGGCTGGACAAGGTCGCGGGCGACAACGGCAAGGACCTGGACCGCGACGTGAAGTTCGGCTTCCTGCGCTGTGCGTACGCTTCGGACAGCAAGGCGGAGATCGATGCGTACCTGGACTGCGCGCGCTTCCAGCGTCGCATCTCCGAGAGCCTGAAGTTCCGTCGTTCGCAGTCGGACGACGGCTACATGATCAAGGAGGTGCCCTCGGAGACGGACCCGACGATGGAGCAGCTGCGAAAGAACCTGCCGGTGGGCTCGGTCAACGAGGTCATCGACAAGATGCTGGAGGAGATCAGCATCCTGCGCCCGAAGCACATCGCGCTGCAGACGCAGCTGGGCGACTTCGACCAGAAGACGATGCTCAGGCAGATCGAGCTGTGGGGCGAGAGGATCATCCCGGCGATCCGCAAGGAGGTCGAGTCGATGAACGCCGTGGCAGCCTGAGGCACGCACTCGCACATGTCGAGCATGACTGTTTTCGACGGCGCTTCGCTGCGCGGCCGCGTGGCCGTGGTCACGGGCGCCTCCAGGGGGATCGGCCTTTCGATCTGCGAGCACCTTCGCGCCATGGGTGCGCAGGTGGTGCAGCTGGACGTCCTCTTTCCCGAAGAGTCCGAAGTGCCGGTCGAGGCGAACGGCATGCTCGCGATGCGCTGCGACGTGGCCGATCCCGCGTCGGTCGCCCTCATGGCTTCGAGGGTGCGCACGGCCTTCGGTCGCTGCGATGTCCTGGTCAACAACGCCGGCATCACCGCGTCGCCCGCGGCGCTCGAGGACTTTCCCATCGACGAGTGGGACCGCGTGTTCCGGGTGAACCTGCGTGGCGCGCTGCTGTGCGCCCAGGCGCTGGTGCCGATGATGTTCGAGGCGCAGGCCGGCAGCATCGTCAACGTGGCATCCATCTCCGCCCGCTCGCCGACGCGCGCAGTCGCCTATGGCGCGACCAAGGCCGGTCTGCGCGCACTGACGCAGCAGATGGCGGTGGAGTGGGGACCGCGCGGCATCCGGGCCAACTCGGTGAGCCCGGGGATGATCCGCACGCCCCTCTCTGAGGTGCACTACAGCCAGGAGGGCATGCTGGAGAGCCGGGTCTCGAAGATCCCGGCGCGCCGCATCGGCCGGCCGGAGGACATCGGCGGCATCGTGGCGTTCTTCGCCAGCGATGCGTCCAGCTACATCAACGGCGAGGACATCGTGGCCGATGGCGGCTTCCTCAAGGCCTCGCTCAACAACCTTTACAACAACCCCGCACAGTGAGCCCAGCCATGGAATCGCCAAAGCGCCTGCAGAACGTGTTCGTGGTGGCCGAGCGGCCGGCCGAACTCCATTCCTTCTATGAGTCCGCGCTGGGACTGCAGCTGAAGTTCCGTGACAAGGATCGGTGGATCCAGTACGGCGTCGGCAACACGAGCGTCGCGCTCGCCTGCCGCGAAGAAGCGGCGCCCGCCGTCTCGGGCATGGTGATGGTGTTCGAGGTGGACAGCTTCGACGGCGCGCACGAGCGCATCGCGGCCAGCGGCGGCGAAGTGCTGGGAACGCGCGACATGGGCGCCCACGGCGCCGTGCTGTCGCTGCGCGACCCCGAAGGCAACATCGTTCAACTCTTCAAGCGCCAGGGGACGCCGACGCCATGAGCCTCGCCATGCCACAGGCCGATGAGGCCATCGACCCCAAGTTGTTCCGCCAGCTGCTCGGCTGCTTCCCGACGGGGGTGGCCGTCGTCACCACCTGCAAGGCCGATGGCAGCCCTGCGGGCTTGACCTGCAATTCGTTCAGCTCCGTCTCGCTGGAGCCGCCCCTGGTGCTGTTCAGCCTGCGCAAGGCCAGCAGCCTGCTGCCGACCTTCGTGGAATCCGGCGCCTTCGCGATCAACATCCTGTCGCAGAGCCAGGACGCACTCTCGGGCCGGTTTGCGTCGAGCAGGATCGCCGACAAGTTCGAGAGCGTGGCCTGGCGCAGGGGCCCGCTGGGCACGCCGCTCGTCGACGACTGCCTGGCCAGCTTCGAATGCAGCGTGCATGCGCGGCACGAGGCGGGCGACCATGTGATCTTCATCGGCGAGGTCAGGCACATGACGCCGGGCTGCTCCGACCATGCCCTCGTGTTCTACAAGGGCGCCTACATGATGCTGGCAGAGTCGCTGCGCAAGCTCGTCGTCGACGGCAAGCTCGGCACCGCCGACATCGACGAGGCCTACCGTGCGCTGTACGGCACGCTGCTGCGCCTGGCGTGCGAGCGGGCCACCGACGCCGAGGTGGATGCGATCGAGGCCGCCGTCGACGGCATCGAGAAGCACCAGGACGTCGGCGCGCTGCCGCAGCGCATCGATGCGATGGCGAGCTTCTTCTCGTCGATCGCGCAGGCGGGGCACAACGAGGCACTGCGCCTCATGGCCCAGACGATGACCGCCGTCTTGCGCGAACGCATGACGCACGTGATTCCGGCGCATCCACGCCCCGACGTGTTTCCGCTTCGGCGCAAGGTGGTGCAGCGCCTGCGGGCGCGCGATGCGGATGGCGCTGCGGGGGCGCTGGACGAACTCATCTTCGTGCTGCGCAAGGGGGATGGCGCGCAGCTGGCGTCTTGACGACCTTCGCTCAAACGACGTCGATCACTCCGGGCAGCACCCGCTCGTAGCGCTTCATCTTCGCCGCCTCGATCCCCAGCCAGGCTGCCACCTGCTGCGGCGACGTGCCCCGCCGCAGCTGCCGCAACGCGAAGGTATGCCGCAGCCGGAACGACCCGCCCTCGCGCGAGTCCATGCCTGCTTCCTCGAGCACGCGTTTTGCGCACTCGTATTGGGAGGGCTTCTGCCACTGTTTGCCGGTGCGCGTGGAAGGGAAGATGAATGGGCCCGTGATGCCGGCGTCTGCACGCACGGTGAGCCAGTGCTGAAGCAGTTCTCCGGCCCAGGGGGCGATGGGGGTCTCGCGGGCAGGTGAATTGCCGTTGCCAGGCACCAGCAGCTTCCACGGGCGTTCACTCACGCGGCCGGCATGCGCGATCACCGACTCCAGCGTCAGCGCGCGCACGTCCCCTGGCGTCAGGCCTGCGCCCAGCTGCAGGGCAACCGAAGCCCTGTTGCGCACTTCCTGCCACGTCATCGCGGCCAGTGCGTCTCGCGACGCTCCTGGCCGCGGCCGCGCTGCAGACAGGAATGCGATGAGCTGCCGGGCCTCTCCCACCGAGAGGTAGTCGGGCAAAGGATCGGCGTGCGCGGCATCGGCGTAGCGCATCTCGGGGTTCGCCTTGATCCAGTCCGCTGCTGCCGTGTTGGGTGGGGTTTCGTTGCGCGAGGCATGGTGGCGCAGGACCCGGTCGATCAGGCGCATCAGGCGCAACGCATAGCGCGGCGTGAGCGACAGGTCGGAGGTCTTGCGACCGAAGCGCGCCGCCTGGAAGGCCTGCAGGTCGGCCAGATCGAGCGAGGGCAGGGCGACCACCGGCGACTGGCCAAGGCACCATGCCGCGAACGCCTCCCACATGTCCTCGTACACGGCGACCGAGCCCTCGCGGCGAAGCAGCCCGGATCCACGCTGGTCTGCCAGCCAGGCCTCGAAGGCTTCCTTGAACACGGCCGCGTGCCGAGGCGGCGGCGCGTCATCGAAAAGGGAGAAGGTCAGGCCTGCCGGCATAGGGATGGGGGCGTCTTTCGGATAAACATACTAACGGCAGGCGTTTATTGGGTGGAAGTTGGATTGCCGTTTTGGGATGAGCAGCTTGTCTTTGGGTGTTCGACTAACTGTGTGTGCCGTTAGTCTAATTATTAGTGCCGCAGAGATGAGAACAGGTGATCCAGGGGCTTGGAAAGCACTCAGGAGAGGGTCGAGCCACACAACACGCAGTCAGAGCCGATCGGCAGGCAATGACACGCCCACGAGACCATCTCTGTCTTCGTATATCGATCGCTCCGACAGTGATGCGTGTGCAGTGGCCTTCGCACCAGTGCTTGCTGGCGGCCCTCTTCGACGTACACGCGCCCGGGGCATCACCGTGCGAACGAGTGCTGCCCAGCGACACGCAGCACCGTCAAGCCGATGCACGACCTGGCACCCGGGCCTGCGCCACACCAGGCGCAAGAGATCAGTTGGGGCGAATCTGTTGTGAGGCGCTGCGCTGTCGCATCACCTGCGTCGCGAATGCGGAAGGGGTCGCAAGGTCTTCTGCTGGCGCGGCAGGCATCGGCATGTCTGCCGCCGCGGCTCCATGCTCCTGGTGAGCCAGCAGCGCCCGAACCCGGCCGACGAGCGCCGATCGATTGGCCACGCGCAGTTTCTTGAACGCGTTGCCCAGATGGAAGCGGACCGTTGGATATTCGAGCCCGAGCCGGCTCTGGATCTCCTTGTCGGGACAGCCGCAACTGACCAGCCACGCCACCTCGGCCTCGCGCTTGCTCAGGCGTCCTTCGCGCTGCAGTGTTGCCTCTGCGGATTCACCTTGCTCGATGGCAGGTGCGGACTCCTTCCAGCCCAGCCGTGAAAGCGCGGCGGTGATGGCCGGCTCGACGAGGTTCAGGATCTCGATCTCGCCCGCATCGAAGTTCCCCCGCTCCCGATTACGCCAGATGCGAACGTCCCCGACGCACCGCTCGCGATCGTAGAAATAGACGTTCACTCCCCAGTACATGCGGTCGCGACGAAGGAAGTCGTTGAAGAACTCCGTGCGCGACAGGTCTGTCTGGCAGAGCACCTGCGTTGCCAGGGTCGGCTTGCGGCGCTGCATCATGGGGTAGGTCAGCGGGTCCACGAAGCGGAAGTAGTCGTCCCAGGACCTCAGGTTCTCCTCGGACATGTTGAGCGCGGTCGTCCGGCCGAAGCGCTGCCTTTCGCCGTCCCACACCATCGACACGTAGGTATCGGCACGAAGGAGATCGAGCATCGGCAGCGCCATGCGCTCGCGCAACTCGTCGCCGTCGGTCGCGTTCGCGACGAGGCGCATGAGGTCCGACAGGGCCCTGGTCTGGATGGTGGAGAGGTGCATGGTCGATTCCAAGCAAGCTTCATGCGCGGGGCGCCAATGCTAGGCAGCGCTGTGGTTTTCGCCAGTCGGGTCTGACCCTATGCTCCGCGCGGCGAGCGGCCCCCCTAACGATTTCTATAGGTCCCCGACAAAACCCCGCTGCGTACATTGAATCGTCACCAAACGCTGAACGAGCCATGCACGCGATCGACCTTCCTCTCTCTGCCATTCGCAAGCTCCTTGATGGAGCATCCGTTTCAAGCCTGGATCTGGCCGAGGCCTGCATCGCACGGTCTCAAGCCTTTAGCGACCTCAACGTGTGGGTCAGCTTCGATCCCGAGGCGTTGCGAAAAGAAGCACGCGACGCGGACCGCCGTCTTGCCGCCGGCGAGCGCCTCCCCCTGCTGGGCATTCCCATCGCGCTGAAGGACAACATCGAGGCGGCCGGCATGGCCTGTGGGGCCGGTACGGCGTCATTGAACGGAAAGCAGCCCCGGGCGGATGCGGAGCTGGTCGCGCGCCTTCGGGCCGCAGGAGCCGTGATCGCGGGCAAGGTGGGCATGCACGAGCTGGCGTTCGGCATCACCACCAACAACGCGGTCACCGGAGCCGTCAGAAACCCCTGGGACCGCACCAGGATCCCCGGCGGCAGCAGCGGAGGGTCGGGTGCCGTGGTCGGCGCGCGCATCGTTCCCGCCTCCATCGGAACGGACACGGGCGGGTCGGTCCGCGTCCCGGCGGCCCTCTGCGGGGTCAGCGGCTTCCGGCCGACGGTCGGGCGCGTGCCGGCCCTGGGCATCGCACCAATTTCGCTCACTCGCGACACTGCCGGGCCGCTGGCCTACACCATGGCGGACTGCGCCCTTCTCGACGAGGTGATGACAGGCGCCAAGGACGGCCGGATGAAACTGACGCTCCAGGGGCTGCGCCTTGGCCTCCCGAGGCGTCCGTTCTGGAACGACCTGGAGCCCGCAGTGGAACAGGTCGCCGAATCCGCGCTCGATACGCTGCGGCAGGCCGGTGTCGAACTCGTGGATGTCGACATGTCCGCCCTGAGCGAGCTCAATGCCAGTGTCAGCTTCCCGGTGGTGTTCTTCGAGTTCGTGCGTGACATGCGCAAGTATCTCGAGGCGCGCGGGCGCGGCGTCACGCTCGAGGAGATGATCGCAGCCGTCGGCAGTCCTGACGTGCGCGGTGCCGTCGGTACCCTCCTGACCGGCGGCGGCATTCCCGAGGACGTCTACGAGAGCGCTCTCCAGGCGAGGGCGAAGATGCAGGCGCTCTACGCGCAGGCATTCGAATCGCACCGGATCGAAGCGCTGGTGTTCCCCACGACGCCGCGGGTTGCTGCCCTCGTCGGCGAAGACGAAACGGTCGACCTGAACGGCACGCAGCAGCCCACCTTCGGGACATTCATTCGCAACACAGACCCCGGCAGCAACGCCTCGTTGCCCGGCGCGACCATCCCGCTGGCACTTGCGAACAACCTGCCGGTGGGCCTCGCGCTCGACGGCCCCATCGATTCCGACCGCCGGCTTCTGGCGATCGCCGAAGCCGTCCAGTCCGCGCTTGCGCCTGCCCCTCAACTCACAACGCCCAACTGAAATCCCGAAGGAGCATTCCATGGATCGTCGTCATTTCCTGCAAGCAACGCTGGCCGCAGGGGCAGCTTCCGCACTGCCCACGGCCTTCGCGGCCGACCCGCTCAAGGTGGCCGTGATGATTCCCCAGAGCGGGCCCGGGGGCTTGTTCGGTCCGTCATGCAAGGCATGCGCCGAGATGGCCGCTACGGCCCTGAACGCGCGAGGCGGTGTGCTGGGCCGCAAGATCGAGCTTCTCTACGGCGACGCGGGCCTCGCGCCTGCGGAAGCGGGCCAGGCTGCGCTGAAGCTCTGGAAGGGTCAGAAGGCGGGTGCCGTCATCGGCATGCACGACAGCGCAGTGCGCGGTGCGCTCGTGGGCCTCTTCAAGGGCCAGGTGCCGTACTTCTACACGCCCGTCTACGAAGGCGGGGAGTGCGCGAAGGGTACCTACGTCAAGGGCGAGACGCCGCAGCAGCAGCTCGAGCCCGTGATCCCATGGCTGGCGGCCGAACGCAAGCCGACCAAGTGGTACATGATCGGCAACGACTACATCTGGGGGCGCAACACCAACGCCACCGCCAGGGCCTACATCGAGAAGACCGGCGCCAAGGTGGTCGGGGACGAGTACCTGCCCTTCACCGTCGACAACTTCGATGCGAGCCTCGCGCGCATCCGCGACAGCGGCGCCGACGCCGTGCTCGTGTCGCTGGTCGGTGGCGCTTCGGTGACCTTCAACAAGTCGTTCGCGAGCTTCGGCCTTTCGGACAAGGCGATTCGCCTGGGCACGTTGATCGACGAGAACACGCTGGCAGGCATCGGCTTCGCCAACGCGCGCAATCTCTATTCGAGCTCAGGCTACTTCGCGAACATCGACACGCCCGCGGCGAAGGCCTTCGCCGCGGACTATGCCAAGGCCAACGGCGCGAACGCGCCGGCATTGAACGGCCTTGCCGAATCGACCTACGAAGGCTTCCTGATGCTCGAAGCGCTCGCGAAGAAGGCAGGCAGCCTGGAGCCGGCGAAGCTCGATGCCGCCTCCGAAGGAACGACCTACAGCGGTCCGAGGGGCGCGGTGACCGTCAAGGCGCGCCACGTGGAGCAGGACATCTACGTGGCCGACGTCACGGACAAGGGCTTCCGCGTGGTGAAGACCTTCCCGAAGGTCGGCGCGGGCCAGACGTGCAAGGTCTGAACATGCTCGATGGCAACATCCTGCTGCACGGCCTGAACCTGGCCTACGAACTGGCCACGCTCGCACTCACGACGCTGGGCCTGGCGATCGTCTTCGGCCTGCTCGGCGTCATGAACATGGCGCACGGGGAGTTCGTGATGCTCGGGGCCTATTCGGTGGTGACGGTGCAGAAGCTGGGGCTGCCGCTGGTGGCAGCGGTTCCCCTGGCGGTGGTGGTGTGCGGCACGCTCGGGTACGTGGTGGAGCGCTGGCTCATACGGCCGCTCTATTCGCGGCCCTTCGACACGCTGCTCGCGACCTGGGCGCTGGCCATGCTCCTGAGAAAGCTGGTCGAAGCAGTCTTCGGCAGGGAGTACCGGAACGTCGAATCGTCGCTGACCGAACCGATGATGGTCTTCGGTTCGCAGTACCCGGCCTATCGCCTCGCGCTGATCGCTCTGGCAGTGGTCGTGATGGCGGGGCTCTTCCTCTGGTATCGGCGCAGTGCGGCCGGGCTTCGAGTGCGCGCCATGACGGCGAATCCCGTTCTTGCGCAGGCGCTGGGCATCAATACCCGGCGGCTCGCTTCGCAGGCCTTCGTCATCGGGGTCGTGTTCGCCGGCCTTTCCGGCGTGCTGCTTGCGCCGCTGATCCGCATCGAACCGGGCATCGGTGTCGACTACCTGCTGGACGCCTTCTTCGTGCTGGTCGTCGGCGGGCTCGGGACCTTGGGCGGCATGTTCGGCGGCGTCGGAATCATCGGCGGCTCGCAGGCCATCGTCAGCAGCGTGGCAGGGCAGACCAGCGGCTACGCGGTCGTGCTGATGCTCTCAATCCTCTTTCTGTGGCTCAAGCCCAATGGCCTTTTTTCGCGACGCTAAATCGGCGGCCTTCCTGGCCGCGGTCCTGGTTGCGCTGCCGTTCGCGTCCAGCGAGTTCGTGGCGTACCAGATCGCCCTGTTCCTGATCTACGGGATCGCTGCGCAGGGCGTGGCCCTCTGCTGGGGGCGCCTCGGATTCCTGCCCCTGGGGCACGCGCTCTTCTTCGGGCTGGGTGCCTACCTGTTCGGCGGAATGCTCAAGGGCGCGGAGTCGAACCCCGCCCTGTACCTGGCGCTGCCGCTCGCCGTGGTGGCGCCGGCCTTGCTCGCCTACGTCATCGCGCGCCTGGTCTTCGCCAGAAGCTCGCGCAGCGGCCCCTACTTCTCGCTCATCACGCTTGCGCTGACGATGCTGGGCTTCCTGGCGGCGCAGCAGTGGAGCGGCCTCACCGGCGGCTTCAACGGCATGACGGACATTCCCGACATTCCCGGCACGGCCCGCTACGAGACCTTGTACTGGCTCGTGGCGGCGGTCGCGGTCATCTCGACGCTCGTTCTCGCGATGCTGGCGGCCCGGCCCATCGGGGTGATCTGGGAGGCGGTGGCGCAGAACGAGGAGCGGCTTCAGCTGCTCGGGTACGCAACGGACCGGGTCAAGGCGAACGCCTATGCGTTCTCCGGCTTGCTCGCTGCAGCGGCAGGTGCATTGTTCTCCGCCCACCAGGGCATCGTGACCCCGCAGGCGATGAGCTTCATCCTCTCGACCGAGTTCGTGATCTGGGCCGCCGTCGGAGGGAAGGGGAGTTCGCTGGGGCCGTTGCTCGGTGCCACCGTGGTCGGCTACGCGTCCGCCGAGCTTCGTGAGCAGTTCCTCTACTGGGAAGTCGCCGTGGCGGCCCTCTTCATCGTCGTGGTGCTGTTCCTGCCGAACGGCGTCGCCGGTCTGCTGAAGCGCCGGGCCGATCCGCGCCACAGCGAAGATTCACCCGCCCCCGCCACGCATGAAGCAGCCACGACCACGGCGCCCGTCTCCCTGACCCTCGATGGGGTGAAGACGGCCCAGTCGGGCGTGACGATTCTCGACGGGCTTTCCCTGGCCCTCAGCGGGCCCGGCATCCGCTGCGTCATCGGTCCCAATGGCGCGGGCAAGACTTCCTCGTTCAACGTCATCACAGGGCGACTTCCGCTTCTGGGCGGAGGCGTCACGCTCAACGGCCACGATATCGGCGGGTTGTCTGCATGGCGCGTGGCGCGCAAGGGCATCGGACGCAAGATGCAGGTGCCATCGGTCTTTCCCGACCTCACGGTGCGCGAGAACCTGGGCCTGGCCGTGTGGGCCGGACGGGCATCCGCCGTCGACACGCTGAGACGGGCCACGCTGGGGTGGCACACCAGCCTTCTCGCCGAGATCCTGCAGGAGTTTCCCGCCCTCGCGTCGCAACTCGACGCACCGGCCGGCACTCTGGCGCAAGGGCATCGGCAAGCGCTGGAACTGGCGATGACGCTACTTCCCGAGCCGAAGCTGGTGTTGCTGGACGAGCCCTGCGCGGGCCTGTCGCCCGGCGAGACCCATCAGATGATCGATGCCATCAAGGCCCTGGTGAGCCGGATCGGTGCGGCTGCGCTGCTGATCGAGCACGACATCACGGCGGTGGATGCCATGGGCGGCGACGTGTATGTGCTGCACCAGGGGCGCCTTCTCGACAAGGGTTCGCTCGCGGACATCCAGGCCAGCGCAGCGGTGCGGGCGGTGTATGCGGGAGGTCGCAAATGACTCTGGTCTTCAAGGAATTGGTATGCGGCTACGGCGACACCGTCGTGGTCCGCGGAGTGTCCGGAGAAATCCGGCCCGGTCATGCGCTCGCCATCGTGGGAAGAAACGGCGTCGGCAAGAGCACGCTGATGAAGGCCCTGGCTGGCCAGTTGCCGCTCACGAGCGGCGATATCGAATGGAAAGGCCAGGCTCTCGGCGACCGGCCGCTGCACGCGCGCCTCGGCCTGGGAATCGCATTCGCGCCGCAAGAGAACGTCGTGTTCGGCGAGCTGACGGTGGCGGACAACCTGTGGCTGCACCTCGACGACCGGAAGGCCGAACGGTACGAGGAGGTCTTCCAGCACTTCCCGCTGCTTCAGCGCCGGCTCGCCCAGCGGGCGGGCTCGCTCAGCGGCGGCGAGCGCAAGCTGCTGTCCTTCGCACGGACCATGGGACTGCAGGCCAGGCTCTCGATGCTCGACGAACCCACCGAGGGCGTCCAGCCGGAGAACATCGACCGGATGGCCGCGATGGTCAATCGCAGGAAGGCCGCCGGCGATTCATTCATCATCGTCGAGCAGAACCTGGAGTTCGTGGCGGCCTTTGCCGACTCGGTGCTGGTGCTGGACCACGGCGAGGTCGTCCTGCAGGGCAGCTTCGCCGCCCTGGGCCGCGAGCGGATCGAGCAGCACATGGTGGTGTGAGCGTCCTTGCTCGAGGCGCGACGCGTGTTGCCTACTGTTTCTTCAGGCTGCCGTCAGCGCGCGAAGCTCCTCGAGCAGCTTGACGGAGGGGCCCGGCAGCATGCCGGAGCGCCTGCGAAAGGCGGTCAGCATTCTCCTGTCGCTCGCGCCCGGAATGTCGAGCGCATCGATCAGCCCGGCCTTTCGCTCGGCGTCATACATCGGCGCCGGCATCCAGCCGAGAAAGCCCGAATGCCCGATCAGGCTCTTGAGCGCCATGACCGAGCGCGTCTCGACGACCACGTTGGGCAGCGCCAGGTTCTGCCGTGCGAACACGCTCTTCATGTGCTCGAACGGCCCCGTTCCCTTCGGAAGGATCGCCCAGCGCTCGCCCAGGGTGTCTGACAGCTTGAGCTTGCGTTTCTTGCGCAGCGGGTGGTGGCGGCCGGCCACGACGTAGCTGGTGTCCTCCCATCTGCAGTCCTTCACGGCAACGATCTCGGCCGTGTCCTCCGTGTCGACCCCGAGCGCCAGGTCGATCTCGTGCGAGACGAGCGCGTCCGCCAGCCGGTCCCAGACGCCTTCGATGATCTGGACCTGAAGGTTGGGCCACTTGCTGCAGGTCCGGCCAATGGCCGAAGGCAGCACGAGGCAGGCGATGCTGCCGACCGCGCCGACGCGGATCGTGCCCTTCGCCAGCCCGAGCATGGCCTTGATGTTCTCGCTCGCGTGCTCCGATTCGCGCTGCAGCAGCAGCGCATGCGGCTGCAGCGCGCGGCCCACGTCAGTGAGCTGCATCCCCTTCGAGTGGCGCTCGAACAGCGGCGCCCCGGCCTGTTCTTCCAGCCTGCGGATCGTGCGGCTCAGTGCGGGCTGGGTGATGTTGAGCGCGTCGGCCGCTCGCCCGAGGCTTCCCGACGAAACGATGGCGTTGAAGGCGACGAGTTGCTGTAGATCGAAAGTCATGCCAAACGGTAATGACTTTTTCTCGAAAAGGCAATTTTCAAGATGGGAGCGCGATTCCACACTCCCGCCATCGAGACAGCATTGCGAGTTCGCGGTGCACAGCAGGAAGAAACACGCAATGACCGGATCCGCACCGCACGCCGCTGCCGCGACGCCCGCACACCCCACCACCGCCGCGGGCAGCATCACCGTTCGCGAGGCCGTGTTCGACCTCATGCGCCGCTTCGGAATGACCTCCGTGTTCGCGAATCCGGGGTCGACCGAGCTGCCGATGTTCCGCGACTTCCCCAGCGATTTCCGCTACATCCTCGGCCTGCAGGAGGCCTGCGTCGTGGGCATGGCGGACGGCTACGCGCAGGCGACCCGGAACGCGTCGTTCGTGAATCTCCATTCGGCGGCCGGCGTCGGCAACGCCATGGGCAACATCTTCACGGCCTTCAAGAACCGCACGCCGATGGTGATCACCGCCGGGCAGCAGGCGCGTTCGATCCTTCCGTTCGACCCGTTCCTGTCGTCGGCCCAGGCCACCGAGCTGCCGAAGCCCTACGTCAAATGGAGCATCGAACCGGCCCGCGCGCAAGACGTGCCGCTCGCGATCGCCAGGGCCTACTACCTGGCCATGATGCCGCCTTGCGGTCCGGTGCTGGTGTCGGTGCCCGTGGACGACTGGGACCAGCACACCGAGCGGGTTCCGACCCGGGCCGTGAGCACCCGGACACGTCCGGAGCCCGAGCTCATCGCCCGGATCTCGGCCGCGCTGGAGGCAAGCGAGCGCCCGGCATTCGTGGTGGGCGCCGCCGCCGATCGGGACGGCGCGTGGAACGAAGTCGTCGCATTGGCGGAAGCCCACAACGCCCGCGTGTGGGTCGCGCCGATGTCCGGACGCTGCAGCTTTCCGGAAGACCATCGCCTGTTCGCCGGCTTCCTTCCCGCCATGCGCGAGCGCATCGTCGAACTGCTCGAAGGCCACGATCTCATCCTCGCCATCGGCGCGCCGGCCTTCGCCTATCACGTCGAAGGCGCGGGCCCTCATGTGCCCGCCGGCGCAGCGCTGTGCCAGTTGACCGAGGACCCGGACACCGCGGCCTGGGCGCCCGTCGGCATCTCGGCCGTCGGCAGCATCCGGCTGGGATTGCTGGACCTGCTCGCCGTGCCGCCGAAGAAGACGCGTCCTCTGCCCCCCGCGAGAAAGGCCGCAGCGCGTGCGGAGCCGACGCCGCTGATGTCGGTCGCCTACGTGCTGCAAACGCTCGCGGAAGCAAAAAAGCCGGAACACATCGTGGTCGAAGAGGCGCCGAGCGCACGGCCCGTGATGCAGGCCCACCTGCCCTTCACCCGCAGCGAGACCTTCTACACGATGGACAGCGGCGGCCTCGGCTACGGCATGCCTGCGTCCGTGGGCGTTGCATTGGGCAAGCCCGGCAGCCGGGTCATCTGCCTGATCGGCGACGGATCGAGCATGTACTCCATCCAGGCGCTCTGGAGCGCTGCTCAGAACAAGCTGCCGATCACCTTCGTGATCCTGAACAACCGGCGGTACGCCGCCCTGCAGGACTTTGCGCCGGTGTTCGGCTTCTCGCCCACCGACGTCGTGCAGGGCACCGAACTGCCCGACCTCGACTTCCCGTCGCTCGCCAAGGGAATGGGATGCGCCGCAGTGCGCGTGACCGACCCGGCCGATCTGCGCAAGGCGCTCGACGAGGCCCTGGCCAGCGACGTGCCCTGTGTCGTGGAGGTCCGGGTCGCCTGACCTTGCCGATCGTTCCCGCGTCCAAAGGCGGGAGGAATTTTTTCAAACCATCCTACGGAGACAAGCCGATGAAGATTTCGATGTTGATCAATGGCGAGCGCACGGACGCCCGCGACGGCGCAACCTTTGAGCGGCGCAACCCTCTGGACGGCAGCGTGGCGACGATCGCACCCGCGGCGACGACGCAGGACGCCATTGCCGCGGTGGATGCCGCAGCCGAGGCCTTCAGGACCTGGTCGACCACCGGCCCCAGCGAACGCAGGGCGCTGCTCATGAAGGCTTCGCACGCGCTGGAAGCCAAGGCCGAGGCCTTCGCCGCGGCCGTCGCCGCCGAGACCGGCGCATCGGCCATCTGGGCAGGTTTCAATGTCCACCTCGCCGCAGGCATGCTGCTGGAAGCCGCATCGCTCACCACCCAGATCAGCGGCGAGGTCATCCCCTCGGACGTGCCGGGCAACATGGCCATGGCCGTGCGGCAGCCTGCGGGTGTGGTCCTCGGCATCGCGCCCTGGAACGCGCCGGTGATTCTGGCCGTGCGAGCCATCGCGACGCCGCTGGCCTGCGGCAACACGGTGGTTCTCAAGGGCAGCGAGATCTGCCCCGCCACGCACGGGCTGATCATCGAGGCGCTGCAGGAGGCGGGGCTTCCCAAGGGCGTGGTGAACTTCGTGACCAACGCGCCCGCGGACGCCGCCGCCGTCGTCGAAGCGATGGTGGCGCACCCCGCGGTCCGACGCGTCAACTTCACGGGCTCGACCCACGTCGGCAAGCTCATCGCAGCCACCTGCGCCAAGTACCTCAAGCCGGTCGTGCTCGAACTCGGCGGCAAGGCCCCGCTGGTCATCCTGGACGACGCCGATGTCGATGCTGCCGTCAACGCGGCGGTGTTCGGTGCCTTCGCCAACTCCGGACAGATCTGCATGTCGACCGAGCGCATCGTCGTCGACGAGAGCATCGCCGACGAGTTCGTCGCCAAGCTCAGCGCCCGGGCCGCCAGCCTGCCGCTGGGCGATCCGCGGCAGGGGCCCGTGGTGCTCGGTTCGGTGGTCGACCTGAGCACGGTCAATCGCTGCAACGAACTGATCGACGATGCGCTTGCCAAGGGCGCCAAGCTCATCATCGGCGGCAAGGCGAAGGACACGCTGATGCCCGCGACGCTGCTCGATCACGTCACCTCGGAAATGCGCATCTTCCGGGAAGAGGCGTTCGGCCCCGTGAAGGGCATCGTTCGCGTCCGCGGTGTGGAAGCAGCGGTTGCCTGCGCCAACGACAACGAGTACGGCCTCGCAGCCGCGGTGTTCGGCCGCGACGTGGCGCGCGCCATCCAGGTGGCGGGGCGCATCGAGTCGGGCATCTGCCATGTGAACGGCCCCACCGTCCATGACGAAGCACAGATGCCGTTCGGCGGCGTCAAGGGCAGCGGCATCGGCCGCTTCGGCGGCAAGGCCGGCGTGGAGGCGTTCACCGAGCTGCGCTGGCTGACGGTGCAGACCACGCCGCGCCAATACCCCTTCTAGGACACGCACAGGCGCGCAAGCGCACAGACGCGCCGGCGTCATCGCCGGGCGTCATCTCACCGTCGGCAAAGCGCCGAGGTGAACGAGCGAAAGCATGCGGCAGCGACACCGCCGCACCCCGATTCCTAAAACCGGAGACAAGAGAAATGAAGTTTGCTTCGATGAGCCGCCGGGCACTCGCCTGCGCCCTGATCACCCTGGCCGCCGCACCCGCCGTGGCGCTCGCACAGGATCAAAAGCCGATCGAATGGGTCGTCGGCTATGCCGCCGGCGGCGGCTCCGACACCGTGGCGCGAACGATCGCCGAGGAGATGGGCAAGTCGTTGAAGCGCACGATCATCGTGAGCAACAAGCCCGGTGCCGCAACGAACATCGCCGCCGACTACGTGGCGAAATCGAAGGACTACGGGAACATCATGTTCACCGCCGACTTCGCCACGCTGGCGGCCAACCCGGCACTGTTCGCCAAACTGCCGTACGACGCGGAGAAGGACTTCGTGCCGGTGGGCATGCTCGCGAGATTCCCGCTGCTGCTGGTCGTTCATCCGAGCAACCCCGCGAACAACCTGAAGGAGTTCATCGCGTGGGTCAAGGCCAACCCCAACGGTGCGAACTTCGCATCGGCGGGAGCCGGCAGTCCCCAGCACCTGGCCGCGGAACTGTTCAAGGAACGCACCGGGCTCGCGCTGCAGCACGTGGCCTACCGCGGCGGCGCGCCGGCGGTCATCGATCTCGTGGGAGGCCAGATTCCGTTCGCGCTCATGGACAGCGCCACGGTCCAGCAATACGTGGTGTCGGGCAAGCTCAAGGCACTGGGCGTGGCCAGCAAGGAACGCCTGAAGAATTTCCCCGACGTTCCCACGCTCTCCGAGCAGGGCCTGAGCGGCTTCGATGCGTCCGCCTGGCAGGGGCTGGTCGTTCCCAAGGGGACTCCGCCCGAAACGGTCGCAGCACTGAACAAGACGCTGCAGGCCGCGCTCGCCTCCACGCCGGTGAAGGCGCGGCTGGAAACGCTGTCGCTCGAAGCACTGCCCGGCACGCCGCAGCAGATGACTTCCTATGTGCATGCGGAACGCGAGCGCTGGGGCGCGCTGATCCGCAAGAACCAGATCCGCCTCGACTGAAGGTCCACCTCATGAAAACGCAAGTCGCCATCATCGGCGCAGGCCCCGCGGGGCTGATGCTCTCGCAGATCCTCCACCTCCAGGGCATCGAGTCGATCGTCCTGGAAACGCGCAGCCGCGAGGCGATCGAGGCCACGATCCGCGCCGGCGTGCTGGAACAGGGGACCATCGATCTCATGACGGAAATCGGCGCGGGCGCCCGCATGCAACGCGAGGGCTTCCGGCATGAAGGAACGATCCTGCGTTTCGACGGCATCGACCGCCGCATCGATTTCCCGGAGCTGACCGGCGGCAAGGCCGTGATGGTGTACGCGCAGCACGAAGTCATCAAGGACCTGGTGGAGGTGCGCCTGGCATCGGGCGGCGACATCCGGTTCGAAGTGTCGGACGTGAGCCTGCACGGGCTGGACTCCACCTCGCCGAGCGTTCGCTTTCGGCAGCCCGGCGGCGAGCTGCAAACCATCGAGGCCGACTTCATCGCCGGCTGCGACGGCACACAGGGCGTCAGCCGGCCCTCGATTCCCAGGGGCGTGTTGAAGGGCTTCGAGCGGCTCTATCCGTTCGGCTGGCTCGGCATCCTCTGCAAGGCGCCGCCTTCCTCCGACGAGCTGATCTACGCGCTGAGCGATCGCGGCTTCGCGCTCGTCAGCACCCGTTCGCCCGAAGTGCAGCGCATGTACCTTCAGTGCGAGCCCACGGACAAGATCGAGAACTGGTCGGACGACCGCATCTGGAGCGAACTGCGCGCGCGCCTGGCCACCCGCGACGGCTGGGCGCCCATCGAAGGCGAGATCTTCAGCAAGACCGTCGTCGGCATGCGCAGCTTCGTGACCGAGCCGATGCAGTACGGCCGCCTGTTCCTGGCGGGGGACGCGGCGCACGTGGTGCCCCCGACCGGTGCGAAAGGCCTGAACCTGGCGGTCGCCGACGTGCGCGTTCTCGCTCGTGCGTTCGGGGCGTTCTACAAGTCGGGCCGCGAAGACCTGCTCGAACGCTATAGCGACATCGCGCTGCGGCGCATCTGGAAGGCGCAGCGCTTCTCCTGGTGGATGACCTCGATGCTGCATCGCTTCCCGGGTGCCGACGAATTCCAGCACAAGGTGCAGATCGCGGAACTCGACTACATCACCGGCTCGCGCGCCGCGTCGACCGCATTGGCGGAGAACTACGTCGGCATGCCGTTCGACGAACCCGCCCATTGACCCGTGCACGACCGTTCGCCAAGAAGCGGAAGCGGAAAGAGTCGACCCACCCCTGGGCGCCAGGCCATGCCGAACGCCCGACATGGAGACAAGACATGAACCATCACTTCCCTTCGGCGAATGCCGCCGGCTCGGGGGGGCGCCCATGAATGCCACTGCTGCGGCCTTCAAGGGCAATGCCGACATCGGCCGGCTGCTGGACGACGGCCCCTACACGACCATGCAGAAGCTCGTGGTCTTCCTGGCCGCCCTCTCGATCGTGATGGATGGATTCGACGGCCAGCTCATCGGGTTCGCGATTCCTTCGATGATCAAGGAGTGGGGCATCACGCGCGAAGCCTTCGTTCCGGCGGTGGCGGCGGGCCTGATCGGCATGGGCATCGGAAGCGCCTGTGCGGGGCTGTTCGCCGATCGCTTCGGCCGCCGCATGGCCGTCATCGCGAGCGTCTTCCTGTTCGGCGCGGCCACCTGCGCGATCGGCCTTGCGCCCGACGTGCTGACCGTGGCGGTGCTTCGATTCATTGCCGGCCTGGGCATCGGCGGTGCGCTGCCGAGCTCGACCACGGTCACGGCCGAGTTCACCCCGGCGCGCCGAAGGACGCTCGCCGTCACGGCCACGATAGTGTGCGTGCCCCTGGGCGGCATGCTGGCGGGCCTCTTCGCCGCACAAGTGCTGCCGGCCTTCGGATGGCGCGCGCTCTTCTTCATCGGCGGCACCTTCCCGATGGCCCTGGCGGTGCTCCTGTTCTTCACGCTGCCGGAGTCGCCGCGCTTCCTTGCCCGGCATCCGGCGCGCTGGGGCGAACTGGGCAGGCTGCTCGCGCGCATGGGTCGCCCCATGGCGCGAGACGTCCGCTATACCGATGCCACCGAGCAGGCCGCGGAGACAAACGCAGAGAAGAGCGCCGGCTTCGGCGCGCTCTTCTCGAACGGCCTGGCCCGCGACACGCTCGCGACCTGGGCTGCGTTCTTCATGTGCCTGACGGCCGTCTACAGCGCCTTCAGCTGGCTGCCGACGATGCTCGCCTCGGAGGGGCTTTCGATGAGCGTCGCCGGATCGGGACTGACCGCCTACAACCTGGGCGGCGTGATCGGCGCGCTGGGCTGCGCGGTGGCGATCTCCCGCTTCGGATCGCGCTGGCCGCTGGTCCTGTGCTGTGCAGGCGCGGCCGCCAGTGCGTTCGCCCTGCAGACGCTGAACGTCGGAAAGGAGACCAGCCTGCTCATCTTCGGATTCGGCGTGCACGGCATGTTCGTGAACGCGGTGCAGTCCACCATGTACGCGCTGTGCGCATTCATGTACCCGACCAGCGTCAGGGCGACGGGCACTGCATCCGCACTGGCCTTCGGGCGCCTCGGCGCCATCCTGAGCGCCTTCGCAGGGGCGGCCGTGATCACGGCGGGCGGGGCCACGGCGTATCTGGCGCTGCTGGGCTCGGCGATGTTCCTCGCCATGGTCGCGCTGCTCATCGTGCGCCGGCACATTCCCGGGCGCGACGTGCTGCTGCAACGCGGTCGAGGCCAGAGCCTGCCGGGCGTGTCGCCGCCGCAAGGAATTTCACAGAAGAGGTCATCATGAAAATCTCGATCGTCGGCGCGGGGGCGATGGGCTCCCTTTTCGGCGGCCTGCTCGCCGAGTCGGGCAACGAAGTCACGCTGATCGACGTGAACGACGCGCACATCGATGCGGTCCGCACCCAGGGGCTTCGCCTGGCGACCGACGGCGGTGACCGGCAGGTCACGGCGCTGAAGGCCGTGCGACCGGAAGACGCCACCGGCTTCCCCGATCTGCTCCTGGTGTTCACCAAGACACTGCACACCGGTGCGGCCCTGTCCGGGGTGAGGCACCTGATCGGACCGGGGGTGCATGTGCTGTCGCTGCAGAACGGCCTGGGCAATGTCGAGAAGATCGCGGAGTTCGTGCCGCTGGAGCGGGTGCTGATCGGCGTCACCACATGGCCAGCGGACATGGTCGGTCCCGGCCACGTGCACTCCCACGGCCAGGGCGTCGTGCGGCTCATGGCGGCCGACGGCGTCGAGCGCTGCTTCGTGTCCCAGGTCGCCGAAGTGCTCACGAAGGCCCGGCTCGATTGCACCTCCGACGGTACCGTGTGGGCGGCGATCTGGGAGAAGGTCGCCTTCAACGCCGCGCTGAACAGCATCTGCGCGGTCTCCGGCTGCACGGTCGACGAACTCGGCAGGTTGCCCGACGGCAGCCGCCTCGCGAACGAGGTCGTCACGGAAGTGCTGTCCGTCGCGCTGCGCCTGGGCATCGACGTCGACGCCGCCAAATGCCGGGCCAATGTGGCGAGCGCCATCGACCACCACAGGGGACACAAGCCCTCCATGCTGCAGGACGTGCTGGCCGGCCGCCGTACCGAGGTGGAGAGCATCAACGGTGCCGTCGTAGAACTGGCCGGCCCGCTGAACATCAAGCTGCCTGTCACGGAGACCCTGCTGTCTCTCGTTCGCCTCGCAGAAGCACGCTCCGTCGCCTGACGCCGCAATCGAATCCCATGCTGTTGAACATCGAAGACTATCGGCGCGCAGCCCGCGCGGTACTGCCGCGATTCGTCCATGACTACATCGAGGGCTCTGCCGACGATGGCCATTGCATGCGTCGAAACGCGGGCGATCTGTCGGCCATCGAACTCACGCCGCGCGTGCTGCGCGACACCACGCAGGTCGACACATCCGTCGAGGTCTTCGGCCGGAAATGGGCGCTGCCCATCGGCATTGCGCCGACGGGGCTCAACGGCCTGGTCCGGCCGGAGGGCGACCGGCTGCTGGCGGTCGCGGCTGCCGATGCGGGCATTCCCTTTTCACTGTCGACTGCTTCCAACATGCGGCTGGAGGATGTGCGCGCGGCCGCGCCAGACGGCGTGCAGTGGATGCAGCTTTACGTCATGCACCGCGAGATGGCGGGCCAGATCGTCGAGCGGGCCCGGGCGGACGGCTACCAGGCGCTGGTGCTGACGGTGGACGTTCCCGTCAGCGGCAACCGCGAGCTCGACCTGCGCAACGGATTTCGCATGCCATTCCGGCCGACACCTCGCCTGGCCTGGGACCTGGTGAGCCACCCCCGGTGGTCGCTTCGGATGGCACCTCGCGGCGCGCCGGATTTCGCCAACCTGACGCCCTCCGGCAGCGGCGCGGGTTCGACCAGCATGCAGGCGGCCTTGCTGGCGCGCGCCATGGACCGGTCGCTCGTCTGGGAATCGCTGGCGTGGCTTCGTGGAATGTGGAAGGGGCCGCTGCTTCTCAAGGGCGTGCTCCATCCGGACGATGCACGCATGGCGCTCGACCACAGCATCGACGGCCTGATCGTGTCGAACCATGGCGGCCGCCAGAACGATGCGTCGCCCTCGGCGATCTCCGCGCTGCCGCGCGTCGCGGGTGCGGTCGCCGGGCGCATCCCCGTGTTCATGGACGGCGGGATTCGGCGCGGCGGCGACGTCGCGAAGGCCCTGGCCCTGGGCGCCACGGCAGTGTTCGTGGGTCGGCCCACGCTCTACGGCCTGGCGGTGGGCGGGCAGCAGGGCGCAGCGGCCGTGCTCAAGATCCTGGCCGACGAGCTGGTGCGCAACATGACCCTGCTCGGCGCCACCACGGTGCGCGATCTGCCCGCGCGCCGGTTGGCGGTCAACGCTTCAGGCGGCTGAAGCCGTCGACGCCCCCGAGGCGATGCCGCTGGCGCGGTAGGCGCGGGGCGAGAGGTCGAACCGTTGCCGGAATGCCCGGCTGAAGTGGCTCAGGTCGTTGAATCCGTGCGCCATCGCGATCGCCGAGATGCCGAGGCCGGCACGCGCCGGATCCTGCAGGTCGGCCGCCGCACGCTCCAGGCGCCGGCGCCAGATGTACCGCGTCAGGGATGTGCTCTCGGCTTCGAACAGCTTGTTGATGTAGCGCGGCGACAGGTTCAAGGCGGTGCTCACCATGGCCGTGTCGAGTTCGCACACGTCGAGGTGGCGCTCCACGAAGTCCCTCACGCGCATCAACGCGGTTGCGCGGTATTCGGACAGCGGCAGCGGTGAGGCCAGGATGACTTCGTCGAGGGCTGCGGCCAGCAGCTCGGTGAAGTTCCTGACCACCTTCTCCGAGGCAGCGGGCGGCAGGAGCGATGCCTGCTTGCTGAAGCTCACCAGGTAGCCGAAAAGGATCGGGCACATCTGGCTCGATTCGCCGAAGCTCGTGGCCGTGATGCGATGGATGCTGCCGGCGCGGTGCGCGGTGGCCGAGCGCGCCAGCTTGATCGTGATGATCTTGAAGGTGTCGTCGAACCTGAGCGAGTAGGGCCGCTGTGCGTCGCAGACGGCGCCGTCTCCCGCCCTCAGCACCACGCTTCTTCCGTCCTGCTGCGCCATGGCCACGCCGGAGAGCACGAAATTGAAGATCAGCGACTCTTCGCTGGCACGCGCGATGGCCGAAGGCTGGCGCTCGACGCGGTGCGCCGAAGCTTCGATGCGGGCAACGCTCAGGCCCTCCAGGCGAGAGCCCTCGACCGAAGCCTCGAAGGCCATGCCGCTCATCGGCCGGCACTCCAGATCGACCAGCGCACGGCACACGACGTCCTGCCAATAGCCGAACTTGTCGTGCTGACGGAGGCCGGCGGTGGAAGCGAGGATCGAGGTCGAGGTGACGGTGGAGGTCGACATGGCGGCCCGCCTTGGGGCTGACGTTGCACTTGCTCGGTGCCCGGGCAGCGCAGGCCCGGTGCATGAGTCCGGATGCCCGGAGTTTGAGCGAAATCACGCAAGGTTGATGCCAAGAAAACCCTAGGTCGCGCCACGGTGGCGCAGGCGTTTCGGGCTCTGGGCAGGGCCGTTCCAGTCAACTTTTCCGGCCGCGCCAGCAAAGTCGCACGCGCCGGAAAAACGCAAAGTTCGGCCAGGCCTTCGCGGAGGGCTGTAACCGCAACGGAGCGCACCTTGAAGACATTCACTTACATGCACAACGCCGGCTCCACCGGCCTCCTCGGCGGCCGCCGCCAGCTGCTTCGCGGCGCGGCGGCGCTCGGCGCGGTGGCGGCCCTTGGCCAGGCCGGCAAGGTCTGGGCAGCCGACAAGGACACCATCAGGATCGGCTACATCAGCCCGAAGACGGGGCCTTTCTCTCCCTTCGCCGAGGCCGACGACTTCATCCTCGACCAGGTGCGCAAGTCGCTCGCGGACGGCCTCACCGTCGGCGGCAAGAAATACAAGGTGGAGATCCTGGCGCGCGACGACCAGAGCAGCCCCGACCGGCAGTCCAACATCGCGGCCGAACTCATCAACAAGGAGAACATCGACCTGATGCTGGCGCAGGTGGCGATCGGCCCCAACGCATCGCAGCAATGCGAGCTGAACGGCGTGCCCTGCATCTCGACGGTCGGCCCGTGGCAGGCGTGGATGTTCCCGCTCAAGGGCGATCCGGCCAAGGGCTTCAAGAGCGTATTCCACTTCTTCTGGGGCCTCGAGGACATCTCCGACGTGTACCTCGACATCTGGTCGGCCGTGCCGTCGAACAAGGCGGTCGGATCGGTCTTCAGCAACGACGTGCCGGGCAACGCCATGGGCGACATGAAGCTCGGCATGCCCGGCGCCTTCGCCAAGGCGGGCTACAAGGTCGTGGACATCGGCCGGTTTCCGGTGGGCGCCGACGATTTCTCCTCCTACATCCAGGCGTTCAAGAAGGACAACGTCGAGATCGTCACCGGCCTGTTCAACCCGCCCGAGTGGGCATCGTTCGTCAAGCAGTCCGCGCAGATGAACTTCAAGCCGAAGGTCGCGACGGTCGCCAAGGCCCTGCTCTTCCCGGGCGGGGTCGCAGCGCTCGGCCCGCGCGCCGACGGCATGTCCACCGAGATCTGGTGGACGCCCGCCTATCCGTTCAAGTCGAGCCTCACCGGCCAGACGGCCAGGCAGTTCGCCGATGCCTACACCGCCGCCACGAAGCGCGAGTGGACGCAGCCCATGGGCGTCGTCCATGCGCTGTTCGAAGCGGGCATCCAGGCGCTCAAGGCGAGCGGCAATCCCAAGGACCCGGTCAAGGTGGCCGACGCCGTGCGCGTGATGAAGCACGACACCATCATCGGCAGGCTCGACTTCACGTCCAGCGGCATCAAGAACGTCTCCAAGATGCGTGTCGTCGGCGGCCAGTGGCGGGTGAGCGCGGCCGGCAAGCCCGAGCTCTTCATCACGAACAACAAGACGGCGCCGGAGATTCCCGTGCAGCGCAAGTTCGAACTGCTGAAGCTGGGCTGAGGAACGGCCATGCTGCTCGAACTGCGCGACACGACCAAGCGCTACGGCGACATGATCATCATCCCGAAGCTCTCGCTTTGCGTCGAGGAGGGCGACTTCATCGGCGTGATCGGCCCCAACGGCGCCGGCAAGAGCACGATGTTCGGGCTCATCTCCGGCAGCACGCGCTGTGACGGCGGCAGCGTCTTCCTCGACGGCATGGACGTCACCGCGCTGGATGCGGCGCAGCGTTGCCGCGCCGGCATCGGGCGCACCTTCCAGATTCCGCAGCCGTTCGAGGGCATGACCGCCTACGAGAACGCCCTGGTCGCGGCGACCTTCGGCAGCAATGGAAACCGCAGCGCCGCACAGGCCCTGGCGGTGGACGCGATCGAGCGCTGCGGCCTCGCGCCCGTCGCGGACAAGCTGGCGGGCACGCTCACGCTGCTGCAGCGAAAGCGCCTCGAGCTCGCGCGTGCGATCGCCACGCAGCCGCGCCTGCTGCTGCTCGACGAGGTGGCCGGCGGGTTGATCGACGGCGAGATGCAGCAGCTGCTGCAGCTGATCGTCACGATCCATCAGAGCGGCGTCACCATCCTCTGGATCGAGCACCTGGTGCACGCCCTGGTGTCGGCGGCCGACCGTCTCGTGGTGCTTGCCAGCGGCGCCGTCATCTGCGACGGCGACCCCGGATCGGTCATGGGCGACCAGACCGTGAGGGACACCTACCTCGGCTCCGACATCGGCGAGGAGGTCGGCCATGCTGCGCACTGACCGTCTCGATGCGTACTACGGCCTGTTCCAGGCGCTGTTCGGCTTCACGTTCGAGGTCAGGCCCGGCGAGACCGTCGCCCTGATCGGATCGAACGGGGCAGGCAAGTCGACGCTGCTTCGATCGATCGTCGGTTCGGTGCGCACTCGCGCGGACGGGGTCCTGCTCGACGGCCGGCCCGTGGGCGGCGAGCCGGAGCGCAAGCAGCTTGATCGCGGCATTGCACTGGTGCCCGAAGGCCGGCGGCTGTTTCCCAGCCTGACGGTCCGCGAGAACCTCCAGCTGGCGATGCGCAACGGTCGCAAGGGGCCATGGACCGTGGAGCGGCTGATGAAGGAGTTCCCGGTGATGCAAGCGTTCCAGCACCGTCCGGCGACGGCGTTGTCCGGCGGCCAGCAGCAGCTCGTGGCCCTTTCGCGCGCGCTCGTCTGCAATCCCGACTACCTGCTGTGCGACGAGATCTCGCTGGGCCTGTCTCCGGTCGCCGTCAACGAGGTCTATGAACTCCTCGGCCGTGCACGCAGGGACGGCCTGGCGGTCGTGCTGGTGGAGCAGAACGTGAAGCGCGCGCTCTCCGAGTCCGACCGCTTCTATTGCATCCAGAAAGGGCGCGTGGTGCTGGAGGGCAGCTCCGAGCATGCGGACCACGCGCAAGTTGCCCACGCCTACTTTGGAATCTGACATGCAGGCACTCATCGAAACCATCGCGGGCGGGCTGATGCTCGGCGCGCTCTATGCACTCTTCGGGCTCGGCCTCAGCCTGAGCCTCGGCGTGATGAAGATGATCAACATCGCGCATGGCGACCTGATCGTGCTGGGCGCCTACCTGTGCAGCACGGTGATGCAGTTCCTGGGCATCGGGCCGTTCGTCTCGCTGCTCGCCGTGGTCCCCATGATGTTCGTCATCGGCTATGGGCTGCAAAGGGTGTTGCTCAATCGCGTGGTGGGCAGGGGCGCGCTTTCGCCGCTGCTGCTCACGTTCGGACTCTCGATCGTCCTGCAGAACGTGCTGCAGGAGTTCTACACGGCCGATACGCGCAGCCTTCAGGCTGGCGAGTTCGCGCTGCAGGGCTTCGACCTGGGCGGGGTGTCGATCGGGCTGCTTCCGCTCGTCTCGACGGTGATCAGCGTGGCGATCTTCGCGGGCACCAGCTGGCTGATCGGCCACTCGCACCTGGGCCGGCAGGCGCGCGCCGTGGCGGACGACCCCGGCACCGCGCGGCTGGTCGGCGTCAACGACCGCAACTTCTTCGCGCTGGTCACCGGCTTCGTGCTCGCCGTGATCGCGCTGGCGTCGGTGATGTACGGCATCAGGACGCCGTTCTCGCCCACGGCGGGGCCCGAGCGCCTGCTGTACTCGTTCGAGGCCGTCGTGCTCGGTGGCCTCGGCAATGTGTGGGGCACGTTCGTCGGTGGCTTGATCATCGGCGTGGCGCAGCTCCTCGGTGCCAAGGTGTCGTCGGGCCTCGGCCCGTTCTTCGGACACCTGGTGTTCCTGGTCGCGCTGCTGGCGCGTCCGCAAGGGCTTTTCGGAAAGGGTTCGCGATGAACTCGCTCGCATTGATGGAAGAGGCCAGGCCACGCAAGGCGGGCAGGGCGGCAGTCGGCGTGGTCCTGCTCGCCGTGCTCGGCGCCCTGGCCGTGGCGCCGTGGTTCACGAGCTTCGCAACCCAGCGGCTCCTCGTGGAGATCTTCACCGTCTTCGCGATGGCGCTGGCCTGGAACCTGCTCGCGGGCTACGGCGGCCTGGTGGTCGTGGGGCACCAGATGTTCGTCGGCGTGGGGGCCTATGCGCTCTTCGCGCTGTCCAACAGGCTGGGAATCAACCCGTGGATCATGCTGCCGCTCGCGACGGCGGCGACCGCGCTCTTCGCATTGCTGAGCGCGCTGCCGATGTTCCGCCTCAGCGGTGCGCATTTCGCGGTGGGAACATGGGTTCTCGCGGAGATGCTGCGGATCCTGACGCTCAACAACGAATGGCTGGGCGCGGGGGGCGGCATGCCGCTGGAGGCGCTCGCGAGCTTCGATCGCTGGACGCGCAACGCAGGTGTCTATTGGTCCGCGCTGGTCACCGGCGTCGGCGCGCTCGTCATCGCGCGCCTGATGCTCAGGGGCAAGCTGGGCCTGGCGCTGATGAGCGTGAGGGACTCGGAGGCTGCGGCGGCCGCATCCGGCGTTTCGATCCAGCGGGCCAAGCTCGCGCTGTGGGCCATCGCGGGCTCCATCACCGGACTTGCGGGCGCCGTGGCCTACATGAACACGCTGCAGGTGACGCCCGATGCGACCTTCTCGCTGAACTGGTCCGCCGCGGCCATCTTCATCGCAGTGCTCGGCGGCATCGGAACGCTGGAAGGCCCCATCCTGGGAACGATCCTCTACTTCGTCCTGCGCGAGTCCTTCGCCACGTACGGCTCGTGGTACTTCATCGGCCTCGGCTCGCTCGCCATCGCCACCATGGTGTTCGCACCCGGCGGAGCCTGGAGCCTCGTCACGCGGCGATGGGCCATCAATCCATTCGGCGTGCGGCGCGACATGCCCCGCCGCTGAGCCCCTTCCTCTTCACCCATTCACTCACAGTCAAGGAAATCCAGATGTCCGAAACAGCTTTCAAGGTCGCCGTCGTCCAGGCGGCCCCGGTGTTCCTCGATGCGAAGGCGTCGACGGAAAAAGCCATCGGCCTGATCGCCGAGGCGGGGGCCAACGGTGCGAAGCTCGTGGCGTTTCCGGAGGTGTTCATCCCGGGCTACCCCTGGTGGCTCTGGCTCGGCGCGCCGGCCTGGGGGATGCAGTTCGTCTCCAGGTACCACGCCAACTCCCTGCGGGCCGACGGGCCGGAGCTGGCGGCGATCGCCGCGGCGGCCAAGAAGTCGGACATCAACGTCGTGATCGGCTTTTCCGAGATCGAGGGCGGATCACTGTACCTCAGCCAAGCCCTCATCAGCGACAAGGGCGAGATGGTGTTCAAGCGCCGAAAGCTCAAGCCCACGCACGTGGAGCGCACCCTGTTCGGCGAAGGCGATGGTTCCGACTTCCGGGTGGTCGACACCAGCGTCGGCCGTCTTGGCGCGCTGTGCTGCGCGGAGCACATCCAGCCGCTTTCGAAGTACGCGATGTACGCCATGCACGAGCAGGTGCACGTGGCGTCCTGGCCGTCGTTCACGCTGTACCGCGGCAAGGCCTATGCGCTCGGGCACGAGGTCAACCTGGCCGCCAGCCAGATCTATGCGCTGGAGGGGGGCTGCTACGTGCTCCACTCGAGCGCGGTCACCGGACAGGACATGTTCGACGCGCTGTGCGACACGCCCGAGCGCGTGGCGCTGCTCAACGCGGAAGGCTGCAAGCCCGGCGGCGGCTACTCGATGATCTTCGGGCCCGACGGACAGCCCCTGGTGCCGCACATGCCGCAGGACCAGGAAGGCCTGCTCTACGCCGACATCGATCTCGCCGACATCGCCGTGGCGAAGGCGGCGTACGACCCATCGGGCCACTACGCGCGCGGCGATGTCGTGCGCCTCATGGTCAACAGGAACCCGCGCCGAACCTGCGTCGATTTCGGGGAAGGCGTGACCGACGGGGCGCAATGGACCGAAGCGAAGGTCGAGTGAGAACATCTCAGGCCGCAAGGCCCCGCGCTGCCGATCCGTGAGAGGCCTTAGCAAGCGTCACGCCATTGCGCGGTTTCAGCCGGCGGGCAGGGCGGTGCCCTGGCAGGCGGCCAGCTGCCAGCGCCGGTCCTGGCGCCGCCAGACGGCCAGGTAGCTGCTGCAGACCTGCCGCAGTTCGCCGCCACGCAGCACCTGTGCCCGCATCTCGCCCGCCACGATGAGCGCGTCGCCGCACGGCGTCACGGTGAGCGGCGCGAGCTCGAGCTCCCGGTAGGCGATGGCGCCGGCGGCGAGCTTGTGCAGCAGGCTGTCGCGCGAATCGACCGTGCCGGTGGAGTGCACATAGCGCAGCTCGGGCGCGAGCAGCTCGCCCAGGGCGAGCACGTCGCCGGCCAGCATGGCGTCGCGACGGCGCGCCTCCAGCGCGTGCAGTTCCTCGTCGGCAGCGCTCAAGGGGCGCGGCGCGTCATTCGTCGCGGATGCCGTTGCGCAGCACGCCGATGGCATCCACCTCGATCTCGCACACGTCGCCCGGCTTCATGAACACCTGGGGCGTGCGCTTGTTGCCCACGCCGCCCGGCGTGCCGGTGACGATCACGTCGCCGGGCTCCAGCGGGACGAAGGCCGAGATGTAGGCGATCTGGCGCGGGATGCTGTGCACCATCATGTCGGTGGTGGCGCGCTGCATCTCCTGGCCGTTCAGGCGTGTGACCAGCGTCATCTTCTGGTCGGGCGCGATCTCGTCGGCCGTCACCATCCAGGGGCCGAAGGCGCCCGTCTTCCAGAAGTTCTTGCCGGGCGCCCATTGCGAGGTGTGCAGCTGCCAGTCGCGCACGCTGCCGTCGTTGTAGCAGCTGTAGCCGGCGATGTGCGACCACGATTCGGCTTCGCCGATGTGCCGGCCGCCCTTGCCGATGACGATGGCGATCTCGCCCTCGTAGTCCAGCCGCTCGGAAACGCGGGGGCGCACGATGTCCTCGCCATGGGCCAGCTGCGAATCGGCCACGCGCAGGAAGATCACGGGCTTCTCGGTCACCTCCTTGCCGGTCTCGCGGATGTGCTCGCCGTAGTTCAGGCCGATGCAGAAGATCTTGCCGGGGTTGGGAATGACCGGCAGCAGGCGCACCTCCGACAGCGGCAAGGTGGCTCGCGCGGCATCGACCTGCGCCGCCGCCTTGGCGGTCAGTCCCGCGGCGATGAAGGCCTTGAGGTCCGGCGCCTGCGCGCCGAAGACTTCGCGCAGGTCGACCACGCGGTCGCCCACGACAGCGCCGTAGCTGTCCTGGCCGTTGTACTGGTAGCTGATGAGTTTCATGGTGGTTCCTTTGGATTGAGAAGGTGGGAGGCCAGGCCGTCCGACACGGGCACTGCGATCAGGCGGACTTTTTTCAGGGTCGACGCCCGCTCGGCGCAGAAGATCGAACGCGAGGAAGACGGACCGGGCGGATCACGGCGGCGTGGGTCGTCATGGCGCCACCGGCAGGTGCCGGGAGATGCGGTCGAGCTCGGCCTGCGTGCGCGCCACGCCGACGATGTAGCGGTCGGGCCGCAGGATCACGGCCTGCGCCTCGTGGCTGCGCAGCCACGCGTCGAGTTGGGCGTCGGGCCGGTCGATGACGAGCGCCTCGCTGCGGGCCCAGCGCTCGGCGGTGGCGGGCGCCGCGCGCGCCAGCAGTTCGCGCCGGCCGATGACGGCGCTGCGCCGGCCGAGCAGTTCGTCCAGCAAGCGGCCGTCGTCCAGGCGCGGCTGGGGGAAGGGGCGGCCGGCCAGGTCCTGCTGCTGCGCATCGAACGCGCCCTGGCCCAGCAGCTGCGGCGGAAGCTCGAAGACTTCGGGTTCGCCCTCGGCGAAGCGCGCGTCGCGTTCCTCCGCGGCGGCCGGATCGGTGGTCTGGATGATGCCGCCCAGGCGCACGGCCAGCTCGATCAGTGCGCGCACGTGCGGCTTGCGCTCGGATTCGTAGGTGTCGAGCAGTGATTCGGGAGCGCGTCCGGCGATCACCGCGTCCAGCTTCCAGGCCAGGTTGGAGGCATCGCGGATGCCCGCGCACATGCCCTGGCCCAGGAAGGGCGGCGTCTGGTGGCAGGCATCGCCCGCCAGGAACAGCCGGCCCTGGCGCCAGCCGTCGGCGATCACCGAATGGAAGGTGTAGATGGCCGCGCGCTCCAGCCGCGCCTGCGCAGGGCTGACCCAGGGGGCCACCAGCTTCCAGAGACTGTCGGGCTGCACCAGCGCCTCGCGGTCGTCGTCGGGCAGCACCATGATCTCCCAGCGGCGGCGATCGCCCACCACGTTGCAGTAGGTCATGGGCCGGCGCGGATCGCAGTGCTGCACCGTGTGCGGCGGCAGGTCGAGCGCCTCGTTCAGCACCACGTCGAACACCAGCCAGGGCTGGCGCAGGCCGAGGTCGACCATCGGGCTGCCGATGTGCTCGCGCACCGGCGAGCGTGCGCCGTCGCAGCCGACCACCCAGCGCGCGCGGGCCTCGAACGCCGGGCCGCCATTGCCGTGGCTGTCGCCCTCCCGGCAGTGAAGCGTCGCGCCGTCGTCGTCCGCTTCGATGGCGCTCAGCGTGGTCCGCAGCCGGACGTCCACCCGCGGGAAGCGCGCCAGGCCTTCGCGCAGCACCGCTTCGAGCTCGGGCTGGTGGAAGTAGTAGTTGTTGGCGCAGCCATGCGGCCCCAGTGCCGCGGTCCCGCCGCGGATCAGCAGGGTCTGCCCCGCGCCGTTGACGAAATGCATGCCCTGCGTGCCCGGCCGCGAGATGGCCAGCACCTGCTCGCGCAGCCCCGCCGCCTGGAAGATGCGCAGCACCTCGCCGTCGTAATGGATGGCCCGCGGCAGCGGAAAGATGCCAGCTTCCTTCTCGATCACCAGCACCGAGCGGCCGGCCGCCCCCAGCAGATTGGCCAGCGTGGCGCCGGTAGGCCCCAGGCCCACGATGGCCACGTCGTACACGGGCGGCCGCTCAGACATGCTGGTCTTCCTGCATGCGGCGGGCGACCTCGGCCTGCCACTCGGCACGGCTCATGAACTTGGGGAAGCGCTTCGCAATGGCTTCGGCCCGCGCCAGGATGGCCTCGTCGGACTGGGCCAGGTCGATCGGCTCGCGCAGCGGCTGGTCGCAGTACCAGGGCGTGTCCATGAACAGCTCCAGGCGGTTGCCCTCCGGGTCGCGGCAGTAGACGGAGACCGCGTTGCCGTGCGTCACGGGTTGCATGTCCGTGGCGCCTTCGTCCAGCAGCCGGCCATGGAAGGCACGCAGCGTCGCGAGGTCGGGCACCCGGAAGGACAGCTGGTTGACCACGTTGAAAGCCATGTCCGCGGGCCGGCCGGTGGCCAGCACCAGCTGGTGGTGCTCGCTCGGGTCGCGGCTGAGGAAGACCAGCTGCACCGGGCCCAGGTCGCCCGCGTCGGTCTGGGTGAATCGCAGGGCGCGCTTGTAGAAGCCGGCCATGCGGTCCAGGTCGGTCACATACAGGCCGATATGGCTGAACTGCAGCTGGAGGGGGAAGTTGGGTGGCATGGATTGTCGTCTTTCGATAACGGGGCGCAGCTTGTCTGGCTTCGAAGAACAAATAATATCTCAATTATCTTATTTTGATAATTGGCATGTTTTTCGTATGATCCGCCCGCGTGCAGCCTGCCCGCATTCGCAAACGGAGACATTCATGACCCCCATCCAAAAGCTCGCCGCGGCGGCCGCGGCCCTGCCGCTGGCGGCAGTGCTGGCGCTGTCGGGCACCGCCGCCAGCGCCCAGCCCGACTACCCCACCAAGCCCGTGCGCATCATTGCCCCCTTCCCCGCGGGCAGCGGACCCGACGCCAACGCCCGCGAACTGGCGGCGGAGCTGACGAAGATCCTGGGCCAGTCCTTCTACGTGGAGAACCGTCCGGGCGCCTCGAACATCATCGGCACCGAGGTGGCGGCCAAGGCGCCCAACGACGGCTATTCGCTCTACATCGGCACCACGAGCTCGCTGTCGGTGGTGCCGCACCTCTACGGCAAGCTGCCCTTCAATGCCGAGCGCGACTTCGCGCCCATCAGCCTGCTGGGCGTGCTCAACACCGGACTGATCGCCACCCCCTCGGTGACGGCGAAGGACGCGCGCGAGCTGATCGCGCAGCTCAAGAGCAGGCCCGATTCGATCAACGTGGCCACGCAGGGCATCGGCAGCTATTCGCACCTGTCGGCGGCGTGGTTCAACAGGGAGGCCGGCGTGAAGTCCAACCTGGTGCCCTACAACAGCAACAGCCCGTATGCCGACCTGCTGGCAGGGCAGATCCAGCTGATGTTCGACGGCCTGCCCGCCGCGGCCACCAACGTGCAGGCAGGCAAGCTCAAGCTGCTGGCCATCACCGGCCGCGAGCGGCATCCGAGCTTCCCCAGCGTGCCCACCTTCGCGGAGCAGGGCCTGCCCGAGTACACACCCATCGCCTGGCAGGGCCTGCTGGCGCCGGCAGGCACCGCACCGGCCATCCTGGAGAAGCTCAGCGGCGCGATGGCCAAGGTGTGCCAGTCGCCCGAACTGGCGAAGAAGTGGCGCGACTACGGCGGCGAGTTGCGCTGCAACACGCCGGCCGAATTCGCCGCCTTCATCCAGGCCGACCGGGCCATGTGGGGCAAGGTGATCCGCGCCGCAGGCGTCAGGCTCGACTGAGCGACCGCGGGCCTGGCTTCGGCCGAGCGGGCGGCGACGAAGTGCTGATCGACGCGGCCTTCGCCCGCGTCAACCGACACGACTGCAACCAGCGCGGGCGCGGGCCCACGCCCGCGCACAGCGACGTGCCCACTGGGAGTCAGCCGCATCATGTGTTGAGCCAGTGCGCGCGCCGAGGGCCTGCGCGCGGGCGATGCGGTGTGCACGCTGGAGCCGGCCCACGCCCGGCTCGAGTCGGGACAGGCGATGGCCCAGCTGGTGCTGGCGATGAAGGCGCGCTGACGACGCGCCGAGGTCACGACGACGGCGTGCCGGCGGTCCAGCCCGCGGCGCGGGCCCGCGATCAATACCGGTAGTGGTAACGGTAGCCGTAGTAGACGGGCGCCCCGTAGTAGACCGGGGCCGGCCGGTAGTAGACCGGAGCGGGCCTGTAATAGACCGGCGGAGGTGGTGCGTAGTAGACCGGGGCCGGCGGCACATAGACCGGCGCGGGCGGGTAGTACACCGGGGCCGGCGCGACGGCGACGCCAGGTACTCCGACACCGATGGACCAGCTGACGCCGGCCGTGGCTGCTGACCCCGCCAGCAGCGCCGCGGCGGCGATGACGCCGCCCACCATGTATTTCGAAAACTTCGAACGATCGAGGCTCATCTGAACTTCCTATCTTGAACAGACCCGATCCCCCTCCTTGACCGGTATCCAACGCCGCGGGCGCGCCGCTGGCCTACACGATCTGGTGACGATCGTTTCCAATCGTCACTGCGCCTGCAGCCCGCCGCGATGTGACGACCGGCCTGGCACTCCCAGTGATGGTCTGCATAACGCGTCGGCAACCGAGACCGATCGCGCAAATGCCTGGATCAGCGTCTGGCAATTCGCGCATGCCCACTTGCCTCGAACGTGCCGCCAGACGGTGGACACGCCGGCAGGCTGGCCTGGGCCGGATCGAGCTTCTTGCTGGCGTGCCCGGGCACAGGCGTCTCGAAGACGCGCGAACATCGGTGACGCGCGCGCACTCCAACAAGCCCGGAGACGCAAAGTTCAGCGAACACGCGCCGATAACGAGTCGATCACGACTCCGCGCTATAGGCAGTCGCTGGCGGTACAGGCGACGGAAACACCTCCTCCAGAAACGAGAGGAAAGCCTTGAGGTTCGGGCTCGCATGCCGGTTCCCGGGCCAAACCGCCGTGATCGGTGCGCCGTCGACGGCATATTCGGCGAGCAAGGGCAGCAGCAGTCCCCGCTCAACATACGGGGCCGCGATGAACGATGCCAGCATGCCGACCCCGCCACCGGCGGCGAGCACCTCGGCGACCGCATCGCTGGCATCCACCACGATGGCCGCATCGGGTGTGAGTTCGATCGCTCTGTTCCCGATTCGGAAACTCCAGGCCAGCGTCTGCCCCGACGCCTGGTACCGGAAATTCACGCAATCGTGATCCTTGAGTTGGTCGGGATGGCCGGGCGCGCCACGCGCTGCCAGATAGGCCGGTGAGGCGAATGCGCTGATGCGGGTTCGTGCAAGCCCTCGCGACATCAGGTTCGAGTCGGCGAGGTTCCCGATGCGAATCGCCACGTCGATCCCTTCCTCGACGAGATTGACGAAACGGTCATTCAAGCGAAGGTCGACGTGGAGCCTGGGATACCGGCGACGAAACGCAGGCAGCGCCGGTGCGAGCAGGCGTATGCCGATGGGCAGCGGCGCCGCGACTTTCAGCGTCCCGGAGGGCTCGGACCGCACCGCCGCAGCCGATTGGACGACGTCCTCGGCAGCGCGCAGCAGCAGCAAGGCCCGGCCATGCAGCTCTCGCCCCTCAGGCGTCAACACGAGGGAGCGCGTGGTCCGAGTGAAAAGGCGCACGCCCAGCCGATGCTCGAGGCGCTGGATCGTCTTGCTGACGGCCGAGGGCGAGACGGACAGCGATTGCGCCGCCGCAGTGAAACTGCCATAGGACGCCGCACGCGCAAACGCGACGACGCCGGTCAGGCTCTCCAGACTGATTTGTTCCTTCATGGCATCAAACAAGTGACTTGTTGATGGATTATCAAATACCCAATGAAGATCGACACTCCTATCGAGCAAGCCGCGGCACCCGGCTGCGTAGAGGGCGAGGCGCCGCACATCCATGGCTGGCGCTTGCAGCCGGTCAGATCTTTCAAAGGAACCCATATGACGACGAAGATGATGAAGGCGGTCAGGCAGCACGAATTCGGTGGTCCCGATGTGCTGCGTTACGAGGACGCACCGATGCCCGAGCTGAAGCCGGGGGAGGTGCTGGTGCGCGTACATGCGGTGGGCCTGAACCCTCCCGATTGGTACCTGCGCAATGGCTACAAGATGCTGCCGCCGGAGTGGCAGCCGAAGGTGGCTTTTCCCTTGATCCTCGGGACGGATGTGTCGGGCGTCATCGACGCCGTGGCCGACGATGTCGAGGACTTCGCCGCAGGCGACGCCGTGTACGCGATGGTCCGCTTTCCTGGTGGCCTTGCCGGAGGCAGCAAGGCCTATGCCGAGTGGGTCAGCGTGCCGGCGTCGGAAGTGGCGCGTAAGCCGCGCGGCATCGACCACGCGCATGCCGCTGGCGCGCCGATGTCGCTGCTCACTGCGTGGCAGTTCATGATCGAACTCGGGCACGATGAACCAAACCCGCTGCAGCCGAACAGACACGTGCCGGTCCCGCTGGAGGGCAAGACCGTCCTCGTCAATGGCGCTGCCGGCGGCGTGGGGCAGTTCGCGGTGCAGCTTGCCAAATGGAAGGGCGCGCGCGTGATCGCCGTGGCGTCCGGCAAGCACGGGACCTTCGTGCGCGATCTCGGCGCCGACGAGTTCATCGACTACACCCAGACAGCGGCCAGCGAGACGGTGCGGGACGTGGATCTCGTCGTCGATACCGTGGGCGGCCCGACCACGGGGCGCTTCCTGCGCACCCTCAAGCGCGGCGGCGCCCTGTTCCCGATCTTCCCTCTGGGCTTCTCCGGCGCCCAGGAGGCCGAGAAGTTGGGCGTCACGGTCTCGACGACGCAGGTCCGATCCAGTGGAGCGCAGCTTGCGCGGCTCGCGGACTTGCTCGACGCGGGAACGGTGCGTGTGGCCATCGACAGCACATTCCCACTCGCGGATGCACGAAGGGCGCATGAACGGGCGTCCGGTGGGAACATCCAGGGAAAAATCGTCCTCACGGTTCGTTGAAGCCCATGTCCACGATCGAGGCTGCGGTCGACGACCTTCTGAACAATCGGCAACTGACGGCGGCCGAAGCGCTCGACCGTCACTTCGGGCCCACCTTTCGCCAACGCACCAACGGAAGCTGGGACGACCGCGCCGCCGTTCTCGCGAGGGCCATCCAACTCCGGGACGTGGTCGAGCACGCCACGATCACCGTGCTCGACGAACTTGCCGTTGGCGACCGTTACGCCGAGCGGCACCTGATCGATTTGCGCCACCGCGACGGAACTCGGACAGTGCAGGAGGTCTACCTGTTCGCGGAACGCGACGCTGACGGGCGTTTCACTCGCATCGAAGAGGCGGCTGTGGTGTGGAGGGATTAGCCTCACGGCAACGATCAAGGCGCGGCCACTGGCATGAGACTCCATGGGGTACGCGTCTCCCTGATGGGATGACGCACGGCTTCAGATCATGCAAGGCTCGGACCGGTTTTGCAGACCACCGCTAGAACTTCGCGCGCAACGTCAGCTGCACTTCACGGCCCGGGCCCGGCAGGATCAGGTTGTCGACGCTGCCGTGGGCGGAGATGTAGTACTTGCGGTTCGCGATGTTCTTCAGGTTCAGCGAGATCTCGTAGCGATCCGTCTTGTAGCTGGCTGCCAGGTCGGCGGTCAGGTAGGAGGGCAGGGTCACGAGGTTGCTCAGCGAGGCGTAGCGCGCGCTGACGTAGTTCAGGCCGCCGCCCGCGCTGAATCCGTTGCCCAGGTCCTTCATGGCCCAGACGAAGGCCGAGTGGCGCGGCGTCAGAGAGGGGGTCTTGCCCTGCACCGGGATTGCCGCGCCCACGGGCAGCTGCAGCGAGCTCACCGTGGCCAGCGACTTCGTCATCTTCGCATCGAGGTAGGCATAGCCGGCGCTGACGTCCCAGCGCCCGGGCAGCCGGCCGTTGAGCGCGAGCTCCAGGCCGTTGGTGCGCTGCGTGCCGACGTTGATCTGGCGCCGCGGGTCGTTCGGATCGGTGTTCTTGATGCCCGAGCGCTCCAGGTTGAACAGCGCGGTCGTGAAGTTCAGCGCTCCGTCGAGCAGGTCGAACTTGGCGCCGATCTCCTTGTTGACCGTGATCTCGGGCGCGTTGTCGATGTTGCTGGCCGACAGCGCGAAGTTCTCGCCCGACGGCTGGAACGAACGGCTGTACGACACGTAGTAGGACTGCACGGCGTCGGGCTGCCACACGAGGCCCGCGCGCGGGCTGAACTTGCGGTCGGTGCGCTCCAGCGGCGCCAGCTTGCGCTCGAAGGAGGTGTCCTGCCTGAACACGTCGTAGCGCCCGCCGACCAGCGCCTTCCATTGCGGCGCCAGCGTGATCTGGTCCTGGAAGTACAGGGCGGCGGTCTTGAACTCGCTGTTGCTCGGGATCGCGCTGTCGGCCAGATAGTTCGCGACCGGAATCGGCAGCGGGTCGGCCACGGGGTTGAACAGGTTCACGCGCTGCGCGCCGGTGGCGGAGGACACCGAGTACAGGCGCTTGCGCTGCACGCCGAGCTCGGCGCCGATCAGCCATTCCTGCTTGAAGCCCCCGAGCTCGTTGCGCCAGGTCAGGTCGGTCTGGTTGAACCAGCCGCTCTCGTCGCGATCGACGAAACCGCGCGTGCGCCCCACCGTCAGGCGCACCGGGTCGGTGGTGCCGCTGGGCAGCGTGTTGTTGCGGTCGAGGTGATAGCTCGAGTAGCGCGTGGTGTTGCGCAGGCTCAGCGTGTCGTCGAACCGGTGGTTCAGCGTCGCGGTGAAGGTCTGCACCTTGCTGGTCACCGTGTCGTCGCGGCGGCCGTGCGCGGAGCCGTAGTAGGCACCGACGGGCACGTCGACCGGCCGGCCGTTGAGCGCGGGGATGCCGAAGTCGGTGAGGCGCTGGTCGCGCAGGTTCGTGTACTGCAGCAGCAGGTCTGTCTGCGGATTGAACTTGATCGCGAGCGAGGGCGCGATGTTGTAGCGGTCGGTGAACTGCTGGTCGCGATAGCTGTCGGACTTCTCGCGCGCCACGTTGAGGCGGAACGCCATGTTCTCGCCGATGGGCGTGTTCAGGTCGGCCGTGGCGCGCTTGTAGTCGTGGCTGCCGAGACCGAGCGAGACCTCGCCGAAGCGGTCGCCGAAAACCGGCTTCTTGGTCACGCGGTTGATCAGGCCCCCCGAGGAGCCGCGGCCGTAGAGCACGGCGGCCGGCCCCTTGAGCACTTCGATGCGCTCCGTGTCCGACAGGTCGCGGAAGTACAGCGCGTCATCGCGCACACCGTCGACGAACCAGTCGGAGATGGCGCTGAAGCCGCGGATCACGACCTGGTCGCGCTGCCCGTCGCCGTGGTTGAAGCTCACGCCCGGCGCGTTGCGCAGCGCGTCCTGCATCGAGGTGGCGCCCTGGTCGCGCAGCAGCTGTCCGCTCAGCACGTTGACGGCCTGGGGCACGTCGCGCAGCGGGGCGCTGCCCTTGGTGGCGGTGCTGGTGGCTGCCGGGGCATAGCCCTTGTCGTCCTCGGCGGTGACGGTCACCTCCTTCAGCGTCGAGGAAGGGCTTTCCTGTGCAGCGCTCTGTGCCAGGACGGCGCCCGACAGCGAGGCGAGCGCGGCACCGGCCAGAAGGGAAAGGCGCCGCAGCGGACGCGGGGAGGGAAAAGCGATGGCTGGGAGGCAGGAGGAGGGCGTCATGTTGTCCAGTTCTTTTTGCAAGGCGGCGCAGGCGCACGCGCGGCCGCACGACAGGCCCTTCCTCCACGGGGAAGAAGGGCGCGTGTCATGCCTTGCCTTGAAAGAATCTGGGTGAGGCGAGGGCCGCGAGGGCTTGGAAGAAGCCTCCTGCGGCACCTGGTGGTGACGGCCGCTGCACGCGGCGGCCCGGATTGTAAAGACTCACAGGCCGGCTGCTGCGAGCCTGCCCTGCGCGAGCAGTTCGCGGGTGCGCTTCAGCGTCGACAGCAGTGCGCTCCTGTAGCCGCCTTCGCCGTCCAGCCACGCCTGCTCGGCCTGCTCCTCGGGGCCGCCCGGCGTCTTGCCGCGCAGGCCGAGGTAGCCGTAGAAGCGAAGCTGCAGGGCACCCGAGGCGTCCTCGAATAGCTCGTTGACGATGGCGCCCTCGCGCGGACCGGCGGCCTGGAAGAAGGTCACCTTGCTTTGCGGCTCGAACGCGATGATCTCGCGCAGGTCCCCGCCGCCGATGGTGGCTTCGCGAACGATGTGGGTCGCGCTTTCCTGCACCACTTCGCATCGGGTGCACAGGCCCGGAGGAAGAAAAAGCCGGGCGTCGCGCGCCTTGAGGACGAGGCCGGCCCAGGCCTGCTCGCGGCTGAGCGCCAGTTCGCCTTCGGGGTTCACCGCAACGGTGGCGGTCGAATAGATCATGATGGTCTTTCTGCGGTTGGTTCGATCGATGGATGCCGCTCAGGCTGCGGCGGCGATGCTTGCGGCAGTACCTGCAGCGAAAGTGCGGTAGGAGCGCAGCGGGCGGCCCAGCAAGGCGGTGAGGCGCTGGACATCGCCGGCCTCGGGCACCATCCCGTCGCTCAGGAAGCGTTCGCTCATCAGCCGCATGTCGTAGGCCATCCACGGCGGCATGAAGTTCAGCAGGTTCTTCTCGAAGCCCGCGGTGTCGTCGCCGCCGTACGCGACGGGCCGGCCCAGCACCTCGGACCAGATGGCCGCGACCGCGTCGCCGGTGAGCGTGTCGGGCCCCACGAGGTTGATCCGCTCCAGGGGCTGCGGCTCGCCCGCACGGTCGCGGCGCAGCAGCTCGATCGCGGCGATCTCGCCGATGTCGGCCGTATCGATCATCGCGAGCCCCTTGGCGCCGATGGGCATCGGATAGACGCCATGGCCGCTCACCACGTCCTTGACCGTGAGATCGTTGTCCATGAAGTAGGCCGGGCGCAGGATCGTCGCTTCGAAGCCCATGGCTTCGAGCATCCGTTCGACACCGAACTTGCCCGCGAAGTGCGGCACGTTCACGTACCTGTCGCTGTGGATGACCGACAGGTACACGACACGCCGGACGCCGGCATCGCGCGCCGCATTGAGCACCACGAGGGCCTGGGTGAATTCGTCCGGGACGACGGCGTTGAGCAGGAACAGCGTGGACACGCCGGCGAAGGCGCCGCGCAGCGCCTCCACATCGAGCAGGTCGCCCTGCACGATCTCGACGGAAGCCGGCAGGTTTGCCTTGGCGGGATCGCGCACGATGGCACGCACGCCGGCGCCGCGCTCGATGAGGTTTTGAACGACTTGGCGGCCGACTTTTCCGGTTGCGCCGGTCACGAGGATGGTCATGGAAATACTCCTGTGGGTTGAAGAAGGCTCCATCGTGCTCGTTCCATTCAATGGCCGATAGCCGCTATATTTGGACTTGCTGTCTCTCTGGTGGAACACATGGACCTCCTTGCCCTGGCCGACTTCAATCTCGTGGCCCGACACGGCGGCTTCGGCCGCGCCTCGCGCGAATCCGGGCGCCCCAAGGCCACGCTCTCGCGGCGCGTGGCCGACCTGGAAAGCGGCCTGGCCCTGCGCCTCTTCGAGCGCGGGCCGCGCGCGCTCAAGCTCACCGAGGAGGGCCGCGCGCTCTTCGAGCGCACGGCGGTTCTGCTGACCGAGTTGGACGAGGCCGCCGCAGCGATCGCTTCGGGCGGCGCCGCACCGCGCGGCAGGTTACGGGTGAGCGCGCCGCTGCTTTTCTCGCAGGCCGCGATGGGCACGCTGGCGGCGCGCTTCGCGCTGAAGCACCGCGAGGTCCGCCTCGAGGTCACCACGGAAGACCGCGAAGTGGACATGGTGGAGGAGGGCTACGACCTCGTGATCCGCGTGAATCCGGCGCCGGACGAGCGGCTCGTCGGGCGCATCTTCCTGCGGGACCGCCTGGTGGCCGTGGCGAGCCCGGCCCTGAGGAAGCCCGCGGCGGGCAAGACCGCGCCGGCCGTCGTGCGGACGGGCGACGCACCGGCACACGCCGCTGCATGGGAGCTGTCGGCGCGCGGCCGCACGCGCACACTGGCGGTCGAGCCGGTGCTGCAGCTCTCGTCACTGTTCATGATCCGCGATGCCGCGCGCGCGGGCATCGGCGTCGCGTGCCTGCCGGCGTCGCTGGTCACACGCGATCTGGCGGCGGGGCGGCTCGTGCACTGGGGCGACGTCGAAGGCCCCGAGATCGCTCTGTGGGCCCTCTATCCCTCGCGCAGGCTGCTCAGCAGCCGTGTCTCGGCTTTCCTGGAATTCCTGCGGGAAGCCTTTCCTCAGGGAACGCCCGACGAGCTCGCGGCCTTCGTGGACTGACGTGCGCGGGTGGGGCCAGTTGCTAAGATGCCCGACCATGCCAAGGCGATCGAGACCTCCCATGAATCGCCCCTGCGGATCCACCGTCCTGCGGGCCCCGCGCCGCGTCGTTGAAGGCGATCCGTTCCTGTTCGGCGAAATGACGGCATGACGGCGATCACCCCCGTGCCCGGCGGCTACGCGGGCGTCCATGCCGACATCGTCTCGCTGCTGGAGGCTGCGCGCCAGGCTGCTGCACGCAGCGTCAACGCGCTGATGACCGCCACCTATTGGGAAATCGGCCGCCGGATCGTCGAATTCGAGCAGGGCGGGCAGGAACGCGCCGCCTATGGCGAAGCGCTGATCGAGCGCCTGTCTGCGGACCTCTCCACGCGTTTCGGCCGTGGGTTCAGCCGGCAGAACCTGTGGCAGATGCGGCTTTTCTATGCCGCCTGGTCCACGGCATGGGTTCCGTCGCCGTCCTCCGCCCCGGCGCGCACCCGCCGGATTCCCCAGACACCGTCTGGAGAATCGGTTTCCGCCCGCAAACTCCAGACGGTGTCGGGGACATCGCCCGACCTGCAGGCGATCGCCCAGGCCTTTCCGCTTCCCTGGTCGGCCTACGTGCGCCTACTGTCGGTCAAGAGCCCGCAGGCGCGCGCCTTCTACGAGACCGAAGCCCTGCGAGGCGGCTGGTCGGTGCGGCAGCTGGATCGCCAGATCGGCAGCCAGTTCTACGAACGCACCGCGCTGTCCGCCAACAAGGCCGCCATGCTGACCAAGGGCGCGGTGGCCGAGCCCGCGGATGCGCTCACGCCCGAGCAGGCCATCAAGGACCCGTTCGTGCTGGAGTTCCTCAACCTGAAGGACGAATACTCGGAGTCCGACCTCGAAGATGCCCTGGTCCAGCACCTGGCCGACTTCCTGCTGGAGCTGGGCGACGACTTCGCCTTCGTCGGCCGGCAGCGGCGGCTTCGCATCGACGACAGCTGGTTCCGGGTCGACCTGCTGTTCTTCCATCGGCGGCTCAAATGCCTGCTGGTCATCGACCTGAAGGTCGGGAAGTTCAGCTACGCGGACGCCGGGCAGATGCACCTGTACCTGAACTACGCCCGGGAGCACTGGATGAAGCCCGGGGAGAACCCGCCGGTCGGGCTGATCATGTGCGCGGAGAAAGGTGCCGCCGAAGCCCGCTACGCGCTGGAGGGCCTGCCCAACAAGGTGCTGGCGGCCGAATACCAGACCATGCTGCCCGACGAGGCGCTGCTCGCCCAGGAGCTGGACAGGACACGGCGCGAACTGGAGGCACGGCAGCACAGGCGCACCGCGCCCGACTGATCAGGCTGTGGCCCGTGCCGTCCGTCGGGGTGGTCAGCGCGGGTGGCGCCGCTGGCGGAGACGATCGTGCGAGCAGCCGACGGACAATCGAAGCCATCCTCGATCCTCGACGTGGAAGAGACCATTGATCAGCGAACTCAAGACCTTCATCGCCGTCTGCAAGCACGGCACGTTCGCGGCAGCGGGCGAAAGAATCGGCCTCACGCAGTCGGCCGTCAGCAGCCAGATCAGGCGGCTCGAGGAGTCCCTGGGCTTTGCGCTGTTCGACAGGACCGGTCGCTCCGCCACGCTCAACGAGCGAGGCCAGGGCACGCTGGAGCGCGCGAAGGAGATCTGCGCGCTGTACGAGAAACTCGGCGACGCGCCGGACGACGCCTCGTTGAACGGCCTGCTGCGCATCGGCGCCATCGCCTCGGCGCAGCCGACACTCCTGGCGCGTGCGCTCGAGCGGCTGCGCCAGATCCATCCCAGGGTCCGCGTGCATGTGGCGCCCGGCGTGTCGATGCACCTGATGGACGACCTCGACACCGGCAAGATCGATGCGGCACTGATCATCCGGCCGCCGTTCGGCATGCTGCCCGACCTGACATGGCAGCCGCTCGTTCAGGAGCCCTTCGTGCTCGTCGTGCCGAATGCGGTCCGCGGCAAGGACTGGCGCACGCTCATCCAGACGCAACCCTTCCTGCGCTACGACCGCGCGTCATTCGGCGGCCGGATGGTGGAAGGCTTTCTTCGTCGCGAAGGCCTGTCGGTCAACGACGCGGTCGAGATCGACGAGATCGCGGGGCTGATCCACCTGGCGTCGAAAGGGCTCGGCGTGGCCCTCGTCCCGCTGGTGGAGGCGCACGTGCCGCTGCCGCCGGGCGTGCGCGCCGTATCGCTCGGGGAATTCACCTTCTACCGCGAGATCGGCCTGCTGCGCCGCAAGCCTCGGCTGACTCCGCCCATCGTGGCGCAGTTCGCGGAGTGCCTGCTCGAGGCATCGCAGACGAGGCCGACAACGCAGGCACGCAGGAAGAAGACGCCGGCTCCGCGCTGAGCGTGGAACCGGTCCGTGCCTCGCAGCCGACGGGCCGCAGGCACACGACGCAGGTGATCCTTCGCTCAGTCGCCGAGCCCTCGGTCCTTGGCGTACCTCGTCGGCTTCGAGCGAAACGCCACCAGGCTCACTTGGCGAACAGCGACCCGAGATCCGCGAAAGACTTCATCTCGATCGCGTTGCCCGACGGATCGAGGAAGAACATCGTCGCCTGCTCGCCCACTTCTCCCTTGAAGCGGATGTAGGGCTCGATGACGAACTTGGTGCCGCGCGCGATCAGCTTGTCGGCCATCGCCTGCCACTGCTCCATCGGAACGATGGCACCGAAGTGGCGCACCGGCACATCGTGGCCGTCCACTGCGCTGCTGCTGCGGTGGCCGCACTCGTCGGGTGCGAGATGCGCCACGATCTGGTGTCCATAGAAATCGAAGTCGACCCACTCGGGGGCGCTGCGGCCCTCTGGGCAGCCGAGCAGTTCGCCGTAGAACGCGCGCGCTTCCGCGATGTCGCGGACCGGAAAGGCCAGGTGGAAGGGGATTCGAGTGGTGCTGGAAGTCATCGTGAATGCCGGTGGGTTGGAAGCAGGTCACTGTAGGAAACTGCACCAACGATGAAAAGCAATATGTTTTGCTTGTGAGCAAGATGAATTTCGATGAATCGAGCATCGACACCATCCATCGGCCGTGTTCCTTCTACTCGCTCAAATCGCCACTGGACCGCTGAAACTTCGCTGCCGATGACTCGATCTTCAGCACCCTAGCCTCCGAGGCCTTCGGAAATTCGCTTGCGACGATGCCCATCCGACTACTTGATCCGCCGCAGGAGATCCTTCGTTTTCTTCTTCGAGGTGAAGCGGTTGCGCAGATCGCGCAGCAGGACCGGCACCAGCTTCCACGCCGATGCCCCGTCGAGCCCGCGCGCCGGGGCGAGGTTCAGCAGGGCGATGAACAGGCTCATGTAACCGAGTATCGCGACCGCGACAGGGAACACGGGCGCGGCGCCGAGTGGCGTCGTCTGCGCCAGCACGATCAGCGGTATCGCGACCGCCAGCTGCACCAGCACGCCGCCCCAGGCGACCAGGGCGGCCTCTCTTACGCTGCCCGGCTGCTCGTAGACGCAGACTCCGTGAATGAAGGTCAGGTAGATGTCGGTGGCCGGATAGCCGAGCCGCCTGGCCACGAGCGCATGACCTGCCTCGTGCAGGAGGATGACCAGAAAGTACGCGGCGACGGCAACGAAGGCGTGGAGCGGTTGCCGGATCAATACGCCGAGCAGCACGCCTGCCGCGACGAGCGCCGACCAATGGACATGCAGCCGTGCGCCCAGGATCCGGGGCCTGCGGAGAGTGATACAGCCGCGCATATGCATGTGCTCCTCCGTGTTCGAAGAGCGCGATTCTAGAAGCGGCTGCGCGACGGCAGGCTACGGCTGGGCTGCAGGCTCGACAGCCGTCCAGACAATGCAGTTTCTCCCGCTGCCCTTGGCACGGTAGAGCGCGTCGTCCGCCGCCTTCGTCAAGGCTTCGAGCGAGGTGTGATTCGACCGGCGGACCGTGGTGCAACCGATGCTCACGGTCACGGGTGGCAGGTCTTGGTTGCCGTCGCGCAGGCGGGAACGCTCGGCCTCGACGCGTATGGCCTCGGCGACCTGCATGGCACCCGATTCGTCCGTGTCGGGCAGAACCACCACGAACTCCTCTCCGCCATACCTCGCCGCGAGATCGCCCCGCCGACGGACGTGCCTTGCGATGCAGGCCGCGAGATGCTGCAGCGCGACGTCGCCCTGGGCATGCCCGTGCTCGTCGTTGTATCGCTTGAAATTGTCCGCATCCACGAAGAGCACCGAGAGGCAGCTGCCGCTTCGCTGCAGCCGGTCCCACTCGTTTTCCAGCGCCGCATCGAGTGCGCGCCGGTTCTTCAGGCCCGTGAGCGGATCGGTCTGGGTCAGCTCCCTCAGGTGCTCCTCCGCCATCACACGGCCTCGCAAGGCGAAGGCGAGGAGCCACACGCCCGCGCAGAAGGCGCTGCCCACCAGCAGCGACGAGAGGCCCACGATCCACGAGAGCTTCTTCCACGATTCCAGCGCGTCGTCCATCGCGGGTGCGACCACCGCGATGAACGGCGTCCCGGGTACGCGCCGGAAGGTGTACAGGCGAAGCGTCCCGTCGATGACCGACGGGGCCGCATAGAAGCCCGACTCCCGATCGAGCATGCGCGGAAAGGTCGGCGACTCCTTGACGCTGTATTTGCCCATGGCGGGCGTCCGCGCGACCAGCGTTCCGTCCGTTCGCACGATCGACGCCACGCCATGCGGGCCGATGTCGAGCTTGTCGAGCAGCTGCGTGAAATACTCGAGGTCGATGGCCACGAGCGCCGTCCCGGCGAAGGCCCCGTCCGGACGATTGATCCTCCGGCTCAGCGCGACGGCCTCCACACCCCCGCGCGAGCGGGCGCGATAGGCCTTCGACACATAGAGGCCGACCTCGGGAGAATCGCGATGCACGGTGAAATAGTCCCGGTCGCTGAAATCCCACCGGTGCGTGCTGGAACAGCAGCCATCGATGAGCCGGCCCTTGTCGTCGGTGACGCCCATGCCGGTGACGTAGCGGGCGGACAGTGTGGAGCCGAACAGCAGTTCGTGCCGGACGTCCGGCTTCAGGTCGCGGATGGCGGGCTTGTCCAGCGCAGCGATCAGCATGAGCAGCGATTGATCCGCCGACTCGATGGTGCGCGAGATGTTGCCGGCGAGGACGGCGGCCACGTTCCTCGACATGCCGTGCGCATGCTCGATGGCCGTCTGGCGGTCATTCCACAGCGTGAAGGCGCTGATGGACAGCACGACCAGGGTCAGCAATGTCCCGAGCGCACCGACGACGAGCGGGTGACGGCCCGCCGATGTGGCAAGTCTCGAAGAGCTGGCGCGAGGGGGCATGAGGATCTCTTGGCGATGGACGGCGCCGGCGCTTCCCGAGTCATCGTCTCCCGGGTATCGATGCCTGAACCGACTCGCATCTCTTCGCGGGGCGACGGGAGAACCGGCTTGCCGCGACATCGCCTTCTCGGGGCCCGCATCGCGCTGTCGGTCGTTTATACGTGCGACTCGGTTGGTTGAACTAATCAACTACATGCGCCGAAACGACAAGGGCGTACCGGGCCTCATCCGTCGCCATGGCACGAAGCCGGCATCTGGCCAGTCTATCGACGGATTTCAGCGCACCAGGTCCTGGAATCGGTAGTACGCACCGACGATGGGAAGAAACCAGGGCTTGCCGAAATGGCCGGGGATCGCCGGCCAGTCGAAGTCGCGCCATGGATTCAGGTCCGCACGGCCGTTCATCACCTCCGCCATGATCGCGCCCATGTAGGTCGACATATGGGTGCCATGGCCGCTGTAGCCCATGGAATAGAAGAGCCCGTTGCGCTCCCCGGCGCGGGGCAGGCGGTCGCGCGTCATGTCCACCATGCCGCCCCAGCAGTAGTCGATGCGGGTGTCCCTCAGTTCGGGGAATAGCTCCACGAGCGAGCGGTGCAGGATGGCGCCGCTCTTCCTGTCCGAGGCGGGGTTGCTCGCCGCGAAACGCGCGCGGCCGCCGAACAGGAGGCGGTTGTCGGGCGTGACGCGGAAGTAATTGACGAAGTTCTTGGTGTCCGTCGTCATGCGGCGCCGCGGCGTGAGGCGGTCGAGCACCTCGACCGGCAGCGGCTCGGTCACGATGATGAAAGCCCCGACGGGAACGATCCGGCGACGGATCCAGCCCAGAGGCCCCACGGCCGAGGTGCCGGTCGCCAGCAGCACCTGCCGGGCGAGGATGCTGCCGCGAGGCGTTTCGACCCGATGCGCCGAACCGCCCTGGCGTTCGAGGCCGATGACGGGCGTGTTCTCATGGATGTGCACGCCGCGCCTTGCCGCCGCCACGGCCAGGCCGTGGCCATAGCGGCCCACGTGCATGCCGGCGCTCTTGCGGAAAACGAGGCCGCCGAAATAGCGATCGGAGCCGATCTCGCTGCGCAGTTCTCCCCGCGTGACCATGTGGGTGTCGGGATCGCACTCCTTCTGCATCAGCGCCTGCGAGCGCGCAAGCTTGTCGTAGTGCGCCGGCTTGGCAGCGAGCTTGAGCTTGCCGACGCGCCTGAAGTCGCAGTCGATGCCTTCTTCGGCGATCAGCGATTCCACCTTGCAGACACCCGCGTCGAACGCGCGATAGAGCATGTTGGCGCGCTCGCGCCCCAGCCGTCCCGCCAGCGCGCAATAGTCCTGCGCGAAGCCGTTGTTGCACATTCCGCCGTTGCGGCCGGAGGCGGCGCTGCCCACGGTCGCAGCCTCGAACACCGCGACGCTCGCCCCCTTCTTCGCCAACGCGATCGCCGCGGACAGCCCGGTGAAGCCTGCGCCCACGATGGCGACATCGACACTGCCGCTGGGCGCCTCCGTCTGCCCGCCGGTGAATCGGGGGGCTGTATCGAGCCAATAGGGCATCAGTTTCATGGGCGAACTTCCGGCGCCTTCGCAGACGCATGCGGGTGGATCTGAGGGTCAACCGAACGACTGGTTGGACAGGGCGAACAGGCGCGCCTGCGCATCGGTATCGAGCGAGCGCGACGAGGCTTCGCGCACCATGCCCACGGCATGGTCGACGCATGGCAGGCCCGATTTCTCGAGCCACGTGGACAGGCCGCCGGCTTCCGTCACGTCGATGCGCACGAAGCGGCCACGGGCGCTGCGCGCGAGCGCGACGACGAGGTCCGTTGCATCCGCTGCGGCGTCGGCGCCGGACGCGACCACCGGTCCGATCACCAGGCCGCGACCGAACTCCCGCATGCAGGCGTAGGCCGACGCGCCATTGCCATGATCGAGGACCACCGTCGTGCACACGCGCAAGAGCGCATCCAGCAAGGCGCTCCTGTCCATTCCCGTGGCGGCGAGATCCAGCTGCCGCACCTTGGCGGCATCCGCCGCATGCATCGAGCGCACGCCTGCCGGCGCGGCTGCATGGGCCAGGGCGACTTCTCCGGTCATCACGGCCTGATGCTGGAACACCCGGCCTCGGGCAGCGAACCCGAACCGGGCGTAGAGCGGCAACCCTTCCCTGGTGGCGTTCAGCAGCACCGTGCGGTCGCACGCGGCGTCGAGCAGATGCTCCATCAGGGCGCGGCCCAGCCCCTGGCCCTGCATCTTCGCGTCGACGATGATCATCCCCGCCGAGGCATGCGCCGGACCGAAGGGCCACCACATCGCCGTGGCGACCAGCCGCCCGTCGGCTTCCGCCGCAAAGCCATGGCCCAGTTCGAAAGCGAAGCGCCAGTCGGCCTCCCGATAGGGCCAGCGCAAGGCAGCGGATTGCCCGAGCGCCTGCGGCAGGTGGGCTTCGCGCAGCGCTGTCAACTGCGCGCCGATCCTGGGCATGGGCGTGCGAAGGTCGCTGGAAGTGCCGAAGACCATGGCGCCTCCTAGAAGTCGGCCACCTTCCCACGGGCCGAAGCCAGGAATCTGTCGGGGTGGTAGGGACGGGGATCGACGAGCGGGGATGCGCCGCTGACGATGTCGGCGATCAGGTGCCCGGCGCCAGGGCCGATGCCGAAGCCGTGGCCGCTGAAGCCGGCGGCCAGCACGAGCCCGCGCAGGCTCGGCATTTCGCCGATGCCGGGGACGCCGTCGGGCGTGCTGTCCACATAGCCGGCCCAGGCCGCGGTCACCGAGCTGTCCGCCAACGCCGGCACCAGCTCGACCGCGCGCCTGTACGTCAGGTTGACGGCCGAGGCGTCGGCCTTCGGATCGAGGATGCGCATGCGCTCCATGGGCGTCGTTTCGTCGAGCCGCCATCGGGCGAAGCCTTCATGGCCGCAGCGGATGCCTTCGAGCCCGCCAGGTGCGAGATTGCGCCAGCGCCGCTGGAACATCGGCAGGAACTGCGGCGCGAAACGCAGCAGCTGCGGCGTCGGGTCCACACGCCCGCGTCCGCTGATGGCCAGCGTGTAGCCGCCGTCGGCGCGGCGCGTCATGGACACGCCAGTGGTGTGGAGCGCTGCGGGAACGTCCTTGCCCGAGGTGGTCACCGACAGCGCCGTCTGGCGGATCGCAGCCTGGGGAAAACGGATGCCATATTGGCGACAGAACGAGGATGCCCACGCGCCGCCGGCGAGCACCGCGACCCGGGTGCGGATCGTCCCGCTCTCGGTGACCACCGCGCAGACCTGGCCGCCTTCGGTTTCGAGGCCGCGCGCCGCGCAGCCCTGGTGCACGGTGCCGCCGAGCTTCATGAAAGCCCGCGCCACGGCCGGTGCGGCACGCGAGGGGTCGGCGGTGCCATCCGTCGGGGCGAAGACGCCGCCTTTCCATGCCTTGCCGGTGGCGTGACCGCGCTGCGCGGCTTCACCCGCGCTCAGCATGCGCGTCTGCACATTCACGGAGCGTGCGAACTCGCCCCAGCGCGCCCAGCCGTCGAGTTCCTTCTCGCTGTTGCTGAGATAGAGCAGCCCGCATCTGCTGAAGCCGGTGACTTCGCCGGTGTCCTGCGTGAATCGCTCCCACAGGTCCAGGCTCTTCGTGGCCATCGGCAGTTCGCGCGCATCGCGGTTCTGCTGCCGGCACCAGCCCCAGTTGCGGCTCGATTGCTCGGCACCGACGCGCCCCTTCTCGACGAGCGCGACCTTCAGGCCGCGCCGGGCCATGTAGTACGCGGCGAAAACCCCGATGATGCCGCCGCCGATCACGACGGCGTCGGCATGCGTCGGCAGTTCAGGACTGGATTCGACGGCGGATAGAGGCGCAGGCATTCTGGGTATGTCCCTTGGACGTCAGTGAAAACTTGAAGGCATGCTCGATGGCGATGGCGGTCGATGCCGGAAAGCGATCAGTAGCCGACGATCGCCTTGGTCTCGAGGTATTCCTCGAGGCCGTGGACGCCGTACTCGCGTCCGTTGCCGGAGCGCTTGTAGCCGCCGAACGGCGCGTGGCTGTTCCATGGCGGATAGTTGATGTGCACCTGGCCCGCGCGCAGCTGCGAAGCCACGCGCCGCGCCCGCTCGCGATCGGCGGACTGCACGGCGGCGCCGAGTCCGTAGACCGTGTCGTTGGCGATGGCGATGGCCTGCGCTTCATCCCGGTAGGGCATCAGCACCAGCACGGGGCCGAATATCTCTTCCTGCGCCACGCGCATGTCGGGCGTCACGTCCGAAAAGACCGTCGGCCGTGCGAAGTAGCCACGGGCCAGGCCGTCCGGCCTGCCCGGGCCGCCGCAGACCAGCCTGGCGCCTTCTTCGATCCCGCTGGCGATCATCGCCTGCACCCTTGCGTACTGCGCGGCGTTCGCGATCGGCCCCATCGATGTCTTCTCGTCGCGCGGATCGCCGAGCCTGATGCCGGCAACCGCCGCGCGGACCAGCGACTCCACCTCGGCCAGCCGCGACGCAGGCACCAGCATGCGCGTCGGCGCGCTGCACGACTGGCCCGCATTGCGCATGCCTGCCAGCACGCCCTTCGCCACGCCTTCCTCGAAATCGGCGTCGTCGAGGAACAGGTTCGGCGACTTGCCGCCCAGCTCCTGCACGACGCGCTTGACGCTGACGGCCCCCGCCTGCGCCACGAGCACGCCGGCACGCGTGGAGCCGGTGATGGAGATCATGTCGACATCGGGGTGTGCGGCCAACGCAGCGCCGACCACCTCTCCGGTGCCGCCCACCAGGCTGAAGACGCCGGCCGGCGTGCCGGCGTCGTGCATCACCTGCGCGAAGAGCCGCGCGCTGAACGGCGACAGCTCGCTGGGCTTCAGGACGACCGTGCAGCCGGCGGCGATCGCCGGCGCGACCTTGGCGGTGACCTGGTACAGGGGCCAGTTCCACGGCGTGATCAGCGCGCACACGCCGATCGGTTCCTTGGAGATCGCGAAGGCGCCCTCCGGGGAGAGAAACTCGTATCGCCGCAGCACTTCGATCTGCGCGCGCACGTGGGCGATCCCGAACGGCACATGGGCCGTCCTCGCGAACCCGATGGGCGTCCCCATCTCCGTCGTGATCGCTTGCGCGAACTGCTCCGCCCGCTCTTCCAGCAGCGCGAGGATCCGGCCCAGCAGCGCCATGCGCTCGTCGACCGTGCTTCGAGAGAACGAGCTGAAAGCGCGGCGGGCCGCGGCGACGGCGAGGTCCACGTCCGCCGATGAGCCGGCCGCGACATGCCCGACGACCGCCTCGGAGAACGGATCGACGACGGCTATGCGTGGCGCTTCCGCGCGATCCTGCCAGCGGCCGTCGATATAGAAGCGCAGGTCGTCGCCACTGTCGCCGACATTGCCGCCGACACTGCTGATGCCGCCGGCGCCGCGGACGTTGTCAGTTGCCGTCATCGGGTTGCGCTCCACCTGCAGTTCGTCCGTTCGGAGGGAACGCGGCTCAAGCGGTCACCCACACCTTGCGCACGGTCTCGATGGTGCGCCAGGTTCCGACGTAGCCGGGCTTCATGATGAAGCAGTCGCCGGCCCGGTAGGTGATCGGCGCGTGGCCCTGCTCGGTGATCTCCACCACGCCGGAGAGGATCAGGCAGAACTCCCAGGTCTCGCCCTTGATGGAGTGATTGAGGCCGACCGTCGATTCGAACACTCCCGCGCGCACCTTGCCGTCTTTCGCGCTGTCGACGTCCCAGTTGCGGCACACGATGTCGCCCTCGATGACCCGCTCCGCCGGCGGACGGTATTCGCGCGGCGCGCCGAGCTTGTCGAGTTCGAAGGGGATGAGAAGCCTGGACATTGAAAGCCTTTCTTGAGGGTCCGATGCCGATCAATGCTAAGGAAAACACTGCCGCATCGATGCTGAACCACGCAGGGCTAAAAGCGGGAAATGTGCGTTTGCAGGGGCCTCTTGGTGGATCGTGCCGCAGCGCCGGTTCGTCACCGGCCGCGCGGGTTCATCCAAACTTGCGAGGTGCTACAGCTGCCCCTGGCACACGTACTTGATGTGCATGTAGTCCTCCAGGCCGTGCACGGAGCCTTCTCGGCCGTAGCCCGATTCCTTCACGCCGCCGAAAGGTGCGGCCTCGGCGGCCAGCGCGCCTTCGTTGATGCCGACGATGCCGGTCTCGAGTGCGTCTGCCACGCGCGAGATGCGGCGCACGTCCGTCGAATAGAAGTAGGCGGCAAGGCCGAACGGCGTGCCGTTGGCCGCGGCGATCACCTCGGCTTCGGACTCGAAGCGCGTGATCGGCACGACCGGCCCGAACGTCTCTTCGCAACTGCATTCCATGGTCGCATCGGCGTTCACCAGTACGGTGGGCGCGAAATAGTTGGGACCGTCGCAGCGCGCGTCGCGAAGCCGCTTGCCACCGACCACGACGCGCGCGCCCCTGGCGACGGCGTCCTTCACGTGGCGCTCGATCTTGTCCACCGCACGTGCATTGATCATCGGACCGATCTGCGAATCGGCCTGCGTGGCGGGGCCCACCTTGAGCGCGCCCACCCGCGCCACCAGCCTGTCGACGAACGCATCGTGCACGCGGGCCTGCACGAACACACGGTTCGGCGACACGCAGGTCTGGCCGCCGTTGCGGAACTTGGCGGCCATCAGGCCGTCGACCGCCGCATCGAGGTCCGCATCGTCGAACACGATGAAGGGTGCGTTCCCGCCGAGCTCCAGCGAGAGCTTCTTCAGCGTGTCGGCCGAGCGGCGGGCGAGGTGCTTGCCCACGGGCGTCGAGCCGGTGAAGGTGATCTTGCGCACGCGCACATCGTCGAGCCATGCATCGACCACTTCGGGCGTGCGCTCCCGCGAGGCGGTCACGATGTTCAGCACGCCGGAGGGAACGCCGGCCTCGGCAGCCAGCTTCACGAGCGCGAGCGAGGTCAGCGGCGTGTCCTCGGCGGGCTTGCACACCACCGTGCAGCCCGCGGCGAGCGCTGGTGCGATCTTGCGCGCGATCATCGCCGCCGGAAAGTTCCACGGCGTGACCGCGGCGACCACGCCCACCGGCTCGCGCAGCGCGAGCATGCGGCGGCCCGCCACCGGCGCGGGGATGATCTCGCCGTTGGCGCGCGTCGCCTCCTCGGCGAACCATTCGATGTAGCTGGCCGCATAGGCGACCTCGCCGCGGCCTTCGGCCAGCGGCTTGCCCTGCTCGCGCGAGATGAGCCTGCCGAGGTCTTCCTGGTGCGCCATCACGAGGTCGTTCCAGCGCTTGAGGATCTGCGCGCGCTGCTTGGCGGGCACGGCGCGCCAGGCGGGAAAGGCCGCGTGGGCCGCATCGACGGCAGCCCGTGCATCGGCGGCCGTGCCGTCGGGCACGCTCGCGAAGATGGCGTCGGTGGCCGGGTCGCTCACGTCCAGGCGGCGTGCGTCGGCGGCTTCGCGCCAGTCGGTGCCGATGAGCATGCGGCGGGGCATCAGGTCCGGGCGTTCGATATGGAGAGGCATGGTGGTTGTTTGATGGTTCTTGAGAGGGAATGGGAACGTGCCCGGATCAGCCGGCGGCCACGCGCTCGGCGATCGCCATGCCGAGCTCCGTGGTGGAAGCCGTGCCGCCCAGGTCGCGGGTGCGCGGTCCGTCGCGCAGTACGGTCTCGATGGCCGCCAGGATCGCGTCGTGCGCGGCGCGCCCCGGACCTTGCCCCTGCGTGAGGAAATCCAGCATCAGGGCCCCGGACCAGATCATCGCGATCGGATTGGCGATGTTCTGGCCGTAGATGTCGGGCGCCGAGCCGTGCACCGGTTCGAACAACGACGGAAACCTGCGCTCCGGGTTCAGGTTGGCCGAGGGCGCCAGGCCGATGGTGCCGGTGGTCGCGGGCCCGAGGTCGGAGAGGATGTCGCCGAACAGGTTGCTAGCCACCACCACGTCGAAGCGCGTGGGCTGCAGCACGAACCGCGCCGACAGGATGTCGATGTGCTGCTTGTCCACCGTCACCTCGGGGTAGTCGGCACCGACCGCATCGGCGCGCGCGTCCCACCAGGGCATGCTGATGGCGATGCCGTTGCTCTTGGTGGCCACCGTCAGGTGCCTGCGCCCGCGCGCACGCGCGGTCTCGTAGGCGAAGCGCAGCACGCGGTCGGCGCCGTGGCGCGAGAACACCGACTCCTGGATCACGATCTCCCGCTCGGTGCCTTCGTACATCACACCGCCGAGCGAGGTGTACTCGCCCTCGGTGTTCTCGCGCACCACGAGGTAGTCGATGTCGCCCGGGCTGCGGCCGGCCAGCGGACAGGGCACGCCCTCGAACAGGCGCACCGGCCGCAGGTTGATGTACTGGTCGAACTCGCGCCGGAACTTCAGCAGCGATCCCCACAGCGACACGTGATCAGGCACCGTCGCGGGCCAGCCGACGGCGCCGAAGTACAGCGCGTCGACGCCCTTGAGCTGCTCCTTCCAGTCGTCCGGCATCATCCGGCCGTGCGCCGCGTGGTAGTCGGCGCAGGCCCAGTCGAGGTAGCGGCAATCGAGTTCGAAGCCGAAGCGCTCTGCGGCGGCCTGTACCACGCGCACGCCCTCGGGCATCACCTCCTTGCCGATGCCGTCGCCGGGAATCACTGCGATGCGGAAGGTGGGTGTCATCTCGGTTCTCCATCAAGCGGGCGGGGTTCTTCCAGGAACACCAGGAAACCGTCTTTGCCGGGCCGTTGGTGTTGCCCCCGGAAGAGGGGGTCGGCAGCCACGCGAAGCGGGCAGAGCCTGGGGGCGAAGCTCATGCCCTGCGGTCCATCTCGTCGAGCCAGCCCTGGCGCAGCTCCGGCACGGAGCGCGCGAGCAGCTCGTAGTAGGGGTGGTGCGGGCCCCGGTCGTAGTCGGCGCGTGCCACCTGCGCGAGCTTGCGGCCGTGCTGCATCACGACGATCTCGTCGCACACCGCGCGCACCGTGTGCAGGTCGTGGCTGATGAAGAGGTACGACACGCCCAGCTCGCGCCGCAACTCCGCCATGAGGTCGAGCACCGCCGCACCCACCACGGTGTCGAGCGCGGAAGTCACCTCGTCGCACAGGATCAGGTCGGGCTCGGCCGCGAGCGCCCGCGCGAGGTTCACGCGCTGCTTCTGCCCGCCCGAAAGACCGCCCGGCAGGCGCCCGGCCACGGTCTGCGGCAGCTTCACCAGGTCGAGCAGCTCGTGGATGCGCCTGCGCAGCGGCTCGCCGCGCAGGCCCTTGTAGAACTCCAGCGGCCGCGCCAGGATGCGCTCGATGGACTGCGACGGGTTCAGCGCCGTGTCGGCCATCTGGAACACGATCTGGATGCGGCGCAGCTCGTCGCGCTCGCGCTGCTGCAGCGTCGGCTTCAGTTCACGGCCGCGGAACAGCACGCTGCCGCTGCCGGGCTTGAGCAGTCCCGCCACCGCGCGCGCCAGCGTGGTCTTGCCCGAGCCCGATTCGCCGATCACGCCGATGGCCTGGCCGCGGTAGAGCTTCAGGTCGATGTCCTGCAGGATCGGCTTGGCGCAACGTCCCTGCGCATCCACCGGGCCGTAGCCGGCGCAGAGCTGCCGCACCTCGAGCAGCAGCTCCCGGCCGTCGTTCGCGGCATCGGCGGGCGGGCGGGCCTGCGGGCGCGCCGCGGCCAGCAGGCTCTTCGTGTAGTCGTCGGCCGGCGCGGCGAGGATCCGGCCGGTCGCGTTCAGCTCGCGCATGCTGCCGTTGCGCAGCACCAGGATGTGGTCGGCCATCTGCGCCACCACCGCGAGGTCGTGGCTCACGTACACCGCGGTGGCGCGGCGCTCCCGCACCACGCGGCGGAAGGCGCGCAGCACCTCGATCTGCGTGGTCACGTCCAGCGCCGTGGTCGGCTCGTCGAGGATCACGAGGTCGGGGTCGCCGATCAGCGCCATCGCCGCCATCAGCCGCTGCAGCTGGCCGCCCGAGACCTGGTGCGGATAGCGCGTGCCGATGCGCTCCGGATCCGGCAGCGCCAGCTCGCGGAAGAGCTGCACCGCCTTCGCCTCGGCCTCGGCGCGCCTGCACAGGCCGTGGATCACGGTGGGCTCCACCACCTGGTCCATGATCGTGCGCGAGGGGTTGAACGAGGCCGCGGCGCTCTGCGCGATGTAGGCCACGGTTCGGCCGCGCAACGCACGCTGCGCCCGCGGATCGAGCGCCAGCACTTCCGTGTCGCCGATGCGCACCCGGCCGCCGGAGATGCGGCAGCCGTGGCGCGCATGGCCCATCAGCGCGAGCGCGGTGGTTGTCTTGCCGGAGCCCGATTCGCCGATCAGCGCCAGCACCTCGCCGGGCTGCACGGAGAAGCTCAGGTTGTCGACCAGCATGGCGGCACCCGCATGGATGCAAAGCCCTTCGACGATCAGGTTCGCGCCCATGTCATCGGCTCCCGTCTGCGCCAGGAACAATGCGGAGCCGGCCTTGCCGGGCCACCGGTGTCGCCGCCGTCGTGGAGGTCGGCTGCCGCACGAAGCGGGCAAGCCTGGGGATGGGTTTCATCAGCGTGCTCCTCGTTCGCGGGCCTGACGCCCCGGAAGGTTGTCGATCACCAGGTTGACCGCGATGGTCAGGCTCGCGATGGCGAGCGCCGGCACGATCACCGAGGCGCCGCCCATGGCCAGCGCGCCGATGTTCTCTCGTACCAGAGAACCCCAGTCGGCGGCCGGCGGCTGGATGCCCAGGCCCAGGAAGCTCAGGCTCGCCAGCAGCAGCACGATGTAGACGAACCGCAGCCCCAGGTCGGCCAGCATCGGGCCGACGATGTTGGGCAGGATCTCGCGCAGCATGATGTAGAGCGTTCCTTCGCCGCGCGCGCGAGCCACCGTGACGTAGTCGAGCGCATTGATGTTCACGGCCAGCGAACGCGCGATGCGGTAGGCACCGGGAACGTAGATGATCGCCGCCGTGACCACCAGCATCGGCACCGACGAGCCGAAGCCCGCCACCATGATGAGCGCGAACATCTTGCTCGGGATGGCGGTGAGCGTGTCGAGGACGCGGCTGAGCGTCGCGTCGATCCAGCGGCCGCTCGCGGCCGCCAGCAGCGCCAGGACGGTGCCCGTGCCGCTGGCCAGCAGCGTCGCCAGCAGCGCCACGCCGACCGTGTAGCGCGCGCCCTCGATGATGAGCACGAGCATGTCGCGGCCCAGGTAGTCGGTGCCGAGCCAGTGCGCCGCGCTGATCGGCGCGAAGACGTTCGAGGTGCCGGCGCCCGCCGGGCGCAACGAGAGCAGCCAGGGGCCGAGCGCCGCCGAGAGCACCCAGAAGAGCAGCACCGCGAGGCCGATCAGCCCCGAGGGGCCGAATCCTGCGAGCCAGCGCAGCGGCCCGCCGTGCCGTGCGCTTCCCGTGGTCGGCGGCGTCACCGGGGCGGCTGCGCTCAGGCGAGTCGAAGGAGTGGAGGACGATTCCATGATGGCTTCTCCTTGGTCAGCCATGCCGCAGGCGCGGATTGGCAAGGATGCCGCAGACGTCGGCGGCGGTCACCAGGAGCAGGTAGGCGCCGCAGAAGATCATGGCGCAGGTCTGCACCAGCGGCATGTCGCGCTGCGAGACGCCATCGACCATCAGCTTGGCGATGCCCGGGTAGTTGAAGATGGTCTCCACGATGATCACCCCGCCGAGCAGATACGACAGGCTCAGCGCCACGGCGTTGGCGATCGGCCCCACCGCGTTGGGCAGCGCGTGCGCCAGCACCGTGCGCATCGGCGATGCGCCCTTGAGCCGCACCATCTCGATGTAGGGCGCCTCCAGCTGGTCGATCACGGCGGCGCGCGTCATGCGCATCATCTGCGCGACGATCACGCAGCACAGCACCAGCACGGGCATCGCGAAGGCCTGCAGCATCTGGCCGAGCGAATCGATGTCGCTGACGAAGGACAGCGCCGGCAGCCAGCGCAGCTTCACCGCGAACACCAGCACCGCGAGCGTCGCCACCAGGAACTCCGGCACCGACACCACCGCCACCGCCGAGGTCGAGGCCGCGCGGTCGAACCACGAGCCGCGCCACACCGCCGAGGCGATGCCCAGCATGAGCGCGATCGGCACCGAGAACAGGGCCGTGACGGCAGCCAGCAGCAGCGAGTTGGGCAGCCGGCTCGCGACCAGCTCCGACACCGGCATCTGCGTCGTGGACGAGCGCCCCATGTCGCCCCTGGCCATGCCCGCCAGCCACTGCGCATAGCGCTTCGGCGCCGGCACATCCAGCCCCATCTGCGCACGCAGCGCGGCCAGCGCCTCCGGCGTGGCGTCCTGCCCGAGTTGCTCCTCGGCCGCGTCGCCGGGCAGCACCGCAGTGATCGAGAACACGATCACCGACACCGCCAGCAGCGACAGCAGCGCGAGCGCAATGCGCTGGGCAAGGAGCTTGAGGATCACCTGATTCATGTCAGCTGCTCCGGTCAACCATCGGCCACTTGCCACCGTGCGCCGCCGTAGGCCGGCGCAGCCCCGCCGGTTCGCGGGACACCGCGGAACCGGCTTTGCCGGGCCGCAGGTGTCGCCCCCTGCAAGGGGGTTGGCGCAGCGACACGAAGTGCGCGAAGCCTGGGGGTGTGCTCATGCCTCCAGCCACACGTTCTCCGCGAAGTTGTAGCCCATGAGCCCGCCCAGCGGAATCGGCGACAGGCCCTTGAGCTTGGAGGTGTGGCCGTCGATGCTGGCCAGGAACATCGGAATGCCGAGGCCCGCGTCCTGGTGGATCATGGTCTGCATGTCGGCGTACATCTGCTTGCGCTTGGCCAGGTCGGTTTCGGCGCGCGAGGCCAGCAGCAGCTGGTCGAACTTCTCGCTCTTCCAGCGCGACTCGTTCCACGCCGCGTTCGACTGGAAGAACTGCGTGAGCAGCACGTCGGCACTGGGGCGCGGGTTCACGTTGCCGAAGCCGACGTGGCTGTTGAGCCAGTGGTTCGACCAGTAGCCGTCGGCCGGCATGCGCTTGATGTCGAGCTCCAGGCCCGCGCGCTGCGCCGCCTGCTGCAACAGCAGGGACATCTCCACCGAGTACAGCGCCGCGGGCGACGCCACCAGCGGCACCTTGCCGGTGACGCCGGACTTCTGCAGGTGGAACTTCGCCTTCTCCGGGTCGAAGGGGCGCTGGGGCAGTCCGGCGAAGTGGAATCGGTTGGTCGGATCGATGGGCTGGTCGTTGGCCACCACCGCGTAGTCGAGCGCGATGGTCTTCTTCATCTGCTCGCGATCGAACAGGTGCTTCATGCCGAGCACGAAATCGGGGTTGGCGCCGGGGCCCACATCCTTGCGCATGATCAGGTCGGAATACTGGCCCGACTGGGTGACGAAGATGCCGAAGCCCGGCGTGCCCTTCACGCGTTCCACCGAACGCGGATTGACCGAGCCCACCAGGTCCATGCCGCCCGACACCAGCGCGTTGACGCGCGCGCTCTCGTCGCCGATGCCCACGAACTCGATCTCCTCGAGGTAGGGCTTGCCGGGCTTCCAGTAGGCCTCGTTGCGCACCACCACCGAACGGATGCCGGGCTTGAACTCCTTGAGCTTGTAGGGGCCCGTGCCGATGCCGGCGTTGAAGTCGGTGGTGCCGTCCTTGACGATGTGGAAGTGGTAGGTGCCGAGGATCACCGGCAGGTCGGCGTTGGGCGCGCTAAGCACGATCGTCACTTCGTTCGGACCCGTGGCCTTCACGCTCTCGATCTGGTCGGCGAGCACCTTGGCCTTGGAGGCGGTGGCCGCGTCCTTGTGGCGCATCACCGAGAACACCACGTCGGCGGGCGCGAGCGGCTTGCCGTCGTGGAACACCACGCCCTTGCGCAGCGTGAAGACCCAGACCTTGGCATCCTTGGTGGTGAACGATTCGGCCAGCGCGGGTTGCGGCGTGAGGCTGCCGTCGAGCGAGGTCAGGCCGTTGTAGACCATGTTGCAGCGCGAGTAATCGGTCTGGTTCGACTGCTTGGCCGGATCGAGCGTGTCGGTTGCCGCAGCAGTGGCGCCCGCCACGCGGATGCGCCCGCCGCGCCTCGGCGTCTGCGCGTGGGCGGACACCGCCATGCCCGCGAGGCTGCCCGCCAGCGTGACCTGCATGCCGCCGGCCATCAGCATCGCAAGCACGTCGCGTCGCGACGCGCCGCGTTTCAACGCGCTCATCACGCGAAGGCTTTCGCCGGGACCGACGAGGTCTTCGAACCTCTTGTTGCTGCTGTCGCTCATGATGGGTTACTCCTGTGTGGCCGGTGACCGGGGTTGAAGAACAAAACGAACGCTGAACGAAACGGGTCGGACTCGCTGCGCGCTCAGGCCAGCTTGTCCTTGAGCGAGTAGTAGAGGCCGACGGCCGGAAGGAACCACGGCGGGCCGAAGTGCCCGGGAATGGCGGGCCAGGCCCGGTCGCGCCAGGGGTTGGCGCCGGCATCGCCGTTCATCACGGCGGCAATGCGCTCGCCCATGTGCACCGACATCTGCGTGCCGTGGCCGCTGTAGCCCATGGCGTAGTAGAGGCCGTCGCGCTCGCCGGCGTGAGGCAGGCGGTCCTGCGTCATGTCGACCAGCCCGCCCCAGCAGTAGTCCAGGCGCACGGCACCCAGTTGCGGAAAGGTTTCCGCGAGCCCGGCGCGCAGGATCTCGCCGCTCGCGGCATCCGACTGGGGGCTGGAGATCGCGAATCGCGCGCGCCCGCCGAACACCAGCCGGTGATCGGCCGTGAGCCGGAAATAGTGATGGATGTTCGCGATCGTCGTGTACGTGCGCCGCGCCGACAGCAGCGCCTGTGCGCGCTGCGCGCCGAGCGGCTCGGTCACGACGATGAAGCTGCCGATCGGAACGATGCGCCGGCGCAGCCAGCCGAAGCTGCCGTAGCCGCCATGGCGCGTGGCACCCGTGGCCAGCAGGACCTGCTGCGCGGTGACGGTGCCGCGTGAGGTGTGCAGCCGGTGTGCGTGGCCCTGGCCGAGCCGCTCGAGCCGGTTCACCGTCGTGGCGGTGTGGATCTGCGCGCCGTGGCGCTGCGCCGCCTCGGCCAGGCCATGGGCGAAGCGGCCCATGTGCATCTGGCCGCTGCGCTTGTAGAGAAGGCCGCCGTGGAAGCGCTCGCTCTGCACCTCGGCGCGCACCCGCGCCGCATCCAGGAGTTCGACGTCGGTGTCCACGCCGTCGTCGATCAGGCGCCGAGCGCTGCGCTCGAGCGCCTCCATCTGGCCAGGCCGCGTGGCGAGCTTGAGCTTGCCGTGCCGCAGGAAATCGCAGTCGATCGCCTCGTCGCGTACCAGACGCGCCACGGTGTCCACTGCGGCGTCGTAGGCCCGATACCAGGCGCGGGCCTTTTCGACGCCGACCTTGGCGGCCACATCGGCATAGTCCACGGCCAGCCCGTTGTTGACATGCCCGCCATTGCGGCCCGAGGCCTCCGCCGCCACGCGCGCACCGGCCTCCAGGACAGCGACGCGCGCGCCGCGCTTCGCCAGCGCCAGCGCCGCGGACAGGCCCGTGAACCCGCCGCCGACGATCGCGACGTCGACCTGTTCCGGCAGCGCATGCGCTGCAGGCGTGAAGGCTGCAGCGCTATCGGTCCAGTAGGAGTCGAGCTTCATGGCGGGGCGGGCAACGGGGCGAGGCAGGGAGACCGCGATGCGATCAAAGACCGACGACGCCGGGAAGGCCGCCGATGTCCTTGATCTCGGTGTAGCGATAGGCCGGGTTGCCCGGGCCGTGGCCGCGGTTGACGAAGACCTTGTTGACGATGCCCAGGTCGTCCGCCGACATCAGGTCGTAGCGCATGCTGGACGAAACGTGCAGCACGTCCTCCGGGTTGCAGCCGAGCGAGTCGAACATGTACTCGAAGGCCTTCAGCCGCGGCTTGTAGGCCTGCGCCTGCTGCGCGGTGTAGACGCGGTAGAAGGGCGCGCCGAGCATCGCCACGTTCTTCTGGATCTGGTCGTCCGAGGCATTCGAGAGGATCACCAGCGGGATCTCCTTGGCGACTTTCGCGAGGCCGGCCGGCACGTCGTCATGCGGGGTCCAGGTCGGTACGGCGTCGTAGATCTTCTGCGCGTCCGCGTCGAAGTACTGGATCTTCCATTTCTTGCAGAGGCGCCGCACTGCGTTCTTGAGCACGACCTCGTAGGGCTTCCAGTCGCCCAGCACCTCGTCGAAGCGGTAGGCCGTGAAGTCCGCATGGAACTCCTCCATGCGTTCTGCGGGGATGCGGTCGGCGAACAGGTCGGCGGCCATCTCCTTCATGCGGAACCGGGTGAGGGTGCCGTAGCAGTCGAAGGTCACGTATTTGGGACGGAAGCTCATGGTGTCGGGTCCTTTTCAAAGGGAGGGCAGGGAAGGCAATTGCGACAAGCTCATTACGGATTGATTGCAGCACGCAGCTGCATGACGTATGTAGGGAAAACAGGTGCCGTCGAAACCAAAGCTGCGGTTTGTGGTAGCGGCAACAGCATGGCGTGCGGTCTGCCCCGCGCACGTGCGGACATGCACCTTGGCGCGCCGCCGCGAGGCTGTTGCGCACGTTCTTGATGCACGCTGCGTGCGCATGCCGGACTGCGCCGCCATGAGGTCGCCGTCCCGCGTCGAAGGGCATGAAGCGTGCTTCGAGGATGCGGTGCAAAGGCGCTTGTGAGGGGGTCGACCGGAGGCTCGCATGGCGATGGGCTGCATGGAAGTTGGCGCGGCGTGGGGAAGTGACCGGGACGGCCGAGACGGCCGGTCGATGCTAGGCAAACCGTCGCGGCATTTGTGTTCGTATGCGGGCGCGCCACCGCAGCAAATTGCGGGAAGAGGGCGCCTGGCAGGCGAAGCTTGCGAGTTGCAGCGAAAGCGCCATCCGGTCTGGTGCGGCGCCGCAATGTCGTCCAAGATGGAGCGAATTCCCGTCGCAACATACAGAGAGATTCCGATGTCCGAAGCCCCTGAGAACGCACCGACCACGGATGGCGTGGTGCTCAGACCGATGACTTCCGCCGACCTGCCGCAAGCGCACGCGCTGTCTGCCGATTTGCGCTGGCCGCACCGGCTGGCAGACTGGGAGCAGGTCTTCGCGCATGCCGAAGGCATCGCGGCCGAGCGCGACGGCGAGCTCGTCGGCACCGGCCTGCGGTGGCGCTGGGGCGAGCGCCACGCCACCATCGGCCTGGTGATCGTCACCCCCGCATGCCAGGGACGCCGCATCGGGCATCGGCTCATGCGCTCGCTGCTCGACGGCATGGAAGACCGCTCGCTGCTGCTGCACGCCACCTCGCAGGGGCGCGGACTCTACGAGCGCCTGGGTTTTGTGCGGACCGGCGAGGTCCGGCAGCACCAGGGCATCGCCCAGCCCGCACCGCTGATCGCGCTGCAGCAAGGCTGGCGCCTGCGCCCGGCGGGCCTCAACGAACTGCCCGCGCTGCAGGCCCTGGACACCGCAGCGCGGGGCATGCCGCGAGAGGCGCTCATCGCCGAACTGCTGCAGGGGGCCGACGCCTGCGTGGTGCTCGACCACGACAACACCGCGAAGGGCTTCGCCATGCTGCGCCGCTTCGGCCGGGGCCATGCCATCGGTCCGGTGGTCGCGCCCGATGCCGAGGGCGCGAAGGCCTTGATCGCGCACCTTGCCGGCCTGAATGCGGGCAACTTCACGCGCATCGACATCGATTTCGACAGCGGCCTGGCGGAATGGCTGGAAGCGATCGGCCTGCTGCGCGTGGATGCGCCCACGACGATGGTGCGCGGCGCGCCCCTGGCCAGGCCTGCGGAAGCGCCGGCCCTGTTCGCGCTCGTGACGCAGGCCGTGGGCTGAAGGAGCACCCCTGTGGACACCTCCTTCACCTTCCTCTACAAGTCCGATCCCGTCCGGGGACGCCAATGGGCCGAAGTGTTCGGCCGCCGCCGGCCGGACATCGACTTCCGCATCTGGCCGGACGTCGGCGATCCCGCGAAGGTGCGCTTCCTCGCGGCATGGGAGCCGCCCGACGACCTGGGCACGCGCTTTCCGCATCTGAAGGTGCTGTTCTCTTCCGGCGCAGGCGTCGACCAGTTCGACTTCGCGTCGTTGCCGCCCGCGCTGCCGGTGGTGCGCATGGTCGAACCCGGCATCGTGCGCGGGATGGTCGAGTATGTGACGCATGCGGTGCTCGGCCTGCACCGCGACATGCCGCAGTATCGGCGCCAGCAGCAGGAGGCGCGCTGGAAGCCGCTGCCGGTGCGCACGGCGGGCGAACGGCGCGTGGGCGTGCTCGGCCTGGGATCGCTCGGGCAGGCCGTGCTGGCGCAGCTCGTCGCGCTGGGCTTCGACTGCGCGGGCTGGAGCCGCTCGCGCCACGAGGTCGATAGGGTGCAATGCCACGCCGGTGCCGATGAGCTGCCGGCCTTCCTCGCGCGCACCGACATCCTCGTATGCCTGCTGCCGCTGACCGACTCGACGCGCGGCTTTCTCGACGCGCGCCTGTTCTCGCAGCTGCCCGAGGGCGCTTCGCTCGTGCACGTCGGACGCGGGCCGCAGCTGGTCGATGCCGACCTGCTGGCCGCACTCGAAGGCGGACGCATCGCAGAGGCGGTGCTCGACGTGACCGACCCCGAGCCTCTGCCGCCCGGGCACGCGTTCTGGCGGCATCCGCACATCCAGCTCACACCGCACATCGCGAGCATGACGCAGCCGCTGAGCGCTGCCGAGGTGCTGCTCGACAACATCGAGCGCTTCGAGGCCGGCGAGCGGATGCTCGGGCTGGTCGACCGCGCACGCGGGTATTGAGAAGAGAAGCCGCGACGAGAAGCGCAGAAGGACGGGGTCGCCGCGTCGACCGCACGATCTGCTGTACGCGGCGCAACAACCGCAGCGTGCTTCGTGCGACACCCTCAAAGCAGCATCACCTCGTGCGGGGTGCCGCCTAAGCTGAAGGCATCGAAAGCTTCCCTCGCTCTCGCATCTTCACACCCATGACGCACCCCACCGCACTGCCCCAGCAAGCCGCGCTCGACGCGATCGACCGCGCCCACCTCATCCACCCCGTCTCGCCCTGGCGCATGCACGAGCAGCGCGGGCCCACCGTGCTGGCCTCCGGAGAGGGCGCATGGCTCACCGACACCAACGGCCACCGGCTGCTCGACGCCTTCGCAGGCCTGTGGTGCGTGAACGTGGGCTACGGCCAGGAGAGCGTGGTGCAGGCCGCGACCGAGCAGATGCGCCGGCTGCCGTACGCCACAGGCTACTTCCACTTCAGCAGCGAGCCTGCCATCCGCCTCGCGCAGAAGCTGGTGCAGATCACGCCGGCATCGCTGACCCGCGTGTACCTCACGCTGGGCGGCTCCGATTCGGTGGATGCCGCCGTGCGCTTCATCGTGCAGTACTACAACGCCATCGGCCGGCCGTCGAAGAAGCAGTTCATCTCGCTGGAGCGCGGCTACCACGGCTCTTCGTCGACCGGCGCGGGCCTCACAGCGCTGCCCGTGTTCCATCGCGGCTTCGACCTGCCGCTGCCCACGCAGCACTACATCCCCTCGCCGTATGCCTACCGCCACGAGCACGGCGCCGATCCGCAGGCGCTGATCGCCTCCTCGGTCGCGGCGCTGCGCGCCAAGGTGGCCGAGCTGGGCGCCGACAACGTGGCGGCCTTCTTCTGCGAGCCGATCCAGGGTTCGGGCGGCGTCATCGTGCCGCCCAAGGGCTGGCTCAAGGCCATGCGCGACGCCGCGCGCGAGCTCGACATCCTCTTCCTGGTCGACGAGGTCATCACCGGCTTCGGCCGCACCGGTCCCATGTTCGCCTGCGAGGCCGAAGGCGTGGAGCCCGACCTGATGACCGTGGCCAAGGGCCTGACCGCCGGCTACGTGCCGATGGGCGCGACCCTGATGTCCGAGAAGGTCTACGCCGGTATCGCCGACGGTGCCCCTGCGGGAGCGCCTGTCGGCCACGGCGCGACGTACTCCGCGCACCCGGTGGGTGCCGCCGTCGCGCTCGAGGTGCTGCGGCTCTACGAGGAGGGCGGCGTCCTCGCCAACGGCCAGCGCGGGGCGGTGCATTTCGCGGCCGGGCTCGACGCGCTGCGCGCGCATCCGCTGGTGGGCGACGCTCGCCACCGCGGCCTGGTGGGGGCGCTGGAGCTGGTGAGCGACAAGGCCAGCAAGCGCCGCTTCGACCCGGCGCTGGGGCTGTCCGACCGCATCTTCGCGGCCGGCTACCGCAACGGCCTGGTGTTTCGCTCCTTCGGGGACCACATCCTCGGCTTCGCGCCTGCGCTCACCTTCACCGAGGACGAGTTCGCGCAGCTCTTCGCACGGCTTGAGAAAACGCTCGACGACGTGCTCGACGCCCCCGACGTGCGCGCCGCGCTGGCCGCCTGACCGGGAAAGCACTGACCCGGCGCCGCGTCGGCAAAGCAGAATCAGGACCTGTTTCGCTTTTTTTCAGGACTGCCATGTCTGAAGCCTTCAAGATCGACCGACTCGACCTGCGCATCCTGGCCCAGCTGCAGAAGAACGGGCGCATGACCAACGTCGATCTCGCGGACGCGGTCGGCCTGTCGCCCAGCCCATGCCTGATCCGAGTGAAGCGGCTGGAGCAGGCCGGCTACATCGCCGGCTACGGCGCGCACCTGCGGCTGGAGAAGCTCGGCGATGCGCTGACGGTGTTCACCGAAGTCACGCTGCAGGACCATCACCGCGAGGATTTCGTGCGCTTCGAGGCCGCGATCCGCGAAGTGGACGAGGTGCTCGAGTGCCACCTGGTGAGCGGGGGCTACGACTACCTGCTGCGCTTTCTCACGCGTGGCGTGAACCACTACCAGGAAGTGATCGAGGGGCTGCTCGAGCGCAACATCGGCATCTCCAAGTACTTCAGCTACATCGTGATCAAGTCGCCGTTCATCAAGACGCATTGCCCGATAGAAAGGCTCTTTCCTCACCCCCGTTGAATCGTGCCGGCGCCGCCCGGGCGGTTTCTGGCGGGTTGAAAACATCGACCCGCGCCTGGAGGCTCCGGTAGATCGGTGTTTTGCGGCCGGTCGGGCTGCCCCCGGCATTCCGCTCGGGGCCGCAGGTGCGAACGCCTGCCATGGATGCGAGGCCCGCGAAAGGTCGCGGCGACTGCGCAAGAATCGGTTGTCACCGAGCCTGCCTTTCTCATTTCCATGCCTCTGCCTCCCACGGCGCCCACCGAACTCAAGGGCTTCATCCTGACCCGCCATTGGCGGGACGCCGCGGCGGGCACGGAGATCGAATACTGGCTGGCAACGGACGCCGGGCCGCTGAAAGTCGTGCTGACCGCCCAGACCTCCGTCGCGTTCGTCGCCGCCCGGCACCGCGCGGCGGTGGAGGCGGCGCTTGCCGCCATGCCAGGGGTGGAGATCCGCGAGCTCGATCTCAAGACCTTCCAGCAGGAGCCGGTCGTCGGCCTCTATGCGAAGCACTTCCGCCAGATCGGCCGGCTTGCGCGCACCCTTCGCGCGCAAGACATTCCGCTGCTCGAGGCCGACGTGCGCCCGCCGGACCGCCATCTGATGGAGCGGTTCATCACGGCAGGCGTGGCGGCGGAAGGAGGGCGCCTCGACCGCGGCGCGCTGGTCGATTGCCGGCTCAGACCGGCGCCCGACTACCGCCCGGCGCTGAAGATGGTGTCGCTGGACATCGAGACCAGCCAGTACGAGGCGCTCTATTCGATCGCACTGGACGCCGCGCAGGATCGCACCGTCTTCATGCTCGGCGACCCGCCAGCCGGGCAGGGCGGGGAAGAGGAGCGGCAGGACTTCTCCCTCGTCTACTGCCAAAGCCGCAAGGCCATGATCGAACGGCTCAACGACTGGTTCGAGCGCAACGATCCGGACGTCATCGTCGGCTGGAGCGTGATCCAGTTCGACCTGCGGGTGCTGCAGAAGACCGCCGACGATTGCGGCGCGCCCTTTCTGCCGGGACGGGAGCGGCGCCCGCTGGACTGGCGCACTCATCCCGGAAAGCAGGGCTATCTGTTCGCCTCCACGCCGGGGCGGGTGATCGTTGACGGCATCGAGGCACTGCGGGCCGCGATGTGGAGCTTTCCCTCCTTCAGCCTGGAGAACGTCTCGCAGTCGCTGCTGGGCGAAGGCAAGGCCATCGGCGACGAGTACGACAAGATGGCCGAGATCGAGCGGCGCTACCAGGAAGACAAGCCCGCACTCGCTCACTACAACATCCGCGATTGCGAGCTGGTGCTGCGCATCTTCGAGAAGGCGAAGCTGCTGCAGTTCGTGATGGAACGCGCCCAGACCACGGGCCTGCAGATGGACCATTTCGGCGGCTCCATCGCGGCCTTCAGCCACCACTACCTGCCGCGCATGCACCGCCTCGGCTACGTGGCGCCGAACGTCGGCGAGATCCCGAGCAAGGCCTACCCCGGGGGCTACGTGATGGACTCGAAACCGGGGTTCTACGACTCCGTCGTGGTCCTGGACTACAAGAGCCTCTATCCATCGATCATCCGGACCTTCCTCGTCGATCCCGTCGGCCTCGTGGAAGGCGGCAGCGCCGGAGGCGATCCGCGCCTGATCGTGCGCGGCCCCCAGGGCACCACCTTCTCGCGCACCAGGCACTGCCTGCCGGAGATCGTGACCACGCTCTGGCGCGCGCGGGACGAAGCCAAGCGGGCCCGGAACGAACCGCTGTCGCAAGCGCTGAAGCTGCTGATGAACTCGTTCGCCGGCGTGCTGGGCGCGTCCGAATGCCGCTTCTTCAATCCCAAGCTGGTGTCCGCCGTCACCCTGCGCGGGCACGAGATGATGAAGCTCACGCGCGAATTCGTGGAGCGCAGAGGCTACGAAGCCATCTACGGCGACACCGACTCCATCTTCATCTGGCTCGGCCGCACCCACACCAACGAGGAGGCGCATGCCGTTGCGGCAGGCCTGGTGAAGGACATCAACGACTGGTGGACGAGCACGCTTCGCGAGACCCACGACCTCGAGAACTTCCTGGAGATCGAGTTCGACACCCACTACAGCAAGTTCTTCATGCCCACCATCCGCGGTTCGGACGTGGGCAGCAAGAAGCGCTATGCCGGCCTGAGCAAGGACGCCGACGGCAAGGAGGAGATGATCTACCGCGGCCTGGAGATGGCCCGCAGCGACTGGACGCCGCTGGCACGGCAGTTCCAGGAAGGGCTGCTGTCGCGGATCTTCCGGGGCGAGCCCTACGAGGAGTTCGTGAGGGAGTACGTGCGCTCGACGCTTTCCGGCGCCAAGGACGAACTGCTCGTCTACAGGAAGCGCCTGCGCCATCGCCTGGACGCCTACCTCGTCAACGTGCCGCCGCAGGTCCGCGCCGCGCGCCTGGCCGACGAGCACAACGACCGCCTCCATCGGCCGAAGCAATACCAGAACGGCGGCTGGATCCAGTACGTCATGACCCGCACCGGCCCAGAGCCGCTGGAGGCCCGCCATTCACGCATCGACTACGACCACTACCTGGGCAGGCAGCTGCAGCCGATCGCCGATGCCATCCTCCAGCCGATGGGGGCCAGCTTCGCGGCGTTGACGAGCTCGCAGCAGCATCTTTTCTGACACCGGACGAGCGTGGGTTCGACCGCCTGCGACGAACGCGCTCGATCAGCAGCCGCATGCCTGATGAGGGCCGCGAGCCGTGGATTGCCGAACGGCGTGCCGGCTCCCGGCGCTTTGGAGGCCCGTGTGGCGATGCTAGGATTCAAGACCACCCGCCCTCTTGCTTCTGCAATCCACCAGACATGCGTTCTTCGATGAAGAAGTTGCTGCAGCTGCTTTTTCTTTCTGCACTGTTCGCTGGCCACGCCCACTCGGCACAGCCTTATCCGTACTCTGCCGATCAGGCGAGAGCGTTGCTGACGCAGCTCGGCGCACATGTGCTGGTCATCAACTCCGACCTCACGCTGATCAAGAAGAAGCCGGCGAGAGAGTTCGACCTGCTGGCTTACTACCCGCTGCCCAAGATCAAGCTCGACGAGTACAAGCGCAACGGCCACATCACCAACAAGAACGACGACATCGCCGACTTCGTGACCTACGAGATCAAGGATTACGAACTCATCAACGAGAAGAATGAGAAGCTGCAAGTGAAGGAGAGCAGCAAGGCGGCGGCGTTGCAGGATTTCGCGCTCTGGACCTACGACCATGTCCTGAGCAGTCAACGGGGTTTCCACGTGAAGCTGGACAAGCCTTTCGAGCGCGTCAAGGGCCACATCACGCTGGTCTTCGAGATGCCCGGACGCATCACGCGCGAAGTCCGGGTTCTGGTCGATCTCTCCGTCACAGACGAAGACCCGCGGCCCGATACCTGAAAGTGCGCCAACGCAGCTTGGATGTGACCACGAACGCGGAAATCCCTGGCGGAACCGTCGATATCCACAGGCGTTGTCACCTCGCCAAACCCGATGAACGACGTTTCTGCCGATACCGTCGCACGAGCCATCGAAATGCTCGCAGCAGACAACGCAACCGACGAACTCCTCGAGGTCCAGTTCCATGCGCTGGTAGGCAACGAGCTTGATGCGTGCCGCTTGCGCGACTGCATCCCAGAGGCGTTCGGCCTCGTCTTGGCCGCGCACCTGTGCCCGACCTTGAAGCTGCCGGACTGCTTCCAGGCAAGGGATGAGAACGGTGTCTGGCAACACATCCCCCTGAACGCCGAGCCCGTTTTCGTGCATGCATTGCCTATTGCGCTGCGCACTTTCCACGATGGACCCCGGGCACGCTTTCAAAACATTGCAGAGATGAGCTCCGTGGTCGACGCCTTGAAAAATGCGCTCAATGCGGGTGGATCCCTCGACGGCTGCACGCTCGGCGGTCCCCAGATAAACGGCTTGTCGGCCAGCCTCTACAGAGGGTAGCCATCGGCACAGCGAGGCCGTCTAAACGCTAGCCTTCGACCCGCACGTTCGCCCCGCCACTCGCCGCGATCACGATGCCTGCCAGCACCGCCAGCAGCCCGACCACCAAGCCCCAACGCAACGGCTCCGCCAAGAGCCAGGCGCCGACCAGGCCCGCGGCGACCGGATTGACCGTCACCGAGATCGCCACGCGCGTGGGTGTGGTACGCCCCAGCGCAAAGGCCCAGAGAAAGAAACCGATGGCGCCGCCGAACACGCCGAGGTAGGCGACAGCCAGCCACTGGGCCATGCCGAAGCGGGCCACGGGCGCGAAGCTCCCCGCATGCCAGGCGATGCTCGCGAGGCACAACGCGCCGGCCGCCATCGCCAGGACGGTGAAGGAGAGCGGCCCCGACCGACGTATCACCGCGCGCGAGCCGACGCTGTAGAAAGCCATGCACAGCGCCGCTGCCAGCATCAGCAGATCGCCTCGCCACGCGCCTGGCGGCGCCGTTCGCAGGTCCGAGAACAGGGACAGGGCCACGCCCGTCATGGCGACCAGCACACCGACCGTCTTGCGGCGGGTGAACGGTTCGATGCGCAGGACACCGGCCACGGTCATGGTCAGCAGCGGCAAGGCGGACAGCGAGAGCGCCCCGCGCGCAGCCGAGGTGTAGTGCAGCGAGGCGTTGAAGAGCAGCGGGAAGAGTCCGAAGAACAGCAGTCCCAACGCAACGGTCGCCGGCCAGTCGCGTCGCGCAGGCCAGCGCTCGCTGCGGCTGCCCAGCAGCGCCATCGGCAGCAGCAGGCAGAAGCCGATGCCGAAGCGGAACGCGCCGAGAGCGATCGGGTCGACCGCTCCGGCCACGTAACGCGTCCCGCCCACCGCTGCTCCGCCCAGTGCGCTGGACAGCACGGCGGCCGCGACGCCCGCAAGTTCTCCCACGTTCATGCTCCAGGTCGTTGTCGTGGCGGCAGCGTAGAAGCCTCACTATCATCAATCAATCGAATTAATTTGATGCATCTCATCAGGGAATGAAATGACTCTTCCATCGCTCGATCCCGATCTGCTGAAGGCGTTCGTGGCAGTGGCCGAACACCGCTCCTTCACCCGTGCGGCGACGGCGCTGAACCGCACGCAGTCCGCAGTGAGCATGCAGGTCATGCGGCTGGAGGAGCGGGTGGGCACCGCTCTTTTCCATCGCACGAAAGTCCATGTCGAGTTGAGCCTCGCAGGCGAAAGACTGCTCGGCTACGCGCGCCGGATCCTGCAACTGGGCGACGAGGCCGTCGGCCAACTGCAGCAGCACAAGGTGGAGGGCAGGGTACGCCTGGGCGTCATGGACGACTACGGCACACACGTCATGCCGCCGGTGCTCGCGCGCTTCGCGGCCGACTATCCGCACATCCGTGTCGAAATGGAAACCGGCCTCACGGCCCGCATGCCGCAGCGCCTGGGCAAGGATTTCGACGTCGTGATCGCGATGCATCCGCATGGCCAGGGCGGCGGCGAACTGCTTCGGCAGGAGCAGGCCGTGTGGGCCACCTCGGCCTCGCACCCGGTGGAGTTGCAGCATCCGCTGCCTGTCGCCCTCTATCCCCGGGGATGCCTGTTCCGCGAATGGGCCACCGAAGCGCTCGACAGCGCCAGGATTGCCTGGCGGCTTGCATTCGTCAGCCACGGGCTTGCGGCCGTGGAATCCATCGCAGCGCAAGGCCTGGCGGTGACGGTCGTGAAGTCAGGGACCTTTCCGGCAAGATTGCGGGCCTTGTCCGAGGCCGAGAACCTGCCGCGGCTGCCTGCGGCGGATATCCGGCTGCACCGCGCGCGCAACCTGCCCCGTGCGGCATCGCTTCTGGCCGAGCAGATCGTGCAGGCCGTCGGTCGCTGAGAGCAGGCCCGGAAAGGGGCGCCTTGTCGATCGGCTCCGTGCGTCTTTCGGTCGCCCGGAGAATTTCTCCGATCGCTCCTGGCTTTTGAATCCGATATGAAGAGGTCCCCGTATGGAAAGGAAGTCGCGCCATGGATTCGCGGCTTTTCTTCGATTGGAGCGTTGATGCGAAGGCTGGCCGCCGTGTCTCATTCAGTTTGGATCGGCATGCTGGCTGGCTGCCCTGTCGCCCATGCACAGGAAAACCATCTCCCGGAGATCCAGGTGCAAGGGCCGCGCGATGCAAGCATTGGCAGTGCCGATAGCGCGAGCGAGGGCGCGGTGGAGCGGGAGTCCTATCAGTCGCGACCGAAGCTGCGCCCGGGCGACATCGTTGAAGCGGTGCCCGGTGTGGTGGCCACTCAACACTCGGGCGACGGCAAGGCCAACCAGTATTTCCTGCGCGGCTTCAACCTCGACCACGGTACCGACTTCGCGGTCACGGTCGACGGCATGCCGGTCAACATGCCGACGCACGGCCATGGCCAGGGCTATGCGGATCTGAACTTCCTGATTCCCGAGCTGGTGTCCGGCGTGCGCTACCGCAAGGGCCCGTACTTCGTGCACAGCGGCGATTTCTCGCTTGCGGGCAGCGCCTCACTCGACTATTTCAGCGCGCTCGATTCGCCCTTTGCCGAGATGACGGTGGGCTCGCACGGCTTCCGCCGCCTGCTGGCCGCAGGCTCGCGCACCGTGCAGGACCAGACCTGGCTCGGCGCCGTCGAACTCGAAGGCAACAGCGGCCCCTGGAACGTGCCGGAGAAGCTGAGGAAGGCCAACGCCGTGCTGCGCTATTCGCAGGGCTCGCAGACGCGCGGCTTCAGCGTCACCGCCATGGCCTACAGCAGCCGATGGACCTCGACCGACCAGGTGCCGCAGCGACTGATCGACAGCGGAGAACTGCAGCGCTTCGACAGCCTGAATCCGACCGACGGTGGAAAGACCCGGCGCATCAGCCTGTCCGGCAAGTGGTTCGACAAGGGGCCAAGCGGCGATACCGAGTTCAGCGCCTACGCCATCGACTACCGCTTCGATCTGTTCTCCGATTTCACCTACTTCCTCGACAACCCGGACAACGGCGACCAGTTCGAACAGACCGACCGCCGCCGCGTCTTCGGCGCGCAGGGCTCGCACACGATGGCCAACAGGATCGCCGGTCTCGACGGTGTGCTGAGTCTGGGGGCGCAATGGCGCGGCGACCGCATCGGCGAAGTCGGCCTCTACGACACGGAGGCGCGCCGGCGCTTGGGCACGGTGCGCAACGACAAGGTTTCGCAGGATTCGTTCGCCGTGTACGGGCAGCAGCTGGTCAGTTTCAGCGACCGTTGGCGCGGCTACGTGGGCCTGCGCGGCGACGCGCTGCGCTACGACGTCCAAGGCCGCGAGCCCGTCTTCGGCCCGCTCAACAGCGGCAGGGGGCACGACGCGCAGCTAAGCCCCAAGTTCGGTCTGGCCTTCGCGCCCACGCCGGCTCACGAGTTCTATTTCAATGCGGGCGTGGGCTTCCACAGCAACGACGTGCGCGGTGCCACCATCACCGTCGACCCGAAGACCGGCGACGCGGCCGATCGCGTGCCTGCGCTGGTGAAAGGTCGCGGCGCGGAAGTCGGCTGGCGTTTCCAGCCCCACGAAAATCTCACGGCCACCGTGGCGCTGTGGAAGCTCGACCTGGCTTCCGAACTGGTCTACGTCGGCGACGCGGGCACCACCGAGCCGGGCCGCGCGAGCACGCGCCGCGGACTCGAGGCCACGCTGCGGTGGAACTTCGACCGCGCCTGGCGCCTCGAGGTGGACGCCGCCGTGTCGCGCGCCCGTTTCAAGGGCGTGGCGCCGGAAGGCGAGGGCAACCATGTGGACAACGCCATCGAGCGCGTGCTGGCGGCCGGCATCACCTACATCGAGGGGCCGCTGACCGCGTCATTGCGGCTGCGCTACATGGGGCCGCGCGCGCTCGATACGCTGAACGCCGTGCGCTCGCGCGCCACCACGCTGCTCAATTTTGGCGCGCGCTATGCAGTCAACCGGCAGCTCACGCTGGGATTGGACGTGTTCAACCTGGCCGGGCGCAAGGGCAACGACATGGAGTACTACTACGCTTCGTGCACGGCGGGCGAGGTGGTCAGCGGCAGCTGCAGCGGCGGCGTGAACGACCGCCATGTGCACCCGACGGAGCCGCGCAGCGTGCGCATCAGCGCGCGGTACACCTTCTGAGCCCCGCGCTTCAGGCGAAAGGCAGCACCTTCACATCGAGCACCCGCTCGCCGAGCCAGATGGCCGCCACCAGCACGGCCAGCGCCGAGCCACCGCGCAGCACCAGGACCGGATAGCGCTGCCAGTTGCGCAGCGCCAGCAATACGACGAGCACCACGGCCACGACCATGAGCTGGCCGGCCTCCACGCCCAGGTTGAACTGCAGCAGCGCGATCACGAAATCGCGCAGCGGCAGCTCGAGCTCGGCCAGCGCCCCCGCAAAGCCGAAGCCATGAATGAGGCCGAACAGGAAGCCGAAGAGCTTTCGGCGCCCGCGCAGCACCGGATGGATGTTGTCGATGGCGGCGAGCATGATGGTGATCGCGATGCCGGGCTCAATGATGCGCGGCGAGATGGTCACGATCTTCAGCCCCGCGAGGGCCAGCGTGATCGAGTGCGCGATGGTGAACATGGTGACGATGCCCAGCATCGGCCACACCGCCTCGCGCCAGGCGAGCACGGGCTCCCAGCCGCCGCCGCGACGGCGCAGCACGGCCGGCAGCAGCAGGCAGATCAGGAACAGGATGTGGTCATAGCCGATGAGAATGTGATGAATGCCGTCGCGAAAGAAGCTGCCGTCGGGACGCGTGGCCGTGTCCGCAGCACCCTGCGAGCCCGGCCAGGCCAGGGACACCGGTCCCGCCGACGGATCGAGCGACAGCACCACGGGCTGTGCTCCGCCCGCCGCTTCGACGCGCAGCAGGCCGCGATGCGTGGGATCGACTTCGCGGAACAGGCGGTAGTCGATGTCGAGCGCGGCGCCAGCCTCGCAATGCGCCTGCAGCTGGAGAACGAGGTAGGCACCGTCGATGCGGTCCTCGACCGCGGGTACCTGCGCTTCAACCAGCGCGCACCGGCCCTGCTGCAGACGCAGGCGCGCGAGCGCATAGGCCCGGATGTCCGCCAACCGGGTGCGCACTTCACCCCAGCTGAGCTTCCGGTCGGCGTTGGCGTCCAGGTCGAGCATCGCGTCGAGGTCGCGCAGCGCAATGTCCCAGCGCAGGTCGATCGTGTCGCCGGTGCGCTGCAACTGCAGGTAGGCATCGCTCGCCTTGTGGGCGTGGGCCGCCGCCGACCCGAAAAGCAGCGCAGTCACCAGCAGCACGAAGAGCGCGACGCGTTCACGGTGTTGCATCGACACGGGCATCCTTCAGTCCGATCTGCTGCATCAGAGCCTTCACTTCCCCGCGGGCTGCGCTGTCATTGGCGGCCGACGCGGCTCGCGCGAACACCAGCAGGTCGATGGGCTCGCGCTGCAGCCTGACGTTCACGCGTGCGAGTTCGAGCGCGCGCTTCGGGTCGTTCTGCACGTCGAGGGCGAACATGGCTTCTTCACGCGCATGCAGTGCGGTGGTTCCGGGGCGAAGCGCGGCTGCCTCGAAGCGCTGGCGCAGTTCTTCGGCCGCGTCGTGGGCAGCCTGGGCACTCTGGGCACTCTGGGCACTCTGGGCACCTTGGGCGCTCTTGCCGCGCGCGGCGGCGCCGGCGATGGCCAGCCGCAGCAGCACCGCGTCGCTGCGCGCCTCGTCGGCCAGCAGTTTCGGGATCTCGGCGTGGCGCCCAACGCGCTGCAGATAGTCGCTGTAGGCCAGCAGCAGATAGCCGGAGCGCTGCGCCGCCACGGCCTTGCGATAGGCCGCGTCGGCTTCTGCCTGGCGGCCCGCCAACTCCTCGACCTCGGCAAGACTGGTCAGCAGCCATTGGCGAGTCCCGGCTTTGTCTGCATCGCGCAGCGCCGGTTCCGCCAGAAGGGCCTGCAGTGCCTGTCGGGCGTCGTCGTGGTTGCCGCGCAGCCCGGCGTTCTCGGCAAGGCAGGCGACGCCGTACAGGGCCGGGCCCACCCGCCCGAGCGAGCGGCAGGCGGCATCGGATTCGTCGTAGCGCCCGCGCACGCGAAGAATGGTGGCGAGCGTGATCCAGGCCTGCGCATCGTTTGGACGTCGGGCGAGCGCCACCTTCAGGGTGGCCTCGGCGCCATCGAAGTCATGAAGGAACTGCGCGATGGTGGCGCGCATGACCAGCACGGCGGGCGGCGTCTGTGCCGGAGGTGCGGCCTCCCAGGCCTGCAGTGCGCCCATGGCGTAACCGGCGTAACGCGCATCGCCTTGTTCACGTGCAAGTTCAAGGTAGGCCGAGGCCGCAGCGATGGCCGTAGCCTCGTCCTTCGGTCGCTGTGCCAGTTCGCGGCGCAGCCGGTGTTGCTGGCTCGACCATCCAGCGACGACGGGCAGTGTCTCCACGACCTCGTCGTCGCTCGCGGGTACGCGCGGCACCGCATGCGCCGCGAGAGCGGCCACGGCGAGCACGGCGATTGCCGCCCATGCTTTCGCGGATGCGGCCAGGCGCATGTCGGCTACTGCGTGGCGACCGGCTCTTTGGTCTCCGACGTCGGAGGCGGGTCGAAGGCCGCCACGTCGGTCGGTTCGCTCGTGTCGAGCATGGTCGCCACCATGGCCTGCACGTAGGCGACGAACAGGTCGTAGGGGTCGGCAGCCCCGGGCGGCGTGTTTTGCGGCGGGCTCTGTGGCGACGTGTTTCCGCCGACCGGCAGCGGGAACGGATAGAACCCGCCCCCGCCGCCACCTCCGCCGCCGCAGCCCGCAAGGGCCGTGGCCAGCAGCAGGGCGGCGCCAATGCGATGGATGTTCCGGTTCATGCCGTGCTCCCGTTCACGGTGCCGCGGCGGCGTTGACGGCGCCGGGCAGCGGGGTATTGAGGTACGGGAAAGCGGCGGGGAACTGCGACGGGCTCTGCAGCGCGCCGTCGGTGATGGCCGCACCGCCGGCCGGTGCATCGCTCGGCTTGCAGCCGACCTTGAGCGCATCGTTGGCGCCGGTCAGGACGCACAGGGCGCCCATGGCCACGCGCAGTTCGATGTCCACCACGTCGTCGCCCGGGCGGCGTCCGTTCGGGAAGCCCGCGTTGTCGCCGCCGGCCACGCCGAGGTTGCTCTGGTTTGCCATCGCGGTCGGAGCGATGCTGGTGTTCAGGCGAAGCATTTCCGAGGCCTTGACGTTGGCGGGCTTGTTCAGGCCGTCGATGCCCGTCAGGAATGCCGCGACCAGGTCGGTGCGCGGAAAGTTCGTCGGTGCGGGTGCACTGGGGTACAGCGTCTGGATCAATGCCGGCAGCGTCGGATTCGTCACGTAGGTTGCGAACTGGCCGTCGTCCATCGGCCTGGAGCTGTTGAACCTGTCCTTGTCCTTCAGGCCGATGACGACTTCGTTGACCAGCGGCATGCCCAGGCGGGAGACCTGTGCCCAGGCGCCGCCGTTGAGCGTCGTGGTGCCGTGGCCGCTCTTGGGCGGGCTGGCGATCAGTCGGCCCTGGCGCGCGCTGGCCGTGGTCCAGCCGCCGATGATCGGGCCGGTACCGCCCGCAGTGAGACAGGCGATCGGCACTTCAAGCGCCAGGGTGCTCACGTTGCGCGTGGCCAGCGTGCCTGCGCCGTAGGCGCTGGTCGAGCCGAGCGGGTTGAGGTTGATGAGGTCGAACACCTGGCCCAGCGCGACCGCGAACGGGTCCTGGCGCTGGCCCGCGAAGACGCGGCCACCCCCGGCACAGCCCGGGATGTTGATGTTGTAGATCTGCTGGGCCGCATAGGCGGCATAGCCGTTCGGGCCGCCGAAGGTCTTCTCGCCGATGTTGTCCGTCGGCCGGTCGAACACGGTGCTGCCGTTGGCCGCGTTGGTGACGGCAAACGCCTGCCCCTTGCGGCGGTCGCCGCGCACGACGGTGAGCGTGAATGTCTCGCGCAGATTGCTCGTGGCCTGGTTGGGCGCCGAGATCTGGCCGGCCTGCACCAGCGGGATCGAGACCTGCTTGCCCGAGATCGGCAGCTGGATATCGCGCAGCGTGTTGGTGAAGCGGAACTGGAAGGTGAGGGCTTCCATGGCGCTGCCGGTGTTGTCGATGTGGATCTCGTAGAGCCCGTTCGGGTCCATCGTGAAGTAGTTGGGGCCACCGTACGGGCCCTGGTCGGGCTGGTAGTTGGCGATCAACGTCACGAAGTCCTGGCGGTTGGGCTCGTAGCTTCGGAACATGTAGAAGTCGGTGCCGTCGAGCTTGGGCATCCCGGCAATCGAGGGCGCCTCGCGGTGGCTGGAGGCGAATGCGCTGACGGCGGCGGCCGCACTGAGCGCAAGAACACAGGCATTGACAGGCGTTGGAAGCAATCTCATCGGCGTCACCTCGATAGTCAAATGTTGGAATGAGCGGCAGCGACTTGCGCAAGGCGAAGCCGTGCGCACAACCCATACGCCGAGAAAGTTCGGCTGGATTCAGCGGCAACGGGATGGGTAATCCCTGATTGCAGGGCCTGCGCTGGCCGTAAGAGGGCCTCTTTCCCCGGCGGGATGAAAGGGCGGCGAAACCTGCCTTTTGATGCAGCGATCACATCACCTTGACAGCGCGGCCGATGAACCAGCTCGGCCCGGCCTGGGCGTCCGCGAGAGCTCCGAGTCAGATTAGACTTCGCGCATGCAAGACATCATTGCCGGTTTTCTCCGCTTCCAGGCGGAAGTCTTTCCCAGTCGCAAGCAGCTCTTCAAGGAACTGGCAACGAGCCAGACGCCGAAGGCGCTGTTCATCTCGTGTTCGGACAGCAGGATGGTGCCCGAGCTCGTCACCCAGCGAGAGCCCGGGGATCTGTTCGTCATCCGCAATGCGGGCAACATCGTTCCTTCCTTCGGTCCGGAGCCGGGCGGGGTCTCGGCAACGGTCGAGTTCGCCGTGTCGGCGTTGAAGGTCAGCGACATCGTGATATGCGGCCACTCCGATTGCGGTGCCATGAAGGCAATCGCGACCTGCGCCTGCCTCGACACGATGCCTGCCGTGAAGAACTGGCTGCGCTATTCCGACGCCGCGCGGATGATCAACGAAGCGAAGCCGCACGCCGATGAACGCTCGCGCGTGGACGGCATGGTGCGGGAAAACGTGATCGCCCAACTGAACAATCTGCGCACGCACCCGTCGGTGGCGCTGGCATTGGCCCAGGGCAAGCTGAATCTGCACGGCTGGGTCTACGACATCGGGAGCGGCTCGATCGAGGCGCTGGACATGGAAACGAACGCCTTCGTGCCGCTGGCGAGCCATCCATCGGCCAGAAAGCCGGACGGCGCCTGACTCGCTGCCGCAAGGATGCAAGCAGTGCGCGGAGGACGATGTAGAGCGAACGCACGGGCTGCTGGATTCCTGTCAGTAGGCCGAGTGAGGCAAACATGAACGGCGATGCGCGCAACGGCAGCGGCGCCCATGCAACGGGGAGCGTGAAGCTGCTCCCGCAGAGCGCTTTGTCGTCATGGCGTCTGGGAGCCATCCACCGAAGACCTCTCGCGTGCGAGGTCGCGATACTTGTTTGCCAGTGCCCGCAGATCGGCAGCGCTGACAACTCCCCGGGATAGGTGAAGTACCGGCAAGGGAGAGACATATGCTCCCTGAAGTTTCTGCCTTGTATCCGGAGTGGCGATTCGCGCCCCGATCCACAAGACATCGAATCCGCTTATGCGCTCAGGGCTGTGGCCGCGAGCCGATTGAAGGCAATTCTGGCGGCGGTCGAAGAAGCCAGTCGCGCATGCGGGGCCCGCTAGCATCACCCACTTGCATGCCCCGCACGCCGAGTGCCACGGACCTCCGGCCCCCTGGGCCGCGCACCCGCTGCGGGTTACGACACCTTCCCGGTCTCGTGTTGATGGCCTGACCGTCCTGCGATCTTCGCCAAAGCGTCAGCAACTTGTTGTCGCCGGAAGGCTGGCGCAGCCGAACATGATTTTCGGGCGTGGACACCCGCTAAGCGCGCTCATGGTCGGGCTCGTCGTGGACTCGGCCGCCGCGTACGCGAATCCGCAGGGGCGTCGCACGTGGGCGTCGTGCCGGCAGACGGATCGAACGGCCTTGCTCCAGCGCATCGGCCATCCGTTCCCGGATCAGGTGCATCAGCCCTTGCTGCGAGGCCCGGTCGGGGGTGACGCGCCGCGCGTACTGCGCGGCGAGCTCGAGGACCGCCGCGGCCGCGGCCAGCCCGGGTTCCTGGCGCAGCGACGTCTCGAAGAGAGGTCCTCCTGTACGCATGTGTTCGGCGTGGCGCTTCATGGCACGCAGGTGATCCGCGGTTTCGACGCGCCACCTCGCGCGCTGCACGACGAGGGTCCTTTCGCTGATGGCGTCACCCGCCATGTCGCGGGAGGCGTCCCGGATCTTGACCGGATGGGTGCCCTCCTGGCGCAGCACCACCTCGTCACCGAGGCGTGGACGGGAGGCCGATTCGGCAAGGGCGCGCTCGAGATCCGCGCCCCAGACGGTGCGCTCACCGGCTTCCGAGCGGACCGTCGCGTAGAAGGACATGCGCTGTGTCGCGTCGAACCGGTACGGCGCGGCCCCCGCGGCGACGAGCAGGCCCTGGATGGGCGGGCGCGAGCCCTCGCGCGATCGCGGCCCGTCTTTGAATTGCCGGCCTGGATCGGGGCCGCCGTCCGGGGCTGCCGGCCCCTGTCCGGCGCCACGCGACGGATGCCTGCGCACCTGCATCCGCTGCAGCTGCTGGATTTCGGCCGGCGTCGGCTCATAGCCTCCGACCTCGATCCCGCGCAGCGTGGCCTCGCGCCACAGGTTCTGCCGGAAAGCCTCGGTGCCTCTGAGCGAGATGGCCTGCCAGCCGCGCGCTTGCGCGATCGCGACGACGTTGCGCAGCACCTCGAGGTTCTCGGTCCCTACACGGATGCGATGGCCGTCGTCGATGAACGCCAGCGTGCGATCCGGGAAGAAATAGCGGTCGTCGACGCGCAGGTAATTCCGCTCGATGGCGTCGGGGACACGGGCGTGTGTGCCCTGGGCGGGCGCAGCGTCCGCTTGGACAGTGCCGGCCAAGTCCCCGGACATGCTGCCCTCGCTGTCGGTGGCGAGGCCTGCAGGGGGTTCGATGCGGGACATGGTGGCATCCTTTGTGATGAGGGAAGGGGACTGGCGCGGCTGCTGGAGCGGCTTCAGGTTTTCGGGGCTTCAGTCGAGGACCTGCGCCATGAAGGCGTCGGCACAGCGCTGGAGGTCCTCCTCACTGAGCTTCTCGACGGGGATTTCCACGTCGTCGAAGTCGAACGAAAAGTCCTCCAGCCTCCATTCATCGTCCTGTTCACCGCCGCGCCGGACATCCGCATCTTTCGTTGACGCAGGGCGGCCGCGCGGCCGCAGCGCGCCGGGATCGGCGGGCAGGGCGGGACACTCCCCCGCGGCAGCGGCCTCGCTGTCGGCGGGTACCGCCCCTGCGGCTGTGACGGCGCACCCCGATCGGGCCACGTCCAGCTTCGGCACCGGCGGGGGAGGCAACTCCCTGCTCGCGAAGACTTTGTCGCGGAAGTAGAAGATGCGCTGCGCGAGCACGGGGCGCAGTCCTTCATAGAAAAGGATCATCCGGGAGGAACCGAGCTCCTTGATTTCCTGTGGCAGCAGCAGGCGGCGAGGCTGGTCGCTGATGGTGACGGAGGCAGACTTGCCCGCGCCGCCCCACATCGGACGGCTGATGCTCCTTTGCCGGACCGTGCGGGTGCCCAGTTCGCGCGAGATGGCTTCTGCATCGTCGTATTCCCTGGGCGGGAACACGATGCGTGCGGCCAGCATCTTCCGGATGGACTTGGCGCCTTCGAGGCCGTACTTCTCCACGAGCTGGGAGTTGGACTGCACGATGATGACCGTGCGCACGTTGTACCCTGGCAGGAAGGCGGTGGACTCCGCGATGACCGGAATCCGCCCCAACGCCGGAAACTCGTCGAGCATCAGGAGCAGCTGGTGGCGCAGCGCCGGGTTGTGCTCCGGCAGCTCGCGCGTCTGCAGGCCGATGGCCTGCTGGAAGAAAAGATTGAGCAAAGGCTGCAGGCGAGCGATGTTGTCCGGATTGATCTGCACGTAGATCGAGATCGGCCGCTTGCGAAGCTCGCGCAGATCGAAGTCGTTGGCGGACGTGGCTGCGTCGATCATTGGGTTGAGCCACAGGTCCAGGCGGCTCGTGAAGGTCTTGCGGATGCTCGAGGCCGTCGTCGGGGCGAGGTCGATGACGTCGTAGAGACTCTGGACCGCCTCATGGGACAGCGGATAGCCGGCCCGGTCGCAGGCGTCGATCACCCGCTTCCAGTGCTTCTGGAAACCTTCGTCGTCGCTGGCCATGCCCTGGCGCAGCACTTCCCCCAGGGTGCGTGGGGCCCCCTCGGTCTCGAACAGGTAGAGGGCGATGCCCAGGAAAAGCGAGCGCGCCGAGGAGGTCCAGAAAGGATCTCCCGCCAGCGGATCGGGAAACAGCATCGTGCCGATGCGCTGCAGATCGTCGATGCAGCGGTAGGGCGACTCGGACACGTAGCCCAGCGGGTTCCAGCGCGCGGAGCATTCGCGCTCGGACAAGGGGTCGAACAGGTGGACGGCCTGCCCGTGCGCCGCGCGAAAACCCGCGGTGCGCATGAAGTTCTCGCCCTTGACGTCGCTGACGATGGTCGAGCCGGGCCAGTTCAGCAGGTTGGGAATCACCACGCCCACACCCTTGCCGCTGCGAGGGGGCGCTTCCAGCGCGGCCCCCTGCTGGCCCGGCAGGACCAGATAGCGCCCGCCCAGGCGTCCGAGGATGATGCCGTGTTCGTCGAGCAGGCCCGCCTTCGCGATCTCGCGCCGGCTGGCGAAGCGCGCTTCGCCATAGAGCGGGCGCCGCCTCGGCAGCATCGCGAGGCCGACGAGACCCAGCGTCAGGCCCTGCGAACCGACCAGCGAGGCCAGGAGCGTGCGCCACACCGCGGGACGCTCGCCTTCGGCCGCCCAGTACTGGTAGATGGTCAGCAGCGTCGCATGCTCCGGTGGCAGTTTCATCGCGACGAGGAAGACATAGCCGGCCAGATACAGGCCGAGCGTTGCCGCTGCAAGCAGCGCGACCGCGATCCTGAAAGGGCTAGGCCAGGCCTCGGAGCTTGGTGCCTGGTTCATGCCAGATCTCCCGCACGATCCGGTGCTGCCGCTCGCGTGCGCACTGCACCACCACATCCACGCTCAATTGGGCCAATTCAACGCCTTCGCGCGTGCTCATGCCCCGGCCTGCAGGGCTGCGTCTCATGAGCTGGGCCAAGGCCACGAAGGCCATCTCGGCACTGTCCGCATGCACGCTGGTGATCGAGCCGGGATGGCCCGTGTTGACGGACACCAGGTAGTCGTAGACCTCCTCGCCGGTGCGCAGCTCCGACACGAAGACCCGGTCGGGGCGCTGCCGCTTCGCGCTTGTCAGCAACTGGCCGGGCGTGACCTCCGCCTGCCCTTGCGCACCCTGCGAATAGAAGAGCCGCACATGGTTGGGCTGGTTGCGCAGCGACAGCTCCTTCACGTCCTCGATGGTGATGAGCCGGTCCTGCGCAGGCACCTCGAGGATCAGCGCCTTGCTGACCGTGGTCTTGCCGGACCCGGTGGCGCCGGACAGGAGGATGTTCTTGCGCAGTTGGACGGCCCGGCGCAGGAAAGGCACGAACTGCCCGCCCTCGAGAAGCGCCGCGAGCTCGCGGTCGTCGGCGCGCAGCTCTTCAGAGGCCGCCTGCGGCGCTCGCACCCCGGGTGCGCGGCGTGTCTGCGCGAAGACGTGGCGTTGCTCGAGTTCCTCCAGGGTCCAGATGGCGCCTGACGGCCGCCGGATGGTGATCGATACGGTGCCTTCCAGGGTGGCCGGCGGCAGCACGATCTGGATGCGTTCGCCGCCGGGCAGTGTGGCGGACAGCAGCGGTTCCCTCGCAGAGACGCGCTGGCGCGTGAAGTTGGCCACCAGCTTGGCGATGGACATGCACCATTCGAAGCTGGCGAACGCGAGGGCCTCGCGCGTCCAGCCCGTCTGCCGTTCCACGAAGGCCGCGCCCGGCGCGTTGATGCAGATCTCGGTCACTTCCGGGTCGTTCAGCAGCGGCTCGAGCGGGCCGAGAAACAGCGCCAGCGACGAGGGTGGGGTCGTTGCAGGGCCAGGCGGCGCCGCACCCGGAGGCTGACCTGCAGGCTGAAGGCCGCTGGGCGTCGCGCCGGACTCGCGTTCAAGGAGGGGTGGAGACGGTCCGAAGGGCATAGACGCTCCTGAAATCCACATCGCGGGCGACCAGGATCTGGATGCGCTCGCCCTGGTTCTTGATGACGGTGGGTGGCATCGAGACCGTGCTTCGCAGGATCTCGGTGAGTACGTCGCGGCTGCCCTGCGGCGCCAGCACCACGCCGGTGCCACCGCCGACGGTGGAGCCGCCTTGCCGATGCGCGGCGAAGGCCTGCATGGTCCCGTCGATCACCGAGACCAGGATGGCCGCGCCGAAGCGCTCCCAGAAATGGGTATCGACGAAGCCGGGCAGGCCGTTGCGGCCGAGTTCGTCCGTACCGGGCGATGCGAGCTGGACGACGACGCCGGTGGGCGTGCGCGCCTCGCTCCAGAGGATGAAGACGCGCCCCTGGCCCTGCCGGGGAGCCCCGCGTTGCTCGCCCACGTACTTGGTACCGCGTTCCAGGAGGACGACCTTGCCGTCCGCACCGTAGATGTCGTTCGCACCGATGCAGGTGGTCATGCCTTCGTAGGTCGAGTCGATCGCCGTTTCCAGCGTGCAGTCGATGAAGGCCCCCCTGGGCAGCAGCAGGCGCCGGGTCGCGAGCATCGTGGCGGCGACGGCGGGCGTGGGCGTCGGTTTGAGGTTCGCCGCAAGCGGAGTGCTCCCGCTGCTTGTGGTCGCTGACCCGGAGGCCGGGGCGGCGCCAAGCAGTTGCGCCATGTGGGGCACGCTACCGATCCCGCTGAAGGAAGGCGTGTCCGTGGCGGCTCCCAAGGATGCATGCGCGGGTGCGTTGCCGCCCTGCAGCATTGGCGCACGCCGCAGGACCGGGGCGGCCAGCTGCCGTTCAAGGGCCAGCTCTTCGGGTGTCTTCGGGGCAGGTCCGCTGTTGGCCGCTGCGGCTGCAGGCGCGGGGGGCTGCCCCGCGCTGGCTGCCGAGGCTGCATCGGACGCGCGGGGCGGCTGGATGTGCCCCAATGGCGGGACCTTCATCTCGCCGCCGGCACGGGCCATGGCCGTCCTGCGCGCAGCTTCCAGGCTCTCGCGGTTGCGGGAATACTGGGTGCCGTAGTACCAGAAGAGAAACCCGGCGCCAAGGAGAAGGATGGTGGAAAGGGCCAGCGAACTCCTGATCCTCGATTGGATGGATCGCTCGCGATTGACCGAGGGAATGGTGCGCTCTCCCTCGACCGACGCGCCCTCGCCGTCTGCCGGGCGTTCGGCGCGCTCGTGCATGTCGCGTGGGGCGAGGATCTCCCCGGTCGCCGGGTCCACCTCGCCGGCTGCACCGCAGGGGCGTCGGTTCCCGGGTTCGAATGAAGAGGGTTGTTCCACGCCGCTGCGCGAGGTCATGGGCCGTCTCCGGCGGTGAGGCGCTGGACGCCTTGCACGCTCGTGTGGGTCGGGGTGCGGGCACCGTCGCCGTGGAAGGACCGGTTCACGACGCAACCCACCAGCCTGCCGCGGCGCAGGATGACCCGTCGTGCGAGCCGGTGGATGACCACCTCGTCGTCCTCGACGTTGAAGTTCAGCAGCGACTCGGATCCGTCGTCGTTCTGCACGAACAGGGCCGGGAATTCGGCACGAGCCTGGAAGCTCAGTCGGGTCTGGATGCCGTCGTCGGAAGCGCTCAAGGGCTTCAGCGACCCGCTGCCGCAGAACCAGTAGTCGCTGTTGCGAGGCCCTTCAGGTGCCCGGCGCATGAGCGCTTCGGCACGGCGACGTTCCTCGTCGGCTGCCGCCGCACGCGCTTCGTCCTCGGGATAGGTGAAGCGAATCGAATACACCATGCGCCGCGCCGCAGCCCCCGAGGGCGCACGGGCGGAGACCACGTAGTCGAAGTGATAAGCCCGCCGGTTGGTGAGCACGGTGAGGTTCGTGGCGGCCCGTGCTTCCCTCGGCTTGATGAAAAAATGGTTGCGCTCCGCGCCCACATCGAAGGCGCCGTTGTCGCCCGAGCCGAGGTTCACGAACTCCTCTCCCTCGGCGAAACGCAGATGAATCTGATAGCCCACGTAGCCATGCAGCGCGACGACGTCATCGGCGTTGTAGGCAACGACCCGAACGCGCGCATCCACCTTGCCCACAGGGGGCACGGTCACGGCATCCGCGAAAGGCGCCGCGAAGCATAGCAGCGAGGCCATGCCAGTTTCCAGCGCCACGCGCCACGGGCAGCGGTAGGGCTTCATCGCGCATCCTGCGGGTGGGCCGGAACGCTCGCGGTGGCGACCTCGGGTTCGCGGCGGTACTCGACGATGCGGAAACCTAGTGGATTGAGCGAGCGCCATTTGTTGTCCTTGGAAGGCTGGACATATGCAAACTCCACGGTCGACACCCAGGGACTCGCCTGCTCGTCACCGGTACCGCCGGCGCGGTTGTATCGGGTGAACCGGACCTGGGCCAGCCTGTCCCTGCCGCTTTCCAGCTTGAGAAAGCTGACGGAGCGAATCTGCGTCCGTATGGTCGTGCCGTCCTTGTAGGCGTTCAGGGGAGAGGCCGGATTGTTCGCGGCCCACAGGGCGGCCCATTCCTGGTTGAGACGAGGCGAATTCTGCGAAGCGACCAGTTCGTAATCCGTCTCCGCGATCCCATAAAAGTAGCGCTCGCGCGCCACCACATAGTTCTGCAGCAGATTGCGCGTCACCACCTGTTCGATGTCGGTCGTCCCCTCGTAGGCCGGAACGATGTCGACGATGCCGGTGCTGCTGTCGACACGGATCAGAACGGGGACAGGCTGCTTGAGCGGTGTGAGACCGGCAACGGCGGCCACCGAGAGCACCGCGATACCGGTTGCGATGGCGGTCAAGACCCACGCGAGCCTGGCTGAACGCTCCGACCGGCGAGCGCGGTCGAGCTCCCAGTTCCGGGCTTCTTCCAGGTAGCTTTCAATACCGGCGTTGCGATTCATTGAGCGCTCCCGGGATGGTGGTGCCTGTCGCGGCATTGATCGGCGTGAGCGGCCCTTCGCACTCAGGCGGCAGCGGCGGGTGAGTGCCGCAGGAAGAAATCAGGGCCGATGCAAGGAGAGTGACCACGAGTCTCATCGAACGCTCCTTCGATCAGTCCATCCGGCGGTGATTCGGCATGGCCCGTTCGCGCGGGATCACCGTGCCGCCGCGGCGCGATGTCCCGTCGCGAACCATCGAGGCGATCCCGGAGCCGATGCGGTGACCTGCCTGGCGTCGGAAGGAGTCCCACCGATTTCCGGGTTGTCGACCCATGCCGTCGAGGACGCCACGCCCGACCTCGTAGCCGGTGCGTTTGGCCCCGCCCATGGCCCACTGCGCCATCCCGCTGACCACGCCGAACGAGGAGAGCGCGACACCACTTGCAAGGCTCGCAGCAATGGGCATGACCTGGCGCATGACAAGGAAGATGAACGCGGAGGCCAGGCACACTCTGGCGCCTTCTGTGACGGTGACCGCGCTTCCCAGCGAGACGGCATTCTGGGTGTATGAGCGAAGAACATGCAGAAGAAGTGCCGCCGTCAGCGTGGCGAGCACCGTGATGAGTGCGTAGTTGGCGAGCTGGGCGAGCCACGCCTCGAAGAAGCGCTTGGTGGCGTCGAAGAACAAGAGGCCAATGAATAGCGGGCCCAGCGCGAGGAGCAGCGCCAGGGCGACCTTGGACAGTGCCAACAAGAATGCGGTGACGACGACCGTCAGCCCAATCAGCAGATAGACAAGAAATCCTGCGAGATAGTAGGCAAAGTTTTCGTTGAGGACGCTTCCCTTGCTCAACAACTGCTCTGCGATCGAATTTCCGTCCGTCCAGATCTGGTCGACCGTGGATACAGTCGAGCCTGAACCGAGAATGGCTGCGGCCAGCTGGTCAGGGCCTCGCGTAAATGTGTCGACGGCAACGTCGTTGTACATCCAGAGTCTCAAACTGAGACCCAGCACGATGCCGACCATGAAAATGCGCTTCACACCCTCCCAGAGGGGTTCTTGAATTCGTCCGGAAAGGCTCAGGAAGCCCCAGAGCATCACATAGACAGTCGCGAGCGTGACCACCGCAGGTTCGATTGCCGAGGCGATTCGGGCGGCATTGGTGCTCACATAGACGCTTAGCTGCGCCGTCAGCCAGGTGAAGAATTGCTCGAAGAATCCCATGTGAAGCTCCGGCTCACTCAATGTTCGGGAGTCGATGGCAAGGGGACGGACTTCAGATCCTTGAAGTGCCCGATGCCCTCCAAGATCCTGCGAGTCGTGTCTTCATTCCTGGACTCCGATCGCATCCGTGCTGGAGGGTCGGCGGGCGTTGCAGGGTGGCGTCTTTCACTCACTTGTGCGACCGCGTAGATTCCTGCGGCCAAGATGGCAACTAGAGCGTAGGCCCATTTGCGTCCAGGCATTTCAGACTCCTTCCTTGCTCAGTAGTTGACCGCTGAGATCGTCTTGATGCTGCCGATGTCGCTGGCAGCTTTCTCGCGGATGCGTTGAGTTCGGATAGCCTCTTCGGCCTGCGCCATCTGATAGAGCGCCTGCAGCTTCGTCTGCTCGTTCGTGAGCATGTTCTGCTCGGCCTGGATCCTGGCCTGCAGATCCTGGATGGCCTTCGGGTCCTGGGCGGAGGCAATGCGGTCGATCAGCTGCTGCAAGGCGGAGAAGCGCTGGCTGGTGTTCTGGTAGGCGCTTCGGGTCATGCCGTTGAGCATGGCTGCCGATCGTCGCCCCTGCTCGACGACCTGTCGAAGCTCGGGACTGAGTGCGTCCAGCTGGGTGCTCGACAGCACGCTGTTGGCCTTCATGACGGATTGCACGAGGTTGCTCAGGCCGGCGTAGCTGGTCGACGATCCATTGACCGTGCCCATCAGGTCGCCGTAGCTGGTTGGGAGATAGTTGCGCGCCGCATCGGAGGTTTGAAGCAGTTGCTCCATGCCTCGGGGACCCGTCATCGCGTTGTACGTCTGCGTGAGCTGGTTTTTCGTCTGCTGGAGTTGTTCGTACTGCTTTTGCATCGCAGAAATCTGCTGCTGCCAGTACATGACCTGCTGGATGAGATTGGCGATCGCCGTGAAGTCGATCACCGGGATGCCGGCCCTGGCCTGCAGCGGCGCCAGAAAGGTGGCGCCGGCGATGAAGAGGGCGAGAAGATGTCTACGCATGGGAGCTCTCCTGAGAAGACGTTGACGGGGAAGGCCCTCCTGCCAGCGTCGTTCGGAAAGGCGCCAGCCATTGATCCGGATGCGGGCCCAGCATCCTGATGAATTCGCGCATGAGGCGGACATTGCCGGTGCGCCCCGAGATGACGTGCAGCGCATCGTCGAAGCCCCTGAGGTCGAGCTGCGCCACGACGCTCACATGGTTCTGCTTGATCAGAAACTGCCGCGAACCGGGTTCGAGTTCCTGCTTGATCAGTGCGAACTCCCGGTCCGCCAGATTGAAGCCCTGCGTGTACTCGTCATGGTCCGCTTCCGGATTCGGAAACAGGATCTTGGTCGGAGTCTGCTCGACGATGGCCCGGGCGATGCTGGAATCGAGCACGTGGCTGGTGCTCTGCGTGAAGGTGGCGATGCTGGCGTTCTTCTTTCGCCAGGTTTCCAGGCCGTTCTTGGCGAACGTGGCGAAGGCGGGATCGTCCAGAAGCTTGGCGAATTCGTCCATCCAGCACACCAGGGGACGTCCGTCCACCATCGTGTGGACCAGATGGAAGAGATACATGGTCAACGGCGCGCGCACGACCTCGTTGTCCAGGAAATCCGTGACGTCGAAGCCGACCAGCGCGTGGCCCGAAAGCAGGGGCGCCACGCGGTCTTCGTCGTTGTCGAAGACCCAGCCATAGGCGCCGTTCTCCGACGAACACCATCTGCGCAGCCGCGCGTGCATGCCTTCGGGGTCGGTGACGTCCAGAAAGGAGACCAGCCGAGAGAGGCACCGAAAGGGGCGCGCCAGGCGCAGCGTGCCTTGGAGCGCCTGGTCGAGATCATCCTCCTGGCGCACCGTCAGGCTGTCGCCGGGCGTGCGCAAGACCAGGCGGCGCAGCCAACGCCGCATGAATTCGACGTTGTCGGGCATCGAGTCGTCAAGTTGCAGGGGATTGCAGCCCGTCGGCGCGCCGCTCTTGAGGGGCAGGTACTGGCCGCCGAGTGCCCGCACCAGGATGTGCAGGCCTTCGTCCTTGTCGAAGATGATCTGGGTGGCATCGAGGCGGTTGCAGATGGCCGCCATGCAGAAACCCAGCAGGGTGGTCTTGCCCGTACCGACCGGACCCACGCCGGTGACGTGTCCCACGTCGCGTCGGCTGCCGCCATCGGGACTGCGCGGGTCGCTCGCGTGCAGCGAGAAATAGTAGGGAGACCCCGCGCGGGTCATGAACATCGTCAGCGCGCTGCCCCAGTAGTTGCCTGTCGCGCGGCCCGTGGGAAAGTTGTGGAACGGCGACATCGCCGCGAAGTTGCGGCTCGTGATCGGCGCCTTGCGGCTGCGGTAGCCGAAGTTTCCCGGCAGCTGGGCCCAGAAGGCTGCCTCCAGCGCGAGGTCCTCGCGGGCGACGACCATCCCCGTGTCGCCCAGCAGGTAGCGGGCACGGGCCATGTGGTCGTTGAGCTGCTTCAGGCGGGGCTGGTGCGCACGCTCGCCGACGCCGTCCTCGGCATCGGCCAGCACGTGGAGGCTGAGATGATGGTCCCCCGCGACGAACCGGTTGCTCGCGAGGTCGTCCAGGGCCTCCTTGAGCTCTTCCGCCTGGGACAGCGCCAGATCCCCGGCGGCTGCCATCCGACGGTATTGGCGGCTCATCATGTCCGTGGCGCTGCCCTTGGCGAGGAAGGTGAAGCTCTGGGTCAGCACGAACGGAAACGGGGCCGTCAACAAGGCGTCGAGCATGCCCGGCGCCGTGGGGGTCGGGTACTCCTTGATGCCGAGGAAGGCGCCGATCCGGGTTTGGGTGCCCGTGCGGTATTCCATGGCTTCATGACCAAAGAACGGACGCGTGGTCGCCAGCACCTCGTCAAGAGGCGCCCGTGGCAGCGGCATGCGCTGCCACTCCCCGTTGATCAGCAAGCCGTAGAACTCCGCGAGCGAGGAACAGAGAATGTCGCTGTCTTCGGGTTGATAGATGCCCAGGGGCTGCGGATCGTAGCGCTCCAGGGCGACAAGCAATTCCTGGCGCAGCTTGTCGCAGAGGTCCAGGGAGTCGCGAAGCTCCGCGCGCTCGCCTTCGGTGTCGGTGCGCTTGAGCAAGCGCAATGCGGCATTGCCCACCCGCGTGGACTGGGGCCGAAAGACGGTCGACAGGTAGAGCTCATTGACCATCAGCCTTTCGCGCGCCATCTTCTGCCGATAGCGTTGTTCGACCTCGCCCGCGAAACCCGGGACCGTCCGGCCCGTGGGATAACCGAGCTCGCGGCGTCGCACCACGTGGGTCCACAGCGCCAGGTGGGGAGAGGCGATGTTGCGCAGCAGGACGTTGAGTCGTTCATGCCAGTTGTTGATGTCCTCGTCGTCCGCGCTCTCGAAGCTGATGCCGCCCAGGCGCAGCGTCTGGACATAGTCCCCGGCGCGCGTTCTCGCGACGTGCGCATCGACATGGGCGGTCAGGGGAATCATCGCGGCGGCGCTGAGTTCGCGCTGCAGCGTTCTTTCGGTGCGGCTCAGCAGGTGCATGGCTTGCCCCTTTCGGGCCGCGCCCGATAAAGCACCTCGACCGGGCGTGAGCGCCGCCGTCCGTGCGCGTCCGGGAGATCCACCGCGAGGGGGCTGTACGAGTTGGCACGCCAAAATCGCAGATTGCCGTTGACCATGGCCGGCAGCCGGGTGCGTCCCCACAGCTGCAGCAGGTCAAAGAAGCGCGGCTCATGCAGGCAGACCAGGAAGAGCATGCCGTGGATCGGCAAGAACGCCAGCAGCCATGCGAGGTTCTTGGTCACGATGAAGGATTCGCTCGTGATCACGATGTTGAACATCATGGCCGAGTAGGTGACTCCCCAAACCATCGGGGGCCGGGTCATGCCGACGAACAACGCGTCGACGACGATGCCTTGGTTGCGGCTCATGGCACCTGCCTTCAGACCCCGAACAGGCCCCGGATCCATGTCACGATCTGCGGACCGCCGAAGACCAGCACGGTCCCGATGACCACGGCAACCATCCACCACCAGCTCAGGCGCCCGAACCAGGCCATGGCCCCGGAGACCATGACCGCGACGGCTGCCAGCGGGGTGAGGATGGTGACGAGTTGCTGCTGCGTGGCGTTTGCACCCCTGGCGAACGGACTGCTGGCGATGGCCAGCTCCGGCAGCACGATCAAAAGGCCCACGAGCAGCAACGGCCACGCTCGACGGATTCCGGCAGGCATGATGGCTTACTCCTTTCTGGCGGCGCCCACGGCGTGGACATCCAGTGGCTGTTGCGGTGCGCTCGGAAGCGGTGCGGGTCTTTCGGCCTGGCGACGGGCGCCGTAGACGTCCCACCACCGCAGCGCCGGCGCGGCGGTGCTCGCGATCGCCGACAGGCGGCCCGCACCCGCCCGGTCGCTGGCCGGGGGCTGCGCCGGCGTCCCATCGAGATTGCGCGTCGCCGAAGCCAATTCACGCTTCAAGGCGGCGATGTCGGCGCGCAGCCGGGACTGCTGCCGCGCGGCTTGGTTCGCAGCCTCCGGGTCGGATGCCCCGAGGTGTTCGGCGCGGCGTCTCTCGAGGCCTTCGAGCTCCTCCTCGGACCTCTTCAACTCCTGCCGGAGGATCTCGGTCCGTTCACTGTCGCGCTCGCCTTGCTCGGACGGGGTGACGATGCGCCGAGACGCGGAGGAAGCCTGGGCCTGCGCCTGCACACTGCCCGTGCAGGCCGCGCCAGACGCGATGACCACGAAGGTGGCCAGGGCGGTCCGGATGCCCTTGCGCGCCAGGTCGCCGCGTTGAAAGTCCTTGAATCGCATGGGCGCACTGTCTGCCCATGCTGGCTGGCTGGTCTACTGGCTCTTTTGACAGTGGCGCTCCGAGCGAGCGAGGTGCGAGATTCCGCATTGCGATGCCATGAAGTTCCGCATCGCGAGGAGCGGATCATGGGCAACGTGGTGGTCTTCGGCAATCAGAAGGGTGGCGTCGGCAAGTCCACACTGAGCGTGTTGTATGCGCATTGGCTGGCCGATCTGCGGCGGCAGGCCGTCTGCGTGATCGACCTGGACGGTCAATCCAACAGCACCAAGTCGTTGCGCCGGTACCGCGCGGACAGCGGCGCCCGGGCATTGTTTGACTCGGGCGCGATCCCGGCCCTCCCACGCAACGAGTCTTCCATCGTGCTGATGGCCGGATGCAGGCAGTTGGCCGACGTCGAGCTTGCGAGGCCGGAGGTGGTGATTCCCGCATTTCGCAGAAGCGTCGCCGACTTGGCACGGGCGTTCGATACCGTGGTCATCGACACCCCGCCGGCGCTGGGCCTGCGCATGACGGCAGCGCTGATGGCTGCGACGGCGGTGGCGTGTCCGATCGAGCTGGAGGAGTACAGCATCGATGGCGTGACGGACATGCTCAAGACCGTCTTCGGCATCAAGCACCGCTACAACGCGCAGCTGCGGCTGGCGGGGATCGTGCTGAACCGGTTCAATGCCCATTCGTCGCGGCAGAAGGCAGCGATGCAGGAACTGGTGGCGAACTTCCACGAACTCGTGATCCCCGCGCGGATCTCGACACGCTCCGCCATCCCCGAGGCGCTCGCCACGGGTGTGCCGCTGTGGCGTTTGCCCAGGAGCGCGGCGCGCGAGGCGAGCCTCGAGGTGATGAAGGTGTTCGGCTTGCTCCAGCAGCGCATTCTCGCGCCGGAACCCGCCGCGGGGGCGCCGGAGGAGAGCGCATGAGCCCAACGAAGGAGCTGGACCTGAGCTCGCTGTCCCGCTTCAAGGCGACGGACCTGCTGGCCGAAGGGACAGACCGTCTTGCGCCCGCAGCGCCGAGCCAGGTGGCGCTGGATGCGATCGACCTCGATCCCTGCCAACCGCGCAGGGGCATGCGGACGGAGGGGATCGCCGAGCTGGCCGAATCGATACGCAGGCATGGCGTGCTCGAGCCCGTCTCCTTGCGCAGCCACCCCACTCATGTGGGCCGGTACATCGTCAATCGAGGCGAGCGCAGGGTGCGTGCCGCCCGACAAGCGGGCCTGCTGAGCGTGCCGGGCTTCATCGACGAGCGCGTCGATCCTTTTGCGCAGGCGGTGGAGAACCTGCACCGCGAAGACATGTCGCCCTTCGATCTGTCCACCTTCATCGCCGAGCGGGAGAGGGAAGGGCATACGCGCGCGGAGATCGCGCGCAGGCTGGGCAAGCCGCGCTCTTTCATCACCGAGGCGGCCAGTCTCAACGACGCGCCGACGGAGTTGCGGCAAGCCGTGGAGGAAGGCAGGATCGGTGGCGATGTGCGCACGCTGTACCGGCTGGTGACGACGGTGCGCGACCGGCCGCAGGCGGTGCAGGAGCTTCTGGCGCAAGGCCACACGATCAATCGATCGAAGCTCGACGAAACGATGGAGCGCACGGATCCCTCGCGTGCGACATCGCCGGCGCGCACCCATCGGGCGGCACCGGTCGCCAGTGGCGGGCGCACGGTACTGGTGGTGGATCACAAGGGGCAGCGCGGTTCTCTGCGTCTCAAGGCCTGCGGCAGCGATGTCGGCGAAGTCTGTTTCGCCGATGGATCCCGCGTCTTGCTGCCGCTGGCAGAGCTGCGCCCCGTGTGCTGGGCCACGGAGGGATAGCCGCCGCAGTGATCACCGGGAAGCGCCCGGCTCGCTCCTTGGGATCATGTGGTGTTGCCGGTACTCGCGGGGTGTCATGCCCAGGACGCGCAGGAATGTCCTGCGCATCACCTCCTGCGAGCTGTAGCCGCATTGCGCCGCAATGGTCTTGAGGGGGCGTGTGCCCGCTTCGATGAGGCGACATGCCGTGTCCAGACGAATCTGCTGCACGCCATGTGCTGGCGTGAGCCCCGTCGCGCGACTGTAGAGGCGGGTGAACGAGCGCGTGGACATGGGAAATCGCTGCGCCAGCCGGGCCACATCGAGCTTTTCGTGCAGGTGTGCGGCGATCCACGCGTGCAGCATGGCGATCCGCGGGTCCGGCGCAGGATGATCGATCAGGCTGCTGCGGTAGCGCATCGGTCCGTAGCGCCGACTGCGCGGTTCTGGCAGGCGCTCGGCCAGCGTGTCTGCGAAGGCAGATCCCTGATCCGCCTCGAGCCATGACAATGCGAGGTCCGTTCCCTGGCCCGCCTCGATGTACCGCCAACGCGGTGAGACCGGGGAGGCGGCGGTCCAGTCCGAACGCCTTGCCTTCAGGGCCAGCCAGCTGGCGGACACAGGATTTGCCCGCTGGCGCGCCGGGGCAGACGTCGGTGCCAGCGCGAGCGCGTCGACATCGACAGCCGCGCAGCGAACCAGGTGCTGCTGGTTGTTCGAGAACCATCCCTGAAGACGCCGTACATCGCTCCCGCCAGCGGGTTCACTCCCAGCCCCGGGCCCACCCGCGATGACGAGCGAATTCGCATTCCCTTCGAGCCGATGCGGCAATACCTGCGTTGCCAACAGGACGCCGCTGGAACTGCAGGCCGCGCGGCCTTCGATGGAGACCAGCTGCACGGAATAGGCGGCGACCTTGTCTTCGTCATGGCGCAGCGCGTTGGCGCCCTCGAAGACCGCAAGCATGCTGCTGACGTCGACGAGAGGAATCCCGGCAGCAGCAGAAACCAGACCGTGTGCATCGCTCAGGGGTATGGATCCCTAGATCGGGACGTGCGTCGTGGTCATCCAGCGAAGCTCCCTTCGAGGCTGCCCAGGCTTGCATGCTCGAGCCCCGCGAGATTGGCAGAAATGGTGGTCATTTCGCTGTCATAGGGGGGAACATCACTTCTAGACTGTTGGTCCTTGCTTCAACGGCACACCTGGAAGGTGTCGCCGAGCTCGGTAAACATGGCGAGGCAACGCAGCGACCGCAGCCTACAGGCGCTGCATCAAGATTCCGTTGAGGCCACGCGCCGCGATCGCTGGCGGCGCCCCCGGGGATGTAGGAAAGGGCATCCATGAATGATTGGACACAAGATGTTCTCGGCCGATTGGCCGAAGTGAGCGAGACATCCCAGGCGCTCGAGTTGATCCACGTGGCGGCGAGGCATCTCGGCTTCGAGAGCTGTGCCTACGGACTGCGCGTCCTCTTTCCCTTCACCCGCTTCGAGGCCCGGATGCTCAGCACCTACGATGCGCAATGGAATCGCCGGTACCTGGAGCAGGGCTACCTGGGGATCGATCCCACCGCCATTCACGGTTCGCGCAGCCGGGCACCGGTCATCTGGAGCGATGACGTCTTTCGGGACACGCCGAAGATGTGGGATGAAGCGCGCTCTTTCGGGCTGCGCGTCGGATGGGCGCAGTCGGTCTTCGACGCCGATGGCCGCGTGGGCATGCTGTCGCTTGCGCGCTCGAGCGAGCCGCTCACGGCCGCAGAGCTGCGCGCCAAGGATCCCTTGCTTCAGTGGCTTGCCAGCACGGCCCACCGGGTGCTTTCGCCCCGTCTCGGAGAAAGTCCCTGGCTCGAACTCGCGCCGTTGACCGGCCGCGAGGTGGAGGTGATGCGATGGACGGCCGACGGCAAGACGAGCGAGGAAATCGCGATCATCCTGGACATCTCCGAGCGGACGGTGAACTTCCATGTCAGGAATGTGATGGCCAAACTGCATGCCAACAACAAGAGTTCGGCGGTGGCGCTTTCCTCGCGCCTCGGGGTCCTGAGCTGAGCTGAGCGTGCCTTCGCGGCCGGTGCATGACACGGTGCGCCTGCTCATCGGTGGGCGCCGTCCTGGCGACCGGGCACCGGACGCCAGGTGCTGTCCACGTCGATCGCGCAGGCGAACAGATGCCGGCGACCGATGCGCACCGGCGGAGCCAGGCGGCGCGCACGCAGACCCGCTTGGCGCAGGATGCGCTCCACGCCCAACGGCGAGACGCTGATCAGTCTCCGACCTCCTTCCTGCGCGACGGTGCGCATCGCCACGCTCAGCATCTCCAGCGCCAGCGACGATCCGAGGAGATCCTCATGGGTCGCACCCGGCTGGGCGTCCAGATCCACGGCCGCGAACCGCGACAACTCCCAGATCTTCGGCGAGCACGGCGCCGGCTTGCTGCCCAGCAGCTCGGGGAACACGGTGGCCAGAAGATAAGGCCGATGGGTCGAGAGCAGGCGGGCGGTCCCGACGATCTGGCCGCCGGCGTTGCGGGCAATCAGATAGGCGGTGTCCTTGCGATCGAATTCGTCCAGCTCGAACCGCGCGCGCGTGTCCAGATCCCAGCCCAGCTTCTCGACGAAGACCCGGTGCCTGTAGCGAGCCATGTCGAACAGCATCTCCGCGGAGAACGAATCGACGGTTCCGGTGATGATCTCCATGGCGCGCTCTCGCTCAATGAAGCCGCATTACAGCGCGACGGAAAACGCCAGTGCACTGGCAGAACTGGCAGTTGCCGAGGGCGGCGAAACGATCCGAAGCAAGGCGGCAGTGCGAGGAGGGCAACCCCGCTGACCGCTCGCCGGAGATCGCGGGCGCTCGTTCAGGAGCGTCGCATCGTCCAGAGGGCGCACACACCTGCCGCGGCAATGAGGAGGACACCGACGATGGCGCCTGGGCGGGGCGTGTCATGCCAGATGAAGTAGCCCAGCAGCATGGCCCAGACGATGAGGCTGTAGCGAAAGGGCATGACGACCGAGAGATCGACGCCGCGGCAGGCGGCGATGAGCGCGTAGTTGCCCAGCGCGGCGCAGGCGGCCGCCCCCGCCAGTGCCACGACGTCCCGCTGGCGCAAGACGCCCCAGTGCTCGACGCCGCTCAACAGCAGTCCGACCAGGCCGACGGCGAAGGTGGTTGCGACCGCGATCGCCGCGGATGGAATTTCCGCCGGGATGCGACGCGCCAACAGATCGCGCGCGGCCAGCGAAGCGGCGCACAGCAAGGCACAGACGTGCCCGGCGGCCGAAGCATCCGGTCGCGCCGTCGGCTGGATCACCAGCAAGACGCCGGCGAAGCCGATGCCGGCCGCGAGCAGGCGCCCGCCTTGCCAGGGCTCCCAGCGCAGCGCCATGGCCGCCAGCGCAATCATCAGCGGCGCGGTCATCATCAGGGTGCTCACGGTGGCCAACGAGGCCAGCGAGAGCGCCAGCACGGAAGTGAAGGCGGTGCCGACCTCCAGGCCGCAGCGCGCGAGGACGATCGGTTCAAGCGCATCGCGCCAGTTGCCTCGCGCTCTCCAGGCGAGGGGCAGGACGAGCAGGCTGGCAAAGGCGCCGCGCACGGCCAGGACTTGGCCCGGCGGCAGATCCCGTGCGCACAGCTTGACGAGGGCATCGTTGAGCGCGTAACAGCCCATGGCCGCCAGCATGAGGACGATGCCCCTGCGATGGGCACGCGCCGATTTCATGGCGCGGGCGAGGAGGGCGGCGGCATGCCCGGCACCGCGCCCAGAGGGGCGCCGCATTGCCTGAGCACGTCCCACAGGGCCTGGGCCTTGAGGACGATCTCCGCGACCTCGTCATCGGGGTCGGACATCGCGACGATGGCGCCCCCCCGCGCCGATGGAGATCCGGCCGTTGGCCGCCACCAGGGTGCGGATCACGATGTTGAGCTGCGTTGTGCCGTTGAGTGACAGATAGCCGATGCTGCCGGAGTAGATGCCGCGTGCAGCACCTTCGATCTCGTCCAGGATTCTCATCGTGCGCACCTTGGGCGCCCCGGTCATGGAGCCGCCGGGAAACGCGGCGCGCACACAGTCCACCGCGCTGAGGTCGGCGCGCAACCGGCCCCGGATGGTGCTGACCAGCTGATGCACCGTGGCGTAGGTTTCCACGGCGAACAGGCTCGGGACATGGACACTGTCGATCTCGCAGACCCGATTGAGGTCGTTGCGCAGCAGGTCGACGATCATCAGGTTCTCCGCGCGGGTCTTCTCGTCGGCGGTCATCGCCTCGGCGATCGCAAGGTCCTCCTCGGGCGTTGCGCCGCGCGCGGCGGTCCCCTTGATCGGCTTGGACTCCACCGCGCGGTCGCCGGAGATTCGCAGGAAGAGTTCGGGGGAGGCGCACAGCACCGTGCAGCCGCCGATGCGCAGGTAGGCGGCATAGGGTGCCGGATTGTGCCGGCGCAGGACCCGGTAGATGTCCAGCGCACGGATGCGCCCCTCGCCCACCAGTTGATTCGTGAGGCAGACCTCGTAGGTCTCGCCCTGCAGGATCTCATGCTGGCATCGAAGGATGAGGTCCCGGTAGGTCTGCAGGTCCAGACGCCATGCCAGCGGCTGCAGGTCGCGGGCTGCGTCGTTGCTGGAGAGGGCGGCTTTCGGTACGCTGGCGAGGCACTCGCGCATGGCCTGCATCCAGCGGCGGTTCTCATCGCCCGGCGTGGCCTCGTCCAGGCAGGCGATCCAGACCTGTTGCTCCGCATGGTCGAACGCGAGGAAGCGATCGGCGAGGATCCATGCGGCGTCCGGTGTGTCCGCACCGTGCGCGCGAGAGCCATCCAGCTCCCGCTTGAGCTCGTAGCCGAAGTAACCCACGAAGCCGCCGGTGAAATCGAACGGAAGCCCGGGGGATTGGAGCGGCACGTCGGGGATGTGCGTGCGCAGGTAGTCGAAGATGCTTTCGTCGCGTACCTGGACGACGCCCCCCCGGCGCACCAGCAGCTCGCGCGGCGCCGTGCAGTAGGTCAGCACCTGGGCGCGCGGCCCGCTGGCATCCCCCATGAACGAAAAACGTGCCCGCCCGGCTTCGGCGAGGCTGCTGTCGAGCCAGAACGCGCAGTCGCTGTGCCCGAAGGCGTTCACGAACACGTCCTCCGCGTCGGCCGCCGTATCGACGCACTCGGCGTGCAGCGAGAGTGCATGGGGCCCTTCGAACCTGAGGGAGGCGCCGGCGCCGTCGCGAAGCTCTCGCCGCCTCGCCTGCGCGTACCACTCCTGCGTCAACTCCCGGAAGTTGCGCAGCAGCCGCGCGCCGAATTCCGTGCAGATTGACTCCGGATGAAACTGCACGCCCCACCAGGGGCGTGCCACGTGGCACAAGGCCATCAGTGTGCCGTCAGACGTCCAGGCCAGCGGTTCCAGGGACGATGGCAGCTGAGTGACCGCCAGGGAGTGATACCGCACCGCCTCGAAGCGGTCGGGAATGCCACGAAAGAGACTGCGCTGCGAATGGGAGATGCGGTCCAAGCGCCCGTGCATCGGTCGCATCGCGAGGTCGACTTTCGCGCCGCAATGGTGGGCGATCGCCTGATGGCCCAGGCAAACGCCGAGTACGGGCTTGCGGGAGTGCCGCAGCGCGTCCGCCGAGATCCCCAGGTCTGCGGCGTGTTGCGGGCGCCCGGGGCCCGGCGAGATCACGATGTTGTCGAACGGCAGGCGTTCCACTTCCTCCCAGGGCTTCTCGTCGTTGCGCAGGACGATCGGTGGCTGCGCGTTGCAGGCGGCCAGATACTGGTAGAGGTTGTAGGTGAACGAATCGTAGTTGTCGATCAAGAGGGTGCGCATGAGAGGCTCCTGGATGGGTGGGAGGCCTCTGCATCGTTGGGGAATCGCACGACTGGCACAACTGAGCAATCTGCCAGTTTCCAAAAAGGGCGCTGCGGGCCACTGCGGCGAGCGAGGACCGATGCCAGCGCCGAGGCATCCGTGCCGAGCAAGCGCCGAGGGCCGCAGCGTTCATTGCGCGGCCGGCCTGGCGCTGGCCATGGAGCGCCTTGACGCCCTCAGCGGCGACTCAGCCCTGCGCGCATCACACCACTTCCACCATGCCCGGCAGCACCCGGGCAATACCGATGTTGTCCCCGGGGGCCAGCCGCAAAGGCTCCCACAGACGCGGGGAACAACTTTCCGTCTGCGGATCCTGGCACGGCATTGGCCAAGTCGTCATTGCTGTCACTCGACGGATGAGGCGATCGTCAACGGCCAATCTGCCTGTAATGGCGTGAAATGGATCGGCGCGAGAAGAAGCGTCACAGTGCCTCGACTGCTTGGTGGGGGAGAGGACGCCTGCGCGCATCTGGGATTTCCAAGGCTGGTTTCGACCCCGTCGGTTGAAGCGCGCCAAGCCATGCTCGCCGCCGCCGGCCTGCAAGGCCCGGGCAGTCCAACGGCCGTCACGGAGGTTGCAACATGCCGAATTCGGCGCTCATCGTCTACGTCTCGGGCAACGACAGTTCATCCGCACTGAAAGCCCGCCTGATCTCCAAAGGCTACGATGTTCACTGCATCGCCATCGATCCGGCCAACGGGCGAATCCAATGGCATCCCGACAACGGGCCTGCACCCCGCCCTCGACCTTTGGGCTCCGTGGTCTATCACAAGGTGTTCATCGTAGGCCACCACGCGTTGACTCGGGGTATGCCTACGCGCAGAGGCGTCGCGCTCGGCGACCGATTGCTGCCGACTTCTCACCTGATCGATATGCTGGTCGCAGCCGGGCTCCACGAGCCATCGCGCTTCATCCTGATCGTGTGCAATGCCGCAAGGGGTTCGAGCACGGGCAATGTCATGCAGGACGACATCGGCTATTCGACGGGCCACAATTTCGCGAGCCGATTGAGCGAGATTGATTGGTTCACTGCCGAGGTCCATGCCTACACGCAGGAAGTCGGGGTGATTGATGAAGGCACCCATGCGCTGATGCAAACTGCGGCACGCCATGGAATTATCCAGGCCAACCAGGTCTTGCCGTTGGGAAGCCGCTATCACATGTCTGGCTCAAACCTTCCTCCGCCACGTCCCAGGGCGGTGGCCGGATCCAAGATGCGCTTCTATTTTCAGAACAGGGTTCTCTGCTGTTCGGCCATCTACTGAAGGCCAAGTCCTTGAACGCACGCGAAAAGAGAATTTGGCGGCGTTTGGGGTCTCGGACCACGCCTTAAGAAGTTGCCGGTGCTGTGGCCACTCGCTTACCGCGGTTGCGATCAAGCTGCCCCTGGGGTGCTCAAGATGGCTGCTTCAGACTGGTTGCAGGCCTTCGACTGGGGCGCTCGCCTAGTCCGATGAGAGGCAGGGAGCTGCAGTGCAAGTGCGCTCTGAAGGATCATCCATGGCGACGCGGATGTCCGGTGTTTACACTCCTTCGAATTTCACGGGCTGCTGGTGTTCCCGGGGATCGACAGCCTTGGCTCTTCGCAGGGGAGAATTACCTGTTCGCATAGACTGCTGGTAAGGATCCAACTCATGGCCGTCTCACCACTTACAAGAAGCACGTTGACCGAAATTTCGGCGCTCCTGTCGGAGCACCGAGTCCAAGACGCGGACGCCAAAACACGCGCTCTGATCAAGCGCCTCGGCCCTTCCGAACTGACGCTTGCGTCGTCTGATATTGAAGCCCAGATCGAGCGGTTCATGAAGCAGCGACGACGGGAACTGAGTCTTTTGCTCAAGTCTCGACAAGAGCGAGTCGCCGCAGGAAGCTCGTCTCCCGAGGAGGAAGTCGTGGTCCGGCGCCCCCTTTCTCTCCTAGAAGCGGGCGAGCCGTTGAGCCTACGCGTCCGGCAGCAATTGCACTATCTGGCCTCCAACTTCATCTTCAAGTGGACACCCAACTATCGCGACGTCTTGAAGCTGATATTCTCGCGCTCAATCGAGGAACTGCCTCTGTCGGGGGGGCTCGAGAGCCAGGTAGCCAGTATTGGGGATGAGTTCGCGATCCACGCGCGTGACATCTTCGCGCGTGGATATTCCTACCAAACAAGCAGAGGCTTGTCGAGGGACGTGGCCGAGGTCAAATCTATCAGCGGAGTTCAGTCGTTTCTCGATTTGCTGGTCTCGCTGTATTTGGAAGCCAGACCTCGAATGGACCACGCAGCGCAGGCCAACGCGCTATGGGGTGTTACGTCGGCCGCAATCGGCGGTGTCCTACGGGGTTACGGGCGCGCAGAGTTCGGGGGGGTTCAAGGTTGGGCGTTGTTGCAGAGGCATCCTGCCGCCTGGATTCCTCCCATTGGTTTCTGCCGCGGCACAGAGTTATCTGCGCTGTTCGACGAGTTTCCGGATACCGCAAGCCAGACTAATCTCCAATTGATCCTCGGGGCATCCGCCTTGGCCGTAGAGCGCATGGCTCACAGCTTCCACGGTTCTGAAACTCTTCTGCCGCGCCTGAGCCGCATGTCGATCAATCGCCCTGAGCGCCTCGACGTGACCTACTCCGCAAAGCGGGGGGCTCTCAATCAGGATTTGCTTGTCAGCTGCTTCTGGCGCGGGATCATTGACGGGCAGGCCAGCATACGCACCGCGCAGGGAGTGCGTGCCGCAGTTATTGTTGCCCAACTCGGGCCGACGAATCAGGCATGGGTTGAGAGCGAGGGCATCGCGGCGGTGATTGATGCGTCAGGTTTTCACACCGAGCAGCAGCAAATTCACCACCTTTCCGAACTGGTCCTCGGCCGCCTGGAGGCGGTGAGCCTGAGCGCGGCGGATCATGACCCGGCTGCGATCTCACACAACTTCGCCAGCGACTTTCCACTGGACGATCCCGATTTCCGACGCCAGTTTCTGGTCGAACGATACAGCGTCAAGAGGCTCCTCCAGGACTTCGAGGACAACACCGGTATTCATCTCTGGTGCAGCGTGCGCCGCTCCGGGAAGACGACCGCCGCCCAAGAGCTTGCCGGTGTTGGCGGTACGTCCCTCGTGATCTCTCAGACCATGGATCGCCAACTGAGGCAGCCAATTCAAAACATCTTCTCGCGGCGAGTGCGAGATGCGTTCAAGACCGGGGAAGACCTTAGCGACGATTTCTTTGTCGATGTTGTTCGGGAGTGCGCACTCGCCGCGACGGCAAGCGATGTTTCCGACTCCCGTATCGTATTCATTATCGATGAGTACGAAAGCCTGTTTGGACTCATCGACTCTAATGTTCGAGATGACAAAGGGATCAAGTACAAGGTTGCCCTTCCGCTATTGAGCCAGATGGTGGACTTCGCCACTCGTCATCTATTGATCTTCATGGGCCAAAGGCCGGACGCATTCCTGACGCTCGCTGCGGATAGCCAGCTCGCGCCACTGGTAAAGCAGAAGAGCTTTCCGCTATTCGAGCATAGAGAGAATGCGCCGGTTACCGAGTTCACTCAATTCTTGTCTAGGGTATTGTCGGACAAGCTTCCGTTTGATGGTGCTTTCGCACATGCCGTGTTTGTTGAGACCGGGGGCCATCCCTATCTCACTGTCAATTTGATGGAAGACTTCAACGACTGGCTCATTGAGAACAAGTATCGGCTGGGCGTCGCCCCTCTGTCGGTTGAGAGCTTCATAAACTTCGAAAAGGACCGGCTAGGACAGGCGGCCCTCAAGCGAAGCTCCTTCTATGGCTTTTTCAGCGGCCAGATGAGTCAATACCTCAGCGAGGCTGGTCGATCAGATGAGCCGTGGCTGTCCGCTGTGGCGCAGACACTCAAGGCAATTGCTAACAAGCATCCCAAGACGTTTACGTGCTCGGTGAGCAGTTTCGAGGCGTTGGTTTCGCCTATAGCTGCTGATGCGCGGCAACCACTCGGAAGACTGCTCACAACCGCGACTCAGGCGAACTTCCTTCGCGACAAGGATGGCCAAGTTTCTCCCGGAATTCGTATTCTGGCTCGTCTTGCTGCATCGGCCGCGATGGTCGTCAACTAAGCTATGGATTACTCAGCCTCCCGCATCATCGAACTTGTTCGAGCCGTGCCGTGGCAGCCTGGTGCGTGCCTTCGACTCTTCTGGATCCGCTACCCCGAGGGTTCACGCGACCAACTCGCCTCGGAGTTGACGAGCGTGGTCGGTAGTGAAGCGGTGGTCCCGCTTATCTTGCGGACCGCTGCGTTTAACAATGCCAATTCAGTGCTGTCAGATGTCCTGGAGTTATTCGAGCTGAATCGAACCGCATTCGAAGCACTTACTCCAAGCACGCTGGAGCAAGTGACTGTACTGGTGCTCGCTCGAGATGAATTCCGCCTTGTCCAAGCCGGTTCTCCAATCACGCTTCCAGGGTGGTTCCCAGTTCATCCAGGAAAGGAGAAATCCTTCCTGGTTTCCGACCTCGGGCAAACTGCGGAGCTCAAGCCAGTGAATTGCCCCGAAGCACGTCTTCAGCATGTCGCAGAACTGGCATTTCGTTTGGAGGAGGCGATAGTCAGTGCACTTCGTCAGATGGAGGGGTCCGATGCGGCAAGACTGGTTGGTGTAATGCAAGCCTTGATGCCGGGTACTGCCGTCGATGACGCAAGTGCCCGGGCCGCGCTCCGTGCATTTGAAGCTCATATTGCAGCCTCGGCCGGCGAGCCCCGGGCCTACCGCCCAAATGCTGCCGACGGTTCAAAGTTTCTGGGGGCGAGGATGCTGCGCCTAGCGCTGAACATGTCGCCTAAGCAGCTTGCAAATGTTGCTTCAATACTCGCATCCGGTTTCCAGGACAGAGGAGGGCGGATCCTCAAACAACCGTACTTTGGTATCTTCTGGCGGCCGGCCGCGCCAATTGCGGTTGGTGTCGCAAATTGGCATGGCATCTTGACGGGCTACTTCGAGGCCTATCAACTGATTAATGCGGGATCGCATGCTGGAGATTTTCCGACGTTCCCAGTCGCGCTGCAGTACGCTCATTCGCTGGATCTTCGAAGATTCCTTCTCGCAGCGATCGAGCACGTCCGAGGGATTTCGGGACAGAGTTAATCACCAGCGCCCTCATCGCGGGAATTTTCGGGCTCCGGTCAATGGTCCGCGGCAAGGTGATGAATACGGCGATCATTTTGCACTCCAAGGTTGAAGGCGTGACCAGGACAGGGATGACCTGCAAGTCACTCGCTAGCAAGTGAACACAGCAGCAGCATCGCCGGCAAATCACCCGCGTCACCTGCGTTTTCTCACTCTCCGAAATTGCTAAGCGCCCAGCAGTGGAATTCAGGGTGCGGGCATTGGGAAGTAAGCGCGCGGTGATCCCGTCTTGACGGCGGCCCTCAGGATGCTGCCGCCGGTTGCCAGCGATGAGGTAGCAACTCTGCGATACGACTGGCCGGTTGCGTTGGCAGTCGCTCGAGGATGTCCTTCAGGTACGCGTGTGGTTCATGGTTCGATAAGTAGCGGTTGTCCCGGCAGCGTAAGAGCCGCCATGCCGGAAGTCGAAGTCGCACGTGTCCTTGGAGTATTGGTCCCATGTGACGTAGTGCGGATGGTCGGTGGCCACGATCATGAAACACTGATCCGCGATTGCGCCGTAGTTCTCCAGATTGTGAAGATCGGCGAATACGTCATACCGATTGTTCGGCTCGCGCTGGTTCTTCTTCTTGAAAAACTTCATCTCGATAGCGCATCCGTGCTTCTCCTTGGTGGATGCGTTTGTGAAGGCGCAGTAGACGTCTATCTTTGCCCTATCTGACCCACTCTTACCGAAAAGTGCCTCGGCGTGTGTGATGGGCTTTTCCAATTCGATTGTAAAAAACTCGTCTCGTTCTGCTTCCAGCAACTCGCCCACCACCTTGAGCATGGAGGCGAACTGGAGCTGCAACGACGCCTCGGTCTCGACAACGATTCGGCCGCCGTTAACCTTCCGCATCATTGCGGCGTAGGCGAGGTCAACGGCTTGGGTGAGTCTCTCTTTGGACATCGGGCAAAGGTATCACGGAGACAGCAATTGCCGGAGCTGCTAAGAGCTATCGGAGATCACTATTCCCTAAGGCGGGCACAATTCTTGGCAAAGTTCAAGACCTCTATCGCGTAAAACCCTGCCGAGTCTGCTTCAGACTGAGAGTTGCCGGTCACACATTTGGCGGCGAACGACTGCTGCGATCATGAGCGGCGGCTCTACCTCCTGTTCGAAATTCAGATTCGCAGAAAATCCTGGTACAGAGCGTTGGTCGATACCGCCTTGCCGATAGTGGGCTGCTGCCGGTTTCAAAGACACCTTGTTAAGGTGTGAAATGAAACTGGAGGTGGGTCATGGGAACGAGAAGGCAATTCAGCCGAGAGTTCAAGCTTGAGGCAGTCAAGCTGGTGAAGGAACGAGGCGTGTCGGTGGCGCAGGCTGCGCGCGACCTCGATGTGCACGAGAACGTGCTGCGCAAATGGGTACGTGAGGCGACGGCGGACCCGCAGCAAGCGTTCCCTGGTCAGGGCGTGATGAAGCCCGAACAGGCTGAGCTGGAGCGTTTGAGGAAGGAGAACGCCAAGCTGCGCATGGAGCGTGACCTGTTGAAAAAAGCGGCGGCCCACTTCGCCAAGGAGTCGATGTGAAGTTCGGCTTCGTTGCGAAACACCGAGGGCGTGGCCGTTGGCAATGATGTGTGAGGCGCTCGGTGTCTCGCGAAGCGGCTTTCATGCGTGGCTCAGCAGGCCCCGAAGCCAACGCAGTCTGGAAGACGAGGTGCTCGGCAGCCAGGTGCGTCAGAGCTTCCTGGGCAGCGACCGCACCTATGGCGCCCGGCGCGTGTGGCATGACGTGCTGGCACTGGGTCAAAGATGCGGACTGCATCGCGTTGAACGGCTCATGCGTGAACAAGCCCTGCGTGCGAGGCCACGACGCCGAGGCTTTCCGCAAGACCGAGGTCAGCGCGGCGCTATCGCCGACAACGTGTTGGACCGTCAGTTCCAGGCTGATGCGCCCAACCAGAAGTGGGTGGCCGACTTCACGTACATCTGGACGGCCGAGGGCTGGCTGTATGCCGCTGCGGTGCTCGACCTGTACTCACGTCGCATCGTCGGCTGGTCGATGCAGGACAGCATGACCTCGCAGCTCGTGGCCGATGCGCTGATGATGGCAGTGTGGCGCCGGGGCAAGCCGGTCGCGTTGCTGCATCACTCCGACCAAGGAAGCCAATACACCAGCGAGCGCTTCCAGGAGCTGCTCAAGGAGCAAGGCATCACCTGCAGCATGAGCCGCGCGGGCGAGGTCTGGGACAACTCGGCCCTGGAGAGCTTCTTCAGTTCACTGAAGACTGAGCGCACAGCCAGAAAGGTTTACCGGTGCAGAGAACAGGCCCGCGCCGACGTGTTCGACTACATCGAGCGGTTCTACAACCCGACGCGCCGTCATTCGACGCTCGGCTACGTCAGTCCGGTAGAGTTCGAGAAAGCTCAAAAAGCTTAGGTCGGTGTCTATGAGACCGGCAGCAGCCCA
>NZ_KB907468.1 GCF_000382045.1 Variovorax atrisoli 110B
CGGTGATGCCCTTCGTCGACCGTCCTGGCGTCGAGCGACGCGAACAACGGCCTGGATTTACTGCGCCTCGGCAACGCCATTGGAGCCATCCCCTGGGCTCCGCGCCCCAGCCAACTTGGGCCACGCGTTCCGAATCCCCATAGGCTCGTAGCGTTGCCTGTCCTAAGCAGAGCATTCCGCGGTTTCCTCCTTAGAGGCTTGTCCAACACCTGCCCTCTGGCCGTTGTCGTGCGCGGGCTCGTGGCGTTGCTCGGGCAGGTATCGGACAACCCTTAACCGAAGTTGTCGTCGACGAAGGGCGGCTCTGCAGCGGTAGACGTCGTTCAATGTCGCGCGTGAAATGCCGGCGTCCGGCCAAGAGCAGTCGGTCGACGCCACGTCACAAATTCGCCTAAGAGCGGACAGTCCGCAAGAACGAAACCGCGAGCCGCATGGACAAGTTCCAGTTTCTTCCGAGATTAAATGGACTCTTTTCCGAGGCGCGCACGCTGGTCGACCTGAACCTGATGAATGCCCGGTTGCCTCAGTTGGTCATGGGGCCGGGACATCCTCCGGAATCCGCTGTCACTGTAAAGCGCTGCACATTCTCTCGCTGCACGGTTGAAGGCAACTTTGCCAGCGCGTAGCGCTGGCAATGGTCCGGAGTGCGCGCGATCAGCGTCAGCCTCTTGCCGTCGTGGATCAATTGCTTGTGGCCGCAGATGTTCCAGAACGCGAAGGCGATGGCACCTTGCGGTGGATCGGCATCGGGTAGAGCTGCACCACGCCAGCATGGCCGGGCAGCCAGGCCGGATGCGCGTCCCGTGGTCCAACTGCTGGCCCGCATGGAGGCGCTGATTGCTAAGGGGACATCCCCTGCCTGATACGCCTGCCTGTCGTCTAAAACGCAAGGACGCGGAGCTAGAGATCTTCGGCGGAGCCGCTATCGCTATCCCTCATCTCCGCCAGCAGCCAATCCCTGAACGCCTTCACCTTCCGCTGACGGATCGCCTCCGGTGGATACACCAGGTAGAAGCTGGAATAGGCCTTTAGCGTCTGCTTGAACGGCCTCACCAGACGGCCTGCGGCGAGGTCGTCGGCAACGAGCATGGTGCGGCCCAGGGCAACGCCTTCGCCCTGCATGGCGGCCTGCACCGCAAAGGTATAGGAGTCGAACGTCAGGCCAGCGCGAGGGTTGACGCCTTCAATGCCGGCGGCTGAGAGCCAGTCGGCCCAGGCGATCGGGTAGCCGTCGCGGATGAGCGTGTGGTGGCGCAGATCGGCGGGGTTGCGTAGCGCCCGCGGGCCTTTGAGCAAACCGGGGCTACAGACGGGGAAGACCTCTTCGTCGGCGAGCCACTCGGTGGTCAGGCCCGGGTAGTTGCCTTGGCCATAACGGATGGCCACGTCGATGCCGTCGCCATGAAAATTCGCCAAGCGGCCCGTGGTGGACACGCGCACGTCGACGTCGCCGTTGGCCCGGTGGAACCTGTACAGGCGCGGCACCAGCCAGCGGCCCGCGAAGCCGTCCGAGGTGCTGACATTGAGGGTGCTGCCGGACTGGCGCGCCGTGGCCGCCGCTGTGGCGGCAGCGAGTTGACCCAGCATGTCGCGCACGGCCTTGGCGTAGCGCTCGCCCGTCTCGGTGAGGCGCACGGAGCGCGTGACCCGTTCGAAGAGTTGCACGCCGATTTGCTCTTCCAGGTGCTTCACCGCGCGGCTGATGGCGCCTGGCGTGAGGTGCAGTTCCTCGGCCGCCTTGGTGAAGCTCTGCTGCCGAGCCGCGGCCTCAAAACATGGCAAGGCGGTGAGCGGCGGCAGCTTGCCGGGCGAAGCGGTCACGTCGGGCATGGTTGAATACTTCTCACAAGTCGTTGTCTAAATGTGGTTTGTCATTAGGGGCCGCACTGCACAAAATGTCCTTCATTCGTGAGTACAAATCAAGGACAGAGCATGAACAACACCGGCACTCATCCCGTCACCGTGGTGATCACCTGTGCCATCCGACCCGACAAGCTGGAGGTCGCCCAGCAGGAGCTGAAGGCCGTCATTCGGCAGGTCATGGCGCACGAGCCCGCCTGCAAGGGCATCCGCGTGCTCGAGGCGGCGGATGCCCCACACCACTGGCTGATCGTCGAGCAGTGGGAAAGCGAGGAGGTATTCAGCGGTCCGCATATGCAGCAGCCGCACATGCTGGCCTTCACGAAAACGGCCGAGACCTTCCTTGATGGCAAGGCCGATTTCGCGTTCTGGCACGAGACGTTTGCCGCCTGAGGAGACCACCATGCAACCAACCGTCCTGCAATGCCGCTGTGGCCAGGTGCAACTGCACTTGAGCGGAGCGCCGATCGCGCAGTTCTACTGCCACTGCGGCGATTGCCGCGCCGTGTCAGGTGGCGGGTATTCACCGCTGGCGCTTTTCCCGGCCGCCAGCGTCAAGCTCGCCGGCGGCGACACCACGACCTGGACGTATCGGACCATGCCGCGGACCCGTTGCGCCCACTGCGGCACGCTGCTGTTCGGCGAATCCCCGGGCATGAATATGCGCGGTGTGAGCGGCTTCCTGATGCCGGCCGACCTCTTCAAGCCGACCTTCCACATCCGCTGCCAGCATGCGGTGATGCCGGTGAAGGATGGTCTACCGCACTTCAAGGACGTGCCGGCTGCTTTTGGGGGTGACGACGAGGCGGTGGGTTGGTAGAGATCTAGGAGTACGCCTACGCTCACCGACTGGCTGGTCGCGAGCAAAATGGCGGAGTCAGAGCCCGAAGGGGTCGTTTTTACCTTCGGCGCCAAATCCGAGCAGAACGAGCGATGCGCAGCCGAATGCCCGGAGTTCCGCCAGCAGGGGTTTGCCGAGCTGAGGGAACGTCTGCTTCAGAGCACCGGATGCAACGCCGGGAATGACAGCTGCGGGCCTGAAGCGCCTGGTAGTCGACAGGCGAAAGTCGGCCAGAAGCTGCCGCTCGACCGCGAGGCCCAGTTCGCTCGGAAGCCGACACTCGTTGGGCTCGCACGTCACCGGCTGAATCCAGCGTCAAAATGATAGGAAGCGCCGGTGCGCGAGTGCTTCGGCTGCGACCCGTCGATATGAGGCGATGTGCGTGCCGAATCCGCCAGCGGCCTCAGGCTTACTCCATCGACTTCGCCGCACGCCGCACGATGGCTGCGAAAGCGGCGGTCGTTGGTGTGCGCACCTGACCTTCGGGCCATAGCAGGCCCGGTGTGCGCTGCAGCGAAGGGCCTTCCAGCGGGACGGCGACCAGGCCGAGGTGATCTGCCAAGGCGCTGCGCGAGACGATCGTCGCCATGGGCGCCTCCTGCACGAGCGCAAGCATTCCTGCAATGGAGGATGTCTCCACCACGACGTGCGGCTGTGCACCGGCCGCGCGAAGTGCCTCATCGATTTGCATGCGGGTCGTGTACTTGCGCGCCGGCAGGGCTAGATCGCGTCCGTGCAGTTCGATCATGCGAAGACGCCTGCGCCTGGCGAACGGATGTTGTTGGTTCACTGCGACCACCATTTCTTCCGAATAGAGCGGCTCGAACAGGAGGCCTTCGAGTTCGAACGGCCTGTACGCGAGGATCAGGTCCAGGCGCCCCGCACTCATGTCGACGATCAGGCTGTCGACCGTGTTTTCTTCGACCACCAGCCGCATCGAAGGATGTGCATGGGAAAAGAGCGCGAGGCACTTCGGCACCAGGCCCATGTTCAGCGTCATGGTCGTGCCGAGCGAGAGCGTTCCCTCGAACGCCTTCTCGGGCGCGCCGATCAGGGCAATGCCGACGTCAATCTCCGCGAGCGCCTTCGCCGCCTGCGGCAGGAACAGTTCGCCGGCGGCCGTGAGCGTGACACGGCGCGCGCTGCGATCGAAGAGCTGCTGGCCCAGTTCGCTCTCGAGCTGGCTGATCTGGTGCGACAGCGTCGACTGGGTGACGTGGAGCTGCACGGCGGCCTGCGTGAAACTGAGGCGCTCGGCCAGTGCAAGGAAATAGCGTAGATGTCGGAGTTCCATGCGTCTCAACCTGGCGGTCGCACGAATCGATGCCGTCGATCATAACGACCGAAATTTGTCATTTGTCTCGCGGCGCGGTGCTCGCCTATCTTCGACGCTCCATACAGACAACGAGACAAGCCCATGCGACGCATATCCACCGCACTCCTGGCGGCCCTGACACTCTGCACGGCCATCGCCCATGCCCAAACGGAAAGCTGGCCGAGCCGCACCGTCAGGCTCGTCGTTCCCTACCCGCCCGGCGGCACCACCGACTACGCGGCGCGCCAGATCGCACAGGCCCTCACGGTGCAGACGGGCAAGACCTTCTACGTCGAGAACAAGGCCGGAGCCAGCGGCACGATCGGCTCGGACCTGGTGGCCAAGTCGGCGCCCGACGGCAATACCTTCCTCATCAACGACACCACCTACGCCATGCTTCCGCATCTGTTCAGGAAGCTGCCGTGGGACCACGCGAACGGCCTGGTGCCTGTCACGAACATCGTCGATACGCCGCTGGTCGTGCTGGTAGGCACGGTCTCGCCGTACAAGACCATCAAGGACCTCATCGACGCTGCACGCCGCAACCCCGGCCAGCTGACCTTCGGCTCCGGCGGGATGGGAAGCTCCACACACCTCGGCGGAGAACTGCTCAAACAGAACGCGCAGCTCACGCTGACGCACGTCCCTTACAAGGGCGCGGGCGAAGCGCTGCTCGGCGTGGTGTCCGGCCAGGTCGATGTGCTGGTGACCGCATCGCCGACCGCGATCGCGCAGGTCAAGGGCGCGAAGGTGCGGGCGCTGCTGGTGACGGCGCCGCAGAGAATCGCCGCGCTTCCGGATACGCCCACCAGCGCCGAAGCGGGCCTGAAGGACTTCACCGCGACCAACTGGTTCGGCGTCGCCGCACCGAAGGGCACGCCCCAGCCGGTCATCGAGAAGATGCAGGCCGAGATCAAGCGTGCACTGCAGTCGCCCGAATTGCGCGCGCGCTTCGGCGAGCAAGGCGCGACGGTCGGCGGCATGACGCCGGCCGCTTTCCAGGATTTCGTGCGCAGCCAGACGCAGGCCTGGGGCCGCGTCGTCAAGGCTGCGGGCGTCCAGCCGGAATAACGCCGCATCAGGAACCAGGCCCATGTGGAACCTCAGCTTCACGCCTCCGGAAATCATCGAAGCGAAAGTGCTCACGACGATGCCGGCGGACCTTCGCCGCGCCGGGCCGAACTCTTGGGGCGAAGCGAACAAGCCGGGGCAGCCGGTCGACAGCTTCCTCGAAGGACCGGTGTTCGATTCGCTGGGCAACCTGTACGTGACGGACATTCCCTCGGGCAGGATCCTGTGCATCACACCCCGGCTCGATTGGCGCGTGGTGGCCGAGTACGACGGCTGGCCCAACGGTATGGCGATGCATGCGGACGGGAGCCTCTGGATCGCCGACCACAGGCGCGGCATCCTCAGGCTCGACCCCGCCGCCGGCCGTGTCGAACCCGTGCTGGCCCACCGCAATAGCGAATCCTTCAAGGGCGTCAACGACCTCGTCTTCGATGCGAAGGGCAGCCTCTATTTCACGGACCAGGGCCAGACGGGCCTGCACGATCCCACCGGCCGGGTCTACCGCCTGGGCCAGGACGGCCGGCTCGACCTCCTGCTCGCGAACGTTCCCAGCCCCAACGGCATTGCGCTCGACTCCTCGGGCCATGTGTTGTTCGTCGCGGTCACGCGCGGCAACCAGGTCTGGCGCGCGCCGATCATGCGCGACGGCAGCCTCACGAAGGTGGCCGCCTTCCAGAACTTCTTCGGCACCAGCGGGCCCGACGGCCTCGCCGCCACCGCGCAAGGCGGGCTCGTGGTGGCGCACGCGAGCCTCGGCGCCGCGTTCGTGCTGAATGCAGCCGGCGAAGTCACCCATCTCGTGCGCAGCCCGGGCGGCAAGACCGTCACCAACCTGGTCTTCCGGCCCGGGAGCAACACGCTGGTGATGACGGAGTCGTCCACTGGCGCGATCCTGGAAGCACAACTTCCCGCCGCCGGCCCGGGCCAGGCCTCTTTCAAGTGACCGCATCGGCGGCGGCAACGCACGGCCTTCGTGCGCAGAGATTCTTCGATTCACCTCTTCGGGAACATCACATGACGAACAACGAGCTTTACGAAAAGGGAACGAAGCGCAGGCGCCTCGTCCTGGGCGACGCGCACGTGGACCGGGCCGGCGCGGCAACGACCGACGTGACGCGCGACTTCCAGGACCTGATCGTGCGCTACGGCTGGGGCGAGGTCTGGACGAGGCCCGACCTGGGCCTTCGGGAGCGCCGCATCCTCGTCATGGGCACGATGATCGCGCTCGGACGCTGGGACGAACTGCGGCTGCATCTGCGCGCGGCGCTGCAGAGCCAGATGTCGCTGTGCGACATCAAGGAGGTGCTGCTGCAGCAGGCAATCTATTGCGGCATTCCGGCGGCCAACACGGCCTATCACCAGCTGTCGGCGGTCCTTGCGGAACTCGCCGCCGAAGGCACCGAGATCAATCGCGCGCCAACGGCCGCGGCCGAAGCCTGAAGAAGATTCAAGCCATGACTTTCCATCGCACTTTCACACGCCGTGTTCTGGCCTCGCTGGCCCTCTCAACGGCAGGCGCCGCGCTCCTCCCGCTCGCGGCCGCAGCCGAGCAATGGCCCGCGAAGCCGATCCGCCTGATCGTTCCCTACTCCGCAGGCGGCGGCGCCGACAACGCGGCGCGGATCCTTGCCCAGCGCCTCGGTGCCGCGCTGCGCACGCAGGTCGTCGTCGACAACCGGCCGGGCGCCAGCGGCATCATCGGCGCGCAGGCAGTCGCGAAGGCCGATCCCGACGGCTATACCGTGCTGTACGACGCGTCGACGTTCGCGTTGAATCCGCTGTTGCGCAAGATGCCTTTCGATGCGGCGACAGATCTGGTGCCGGTGTCGCTCGCACTGACCGTCCCCAACGTCCTGGTGGTGCCACCCAATTCGCCCGACGCCGACTTCAAGGCCTTCGTTGCGCGTGCACGCGCCCAACCTGGCAAGGTCTCGTTCGCGTCGTACGGCGCCGGCAGCCCGGCCCACCTCGCGAGCGAGTTGCTCAACCGGGAGGCGCGCACCGGCGGGCTGCACGTGCCTTACAAGGGAGGCGCACCGGCGATCGCCGATGTCATGGGCGGCCACGTGGATGCCTACTTCGCCAACGCCGGCTCGGCCCTGGGCTACCTGCAGTCAGGGCAGCTGCGCGCGTTGGCGGTCACCTCCACCCGGCGCATGGCCGCGCTGCCACAGGTGCCCACCATCGCGGAAAGCGGCATTCCGAACTTCGAAGTCCTCGAGTGGAACGGCTTCTTCGTCCCCAAGGGCACGCCGCGGCCGATCGTCGAGCGCCTCTCCGCCGAAGTCCAGGCCGCCGTGCGAGACCCTCAGACGCGCGCACGGCTGGTCGCGCTGGGTGCCGACCCGGTGGGTGGCTCGCCAGCCGAATTCGCCACCTTCATCGCCGGCGAGTCCCGGAGCTGGGCACAACTGATCAAGGCCAACAAGATCGTCGCCGAGTGAGCCGCGTGCGTCGCGGCCGCCTTTGCGAGTCATGCCCGAGCCTGTATGGTTGACGCCATGGATCTGCGCCAGCTTCGCTATTTCGTCACCGTCGCCGAAGAGCTGAACTTCAGCCGGGCGGCCGTGCGCCTGCACATGAGCCAGCCGCCCTTGTCCCATCAGATCAAGGCGCTGGAGGAAGAGCTCGGCGTGCTCCTGCTTTTTCGCAACCGCCGCGAGGTGCGGCTCACCGATGCCGGACGCGCGTTCCTGCGCGACGCGCGCCAGCTGCTTGACCAGGCGCAGGCAGCAACGCAGAGGGCCAAGCTCGCGGCGCAGGGCGATGGCGGGACACTGCGCGTGGGCATGGCCACCTCGGCCATCGACCATGTGATGCCGGACTTCATCCACAGGCTTCGATCCTGCCTGCCGACGGTCCAGTTGCTGGTGACCGACATGGGCTCGCAGGAACAGGTGCGCGCCGTCGCTGCCGACAAGCTGGACCTGGGCTTCGTGCACGCACGCACGAGCACGCGCGGCCTGGCCCGCCAGCTTCTCTACACCGAGGGCTTCGCGCTCGTGATGCCGCTGGCCCACCCGCTGGCCGCGCGCGAGTCGCTGGCGCTCCGGGACTTCGCCGAGGAGCCGATGATCAGCTTCTCGCGCGAGCACAAGTCCGCCTTGTTCGACTCGCTCGTCGCCGCCTGCATGCAGGCCGGTTTCAGCCCCAGGCTGCTTCACGTGGCTCGCCATCCGATGAGCATGTTCCAGATGGTGCGCCACGGCCTCGGCGTGGCCCTCGTGCCCGCCTCGTATGCAGAGACGAGCGGAGAGGGGCTGCGGGTGCTGGCGCTGCCGCCGTCGGCCGGCACGCTGCAGATCGATGTGGTCTGGCGCGAGAACAACGAAAGCGAACTGCTGGAGTGTGTGCACAACGAGGTGCTGTCGAACTGGAGCGTCGGCGAACCGGCCGTCCGGCCCGGCCTCTAAACAGACTCCGGGATCTCACCCGCGGCAAGGGTCCAGGCCCGCATCCGCAAGCGGACCGGCAGCCTCGTGCGAACGAAGGAACTGCATGAAGCGGCGCGCGGCCTCGGGTTCGGCCGCTCCAGCCGGCATGCCCGCGCCGATCACAGTGACATGCTGCAGATCATCGGGCAGCGCACCTGCGAAGCGCACACCCGGCTGACCAAGGATCTCGCTGATCTGCTGGAAGCCCAACTCCGCGTCGCCCCGCGCCACGGCGGCGGCGACTGGTTCGTCGCGCACCTGCAGCACGCGCACCTGCGCCGGCTCGATGCCGAGCTTGCCGAACAGCTCCTGAGAAATATAGATGCCGCTACCTGCCTGCGAATAGGCAACACCGCGCGCCTGCACTATCGCACGGCGCAGCGCCTGCGCGCTGCCGATGTCCACGGGCGGCTGGTCCTGCGCCACGCAGGCGCCGACGCGCGAGCGCATCACGTCCGTGCGAGAACCCTCTTCCACACGGCCGGCCTGCACCTGTTGTGCCAGCAGTGCCGCGGGAAGCAGCACGACGTCCGCCGCTTCGCCCCGCTCCAGCCGCTGCACCAGCGCCTGGGGCGATGGGCCACCCGCCGGCCCCCAGCACCACTCCACGCGGACATGGGCGGCCTGCTCGAACAAAGCACCCACCGCATAGAGAGGAGCCTGGAAGGCCTGCGGGGCCAGTACACGGATCGCGACGTTCATGGGAGTTCCCCGGTTCGTCCGCTTGTGCGCGGACAGGTCGTTTCGAGCAGGCGGCAAGGAGCAAGGCCCGTCGCCACGCGCGCCCCGTTCATTCCAGCGTGATGCCTGTTTCCTGCGTAATGGCCGCCCATTCCCGGCGCTGCCCGGCAAGCACGGCCGCGAAGTCGATGCCGGCGGGGGCGGGATCCATGCCGGCCGTGCGGATGGATCCGGCCATCTGGGGGCTGGCGATCGCCTGGGCAAGCGCGGCGCGCAATACCTTCAGCACAGGTGCGGGTGTATGCGCCGGGGCCATGAGCCCGTACCAGTTGAGCGACGGCACGCCCTGGACACCGCTTTCCTCGAGGGTGGGCACCTCCGGAAACTCGGCCAGCCGCGTCTTGCCGGTCACCGCGAGCGCGCGAAGCATGTTCTTGCGCACCAGCGGCAACAACACCGCCCTGTTGGTCACGACCATCGAAAGGTGGCCGCCAAGTGCATCCTGGATAGCCGGGGTGGCGCCCTTGTAGGGCACGAAAGTGATGTCTGCGCCGGTGCGCCGCTTGAACATCTCGATCACGAAGTGCGGCCCGATACCGGGTGCGGAGCCCGCGCTGAGCCTGCCGGGATTGCGCCTGCTGTAGCGCACCAGTTCCTGAACGCTGCCGGCGGGCACGCCCGGATGGTCGGCCATGATCATCGGATCGCTGGCGAGCGCGCCGACCGCCTCGAAGCCGGCCACTGGGTCGTAGTCCAGCTTCGGGTAGACCGCCGGCACCACCACGTTGAGGTTGGTGCCGCCCATCATCAGCGTGTAGCCGTTCGCCTGCGAGGAAGCCACGGCCTTCGAGCCGATGCGGCCGCCCGCGCCGCCGATGTTGGTCACGACCACGGGCTGCCCGAGGCTCACCGAGAGCGCGGTCGCAATCAGCCGCGCGGCCACGTCGTTCGGGCCGCCGGGTGCGAAGGGCACGACCAGCTTGATCGGCTGCGAGGGATAGGCCTCTGCCGCGAGCGCGCCACGCGGCCACAGCAGGGGCATTGCCGTGGGGGCGAGCAGCATCCTGAGCATGGATCTGCGGTCGCAGGGCGACATGAGCGCAGGGGCCGGTTTCATGTTGTCGTGATCCTTCGGGCGTCCGTGCCGTATCCGGCCCAAGGAGAAATCTAGGCAGGCTGCCGGGATGCGTCCAATACCTTGGGCGAAACACTGTCATCGCGATCGCGAATAAGTCTGCGGCGGCCCGGCAGCGCTCACCGCGGCTCGAGCAGCCCGAGCAGCATGTCGGCCAGGGCCTGCGGCGCGTCGATCATCGGATCGTGGCCGCAGTCGGCCATCACGGCGGTCTGCCAGCCTGCATCGGCGCGGCAGCGCTCGAGCGCGGCGTCGAACAGTGGCTGCGGGAACAACGGCGTGCGCACATAGAGCTTGCGCGCGATACGCTCCCGCGCGCCCGTCAGTTCGACGGGTTGCATCGACACGCCGATCGGCTGCGGCGTGATCTTCGAATCGAGCCAGCGCGCGTCCTCGGCGCTCTGGATCCTCAGCGCGGTGCTCGTAGGCCCCGGACGGGAGAGTTCGCCGCGCGCCTGCGCCTCCAGCACCGCAGCCTTCTGAGCATCGTTGAGCAGGTCGAAGCCTCGCTGGCCGTTCTCGGGCAGGAAGGCGTCGACGAAGGCGATGGCCGAGAGACGATCCTCCAGCGACTCGGCCGCCGCCGAGGCAACCCAGCCCGCATACGAGTGCGCGACCAGCACGGCGCTGCGCAGGTCCTCCCAGCGGAAAAGATTGACGACGTCGCGCACATGGGTCTGCAGCGTGATGTCGGCGCTCATCAGGTGCGAGCGGTCGGCCAGCCCGGTGAGCGACGGCGCATAGACACGGTGGCCGCGCCGCGTGAGCAAGGCCGCGAGCTTCTGCCAAGCCCAGCCGCCATGCCCGGAGCCGGCAACGAGTACGAAGGGTTGAAGGGATGTGTTCAAGACGAGTTCTCCTGTGGGTAGACGCCGGCGCGACATGCGCCGGACGAGGGAATCAGAGCGAAAGACCCTCTCCGCGCCGCAGCGCCAGCCCGGTGGGAGGCGACTTCGACTGCAGCCATGGCAGGTCGAACGGCAGGCGTCCGGTGGGCGTGTGCCGGCCGGAGAGCAAGTCGAAAAGAGCCTGCTCCTGCACGCCGAAATGCAGGACGATGCCGGCGACCAGCGGCTCGAGGGCGCCAAGGTCCGCAGGGCGATCCATGTAGACGCTGGCCACCGTGGGCACCTGCGCCGCGATCACACGCACGCGCTCCAGATCGGCATCGCCGGCGAGCCAGCCCGTGCGCCCCTCGCGGTAGCGGCTGCCGAAAAAATGCCGCGGATGCAGCAGCTCGTGGGGCGTGCGCAGGCCGACGATGGCGAGATCGGCGTCGCCCGGACGCTCAGCCACCGTGAAGCCGGCAGCCCAGGCCGCCTGGGCATCGATGCCTTCGAGGAACAGCTTCTTCCCGCGCGCGAGCGGCACGCAGCCTGCGTTCTTCGCGACGACCAGTGAGCTGCGTTGCGCATCAAGCGCCATCGCCTTCAGTCCGGGCCGGCCGACGACGCGAGCCGCCGCGTCCTCATCGACGTAGGGGTTCTCGAAAAGACCCAGGCTGAATTTCTGCACCAAGATGCGCCGGACGGCCTGGTCGATCAGCGACTGCGCCAGCAGCCCGTCGCGCACCGCGGAGACGATCCAGCGCGGATCGTCCGCGCCGCCGAACTGGTCGACACCGGCCTGGACCGCCTTGGCGAAGCGCCCGGGCCTGTCCAGGTGCTCCACGCCCCATGGCATGGCGATGTCGGCGGGGCCGGGGCGCAGGCCATCCTGGGCGCCCTCGATGCACGCGCGCGTGCAGTCGTCGGTGACGTGCCAGTCGGAGATCACGACACCGTCGAAGCCGAAGCGTCCGCGCAGCACGTCGGTGACCATCTGCCGGTTGAAGCTCATGCCCACCTGTTCGATGTCGCCCGCGACATCCGGCACCCGGAGCCCGGGGGGCGGCATGCCGTAGGAAGGCATCACGCCTCCGACCCCCACCTCGAAGGCGCCGGCGAAGGCGCGGATATGGTTCTCGATGCCGTCGCTGCGCAGATCCAGCAGCCGACCGTAGTGGTTGTGCGCGTCGAAGCCCTCGGGGCTGGTCGCACCGTAGCCCACCCAATGTTTGACCACGGAAACCACGCTCTGCGGACCGAGCCCGTCCATGCCGCCCTGCATGCCGGCCACGTAGGCCTGCACGAGCGATCGCACGTCTTCGGGCGAACTGCCGAAGCAGCCGTTGCAGCGGTGCCAGCGCGGCTGCAGCGCGAGGTCCGCCATCGGCGACAAAGCCATGCGTACGCCGACCGCGCGATACTCCTCGCGCACGCCGTCGGCAAACGCGCGCACCAGCTCCGCGTTGCCCGCCGCGCCGAAGCCCGGCGCATCGGGCCATTGTGTGAATCCGCCGGCCGCGACGCTCACGCCCTGCGAATGGCTGAAATGGCTGCGCGGATCGGAGGAAAGAATCACCGGAATGCCGAGCCGGCCCTCTTCGGCCAGCGCCTGCAGCGTGTTGGCCTGACGCGCGAGCTCCGCGGGCGGTGCCTGCAGGCGGTTGAGGAAAGCTCCCACATGCCGCTGCAGGACCAGCTCGCGCATCGAGGCGAAGTCCCAGGCCGAGCCGGCACCGGGAATCGCCGCTGCCTGCGTCGTCGGCGGATTCGCATGGAGCATCGCGCCGACCTTCTCCTGGAGGGTCATTCGGCCGAGAAGATCGACGGCTCTTTCCTGCGGCGTTAGCCGCCAGTCCTCGTAGGGATCGAGCCGGCCATCGCCGTTGTGGTCCTTGAAGAGAAGTCCGTCGACCCGAAGCTGCCCGATGCTGCGCGCGCAAAGTTCAGGCTGCATGGGGCGCTGGCTCCTTCCTCATCGCATCACCTGGACGAATGCATGAAAAGACAGAGAACGCATCGGCTGCACGCACACCTCAGAACTTGTGGCTGATGCCGAATTCCGTGCCGCGCGACCTCTTGCCCGGCGACGCGGCGGGCGGCGTGCCGACCGCGAAGTTGGCGTCGCCCTTGTTCGAGATGGCCGCGTACGTCGCATAGAGCGTCGTCCGTTTGGACAGGTCGTATGCGTAGCCGATCGCCACCTGGGTGGCATCGTTGCGGTCCAGCAATGCCTTGCCGAGGACGCCTGAGGTGTCGGCCCTGGTGTAGTTGAGCTTGATCTTGTGAAGCCCGGCCACCGTGACCACCGTGCCGACCTGCGTCACCAGCCGCGAGGCGCCGAGGTAGGCATTGCGTACCACCGAGCCGTAGAACTTCGCCGGGCCCCATTCATAGCTACCGGCCATGGAACTGCGCCTGAGCGTGTTGCCGCCGATGCCGTCGAACAGGCCATAGGCCGCCGTCACGTGCACCAGCCCCTGCGCGTAGCCGATGCGACCACCGCGGTACTTCTTGGACGGCGCGCCCTCGCCCACCGCGACCGCGAGCTGCCCGTAGAAGCCGCCGAGCGTGTTCGGCGTGAGGTACTCGACCATGTTGTCGGCGCGCGCCCAGACACCGGTCGCGTCGATGCCGCTGCCGAAGACGCCGGTCGCCGTCGAATAGAACTTGCCCTGGTCGGCGAGCCCGCTGACGCCGAAGGTATCGAACTCGCCGAAGCCCGTGTACGAGGGCGTGAGGTCGTGGCCCAGCCGCACCTCGCCGAACGGACCCGAGAGGCTTACCGTCGAGCGGCGATTGAAGAAACGCGCGGCGTTGGTCGTACCGTCGTCGAAGTTCACGGTGCTCTCCAGCCATGCGCTGGCTGCGTAGCCGCCGCCCAGATCCTCCACGACGCGAAAGCCGAGGCGGCTTGCCGCCGCACCGCCGCTTGACAGGCTGGTGACCGTCCCGGGGCCGTTGGTGACGCGGCGCACGCTCAGGTCCGCGACGCCGAACACCGTGGCGGTGGACTGCGCATTGGCGCAGTTGGCCGTCGCCGCGAGGGCGATGCAGAGGGCGATTCGATGGGGGTTCAAGGATGTCTCCTGGTGTAGTGGTTTGGAATCGGATCTGGATTAGTCCGGCACCTGTAAATCCCCGGTGCGCTCGCGATGCCGTCGCGGTTCATGGGTGCCTCTCGTTGCAGGATTTCGGGGCGCAACGATCCAAGCGGCGCGCTGTGCGAGCCGCTGAATCGACTTCAGTTGGATGGAAGCGGGACCTAGAGCTCGATGCGCTGTTCGGTCGATGGATCGAAGAGCGAGGCGCTCGCCAGGTCCGGGCGCACACGGATCTGCTCGCCCGCGTGGCGCATCGGCTTGGGCGGCAGGCGGATGCCGATGCGCTGGCCGTTCATTTCGGCGAAGCCGAAGGTGTCGGCACCGGTCGGCTCCAGCAGCTGGAGCGTGACCGCCAGTGCGCCAGACTCGCTTTCCTCCGTGAGCCGCCAATGCTCCGGCCGCAGCCCGAGCACCGCCTCGCGTTCCCCTGTGGCCGCATGCCCAGCCGGTGCCAGAGGCAGTCGCACGGACGAATCGCCACTGCGCAGCTCCGCCATCCAATGTCCCGATTCGGCGCGCAGCCTGACCGGCAGCAGGTTCATCGTCGGCGAGCCCATGAACGCGGCCACGTACAGGTTCGCGGGCCGCTCGTAGATGTCCTGCGGCGTGCCCAGCTGCTGCACGCGGCCATCCTTCATCACCGCGATGCGGTCGCCCAGGGTCATCGCCTCGACCTGGTCGTGGGTCACATAGACGATGGTGCTCTTCAGCCGCTGGTGCAGCGCCTTGATCTCGGCGCGCATCTCGACGCGCAGCTTGGCGTCCAGGTTGGACAGCGGCTCGTCGAAGAGAAACACCTTGGGATTGCGTGCCAGGGCCCGCCCCATCGCCACGCGCTGGCGCTGGCCGCCGGAGAGCTGCGCGGGCCGGCGATCGAGCAGGTGGCCAATCTGAAGGGTCCCGGCCACGCGCTCGACCACGGCGTCCCGCTCGGCCTTGGGCACCTTGCGCATCTCCATCGCGAAGGCAATGTTCTCGCCGACGGTCATGCTCGGGTACAGCGCATAGCTCTGGAACACCATGGCAATGTCGCGGTCCTTCGGCCCCACGTCGTTGACCACACGGCCATCGATCGCGATCTCGCCCTCGCTGATGCCGTCCAGCCCGGCGATCATCGACAGCAGCGTGCTCTTGCCGCAGCCGGACGGTCCCACCAGGATCAGGAACTCGCCATCGGCGACTTCGATGTCGATGCCGTGCAGCACGGTCACCGAACCGTAGCGTCTGCGCACATTGCGAATGCTCACGCTGGCCATGGATTTGGCTCCTTCTTTTTCTTCAGGTTTGGATCGGTCAGCCCTTGACCGCGCCCGCGGTCAGCCCGCGCACGAAGTACTTGCCGGCCAGCATGTACAGCACCATGGTCGGCGCGCCGGCGATGATCGCAGCGGCCATGTAGGCGTTGTAGCGGGGCACGTCTTCCTGCACGTTGGTCAGGTTGTTGAGCCCCACGGTCACGAGCTGCTGGTCGCTCGGCGCGAGCACTAGCGCGAAGATGAAGTCGTTCCAGATCGCGGTGAACTGCATGATGCCCACCACCACCAGGATCGGCTTGGCCGTGGGCAGCACCACGCGCCGGAAGATCGTCCACAGGCCCGCGCCGTCGATGCGCGCGGCCTTGATCAATTCTCCGGGGAAGCCCACGAAGTAGTTGCGGAAGTACAGCGCAACCGGCACGCTGTAGATCGTGTGCACCACCACCAGGCCGAACAGCGACTGCGACAGGTGAAGCCTCGCGAACACCATCGACAGCGGGAAGACGAACAGCGCCGCGGGCATGAACACGCCGAACATCAGCAGGAACAGCGCGCCCTCGGCGCCGCGGAAGCGCCACTTGGCCAGCACGTAGCCGTTGAAGCAGCCCCACAGCGTGGAGATCACCGTGGAGGGGACCACCACGATCAGCGAGTCGAAGAAATAGCGCGACAGGCCAGTGCACTGCTCGGCACCGGTGCAAGCCGTGGCCCAGGCCTCGATCCACGGCTCGATGGTCCAGCGCTGGGGCAGCCCCAGTACGTTGCCGGCCTGCAGCTCGGCCAGCGGCTTGAGCGAATTGACCACGGCGAACCACGCGGGCAGCGCATAGAACGCAACCGCGAGAAGCAATCCCAGGTAGACGAGCACGCGGCCCGCCCCGAGCCGTTCGCCCGGCATGCGATCCCGCTGCGCAGGACGGCGCAGGAATGAAGGAATAGCCATGGTCAGTCTCCGCGATGCTTCTTCAGCTCGCTCAGGATGTAGGGCACGGCCACCATCGCGCAGGTGAACAGCAGCACCATGGCCGAGGCGGACCCCAGGCCCATCTGGTCGCGCCGGAAGAAGCGGTCGAACACGTAGAAGGCCGGCAGCACGCTGCTCTGGCCGGGTCCGCCTTGCGTCAGCACGACCACTAGGTCGAAGGTGCGCAGCGCCGCGGGCAGCAGGATCAGCGCGGCGCTGAACACCGTGGGCCTCAGCGCCGGCAGCACCACGCGCCAGTAGATGCGCGGCAGGCTGGCGCCGTCGATCATCGCGGCCTTGAAGACCGACTCGTCGATGCTGCGCAGGCCGGCGATGAACATCGACATCACGAAGCCGGTGCTGTGCCACACGGCAACGATCACCAGCGCGAAGATCGAGTACCTGGGCTGGACGATCCAGTCGAACAGCGCGTTCTCGAAGCCTATGCCGTGCAGCCACTTTTCGATGCCGGTGTCGGGCGACAGCAGCCAGCGCCAGATCGTGCCCGCGACGATCCAGCTCAGCGCCAGCGGATACAGGATGACGGTGCGGATGCCGTTCTCCAGTCGCACCTTCTGGTCGAGCAGGATCGCGAGGAAGCAGCCCAGCACCAGCGGCAGGCCCACGACCAGCGGCAGGTAGAGGGCCAGGTTCCACAGGGCGCGCCACCAGTTGTCGTCGGTGAAGAGCCGCCGGTACTGGTCCAGGCCCACCCAATTCCAGCTAATCGCGCCCGCGGAATCGGTGAACGAGACTGCCGCGACCCAGGCGGTCAGGCCGTAGAAGAAGAGCAGGCTCACGGCCAGGGCTGGAGAGATGGCCAGTTGCGGCAGCCATCGTTCGAACCGGTCGGCGAGGCGGCGCACTTCAGGATGGACGGACGCGCCCGTCGAAGAGGATGTGGTCACGTTGCGTTCCCGTGGGCGGCCTCAGTTCGACCTGGCGGCCGAAGCCATCTTCGCGGCGGCCTGCTGGGCCGTCATGTCGGGGTCGTTCCAGAAGCCGAGCACCACGTCGCGCCAGGCTCCCAGCCGGGCGGGCGTCTGCATCAGGTTGGGCGATGCTGCAACCGTTCCGTCCTTGGCGCCGGCAACGAAATCGGCATAGCTCTGGCGGGCGCATTCGTCGAAGCCAGACACGTCCGCATCCGTTCGGGCCGGCACCGAGCCCTTGGCCTGGCTGAACGCAACCTGGGCGTCGCGGTCCATGAACACTTCGGCAAGGTCCAGCTGCGCCTTCGAGGACTTCTGCTGCTTGAAGAAGAGAAACGCGTCCGAGGTGAACAGATGGTTGCGGCCGCTGCCCGGTACGACCGCGCAGAGGTAGTCCACGCCGGGCTTCTTGCCGGCGATGTTGAATTCGCCCTTGGCGAAATCACCCATCACCTGCGCCAGCGCCCGCCCCTGGATGACCATCTGTGTCGCCTCGTTCCATTTGCGCGTCGGCGCGCTGCGGTCCACGTAGCCGCGCAGCCTGCGCATCACTTCGAAGGCCTTCACCACGCCCGGGCCCTTGAGCTGGGCGTCGTCGAGGTCGTAGAAGGCCCGGCGGAACTCGTCGGGCTTCATCGTCGTGAAGGCCACCTGCATGAAGGTGAAGTTCACCCAGATGTCATCGCCCATCGCCAGCGGCACCATGCCCGCGGCTTTGGCCTTGTCGGCCAGCGCGAAGAACTCGTCCCAGGTCTTCGGCGCGGAGGTCGCACCGAGCTTTTTCAGGGCCTCGGCGTTGATCCACATGACGTTCTGGCGATGAACATTCACCGGCACCGCGACATAGCTCTTGCCGCCCTGGCGCGCAAAGCGCCGCAACGGCTCGGGCAGCACCTCGTCCCACTTTCCCTTGACCGCCACTTCGTCGAGATTGGCGAGGTTGTCGCGGTTGGCGGCATAGCTGCGCACGTCGGCGTTGATCTGCGCGGCATCCGGCGGTGTGCCCTTGCCCACGCGCGCCTTCAGCAGGATGCGCTGGTTGTCGCCGCCGCCGACGGCCAGGTCTTTCCAGGCCAGTCCGCGCTTGCTCGCGGCCTCCTTGAACTTGCCGACGGCCGCCGTCTCGCTGGAACTGGTCCACCAGTGGATGACCTCGACGGTCTCTGCGGCGTGGACGAAGGAAGTAATGAGGGTCGCCGCGGCGCAGGCGAGGCTGAAAGTCAGGCGGAACATCTGGACTCCGAGGCTATGAAATGCGGAACGCGGAAACGGGCAAATTCGGTATGCGTAAACGAGTTCAGAACAGATCGACCTCGAGGAACACGACGGGTACGCTGTCGCGGTTGAGCAGCGCGTGAGGCCGGCGATGGGTTGAATACGCCTGCCCGGCCTCGACGACGACTGGGTCGTCCTGGCCCTCGAGGTACTCGGTCATGCGCCCCTGCAGCACATAGGCCACTGCCGGGCGGTCCGCATGCGAATGCATCGGCAGGAAGCCTCCGGGCGCAATGGTGACCTCTCGCATGCGCAGAAGGAGTTCCCTGGACGCGCCGAAGCCGCCCGGCAGCTCGACCTTGGCAATGACGGTTCCCGAGATGCCGACGCGCTCGCTGGGCAGCGACTGCAATGCCGGCGCCGGCTCCTGCGCGCCCCCGGAGCCCGATGCCTGCACCACTGCAGGTTGCAGCGATGCAAGGAGCTTGGAAACCCAACGCTTCATGAACACATCTCCAGGTGGTGCCCGCCTGGTTGCGGCGGGCTGGTCGATTGGCGATGGACTTTAGGAACGTATGTCCACCCGGTCCAATACCGTATTCATCAAACTGTCATCTCGCTTGCGAATAAGGAGCTTCCCTGTGCGATGGCCAGGCTTGGAAGCGGGGCGAACGGGGCGCTCGTGTGCGATCGATGCGCCTGCCTCGCAGGCGACATGCGCACTGCATCGAGGCGCCAAGGTGGCACCGCAAGGAATCACGGCTTGCCACCTCGGATGGAGGTCGTTGCTTCGATCGGTGCGGCATCTGGCGGCGTGTCGTGAGGCATCCGCCGGCGCGCCGGTCGGTCACCTAAGGTACAGAGGCGTCGGCCAGCGCGAACATGGTCCGCACGGGCTTCAAGAAATGGGGGCGCACGCGGGAGCTCCAACTCGTTTCGCGAACCGCCAGCCATTCGGCGGATGCCGTAGTCCGGTCCGAAACGAGGTCGTAGCATGCCAGCGACTCCTGCTCGTCGTCGTTGCTCCAGAAGCGCTGGGCGCGTATGCAGCCCGGCACCGCTGCCAGCGCGGGCAGGTGCTCCTGGTCGTACCAGCGCTGCAGCTCGATGCCCCAGCCGGGTTCGGGTTTCATCTCGACGACGTAGTGGGAGCCCGCCGGCGAGTCCGCGCTGGCACCGGCAATGTCGTGCATCAGCGTCAGGCGGGAGGCCGCCATCCGTGTGCCGGGCCAGATGCTGCCCGCCTCACTGGCAAGCTCGATCAGGCAGTGCCTCGACAGCGCCGTGCGTTGAGGCAATTCCAGATAGACATACGAGAGCTGCAGTGCCTGCGAATGAACATGCCGAACCATGCGGCCGCCGATGTCCTGCCAGCAAGGCAAGCTTGCCACCGCCTCGCCGAACACAGCCGGCGTCGAGAGCGGGCCATGGCATCGCAGGAGTACGACGTCGGTTGGAATCCGGCCAGTTGTTGACATGTGCACCTCGGATGGAACCACGCGGCAACGCAGCCGCGGCTCAGGTCGGGAAGCGGTACAGCGCCTGGGGGTTGTGCACGAGCAACTGCTCAAGGTGCCCCGCATCAGGCGCGATACGCCCCAGCGCATCCACGAGCACACCGTCGTCGGGAATGTGGGTGTGGTTGGGATGCGGCCAGTCGGTGCCCCATACGCAGCGCTCGGGAAAGCGCTCGACCAGGATGCGGGCCAGCGCCTCGCCATGCACATAGCGCTCGCCAGGCGGTGCATGCGCGTCGATGCGATCGATGCCGCTGACCTTCACGCGAAAGCGCGGGTTCTCCAGCAGTTTCAGCAGCGCCTGGAAGTCGGAAGCATCCGGCCCGCGAGTGGCATCCACGCGCCCCATGTGGTCGATCACCACCGGAACCTGGCTGCGCTGAAGCGGCGCGGAGAGTTCGTGGACCAGCTCGCTCTCGAAGTGCACCTGCAGATGCATGCCGACGGCAGCCAGGCGCGGCGTCAATGCGAGCACCGCATCGACGCCCGCGGCGCTCGCGATGTGCCGCATGAAGTTGAAGCGCACGCCGCGGAAGCCCGCTAGCGCCAGACGCTCGAGCTCGGCATCGGGTACGCCGGTTTCGACGAGGGCGATCCCGAGATAGCGGCCCTGCCCCGCCGCGATGGCGTCCTCGACCACGCGGTTGTCGGTGCCGTGCGTGATCGACTGCACGATCACGCAGCGCTCGATGCCCACGGCGCGATGCAGCGCGAACAGCGTCTCCTTGGGTGCCTCCAGCGGAGTTACACGGCGGTCTGGCGCATAAGGGAAGCGCGCGGTCGGCCCGAAGACGTGCACATGGCTGTCGCATGCGCCGGGCGGCAGGCGAAGGCTCGGCCGCGAGGGGTGCTCCAGATAGGTCCGCACGGGAACGCCGGACTCGGTGGTTGCATCGGTCATGGCGGTGCCTAGTGCGAGATGTTCAGCGCCACGAGGAACCGCGACACCATGTTGTAGGCCGCCACGGTGGCGACCACTTCGACCACGGCCGAAGGCTCGAAGCGCGCGTTCAGGCGGTCCGTCAGCTCCACTGGCACCTTCACATCGCGCGTCATCCGGTCGGTCAGTTCCAGCAGCAGCAACTCGTCCTGCGTGAACCGGCCATCGAGGGCGCCTGCGGGGTCCCCGGCGCGCAGCGCATCGATCTTCTTCTGTGCGAATCCGGCCTTCAGCGCATGTGGTACGTGCGCGTCGAACTCGAACGCCGCCTCGTTGAGCACGGCGACGCGCAGGATGATCATCTCGCGCAGGTCCGCCGGCACCGAGGTGCGGTTGCGCACGGCCGTCAGCATCGACTCCCAGCCGCTGGCGATGCTCGGGCTATTGAGCAGCACCTGGTAGAGCAGCGAGATCCTGCCGCGCTCCAAGAGGATGCGGGCCTCCACCTCGGCGAGTTCGGGCACGGTGCCCGGCACCACCAATGGAACGCGTATGTGGCTCGTGCTCATCATTCGGCCTTGATGTTGCGTGACTTGATCAATGCGGCCCACTTGGCCGTGTCCGCCTTCAGCAGCGCTGCCAGCTCCTGCGGCGTGGATGTCTTCGGCTCGGCGCCGCCACGCAGCAGCCGGGCGCTGACGTCGGGGTTGGCGATCGCGCTGCGCACAGCCTTGTTGAGCTCCTGCACCACCGCCGGCGCCGTCTTCGCCGAGACGAAGAGCGCATACCAGTTGTTCGTGTCCACGGCCTTGATGCCCTGCTCGTCGAAGGTCTTGACCTGCGGCAGCGACGGATGGCGCTTGCTCGCCGCGATGCCGATCGCCTTGAGCCGGCCGCCCTGCACGTGCGGCATGATCGCCGCGACGTCGGCGAACACGCCTTTCACCTGCCCGCCCATCAGGTCGGTGAATGCCGGCGCCATGCCCTTGTAGGGCACATGCAGGAAGTGCGCGCCGGTGGCCTCTTCGAGCTGAATCAGCGCCAGATGGGGAATGCTGCCGGAGCCCGAAGAGGCCATCGGCGTGGACTCCTTGCTGGCCTTGGCGGTCTTCACGAACTCCGCGGCATCCGCTGCAGGGTCCTTCGCGCCGACCACCAGCACTTCCAAGTTGTTCGCCACGAGCGAGACCGGCGCGAAATCGCGCTGGGTGTCGTAGGGCGACTTCTCGACCAGCGAAGGATTGACGGCGGCCGCGCCCACGCTGGTGATCCAGATCGCGCTGCCATCCGCTTCGGCGCGCAGGGTCTCCAATGCACCGAGCGCGCCGTTGGCGCCGGGCCTGTTGTCGACGATGACCGTGCGCTTGAGCTCGCGCCCGAGCTGTTCGGCCAGCGTCCGCGCCACGAAGTCGACCGGCCCGCCCGGGCTGAACGAGGTCACGATGCGAACGGGCTTGCCGCCGGCCTGCGCGAATGCGGTCGATGCCAGCGAAAGCGCCGCGGCCGCGGCCGCGGCCGCGGCCAGGATGTGTCTTCTTTTCATCGCTTGTCTCCTTGCTTGCTTTGAACTCCGGCCGATCAGTCGCAGCGCGCCGTCATGCCGCCGTCCACGACCAGTTCGGTGCCGGTCACGAAGCGGGCCTCGTCGCTCGCGAGGTAGAGCGCGGCGCTCGCCGTGTCGCGGCCGTCGCCCATGAAGCCCAGCGGGATGCGCTTGACGCGCGAGGCCAGCAGCGCTTCGATGTCGCCGCCGGTGCGCTGCTTCGCCAGGCGCACTTCGACCATCGGGGTGTGCAGCTGTCCCGGCACCACGGTGTTGACGCGCACGCCGTCGGGTGCATGCTGGACCGCCACCACGCGCGACAGATGGATCACGCCGGCCTTGCTGGCCGCATAGGCCACCTGCGCGCTGCCGGTCCAGCGCAGGCCCGAGGTCGAGGCCACGTTGACGATGGCACCACGCTTGCGCTCGATCATGTGCGGCAGCACGTGCTTGCAGGTGAGGAACACGCTCTTGAGGTTGACGTCGATCTGCGTGTCCCAGGCCTCCTCGCTGAGCTGCACCGGGCCGCCTGCGGCCGAGCCACCCACGTTGTTGATCAGAATGTCGGGTGCGCCGTAGGCCTCGATGCAGGCGTCGACCATCGCCTTCACGCTCGCGGAGCTGGTCACGTCGCAGATGCAGGTGGTGATGGATGCCGCGGCGCTGCCGGCGAGCGACAAGGTCTCGGCCAGGCGCTCGGCGTCGCGGTCGACAGCCAGCACCCTGGCGCCCTCTTCCGCGAGCCGCACGGCCATCGCGCGGCCGTTGCCCCAGCCCGCGCCCACGCAGCCCGCGCCGGTCACGATCGCCACCTTCGATTCGAATCTCTTCATCGTTGCTCCTCGAGCCCGGCTTCCCCGGGAAAACCTTAAGTCTGGGCCGATCGCAAGCAAAGTTAAATCGAATGAGGCCTATATCAGATATGTCTTTGCGCTATGGATCTCAAACAGCTCGAGTACTTCGTCGTCGTGGTCGAGAAAGGCAGCTTCAGCCGCGCCGCGGCCGCCCTGAACCTCGCGCAGCCCAGCATCAGCCGGCAGGTCGCATTGCTCGAGCAGGAGCTCGGCCAGCGCCTGCTGGAGCGCACGGGGCGCGGTGTCACGCCGACGCGGGCGGGCCATGCGCTGCAGGCCCATGCGCGCGTCATGCTCAACGCGGCCGCGCAAGCCCTTTTCGACATCAAGGAGATGAGCGACGAGCCCGCCGGCAAGGTGGTGGTGGGGCTACCCAATCGGGTGGCCAGCGGGCTGTGCGTGCCGCTCGTGCGGGAGTTCCGCGAACGGCTGCCCAATGCGATGCTGTCGGTAGTGGAAGGGCTGAGCCTTTCGCTTCGGGAGGGGCTGCTGGCCGGCCGCATCGACGTCGGCGTGCTCTTCGACCCCCCGCCGACGCCGCTGCTGAGCTACGAGCCCCTGATGCGCGAGCGGCTGCTGCTCGTTGCGCCCGAAGGTTATCGGCTGCCCGAGCGCGTCTCGCTGGCATCCCTTGCCGATTTCCCTCTGATCCTGCCCGCCGTGCCGAACCCCATCCGAAGCCTGGTCGACGCGGTGATGCTGCCGCGCAAGATCAACCTGAACATCGTGGCCGAAGTTGGGGCCGTGCACACGGCGCTGACGGTGGTCGAGGAGGGAATGGCCTGCTCCATCCTGCCCGAGAGTGCGCTCAACCTCAGCACGCGCCGCGCCAAGGTGCGGGCTGCCCCCATCGGGCCGCCGGCCATGTGGAACAGCCTGGTGCTGGCGATGCCGACCGCGCGGCCGGCCAGCCGCCTCATCCAGGAGACGGCGAAGCTGCTGCGGGCGCTGGACTTCCGCGCCTATCGGCCGGCAGCGCCGATGCCGGCCGCCGAAGAATGAATATCAGAAGTCGATGCGGATGCCCGCGTCCTTCACCGCCTTGCCGATCTTGGCGAGGTCGTCCGCGATCAGCTGCTTGAACTGTGCGGGGTTGGACTTCACAGGTACGAATGACAACTCGGCGAACTTGGCCTTCAGCGAAGGCGCATCGACGGCCTTGGCAATCTCGCTGTTGAGCCGGTTCGTGATGTCCGCGGGAAGGTCCGCGGGACCCCAGATGCCGTACCACGACAGCAGCTCGAAGCCGGGCATGCCGGTCTCCGACAGCGTGGGCACATCGGGCATGGACGGAACACGGACCTTGCTGGTCACCGCGAGCGGACGCAGGCGTCCGCCCTGAACGAAGGGCGCGACGCCGGGCATCGGCGAAATCGCGGCCGAGACGTGGCCCCCGATCACGTCGGTCAGCTGAGGCACGGCGCCCTTGTAGGCAACGATCTCCATCTGCAGACCCAGTGCGCGGTTGACCATCTCCTCGCTCAGATGGCTCGTGGTACCGAGGCCCGAGGTCGCCCAGGTGTACTTGTTCGGATTGGCCTTGGCCAGCTGCACGAACTCGCCCATGGTCTTGGCAGGCACGTCGTTGTTGACGGCGACGATCAGCGGAACGTACCCGATCTGCCCCACGGGCGTGAAGTCGCGCTGCGCGTCGTAGGTCTTCTTCGCGACGACCAGCGGCAGGTAGGCCTGGCTCGACGCGTTGAACAGCAGCGTGTAGCCGTCGGGCTTCGCTTTCTTGACGTGCATCGCGCCAACGAAGCCCGATGCGCCCGGCGCGTTGTCGATGACGATGGGCTGCCCGAGCTGGCGCTGCAGCTGGTCGGCCACGAGGCGCCCGACGGTGTCGATCGAGCCGCCAGGCGTGTAGGGAATGACCATGCGTATCGACTTGCTTGGATAGCCCTGCGCATGAGCGAAGGCACCCACGAGCAGCGCCGCGCCGGCAAACGCCAACTTCAGGTTGGAAAGGCTGTACTTCTTGGTCATGTTGTCTCCTGGTGTGTTCATGTAACTTCATCCGCCGCCACGCCTCTGGCGGCGGCCTGACCCGTGCGCCCGAGATCGACACCGCACGCCGGTCCGTTGCGCTATGCGCCAGAGCGCGAGCCGTAGACGCGACGCGCGAATGCTGCGATCGCATCGGCCATCGCATGAGGCTGCTCAGGTGCCATCGCGTGGCCCGCGTCGCGGATCACCTGCACCGTGACCCGGTCGCCTAGGTAGGGCTTCATCACGCCGGGAATCACCACCGCGTCGTGCTCGGCCTGCAGATCGAGGATGGGCACGTGCTGGCCCGCGGAGAAGTAGTCATCGACCGGCGTCGCGCGCCGAGCATGGCTCTGTGCCTCATGCGCCTCGATGCTCCAGCCGTCCAGCCAAACGCGCGGGTCATGGCCCGGTGCGAAGAAGGCGCGCCGCAGGCAGTCGATGCGCTCGTCTTCCGAGAGACCGGGGTCGCTTGCACCGTCGATCGCGTCGCGCAGGCGGCTGTAGGGCTGCTCCTGCGACCCCGGCGGCAGCTTGCCCGCTGACGCGGCCGCCATGACGACTCCGCACACAAGGTCTGGCCGATCGGCCGCCAAGGTCCGCGCGGGCTGGCTGCCCCAGGCATGACCCACGACGACCAGCGGCCCAATACGTTCCTGGTCCAGCACGGCAGCCACGTCGGCGGCGAAGTCGTGCATGTCCAGCGCCTGCATCGGCCCCTTGCTGCGGCCGATGCCGCGCGGCTCGGGCCGTACCACCCTAAAGCCCTCGCGCACCAGCATGGCGGCGACTACGTCGTAGTCCCGCCCGGAGCGCGCGAGCGACGGAAGAATGCAGATCGCGGGTCCATCGCCCTCGTCGGCGTACTCAATATGGATCGGCGTGCCGTCACGCGCCGAGGGATAGGTGATCAGCTTGCGCGATACGGGGGCGTGCGGCGCGGCTTGTGCGGTTGAATCTTTTGTCTCCATGCCCGCAGTCTTTCAGGCAAGCCGGTCAAGGGTAAGCACATGGCTCCTATAGCAGATATGTTTTTCGGCTATTGGCCTCAGTGGTGGCGACGAAGCGGCAGCCCTATGGCCATGGCGGCCGCGGACGCTCAGGCCACCAGCCCCTGCAGCCCTTCGGCCTTGTCCAGCGACCAGATGTTGCGCAGCAGCACACACGCACGCTCGGCCCCGATCACCGGCGCCGCGAGTTCCAGGAATTTGTCGTCGAGCTCCGCGTCTGATAGCGGCAGCTCGGGGTCGCCCTTGCGGTCTGGCTGCAGCCAGACGTGGCGCTGGCCGTCGTTCGTCTCGATCTCGACGCGGGCCGAGCGCCGGCCCGGGAAGGCCGCATCGATCTCCGGATCGACCACCGCCGTGATGCGCGCCATCATCGCGCGCGTGTCCGCATCCGCCAGCCGCTCGGGCGTATACGCCGCAAGGCGCACGCTGCCGTGCACCAGCGCGGTCGCCACCACGAAGCGCATGCTGAAGCGGGCCTCGTTCTCGGTGCGCGGGTCTTCGTAGCAGGCGATGTCCAGCGCCGGGCCGTAGGTGGCCACGTGGACGCGGCGGATGTCCGCGGCTCGCAGGTTGTGCAGGCGCGCCAGTTCCAGGGCCCCATCGATGGCGGCGAAGGTGTGGCCGCAGCCGATGTGGTTCTTGAAGGTCAGCCGCTTGATGTGGAAGTCGCGCCCAAGCGTGTCGCCCACGATGGACCAGTCGGGGCCGTCGCTCATCGCCCGGCCGAAGCCGGCCTCGCCGTCGAGTACGTCGAGCGAACCCGTCACGCCCTGCGCGGCCAGCTGCGCGGCGAGCACACCGCCTTCGGCGGCCCGGCCCGCATGCAGGGGCTTGGACATCGAATCCATGCGAAAGGCCTGCTGCAGCCCTGCCGCGAAGGTCGCGGCCGTGGCGAGCGCATGGGCAAAGGGCGCGCCGTGCAGCCCGAGCAGGCCGGCGGCGGAAGCGGCGGCGCCGAAGGTGCCCACGGTCCCCGTGTTGTGCCAGTGGCGATAGTGGGCCCTCCCCATCGCCACGCCGATGCGCGTGGAGACCTCATAACCGAGCACCACGCCGCGCAGGAACTCGAGCCCGCCGGCCTCGCGGTCCTGCGCGATGGCCAGCGAGGCCGCCACTGTGGCAGCGCCCGGGTGGTACATGGCATCGCGGAAGCTGTCGTCCACCTCGGCGGCGTGGGCCGCGGTGCCGTTGAGCAGTGCAGCTGCGCGTGCAGGTGCAGGGCGCCCATCGGGCAGGCGCGCGCCGCCCCGTTCGAGGTCGTCGGCCAGCAGCGCGCGCAACTGCGGCATGGGCGCGACGTCAAGCCCTGGAAACAGCGCAGCATGCCAGTCGATCACTGCGCGCTTGGCGTGGTGAAGCACCTCGTCGTCGAGCCGGGTTTGGCGAAATTCGGTGGCGTAACGGGCGAATACTTCGGTCGCGTGCATGAGGTGTCCGATCGATGATGAGAAAACAGCAAGATGAGAGAAGCACGGATGCGTGCGTGGGCCTTTTCATGAAGCTGGGTAGCGGACTACTCGGCGACGATGCCGTTGGCCTTGATCAGCTGGCGCCACTTCGCTTCTTCGGCGCGCTGGATGCGCAATGCCTCGGCGGCGCCGTTCAGCGTGAGTACCAGGCCTTCGGCTTCGGCCCTGCGCTGGAAACTCTCTGTGCGGCCGGCCTTGCGCACGGCAGCGCCCAGCCTTTCGATGGCCGAGTCGGGCGTGCCGCCCGTGACAAACACGCCGTACAGCACATCGGCCGAGTAGCCCGGCGCCCCCGACTCGGCGAAGGTGGGCACATCGGGGAACAGCGGCGAGCGCTTCGCGCCAGTCACGCCAAGCGCGCGGACCTTGCCGCTCTTGATGAAGGGCGCCACGCTCGGCAGCGTGCCGAACATGAGGTCGACCTGCCCCGCGAGCACATCGGTGATCGCCGGCGTCGCGCCCCGATACGGCACGTGCGTCATCGACAGGCCAGTGCTGCTCTTGAGCAGCTCGGCCGCCAGGTGCGTGGTGGTGCCGTTGCCGGCGGAGGCATAGCTCAGGCGCCCTGGCTCGGCGCGCAGCCGCTGCAGCAGATCGCTGGCGGAGCGCAGCGGGCTTTCGGCGCGCACCACCGCCACGTTGGGCGCCACGCCCAGCAGCAGCACTGGGACCAGTGCTGTCTCCGCCGCATAAGGCAGCTTGGGATACAGGCTCGGCACGATCGCGATGGCGCTCGTTGTCAAGAGCAGCGTGTGGCCGTCCGGCGCGCTCTTGGCAACCACGTCGTTGCCGATCACTGTTCCTGCGCCCGCCTTGTTGTCGACGATCACCGGCTGGCCGAGTTCGCGCGACAGGCCTTCGCCGAGCGCCCGCGCTAGCACGTCGGTGCCGCCACCCGCCGGAAAGGGCACCACCAGCTTGAGCGGCCTGTTCGGAAAGCCCTGCTGCGCGCACGCGGCAGCACACCGGCTCAACGTCGCCAGGCCGGCGGCGGCCGTCCATCGGCCCAGAAGTCTTCGTTGCATCGCGGATCTCTCTGGTGCAGGCTCAGCGCAGCTTTCGCTGCAGCCACTGGTCGATGAGCTGTGCGACGGCCAGGTTGTTCTTCTCCAGCATGACCATGTGGCCGTTGCCGCGCAGGCCCTGCTCCTCCAGCCGGATGAAATCGGTCGGAACTCCGGCTTGCTGGAGGTACTGCGCGGTGCAGTGGTCGTATACCGCGTGATAAGACGCTTCGGCGGCCATGACCATCACGGGGATCTGGCGCAGGTGTGGCAGTTGGCGGGCAGCCCCCTTCTGCATCCAGCAGGCGAACAGCTCGGGTTTTGGAGCTGCTTGGCGCTCGACCTCGAGCTCCTCCGGCCGGGAAACGGCCGGTGCATAGGTGATTGGTATGTCCGTCAGGCCCCATGGCCGGGCTTTGCCGGTAGCATTGATGGAGTTCTCGAAAGGCGGTCCCGAGGGCTCCACGGCCACGATGCCCTTGACGAGGTCCGGGCGAGCATCAGCGATCAGCCATCCGAAGGGGCCCGCCTGCGAGTGGGTCAGCAAGATCGCAGGGCCGATGCGGTCCAGCAGTGCCGCGCCGGCGGCCTGGTTGTGGCGTTGTGTGTCGGCGTTCGACGCAAGGCTTTCCACCTGCGTCGCGTAGAACGCGTCGAACACCGGGTCGCCGCGCCGCCCTGCGAGCGGCCCTTCTCCGGGCCACTGAGTGTGCCTCTTGGCCTGCGGCCAATTGCCCTGCTGAGCGAGCGCGGTGAACTGCTTCTCCAGCACCGGGGCAGTGAACATCCGGGTCCCACCGTCCGAGGGATGCCAGGTCGAGCGTCCGCGCATGGGCTGGTCAATCATATACACCACATAGCCCTGCTCAACGAAGTAGTCGGCCCAACCCTTGCGCCCGTCGGGCGTGCCCATCCAGTTGGTGGCCGTCTGCGCCGCACCGTGGATGAGCACCAGCGGGTACGGCCGCTGCACACGCTTGGGCACCGCGACCTCGACATAGATCTGGCCCGACATCACCTGCTCGTCGGGGGCACCCGTGTAGCGCCCTCCGACGTAGAAGTAGCCGCGGCTGCCAACCGCGGATTGGTCGTGCACCGGCACAGGCACCCGCGAGGCTTGAGGAGCCAGTGGTGTGCAGCCGGCCAGCAGCAGCGCGGCAGCACTGGCTGCCGTCGAAATACCTCGTCGCTTCATGGTGTGTCTCCTGGTTGATCCGAAGCGCTGTGCATCAGGGCTTACGCCTGTGCCGCCGGCGCCGCACCGACAGTACTGTCCAAGAACATGCGCAGCACGCGGTTGAAGCGCCCGGGCTGCTCAATGCAGGTCATGTGCGCCGCATCGGCGATCACCGCCAGCGTCGACTCGGGCAGGTGCCGGTGCATCTCGAGCGACGCCGCCAGCGGCGTGCCGATGTCGTGCTCACCCACGATCACCAGTGCCGGGCAACCGATGCGGTGCAGTTCGTTCGTGGTGTGCACGGCGGCGATGGCCGCGCAGCAGCCGGTCCATCCATCGACGCTGGTGGAGGCGATGACCCGGGCGACGCCTTCGACGACGTCGGGACGCTTCGCCCTGAAGTCCGCCGTGAACCAGCGATCGATGGCCGGCTGCACCAGCGGCTGCACGCCCTGCTCCCGCGCGATGCGGATGCGTTCATCCCACACCGACTGCGGCGTGGCACCGTGCTCGCTGGTGGTGTCGGCCAGCACGAGCGCCTGCACCCGCTGCGGGTACTTCGGCGCGAAGGTCTGGCCGATCATTCCGCCCATGGAGAAACCGATCCAGGTAGCCTGCGCGATGCCCAGGTTATCCATCAACTCGGCCGCGTCGTCGGCCAGCGTGTCCAGGGTGAAAGGTCCGTCGCCAGCGCCGCTGCGGCCGTGTCCGCGCGTGTCGTAGCGCAGGACGCGGTAGCGCTCGACCAGTGCCGGCATCTGCGCGTCCCACATCGAGATGTCGCAGCCCAGCGAGTGCGACATCACGAGCCAGGGCCCCTGCGTGCCGTCGATGGCGTAGTGGATGGCGCGGCCCCCGGCGCGTTCGAGAAGGTTCATGGTGTCTCTCACAGCGGCGCCATGCCTGCGGCCTTGGCGATGCGCCTGTACTTGGCCACCTCGGCCTCGATCAGCTTCCCGAACTCGGCGGAAGTGCCCGCCGACACGTTGACTCCCATGGCCCCAAGCTGCTTCTTGACCTGGGGCAGGCGCAGGACGCCGGTGATGTCGTTATTGAGCTGCGCCACGACCGCAGCCGGCGTCCTGGCGGAAGCCAGCAGGCCGTACCAGAAGCTCCATTCGTAGCCTGGAACGCCGGCCTCGGCCGTGGTGGGCACGTCGGGCATCTCAGCGATGCGCCGAGGGCTCGTCACGGCGAGCGCGCGCACCCTGCCCTCCCTCACCATGCCCATCGCCGAGAGGTACGGCGCGATGTGGAACTGCACGCGTCCGGCGATGGTTTCGGTCATGGCTTCGCCCACGCTCTTGTACGGGATGTTCACGCCCTCGATGCCGGCCTGCTGGCACAGCAGTGCGGCCGCGAAGTGCGAGCTGCTGCCGACGCCTGCCGAGGAATAGCTCATCGAGCCGGGGCGAGACCTGGCCTGCGCGAGCATTTCGGCGAGGTTCGCGGCCGGCAGGTTCTTCGGCGCGACGACGAGCGCCGGCCCGTCGCCGATCATGGTGACGGGTGCGAAGTCGCGCAGCGTGTCGTAGCCGGGGTTGGCGAAGACGGCCGGCGCCGTGGCGTGGGCCGGCGACACGCTCAGCAGCGTGCTGCCGTCGGCCGGCGCCGCCAGCACGGCCTTGGCCGCCAGCGTGCCGCCCACGCCGGTCTTGTTCTCGACGATGGCCGGCAGCTTCCAGCGCTCTGACATGGTCGCGGCGATCAGGCGCGCGGCCGCATCGGGTACGCCGCCCGCGCCGAAGCCGACGATGAACCGGTAGCTCGACAAGGCCGGCGCGGCCAGCTCGCCCCCGGCGCCCTGGCCCTGGGCCCACGATGGAAGGGCCGCGCAGGCCGTACCGACGGGCAGCCAGCGCAGCAACGCACGGCGTGAAGGATCGTGCCCGGAAGGCAGATGCATGAATGTCTCCTGTTGTTCGCTGCCTCTGTTCGAGCCGGGCAGTCTGGGTTCAGATGCGGAGCGCCGTCTGCTCCGGCCTGGGGAACGGCAAGGCGCCTGCCTTGCCGGTTGTGCAATCGAGGGCGCCGCTCAGGCCAGCACGACCACCCCATCGGCGGCGCGCACGCCCTGCCCCTGCGGCAGCACGAAGACGGGGTTGATCTCGGCCTCGACCAGGCGCTCGCCGAGCCGGGCGGCCATACCCGAGAACGCGACGATCGCGTCGACCAGCGCCTCGACGTCGGCCTTCGGCCGGCCACGGAAGCCGTCGAGCAGCGGCCAGGTCTTCAGGTCATGCGCCATGGAGAGCCCCTCGGCCCGGCTCAGCGGCTTCAGGCCCTGTGCGTCCTGCGCGAGCAGTCGCATGGTGGTGTCCTTGAAGAGCTCCGCCGTCACGCCGCCCATGCCCAGCAGGATGGCCGTGCCCAGTGCGTCGCGGTGCATGCCCAGGATCAGCTCCGTGCCGCCCGCCACCATCTCCTGCACCAGGAAGCGCTGCACATCCGTGCCGGTGCGGCTCTTCACCTCGCTCGCCATGCGGCCGATGCGCTCGCCGATGGTGTCGGCACCCAGTCCGACCGCGACGCCGCCGACGTCGCTCTTGTGCGTGATCTGCGACGACAGGATCTTGAGCACGACGCGCCCGCCCAACTCGCGCGCGGCGGCTTCGGCCTCGGCCGGCGAAGCGACCACGCGTTCCGAGGCGCAGGGCACGCCGAAGCGCGCGAACAGATGCTTGGCCTGTGCCTCGTCGAGCGAGCCGGAGGGAAAGTCGCCGGCCTCAACCGGCGGCAGCGCCGCGTCGTCTTGTGCAGGCGCCATGAAGCGCTGCACGCGCAGCATGCCGGCCAGCGCGGCCGTGCAGCTCTCGGCGGCGGTGAAGGCCGGCACGCCGCGCCGCGTGAGCAGTGCGCCCACTTCGGGCGCGTGCGGGCTCACGTACGCCATCACCGGCTTGTCGGAATTGGGCAGGCATTCCTGGATGGCGCCGGCCAGCAGCTCGGGCATCGCCAGGCTGGAGGAGCCGACGATGATCACCAGCGCGTCGTAGCTCGGGCTCGCCAGCAGCGCATTGATGGCGCCGCGCAGCAAATCGGGGCGCAGGCCCGCGAGCGTCACGTCGATGGGGTTGCGGTCCAGCACGGCCTCGCTGCCGGTCTGCAGTGCGCGCAGCGCATCGGCAGTGGCCTCGTCGGGCGCAGGCGTGTCGAAGCCCGCCACGCCCAGGTCGTCCGACACCAGCGTGCCGGCACCGCCGGTGGAGGTGAGGATCGCGACGCGCGCGCCGCGCAGCTTGCGGCCCGTGGCCAGCGCGGCAGGAATGTCGAGCAGGTCGGAAAAGCTCTGCGCGCGGATCACGCCGACCTGCCTGAACAGCGCGTCGTACATGCTGTCGGCGCCCGCCATAGCGCCGGTGTGGGACACGGCGGCCTTCGCGCCCGCCTCCGAGCGGCCGATCTTGAAGGCCACCACCGGCTTGCCCATGCGCGCGGCCTTCAGACAGGCAGCGCGGAACCTGGCGGGGTTGCGCACGGTCTCGACGTAGAGCGCGATCACCTGGGTGGCCGGATCTTCGGCGAGGTGGTCGACGAAATCGGCCAGCTCCAGGTCGACCTCGTTGCTGGTGGAGATCAGCTTCGACAAGCCGATGCCGCGCGCCGCGGCGCGCGACAGCAGCGAGCCCAGGATGCCCCCGCTCTGCGAGACCACGCCGATGCCGCCGGCCTGGAACTCGTCCATCTCCAGCGCACCGGACGGCGACAGGACGATGTTGTCCGTGAGATTGACCAGCCCGATGGTGTTCGGCCCCAGGATGCGCATCGCGCCGGCCGCCTCCACCAGCTGCTGCTGGCGCCGCGCGCCCTCCTCGCCGGTCTCGGTGTAGCCGCTGGCCAGCACGATGGCGGCGGCGCACCCGCGCTGCGAGAGCTCCTTCACGGCCAGGTGGGCACGCTCCGCGCCCAACAGAACGACGGCGACGTCGGGCACTTCGGGCAGCGACGCGATGTCGGGGTAGCACGGCAGTTCGCCGATGCGCTCGACCTTCGGGTTCACCGGCATGATGCGCCCCGCGAAGCCGTGCTTCTGCAGGTAGGCCACCGGCCGGCCTGTGGTCTTCTTGGGATCGGCCGAGGCGCCGATGACGGCGACGCTGCGCGGGGAAAGCAGCCTAGAGATGACTTCGTTCATGGCCTCACTCCTTCGAAGCCGTCTTGGCCAGGAAGGCCTCCACTGACGCGCGGTGCTCGCTGCTGGTGTAGCAGATGCCCTGTGCCTGGCTGCCCTGCGCGAACACGTCGTGCGAGGAGAGCTCGAAGCTCTGGTTGAGGATGGTCTTCGTCAGCGCCAGCGCGGTGGAGGACGCGGACGACAGCTCGCGCGCCCATGCCTGCGCGTCGGCCACCAGCGTTTCGGCACTGGTCTTGCGATCGACGATGCCCAGCGCGAGGGCCTCTTCCACCTTGACCTGGCGGCCGGTGAAGATCAGTTCCTTGGCCTTGGGAAGGCCCACGCGGCGCGGAAGGAAGTACATGCCGCCGCCGTCGGGAATGATGCCGCGCAGCACATAGCTCCAGGTGAAGCTGGCCCACTCGCTGGCAATGACGAAATCGCACGCCATCGCGGTGTCCGCACCCAGTCCCGAGGCGGCGCCGTTGACGGCCGCGATCACCGGCTTGGGCATGGTGTGCAACAGGGCCTGCACGTGGTGCACACGCTGCTGGCGGTGCCAGCCGTTGAAGCCGACCTCTCCCGCCGGTGCATTCATGCGCTTCTGCATGCCGCTGATGTCGCCGCCCGCGCAGAAGCCCTTGCCCGCGCCGGTGAGCACCATCGCCTGGATGCCCTTGTCGGCGGTCACGCGCTCCAGCACGTCGATGAATTCGGTGCGCATCTCATCGCTCATGGCGTTGCGCTTGTCCGGGCGGTTGAATGTCACGGTCGCGATGGCGTCCGTCACCTGATAGTCGATGAGGGTGTAGGTCATGTTCTTCTTCCTGGGGCTGGCCGGTGGCCGCCGTTCAATCGGCCTTGATGCCGTTTTCCTTGATGACGCGTGCCCAGCGCTCTTCCTCGGCCCGCACGTAGGTGTCGAGCTCGGCCGGCGGGCCGGCATTGATCACGAGGCCTTCGTGCTCGATCTTGCGAACGAAGTCGGGCGCGCGCGCCGCCTTGCGGGCCGCGGCGTTGAGCCGCTCGATGACGGGCGCGGGCGTGCCGGCAGGCACGTACAGGCCATACCAGCTTTCCACCACATAGCCCGGCACGCTGGCGGCGATGGCCGGCACGCCCTTGAGCGCCGGGGAGGGCTCGGCCGTGGTCACGCCGAGCGCGCGCAGCTTGCCGCTGTCGACGAAGGTGGAGACCGCCGCGGCGGTGGCGAACATCATGTCGACCTGGCCGCCGAGCAGGTCGGTCAACGCCGGACCGGCACCGCGGTAGGGAATGTGCGAGAGCTTGACCTTCGCGAGGTTGGCAAACATCTCGCCGGCCAGGTGGGCGGAGGTGCCCGCGCCCTGCGACGCGAAGGTCAGCTTGCCGGGGTTGGCCTTGGCCGCGGCGACTAGGTCGGCCACCGACTTGTAGGGGCTGTCGGGACGCACCACCAGCACGTTGGGGCCGCGCCCAATGAGGATGACCGGCGCGAAGGCCTTGTTGCTGCCGTACGGAAGCTTGGGCTGCAGCGCCGGATTGACGGCATGGGCGAACGAGGCGACCACCACGCTGTAGCCGTCGGGCGCGCTCTTGGCCACGTTGTCGGTGCCGATCAGCGTGCCGGCGCCGGGCTTGTTGTCGACGATCACCGGCTGTCCGAGATCCTTGGACATTTCGACGCCCAAAGTGCGGGCGATGATGTCGGTGCCCCCGCCCGGAGCGAACGGCACGACGAAGCGGATGGGCTTGTCGGGGTAGGCGGCGAACACCGCCCCGAAGGCCATGAAACCGAGAAAGAAAAGGAAGAGCGCGCGCATCCCGCGCAAGCCTTGAGCAGCCATGATCTGTTTGTCTCCAGAACCAAGTAATGAATCCCCGCGATCGCGAACGTTCTTGGCTACATCGCATAGGGGCGCATCAACTTTAGGAGAAAGTGATCGAATCAGGGGATACCAATTCCATTGAATGGAATTTGCCTATGATGATTCATCACCCGCAAGACCTCCGCACCCATGCCCATGCCCGATCAAGCCCGCTTTTTCCTCGACCACAAGCCCGGTCGATCCCCTGCCAATCGTTCGCTGGAACGGGGTATAGAGATCCTTCGCGCATTTCGTCCCGGGTCGGAGTTGCTGGGCAATGGCGAACTGGCAGAGCGAACGGGCCTCTCCAAAGCCACAGTGAGCAGGCTCGCACAGACGCTAGTCGGCAGCGGCATGCTGCAACTCGACAAGGCCGAGCGCGCCTACCGGTTGGCTCCCGGGGTCCTTAGTCTTTCTCATGCGATGCGAACCGCGTCGCGCATCCTGCAGGCCGCGGCCCCGCACATGCTTGAACTGGCGCGGCGGCAACGTATCAACGTGGGACTGGCGGCGCCCGACCGCGACGAGATGGTCTACCTCGAATCCATCCGCTATGCGAAGCGCGCTGCGCTTCGGCATGTGGTCTCCGGCCAGCGGGTGCCGATGGAGCTCACCTCGCTGGGACGCGCATACCTGGCCGCGCTCACGCCGCGGCACCGGACCCAGCTCATGCAGCTTCTTTCACGACGGCGCCTCAAGTGGAAAGCCATCGAGTCCGAGATCAGGAAAGCGTGCGCCGACGTCCGCACGCGAGGCTTCTGCGCCGCGGCCTGGCAGCCAGAGGTGGTTGCGCTGGCCACACCGCTGGAGGTGGAAGGCACCATCTACGCGTTGAACGTCAGCCTTTCGACGCAGGAGTCGATCCACACCATCGCGCAGGACCTCGGACCGTCGCTGCTCGGCCTGGCGCAGGCCGTGCGCCGCGAGCTCGCGCTGCAGGAGCCGAGGTTCGGGTGAGCTGGCTGTTGTGTGGACTGCGCTATCCGCCACTTGAAGGCGCAAGCGCCGAGGGCTTTCCGACCGGCTCTTTGTCCACCACCGCCGCCTCGCCCTTCACCAGCGGCGAATCCTGAAGAGCATCGACCAGGAAGTCGACCATCACCCGCACCTTCGCGCTGAGATGCCGACGGCTAGCATAGATCGCCAGGATGTCGACGGGCGGTATGTGATAACACGGCATGACCTCGACCAGTCGGCCGGCGCGCACATCCTCTCCGATCACGACGTTTTCGATGGCGCGCGGTAGCGCCTCATCCGATGGTTCGCGCGGCTGCGCGCGATCAGGGTCTGGGACGTTGCCGCAGGTGCTGCGAGACAGGTTCTTGACCCCAGCCTTCTTGGATCTGATTCCCAGCGATCCAGGCATAAAGGTTCACTCGAACTTCTCGTTCAACAGGTCGACATTGCATCGGCATTCATACGCACACCTACTTTTCGAAGATGAGTCGCGGCTGCATCTTCCGTCCGATCTTTCGGATATCGCGGCGCACGGCGGCACTCAGGCTGCGAACCAACGGCGACACAATCATCCGACTGGGCCAATCGATCTTGTTGCGCGTCACGAGCCAGGACTCCGCATCCGGTGCCTGGCGATCGAGCATGAGCCGGGCAAGAGTCCTTCCATTCCTGGTGCCCAGTGGCATCCCGTGACCCCAACATCCATTTGCGTACCCGATCCGACCATCGGCAAGCAAGCCCACATGTGGAACAAAGTCCCGCGTTGTCGAGATCGGCCCTCCCCAGCTCTGAGCAGTCCTGAGGTCAGAGAGGGCGGGGAAAAAGGATGTCAGATGACGAGGCCCCTCTCTGAGGAAGTTGCTGCTGATGTCCAGCGACATGTCATTGCCCTGCGGAACCCTCGCGTAGTAGCCGCCAACGTAAAGCAGCCGACCGTCGCGGGTCGGGGCAAAAGAATAGAACAGCTTCGACATGAGGTTGACGCCCGCTCTGCGCGGCCAGTTCAGGGCCCTCCAGTGCGGCTCTGACAGGGGTTCGGTCACGTTGGCGTAGACAAATACCGGCGACTGAGATCGAACCATTCCCAGATCTTCAAGCCCGGGAAGAAGGTGGGAATATGCGTTCGTGGCGACGACGAGCTTCTGGCAGCGCAAGGTGCCGCTTCCGGTCTGCAGGCGGATGCAGCTTGGTTCGCGCTCGATGCACACCACAGGACTGTTCTCGTGAACCTGCACCCCCAACCTCTGGGCGACGAGCTTTAGCGCTCTCAGGTACTTCAGTGGATTGAACTGACCACCGCGCCGATCGAAAACGGCTCGGCCAAAGTGTGGGCTTTGAAAGGAACGCGCCACCTGGGCCTCCGAGATCTGCTCGAGAAACGATTCCTGGCCGATCTCTCGGCAAAACGCCAGGTACTCGTCAAGCGTTGTACTGTCGTCGGCTCTGAGTCCCATCTCGAAGTAGCCTGTCTGCTCATAGTCGCAGTCGATGTCGTGCTCATCGATCAGAGCTTCGATCGTCGATATACCTTCATGGATGTAGGTATAGGCCTCTCGCAATTTCGCTGCGCCGTGGCGTCTCATCTGCGCCTTGAAGTCGCTCTCGCCGAACGCGACGATCAACTGTCCCGCATTGCGTCCGCTCGCACCGAATCCCACCACCTCGCTCTCGAGCAAAGCGACAGAGACGTGCGGATCCATCTCTTTCAGGTGATATGCCGTCGAGACGCCGGTAACGCCACCACCCACCACGCAAACATCCACCTCGAGAACACCCTCCAAGGGTGCACTGGGCGCGTAGGGCTCTGCGGAATGGAACCAGTGGGATCGGCTTCGATGTAGCAAGTGTGTCCTCGGTGGAGTCGGGTTGGGTGGTTCCATCCGGATGGCGGTCAGGGAGCGCTGCCCCAGCAAAGACGTGGAGGACTATTCCAGGCTGAGGGCCCGGAGCAAGGCGTCGGGCGACATACGCCGATCACCTCCCTTTTCAGCGGCGTGTATCAGTTCGCATATCGCCATGTTCGTTTCCGCTGTGCCTCCGTGCCGCGCCGCGAGGCGAACCACTGCGCCATTCAGATGGTCGACTTCAGTCGGCCTACCTGCTTCCAGGTCCTCCCACATCGACGACCTCGCCTGGGGGTCCATGGCAGAGATCGCCGGGACCATGGACAGATACTCCTGATCTTCCAGGCGGAGCAGGGCTGGGATTTGGTCGCACGGAAGTCCGCCGACCGCCGCTGGCTCGATCGAAGCAGCATCGAGCGCCATCAATGCCTCCTCGACGAGTACGGCCAACACGCGTCGGTAGCCACGGGTCGAAAGCTGCACGCGCAGCGGCTCGCCCGACAAAGCGTTGATCGGGTTGTTGAGATTGAGGAGGAGCTTTCCCCATTGGACCTCGTCAAAATCGGTTCTGAGCGCTAACGGGAGCCGCGCATCCGAGAACAGCGAAAGCCAGGGATGCCATGCCTCGTGGCCTTCCGCCATCAGTTCGCCAAGTGTCGCGCGATGAAAGCGGCCGTCAGGAAGCTGCACGACATTGAAGGGAACCATTGCTCCCAGCACGATGTGGTTTGGCAGCGCGCTTCGAAGCTTCTGAACATTGTCGACTCCGTTCTGGAAGCTCGCCACGATCGAGCCTGGCTTCGCGAGACGCCGGATGTCCGGCAGCACGCCTTCCGTGTCGGCGCTCTTCACCGCGACGATCAAGAAATCGCTCGGCGGGAGGCCTTCGACGCGAACTGAGAATCGAACGGCGTCGGCAGGAATGGAAACGTCCCAGCCGTGGAGATCGGAGACATGCAAGCCATGCTTCGAGATCCGTTGCCCCATGGCGCTGCGACCGATGAGATGAACGTCGGCGCCGGCGCTTAGCAATGCTCCGCCGACAAAGGCGCCGATCGAGCCCGCGCCAAGAACGGTGACAGTCGATGCCAAGATCGCACTCCTTCAGGCAGAGTAGCTTGGATCAAGCCGATCGAGCTTACGCAGGAGCGATGGCCAAACGAACTCCCCCGCCTTCCCTCCGGTTTGCACCTTGGTTGCGTGAGCCACTCCCGCGATGATCTTGGGGTCTACGTGGACGAGTTCACTTCCTCCCGATTGAGCCGCGATCTGGATCTGGCAGGTCGTCTCGAACGTGTAAATCGCGAGGAAGGCATCGGCGATGGTCCTTCCACAGGTCAAAAGACCATGGTTGCGCAACACGAGAAAGTTCGCGTTTCCCAGGTCCGCTTGCAGACGTGTCTTCTCGTCGTCGTGAATCGCGACGCCTTCGTATTCGTGATAGGCGAGGGACGAGAGCACGAAGGTCGCCTGCTGGCTGATGGGCAAGATGCCGTTCTTCTGCGCACTGACAGCAATGCCCGAGCGCGTATGTGTGTGAAGGACGCACCGGATGTCCTCACGCACGGCGTGCACCGCGCTGTGAATCACGAAGCCGGCGGGATTCACCGGATACGGCGAGTCGATGATCTTCTTACAGTTCTGGTCCACCTTGATCAGGTTCGACGCCGTGATCTCCTCGAACATCAGTCCGTAGGGGTTGATCAGGAAATGATGCCCCGGTCCTGGAATGCGTACGCTGATGTGGGTAAAGACCAGATCGCTCCAGCCATGCAGAGCGACCAGACGATAGCAAGCCGCGAGATCGACTCGAAGTTGCCACTCTTCGGCGGAAACGAGACGTTGCACGTCAGATTGAACAGACTCGTTCATGGATCTTCCTTTTTCTTGAGGCACTGATAGGTGTTTGGAGCGGTAGGCCACCCGCGGGAAGCCGCACCGGAGGAGGTCCCGGATCGAGAGCGGTGCGGGCTTGCCCCGGTTTACGGATTGGAGGAAGCCGTCAACCCATGTCCCAGAGGCATCACACGTCCGTGGATGCCTTCCGAAGCAGCGCACGAATGGCTTCGAGAGATTCGGGTTCGTCGAGAAGCGGCGGGTGGCCGCGCCCCTTCACTGTCGTGAGCACCGTGTCGGGGTGGCTTTTGAGCATGCGCTCGACCGTGTCGGCCGTCAGAAAGTCGGAATGCTCGCCGCGCAGCAGCGCGATGGGCACCCCGCGCGTTGCGAGGTACGCGTCCCATGCATCTGGACTCTCCCGACCCATCCGTGCAGCGTCTGCGAGAACGAGCAGATCGAAGTCACGGGCGTACCTCCCGGGCGTCATCTCGCGATAGGCTCGAAGCATCAGCTTGACCCATTGTTCTCCTTCCAGATCCGGGTACTGGGCACTGAAGTGGTCCTTCACCCGCGCCAATGCGACATCGAAGCTGTAGTCTGCATCTTCCGCGTGTCCGGCGGATCTTTTCACAGATGCCGAACCGATCTCTGCGCCGATGTCATTGAGGACAAGCCCGCGCACTCGCGCAGGAGCCTCTCCCGCCATGTTCAGACCTATGAGCCCCCCCAAAGCAGTGCCGAGAACCGCGACACGGTGGACGCCGAGGTGGTCAAGGAGACTCCAGACGTCCTGCACGAGAAGGTCAAAGTGGTACTCCTTGACGCCTGCGTAGCGCGTGGAAAACCCCCTGCCCCGCAGGTCCGGAGCGATCACTCGCACGCCCGATTCAGCAAGCGCGGGCCCCAACTCCTCGAAATCGCGTGAATTGCGCATGAAACCGTGCAGGCACAAGAGCGGAACGGCCAAAGCGCAAGTGAGAGGCACGAAGTCCCTGTAGAAGATGCTCGCCCCAGAGGGCGAGGCAAACCGATCCTCAGTGAGCCGGATCTCATTCTTGGCCATCAGAGAACTCCTGTGAGTGAAAAGTAGGGCGCGACCGGCGCCACCATCGAGTGATCCTCGAATGGCGTCACTGTAGCATTTATTCGATGTTAATCAAGTTTAGGTTAGACTGATGTTGCGCGCGGGCGCGCTCCATTCACCAAGCAAGCAAAGACATGAGCAACACGAACATCGTCATTGGCGCCGGCATCACGGGTCTGACTGCAGCCATCACCCTTCAGAATGCAGGCAAGAAGGTCATCGTCGTCGAAGCGTCAGAGCGGCCAGGTGGCAGGCTGGTGAGAATCGAACGAAACGGCGACGCAGCGGAGGCAGGCGGCCAAGGAATTCATTCGAACTACCGGGACATGCTCGGGCTCATCCGCGCCGAAGGCCTCGCTGGTGATCTCATGCCGCAGTTGAACCATCAGGCCGGCCATTTGAATCGACAAGGTGCTCTTTGCTATCCCCAGGGGAATCTGGGCCTGGCCAAATTGATGGGTCCACGAGGCACACGAGACCTAGCTTGGTTCGTCACACGATATCTCATGTTGTCGAAGAAGTTCGACCTGTTCGAATCGTCGGTCGATATCCCGGCCTATGACAACGCGACCGCTGCCGAAGCATTCAGTTGGGCGGGCGACGAATTTCGAGACTATGTTTTGCGCCCTTCGGCACACGCTATGTCAAACACGACACCAGAATTCACGAATTTCTATTTTTTGCTGAATTTGATGAAGCTGGTCGCCACCACGAAGGTAATGACGCTACGCCACGGCAACGTTTCCATTGCAGAACATCTGGCAAGAAAACTCGATGTTCGATATGGCGTTGGCGCAAAAAAAATCCTGACGAACAAGGGCAACACTGAAGGGGTACTTCTGGAAGATGGGAAAGCGCTAAAGGCAGGCCATGTGATTTTGACTACCCCGATGAATCGCGCAGCAGAAATAATTCCGGATGATCTGGCCGCGGAACAAAGATTTTTCTCTGAATTCCCGAACTCCCCTTTTGTTCTGGTCTATTTCTTTCTTGACCGCCCCCTCCCGACCGAGGCGTTCGTTTACGTCGGACATGCATTTCGCGATGTTGCCTTCAACATGGCACTCAACCATACGGTGAAGACCCCTCACTTGGTGACGAGCGGCAAGGCGATCATCTCTGCATGGTCCAGCTTCCCCAGGTCGGCGGAACTGATTGGTAAGCCTGACAGTGAAGTTATCCAGCAGGCATTGAACGAGATCGAAGTCTTCTTTCCAGGGATTTCCGGATGGGTAGAGGAGGCTCGCGTCCAGCGGCACCATTGGGGAATAGCGCGCCTCTCCCCCGGCCAGCACGGTAAGATCCTCGAATTCAAGAGAAATGTCGAAGCACTGAGCGGGATTTCGTTCGCAGGCAACGATTACGACGGCGTTCATATGGAGTCCGGCGTACGAGGAGGCTTACGTGCAGCGCAACGTGCTCTGAAGCACAATTAGCCCCACCGCCTAGCGCGTCGACCACTATCTCTTCGAGTCACGCGAAAAATAAGGTTCCAACGAAATGACCGACGAAATTCCGGACACAAGCACGACGCCATCTGTGCGCCCGAAGGCGTCCCACCGCAAAGGTCGTACCCCTGAAACCAGCAGAACGCCTCGCGTTCCAACGCAGGAGCGGAGCAAGGCGCGCTACCTGGCGATCATCAAGGCTGCAGAGGAGCTACTGGAAAGATCCAATATCGAGGATCTCAGTCTCTACGATATTGCGAAGCAATCCGGCATCGCACCAGCGTCCGTGCATTATCTTTTCAGCACGATCACGGCAGTGCATCTCGAGTTGCATCGACTGCATAACGACAAGCTCACGGAGCGGGTGATCGAGAGCTCGGCTCCTTTAATTGCTCAAAGGAATCCCAGCTGGCAGGAATGGATATACGCGAGCATGAAGGAGGCTCGCGACGCGCTGAACAGCAGCCGGCCCATGTCGGAAGTCATGCTCGGGCCGACCATGCACAGGCAAACTCGTTTGACGAACCTTAAAACCAACTTCTCGCTGGGGCAAAAGGCCGTCGAATACATGCACGCTGTTTTCATAATGCCCGACATCCCGCATCTTGATCGCTACTACGGCTATGCCGCCGAGTTCAGCGATGCATTGTGGTCGGGTGCCTACTCGGCGCACGGACGAATCGACGATGAGACATTCGCCGAGTCGGTCAGGGCAACAGTTGCATACCTCCGGTGCTTCCTACCCGAGACCTTGCACCTTCGAACCTCGAAACCGCAGCCCCTGTTCGAGGCTTGATAAACCGGAAAATTCGATGTAAGGCGAATATCTGAAGCTTCGTACCGGGGGTAATGCGAGTCTCCCGTTGGGTCTGGCTTTCGGGCACATCTACTTCGCGTCTCCCACGACACCACGCTTCGAAAGCAGGATCCACCGCCGCTCATCGCTGGCCAAAGCCGCAGTCAGCGAATCGCCCGACGGGCGAATAGCGACCGAGAACGTCCGTCCACCGTCGCGGCTCTGAGCTTCCAAGCCATCGAGGCCAACAACCAGGACGTCGTCGCCATGGACCGATATGGCAGTCACCGAGCTTTTGCTTTGAAGATCGATCGACTGCCACTGTTGCGTGGTTTCATTGCGGCGCAGCAAGGTGCCGCGCTGGCCTCCCACGAGCAACGTGCCGTCAGACAGCGCAGCGCCTGCCCAAAGCGACCCTTTGTAGCCGGTATCAAGGTAAGTCCACGTATGCCCCTGGTCGGACGACCGCAGGACTTGGCCTCGCTCTGCAGTTGCATAGATGGCCCCCTGCTTGTCCGCAAACAGGCCGAGTAGATTCAGATCGGCTTTCTTGCCTCCCGGGGGCGGCGCGATGTTCTGGGGCGCCCACGTCTCGCCCCCGTCGTCCGTTGTCAGCACGAGAGACCACAAGCCGACAGCAACGCCATGCGTGGAGTCAAAGAAGTGGACGGCGAAAAGGGGCCGATCTTCGTCGGTCGAGAGCCTCTGGATCTTCCAGTTCTCGCCGCCGTCGCCGCTGGAGAGCACAACGCCCCAGTGACCCACAGCCCAGCCGTGAGCCGCGTCGACAAAGCTCACGCTGGTGAGCGTCGAGCTGACCGGTACCTGGTGCGCCTGGCGAAAGGTAGATCCCTGATCATCGGACAGGAGCACAACGCCGTTGGCACCGACCGACACGGCACGCTTTCCGCTCCAGGCGGCCCCCAGCATCATCGCCTGGGTGGCGATCGGCGTCTGCACCGCCGCCACAGGGCGGAGTGCGGGAGTCTCGGTAGCTTGCACCACCACAACGCCGGTCGCAAGGCTGATTGCTGCAGCGGCACGCAAAATACATTTCATATCTGACTCTTTGCTCAATGTGCCGGCGCTCCAACCGTGCGCACGGGCCTGCGTCGGGGAAAAATCCGTTCCAGCCAGACTGCAAACGCCGGCAGCACCGTGATCGCCATCACCATGTTGACGATGAACATGAAAGCCAGCAGTTTGCCCATGTCGGCCTGGAACTTCAGAGAAGAGAACGACCACGTCACGACACCAACAGCCAAGGTGATCGCGGTGAAGATCGTGGCAGTACCGACCTCCAGAATTGCGTGCTCGAACGCTTCGACGATTCCGAGTCCTTTCGCAAGATGCAACTGCAGGCGGTTGTAGATATAGAACGCGTAATCCACGCCTATACCGACGGCCAGCACCATCACGGGGAGCGTCGCGACGGTCAATCCGATATCGAGCTCCTTCATGAACCAGTAGCCGATAAAGGTGCCGATCGTCAGAGGAAGGCAGCACGCGAGTACCGCACGAAGATCCCGATAGGCAGCGAACACGAGCAACACGATCGTCGCGTAGACATACAGCATCATCGGCAGTTCGCTGTGCTCGATCTCGTCATTGATCGCCGCCAACACCCCTGCATTGCCGGACGCGAGACGGATCTTTACGCCATCCATCGGGTATCTCGCGCGGAAATTCTTTACCGCTGCGATGACTCCATTGATAGTGGTCGCTTTGTGGTCGGCCAAGTAGATGTGAGCCGCGGTCATGCTGCAGTCCTTGCGCATGGTTCCGGGAATCCGGCTTATCTCTACAGCGAGTGCAGAGTAGTTACCGGAATCGATCGGCACCACGGACATCTTCGGGTTCCCTTCGTTGTATCCCTCGTTGTATTGCCGCAGAAGGGAAGAAAACGAAACGACCGAGAGGACACCCGGCACCGGCTGCATCCACCAGGCAAACCGTTCCTGATAAGCCCCGATGGCGACGTTGTCGCAAGAATCCGGCGGGGCTTCGAAAGCGACGCTGAGCCAGTCCAACCCGACGTCGTAGCTCGCGCCGATCGATTGCGCATCACGATTGAAGCGTGCGTCCGGGCGCAGTTCCGGTGCGCCCGCTTGCAGCGTTCCTATGACGCGGTCCCTGCTCTGCCAGGCTGAGGCCACGAGAACGACCGCGGCCGAGAGCAGAACCACCAGGGCAACCCGAGGCTCGGCCACGCGGGTGATAAACCGAAGCCAGCGGGCCCGCTCCGCGCCCTTGCGTTCAGCTCCAGCGGCATACGCCTGGTCTACCTGAACCAGGGATGCGGCGACGGGCAGCATCACCAAGTTCGTGATGATCTTGTAGGCGACGCCAAGCGATGCCGTCACCGCGAGTTCGCGCACCATCGGAATGGGGACCATTAGCAGCGTGATGAATGATACGAATGCCGTCACCAGCGCGAGCGTCCCAGGTACGAGCAAGCCTCGAAAACTTGACCTCGCCGCCTGTTCGGTTGTCTTGCCTTGCGATATCTCGCGAACGATGAAGTTGATCTGCTGAACACCGTGCGATACGCCGATCGCAAACACGAGGAACGGCACTAGGACGCCGAGTGGGTCGAGGCCATAGCCCAGAAGATGCAGCGTCGCAAACTGCCAGACCAGAGAGGTCAGTGAACATGCGATCGGCAGCAGTGTGAGCTTCATCGAGCGGCAGTACCAGTACACCGCTGCCGCGGTCAGAAGGAGAGCCAACCCGCAAAACTCAAGGACAGATGACGCTCCCTCTGCGATGTCACCGATCTGCTTGGCGAAGCCGATGATCTGGATCTCATAGTTCCGATCTTCGAACTTGGAGCGAAGCTCGGATTCAAGCAGACGGCCGAATGAAACATAGTCGATCCGCTGGCCTTGGGCATCGAACTCGTTGAGGTCGGCGGTAATCATCGCGCTGGTCTGGTCGCGCGACAAGAGGCTGCCGACGTAGCCGCCCTGGGCGGCCGACCGTTTGATCGCCTCGACGGCACCGGCATCAAGACGATCCGGCGTGACGGTACCTGGAATGATAGGGTCGGCCCGGAACCCGTCCTCGGTAATCTCGTTGACGAACGAATTTGGCGTCCACAGCGATTGCACGCTGGCTCGAGAGACGTACGGCAAGAACGTGAGAGCCTGAGTGACGTCGCTGAGCTTCTTCAGCCCTTCGGGCGTCCAGATGGATCCCGCTCTTGCCTTGACCACAATGGTCAGGCGGTTCGCTCCCAGGAAGTCGTTGCGGTAGGTGTTGAAGGTTTGGACATATTCATGTCCCACCGGCAACTGCTTCTCAAAGCCCGCATCCATCCTCAACTTGAGGGCGAAGAAGCCCATGATTACTGTAAAGACGGCCAGTCCGATCAGGACGGCGCGGCGGCGAGCGAACAGGATGGCTTCGATCCTTGCAAGGAACCGCTGCGACGCGGAGGCTCCGCCGGGAGCCATTGCACTTGTCTCTTTCACATCGGACCTAGAAGTTGCGGGACACAACGATGCCGAAGAAATCACGATCGCGTACGGGGTTGTCGAGCAAGGTGCGGCCGCCCATGAAGCGCGTGTAGTTGGCGCTGACCTGCCAGGTCGCGGGATTCTGAATGAAGTTAACGTAGTAGTTCACCGCTGTGACACCCTTCATGAACTGGGAAGAAATCCCGGGGGTTCGACCGAACAGGCCTCTTCGAACGTAGATACCCGGATTGACCTGCCAACCCTTGATCAGGGAGCCGTCGTACACCCAGTTGAAATCCACGTTGATCCCGCCCGAGTACTTGGTACCTACGGACGAGCCGGGGGTGACCAGAGCACCGGTCTGAACCACATCGTTCAGTTCATTGCCCCACAGCAGCCCTCCCGATGCAATCGGAGAGCCTGCGTAGCTGGACTTGAGATTCGGATAGCCGATGACCACCGTCTCGGTCGTCAGCGTGGCGGTGTCCGCCTTGAGAAGGCTGAGAATCGGGCCGGCGTTGCCGGGCTGAAGTGCGAGCAGCGATGTCAGGTGCCACTGATAGCGCTCGGTATCCGCCCAGCATTTCCCCCCCTGGGCCACACACCCGCTTGCGGGATTCAGAGGCACCGCATCTTTCGGCCGGTACGACAGCTCGGTGCCGATGGCCCAGTCTCCCACCGGAAAGTTCGCACTCAGGCCGAACATGCGGCGATTCTCCGGGTAGCGATAGATGGTCGCGCCTTCAGGACTCAGAGATGTCTGGGGCAGTTTGTCGTGATAGTTCATCACGTAGGCGCCGAGATTGAGATCGGTCCCTTTTGGCTGGTAGCGCAGCGCGAGTCCCCATTGACCGGAATCTTTTGCCCGGGTGGTCGTCACGCCGTAGGCGTTGCTTCCGACGCCGACGACGGAGGTTGAGAAGTAGCTGCCCACAGGCGGCAAGTAGCTCTTGTTCCAGCCCACCTGCACATAGCCCTCCACGTTCACCCCCCCACCCAGGCCAGCAGCGACGCTTACCATGGGGGCTGGCAGCACGAACTCTTTGACCTGCGCCCCTGGCTGAGCGGCCCGGTTGACGTCGATTGCGTTGGTGGCATTGATGCCACCGATCTCGTAGAGACTCTCGCCCCAACTGATGACTTGGTTGCCTGCACGAACCCGGATCTGCTGCCCCGCCACGTCGAAGGTCTTGCTGACCCAGAAGTCAAGGAGGCGCGCCTTGAACCGCAGGTCTCTGCGCGCATCTGCGGAGAGACCATCCTGGATGTTGGGCGGCACAGCAGACACAAAGTCCTGACCGCTCACCGCGCCCGTCGTGTGGGTCGCGGAGAAATCTCGGGCCCATGCGGCACGCGCCATGAAAGACAAGCCCTCCGAAGGCATCTTGAGCAAAAGCTCATGGGTGCCCTTGAGGTACGTTGTGAACGGCCTGCCCTCCTTGTAGTTGATGTTCCCCTGGTCGCTCAGCCCGCTGAATTGCCCCATGATGCCTCCGCCCGTGCGCGCGAAGGTCGTGCTGTCGTACGCGGGAGAGACCAGAGAGTTGCTCGGGGATTCGGTCCGGATCCCGGTTCCGATCGAGACGGTCGAATCAAAGCTGCCCTGGATGGATCCGTCGGCGTTTTTGAAGGTTGCCGCCTGCGCGGCACCCGTTGCCAGGGCAAACGCCGCCAACTGATAGCGAACGACTCGCGTCGAGCGGATCGAGGTGCGAAGGATGATGTTGTTCATTGCTTTTACTCCGCTCGAATCACCGCTCACTGCGCGCGCGCAGACTCTCGGCAGAGTAATAGTCAGGCTTCAACCGGGCGTTGCCCGTGCCGTCGACGACCCATTTCATGTCGGTGCCGTTGGCGAGGGCGGCGCCGTCAATGAGGTAGCGGCCTTCCGCCAAGTTGTGCTGGACGAAAGCTACCGAGTCGCACGACCCGGTTTCGTAGACAGGAATGACAAACCCTTCTCGAACCTTCCAGGCTTTGCCTTGCGCGTCATAGTCGACTGCGCCCACGAAGGTCCAGCTGTCCTCGTCGATGTAGAACTCCCGCTTCGGCGCGGAGTGGCGTAATCCTGGTTTGACGGTGGCCTCCACAACCCAGACGCGGTGCATCTCGTACCGACGATGCGTGGGGGAGATGAAGTCCGGCTTCAACACGTCGTCGGCCTTGGCCTTGAAGTCGTATGGACCGAAGGCGTTGTATGGAATCACCATTTCCTTCTTTCCAACGAGCTTCCAGTCGAAGCGGTCTAGTGCGCCGTTGAACACATAGGCTTCATCGATGTTGTACTGATTCTCGTAGCCGATCTGAGGGGCGTCGTAAGCATAGGCCGGCATCCGGCGCGTGCGTCGCTGCCCAGGAAAATAGTAGAAGGTTTCCGAAGCTTTGTTGGACGGCGCCACGAACACGGCGCCCTGGCCCGCCAACGCCGTCGGCGACTGATAGCTCATGGTGTAGTACGACTCGATCTGCTCGGCCTTGGCGAAGGTCGTACTGTTCTTGTCCGCCCATGGCATGTAGGTGAAGCTGTCGGCAGTCACCTTGATCCACTCGCTGCTGCCTTTGCGAGGAGAAACATACACGATCTGGTTCACCATCTCGATGCCCGCGCCGCGGTAGTGCATCTTTGCGTTGATCATCACCTCCGCCCCGCTCTTCGGCATCGGAAATGGAATGCCGGGAACGAATGCATCCGAGAGACTCAGGCCATCCGGATTCAACTTCGCGAAGCCGACGTTCTTCTTTGTGTTTTCCGCCACGACACCCGGCGCCCCGCATGTACGGCGGCTGGGATAGACATCCATGCTGTAGCCCTTCGTGGACTTGATCAGGGCCACCTGGCCTGCGTTCAGCTTGTCCGCATACTTGTCGACATTGGTGGCATCGATGGTGTAGAGAGGCTTGTCCGACTTGTATTTGAAGAAGTCGGAGCGCAATGTGCCGAAGGTCCAACCTTGACCCACGGCACCGGGCGGCGTCCATTCAGGGATTCCGCTGGCGGTGCCCGCCCTTTCCGCCCCGAGGGGCGTGAGCTCCGAGCCGAGCTTGCCTGCGTCACCGCTCTGGGCGTCCGCCATGGTCGCCACACCCGTGAAGACAAGGGTCAACATCATGGCTCCTGATAGCCTGGCGACCCTCGCGGTGCGAGAAGGAAGAATGGATTTGGACCTCATGAGATATCTCCAGTTGGTAAGTTGACGTTCTCTGCGGTTCGCACCAACCGCTGCTTGCATGGATCGCTTGTCAGCCAGATACTTGACTAACAACGGTTTTGTAGACGGACAAGCTCCGTAAGCAGGAGTCATGCCCGCCATCCTCCGGCGAACCCGATGTCGCGTATCCGGCCATATATCTGACTAATGCCGATTTTTCTATTTGCCCCTAATCAAGACAATAGGGTTAACCTCACTGCGTACGTCAGTCATTCCCAGCAGGTACGCCTCGGAGTTGAGGACGCACATTCCTAGTGCGGGCTGCACCAAGGAGGCCACAAATCTGCTCAACACCAAGATACCCGAGCATTTAGCGCCAAGCTCGCGATAGAGATGGCAAGCTGCTTAAAACCCGTTACTAAACGGAACTGCCCGAGTGAACAGAGAGGCTTCGCGAATCGACCGCAGGCGAGACAGCAGGCTGCTCGGCCGTGCAAAACTATCGGCACTTCGCGCGAAAGCGCAATTGCGCGACCCGTGGGTTAGCGAGCCTCATGAGGAATCACGGGCTCGCCCTCAAGCGATGCGAGCATTGACCAAGCCCCCCCAACCACATCGCGGCGTCCACGCGCTGGACGTTTCCGGATTGCGGCGAACAGCACGGCCACGCAAAAGAGCCTGTTGGACGAAAACGCTGATGTCGATGGCCGCCACTGATGGAACGCAAGCCGCTCAAAACGCAGCCGCAGGTTTGCAGCCAAGCCAGCTGTAAGCACACGCCACGGCCGCCTCACCGTCGCTCCACATCACCCGGAGCTGGTGAGGTTAGGCCCGCTCGGCAAACGGGGGCGTGCGACCATACTGCGTGATCGAGCGGGAAGCGGCCAACACCATGAGGATGGCCAACACGAGGAGGCCGGCCGCCGTCCAACCCACCGGCCGCACGCCACCGAATCCGAACACGACACTGGCGAGTGCCGGGCCCACTGCCAAGCCGAAATTTGTGATGGATCCCGCCAAGGCGGCGCTTTCTCCCGTTTCGTCCAGTTCGGCAAGAACGCTCAGGAGGTAGGGATTGGCAATGACCACACCCGCATTGATAAGACTCAGAGCAACAAAGAAGCCCCAGCGGCTCCAGCCCTCGTACATTCCCAGAGCGGTGCCGATGAGGATCGCAAGCCCCCAATAGATCGGCTTGAATGCTCCCGCGCGATTACCCATCCAGTTCGTGAGAACAGCGGCAGGAATCTGAATCAACGCCGCGATCGTGAAGGTCAGGCCGAGCTTCTCATCGTCGATCATCAAAGAGTGACTCGACGGCCCTGCAAAACTGATGGTCACGGACTGGGAAATGAACAGGGCAAACACTGCGGCCAACATCCAAACGATGCCGATGCTTCGCGTCCTGGACTTCTGAGTCATGTTCGTGGTCCAAGACAGGCTGGCTGCAGGCATCTTCGGCGAGAGAACAAGCCCCAATGCCATCATCGCGAGTTGAACGATCTCCGCGCCCGTGGGCCCGTACCTTCCGATAAGGAGAGGCGCGACATACATGGCAATACCGTAAACCACGGCGATCACGATCGCAGCTTGTGCGAACCATTTCTCCGGATGCTCGTAGTACGAGGCGAGGCCGTAGACACACGCCACGAGAACGCCGGCAGCGACGCCGAAAACGATCTTCAGTGCCGCGTAGATATACAGGTCATGAGCAAAGATCATGGCTGCCGTGGCCCCAAAGCCCAGGAAACAGGCCCCCATCGACCATGTTCTTTTGCTTAGCCGAGAGATCCACCTGCTCATCAATAGCGCTGTGAGCGATAAGACCAGCAGCTGGGCGGAAGCAAGCCAGCCGACATGATCTTCGGTCAGGCTGAAACGCTTCATCGCCGTCATCACATCGTAGGGAAGCAGGTAGTTGGGCAACCAGCCGAGGGTCGCGAGATACAGCACCGCGCATTTCTCAAGGCCGACGAGCTTGCTTTTCATGGTGGAGTCCTTGGCAAGGAGATGTGAACGACGGGAAGTGAGTGCTAGGCCGGCCGATCTTCCCGCTCCTCCGATCACCACCTCGGCGCAGAAGCGAGCCTCGGAAGACGGCCCTCAGTCCATGAAACTGGGGTCCAGCTTCACGAGCTTGCGCACCAGGCCATCCCATGGATCACTCGTGCCCTCGCCGTTGGCCACGCGCTGCAGCTCGGCCTTGAACATCTTCAGCAACGGCGGTCCAAACTGAATGAGCTCGCCACCCTTGGTCGACGTCGCCATCATCTGGATCCTGCAAGCCTTGCGGATGTTGTAGTGCCGAAGGAAGGCGTGCTTTGCAAAGTAGCCGATCGTGATCAGCCCATGATTGCGCAACAGCAAGGCGTTGTTGTGCCACCCCAGACTGGCCTGCAGGCCAACAGCGCATTCCGGATGAGTCTCCACCCCTTCGTAGGCGTGGTAGCCGATCCCGTCGGCGAGAGCGAAGGCAGCGGACTGGGAGATAGGAAGAAGCCCCTGGGAATTGCAAGCCACCGCGGCGATGATGTCATCGTGAGTGTGGATCACGAAGTTGGCATCGGGCCGAGCTTCGTGCATCGCGCGCATGGGATACCAAGAGCAAGGGACAACGCCAAAAGGCGTTTCGGAAACCAACCGCTCATCGACTGTGATCTTCACCAGGCTCGACGCCGTAACCTCTTCGAACAATAGGCCGTTGGGGCCGACGAGATAGTGCTCGCCCACCCGCGCAGAGATCAACTGCATCGAAAGATCATCCCATCCCATCAACGGAATGAGACGAAAGAGCGCCGCGGTTTGGACTCTGATTTCCCACTCGTCATCCGAGACCTTTCCTTTCAATGAGGGGTAGGCGGTATCACCAATTTTCAATTCCATCTCTGCTCCAAGGTAAGTTGCCGAATCCGATAAGTCGCGCAGAGTCCGATGTCTCAGAATTCGAAGTACGCGGGCCCTGAGCGATCCCAGGCCGCACTGGCAGCTTTCATCTGGGCGAAACCGTCTTCCACAGCCGGCGAGGACTGGATCAACTCGATGACGCTGCCTCCATCCAACTCCGCCTCGAAGAATCTCGTTTCGACACCGATTGCTGAAACCCAACGACTGATCGGCTTCAAACCGCGTTCGACGAGTGCAGCCGCATCTGCGTCGATGTCTTTCGACAGGATGCCGAGGTGATGCGATCCAAAGCCATGTACCGACTTGAACTCCGTGAGCGAGGAAGGCGCATCGTTGTGCTGCTGCATGAGTTCGATCTGGAGATCTCCGACGTATGCGAACGCAGCGCTGATGTCGGCGGAGATGTCTTCGCCGCGATGCGTTTGCACCGCGTACTTCAGATGCCGGCCGACAAAGAAGGGCCCTACGCCCATGGCGGCCCAGCGCGCCATGGCCTTGTCGATGTCCTCCACCAGGTAAGCAACCTGCATGATCGCGCCGACTCCAGCATTCGCCATAGCAATACTCCAAAGTAGTGCGCGGGTTCCGCCACAGCGCACGCTATCGCATCATAAATCCGTTGTTAATCTAATAATAGCCTCTTGCCGATGGTGATGCAATGGGCCTCCAATAGGGAATTCCCCATACTTCTCTGCGCATCGCCCCTCACGCACCGCCGCCGCCGATCCAGTTTCGGATTTTTAATAGTAGACTAACAACAGCTTTTAGGCGGCTCTGCTGTGCAATCAGGGGCGGCTATGCGCGGGGCACGCGCCGATGTCTCGAAGGAACTCGAGCGGCCGCTCTTGGCATGCTGCGCCTTCTGCACGGCAACAGCTCTACCGAATGGTCTCGAATCGGAAAGAGTCATGAATCAAACGTTCGACTTCGTCATCGTGGGTGCTGGCTCCGCCGGCTGTGTGCTTGCAAATCGACTGTCTAGAGACCCCAGCGTGCGCGTCCTGCTTCTGGAGGCCGGCGGATGGGATAAGGATCCCATGATCGGCCTTCCCGTCGGCATCAAACCGATGACCGCCAAGAAGCAGTACCGATGGGTGGACACCTCAGACCCCGACGAAGGTCTGAACGGTCGTATCAATGAAGTGCTCCACGGCAAGGTGATCGGGGGAGGCTCATCGATCAACTACATGGCGCATACACGCGGCCATCCGCGCGACTACGAACGCTGGGTCACGGCTGGCGCTGATGGCTGGGGATTCGAGGACGTTGCCCCCTTCTTCAAGGAATGCGAGGCTTGGGAGCGCGGGGAGAGCGCCACCCGGGGCGGCGTCGGAGAGATCGGCGCTCAACAGGGACGACTTGATGATCCCGTCTTCGCCGCATGGTTCGATGCGCTTCGTGCCCTCGGCTACGATAGGACTGACGACTACAACGCATCTCACCCCGAAGGCTTTGGTGCGGTGCAGTACTCCATCAGAAACGGGCGCCGCTCTTCGGCCGCGCGGGAGTTTCTTCACCCTGCACTGCGGCGCCCCAACCTGACCGTCCAAGTCGAATCGATGGCGACAAAGATCCTCTTCGACAAAACGAGGGCAGTCGGCGTCGAATACGTTACCAAGGGCCAAAAACAAGCGGCGCGCGCCGGCCGGGTTGTGCTGAGCCTGGGAGCGATCAATACGCCACACCTTCTGATGCTCTCGGGCATCGGACCTGCAGCGCACCTGCGCTCGATGGGAATTTCACCCTTGGTGAACCTTCCTGTGGGGCAAGGCCTCGAAGACCATCTGGGTGTCGAAGTCATGTGGGAGCGGAAGAAGCCCGGGACGTTTCATCAGACGCTCAGACTTGACCAGGCGGTCTTCAGCATGTTTCGGGGGCTGGCGCTTCGCAGCGGCCCCGCTTCGCGTCTGCCAGGCGTCATACTCGGTTTCGCAAAATCAAACTCGACTTTGCCGCAGCCTGACTTGCAGTACTACCTGCAGACACCTCCGCCCTATGCCGACGTCTGGTTCCCAGGGCTGAAGCGCCCCTATCAAGACACGCTCAGCGTGAAGATGAATTTGCTGAGCCAGCAAAGCAGAGGTGAAATCCTGCTTCGTTCCACAGATCCGACCGAGCGGCCTCGCATCGTCTACAACTCGCTGTCCGAGCCGAGAGACATTGAAACCTTGCGGGAAGGCGTGATGCGCGCTCAAGCAATGCTCGAGTCAGCGGAACTCTCTCCGTTCCGAGGCAACCCCCTTATGCCCGATCGTCCTTTCCGGAATAACGCCGAGGTCGACGCATACATCCGGTCTCATGCGTTCCAACAATATCATCCTGCGTGCACCTGCAAGATGGGCAAGGACGAAACGGACTCTGTTCTCAACCCAGACCTGAGTGTCCGGGGCATCTATGGACTGAACGTGGCGGATGCATCGGTCATGCCAAACCTCATCTCCGCCAACCCCAACATTCCCGTCGTGATGCTCGCTGCCAAGGCGGCAGCGATGTGGTTGGGTTGAGAGTGAGTAGATTGCTCGACTCCACCTTCACCATCACCACTTTGAGGATGATGGGTTCTAGCAAGTCGCCACGACAAATAAGCCTTCCTCTTCAGGACCTGGAGCCGTTCAAGCAATCATGAAATTCAATGACAAGCAGCGCGATTCTGAATTGGCCGAAAACATTCGAACGCGCAAGCCAGTGTTCTGGACGAACCCTGCCCGATCAGAAGACGGACGCATGGGAAGTACTTGGGATGACCGGCCAATTGGCTGTGAAGACGTACGCGCAGCAGAAGACCGATTCCGAAGGTTCAGTCGCGTTCTGACGGACATGTTTCCGGAGTTGCGGGACACGCGCGGTGCAATTGAGTCCGCCGTACTTCCGGTTCCGGCTCTTCAAAGCCACTTGGGCATCCCCTTGGAATCAGGACGCGTACTCATCAAGGCGGACCATGCGCTGCCCGTCGCGGGCTCCATCAAGGCCCGAGGCGGCATTCACGAGGTGCTGGAATTCGCTGAGAAGCAGTTGCTAAAAAGTTCAGCAGGAACCCTCGCCGGCATTGGCGACCTTTCGTTAGAGACGATTCGCGAGACGCTCGGCAAGTATCAGGTCGCAGTTGGTTCCACGGGCAACCTCGGCCTCAGCATTGGTGTGATCGCATCGGCCTTGGGCCTGGGGGCCACTGTTCACATGTCTGCGGATGCAAAGCGCTGGAAGAAGGATCGACTGCGCAAGCGAGGTGTTCAAGTCGTAGAGCACGAAGGCGACTATGGCGCCGCTGTAGAGGCTGGCCGTACGGCGGCCGCGGCCGATCCCAATTGTCATTTTGTCGATGACGAGGGATCGCTCTCTTTGTTCATGGGCTACAGCACCGCCGCGAGCGAGCTCCGGACTCAGCTGAGTGAACTTGGGATTCAGATCGACGCAGACCACCCGCTTTTTGTCTATCTTCCCTGTGGCGTCGGGGGAGCACCGGGGGGGATTGCGTTCGGTCTTTCCCATGTATTCGGCCCGCATGTGCATTGCTTCTTTGCAGAGCCAACGGCCTCGCCCTGCTTTCTTCTCTCGCTGCTCGACGAAAGCGGCTCGAACCCGAGCGTCTACGACATCGGCCTGGACAACGCCACGGAAGCTGACGGTCTCGCCGTGCCGCGCGCGTCAGCACGCGCAGTGGAAGTGATGAGATCAGGAATTGGGGGCGTTTTCACGGTGGAAGACGAAGCGCTCTTCAAGAACTTGCACGCTGCGGCGATCACGCAGGGGATCCGTGTCGAGCCTTCGGCTACAGCTGCTTTTGAAGGCCCTCTATGGCTGACTTCATCCGGTCCTGGAAATGCGTACCTCGCACGTACCGGACTCACTGGAAGTCTTCCGAAGGCGACACACCTGATCTGGACAACGGGCGGCCTTTTCGTGCCGGAGAACGAATACCAGGCGTTCTTCGAGCGCGGTGCGTAGGCATTCCGCGAGCAGCAGGCCACACGCCGATCACGTCGTGCACCAGCGCCTTCATCCGGCTCGACCTGCGATTGGCGTACAGGAAGGCAGCGTGTGAGCGTGCCTCACCAAACACCTTGACGACCCGAACTTTCCCGGCTGACCCGAGCAGGTCAGATCGCCGCGACCACACCAGCGCCACTTTCACCGCTTCTGGTGCGCGATGATGCGCAGCGGATATCCGCGCCGGTTCAGCGACTGGCGCAGGACGATCCGGCTGGCGAAGCGCTCGATGCCGATGTCGTCTTTCAGCATCTTCTCCATCAGCGCCTGGAAATGGCCGACGCTGGGCGCCACGATCTTCAGCAGGTAGTCGTAGCCGCCGCTGACGTTGTAGCACTCGACGATCTCCTCGTACTTCTCGGCAGCCTCCTCGATTCTGCGGAAATCGCGCGGCCGGTGGCTGCTGAGGGTAACTGTTGATTTGGGGGGTGCGGATAAAAACTTGGACTGGTTTTATGCCGCAAGTCCAAGGCTCACCCGGTATTCGATTGGGCTGAGGGAGCCGAGCGAGATCTTGATCCGCTTTTCGTTGTACCAGCGGATGTACGCGTCGAGCGCCTCAACGAACTGCTCGATGGTGGCGTTGTTCCAATTCCGAGGATAGAACAGCTCGTTCTTCAGCCGACCGAAGAAGCCTTCGCAAGCTGCGTTATCGGGTGAGCATGCCTTGCGAGACATCGAGCGGGTTAACTTCGCGTCGCTCATTCTTGATAGCCAACCTGGCCAACGGTAATGGCCGCCCCGATCGGAGTGGACCACAGGCCGATCATTCGTCTCGGCCACTGTCTCGATGGCTGCGTCCAGCATCGTGTTGACCAACTCCGCGTCCGGATTGGTCCCCGTGGTCCAGCTGACGACCATTCCGTCGAAGCAGTCGATGATGGGCGAGAGGTACACCTTGCCAGCCGGGATCTGGAACTCCGTGATATCCGTGAGCCACTTCTCGTTGGGGACCGCGGCCTGGAAGTCGCGGTTGATGAGGTTCTCCGGCGCTGGGCTGAGTTCGCCAAGGTATAACGCATACCTGCGCTTCCTGGGCTTTGGAACCACCAGGCTTTGCTGCTTCATCAACCGCTGCACGACTTTCTCGGAGATCTTGACGTCCTGCCTCGTGAGCGAAGCCTGCAGCCTGCGGTAGCCATAGCAGCGGTGGTTCGACTCAAAGATGTCGGTGATGGACTGCCGCACCTGCAGGTACTTATCGCCCACCGCTGCACGGGCCCGGCGATAGATGTATGAGCTACGCGCAAGATCCAACTGTATAAGGAGCTCTGGCAGGCCATAGTGCTCCCTGAGGGCGTCAATCAGCAGTGTCTTCTCCCGGTTGGACAGGAGCTGCAGGTCGACGCCCAGGCCTTTTCTTAACAGTTCGTTGGCCTTTTTCAAGAGGTCCTGCTCGAGCCGCAGTTGCCTGACTTCGCGGCGCAGCGACTCAACCTGGCGCTCGAGTTCGTCGCGCTCTTGTGAGGACGGAGATGGATTGGTGCGTTTCATGGATGCGGATGCCTCACGTCCCAGAAGTTGGTTCTTCCAGTTAATGGGATGGACTCCCTGCGTGCCGGCGCGCACGATGTGCCCTGGACTGAGAACCCCAACCTTCTTCGAAGGAGATCGCCATGACCGCTTGCCGCTTCCTTGCGATTGACATAGCCAAGAACGTCTTTCAGCTTCACGGAGCCGCTTCCGACGGTTCGATGTTGTTCCGGCGACGACTGATGCGGGCCCAACTCAGTGAATTCGTTGTCAACCTGGCTCCGTGTGTAATCGCGATGGAGGCATGTGCTTCAGCTCACCATTGGGCACGCCAATTCATGCGCTTCGGGCACGAGGTTCGCCTGATCAGCCCCCAGTTTGTTCGCCCCTTCGTTAAGGGCAGCAAGAACGATGGAAATGATGCAGAGGCAATCTGCGAAGCCATGCAGCGCCCCAGCATGCGGTTCGTTCCGATAAAGACTATTGAGCAACAAGACATACAGGGTCTGCATCGAGTTCGATCACGGCTGGTCAGCGAACGCACGGCACTGGTCTGTCAGATCCGAGGCATCCTGGCCGAGCGCGGCATCGTGTTCGCCAAAGCCCTGACCCGAGTGCGCAGAGAGGTTCCGGGGATCGCGCAGGACTTGAACAACCCGCTGACGCCTATCCTGCGAACGATGCTCGTTGAGCTCATGGACGAGCTCAGCGCACTTGACGCGCGCATCAAGGCGTTTGATCGCCATATCGATGCAGTCTTCCAAAGCAACGAGGCCTGCCAGCGCATTGCCCATATTGAAGGCGTCGGCCCCAAGACCGCCACCGCGTTTGTTGCTGCCGTTGGGGATCCTCATGAGTTCAAGAATGGCAGGCACTTCGCGGCTTGGCTGGGCTTGGTCCCCCGCCAGCATTCCAGCGGCGACCGGCAACAACTCATGGGTATCACCAAACGCGGAGACAAGTACCTGCGAACCTTGCTTGTGCACGGCGCTCGAGCTGTTCTCAGAACCGCTCCCAAGAAGACCGATGCCAAGCATGCATGGGCGTTGGAGCTCGCCGCACAACGAGGGGCGCCCAAAGCGATCGTCGCGATTGCCAACAAGATGGCCCGAGTGATCTGGGTCTTGCTGGCCAAGAAGGAGGACTATCGCCCCGCAGTCTGATCAAGTTCTGTCAAGTGCGCTGCAGTTCATTGATGGCATATCGGTCGATCCGGCATCCAGGGAACCTGAGTTGTACGCCGGCCCTGTTCAGGCCTGCCAGTTGATGAGGCCTGGGTGCGCGGATTCCATCGAGGCGCCGACTTCGTCGTGACGCCGGATATATGTACGCAATCGACTCGTATGCAGATCAGTTCACGATCAGCGCCGCCTGGCGGCTTGTTTCAAACCGGGAGTCCATATATGTACAGGGTTGGCCGGCACACGCCGAACTTGTCGGCGATAGCCTGGCCACTTTCCTCGCGGGTGCAAAGCGCCATGACTCCCGCTTGCATCAGCTCCCCGGAATGCCTTCGTCGCCCCGTACTGCCGACGACAGGCCTTCCGGCATCAGGAAGGGCCTCCCGAACCCACGCAGTGAGCGTCCCTCTGCAGGGGTAGCCCAATGACCTCATGGTGGCCGCAATGCAGCGGTCGTGAGTGAGGTAGGCTCGATCGCTGCCGCCTTCTGTTCCTTCGAGAACTTGGCTGGCCGCCCCGCATAACCCGCTGGCAAGTCGAGCTTCTGCTGGTACTCGTTGTACCAGCCCTTCAGAGAATTCTTGGTTGGATAACCAAGCTGCCGGATGGTCGGTCTGACGCGTCTGCCCAGCTTGATGTAAAGCTCGACCGCTCGAATCCGATCTTCGTAGGAATACATGAACTACCTCCAGGTAGTCCAAGTTTTCGCGCGCACTCCCCCGGGGGCAGGATTTCATGGAAATCAGCATCATGCCCACCCCGATGCGGCCAGCCTCACAGCCTCAGCCTTGATTCTTGCGTGTGCTGCCTCGTGGGCCGCTTGCCTTCTCTCATCTCGATTCTCCGTATCGCCGACGTTGGCAACTTCTTGCAGTACGTGAAATCGAGGCAGGGTCAGTCTCTGCGTGTCGGCCACGGCCATGCCGCACAAGCCGCGATCCGCGCCTGCGACACGGCCGGTCGCGGCAGGCCAGCCCAGGAAAGTCGCCTTCGTGGCTTGCGCGCGCCCCTTACCGATCGCCCATGAGGCCGCGCGGACGCGGTCCCTCAGGGTCGGTGAGCGACCCAGCCCTTGAAGGTGAACGCGCCATAGAAAAGTTCGATGTCCGCGAATCCCGCCGCGCGAAGCAGATCGACGTCCTGCTCGGGCGACAGCACGGGCAGCCGCTCCTTGATCGCTGCGATGCTGGCTTTCGCCTGGACCCCAGGGACGCCCGAAGCAGCAGCGAACGCCGCATTGCGCGCGAGCCATCTGTCCCCGAACGGATCCTCCATAGGGAAACTGTGATGCGCGACGACCAGGGATGCGCCGGGCCTGAGCCGCATATGCAGCTCCGCCAACGTCTTCAGGCGCTCGGCCGGTGGCAGGAAGTGCAGCGTCAGCAGGCAGGTCGCGCCATCGAACGGACCCGCCGGAGCGTCGTCGATATAGCCTTCGTGCCAGCGCACACGGTCCGCCATCGGGCCGAGCGTCGTGCGGGCGAGCTCGAGCATCTCCGACGAAGGATCGACGCCGTCGAAGTGCCAGCCCGGCTGCATGTCGCCCAGAGCCTTCAGCTCCAGCCCACCGCCGGCGCCGAGCACCAGGATGCGCGCGTCGCCAGTCGCGCGTTCGGCCAGCAGCACGGCTGCCATCCTGTGCAGATCCCGCAGACCCGGCACGATCCTCGCTGTTCTCTGTGCATAGCCTGATACGGCCGCTGGATCGGAGAACGGCGTCATCAAAGGCGACCCTTCGCCCGAATGAAAGCGATGTCCCGGGGCCAAGGCAGCAAGGGCAGGACCTGGGCTACCGCCATCGCGCCGTCGCCCCAAGCCAGCGGTACCGAACGGGGTGCCCGGTGAGGGGCACGATCCGCCCCACAGGCCCGCTCACGGCCGGACAGGCGCCGAGCGGGCGGCGTGCCTTCGCATCAACGCGCCAGGGAGGTCGCCATCCGGACCGAGAATCCCGCGCGAAGGGCCGGCAACCCAGGCAGCGGCTCCGGGTCCCGGCGCTGACAGGGCCGTGGGGCTCAGCCATGTGCAGCAGCACGTGGAGGCCGGTGGAGGAGACGGCTGGCGAATTTCATGCAACTTATTATGTTACGACTTATGCGGCGAGTCCAGGTCAGGCGGTGATGGACAGTCCGTCGCGCCGCAGGCTTGACACTCCAGAGAGAGTCACTCAAGCACATGGACGGTGCGCACCGAAGCGTCATTCGACGGCGAGGCCGATCGCCTTCCGAAGATCCGGTCAGGGCTCCTCTGCCATGGAGCTTGGATCCCCGTCCGTCAGCGGGCATGCTGGACCGGCCTGCGAAAGAGAAACGTCAGGCGGGCAACTTGCGATGGCTCGCGATCACCGCGGCCCACGGCGTCCCGATGGCCTAGGGTTCACAGACTGAGCGCGAGACGGCTCAAGCCCCCGCGCAAAGCTTGCAGCATCTGCAGCACTACCACGCAGGTCTGCGCGAGCACCATGCCCTTGCATTCAGTTGTCGCAATAGAAGGCGTCGCGCAACTGCCGCCGGATCTCCTGGCACTGCGTCTCAGGTGCTTCTCCGATGAGGCGGGCATGGTCCCACCTCGTTCCACGCGCACTTCAAGGACATCACCTCGACGTCGCCGATCCAGTAGCGGAAGACGACCCGCCTGCATCCGGCAAGGCTGCTCATGGTCAGCACCAGGTCACCGCCGCCCAGGCGAGCGCCCAGGTGGGCTACGAAAGTTCTTAGCAATTATCAACGTTCTTCCGTCTTGCGCACACCCAAATGAAGTCACGAACTGTTCCCGAATTAGTGAAAAGCTGTACGTTCTCAGGAACTCAGACCATCTTGTCTTCGCCTGACACGCCGGTAGTTGCAGCCTCCGCGGACCGCTTCAATACCGCTGCCATGGGACAGCAGCAACTCTTCCCACGCTCGGCTTTGTCCAGTCGCACACACCCTTCGGAAAAATGGTCTGGAGTTCGGCCCACTGCACCGATGAAAAGACCACCCCGTAGTCAGAAACCTCGGGTGACTTGAGCACGCATTTCATGACGTCTTGCGCAACGCTCTCGCCCGCCGCAATCCGAGGCGTCGAATAGATCGGAAAGAGGGTATTGCAGACACCACCGGGATCCAGGGTCGCGGGCTCTGCATGGGCAACTCCGCTCACATCCCAGCAGGTATCGACAAGCGAAGAAGGCTTGTTTCTGATGACCTTTCTCGCAAAATCGTCTGTCGACGTATCTGAGGCGATTCTTTCAAGCCATTCGTTCTGAGCCACGAGCGCCATCTTCGTGAGATTGACCACCCCCTGATACCCTCCCGTGCTCGCGGACAACCAACTCACGTGATTGGCATCGGTTCCGTGTGCGGCCTGCAGCCTGGAACGAGTTGCAAAGGTGCGAACCCTCGTGTGCGTATTCAGGCCCTCGGTATAGAGGCGCGTATCGATGACAGGCAAAACGATGCCCTCGCCCGCGTTCACGAGTCCTGACTTGTAGGCGTTCTCCACCCCTCGAATGTTCGCGGTCGCCCGAACGCTTGTATAGGCTCCATTCACATCGAACCCGCCGACTCGCCTGTTGAGATCGAGGAACTGTTCGACGGTAATGGCCCCGCTGTTCAGCGCCTGAAACCCGTATTGCACGCCGACGTTGTCATAGATTGAGCGGGCAAAGCCTGTGGCTGCATCCACCCCGAAGACGTTGACCAATCCGTCCACGTATCCGCCGCGCACGCCGGTAGGGTTGGTAAGTGGATCGTAGATTGCCGTCGGCGGTACGACCGGCGAGAAGCCTTGCGTGGGCGTCACAAAAGCGTGACCCGCAGCATCCCAGCTGCGGCAAGTGGTCGATGTGCCACTCACCGGATAGCCGGCCACCTTGGCCTGCAATGACACAGGCCAGGCGTCCGATCCCATCTCATCGAAATATCGATTAAGCAGAGCGCAGTCGACAACGTCGAGTATGACCGACGGCGTATCGGGAAAAGACAGGCCGGGCGTGATCGCGTCAAGTACACCAGGATAGTTTTGGGCGATGAAGTGCTGAATCATCGCGCCGCCGGAGGGCCCTGTCCCGACAGTGAATCTTGGCATTCCGTATGACTTGATGAAGTGCTCTTTGAGCATCATCGAATTTTCCGCGGCCATCACGGGATCACAACCGTTGTCCATCGCCATGCGCGAAGCGAATGCAACGGCGAAGCCAAGACCTAGCGGGTCTATGGCGTTATCCACGCTAAGAGGCAGCATGGCGAGAGCGTCCGGCAAGGTGTTCGAACCGGATCGATAACCAGGGGAGCATCCTCCGCCATACACGAGATTGAGTTTTCCATTCCAGCCCGCACCGGGCCTTTTGCCGTCTTTCGTCCACGGATTTGAGATCGGATGGGCGGGGTCATCGAGGATGGCGATTCGGTATATCGATTGATCGATCGTGCCCGATTCGACCCGCACTATGAAGTTCACCTTGTTTCCATCGATGGTCTCTGTCGTAGCAAGATCTGCGGGATACGGAGCACCCACGCTGGTCAGCGGTTTGAAGGCGTTGGAGGTGGTGACGTAGTACCAGTCCAATCGACTCGAAACGGTACAGCTTGCATCCGATGCTGCGCCGAGCCCGGAGCTCTCGGTTTCGCAAATCCAAGGGACTTGGTGGGGACCTGAGATGATGGGGCCGGATGAGGAATGGTTCTTGACCGTCAGCGACGTTGCAGGTCCAGACTTGCCCCGCGCAGAAATCGTGTTCTCCCCCAAATGAAGGCCTGCAATACGACCGACGAGGCGGTTGCCTGACGGGTCATGCTCCAGCGACGAGCTGACATCAACGCCATTGAGGCTGACTTTCAGATCCGTCGCCGAAGCGGATGCAGAAGCCGGATCATTGCTCACCGCAATGATGACATCGCCTCCGCTGACCGTATCCCGGCGCGACGACAGAAGCTCGACTTGAGGCGCTCGGCCTTCTGGGGAGGACGGCTCTGAAGCAACGGGCAGCGCGTAGCCTGGCGTTGAACCAGAACCACCACATCCGCCCACGACAGCGACGAAGGCCAGCAACATCCAGACCTTGCGGCAAGGCGACGGGCACTGGATCTTCTGGAGAGTTCTGAACTTGAGGAACAGGGAATGCGAAGACGGTTTCTTTGACGACCGAGAGCTCATCTTTTTTCTCCTGAACAAGGTGTGAAATGAGAAAGCAACGACCATCGCGCCTGTCTTTCGACGCGACGACTCGTGGCGGAATCGTTGATCGGTGGAAAGATCCGGAGTCGGGAAAGCACCCATCCCAAGAAGGCTCAACAGCCTCTGGGCGCCTGGACACCGGCGGACCGTATGACTCTTACCGTTTGCGGGATCTGCCCCGGAGTCGCTTTGGATGGAGCCGGGTCCATTCCAGTACTTCATTGCGATCGCGCACAGGGACTGCTTTTCGCGCTCCGCGCAGCCGCTGTATGTGGCGCATCCGGGCGTTTCCCTTTTCCGCCAATGAACCCTACATCGGCGCCTTCCAGACCTGCTTCATCACACGCAGCCAGTTTTCGCCCATGACCAGACCAATATCCGAGTCGGAATAGCCCTTGCTCAAGAGCGCATCCACCACTTCCGGCATGGCGTCCAACTCCACCTGCTTCATATCGCTGCGCGTGTAGCCGCCCTCTGGCGGCAGCTTGTCTGCGTGGGCCGCAGCGTCGGCTGTGATCGCAGGCAAATCGACGATGTAGTCAAGTCCCAGACCGACATGTTCAGGCCCGACCAACTGAGCGATGTAGTCGATCTGTTCGGCGAACTTCGAAGGCGACGCGTCATCGTCTCCGGTGAAGATCGAAAGGCCCGTCAGCCCGAACACGCCGCCGCTGGCTGCCACAGCCTTGATCTGATCGTCTCGGTAGCAACGCGGATGTTGGTGGATGTTCCATATGTTGCCGTGGCTGCAGATCACCGGGCGATCGGAGTACTCAATGGCCTCCATGCACGAGCGATAGCCGGCATGGGCAACGTCCACCAGCATCCCGACTCGGTTCATCTCAGTGATCAACGTTCGCCCGAATCGGCTGAGCCCACCCTCACCCAGTTCGTGGCATCCATCCGCCACGAAGTTCTTCTGGTTGTAAGCCAGCAGCATGTGGCGGATCCCGAGCTTGTAGAAGACTTCCACCATCGAAAGGTCCCGACCGACCGGAACAGATCCTTGAAAGTGAAAGCCCACGGCAAGCTTGCGCTCGTTCCTGGCCCGATGGATGTCGTCCACCGTGTTGACGAGCAAGCAGAGATCGCTTTGGTCAAGGAAGAACTTCCGGTACGCCGCGATGGCCTGGATCGCACCGATCGTGTCGCTGTTGTCGGCCACCAGCGTGAAGGACACGAAGGTAAAGCCCTCGTCAATGAGCCGTGAAACGAATGCGTCCTTGAGCCGCTGGTCCGCGGGAGCGCAGAAGGGTGACGTCATGTCGCACACGAGCAGGCGGGAATACAGTTCTCGCGCTTGGTCCGAAGCAGCAGGTTTCATTGCGCTGGATGAATTGGGCATGATTTTTCTTTGGGAGGTGAAGGGATGGGGCATCGGTGTCCTGCCCACGCTGATCCTCAGACCTTGAAGTCCGAGCCGGGTCGATGCAGCACAACCAGAAAGATCCAGAACACGGCCGTCACAGCAACCACGTAGAAGGCAGGCACGAGAGGGGTTCGGAACGCATTCAGCATGACGGTGATCGCATACAAGGAGAACCCCCCAAAGATGGTTGCGCTCAAGTTGTATGAGATCGCCATGCCTGTGGAGCGAAGTTCAGGCGGAAAGAGATAGGCCATTAACTTTGGATAGACCGCATTGGAGGCCGACGTCACAGTGGTGAAGATAGCCGAGCAGATGATGAACTTCGCCGTCGTTGGCCCGGAGGTCATCCAGATATAGAGCGGTACGATCATCACGATCAGTACGGCAAGGCTGATGTACAACTGCCTTTTCGCGCCCAGCCTGTCAGCAACCATTCCCAGCAGCGGTGTGAGGACCGTCCCGATGGCGCCACAGACCAACAGGGCCAGAAACGGAACATCGGCCGGCAGCCTGAGTTCGCGCACGGCGTAGGTGGGCGCATACACAAGAAGAACGTATTGAACCGACGTGCCGATCGCCGCCAGAGACAGCGCGACCATGAGTGCACGGCGGTGCTCTCTGAGAACGACTCGAAGCATCTCCATGGTTCCCCGGTCGCCAGCGTTTCTTTCGAACACTTCTGATTCCGGCAGGTATCTCCTGATGTAGTAGCCGACCGGTGCAATCAGCAGGCCAAATGCGAAGGGAACGCGCCATCCCCAGCTGTCTCTGGATTCCGGTGACATCACCTGCGTCATGAGCAGTCCGACAAGCGCTGCCATGACGGTTGCAAGCAACGGGCCGCTGCTGTAGAGGCCACTGTAGAGGCCTCGTTTCTTTGCCGGAACGGACTCCAGAAGGTAGGTCGCGGCGCTGGCGAACTCGCCGCCCGCAGAGAGCGCCTGGAGTATGCGCGCGATGACCATCAACACGGTGGCCGTCACCCCGATGGAAGCGTAGGAAGGGACGAAGACCATGATGAGCATCGACACGGTCATCGACGCCATGATGAAGCTCAGCGCAGGACGTCGCCCAAAGCGGTCGGCATACAGACCGATCAACACACCACCGAGAGGCCTCACGACGAAGGAGAGGGCGAATGTCGCGAAGGTCGAAAGGAGTGCTGCTGCGTCATCGCCGGCTGGGAAGAACTGCTTGGCAATGAAAACCGCCAGAAACCCGTAGACGATGAAGTCGTACCACTCCAGCGCGTTGCCGATGATGGCGGCGATGAGCGCCCTTTTCTTGTGGGTCGCTTGAGCGGACTCTTCCGATCCCTGCACTCGCACTTGCAGCGGGGCAATGTCTTCTATATCCACAGATTTCATGACAGCAGATCGCATTCCTGAGATGGGGACCACGCGCTTTTCCCCCGAACAGTCGAACTGTCGCTGTGGGCAGGCTCGGCGCTTGATGGTCGACTTGCAGAGGCTGCATGGTACGTTTCAATCTTGCATAAAACAATAAGCATTTAACGCAACATGTATAGGGTTTACGTGCCCCCGCGACGCTGTGAATACAATGCGCGGAAGATGGCCACTTCCCCAAACAAATCCCGGCGCGTCGTCAGAACCCAGGCGGAGCGCAGCGAAACGACCCGGCGCCGCATCCTGAATTCAGCGATATCGCTGATTCGGCGGCAAGGCTTTCAGAAAGCCAACCTGCAGAACATTGCGTCCGGCGCGAAAGTCACGCTCGGTGCGTTGCAGCATCAGTTCGGAACGCGGCAGGCGCTGCTAGAGCAGGTTGTGGAAGAGGTGATGGCACCACTCTCTGACAAGGGGCCTGTGTGGCCGGATTCAGCGATCCCGCTCAATGAGCGCGCCGCAGAGTTCGTGGAACGCGCATGGCAGCACATCTACGGAGCAGACTCTTATGTGGCTGCCTGGGGAGTGTTCTTCGGCTGTAAGTCCATTCCCTCGCTTTTCAAGCGCATCGATGCGAAACGACAGGCGGAGGACCCGGTATCGTTCGCGCATTTCCTGGCGCTCTTCCCTGAGATCTCCGCGAACCATCGCGACCCCGAAGGGTTCGCCGAAATGGTGTTCTCCACGCTTCGCGGGATCGCAGTGTTCAAGTTGTTTCCGGTGCCGGAAAAATCCATCGCCCCCCAACTCGAATGCCTTGCCGGGATGATCGTTGCCGCAGGCCAGGAGAGGCCGCCGAAGACGGGCAAGTCGTAGCCTTCCCGGCGCGCGCCCAGTCCTAATTCGTCACGAAGAAGAGCCGGGCTTGGCGCCCGAAGTATCTGACCGTGGTCCCCCTGCCGATTTCGATCACATCGCCGGGGCGACCTTCGACGCGTTCTCCGTCGCCGGTCTCGACGCCGAAGACGCCCTCCAGCACCAGGATGATTTCGTCATAGGCGAGCGTCTTCGGCTCACAGGTTGCCTCGTGCCAGCGACCAAAGCCGCAGGGAAGCGCAGCGCTTTCGCTGTCCGCAACCGCCCAAGAGATTTCGGCCACGCCATCGGATGCGCCCCCGCGCGCCTCGCAGGTGATGGTGTGTCCCGGGATGAGGCGAAGAGAAGTCATTCAGGTGCTCCGTGTGAGAAAAGTGAGGAATCGTGCAGCCCCTGACACGTCGACGATAGCGATGACGTCATCGTTCGCCTCGCCCGGTCCACGCGCCATAGGAAAGGGCCAAGCTGACGCCGATGTCGCGCAGCGGGCGCGGAGGGATGTAGCCGGCCGTTCCTTGAGAGAGAAAATCCGCCATCAGAGAATGATCCTGGCCAACGGCGAGGTCCGCGATGAACATACCCGCCGCGGTGTGCCGCACAATGCCGGACCCGTTGCAGCACGAGGCGGCAAACGAACGCGGTCCTACGCGACCGAATGCGGGCGCGTGGTTGTGCGACACGGCAAGCCAGCCAGCCCACGAGTGCTCCAGCTCGATCGGGCCGAGCTGAGGAAATCGCCGACGCAGGAGCGCCAGATGGGTCTCTCGGGCCTTCGCGCGACGGGCGTCAGTGGTGCGCAATGAAGGCGAGTACTCGAATCCCTGGCGAATCATCAGCCGACCCTCTCGCGTCAGTCTCATCGTCGATCCGGTCATGCCATGCGCCGGCGTCACGCCCCAGGTCGACTCGCTGCCGAGTTGGCCGAGTTGTGTATCGGTCAACGCGGGCGTCAAGCTCGCGAACAGCAATATCGGAATCTGACGCGCCCTATAGACGCCGAAGGACTGCGAGAAGGCGTTGACCGTGAGGATGAGGGCGCTCGCGCGAATCCGGCCGGACGGGGTCCGCACGCCGGGCGTCCGGCCGCAGATGTCTGCCTCGATCACTGGTGAGTTTTCGAAGAGCCTGACCTGGGGAGGAAGGCTGTCGGCAAGCCCGCGGACAAGACTCGCAGGATTGACGAGGTAGGTGCCCGGGGTGTGAATGGCCGCGCCGTAGTAGGCGGTGCCCAGCGCTTCTCGCAACTCGTTTCGATCGACCCATCGGTACGGCTCTTGCCAAGCCCTGAGATTGGCCTCATACGTCGCAAGGGAGTGCTTTGCAACCTCATCCGTCACCGCAACGTGGTATCGCCCACGCTTCTCCCAGCCGCAATCGATGCCGTGCGCCTTGACCAGGCGATCCAGTTCGTCGAGGGCAAAGCGTCCCACGCGGATCGCGCGGCGGCCTTGCTCTGTCCCATGTTCCGACGTCCCTGGTGCATGCGGAAGATCGATCGCAAAGCCAGAGTTCCGGCCGGAAGCGTTTTCCCCGACCACGCCGGCTTCGACAAGCGCGATAGATGCGTTGGGCTGGAGCCGAGCAAGTTGCCGGGCTGCAGCGACGCCCGCATACCCTGCCCCGACCACCAACCAGTCAAAGTCCAGCTCGCCCTGTACCGCGGCGCTCGCCCTTCGCGGCGGCAGCAATGCGCTCCATCCATTGCTTTGATCTTGTGCGGGCAAGCGCCCAATGCGAATCGACATGCCGAATTCCTGAGTAGGCCCCGCAATGCGGCCCCGGTACCCTAAGACCGTGGGTGTGCGTCGACCGGAGGTTATATTGCAATAAGCATGTAATGTATATCTAATAGCTACGAGCATGCAATCGCAGCTTTTACTGGCGCATGGCGTTGCTGCATAGCCGAATCCGACGCCAGTACTGCCGAGTCGCGCGCTCACAAGCGATCACCACATCAGCGGCGCCCAGAACGCGTGCCAGGGCCTGCCGCCAAGCCAGGCTCAGGATTGGCGAGTGATTTCAACTTGCGCAGCGCGGTCGATCCGCGGCTGCAGCGCGGCGAAGAATCCATCCATCGTCTGCTCATCCAGGTCGACGGCCTTCGCCCGTCCGCCTGCCACCACAGTGGCGTCCTCGATGCCGATAACGCCGAGGAGATTCCCAAGGTATTGCGTTGCGATGTCGCGATCCTGGATCGGCGATCCCTCGGTGAAATCGGGCGATATGCTGCCCCGTCCGATTCGAAAAGCTCCCCCTTGGAGGTAGCACACCAGTGGAGATCGAAGTTCGCGCTCAAGTTGAGCCAAGCTTGGGAGCGAGATGGTGGAGACGATCTCACCTGCATTCCGCGCCAGGCGTGGTTCTGAAGGAGAACGGCATCTTCTTCGTCGACGTCGCGCCGCGCTACGAGGCGTGTGAAGGGGACGGCGGCGCGCCCCTTGTGGTCGGACACGACGAGCAACTGGAGCGCTGCGCGCGCAACGCGCAGGAACTTTTTCACGAAGTCCGCGCAGCCTGGCGGCCGCATGACTGGACTGGTACGGGTCTCTAGGAATACACCGACCAGCGCGCGATATCGCCGCGTGCCTCAGCCGTGGAGCTTCGTCGCGATGGTCGCGACGTGGCGGCCCTGGAACTCCGCCATGCCCAGCTCCTGCTCGCCAGGCAGGCGCTCGCCCCGGCCACCGACGAGAGTTGCCGCTCCGTACGGGCTGCCGCCTTTGATCTCATCAATGCCCATCTGGCGCCTCTCGGCATAAGGCAGGCCGACCACGACCATGCCATGGTGCAGCAGGGTCGGGAGGAACGTGAGGATGGTGCTCTCCTGGCCGCCGTGCTGGGTTGCCGAGGAGGTGAACACGGATCCCACCTTTCCAACGAGTGCACCCTTCATCCAGAGCGGTCCCGTCTGGTCGATGAAGGTGCGCATCTGTGCGCTGACGTTGCCGAAGCGGGTGGGAGCGCCGAAGACGATCGCGTCGTAGTTGGCGAGTTCTTCCGGCTCAGCGAGCGCAGCGGTCTGGTCGGCCTTGCCACCCGCTCCGCGGAACACCTCCGGGGACATCGTTTCGGGCACCCGCTTCAAGTCCACGACGGCGTCGGGAACGCTACGCGCGCCGCGGGCGACGGCTGCCGCCATGGCCTCGATGTGGCCGTAGAAGCTGTGGTAAAGGACGAGGACTTTTGCCATCTTGATTTCAGATATTCGGTGATTCGTTGGGAAAGGCCGCCAAAGCATTGGCCGCAACCCGGCGGCAACGTGGCCGGATCGGCAACGGTGCGACAAAGAAATGCGGGTGAATTGGCGCGGCGCGAGCCCGAAGCTCTACTTCTTCAGCGCGGCCTGGGGCGTGTTGCGGAAGCTGATCGCCATGCGGTTGTAGGTGTTCATCAGACCGATTGCCAGGGTGAGGTCCACCAATTCCTTCTCGGCGAAGACGTCGCGCGCGGCTTCGTAGTCTTCATCCGGCACGCCGGTGTCGGCGACGCGCGTCACCGACTCTGCCCAGGCGAGTGCGGCCCGCTCCCGCGGGTCGAAGAGATCGCCGGCCTCCCGCCATGCCTGCAGCAGCGCGAGTTTCTCGATCGGCAAGCCCTTCTTCAGCAAGTCGCGCGTGTGCATGTCCAGGCAGAACGCGCAGTTGTTGATCTGGGACACGCGCAGGTAGACGAGGTCCACGAGTGCCGGCGAGAGGCCGCTCTGCGATACGTAACCATAGAGGGTGCCCAGCGCCTTGGCGCCAGCGGGAGCGAGTTGGTTGTAGTCGAGACGCATGGTCATGGTTTGCTCTCTGAAGATTCGGTTGAGGTGGTGGGAGTCGTGAGGGGGGTGTCCCCGGTGTCCAGCACGAAGACGGCGAGCAGCTTGGCAGGCTCGCTCTTGCTCGCGTTGCGGCTGACGACATGTCTTGCGCCCGGGGGCTCATAAAAGCTTTCCCCCGCATGCAGGACCTGCACAGGGCCGTCGTCGATCCGAGATTCGATTGCGCCAGAAACGACGTACGCGTAGATGAATGCAGACTTCGCATGCAGGTGCGGACGCGATGCGGCGCCCGGCGCGTAGTCCACCACGACCGAGATGAGCGACTTCCCGGTAATGTTGGGGATGGCTTGCCGGAACGCGGGGGTGACCTTCTCGGTCATCTCATGGGCCGAGGCGGAAGCGGACGCGACTGCGCCGATCGTGGCCGCCACGACGCAGGCGAGCAGTGTGTTCTTCAAGTGAGTGCTCCTGGGTTCATTCGGGAAAGCCGACCATGCGAGCGAAATCCTGCACGCGCTCGCGCGGCATCGCCGTCTGGTTGACGGGTGCATCGGGATCGCCGTAGCCCATGGACATGCCGAAAGCCGTCACTTCCTCAGGTGCCATGCCAAGATGCGAGGCAATCACGTCATGGAATGGGGCGAAGGACACCTGCGGGCAGGTGTCGACGCCCCGCGCCTTGGCAGAGATCATCAGGTTCTGCGCGAAGAGGCCGAGATCGATCCAGCTGTGCGGCTTCAGGCGGCGGTCGATACTGAAAAGAAGGCCGACCGGTGCGCCGAAGAACGAGAAGTTCCGCTCGGACTGGCGGGCGCGTGCCTCCGCGTCGCTGCGGTCGATACCCAGGGATGCGTAGTACCGCGCGCCGAAGTCCTGCAGCCTGGCGCGGAACACCTCGGGCAGCGGCACGGGGAAGTGCGCGGGCGCGGGAGCCGTCCCGGACCGCGACGCCGCGACCAGCGCCGCAGCCAAATGCTCCTTGGCCGATCCGGTCACGACATACACCCGCCAGGGTTGGACATTGGCGCCGCTCGGTGCGGTGGCCGCATCCGCCAGGATCTCGCCCACCAGCTTGCGATCAAGCGGCTTCTGCTTGAAGGCGCGCACCGCGCGGCGGGAACGCACGACACTCGCCACACATTGCGCGACGGCCTCCTGGGCCCATTCACGTGGGTTCGTGGTCATGGCTTACTCCTGCGGCGCGGCGTGATACGAAATCCGTCCCGAGGGCAGGAAGAAAAGCGCGATGACGGCACCCTCCTTGGATTCGGGATAGTGCTGGCTGCCGGGCGAGGGCGCGGTCCACCCGCCGAAGCACCAGCCGTTCGGACCGTTCAGGGCTGCACCGGGCGTGACGGGCACGACCATGTTGAACTCGCCGTAGGGGTGGCCATGGTATTGGCCGCGGAACCGGCGGTCGGGATGGCCCTGCTCGTTCCCAGTGCTGTCCATGTACACCGCGGTGATGCTGAAGTACAGGGTCCTGTCCGAAGGTTCGGCGATGCGGCTGCGACGGTAGTGCGGGCCGTCGATCTCCACGTTCGCCGCCCAGCCGTCTTCAATACCCTTCTTCACCAGGCGCGCGAGCGTCTGGTAGAGCTCGCTGTCGGGTCCGTACTTCTGGTTCAGCCAGCGCTCGACCTCGGTACTCGCCGTCATGTCCTTGACTTCTTCGAGGAAGGGAATGCAGCGGTCGATCAAGGCCTCGCGGTCCTGGATGAGTGTTTCGGTGATCATGGGGTGAGCTCCTGATTGGCTGGTTCCGATGATGGGCGACCCTCTCTGGAAACGGAACTGATCTCTCTGCAAGCCCATAATGCACGGCGTTCATTGGCTGGAGGACGAACATGAGCATTGGCCGGACCGACCTCAACCTGCTCAAGGTCTTCGATGCGGTGTACGAGGAACGCAACCTGGTCCTCGCGGGCAAGCGGCTGCACCTGTCGCAGTCGGCGGTGAGCCACGCGCTCGCCAGGCTTCGTGAACTGGTGGGGGACGAGCTCTTCATGCGCACAGGAAAAGGCATGATCCCCACCCGCCGTGCCGCGGCGATGGCCCCTGCCCTGCGCGACTCCCTGCGGCGGATCGAGGCCACATTGGGCGTCGAGCCCTTCTCTGCGCAGCAGTCGACGCGGCGGTTCGTCATTGCCGCGAATGACCACCTCACCGCAGTCATCGTGGCACCGCTGTCGCGCGAGCTGCAGCGCTCGGCGCCGGGCGTGGACCTCGTCATCCGTCCTTTCACTCGGCTCGACCTCGCGGAGCAGATCGACCTGGGCCGCATCGACATGGCCGTCGGCATCTTCTCGCAGGTGCCTGGCCGGTTGAACTCCCGCACGCTCATGTCGCAGGGTGAAGCGATCCTGATGCGCAAGGGGCATCCCGCTTCGCGTCGCAAGCTCACGCTGCGGGACATGGCGAAATTTCCTCTCGTGACGCTTTCCGTCGGAGGCGAGGAAGAAGGCGCGGTGGGCGGCTTCATCCTGGAGCGCGGCCTTGCGCGGCAGTCCGAGATGTTCGACCGCCATGCGCTGGAGGAGGCGCTGCTTGCGGTGCAGGAAGCCCCGCGCGCGCGCGTGACAGTGCCACACTCGCTGGCGATTCCCGCCCTGCTGCGCGAGACCGACATGCTGTCCATCGTGCCCGCCTCGCTCGCCATAGCGCTGGCCAAGAGCAGCGACTTGCTGCGACGGCACCCCCCTTATCAGGCAGGAACGTCGACGATCCGCGCAGTCTGGCACCGCCGCGACGATCACGACGAAGGCCATGTGTGGCTGCGCGACGTGGTGGCGGCAACAGCACGTTTTGCAGAGGAGGCGCTCGGCTAGCATCGCAAAAGGCAAGTTGCACGTTGTGCAATTGGCCCTTGCAAAGTCTTCAGTTCCAACGCCCGCGCCGTCCGACCATGATTCGGTCATACCCATCATTGAGCAAAGCGAGAGGCGGAATGGACGCAATCAATCGGCGCGCTTTTGCGCGCATGACACTGGCCGTGCCGGCCGCGGGCTGGCTTCTGCCGGCGTTGTCCCAGACGGGCGTGGGCAAGCTGCTCGTCGGCTATCCCCCGGGGGGAACCCTCGATACGACAGCACGTCACCTGACGGAGGGCTGGCGCAAGCAGGGGCGCCAGTACATCGTTGACAACCGGGCGGGGGCTGCCGGCCGTATTGCCAATGGTCAGTTGAAACGCGAGCGAGCCGACGGCAGTGTGCTGCTGTGCACGCACGCATCCGCGCTCACGATCTACCCACACGTCTATGCAAAGCTCGCCTACGATCCAGCGGCAGACTTGGTGCCGGTGTCGCCAGTGGTCACGGCGACCTGTGCGTTTGCCGTGAGCAACGCTGCGCCGGCCAGCGTTCACGACCTGCAGACGTATGTCGAATGGGTGCGTCGCACGCCGAGCTCCGCCACCTTTGCGTCGCCCGCTGCCGGCTCCTTCGCGCATTTTCTCGGATACCAGCTCTCCGACACTGCGGGCCTGAAGCTGCAACACGTGGGCTATCGTGGTTCCGCTCCGGCGATGCAGGACCTGATCGGCGGGCAGATCCCCGCGTACTTCGGGTTCGTTGCCGACTTCCTGCCTTACCTGCAACAGGGCAAGATCAGGATCCTGGGTGTCTCCGGCGAGAAGCGCTCCGCCTTCCTGCCAAAGGTACCCACCTTCATCGAGCAGGGATACCCAAAGGTCGTCGGCGTGGAGAACTATGGGATCTTCGCGCCACCGGGGACCCCCGACTCGACCGTGCAGGCGGTGCACGCATCCATCGTTGCCGCGACCAAGGATCCGGCGCTGCGCTCGGCCTTGGAGCAGATCGGCCTGGAAACGCTGACGCTTTCGCCCGGCGAGTATGCGAAGCAGCTGGCGTCCCAGCGGGAGTTCTGGCGTCCCATCGTGCAGGCTTCCGGTTTCCGCTCCGAGGACTGACATGGACACGGTGAACTGCACGCAGGCGGAGATTGCGCGCTGTGTCGACCGGGTGCTGCAGTCACGCCGGTCCACGCGTGCATACCGACCGGACCCGATCGCGGCAGAGACGGTGTTCGAGATCCTCGATGCCGCCGCGACGGCGCCCAGCAATTCGAACACGCAGCCGTGGCGCGTGCACGTGCTGGCGGGCGCCGCCCTGCGAGAACTGGGCGACGCGCTGGTCGCGAGCTTCAGGGAAGGGAGTCTGCCCCCGTCGCCCCATTTTCCGGATTCGCTGCCGCAGGAGTTCAGCGAGCGACAGGCGGACTTTGCGACGCGCTACTACAGCTGTCTCGGAATCGACCGGCAGGACGCCGCCGCGCGCGCCGCACAGACCGAGAAGAACTTCCACTTCTTCGGCGCGCCGATCGGCCTGCTCTTCAGCATCGACAGACGCTTGACGGCTCACAGCTGGCTCGACCTGGGTCTGTTCGTGCAGAACGTGATGATCGCTGCCGGAGCACGCGGCATCGCCACGTGCCCGCAGGTCTCGTTCGCACGCTTCCATCCCGTGATCGCTCCCTACCTGGGCATGTCCCTGGACCACCTGACCGCTTGCGGCATGTCCATGGGCTTGGCCGAAACGGCGGCGGCGGTGAACCACGTCCGCATGCCGCGACAGGGTGCGCGCGAGTTCGCGCAGTTCGTCGGCTTCGAGCCTGCCGCGCCTGTCCTCACGGCGACCGGGCTCACTCCGCGAACTGCTGCCGGTTCTTGCGCGGACTTGCGCTGAACCGCCGGCTGAAGGCGCGGTGCAAGGCTTCCACGTTCGCGTAGCCGACCCCGTCGCCAGCGGCGGCGCACGTCGTTGCGCGCCTTCTTCTCACCTCGATGGGGGACGCTCCTGAGCCTTCAGCCGCATCATCCCTGCCACTTCGACGCGTAGATGACTGCGCACATGTCTACCCGCTGGAAGTGCGGGTCCTTGTGCGCGAGGAAGTCGTCATTGAAGGTGCCGGTGGTGCTGGCGGGGCGGTGCTTCATGCCTTGGTAGAAGGCATCGATGATCCTGCTCTTGAAGTCGTCTTCGCGGGGAAAGGCCGCGAGCACTGCCTGGCGTTCCGCGTCCGTGAACTCATCGTATCCCCGCCCGGCCACGTCCATGCCCGCACCTGTTTGGACCAGGGCGATCTCGGCTCGCATGAACTGCGGGATGCCGGGGGTGCTGTGCAGGGCCACGGCGTTCCAGACCGTTTCGATGTCCGCCTCGGAAATGCCATGGCTGCGGAGGAAATCACCCGCCGCATTCGCGCCGTCCACTTCGAAGCGAAGCTCACTGTTCTCGTACTTGGACGTCAGGCCGATGTCGTGGAACATCGAGGCGGCGTAGAGCAGTTCGGCGTCGTACTTCAGCGCTTTGCGGCGGCCCGCGAGGCAGCCCCAGCAGTAGCAGCGCAAGGAGTGGTTGTAGAGCAGGTCGCTCTCGGTGTCGCGAACGAACTCTGCCAGCTCGCGAGCGAGCTGACTATCTGGGATGCGTATTCCGGAAACTTCTCTGGGAGTCATGACTTTCCTCGATGGGTGGTAACGGTGGCAGTGGACGTCGTTGCCGTTCCAACTCGCCGAAGCGGTTGCCCGGCACCGCGATGGCGTCATCATCCGCGGCCAAGGCACGGGATGGAACTGAACTCTGTGCAAGGGCAGGTTGCAGGCGGCTCAAGTCATCTGCACGGCCGATTTCACCGCCGCATGCGGACCGTACCCCGGTATCGTGATCGGCGACAGGCCTGAGGACACACGCACGATCGCCCCTACGCCCGCAATCTGCGGAAGCAGCTGCTGCATCAGGACGTACACGCCCTTGAAATGGACGTCTGTGAGCGCATCGAACACGCCTTCTTCCGTTTCGCCGAGCTTGCCCTGTCCATTTGTGCGCCGACGTCGAAAGCATGCCGAGCGCCACAACAACTGGGAGATCGGCATCACCGGCGCGCTGTGCCACCTCCAGGGCAATGACGTTCAATGCCTGGAAGGCGACGAGGCCGCCATCAGATGCGTGAGGGCCAACATCGCAGAGGCCCCCGTCATGCACGTCATGCGAACGAGACTGTGCCGGAGTGCCGGTTCATCGCGGCGTGCGCGTTCTCGCAGTGGTGGATGGCACGCCTGGTGCTGGACGAGCAAGTTCGAGAACTCCCCGGCTCTTTGGCGGACATGGGCCTGACCGGTATCGAATCCGCAGAAGCAGCGTCAGTCTTCCGTGCGCTCATGCGAATGCCGGCAATCGGTACGCCTCCGCCAGGTGCACCTGCTACGGAAGGTTCTCCCGAAAAATCACCTGGCTGCGCGTCGTTTCCACGCCGCTGAGCGGCTCGCGCTTGTCGCGCAGGTTGGTGAAGATGCGCACGCAGCTCATCAGCGTGGTATGCGGGCTCTGCGTGATCACCGCGTCCATGCTGCCGTCGATCAGCAAGGCGCGCGTATCGGGCGTCAGGCCGTGGCCGATGAAGACCACCTTCTGCTCGCGCTCCGCTTCCTTCAGGGCGCGCGCCACACCGTCGGACGCTCCGCCGATGTTGTAGATGCCGCCCATGTCCGGGTGCTGCTCCAGCAGCGCGCGCGTCTGGCGGTAGTTCTTGTCCGCGTCGTCCTGCCCTTCGCGCAGGCCTACCACTTCGAGCCGAGGGAACATCTCGTCGATGACATGCAGGAAGCCCGCCTCGCGTTCTTCGTGCGCCTTGTAGCTCAGGCTGCCCGCGATGAGCGCGACCTTCGCCGCGCGCGTGCCGATGAACCGGCCGATCAGGTAGCCAGCCGTGCGCCCCGCGGCCCGGTTGTCGAGTCCCACGAACGCGGCGCGCTCCGAGTTCGAGAGGTCCGAGATCAGCGTCACCACCGGCAGCCCGCGTTCGGCGAGCGCGGCCACCGCCTCGCGCACCGCCGGATGCTCGAGGGCCATCATCGCGATGCCGTCGCAGCGCTGGCCGTGCCGGTGCAGCGCGTTCGCCAGCTCATGCGGATTGAAGCTCTCGATGAACACGGTGCGGCATTGCACGTTGAACGGCGCCCAGTGCTCCTGCGCGTAGCCCACCATGTCGCCCAGCATGCGGATGAACCGGTTGGTGCCCGCCGGCAGCAGGAACACCAGCCGCAGCGGCGGCGGCGTCAGCGCCGCATACAGCGCCGGCCCGGGCAGGTAGTCGAGCTCGCCCGCGGCCTTGAGCACGCGCTGCACCGTCGCATCGCGCACGCCCGGTCGCCGGTTGAGCACCCGGTCGACGGTGGCGGTGGACACCTGCGCCGCGCGGGCGATGTCGACCACGCGTGCACGGCGGGCTTCCACGGGTGAAGCAGACAAACCGGGAAGGGGTGAAGGGTTATCCCTCATACATCAAAAACCATCAGATCCAAGTTTGACCAGGATCATGCATGCTTTTATCTTCCCTGCGGCCTGAATTCAATGATGCATCAGATTACATCAGCGGCAGTCCGCAAGAATTCGACGATCACGGAGACAAAAACATGACCTCGCTGACCCGCAGGCGCGCCCTGCGCACCCTTTCCGCCCTCCCCGCCGCCGGCATCGTCACGGCGCTGCCGCGCATCGCACGCGCCGCCGAGTTCTCGTACAAGTACGGCAACAACCTGCCGCTGACACACCCGCTGAACATCCGCGCGCAGGAGGCGGCCGAGCGCATCGCCAAGGAGACGAAGGGCCGGGTCGAGATCAAGATCTTCCCCAACAACCAGCTCGGCGGCGACACCGACATGCTGGCGCAGGTGCGCTCGGGCGGCATCGAGTTCTTCACGCCCTCGGCGCTGGTCATTGCCACGCTGGTGCCGGTGGCGGCCATCAATGCCGTGGGCTTTGCCTTCAACGACTACGCCCAGGTGTGGGCCGCGATGGACGGCAAGCTCGGCGCACACGTGCGCGGCGCCATTGCCAGGTCGCGCCTGTACGCCTTCGAGAAGATGTGGGACAACGGCTTTCGCCAGACCACCAGCAGCAAGGCGGCGGTAGCCACCGCCAAGGACATGGACGGCCTGAAGATCCGCGTGCCCGTGAGCCCGCTGTCGATCTCGATGTTCAAGGGCCTGGGCGCCGCGCCGGCCAGCCTGCAGTTCAGCGAGGTCTACTCGGCGCTGCAGACGAAGATCGTCGATGCGCAGGAGAACCCGCTGCCCATCATCCAGGTCGCCAAGCTGTTCGAGGTGCAGAAGTTCTGCTCGCTCACCAACCACATCTGGGACGGCTACTGGTTCATCGCCAACGGCCGCGCCTGGGAAGCACTGCCCGAAGACCTGAAGACCATCGTCGCCCGCGCCATCAACGACGCCGGCATGCAGCAGCGCGACGACATCCGCAAGCTCAACGAATCGGTGGTCGGCGACCTGCAGGCCAAGGGCCTGAGCATCAACCGTCCCGCCGCCGAGAGCTTTCGCGCGAAGCTGCGCGAGTCGGGCTTCTACGGCGAATGGAAAGGCCGCTTTGGCCCCGAGGCCTGGGCGCTGCTCGAGGGCGCGGTCGGCAAGCTGGCCTGAGCACCCATGGCGCACGAATCGACTTTCGAGGCGGCCGCCTTTGCCGGCGCCTCGGCCAACCCGCTGAGCGGCATGGCGTCGCGCATCGACCGCGTGCTCGGCGCGGCGGTCGAGGCCGCGGCCGCGCTGCTGGTGCTCGCCGAGATCTGCGTGCTGTTCGCCGGCGTGGTGTCGCGCTACCTGTTCCACGCGCCGCTGGTGTGGTCCGACGAGCTCGCGTCCATCCTCTTCCTCTGGCTTTCGATGCTCGGCGCCGTGGTGGCGCTGCGCCGCGGCGAGCACATGCGCATGACCGCGCTGGTGCAGAAGGTGCGCCCGCCGACGCGCGCCATCCTCGATGCCTTCGCGATCGCGGCCTCGGTCGCGTTCCTGGTGCTGATCATCTGGCCGTCGATCGACTACGCCCACGAAGAGTCGTTCATCGTCACGCCGGCGCTGGAGGTCAGCAACGCATGGCGCGCCGCGGCCATTCCCGCGGGCCTCGGCATCATGCTGGCGATGGCATTGCTGCGCATGTTGCGCGTGTGCACCGGCCGGCAGATCGTGCTCGCGCTCGTCGGCACGGCCGCGCTGGTGGGCGCCTTCTGGCTTGCCGCGCCAGTGTTCGCCACCCTCGGCAAGTTCAACCTGGTGATCTTCTTCGTGGTCATCGTGGCGGCCACGGTGCTCTCCGGCGTGCCCATCGCGTTCTCGTTCGCGCTGGCGACCTTCGGCTACCTGGCGCTTACCACGCGCACGCCGCTGCTGGTGATGGTGGGCCGCCTCGACGAGGGAATGTCCCACCTGATCCTGCTGGCGGTGCCGCTGTTCATCTTCCTGGGCGCGCTCATCGAGATGACCGGCATGGCGCGCGCCATGATCCAGTTCCTCGCCAGCCTGCTGGGCCATGTGCGCGGCGGTCTCTCGTACGTGCTGATCGGCGCGATGTACCTGGTGTCGGGCATCTCGGGCTCCAAGATCGCCGACATGGCGGCCATCGCGCCGGTGCTCTTCCCCGAGATGACCAAGCGCGGCGCCAAGCCCGGCGACCTGGTGGCGCTGCTGTCGGCCACCGGCGCGCAGACCGAGACCATTCCGCCGTCGATCGTGCTGATCACCATCGGCTCGGTCACCGGCATCTCGATCGCGGCGCTGTTCACGGGCGGCCTGCTGCCGGCCGTGGTGCTGGGTGCTGCCCTGTGCGCGGTGGTGTGGTGGCGCTACCGCCGCGAAGACCTCAGCGGCGTGCAGCGCCACAGCAAGCGCGAGATCGGCAAGCTGCTGCTGGTGGCGCTGCCCGCCGTGCTGTTGCCCTTCGTGATCCGCGCCGCCGTGGTCGAGGGCGTGGCCACGGCCACCGAAGTGTCGACCATCGGCATCGTCTATGCGGCCATCGTGGGGCTGGTGGTGTACCGCCAGTTCGACTGGAAGCGGCTCAAGCCGATGCTCGTCGACACGGCCTCGCTCTCGGGCGCGATCATCTTCATCGTCGGCTGCGCCACGGCCATGGCCTGGGGGCTCACGCAGTCGGGTTTCTCGCAGGACCTGGCGCGGGTCATGGGCACGCTGCCCGGCGGGGCCTACGGCTTCCTGGCCGTGTCGATCGTCGCTTTCATCGTGCTGGGCAGCGTGCTCGAGGGCATTCCGGCCATCGTGCTGTTCGGGCCGCTGCTGTTTCCCATCGCCAAGGCGACTGGCGTGCACGAGGTGCACTACGCCATGGTCGTCATCTTCTCCATGGGCATCGGCCTGTTCGCGCCGCCCTTCGGCGTGGGCTACTACGGCGCGTGCGCCGTCAGCAAGGTCAACCCCGACGACGGCATCCGCTACATCTGGGGCTACATCGGCGCGATGCTGGTCGGCCTGGTGATCGTGGCCATTTTCCCGTGGTTCTCGACCGGCTTCCTGAAATTCTGATCCACACCACAACAACACACTCACATCCACGGAGCCAAACGCAATGAGTCGATTCCTCGGCGAGATCCGCCAACTGGGCTATGTCGTGCACGACATCGAAGCCGCCATGGACTACTGGAGCACGAAGCTGGGCGTCGGCCCCTGGTTCTACAACCCCCGCGTGCCCATCAGGAACTACCGCTACAACGGCGAGGTGCACGAGCCGCACAACTCGGTAGCACTCGCCAACTCGGGTGACGTCCAGGTGGAGCTCATCCAGACGCGAAACGACGTGCCATCGATGTACCGCGACTTCCTGCGGGCCGGCCGCACGGGGCTGCAGCACGTGGCCTACTGGACCGCCGACTACGACGCCGACCTCGCGCGCCTGACGGCGCAGGGGTTCAAACCCGTGATGAGCGGGGAAGTGGGCGAGCGCGGACGCTTCATCTACTTCGACACCGAGTACCACCCGGGCACCGTCATCGAGCTGTCGGAAGTCGCGGGCCCGAAGGGCAAGATGTTCGAGCTGATCCGCAGCGCGTCGCAGGGCTGGGACGGCAGCGAGCCGGTGCGGCCCTTTCCCGACCTGAGCAAGCTGTGAGCGTGATGGCACCCGAGCGCGTGCGTGCGCGGTACCTGGTCGAGACGCCGCACGACGTCGCGGCCGTGGCGCAGGTGATGGCGGGCGAACAATCGTGCGGCACCTTCACGCGTGTCGAAGGCGAGACCGACGCGCTGCGCGAGCGCGCACGCGCCACGGTCGAGGCGATCACCGAGCTGGCGCCGGCCGAGGCCCCGAGCCTGCCGAACGCCCTGCTCGAGCGCCACGGCGCGCGGGGGCCGTGGCGGCGAGCGCACGTCGACCTTTCATTTCCGGTGGCCAACATCGGCGCCAACCTGCCCACTCTGGCCGCGACGGTGGCGGGCAACCTGTATGACCTGGGCGAGGTGACGGGGCTGCGGCTCGAATCGCTGCAGATACCCACGGGCTACCGCGCACGGTTCGAGATGCCGCGCGCCGGCATCGCCGGCACGCGGCGTGCGACCGGCGTGGCCAGCGGCGCGCTGGTCGGCACCATCATCAAGCCGAACGTCGGCCTTTCCGCGGCGCAGACGGCCGAGCTCGTCGGCCGTCTGTGCGCCGCAGGCGTCGATTTCATCAAGGATGACGAGGTGTGCGCCGATCCCGCGCATGCGCCGCTGGCCGAGCGCGTGCCGGCCGTGATGGCCGTCGTGCGCGCGCATCAGGCGCGCACCGGCAAGCATGTGATGGTGGCGTTCAACATCACCGACGAAACCGACGCGATGAAACGGCATGCCGACCTCGTCGAACGCGAAGGCGGCTCGTGCGTGATGGCCAGCCTGAACTGGTGCGGGCACTCGGGCATCCAGACGCTGCGGCGTCACACGGGGCTCGCGCTGCATGGGCATCGCAACGGCTACGGCGCACTGTCGCGGCATCCGCTGCTGGGCATGTCGTTCCAGGCGTACCAGACGCTGTGGCGCCTGGCGGGGGTGGACCACATGCACGTGCATGGGCTGCAGGGCAAGTTCTCGCAGCCTGACAGCGAAGTCATCGCCTCGGCGCAGGACTGCTTCACCCCGCTGACCCATGCGGCGGACGATCGCGTGATGCCGGCCTTTTCCTCGGGCCAATGGGCCGGTACCGTACCGGCGACGTGGAAGGCCATCGGCAGTGACGACATTCTCTTCATGGCCGGCGGCGGCATCCTCGCGCACCCCGACGGCGCGGCGGCCGGTGTGACGAGCATCCGCCAGGCATGGTCGGCCGCGCGCGCAGGCGTGCCGCTGGCGGACGCCGCCAAGGAGCTGCCCGAGCTCGCCCGCGCCCTCGCCTTCTTCGGCAAGCCATGAGGCCGCGTCCGTCGATCGTCTACTACGGCGACGATTTCACCGGCGCGACCGACACGCTCGGCACCGCGGCGCGCGCGGGGCTGCGCGCGCTGCTGTTCCTCCAGGTGCCCGACGCGGCGCGCCTCGACCGCACGGGGCCGCTCGACGTCCTGGGCATCGCGGGCGCGGCGCGCGCCATGACGCCCGAGGAAATGCGCACGGAGCTTCGCCCGGTGGCCGCCCTGTTCCGCTCGCTGAACGCGCGCGTGCTGCACTACAAGACCTGCTCCACCTTCGACAGCGCGCCGCACATCGGCTCGATCGGCGCGGCCGTGCGCGCGTTGCGCGCGGCGGTGGAGCAGCCATGGAGCGCCATCATCGGCGGGCAGCCGAATCTGGGGCGCTATTGCCTGTTCGCCAACCTGTTCGCAGCCGCGGGAAGCGGCGCGCAGGTGCACCGCATCGACCGGCATCCGACGATGAGCCGCCATCCGGTCACGCCGATGGACGAGCCGGATCTGCGGCTGCATCTGGCAAAACAGGGGCTCGCGGACGTGCGTTCCATGCCGTTCACCGCGGCGTCGCGCGGCAGCGATGCGCTGGATGCCGCCTTGCGCCAGGCGCTGCACTCGCCACCGGCGGACGCGGTGCTGTTCGACGTGGCCGATGCGGTGCAGTTGCGCGCCATCGGGCAAGTGCTGTGGGCTAGGGCGCAAGCCGCCACGCTGCTGGCTGCGGGGCCGAGCAGCGTGGTGGATGCGCTGGCGACGGCGATGGGCGCGCCACGCCGGGACAGCGGCAGTCCACCGATGGCGCGTACCGGCGTGCCACCCGCCCAAGGCCCGGTGCTGGTGCTTGCAGGCAGCCTCTCGCCCGTCACCGCGCGGCAGGTGGCAGCCGCGACATCGTTCGACATCGTGTGGCTTGACGCGCACAAACTGGCGCAACGCAGCGAAGCCGCCGTGGCCGAGCAGGCCGACCTGGTCATCGGCAGCCTGGCGCGCGGTCGCCACGTACTGGCCTGCACGCGCGCGCCCGGCGCAACGCCATCGAACGGCAGCCTGGACGCGCAGGCACTGGCGCGCGCGGGCGGCGACATGCTGGCCAAAGTGCTGGCGGCCGTGCCGCTCAGACGCATCGGCGTGGCCGGCGGCGACACCTCCAGCCACGGCGTGCAGGCGCTCGACGCGTGGGGACTGTCCTATGTCGCCGACATGGGCGCCGGCACCTCGCTGTGCCGCGTGCACAGCGACGACGCCGCGCTGGACGGCCTGGAGATCATGCTCAAGGGCGGCCAGATGGGCGCGCAGGATGTGTTCGAGCGTCTGGTGCACGGCTTCGCCTAGAAGAGTGAGACTTCACGGGCGTCCGAGGGAGATTGCGGTGCGCCAATGCATTCAGGACTTCTGCTCGTGGGGCAGATGGCACACCGCCTCGACGTTGTGGCCATCGGGGGCGATGACGAAGGCCGCGTAGTAGTGCGGATGGTAGTGCGCGCGCAGCCCCGGGGCCCCATTGTCCTGGCCGCCTGCCTCGATCGCCGCACGATGAAACGCATCGACCTGGCTGCGGCTGTCCGCGGCAAACGCCAAATGCAGTGGTGTAGGTGACGCGCCTTCGCCTTCAGCCTGATAGATCCACAGCGAAGGTTTGCCGTGCTTGCCCAGGCTCGCGCCGTGGGGGCCCTTCATCGCGATGCCTACGCCCAACGGCGCCAGAGCCTGCAGGAAGAAGCGTTCGCTGGCTTCGACGTTGCTGGCGCGTATCCCGACATGATCGAACATGAGAAGCACTCGCTTGTGTTGTGTCAGCCGGATGTTGCCACGTCACGTGGCACGCATGCCATCAGCTTGGGTCTGTGTCCGCACGGCCTTTGCCGCGCAGCGAAGTGGGGGTGGCCCCGAAGCGGGCGCGAAACGAGGTGGCGAAGTTGGCGGCGTTCGAATAGCCGACGGCCATTGCCACTTCCGAGACCGTCAATGCGGACTCGAGCAGCAGCCGGCGCGCATGCGCAAGCCTCGCATCACGCACGAATTCGAAGACCGCCTTTCCCGTATAGGCGCGGAACGCACGCGAAAGCCGCTTCTCGTGGGTGCCCACCTGCGCCGCCAGGGCTGGAAGATTCGGTATGTTCGAGAGATCGGCCTCGACGATCTTGAGCACGGCCTGCGCCAGCACGTCGTCCGCGCCGGCTACCGTGCTCTGCGTCTCGTCGTTCGCTTCGACCCGGGCTGCGGACTCGACCACGTTGTGCTGCACTGCGCGCTCCCTGCGCGCGAGCGCCAGGTGCACTGCCACCCGCATCAACACATCCTCGTGCTCCAACGGCGCCTGCAGGCAGTCCACGGCGCCTTCACGCAGGCTCATGAGCTGCTCGGAAAGCGTCGCGCCGACCGTGACGAAGATCATGGGGATGTGCGCGGTCAAGGGATCGGCCTTCAGCAATCGCGCCGTCGACAGGCCGTTCGGCGTACCGAGTGCCACCTCGAGAAGCATCAGCTCGGGTTTGAGCGCCGTCGCCCAGCGATAGGCCTGGGCGTCGGCTTCGCAGATGCTCACGCGGTGCCCGGCCGAACGCAGTGCCGACCGGATCGGCTCCTGCTGCGCGTCTTCGACCGCGACCAGAATCTGGGCGGGGCCGCCGGGCCATTCCAGATGGTCCGCCAGCGAGGGCGACGAGGCGCGCGGCTTTCGCCTGGAAGGAAAGTGAGGCGCGAGCCTCCATCCGTCGGCGAGGCGATGCTGTGAACTCGGGAACATCAAGGCGGGGCAGTCGGGTCGGTCTTGGCTGACCCGCATGGTGCCCAGGGTGCCCGTTCGAAGCATTGCAGTTTTCTGACGCTTCCTCACCGATCCTCACCGTCGGGGGGCGACGGCACGCGAAGGCGAGCGGCAGCAGCTGATACGCGGTCGGCGTCAGGTCGTGAAGACGTAGCCGGTGCCGCGCACAGAACGTACCGGCAGGCGCATGCCGAGCTTTTCGGCCTTGCGGCGCAGCCGGCTGGCCATCGCGTCGATGCGATGCTGGTCGAAGTCGAACACGTCGCCTCCGAGCGCCACGATCAGCTCGTCGCGGCTCACGGTGAGGCTGCGGCGCTCGATCAGACAACCGAGGAACAGGCGCTCCGTGCTGGTGAGCGTCATGCGCCGGCCTTGCGGATCGCCGAGCACCCAGCCGCCATCAAGCAGCGTCCACGTGGAGGAGGTCTGCTGCGGCCGTTCAGGCACTGCCGCGTTGTCGATCGGCGGGCGCTGCAGTCGACGTCCCACGGCCCTGAGCGTCTCGGCCAACTCCAGCATGTTGACCGGCTTCACGAGGTAGGCGTCCGCGCCCTCGCGCAAACCCAGCAGGCGGTCTTCGAGTGCGCTGCGGGCCGTCACGAGCACCACGCCCACGCTCGGCACGGTGCGCAGGTGCGCCACGATGGACAACCCGCTCTCGCCGGGCAGGCCGATGTCGACCACGGCGATGTCGCAGGGCGCCACGGCAAAGCTTCTGTAGAACGCGGGGGCATCGGCAAAGCCGGCGGCCGCGAACCCCAGTTCGCCCAGGGCGAAGACCGCTTCTTCGCGGATGTCGTCATCGTCCTCGATCACATGGACGCGAAGCTGGGGCGTATCGCTCTGGGGTGGCATGCGCGCCAAAGTATAAAGTCGCCGATCGCATGCCTCCCGCACCCGGCTCCTTCTCTGCACCCAGCACCCGGCACCCAGCGCGACCATGGGCATCCCGTTTTCGAGCAACCGTCGTACCCATCGAATTTTGACTTTCATGCAATTGCTGAGGCTGTGGCTGTGCCTCGCGCTGGGATCTCTCGCGCTGCAAGCCCAGGCGCTCGTCGTGTCGGCGTCGGACGGCGCGCAGGGCCCTCGCGCACTGTCGAGCGGGGTGGGAATACAGCGTGACCCGTCGGGTCAATGGACCATCGCCGACGTGGCAGCTGGAGGCGCGCGGCACGGCGGGTTCGCGCCCCTGAACGGCGCGGTCGAAGAAGGCTTCACCCGCGACACCGTGTGGCTGCGGCTGTCGCTTTCGCGCACGCCCGAAGCGCCTTCGCGCTGGCTGCTGCGGCTGCGCCCACCGCGGATCAGCGAAGCGGTCCTGTATTCGCCGGATGGTCATGGGGGCTTCACGCAGGTCGACATCGGCGACCGCCAACCGTTCGCGCAGCGCGAGATTCCGGACCACAACTTCGTCTACCCGCTGCAGTTGTCGACCGAGCCGGTGGACTACTTTCTGAAACTGCGCAGTGACGGCCCTGCCCTGCGCGCCGAACTCGACCTCTGGCAGGCCACTGGTTTCGCGCAGCATCGCACGACGGACTACGCCGTGGTGGGCCTTCTGGTGGGGGCGGCGATCCTGTCCGTGTGCATGAACCTGATCTTCATGGCGTGGCTCAGGGACTCGCTCTATGGCCACTATGCACTGTACGTGGTCGGGGTTGCAGCGCTCACGCTCAACCGCCAGGGCTTCGTGGCGCAGTGGCTGCTCGATGCGCATCCGGAACGGGTGGCGCAGACGCTTCTCGTGGTCAATTGCCTCTTCAACGTGGTCGCGACCACCTTCATGGCGCGCATCTTCGGATTCCGGCAGCACTGGAAACCCGCGGCGATCTTCTTCGATGGCGTGGCTGCGTTCAACCTGCTGGCGTGCTTCGTCGCGCTGACGAGCCGTCACCCGACGGCCGCACCCTGGGTGAGCGCAGGCAGCGTGTTGTCCACCAGCTTCGGCGGCGTGTTCGTGGCCTACCTGCTGATCGTGCGCCGCCAGTGGCAGTACCTGTTGCCCGCGTCGGCGTTTGCCGTCGGCACCATCCTCGGCATCTATGGCCTGCTGAAGCTGTGGCTTGGCGACTGGCTGCCGGGCGCGCAACCCGAACGGCTGTACGTGGTCGGAAGCATGATGCATCTCGTGCTGCTGAACGCCGCCGTGGCCAACCGCACCCGACGCGCGGAGATCGACGTGCGCGTCGAGCGCGACAAGGTGCTGTCGGTGCGGCTGGAGGCCGAGCGTCAGCTCGAATCGACCGTCGTGCGGCGCACCGCCGAACTGGCCAGCGCCAATGCCATGCTGCACGAAGAGATCGCGGTGCGAGCGCGTCTCGAGAACCAGCTGATGCAGGCGCTGCAGGTCGAGCGCGAGGCGATCGCGCAGCAGCGGGAGTTCGTCGCCATGGTCTCGCACGAGTTCCGCACGCCGCTGACCGCCATCGATGCCGCAGCCCAGTCGCTCGAAATTTCGCGTTTGGGCGCAGAGCCTGCCGTGCGGTCGCGCACCGAGCGGATCCGGCGCGCCGTGCAGCGCCTGACGATGCTGATCGAGAACGTCATGCTCGCGGACCGCCTGCAGTCGGCCAGCCACTCGTTGCGGCTGGACACCCTCGACATCGTGGAATTGACGCAAGGCCTGTGCGACAGCTTCCACCTCCAGAGCCCTTCACGCATCAGGCTGGAATTGCACGTTGCGGCCGAGGTCTGGGTCCGTGCGGACCGCGCATTGCTCGACATCGCGCTGCGTAACCTGGTCCACAACGCGCTGAAGTACTCCGCCGCCGATCGGTCGGTCATTGTTGCGCTGAAGACGGTCGCGGGCAGCGTATACATCGACGTGACGGACCAGGGCGAGGGCATTGCGCCGCATGATGCGCCGCGCATCTTCGAGAAGTACTTCCGCGCCGAGAGCGCGTCCAGAGTTCCAGGGACAGGACTCGGCTTGCACCTGTCTCGCGACATCGCCCGGCTCCACGGCGGCGACGTCGAGCTCGTTGCAACGTCCGAGGCCGGCTCCGTGTTCAGGCTGCGGCTGCCGCTCAGCGCTTGAAGAACGCGAGCAGGTCGGGGTTGATGGGCATGCTGACGCCAGCCAAGGCGCCGGCGGAGGCGGTGGAGCGCCTCCAGAAGTCCGCGGCCGCGGCGCTGGCCCAGTCCGCTGTGCGCGAGCGCCTGCAGGCTCTGGGCACGGATCCGGTCGCCATGCCTGCGGGGCCTTTCGCACAACGCATGAAGAACGAGTAGGAGCAGTACCGGCGCATCCTCCAGCGTTTCCAGATCAAGGCCAACTGTGCCTCGGACAGGGCATGTTGCGATCCGGGAGTCGCCCATGCAAGGCCTTCGCCAGAGAGTGCCGGTGCCGACGCGCAACCGGGTCTCGTGTGCGGCGGTGATGCCCGCTGATGACCGTTCGGCGCAGGCGCGCCATCGTTTCAAGCCGCTTTGGCCGAGAGCCGCTGGACCGAGTTCGCTTCAGGACCTGGGCCGATGGGCGTTTGACCGGATCCTGTCCGACAGACGGCAGGCCAATTTCAAAGCAAAGTCCAAACCCCATGCGCTACACCCTTCTCGAGTCATTTGTTCATTGGCAGGCAGCCCTTGTCACTCAGCTGGAACGGCACGGCCAGAAGTCGCCGGCGCACTGGGTCAGGGCCAATGGTCGCCAGTTGGCAGTGGTCTTCCATTCGGGCTGGTCACCCGCTCGATTGGCTGAGCACATGACTATCGGCGCCGACGGAGAACCGGGCCGGCTGCCATCCTGACGCCCCCCGCGGCGCCCGAACGCAGGGCTTGGCATCAGCCTCAATCAGGCCGCCGCCCAGGGCTTTGCACCGAGCCACCGCATTGCGGAACGGGCTGCGCCGCAGATACAACTGTGCCTGCTGCCCCGGTTTCGGCATCTGCGCCGCCGCAGCCAGCGATCAGGACCAATGCGGGGCGAACATGCCGCCGTGACGGACCAGAAAATCGATCTTCATGAGTGCCTTCGAGAAGCTGGCGGACCTCCGCGAGCGACAACAAAAGACGATTGTTCAAGGACAGCGTTGGGGCTCGGATGAGCCTGTGTCGAGACTCCATGGAGAAATTCAGGACCAAGGTCCGCCGCAAGCCGACCATGGCCGCCGCGGCCGGGACCTCACCAGTGTCCAAGCCATCCTCGGCCCTTCCATCGAAGGGGAGAGCCCATTTTCGACCGCTGGCCAAAGCTCCTTCGGTGTTCGGCATGCCGAACACCGAAGCCATAAGAAGTAAAAAGAACAGGCATGGGCAAATGCCCGAGCGGCGAACCGAATCGGCTGCCGCCTCGATCAACGGGCCTGACGGTGCCGCCGCGAGCCGTTCAATCGCGCAGCGTGAAAACCACAGAGAGGTACGACACCGGCCCCGAATGGATCGCATCGATACCGTGCAGCGCCGTCGCATCGAACAGCAGCGTGTCCCCTGCACCGACCTCCACCGATTTCACGCCATACCGGTAGGTCACCGCCCCCGACAGGAAGTGGAGGAACTTGAGCCCCGGATGTTGGAAGGTCACGTACGGCCCCGCCTCCGGCAGCAACGTCACCCGGTAGGGCTCCACGAACAGGTTGCCCGACAGCGAGTGCCCAAGCAGCTCGTACCGGTAGCCCTCCACGGCCCCGATGCGGTCGACCACGAGCCCCTGCCCTGCCCTCACATGGCAGAAATCCGTGCGCCGTGCCTGATCCCCGAAGAAGCGAGACACCGGCACGTGCAGCCCCTGCGCGAGCCGCTCCAAGGTCTCCACCGAGGGCGAGACGAGCCCCCGCTCGATCCGCGAGAGCATCGACGCCGAGATTTCCGACGCAAAGGCGAGTTGCCCGGCCGATAGCCCGGCGGCCATGCGCAATCCCTTCACCTGCATGCCGATGCGCGACATGGATGGATTGCGTGGCGCAGGCGCCGGCCGCTTCGGCCGGACACGCGTGACGGAGGTCGGCAGACGCAGCGGTCGTGCGGTAGGAAGGGGCGAGGCAAGTTGGCGACGCGTCATCTGGATTTCGTGCCCGCAAGGAAGGCCTGAATCGAAGAGTTCTGGCCGAGTTCTCCGGCGCCACCCTCGATCCAAATTCGATACGAGGACGTCGCAGCTGACGTTTTGTACCATAGAAGCGGGTGCATAAAGAAGGCCAAGCGATGAGAGTCATCGCATGCGATCGACGCAGGATCCCGCACTGCTGAAGGCCTTTGCAGCCGAGCTCAAAGCTCGGCGAGCGGTGCGCGGCTTCAATCAGGAGGAGCTTGGATTTGCGTCGGGACTCAATCGCACGTTCATCGCCAAACTGGAGACGGGCACCTCGAGTCCCTCGCTGACCAGCCTCGTTCTCCTGTGCAACGGGCTCGAAGCAGATCCCGCAGAGCTCATGCAGTCCCTCATGAAGCGCTACAGGAAGGAACTTCGAGCCAATTCGGTATCCGGATAGATCTTCGGAAAGCTGCGACTTTCGACAGGCGGAGGCTGATTCGCGCGCGCGGTCGCCGCCTGTTCGGCATGCCGAACTTCAGAAAGGACGGGAGGGGATGCACTGCACGGCGGAACCAAGGGGACGCCCTCGACATGCCGCGCGCAATGGCACAGGAGGAGGAAGTCCGCGTTCTTCCAGGCCTGCGCAGATTGCCGAATCACTCCCGTCCAGATGCACGGCCAGGATGAAAAAGTTCGGGTCGGCGGCGGCTGCGTCTACCGCCTTCACGTCCTTTGGCTGAGCGCCTTTTCGATCTTCCTGTCGGTCTTGTACTGCCCCAGCCCGTACACTGCCCAGATGGTTGCCGGCAACCAGCCGATGATCGTGAGCTGAAGAACTAGACAGATCACTCCGGCAATCGGCCTCCCGATGGTGAAGAACGTCAGCCAGGGCAGAATCAAAGCAATCAGCAAGCGCACTTTTCTCTCCTAGATCGTCGGGCGGTCATTCAACCCGCTGGAACAAGTCCGCCTCTGTCAATTGACGCCAAGTACCCTCCCCATAAATTTTGAGCAGCGATGAACCCGCTTGTCGAACCAGAGACCAGCGGCGGAAGCACGATCTCACCACATTGATGAGAATCGATGTAGAGGTCGCGTCAACTTTTAGGGTCAATCGCGCAGCGTGAAAACCACCGAGAGGTACGACACTGGCCCCGAATGGATGGCCTCGATGCCATGCAGCGCCGTCGCATCAAACAGCAGCGTGTCCCCTACTCCGACCTCTACTGCCTTCGCTCCATAGCGGTAAGTCACCACCCCCGACAGAAAGTGCAGGACTTTGAGCCCCGGATGCTGGAAGGTCACGTACGGTCCCGCCTCCGGCAAAAGCGTTACCAGGTAGGGCTCCACGAACAGGTTGCCCGACAGCGAATGCCCCAAAAGCTCGTACCGGTAGCCTTCCACCGCGCCGATGCGGTCGACCACCAGCCCCTGCCCTGCCCTCACATGGCAGAAGTCCGTGCGCCGCGCCTGGTCCCCGAAGAAGCGAGACACCGGCACATGCAGCCCCTGCGCAAGCCGCTCCAAGGTCTCCACCGAGGGCGAGACGAGCCCCCGCTCGATCCGTGAAAGCATCGAGGCCGAGATATCCGACGCCAGCGCGAGCTGGCCCGCAGACCGTCCTGAGGCAATACGCAGCGCCCTTACCTGCGCACCGATGCGCGACGCGGACAGGCTGCGCACGACAGGCTCAGGGTGCCGAGACCGCCCGCGCGTCACCGAGACCGGCAAGCGCAGCGGTCGGGCCGTCGGCAAAGGAGATGCAAGCGTTCGATTGGTCACGAGTAGCAGCCTGGCGCGATCCGATATGCATCAATTCTACGATAAACGTAGAGACTTTGGCGACAGGCATTACGAGTATCGTAGGGTGAAAAGCAGCCCCTCTCCATCTCGTTCGGTCTTCGGCGCTCGGTTGCGACTTGCCAGACTGGCGGCCGGGCTGCCGCAAGACAAACTCGGCGTCAAGGCAGGACTGGACGAAGGAACCGCAAGCGCTCGCATCTCTCGGTACGAGAGCGGAATACACGAGCCCAACGTTGCATTTGCGAATCGCCTTGCAGAGGAGCTTCGTGTCCCACTTGCTTATTTCTATTCAGCCGATGACGACCTGGCCAAGCTGATCCTTTGGTTCGGTCAGTTGGATATGAAGCAGCGAAAGCTACTCCTCGAATATGCCAGCCGGCTCAAGGCTACCGATTGAGTGCTGATCGGGAGGAAGCTCTTTGGTCTGAACCACCGGCTCTAACTGTTACTGATCCGGCGTCTGGGTCTCTAACCAGGAAAAGGTCAAGTCATCGAGAGGTCTGAATCGCCCCGGGATTCGAGGAGGCTGTTTGGTTTAAGTCAGGCCACCGCCTCGGTGTTCTGACTGGCGAGTTGCCGGTAGTAGTTTGCCTCGGCTTCTGCCGGCGGGATATGCCCGATGGGTTCGAGCAGGCGATGGTGGTTGAACCACGATACCCATTCGAGCGTTGCGAGCTCCACGGCCTCCTTGGTTTTCCAGGGCGCTCGGCGATGAATGAGCTCGGCCTTGTAGAGCCCGTTGATGGTCTCGGCTGTCCACGCCGAAGTAGAACTGAGCCACTGGGCTGCTGCCGGTCTCATAGACACCGACCTAAGCTTTTTGAGCTTTCTCGAACTCTACCGGACTGACGTAGCCGAGCGTCGAATGACGGCGCGTCGGGTTGTAGAACCGCTCGATGTAGTCGAACACGTCGGCGCGGGCCTGTTCTCTGCACCGGTAAACCTTTCTGGCTGTGCGCTCAGTCTTCAGTGAACTGAAGAAGCTCTCCAGGGCCGAGTTGTCCCAGACCTCGCCCGCGCGGCTCATGCTGCAGGTGATGCCTTGCTCCTTGAGCAGCTCCTGGAAGCGCTCGCTGGTGTATTGGCTTCCTTGGTCGGAGTGATGCAGCAACGCGACCGGCTTGCCCCGGCGCCACACTGCCATCATCAGCGCATCGGCCACGAGCTGCGAGGTCATGCTGTCCTGCATCGACCAGCCGACGATGCGACGTGAGTACAGGTCGAGCACCGCAGCGGCATACAGCCAGCCCTCGGCCGTCCAGATGTACGTGAAGTCGGCCACCCACTTCTGGTTGGGCGCATCAGCCTGGAACTGACGGTCCAACACGTTGTCGGCGATAGCGCCGCGCTGACCTCGGTCTTGCGGAAAGCCTCGGCGTCGTGGCCTCGCACGCAGGGCTTGTTCACGCATGAGCCGTTCAACGCGATGCAGTCCGCATCTTTGACCCAGTGCCAGCACGTCATGCCACACGCGCCGGGCGCCATAGGTGCGGTCGCTGCCCAGGAAGCTCTGACGCACCTGGCTGCCGAGCACCTCGTCTTCCAGACTGCGTTGGCTTCGGGGCCTGCTGAGCCACGCATGAAAGCCGCTTCGCGAGACACCGAGCGCCTCACACATCATTGCCAACGGCCACGCCCTCGGTGTTTCGCAACGAAGCCGAACTTCACATCGACTCCTTGGCGAAGTGGGCCGCCGCTTTTTTCAACAGGTCACGCTCCATGCGCAGCTTGGCGTTCTCCTTCCTCAAACGCTCCAGCTCAGCCTGTTCGGGCTTCATCACGCCCTGACCAGGGAACGCTTGCTGCGGGTCCGCCGTCGCCTCACGTACCCATTTGCGCAGCACGTTCTCGTGCACATCGAGGTCGCGCGCAGCCTGCGCCACCGACACGCCTCGTTCCTTCACCAGCTTGACTGCCTCAAGCTTGAACTCTCGGCTGAATTGCCTTCTCGTTCCCATGACCCACCTCCAGTTTCATTTCACACCTTAACAAGGTGTCTTTGAAACCGGCAGCAGCCCAC
>NZ_KB907469.1 GCF_000382045.1 Variovorax atrisoli 110B
CACCCCAACCCTCCCCCAGAGGGGGAGGGAGTAATGCAACCCAACGCGCCGAGCCCGGCGAAACCCTCGCCAAACAGCTCGCCCTCGTCATCGACCTCAACGTCTGCGTCGGCTGCCACGCCTGCGTCACCTCGTGCAAGCAGTGGAACACCTCCGGCAGCGCGGGCCCGCTGGCCGACGAGCGGCCCTATGCGGCCAACCCCACCGGCACTTTCTTCAATCGCGTGCAGACCTACGAGGCGGGCGCCTTTCCGGCCACCGAGACCATCCACTTCCCCAAGAGCTGCCTGCACTGCGAAGACCCGCCCTGCGTGCCCGTGTGTCCCACGGGCGCGAGCTACAAGCGCAAGGAGGACGGCATCGTGCTCGTCGACTACGACAAGTGCATCGGCTGCAAGTACTGCGCATGGGCCTGCCCCTACGGCGCGCGCGAGCTGGACGAGGAGCGCCAGGTCATGACCAAGTGCACGCTGTGCGTGGACCGCATCCACGACGAGCAGCTGCCCAAGGAGGACCGCAAGCCCGCCTGCGTGAAGGCCTGCCCGACCGGCGCACGTCTCTTCGGCGACGTGAAGGACCCCGACTCCGAAGTGTCGAAGGCGATACGCGAACGCGGCGGCTACCAGCTGATGCCGGAGTGGGAGACCAACCCGGCCAACCGCTACCTGCCGCGGCGCATCACGTCGTCGACGCAAGAGCTGGAGTAGGCCGCAACATGCATCCGGCGTTCTCGATCCTTTTCTTCACCACGCTGGCCGGCGCCGCGCAGGGGCTGGTGTTCGCGCTTGCCCTGGCCGTGCTCTGCGGCCTCGAACTCGCGCCGGGCTTCCTGGGCCTTGCGCTGGGCGTGGCCGAGGTGCTGCTGGCGGCGGGACTCGCTGCATCCTTCATGCACCTGGGCCGCAAGACGCGCGCATGGCGCGCAGTGCTGATGTGGCGCACCTCGTGGATGTCGCGCGAGGTGATCGTGCTGCCGGCCTTCATCGCTCTGGTGGCGCTGTGGTGGCTGTCGCTGCGGGCGGGCCTGGGCGCGCCTTGGTCGTGGCTGCTGCCCTTGCTGGCGCTGGGCGGCGCGCTGCTGCTCTGGTACTGCACCGCGATGATCTATGCCTGCCTGCGCTTCATCGAGGAATGGGCGCATCCGCTGACCATCGTCAACTTCACGCTGATCGGACTGTCGTCGGGGCTGGTGCTGGCCTGCGCGATGGCGGCGCTGGCCGGCGAGGCGCGCTTCGTGCAGGTGTTCGGGTCTTTCTCGCTGGGTGCCACGCTGGCGGCGTGGGCTGCACGCGCCACGGCTCTGCGGCGCAACGCGGGAATCCGCCACAAGTCGACGCTCCAGTCGGCCACCGGCATCCGCACGCAGAAGCTGGTGCAGAAGTCGATGGGAATGTCGGCCGGGTCGTTCAACACGCGCGAGTTCTTCCATGGCACATCGCTCGCCGTGCTGGGCAACATGAAGCTCGGCTTTCTTCTGCTGGCCTTCGTGCTGCCCGCGTTGCTGCTGGCATGGGGCACGGCGGTCGGGGGCGCACTGCCGTGGGTGCTCGCGGCGCTGGTGCAGGCACCGGGGCTGCTGGCCGAGCGCTGGTTCTTCTTTGCGCAGGCGCGGCATCCGCAGAACCTGTACTACCAGGTCGTTTCCTGAGTCTCGAAGCGATTGGAGGGGCGGCCCGAGCCTTGGCTGCCGAGTGAGGGTGCTCGAGCGTCATGGGCACGTCACCTGCGCATGGAAGGATTCGGGCCTTTTGTCCACGGTCCTTCCAATGCTGCCGAACCTTTCACGCAACCGCGCCCTGGCATGCCTGCCAGCTTCATCACTCGGCCTGCTCGCAGTTCTGCTGGCCTCCTGCGGCGGCGGCGGAGGTTCAGGCAACTCGTTCCTGCCGCTGCCCGCCGCTGCGACTCCTGCGCCGGCTCCAGCCCCGGCAACGGCGCCGGCGGCGGCCAGCACCACCAGCGGCATGGTCGTCGGAAGCTATTTCGTCAACGCCAAGGTCTGCCTCGACACCAATGCCAACGGCCGTTGCGATGACGGCGAGCCATCCACCCGCACCGACAAGCGGGGTGCATACACGCTCGCAGGTACGGGCGCCGGCATCGTGGCCGAGATCGGCACCGACGCCACCGAACTCGACCCCGCCACCTCCACCTCGAAGCCCGTGACCTCCCGGCTTGTGCTGCGTGCGCCGAAGGAGGCGCCGGGCGTCGTCGACTTCCACTCGACCGCGGTGGTCGCCGAAATGGAAGCGGGTGGCATCGACTTCAAGGCTGCCACCGCGAAGGTGGCCATCTCCGTGGGCGTGATCGCGGCCAAGCTGCTCGGAGACTTCAACACCGAGGCCGACCCCGTGGCGAAGGCCGCGCTCAAGGCTGCCTCCGACGAAGGGCTGCAGCGCATCCGCGATGCGATCGCTGCGTCGGCCAGCGGCGACGACATCAAGGCCGTGTTGACCGCCGCAGCGCTGACCGACCGCTACTACCAGACCAAGGCTCCCTACCGCCCGCAGCAGGACGTCAGCACCTACGAAGCGCCGCCCGCGGGCTTCTCGCCGGTCTACACGCAGATGATCGCGCGCCACGGCTCGCGCGGCCTGTCCAGCCTCAAGTACGACCTGGCGGTCTACAACATGTGGGAGAAGGCGCGGGACGACGGCGCGCTCACGCCGCTGGGCCAGAAGCTGGGGGCCGACGTGCTGAAGATCATGAAGGCCAATTTCCTGCTGGGCTACGGCGTCGCGGGCATCACCAAGCCGGGCTATGGCAACGAGACGCAGGTCGGCATCAATGAGCACACGCAACTGGCGGCCCGGCTTCTGCAGCGTCTGCCGGCCTTCTGGAAGCAGGTCGGCGACAGCGCAGGCTCGGCGCCGCGGCAGATCGTGACCGTGACTTCCGGCGTCGACCGCGCGGTCGACAGCGGCAGCTTCTTCGTGCAATCGCTCAAGGCGACGCAGCCTGCATTGGCGCCGCTCGTCACCTATCCGCCGGCACCGGCGCCGTACCCCGACACCGGCACGGCGGCGAGCCAACCGGCCGGCACCAACCGCTTCCTGCTCTACTTCCACAAGCTCGTGAAAGCCACCGACCTGGTGAGCAAGACGGACGATCCGCTCTACACGACCTATCGGGACAGCCAGGCCTACCAGGCCTACAAGTCCGGTGATGCCGATCTCGCCGCCAAGCAGAGCGGCCTCACGGTCACGCCGGAGGCCGCGGCGGCCGGCCGCGTGCTGCTGGAGCGGCTGTTCGCCAAGAGCTTCGTCGACAAGATCGCCGACGGCAGCTACAGCTTCGCCAACACCGGCTCCCGCAGCTTCGCGAGCGACGACGGCAAGTTCTTTTCCAGCATCGACGGCGACGGCAAGACCACGATCAAGTCCCTGGGCGATGCCGGGTCGCTGCTGTACGAGCTCTACGTGATCGCTCCAGCCATGCGCAGCGAGGCCGGTGTCGACTTCGCCGCCTACATGCCGGCGGCGCAGGCGAAGTTCTTCGCGGCGCTCAACGACGGGTCCGACTTCTACGACAAGGGCCCCGGCATGACCGAGAAGGGCGACATCACCTCGCGCATGTCGCAGATCCTGGTGGACGACATGTTCAACGAGGTCGACGCCATTGCGCGCGGCGATCGCTCCCATGCCGCCAAGCTGCGCTTCGCGCACGCCGAGATCATCATGCCCTTCGCCGTTCGCATGGGGCTGAAGGGCGTGGACCAGGGCGTGCCCGCGGCGGCCAGCTTCAGCTACGGCAGCAACCCATGGCGCGGCGAATACGTGTCGCCCATGGCCGCCAACATGCAATGGGACGTGTACGCTGACGGCAGCGGCAAGCTGCTCGTGAAGATGCTCTACAACGAGAAGGAAACCGACTTCAAGGCCGCGTGCGACGGTGCGAAGAAGGCCGGCACCGCCCACTACTACGACTATGCGGCCCTGAAGTCCTGCTACGGCCGCGTGGTGCAGTAGGCCCGCTTTCGATTCGCAGCAGGCGAAGCCGGCCGCGCGATCCAGCCTACCTGCGTGCGGGCTCGCGGATGGCGGCTCGCGCGAGCCGCCACGCTGCGAACAGGAATGCCAGCGGCAGCACCACTGTCTGCAGAACGAACAGTGCAATGAGCTTCACGATCCGCTCGGCCCAGTCGGAGGCGGACTTCAGGATCTGTTCGTAGGTGGCCTTCAGGTCCGGCAGCTTGGGCAGCCAGCGTTCGATGCGGTCGCGCCAGCCTTCCTGCGCGGCCGGTGCCTCTTTCGTTGCATCCACCACGGCGGCGGGCGACTGCTCGATGCCCGACAGCGCGGCCTGGTAGTCGCTGGCCATGAACGTGCGGTAGAGACCTTCATTGGCCACCGCGGCAAGCGGTACGGCGAAACGCACCAGCAGCAGGCCGATCAGCGCCGACTGCAGCCAGCGCGGCGAGCTGCCGCGCCGCCAGCGCCATGCGATCCAGGCCAGCGCCACGGCGCAGACCAGGTACGACATCAGATGGTGTGCGCCGATGTTCAGCAGCACCAGCTGGATGCCGAATGACACGCTGGCCGCGAGCATCACCGCCGCGAACTGCTCGATCAGTTCGTTCAGCGGCTTCAGTGCCTGACCCGGCGCGAAACTCACGCCCACGCCGCCCGGCGTGGCATCGACCTGCGTGCCCTGCGCAACCGACACCACTGCCCCGAGCGCGCGTGCTGCAGCGAAGGTGGTCAGTGCGCGCTTCAGTCCGTCGTTGACCTGGGCCCGCGCGGGCGCGTCGATCGGTGCGACCCAGCAGCCGGCGAACACCAGCACGGCGATGAGCAGGAGATAGGCGCGTTGCAGCAGAAGGGGCTTGGGCAGGGGCATGGTCGGTGTGCGATCGGGGCGGAGGATGCGGTCATTCTCCACACGACCCTCGGCACACGGTGCCGATGCCCTTGGGCGGCATCAGGGTCTGTCCACACCATTTCCGGGGGCGCGTTGGTGCCCCAACGCTCCTTGCTGCCCTTCGCGGCCCCGGGGATGGTTTGAACAGTCCCTAGCTTCTGCGCAAACCCGCGGCGCGGGGCTTGCCTGGCGTGCCCGGCAGCAGGTGGTCCAGCGGCAGCGCCGTCTCGGACTTGATCTCGCGCAGCACGATGCTCGAGCGCACGTGCGTCACGCCGGGCAGGCTGAACAGCACCTCGTGCAGGAAGCGCTCGTAGTGCTTCATGTCGGGCACGGTCACGTTGAGGATGTAGTCGGCGGGGCCGGTGGCCGAGACGCAGCGGATGATCTGCGGACTGGCGGCCACGGCCTCCTCGAAGCGCTGCACCATCGTCTCGCTGTGGCGGTCGAGGTTCACCTCGGCCACGGCCGAGACGTGCAGGCCGACCAGTTCAGGATCGACCAGCGTGGTGTAGCCGCGGATGACGCCCGCGGCCTCCATGTCCTTGATGCGCTTCCAGCAGGGCGTGGGCGAGAGGCCGACGGCCTCGGAGATCTGCTGCACGGTCTGGCGTCCGTCGTGCTGCAGCGCGGAGAGGATCTTGAGGCAGTGCTCGTCGAGGGAAACGGTGCCGGTGTTCATCGCGGGATCGCAGGATCGCGGGTAGTGGGTGGGGTGCGCGGACCGGATGCCGGTCCGCGCCATCGTCGCGATTCTCCTTGATCGATGCGGCGGGGCAATGTCGTGCCTTGGCCGCCGCAGGGTGCTCGTTCTACGCGTCGGCTGCGCGCGCGAATTCCAGCGGCAGGTCCTTGAACTGCTTCTTCAGCGAAGGCTCCGGCGAGCCGCCGACCACGATGCGAGCGAAGGCATCGAGCGGGCTGAAGAAGGCGGGGCGCAGCGTGCCGAGCTTGCTTTCGTCGATGACCAGGAAGCTCTGCGACGCACTGCGGATGGCCGCCTGCTTCACCGGCACCTCGTGGAAGTTGGAGCAGCTCGCGCCGCGTTCCACGTCGATGCCGCCCGCCGAGATGAAGGCCTTGTTCACGCCCAGCCTGGCGAGGTACTGCAGCCCCTCGTCGGAGAAGAAGGTGGCGGAGGAGGGGTGGTACAGCCCGCCGAGCAGCATCAGCTGCGTGTTCGGGCGGCGGCTGAGAACCTGCGCGATGTTCGTGGAGTAACACACCACGCTCAGCGGCATCTCGGACGGCAGCGCTTCCGCGAAATGGACCATGGTGGTGCCGCAGTCGATGAACAGGCTGTCGTGCGGCTGCACGAGTTCGGCGGCGCTCTCGCAGGCCAGGCGCTTGTTGGCCGCGTGCTGGTCGCTGGCCTCGTCGAGCGAGTAGCGCTCGGCGCCCGGCAGCGTCGTCGCAAGCACATAGCCGCCGAGTGCGGAGAGCGGAGATTCGGCCGACGCCAGGTCGCGGCGGATCGTCATCTCCGTCACCTCGAGCTGCTGCGCCGCCTGCTTGATCGGCAGCGGGCCGCCGGCCTCGACGAGTTCCTGCATCCTGGCCAGGCGCACGGCCCGGGCTTCGGCTCCGGCGGTTCTTCTCATGTTCGGTTTCCTCAGGTCCACCTACCTGAGTATCGGGCATCGCACGTGGTTTCAATGTTGTTTAAAAAACATATTGCGCGGATAAATGTTGTTGTAATAACATTTGCGCCAACACGAACACCAAGGCCCGCCGCGATGCGATTCGATGCGACGAGGCTCGGAGACAAAAGACATGCCCCTTGCCGTCCCGCCGCACCTGCGGCCCTCGCGCGCCACGGCGCCCGCCCATTCATGACTTCCACTTCCCTCGTTCGCCCCAGCGGCGCGGTGCGCTCGCGCCCGGCGTCGCCGGCGGCCGCGCCCCGGGCGCCCGCCGAGACGCCCGCGCCGACCCACGCCGCTGCGGCGCGCAACTCCGCCCAGCCTTTCGATCTCGGCTGGATCGACGGCATCCGCTTCAACCTGTCCGCCGCCGAGCGCCGCGTGGCCACGCTGCCGGGCCGCCGCTCGGTCAAGAAGGACGCGCAGGCCGGCTGGCTGTTGAAGGCCATCACCTGCATCGACCTCACCACGCTCAGCGGCGACGACACCGCCGAACGCGTGAAGCGCCTCTGCGCCAAGGCCGTGACGCCGGTTCGGCCCGACCTGCTGGCCGCACTCGGTTTTGCCGACCGCAAGCTGCACACAGGCGCGGTATGCGTCTATCACCGCTTCGTCTCCACGGCGGTCGAGGCACTGGCTGGCACCGGCATCCCGGTGGCGGCGGTGTCCACGGGCTTTCCGGCGGGGCTGATTCCGCATGAGCTCAAGCTCAAGGAGATCGAGGCCTCGGTGCGCGACGGCGCTTCGGAGATCGACATCGTCATCACCCGCGAGCACGTGCTCGCCGGCCAGTGGAAGAAGCTCTACGACGAGATGCTCGACTTCCGCCGCGCGGCGGGCGAGGCGCATGTGAAGGCGATCCTCGCGACCGGCGAGCTCAAGACGCTGCGCAACGTCGCGAAGGCCTCGATGGTCTGCATGATGGCCGGCGCCGATTTCATCAAGACCTCCACCGGCAAGGAGGGCGTGAACGCCACGCCGCTGGTCACGCTCGCGATGCTGCGGATGATCCGCCAGTACGAGGCCCGAACCGGCCTGCGCGTGGGCTACAAGCCCGCAGGCGGCGTCTCCACCGCGAAGACCGCGCTCGACTACCAGGTGCTCATGAAGGAGGAGCTGGGCCGCGACTGGCTCGAGCCCGACCTGTTCCGCATCGGCGCCTCCACGCTGCTGGCCGACATCGAGCGCCAGCTGGAGCACCACGTCACCGGCCGCTACTCGGCCTACAACCGCCACCCGATCGGATGAGCAGCCCGATGAGCAACAACAACAACAGCAGCAGCAACGTCGCACGCTACTTCGACACCATGGACTACGGCCCCGCGCCCGAGAGCGACACCGACGCGCGCGAATGGCTCGCGCGCCATGCCGAAGGCTTCGGCCATTTCATCGACGGGCGATTCACCCCCGCATCGGAAGGCGCGCATTTCGACACGGCCGAGCCGGCCACCGGCCAGCGCCTTGCAGGCATTGCGCAAGGTTCCGCGAAGGACGTGGATGCCGCGGTGGCTGCAGCACGTGCCGCGCAGCCCGGCTGGTTCGCGCTCGGCGGCCATGGCCGCGCGCGGCATCTGTACGCGCTCGCCCGCATGGTGCAGCGCAATGCGCGCCTGCTGGCGGTGGTCGAGGCACTCGACAACGGCAAGCCGATCCGCGAGACGCGCGACCTCGACGTGCCCCTGGCCGCGCGCCACTTCTATCACCACGCCGGCTGGGCGCAGCTGCAGGAGCGCGAGTTCTCCGACCAGGTGCCGTTGGGTGTGGTCGGCCAGATCATCCCGTGGAACTTCCCGCTGCTGATGCTCGCGTGGAAGATCGCGCCCGCGCTCGCGCTGGGCAACACCGTGGTGCTGAAGCCCGCCGAGTTCACGCCGCTGAGCGCCTTGTTGTTCGCCGAACTCGCTGCGCAGGCGGGCCTGCCGCACGGCGTGCTCAACGTGGTGACGGGCGACGGTGCCACCGGCGCTGCGCTGGTCGCGCACGAGGGCGTGGACAAGATCGCATTCACCGGCTCTACGGAAGTGGGGCGGCTCATCCGCACCGCCACGGCGGGCACGGGCAAGTCGCTCACGCTGGAGCTGGGCGGCAAGTCGCCGTTCATCGTGTTCGACGACGCGGACATCGACGCGGCGGTGGAGGGCGTGGTCGATGCGATCTGGTTCAACCAGGGCCAGGTGTGCTGCGCCGGTTCGCGGCTGCTGCTGCAGGAAGGCATCGCCGAAGAGTTCATCGTGCGGCTCAAGCGCCGCATGCAGACCCTGCGCGTGGGGCCGCCGCTGGACAAGGCGATCGACATGGGCAGCCTGATCGACCCCACGCAGCTGGAGCGCGTGCGCTCGCTCGTGACCACCGGCGTGCGCGAGGGCGCAAGCTGCTACCAGGCGCCGGGCGCGCTGCCGCCGGGCGGCAGCTTCTTTCCGCCGACGCTGCTGACGGGCGTGCAGCCGGCATCCACCGTCGCGACCGAGGAGATCTTCGGCCCCGTGCTGGTGACGATGACCTTCCGCACGCCCGACGAAGCCGTCGCGCTGGCCAACAACACGCGCTACGGCCTCGCAGCCAGCGTGTGGAGCGAGACCATCGGCCTCGCGCTGGGCATCGCGCCGCAGCTGCAGGCGGGCGTGGTGTGGGTCAACGCGACCAACCTGTTCGACGCGGGGGTGGGCTTCGGCGGTTATCGCGAATCGGGCTACGGCCGCGAGGGCGGAAGGGAGGGCTGCTACGAATACCTGAAGCCGCGCGCCTGGGCGCAGCGCAAGCCGCGCGCTGATGTCGATGCCGTGGCCGTCGTAGCGGCGAACGAAGCGGCAGATGCCAAGGATGAAACTCCGCTCGCATTGCCTGTCATCGACCGCACCGCCAAGCTCTTCATCGGCGGCAAGCAGGTGCGGCCCGACGGCGAACTCTCCAGCAGCGTCTTCGCCGCCAACGGCCAGCGCGCCGGCGAGGTGGGCACGGGCAACCGCAAGGACATCCGCAACGCGGTCGCCGCGGCACGCTCGGCTGCAAGCTGGTCGACCGCGACGCCGCATCGGCGTGCGCAGGCGCTGTACTACCTCGCGGAGAACCTGTCGGCACGCGCAGGCGAGTTCGCCGCGCGCATCGCGAGCCTGACCGGCGTTGTAGCGAAGGCCGCGCAGGCAGAGGTCGATGCATCGGTGAGCCGCCTCTTCGCCTACGGCGCCTGGGCCGACAAGTACGAAGGCACGGTACACGTACCGCCGCTGCGCGGCGTGGCGCTGGCCACGGTCGAGGCGATCGGCGTGGTGGGCGTGGTGTGCCCCGACGAGGCGCCGCTGCTGTCCTTCGTGAGCCTGCTGGCGCCCAACCTCGCCATGGGCAACCGCACGGTGATCGTGCCGGGCGAAAAGCACGCGCTGGTCGCCACCGACTTCTACCAGGTGCTCGAGACCTCCGACCTGCCGGGCGGCGTCGTCAACATCGTGACCGGCCCGGCCGCGAGCCTCGTGCGCACGCTGGCGGAGCACGACGACGTCGACGCGCTCTGGGTCTTCGGTGACAAGGCACTGTCGCGCGATGCCGAGCGGCTGTCGGTCGGCAACCTCAAGCGCACCCTGGTCGACCACGGCCTGGCCACCGACTGGAGCGACCCGGCATCGGGCGAAGGCCCGGCGTTCCTGCGGCACGCCACGCAGGTCAAGAACATCTGGATTCCCTATGGCGAATGAACGGGCAGCCGTCGCTCCTGTTATCGAAACCGAGGGAAATCCCCGAGAAGCAAACGTTTGCGCAAACGTTTTCTTTATCTAAGATCGCAACCGCGAAAGCCATACCAAATCAGGAGACCGCATGCTGAAGTCCATCCATCCGCTGCTCAACGCCGACGTGCTCTACGCCCTGCGCGCGATGGGTCACGGCGACGAACTAGTGCTGTGCGACGCCAATTTCCCGGCCGACTCGGTCGCCCGCCAGACCTCGCTGGGCCGGCTGCTGCGCATCGACGGCGTGGGCACCACCGAGGCGGCGCGCGCCATCCTGTCGGTGCTGCCGCTGGACAACGCGGTGGACGATCCCGCGCGGCGCATGGAGATCATGGGCGCGCCCCATGAGATTCCGCCGGTGCAGCAGGAGATGCAGCGAGAGATCGACGCGGCGGAAGGGCGCCCGCGTCCGATGGGCTCCATCGAGCGCTTCGCGTTCTATGAAGCCGCGCGCCGCGCGTACTGCGTGATCGCCACCGGCGAGCGCCGCTTCTACGGCTGCTTCGTGTTCAAGAAGGGCGTGATCGCCCCCGAGGCCTGATCGCGATGAGCGCCGTTTCCTCGAATCAGAACCAGCATCGGCAGCACGGCGTCGCCGTGCTCGGCATCTTCGTGGCCGACCTCGCATTTCGCGCGGCCGACCTTCCGGGCGTGGGCCAGACCATCGCAGGCTCCGGCTTCGCCATGGGGCCCGGCGGCAAGGGCTCGAACCAGTCCGTGGCCGCCGCACGAGCCGGGGCGCAGGTGACCTTCATCTCCAAGCTCGGGCAGGACGCCTTCGGCGCCAACGCGCTCGAACTGTGGGCGCAGGAAGGCATCACGCCGCGCGTGCCGCAGGTGACCACGCAGCCGACCGGCGCGGCCTTCATCTACGTGCACGAGGTCACGGGCGACAACGCCATCATCGTGGTGCCCGGCGCCGCGGCGCTCATCGATCCGGCCGACGTCGATGCGGCCGCCGACGCCATCAGCGGTGCGCGCGTGTTCGTCACGCAGCTGGAGCAGCCGGCCGGCGCCGCGCAGCGCGGCCTGGAGCTCGCTCGGGCCGCGGGCACGGTGACGGTGTTCAACCCCGCGCCTGCGCTGCCCTTCGACGATGCGGTGTATGCGCTGTGCGACTACATCACGCCGAACGAGCACGAGGCGGCGGCGCTCAGCGGCATTGCCGTCGAGACCGTCGACGACGCGCGGCGCGCAGGCGACTTCTTCCTCTCCAAGGGGGTTGGCTGCGCGCTCATCACGCTCGGCGAGAAGGGCGCGCTGCTGCACAGCGCGAAGGAATCGGTGCACCTGCCCGTGTTCCATGCCGGCGCGGTGAAGGAAACGGCCGGCGCGGGCGATGCCTTCAACGGCGGCTTCGCAGCTGCGCTGGCCGAGGGCGCGTCGCCGCTGGAAGCCGCACGCTTCGGCTCGGCCGTGGCCGCCATCTCCGTGACGCGCGCCGGTACCGCGCCCTCGATGCCCACGCGCGCCGAGGTCGATGCGCTGCTGAACCGCGTGGCGGCCTGAGCCGCAAGCCGCAAAGGAGCCTTTCCGTGAAATTCAGGTTTTCAGACCGCGAGCTCAACTTCCTGGTCGGCATCAACGTCGCGATCCTCGTGGTCGCCACGGTGCTGTCGAAGGGCGACTTCCTCGACGTCTACAACTTCCAGTCGATGGGCGGCCAGCTGCCCGAGCTCGGCCTGCTGGCCATGGGCGTGGCGCTGTCGATGATCTCCGGCAACGGCGGCATCGACCTCTCGGGCGTGGCGCTGGCCAATCTCTCGGGCGTGGTGGCGGCCACGCTGGCGCCGATGCTGGTCGATGCCGATGCGTCGCCGTGGCTCTACACCGGCACCTTCGCCGTGACCGCGCTCGCGGTCGGGCTCGCGGGCGGGCTGCTCAACGGCGTGCTGATCGCGCGTGCAGGCCTCACACCCATCCTGTGCACGCTGGGCACGCAGCTGCTCTACACCGGCTTCGCAGTGGTTCTCACGGGTGGCTCCAGCCTTCGCGTGGGCAACGCGGAGCCGCTCTCGGCCATCGGCAACGAGAACGTGCTGGGCGTGCCCATTCCGTTCGCGATCTTCATCGCGATGCTGCTGGCCGTGGCCTGGCTGCTCAAGCAGAGTCCCTTCGGCATCCGGCTCTTCCTGCTGGGCACCAACGCCAAGGCTGCGCGCTATGCGGGCATTCCGCAGGGGCGCATGCTGATCGCCACCTATGCGCTGTGCGGCGTGCTGGCGGCGGTGGCGGGCGTGATCATCGCGGGCCGCACGGCCAGCGTGAAGTCGGACTACGGCAACTCGTACCTGCTGATCGCCATCCTCATCACCGTGATGGCCGGCGTGCGGCCGCAGGGCGGCTACGGACGCATGGTGTGCCTGTTCTTCTCGGCCGTGGCGCTGCAGCTGCTGTCGAGCACCTTCAACCTGCTGGGCATTTCCAACTTCTTCCGGGACTGCGCCTGGGGCCTGCTGCTGCTGTTCTTCCTGGCATCGGCCCGCCTGAGCCTGGGCGACCTGCGCAGCTTCATCTCCGTTTCGCGCACCAGCGCACCGCCGCATCAGCCCCCTCCTGGCGCGACGCAGAGAACCACCGAGGGCTAGGAGACAAACGAACATGCTGAAGAAAACCAAGATCGCCTGCACCGTGCTGGCACTGGGCACCGTGGCCTTCGCCTCGGCGCTGCATGCGCAGGGCAAGCCGCAGGACATCGTCACCGTGGTGAAGATCACCGGCATCAGCTGGTTCAACCGCATGGAAGTGGGCGTGAAGGAGTTCGGCAGCAGCACGCCGGGCGTGGCCACGCGCCAGATCGGCCCGGCCCAGTCCGACGCCGCGCAGCAGCAGCGGCTGGTGGAAGACCTGGTGGCGAAGAAGGTCGACGCGATTGCGGTGGTGTCGATGGATCCGCCCACGCTGGAGCCGGTGCTCAAGCGCGCGATGGAACGCGGCATCAAGGTCGTCACGCACGAGGCCGACAACCAGAAGAACACCATGGTCGACATCGAGGCCTTCGACAACACGGCCTACGGCGCGCGCATCAACGAGCGCCTGGCCGCCTGCATGGGCCAGCAGGGCAAGTGGACCTCGCTGGTGGGTTCTCTGGGTAGCCAGTCGCAGGTGCAGTGGGCCGACGGTGGTGCGGCCAATGCCAAGAAGTACCCCAAGATGCAGCTGGTCGATGCCAAGAACGAGTCGCTCAACGACGCCGAGAAGGCCTACGGCAAGGCCAAGGAGATGCTGCGCAAGCACCCGGACCTGAAGGGTTTCCAGGGCTCGTCGTCGCTGGACGTGCTGGGCATCGGCCGCGCGGTGGAAGAGGCCGGCCTGCAGGGCAAGATCTGCGTCTTCGGCACCGGCCTGCCGAGCGAGGCGGCCAAGTTCCTCGAGTCGGGAGCGGTCGGCGGCATCGCCTTCTGGGACCCGAAGGACGCCGGCCTCGTCATGAACAAGGCGGCCAAGATGCTGCTCGACGGCAAGACCATCACCGACGGCACCGACATGGGCGTGCCCGGCTACAACAAGGTCTCGGTGAAGAAGGGCCCGGGCGCCGGCATCATCGTCACCGGCCAGGCCTGGGTCGAGGTCGACAAGCAGAACTACAAGAAGTACTCGTTCTGACGCGACGCACGCCATGACCCTGACCGCGCCTTCCACGCAAGCAAGTCAGCCCGGCGCCCAGAGCGCGGCCGGGCGCCGGGTGTTCCTCGAGGTGCAGGACGTGCACAAGCGCTTCGCGGGCGTGCACGCGCTGCGCGGCATCGACCTCGTCATCGAGGCCGGCGAGATCTACCACCTGCTCGGCGAGAACGGCTGCGGCAAGAGCACGCTGATCAAGATCATCTCGGGCGCGCAGCCGCCGAGCCAGGGACGCATCGTGATCGACGGGCAATCCCACGAATCGCTGTCACCGCTGCAGGCGCTCAGCCTGGGCATCGAGACGGTCTACCAGGACCTGTCCCTGCTGCCGAACATGAGCGTGGCGGAGAACGTCGCGCTCAGCGAGCAGCTCGTCGCCACCGGCGGCAGGCTGGCTCGCCGCTTCGACCGCAAGGCGCTGGCGGCCACGGCCGCGCGGGCTCTGGAGGCGGTGAAGCTGCCGACCGACGCGGCCTTCCTCGCGCGGCGGGTGGACGAGATGCCCATCGCCACGCGGCAGCTCGTGGCCATCGCGCGCGCGGTGGCCACGCGCGCACGCATGGTCATCATGGACGAGCCCACCACCTCGCTCACGCAGAAGGAGGTGGACAACCTCGTTCGCGTGGTGGAGGCGCTGCGCGAGCAGGGCGTGGCCGTGCTCTTCGTGAGCCACAAGCTCGACGAGTGCATGGCCATGGGCGGCCAGGCCATCGTGTTCCGCGACGGCACGAAGGTGGCGCAGGGCCCGATCCGCGATTTCACCAAGGCGCAGATCGCGCACTGGATGACCGGCAAGCACCTCGACGGCGAGCGCTACCGCCACGGCACGCACGGCGGCGACGAACTGCTGAAGGTGGAGTCGCTCGGGCGCGGTGCGCAGTTCAGCGACGTGAGCTTCACGCTGCGCAAGGGCGAGATCCTCGGCGTGACCGGCCTGCTCGATTCTGGCCGCAACGAACTCGCGCTGGCGCTGGCCGGCGTGCAGGGCGCCGACCGCGGGCGAGTGCTGCTCGATGGCAGGCAGATCGTGCTGAAGACGCCCACCGATGGCATCCGCCAGGGCATCGGCTATGTGCCCGAAGACCGGCTCAGCGAGGGCCTCTTCCTCGACAAGCCGATCCGCGACAACATCGTGACCGCAGTGCTCGACCGGCTGCGCGGGCGCTTCGGCGCGCTCGACGCCAGTCAGTGCCAGGCGCTGGCCGAGCGCACCGTGAGCGACCTGCAGATCGCCACGCCCGACGTCGACCGGCCGGTGCAGTCGCTTTCGGGCGGCAACCAGCAGCGCGTGCTCATCGGGCGCTGGCTGGCCATCGGGCCGCGCGTGCTGATATTGCACGGCCCCACCGTGGGCGTGGACGTGGGCTCCAAGGACACCATCTACCGCATCGTGCAGCGGCTGGCCGAGCAGGGCCTGGGCGTGATCCTGGTGAGCGACGACCTGCAGGAGCTGCTGCAGAACTGCGACCGCATCCTGCTGATGCGCAAGGGCCGCATCGCCAACGACTTCGACGCGCAGGGGCTCGCCGAGAGCGACCTCTACCACGCGCTGGTTTCCGACACACCTTCCCCCGCATTCTCATGACGGCTTCCACCATGCAAGCGCAGTCCGCACCGGCCGCGCCGGAATCGGCTCCTCACCCGCCGCAGGCGCGGGTCTCGCTGCGCGCCTGGCTCGCGCAGCGCCCCTCGGTCTTCACGCTCGCACTGATCGTGCTGGCGAGCCTGGCCGTGGGCGCGATCAACCCGAGCTTCTTCCAGCTGCCGGTGCTGTTCGACATCGTGCGCGCCTGCACGGTGCTGGGCCTGTTCGCACTGGGCGTGCTGATCGTGCTGGCCGCCGGCGGCATCGACGTGTCGTTCGCGGCCATCGCCGCGCTCACGATGTACAGCATCACCAAGCTGGTGCTGAACTACTTCCCGGAAGCGCCCATTGCGCTGCTGCTGGTCGCGGGCGCCGCCAGCGGCGCGCTGCTGGGCGTGATCAACGGGCTGCTGGTGCACTGGCTCAAGGCACCGTCACTCATCGTCACCATCGGCACGCAGTACCTGTACCGCGGCATCCTGCTGACCTTCGTGGGCACCGTGTTCTTCATGAACGTGCCCGCGCCGATGGACGCCTTCGGCAAGCTGGCGCTGTGGCGCTTCGACACGCCGCAGGGCCTGCACGTGGTGCTGCCGGCCACAGTGCTGGTGCTGGTGTTCGCGGCGCTGCTGACCTGGTGGCTGTTGAACCGCACGCTGATCGGCCGGGCCGTCTATGCCATCGGCGGCAGCCTCGCGATCGCGGAGCGGCTGGGCTACAACCTGCGCACGGTGCACGTCTTCGTGTTCGCGTACGCAGGCTTCCTCTCGGGGCTGGCGGGCATCGTGCACGTGTCGAGCACGCGGCTGGCGAACCCCTTCGACCTGGTGGGCAACGAGCTGGACGTGATCGCGGCCGTGATCCTCGGCGGCGCGCGCATCACCGGCGGCAGCGGCACCGTGGGCGGCACGCTGCTGGGCGTGGTGCTGGTCACGCTGATCAACAACGTGCTGATCCTCGCGGGCGTTCCGAGCACCTGGCAGAAGGTGATCATCGGCGCCTTCATCCTGGTGGCCGGCGGCTTCTTCGCGATGCGCTCGCGCGACTGACCCTGCGGCGATGCGGCCGGTTGCCACGCTTGCGCACCGTCGCCACGAGGCCCTGTGGATCGCAATCGAATGTCCGACGCCAATGCCACTGTTCTCTGCGAGGAGCCGAGCCGGTTCGCGGGACGAGGCTTCGGCTCCGGCAGCTGCCTCCACGACCACGAACTGCACCTGATCGGGAGCGCCCCGGCGTGCCTGCGCGTCGGCAGCGGTGCGAGCGAGGAGACGCACACGCTCGCGCCCGGCGCGGTCTTGCTGCTCGGGCCCTTGCTGCCGCGCACGCTGAGGCCGGCGTATCGCGCGGCGCCGGACGACGGCCTTGTCCTGCGTTTCAGCGACGAGCCGCTGCGCCGAGGCGCGGTGATCTTTCCGGAGCTGTCGGACGTCGGGCCGCTTCTCTCGCGCGCCCGACAGGGCGTGCATTTCGTCGGCCTGGGGGCCGAGACCCTCTCCAGGCTGCGGCGCCTTTCGACACTGCACGGGCTGGCGCGATTCTCGGCATTCACCGCCGTGCTGAACGAGCTCGCGCAGTGGACCGACTACCGGCCGCTGGCCCGAACCCTCGTGCACGCCGATGCGGCGGGGCCGGGCCGCGCGATGCACGTGCAGAAGGCGCTGGATCACATCCGGGACAACTATGCGCAGCCGCTGTCGCTCTCGGAGGTCAGCGCCCTCGTGGGCACGAGCAGGACCGCGCTCTCGCGCAGCTTCCGCCGCGCGACCGGCAAGACCTTCACCGACTTCATCATCGGCCTGCGCCTCGCGAAGGCCTGCCGGCTGCTGACCTCCACGCGCCAGCACGTGAGCAGCATCTGCTACGAGGTGGGCTTCAACAATCTCTCGAACTTCAACCGCCACTTCCGGCGCCTGGAGGGCATGACGCCGGGCGAGTTCCGGGCCCGGCACGCAGGCGCTGGAAGATGAGGCAGCGCCGGGAGACGAGTGTTTTCTCGGGATCGGAAGAAAAGAAAAAGAAAATCTTCTTTTCGGATCGATTCGAAGTGGAATCTTCTCGAAACAAGGGTCTGCGCTAGTGCATTGAAGAAGCACTTACCTGCGCCGCGGCAGAACAATCCCGGGCATGAATGCCCCACTCGATGCCACCGCGATCAGACGGCCCGGCTACCAACTCTCCGACAACATCTGGGCCGAATCCGGCTCGGTTTTCCTGACCGGCACGCAGGCGCTGATCCGCGTGCTCGTGATGCAGGGCCGGCGCGATGCGCAGCGCGGCCTGCACACCCAGGGCTTCATCAGCGGCTACCGCGGTTCGCCGCTGGGCATGGTGGACCAGGCGATCTGGAAGGCCGGCGAGCGCTTCAAGCAGACGGGCATCCGCTTCGTGCCGGCCGTCAACGAGGAACTCGCGGCCACGCAGGTGCTGGGCACGCAGCGCGTGGAATCGGACCCGGAGCGCACCGTCGATGGCGTCTTCGCCATGTGGTACGGCAAGGGCCCGGGCGTGGACCGCGCAGGCGATGCGCTCAAGCACGGCAACGCCTACGGCTCCTCGCCCCACGGCGGCGTGCTGGTGGTGGCGGGCGACGACCACGGCTGCGTGTCGTCGTCGATGCCGCACCAGAGCGATCACGCCTTCATGGCCTGGCGCATGCCCATCCTGCAGCCCTCCAGCGTGGCCGAGTATCTGGAGTTCGGCCTGTACGGCTACGAGCTCTCGCGCTATTCGGGCGCATGGGTCGGCATGGCGGCGCTGTCCGAGGTGGTGGAGAGCGCTGGCACCGTGGACCTCGACGCGATCAACGCCCGTGTCGACGCATGGGAAGACGCCGACGCGGTGAGCGCCGCCACCGGCCACCGCCCGCCGCCCGATGGCCTGCACTACCGCTGGCCCGACCTGCCGTCGCTGCGCATCGAGTCGCGCCTGGAAGACAAGCTCGCGGCGGTGGCCGCATTCACCCGGCGCAACAGCGTCGACCGCCACGTGATCGTCAGCGAGCACGCCAAGGTCGGCATCGTCACCTGCGGCAAGGCGCACCACGATTTGATGGAAGTGCTGCGCCGGCTCGAGCTTTCGCCCGAGCAGCTGGCCCGCGCAGGCGTGCGGCTCTACAAGATCGGCCTGAGCTTTCCGGTGGAGCAGACGCGCATCAAGACCTTCGCGCAGGGGCTGGAAGAGATTCTCATCGTCGAGGAGAAGGGCGCGGTGGTCGAGACGCAGCTGCGCGACATCTTCTACAACGCGCCGCCCGAAGCGCGCCCCGTGCTCGTGGGCAAGCACGACCGCGAAGGCCAGCCGCTGGTGTCGGCGCTGGGCGAGCTGCGGCCATCGCGGCTCATCGAGCTGGTCGCGCACTGGCTGGCCGTTCACTTCCCCGAGAACCACGACCTGGGCGACCACCTGCAGCACGTGCGCGACTTCACGCCGCCCGAGCTGCTGGCCAACGCGAGCGACGCTGTCAAGCGCCTGCCGTACTTCTGCGCCGGCTGCCCGCACAACACCAGCACCAAGGTGCCGGAGGGATCGACGGCGCGCGCCGGCATCGGCTGCCACTTCATGGCGAACTGGATGGACCGCAGCACCGCGGGCCTCATCCAGATGGGCGGAGAGGGAGTGGACTGGATCTCGCACGCCATGTTCACGAAGACGCCGCACGTCTTCCAGAACCTGGGCGACGGCACGTACTACCACTCGGGCTACCTCGCGATCCGCCAGGCGGTGGCGGCCAAGGCCACGCTCACCTACAAGATCCTCTTCAACGACGCGGTCGCGATGACCGGCGGGCAGCCGGTCGACGGCGTCATCAGCGTGGATGCGATCGCGCGGCAGGTCGAATCGGAAGGGGTGAGCAAGGTGGTGGTGGTGAGCGATGCCATCGGCAAGTACGACGCCATCAAGGACCGCTTTCCCAGCGGCACCGAGTTCCACGATCGTGCCGCGCTCGACGACGTGCAGCGCCGGCTGCGCGAGATGGCGGGCGTGACGGTGCTCATCTACGAACAGACCTGCGCCGCCGAGAAGCGCCGCCGCCGCAAGAAGGGCGAACTTGCCGATCCGCCCAAGCGCCTGTTCATCAACGAGGCCGTGTGCGAAGGCTGCGGCGACTGCACCGTGCAGAGCAACTGCGTGGCCGTGCTGCCGCACGAGACGCCCATGGGCCGCAAGCGCAAGATCGACCAGACCAGCTGCAACAAGGACTACTCCTGCGCCAAGGGCTTCTGCCCCAGCTTCGTGGGCGTGACGGGCGGCAGGCTGCGCCGCAAGAGCGGGGCGCTCGCGGCGGGCCGCGATGCCTTCCTGCACCGCGTGGCCGCGCTGCCGCATCCGGCCGAACATGCATGGACCGGCCCGTACGACCTGCTCGTGACCGGCGTCGGAGGTACCGGCGTGGTGACCGTGGGTGCGGTGATCGCCATGGCCGCGCACCTCGAAGGCAAGGCCGCGAGCGTGCTCGACTTCATGGGCTTCGCGCAGAAGGGCGGCTCGGTGCTGAGCTTCGTGCGGCTGGCCGACTCGCGCGATCGCCTGCACCAGGTGCGCATCGACACGCAGCAGGCCGACGCCATCCTCGCCTGCGACGTGGTGGTGGGCGCGTCGGCCGACGCGCTGCAGACCGTGCGCCACGGTCGCACCCGGGTGCTCGCGAACGTGCACGAGATTCCGGTGGCCGAGTCGCTGCGCAACCCCGATGCGGACCTGCACGTCGACCTGCTGCTGGAGAAGATGCGCTTCGTGGCCGGCGAGGAGCAGGTCGAGACCTTCGACGCGCAGAGTCTGGCGGAAGAGTTCCTCGGCGACACGCTGGCAGCCAACATCGTCGCGGCCGGCTATGCATGGCAGCGCGGGCTGGTGCCGCTGAGCCTGGAGGCGCTGATGCATGCGATCGAGCTCAATGGCGTGGCGGTGGCCGCGAACCAGTCGGCCTTCTCGCTGGGGCGGCTCGCGGCCGGCAACCCCGAGGCGCTGGACGCGCTGCGCGCGGGGCCTGCCGATGCGCAGGCTTCTTCCGTCGACGAGCGACCGCTCGACGTGCTGATCGGCGAGGCGCGCCGGCATCTCACCGGCTATCAGAACGCCACATGGGCGGACCGCTTCGAGGCGCGCATCCGCAGCCTGCGCGAGCGCGAGGCCGCGTTGCAGGGCGGCGACCCGAGCCTGCCCTTCACGCGCAACGCGGCGCGCAGCCTGCTGAAGCTCATGAGCTACAAGGACGAGTACGAAGTGGCGCGGCTCTACACCGACGGCGCCTTCCTGCAGAAGCTCAACGAGCAGTTCGAGGGCGACCTGAAGCTCGAATTCCACATGGCCCCGCCGGTGCTCTCGCGCGGCGCGCACGGCAAGGCGCCTGCCAAGATCCGCATCGGAGGCTGGTTGCTGCCCGCGTTGCGCTGGCTGGCGCATGGCAAGCGGCTGCGCGGCACGGCGTTCGACATCTTCGGCCGCACCGCGGAGCGGCGCATGGAGCGCCAACTCATTTCGCACTTCGACGGCCTGCTCGAAGCGATGGCGGGTGAACTCTCGGCGGGCAACCAGGCGACGGCTGCGCGCATCGCGGCGCTGCCGCTGTCCATCCGCGGCTTCGGCCACGTCAAGCTCGCGAACTTCGAGGCCGCGAAGATGCAGGAGGCCGAGCTGCTGCACCGCTTCGCGCCGGCGCGCTATCCGAAGCCGGAGAGGGCACCGTCCGCGGGGCAGATCAGGGGGATCGCGATCGTGGCCGGCGCACGCTGAGCCCCGGGCTCAGCCCACCGCCTTGATGAGCTTGTCGCGCCCCGCCTTCGCGAGCATGGAGGCGACGGCGCACGAGGCGAGCCGGGCCGGTTCGGAGTCGGCCCGGCTCGTGAGGATCACCGGCACCTTCGTGCCCAGCACGATGCCCGCCGCATAGGCGCCGCCGAGGAAGGTCAGGCTCTTCGCGAGCATGTTGCCCGCATCGAGGTCGGGCACGATGAGCACGTTGGCGCGACCCGCCACCGGCGAGACGATGCCCTTGATGCGCGCGGCCTCGGCGTCGATGGCGTTGTCCATCGCGAGCGGGCCGTCGAGCACCGCGCCGGTGATCTGGCCGCGATCGGCCATCTTGCACAGCACCGCGGCGTCGAGTGTGGAAGGCACCTTGGCGTTGACCGTCTCCGTCGCGGAAAGAATCGCGACGCGCACTGCCGGCATGTGCAGCGCATGCGCAAGATCGATCGCGTTCTGCACGATGTCGGCCTTCTCCTCGAGCGTGGGCGCGATGTTGATGGCCGCGTCGGAAATGATCAGCGGCTGCGCGTGGCCCGGGATGTCCATCACGAAGCAATGGCTGATGCGACGCGAGGTGCGCAGGCCGCCTTCACGGCGCACGACGGCACCCATCAGTTCGTCGGTGTGCAGGCTGCCCTTCATCAGAGCATCGACCTCGCCGCGCAGCGCCATGGCCACAGCCGCATCGGCCGCGGCATGGCTGTGGGGCGCATCGACGATCTCGATCCTGGACAGATCGATGCCCGCCTCTTGCGCGGCTGCCTCGATCTTCGCGCGCGGGCCCACGAGCGTCGGCACGATCAGGCCCAGCGACGCCGATGCCAGTGCAGCTTCCAGCGATGCGGCGTTGGCGGGATGCACTACCGCGACCCGCAGCGAGGGCAGGCCGCGCGCGGCGGCGATCAGGCGGTCGTAGTGCGGGTGGGCAGCGGATGTGGAAGAGGCCATGCGGGTTCCTGAGGGATGGGGCGGTCCGGGGGGCGGTTCGCCCGCAACAGTACAGGATGTGTCCCCCGGAACCAACGGCGCAGCGGCGGTCTGTTTCATGCCGCCGGCGTCACATGCGCTTGTTTCACATCTCGCGGTTGGCGATAGGTGACGGAGTCGATCGCCTCGACGCCGGTCCCGGGTAGTTCTTTTTACGCATGTCGTTTGGCACTGGCCGCGCCGGGAGGCGTCGATTAAGGTGCGGGCGCTGAAGCCTCGTGCTTGAAAAAGGCTGCCGCCGCTGTGTCACCGGTGCCGGCACCGCCTGGATGTGATTCGTTGCCGTCCTCCAGCAGGGAGGGCGGCTGGTTCCAATGTGCCCCGTTCGGGCACGCAATTTCCGAGGGAGTTGATCTCATGGCAGTAGACATGTTCATGCGCGTCGAAGGCGCGAACGGCGAATCGAAGGATTCGAACCACAAGGAGTGGACCGACATCAAGTCGTTCGCCTGGGGCGCCACGCAGCCCGGCAACATGGTCAGCGGCGGTGGAGGCGGTGTCGGCAAGGCCAGCTTCAACGACCTGCAGGTGCTGGCTCGCATCGACAAGGCGGCGCCCTCGGTGCTGAAGAACTGCGCGAGTGGCAAGCACCTGGGCAAGGTGGAAGTGTCGGTGTGCAAGGCGGGCGGCTCGCAGATCGAATACACGCGCGTCACGCTCGAGGAAGTGCTGGTCACCTCGGTGCAGTACACGGCCGAGCAGGGTTCTGACGCCGTGTTCGTGCAGTACTCGTTCCAGGCCGCCAAGGTGAAGCAGCAGTACTGGGAGCAGACCGACAAGGGCGGCAAGGGCGCCGAGACGGTGCTGGGCTGGAACATCAAGGAAAACAAGGAGGCCTGAGCTCTCTTTTGCCCGGCCGGTTTGCCGCTCGCGCGGCACGCCCCGGGCTCGCATTGACCAGGGAGCTTTCCAGGAATGACCCGCAGTTTCATCGCCCACAGCGTGCTGGGCGAGCGCCTGAAGTTCCGCTCGATGACGGGACAGGAGCGCATCTCCACGCTGTTCGAGCAACGCGTCCGGCTCATCAGCGACATGCCCAACATCCAGCCCCGCAGCATGCTGGGCGAGGACATGAGCATCGAGGTGAACCTCGCCACCGAACTCGGCGGCGCCGGCAGCCGCTTCCTGAGCGGCCAGGTCACGCGCTTCGCCTACATCGGCAAGGACGACGGCGACATGTGCGTGTACGAGGCCACGCTGCGCCCCTGGCTGTGGTACGCCACCCGCCGCTCCGATTTCAGGATATTCCAGTTCAAGACCGCACCGCAGATCCTGCAGGAGGTGCTCGCGCCCTACGGCTTCGCCATCGACGCACGGCTGAGCGGCAACTACCGCACCTGGGACTACTGCGTGCAGTACTCGGAGAGCGACTTCAACTTCGCCAGCCGGCTCATGGAGCAGGAGGGCATCTACTATTTCTTCTCGCACGCGCAGGGTAGCCATCAGCTGGTGCTGTGCGACGGCGCCGATTCGCACACCGACCTGCCCAGCGGCCCGGTGAGGGTGCCTTATCACGCGGGCGTGCTCGCCGCGCAGATCCTCGAGCAGGACTTCATCGACAGCTGGAGCCATTCGGAGGACATCGCATCGGGCAACTTCGCGGCCGACGACTACGACTTCAGGAAGCCCAACGCCGAGATCGACACCGTACGCCAGCAGCCGGCCGGCCACAGCCGCGACAGCTTCGAGATCTACGACTGGCCCGGCGGCTACACCGAGCTGGCCGACGGCGAGAACTACGCACGCCTGCGGCTGGAGCAGCTCGCAGGGCGCCGCGAACTGGTGAGCGCCGAGGGCAACCTGCGCCACATGGCGCCCGGCTACCTGTTCGAGCTGGCGCGCCACCCCAACGCGCAGGAGAACCGCCGCTACCTGATCGAGGCCGTGACCTACGACTTCCAGGAGAACGCGCTGCGCGTGGTCGGCGCGGCGGACGCGGCCTACAGCGAGTCGACCAGCAGCACCAGCTATCGCCAGAGCTTCGAGGTGCTGCCCGACAGCGCGCCGTACCGCCCCGCACGCGTCACGCCGAAGCCGCGCACCACCGGGCCGCAGACCGCGGTGGTGGTCGGCCCTGCGGGCGAGGAGATCCACACCGACCAGTACGGCCGCATCAAGGTGCAGTTCCACTGGGACCGCTACGGCAAGCGCGACGAGAACTCCTCGTGCTGGATCCGCGTCTCGCAGACCTGGGCTGGCAGCAACTACGGCGCGATGCACATCCCGCGCATCGGCCAGGAGGTGATCGTCGATTTCCTCAACGGCGACCCCGACCATCCGATCGTCACAGGCTGCGTCTACAACGCCGCGCAGATGCCGCCGTGGGAGCTGCCGCGCCACAAGACCCAGACCGGCTTCCAGACCCACTGGAGCAAGGGCGGCGGCGGCAAGCACATGCTGCGCTTCGAGGACAGCCGCGGCACCGAGCACATCGAGCTGTCGACCGACCACGGCAACACCCACCTGCACATGGGCTACCTGATGAACCAGGGCTCCGGCGTGCAGCGCAGCTACGGCTTCGAGCTGCGCACCAACGAGTGGGGCTCCATCCGCGCCGACAAGGGCCTGCTGCTGACCACCTACACGCAGGACTTCGCGCAGAAGACCTCGCGCGACAACCCCGACGGCCACGAGCAGATGGGCGCCACACTCGCGCAGAGCAACGCGCTCATGCAGGCGGCTGGGCAGGCCGTGGCCGCGACCAAATCGCTCGTGAGCGCGATGGCCCAGGGCAAGAACCAGACGCTCTCGGGGCTGGTGCAGGGCGTGCAGTCGCTCGGCGGCATGTCGCAGGCTGTCGCGGCGCTGGCGGCCGGCGGATCGCCCGAGGCCGGCGTCTCGGACGATCCCGACCCGGCCATGGCCGACGCGCAGCAGATGCTCGACCTCTCGCGCAAGATCGACAAGCCCGTGGTCTCCATCGTCAGCCCCGAGGGCCAGACGATGATCAGCCCCCGGCCCATCGTGGTGAGTTCGGGGCAGAGCGTGTCGATGCGCTCCGTCTCGGCGCTGACCATGACCACCGGCGCCCAGCTCACGCAGCTCGCCGCCAAGGGCATGCTCACGCAGGTGAGCGAGGGCGGGCAGATCAACGTGGTGTCCGACGGCGACATCGTCTCGCATGCGGGCGCTGGTGCGATCAACCTGGTGTCGAAGACCGACGTCTCCGTCACCTCCACCGCGGCCAACGCGAACCTCACCGGGCAGAAGTCGGTGGTGATCCAGGCGGCGGAGCAGGACGTGTTCGTCACCGCCAAGACCAGCATCTCGCTGATCTGCGGCAAGTCGTCGATCGTCCTGCTGGCGGACGGCACGGTGCAGATCAACGGCGTGAAGGGACTGGTCAACTTCACGGACAACCTTGACCAGCGGGGCGGGAAGATCTTCCTGAACTGCGATGCGCCGATCGGCAGCCAGGCCGAAGAAGCCGTGGCGGAGGAGGACGTGCCAGTGGCGCCCGCGGCCGCTGCCACGTCTGCGCAAGCCTCGGAGCATGCCCTGCCCGCGGCGTCGCCGCCGGGCTATGTGACCACCGGCCTCGGCAAGGGCGTCGATGCGATTGCAGCGCGGTCACCCACGTTGCAGCGGCAGCTCAAGTTCCTGCAGGGCGACAAGTGGTCCATCAGCTACGGGCCTGCGGGCGGGGGCACCTATGCCAATACCAATTCGGGCTTCAAGAAGATCGTGATCGACGGTGCCTATCAGAAAGACCCGTACAAGACCGCCGCGTCGCTGTCGCATGAGGTCGGGCACGCGATGTATTCGTACAGCTTCAAGCCCGATATTTCGTCGAAGGCCGCGTACGTCAACGGCATGCTCGGTTCCGAGGGTGAGGCTGCGCTGAACCAGATCCAGGTGCGGCGCGAGGTCTGGCGCGCGGCCAAGGTCGACATCCTCAAGGGGGCCAACCCCGCAAATGTGGAAGCCTTCAACGATGCCTACAACATCTGGGCGAAGGGGGGCACCCGCGAGGCTGCGAGGGCCGCGGCCGGCAAGTACTACGGCACGCTCACCACATCGACCACCGGCGAGCAGTACACGCAGTACTACGGCAACGGCTATGACAAGAAATATGCCGGCAAGCACTGAACCATGAATCCACAAGCTACGACGACCCTCACGCTCTGGCAGACCATCGATACGCTGGCTGCGCAGTTGCCGTTCTCCACGCAGAACGTGGGCCGCACGTTGTCGACCACCCTCAGCGACACGCTTGCCGCTGGCGGCAACGCATTCCAGTTCTTCGAGGGCTCGCCCGTGCGCCTTGCGGACGGCACCGAGCTGGCGCGCATCGACCTTCGCATCAAGCGCGAAGACGCAAGCAAGGGGTTTCTGGTGCTGGAGCTGAAGGGGCGCTGCGTGCCGCTGGGCGAAGTGCGCCAGCACTACGCCGCGCTCGAGATCACCGACGTGCCGCGCGGCCGTTCGCTCGACGAGGCGACCACTTTCACGGCAACGCCCGACTGGGGCCGGCTGTCTTTCGGCTTCACCGAGCGCAACCCGGACTGCCTGGCTTTCGTGGCCTTCGATCCCGCATAGAACACCCGCATGGAACACTGCAAGAAAGCAGCCCGATGAAGTACCACGTTCAGGAAGGCCAGTTCGACATCCCCGAAGACGGCCGCATCGACCGCTCGATGAACGTCCTCGCGATGCCCGACGGCTCCGGCACCACGCTCATCGTGAGCCGCGACGCGTTGCGAACGCAGGAAACCCTGGCGCAGTTCGTCACGCGGCAGATGAACGACCTGACGCGCCAGGTGAGCCAGCTCAAGGAGGTGTCGCGCACCGACATCGCCGTGGGCCCGGCCATCGCGAGCCTGCATGCCATCGAGCTCGTGACCCAGTTCAAGCAGAACGGCCAGGCATTGCACCAGCGCCAGGCCGTGTTCCTGCTGCCGCAGGACCCGGGCGGCAGGAGCGTGCTGATCCTCACGGCCAGCAGCCCCGTGCCTTTCGATGCCGAGGCGATCGCGCTGTGGCGGCGCATGCTCGAGAGTTTCCAGCCGAGGGCCTGAGGCGCCATGGACGGCAAACCGGCTGCCCGGCTGCATGACCCCATCGCCCACACCAACGCGCATGCGCGCTTCTGGGCCAAGTTCGCGGGCGGATTGATCGGCGGCATCGCCGTGGGCTTCGCAGTGGGCGTGGCGGCGGCTGCGGTGGTCGGCACCGGCGGCCTCGCTGGGCCGCTGGTGGCGGGCGCGGTGGTCGTGGGCGCGCGCATGGCCGGCGGCTACGTCGGTGCGAGCCTGGGCGAGTCGATCGCCGATGCGCTGGTGCCCGAGACGCTCACGGTCACCGGGATGATCACCAGCGGATCGTCGGACGTGTTCATCGGCGGCAAGGCCCTGGGCGCGGCCCGGGCCTCGCCCGATGCTCCCATGGACACGGTGAGTTGCAAGAACGACTCGCCGCAGATTCTTCTTGCCGAGGGCGCGGAGACCGTGTTCATCAACATGGGCGTGGCCTCGCGCAAGGACGACCACACCGAGTGCGGCGCCAAGGTGAGCGACGGGGCGCCCACGGTCTTCATCGGCGGCCCGACAGCGCGCGTGCGCGATGTGGCCGACGAGGTGCCGCTCATCTCCAAGGTGCTGGTGACCATCTTCAACGTGGTCATGATCTACCGCGGCCTGCGCTGCCTGCCCAAGCTGGCGCGGCAGGGCAAGAACGCGCTGCCTTGCCTGATCGAAGGGGCGGTGGGGCTTGGCATGGGCATCCACGGCATGGTCAGCTCCTTCGGCAATCCGGTGCACGCGGCCACCGGCGGCAAGTTCCTGGGCGGCGAGAGCGAGCTCGACTTCAGCCTGCCGGGGCCGCTGCCCATTGCATGGCAGCGCTTCTACAGCAGTCACGACCTGCGCCGCGACGGCCCGCTGGGGCAGGGCTGGAACCTGCCCTATTCGATGGAACTGCGGCTGGGCAGCGACGACGAAGGCCTGCCTGTCGTCACGCTCATCGACGAGCAGGGCCGGCCGATGGTGCTGCCCGACATCGAGCCCGGCACGCGCCAGTACAGCCTGCGCGACGGGCTCGACCTGTGCCGCACCGAAGGCGGCCACTACTTCATCCACGTGCCGGGCGGGCTTTTCTTCCTGTTCGAGCCGCCGGCTGAAGGCGCGGCGCGCGCGCAGACGCTGAAGCTCGCGCGGCTCGAAGACCGCAACGGCAACTTCATCGACCTGCGCCACGACGCACAGGGCCGGCTGACAGAGCTGACCGACAGCACCGGGCGCCTGCTGGCGCTCGACTACCCGGGCGACAGCCGCCGTCTGGCGGCAGTGCGCCTGGCCGCCGGCGCACCGGGCGAGCTGCCCGGCCTGCTGGTGGCATACAGGCACGACGCCGAAGGCCGCCTGATCGACGTGACCGACCGCAACGGCGCGGTGGTGCGCCGCTTCGGCTACGAGGCCCAAGGCCTCATGAGCTTCCATGCCGACGCGGCGGGGCTGGAGTGCCATTACGAGTGGCGCGGCGAGGTTGGCGACGCGCACGTGGTCCGCCACTGGACCAACGACGGCGAGAGCTACACCGTGCGCCGCATGCCGCCTGCTGCGGACGACGAATTGGCCCTTGGCGAGACACTGGTCGTCGACCAGCTCGGCCGCGAATTCGCCTGGCACTGGAATGCCGACCGTCAGGTCACCGACTACATCGACGCGGCGGGCCGCCAGTGGCATGCGGAGTACAACGAGCTGCGCCAGCTCGTCGCCATCACCGAGCCCGGCGGCGCCACCACGCGCTGCAGCTACGATCCCATGGGCTTCATGAGCAGCCGCACCGATGCGCTGGGCCGCACGCAAAGCACCGGCTGGACCGAGTTCGGCGAGCCCTGGCGCCAGACCCTGGCGGACGGCAGCACCTGGACCTACGCCTACAGCGACCAGGGCAATCTGGTGCGCGAGACCGACCCGCTTGGCTGCACCACCGAGTACGCCTACGACAGGCGCGGCCTGCCCATCGTCGTCACCGACGCCAAGGGCGGCACCAACCGCATGGCCTGGAACGAATGCGCGCAGCTGGTTTCGCTGACCGACTGCTCCGGCAAGACCACGCGCTATACCTACGACGGCTGGGGCCACCTGCAGACCGTGACCGATGCCATGGGCCAGCGCACGCGGCTGACGCACGACGCCATGGGGCGGCTGCTGTCGGTGTCGCAGCCCGACCTGAGCCACCAGTCGTTCCGCCGCGATGCGGCCGGCCGCATCGTCGTCGCCACCGATGCGCTGAGCCGCAGCACGCAATTCGCACTCGGCCTGCGCGGCCAGCCACTGGTGCGGCAGGACGCCGAGGGACGCCGCATCGCGTGGCACTACGACAGCGCCCAGCGCCTGCAGGCGCTCGTCAACGAGAACGGCCTGCACTTCGAGTTCGTGCGAGACGCCGCCGACCGCGTGGTGGAAGAGCGGCGGGTGGGCGGCACGCGCGTGCAGGTGGAATACGACGCCAACGGCTGGCCGGTGTGCATCACCCATGTGCCGGGCATTGGCGACGACGACCTCGCATTGCAAGATGGCGCCGAGCCGCATCGCCCGGCCGGCCCCCTGCGCACCGAACTGCTGCGCGACGCCGTGGGCCGCCTCGTCGAGAAACGCACCGGGAGCCACCACTACCGCTACAGCTACGACCAACTGGACCGGCTGACCGAGGCGATCAAGCTGGAGGCGCCACAACCCGGCAGCGACGGCGAAGCACGCGCACTGCACCGCACCGTGTTTGCCTACGACAAGCTGGGCCGGCTGATCGAAGAGACGGCCGTCGACGAACTCACCGGCGAAACCCACACCCTGCGCCACACGCACGACGAACTCGGCAACCGCACGCAGACCGTGCTGCCCACCATCGCGTCGCAGCCGGGCGTGCAGCGTGCGTTGAACTACCTGTACTACGGTTCCGGCCACCTGCATCAGGTCAACTTGTCGCAGCAGCACGGCGATGCACCCGAGGTGCACCAGCTCATCAGCGACATCGAGCGCGACGACCTGCACCGCGAAGTGGCGCGCAGCCAGGGTGCGCTGCACACCCGATTCGCGCTGGACCCACTGGGCCGGCGGGCCGCGTCGTGGTGTCGCCCCGGCGGACTGGATTCGGCATTCACTACGCAAGACCCGAGCTGGCGCCAGGCCATTGACGCCACGGGCACCCCCGGGGCCCGCCTGCTCGACGGTCTGATGAAGGAATACAGCTACGACCCCGTGGGTGAGCTGCGGCAGAGCCGGCATTCGCTGCAGGGCACGACGGGGCACAGATACGACGCCACCGGCCGCATCGAAGAGAGCGTGCGCAGCGCGGCCAACAGCGAACGCTTTGCCTACGACCCAGCAGGCAACCTGCTCGACGCATCAACCGCGCCCGGCTACGTGCGCGACAACCTCGTGCGCGTGTTCGAGGACAAGCGCTACAGCTACGACGGCCACGGCCGGCTGGTGCGCAAGCTGTCGGGCAGGCACACCGACCAGCGCTTCGAATGGGACGACGAAAGCCGCCTCGTGGCTGTGCACACCACGCGGCGGCCGGGCACGCCCGAAGCCACCACGCAGGTCACGCGCTTCGACTACGACGCGATCGGGCGGCGCGTGGCCAAGCACGATGCGTTCGGCAGTACGCGGTTTGTCTGGGAGGGGATGCGGCTGATCGAGGAGCGGCGCGGCTCGCAAGTGACGAGCCACGTTTACGAGCCTGGCAGTTACATGCCGCTGGCGCGGCTCGATGCCGCCGCTGGCGAGGCTGGTGCCGCTGCACCTGCGAACATCTTCCACCTTCACACGGATCAGGCCGGCCTGCCTGAGGAACTGACGGATCAGGCCGGCCGGATATGCTGGCGAGCGAGCTATCGCACGTGGGGCGGTGCTGTGACCGAGCAGTGGGAGTCCACTTTGCTCGACGGCCGCGCCGCCTCCCCTGCGAACAAGGCACTGCCAAGAATCGAGCAGAACATGCGATTCCAGGGCCAGTACCTGGACCGCGACATCGGCCTGCACTACAACACCTTCCGTTTCTATGACCCCGACATTGGCCGCTTCATCAGCCCGGACCCCATCGGCCTTGCTGGCGGGAACAATCTGCAGAGCTATGCGCCCAATCCTGTGTCGTGGATCGACCCGTGGGGCTGGGCGCCCAAGGCACCTTTGTCACTGCCCGATGGCTACAGGGCAAGAATCGACCGATTCAACACGAGTACTGGTTCGTCTTTCGAGATACACGTGTACAAACCCAACGGGACCGAAGCTGGCATCTACGGGCCAGACGGCTTCTTCAACAAGCACGGTACTGTCGGCGCCGAAGTGAAGGTCACGCCGAAGGTATCCAACGTGCTGAACGGCATCGCCGTCGATGAATTGAGAAAAATAGGAAAACTGCCTGCTCTGGGAACACCCAACAGCCGCGTAGCGGCCAGAGAGTATTCGGAGCGCGTGCGCAAGAGCGGGCTTTCAGGATGTTGATCATCAAGCACCATGAAAATCATCAAGTTCAGTGAAACGAGCGACGGCTACTCCATGGACAGCTCCGCTTATCCGGCCTATGTACGGCAGGTAAGCAGTCTGGTGCCGACGGACGCTCTCGAATTCATGAGTGCAGCATGGCACTATGAGCATCGGGACGAGCGATGCCCGCACGATGCCAGGCTGGAGCAGTTGCTCGTACGAGAGTTCGAAGACGGCGACTTCCGGGCGAATGACATCGAGATGCAACTGGCCGGAGCGCATGGGAATCGCATCACGCTGCACTATCGCGACGTGCAGTCCTATGCGGTCGAGAAAACCAAGAGCGATTGGCCCGCTGGCGACAGGTCTCACGGCGATTGGCTCATCGATGAAATGCTGGTGCTCGAGGACGGCTTTCTTAGTCACGAGATCGTCTTCACGAACTCGGTAATCAAGGTCAAGCACAAGGATCTCAAGTACGCAGTGGTGCCATGACCACAACGGCCCTCAGCAAACTGTTGGCGTACTGGACGGCGCAGCCGACCGTGATACCGCTGCAGGAAGAGCTGCGCCTGATCCGCGCTATACGCGCGCTGGACATCACCGACATCGCGAAGGATCTGGCGTCGTTCATCTCGCTCATCGAGATCGTCCAGCGGTCGCATGCGAGCAACGGAATCTTCGAGATGACCGAGGCCGACGAAGTGCACACCGTCGGCTTCTTCCAGTGGCTCGAGAGCCTGGAAAACAAGCTTGGCGTGCCGTTGGCAACGCACGCCGATGGCCTGGACCTGACCTGCGCCGAACTGGCGAAACGGATGCCCCGATAGAGTGCCGAATGCTGGACCTCTACTTCGTCGAGCCGACCTGCGGCCACTTGCCGAAAGACCCCCGTGGCCTTGAGCATGCGGGCTCTGTTGATATGGATGCGCATCGCGCAATCGGAGCCCTCTTGGACAGATGTGCCCAGAAGGGCGTAAACCTCGACTACTTCGACGATTCGCTGCTGCGCGCCGAGCAGGTCGTGACCATGCTCGAGGTATTCACCGTCAACGCCCCTGAAGCTGGCGCTCAACACGCGCAGATCGCGGCCTTCAAGTCGACGCACGCGATCTTGACCCAAGCGAAGGCGCAGGGCATGGGGCTCGCGGCGTTCTGCGACTGACATTCAACTCCATGAGCGCATGGCGCCTGCACCGCCGTCATTGGTTGCGGACGCCCTTTTTGAAGCCCACAGACAGTGCGGAGGGCTACGCGGCACTCATCGTCGCATTGAAGGCGTCGCTGTCCGCCGCTCGCAGCAACGGTGCTTGAAAAAAGTTTGTCCAAGCAGTTGACGATTGTGTAAAGACTATTTACAGTCCATCCCACTCAACGCCAACAGGACCCAACGTGAAAGCCGCAACGATCCGCATCTACAGCACTTGCCCCGCATCGGGCAACGTGTTCGTGCGCATCGCTTCGCACGATGGCCTCGGCCTGCAGCCGCTGCTGCAGCAGCAGCAATTCAATCAACTCCCGTATCCGACGTCCATGCCGCAGGCCAATCTGTGGCCGTGCGATTACCAGGATCAGGTGCAACCGGGTGGAGGGCGCGCATAGGCGCAGACCTCCCAAGCTCTCTCTCGAACAGAAGAGGCCCGGACACCGTGAGGTTCCGGGCCTCTTCGTTTTCATGCCATTCGTTCACGAGCAGCGATCGTGCTGCCCGCACGCCCTTGTGAGTGCTCCTTAAAAATTCGCGACAGCCAATGGTTTCCTTTTCAGCCCCGGTGACGCAACTGGTAGACGTGTCCGCCTTAGAAGCGGAATTCTGGGAGTTCGAGTCTCCCCTGGGGCACCAATTTCTCTGGGTGTAGTGTCAATCTGGTAGACGGCCTGCCTTGGAAGCAGGAGGCTGCAGGTTCAAATCCTGCCACTCAGACCATCTTTTCTCTTTCGTTTTTTTGTGCGTGTGTAGCTCAACTGGCAGAGCACTGGACTCCAAACCCAACGGTTGAAGGTTCGAATCCTTCCGCGCGCGCCAACCGATTTTTGCCGGCCCTTCGCCTAGTGGTCCAAGGCACCGGGTTTTGATCCCGGGATCCAAGGTTCGAATCCTTGAGGGCTTGCCAGCTTTCTCTTTTCCTTCTTTCGTTCCGCTAACTCAGTGGCCAGAGTGCCTCCCTGTCCAGGAGGAAGCCAGGGGTTCGACTCCCCTGCGGAACGCCATTCGTCAAACGACTTTTGCTTTCGATGGATCGTGAGCAGCACTGGCGACTGCAGCGGGCTGTAACCCCGTCTCCTTCGGGAATACTTCGTTCGACTCGAAGACGATCCACCAACGACGCCATCATCAGGCGTGATTCCGGCGTGATGGCAAAGCGGCAGTGCTGCGGATTGCGAATCCGTCCAGCCCGGTTCGACTCCGGATCGCCCCTCCATCCACATCCTTCAATCCACTTTCTTCCCCGGTAGCTCAGCTGGTAGATGCGGCGCACTGTTAATGCGCAGGTCACACGTTCGATCCGTGTTCGGGGAGCCACAATTCAACGGCAGCCACCCAGAAGGAGCACCGAAGCATGAAACCCCAGGTCCAGCCGAACAAGATCGTCGTGCTCTCGGGCTCCGGTGTGAGTGCCGAGAGCGGCCTGCCTACGTTCCGCGACGCCAAGGGCCTGTGGAACAGCTACTCTTGGCAGGAGCTTGCGAGCCCCGAAGGCTGGCAGCAGCACTCGGAGGCGGTGCTGGCCTTCTACAACGAGCGGCGCGAGAAGGCGTGGCAGGCGCAGCCCAACGCGGCGCACATGGCGATCGCGTCGCTCGAGCAGGCCTACGAAGTCGTGATCGTCACGCAGAACGTCGATGCGCTGCATGAGCGTGCCGGGTCGCGCAACGTGGTGCACCTGCACGGGCAACTTGCCTATGCGCGGGGCACCTCGGAGCCCGAGCCGAAGCGCTATCGCATCGATGGCGATCCCATTGCCATGGGACAACTCTGTGAAGACGGCACCCAGCTGCGGCCCGACATCGTGTGGTTCGGTGAAGCGGTGCAGCACTTCGAGGAGGCCGAAGAGCACGTGGCGACTGCGGCACGCGTGCTTGTCGTCGGCACCTCGCTCACTGTCTATCCGGCGGCATCGCTCGTGCAGTATGCGGACCGCAGCGCGCAGAAGGTGCTCGTCGCACTCGACATGGAGGAGGTGCCGCGAGGCTTCACCTTCATGCAGGGCAGGGCAGCCGAGCTGGTGCCGGTGCTGGCCGCGAGGTGGTTGAGCGAGGCGGCCTCGTAGCTTCTCCGAGCGCCTGCAATCAAGGGCCCGCCATCGTTTCGATGGCGGGCCTTTTGCATTTGGCGAGAAGCGGGCGAATGAACTGCTTTGGTTCTCTGGTGCAACGCCCAGCCTGATTTCTGATTAACCCTTTTTGATTGCCTCTTCGAGGCACGTGAAAAGTGATTCGTGAGAAATGGCGCGATCAGGACAGGAATTCATCTGAATTCAATCCACTTGTCACGGTCCGGTCCGAACATCGCAGGCGGTTGGCCCGGGAGGCGGCACGACACGAGTGCCGCCATGACCGGATTTCAATCTTGCCGCTGCAGTGGCGGCAAATCTCTACGGTGCCCGGAAGGGGCGCCACAACAAAAGGAACGATCAATCATGGCAGTAGACATGTTCATGCGCGTCGAGGGCGCTAACGGCGAATCGAAGGATTCGAACCACAAGGAGTGGACCGACATCAAGTCGTTCGCCTGGGGCGCCACGCAGCCCGGCAACATGGTCAGCGGCGGTGGAGGCGGTGTCGGCAAGGCCAGCTTCAACGACCTGCAGGTGCTGGCGCGCATCGACAAGGCGGCGCCGTCGGTGCTGAAGAACTGCGCGAGCGGCAAGCACCTGGGCAAGGTGGAAGTGTCGGTGTGCAAGGCCGGCGGCTCGCAGATCGAATACACCCGCGTCACGCTCGAGGAAGTGCTGGTCACCTCGGTGCAGTACACGGCCGAGCAGGGCTCCGATGCGGTGTTCGTGCAGTACTCGTTCCAGGCTGCGAAGGTGAAGCAGCAGTACTGGGAGCAGACCGACAAGGGCGGCAAGGGTGCCGAGACGGTGCTGGGCTGGAACATCAAGGAAAACAAGGAAGGCTGATCCCTCCCTGTGCGAAACGGGAGCGCGAGGCTTCCGTTTCATCGGGCCTCAGGAGGCGGTCCGTCGCACCGACTTTCGTACGTTGATTCGAATTCCAGGAAGAGCGGGCAACCCGCATTGAGGGGCCCATCGTCTGGAAGGCTTCAGAGCCGCAAACAAAAAGCCCCGCTATCGAAAAAATAGCGGGGCTTTTGATTTGGTGCCGGAGAGATGAATCGAACACCCGACCTTCTCATTACGAATGAGCTGCTCTACCGACTGAGCTACACCGGCGAAGCCTCAGATTATAGCCAAAAATCAGGCCTTCTCGGCGTGGTACTGCGTCAAACGCTCTACTTCGTTTCTAGAACCCAACATCACGCTCACGCGCTCGTGCAGTTTGGTGGGCTGCAGATCCAGGATGCGCTGCTTGCCGTTGGTGGCCGCGCCGCCTGCCTGCTCGACCAGCCAGCTCATTGGGTTGGCTTCGTACATCAGGCGCAGCTTGCCGGCCTTTTCGGGCTCGCGCTTGTCCCACGGGTACATGAAGACGCCGCCGCGCATCAGGATGCGGTGCACGTCGGCCACCATGCTGGCGATCCAGCGCATGTTGAAGTCCTTGCCGCGCGGGCCTTCCTTGCCGGCCAGGCATTCGTCGATGTAGCGCTTCACGGGCTCGTCCCAGTGGCGCATGTTGCTCATGTTGATTGCGAATTCCTTGGTGTCGGGCGGAATCTGGATGTCTTCCTGCGTCAGCACGAAGCTGCCCTGTTCGCGGTCGAGGGTGAACATGGCCACGCCGTTGCCGACGGTCAGCACCAGCGTGGTCTGCGGGCCGTAGATGCAGTAGCCGGCGGCCACCTGCTGGGTGCCCGCCTGCAGGAAGTCGGCTTCCTGTACGCCGGGGTGGTCGTCGGGCTTCTTCAGCACGCTGAAGATGGTGCCGATGCTGACGTTCACGTCGATGTTGCTGCTGCCGTCGAGCGGGTCGAACATGAGCAGGTACTCGCCCTGCGGGTAGCGGTTCGGCACTACGTAGATGCTGTCCATTTCCTCGCTGGCCATGGCCGCGAGATGGCCGCCCCATTCGTTGGCCTCGATGAGCACTTCGTTGGCGATGATGTCCAGCTTCTTCTGGATCTCGCCCTGCACGTTCTCGCTCTCGGCCGTGCCGAGCACGCCGCCCAGCGCGCCCTTGTTGACGGCCTGGCTGATGCTCTTGCAGGCGCGCGCGACCACTTCGAGCAGCAGGCGCAGCTGGCCGGGAATGAGGCCGTCGGCGCGCTGCTGTTCGACGAGGTAGCGGGTGAGGGAAATCTTCTGGGCCATGGGATCTGTCCTATGCAATGTTGAGGGTCTGTTCGCGAAACACCGCGGAACCGGCTTTGCCGGGCCGCAGGTGTTGCCCCCTGCAAGGGGGGTGGCGAAGCGACGCGAAGTGCGCGCAGCCTGGGGGTGTGCTCAGTTTCCTGCCAGGGCGCGGGTCACGACTTCATGCGTGTCCTTGCTCAGGTCGGGCTTGGCGGCCACGCGGGCAATGGCTTCGCGCGCGGCGCTGCGGTACGGCTCGGCCAGCTTGCTCCAGCGGTCGAGCGCGCGTGCGAGGCGGGCGGCGACCTGCGGGTTGATGGCGTCGAGCTCGATCACGCGCTCGCTCCAGAACACGTAGCCGGCCGCGTCGGGGCGGTGGAAGGCACCGGGGTTGGCGCTGCAGTAGCTGAAGATCACGCTGCGCGCGCGGTTCGGGTTCTTCAGCGAGAAGTCGGGGTGCTTCATCAGCTGCTTCACCAGTGGCAGGATGTCGCCGCCGCGGTCGGGCGCGCCGGCCTGCAGCGAGAACCACTTGTCGATGACCAGCGCCTCGTCCTTGAAGATGGCGTGGAAGCGAGCGAGCGCCTGCGCCGCCAGCGTGTGGCCCGACGCCACCAAGGCGTTGAGCGCGTTGAAGCGGTCGGTCATGTTGCCCGCGTCCTTGAAGCGCTGCAGCGTCTTGCCCGGCCACACGACGTCGCCCGAGGAGCGCGCCGCCAGGCACAGGAAATTGAGCGCCATGCCCGCCAGCGCGCGGCGGCCCGAGGAGGTCGGATCGGGGCTGTAGGCGCCGGTGTCGTGGTTCTCTTCATAGGCCCATTGCCAGTCGGCGAAGAGGGCGGTGGCCAGCTGCGCGCGCATGGCTTCGCGCACCAGGTGCACGCGCTGCGGATCGACCACGTCGAGCTGCTCGGCGATGTAGGTTTCCGACGGCAGCGTGAGCACCAGTTCCTTGAAGGCGGCGTCGAGCTGCGGGTTGCGCAGCACGCTGCGCATGGCGTCGATGTACGCCTCGTTCAGCACTGGCGTGGTGTCGGTGGCCAGCGCGGCAATGCCGTTCAGCGCGGCGCGCAGGCCAAGGCGCTGGCCGGCTTCCCAGCGGTTGAACGGATCGGGGTCGTTGGCCAGCAGGGTCAGCAGCTGGGCGTCGGTGTACTCGAAGTCGAGGATCACCGGTGCGCTGAAGCCGCGCAGGATGGAGGGCACCGGCTCGGCGTCGAGGCCCACGAAGGTGATCTGCTCGCCGGCGCGCGACAGCACCAGGGGGCGGGTGCCGCGCGTCACGTCGCTTTCGCCTTCGAGCTGCAACGGCAGTTCGCGGCCGCTGGCGTCGAGCAGGCCGATGTTCACCGGAATGACGAACGGCTCCTTGGTCGGCTGGCCCGGCGTGGGCGGGCAGCTCTGCACCACGCTCAGGGTGTAGCTGCGGTTCTGCGCGTCGTACACGCCGTGGGCGGCGAGGCGCGGCGTGCCGGCCTGGCTGTACCAGCGCTTGAACTGGGGCAGCAGGCGTGCGAGTTCCGATTCAGGGTTGGCGTCGGCGATCGCCTGCGCGAAGTCGTCGCAGGTCACGGCCTGGCCGTCGTGGCGCTCGAAGTAGAGCGTGATGCCCTTCTCGAAGCCCTTGCGGCCGACCAGCGTCTGCATCATGCGCACCACCTCGGCACCCTTCTCGTAGATGGTGACGGTGTAGAAGTTGCTGATCTCGATGTAGCTGTCGGGCCGAACCGGGTGGGCCATGGGGCCAGCGTCCTCAGGGAACTGGGCGGTGCGCAGCACGCGCACGTCCTCGATGCGCTTGACGGCGCGTGCCGATGCGTCGGCGCACAGGTCCTGGCTGAATTCCTGGTCGCGGAAGACGGTGAGGCCTTCCTTCAGCGAGAGCTGGAACCAGTCGCGGCAGGTCACGCGGTCGCCGCTCCAGTTGTGGAAGTACTCGTGGCCGACCACGCTCTCGATGTTGCTGTAGTCGGCGTCGGTGGCGGTGGCCTGGTTGGCCAGAACGTACTTCGTGTTGAAGATGTTCAGGCCCTTGTTCTCCATGGCGCCCATGTTGAAGTCGCTGGTGGCGACGATCATGAAGCGGTCGAGGTCCAGCGGCAGGCCGAAGCGGGCCTCGTCCCACAGCACCGAGTTGATGAGCGAATTCATCGCGTGCTCGGTCTTGTCGAGGTCGCCGGCGCGCACGTACACCTGCAGCAGGTGTTCCTTGCCGCTGCGCGCCTTGATGCGCTGCTCGCGCGCCACCAGCTTGCCCGCCACCAGGGCGAACAGGTAGCTGGGTTTCTTGAACGGGTCGACCCACTTCGCGAAGTGGCGGCCCTCGGGCAGCTCGCCTTGTTCGACGAGGTTGCCGTTCGACAGCAGCACCGGGTACGCGGCCTTGGCGGCGCGCAGGGTGACGGTGTAGCTCGCCATCACGTCCGGACGGTCGAGGAAGTAGGTGATGCGGCGGAAGCCCTCGGCCTCGCACTGCGTGAAGAAGGTGTCCTCGCTCACGAACAGGCCCATCAGCTTGGTGTTCTTGATGGGGCAGCAGGTGGTGAAGATCTCGAGTTCGAAGCTGTCGGGCAGGCCGTCGATGACCAGCTGGTCGCCCTCCATGCGGAACGACGCGCCCTGGCCGTTGACCAGCACGCGCGCCAGGTTCAGCTCGTCGCCGTCCAGGCGCAGCGGCTGCACCGGCGCCTCGGGGTTGCGGCGCATCTGCATGCGGTTGAGCACGCGGGTCTTGGCGGGGTCGAGGTCGAAGGTCAGGTCGACGGTGTCGATCCAGTAGGCCGGAGCGGCGTAGTCTTCGCGGCGGATGGCGATCGGTTGGCCTTGTGCGTCACGTAGCAGCATCGAGGGTCTCCAGAAATTTCGAATGGGCGAGTTCGTCGTAGTCGCGAACCGCGGCGATCACATGGGGGCCCGCCAGCTCGGCGGCGGTATGGGTGCTGCAGACGGCCACGGCGCGCATGCCGCCGCGGCGGGCAGCCTCGATGCCGAAGGGGGCGTCCTCGAAGACGATGCAGCGCTCGGGCGCAACGCCGATGCGGCGCGCGGCTTCCAGGAAGATGGCGGGCGTGGGCTTGCCGGTGAAACCCTCGTCGCCGCCCACGATGGCCAGCGGCAGCGGGTCCATCTTCAGGCGCGACATGGCGAACTCGATGTTGTGCCGGTCGCCGGCCGTGCCGACGGCCACCTTCAAGCCGCGTGCAACCGCCGCCTTGGCGAAGGCCGTGAAGCCCGCCACCTCGGTGAAGTTGTCGTGAAACAGGGCGCGGTAGATCTCTTCCTTCTCGTGCACCATGGCCTGGCACTCGTCGTCAGAAAGCTCGCGCTCGAACAACTCGCGCATGCTTTCCGTGCCGGTGCGGCCGGTGGTGCGGGCGAGGATCTCGCTCACGTCGAGCTTCACGCCGTGGTTCTGCGCAAACTCGACCCACGACCGCGCATGCCAGGGCATGGAGTCGATCATGGTGCCGTCCATGTCGAAGATGAAGGCTTCGACCTTGCCACCCTTCAGGCTTTGCAGGCTCATCGGTATCACACGCCCTGCTTGAGGGAGGCCTCGATGAACACGTCGAGGTCGCCGTCGAGCACCTTCTGCGTGGCCGAGACCTCGACGTTGGTGCGCAGGTCCTTGATGCGGCTGTTGTCCAGCACGTAGCTGCGGATCTGGTGGCCCCAGCCCACGTCGGTCTTGCTGTCTTCCAGCTTCTGCTGTTCTTCCTGGCGCTTGCGCATCTCGTGGTCGTACAGGCGCGAGCGCAGGCGCTTCCAGGCCACGTCGCGGTTGCTGTGCTGGCTGCGGCCGTCCTGGCACTGCACCACGATGCCGGTCGGGATGTGCGTCAGGCGCACGGCCGAGTCGGTCTTGTTGATGTGCTGGCCGCCGGCGCCGCTCGCGCGGAAGGTGTCGGTGCGCACGTCGGCCGGGTTGATCTCGATCTCGATGGAGTCGTCGATCTCCGGGTAGACGAAGATGCTGGCGAAGCTGGTGTGGCGCCCGCCCGAGGAGTCGAAGGGCGACTTGCGCACGAGGCGGTGCACGCCGGTCTCGGTGCGCAGCAGGCCGAAGGCGTAGTCGCCTTCCACCTTGATGGTGGCGCTCTTGATGCCAGCGGTGTCGCCGGGGGTTTCGTCCTCGAGCTGGGCCTTGAAGCCCTTGCGCTCGGCGTACTTCGTGTACTGGCGCAGCAGCATGCTGGCCCAGTCGCAGGCCTCGGTGCCGCCGGCGCCGGCCTGGATGTCGATGAAGGCGTTCAGCGGGTCGGCCGGGTTGTTGAACATCCGGCGGAATTCGAGCTGCTTGATGTCGGCTTCGAGCGCGGCGGCGTCATCCGCGATGGCCTGCAGGCCGGCGATGTCGCCGTCTTCCTTCGACATCTCGTAGAGCTCGGTGTTGTCGGCCAGGCCGCTGGTGAGCCGGTCGAGCGTGACGACCACGTCGTCGAGCGACTTCTTTTCCTTGCCCAGTTCCTGGGCCTTCTTCGGGTCGTTCCAGACGTTGGGATCTTCGAGCGATGCGTTGACCGTCCTCAGGCGTTCGGCTTTGGCATCGTAGTCAAAGATACCTCCGTAAATCGACCGTCCGGGCGCTCAGGTCCGCGAGCATCGCGCCGATTTGGTTGATCTGTTCTGCGTCCATGGGGTGTCCTGACTGTGTTCGGGGGAAACCGGGCATTTTCTCATGCTCCGGTGTTCCGCCGAGGAGGGCACCGTATTGCTCCTTTCCCCCTCTGGGGGAAGGGCGGATGGGGGCGGGCAGAGCGTTCCATGCGAGCACCGCTTGCCCCCACCCCGGCCCTTCCCCCAGCGGGGGAGGGAGAAAGACCGGATTCAGAACGCCGGAACCAGCGATCCCTTGAACTGCGTCTCGATGAAGCTCTTCACCTCCGGCGACTGGTAGGCCGCCACGAGGCGCTTGGCCCACGGCTTGTCCTTGTCGGCGCGGCGCACCGCGATCAGGTTGGCGTAGGGGCTCTTGGGCGATTCCTTGATCACCGCGTCCTTGTTCAGCGACAGGCCGGCCTTCTCGGCGTAGTCGTTGTTGATGGAGGCGATGGTCAGGTCGTCCAGCGAGCGCGGCAGCTGGGCGGCGTCGAGGGCCACCAGCTTCAGCTTCCTGGGGTTGGTCACCACGTCCAGCGGGGTGGCGTTGTTGTTCTTCACCGCCTCGGGCTTCAGCGTGATGAGGCCTGCCGACTGCAGCAGCAGCAGGGCGCGGTTGCCGTTGGACGGGTCGTTCTGGATGCCGACCGAGGCGCCGTCGGGCAGCTGGTCGATGGACTTGATCTTGCGCGAGTAGAAGCCCAGCGGCGCGGTGATGGTCAGGCCCACGGGCACGATGTCGAAGCCGCGCGCCTTGTTCTGGTTGTCCAGGAAGGGCTGGTGCTGGAAGGCATTGGCGTCGAGGTCGCCCGAGGCCAGGGCGGCATTGGGCAGCTGGTAGTCGTTGAACACCACGACCTGGATGTTCAGGCCGTCCTTGGCGGCGACCTTCTTGACCACCTCGAAGATCTGCTCGCCGTTGCCGACGGAGACGCCGACCTTGATCGAGTTCTTGTCCTGCGCGAATGCGCCGGAGCCTGCGAGGAGGGCGGCTGCCAGGGTGGCGAGGGCGAAGGTACGGCGGCGGAAATTGGTATGCATGTGCTTGCGCGAATCGGAAAAAACGAAGGCGCGAATGTGGCATTGCCCGATGCCGAAGGGAACGAACCAATGCTCATATCCATATGGCCCATATGGCGACGGAAAGCGGTGTAGGGTGTGCCCTTATGCGCTTTGGTGCATAAGCAAGCGCCGATTTGTTCGTTCCCTTTCGCTGCGTTTCTTTTCATACTCGGCACCTTTTTGCGAACCTCGCGACCTGCGCCACCCGCGCGGGCCGCGCTTCTTCTCCATGACCCACCCTACGCCTGACCAGGGCCGCGGCGATCACGCGGCGCCAGTCATCCGTCTCCAATCGGTGCAGAAATCCTTCGCCTTGCCCAACGGCGAGGTGTTCGACGCCGTGCAGTCGCTGTCGCTCGACATCCAGCAGGGCGACGTGTTCGGCCTGATTGGCAAGAGCGGCGCCGGCAAGTCCACGCTGCTGCGCCTCATCAACCTGCTGGAGCGGCCCGACGCGGGCCGCGTCTTCGTCGGCGGGCGCGACCTCACCACGCTCTCGCGCAGCGAGCTGCGCGACACGCGCCAGAACATCGGCATGATCTTCCAGCAGTTCAACCTGCTGCAGAACGCCACGGTGTTCGACAACGTGGCCTTCCCGCTGAAGATCCACGGCCGCCACTCCAAGGCCGAGATCGACGCGCGCGTGCGCGAGTGCCTGGCCCTGGTCGGCCTGGCGGAGAAGATCGACACCTACCCGGCCCAGCTCTCCGGCGGCCAGAAGCAGCGCGTGGCCATCGCCCGCGCGCTGGCGCCGCGCCCGCAGGTGCTGCTGTGCGACGAGCCCACCTCGGCGCTCGACTCCGAAACCACGCGCTCCCTGCTGGAGACGCTGCGCGACATCAACCAGAAGATCGGCGTGACCATCGTGATCGTCACGCACGAGCTGTCGGTGGTCGAGGTGCTGTGCCGCAACGTGGCCATTCTTGAAAAGGGTCGGCTGGTGGAGCAGTTCGCGGTCGATGCGGCCGGCGAGGCAGAACGCAAGACCGCGCTGGGCCGCGAGATCGACGAGCTGGTGCGCCGCCGCGAGCGCGATGCGCGCGAATCCCGCGCGGCGCAACCGTCCGCCCAGGCGGGCGCGCAGGAGCTGGCCTATGTTTGAGAACATCGCTCCCATCCTCCCCGAGCTGTGGGTCGCCACCGGCCAGACCTTCCTGATGCTGGCCATCGGCCTGTCGGCGGCCGTGCTGATCGGCGGTCCGCTGGGCATCCTGCTGTTCCTGCTGGGGCCGGGCCAGTCGCTGGAGAACAAGCCGGCGTTCCTGGTGCTCAACTGGCTGGTGAACACGGTGCGCTCGTTCCCCTTCATCATCCTGCTGGTGGCGCTGGTGCCGTTCACGCGGGTGATCGCGGGCACCTCGATCGGGCCGCTGGCGGCCGCGGTGCCGCTGTCGTTCGCGGCCATTCCCTACCTGGCGCGGCTGGTCGACCAGTGCCTGCGCGAAGTGCCGCGCGGCGTGATCGAGGCGGCACACGCCATGGGCGCGACCGAGCTCCAGATCGTCTGGCGCGTGCTCCTGGTCGAGGCCCGCTCGGGCCTGGTGCTGGCGCTGACCGTGCTGGCCGTGAGCTTCCTTTCCTATTCGGCCGTGGCCGGCGTGGTGGGCGGCGGCGGCATCGGCGACCTGGCCATCCGCTACGGCTACTACCGTTTCCAGACCGACGTGATGGTGCTCACCGTGGCGCTGCTCGTCGTGCTGGTACAGATCCTGCAATTCGCCGGCAACGCCACGGCACGCAGGCTCGACAAGCGTTGATCTTTCTTTCTTCCTCTCTTGTTTTTCCAATCTCATGAAGACCGTTTTCCTGCGCCGTTCCGTTCTCGCCCTGTCGCTGGCAGCCCTCTCGCTGGGCGGCCTCTCGCTGGAGGCCCATGCGCAAGACCCCGCCAAGAAGAACCTGGTGATCGGCGGCACCGCCGGCTCCAACGCCGATCAGCTCAAGCAGGGCATCGTGCCCATCCTCGAGAAGAAGGGCTACAAGGTGAAGCTGGTCGAGTTCAACGACTACGTCCAGCCCAACCTCGCGCTGGCCCAGGGTTCGCTCGACGCCAACTTCTTTCAGCATCAGGTCTACCTGAAGAAGTTCGCGGCCGACCAGAAGCTCGACCTCGCCGAACTGGTGCAGGGCCCGATCGCGCCGATGGGCGTGTACTCGACCAAGCGCAAGACGCTGGCCGACGTGAAGGAAGGCGATCGCGTGACGCTGCCGAACGACCCGAGCAACCTGGCCCGCGCGCTGGTGCTGCTGGAGCAGAACAAGCTGCTCACTCTGAAGACCGGCATCGATCCGCTGCGCGCCACCGAGAAGGACGTGGCCGAGAACCCGAAGAAGCTGAAGTTCATTCCGCTCGAAGCCGCCCAGCTGCCGCGCTCGCTCGGCGATACCGAGTACGCCATCGTCAACGGCAACTTCGCGATCTCGTCGGGCCTGAAGCTCACCGAAGCCGTGGTGCTCGAAAAGACGCCCGACTACTACCTGAATGTGGTCGCCGTGAAGACCGCCGACAAGAACACCCAGTGGGCCAAGGACATCGCCGATGCCTACCGCTCGAAGGAGTTCAAGGCGGTGGTCGACAGCAAGTTCCAGGGCTACGCCAAGCCCAGCTTCCTGCAGTAATCCTCCTTTCAAGAAAGGCTCCCCATGCCCGTTCTGGCCGTATTCGATGCTCAGGGAAGCTGGCGCGACACGCATGTGTGCGACGGCTGGATCACCGAACACCTGGCCGGGCAGGGCGTGAGCTGGGGGCGCGGCAAGAAGAAGGGGCAGCGCGTGCTCGAGAGCGCGGGGCTGTTCTATGTGCCGACCGCCGACGGCTATCTGGGGCTGCTGCTGGAAGCCGGCGAATGGGCTTCTATTCCAGCGGGCAAGCAGCATTTCTTCGACGCGGGAGAAGCGGAGTCGCTCGACGGCCTGCCTGCTGCGCTGCCGCTGTTCGAGGCCTTCGTCGAAGAAGTCCTGTCCCTCACCGGGAACGACGCCGACGAAGAGTGAGCTGGGGGCTCGGGGCGCGTGCACAGGCCGCCGGGTACTCCCCTCCGCGAATGTCCCCCGGGCCTGCGGCCCTCCTCCTTTATTTCGCTGCGGGGAGCACCCGACGCCCTGTGCACAGGGACGCTCTGCTTGTGCCGGCCGCATGAGCGCTGCGCTCGTCGATCACGACGATGGGGTGCCTTGCGCAGCGAAATAAAGGGGGAGGCCGCAGGCCGGAGGACATTCGCGGAGCAAGGTACCCCGTCGGCGTGATCGCTCCCTGAACAACAAGCCGTCTTCAGGCCGCCAGCCGCTGCGCCGTCCGTCCGGAGGGCCGCGCCAGCCCCAGGTGGTCGCGCAGCGTGCGCCCTTCGTACTCCGTGCGGAAAATCCCGCGCTTCTGGAGGATCGGCACAACGCCGTCGACGAAATCCTGCAGCCCGTGCGGCAGCGCGTCGGGCATCAGGTTGAAACCGTCCGCCGCACCGGCCCTGAACCAGCGTTCGATGTCGTCCGCGATCTGCTCCGGCGTGCCCACGACCACGCGGTGCCCGCCGCCGCCCGCGAGCTCACGGATCAGCTGGCGCACCGTGTAGCCGTGCGTGCGGCCGGCCGCGACCACCGCGTTGAAGAAGGTGTGGTTGCCGTTGCCGTTGGCGGGCAGCGGCAGGTTGTCGGGCAGGCGCTCGTCGAGCTTCAGCCGGTCGGGCGTGATGCCCAGGGTGCCGGCGATGCGCGTCAGGCTGTAGTCCCACGGGATCAGGTCGACCAGTTCGTCGCGCCGGCGGATGGCCTCGGCCTCGGTGGCGCCGACGATGGTGGTCAGGCCCGCGAGCACCTTCACCGCGTCGGGGCCGCGGCCCAGCTCGGCGGCGCGGGTCTTGAGCGCTCGTGCGTATGCCAGCGATTCCTCGAAGGACTGCGAGGCGGAGAACACCGCCTCCGCATGGCGCGACGCCAGCTCGCGCCCGTCGGCCGAGGCTCCGGCCTGCACCAGCACCGGGTGCCCCTGCGGCGAGCGCGGCAGGTTCAGCGGCCCCTGTACCGCGAAGTGTTCGCCGCGATGCGCGATGGCGTGCACCTTGGCCGTGTCGATGAAGCTGCCGCTGGCCTTGTCGCCGACGAAGGCGTCGTCCTCCCAGCTGTCCCACAGCGCCTTCACGATGTCGGTGAACTCCGAGGCGCGCGCATAGCGCTTCGCATGGTCGGGCACCGCATCGAGGCCGAAGTTGCGCGCCGAGGGCAGGTCGGCCGTGGTCACCACGTTCCAGCCCGCACGGCCGCCGCTCACGTGGTCGAGCGTCGCGAAGCGGCGGGCGATGTTGTAGGGCTCGTTGTAGCTGGTCGAGGCGGTCGCGATCAGGCCGATGTGCGTGGTGGCCGCGGCCACGCAGGCCAGCAGCACCGTGGGCTCCAGCGCTGTGATCGGGCGGAAGTGGATCTGGTCGACGATGGCCGCGTTGTCCGCGAGGAACACCGCGTCGAGCTTGCCCGCCTCGGCGATCTGCGCGGTGCGGACGTAGTGTCGGATGTCGGCGAACGCTTGCGGATCGCTCTCCGGCAGGCGCCACGCCGAGGGCACGAAGCCCGAATGGAGGATGTTGACGTTGAGGTGCAGCTGCCGCGGCGCGGTCTTGTTCGAAACGCTCATTGGGAGAAGTAGTCGGGCAGCCGGTAGCCGGCCCATGCCGGGTTGGCCCTGAAGAAGCGCTGGAACTCCGCCGACTGGTAGGCCGCCGCGATGTCCTGCGCGAACTTCGCGTTCTCGTTGCTGCGCTTGACGGCAACCACGTTCACGTAGGGCAGCGTCATGTTCTCCAGCTTGAGTGCCTCGGTGAGCTTCAGGCCCGACGCGATCGCGAAGTTGCCCTGGACCGCGGCAATGTCCGCATCGGCCAGCGAGCGCGGGGCCTGCGCGGCCTCGAGCGGCACCAGCTTCAGGCGCTTGGGATTGGTGACGATGTCGCGCTCCGACACCGAGATCGGGCTCACGCCCGGCTTGAGCGTCACCCAGCCGATGCCCGCGAGGATGTTGAGCGCGCGTGCTGCATTCACCGGATCGGAGGGCAGCGTGACCGTGGCGCCGTCGGGCACCGCGTCGAGCGACTTGTGGCGCTGCGAATAGAGGCCCATCGGCGGCGTCGGCACGTGCACCACCGGCACCAGGTCGAAGCCCTGCTGCTTGTTGGTGGCGTTGAGGTACAGCGTGTGCTGGAAGATGTTGGCGTCGATCTGGCCGCGCTCGACCGCGTCGTTGGGCTGAACGCCCTGGCTGAACTCGACGTACTTCACGGTGTAGCCCAGCTTCTTCAGCTGGGGCTCGATGCCGTTGGTGAAGGCGTCGCGGTAAGGACCGGGCATGAAGCCCACGCGCAGGTCGGCGGCGTGGGCGGAAAGCTGCGCCGCCACGCTCAGGGCGAAGCCGCCGAGCAGCGGGGCGAAGCGGCGCAGCCAGGACGGCGCGCGCGAAGAGGAAGACATGACGACAACTCCAGGGGGACGGCGGAAAGGAGTTGGGCACTCTAGGGCGCGATGCCCGGTAGGCGAACGAAGATTTGCGCGCTTCCTTATCCGCTGGCCGGATATGGGATGCCGGCCCGGTTCCGGCGGCCCCGGGGCTTCAGGGTGAGAGGATCATCACCTTGCACTGGCTGGGCACGATGCGCATGCCTACCATGTTGCCCCGGTTCTGCGTGCTCAGGCTGGTCATGCGCGTGGCCGGCGTGCCCTTGACCAGCACGGTGAACGCACCCGTCACGTGCCGCGATTGACTCATGAAGGTCTGCGAGACGATGCCGCCGCCCGCGCCGGTGGTGTCGCCCAGCGTGATCGGCGTGGTGGTCGCCATGTTGTGTGCGGGCATGCACATGAAGAGGATGTTCCAGGCGTTCGGTACGGCCGTGGGGCCGAACGCCATGTTGGGGTATGGGATGGGCGCCATCGCGGCGGGCGGCGTCTTGCAGACGTCGGGAAAGGCGAGGTCCATTCCCATCAGCTGGCAGTTGGCGAACATGGCGGTGCTCCTTTCGGCAATGAAGGCGGGCGGCGGATGGGTCAGCCCATGTGGATCTGCGTGGCATCGACCTTGACGAGATCGCTGGCCGTGACCACGGTGTGCCGGGCGTGCATGCGTGCCGTGCCGCCGGCTTCGCAGTCGAGATGGCCGACGCGGACCTGCTCGGTCTCGTCCACCACGCGCAGTACCCTGCGCGCCATCTGCACCACGCGGTCCGCTACCGATTCGAAGACCTGGCCGACCAGCCGCAGCCGGCCCACCGTGGCGTCGAGCGCCTGGCCCGTGAAGCGCATGTCGTCGACGCGGCACTGGCCGCTGTCGGCCTGCAGGTTCCATTGCGCGGCCCGCATCTGCAGTTCCGCCCCGCTGCTAAGCCGCAGGCCGGCCGGGCTCTCGATCGACAGCGCACCGGCCGCATCGAGCCGGCTGACCGAACTGTCGACCTGTTCGAGCACGGCGATCAGGTACACCCGCGCGCTGTCGGGGCCCGAGAGCAGCACCGTATCGCCCGCCTCGGGCCTCAGCAGGCAACTGGCCGCTCGGCGGCAGCGCCAGCTTTCCCCGTGTTCGTCTTCCACCTCGAATTCGGAATCCGGCAGCGAGGCCGTCAGCCGGCCGACGAAATGGACCGGGGTGGCGGTCGTTGCGAGGCCGGGGCGCAGTGGAACGACATTCATGGCTTATTCCTTTTCGAGGTTGGCGGATGTGTTTCTCGGAAAAGCGGGCGTTCGGAGACAGGGCTCAATGCGGGCCGGACCAGGCCTGTGCCTGGAAAAGCTCGGGCTCGTTCTCGATGATTCCGGCGCGGCTGGAAAACCGGGTGCCTTGCTGCTGGGCGCGATGCAGGCGGGTGCGCAGGAGGTGCGCGCCGCCGAGGTCGGCGCCGCTCAGGTCGGCGTACGAGAGGTCGGCATCCTGCATCGCGGCGTCGCGGAAGTTCGCGCCGGCGCAGCGTGCTCGATGGAACACGCAAAGAGGCAGGCGAGCTCCAGAGAAGTCGGTGCGCTCCAGCAGGGCCTCCACCCAGATCGACTGGTCGAAGCGTCCGCCGCTGCAGTCGGCGTCGCCAAGGTCGGCCTCGGCGAACAAGGCCTGGCACGCATCCACGTTGGAGAAGTTCGCCCGCTTCAGCGTCGCGCCCTTGAAGTTGGCCTGGGTGAGCGTGGCGCTGCCGAAGTCGGCTTCGTCCATGCGGCTGTCGGTGAACTGGCACATGGGCAGCGAAAGGCCTGCGAAGCGCTGGCCGCTCATGTCGCACTCCAGGAACATCGCGTTCATGGCCGACGCGCCCTGGAAGACGGTAGTCCTCAGGTCGAGCCGCAGGAAGGTCACGTAGGCCAGCACCGCGCCGCTGAAATCTGCCTGCCCGAGCTGCGACTCGATGAAGCTCGCTCGCTCGAAGCGGGGCGTCCCAAGCCGGCTCTCGGTCAGTTCGCAGCGAAAGAACCTGACGAGGTCGAGCCCGGCCTGCGCAAAGCTGGCCCGCGCCGCGTGGCATTCGGCGAAAGAGGCTCCTTCCAGCTCGGTAGTCTCGAAGCGCGCGGCGTCCATGCGGCTGCGGAAGAACTGCACTTCCTTCAGGCGAGCGAAGGAGAAGTCGCAGCCCGACAGCGTGCAATGCGACAGCGAGCTGCCCTCGAGGTTGGCGTGCGAGAAGTTCGCGCCGCTGAAGTCGACGTCGTCCATCATCGCGCCCGAGAGGTCGAGGCCGCTCAAGTCCCATTCCCTGCAGTCGGCGCTGCCGACCTGGATGCCGTGGCGGACCTTGTCGACGAGTTCATCGCGGGTCATTCGGCGGCGGAGGCGCGTCGCGCGGGCAAGGTTCGGGCGTGCCGCGTGTAGGCGCCGAGCAGATGCGTGGTGCCGTCGATCAGGCTTTGAGACACGTCGGTGCGGAACAGGTTGGCGCCGCTCAGGTCGGCCTGCGTGAAGACCGCCTTGGAGAAGTTGGCATCGATGAGGTTGGCGCCGCGCAGAATGGCGCCGGTGAGGTCGGCCCGCACGAAGAGGCTTTCGCCGGCGATGAGCCGCTCCAGGTTGGCCTCCTGCAGCGCACATTCGGAGAGGTCGCAGTTGTCCAGGCGTGCATTAGCCAGGTCCGCGCGCGTCAGCGGCGTGGTGCGCAGCCCGCAATGCCTGAGCACGCAGCGGCGCAGCACGGCCCCGGCGAGCGTGCTGCCGTGCGCAAAGCTGCATGCGTCTAGCCGTGCGTCGGAGAAGTCGGTCGACAGGCTGCAGTCGGTGGTGACGAAGCCGCAGCGCACCAGCGACGCGTTGACGAAGCGCACGTTCGCCAGCGTGCATTCGAGCCACACCACCTGCCTGAAAGATGCTCCATCGAAGGCGATGCTGCTCATGCGCAGCTTCGTGAGGAACACCTGGTGCCAATCGGCGCCGCGGAAGTCGCACCGGCTGATCTCGCATTCGCCCAGGCGCGTCTGGTCGAACGTGGTGTTGGCCATGTTGCACGACACGAAGCGCGCCTTTTCGCAATTGGCTCCGCTCATGTCGGCGCCGGAGAGATCCGCGAACTCGCATTGCGCACCGCCGAGGTTGGTGTTGCGCAGGGTCGCATTGGGCAGCGAGGCGCGGGCCAGCCTGGCGCGCGCCAGCACCGCGCCGTTGAAGTTGGCGTTCGCGAGCTGGGCTCCCTCGAGGTTGGCGTCCTCGAGGGCGGCGCCGGAAAAATCGGCGCCGTTCAGGTCCATGCCCGAGAGGTCGGCACCGACGAGCCGCATGTTCCGGAAATCGCGCTCGCCCGGAGCTGCCGCCGCCAATTGCCTGCGCAGCTTTGCCGAGCGGAACGAAGGCATCGGCGGCGCGGGGTCGAAGAGGTGGGCGCCGTGGAGGTAACCCTGTCTGATCTGCACCGTCATCCGCTCCCTGGTTCCGGCGGGCATGAGCGCGGGGGCCGGGTCCGGGGTGGCTGGCGAGGCGACCGGCGTTGCGGCGAGCTGGTCGAGCTGCCGGATGAGCGCATCCGGATCGAAGCGTTGCGGCTGTTCGCGGCTCTTGTGGAGCAGGGCGGGGTCGATCTCGTTTTCCTGCCTGCGGCGCATCCGCGCGCTTTCTGCCTCGAGTCTGTTTCGGGCTTCCATCATTTCTCCCTGCATGCGCTCGAAATGCTCCGGCACTTCGTCGAAGGGCAGCGATGCGGCCGGCGGCAGGGGGGGCGGCAGGTATCTGTCGGGGTCCACGCCAAGTGCGACGAGTTCCGCGCGCCGTTTCTCGTGTTCGCGCAGCTGCCCGGCGCGAAGGTTGCGCAGCAGTGGCCGCTGCATCGGGTCGGGTGCGTCAAGGGCGCTCCAGTCGCCGAGGATCTCCTTCGGGGCGAGGTCGCTGTCGCGAAAGGCGAGCAGGCTGCCGCGGGCGGTGTCCAGCCGCTGGAGCAGCACCGACTGGTAGTGCTGGGCCGTGCGCGGCTGCCGGGGCAACTCCAGCGCCGGCATGATGTGCCGCACGTCCGCCGCGTCGTCCTCGCGCACCGGCAGCACACCGTGCCAGACGAGCGCCACGCGCTCGCGATGCGGAAAGAACCAAGCGGTGGTCAGCCGCAGGGCGATTTCGCTCAGCCCGTTGCCGTCCTTCTCGAAGCTCGCGAAGCAGCGCGCGCGCCAGTCGGGAAGGGTGCCGGCGAGCACCGGCTTGTGCGGGTGCATGTTGAGGATCTCGTAAGGAGCGCCGGGCGGCAGTTCCTGCAGGGCCGGCAAGCGCTGGTCTTCGGGCGCGGCGTTGAAGAAGCGCCAGTCCATGTCCGGAGCGAAGCCGGGGAAGTGACTATCCAGCCAGTGCTGCCCGTAACTGCTGCCCATGAGGGCCATGCGCCGGGGGCTGTCGATGGGCACCGGGCCGAAGCTGGCGGGCGCTACCTCCTGCCCGCGCGAGCGCACCCGACCGTGAACGGCTTCCACGTTGGGCGCGCGGCGGGTGTGCACGCCGTTGATCGTCTCGTCGAACGCCCCGATGCCTCCCGGGTTTTCCGGCACGCCCGGCCCGCCATAGGCATGCGCCCAGTCCAGCGGCATCGCCTCGAAGGGCTGCGGCTCGCTCAGACGGCCGTCGAGCCAGTAGCGGTCTCCGGATGCGTGCAGGGACTTATCCAGGCCGGCGATGCGCAGGTGCACGGCGCATTCGGTCTTGTCCTGCTGGTGGCGGGTGTAGGCGTGGCCGCTCGCCAGCACTTCTGGCACGGACTTGGGCACGCCCATGTCGAACACGCCCATGCCGCCGATTTCCTCTCCGACGGTCTGCCACAACTCCTGGTCGGCCAGGAGCTTCGGTTCCGCTTCCAGGCTGGCGAGTGCCGTGACCGCTACGCCGAGCTGGTCGACGCCCTGCCAGCGATACGGCCGCGTCAGGATGCCCAGGCGCAAGGGTTTAACGGTCTTCATCGGCCTGTGGCCTCCGGTGATGGGCGAAGGCGGGTGAGGTCGTCGCCGTGGTAGGCCGGGGCGGTGCTGCGGCGCTCGAGCACGACTTCACGGCTCACCGGGTCGAAGCGCACGGCGAGGGTCTTTCCGGCCGCGTGCTCGGCCAGCTCGGGCATGGCGATGGCGGTGGTCTGGTCGACGTCGAAGGCTTGGCTGCCTGCCACGGCATGAACCCGAAGATGCAGCTTCGCGATCGCCCACGTGGTGCCTTCGCCCGAACGGCGCTGGCCGGTGTCGGAGAGGGACATCACCAGCGCCATGGCGGGCGTCCCGTTCGCGAGCATGTCGGCAGCCCTGCGCATGCGCACGAGTCGCACGGCGCGCCGGCGGCGCTCGCGCACGAGCGTGACGCATAAGGTGAACACCAGCCATGCAAGCAGCGGTGCCAGCACCCACCAGACCGTGAAGGAGACATCCGGCATCCGGTCTGAGCGCTCATCCGAAGAGCACGAAACCCTTGAGGGCGCCCCAGAAGCCGCCGGCGTGCTGTTCGGCGACGACGTTCGAGAAGCTCACCGAGCCGAAGTTGGCCTGGTGCGCGTACATGTTCATGATCTGCGCGGTGGCGTCCATCTTCTTGATGTTGCTCGTGAGCGTGAGGCCGGCGTTGCTGTTGTTCACGCCGTAGGTCGCGCTCGACAGACCGGTGGCCACCACGGCCGTGGGCGACCAGTCCCACAGCAGCACGCGGTTCACGCGCTTGACGTGGTTGCCCTCGAAGGTGAAGTCGCCGCTGGCCTTGATGTCGACGTCGCCCGCCGTGGCCTCGATGGTCACCTTCTGCGCCTTGCCGTGGTAGTTGCCGGCCGAAACGGTCGAATTGTGGTCGCCCGTCTCGATGGTTTCCTCCAGGCCGCCCTTGATGTTGTCCTTCCCGCCGCCGCCCACCACGGTGCGCTGCCAGCCGGTCTGGTAGGTTTCCTGCCGGTTGCCGGCGAGCGTCTTGAGTATCGAGTCGCCGGTGTGGATCTCCTCGTCCATGCCCTCCTTCACGTCGACCAGCAGCCCCTTGTCGAAGGTCTCGTGGCGCAGGCCCGCATTGACGACGACCTCCGACTGGCCGCTGAGCACCGTCTCCTTCGAACCGAGCCTGGTGGTGGTCTCGATGCGGTTGTCGAAGAAATGTTCGGTGAGCGCGCCCGAGACGGTGAGCTTGGAGCCGTTGCGGTACTCGGCGGTGTCCTTCTTCTTGATGATGGTGTCGCGCGTGCCGTCGACGGTGAGCGTGTCGGTCTTCAGCACGTGGCTGTTGCGGTGGCCGTCGATGGTCTCGGTCTCATCGTTCTCGACGTGGATCCTCAGGTCGTTCTCCACGTCGATCTCGAAGTCCTTCTCGGCGTGGATTCGCACCAGCTCGCAGCCCGGCGCGTCGTCGAGGATGAACTCGTTGGCGTTGGCGGCCGAGCCGTCCCTGCTGCGGCTGACGAAGCCGCTGACCGTGACGTTGGCCGGCAGTTCCAGCGGCGGCATCTGGTCGGCGTTGTAGACGCGGCCGATGATGATCGGCCGGTCGGGGTGTCCCCCAATGAAGTCGACCACCACTTCCTGGCCCCGGCGGGGATGGTTCACGGCGCCGTAGTTCGAGCCGGCCCATGCGCTGGACACGCGCACCCAGCACGAGCTGTTCTCGTCGCTCCTGCCGTAGCGGTCCCAGCGGAACTGCACCTTTACGCGGCCGTATTGGTCGACCCAGAACTCCTGCCCTGCCTTGCCCACCACGGTGGCCGTCTGGGGGCCGTTGGCCCGCGGCATGGGTGTCACGCGCGGTGCTCGGAAGGCGCAACTGGCGGGTTGCACCGCGAAGTCGAAGCTGTAGGAGGCAGCCTCGCTGCCGCTCGCATAACCTCCTTCGCGCAGCGCATAGGCGACCGACACCACGAGGTACTCGCGGTTGTCGTCTTCTCGGGGGCAGTTCTGCATGGTGAAGCGGTAGCCGGGCGCCATGCCGCGCACGTTGGTGTGGCCGGTGTCGCGCTCGGCCTGGGCCTGCGCCTCCTCGAGGCGGATGCGCGCGTAGTGCTCGCCCTGCTCCGACTCGCTGAAGCCGCCGAGCCATTCGTACATCTCGTACTGGCCATGATCGCCGCCGCGCGGCTGGTTTCGCACGTTCATGAGGTCGGCGCGCGGTTTCTTGAAATCGAAGTCGTCCACCACGTAGCTGCCCGGGCGGATTTCCTCCGTGACCTGCCATTGATCGATCACTTCCTGGAACGGCGCGAGGTCGCGGTCGGTGGCGAGGTAGCTGATCTTCGGATAGGCCGGCAGCGGCCCATGCGCGCCGATGTCGTCGGCCAGCACCAGCGTGTGCTGGCTCTTGCCGTGCTCGAAGAAGTAGTAGATGCCTTCGTGCTCCATCAGCCGGCTGACGAAGGCGAAGTCGGTCTCCTGGTACTGCACACAGTACTCCCACTGCCGGTAGCTGCAGCTGAGCCTCTTCTCGAAAGCGAAGCCGTAGTCGGCGAACACCTCCTCGAGGATCTCGACCACCGACTTGTTCTGGAAGATCTTGCAGTCGCTGCTGCGGGTGAGATACCAAAGCCAGGGCCGCACGCTTGCCCGGTAGACGATGTGCCGCGAGGTGTCGCCTTCCTTGCCGATCATGGTGAAGCGGACGATCTGGCCGTTGAGGAAGCGCGGTTCCCCGGCCGTCTGTATCTCGAGCGCCAGAGGCTTGCCGAGCACTGCTTTCATGTCGATCGACATGCTCGGGCTCAGCAGGTCGACCTCGAATTCGAACAGTTGCGACAGCCCCTCCGTGCCGCTCATGGAGCGGAACATGAGCTGCTCTTCGCCCAGCGGTGTGTGGGCGCGTACGACTCTGGTCATTCGAGACTCCCTTTGGCTCAAGAACCCCCAAGACGATGCCGGCTGCACCAGCATCGACCACCGCGCGAGCACCCGCAGGCCGCGTTTGCGAACTTAGGTGTGAAACGTTTGCTCGCCCGTGCACACAAGCGCACCACGGTCTGCCTCATCGTTGTGCCAACGAAGCGACGTGAGGCTTTCTTTGCAAGTAGCAGGCCAACGGCCGCGCCGGCCGTGATGCTGCGCCGCGCGTGCGTAAAGAGGGGAGCGGGGGAGCGGGCAGCGGGCCGCTGCCCGCTTCCTCAGGCGATGAACTCTTCGATCATCCGCGCCACGATCCGCGGCTGGTCGTGATGAAGCATGTGCCCCGCGTCCTCCAGCCGCTCGATGCGAACGTTGCCCACCGACTTCAGCCGTTCGTGGAATTCGTCGAGGGTGTAGCGGTTCTTCCACCAGCCGTGCAGGCTGTCGTCGGAGGCCTCCACCATCAGCAGCGGCGCGGTGATGCGCGAATAGAGGGCCAGCGTCTCGTCGACACGGAAGATGTGGGCGTTGACGATCTTGTGCGCCGCATCGCCCAGGATCTGCCAGCGCTCGCTGCCGTCGGGCTGCGCGTGGCTCACCGACCAGTGGCTCGCGAGCCAGGCGGCCTTGTCGGGCGTGAGGCGCGGGTTGGTCTTCATGAGGCGGCGGGCCACGCCGTCCACGGCCGAGTAGCCGGCCAGGGCCATCTCGCCGCGGTGCAGGCGCTTGAGTTCGTCGATCCACTGGCCGTAGCGCGAGGGCGCCTCGTCGGGCTTGCGCGCGGGCATGCCGAAGCCTTCGAGGTTGACGAGGCGGCGGATGCGCTGCGGCCGCACGCCGGCGTAGTGCATGGCGACGTTGCCGCCCATGCTGTGGCCGACGAGGTCGACCTGCCTGGCATCGTCGCCTTCGCCCGCGTAGTGGTCGAGCAGCCATTCGAGGTCCGCCAGGTAGTCGGCCATCCAGTAGTTGTCGACGCCGCCGCCGTCAGTCAGGCCGAAGCCGCGCCAGTCGGGGGCGATGATGAAGCGCTCTTCCTCCATCGCGTCGACCACGAACTGCCATGAGGCCGCCACGTCCATCCAGCCGTGGGCCAGCACCAGCGGCGGGCGCTCGTCGGAGGGCTGGCCCCACAGGCGCACGTGGTAGCTGAGGTTGCGCACGGGCACGAATTCGCTGCGGGAGGGGCGGAGGGCTTGGTACATGGGCGCCGATGATAAGGAGGCCTTTGTACTGACGCAGTCCGGCACAGGACAGCGGCTGGGGCCGTGCATGGGCGCATCGCGCTCGGGTTTTGGCGCGGCGGCCAGCGGGCCGTGGGGCGCGGCGGTAGCATCCCGCGCATGAAAAAGATCCAACTCGGTCAAAGCGACCTGCACGTCACCCCGATCTGCCTCGGCACGATGACCTTCGGCGAACAGGTCGACGAGCCCACCTCCCATGCCATCCTGAGCCGCTCGCTGGAGCGGGGCATCGACTTCATCGACACCGCCGAGATGTACTCGGTGCCCGCGCGCAAGGAAACCTACTCCGTCACCGAGACCATCATCGGCAACTGGTTCGCCGCCAACCCCGGCGCGCGCCAGAAGCTGGTGGTCGCGACCAAGGTGGCGGGCCCCTCGCGCGGCATGCCCTGGGTGCGCGAAGGCAGCGGCATGACGGCTGCGGACATCGAGGCATCGTGCAACGGCAGCCTGAAGCGGCTGCGCACCGACGTCATCGACCTCTACCAGATCCACTGGCCCGAACGCCACGTGCCCGCCTTCGGCAACATCTACTACGACCCGTCCAAGGAAACCTCGAAGACCTCCATCCACGAGCAGCTCGAGGCGCTCGGCAAGCTGGTGAAGGCGGGCAAGGTGCGCGCCATCGGCCTGTCGAACGAAACGCCCTACGGCGTGCACGAGTTCGTGCGGCTCGCCGAACAGCACGGCCTGCCGCGCGTGGCGACGGTGCAGAACGTCTACAACCTCATCAGCCGCGGCCACGAGAACGGGCTCGACGAAACGATGCACCGGCTGGGCGTGTCGCTGCTGGCCTACTCGCCGCTGGCCTTCGGCCTGCTGACCGGCAAGTACGACCAGAGTGGAATCGAAGGGCCCGATGCGCCGAAGGGTGCGCGCATCTCGAGCTACGAATCGGTGCGCAAGCAGCGCTGGGGCCGCCCCGATTCGCTGCGTGCCGCGAAGCGCTACAACCAGCTGGCCCGCGACAACGGCCTGACGCCCACGCAGCTGGCGCTGGCCTTCTGCTACACCAAGTGGCAGGTCGCGAGCACGATCATCGGCGTGACCTCGCTGGCGCAGCTGGAAGAAGACCTCGACGTGTACGGCACCACGCTGTCGCCGGAAATCCTGGCCGAGATCGACAAGATCCGCTGGGACATCCGCGATCCGGCGGCCTGATCCTTAATCAGTCAGCGGGCGCATTCGCCGGTCGCTGCGGCCAGCGCGAGGGCAGGCAGGCTCAGCAGGCCCATGCCGCCGCCCTTGAACTCGCCCTTCCTGCAGTCGCCGCGCGCGGCGCCTGCGATGCCCGCGCCGAGCCTGGAGTCGAAGCCCGAGCGCGGGCTGCCGTCGAGGTCCTCGGCGGCCCGTTCGGCGAAGGAGCGTTCACCGCCGATGTCGCGCAGGGCGCGGCGCGTGCTTTCCGAGTGGAGGATCAGCGGCGGCGCGGATGCCTGGCTTTCGGCTTGTGACGGCGCAGCAGCGGCGACCGGTGTCTCGGGAGCGGCGATCGATCTGGCGCGAGCGGATTGCGGGGGACGCCTGACGGCAGGGCGCTGCGACGATGCGGAATGCGGCGATTGCGCCACCGCTTTTGCGGGAGGCTGTGCCCGCATCATTTCCACGACGATGCGTTCCGCCGTACCGACGATGCGTCCATGCGGCTTTGTCGCAATCACCAGCAGCCAGAGCACCGCCGCGTGCATTGCCGCGACCATCAGCACGAGCGCCGTGAGGGCAGGGCGGCGCAACGGAGGGAACGAAATCGCGTTCACCGGGGCTGGCGTATGCTGCATGGCTCGAGCGAATTCGATGTGGTGCGGCAGATTCTTGCTGCGGCGCATCGGATTTTCTGAAGTGATCCTGAACCAGAAGTTGCCACCCAGATGGCCAAGAAAAGCGCCCACACCTCCGAGACACCCGCCACGCAGCTGCTGCGCGCACACAAGATCGCCTTCACCGAGCATCCCTACGAATACGTCGAGCACGGCGGCGCCCAGCGCGGCGCCGAGATGCTGGGGCTGGACCCGTTCACCGTCATCAAGACGCTGGTGATGCAGGACCAGGACGCCAAGCCGCTGATCGTGCTGATGCACGGCAACCGCACGGTGTCGACGAAGAATCTCGCGCGCCAGATCGGCGCCAAGTCGGTCGAGCCCTGCAAGCCCGAGGTGGCGCAGCGGCACAGCGGCTACATGGTGGGCGGCACTTCGCCCTTCGGCACGCGGCGCGAGATGCCGGTGTACGTGGAGTCGAGCATCCTCGAGTTGCCGCGCATCGTGCTCAACGGCGGGCGGCGCGGCTACCTGATAGGCATCGATCCTCAGGTGTGCGTGGCGCTGCTGGGCGCGAAGCCCGTGCAATGCGCGCTGGCAGAATAGCCGCCGCCATGGCGACGTCCCTCCCCCTCCAGCGATCCCTCTCGCGCATCCAGGCGGTCGTCGCCGAATAGAACAACAACCACCCTCCGCGGAGTGCCGTCTTGAGCTTCACCTTGCCTTCCATCATCGCCATCGTGGCGTCGTACCTGATCGGCTCGCTTTCCTTCGCGGTCATCGTGAGCAAGGCGCTCGGCATGGCCGATCCGCGCAGCTACGGCAGCAAGAACCCCGGCGCCACCAACGTGCTGCGCTCGGGCAACAAGGGCGCGGCGCTCGCCACGCTGCTGCTCGATGCGCTCAAGGGCTGGGTGCCGGTGTTCCTGATCCACCAGTTCGGCGCGCAATGGGGCTTGGGCGAGGGCGTTGCCGCGGTGGCCGGCGTGGCCGCGTTCCTCGGACACCTGTATCCGGTGTTCTTCGGCTTCCAGGGCGGCAAGGGCGTGGCCACGGCGGCCGGCGTGCTGGTGGGCATCGCGCCGTGGCTGGGGCTGGCCACGGGTGCCACCTGGCTCATCATCGCGATCTTCTTCCGCTACTCGTCGCTGTCGTCGCTGGTGGCCGCCTTCTTCGCGCCGGCCTACTACCTGATCGGCGGCGGCATCGCCTGGCCGCTGGACCGCACGGCGCTGGTCGCGATCATCGTCATGAGCCTGCTGCTGATCTGGCGGCACCGCGAGAACATCCGCCGGCTCGCCGCCGGCACGGAGTCGAAGCTCGGCTCCAAGAAGAAATCAACCTGAACCGTAGAAAGAACACGCTCCATGGCTTCCATCACCCGCTACCACGTCGGCCCGCGTCTTTCGGAGACGGCCGTGCACAACGGCACCGTCTACCTCGCTGGCCAGGTGCCCGACGACACCACGCAGGACATCCGCGGCCAGACCACGCAGGTGCTCGGCATGGTCGACCGCCTGCTCGCCGAGGCCGGCAGCGACAAGTCGCGCATCCTCATGACGCAGATCTTCCTGGCCGACATCAACGACATCACCGCCATGAACGAGGTGTGGGACGCCTGGATCCCGGCCGGCAACACGCCGCCGCGCGCCACCGTGCAGGCCAAGATGGCCAACACGGCCTACAAGATCGAGATCGTGGTGACGGCCGCCCAGGCCTGATCCGACAGGGTTCTTTTCGCGAGGGCCGCCGCGCACGGCCGCCCGAAGCGGCCGGCCCGCCCCCGGTAGGGGGTTGGCGAAGCGCACGCAGTGCGCGCAGCCTGGGGGCGAGCAATCAATATCGCTTCTCCAGGACCATCTGGTCCGCGTCGCGGCGCATCGAGAAGCGGTTGATGAAGCTGTTGCCCAGTAGCACGTAGGGCATGCCCTGAGGCGAGACGATGGCGTCGATGTCGTACACCTCCACGTCGCCCACGCGCACCGACTGCAGGCGCAGCTTGTAGCCGGTAGCCGTGCCGTTGGCGGTGTTCATCAGCACGCGCTGGCCCTTGCTGTAGTCCAGTCCGATGCGCTGGGCGTCGTCGGCCGACAGCGCGATGGCCGTGGCGCCCGTGTCGAGCATGAAGGTGACCGGCCGGCCGTTGATGGCGCCCTGGGTCATGAAGTGCCCGCGGCTGTCGGCCGACAGCACCACGCGGCTTCCGCCGCCGCCCGAGCTCCCACCGCCGCCGATGCTCACCGGCGTGTCCATGCGCAGGTTGACGCGCTTGCCCTCCATCTCGACCACCGCCTGCTCTGCCTGCAGCGAGATCAGCTTCACGCCCTGGTAGCTCTCGCCGACCGCCACCGTCTTGGGCGGATTGCCGTTCACGATCAGGATCGCCCGGCTGCCGATGCTGCCGGTCAGGGTGACCGAGCCAGCTGCGTGCGCCACGGCGGCGGCAGCGAAGAGCTGCGCTGCGACGAGAAGATGTTTCATACGAGGCTTGCTGCTCCAAGTGCCAGATATCGGTCGTGCGACCCGAATAGACCAGGAATACCGCGGAACCGGCTCCGCCGGGCCGCCGGTATTGCCCCCGGCGAGGGGGTTGGCGGCCACACGAAGTGGGCAAGCCTGGGGGAGGACCGCTATCAGTCCCTGAAGTTGTTGAAGGTGAGGGGCATGTCCGGCACGTCCTTCTTGATCAGCGCCATGGCCGCCTGCAGGTCGTCGCGCTTGGCGCCCGTGACGCGCACCGCGTCGCCCTGGATCGCCGCCTGGACCTTGAGCTTGCTGTCCTTGATGACGCGCGTGATCTTCTTGGCCTGCTCGCTCTCGATGCCGTTCTTGATCTTGATGACCTGCTTGACCTTGTCGCCGCCCATCTTCTGGACGTCGCCCTTGTCGAGGAAGCGCACGTCGACGTTGCGCTTGGTGAGCTTGTTGCGAAGGATGTCCTCGACCTGGACGAGCTGGAACTCGGCGTCTCCGATCATCGTGATTTCCTTGTCCTTGAGCTCGACGGCGGCGGCCGTGCCCTTGAAATCGAAGCGCGTGGCGATTTCCTTGGCGGTGTTCTCGACTGCGTTCTTCACCTCGGGAAGGTTGGGTTCGCAGACGGTATCGAAGGACGGCATGGACTCTCTCCTGAATTCTTCACGGGTGCAGATGCGACAATTCTCCCATGATCGTGGAGTCCAACGTCCCGCTGCAGCCCTACAACAGCTTCGGCATCGTCGCGCGCGCACAGCATCTCGCGCGCATTGCAGGCGAGGCCGATCTGGCCGCGCTGCGCGACGATCCGGCATGGCGCGACGCGCCCCGTTTCGTGCTCGGCGGCGGCAGCAACATCGTGCTGACGGGCGACGTGAAATCGCTGGTGCTGAAGGTCGAGATCAAGGGCCTGCGCCTGCTCGAGGAAACCCCGCGCGCCTGGATCGTGGAGGCCGGCGCAGGCGAAACCTGGCACGACGCCGTCGAATGGATGGTGCGCAACGGCTATCCGGGGCTCGAGAACCTGGCGCTGATCCCGGGAACGGTGGGCGGCTCGCCGGTGCAGAACATCGGCGCCTATGGCGTCGAGCTGCAGGACCGCTTCGACTCGCTCGACGCCTTCGACTGGGAAACTGGCCGCAGCTTCAGCCTCGACGCGGCCCAGTGCGCCTTCGGCTACCGCGATTCGGTCTTCAAGCATGCGCGCAGCAGCCCGAACGACTTCGGCCTGGCGGGCAGGGCGGTGATCACCCGGGTGCGCTTTCGCCTGCCCAAGCCGTGGAAACCGGTGGTCGGCTACCTCGATCTCGAGCGGAAGATGGAGGAAAGCGGCAACTTCACGCCGAGCGCGCAGGACATCTTCGACTGGATCTGTGCCATCCGCCGCGCCAAGCTGCCCGACTGGCGCGTGCTGGGCAATGCCGGCAGCTTCTTCAAGAATCCGACGGTCACGCCCGAGCAGTGCGCCGACATCATCGCGCGCGACCCGAAGATCGTTCACTACCCGATGGACGACGGCAGCATCAAGCTGGCTGCGGGCTGGCTCATCGACGCCTGCGGATGGAAAGGCAAGTCGGTGGGCAATGCCGGCGTCTACGAGCGGCAGGCTCTGGTGCTGGTCAATCGCGGCGGCCGCGAGAACCCTGTGACCGGTGGCGAGGTGATGACGCTCGCCAAGGCCATCCAGACCAGCGTGTACGAGCGTTTCGGCATTCGGCTGGAGCCGGAACCGGTGGTGGTCTGACGGATCGTCGGGCGACATGGATCTCGACTTCCTGCACCTGAATTTCCGCCGCCGCATCGGCGCCCTCGTCTGGGCTCGCCGGGCCGTGCCCGTGGTCGCACTGCTGGCGCTCTTCCTCGGAACGCGTCGCTGGGGCTCGATGGTGGCGGTGATCTTGTTCGCGCTGCTGTTCGCGGCGGTCCTCAAGTTCCTCGAGACCAGCCTGCGGCGGCAGTTCATCCGCGAGGCGCGGCTGCCGCCCTTCCTGGTCGGCAAGCTGTGCCAGGCGCATCCGCAGCTCAGCCGGCGCGACGCCGAACTGGTGCTGCGCGGCCTGCGCCAGTTCTTCATGGCGCACCTGCGCAGCGATCGCAAGTTCGTGGCCATGCCCTCGAAGGTGGTCGACACGGCGTGGCACGAGTTCATCCTGCACACGCAGGGCTACCAGAACTGGTGCAAGGCGGCCTTCGGCGGCATGCTGCACCACAGCCCGGCGGAGGTGCTGGGCCGCGACCCCAAGCGCAACGACGGCCTGCGCCGCACCTGGTACTGGGCCTGCAAGGAAGAGAGCATCGACCCGCGCAAGCCGGCGCGGCTGCCGCTCTTGTTCGCGCTGGACATCAAGTTCGCCATCGAAGGCGGCTTCCATTACGTGCCCGACTGCCGCGCAGTCGAGCGGCACATCGGCTCGGACGCCCACTGCGGCACCAGTTTCGGCGATTCGTCTTCTGACGGCGGCAGTTCGGGCGACGCCGGCGGCTTCGGCGGCAGCGAGTCGAGCAGCAGCAGCGATGGCGGCTCCAGCGACGGCGGTTCGTCCGATGGCGGAAGCGGATGCGGCGGTGGGGGTTGCGGAGGCGGCTGCGGCGGAGGCGGCGGAGACTGATCTTCTCCTCGCGTCACCCATGAAAGACGGGCCCCGAGGGGCCCGTTGTCATTGGAGCGTTCCGTTGCCGGTCAGCTCGCGTCGCCGTCGTTCGCCAGCTTCGGCAGCGATGCGCCTTCGCTGGACGACAGCAGGCCGGTGCGGGTGTAGATGCCCAGCTTCTCGCGCGTGTCGGCGATGTCGAGGTTGCGCATCGTCAGCTGGCCGATGCGGTCCAGCGGCGTGAACGCGCCTTCGACCTTCTCCATGCTCAGGCGCTCGGGCTTGTACGTGAGGTTGGCCGACTCGGTGTTCATGATCGAGTAGTCGTTGCCGCGGCGCAGCTCGACCGTCACCTCGCCGGTGATGGCGCGCGCCACCCAGCGCTGGGCCGTCTCGCGCAGCATGATGGCCTGCGGGTCGAACCAGCGGCCCTGGTAGAGCAGGCGTCCGAGCTTGCGGCCGTTCTCGCGGTACTGCTCGATGGTGTCCTCGTTGTGGATGCCGGTGACCAGGCGCTCGTAGGCGATGAACAGCAGAGCCAGGCCGGGAGCCTCGTAGATGCCGCGGCTCTTGGCCTCGATGATGCGGTTCTCGATCTGGTCGCTCATGCCCAGGCCGTGGCGGCCGCCGATGCGGTTGGCTTCCAGGATCAGCTCGACCAGGTTCGAGTAGCGCACGCCGTTCAGCGCGACCGGCACGCCTTCCTCGAAGCGCACCGACACGGTCTCGCGCTTGACCTCGACCTCGTCCTTCCAGAAGGCCACGCCCATGATCGGCTGCACGATGGTGATGCCGCTGTTCAGGTGCTCCAGGTCCTTGGCCTCGTGCGTTGCGCCGAGCATGTTGGAGTCGGTGGAGTAGGCCTTCTCGGCCGACATCTTGTAGGCGAAGCCGGCCTTCTGCATGAATGCCGACATCTCGGCGCGGCCGCCCAGCTCGTCGATGAAGACCTGGTCGAGCCAGGGCTTGTAGATCTTGAGGGCGGGGTTGGTCAGCAGGCCGTAGCGGTAGAAGCGCTCGATGTCGTTGCCCTTGTAGGTGCTGCCGTCGCCCCAGATGTGGACGTCGTCTTCCTTCATGGCCGACACGAGCATGGTGCCGGTGACGGCGCGGCCCAGAGGCGTGGTGTTGAAGTAGGTGACGCCCGCAGTGGTGACGTGGAAGGCGCCGGCCTGCAGGGCGGCGATGCCTTCGTTGGCCAGCTGGGCGCGGCAGTCGATCAGGCGGGCGTTCTCGGCGCCGTAGAGCATCGCCTTGCGGGGGATCTCGTCGTAGTCGGGCTCGTCGGGCTGGCCGAGGTTGGCGGTGTAGGCGTAGGGAATCGCGCCCTTGTTGCGCATCCAGTGGAGCGCCGCGCTGGTGTCCAGGCCGCCGGAGAAGGCGATGCCGACCTTCTGGCCGGCGGGAACGTTTTGGAGGATGGTCGACATGATGGGAGGTCCGTTGGTGTTGGCGCGGTTCAGTGGTTCATGACATTCGTGGCGCGGCTGTGTGCCGTGGATACCGTGGAACCGGCTTCACCGGGCCACTGGCATCGCCCCCTGCAACGGGGTTGGAGAAGCGACACGAAGTGCGCGAAGCCTGGGGGTTTACCCAAAATGACAGATGTAGCTGTAGGGCTCGCCCGTCACGCGGATCTTGAAGCTCGAGTTGCCGGGCACGTTGAACTTCTGGCCGGGGCCCGAGGCGATCCAGTCGTCGGAGCCTGCGAGCTGGTATTCGCAGCTGCCGGCGGTGCCTTCCATGATCTCGGGGGCGCCGGTGTTGAAGGTGAGGGTGGACGGCAGGATCACGCCGACCGATTTCTTGGTGCCGTCCGCGAGGGTGAGGCTGTGGCTCACGCACTTGCCGTCGAAATACACATTGGCCTTGGTGGCCACTGCGGCGCTGTTCAGAGTGTCGGTAGTCGTCGTCATTGGGTGGCGCCTGGGCCTTGGCGGCCGGCGAATCGAGGACGCACCGCACCAGCGGCGCACCCGTCAAGGGTTGGAAAAGTCCTCGATTTTAGGGGCTCGGGCGCCGCACGCCGCCGGCCGGCGGATCAGCGGTGCCAGCCGCGGTAGCCGCCCCAGCCCCGATAGCCGTGGTAGTAGCCGCCCCAGCCGCGCGAATAGCCGAGGTTCAGCGAGATGCCCACGGGCGGGTAGGCGTAGGGATACGCATAGGGGTAGGTGTAGGCAGGCGCCACGTAGACGGGGGCGGGCGCTGCGTACACCGGCGCCGGCTGGTAGACCGGCGCGGGGGCGCTGGAGACGACGACGCCGGGCTCGGGCACCACGTTGTCCCAGGGCGAACCGCCGGACTGCGGAGCGTAGCCGCCGCCGTTGGCCTCGACCGGATAGGGCTGCAGCTGCGGCTGCGGCGCCACAGGGGAGGTCGTGGCGCCCGTCACCCCGGTCACTCCGTAAGCGCTGGCCTGGATCGGGATGGTCGCGCCGGGCCGCGTGTTCATGCGGGTGGTGTACTGGCGGCCGTTGTATTCGTAGGTGACGTTGTAGTTGACGTCGCTGCCGGTCGTCTCGCGGATCGGGGTGGCGGAGATCACCCGGGCCTGGACCACCTGGTTCTGCTGTGCATGAACGAGGCCGGTGCCGGCGGCCAGCAAGCCGGCGACCGAAATGCCTGCGAGAGTGCGGAAACTGCGATTTTTCATGGTGTGTCTCTCCTGCTGATCGAGATTCGACGCCCCGTGACAGACCGGGTTCCGCGATTTACACGGCGTTGACAGCCCAGGCTTCGGCGTCGAAGCCGGTCGTAACAGGTTTTTTCGGCCCCCAGTCGACCACCGGACGCTTGATTAGGCTGGGGTTGGCCAGGAGCACCGCATGGGCCGATGCGGCATCGACCACGCCCTCGCGGGTCGCGTCGTCGAGCTTGCGCCAGGTGCTGCCCTTGCGGTTGACCAGCGCCTCCCAGCCGGGCTTCTTCAGCCAGTGGTCGAGCTCGGACTCGGGCACACCCTGTTTCTTGAAATCGTGGAAGGTGTATTCCACGCCGTGTTCGTCGAGCCAGGCGCGGGCGCGCTTGACGGTGTCGCAATTCGGAATGCCGTAGAGGGTTGTCATGGCCGCGATGATGCCCCGGCCGACGGGTCGGCGACAATGCCCGCCTCCATGGAAACCCTGAACGACTGGCTCGAGCGCGCCGAGCGGCTCCACCCCAAGAACATCGAGCTCGGACTCGAACGCGCCAAAGAGATGGCGCAGCGCATCGGCCTGCGCTTCGGCTGCCCCGTGATCACGGTGGCCGGCACCAACGGCAAGGGCTCGACCTGCGCCATGCTCGAATCGATCCTGATGCATGCGGGCTATCGCACCGCCGTGTTCACCTCGCCGCACCTGGTGCACTTCGAGGAGCGCCTGCGGCTGCGGGGCGAAGCTGTCGATGCTTCCAAACTGATAGCAAGCTTCGAAGTGGTCGAGAAGGCGCGCGGCGACATGGCGTTGACCTACTTCGAATTCACCACCCTCGGCATCCTGCACTGCATGACCGAGGAAAAGCCTGACGTGGCGATCCTCGAGGTGGGCCTGGGCGGCCGGCTCGACGCGGTCAACATCGTCGACACCGACTGCGCGGTCATCACCAGCATCGACCTCGACCACATGGAATACCTGGGGCCCGACCGCGAGAGCATCGGCTTCGAGAAGGCAGGCATCATGCGCCCGGGCAAGCCCGCCATCGTGAGCGACCCGGTGCCGCCACAGAGCGTGGTCGACCATGCCAACGCGATCGGCGCCGACCTCTGGCGCTTCGGAACCGACTTCAACTTCTCGGGCGACAAGCAGCAGTGGGGCTGGTCGGGCCGCGGGCGGCGCTACAGCGGGCTGGCCTATCCGGCACTGCGCGGGGCCAACCAGCTCATCAACGCGGCCGGCGTGTTGGCGGCGCTCGAGGCGCTGCGGCCGCAACTGCCGATCACCGCGCAGGCCGTTCGCAACGGCCTCGCGATGGTCGAGCTGCCGGGGCGCTTCCAGATCGTGCCGGGCGAGCCGGCGCTGGTGCTCGACGTGGCGCACAACGCGCATGCCGTGGCGGCGCTGGCCGAGAACCTCGACGCGATGGGCTTCTACCCCACGACGCACGGTGTGTTCGGCGTGATGGCGGACAAGGATCTGGCTCCCATCCTGGCGCGCATCGGCCCGCTGATCGACCGCTGGTATTTCACCGACCTGCCCACGCCGCGCGCCGCCAAGGCGGCCGACCTGCTGGCAGCCTGGCAGGCGCAGAACACACGCACCGACGCCTCGGCCAGCGTGCACGCAGGCCCGATGGAGGCGCTGCGCGCGGCCATCGGCCAGGCAGGGCCCGCTGATAGAATCGTGGTCTTCGGATCGTTCTTCACCGTGGGTGGCGTGCTCGAAAACGGCACCCCCCGGCTGCAAGCCAAACACCTGTCGCCGGGCGGCTGATCGTCGGGCCTTACGCATCGTCTGGCACCGTCTGGCACCTTCTGGCATCACCTCGCTGCACTCCTCCAGGGATCGAACTTCATGGCGTTTTTCAAGTTCCGCACGCGCGGCCCGCAAGGCAACGAAGGACGCAGCGCCCCGGCCGCAGTCCCCGCGGAAAGTGTCGAAACCATGCGTCGCCGTGCGCGCCACCGGCTGCTCGGCGCGGCGGTGCTGGTGCTGCTCGGCGTGATCGGCTTCCCGCTGCTGTTCGATACCCAGCCGCGGCCCGTGTCGGTCGACATCCCCATCGAGATTCCCGACCGCAACAAGGTCAAGCCGCTGCCCGTTCCCGCGACGCCCGCGCCTGCCACGAGCAGCAGCACCACGCCCGCGGCGCCTGACAACGGCACTTCGCGCGTGGCATCCGCCTCGTCTTCCAGCGGCATGATCACCGAAGCCGCCGACGGCACCGAGATCGACCCCGGCAAGCCGGTCGCCAGCGCAACGCCGGCTCCGGCGCCCGAGCGCAAGCCGGACCCGAAGCCCGAGCCGAAACCGGAGCCGAAGCCCGAACCCAAGCCCGAGCACAAGCCGGAACCGAAACCGGAAGCCAAGCCGAAGCCTGAACCCAAGCCCGAAGCCAAGCCGAAGCCCGCCGCCGTCGACGATGGCGCCCGCGCCCGCGCGCTGCTGGAGGGCAAGCCCGTCACCGCGGCGGCCGCCAAGCCCGCCGCCGCCGACGAGGCCGGCCGCTTCGTGGTGCAGGTCGGCGCATTCGCCGATGCGGACAAGGCGCGCGAAGTGCGCCAGAAGCTCGAAAGGGCCGGCCTCAAGACCTACGTGCATGTGGCCAAGACGGCCGACGGCGAGCGCACGCGTGTGCGTGTCGGTCCCTTCAGCTCGCGTGCCGAGGCCGACCGTGCGGCCGAGAAGGTCAAGGGCTTGTCTTTGTCGGCCGCGATCCTCACGTTGTAAGAGTCGTCGCCAGCCGTTGCCGTGGCCTTGCTCGACTGGATCGCCGTCGCGCTCATCGGGGTGTCGATGCTTTTCGGCCTTGTGCGCGGGCTGGTGTTCGAAGTGATTTCGCTGATCGGATGGGTGGCCGCCTTCATTGCAGCCCAGTGGCTGGCGTCGGGCGTGGCGGCATGGCTGCCGTTCGGCGACCCGCAGGGGGCGTGGCGCTACCCGCTGGCCTTCGTGCTGGTGTTCGTGGCGGTGGTGTTCGGCGTGGGGCTGGTGGCAGCGCTCACGCGCAAGTTGATCACGGTCGTGGGTTTGCGGCCGGTGGACCGGATTCTGGGCGCGGCGTTCGGCGCGGCGCGGGGCGTAGTCGCCCTGCTCGTGTTCGCCGTCGTTGTCCATTTGCTGGTGTTGAGCGACAGTGCCTGGTGGCACGAATCGCGCAGCGCCATTGTTCTCGATGCGGCATTGCAGGGCCTCAAGCCCTCCCTGCCTGAAAAGTTGGCCAGCTACCTGCCCTAAGGGGAATCGTTCATGTGTGGAATCGTCGGCGTTGTCAGCAACGCACCCGTCAATCAGCTGCTCTATGACGCGCTGCTGCTCCTGCAGCACCGCGGCCAGGATGCCGCAGGCATCGTCACGCTGCAGGAACGCAAGTTCTTCATGCACAAGGCCAAGGGCATGGTCCGCGACGTGTTCCGCACGCGCAACATGCGCGCGCTGCCCGGCAGCGTGGGCCTGGGCCAGGTGCGCTACCCGACCGCCGGCAATGCCTACAGCGAGGAAGAGGCGCAGCCCTTCTACGTGAACGCGCCCTTCGGCATCGTGCTGGTGCACAACGGCAACCTGACCAACGCCCACGCGCTGCGCTCGGAGCTGTTCTCCACCGACCACCGTCACACCAACACCGAGAGCGACTCCGAGGTGCTGCTCAACGTGCTGGCGCACGAACTCGAGCGCGCCTCGCGCGGCGTGCCGCTGCATCCGGCCGAGGTGTTCGCTGCCGTGAAGAGCATGCACAAGCGCCTGCGCGGCTCGTATGCCGTGGTGTCGCTGATCGCCGGCCACGGCCTGCTGGCCTTCCGCGATCCGTACGGCATCCGCCCGCTGTGCATGGGCCGCAGCGCTGACGGTACCGTGATGGTGGCGAGCGAATCGGTCGCGCTGGAAGGCTCGGGCCATACCTTCGAGCGCAACATCAACCCGGGCGAGGCTGTGTTCATCGACCTCGAGGGCAATGTGCATTCGATGCAGTGCGCCGAGTCGCCGACGCTCAACCCCTGCATCTTCGAATTCGTCTACCTGGCCCGTCCGGACTCCGTGCTCGACGGAATCTCGGTCTACCAGGCACGCCTGAACCTGGGCGAGACGCTGGCCAAGCGCGTGGTGTCCACCGTGCCGCCGAACCAGATCGACGTGATCATCCCGATCCCCGAGTCGAGCCGCCCTAGCGCCACGCAGCTGGCTCATCTGCTGGGCGTGCCGTACCGCGAGGGCTTCGTGAAGAACCGCTACGTCGGCCGCACCTTCATCATGCCGGGGCAGGGCGTGCGCAAGAAGTCGGTGCGCCAGAAGCTCAACGTGATCGCCAGCGAGTTCAAGGGCCGCAACGTGCTGCTCGTCGACGACTCCATCGTGCGCGGCACCACCAGCCGTGAAATCGTGCAGATGGCACGCGACGCCGGCGCTCGCAAGGTCTACCTGGCCAGCGCCGCGCCGCCGGTGCGCTATCCCAACGTCTACGGCATCGACATGCCGACCAAGGACGAGCTGGTGGCGCACGACCGCACGGTCGAAGAAGTGCGCGAACTCATCGGCTGCGACGCGCTGATCTACCAGGACGTCGACGCCATGAAGCGTGCCATCGGCTCGCTCAACACAAAGCTCGACGGCTTCGATGCCTCGTGCTTCGACGGCGTGTACGTGACCGGCGACATCGACACCGAGGCCATCACACGGATGAACGGCAACCGCCCGCGCATCGAAGAGACCGAAGAGGATTCTTCGCGCCTCGCGCTTCCCAATCACAGCGAGTGAGGGCAGCCGAAGTGACCGACGACGATAGAACACTGCCGCCCGGGCTGCATCCCGATACGCTCGCTCTGCGCACCGGCCTCGCACCGAGCCAGTACGGCGAGCATTCCGATGCGCTCTTCCTGACCAGCGGCTTCGTACAGCCCGACGCCGAGACCTCGATGCGCCGCTTTGCGGGCACCGAGCCGGGCTACACCTACTCGCGCACCTCGAACCCGACGGTGACCAGCTTCGAGCAGCGCATCGCCGCGCTCGAAGGCACCGAGGCGGCCATCGGCGCATCCACCGGCATGGGCGCGATCCTCATGATGTGCATGGGCCTGCTGAAGGCCGGTGACCATGTCGTGTGCTCGCGCTCCGTGTTCGGCTCCACGCTGAACCTGTTCGGCAAGGAGTTCGCCAAGTTCGGCGTCGAAACCACTTTCGTCTCGCAGACCGACGTTGCCGAATGGCGCGCGGCTGTGAAGCCCAACACCAAGCTGTTGTTCGCCGAGACGCCGACCAATCCGCTCACCGAAGTCTGCGACATCCGTGCGCTGGCCGACGTGGCGCATGCCGCGGGCGCGCTGCTCGCGGTCGACAACTGCTTCTGCACGCCGATCCTGCAGCGTCCGGCGGCGCTGGGGGCCGACCTCGTCATCCATTCGGGCACCAAGCATCTCGACGGCCAGGGCCGCGTGATGGCGGGCGCGATCTGCGGTCCTTCCAAACTCATCGTCGACGTGTTTGGCCCCATCGTGCGCACCGCCGGCATGGCGCTGGCGCCGTTCAATGCGTGGGTCGTGCTCAAGGGCATCGAGACGCTGGGCATCCGCATGAAGGCGCATTGCGCCAATGCAATGGAGATCGCGCAGTGGCTCGAGAAGCAGCCGGGCATCTCGCGTGTGTACTACCCCGGGCTCGCATCGCATGCGCAGCATGAGCTGGCCATGCAGCAGCAGTCGGGGCAGGGCGGCGCGGTGGTGTCGTTCGACGTGGTCGGCGACTCGCCCGAGACGGCGCGTGCCAATGCCTTCCATGTGATGGACAGCACGCGCGTGGTGAGCCGTGCCACCAACCTGGGCGACGTGAAGACCATCATCACGCACCCCGGCACCACCTCGCACGGCCGGCTGACCGAAGCGCAGCGCCAGGCCGCTGGCATCGGCCAGGGGCTGATCCGCCTCGCGGTCGGCCTCGAGCACGTCGAAGACATCAAGGCCGACATCGCGCGCGGCCTGAGCACACTGAATCCACGATAACGAAATGACCGGCAAAGTACGCACCCGCATCGCACCATCCCCCACGGGTTTTCTTCACCTGGGCACGGCTCGCACGGCCCTCTACTCGTGGGCTTATGCGCGCCACTACGGCGGCGAGTTCGTGCTGCGCATCGAGGACACCGACGTGGCCCGCTCCACGCAGGATTCCACCGACCAGATCCTTGCGTCGATGCACTGGCTGGGCCTCGAATACGACGAGGGTCCGATCTATCAGATGCAGCGCCTTGAGCGCTACCGTGAGGTGATCGCGCAGATGCTTGCGGCAGGCACTGCCTACTACTGCTACTGCACGCCCGCGGAGCTCGAGGAGATGCGCGAGGCGCAGCGCGCACGTGGCGAGAAGACGCTGTACGACCGCCGCTGGCGACCCGAGCCGGGCAAGGTGCTGCCGCCCGTGCCCGAAGGCGTGCCGCCCGTGGTGCGCTTCTGCAACCCGCCCGAAGGCGACGTGACTTGGAACGACCTCGTGAAGGGCGAGATCACCATCAACAACCGCGAGATCGACGACCTCATCATCCTGCGGCCCGACGGTGTGCCGACCTACAACTTCGCGGTGGTGGTCGACGACTGGGACATGAACATCACGCACGTGTTCCGCGGCGATGAGCACATCAACAACACGCCGTGGCAGATCAACATCTTCCGCGCGCTGGGCGCGCCGCTGCCCGAGTTCGGCCACGTGCCGGTGATCCTCGGCGACGACGGACAGAAGCTCTCGAAGCGCCGTGGGGCGGTGAGCGTCACTGCCTACGAGGACAACGGCTACCTGCCCGAGGCGATGCTCAACTACCTCGCGCGCCTCGGCTGGAGCCACGGTGACGACGAGCTCTTCACGCGCGAGCAGATGGTGAGCTGGTTCGACGGTTCGCACCTGTCGAAGAGCCCGGCGCAGTGGGATGCGGCCAAGCTCGCATGGGTCAACGCGCAGTACATCAAGGCGAAGACCGGCGACGAACTCGCACCGCTCGTTGCGGAGCAGCTGAAGAAGCGTGGCATCGTTGCGGACGAGCGCCTGCCGGCGATCTGTGCGCTCTTCAAGGATCGCTGCGACACCACGGTCGCGCTGGCCGACTGGGCCGCGGCGTTCTATGCGGACATCACCGTGAGCGACGCCGACCGCGCACAGCACATCACCGATGCAGTGAAGCCCGCGATCGCAACACTCGCAGAAAAAATGATGACGGTCGCATGGGATAAGGCCTCGATCGCAGTTATGATCAAGGAAGTCCTCGCGACACACGCATTGAAAATGCCAGTGTTAGCGATGCCAGTACGAGTGCTTGTGATGGGAACACCGCAAACACCGTCCTTGGATTCAGTCCTCGAAATTTTTTCTCGCGAAAAAGTTATCGAACGATTGAAAAAGGCCTGAAATTCAGGCTATAATCTGAGGCTCGACACCCACACGGGGGTATAGCTCAGCTGGGAGAGCGCTTGCATGGCATGCAAGAGGTCAGCGGTTCGATCCCGCTTACCTCCACCAGAGTGTCGAGATGGTTTGAGATGCTGATCGCAGCACGTCCAAGGTTTTGACCCTATCGTCTAGAGGCCTAGGACACCACCCTTTCACGGTGGCTACCGGGGTTCGAATCCCCGTAGGGTCGCCAGTTTCACTGCGGTGAAGCCGGCACGAGTCGTCAACACTCGGTTCCGCAAGGAGCGAACGTTGTCTACCAGGAGTGGTAGTTCAGTTGGTTAGAATACCGGCCTGTCACGCCGGGGGTCGCGGGTTCGAGTCCCGTCCACTCCGCCAGTCAGAAGCCCCTGCAGTCGAAAGCTGCAGGGGCTTTTCACTTTCTGGCTTTCTCTTCCTTTCTCTCTTCATTCAACTGAATCGCGTGTGTTCTGCTGCATCACCGCGAGACATGTCACGGTTCGGTTCCGTGACGTCGAGGGAGTAATCCGCAGGGAGGATCAGCCTGTCGAGCAGAGCTATGAGCCGGCTTCAGTGCGATCCGAAGATGCACACCTTCGCATCGGCCAACGACGCTGATGCCGTTGGAGAGCGGCGTGGCACATACGTGCTCGATGCATAGCTTCGTAGCAACCATAGCCTTGCCGCCGATGATCTTGCGCAAGAGCGGCAATAGGTTCTGCAGATGCGACGCCATCAAATTTCCTCGACGAAGCTGGGTGCGATACCAGGTTTTGCTCATCGTGACGAGTTCGCTTCTCATCGGAGATGGAGGGACATTCGACATGCATCGCACATGCAGATCCCCCCGCGACGCGTGCCCGCACGCAGGAACAACCCCCTCACGGGTGCCGAATGAGGCGAATCAACGACAGCTGGAAGCGACCGCGTTACATCTGGCCTCTCGCAGTCGAATAAACTCCCGCCCGCTTGCAGCGTGATTCGTGCTGCGCCGCCATAGGCAACATGGCGAAATCAAACTTATTAGGAACTCAGTTGAACCGCATCGAACTCGTCGAAAAAATCGCCGTCGCCCACAACCTCAGCAAGGCAGAAGCCGCGCGCGTCCTCGAGACCATCACCAGCTCGATCGTCGCTGCCGTGAAGAAGGACGACCCCGTCCAGATCGTCGGCTTCGGCACTTTCAAGCAAGTGGCGCGCGCCGCACGCTCGGGCTTCAACCCTAGCGCCGGCACCAAGATCAAGATCGCCGCACAGAAGGTGCCGAAGTTCGTGCCGGGCGCTGCCTTCAAGGCCGCCGTGGACCCCAAGGCTGCCAAGCGCAAGGCCGACAGCAAGGCTGCGACCGCCAAGCCCGCAGCAAAGAAGGCTGCCGCACCCGCCAAGAAGGCTGCGGCTGCCAAGAAGAAGTAAGAGCAGTGATGCTGGCATCCAGGCCGCGAGCCCGGGATGCTTCATGAAGAACGGCCCCTCGGGGCCGTTTTTCTTTGGTGGTTGGCGTGAGCACCACCTCGACTATTCGGTGGGCTCTAGATCATCCAGTCAGTCCGGCTGGATCACGCCTTCGCTCAGGTAGCGCTGGTATTCGGCGATCGGTATCGCGGTGGTCTGCATGCTGCCGGCATCGCCCCAACTCAGAACGGCGCTGTCGGGTGCCAGCTGGATCTCGATAGGACCCTGGGGAATGAGGATCAGGGGGCCGTCGCCGGCCCGGTATTCGACATTTCCTGTGACTTTCGCATTGGCTGCCATGTTCGTTCCTCGGAGTGGTGGGGAATGCGGGGGACGGAACCCAAGCGTATAGGAATCCGATCTCGCGCGGTTGCGCCGTCCCTCGCTTATCCGTGTAGGCCGAATGGCTGTCTGTCGCGGCCGCCGCCGTCACACCTTGGTCACGCGTGGTGTGGCACGCTCCCGTCCCGAATGACGAAGCGCATCTGGATCACCTGGTTGTCTGTGGCTTGCCTCGCCATTCTGGCTATCGGCACCGCTTGGCGCCTTGCAGACGGCGGCGAAGAGCACGGCCAGGTGGCCTGCTCAACCCCGTCGCTCGAGATCCGCTGGCATGGCGGCGGCATCGTGTTGCAGGGGGCGGTGCGTGATGCGGCCACTCAGCAGGCGCTCGCCGCGAGCGCAGCCGCGCGCCTGGGCGGCGAGAGCGAACAGGTGATCGACTGGCTCGATATCACGCCGGCCGCGCTGCCTGTCGCCGACGCCGGGGCTCTCGCCCGGCTCGTACTCCTCGGACAGGAAGGCTGGCACCTGCGGCGCTGGCCGACGGAAGGGCGGCTCGCCGTGCAGTCGCCCGCCGACGAGCGCAGCCTGCAGGCGAAGGCACTCCTGCAAGCCGCATTCGGCCCTGGCGTCGCGATTCGCGTCGTCGAATTGCCCTGACTCGGCTGTCCATCTCCTCGCGGCGCGGCGGGGCCTTCACGGCCTCGTCATGTGCGGTGGCCAGCATCCGCTGCGTTCCCAAACAAGGAGAGAGAGGTTCCCATGCATGCATCGTTGAAGCACTTCGCCCTTGCCGGCGCGGTGGTCGCCACCCTGACCGCGTGCGGCGGCAGCGACAACTCGAACAATTTCGTTCCCTTCGTGCCGCCCCCCACGGCGAGCAGTCCGCCCGCACCGGCGCCGGCTCCGGCACCCGCCGTTCCGGGTGCCATCGACGTCAAGCTCATCGCCTTCAACGACCTGCACGGCAACCTCGAGCCGCCGAAGCTGTCGATCAACGCGCCTGCCAAGGCTGGCGGCACGGTCGCGGTGCCTGCCGGCGGCGCGGCCTACATGGCCTCCGCCATCGCCTCGCTGAAGGCGAAGAATCCGAACAACGCCGTGGTGTCGGCCGGCGACATGATCGGCGCCTCGCCGCTGGTCTCTGCGCTCTTCCTGGACGAATCGACCATCGAGGCCGTCAACGCGATGAAGATCGACTTCAACGCGGTCGGCAACCACGAGTTCGACAAGGGCCAGACCGAGCTGCTGCGCATGAAGAACGGCGGCTGCGCGAAGAACACCGCGCTCGAGCCCTGCCGCGTGAACAAGAGCTTCCCGGGGGCCAATTTCGGCTTCCTCGCGGCCAACACGGTGAAGAGCGACGGTAACACGCTGTTTCCCGCCACCGGCATGAAGAGTTTCACGAAGGACGGCGCCACGGTGAAGGTGGCCTTCATCGGCATGACGCTGAAGGGCACGCCGAACATCGTGACGCCCGCCGGCGTCGCCGGCCTGAGCTTCAAGGACGAGGCCGACACCGCCAATGCGCTGATCCCGCAGCTGAAGTCGCAGGGTGCCGACGCCATCGTCGTCGTCATCCACGAAGGCGGCACGACCACCGTGGGCTACAACGACAAGAGCTGCGCCGGCCTGAGCGGCGACATCCTGCCGATCCTGAACAAGCTCGATCCGGCCGTCGACGTGGTGATCTCGGGTCATACGCACCGCTCCTATATCTGCGACTACGCCAAGACCAACCCCGCCAGGCCCTTCCTGCTGACCAGCGCCGGCCAGTACGGCACGCTGCTGACCGACATCAACCTCACCATCGACACCAAGACCCGGAAGGTGACGGCCAAGAGCGCCGACAACGTGATCGTGCAGGGCGAGGCCTATACCAGCGGCTCGACGACCGTCGCGCTGACCGACCAGTACCCCGTCTTCGGCAAGAACCAGGAAGTGGCTGCGCTCATCAGCCAGTACCTCTCCATCGCCGGACCGCTGGTGCAGCGCGTGGTGGGTTCGCTCACCGCCACTGCCACGCGCACGCAGACCACGTCGAAGGAAAGCGTGCTGGGCAATCTGATCGCCGATGCGCAGCTTGCCGCCACCAAGCCCGCCGGCAAGGGCGAAGCGCAGATCGCCTTCATGAATCCGGGCGGCGTGCGCGCCGATCTGGCGCCTGCGGGCGACGGCAGCGTGACCTACGGCCAGATCTTCGCCGTGCAGCCTTTCGGCAACAGCCTGGTGGTGAAGACCATGACGGGTGCGCAGATCAAGGCGGTGCTGGAGCAGCAGTTCAACAGCGGCGCCAACACCGTGAGCTCGCCCCGGGTGCTACTGCCCTCCAAGGGCTTCAGCTACACCTACAACCTGTCTCAGCCCGCCGGATCGCGCATCAGCAACATGTCGCTCAACGGCACCGCGATGACAGACGGCGCCACCTACCGCGTGACCATGAACAGCTTCCTGGCCACCGGCGGCGACAACTTCACCGTCTTCAACCAGGGCACCGATGCGCTCGGCGGTGACCAGGACGTGGACGCCCTGGAGGCCTATATCAAGGCGAACAGCCCGCTGACCCCGCCGGCGACGGATCGCATCACGGTCGCGCCTTGAGGGGCGGGCGGTAGCTGACGGTAGCTGAGCAAGAGGCCGGCAGTGATCAGCCGGCCCGCCCTTCGGCTGCCAGCCCTTGCCACGCCGTCCCCACATGCCTCCTCGGGCTTCGTGCGAGCCATCTGCAGCTGAGCATCGCCTGCAGCAACGGCAGCGCAGCGAAGGGAAGGGCGACCCCCAGCAGGAACCCGAAGCGCGGCTCCAGTGCATGGAACAGCAGCACGGCGGCCAGTATCTGCACGAGCGAGTTCACCAGCGCCATTCGGCCCATGGGGGCGAGCTTGACCAGCATGTGTCGCCACTGCGATCGCTGGAACAGCAGGACGAAAGCTGCCAGGCAGCAGATGACCACAGACGCTGCCAGCGGCATGAGCTGCTTCAGCAGCGTCATGGCGGCGGCTCCGACAAGCGCTGCGTTGAACAGGCGAATCCACAGGTGCCGGTACGCGACGGACTCCATCAGCATGCGTCGAGCCAGCAGGCGGAAGGATGCCGGTCTTCTTTCGGTCCGATCCTTGCGCGTCGCGAGACTCATGCCGAAGAGCAATGAAAGCAGCGCCGCCAATGACGCGACGACTTCGAGCGCCGAGCTGCCGAGCAGGCTGAATGCCGGCGCAATGAGCAGCGCGAAGCCGCGCAGCGCGTCCGTCAGTTCAGTTCTGCGGATGCTGCCGCCGTGCGATCGGCGCGGCAGTCTTGCTGCGGGTTCGAATGTCATGGGAGTGCGCGATGTGGATTCGTGTGCCAGATCGCGGATGGCCGTGTATGGCCGTCCGCACCAGAGCCGCGATGCTACGAACCAGCATTGCACGAACATTGCGCCGCCTGGACGTCCCTCAGGCGTACCCGTTTCGCCTAGGCCGTGATCTCGCGTAGGCCAACGCCTTCAACTCGATTTGCGCGGTTTTGGCGGTCTTAGCATGGACGAATCTGCCCTCGGGCAGAGACTCATCGCCGATTCAAGTTCTATCCAAAGGAAGGGTTCCGTCATGAAAAAAACCATGAATCTCCGCACGCTGGCGTTCTCGTCCGTGATGGTGGCATGCAGCCTGGCATTCGTCGGGTGCACCACCACGCGGCCTCAGGATCAGGCCAGCAGCGCGTCTTCGCGCGCTTCCATTGACGCGCAGGTCGATGCTTCGCTGTCCAAGCTGTACGACTCGGTGAAAGGCTCGCGTGAGCTGGTCTCCAAGTCCAGCGGCGTGCTGGTGTTCCCCGCCGTGGTGGGCGCCAGCATGGGCGTGGGCGCCGAGTACGGCCGGGGCGCGCTGCGCGTGAACGGGCGCACGCAGTCCTACTACAGCACCACCGCCGGATCGGTGGGATTCCAGGCGGGCGCACAGTCCAAGGCCGTGATCTACCTGTTCAACACCCAGGCCGCACTCGACAAGTTCCGCAACAGCAAGGGCTGGACGGCCGGCGCCGATGCCACCGTGGCCCTCGCGACCATCGGTGCGAACGGCAGCATCGACACCAACACACTGCGCCAGCCCGTGGTGGGCTTCGTCATGACCAACGTGGGCCTGGAGGCCGGCGTGTCGCTGTCGGGCGCGAAGATCTCCGAGATCCAGCCGTAGCAGTAACGGCGGCTTTTCTTCATCCGGCCAGCCGGCTGCGGGCTCAGTGACCTAACTGGGCCTGCAGTTCGGCCACCTGCCTGCGCAGCGATTCGTTCTCGGCCGTGAGTTCGGCCACGCGCTGCTGCAGCGCCTGCACAGCATCGAGTTCCGCGTCGCCCTCTGAAGCTGCTGCTTCTGCGGATTCAGTACGCGGCTTCTTCTTCGATTCCCGTACCCGCTTCGCCGCCTGCTTGAGTTCGTCCTTGCCGGCGTTCGCGGCCGACACCTGCTCCTCGGCAGGCAGGGTGGCCACCGCCGCCGCGGTGTTGATCGAGATCACGCCCGACTTCACCGCAGCCACCAGTTCCGGCGCAGCCTGCTTCTGGATCTTCTCGATCATCCCGACCTGGCTGCTGCTCAGGCGGGCGGCCCGGGCGATGGCCTCGCGGCTGTTGAGAGGGGCGGGCGGCGGCATCTGGATCGTGCCAGCGGCTGCTTCAGTCGTTCCGTCGGCAGGCGTATCGACATCGAAAGGGGGATCGTCCGAGGCCTCCGCAGCGGACTCCGACACCGTCGCAAGGCGACCGCGCTGGCGGTCGACGATGTCCTTCTTTCTCAGCGCAAGCACGCCACGCAGGAAGTCGGAAATGCTGCGCCGGCCCAGGTGCTGGTCGATCATCCAGAGATGCACGTCCTCGATGGACTTGAAGCGCGTGTTCTGCACCGTATTGAACGGAAGCCCGTGCTTCTGGCAGATGCCGTAGCGGTTGTGGCCGTCCACCAGCATGTCGCCCCACAGCACCAGCGCATCGCGGCAGCCCTCGGTGAGGATGCTGCGTTCCAGCGCCTCGTACTCCTCCGGTGTCATGGGGTCGATGTAGGCTTTGAGTTCTTCGTTGACGACGATGTTCATGAGGGGGCTGGAAACGGAGCGGGGCAAAGGGGCGCGATTTTAGAGGCGCCCGCCGTCGCCTTCGACGCTCCGTAGAGGTGTCTCTGTTTGGTGCGTCCAAACGTCTATAAGAGCAAGGACACATTTGCAAATTTGCGCTGTGATCCTTTCATAAATATTAATGATTCTTATTTAAGTTTTCGAGACGGGTGCCCCCGATGGGCGGACTGCAGCCACGCCAAGGCGCCCGGCGTGAGCCGTTTCGAGATTCGATGCCTGGCCCAATCTGGAGTTGTTCAAAAAATGCTGTCACTCTCGTCCGAGTCTTCTCTAGGGGATGTTTTTGTCGCCAACCGGGCCCAACTGCTCCACGTGGCGCGCAGGATCGTTCGTACCGCGGACCTTGCCGACGACGTCGTGCAGGACGCCTATCTCCGGATCGCCGACGGCGCCTGTGACCGCAAGGTCGACAAGCCCATGGGCTACTGCTGTCAGGTGGTGCGCAATCTGGCGCTCGACCACTGCCGCCGCCAGTCGCTCGAAGCTACCTACCGCACCTTCGATGTGGACGTGGAGACGCTGGACGTCCCGGGCCCGCCGTCGCCCGACTGCGTGATGCGGGACAGGCAGGCGGTCGGCCTGATCGAGCAGGCGCTGTCGGCCTTGTCCCCGAGGACGCGCGTGGCCTTCCAGCTTTATCGGCTCGAAGGGCTCACGCAGCGCGACATCGCGGTGCAGATGGGTTGCGCGCTCGGGCTCGTGAACCGACTGATTGCCGAGGCGGACGAAGCCATCGGCGCGATGCGCCACCTGATCAAGGATTGAGTTGCGCGAGCGAGCTCCGGTGCCGGTTGGTGTAAGGTAAAGCCGTACACGCATGGCACAAGAGCAAGACGACCTCATCTGGCGCACCGCATGGAACTGGGTGCGGCGCGAGCATGATCGCGAGAATTTCGGCGAGGGCTCGCGTGTCGAACTGGTGGCATGGCTGCTCGCCGACCCCGCCCACCGCAAGGCCTACGACAAGGCCGCCCGGCTCTGGCTGCTCGCAGGCCTCGTGCCGCCCACCATCGACGTCGATGCGTGGAAGAAGAGCCAGGGCCCAGCCATCTCCGAAGACCCGGAAACCGGCCGCGACGCCTGATCGCCGTCGGCCGGCCTCTCGGCCGCCATCCCCCCGTAGTCCCGGGGTGAACAGATTCGGTCCCGAATCGTCATGTTGATCAGAAGCGCAGCAATCGACCGCCTGCCGGCCCGCTTGCCCGCGAGCTTCCTCCATCAACCGCACAAGGACCACCCATGTCTACCAGCTGCTTCGATCGCGAAGACGAAACCTTCATCGTTCTGGTCAACGAGGAAGACCAATATTCCATCTGGCCCCACTGGAAGGCCGTGCCCAGCGGCTGGAAGGCTGTCGATGGCGTGAAGGGCGACAAGAAGGCGGCGCTCGAGTTCGTCGAGAAGAACTGGACTGACATGCGTCCGAGGTCGCTGCGCGACTGGATGGCCGCGCAGGATCGCGCGCCTTCCGCGGAAGCCGCCGCAAGCTGATGGCCGGGTCGGCGAGGGTTTCGCTGCTGTGCCTGCCCTGTGCGGGAGCCAGCGCAACGATGTATCTGCGCTGGCGGCCGCTGCTGCCGCGCTGGATCGAGGTCGTGCCTGTCGAATTGCCGGGTCGGGGCATGCGCATGGGCGAACGCTTCGTCGAGACCTACGACGCATTGGTCGAGCGGATCTGCACGGAGCAGGCAGTCGCGATGCAGGGCGGCTTCGCGATCTTCGGGCACAGCATGGGCGCCTTGCTGGCGTACGGTGTCGTGCAGCGACTGCGCTCGCTCGGTCGGCCGCTGCCGGTGGCGCTTTTCGCGTCGGGCAGCTCGGCGCCGTCGCAGCGCGATCCGGATCGTCTTCCTGACACGCATGACGACGATGCGCTGATCGCCGATCTGCGCAGGCAGGGCGGCACGCCCGAAGAGGTCTTCGCCAGCGCCGAGCTGATGCGCATCACCCTCGACACGCTGGGTGCGGACTACCGCGTCTGCCGGAGCTTCGAATACGTGTCGGCGGACACGCCTCTGCCCATGCCCCTGCATGTCTTGGCCGGCCGGCAGGACGACATCGACGCCGTGCGCGTCGAGGCCTGGTCGGCGCATGCGGGTGGTGCGTTCTCGCTCGACTGGTTCGATGGCGGCCACTTCTTCATCCGCCAGCACGAGGCTGCAGTCCTGGCTGCACTGGTGCGCCGCCTGGGGCTGTCCGTGGCGGGAGGGCTGCATGCATCTCATGCGGTTGCGTGACGCATTGCCAGCAGGCATCGAGGCCCTTCGCCCGGATGCCGCCGCGTGGTGCGCCAGCACGCCGGCATGAGTGAACGCTGCCGGGCCGGCGCCGGCAGCGCCCTTTCTAATTTTCTGGAGTGAGCGAGATGGCACGCACGGCGGCAACGACGCTGAATCTGGGGCATCACCCGATGTCCGCGAATTTCGTGGAACACCTGCGGGCATTGGCGCAAGGCCGGCCGGACGATGTCTGGCTCACGGTGGCGGGCGAAGCGGATGGCGCCTACTTCGAGAAGCCGATCACCTACGCTGTCTTCGAGGCGCGCGTTCGTGCGCTCGCGGCCTGCTTGCAGCGGCAGTTCGCCAAGGGCGAGCGTGCCCTGGTCATGCTGGACAACGACGACCACTATGCGGTGAGCATGCTGGCGTGCTTCTATGCAGGCGTGATCGCGGTGCCGGTGTTTCCGCCCGAATCGATGCGGCCGCAGCACCTCGCCCGGCTGACGGGCATAGCGGAGGATTCGCAGGCGCGCTGCGTGCTCACCTCGGCGGCGATGCGCGCCGAGATGACCGGCGCGCCCGACGCCTTCGCACAGGCCGAGATGGTCGCTGTCGATGAGGTGGATCTCGCCCTTGCCGATGCTTGGATGCCGTTCTCGCCCGCGGCGGACGATGCCGCGTTCCTGCAATACACCTCGGGCTCGACCTCTGCCCCCAAGGGCGTGATCGTGACCCACGGCAACCTCATCGCCAACGAGCGCGCCATCCGCGACGGAATGGGCATCGGCCCGGACGACAAGTTCGTGTCTTGGGCGCCGCTCTATCACGACATGGGCTTGATCGGCGGCCTCATGCAGCCGCTCTACAGCGGCATTCCGCTGGTGCTGACCTCGCCGCGCTACTTTCTCGAAAGCCCGGTTCGCTGGCTCGAGCTGATCTCGCGCCATCGCGCCACCCTGAGCGGTGGCCCCGACTTCGCCTACCGCCTCTGTCTCGACCGCGTGAGAGGTTCGCGCCTGGCGGGGCTGGATCTCTCGACATGGCGTGTCGCCTACACGGGCGCCGAGCCCGTGCGTGCCGACACCGAAACCGAATTCATCGAGCGATTCGCGCCTGCTGGTTTCGACCCCGATGCCGTGTATGCCTGCTACGGACTCGCGGAGGCGACGCTGTTCGTCACCGGCGGCCGGCGCGGTGCCGGACTGGTCGCGCGCACTTTCTCTGCCGATGCACTGGCCAGAGGTGAGGGCGCGGAGAGCGCCCAAGGCACCATGCTGGTCGGCTGCGGTGCCGCGCCGGACCGACATGAGGTGCGCATCACCGATCCCGATTCGCTCGCTGCGCTCGAAGCGGGCCGCGTCGGTGAAATCTGGGCCGGCGGCCCGAGCGTCTGCGCCGGCTACTGGGGCAAGGAGTGCGAGACCCGCGAGACCTTCGCCATGTACGAGGGGCGACGCTGGCTGCGCACGGGCGACCTCGGCTTCATGCACGACGGGCAGCTCTACGTCACGGGTCGCATCAAGGACCTGATCATCGTGCGCGGGCACAACATCTACCCGCAGGACATCGAGCGCACGGTCGAGGCCGAGATCGATGCAGTGCGCAAGGGGCGCGTCGCCGCCTTCGCGGTGTCGGGGCCCGATGGCGAAGGCATCGGGGTGGCTGCGGAAGTTTCGCGCAGCATGCAGAAGCTCGTGCCGCCGAACGTGCTGGTCGATGCGTTGGGTGCCGCCGTCAGCGAGGTGTTCGGCGAGGCGCCTGCCGCCGTGGTGTTGCTCAATCCGGGCGCGCTGCCCAAGACGTCGAGCGGCAAGCTGCAACGCCAGGCGTGCCGTGCGGGGCTTGCGGCGCGCAACCTCGATGCTTATGCGATCCACGAACGCGGTGTCTTCACGCACGGCGGGAATGGGCTCTCCACCCAGCCGGAGGCGCCGGTGCTCGATGAAGTGGCGCTGGCGGTCTCGGCCATCTGGAAGGACGTGCTCAGGTGGCCCGAGGATCGTGAGCTCGCGCACGACGCGCATTTCTTCACCTCGGGCGGCAATTCGCTCGCAGCGGTTCAAGCCTGCGCGCATATTGCCCGGCAGTGGGGCATCGGGTTCGAGTTGCGCGACCTCTTCGAGCATCCCCGGCTGGCCGCCTGCGCGGCCGTCGTGCGAAATCGCAAGGACAGTCCGGTGCACGGCACCGCAGGCGTCGAGCCGTTGTCCGCCGAGCGCCGGCTGCAGCCCTTGCCACTGTCGCACGCACAGGAGCGCCAGTGGTTCCTGTGGAAGCTCGCGCCGCAGAGCACGGCCTACCACATGAGCGGCGCCCTTCGCCTGTCGGGCGTACTGGATGCCGCCGCCATGCACGCGGCATTCGAGGACATCGCCGCGCGCCATGAGTCGCTGCGCACGGTGTTCCTGGCAGGAGCAGACGGAACGGCCGAACAGCTGATCAGCCCGTCGTGGGCGCCGCTCCTGAACCTGATCGACCTGCGCCACCTCGCAACCGCTGCCGAGCGCGAAGCGCGCGCGGCAGATGAGGTGCAGCGCCTGCATGCCACGCCATTCGATCTGACGCAGGGGCCTTTGCTGCGCGTTGCGTTGATCCGCCTGTCCGACACTTCGCACCTGCTGGTGGTGGTGATGCATCACATCATTTCCGACAGCGCTTCGATGCAGGTGCTGCTCGATGAACTGGCTGCCGGCTACGCCGAAAGACTGAATGGCGGTGCGCCTTCGCGCCGCGCTGAGGCGCGCATCCAGTATGTCGATCATGCGGCGTGGCAGCGCGACTGGCTGGCCGAAGGCGAGGCCGGGCGGCAGCTGGACTGGTGGCGCTCGCAACTCGGCGAAGAGCATCCGGTGCTGGCTCTGCCGACAGACCATCCGCGCACGGCCCGCATCGGCTATCGCGCGGCACGCCATGGCGTCGAAGTGCCTGGAGATTTGCTGGCTGGCTTGCGCCGCTCGGCAGCAGCCGAGGGGGCCACGCTGTTCATGGTGCTTCTGGCCGGTTTCCAGGCGCTGCTGCATCGCTACAGTGGGCAGGAGGACATTCGCGTCGGTGCGCCGGTGGCGAATCGGCACGGGGTCGAGGCGGCGAACATCATCGGTTTCTTCGTCAACACACTCGTGCTGCGCAACCGTATCGGCGCCCGCATGCGCCTGTCGGATGTCGTGGCGCAGGCGAAAGAGGCGGTGCTGGGCGCACAGATGCACCAGGACCTGCCGTTCGAGCAACTGGTCGAGGCGCTGCAGCCGCAGCGAAGCCTGAGCCAGAGCCCGCTGTTCCAGGTGATGTTCAATCATCTGATCGAAGACTACCGGGCGCTGGCACAGCTGCCGGGGCTCGAGGTGGCGCACCACGCGCTGCCGGATCGAGAGGCGCAATTCGAGCTCGTGCTGGAAGCCCGCGAGACGCCCGATCACCGGTTGACGCTGAGCCTGGTCTACGCCTCGGAGCTGTTCGACCGAGAGACAGTGGAGCGGATGGCGGGGCACTACCTGTCGGTGCTGCGGGCGTTGGTAGAGCGGCCGCAGCAGGCGGTGGCGGATGTGGTGCTGGTGAGCGAAGCCGAGCGCGCGCAGCTTGCGGCGTGGAGCGAGAACGATCGGCGCCACGAGGGCGAGCAACCGGTGCACCGCCAGATCGAGTCTCATGCAAGGCTCAAGCCGCAGGCGCCTGCACTGGTCTTCGGCGACGAAGCGCTGTGCTACGGCGAACTCAATGCCCGCGCGAACCAGTTGGCGCATCGACTGATTTCTCTTGGCGTGGGTCCCGATGTGCTGGTCGGCCTGTGCGTGGAGCGCTCCGTCGAGATGATGGTGGGCATTCTGGCTGTGCTCAAGGCGGGCGGCGCCTACGTGCCTCTGGACCCCGAGTACCCGGCGGACCGGCTGTCCTACATGGTGCAGGACAGCGGCATCGAACTGCTGCTGACCCAGAGCCACCTGCGCAGCCTGATCCCGAGCGCCGACTCCCTTCAAGTGCTGGCGCTCGACACGCTCGATACCGCGTCCGAGCCCGACGGCAACCCGCAGGTCGCGCTGCACGGCGAGCACCTGGCCTACGTCATCTACACGTCCGGCTCCACCGGCCGCCCCAAGGGAGCGGCCATCCGGCATGCGGCGCTGTTCAGCTGCATGGCCTGGATGCAGGAGTTCTACACCCTCGCCGGAGCAGACACGGTGCTGCACAAGGCCCCCTTCGGCTTCGACGTGTCGGTGTGGGAGATGTTCTGGCCGCTGACCTCGGGAGCGAGGCTGGTGATCGCCAACCCGGGAGACCACAGGGACCCGGTGCGGCTGGTCGAGTTGATCCGCAAGCACCAGATCACGACGCTGAACTTCGTGCCCTCGATGCTGCAGGCGTTCCTGGCGTACGAGGGGATAGAGAAGACCACGAATCTCAAGCACATCATCTGCGGGGGAGAGGCCATGCCTGCGGCCACGCAGAGAGAGGCGCTGCAGAGGCTGAGCGGGGCGACGCTGCAGAACCTGTACGGGCCGACGGAGACGACGATCCATGTGACGCAGTGGACGTGCCGGGACGATGGAAGCAG
>NZ_KB907470.1 GCF_000382045.1 Variovorax atrisoli 110B
TCCCCTCTGGCTGCGCCGAGGAGCGCAGCGTTTCGCGGATCAGGGCTCGCCCTTGTCTGAGCGAAGCGAGTTTGGGCGAGACCCCGCGAAACGCGAGCACCGCAGGTTGCCCGCAGCGAAGCGAAGGGTCGCAGACAGCGGGGTCGCCTTTTCTTTGCCTACTTTCTTTTGGCGAAGCAAAAGAAAGCAGGTCGCCCGCCGGGGCGAGTCCCGGCCCCGGGAAACAACCTCACCCCGCCCCCAACAACCCCTCGAACTTCACGGCAAGAAATTCGACAAACGCCCGAACCCGAGCCGGCACAAACCTCCCACTAGGCAACAAGGCATGCAACGGATAAGGCTCAGTCTCCCAATCCGCCAACAGCTGCACCAACCGCCCTTCCCGAATGTCATTGCGCACATCCAGCGCAGACTTCAGAGAAATCCCATACCCCGCCACAGTCCACTCCCGCGCCAGCGAGGCATCGTCCACGCTGCGGTTCCCATTCACCCGCACTTCCGTCCACTGCCCGTTCTGCGCAAACCGCCACAGCCGGTGCCGCCGCCCCGACCGATTGAAGATCAGGCAGTTGTGATGCATCAGGTCCTGCGGCACCCGGGGCGCCGGATGCCGCCGCAGGTAGTCGGGTGAAGCCGTCAGCAGCGGATTGGTCAGCGCGAAGGCGCGCGCCACCAGCCGCGAATCGGCCAGCGCGCCGTAACGCAGCGCCACGTCGACCTCGTCGCGCATCACGTCCAGCGGCCGATCTCCCACCGAGAGCGACAGCTGCACGCCCGGATGCAGCGCCAGGAACTCGTCGAACCACGGCAGCAGCGTGCTGCGCGTCAGGTCCGAGGGCGAAGCCACGCGCAGGGTGCCGACCAGCTCGCCGCGATCGGCCGTGACCAGCGACTCCCCCTCGTCCAGCAGCTCGAACGCCCGCACCGCGTAGTCGAGCAGCGTCTGCCCCTGCGGCGTGAGGCGCATCGCCCGCGTCGACCGCTCGAACAGCCGCGCCCCGAGCTGCGCCTCCAGCCGCTTGAGCGTGGCGCTCGCGGCCGCCGGCGTGATGCCCAGCGCATGCGCCGCCGCGGTGAGCGTACCGGCGCGCGCGGTGTGCACCAGCACCTGCAGGTCGGAGATATTTTCAATCTTCATTTGAAACTGTTGCTGATTTCGGCCTACTTATCAAATCGGCCTTGCGATCCTACAGTTCAGTCATCGTCACTGAAAGGTCCTCCCATGAAAGCCATCGGCTACTACCAGCCCCTTCCCATCGACAACCCCGAGTCGCTGCAGGACATCGAGCTGCCAACCCCCGTGCCCGGCGCGCGCGACCTGCTGGTGCGCGTGAAGGCGGTGTCGGTCAATCCCGTGGACACCAAGGTCCGGAAGAACGCCGCTCCCGACGCCGGCCAGGCCAAGGTGCTGGGCTGGGACGCCGTGGGCACGGTCGAGGCCGTCGGCGCCCAGGTGAAGAACTTCAAGGTCGGCGACCGCGTGTACTACTCGGGCTCGATCATCCGTCCCGGCACCAATGCCGAGCTGCACGCGGTGGACGAGCGCATCGCGGCGCTCGCGCCCAAGAGCCTCGACGACTCGCAGGCCGCCGCGCTGCCGCTGACCACCATCACCGCCTACGAGCTGCTGTTCGACCGCCTGCGCGTGCCCAAGGGCGGCGGCGAAGGCCAGACGCTGCTGGTCACCGGTGGTGCCGGCGGCGTGGGCTCCATCCTCATCCAGCTCGCGCGCCAGCTGACGAAGCTGCGCGTGATCGCCACCGCCTCGCGCGCCGAGACGCGCGCCTGGTGCCTGGAACTGGGCGCGCATGCGGTCATCGACCACTCCAGGCCGCTGGCCGCCGAACTGAAGGCCGCGGGCATCGGCGAGGTCGACATGGTCGCCAGCCTCACGCAGACCGACCAGCACTACGCGCAGATCATCGAAAGCCTCAAGCCCCAGGGCCAGCTCGCGGTGATCGACGACATGAAGATGCTCGACGCGATGCCGCTGAAGACCAAGTGCATCTCGCTGCACTGGGAGATGATGTTCGCGCGCTCGCGCTTCGAGACGCCCGACATCGCCGAGCAGGGCGCGCTGCTGGCCGAGGTGGCGGCGCTGGTCGACGCGGGCCGCATCCGCACCACGGCGAACGCGAGCTTCGGCACCATCAACGCCGCGAACCTGCGCCGCGCCCACGCGCTCATCGAGAGCGGCAAGGCGCAGGGCAAGGTGGTGCTGGCCGGGTTCTGAGTCAAGGCACGCGGCAGGCAGGCGCGATGGAGAGAGAGCCTGCCGCCGCGGCGGGCCTAGCGTGCTGGTCGAACACAATCGGCCGCATGACCAGAGACATCATCGAAACCGACACGACCCGCCTGCGCCTGCGCCAATGGCGCGACAGCGACCTGGCCCCCTTCTTCGAGCTCGCGTGCGACCCGCTGGTGATGGAGTTCCTGCTGCCGCTGCCCACGCGCGCCGACAGCGATGCGGCGGTGGCGCGCACACGCTCGCGCATCGCAGAGAGCGGCTGGGGCTTCTGGGCGGTGGAGCACAGGGAGTCGGGCGAGTTCATGGGCTTCACCGGGCTCAACTCGCCGGCGGCCGAGCTGCCCTTCTCACCGTGCGTGGAGATCGGCTGGCGCTTCGCGCGCAGGTGGTGGGGCCATGGCTACGCGAGCGAGGCGGCGCGCGCCGCGCTGCAGGTGGGCTTCGAGCAACTCGGGTTGCAGGAGATCGTCGCCTTCACCGCATGGAACAACACGCGCTCGGCCGCGGTGATGCAGCGCATCGGCATGAAGGAAGACATCGATGGCGCCTTCGACCACCCGCTGGTGCCCGAGGGGCATGCGCTGCGCCGGCACCGGCTCTACCGCATCGCCCGGCCGCAGCGCTGAGGCAGGAAGGACGACGGCTACCGCGCCTTCGACACCCGCCACACGGTGTTGCCCACGTCGTCCGCCACGATCAGCGCGCCGCTCTTGTCGAGCGCCACGCCCACGGGGCGGCCGTGGGCCTTCTCGTCGGCGCTGAGGAAGCCCGTCAGCACGTCGATGGGCGGCCCGCTGGGCTTGCCGCCGATGAAGGGCACGAACACCACCTTGTAGCCCGACTTGGGCTTGCGGTTCCATGAGCCGTGCTCGCCGATGAAGACGCCGCTGGCGAACTGCTCGGGCATGCCGCCCGGACGCGAGAAGGCCATGCCCAGCGGCGCGACGTGCGAGCCGAGCGCGTAGTCGGGCGCGATGGCCTTGGCGACCATCTGCGGGTTCTGCGGCTGCACGCGCACGTCGACCACGCCGCCGTAGTAACTCCATGGCCAGCCGTAGAAGGCGCCGTCCTTCACCGAGGTGAGGTAGTCGGGCACGAGGTCGCTGCCGATCTCGTCGCGTTCGTTCACCACGGTCCACAGCACCTGGGTCTCGGGCTCCCAACCCATGCCGTTGGGGTTGCGCAGGCCGCTGGCGAAGAGGCGCTTCTCGCCGCTCTTGGTGTCGACCTCCCAGATGGCGGCGCGGCCCTCCTCGGCCGGCAGGCCGTTCTCGCCGATGTTGCTGTTGGAGCCGACCGTCACGTAGAGCTTGCTGCCGTCGGCGTTGGCGATGACGTTCTTGGTCCAGTGGTGGTTGATGCCGGCGGGCAGCTGCGTCACCAGCGTCGGGCTGGCGGTGATGGAGGTCTGGCCCTCGGTGTAGGGCACCTTCACCAGCGCATCGGCGTTGGCGACGAAGAGTTCGCCGCCCACCAGCACCATGCCGTAGGGCGAGCGCAGGTCGGTCATGAACACCTGCTTCACCTCGGCGACGCCGTCGCCGTCGGCGTCGCGCAGCAGGGTGATGCGGTTGGCGCTGGGCACGCCCGCGCCGGCGCGGCCCATGACCTTGCCCATGACCCAGTTGCGGATCTTGGCGATGGGACCGCTGCCGCCGTCGTTGCTATCGGCGGGCTTGGGCGGCTTGTTGCTCTCGGCCACGAGGATGTCGCCGTTGGGCAGCGTGTAGACCCAGCGCGGATGGTCGAGGCCGCGCGCCAGCGCCGTCACCTTCAGGCCCTCGGCAGGGACGGGCGCGGCGGTGTCGGTCCAGCCGATGGCCGGCGCGACGTTGACGGTGGGAATCAGCGTCTTGTTCGGCTCGACCAGCTGCGGGCGGGGGCCGGTGGTCAGCTCGGGCGCGAGCTTGGCCGCCTCGCCGCAGCCGGCGACGAGCAGCGCTGCGGCGAGTGCCGCGGCGGTGGCTGCGGGCCACGAAGGCGCGATGCGGGTGGGTGCTTGCTGCTGTCGTTCCATGCGTGTTCCTTTGCGCTGCGGTCGTCTGCGGTCCGTGTGCGGCGACGTGCCGCGTGCGGCACATCTTCCCCAGGCGGGTGCACCGGGCAGTGTCGGCCGTGGGCGCTTTCTGGCGTGGGCGCACCTCATCGGCGCATCGCCGCTACCATCGCCGGATGACCGACGACCTGTTCCGCGCCGACGCCTACCTGCGCAGCTGCGACGCCCGCATCGTGCGAATCGACGACACCGGCATCGTGCTGGACCGCACGGTGTTCTATCCGCTGGGCGGCGGACAGGCCGGAGACAGCGGCGTGCTGGCCATGGCCGGCGGGCGAGAAATCGTCATCGCCGACACCCGCAAGGCCAAGGATGCGGAAGGCAAGCCGACCGACGAATTCATCCACGTGCCGGCCCCGGGGCAGGACGAACTGCTGGCCGCGCTGAAGCCAGGCGACGCTGTCGCCGCCCGCATCGACTGGGGGCGCCGCCATCGGCTGATGCGCTTCCACACCGCCTCGCACCTGCTCTGCCACCTGGTGCCGGTCCCGGTGAACGGCTGCTCCATCACGCCCGACTACGCACGCATCGACTTCCACATGACCGATCCGCTGGACAAGGACGCGCTGACCGCGGGCCTGGCCCGGCTGGTCGAGGCGGCCCATCCGCTGACGGTGGGCGCCATCACCGACGAGGAGCTCGACGCCAACCCCGCGCTGGTCAAGAGCATGAGCGTGCAGCCGCCGCGCGGCACGGGCACGGTGCGCACCATCCGCATCGGCGGATCGGGCGAGGGCGGGACGGCGATCGACTTCCAGCCCTGCGGCGGCACGCATGTTGCAAACACCGCCGAGATCGGGGCGGTGGTGGTCACCAAGATAGAGAAGAAGAGCGCCAGCAGCCGCCGCGTGGTGCTGGGCTGGGGTCCGCAAGCCGCCACGGCAGGCTGACGAGGCCCCGGAACTTCGCCCCCACCGATTGCTCCGACTGACGGCATGATCTTCCCGCGCATCCAATTCGCTACGCTTCTGATAGCAACAGCCGCAGCCAGCATGCCGGCCGTGGCGCAATCGACATCCGAACTGGCGTCGAAGCCGGGCGCGGTGGTCACCACCCCCCATGTGCGCGCCGAACTCGTCGCCCACGCCCCCGACGGCGTGACGCCCGGCGCCCCTGTCTGGGTCGGCCTGCAGATCGCGCACCAGCCCGAGTGGCACACCTACTGGAAGAACGCGGGCGACTCCGGCCTGCCCACCGAGATGACGTGGACGCTGCCGGCAGGCGTCTCGACCGGCGAGATCGCGTGGCCGGCGCCGAAGAAGATCCCGGTCGGCAGCCTCGCCAACTACGGCTACGAGAACACCGTGCTGCTGCCGGTGCCGCTGGAGGTTTCCACGCTCTACAAGCCGCCGGTGGCGCTGGGCGGCACGCCGGCGATGGACATCCAGCTCAAGGCCTCCTGGCTGGTCTGCCGCAAGGAATGCATTCCCGAGGAGGGCACCTTCACGCTGTCCCTGCCGCTGCAGGGCTCGACCGCGCTGCACAAGGCCGAGTTCGATGCCGCCCTGGGCGCCGCCCCCCAGCCGCTGGCCAAGCCCGGCGCCGTGGAGGTCGACGGCCACAGCCTGAAGGTGCGGCTCGAGGGCCTGCCGGCCGCCGCGCAGGGCAAGACGCTGGAGTTCTTCCCCGAGACCCCCGAGGTGATCCGCACCGCCGCCGTCTCCGGCAAGGACTGGACCCAGTCCTGGCAGGGCGACACCTGGACCGCCACCGTGCCGCTGGCCGACCAGCGCAGCGCCAGCCCCACCGTCATGCCGGTGGTGGTGACGCTGCCCGAGTCCGACCGCCAGCCCGGCCAGCCGGTGGCGTGGCGCGCCGAGGCGCCCGTCTCGGGCGCGTGGCCCTCGGCCGCCGCATCGCGCGCTGCCGAGGTGTCTCCGGCGCTGCAGGCGGCGCTCGCGGCCAACGCCGCGAATGCCGCGGCAACGAAGGCCGGCGACCTGCCCGCCCCCTCCACCACCACTTTCATGGCCGCGCTGCTGGGCGCCCTGCTCGGCGGCCTGCTGCTGAACCTGATGCCCTGCGTGTTCCCGATCCTCGCGATCAAGGTGCTGGGCTTCGCGCGGCAGGCCGGCAACGCCAGCGCGCACCGCAAGGCCGGGCTGGCCTACACGGGCGGCGTGATGCTGTCCTTCCTCGCGCTCGGCGGCGGCATGCTCGCGCTGCGTGCGGCGGGCGCCGGGCTGGGCTGGGGCTTCCAGCTGCAGTCGCCGGGCGTGGTGGCGGCGCTGGCGGCACTGTTCACGCTGATCGGGCTGAACCTCGCAGGCGTGTTCGAGTTCGGCCGCGCCGCGCCCTCTTCGGTGTGCAGCGCGCAGGCCAAGCATCCGCTGGCCAACGACTTCCTCTCGGGCGTGCTCGCGGTGGTCATCGCATCGCCCTGCTCCGCGCCGTTCATGGGCGCATCGCTGGGCTTCGCCATCGGACTGCCGGCCGCCCAGGCGCTGCTGCTTTTCGCGGCGCTGGGCTTCGGGCTGGCGCTGCCGTACCTCGTGGCCGGCTTCGTGCCCGCCGTGGCCTACCTGCTGCCCAAGCCGGGGCCGTGGATGGGCACGCTGCGCCGCCTGCTCGCCTTCCCGATGTTCGCCACCGTGGCGTGGCTGGTGTGGGTGCTGGGCCAGCAAAGCGGCATCGACGGCGCGGGCACGCTGCTGGCGCTGCTGGTGTGCATGGCCGCGATCGTCTGGGCGCTCACGCTGCGCGGGCGCACGCGGATGGTGATCGCCGGCGTGCTGATCGCCTTCACCGCCGTGCTCACCGCCGCCATCGGCCGCAACGTGCTGCAGGTGGTGGAGCCCGCGAAGCTGGCATCGGCCGCCACGAAGGACGGCGCCGGCCAGCGCTGGCAGCCCTGGTCCGCCGAGCGCGTGGCGCAGCTGTCGGGCGAGGGCCGGCCGGTGTTCATCGACTTCACCGCCGCCTGGTGCGTGACCTGCCAGTACAACAAGAAGAGCACCCTGTCCGACGAGAAGGTGCTGGCCGACTTCGACGCCAAGAAGGTCGCGATGCTGCGCGCCGACTGGACCCGCCGCGACCCGGCCATCACCGCCGCGCTCACCGCGCTGGGCCGCAGCGGCGTGCCGGTGTACGTGCTGCAGGCGCCGGGCAAGCCGCCGGTCGTGCTGACGGAGATACTGGGCAAGGACGAGGTCCGCGCCGCCATCGCCGCGCTTTGACCACCGGCGTGACATGGGTTGTCACAAGCACTTGAAGAAACCGTTCTAAGCTGCAGTTGTTGTTTGGAATTTTGTTTTGGAGTTCAAGCTGGCCATGTCTCTCTCGCCAACCGCCGACTCGCGTTCCTTCCGTGCCGCGCGCAATGCCCGCGCCGCCCTGAGCCGGGCCTCCCGCCGTGCCGTCGTCGCCGCCGCAGTGGCGCTCGGCGCCACCTTCCTGATGGGCAACAACGCCGCCGCGGCGCCCACGGTGGGCCAGCAGGCGCCCGATTTCGTCGCGGTCGACACCACCGGCGCCAAGCACAAGCTGTCCGATTTCGCGGGCAAGTTCGTGGTGCTCGAGTGGACCAACCCCGGCTGCCCCTTCGTGCGCAAGCACTACGGCAGCGGCAACATGCCCGCCACGCAGAAGGCCGCCACCGACAAGGGCGTGGTGTGGCTGGCCATCAATTCCACCGAGCGCGCCGCCACCGACTACCTCAAGCCCGAGGCGCTGGACGCCTGGATGAAGTCTCAGAAGGCCGCGCCCACCGCCGTACTGATGGACGAGGACGGCGTCATCGGCCAGGTCTACGGCGCGCGCACAACGCCGCACATCTTCATCATCGACCCCAAGGGCGTGCTGGTTTACGCGGGCGGCATCGACAGCATCGCCTCGGCGCGGGCGGACGACATCAAGACCGCGACCAACTACGTGAACCAGGCCCTGGGCGAGGCCTTCGGAGGCAGGCCGATCTCGGCGGCCATCACGCGGCCGTACGGCTGCTCGATCAAGTACAAGGCCTGACGCCGCCGGGATGAGCGAGATCCGGGGCACGGCCGGCTACGGTGCCAATGCCGCAGCGCTGGCGCAGCAGTACGAGAGCCTGCGCTTCGAAGACGTGCACCGCGAGGTGCTGCACCTGTTCCCTGCCGCACCGGCGCGCGTGCTCGACATCGGCGCGGGCTCCGGGCGCGATGCCGCGGCGCTGGCCGCGCGGGGGCACCGGGTGGTGGCGGTCGAGCCCACGGCACAGCTGCGCGCCGAGGGCATGCGCCGCCATGCCGAATTGCCCATCGAGTGGATCGACGACCACCTGCCCGGCCTGCACCGCACCCTGAAGCTGGGCACTCGCCACGACCTGGTCCTGCTGACCGCCGTCTGGATGCACCTGGACGCCGCCGAGCGCGCCGCAGCGATGCAGGCTCTCGCGGGGCTGGTGGCCGAAGGCGGCCAGGTCGCGATGTCGCTGCGCCACGGCCCGGTGCCCGAGGGACGGCGCATGTTCGAGGTCTCGGCCGAGGAAACGGCCGAACTCGCCGGCCGTCACGGGCTGCTGCCGCGCTTCCTCGCGCAGCGCGAGGACATGCTCGGGCGCGCCGACGTGCGCTGGAGCTTCCTGGTCCTGCAGCGCCCCGCCTGAGGGACATCGATGCCGGTGACAGCAACCTGACCAGCGCAGTCAGGTTGCGGTCGGGAAGCCCGGCCTACGCTTGGGCGCACACATCGCCAGAACCGCCCAAGGGGACAACTAGATGAATCCTGCGCCCAGCGCCGCGCAATCGGGCACAGCCGCCCACGCATCCACCGCTTCCTCCTCCAAGTTCGCCACCGTCCTGCGCGTGACCGGCGGCAACTTCATGGAGATGTTCGACTTCTTCCTGTTCGGCTTCTACGCCACGCAGATCTCGAAGGCCTTCTTCCCGTCGGGCAACGAGTTCGCCTCGCTGATGCTGACCTTCATGACCTTCGGCGCCGGCTTCCTGATGCGGCCCCTGGGCGCGATTTTCCTGGGCGCGTACGTCGACCGCGTCGGCCGCCGCCAGGGCCTGATCGTCACGCTGGCGCTGATGGCGCTGGGCACGCTGCTGATCGCCTGCGTGCCCTCGTACGCCACCATCGGCCTCGCGGCCCCGGTGCTGGTGCTGGTCGGCCGGCTGCTGCAGGGCTTCTCGGCCGGCGTGGAGCTCGGCGGAGTGTCGGTGTACCTGTCGGAGATGGCCACGCCGGGCCACAAGGGCTTCTACGTGAGCTGGCAGTCGGCCAGCCAGCAGGTGGCCATCGTCGTGGCGGCCGCGCTCGGCTACTGGCTCAACGTGACCTTCACGCCGCAGGAGATCGGCGATTTCTACTGGCGCATCCCCTTCTTCGTGGGCTGCCTGATCGTGCCGGTGCTCTTCATCATCCGCCGCTCGCTGCAGGAGACCGAGGAGTTCATGGCGCGCAAGCACCGCCCCGACGCGCGCGAGATCTTCCGCTCGATGATCGCCAACTGGGGCCTCGTCATCGCCGGGATGATGCTGGTGTCGATGACGACCGTGTCGTTCTACCTGATCACCGTCTACACGCCCACCTTCGGCAAGGCCGTGCTGCACCTGAGCACCACCGACGCGCTGATCGTCACGCTGTGCGTGGCCATCTCCAACTTCATCTGGCTGCCGATCATGGGCGCGCTGTCCGACCGCGTGGGCCGCAAGCCGCTGCTGATCGTCTTCACGGTGCTGACCATCCTCACCGCCTATCCCGCGCTCAAGTGGCTGGTCGGCGAGCCGAGCTTCGCGCGCATGCTCGCGGTCGAGCTGTGGCTGTCGTTCCTGTACGCCAGCTACAACGGCGCGATGGTGGTCGCGCTCACCGAGGTGATGCCCGTCAACGTGCGCACCGCCGGTTTCTCGCTGGCCTACAGCCTGGCCACCGCGATCTTCGGCGGCTTCACGCCGGCCATCGCCACGGGCCTGATCGAGATGACCGGCGACAAGGGCGCTCCGGGCCTGTGGATGACGGGCGCAGCCATCTGCGGCCTGATCGCCACGCTGGTGCTGTACCGCCGCAAGGTGGACGCGGCCGACGCCACGCGCGTGCCGGTGGTCTGACCGGCCGCTACCAGCTGCCGGAGGCCCCGCCTCCGCTGCTGGAGCCCCCGCCGCCGGACGAGGAGCTGTCCGACGACGAACTGCTGCTGCTCGAAGAACTGCTCGACGAGCCACTGCTCCAGCCGCTGTCCGAGCTGTCGTCGTCGCCGTCCCCCGAGCCCGTGCCGAAGATCGGGAAGACGAACATGAACAGCAGCGCGACGACGGTCGCGATGGCCACCGGAATCCACATCTCGCCGGGGAAGGGCCCGGGCCTGGTGATCGCGACCGCCGCGCCGGCCACGCCCAGCACGACGACCCAGCGGACCACGAAGCCCAGCACGCTGCCGTCGCGCCAGGTATTGCGGATGCCGAAGACGATGACCGTGACCAGAAGGCCCGCGCCGCCGATCGCCAGCGCCCACAGGAAGCCCGGCCAGAACACCTCGCCGCCGACCATGAAGCCGATGCAGGTCAAGGCGGCGATCACCGCGGCGATGCCGCCGAGCACATAGGCCACCTCCTTCACGCGCGCGCACAGATAGCCGAGCCCGTAGAGGAAGAGCGCCGGAATGGCCAGGAAGCCCGCCATCAACGGGTTCAGCAGCAGGGCCGCCCCGCCCAGCGGACCCGCGCCGACCAGGCCGAGCACGAGCCGCCAGTCGCGCGGCTTGCGCGGCTCTTCGGGCTCGATGTCCTGCAGCGCCTCGGCCCAGGGCTCGGGCCGCTGGAGGCGGCGCCCGCGCTTGCCCGAACGCTTGCCCCGCACAGGGGGCCGCGAGGTGCGTCGCCGCGTGGGGACGAGCGGCCCCGCGCCCAGTCCATGCCATGCACCCACGCCGATGCTCCACAGCATCACGCCGAGGAAGGCCTTCCCCTCCGGCGTAAGGCCTCCGCCGGATTCCTTCGGCTCGCGCACGGCTTCCTCATCCACCGGCAGCGGCGCGGACGAGGTGTCCGATGCGAGCGTGTCGGGCCATGATTGCGCAGCCGCCGGCGCGCCGATCAGCTGCGAGAGCGCACGCACCGCCGCCTGCAGGCCGGCCGCGTAGTCGCCATTGCGAAAGCGCGGCGCCATCTCCCGGTCGATGATGGCGGCGGCCTGGATGTCGGTGATCGCGCCCTCCAGGCCCGTGCCCACCTCGATGCGCATCTTGCGGTCCTTCAGCGCGACGAGCACCAGCACGCCGTCGTTCTCGTCCTTGCGGCCCAGCTTCCAGCGCGCGAACACGCGCGTGGCGTATTGCTCGATCGACTCCTGTCCGGTTGTCGGCACGACCAGCACCGCGAGCTGCGCCTGCGTGCTGCTCTCGAGCTCGGAAATCTCCTGGCGCAGCTCATCGGCTTCTTGCGCGCCCAGCGTGTTCGTGAGATCGACCACGCGCGTCTTCATCGGCGGCACGGGCACCGGGCTCGTCCTGGACTGCGCGAAGGCCGGGCATGCGCAGGCCGCGATGAAGACGAAGAAAAGAAAGCAGAGGCACGCCCAGCGCTTCAACGGCCTCTTGCCGTCATTCGCCTGTGCTTGCGGTGCGAATGCGCAGGACTCGGAGTCTGTAAGGAGCATGAGGGCAGGATAACCCCTGCCCCCTGCTGCCCCTGCGCCACGTCGCGGCGCGATCTCAACCGGACTGCGCGACGGCCACGGTCTTCGGCTCCAGGAAAGCCTCCATGCCGAAGAGCCCGAACTCCCTGCCGATGCCCGACTGCTTCACGCCGCCGAAGGGCGCGCTGAGCTCGGGCGTGACGCGGTTGACCAGCACCGTGCCGGCGCGCAGCCGCGAGGCCACGCGCAGCGCGCGCTGCGGCTGCGACGAGAAGACGTAGGCCTGCAGGCCGTAGGGCGAGTCGTTCGCGATCTCCACCGCATCGTCCTCGCCGTCGTAGCCGATCACCGAGAGCACCGGCCCGAAGATCTCCTCGCGCGCGATGTCCATGTCGTTGCGCACGCCCGCGAACACGGTGGGCCGCACGAACCAGCCCTTGTCGAAGCCTTCCGGGCGGCCTTCGCCTCCGGCCACCAGCGTCGCGCCCTCCTCGAGCCCGCGGCGGATGAACCGCTGCACCCGCTCGAACTGCGCCTTGCTCGCCAGCGGCCCGACCGCGGTGGCGGGGTCGCGCGGGTCGCCGACGCGCATGGCTGTGGTCGACGCGCGCAAGAGCTCGATGGCCTGCGCCATCCGCGCATTCGGAATCAGCAGGCGCGTGCCGGCCACGCAGGCCTGGCCGTTGTTCATGAAGGCCGCGCCCAGCGCCATGGGCAACACCGCCGGCAGATCGGCATCGTCCAGCACCACGGTGGCCGACTTGCCCGAGAGCGCGAGGCTCACGCGCTTGAGCGTGTCCAGGCCCGCGCGTGCGATGAGCTTGCCGGTGGCGGTCGAACCGGTGAAGGAGATCTTGGCGACGGCCGGATGGGTGGCGAGCTCGTCGCCCACGTCGCCGCCGCGCCCGAGCAGCACGTTGACGGCGCCCGCCGGCAGGCCCGCCTCGTGCAGCGCCTCGGTCACGACCCGCGCCTGCAGCGGGCTGAACTCGCTGGGCTTGATCACCGACGCGCAGCCCGCGGCGATGGCCGATGCAAGCTTGCTGCAGATGCTTCCGGCGGTGCTGTTCCATGGCGCGATGAGGCCCGCGACGCCGACCGGCTCCATGCGCACGACGGCATCGCCCATGCGCCGTTCGAAGTCGTAGCCCTCCAGCACGCGCGCCGTGTCGGCGAAGCATTGCGAGGCGTAGTTGCTGACCCATCGCGAACGGGCCAGCGGGCCGCCGTATTCCTCGATGGTGGCTTCGCAGATCTGCTCGGTGCGCGCCAGCACGGCGGCCTCGAGGCGCCTGAGCATGTCGATGCGCTGCGCCCTGGTGCAGCCGGCCATCGCCGGCTGTGCCCGGCTCGCGGCCTCGATCGCGCGCTTCGCGTCGTCGCGGTTCGCCAGCGTCACGGTGCCGATCGGCTGCTCGGTGGCCGGGTCGACGAGCTCCAGCCGCTCGCTGCCCTGCACGGGCACGAAGGCGCCGTCGATGTAGGCCTCATGGATGTTCCACATGGTCGTCGTTCCTGCGCTCGGGGCCTTGCCAGCTCAACCGCGCGCGGCGTCGATCACCGCCTTCGCGAAGGCCTCGGGCGCCTCCTGCGGCAGGTTGTGGCCGATGCCGCCGCTGACCAGCCGGTGCTCGTAGCGCCCCGAGAACTTCTTCGCATAGGCGCTGGGTTCCGGATGCGGCGCGCCGTTGGCGTCGCCTTCGAGCGTGATGGTCGGCACGCCGATCACCGGGGCCTTGGCAAGCCGGTCCTCCAGCGCCTGGTACTTCGCCTCGCCCTCGACCAGGCCGAGGCGCCAGCGGTAGTTGTGGACCGTGATCGCGACGTGGTCGGGGTTGTCGAGCGCCACCGCGCTGCGATCGAAGGTGGCGGCGTCGAAGTTCCACTTGGGCGACGCCGTCTGCCAGATGAGCTTCGCGAAGTCGTGGCGGTTCTTCTCGTAGCCGGCGCGGCCGCGCTCGGTCGCGAAGTAGTACTGGTACCACCACTGCAGTTCGGCCTGCGGCGGCAGCGGCACCTTGCCGGCCTCCTGGCTGCCGATGAGGTAGCCGCTCACCGAGACCAGCGCCTTCACGCGCTGCGGCCACAGCGCGGCCATGATGCAGGCGGTGCGCGCGCCCCAGTCGCAGCCGGCGACGGTGGCGACCTGGATCTTCAGCGCATCCATCAGCGCGATGATGTCCACGGCCACCACCGATTGCTGCCCGTTGCGCGGCGTGTCGGCCGACAGGAAGCGCGTGGTGCCGTAGCCGCGCAGGTACGGCACGATGACGCGGAAGCCCGCCGCCGCGAGCGCGGGCGCCACGTCGACGAACATGTGGATGTCGTAGGGCCAGCCATGCAGCAGGATCACCGGAGCACCATCGGCCGGGCCCGCTTCGTAGTAGCCGATGTTGAGCGTGCCGGCATCGATGCTCTTGAGCGGCTCGAGGCGTCGGGACGCGCCGGCGGCCTGGGCGAAGGCCGGCGTGAGTGCCGCGAGCTGGGCGGCCGCGGCGCCGAGGGCGGCGGCTGCGAGGAAGGTTCTGCGGGGCAGTTGGAGCGACGATGTCATGGGGCTTTCCTGGATGGCTGGAGGTTGTGGTGGAAGGTCGATGGATCCGACTGTCACCCCTCGAACCGCCGTTCGCCCGGTCCTGCGTATCGCTCTGTATCCGCCCGCGTTTTTTCAACAAAACTTTTCGATGCCCGCACGATGCATGTCCCGGCGCAGGCGCTTTCGGGTGCTGCAGGCGCTTCGACTCACACCAGCCGCAGCCCTCCGTCGCATTCGATGACGGTGCCCGTGGTGTAGCCGTTCTCGATCAGGAACTGGATCGCATGCGCCACATCCTGCGGCCGGCCCACGCGGCCGACGGGCAGCGTCTCGACCTGCTGGCGGAACAGGTCGTCCTTCATCGCGGCTGGCACGCGGTCCCACCAGGGCGTGTCGACCAGGCCCGGCGACACAGCGTTCACACGGCTCGGCTTCAACTCGCGCGCCAGGCTGCCCACCATGGCCTCGATCGCGCCGTTGATCGCCGCCAGCCCCGCCGTACCCGGCAGCGAGTTGCGCGCGGAAATCGCCGTCACGAAGGTCAGGCTGCCGCCCTTGCGCAGCACGCGTGCGCCGGCCTGGGCGGCCTCGAGCTGCGGCCAGAACTTGGCCTCGAAGCCGCGGCGCAGCGACTGCAGGTCGAGCTGCGCGAACTCGCCCGCGCCCTCGCCGCCGCTGAGCGCCAGCACCAGGTGGTCGATGGGGCCGGTCCTGTCGAAGAAGGCATCGAGCGCATGCCGGTCGCAGGCGTCGAAGGCGGCGCCGCTGACGTTCGCGCCGAGCCCGCCGATCGCCTCCTGCAGCTTGCCGTTGTCGCGTCCCGTGGCGATCACGCGCGCGCCGGTCGCCGCCATGCGCCGCACGGTTTCGAGCCCCACGCCCGACGAGCCGCCGACCACCACCGCCGTCTGTTGCTGTTCCTTCTGGGTCATGTCGATTCCTTTGAATGCTGGAAGAGACCTCAGGTTAGGGAGCGCGGCACTATCATTCAAATCGTTTGGAATCATGGAATACATCAACGAAAGTGATTTCAGGCGGCTCGACCTGAACCTGCTGCTGGTGTTCCACGCGCTGCTGCACGAACGCAGCGTCACGCGCGCGGCGCAGCGCCTGTTCATCGGCCAGCCTGCATTGAGCGGCGCGCTCAAGCGCCTGCGCGCCGCGCTGGGCGACGAGCTGTTTGTGCGCACGTCGCATGGCATGACGCCGACGCCCCGCGCGCTGGAGCTCGCGCGCGTCATCGAGCCGCTGCTTCTGTCGCTGCAGCAGGCGCTGCATGCGCGGCCCGCGTTCGATCCGGCGAAAGCCGAGCGCGTGTTCCGCATCGGCCTGAGCGATGCGCTCGAAGTGGCGCTGATGCCCCGGCTCATGCAGCGGCTCTCCACGGAGGCGCCGGGCGTGAGGCTGATCGCGCGCGAGGCCGACCGCACGAACGCGCCCGCCATGCTCGATGCGGCCGAGATCGAACTGGCGGCGGGCGTGTTCACCGACTGCGCCGCCTGGCACCGACAGCGCGCCTTGTTCGGCTGGCACTTCGTCTGCGTCTACAACCCCACGCTCGTGAAGCTGCGCGGCGGGAAGATCACGCTCGCCGAGTATCTGCGCCACCCGCACCTGCTGACCTCGTTCAGCGCCGACCTCAGCGGCCTCGTCGACGACCTGTTGCGCGAAAAGGGGCACACGCGCAAGGTCGTCTTCTCCAGCCGCAACTTCGCGACCAGCCCCTTCATCGTGCGGCAGATGCCCGCGATCACCACGGTGCCCACCTTCGCCGCCGCCACCTGGCGCGACGCGCTCGGGCTGGCGGTGAGCCCCCTGCCTTTCGAGACGCCGGCCTACGAGGTGTCCGTGCTGTGGGCGGCCGCGCACGACGCCGATCCGGCCCTGCAGTGGCTCATCGGCCTCGTGGCGGACGCGTTCGGCGGCAAGCCGGTTGCCTGAGAGACCAGGACACACCCCTGCGACAATCGCCGGATGCCCTTCGCCCCCCTGCAAAACGACACTTTCCTGCGAGCCTGCTGGCGCCAGGCCACCGACCACACGCCCGTCTGGCTGATGCGCCAGGCCGGCCGCTACCTGCCGGAGTACGTCGCCACCCGTGCCAAGGCGGGCAGCTTCATGGGCCTGGCCACCAACACCGGCTACGCCACCGAGGTCACGCTGCAGCCGCTGGAGCGCTATCCGCTGGACGCGGCCATCCTGTTCTCCGACATCCTGACCGTGCCCGACGCGATGGGCCTGGGCCTGTCGTTCGAGGCGGGCGAAGGCCCGCGCTTCGCCCGCCCGGTGCGCGACGAGGCCGCCGTGGGGGCGCTCGAAGTGCCCGACATGGAGAAGCTGCGCTACGTGTTCGATGCCGTGGCCTCGATCCGCAAGGCGCTGAACGGCCGCGTTCCGCTGATCGGCTTCTCGGGCAGCCCGTGGACCCTGGCTTGCTACATGGTGGAAGGCGCCGGCTCCAGCGACTACCGCCTGGTGAAGAGCATGCTCTACGGCCGTCCCGACCTCATGCACCGCCTGCTGGCCGTGAATGCCGACTCGGTGGCCGCCTACCTCAACGCCCAGATCGACGCCGGCGCGCAGGCCGTGATGATTTTCGACAGCTGGGGCGGCGTGCTGGCAGACGGCGCGTTCCAGGAATTCAGCCTCGCCTACACCGCTCGCGTGCTGGCCGGCCTCAAGCGCACCGGGGCCGACGGCCAGCCGGTGCCGCGCATCGTGTTCACCAAGGGCGGCGGCCTCTGGCTCCAGGACATGCGCGAACTCGACTGCCAGGTGCTGGGCGTCGACTGGACCGTGAACCTGGCCGCCGCGCGCCGCCAGGTCGCCGAAGGCGCCGACGGCAAGGCCAAGGCCCTGCAGGGCAACATCGACCCCAACGTGCTGTTCGCGCAGCCCGCGCAGATCGAGGCCGAAGTGGCCAAGGTGCTCGAAGCCTTCGGCAAGCCGCACGCCGACCGCACGGCTCCGGGCCCGACCCACATCTTCAACCTGGGGCACGGCATCAGCCAGTTCACACCACCCGAGCACGTGGCGGCCCTGGTGGCCGCGGTGCACGCGAAGTCCCGGGCGATGCGGGCCTGAGATTGTTAACGGCGGGTGCCGGGCCGGCGCGGTCGCGGCAACCCGGAAGAAGCCGTCCGCAGCCGTTTGTCAAGCGCAAAAACGGTATATGCAACCCCACTTATGCACAAAACGCGTGCTGCAGTGCGCAAGATTCGCGGGTTACCCATCTTCCTTGCTTCCAAAGAGATAGCAAAGCTAAGTCGTTGATTTGTATAGGATTTGAACTTTGCATTTTTTCCGGGCAATCCAGCCGGAGCCTTGATTTTCAAGGCTTGGCAGCGTGTCGGGCCTGCTTGTCAACAAAGTTATCCACAGGAACTCTGGATGGGATCCAAAGCGCTGGAAAATCAACGACTTAAGTGGTCTTGCTCAAAGTCTCATTAACAAACCGCTCCAAGAAGGATCTCCCATCTCCCCCGCCGGCCTGCCCCTCGACGACCGCGACCAGCCGACGAACGGCGCCCCCTCGGCACTGCCGTGGCGGCTCGACATCGCCGTGCAGACGCCCGCGCACGCCGCGCTCGGCGACCTGCTGAGCTACGCGGGCGCCGAGCCGCTGCCGCCGGGCACGCTGGTGCGCGTTCCGCTGGGCAGGCGCGAGGTGCTGGGCGTGGTCTGGAACGAGCCGGTCTCGCTGGAAGGCACCGAGCCCGACATGGCGCTCAAGCCGGTAGGCGCGGCGCTCGACGCGCTGGCGCCGCTGGGCGAAGGCTGGCGCGACCTCGTGGCCTTCGCCGCGCGCTACTACCAGCGCTCGATCGGCGAAATCGCGCTCGCGGCCCTGCCGCCGCAGCTGCGCGACCTGTCGACCGCGCAGCTCGCACGCCGGCTCAAGCGCAAGAGCGCGGCCGGGCCGGTCGCGCAGACGGCCGAGTCGTCGAACCCGGTGGCGCTGAGCGCGGAGCAGGCGGCCGTGCTGGCTCGCATCGACGAGGGAACGGGCACTTTCCTGCTCGCCGGCAGCACCGGCAGCGGCAAGACCGAGGTCTACCTGCGCTGCGTGGCCGACCTGCTCGCGCGCGAGCCCGAGGCGCAGGCGCTGGTGATGGTGCCCGAGATCAACCTCACGCCGCAGCTCGAGGCCCGCTTCAAGGCGCGCTTCGGCGACGAGGCGGTGGTGTCCCTGCACAGCGGCATGACCAACCCGCAGCGCCTGGCGAGCTGGCTGGCCGCGCACAGCGGTGCGGCGCGCATCGTGCTGGGCACGCGCATGGCGGTGTTCGCGTCGATCCCGGCGCTCAGGCTCATCGTGGTCGACGAGGAGCACGACCCCAGCTACAAGCAGCAGGAGGGCGCGCGCTATTCCGCACGCGACCTCGCCGTGTGGCGCGGCCAGCGCGAGAAGGCCAAGGTGATCCTGGGTTCGGCCACGCCTTCGCTCGAGAGCTGGCACCAGAGCCGCCCCGCCGAAGGCGAGGACCCGGGCGGTCGCTACGTGCGGCTGGCCATGCCCTCGCGCATCGGCGCGGGCGAGCTGCCCGCCGTGCGGCTGGTCGACATGAACCTGCAGCCGCCGAAGACGGTGATCTCGGGCGCGCTGCTCGACGCCATCGGCCAGCGCATCGCCCGCGGCGAGCAGAGCATGATCTTCCTCAACCGACGCGGCTATGCGCCGGTGCTGGCCTGCGGCGACTGCGGCTGGAAGAGCGAATGCCCGCACTGCAGCGCCTATCGCGTATTCCACAAGATCGACCGCACGCTGCGCTGCCACCACTGCGGCTTCACCGAGCGCGTGCCGCGCGCCTGCCCGGCCTGCGGCAATCCCGACATCGCACCGGTCGGCCGCGGCACCGAGCGGCTCGAGGAGCACCTGGCGGAGCTGTTCTCATCGGTGAAGCGGCCCGACGGCAGCGCGGTGCGCATCGCACGCATCGACGCCGACAGCACGAAGAAGCAGGGCGCGCTCGAATCGCAGCTCGCCGCCGTGCACGCGGGCGAGGTCGACGTGCTGGTGGGCACGCAGATGATCGCCAAGGGCCACGACTTCCGCCGCATCACGCTGGTGGCGGCGGTGAACCCCGACGGCGCGCTGTTCTCCAGCGACTTCCGCGCGCCGGAGCGGCTCTTCAGCCTGCTGATGCAGTCGGCCGGCCGCGCGGGCCGCGACGCCGCGTACCTCGCGGCGCAGGGCGCGACGGCCGAGATGTGGATCCAGACGCACCACGCGCAGCATCCGCTCTTCATGGCGCTGCGCAGGCACGACTACACCGCATTCGCCGCGCAGCAGCTCGACGAGCGCCACGCCGCCGGCATGCCGCCCTTCGCCTTCCAGGCGCTGCTGCGGGCCGACGCGCGCGAGCAGTCGGTGGCACAGGGTTTCCTGAACACGGCGGCCGACCAGGCCGAGTCGCTGCCGGGCGCCGACATCGTCACGCGCTACCCGGCGGTGCCGCTGGCGATCCAGCGCGTGGCGAACGTGGAGCGTGCGCAGATGCTGATCGAGAGCCCCTCGCGCGCCGCGCTGCAGAAGCTGCTTGCGGCATGGCAGCCGCTGCTGCACGAACTGCGGCGCACGCCCGAGGGCAAGGGGGTGATCCGCTGGCTGATCGACGTCGATCCGCACAGCATCTGACGTCGGCGGCGGCCGCAGGCCCTGAGACCGCGGTTTCAGTGGTAGCCGGTCGGCTCCTTGCCCATGTCGACATAGCGCAGTTCGTCGTGCCTGCGCCGCGCGACGCCCACCGGCCATGCGAACACCACGAGGCTCAGCGCGGCGAGCGCGATCGCGGTGGCGGTGCCGAACTTGCCGGCATGCCAGAACCAGCCGACGGCCGAGAGCCAGGCCAGCCACAGAAGGATGCGAACCAGAATTGCCATCGCGCGCCCCATTCACATCTTTGACTTGTGAACACTGTAGCAGCGCATCTGCAAACCCAAGCATTCATCTGAAGTGGTAGCCGACAGCTATGCCTTACGGCATGCCCAGGATTACCGAAAATATGTGAAAAATAAGTTGACGGCGCTCGCTGCGCTGCACAAGCTGTAAAGACGCGAACCCGCCGCGGATCGCGAACTCCAAACTGCCTCGCTACTGGTCGCAAAGGTAGGTCACCGTGAAACCGCCGTCTCTTCGTGGTTGGTCCCTCTCGCTGGCATCGGGCCCCTCCGGCCTCGTGGGCCTCATGGGCCTCGCTCTTGCCCTCGCCGCGCCGCCCGCCGCTGCGGCCGAACTGGAACTTCAGGGCAGCCGGCTCGTGGTGTCGGGCATGCTCGACGGCAGCGCGATCAAGGAATTCACCGACCGCCTGACCAGCGGAACGGTCCACACCGTGGTCTTCGAGGACTCCTTCGGCGGCACCGCCGATGCGGCCGGCGCCTTTGCCGACGCGATCCGCGCGAGCGGCGTGCAGACCGAAGTGCGCGGCCAGTGCATGGCAGCCTGCGCCTACGCCTTCCTGGCCGGCAAGACCCATCGCTTCGGCTACGGCCCGCAGGTCAACGGCATCCTGCTTCCGGTGGCGCAGCGCCCCACCGCCGCCGAGCTGGCCGTGCGCTGGCGCGGCGACGAGGCCCACAAGACGCTGGCCGAATTCACGCCCACCTCGGCCGTTGCCAAGCCCATCGAGACCAGCGCGGCGCCTTCTGCAACGGGGGACGCCAAGGACAACTGGCAGCCCGACCACGGCGTGCTCTTCACCGCGAGTCCCACCCTCTTCGGCCGCATCTACAACACCTACTACTGCGACGGCACGCAGGGCCGCGACTTCTCGAAGTGCGAGCGCCTGGCCGATGCCGATCCGTTCAAGCTCGGCGTGCTAACTCCGTAGCGCGCTCACTGCCAGGGGAAAGCTCAGGAAGGCGATCACCGTCGTCCACAGGATGATGCGGGCGATGCGCCCGTTGTCCGCGCCGAAGCGCTCTGCCAGCATCGACACGTTGCTCGCGCTCGGCAGTGCCGCCACCAGCACGATGGCGACGAGTGCCGCGTGCGACAGCGGCAGCCCCAGCGCGATGGCGCCCCGCCCCAGCCCCCAGACCAGCAGCGGATGCACGATGAGCTTCACCGCCACCACCGGCAGCACGTCGCTCCACGGCGCCCTGGCCGCCAGCATGCGGCCGGTGGCGCCCATGGCCTCGGCCACGGCCGCGCTCGCGTCGTGCTCGCGCGCCAGCAGCGCCGAGCGGGCCAGCACCGCGCCGATGGTGAAGAGCGCCACCGGCGAGGCCGCGTCGGCCAGCATGGCCACGGTCCGCTCGACGGGGCCCGGCAGCGTCCAGCGCGCGGCCGACAGCAGCACGCCCAGCAGGATCGACCACGGCATCGGGTTGACCACGATGCCGCGCAGCGCCTTGCGCGCCGCCAGCATGGCACCGTGCCGCCCGGCCTCCCCGGCCCCGTCGAGCCGCGATAGCGCGATGCACAGCGAGGAAGTGACGACCAGGTCGAACGCGATCGTGATGATGATCGGCCCCGCCGCCTGGGCGCCGAGGATGGCCACCAGCAGCGGCACGCCCATGAAGCCGGTGTTCGGGAACGCGGCCACCAGCGCGCCGAAGGCGGCGTCGTTCCAGCCCACGCGCGCATTCCGCGTGAAGGCCACCACGCCCGCCACCACCGCCAGCGCGCAGATGCCCCAAACCAGTGCGACGCTGCCGTCCAGCAGCTGACCGATGGGCGTGCCGGCCCCGAAGCGCAGCAGCATGCACGGCAGCGCGAAATACAGCACGAAGGTGTTGAGGCCGGGAATGGCGTCCAGCGGCAGGATGCGGGCGCGCGCCGCGCCGTAGCCGGCCGCGATCAGCGCGAAGAAAGGGAAAGTAACAAGGAATACAGCCAGCACACCCCATTGTCGTTGCCTGCTGCCGGGGGGATGCATCGGCGTTGCGCGCCTACAGCCGCGAAAGCGCCGGCCCCGTATCATTGCCCGCTTTGCGCCGGCCGTTCCCCACGGCGTTTGCGGCGGCAGTTTCCGGCTTCCTCGGTTCTCTTTTCCTCCCATGTCCCACGGTCTCAATCCCGCACAGCTCGAAGCGGTCAACTACATGAGCGGTCCCTGCCTGGTGCTCGCCGGCGCGGGCTCGGGCAAGACGCGAGTGATCACCCACAAGATCGGCCGGCTGATCCAGTCGGGCATCGAGCCGCAGCGCATCGCGGCCATCACCTTCACCAACAAGGCCGCCGCCGAGATGCGCGAGCGCGCGAAAGACCTCATCGGCAAGGACGCGCGCAAGGTGGTGGTGTGCACCTTCCACGCGCTGGGCGTGCGCATGATGCGCGAGGACGGCAGCGTGCTCGGCCTGAAGAACGCGTTCAGCATCCTCGATGCCGACGACGTGACCAAGATCCTGAAGGACGCCGGCGGCACCACCGACGCGGCCACCGCCCGCATCTGGCAGTGGACCATCAGCAAGTGGAAGAACATGGGCCTGAACGCCGCGCAGGCCGAGGCCCAGGCGGCCGACGACAACGAGCGCATCACCGCGAAGATCATGGCGCGCTACGAGGAGCGCCTGCTGGCCTACCAGAGCGTGGACTTCGACGACCTCATCGGCATGCCGCTGAAGCTGCTGTACGAGTTCCCTGAAGTACGCGCCAAGTGGCAGGCGAAGATGGGCCACATCCTCGTCGACGAATATCAGGACACCAACGCCACGCAGTACGACGTGCTCAAGGCCCTGGCCGGCGAGCGCGGCCACTTCACCGCGGTGGGCGACGACGACCAGTCCATCTACGGCTGGCGCGGCGCCACGCTGGACAACCTGCGCAAGCTGCCGGTCGACTATCCGAAGCTCAAGGTCATCAAGCTGGAGCAGAACTACCGCTCCACCAGCGCCATCCTGCGCGCGGCCAACAACGTGATCGGGCCGAACCCGAAGCTCTTTCCGAAGACGCTGTTCTCCGAACTCGGCGAAGGCGAGCCGGTGCGCATCGTCGATGCCGACAACGAGGCGCACGAGGCCGAGCGCGCGGTGGCTCGCATCATCAGCATCCGCGCGGGCGAGGCCACCACGCAGGGCAAGCAGTACAAGGAGTACCGCGACTTCGCCATCCTCTACCGCGCCAACCACCAGGCGCGCGTGTTCGAGCAGGCGCTGCGCAAGGCGCAGATCCCGTACAAGGTCTCCGGCGGCCAGAGCTTCTTCGACCGCGCCGAGATCAAGGACCTGTGCGGCTGGTTCCGCCTGTGGGTCAACAACGACGACGACCCGGCGTTCCTGCGCGCCATCACCACGCCCAAGCGCGGCATCGGCCACACCACGCTCGCCAGCCTCGGCACCTTCGCTAGCCAGTACAAGCTGAGCCTGTTCGAGGCGCTCTTCAGCCCGTCGCTGCCCAGCGTGCTGCCCAAGCGCACGCTCGAGGGCATCCACGAGTTCGGCCGCTACATCAACGACCTCGAATACCGTGCGCGCCGCACCATGGGCGCCGAGGACTCGCGCACCTTCATGCTCGACTGGCTCAAGGAGATCGAGTACGAGAAGCACCTCTACGACGGCGAGGACAGCGAGGCCGCCGCGGCCTCGCGCTGGACCAACGTGCTGGAGTTCGTCGACTGGATGTCGCAGCGCGCCGGCGGCACGCTCGACGACGCATCCGGCGCCGACAGCGGTGGCATCGAGAGCGAGCGCAAGAGCCTGCTCGAGGTGGCGCAGACGATCTCGCTGCTGTCCACTATCAGCGAGCGCGAGCAGGACCAGGACGTGGTCACGCTCTCCACGCTGCATGCCTCCAAGGGCCTCGAGTGGCCGCACGTGATGCTCATCGGCGTGAGCGAGGGCCTGCTGCCCTTCAAGCTCGACGACGACAACGGCCGCCAGCAGCAGGTCAGCGAAGACACGCTGCAGCGCCTGCAGGAAGAGCGCCGCCTGATGTACGTGGGCATCACGCGCGCGCAGCGCAGCCTGGCCGTGAGCTGGACCAAGAAGCGCAAGCAGGGCCGCGAGATGGTGCCCTGCGTGCCCAGCCGCTTCATCGCCGAGATGGGCCTGGACAAGGCCACCACCAGGGAAGACCCGCGCGAGAAGCTCAAGGCGCTGCGCGCCGAGTTCGCGCGCAAGGCGCAGGACAGCGCGGCGAAGGCGGCAGCGGCCGCCTCGGCGCCATGAGGACGACAGCGAGGACGACGACGAACACGATGAAGAAGAAGACCACCGCGACCGGTGCGCTGCTCGCCGGCGCCATTGCCCTCCTTTCGGGCTGCGCCTCGATGAGAGGCGGCAACCCCGACTGCCCCACCGACGCGCGCGACCTGCCGCTGGAATCGCTCTACGGCAGCTGGGAAGCCCGCTTCGACAACCTGCCGGCCGTGGCCGTCGTGCAGCTCGGCAAGCACCCCGACTACGACGGCGTGCGCGGCACCATCACGCGCAACGGCGCCAACCCGGCGAAGGCCACGGTCGCGCAGCTCGCGGGCGACGTGGACGACGAAGGCGCGCTCTCCATCGACGAGTCGCAGGACGGGCGCGCCATCAGCGGCGTCTGGTCCGGCAAGCTGCAGGCCGGCTCGTGCGGCCGCGAATTCAGGGGCACCTGGCGCAATGCGGCCGACGAGAGCACGCACCCGTTCGTGCTCAGCAAGACAGTGGCACAGGAAGGAAAGAAGCCATGACGAAGACGAAGAAGATCATCCCGCGGTCCCGATTCGGGTTCGGCACGCTCGCCGCCGTGGCGACCTGCCTGGGCGGTACGGCGGGCGCGTTGCACGCGCAGGCCGTGGACAAGCCCCCGAGCCCGCTGGCCGACTCGCAGCTCACCTGGCAGCAGTGCACCGCGCTCGGCGCCAACAACGAGGCCCGCCTGGCCTGCTTCGACCGCTGGGCGCAGCAGCAGACGCTGCCCGCCGCCGCGGTGCCGCCCGCCCCGCCGGTGCTCGCGAGCACGCAGCCGCCGGTGGACGGATCGGTGCCCGCCACGCGCGTGGTCTCGGTGGCCACCACCGAGGGCTGCCGCGACCGCCAGTACTCGGCGCTCTCGCGCTTCTGGGAACTGGAGAACGCCACCGACTGCGGCACCTTCGGCTTCCGCGGCTACCGTCCGCTGAACGTGTCGGTCTCGGCCGCCACCAAGAAGCCGGAGACGCCGACCTCGCCCTCGCCCGACCACACCGCCGACCCCGTGGCCTACCAGGCCAACGAGATGCGCATCGGCCTGTCGGTGCGCACCAAGCTCGCGCAGGGCCTGCTCACGCAGAACGACCCGGTCAAGAAGGACTCGCTGTGGTTCGCCTACAGCCAGCAGTCGACCTGGCAGCTGTTCAACGGCTCCATCTCGCGGCCCTTCCGCACCACCGACCACGAGCCCGAGCTGATGTATGTCTACCCGGCCGACTTCAAGCTGCCGGGCGGCTGGCGCTGGCGCTATGCCGGCCTGGGCATCGTGCACCAGTCCAACGGGCAGAGCCTGCCGCTGTCGCGCAGCTGGAACCGCGTGTACCTGATGGGCGGCGCCGAGCTGGACGACCGCTTCACCATCACCGGCCGCATCTGGAAGCGCATCTCCGAAAGCGCCGCGAAGGACGACAACCCCGACATCGCCGACTACATCGGCCGCGCCGAGATCACCGGCCGCTGGAACCTCAACCGCGACAACCAGCTCGCCGTGACCGTGCGCAACAACCTGCGCGACAGCGGCCGCGGCTCGATCCGCCTCGAATGGCTTAAAGCCATCGGCGACCCGACCAAGAGCAACCTGCGCTTCCACACGCAGCTGTTCTCGGGCTACGGCGACACGCTGGTGGACTACAACCGCAAGCGCACGGTGCTCAGCATCGGCCTCAGCCTCGTGGATTTCTAGGCTCGCCCCCAGGCTTCGCGCACTTCGTGTCGCTTCGCCAACCCCCTTCCGGGGGCAACACCTGCGGCCCGGCGAAGCCGGTTCCGCGGTGTTCCACCGGAAGAACTCAAGGAGAATTCGCCGTATGAGTCAAGACCTCACCCCCGTCGACGACACGCAGCGCGAGATCATCGCGGCGCTGCATGTCGCGCCCGTCTTCGATGCAGCCCGCGAACTGGAGCGGCGCGTCGACTTTCTCGCAAGCTACCTGAAGCAGACCGGCCTGAAGACGCTGGTGCTGGGCATCAGCGGCGGCGTCGATTCGCTGACCGCCGGCTGCCTCGCGCAGCGCGCGGTCGAGAAGCTGCGCGCCACGGGCTACGACGCGAGCTTCATCGCGATGCGCCTGCCCTACGGCGTGCAGAAGGACGAGGCCGAGGCGCAGGCCTCGCTCGCGGTGATGAAGCCCGACCGCACGATCACGGTGGACATCCGCCCCGCGGCCGACGCCATGCTCGCGGCGCTGAAAGCCGGTGACCTGGAGTTCCGCGATGCGGCGCATGAAGACTTCGTGCTCGGCAACATCAAGGCGCGCCAGCGCATGATCGCGCAGTTCGCGGTGGCCGGCGCGCACGACGGCATCGTCATCGGCACCGACCATGCGGCCGAGGCGCTGATGGGCTTCTTCACCAAGTTCGGCGACGGCGCGGCCGACATCACGCCGCTGACCGGCCTCAACAAGCGCCGCGTGCGCGCGGTGGCGCAGCTGCTGGGCGCGCCCGACGCGCTGGTCTACAAGGTGCCGACCGCCGACCTCGAGTCGCTGGTGCCGGGCAAGCCCGACGAGGACGCCTTCGGCGTCACCTACGAGCAGATCGACGACTTCCTCGAAGGCAAGCCTGTGTCGGCCGAGGCGCGTCGCATCATTCTTTCCACGCATCGCAAGAGCGCACACAAGCGCGCGCTGCCCGTCGAGCCGTTCTGAGCAGGGCGCCCGCCCCGCCTCGCCTTCCCGCGCTGCCTCAGCGCGTGACGACCTTCCAGCGCCCGGCCGAGATCTCGGCGGCGTAGGGCGCCGGAATGCTGGCTTCGTAGGCGTTGCCGCGCACGACCGCGTCGTAGCTGCACACGGGCTGGCCTTCGGCGTCGTACAGGGTCCAGCGCACCTGGGTGCCGTCGGGCGCCTCGTGCACCACCTGCATCGAGGGTGCGCCGATGTTGGCGCCCACATGGGCGTAGCGCGCGTCCACCGTCATCGGCACGTGGGGCGGAAAGGGCTCGCTGCCCGGCAGGTCGAACCACTCGTCGTGCATGAGCAGGCTGCGCTGGGCGACCTTCCAGACCCGGTGCCGCAGGAAATGCTGGTCGGCATAACGCGAGGAAAAAGGGCGGCTGCGCAGGTAGGCGCGCATGTCGCCGGCCATGTCCCAGAACACGCCGGCACACGCGCCCCACATGCCGGCGAGCATGAGCTCGGTGTGCGAGTGGTAGTCGCGCATCACGTGGAACCAGCGGTCGGAGGCACACCACGCGCGCACCGCAGCCTGGTCGCGGGTGGACAGCAGTGAATCGGCATCGCGGAACTGCACGCGGTGGACGCAGGGGTCGTCGAGCGCGAGGAAGCGCCACATGGTGCCCGGCAGGTCCTGACCGCCGATGGAGCGCACGTCGATCACCGCGGCGCCCTCCCGCATCAGCCGGCCGCAGACGTCGACCGGCACGGAATCGTCTACATAGAAGCGGCACAGCCACGCCGGGAAGAACTCGCGCGCGGCCCGCACGTTGAGCACAGCCATCTCGCAGTAGCGCGGATCGCCGCCGAAGAGGCTGAAGGCTATGAGGTTGCGATGGCGGTTACGTTCGTCGAACCGGCAAGGTACGGGCAGGCCGACGGTGGTGGCAGCCGGCTCCCTGTCGGCCTCCAGCATCTTCAGCCGCAGCGACTCGGAGCCGAACCTGCGCACCTCGTCGCGCTTGCCGAGCTGCCCGGCCGCCTCGGCCAGCCCGTCGAAGGTGTTGGCGGTACCGAGTTCGCCGATGACGCGCAGGTAGAGGTGATAGGCCTGCTGCGGCTGGCCGAGCCTCAGCAGGCACAGCGCGACGTCGGCCAGCGGCTGCGGGCTGTACGTGGCCTGCCATGCCTGCGACGCGAAGCCCCGCGCCTTCTCGTAGTCGCCTGCCGCAAAGGCCGCGCGGAACCTCGTGCCGAGGGCGTCCAGCGCCTGCTGCGTGATCGCCGGCCTGCGCACCGGAACCGGTGACTTCGTCTTCTTCGTGCCCGCCTTCGCCATCGTCGCGCTCCCTTCGCCTCTGCGTTGTTTCGCCTCTTCGCGTGTTCGCTTCTTCGCTTGCTCGCTCGTTCGCCTCAGCGCTCGCGCAGCGCCTCTCGCGCCTTGTTGAGCGGCTTGACCAGGTAGTCGAGCACCGACTTGCTGCCGGTGTGGATGTCCACCGAGGCGATCATCCCGGGCACGATAGGGAAGCTCTTGCCGCTCCTGTTCGTCAGGTGGTCGGCGTCGGTGCGGATGTACACGCGGTAGTAGTACACGTCGCGCCTCACGTCGTCCTGGATGGTGTCGGGCGAGATCGTCGTCACCTTGCCCGGCAGGCCGCCGAAGATGGCGTAGTCGTAGGCCGTCACCTTCACCGTCGCCTCCTGCCCCGGGTGGATGAAGGCCACGTCGCGCGGCGAGATGCGCGCCTCCACCAGCAGCTTCTCGTCGAGCGGCACGATCTCCATGAGCTTGCCCCCCGGCGGCAGCACGCCGCCCACCGTGGTCACTGCGATGTCCTTCACGATGCCGCGCACCGGCGAGGCGAAGGTCAGGCGCGTGAGCGAATCGGAGCGTCCGCGCGTCACCGAGCGCTGCGCCTCGATCTCGGCGTTGGCCCTGGCGAGCTCCTCGCGCGCCTTCACGTAGTACTGGCTGCGGATGTCGGCCGCCTTGCTCTCGGCCTCGTTGATCTGGCGCTTCAGGCGCAGCACCTCGACGTCGCTCGCGGCGCCGCGCGACACCAGCGGCTCGGTCAGCGCCAGTTCGCTACGCATCAGCGCCAGCGCCTGCGTCACGCCGGCGAGACTGCTCGAGAGCTGCTCCCGGCGCGAGCGGTAGAGCGCGGTCTCGGTGCGCACGAGGTCGGTGTCGGCCTGCACCTCCGGCGGAAACGCCAGCGGCGTGCCGCCCACCTCGGCCGTCAGCCGCGCCGACATGGCGAGCGCTGCGCGCATGCGGGACGCGCTCTCCTGCACGGTCGACTCGGTCTTGGTCCTGTCGAGTTGCGCGAGCACCTGCCCCTCCTCGACGATGTCGCCCTCGGCCACCTTCAGGTCGACCAGGATGCCGCCTTCGAGCGACTGCACCATCTGCTCCTTCGACGACGGCACCACCTTGCCGGTGCCGGTGGACACCTCGTCGAGCTCGAAGCGCCAGGCCCACGCCAGCAGCAGGAGCAGCGCCGCGCTGACGATCCAGACGATCAGCGAGGAGCGCGGCAGCGGCGGCTCCGAGGGCGAGCGGGGTGCGGCGGCTGGCGCCACGGGCAGCCGCGACGGCGGCCTCGACGGAGGCACCGGCGCTGCCGGTGCGGCCGTGGCAGGCTGCGCGGGAAGTTCCGCGACCGTCTTCGGCGCGGCCTGCGCCGCGTCGGCCACCACCACTTCGCCGCCCACGGTACTGGGACGGCCCGCTTCAGACGTTGCTGTTGCCATGGGAAAGCTCTCCAATCACGCGGTCCCTCGGACCATCCAGAACCACGCGCCCGCCATCGACCACGATGATCCGGTCCACCCAGTGCAGCACCGGCATGCGGTGCGTCGCCACCACCAGCGTGCGCGGCGCCAGCCAGTCGCCGAGCGAATCGATGACCTGGCGTTCCGTGACTTCGTCGAAATGCGCGGTGGGTTCGTCCAGCAGCACGATCGACGGCTGGCGTATGAGCGTGCGCGCGAGAAGCAGCGCCTGCCGCTGGCCGCCCGAGAGGCCGAGGCCGCCCTCGTGGATCATCTCGCCCAGGCCTTCCGCGCGGGACTGCACGAAAGGCAGGGCGCCGGCCATCGTGAGCGCCTCCAGCAGCTGATCGTCGGTCGCCAGCGGCATGCCCATGGTGACGTTCTCGCGGATCGAGCCGTGGAAGAGCCGCGCGTTCTGCGTGAGCAGGCCCACGTCGCGGCGCAGGTCGGACGGGTCGATCAGCGCGATGTCGAGCGAATCGAGCGTCACATGCCCGCGCTGGGGCGACTGCAGGCCGGCCAGCAGCTGTAGCAGCGTGGACTTGCCCGCGCCCATGCGGCCCAGCAGCGCGACCTTCTCGCCGGGCTGTATCTGCAGCTGCGCGGCCGCGAAGGCTGGGCTCCTGTCGTCCTTGCCGTATCGGAATTCGACGCCTGCGACGTTGTAGCGTCCCTGCATTGCGGACACGTGGACCAGGCGCGCACGCTCGGGGTGGTCTACCGGCCGCTGCATGAGCTGGTCGAGCCCGGCCCGCGCCACCTTGGCCTGCTGCCAGCGCGCAAACACGCCCGAAAGCGGCGCGAGCGGCGCGATCATGCGCGAGGCGAGGATCGACGATCCCACCAGCGCACCGGTGGTCATTTCGCCCTTCATCACCAGGAAGCAGCCGGCCAGCAGCGTCACCGCGTAGACGGTGGTCTGCACCTCCTGCGTCCAGGTCATGAGCAGCCCCGTGAGAAAGCGCTGGCGCATGCTGACGCCGGCTGCGACGTCGTTGGCGTGGTTCCACTGGTTCTGGAAGCGCGGCTCTGCGCGCATCAGCTTGATGTCTTCCAGGCCCTCGACGGCTTCGACCAGCAGCGCATTGCGCAGCGCCGACTCGCGCATGCCCTCGCTGGCGAGCCGTGCGAGAGGCTTCTGGATCAGCAGCCCCGGAATCACCAGCAGGGGCACCGCGGCCAGCGCCACCAGCGCGAGGGGTCCTGCCACCAGCCACAGCACGACCAGGAAGAGCACGAAGAACGGCAGGTCCGCCACCGCGCCGATGGTGGTGGAGGTGAGCAGCTCCCGCACCTGCTCCACCTCGCGCACCTGGGCGATGAAGGAGCCGGTGGACTTGGAGCGGGCGTCGGTGCGCACGCGCAGCGCGTGGCCGAAGACGAGATCGGACACCTTGAGGTCTGCACGCTTGCCGATCACGTCGGAGATGTGCGTGCGCGACGTGCGCAGCAGGAACTCGAAGGCCACGGCGAGCATGACGCCGCCGAACAGCACCCACAGCGTGGACTCCGACTGGGCGGGCACCACCCGGTCGTAGATCTGCATCGAGAAGATCGTCGAGGCCAGCGCCAGCACGTTCGCGAACACCGAGGCCAGCACGATGTCGCCATAGCGGCGCCAGTCGCGCAGGGCGACGGCCCAGAACCAGTCCTTGCGGTAGGGACGGATGTAGTCGTCCACGCGCGCGTCGGGCACGGCCGTGTTGGGCCGCAGGATGGCGGCGCGCTGCGCGCGCGCACAGAGCTCGTCGACGGACAGCGAGGTCTCCAGTCCCTGGTCGCCGCACAGCAGCACGCCCAGCCTGCCGCTGCCGTCGGCCGTGCGGACCACCCCGACCTCGCCGTTGTCGAACTCCACCACCAGCGGCAGCCGCCAAGGGTCGAGCTGCGTGCGGGAAAAGGCGTCGAGCCGCAACGCGAGGCCCAGGTGCCGCGCCATGTGGTCGAGCAGCGCGTCCAGCGGCGTGCCGCGCTCCCATGCCAGCGAGACGCGCACGCGCTCCTGCGAGGCGCCGATGCCGTAGTGGCGTGCGACGTAGAGCATGGCGTCGAGCCAGCTGGTGTACTGCGGAGGCAGTTTCATGGAAGCAGCTCCATTCCCTGGACGGTTGTGTTGTCGAGGCCGTAGAAGGCGCGGCCCTGTCCCGTCGCGCCGATGTAGCCGATGCGGCTCTCCCAGAGGTCGTGCAGCACGGCCTCCTGGTCGGCCGCGGCCTGGTGGATCTCCTGCTCGGCGTTGAGCAGGTCGAGGATGGAGCGCGTGCCGAGCGTGTACTGCTCGCGGTAGAGGTCGCGTGCCTCGGCGATGCTGCGGCGCCGCTCGGCCAGCACGCCCAGTCGTGCCTGCGCGCCGGCGACCTGCTCGCGGAAGCTGCGCGCCTGGTCGCCCGCATTCAGGCGGGCGGCATCGATGCGCATGCGCGCGGCCTCCTCGGCGGCGGTGGCCGAGCGCACCTGGGCGTCCATCGCGCCGCCCTGGTAGATCGCGCTGGAGAGGTTGAACATGACCGTGTGGTTGAAGCCGTTGCGTTCCAGCGTGCCTGGGTTGACTCCGCCCATGGCCTTGTTGGCGGAGACGTCGAGGCTGAGCGTCGGGTAGCGCTGCGCCTTCGCGACATCGAGCTGGGCGGCGGCAACGCGCCGGTCCGCCTCTGCGGTCAGCACTTCGGGCAGCAGGCTGGTGTCCGGCGGCTGGTCGAAGCGCAGCTCGCTGGCCAGCTGCTGCGGCAGCGCTGCGACGAGCGCCGGGGCGGGGCCGCCCAGCAGCGTTGCCAGGCGTTCGCGCGACTGCGCGAGCAGCGACTTCACCTGCAGCAGGTTGGCGCGCGCACTCTCGACGCGCGACTCGGCCTGCAGCGGATCGGCCCCGGTGCTCAGCCCCGACTTCGCGCGCAGCCGCGCGGTCTCGAGCACCTTCTCGACCGCGTTGACCTGCTCCTGCGCGATCGCGGCGAGCGACTGGTAGCGGTGCGCCCTGACCACGGCCTCGGCCGTCTGCTGCGCGACCGCATCGATCTGCCTCAGCACGATGGCCTGCTGGCGCCGGACCTGGGCCTCGGACTGGTCGACAGCGCCCGAGACCTTGCCGAAGTCGTAGAGCATCTGCGACAGCGAGGCGCTGGCGAGCATGCCGTTGCCGCGCCTTGCGCCGCCGCTGTTGTTGTTGAGGCCTGCCCCCATGCCCAGCTTCACCTGCGGGTAGTAGCCGGCGCGCGCCACGTCGGCGCCTCCGGACTGCTGCGCCAGCGTGGCGATGGCATCGGCGATGGACGGATGGCGCGCCACCGCGCGGCGCACGGCATCGGCCAGCTCCAAGGGCTTCGAGTCTTCGGCGGCTGCCTGAGTCGATGGATGCATCGCCGCCGTGGCGCGGGCCGCGCCGAGCTCGCGAGCCAGTGCGCTAGGCGCGAGCCGCCGCGACGCCTTCAGCTCGACAGGAGCATCCTGCGCGGCGGCGGGCAGGCCGGCCAGGGCCACCAAGGCGGCCGCGCAGAGTTTCGTTCGAGGGGTCACGCGCTTCGCTCCTGCGTGGAAGAGAAATTGCCCGCAGCGCCGAGTTCGCGCATCCGGTTGATGTAGGCCCCCACGCGCCTGCGGCTGGCGGCGGGCAGGCTCGCCAGTTCGGCCGCAGCCGCCTCGCGCGGCACCACGCCCAGCGGCGCGGCCACGAAGAGCCAGTTGATGGCGTGGAAGATTCCCTGCCATCCGTTGATGGCGTAGGCCTGCACGTCGACCATCCGCGGGGTGCGCTGCTGAAAGCACGCCCACAGCTCCGCGTAGCTGGGCGGCAGCGGCAGTTCCGCCACGTCGCGCCAGAAGGCGGTGTCTCGCCGCGGGCAGTCGTAGTGCATGCGCAGGAAGTCGCGGATGCCGGACCAGCAACGCGCATTGGCTTCGTTGAAGTCGTCGATCAGGTGCCCCGCCACCACACCGTCACCCGCGGCGACGATGCGCTCGAAATTGCGCAGCTGCTCGAGCATCTGCCCGATGGAAGTCGCCTCCAGCGGCTCCACGAAGCCCGAGGCCAGCCCGATCGCCATCACGTTGCCGACCCAGACCTGCTCGAAGTGGCCGGGCTCGAACCTGAGCGTGCGCATGGGCTCGATCCCGGGGCCGATGCGGCGATGGATCTCGTCGACGACCTGCGCCTCGTCGGTATGGGCGCTGCTGAAGACGTAGCCGGCGCCCACGCGCTCCATCAGCGGTATCTGCCACATCCAGCCCGCGGGCATCGCGATCGCTCGCGTGACCAGCGACGGATTGGGCTGCGGATGCGGCATGTGGAAAGGCACGGCCCGATCCAGCAGCAGGTAGTCGGAGAACGAGCGCCAGCGCACGCCCAGCTTGCCGCCGATGCCCAGTCGTGCCAGCCCGGACGCATCGATGAGCAGGTCGAGTCCGACGACCTCCTCGACGCCTTCGAGCCTTGCGGCGCGCGCCATGCCCTCCGCGTCGCACACCAGCTCCTCGACGCGCGCCTGCTGGTGCACCACGCCGCGCGAGACGGCCACGCGGCGCAGGTAATCGGCCAGCTTGTGGCTGTCGAAATGGAAGGACGCCGACAGGCCCGAACTCTCGCCGAGCTGGAGCATCGCCGCGGCCTGCTGCTGCGATGCATTGATGGCGATCGACGCGAAGCCCGGTATGTACCGATGCAGCTCGATGCCTTCGTGCACCATGCCTGAAAGCAGAGGATGGAAGCCGGCTTCCATCCAGTCGATCTCCTGCAGCCCTGGACGGCCGAAGAGGTGGTAGTAGCGGTCGTCGTCGTCGCCGGTGCGCCAGCCTTCGTAGCAGAAGCCGAGCTTGAAGGCCGCGCCGGTTTCGCGCACGAACTCCTTGAGACCGATGCCGTTGCGGCGCAGCGCGTCGATCAGATTGAGCAGGCCGCCCTCGCCCACGCCGACGATGCCGATGTCGGGCGACTCGATCACGCGCACCTCGACATTCGGTGCGAACAGGCGGCGCAGCGTGAGCGCCGAGAACCAACCCGCGGTTCCGCCGCCGATGACGACGACGCGGGAGATGTTGCGAAGATTCAGCATATGTGTGCTTTCATGGCCTGTCGGCCGAGGAGAAGGGCGCGCATGGGTCACGCCCTTTTCTCGTCCGGCGTTGGGCCTCAGGCCAGCACGAGCTGGTGGTTGGCGAGCAGCGTCGCGAGGTCGGTGGTCACGCCGTTGAGCGTGATCAGCTGCGTCGCCGAGTAGGCGCCGCCCGCTCCGTCGCGGTCGATGTACAGCGTGGTGTTGCCTCCGCTGACCGTCACGCTGAGGTACTTGCCGATGGTCTCGCCGGCGTCGATGGTGGCGACGCCGTTGATGTAGCGGGCCGCGCCGTCGGCGTCCGCCTGGTAGCCGACCAGCAGTTCGCGGATGTCGATGCGGTCCGCATTGGCGGTTGCCTCGAAGGTTCCGACGGTGAACGAGTTCACCGAATCGGCACCGTTGCCGCCGGTGGCATCGCTGGAGGCGAGCAGCTTGTACAGCAGCGTGTCACGCCCCCCGCCCGTGAGGTTGAAGACATCGTTTCCGCCGCGCCCCTCGAACTGGTTGTCCGCCGCGTTGTCGGTGAAGACATCCGAGCCGCTGCCGCCGGCGAGGCCCTCGATGTTGCTGAAGGTCGCGCTGCCGAAGCCGGTGCTTTGAACGCCGGCCTTGCTCAGGTCGATGGTCAGCGGCGTGCTGCCAGCGAGCTTGTAGTCGACGACGTCGACACCTCCCGTGTTGCTCCACGCCCTGACGCCCGATACCGTCACTGTGCCCCCGCCGCCCTCGTACTTGTCGTCGCCGAGGGTGGCGAAGAAGGTGTCGTTGTAGCCGGTTCCGACGATGCCGTTGCCGATGTCGGCGTTGGTCACGTTGCTGTCGGACTCGGCCGTCAGCACGAAGGCATGGTTCGCAGCGCCGGCCTTCAGGCCGGTCCAGGCCGCATTGACGTTCTCGATGGTGTTGCCGCCGAGGCTGCCCAGGCCGCCGACGTCCGCCGCCTTGCCGTTGGCGATGCGCAGGAGTGCGAGCGTGTAGGTCTCGCTGGCGTCGAGCCCGTAGAAATCGACGATCGCCGAGCTGTCGTTGGTCTGGTTGCCGGACTGCGGGTTGATCATCTGCGTGCTCACCAGCTTGCCCTTCGAATCGAAGAGCTGGACCGTGTTGCCGTAGAGCGCGTTGATGCCCTGCGCATCGAGGATGCGGAAATGCAGCGCCGTGCCATCGGCCACCGTGCTGGTGTTGGTGATGAACTTCGTGTTGCCCCGCTGCGTGAATGCCAGCAGGTCGCGGTCGCCGTCCCAGTCGATGTCGACCGCGACAGCGCCGGTCACGGCGTTGTTGGTCGCGTTGTTGCCTGTCCAGATGCCGGTCTCATTCAGCCCTCCCAGAAGGTTGACGGTGTCGAACTGGACATTTCCGGACGAACTCTTGTTGAGGTAGAGGTTGATCGGTCCGGACATGCCGCTGGCCGTCTGGCCGCCGCTCGGCCCCAGGCCGGGCAGTTCGACGGCATCCATCTTGCCGTCGCCGTCCCAGTCCACTGCGATCGAGGGACCGCCCTGCAGGCGCTTCGTGGTCGGCGTTGCGCCGTTCCAGCCGACGTACGCGTCGTTGACCATGTACATGCCCGACGGTTGGCTGCCGACGCCGGCGTACTGCGTCCCGGAATCCATCTTCAGCTTGCCAGTGCCGTCATTGAAGATGATGCGGCTCTGGTATTGGGCGTCGGTGGTGGTGCCGTACCCGCGGCTGAGGAACAGGTCCATGTAACCGTCGCCGTTGAAATCGGCCCAGGTCATGGAGATGCCGTTTCCATAGTATGGGTCGTCGTCTGTGCGCTGGAAGGTCTTCTCGATGATCTGCGTGTTCTCCCAGGTGCCGTCGCCCTTGTTGCTCGCGACGACCAGCCGGTGCTGGTTCGTACTCCTGCCCAGACGAGGATTGGTGTTTGGGTCGTCGTACGGTCCGCCGAGCTTCGTGAGGCTTGCCGTGGCGTGATAGACCAGGTCGACCTTGCCGTCGTTGTCCAGGTCGACGCCCGACAGTTCCATGTCGAAGGTCGTGTTGTAGTAATTGTTCGAATTGGGCGCGCCCGACGCGGACGCCTTGTCGTCGGTGTAGCCGCCGTCCTTCACCATGCCGAGGATGGTGCCGTCCGCGTTCAGCACGATCTGGGAGTCGTAGCCGCCGCCGCTTGTCGCGTCGTTGGGCGTCTGGTCGCCATATGCCAGATCGACCAGCCCGTCCCCGGTCTTGTCGAAGGCCACCACGCCACCGAACCAGCTGTACGTATTCGCGCTTCCGGGGGTGAGCTTGTCGCCGTACACGGCGGCCGGCCCGCCGACCTGCACGGCGGTGTAGGAGGCGCCGTTGTAGAGGAAGGCCTGCTGGCCATCGTCGTAGGTGCTGTCCTCCGCGAACAGATCCATGTATCCATCGCGGTTGAAGTCCATGAACGTGGCGTTCTGCACGTAGTTTGGCCCGACATAACCGCGGGCATAGCCGATGCTTGAAGCATCGTTGGTATTGCTGCGGAGATACGTCTGCTTGAAGCTGCCCAGCGAAGCGCTGTCGCTCCCGTCGGCATCCAGCATCGTCTGGTTGCTGTGGATGCGCCACATGCCGTTCTCACCGAGCGTGTAGGCAGTCGCCTTCTGGTTCGGGTCACTGGCCACCGATCCAACGGTCACCGTCGGCGCCGTCGCGACGATCAGTTCACCCGTGGTTGCGTCGTCGGTGACCACGGCAGCGGAAGCGTTCTTCACGACGGCCCGGACGTCATGAGTTCCGACCGGAATGTCCGACGTCACCTGCACATACCAGCTCTCGTTTTGCGAATCGACAACCACCGAACCATCGGCCGAGCTGTAGGTTTTTCCGACAATGGTGACCTCGAGATACTGGCCACCGACCAGCTTGAACGGGATGCCACCCGAAACGAGCGGCGTGGTATCGACGGTCGTCTGGCGGTTGACCGTGACGGCGTAGTCCACGGTCAGGCTGAAGTTGCCCGACAGGCTGGCCTGGTTGCCCGTCGCAGTGGTCACGGCAGCGCGATAGGTATGGGTCGATCCGTCCGCGAGAACTCCGAGGTCGTAGGTCCAGGTGGTGCCCGTCACTGTCGCCGTCCCCAGCAGGGTGGAGCCTTCGTAGACATTCACCGTATCGCCGGCGCCGAGCGCAGTCGTCAGGGTGCCGGTGAGTACCGGGGTCGCGTCATCGGTCGTAGTGCCGCTGCCGAAGGTACCCCTGGCCGGACCCGCGTCGTCGATGTAGCCGGCGATCTTCGCCTCGTTGGCCGGCACCCTCGTGTCGACCGTGAAGCTCAGCGGCGCCGATCTTGGGCCTTCATTGCCTGCGACATCGACGTTGCTAACCGTCAGGCTGTGAGCGCCGTCGGCCAGCTTCTTGCTGGCGTCAGGCGTGAAGCTCCACTTGCCGGAGCCGTCCGCCATCGTGGAGCCGATCAGCGTGCCGTTGTCGTAGACCTTCACCAAGCCGTTGGGTTCGGCGCCGCTACCACCCACCTCGGGGAGGGCGTCATTGGTTGCGCCGCTGGGCGTGATGATCCCGACGACGGGGGACACGTCATCGACGGCGCGGTCGATGGAAGGCGCGGTCGCAGGAGCGACCGTATCGACGGTGAAGGCGAGCGCTGCCGACGCGGGGCCCTCGTTACCGGCGGCATCCACGTTGCGCGCCGTCAGGCTGTGAGTGCCATCGGCCAGTTCCCTGCCGGCTTCGGGCGTGAAGCTCCACTTGCCGGAGCCGTCCGCCGTCGTGGAACCGATCAGCTTGCCGTTGTCGTAGATGCTCACCATGCCGTTGGGCTCGATTCCCGTCCCTCTAATCTCGGGGCGGACATCGTCGGTCATGCTTCCAGGCGCGATCGAGCCGGTGATCGGTCCGACGTCGTCCACGGCACGATCGATGGAAGGCGTGGCCGTCGGAGCGATCGTGTCGACCGTGAAGACCATCGCCGTCGACTGCGGGCCCTCGTTGCCCGCTGCATCGACGTTTCGCGCCGTGAGCCTGTGCAGACCATCGGCGAGCTCCTTGCCCGCCGCGGGCGTGAAGCTCCAGTTCCCCGAGGTATCCGCCGTCGCAGTACCGATCAACGTGCCATTGTCATAGACGTGGACGGTGCCGTTCGGTTCTGCGCTCGAGCCTGTCAGTTCGGGACGTGCATCGTTGGTCGCGCCGCGCGACGCGATGGCCCCCGTCACCGGCGCGACGTCGTCCCTTGCGCTGTCGATGGAGGGAGCGGTCACCGGTGCGGTCCGGTCGACCGTGAGCGTGAACTCCGCCGAGGCACCACCCTGGTTGCCCGCAGCGTCCTCGACGCGGGCGGTGTAGCGGTAGGTGCTGCCATCATCTAGGCCCTTGTCCTCGAAACTCCAGGTGCTGCCGCTCACGACGGCAGCGCCAAGGCGCGAGCCGTTGCGATAGACCGCCACTACTTCGTTCGTCGCAAGCGGCGCTGAGAGCGTGCCGTTGAGTTGGGGCGCCGCATCGTTGGTCGCGCTGCCGGACGCGAAATTGCCCTTCTGCGGATCGCGGTCATCGGTGAAGTCGGTGATGGCCGCCTTTTGGACGGGGGCCGTCAGGTCGAGCGTGATGGAGTGAGCCGAGCTCTCTGCGCCCTGGTTGCCACCGGCGCTTACGACGCGGGCGGTGTACCTGTAGGTCGCACCATCGGCGAGTCCCTTGTCGGCGAAACGCCAACTGGTTCCGGACACCGTGGCGGTGCCGATCGCGGTTCCGTTTCGCAGCACCTCGACCACCTCGCCCGTATTCAGCGCTGTTGAGATCGAGCCCACGAGTACCGGGGCGGCGTCGTTGGTCGTTCCGCCGTCTGCCACGGCGCCCCGCACCGGATCGACGTTGTCCTGCACTCGCGTGATATCCACCGTTTGCGTAACCGTCGAGGTGATGACGGTGAAGCGCATGCTGTTCGAGGCTGCTCCGGTATTGCCGGCCAGGTCCATGACCCTGGCCTCGTAGGTGTAGGTGGTGCCGTTCGAGAGGCCGGTGTCCTCGAAGACCCAGTCGGTACCGTTGACGCTCGCATTGCCCACGTACACGCCATTGCGGAACACGCGCAGTTGTTCCGATCCTCCCAGCGTGGCGGAGAGCATGCCCTCCAGCCTGGGCGAATCGTCGTTGGTGTTTCCATTGGCCGGAATGCTGCCCAGCACAGGGTCGACGTTGTCAAGTGCGCGCGCGAGCGTCACGGTCTGCGATGGTGCGACCGTGTCGACCGTGAAGACCATCGGCGCCGACTTCGGTCCTTCATTGCCCGCCGCGTCGACACTGCTCATCCTGAGGCTGCGCACGCCGTCGGCCAGTTCCTTGCCGGATGCAGGCTCGAAGCTCCACTTGCCGGAGGCATCGGCCCTGGTGCTGCCGATCAGCACGCCGTTGTCGTAGACGTTCACCGTGCCGTTGGCTTCGGCGCCCGAGCCCTTGAACTCAGGGCGCGCGTCGTTGCTCGTGCCGCCCTGGGCGATCGGGCCCTGGACCGGGTCGACGTTGTCGATGACGCTGTCGATGACCGGTGCGGCAGACGGGGCGACGGTATCGACCGTCAGCGTGAAGTTCGCCGAGGTGGTTCCCTTGGTGCCGGCAGCGCTGGCGATTGCGGCGGTGTAGGTGTGCGTGCTTCCATCGGCCAGCGTCGGCAGCTTGAACTCCCAGACGTTGCCATTGCCGTTCACGGTGGCGGTGCCCAGCAGTACGCCACCTTCGAGGATCTGCACGACCTCGCCCGTCTTCAGGCCCGACACGGTGCCCTTGAGCACCGGCGTGGTGTCGTTCGTGGTCGTGCCGCTGGCGTAGTCGCCCGCATTCGGGTCGACGTCGTCGGCATAGGCGGTGATGGCCACCGCATTCCCGGCGGTCGGCGTCGAGGTGTCGACGACCACGGTGCGGGCGTCGAAGGCCGCGAGGTTGCCGGCGGTGTCCACCACGCGCACCCTGTAGTCGTGGCTGCCGTCGGCCAGCACCCTGCCGTCGACGTAGCTCCAGTTGCCGCCGCTGACGATCAGGTTGACCCAGGTGGCGCCGCCGTCGAGGCTGATCTGCGCGGTTTCGTCGGAGGCCAGCGTGCCGGTCAGCCTGCCGTTGATGGTCAGGCTGGTATCGCTGGTGATGAAGTCGCCGGCGACACCGGTGTCGGTGCTGATCGAGGCGATGTCGATGGTGATGCCCGCCGAGTGCCGGGTGTCGATCACCACGCGCTGGCTGGTCGGCTTGCCGGCATTGCCGGCGGCGTCGACGACGCGCGCCTGGAAGACGTAGTCGCCAGCCGCGAGCGGCACAGCGGTGTTGTCCAGCCGATAGGTGTTGCCCGAGACCAGCGTCGCATCGCGCCAGCTGGTGCCGTTGTCGAGCGAGATCTGCACCTTCTCGCCGGTGGCGGCCGCAGCGTCCAGCGCCGCCGTCACGACGAGGGTGGTGTCGCTGGTGATGAAGTCGCTCGCGCTGGCGCCGGTGTCGTCGCTGATCGAAGTGATCGTTGCCACCTGCGCAGGCGCAGTGGTACCGACCGTGAAGGCCAGCGGCGCAGACCGCGGTCCCTCGTTGCCGGCCGCATCGACGCTGCCCGCCGTCAGGCTGTGCGCGCCGTTGGACAGCGCCTTGCCGGCTTCGGGCGTGAAGCTCCACTTGCCCGATCCGTCGGCGATCGCGGTGCCGATCGGCGTGCCGTTGTCGTAGACCTTCACCGTGCCGTTGGGCTCGGCACCCGCGCCCGCCATCTGGGGGCGGGTTTCGTTGGTCGTGCTGCCGGCGGTGATCTGGCCGATGACCGGTGCCGTGTTGTCCATGACGCTGTCGATCGAAGGCGCCGCCGCGGGTGCGGTGCGGTCGATGGCGATCGAGAAGAGCGCGGAGCTCGGCCCCTTGTTGCCCGCGGCGTCGATGACGGCGGCGCTGTACACGTAGCTGACGCCATCGACCAGGCCCGAGTCCTGGAAGGTCCAGGTGGTGGCATCGGCCATGGTGGCGGAGCCGACACGCCTGTAGTTCCGATAGATCGCCACCACTTCACCCGCGCCGAGCGGGGCGCTCAACGTGCCGTTGAGCATGGGCGTCGTGTCGTTGGTGGCGCTGCCCGAGGGGAAGTCGCCCTGCTGCGGGTCCTGGTTGTCCGTGAAGCTGGTGATCGCAGCGGTCTGGCCCGGTGCGGTGAGGTCGAGCGAGATCGCATAGGCAGCGCTCTTCGCCCCCTCGTTGCCGCCCGAGTTCACGACGCGGGCGGCATAGCTGTAGGTCATGCCGTCGGCCAGGCCCGAGTCGGAGAAGCTCCAAGTCGTGCCGGTGACCGTGGCGGTGCCGACCACCTTGTCGTTGCGCAGCACCTGGACCACGTCGCCAGCCCCCAGCGCGGTGGAGATGGAGCCGGTGAGCAACGGGCTGGTTTCGTTGGTCGCGGCGCCGCTGGCCACGTTGCCCATCGCCGGGTCGGTGCGGTCCTCCACACCGAGGATCTGAACCGTCTGGGTGACACCCGATGTGTTGACGGTGAAGCGCAGGCTGTTCGAGGCAGCGCCGGCATTGCCGGCTGCGTCCATGACCCTCGCCTCGTAGGTGTAGGCGGTGCCGCTGGAGAGGCCTGCGTCCTCGAAGGTCCAGCGGGTGCCGCTCACCTTGGCCGTGCCGGCGTGCACGCCATTGCGGAACACATGGAGCTGCTCGGTGCCGGTCAGCGCGGCCGAGAGCGTGCCTTCCAGCGTGGGCGTGTCGTCGTTGGTGGTGCCGTCGGCCGGGATGTCGCCAGATACCGGGTCGACGTTGTCGATGGCGCGCAGCAGCCTCACCGTCTGCGTCGGCGCGGACGTATCGATGCGGATGGCGTGGGCGTTCGACTCTGCCCCGGGGTTGGCGGCCGCGTCCTGCACGCGGACCGTGTAGACATAGGCGCTTCCGTTGGAGAGCCCGCTGTCGGCATAGGTCCAATGCGTCGCATCCGCCATGGTCGCGAAGCCGACCTCCTTGCCGTCGCGCAGGACCACGACCTTCTCGCCCGCCTGCAGCGCAGCCGAGATCGTGCCCGAGACCTGGGGCGCGGTGTCGTTGGTGTAGCCGTTGTTCGGCACGTCGCCCTGCTGCGGATCGACGTCGTCGTTCACGCCGGTGATGGCTGCCGTGGTGGCCGGACCGGAGAGCTTGAGCGTGATGACGTACGGCGACGAAGCCGCACCGCCGTTGCCGGCGGCGTCTTCGACGCGCACCGTGTAGCTGTAGCTCGCGGCGTTGGCGAGGCCGCTGGTGTCGGTGTAGGACCAGCTCGTGCCCGAGATCGATGCGGTGCCGATCTTGACGCCGTCGCGATAGACGGCGACGAACTCGTTGGCGGCCAGGCTGCCGGTGATCGTGCCCCTGAGTTCCGGCTGCGAGTCGTTGGTGGTGCCGCCGTTGGCGACATCGCCCTGCACCGGCTCGACGTTGTCGAACACGGTCGAGATCGCGGCCTTCTGCGCCGGCACGGAGGCGTCGATGGTGATGGCGTAGCTGCCCGAGATGGCGCCGCGGTTGCCGCCGGCGTCCTCGACGCGTGCGGTGTAGGCGTAGGTGCGGCCGTCGCTCAGGCCGGCGTCGTCGAAGGTCCAGTGGGTGGCGTCGGTCATCGTCGCGGTGCCGATGACTGCGCCGTCGCGCAGCACCACCACTTTCTCGCCTGCCTGCAGCGGCGCCGAGAGCGTGCCGGCCAGCTGCGGCGCGACGTCGTCGGTGAAGCCGCCGTCGGCCACCGTTCCCTGCAGCGCGCCCTGGTCGTCCTTGATCGAGACGATGGTCGTCGACTGCGATGGCGCGATGGTGTCGACCGTGAAGGCCGTCGCAACAGACTGCGGGCCCTCGTTGCCGGCCGCATCGACGCTGCTCGCCGTGAGGCTGTGGGCGCCGTTGGCCAGCTCCTTGCCGGCCTCCGGCGTGAAGCTCCACTTGCCCGCGTCGTCCACCGTCGCGGTGCCGATCAGCGTGCCGCTGTCGTAGATCCTGACGGTGGCGTTGGGCTCGGCCCCGGAGCCCTTCAGCTCGGGGCGGGCATCGTTGGTGGTGCCGCCGGAAGCGATGCTGCCGGTGACGGGCGCGACGTCGTCGGTGACGCTGTCGATCGAGGGCGCCGTGCTGGGCGCGCGCTGGTCGATGGTGAGGGTGAAGGCCGCCGAGGAGCCGCCGCGGTTGCCGGCGGCATCTTCGACGAATGCCGCGTAGCTGTAGCTGGTGTTGTCGACCAGGCCCGCGTCCTGGAAGGTCCAGGCGCCGCCGCCGGTCATGGTGGCGGCACCGAGGCGCGCGCCGTTGCGATAGACGACGATGACGTCGCCCGTGTTGAGCGTGCCGGCGAAGGTGCCGTTGAGCAGCGGCGAGGTGTCGTTGGTGACGGCGCCCGATCCGAAGGTGCCCGTCAGCGGGGCCTGGTCGTCGGTGAAGCCGACGATCTGCGCGGACTGCGAAGGCACTGCGGTGGCCACGCTCAGCGAGAAGTCCGCCGAGGCCGTGCCCTTGTTGCCTGCGGCATCGGCGATCACGGCCTTGTAGGTGTGGGCGGTGCCGTTGGCCAGGACCGGCAGCGCGAAGGTCCATGCGGCACCGTTCACTGTAGCCGTGCCCAGCAGCACGGCGCCCTCGAATATCTGCACGACGTCTCCGGCCTTCAGACCCGAGACCGTGCCCTTGAGCACCGGCGTCGTGTCGTTCGTGCTCGTGCCGCTCGGGTAGTCGCCGACATTGGGCGCAACGTCGTCGGTATAGGCGGTGATCGAGACGGCGTTGTCGGCGGTGGGGCCGCTGTTGTCGATGATCACGACCTGCGAGCTCGACGGGGTCGCGTTGCCGGCGGCATCCACGACGCGCGCCAGGAAGGTGTAGCTGCCATCGGGCAGCGAGACGGCCGTGTTGTCGAACTGGTAGTTGTTGTTGCCCACAGGCGTGGCGTTGCTCCAGGTCCTGCCGTTGTCCATCGAGATCTGCACCGTGGCGCCCTGCTCCAGCGCGGAGTCGAGCGTGATCGTCGCGACCAGCGTGCGGTCGCTGGTGACGAAGTCGTCGGCGCTCGTGCCGGTGTCGGTGCTGATCGCGCCGACGGTGGCCTTGGCCGTCGGTGGCGTGACGTCCACGTTGACCGTGAAGGAACCCGAGTGCGCGCTCTCGTTGCCCACGGAATCGGTGGTCGTGGCGGTGAAGCGGTGCGCGCCCTCTGCCAGCGGCGTGGTCGGCGTGAAGCTCCAGCTGCCGTCGGCCTTCACCGTGGCGGAGCCGAGGAAGCTGCCGTTGTCATAGATCTTGATGAGGTCGCCGGCGGTGGCACCGCTGCCGCCGAGCGTGGGCGTGGTGTCGTCGCTGTATGCGCCGCTGGCGAGCGCGCCCTGCACGAGGCCCACGTCGTCGCCGACGCCGGCGATCTTCGGCACTTCCGGGGCGGTCGTGTCGATGGTCAGGTCGATGGTGGCTTCGCCCTTCTTGCCCGCGGCGTTCACCGCGGTGGCGGTGTAGCTGTGCGTGCCCTCGCCTTGAGCGGAAAGCGTGAGACGCCAGCTGCCGCCGGCATCGGCGGTCGTCGAACCGAGGACCGTCGCGCCTTCCTTGACGGTGACGAGCGCGCCGGCCGTCGCCTTGCCCACGAGCGTGGGCGTCGTGTCGTCGGTGCGGGCACCGGGAGCGAGGTTGCCCTTGATGCTGCCCTGGTCGTCGACGACCTGCTCGATGCTGACGACGACGTCCGCGAGGTCGACGGTGAACTCAAGCGGCGCACTGGCGGCGCTGGTGTTGCCCGCGGCGTCGGTCACGGTCAGGGTGATGCGATGCGCTCCGCTGGCCAGCGGCGTGCTGGGCGTGATGCTCCAGGCGCCGTCGGTCGCGACCGTGATGCTGCCGATGAGGGCGCCGCCGTCGTACAGGCGAATGGTGTCGCCGGCCTTCACGCCGCTGCCGCTGAAGGTGGGCGTGGTGTCGTCTGTCACGCCGCCGGCGGTGATCGCGCCCTGTGCAGGCCCCTGGTCGTCCATGGCCATGACCACTGCAGGGGTGGCCGGTGCAGTGGTGTCGAGCACGATCGCATAGGCGCCGGTGCGCGGGCTGACCTGACCTGCGCCGTCGACCGCCTGCGCGGTGAGGTTCTTGGTGCCGTCGCCGCTCAGGGCGCTGGTGGTGACGCTCCAGGTGCCGTCGGAGGCCACGCTGGTCGAGCCAACGGCCGCGCCGTCGGCATAGACGGTGACCACCGTGCCGACCGTGCCCGTGCCGCGCAGGGTGGGCGTGGTGTCGTCGGTGCTCGCGTCGGGCGCCACGTTGCCGGTGACGCTGCCCTTGTCGTCGCTCACGCCGATGATCGCGGGTGCCGCCGGCGGATCGCCCACGAGCGTGAAGGTCGACGCGGGCGTGGCCGGGCCGATGTTGCCTGCCGCATCGACAGGGCATGCGACGAGGCTGTGTGCGCCCAGGGCGAGGGGCACGGCAGGCGTGAAGCGCCAGGTGCCGTCGGCGTTCACCGCGGTGCTGCCGATGAGATTGCCGTTGTCGTAGACGTTGATGGCCGTGACCTGGGCGGGATCGGCCGTGCCGGTGTACTCCGGCTTGCTGTCGTCGGTCTTCGCGCCGGCAGCCAGGGGGCCCTGGACAGGGCCGACGTGATCCAGCACGCGCAGCTGGGAGGCATCGAGGGCCGACGGCGGCGTGGTGTCCACGGTGAGCCTGAAATCGACGGCGCGCGGGCTTTCGTTGCCTGCCGCGTCGGTGAGCGTGTAGCTGATGCTGTGCGCGCCTTCGGCCAGCGGGAATGTAGGCATCAGCGTGCCCGTGTTCGGGTCGAAGGTCGCGGCGACCTTCGCGCCGTCGACGTACAGCGACGGCGTCAGGCCGGCCGCGACGGAGCCGATCTTGAAACCGGGCGTGGTGTCGTCGGTGAATGCCGCCGTGCTGGCCGTGTTCTGCACGGCGCCGAAGTTGTCGGCATAGCCCGAGATGGCATCCGGCCTCGCCGGCGGCGTCGTGTCGACGTTGATCACGAAGGGCGCCGAATGCCCGCTCTGGTTGCCCACCGGGTCGGTGGCCGTGACGGTGAGCTTGTGTTCGCCCTCGGACAGCGGTGCGGTCGGCGAAGCCGTGTTGAAGCTCCATCGCCCGTCGGACTGCACCGTGGTGCTGCCGATGGCGCTGCCGTTGTCATGGACGGTGATGATGTCGCCCGGCGTCGCGCCGCTTCCGCTGAGGGTGGGCCTCGTGTCGTCGGTGGCGGCGCCGCTGGCCAATGCACCTTGCACCGGCCCGAGGTCGTCTTCCGCGGATGCGACCACCGGCACGGCCGGCGGCGTGGTGTCGATGGTGAGCGTGAACGCGGTCTCGCTGCTGTTGCCGGCTGCGTTGACCGCCGTCACCTTGTAGCTGTGCGCGCCTTCCGACTGCGCGGGCAGCATGAGGCTCCAGTTGCCGTTGGCATCCGTCGTGGCGGAAGCCAGTGCCTTCGACCCCTCCTTGACGGTCACCACCGCGCCCGGCGAGGCCGTGCCCACGACGGCCGGCGTGGTGTCATCGGTGAAGCCGGCAGGGCGCGGCTTGACCGGCTGGCCCTGCCGCGGTTCCCCGGCCTTGGTTACGCTGACGGCCACCGCCGATGTGTCGACGGTGAAGGTCAGCGGCGTGCTGGCGATACTGGTGTTGCCCGCGGCATCGGTGATGGTGTGCGTGATGCTGTGCGTGCCATGGCCGAGGCCGGTCGGCGTGAATTCCCAGCGGCCGTCGGACTTGACGGTCGCGCTGCCGAGCAGCGTTGCGCCGTCGTACACCTTGACGATCTCGCCCGGCGTCGCGCCGCTGCCGGCCAGGGTCGGCGTGGTGTCGTCGGTGGAGCCGCCGCTGCCGAACTCGCCCTGCACAGGACCGAAGTTGTCCGATGCGGACACGGTTGCAGGCGTCGCCGGTGCCGTGGTGTCGAGCACGGCGCTGTCGACCGCCACCGGCCTGGAGACATTGCCGGCTAGGTCCTGGCTCACGGCGCTGACGCGGATGGACGCGCCTTCCGCGGGGTTGGGGAACGAGACATCGGCGAAGCCCTTGGCGACATCCGCCGCGGCCAGCGTCACCTCGACGTTGCGGTTGCCGTCGGTGACGCTGATGGCATCGCCTTCGGCGGCGCCGGAAACGAGCTTGACGCGCACGGTCACTTCGGAGCCCAACTCCTTGCCGTTGATGAAGCCGTCGTTGTTGGCGTCGCTGAGGATCGCGACGGCGATGACGGGCGCCACGCTGTCGACCGCGGCCGTCGCGGCCTGGCTGGTGTTGCCTGCCGCGTCGGTGGCGATCGCGCGCAACTGGGTGCCATTCATCGCCGGCGTTGAGGGCGTGATGCTGTATTTGCCGTTGCTGCCCGCGGTCGCGCTGCCGATGAGGTTGCCCACACTGTCCCTCAAGGTGACCAGCGAGCCCGCTTCGGCCGTGCCGGCGATGGTGCTGCCCGAGGTCGGATCGACCTTCGGTGCGTCTGGAGCCTTGCTGTCGACAGTGGCCGTGGCAGGTGCGCTGGTGTTGCCAGCTGCGTCAGTAGCGGTCACGCTCAGTTGCGTGTCATGCGCCGGCGGTGTGGTGGGCTTGATGCTGTAGTTGCCGTTGCCGTCCGCAGTCGCAGTACCGAGCGTGTTGCCGACGCCGTCCTTCACGGTGACGAGCGAGCCCGCCTCCGCCGTGCCGGTGACGGTGCTGCCGTTGGTGGGCTTCACCACCGGTGCGTCCGGAGCCAAGTTGTCGACCGTCGCCCTGGTTTCGGGACTCACGTTGCCCGAGGCATCGGTCGCGGTCACGCGCATCACCGAGTCGTGCGGCAGGGTGGTGGAGAGCTTGATGCTGTAGGCGCCGTCGTTGCCGGCGATCGCGCTGCCGATGAGCTTGCCGGCATCGTCGGTGATCTTGACGACCGAGCCGACCTCCGCCGAACCGGTGACGACGCCGCCCTGCGACGGATCGACCTTGGGTGCCGCAGGTAGCACGCGGTCGACGGTCGTCCTGGCTTCGGGGCTCGCGTTGCCTGCGGCGTCGGTGGCGACGGCGCGCAACACCGTACCGTGCGCCGGAACGGCCAAGGGCTTGACGCTGTAGGCGCCGTTGGGCGCGGCGATCGCACTGCCGATGAGCCTGTCGGTGTCATCGGTGATGCGGACCACGGAGCCGCCCTCGGCCGTCCCGGTGATCAGATTGCCGTTGCTCGGATCGATGACCGGTGCGGGAGGTGGCACGCTGTCGACCGTCGCGGTGGCCTCGGGGCTCTCGTTGCCTGCAGCGTTGGTGGTCACGACGTGCAGCACCGTTCCGTGCGGCGGGGTGAAGGCTGGCGTGACGCTGTAGGCACCGCGCGAATCGGCCGTGGTGCTGCCGATCAGCTTTCCGGCATCGTCCCTGATGGTGACCACCGAGTCGGGCTCTGCCATGCCTGTGATGGGACTGCCGTCGGTCGGGTTGATAGTGGCACCCGGCAGCGCCGTACGGTCGACCATCGCCCGGGCTTCGGGGCTGGTGTTTCCGGCAGCGTCGGTCGAAACGACGTGCAGCACGGTGCCGTGCGCAGGCGGCGCTACCGGCGTGACGGTGAAGGTGCCGTTGAATTCGGCGATGGTGCTGCCGATGAGATTGCCGGCGTCGTCCTTGACCGTGACGACCGAGCCGGCCTCGGCCTTGCCCGAGACGCGGTTTCCGTTGGTCGGACTGATCGTCGGCGTGACGGGCACGACGCTGTCCACGGTGCTTCGGGCCTCGGAGCTGCTGTTGCCGGCAGCGTCAGTGGCGAAGGCGCGCAGCACGGTGCCGTCCGGCAGGACGAGCGGAGGCTTGATGCTGTAGGAGCCGTTCGAAGCCGCCGTCGTGCTGCCGACGACATTGCCGACGCCGTCGCGGACCGTGACGACCGAATAGGCCTCTGCGAAACCGGAGATCAGCTTGCCGTTGGTCGGATCCATCGAGGGCTCGGCGGGCGGCACGCGGTCGACAGTGGCAGTCGCGCTCTGGCCGCTGTTGCCGGCAGCATCGGTGGCGATGACCCGCAGCACCGTACCGTCGGAGGGCGGCACCACAGGCTGCACGGCATAGGCCCCGTTGCCGTCTGCGGTCGTGCTGCCGATGAGCTTGCCGACGCCATCCTTGACGGTGACCACGGCATCGGGCTCGGCCGTGCCTGCGATCAGGCTGCCGTTCGTCGGCTTGACCGTGGGCGCATTGGGCGCCAGGCCGTCGACGGTGGCGCGTGCTGGCTGGCTGGTGTTGCCCGCTGCGTCGGTGGCGGTGACGTCCAACGGGGTGTCGTGCGGCAGCGGCGTTGCCGGCTTGATGCTGTAGTTGCCGTTGGCATCGGCCGTCGTGCTGCCGATGAGCTTGCCGGTGCCGTCCGTGACCTCGACGACCGAGTTGGGCTCGGCCTTGCCCGCGATCGAACCGCCGTTGGTCGGATCGACCTTGGGCACGGCGGGCAGCTCGCTGTCGACTGTGGCCCGCGTCTCGGGGCTGGTGTTGCCGGCCGCATCCGTGGCAACGGCGCGCAGCACGGTGTTGTGCGACAGGCCGCTCAAGGGCTTGATGCCGTAGCGGCCGTTTGAATCGACGGCAGCGCTGCCGACGATGTTGCCAGCGCCGTCGCGGATGGTGACGAACGAGCCCAACTCGGCCGAGCCGGTGATCGAGTTGCCGTTGGTTGCATCGACCGAGGGCTTGGCAGGCGGCGTGCCATCCACCGTGGCGGTGGCAGGCTGGCTGGCATTGCCCGCCCGGTCGGCCGCGATGACAGTGATGATGGTGCCATCAGTCTCACGGGTTCCGAGGCCGATGCTGAACTTGCCGCTCGCATCAGCGGTCGTGCTGCCGAGGAGCTTGCCTGCTCCGTCCTTTGCCGTGACCACGGAGCCGGCTTCAGCCTTGCCAGTGATCCGGCTGCCGTCGGTGGGATCGACGGCCGGTGCGAGCGGGGCCGCGGCGTCGACCATCATCGTGGCGGGTTGACTCGCATTGCCCGCGGAGTCGGAGGCGACGACGTTGAGCTGGGCACCGTCGGCCAGCGGCGCGGCGGGAACGACGCTGAACTTGCCGTTCGCGTCGGCCGTTGCACTGCCGACCAGCTTGCCCGCACCGTCCTTGACGGTGACGACTGCACCTGGCTCGGTCGTGCCGCTGATCGTGCGGCCGGAGCTCGGATCGACGATGGGCGCCGAAGGCGGCAGGCTGTCGACGGTGGCTCTGGCTTCCGGACTGTCGTTGCCGGCAGGGTCGGACGCGACGACGCGCAGCACGCTGTTGTGCGGCGGAATTGTCACGGGCTTGATGCTGTAGCGCCCGTTCAAGTCGGTGGTCGCACTGCCGAGCAGGGTGCCGGCGCTGTCCTTGACCATGACCAGCGCGCCGGACTCGGCGGTGCCGGTGATCGGGCTGCCCGCGGTCGGATCGACCGTGGGTCTCGACGGAGGAACGCCGTCGACCGTGGTCCTGGTTTCAGGGCCGGTGTTGCCGGCAGCGTCGGTAGCGGTCACGCGCAGCACCGTGCCGTCATTGGGGGGCGACTTGGGTACCACGCTGTAGAAGCCGTTGGAGCCGACCGTCGCGCTGCCGATGACCTTGCTGGCGATGTCCGTGACTGTGACGACTGAGCCGATCTCCGCACGACCGGTGATCTGGTTGCCATGCGTAGGGTCGACCGAGGGGGCGGCCGGCGGCACGCGGTCCACCGTGGTCAAGCCCTCGGCACTCACGTTACCGACGGCGTCCACGGCGGCGACGTGCAGTACGGTGCCGTCGGTCAGAGGCGTCGTCGGCATAAGGCTGAACTTGCCATTGGCATCGGCGGTGGTGCTGCCGATGAGCTTGCCCGCGCCGTCCTTGACGGTAACGAGCGCACCCGCTTCGGTCTTGCCTGCGATCGTCGTTCCGTTCGTTGCGTCCACCTGCGGGACATCGGGCGGCCTGCTGTCGACGGTGGTCGTCACGGCCCTGCCGACGTTGCCGGCAAGATCCTTGGCAACGACATGGATCACCGTGCCATCCGCCAGGGGCGTCGCGGGCGAGAGGGAGTAGGTGCCATCGGCAGCGGTGGTCCTGCTGCCGACAACCTTGCCGTTGCCGTCGGTGATGGTGACCAACGAATCAGGCTCCGAAGTGCCGGCGATCACGCGGCCGTTGGTCGCGTTGACGGTGGGCGTCGGCGGCGTGCCGTCGATGGTGGCGGTGGCGGGCGCGCTGGTGTTTCCGGCCGCATCGGCCGCGACGACCTTGACGACGTCGCCGTTGCGCGGCAGCTTGATGGGCGTGAGGCTGAAGATGCCGTTGTTGGCTGCCGTGGTGCTGCCGATGACGTCCCCCTTCTCGTCGGTGACGATGACGATCGAACGGGGCTCCGCAATGCCGGTGATGGGATTGCCGTCCGTCGGGTTCACCTTAGGCGTGGCAGGCGCGGTGCGATCGATGACGGCGGTTGCAGGGTCGCTGCTATTGCCTGCGGGGTCGGTTGCCACCACCGAGATGGACGTGCCGTCCGCCGGAGGCGTGGAGGGCGTGAAGCTGAACCTGCCGCTGACATCGGCAGTCGTACTGCCGATGAGCTTTCCGGTGTCGTCCCTGATGGCGACCACCGCGCCGGGCTCGGTCGAGCCGGCGATCTTGCTGCCGTTGCTCGGATCGAGCGTGGGCCGTCCGGGAGCGGTCAGGTCAACGGCCGTGGTGGCCGGTACGCTCGCATTTCCTGCGGAGTCGACGGCCACGACCTTGATCACAGCGCCATTGGATAGTGGTGCTGGCGGCATGATCCGGTAGGCGCCGTCCTCCCCGGCAGTCGTGCTGCCAATCACGTTGCCGCGCTCGTCGGTGGCGGTGACCACCGAGCCGGGCTCGGCCTTGCCGCTGACGGAGATGCCGGTGGTCGGCTGGATCGTGGGTGCGGCCGGCGCCAGGCTGTCGACCGTCGCACGGGCCTCGGGACTCACGGTACCCGCCTGGTTCACTGCGACGACGCGGAGTTCGGAGCCGTGAGGCGGCTGCGTCGACGGCACGACCATGTAGCTGCCGTCCGAGGCGACGACCGCGCTGCCGATCTCCTTGCCGGTGTTGTCGAAGACCTTGACAGTCGTGCCCGGCTGGGCAGTACCGGTGATCTTCGTGGCATTGGTGGGATTGACCGTGGGCCTGCCAGGCGACGAGTCGTTCGCAGGCGATGCACGTGGCGTCGAAGGCGCCACCGCCATCATGGAACCGCCGCTGAAGCTCCCTCCGCCGCCTGCATTGACACCGGCAGCCGCCAGCCCACCGCCCAGCAGCCAGGGCACCACGCCGAAGTTGAAGTCCTGTGCCAGCAGCAGGGGCTCGATGGCGTCGATGCTGGTATAGCTGAATGCCAGCTCACCCTGTCCTTCACCGAAGCCGGTCAGCCACAGGCCGCCGTCTTCACCCTCGAGCACGAGATCGCTCTTGTGGCCATCGAACAACGAGAAGAAGTCGCGGACGGTGACGACCTCATCCGAGACAGAGGTGATGACCAAGTCGTTGCCGACACGGCGCATTCCCCTGATCTGTTCCCTGGACAGTCCCACCCGGACGACTGCGGCCTCGTTCAGGAACACCTCGGACACCGAGACGGGCGTGGAGTCGCCGCTACGCTTGCTGACCACCTTCAACGAAATCATTTTCTGCTCCCTGCATTTTTCTATCGACGAGTAAATTCCAAGGAGCTCCAGCTATGTTGCTCGGATGCATCCCGGAAAGGTAAAAACAAAATCAAAAAGGAAGGCGGCGCTCGAGGCACCAAGCGCCGGCCAAAATTGCCTGCAATACAGGCAACCCTCAATTCATCTGAGGAACATTGGTGAAACCGTGTGCAGCTTGTAACCTTGTCCGAATACGGCGCGCAGCATCAATCCATTTGCCGGCTCGATATTGAGTTTTCTGCGGATCTTGAAAACGCAGACATCCAATGCGCGAGAGCGCAGGCTGACGGTGTCCCGCCAGAAAAGACTGTAGAGCTGCTCGCGGCTCAAAAGACAATCCCTGTTCCGGAACAATTCGAGCGCCAAATCGAATTCGCGGGGTTGCAGGTACATTTCTTGGTCGCCGTGAAAAACCCGACGTTCGCTGATCTGGAAGCGGTAGCCCCGATAGATCAGAAGCTCGTTTCTTCCAGCGCCGTACGCCGCCATGGTGGAGCGGTGAAGCAGGCCCTGTGCTTTCGATCTGACCTCTTCGAGATCGAAGGGATGAAGCACGAAATCGAAGTTTCTCTCTCCGGAAAACTCACGATCGATGCGCTGTTGTGCAGCAACGCTGTCGCTGTTGACTGCGAAGAGCAGCGGCGCGTCAATGAGAGCGCGGACCGAGTCAAGCCACTGGACAGTCGCATTGACGGGCAATGGCAGCAAGACCAGCCCTGAATGCTGCCCCGCCTGAAGCGATCCGATGAAATCGGCAAGCAGATCGAAGGTGCCGGCGTGCGACAACTGGCGCTCGTGCGGCGGCAGGCAAATCAGTTGGGATTTGTCCAGGTTGAAAACCTGGGCGCGAGACTCCGGCGAAATCATTCCAAACTCTCCGTTTGACGTTGGATTTCACGGAAAGCGCTTTCCCCGCATCCCCGTGAACCCTTTCGGGGTGGGGAATGTATCTATTTACAATCAGATCAGACAATGCCGGAGATTGACTACAAATGACATATGCTGACTGATTCACTCGCGCATAAAATTAAAACTTTTGTATAGTGAGTGGAAGAAAATCACAAAGTTGGACAGGGAGTAGGAAAACTCCTTGTCCGGACCCGAAGTCAATGCGCATTAATGACCATTAATGTCATCCGATGCCGCCAGCGACTCTGCGAACGTTTTCTTTCTGGAATCGAAAAAGTCACGTTTCACTATCGGTCAAGACCCCGCGCTGACGCGGTCGCAACCGGCCTCGGTCAGCGCGGCAGCCCAAGAGGCGCTGGTTCCAGCGGAATCGTCAGGCGAAACACCGTGCCCTGATCGTCGCTGGACAGCAGTACCACGTCGCCCCCGTGCTGGCGGGCGATGGTCCGCGAGATGTGGAGTCCCAGCCCCGAGCCGGGCACCTGGGTCGATGTGGCCCCTCTGAAATAGCGTTCGAAGAGGCTGCTTTGCTCGCCATCGGGAATCGGCTCCCCCTGATTGCAGACTGTCACGCTGAAAAAACCCGTCATGGAGTCGCAGCGCACCGTGACCGTCGAATTGGAAGGGGAGTATTTCAGGGCGTTGTGGACCAGATTGCGGATCGCCATTTCGATTTTTGCGGGGTCGCCCATGCACATCGTCCGCTGGGTCGGCGCCTCGACGCTCAGGCGGGCGTTTTCCTCGGGTAGCCCGACGCCAGCCACGCTCTCGATCACCTCGCGCAGATCGAAGCTGCGGGCGGCGGGCTTCGTGGAGCCGACCGCCAACGCGTCGTCCTGCAAGATGTTCTCGATGAGCACGGCGAGGCGACGGATGGCCTTGCGGATCTTGCCGACCGCGCGCTTCACCGCCTCGTCACGGCCAGAAGGCGACAGTTCCAGCGCGTGGGCCACCGCGTCGACGATGGCGAGCGGCGTGCGGAATTCGTGCGAGACGACGGCGACGAATTCACGCTGCCGCACTCTGTCCTCCAGCGCCTTCTTGGCGACCTTCATCGAATCGAAGGCGACCTTGCGCTCTGAGCGAAGGGCCAGTTCCGCTTGCCTTGAACGGCTGGCCACCGCGAAGTTGAGCATCGCCAGATTCGCGAGCTGCAACATCGGAATCCAGGAGTCCAGAAGGTACGGCTGCGACATGTTCACTACCCCCAGCAGCACCAGCACGTAGAAGGTCCACGACAGATTCACGCAGGTGAAGATGGTGGTAGCCAGGAGATAGTGGAACGCCCGGTGGCGAAGCATCAGCCAGACGAAGAACCCCAGGTTGAACACTCCGACGCCCATCTGCAGGTAGATCGCCACATGGACGGCCGCCTGAACGCCCCATGCCGAAAGAAACGCGGTCGCTGCGAAGGTAGCCGCCGCGGCCTTCATCAACCAGGCAGCCCATGGCGAATAGCTGTCGTAGTCGAAGAACCGCCATGCGAACACGGCACCGATCGACATCAGCGCGCTTGAGATCACGTCCATGAAGCGGTCGGCTACGACAGGCGCCTCGGGAAACAACAGCGAGTTCGCGTAGCCCTGCATCAAGGCGACGAACACGAACATAAAGGCCAAGAAGAGCGCATACACCGCATAGATGCCGTTGCGCAGCCAGACCCAGAAGATCAGGTTCATCAGCACCATGACGCCGAAGGCGCCGGCGAGTGCCGAGACAAGAACCATGCGGCTGGTCTCTACTCTCTCCATCCCCGCCCGTTGCCAGACATGCAGGCACAGGGGGGCCAAGCCATGCGTCCTCACCCTCACGTAGTAGGTTTCGGGCGAGGATCCCGCTTCGACCGGGAAGGCCAGCATGCCGCTGCGGATGGTCCGTTCGACGAAGGGGTGCTGGTCGCCCACCCTATCCACCGAAATCTTGCCCGAGGCATCGCGGCGGTAGACCTCCACGTCGTCGATCCAGTTGGGGAATATCTGCACGGCCCATTGCGAAGGAGCGCTGGGCTCTCGCTGCAATGAAAATCTGATCCAGTAAATCTCGCCGGGGCGAAGCCGTCCGTGGCGAGTATCCCCGGCTATAAACTCCACGCCTTCGCGGCCTGAAAGAATGTCCTCGATAGAAATATTTCCAGATGTATCAATGAAGATTTCCTCATGACCGTGCAGCAGGACGGGCTCTTCCAGCCCCTGGTCACTGCGTAGCTCGAGGGCATGGGAAACCAGCGAAACAAGCCACAGCGCCACCCCCAGGATAAAAAAAAGACAGCGATTTCTTTTCATGTTGTTGATATTGTCCAGCCACTCTTCGGCGCCGGTCCCGTTTAGCCGCCCAGGAAAGGTGCACCATGAATACTCCGAACGCCAACACCGATAAAAAGATAACCGTCTATCTGATCGAGGACGAAGAAGACCTTCAGGAAGCGCTGGTCTACAGCCTCGAACAACTGGGTTTCAAGGCCTCCGGCTTCTCTACCGCGGCGGAGTTCTACAGGGCCTACGCGGTCGATCGCTGCGATGTAGTGGTCATCGACATCGAGCTGCCGGACGAGAACGGTTTTTCGATCGCCCAGCACCTGCGTTCGGCCAGCAATGTGGGGATCGTCTTCGCGACCGCGCACGGCGACCTCGGCGACCGGGTCCGCGGGCTGCGCGGTGGCGCCGACGCCTATTTCGTAAAGCCGGTGCATGCCGAGGAGCTCGCGGCATCGATCGAGGCCATCTACCGTCGCATCAAGGCTGCCGAAGCGGGTGCCGGCCGAACGCTGCAGCCCTATCAGCCCGAGGCGCCGCGCGGCACTGGGCGCTGGGTGCTCAAGGAAGGCGACTGGATTCTGTACGACCCGGACGGCAGGGCGCTACGCCTCACGATGTCGGAGCGCGCCATCGTCACCAGCCTGTTCAAGCAGCGCAACAAGCCGGTCGACCGCATGCAGCTCGCCGCGGCACTGGGCGGCGAGGACCTGGAGAACTTCGATCTGCAGCGCGTGGACGCTGTCGTGAGCCGGCTGAGGCGAAAGGCGACGGCTGCGGGCATCTCGCTGCCGCTGCACGCCGTGCGAGGCACCGGCTACCAGTTCCAGACTTGACGTACGCAAGCCTCCGCGCACGCCGCTTCGCTCACTTGAACTCGTCGACCGTCAGGCCCAGCTTGCGCACCTTGTCGTGCAGGGTCTGGCGCGCGATGCCCAGCGCTGCGGCCGTGGCCGGCTGGTCGCCGCGCTGGCGCCGCAGTTCCTCGACGATCACGGCGCGCTCGAAGGACTCCACCTGCTGCGGCAGCCCGCGCGGCAATGCGGGCACGCCCTGCGCGCTTCCGCCGCCGCCGTGCGTCTGCGTCAGGCGCTCGCCCAGCAGGCCCAGCACGAAGCGGTCGGCGACGTTGCGCAGTTCGCGCACGTTTCCGGGCCAGGCGTAGGCCATCAGGTCGGCCAGCTGGGCGTTGCTCAAGAGCGGCGCGGGGCGGTCGTAGCGGGTCGCGGCCTGCAGCGTGAAGTGCTCGAAGAGCAGCGGAATGTCCTCGCGCCGCTCGCGCAGGGGCGGCAGCTCGATGAAGGCAACGCCCAGGCGGTAGTACAGGTCGGCCCTGAACTTCTGCTGGTCGCTCATGGCCTTGAGGTCGTCCTTGCTCGCGGCCACCACGCGGCAGTCGAAGGGAATGGTCTTGTTGGAGCCGATGCGCTCGATGCTGCGCTCCTGCAGCGCGCGCAGTAGCTTGATCTGCACTGCCATCGGCATGCTCTCGATCTCGTCGAGGAACAGCGTGCCGCCGCTGGCGTACTCGAACTTGCCCACGCGCATGCGGCTCGCACCGGTGAAGGCGCCGGCCTCGTGGCCGAAGAGCTCGCTCTCGGCCAGCGACTCGGGCAGCCCGCCGCAATTGAGCGGCACGAAATGCTGGCGCCGGCGCGCGCTGTGGTCGTGCAGGCAGCGCGCGACGAGCTCCTTGCCGGTGCCGGTCTCGCCGTAGACCAGCACGTCGGCGGAGGTCTCGGCCAGCGTCTTCACGGTCTGGCGCACCTGCTGCATCTGCGCCGATCGGCCGATCAGCACCGACTGGATGCCCTGCCAGTTCTCCAGCGCGTCGCGCAGTGCGCGCACCTGCAGGCTGAGCTGCCGCCGCTCGATGGCATGGCGCACGATGGCCACCAGCCGCTCGGAGCCGAAGGGCTTCTCGATGAAATCGTAGGCGCCCTCGCGCATGGCCTGCACCGCCATCGCGATGTGGCCATGGCCGGTGACCAGGATCACCGGCAGCTCGGGATCGACGTTGCGCAGCTCGGGCAGCCACTCGGTGCCACTCATGCCCGGCAGGCGCACGTCGCTGATGACGACGGCGGGCACGCCGAACGTGATGTGCGGGCGCGCGCGCTCGGCGCTGGGAAAGGACTCGACTTCGAAACCGGCCAGGGTCAGCACCTGGGTGGTGCTGACGCGGACGTCTTCGTCGTCCTCGATCAGCATCACCCGGATGGCAGGGGCTTCGCTCACTTGGGGATCACTCCTGTTGTGCAATGGAAAAGGCGTCGGAAACCGGCGGCTGGCTGCTGCTGTCGTGAATCACGGCGATGGCCGCCGGCAGGTCGATGACGAAGCAGGCCCCGCCGCCGTCCAGGTTGGCCGCGCGCAGCGTGCCGTCCATGGACCGCACCAATTGTGCCGAGATCACGAGACCCAGTCCCAGGCCCGAGCCTGCGGCCTTGCCGGTGACGAAGGGTTCGAACAGGCGCTGCAGGATGTCGGGGCGGATGCCCGGCCCGGTGTCGGTCACCGACAGCAGCACGCGGCCCTCCTTCGGCCGCGCCTGCAGGCGCAGCTTGCGCACCGGCGCGTCCTGCATCGCGTCGATGGCGTTGCGCATCAGGTTGGCGAGCACGCTGCCGAGCGCGGCCTCCTCCGCCATCACGCTCAGCGTGGCGGGCTGCACGTCGACCTCGATGGCCACGCGATGCTTCCTGGACGCCTCGGCGACGATCACCTGCGCGTCGGCGATCGCGTGCGACAGCAGCACCGGCGCCAGTGGAAGCTCGCTCTTGTAGGCGAAGGTGCGCAGCTGCGAGGTCAGCCGCGCGAGCCGGTCGACCATGCCGCGGATGCGCTCGAGGTTGCCGCGCACATCGTCGAGGCGGTTCTTGTCGAGCAGGATGGCGGCGCTTTCCGAGAGCGTGCGCATGGCCGTGAGCGGCTGATTGAGCTCGTGCACGACGCCCGCCGACATCTGCCCCAGCGCGGCCATCTTGCCGGCATGCACCAGTTCGCCCTGCGCCGCGCGCAGCTGCGCGGTGCGCGCGGCCACGGTCGATTCGAGTGTGTCGTGCGCCGCCTGCAGCGCGGCCTGGTTGGCGAGCTTCTGGCGCACCGCGCGGCGGCGCTGCCACAGCGCCACGGCCACCAGCAGCAGCACCGTCATCGCGAGCCCGGCAGTGATGGCCGCGTTGCGCGCGGCCAGGTGCAGCGGCGCGAGGTTGTCGAGCACCACCAGCTGCCACGGCGCGCCGCGCAGCGTGCGAGCCGAGGCGAGCTGGTCGACGCCGTCGAGCGAGATCACCTGCACGTCGCGGTCGAGCGCCTCCTTCTGCGTCCATCGCAGCGGCTGCAGCGCGGCCTCGCCGTAGGGACGCGAGCGCAGCACCTCGGCGCGCTGGAGGGCATCGAGCGGCAGCAGCGGCCGGAACTTGATGTCCTCGCGCGTGGAAAGTATGACCACGCCGCGCTGGTCGATCAGCGCCACGTCGCCCGGCAGCTTGCGCCAGGCGCGCTCGGCTTCCTCGAGATTGATCTTCACTGCCACCACGCCGCGCGAGGCCTGCCCGCGGCGCAGCGCATAGGAAAGGTAGTAGCCCGGCTTCTTGCTGGTGATGCCCACGCCGTAGAAGCGGCCCCTGCCCTGTCCCAGCGCGTCGATCACGTAGGGACGGAACGAGAGGTCCTGGCCCACGGTGGTACCGGGCTTGTCCCAGTCGGAGGCCGCCAGCGAGGTGCCGGAGGCATCGAGCACGTAGAGCATCTCCGCGCCCGCCGCGGCGTTGACGCCGTCGAGGTAGCGGTTGACCGAATCGCGCAGCCGCGTGTCCGACGGGGTGCCGAGCAGGGCCGGCACCAGGGGCGTCATCTCCAGCAGCGCGGGCAGGTAGTCGAAGCGGGCCAGGTCGGCGTCGAGGCCGGTGGCGAGCATGTCGAGCCGGTGGTCGGCCGCTTCGCGCAGCCGGGCCAGGCCGGTCTGCATGGCGACCTGGTAGCCCGCGAAGGCGGCCACGGCCACGAGGGCCAGAGCGCCGCCCCATCGAGGCAGGCCGCGCCACCCCCTCGTCGCCTGGTCGGAATGTGGGTCTAGACGCCGGGCCGGCTCCCTTGGATTCATGGGGCCGTTATTGCACAAGGCGGGGCCGCCTGCATCAGTGGCAGCCCGATGGCCCCAGGGCGGGGCCGAAGGGAGGATCAGGAAACCTGCCGCGCGGAGGCGACGGGCATGTGCGCCTCGGTGGCGTCGAGCACGCGCTCGGGCTCGTCGGCCTCGGCGGTGCTTTCCTGGTTCAGGTGCTGGTTCATGCGCACGGTGTCGAGGTCGCCGGTCCACTTGGCCACCACCAGCGTGGCTACGCCGTTGCCGATCAGGTTGGTGAGCGCGCGGGCTTCCGACATGAAGCGGTCGATGCCCAGGATCAGCGCCAGCCCCGCCACCGGCACATGGCCCACGGCCGACAGCGTCGCCGCCAGCACGATGAAGCCGCTGCCCGTGACGCCCGCCGCGCCCTTCGAGGTCAGCAGCAGCACCGCCAGCAGCGTGAGCTGCTGCGTGAGCGTCATGTCGGTGTTGGTGGCCTGTGCGATGAACACGGCCGCCATCGTCAGGTAGATGGAGGTGCCGTCGAGGTTGAACGAATAGCCGGTCGGAATCACCAGGCCGACCACCGACTTCTTCGCGCCCAGGTTCTCCATCTTGGCCATCATGCGCGGCAGCACCGATTCGCTGGACGAGGTGCCCAGCACGATCAGCAGCTCTTCCTTGATGTACTTGATGAACTTCCAGATGCTGAAGCCGTGGAAGCGCGCGATAAGCCCCAGCACCACGAAGATGAACAGCAGGCAGGTGGCATAGAAGGTGGCCATCAGCTGGCCCAGCTGCAGCAGCGAGCTCACGCCGTACTTGCCGATGGTGAAGGCCATCGCGCCGAAGGCGCCGATGGGCGCGACCTTCATGATGTAGCCGACGATCACGAAGAGCACGTGCGAGCCCTTCTCGATCACGTCGAACACCAGCGTGCCGCGGCCACCGAAGCGGTGCAGCGCGAAGCCGAACATCACGGCGATCAGCAGAACCTGCAGGATCTCGCCCTTGGCGAAGGCATCGACCACCGTGCTCGGGATGATGTTGAGCAGGAAGTCGGTGGTGCTCTGCATCTTGCCGGGGCCGGTGTAGGCCGCGATGCTTTTTGTGTCGAGCTGGCTCACGTCGACGTTCATGCCTGCGCCGGGCTTGAGCACGTTCACGAGCACCAGGCCCACGATCAGCGCGATGCTGCTCACGATCTCGAAGTACAGCAGCGCCATGCCGCCGGTCTTGCCGACCTTCTTCATGTCCTCCATGCCGGCGATGCCCACCACCACCGTGCAGAAGATGATCGGCGCGATGATCATCTTGATCAGCTTGATGAAGCCGTCGCCCAGCGGCTTCATCGAGGCGCCGGTGTCGGGATAGAAATGGCCCAGAAGCACCCCGAGCACGATGGCCGTGATGACCTGGAAGTACAGGGATTTGTAGAAGGGCTTGGGGGCGGTCTGGTGTTCCATGGGGGTGCTCATTGGTTTGTCTCCAGGGTCGTGACCGGGCCCACATCGGAGGGGCGCGGCCGGCCGGTGATCCAGCAATCGACATGCCACGGCCGGCAAGGGTCGGCAGGCGCCGTAAGCCATTGATTTCAAAGCGCTTTCCCCCAAGAGGGGCGAGGTGCCCCGCCGACGATCCGGATGCCGCAGACCGGCCCCGTCCGCGCTTCCGGATCGTCACCACCGGGTAAACCCTAGGCGCCCGGCGGTGTCAGACTCGGCGCATGAACGACAACGCCCAGCCCGTCGCGGCCTCGGAAGGCGCCTCCAGGCGCATCGCGCTCACGGTGGCGGCCGCCTTCTTCATGGAGACGCTGGACGCCACCGTCATCGTCACGGCGCTGCCGGCGATCGGGGCGGCCTTCGGCATCGGTGCGCTGGACGCGAGCCTGGGCGTGACGGTCTACCTGATCGCGATGGCCGCGCTGGTGCCGGCCGCTGGCTGGTGCGCGGGCCGCTTCGGCGCGCGACGGGTGTTCGCGCTGGCGGTCGGGGCCTTCACCCTCGCCTCGCTGGCCTGCGGGCTCGCGCCGAGTTTCGAATTCTTCGTCGCGGCGCGCGTGCTGCAGGGCACGGCCGCGGCCTTCATGTCGCCGGTGGGCCGGCTGGTGGTGCTGCGCGAAACGCCGAAGCACCGGCTGATCGAGGCCATCGGCACCATCACCTGGCCGGCGCTCATCGCTCCGGTGATCGGGCCGCCGCTGGGCGGGCTGATCGCCACGCATGCGTCGTGGCGCTGGATCTTCCTGCTGAACGTGCCGCTGGGACTCGTCGGCCTGTGGCTGATCATGCGGCTCTTTCCACGCCGGGCCGACGCGGCGCCGGCGCGCTTCGACGCTGCCGGCTTCGTGCTCACCGCCATCGCGCTGGCCGCGCTGGTCGAAGGCCTCACGCGGCTGGGCGGGCCGCACCCGGGCTCGGCCTTCACGCTCGGCCTGCTGGCCGCAGGCGTGGCGGCCGCCATCGCCGCGGTGCGCCACGCGCGGCACGCGGCGGCGCCCCTGCTCGACCTTCGTGCGCTGGCGGTGCCAACCTATGCGCTGGCCACGGCGACCGCGGGCTTCGTCTCGCGGGTCGCGATCAACGCCTCGCCCTTCCTGCTGCCGCTGATGTTCCAGATCGGCTTCGGCATGAGCGCTTTCCAGGCCGGCTCGATGCTGCTGGTCTACATGGCCGGCAACCTCGTGATGAAGAGCGCCACCACGGCGGTGCTGCGGCGCTTCGGCTTTCGCCGCGTGCTGACGGTGAACGGCGCGATCTGCGCCGCCACGCTCTTCGGCTGCGGGCTGCTGTCGCCGGGCGACCCGCTGCCGTGGATGTGCGTGCTGCTCTTCGTGGCGGGCATGGCGCGCTCGATGAACTTCACCGCCATCGGCACTCTGGCCTTCGCCGATGTGCCCGACGAGACCCGCGCGGGCGCCAGCACGCTCGGCACCATGCTGCAGCAGGTGTCGCTCGCGCTCGGCGTGGCCCTGGGCGCGATGGTGCTCGGCGCCTCGCAGGCGTTGCGCGGCGCGCCCGCGGTGGAGCTCGCCGACTTTCGCCATGCCTGGTACGTGGTCGGCCTGCTGATGGCCATCGCGGCGCTGATGACGCTGCGGCTCGACCGCCATGCCGGCGTGGCGGTGTCGCGCAGGGCGTGAGAACATCGTCCGACTCTTTTCTGCCACTTCGTTTCCGGAGACATCTTCCATGCCATTGCACATCGGCATCGTCGGCTGCTCGGCCGAAGGCGCTGCGCTCTGCTATCGCACGCTGTGCGTCGAAGGCGCCAGCCACATGGGCCACGCCCATGCGCACCCCGAGGTCTCGATGCACACGCACTCGCTCGCGGCGTACGTGGACTGCCTGGACCGCGGCGACCTGAACGGCGTCGCGCAGCTGATGCTGTCCTCCGCAGGCAAGCTCGCCGCGGCTGGCGCCGACTTCTTGATCTGCCCCGACAACACCATCCACCAGGCGATGCACCTGGTGCTTGCGCAGTCGCCGCGGCCCTGGCTCCACATCGCCGAGGTGGTTGCAGCCGAGGCGGTGTCGCGCGGCTTCCGCAGCGTGGGCGTGCTGGGCACGCACTGGCTGGTGAACAGCGAGGTCTACCCGCAGGCGCTGTCTGCAGCCGGGCTCGAAGCCGTGCGGCCAGACGCCGACGAGCGTGCGGAGATGGGCCGCATCATCATGGACGAGCTCGTGCGCGGCGTGATCAAGCCCGAGTCCACCGACGTGCTGCGGCGGATGATCGACGGGCTGAAGGCGCGCGGCTGCGATGCCGTCGTGCTGGGCTGCACCGAGCTTCCGCTGGTGCTGGACGACGGCAACTCGTCGCTGCCGACGCTGGACTCGACCCGCCTGCTGTCGCGCGCCGCGCTGCGGCGCGCGACAGCTGCAGCGGCGGCGATCGCCTGAGCCTTCGCCTTCATTCGTTCCTCGACACCACAAGCAAGGAGACGCTCATGCCCGACATCGCCTCGATGCAGAAGCTGCTGGACACCATCTTCCCCGGCCTCATGGGCGTGAGGCTCACCGAACTCGCGCCCGAGCGCGTGGTCGCGCAGATGGAAGTCCGCCCCGACCTGTGCACCGCCGGCGGCATCCTCCATGGCGGCGCCTACATGGCCTTCGCGGACACGCTGGGCGCGGTCGGCACCATCGTCAACCTGCCCGAAGGCAAGCGCACGACGACGACCGATTCGAGCACCAAGTTCATCGCCGGAGCACGCGTGGGAACGACGGTCACCGGCACCAGCGTGGCGCTGCACCGCGGGCGCACGACCCAGGTGTGGCAGACCACGATCGCCAATGCGGATGGAAAGCTCTGCGCAGTCGTCACCCAGACTCAGCTGGTGCTCGACGCGGCAGCCTGAGCGTCGCTGCTGCTGCCCTGAGCGCTGATGAGAGCGGCCCTCAGGCCCGCTGCCGACGCCATCGCCCAAGCTCCGCCCGACCGAGCGGCGTGATGCGCAGGATCATGGCGGACCGCCTCAGGCGTTCACCCGGCTCGGGAAGCCTCGCCTCGATGAACCCGGCCGCCGCAAGGACGGCCGCGCAGTGGATATCGGCCTCCTCCAGGATGGCCAGCGGGAAAGACGCCTCCTCGATCCGACGCAGAAAGTCCATCGGCATTGCTGATGATCCTCGCAGGTGCGCGCTTGCTTGTTCTTTTAGCTATGGCTCGTCGTCGTGGCTCCCCGCGACGATTCTGCAGCGTGCGGCCCGCCCCACTGTAGGCGCGGGCCTGCCGCTACGATCAGCCGATGACTACGCTGTACCTGCAGATGACCGAGAAGCTCTCCGCGCACTGGAGAGAGAACAACAACGCCTACCCCCGGAAGTTCGTGCTCAGCCCCGCACTGCGCGACCAGTATCTGCGCGACCTGTCGCTGATCACCATCCCTGGCGAACGCGACATGAGCGCGACGAAGCACATGGGAGTGCCCATCGAGATTGCTGAGAACACGCCGGGGGTGATGGTGGCGGCCGATGGGACGGAGGTGGCGCTGCAGTGAAGTGGTCGTCGGCCTGAAGGGCCGATGATGTGCCGATACGGGAGGCCGCACCGGATCGCGGCAAGACGGGCGCAAAGCAAAAGGCGCTACAACCTCGAGAGTTGTAGCGCCTTGCTGAATATGGTGGCCTGGGGCGGAATCGAACCACCGACACGCGGATTTTCAATCCGCTGCTCTACCAACTGAGCTACCGGGCCGTTGCTGTGTGCAGCCTCAAATTATACAGCGCTTCTGCGCCCTCTTGAAAGATCGACGCCAAGTTGTTTGAGTTTTCTGTAGAGATGGGTGCGTTCGAGGCCGGTTTTCTCGGCGACGCGGGTCATGGAACCGTTCTCCATCGCCAGGTGAAACTCGAAGTACGCCTTCTCGAAGCCGTCGCGCGCATCGCGCAGCGGACGGTCGAGATCGAAGCTCTGAGTGGACTGCGGGCCGGTGTCGGCCACCGGCACGGAGGCCAGCGAAGCCATCAGCAGGCTGTCGCCCGTCGTCGTGATGGCGGCTGCCTGGTTGCCGGTGATCGGTGCGGGCACCACACCCGCTGCTGCGCGGCGCGCATTCTCGCGAGCCAGCCCCTGCTCCACCGCCTTGAGCAGCTTCTGCATGGTGATGGGCTTTTCGAGAAAGGCGAATGCGCCGATGCGCGTGGCGTCGACTGCCGTATCGATCGTGGCGTGGCCGCTCATCATGATGACGGGCATGCTCAGCAGGCCCGCAGTGGACCACTCCTTGAGCAGCGTGACGCCGTCGGTGTCGGGCATCCAGATGTCGAGCAGCACGAGATCGGGACGTGCGCGCTGGCGTGCAGCGCGCGCTTCGGCCGCGTTCTCCGCGAGTTCCACGTTGTGGCCCTCGTCATTGAGAATTTCGAAGAGCAGGTCCCGGATGCCCAGCTCGTCATCGACCACGAGAATGTTTGCCATGAGTGCTGCTTGTTGTGTGCGCTGGTGTCCGCAATGGTATGTTGAGTCCGCTGGCCATCCATCGCCTGTGCGACGGTCATTCGTGCGGCTCAGGCGGCGGAAGACTTCGACGAATCTTCGGTGTGAGCGGCCGCTGCCCGCGGCTCGCTTGCCAGCGCGAATGATAGCGAGACTTGTGCCCCTGCTACAGCCCCATCGACGACGCGGTTGGAAAGCTCGATGCGCGCGCCGTGCTCGTCGGCGATCTTCTTGACGACCGCGAGGCCCAAACCGGTACCTTTAGTTTTCGTGGTGACGTAGGGCTCGAATGCGCGCTTGAGGATGTTCTCGGCAAAGCCAGGTCCGCTGTCCTGCACGGTCAGGCGCACGCGCTGCCCCGAGTCGCCGAGCCGGGTGCGGATGGTGACTTCTCCCCGCTTGCCCGTGCCGCTGGCAGCGGCCTCGGCGGCGTCCTGCGCGTTTTGCAACAGGTTGTGTATGACCTGGCGGATCTGCTGCGCGTCGCCCTTGATGGGCGGGCAGCGCTCGTCGAGCTCGGAGCGCAGCGTGATCGGAAGGTTCTCGGCGTTGTAGAGCTGGAGCACGTCGGTGAGCAAGGCGTTCAGGTCCACCGGCTTGAGGTCGGCCGCGGGCAGGCGCGCGTAGTCACGGAATTCGTTCACGAGCCGCTTCATCGCATCGACCTGGTCGACGATGGTCTTCACCGACTTCACCAGCACCGCCTGCTCGGGCGGCTGGACCTTGCCCGACAGCTTCATCTCCAGCCGCTCGGCCGAGAGCTGGATGGGCGTGAGCGGGTTCTTGATCTCGTGCGCGAGCCGGCGCGCGACCTCGCCCCATGCCTGCGCACGCTGCGCAGAGACGATCTCGGAGATGTCGTCGAACACCAGCAGCCGTGCGGCGCCGGGCAGTTCCGCGCCGCGCGCGACGATGTTGATGGCGCCGTCCTGTTGCGGCAGGTCGACGCCGGAAGCGTGCAGCTCGAAGGCGTGCTGCCAGTGGTCGAGGCCGTGCTGGATGCGCTCGACGAGGAAGTCCTCGAACTGCTGCTGCACCTTCGCGCCGAACTCCGCCAGCCCCGGCACCTCGACGAGCGGCCGGCCCTCGTAGGCTGCGAGCGGCGCGCGCAGAACGCGCGTCGCGCCCGGGTTGGTGGACAGCACCGTACCCTTGGCATCGAGCACGATCACGCCCGAGGTCAGGTTGTCGAGGATGGTCTGCAGGTTGGCACGCGCCGCGTCGAGCTGGCCCATGGTCTTCTCGACGGCGCCGCGCGCGTCGGCCAGCTGCTGCGTCATGACGGCGAAGGAACGCGTGAGGCCGCCTAGTTCGTCCTTGCCCTGGAGCACGGCGGTGGGACGCAGGTCGCCCGCCGCCACCTGCCGCACGCCCTCCGCAAGCACGAGCAGCGGCCTCGCGAGCTGGTTGCCGAACAGCACCGCCAGCAGCACCGCGCCGAACACTGCGAGGAACAGGCTCAGCGTGAGCGTGCCGATGTACATGCGGCGCAGGCCTTCGCGCGCGAGCGCCCGCTCCTGGTATTCGCGGTTGGCCTCCTGCACCGCCAGCGCGTTGGCGACCACCGCCGGCGGCAGCGGCCGCGTGACCTGCAGGTAGCGCGGCGCGGTGTCGAAGTCGAAGCCTGGCCGCTGCACCATCGCGAGCGCCCGCACGCTCGCGGCAGGCGGCGTCGCGCCCGGGGCGGTGTTTTCATCCAGCCCCTCGATGTGCGCGACGGCACGCTCGGGGCGCACCTGCCGAAACTGCTGCTGCGTCGGCCGCTCGGGGTTGAGCTGGAAGCGCGATGTGCCCGCGCTCGCCACGAGCTGCCCCGAGCCGGTCCAGAGGATCACATCGCTGGCTTCGAGCTGGTCGCGGATGCGCTCGAGCATCAGGCCGGCGCTGGCATCGGGCACCTGCGCCAGCTGCGCGCTGGCGCTGCGCGTCTTCACGGCGAGGTCGTCCGACAGCGAGTCGAGCGTGGCCCGCCCGAGGTTCAGGCCGGCGTCGAGAGCCCCTTCCACCTTGACGTCGAACCAGCTCTCGATCGAGCGCGCGACGAACTGGTACGACACCACATAGACCAGCGCCCCCGGCACCACCCCCACCAGCGCGAAGATGGCCGCGAGCTTGATGAGCAGCCGGCTGCCGAACTTGCCCTGCCTGAGACGCCGCAGCAGCCGGAAGGCCACCCAGCCGATCACCAGCACCAGCAGCACCGCGACCACGACATTGATGCCGAAGAGGCGCACGTAGTAGCGCTCGTACAGCGCGCGGTTGTTGGTGGCCTGCGCCAGCAGGAACATCAGCACGAGGCCGATGGCGGTGACCAGCGCGGCGCCGACGCCGATGGCCCAGCGCCGGGCCCGCGCGCGGCTCGCAGCCTGCGAGGCCGCCGTGCCGCTGCGCGCCGAAGTGCTCACTTCTGCTTCTCCATCGGAAGCTTGGCCGTGCGCTCGACGGCGATGTTCCAGTCGGCCTGGCCGACCACGCCGATCTGGAACGGGCGCGGCAACTGCGAGGTGTCGAGCCTGAAGCGGAAGGTGACCTGGTGCTGCGGGTCGTCGCCGATCTCGGCGATGTCGCCCATGCGCAGCCGACCGACGCGCTTGATGGCGTCGAGCGCGTCGCCCAGGGTGTCGAAGTTCTGGTTCAGCGAGATGCCCAGGCCGGCCGCGCCGGTCATGGGCGCCGCCGACACGTTGAGCCGCCAGCGGCGCGTGAGCGGCTGGTAGGCCAGCCGCATGTGGCGCGTGACCTGCGCGACCTTGCGGTCGGTCCAGTACCAGCGCTCCTGGAAGAGCTCGGCCTCCGCCACGAAATAGATGGCGATGCCCTTGTCGAGCACCTCCTCGACCAGCGAGGGCAGCTCGAACTGCACGGCGGCGCTGAAGTAGACGCCGTCGTCATCCTGCTCCAGCCGCATCTGGGTGATCGAAGCGCCGCTGCGCGCCTGGGCGGATGCCGGTGCGGGTAGGAACGACATCCAGATCGCCCAGATCCAGAGCAGGACGGGCAGCCACGGCACCAGCCGGCGCCGCCGCTCAACGCGGACGCTTTTCGAGCAGGGCGTAGAAGAAGCCGTCGTGGTCACCAGAGGCATTGTCCGGGACGCCACGGGCATTCGATCCGCTTTGGGGCAGCAAATGGCCTGGCGATGGCAGCAATCGTGCGTTGGTGTTGTGTACAAGAAACGCATCAATTTGTTGCGAACCCTCTTCGCGGAACACGGAGCAAGTGCAGTAGAGAAGCCGCCCGCCGGGCCGCACCAGCGGCCACAAGGCCGCCAGGAGCGCGGCCTGCTGGGCGGCGAGCTGGGCCGTGTCGCTCTCGCGGCGCAGCCAGCGCACGTCGGGATGGCGCCGCACGATGCCCGAGGCGGTGCAGGGCGCGTCGAGCAGGATCGCGTCGAAGGGCATGCCGTCCCACCACTGGTCAGGCCGGCTGGCATCGGCGACGAGCACCTTGGCCTGCAGGCCGAGGCGCTCCAGGGTCTCGTCGATGCGGCGGCTGCGGGTGGCGTCGACCTCGAGAGCCGTGACGTCGAGGGCGCCGGGCTTCGCCGTCTCGAGCAGGTGCGCGGTCTTGCCGCCAGGCGCGGCGCAGGCGTCGAGCACGCGCAGCGGCTGCTGCGCCGCGTCCTGCAGCAGGCCGTCGAGCAGCAGCGGCGCAGCCATCTGCGCGGCGGCGTCCTGCACCGAGCAGGCACCGTCGGCAAAGCCGGGCAGTTGCTGCACGGGGCGGGCACGCGCCAGCTGCAGGCCGCTGGCACCGACGCGGGTCGCACCGAGGCCTGCGGCTTCGAGTTCGGTCAGGTACGAGGCGGCGGTCGTCCGGCGGGCGTTGACCCGCAGTGTCATCGGGGCCTGCGCGTTGTCGGCGGCAAGCACGCGCTGCCAGTCGCGAGGATGGTCGCGCCTGAGGCGCTCGATCCACCAGCGCGGATGGTTCCACTGCGCGACGGGTTCGGTGTCGGTGGCGGCCACGAGTTCGTCGCGTTCGCGCAGGAAGCGCCGCAGGCAGGCGTTGATGAAGCTCGCCTGCGCCCGCGTGGCGGGATTGCGCTTGGCGGCCTCGACCGCCTGGTCCACCAGCGTGAAGGTCTCGTAGGGTGCGTGCGCCGCATCCCATGCAAGCGCCAGTGCGGTGCACAGCAGCGCATCGGGCAGGGGCGGCGGCGTGCGCTTGGCCAGATGGCGGCGCAGCGCCTCGGCACGGCCGAGCCAGCGCAGCACCTGGAAGCCGAGCGACTGCACGCCGGGCCGCAGCGCGGGCTCGACGGCTTCGAAGGCCACGGAGCCCGACGTGCCGGCGCGAATCGACGCCAGCGCCGTCGCAGTCAGTTGCAGCTGGCGCCAGAGCGGAGGTTGTTGCAGGGGCGGCGAGTCGCCGGGGCCTCTGCGGGAGGGGTCGGAAGGTAGTTCTGGCAAGTTGGGGGCGATGGTAACGGGCCGGCCAAAAGCCGGACTTCGTACATGGAAAGAGAACGACACGAAATACCGCAGTGGCCGCGCACGGCCGCTGCCGACAGGTCGGCTCAGCTCAAAGCAGCGGTGCCGCCGGACGCAGACGCACGGCCCATGCCACCAGCAGCGCCGGGAACTGTGCGATGGCAGCGTTGTACTGCGCCACCGCCTGGTTGAACTGGCTGCGCGCGATCTCGGCGGCCGCGGAAGGCTCGGGCCAGCCGATCGGCTCCGCGGCGCCCGGTACGCCGGTGGTCGTGCCGGGCAGCAGCTGCGCGGGCCGCGACAGCGTGCCGTCGGCGTCGAACACCGTCACCTGGTCGGGATGCTGCCGCTGCCAGGCGCCGATCCAGACCTGGAGCGCGGTCGCCAGCGCGGCCATGCCGCCCGCTTCGAGCGGCCGCAGCCGGGTCGCACCCAGCAGGGTCGCCAGCTGTGCAGTGGCAGCCTGCAGCGGAGCGATGGACGAGAGCGACTCCCCGGTCGGCGGCGCCTCGGGCGGTGGGTCCGCCGCGATGCTGGCCTGCACGAAGTCGAGCTGCTTGCCCAGCGCCGCATCGAGCTGGCCATAGGCCTGCAGCACGGCCGCGCGCAGGCGCACCAGCCGGTTGTAGGCACCGACAAACCAGAAGAGCAGGACCGCGGCCACGATCCAGCCGGCCAGCGATTCGGGCAACAAGCTCATCGACGACAAGGCCTCATCATGCAAACACAGGGGAAGAACAAATGAAAACGCCCCCCGACCGGGGCCGGTCGGGGGGCGTGTGTACCGGTCATGGCCGGTGATGCTAACCAGTTATTCGGTCGCAGCGCCTTCGCTGGCGTCCGCCGTGCTCGCAGTTGCATCGCTTTCGCCGGAACCTGCCAGTTCGGCAGCTTCCGCTTCGGCGATGGCGCGGCGCTCGGCCTCGTCCATGGCGTCCTTGACCTTGCGTGCCTGGTGGTACGCCATGCCGGTGCCCGCGGGAATCAGGCGGCCGACGATGACGTTTTCCTTCAGGCCGCGCAGTTCGTCGCGCTTGCCCATGATCGCGGCTTCGGTCAGCACGCGCGTCGTTTCCTGGAACGAAGCGGCCGAGATGAACGAGTCCGTCGACAGCGATGCCTTCGTGATACCCAGCAGCAGGTTCGTGAACGTCGCGGGGATCTTGCCTTCGGCGCGCAGGGCGTCGTTGGTGTTGAGCATCTCGCTGCGTTCGATCTGTTCGCCGGCGATGTAGCTGGTGTCGCCCGGGTTGTCGACCACGACGCGGCGCAGCATCTGGCGAACGATCACCTCGATGTGCTTGTCGTTGATCTTCACGCCCTGCAGGCGGTACACGTCCTGCACTTCGTCCACGATGTAGCGCGCCAGTTCTTCGGAACCCAGCAGGCGCAGGATGTCCTGCGGGTCCGCCGGGCCGTCGACCACGGATTCGCCCTTGTTCACCACCTGGCCTTCGTGCACCAGGATGTTCTTTTCCTTCGGCACGAGGTCTTCCCAGACCGTGCCTTCCGGATCGGTGATCTGCAGGCGGATCTTGCCCTTCGTTTCCTTGCCGAACGACACGGTACCGGTCATTTCGGCCAGCATGCCCTTGTCCTTCGGCGAACGGGCTTCGAACAGCTCGGCAACGCGCGGCAGACCGCCGGTGATGTCGCGGGTCTTCTGGCCTTCGACCGGAATACGCGCCAGCACTTCGCCGGGGCCCACGTCCTGACCGTCACGCACCTGCACCAGCGCGCCGATCGGGAAGCCGATCGTCACCGAGTGGTCGGTGCCCGGGATCTTCACTTCGGCGCCGGAGGCGTCGATGAGCTTCACCTGAGGACGAACGACCTTGGCGGCGCCGCGGCGCTTCGGGTCGATCACGACCAGGGTCGACAGGCCGGTCACTTCGTCCACCTGCTTGGCGACCGTGAGGCCTTCCTCGACGTTCTCGAACTGCGTCTTGCCGGCGAATTCCGTGATGATCGGGCGGGTCAGCGGGTCCCAGTTGGCCAGGACATGGCCAGCCTTGATCTGCTGGTCGGCCTTGACCGTCAGGGTCGCGCCGTACGGCACCTTGTGGCGCTCACGCTCACGGCCGTGTTCGTCGTGGATGATGATTTCACCCGAACGCGAGATCACGACCAGCTCCCCCTTGCTGTTGGTCACGTAGCGCATCGTGGCGTTGAAGCCGATCGAGCCGTTCGACTTGGCTTCCACGCTGGAGGCGATGGCAGCGCGCGAAGCGGCACCACCGATGTGGAAGGTACGCATCGTCAGCTGCGTGCCCGGTTCGCCGATGGACTGGGCGGCGATCACACCGACGGCTTCGCCGATGTTGATCAGGCCGCCGCGGCCCAGGTCGCGGCCGTAGCAGGTCGAGCAGATGCCGAAGCGCGTCTCGCAGGTCAGCGCCGTGCGCACCTTGACCTCGTCCACGCCCTGCGCCTCGAGTTCCTCGATGGTGTCCTCGTCGAACATCTCGCCGGCCTTCAGCAGCACCGAGCGGTTTTCCGGGTGCAGCACGTCGTCGGCTGCGGTGCGGCCGAGGATACGGTCGCGCAGCGATTCGATCACTTCACCGCCTTCGACGATGGCGCGCATCAGGTAGCCGCCGTGCGTGCCGCAGTCCTGCTCGGTCACGACCAGGTCCTGCGTCACGTCGACCAGACGACGCGTCAGGTAGCCCGAGTTCGCCGTCTTCAGCGCCGTGTCGGCCAGACCCTTACGGGCACCGTGGGTGGAGATGAAGTACTCCAGCACGTTCAGGCCTTCGCGGAAGTTCGCGGTGATGGGCGTCTCGATGATCGAGCCGTCAGGCTTGGCCATCAGGCCGCGCATGCCGGCCACCTGGCGGATCTGGGCCGCGGAACCGCGGGCGCCGGAGTCGGCCATCATGTAGATCGAGTTGAAGGACTCCTGCTCGACTTCCTTGCCGTTGCGGTCGATGACCTTCTGCTTCGACAGCTTGGCCATCATCACCTTCGACACTTCGTCGCCGGCCTTGCCCCAGATGTCCACCACCTTGTTGTAGCGTTCGCCGGAGGTCACGAGACCCGAGACGTACTGCTGCTCGATCTCCTTCACTTCCTTCGCCGAGCGCTCGATGATGCCGTGCTTCTCCGAAGGCACCAGCATGTCGTCGATGGCGATCGAGATGCCGGCCTTGGTCGCCAGGCGGAAGCCGTTCTGCAGCAGCTTGTCTGCGAAGACGACGGTTTCCTTCAAGCCGCACTTGCGGAACGAGACGTTGATGAGCTTGGAGATTTCCTTCTTCTTCAGCGCCTTGTTGATGTTCGAGAACGGCAGGCCCTTCGGCAGGATCTCGGACAGCAGCGCGCGGCCCACGGTGGTATCCACGAGCGAGGTCGACGGCGTGAATTCGCCGGTTTCCTTGTTCTTGGTGTATTCCGTGATGCGCACTGCCACCTTGGCGGTGAGTTCGACTTCGTTGGCGTCGAGCGCACGCTGGACTTCACCGATGTCGGAGAAGACCAGGCCTTCGCCCTTGCCGTTGATGCGGTCGCGGGTCGTGTAGTACAGACCCAGCACCACGTCCTGCGAAGGAACGATCGACGGTTCGCCCGAAGCCGGGAACAGCACGTTGTTGGAGGCCAGCATCAGCGTGCGGGCTTCCATCTGCGCTTCCACCGACAGCGGCACGTGGACGGCCATCTGGTCGCCGTCGAAGTCGGCGTTGAAAGCCGCGCAGACGAGCGGGTGCAGCTGGATCGCCTTGCCTTCGATCAGGATCGGCTCGAAGGCCTGGATACCCAGGCGGTGCAGCGTCGGAGCGCGGTTCAGCATGACCGGGTGCTCCTTGATGACCTCTTCCAGGATGTCCCAGACCACCGGCGTGCCCGATTCGACTTCCTTCTTGGCAGCCTTGATCGTGGTCGCGATGCCCATGGCTTCGAGGCGCGAGAAGATGAAGGGCTTGAAGAGTTCGAGCGCCATCAGCTTCGGCAGGCCGCACTGGTGCAGCTTGAGCGTCGGACCCACCACGATGACCGAACGGCCCGAGTAGTCGACGCGCTTGCCCAGCAGGTTCTGGCGGAAGCGGCCGCTCTTGCCCTTGATCATGTCGGCCAGCGACTTCAGCGCGCGCTTGTTCGCGCCCGTCATGGCCTTGCCGCGGCGGCCGTTGTCCAGCAGCGAGTCGACGGCCTCCTGCAGCATCCGCTTCTCGTTGCGCGCGATGATTTCCGGAGCCTTCAGCTCCAGCAGGCGGCGCAGGCGCGAGTTGCGGTTGATGACGCGGCGGTACAGGTCGTTCAGGTCGGAGGTCGCGAAGCGGCCGCCGTCCAGCGGCACCAGCGGACGCAGGTCCGGCGGCAGCACGGGCAGCACGTCGAGCACCATCCACTCGGGCTTGATGCCCGACTTGCGGAAGGCTTCCAGCACCTTCAGGCGCTTGGAGTTCTTCTTGACCTTGACTTCGGAGCCGGTCAGGTCGCCGCGCAGGCGTTCGATCTCGCTGTCGAGTTCGATGCCTTCCAGCAGGTCCTTGATGCCTTCGGCGCCCATCTTGGCGACGAACTCGTCACCGTATTCCTTGCGCTTCGCGTCATAGTCGTCCTCGGACATGATGCCGAACTTCTTCAGCGGGGTCATGCCGGGGTCGGTGATCACGTAGGCTTCGAAGTACAGCACGCGCTCGATGTCGCGCAGCGTCATGTCGAGCACGAGGCCCAGGCGCGACGGCAGCGACTTCAGGAACCAGATGTGGGCGCAGGGCGCGGCCAGGTCGATGTGACCCATGCGCTCGCGACGCACCTTGGTCTGCGTGACTTCGACGCCGCACTTCTCGCAGATCACGCCGCGGTGCTTCAGGCGCTTGTACTTGCCGCACAGGCACTCGTAGTCCTTGATGGGGCCGAAGATCTTCGCGCAGAAGAGGCCGTCGCGCTCGGGCTTGAACGTGCGGTAGTTGATCGTCTCGGGCTTCTTCACCTCGCCGAAGGACCACGAACGGATCTTCTCGGGCGAAGCCATGCCGATCTTGATGGCATCGAAATGCTCATCAGGGGTGAATTGCTTGAACAGGTCGAGTAGCGATTTCATAAGACTCTTTCCCTTTTCAAATTAGGAACGCTCGAGCTCGATGTCGAGACCCAGCGAACGGATTTCCTTGACCAGCACGTTGAACGACTCCGGCATGCCGGCTTCGATCGAGTGCTCGCCCTTGACGATGCTCTCGTACACCTTGGTACGGCCTTGCACGTCGTCGGACTTCACGGTCAGCATTTCCTGCAGGACGTAGGAAGCGCCGTAGGCTTCGAGCGCCCACACTTCCATTTCCCCGAAACGCTGGCCGCCGAACTGCGCCTTGCCGCCCAGAGGCTGCTGCGTGACCAGCGAGTACGGGCCGGTCGAGCGGGCGTGCATCTTGTCGTCCACCAGGTGATGCAGCTTCAGGAAGTGCATGTAGCCGACGGTGACGGGACGCTCGAACTGGTCGCCGGTGCGGCCGTCGAACAGGTAGGCCTGCGTGCGGCTCTCGGTCAGGCCCTTGGCCTTGGCGATGTCGTCCGGGTAGGCCAGCTTCAGCATGCCGCGGATTTCCTCTTCCGAGGCACCGTCGAACACCGGCGTCGCGAAGGTCGCGCCGTTCTGGAGGTTGCCGGCCATCTCGAGCAGCTCGGTGTCGCTCAGCGAAGCGATGTTCTCCTGGCGGCCCGAGCCGTTGTACAGCTGCTCCATGAACTTGCGCAGCTCGGCCACCTTGGCCTCCTGCTGCAACAGGTCGCCGATGCGCTGGCCCACGCCCTTGCCGGCCCAGCCCAGGTGCACCTCGAGAACCTGGCCCACGTTCATCCGCGAGGGCACGCCCAGCGGATTCAGGCAGATGTCGCACGGGGTGCCGTCGGCCATGTGGGGCATGTCCTCGACCGGAACGATCTTCGACACCACACCCTTGTTGCCGTGGCGGCCGGCCATCTTGTCGCCGGGCTGCAGGCGGCGCTTGACGGCCAGGTAGACCTTGACCATCTTCAGCACGCCGGCGGGCAGCTCGTCGCCCTGCGTGAGCTTCTTGCGCTTCTCTTCGAACGCGAGGTCGAAGCTGTGGCGCGTCTGCTCCAGCGAGTTCTTGATCGACTCGAGCTGCGTCGCCACTTCGTCTTCCGCCGGACGGATGTCGAACCAGTGGAACTTCTCGACCGACGACAGGTAGGCCTTGTCGAGCTTGGTGCCCTTGGCCAGCTTGTTCGGTCCGCCGTTGGCGACCTTGCCGGTCAGCAGCTTCTCGATACGGTCGAACGCGTCGGCCTCGACGATGCGGAGCTGGTCGTTCAGGTCGAGGCGGAAGCGCTTGAGCTCGTCGTCGATGATCTGCTGGGCGCGCTTGTCGCGCTGGATGCCTTCGCGGGTGAACACCTGCACGTCGATCACGGTGCCTTGCGAGCCCTGGTCCACGCGCAGCGAGGTGTCCTTCACGTCGGAAGCCTTCTCGCCGAAGATGGCGCGAAGCAGCTTCTCTTCAGGCGTCAGCGTGGTCTCGCCCTTCGGCGTGACCTTGCCCACCAGCGTATCGCCCGGCTGCACTTCGGCACCGACATAGATGATGCCGGACTCGTCGAGGCGGTTGAGCTGCTGCTCGGCCAGGTTCGGGATGTCGCGCGTGATTTCTTCGGCGCCCAGCTTCGTGTCGCGGGCCATCACCACCAGTTCCTCGATGTGGATCGAGGTGTAGCGGTCTTCGGCGACGACGCGTTCCGAGATCAGGATCGAGTCTTCGAAGTTGTAGCCGTTCCAGGGCATGAACGCGATCAGCATGTTCTGGCCCAGGGCCAGTTCGCCGAGGTCGGTCGATGCGCCGTCGGCCACCACGTCGCCCTTGGCGATCTTGTCGCCGCGCTTGACGATGGGGCGCTGGTGGATGTTGGTGTTCTGGTTCGAACGCTGATACTTGATCAGGTTGTAGATGTCCACACCGACTTCACCGGCAGCCGCTTCGGCGTCGTTCACGCGCACCACGACACGGGTCGCGTCGACGTAGTCGACGATACCGCCGCGGGTGGCCGTGACCACGGTGCCCGAGTCGACCGCGGAGACGCGCTCGATACCGGTACCGACCATCGGCTTCTCGGGACGCAGCACAGGCACGGCCTGGCGCTGCATGTTGGCGCCCATCAGCGCGCGGTTCGCGTCGTCGTGCTCGAGGAACGGCACGAGCGATGCGGCTACCGACACGATCTGCGCGGGCGACACGTCCATGTACTGGATGCGCTCTGCGCCGACCAGGATCGATTCGCCGGCCTCACGGGCCGAGACCAGGTCGCCGGTCAGCTTGCCGTCCTTGTCCAGGGCCGCGTTAGCCTGGGCGATGACGTACTTGCCTTCCTCGATGGCCGACAGGTAGTCGATCTCGTTGGTGACCTTGCCGTCCACCACGCGACGGTACGGCGTCTCGATGAAGCCGTATTCGTTCAGGCGGGCGTACAGGGCCAGCGAGTTGATCAGGCCGATGTTCGGGCCTTCGGGCGTTTCGATCGGGCACACGCGGCCGTAGTGGGTCACGTGCACGTCGCGCACTTCGAAGCCTGCACGTTCGCGCGTCAGACCGCCCGGGCCAAGGGCCGACACGCGGCGCTTGTGGGTGATCTCGGACAGCGGGTTCGTCTGGTCCATGAACTGCGACAGCTGCGAGGCGCCGAAGAATTCCTTCAGCGCAGCCGAGATCGGCTTGCTGTTGATCAGGTCGTGCGGCATCAGCGGCTCTTGCTCCGCCTGGCCCAGACGCTCCTTCACGGCCTTCTCGATGCGGGCCAGGCCGGTGCGGTACTGGTTCTCGGCCAGTTCGCCGACGCAGCGCACGCGACGGTTGCCCAGGTGGTCGATGTCGTCGACTTCGCCGTTGCCGTTGCGCAGGTCCACGAGGATCTTGACCACGGCCAGGATGTCCTCGTTGGTCAGCACCATCGGGCCGGTCGATTCGTCGCGGCCGACCTTGGCGTTGAACTTCATGCGGCCGACGCGCGACAGGTCGTACGTGTCCGGGTTGTAGAACAGACGCTGGAACAGGGCCTGCACGGCGTCTTCCGTCGGCGGCTCGCCGGGGCGCATCATGCGGTAGATGGCCACGCGGGCGGCGAACTCGTCCACGGTTTCGTCGATGCGCAGGGTCTGCGAGATGTACGCGCCCTGGTCGAGTTCGTTCGTGTAGATGACCTGCACGTCCTGCACGCCGGCCGTGCGCAGCTTCTTCAGCAGCGTCTCGGTCAGCTCGTCGTTGGCCTTGGCCAGGATCTCGCCGGAATCGGCGTCGACGATGTTGCGGGCGATCACGCGGCCGATCAGGAAGTCTTCCGGCACGCTGATGTGCGTGGTGCCGCCCTGCTCGAGCTCACGCGTGTGGCGGGCAGTGACGCGCTTGTCCTTGGCGACCACGACCTTGCCCGACTTGTCGGTGATGTCGAAGCGCGCGACTTCGCCGCGCAGGCGCTCGGGAACGAATTCCATCTGCGCGCCGCTGTCCATCAGGCGGAAGTTGTCGTTCACGAAGAAGTTCGCGAGGATCGATTCCGGGTTCAGGCCGATGGCCTTCAGCAGGATCGTGACCGGCATCTTGCGGCGACGGTCCACGCGGAAGTACAGCATGTCCTTCGGGTCGAACTCGAAGTCGAGCCACGAACCGCGGTAGGGGATCACGCGGGCCGAGAACAGCAGCTTGCCCGAGCTGTGCGTCTTGCCCTTGTCGTGCTCGAAGAACACGCCGGGCGAGCGGTGCAGCTGAGACACGATCACGCGCTCGGTACCGTTGATGATGAACGAACCCTTGTCCGTCATGAGCGGCACTTCGCCCATGTAGACCTCTTGTTCCTTCACTTCCTTGACCACCTTCGACTGCGAGGTCGACGACTCGCGGTCATAGATGATGAGTTGCACCTTGGCGCGCACGGCCGACGCGAAGGTCAGGCCGCGGGTCTGGCATTCGCGCACGTCGAACGCCGGCTTCGCCAGGTTGTACTCGAGGAACTTCATCTCGACGAAACCGTTGTGCGAGACGATCGGGAAAGCAGCGTCGAACGCAGCCTGCAGGCCTTCGACGGTACGTTGTTTCGGGGGGACGCCGGCTTGCAGGAACGCGGTGTATGCGTCCTTCTGCATCTGCAGCAGGTAGGGGATTTCGACGACGCTGTCGCGATTGCCGAAACTTTTTCGGATGCGCTTGCGTTCGGTGTAACTGTACGCGGACGATTGGGCCATGAGAGCTCCGGTGCTTGAGATCTTCAGCGACTTGTCAGCAGTGCCGGGGCACCACTGCTTGGCGGCTGGCCACTACCAGCCGTTGGCGGACAGCGATGCGTTGCACATCGCCCGAACCAAGGGGTCTTCTGCAGTCGGGGTCAGAAGACACTCAAAAAACATCTCGTTCCGGCTTCGCCATCGGCCTTGTGGCCTTCGGGAAACCGGCAGCGAGCCGGCTTTTGAGTGCGCTCTGAAAGCGGCAAAGGCTGGAGGGCCTTTTCAGGCACCTCCAGCCCTCCAGGGGGTCTGAATTACTTCAGTTCCACCTTGGCGCCGGCTTCTTCCAGCTTCTTCTTGGCGGCTTCAGCGTCAGCCTTCGACAGGCCTTCCTTGACGGCCTTGGGAGCGGCTTCCACCAGGTCCTTGGCTTCCTTGAGGCCCAGGCCGGTGATTTCGCGCACCGCCTTGATCGCCGAAACCTTGTTCGCGCCGGCGTCAACCAGCACGACGTTGAATTCGGTCTTCTCTTCGACTGCAGCAGCAGCGGCACCGCCACCACCTGCGGCCGGAGCGGCCATTGCAGCGGCGCTCACGCCGAACTTCTCTTCGATGGCCTTGACCAGGTCGTTGAGTTCCAGGACCGTCATGCTGTCGAGCGCGGTCAGAAATGCGTCTTTATCGAATGCCATTTTTGTTTCCTAACAATTGGGTTGAATGTTTCAAACGCAGGCGGCTCAGGCTGCCTGTGCTTCTGCCGGGGCATCGGCGGGTGCAGCTTCGCCACCACCACGCTTCTCGGCCAGCGCCGCGAGCACGCGGGCGGTACGAGAGATCGGGGATTGCATCAAGCCCAGCAGTTGAGCCAGCAGCACTTCCTTCGAAGGGATGTTGGCCAGTTGCTTCACGCCTTCGACGTCCAGGGCCTTGCCACCGAATGCGCCGCCGCGAATGACCAGCTTGTCGTTGGTCTTAGCGAAATCGGCCACCACCTTGGCGGCGGCCACAGCGTCTTCGGAGAAGCCATAGATCAGCGGGCCGGTCATCTGGTCGCCGACGACTTCAAACGGGCTGCCAGCGACAGCACGGCGGGCCAGCGTGTTCTTCAGAACACTCAGGCTCACACCCTTGCTGCGCGCTTCGTTGCGCAGTTTGGTCATATCGGCCACCGTGATGCCACGGTATTCCGCCATCACGAGCGTTTGAGCTTTTGCGGCGAGGCTGGTCACGTCGTTGATGACCGCTTCTTTCTCACTGCGATTCAGACTCAAGGTCTACTCCTTTCAATGCGATCTTCGGCCGGGGCCTGCGATCGCGCTTCATGCAGCGACCAACTGTCAGGAACAAAAAAATCGATTTCCTTGATTCCTTGCAGCGGGATCGCCATCTGCGCTGGATACCGGACGGGAAGGTCCGGCGTTTAAGTGCAGCACCCTGCACACCAGCGGTCTTGGATGGCCCGCGGCAACCGAAGCCGCCGCGACCCACCACATCCGCCCCACCCTTGCGAGGTGGAGCAAATCTCTTTAGCTCGCCGAGATGGTTTGCGTGTCCACGCGGACACCCAGACCCATGGTCGACGACACGGCCACCTTGCGCAGGTACACGCCCTTGCTGGTCGCCGGCTTGGCCTTGACCAGAGCGTCGATCAGCGCGGCGAGGTTGCCCTGCAGCTTGTCGTTGTCGAACGAGCGGCGGCCGATCGTGCCGTGCACGATGCCGGCCTTGTCGACGCGGAACTGGACCTGGCCGGCCTTGGCGTTCTTCACGGCCGTGGCGACGTCCGGGGTCACGGTGCCGACCTTCGGGTTCGGCATCAGGCCGCGCGGGCCCAGCACCTGACCGAGCGTACCGACGACGCGCATTGCGTCCGGCGCAGCGATCACGACGTCGAAAGGCATGTCGCCAGCCTTGACCATGGCAGCCAGGTCGTCCATGCCGACGATGTCGGCGCCGGCGGCCTTGGCTTCTTCAGCCTTGGCGCCCTGGGCGAACACGGCGACGCGCTTGGTCTTGCCGGTGCCGTTGGGCAGCACGACGGCGCCACGCACGACCTGGTCCGACTTCTTGGCGTCGATGCCGAGCTGCACGGCCACGTCGATCGATTCGTCGAACTTGGCGGTGGCTGCTTCCTTGACGATGGTGATCGCGTCAGCCAGCGGGTACAGCTTGGTGCTGTCGACCTTGCCTTCGAGCGACTTCTGCTTCTTGGTGATCTTGGCCATTTACACGCCCTCCACATTCACGCCCATCGAACGGGCCGTACCGGCGATGGTGCGGACCGCGGCGTCCATGTCGGCAGCGGTCAGGTCCTTCATCTTGGTCTTTGCGATCTCTTCGAGCTGTGCACGCGTGATCTTGCCGACCTTGTCGGTGTGCGGGCGTGCGGAGCCCTTGTCGAGCTTGATCGCCTTCTTGATCAGCACGCCGGCCGGCGGCGACTTGATGATGAAGGTGAAGCTCTTGTCGGCGAAAGCGGTGATGACCACCGGCAGCGCCAGACCCGGCTCGTAGCTCTGCGTCTGCGCGTTGAACGCCTTGCAGAATTCCATGATGTTCAGACCGCGCTGACCGAGTGCGGGACCGATCGGCGGGGACGGGTTGGCCTTACCAGCTGGCACTTGCAGCTTGATGAAGCCGACGATTTTCTTCGCCATGCTTTTTTCTCCTTGCGGGTGATATCGCCTTGGCTTGCGGCCGAGGCTCCCCGGGGTTAAACGACTCTTCGATCAAGGCCGCGCGCCGAGTCGGACAACGCGCAGCCGGGAATGATTCAGACCTCGCGGTCCGGGGCTCAGGTCTTCTCGACCTGGCTGAATTCGAGCTCCACGGGCGTCGCGCGGCCGAAGATCATGACCGACACGCTCACCTTGCTCTTCTCGTAGTTGACTTCCTCGACGGTGCCGTTGAAGTCGGTGAACGGGCCTTCCTTGACGCGCACGAATTCGCCGACGGTGAACTCGATCTTGTGGCGCGGCTTCTCGGTGCCCTGCTGCATCTGGCTGACGATGTCCTCGACCTCTTTCTGCGAGATCGGAGCCGGACGATTCTTGGCACCGCCCACGAAGCCCGTCACCTTGTTGGTGTGCTTCACGAGGTGCCAGCTCTCGTCGTCCATGATCATTTCGACCAGCACGTAGCCAGGAAAGAAGCGGCGCTCGGTGGTGCGCTTCTGGCCGTTCTTGATTTCGACCACTTCTTCGGTCGGAACCAGGATGCGACCGAACTTGCCCTGCATGCCGGCGCGGTTGATGCGCTCGGTGATGTTGCGCTCGACAGCCTTCTCCATGCCCGAATAGGCATGCACCACGTACCAACGCAGGTCGGGGTTGGCGGCAGGCGCCAGCACGGAGGTGCTTTCTTCCTCCGGCGCGCCCGGCGTGGTTTCAACTGCGTCGTCAGTCATTTACTTTCTCCAGCCCAGAATGAGGTCGAAAAACACCCATTCGAGCGTCTTGTCGGTAAGCCAGAGGAAGACGGACATGATCGCCACGAAGGCAAACACGTAGGCCGTCATCTGCATCGCTTCCTTGCGGGTCGGCCAGACAACCTTCCTGACTTCGCGCCACGAATCACGACCGAAAGCCCACAACTGGCGGCCATTCTCCGAACTACCGAAGGCAGCCACTGCCGCAGCCAGACCAACCAGCAGCGCAGCCCATTGCACCAGCGAACCTTGGCGGGCCAGCAGATAGAACGCCACAATGGCGCCCACCGCCAGCACCACAGCCGCGGCCAATTTGGCCTTGTCGGCGCCGGTGCTCACGGTTTCGATTTGAGAAGTGGCCATGTTCGGCTGTTTTCCTGTGGCCTTGAGGCCTTCAATTCAATGCGTCTCTTCAGACGCCGAAGCCCGTCGGGGCGCGACGGGCTTTTCGGAGTGCCACCTTAAGTGGCAGGGGCAGTAGGAATCGAACCTACAACCTTCGGTTTTGGAGACCGACGCTCTGCCAATTGAGCTATACCCCTCCGGTACTTCGCACTCGCCCTATTACAGGTCGAGGATCTTCGCCACGACGCCCGAGCCCACGGTGCGGCCGCCTTCGCGGATGGCGAAGCGCAGGCCTTCTTCCATGGCGATCGGAGCGATCAGCTTCACGGTGATGCTGACGTTGTCGCCAGGCATGACCATTTCCTTGTCCTTGGGCAGCTCGATCGCGCCGGTCACGTCCGTCGTGCGGAAGTAGAACTGCGGACGGTAGTTGTTGAAGAACGGCGTGTGACGGCCGCCTTCGTCCTTCGACAGAACGTACACCTCGGCGGTGAAGTGCGTGTGCGGCTTGATCG
>NZ_KB907471.1 GCF_000382045.1 Variovorax atrisoli 110B
AGGGCTTCTTCCATCGACGGATCGCTCAGCGCGAACCAGTTCTGCATGAGGTGCACGCGCAGCATGGCTTGCAACGGGTAGGGCCGACGGCCTCGGCCAGCCACTGGATAGTGGGGTTCGATGACCTTGAGCAGCGCCTTCCACGGCACCACCAGCTCCATCTCGCCAAGGAAGACTTCGCGCCTCGTCTTCTTCCTCTTGCCCGCTTGCTCCGCATCCGCAAAACTGATCTGGCTCATCGCTCGTGCTCCTTTTACAGGGTCAATCCTTCATGCAAGAAACGTGCTCTTGATCAGACCTTCCTTAGCGCTTCTGCGTCGCTCCCCGAAGGCAACGGCGGGCGAAAGGTCGGCGCCGGCGTCACGTACATGCGTTCGGGCTTCGGCATTGGGGCCGCGTGGCAGAAAGCCAGGAATAGCGCCACGAGCGCGGACACAGAGACCTCGCAGCTGAGTACGTCATACGATTTTGGCGTCGCGAAACTCTTCGCTCAGACAGGGCGAGTCAACAATCAATCGACACGGAACCGATTCGACATCCATGGTGTGGGCCTTTCCGTACCACTCGGGCCGGGGCGGGCCTTTGCCCAGTACGGTGTTCTCCTCGACGCATCCGCGGCCGACCGTCGTACCGTGACCCTGGGCTACAGCCATTTCCTGTCGAAACGGACTGACGTCTACTGGGCCGCCATGAGCGAACGTGTCGACGGCCTTTCCTCGGGCCGCTCCTTCGCGCTGGGATTGCGGCATCGGTTCTGAGCGGGGCCCGTATCGCTGGCTCATTCAAAGAGGGATACCGAGAAAGGGGAAGCGCCGACCTTGTAATCAACGACTTTGCGGTGATACAGCTATATCCGAACTTGAAGACTTCGAAGCTGCCGGGATGCAATCCCGGTCGGCCCGATGGTTTGGAGCGTTGATGCGAGTGCAAAGGCATATCTCCGCCTTGACGAAATCGCCGGCCTTCTGAAGACGCTCAGCGACGGGACTTCTTTCGAAGTGGAAACCCATGTCGATGAACTCGAAAACCCGCCGACAAGACGCTTGGAGCGCCTGGACAGGCTTCGAGCCACTGTTCAACCAGCTTGCGCCGAGACACGCTCATGCTGCAAGTCGATTGAAGGCCCAGCGGCATCGTCCAAGCAGCAGTAAGCCCATGTACGTGGAGGACCTCGGAAGCACTTAGCGATCGCAGCTGCGCTGGCGCCCGATCTTCATCGCCATCCGCTCGTTCTCGTGCTGAACGCACATGGACATGGCCATCGGCTCAAGCGATCCGCCACCGTAGGCCTTGGCAGCGCTGCGTTTGCAGCCTCGATCACGCTCGATTGCCCAACGGGCAATCCTGGCTTCGAGCCGATCCTTGCAGGCTGGCAACTGCTCTGCCTTGTTGGCGACAGCGTGCTGAAGAACCAGTTCTGCTGCTACAGCATCGCGGTACGCACAGATGTTCATCGCGGACTGACTGGCATCGCAGTTGGAGAGGGGGCCGCGCAGCGCGTCTTCGGTCAACCCGGAGCGATACGCCAATGCAGCCAGCACTTCTTCGGGGCTGGGTTGGTATTTCGCGGGAGAGGAAGAAGACGCGGCCGCGCCTGCAATGGCGAGTAACCCCAGCAATAGCGTAACTACGCGCTTCATCGTGCAGGCCTTGCATCAAGTTGTGTGGGCTGAAACGGCGCTGTCTCCTCACGCCGACGGTTTGCCAATCCCTGCGATCGGATGGCCCGCAACCGACGGCCCTGAGCATCACGCGGACGCACAAAAACGTTGTTGTTCATGTGAGTCACGACATCGGCATCGGCACCTCGGTTAGCCGCGTCAAGTCATTGGCCATTTCAACTCCCTTGATTTCTTTCAGTGGCTCATGCTTGAGTCGCCGAGGGCGCCACCATGTTTTTGTCTTAGCTCACTCGGCGGAGGGCCGATATGGCCCTCGCAAAATCATAGTGTCGCTTTACGACAGGCTGTCTTCGCTGACGCGCTCCCGAGTATTCGCAGGAGAGCAGAGGACCAAGGAAACCGGGCGGCCCACTGCATGAAGATCACGCCCAAGAAACGTGCAAGCCATGACTAAAGAATCATTGACAGCATTTCTGATCGGCCCTGCGGGGTTGCCTCTGGCCATCTCACTCGCCATCTACGCTCGCCATGCGTACAAGCGCAGGAAGTTCAACCTGAAAGATGGCCGGGAGCTGCCAGCAGAAGCAGCCCCCTTTCGATTTTGGGTCGAGGTACTCGGAGCGCTAGGGCTGGCCCTTGTGCTGAGTGTCAGCGGAAGCGTCTGGCTATGGCGCAACCACTTCGCTTGATGAACCGTACGACGCAGCGACGGTGCCTTGCAGCGCTTCGCGCACCGCGCCGGCCGCGAGGTTGATGGCGTCGATGCGCGCCGTCAGCGCGTCGTTGAGCACACCGAGCAAGGCGCTCAGTTCGGTGCGGCTGGGGGTGAGTTCCTCGCTGTCGTTCAGGGCGCTGGTGTCGACGAGCTTCCTGAGCGCGGCGTAGGCGCGCATCACGTTGTTGAGGTTGTCGGCGTCGTCGCAGGCTTGCAGGGCGAGGTCGTCGAGGTTGGGGGATGTGGATCGAGCGCTTGACTGCGCTGACGCGGATGCAGATTCAGCCATCTATGGCCTCCCAGAACTTCGGTTTTGCAACAACCGCCGCAATCGCTTCCAAACGGTGGCGGCAGCTCGAACGGGTTGGAAGACCGGGAAGCTCTGACGAGAACCGGCAAGGCTCGCGCCTTCCCGTTCGAGCCGCCAAAAACTGGAGGCGCAAACAGAAAAGCCGCAGACCATGTGCGGTGGCTGCGGCTTTCGTCGCAGAACTTCGACGGGCTTCCAAACCCGGCCGCGCTTTTTTTGCACGGCAGGGCAGTATATCTAGGAAGAGTGGACGTTTCGGGGTCTCTATTCCCCATCTAGAGAAGCGAAGGGCAACACTGCCGCGTTGTACAAATTTTCCCCAGTCTTCCGCTCTCTTCGCAGCAGGGCACGCATGTATTTGCTCAAATACACAACACGCTTGAGTTCCGCATCTCGCCATGAACCGTACTTGATCAGCACTCGCTCGACCATGACTCGCTCTTGATCCGAGAGATTCATCTTGGTTGCTGGCGAAAGTAGCTGCATTTGCGAAGAAAGATGCAATGACAGTTTGCCCGAATTATTGCGAAATTGGATACCTGGAACGAGCGTTGGCAGCTTTGCCGGATGCAGATCAACAAAGTACGGACCATCTTTTTGCCGGACAACGTACGAATTCGTGAGCCGCTTTCCGGAAGTCTCTAAGCAGGCAACTTCGGCCAAGAAACAGAGTTTATGGAGCGCGAAGTAGCTAAGCCCCTCAGGATGTGACTCAAGAATTTGACGAGCCACATCCCCCAGTTTCTCTGAACCGGACCGCCTTTTCTTTGATGTGACGCGACGAGGAGATTGATTCAAACGCCGTAGGGTTTCAGCTATGAATTGATAGTCCGAAAGCTGATTGGCGAAACTGCGATGAACCATGGCTCGCTGCCCAGGGTGGTATACAGGAATGAGTGCCCGATTCATCCAGCGATTATTGCTTCGGACGCCCTCTTTGAGCGAAATTCCATGGGTCTGGACGATACCGCAGGACTTTAGGGCAACCGCCCCCAAAGTGACTACCATTGACGGATCAAGAATTTCGATGGTCTCCCGCAAGAAGGGAACGCAATTTTCTATTTCTGAGCCAGTTGGCGTCGCATTGTTTCCACGCTCATCCTTCGGATTGCAAAGAACTGCATTGGTGACAAAGACGTCATATCTGCTGATGCCAACCTGTTCAATCAGTTTTTCAAAATTATGCCCCGACTTATCTCCATGAAATGGAAGATGAGATCCGTCTGCTCCCAAGCGTCCGGGAGCCTCACCGACAAACAGCAACGGAGCATCCAATGGCCCACAACCGAGGCCTAGGACACGTGCGCTCCCCTCCATTCTTGGGCACTTCGTGCACCTCTGTACTCTGCCAACTAAGTCTAAGAACTTAGCTTCTTTGTCTTTCTTTTCGGTCATGTAATCAGCGAACGTAGTTGCTGCCGAGAGCAGTCGAAGTAGGCATGGACAGAATGACAGATCAATTTTCCTGGAGTTTTCCCGGAAGCTTCGCAAATGAATTTCAAAAGGTGTCCAAGCCCCACGAAATTGCCTAGGACTTTGTTGAAATAGTCGTGATTTCGATAGACAACAACCAAGTCCAAAGACTCATCGGCGTTCCAGAGAATCTCACCGAAGTGCCAGCAAGGGCCGCCCCTTGTGCGAGGAGCATCAACGGTCGGCGAGGATAGATGAAACACAAGTCCTGTTGTGTTCCGCTGAGGCCATGTGTTGAGCTTCTCTATTGCCCGTTCAAGTTGATTGACCCCCTCAGGAGGAAATCGAACGAGTCGCTCGAAGTAAGTTCCCCACGCATGACGCCCAGACCTCCAATTATGGGCACGATCATGAGCAGCTAAATATCGCTCATAGAGTGCAGATCGATCCGCGAGTCTTTGGTAAATCTTCTCAGGGAATAAGGTATTGGCAACATCTCGAGAATCATCTGCCGTGGCTTTCACGGCTCGAGGTGAATGAGCCTCGAGCCAATGCTGCGCTATTGAGCAGGGCTCACTGATCGTAGTGATCAAGTTGCAAACCTCGCCATGTTCTCGTAGCAAAAGGCTCGCGCCTGCCTTCCAAGCATCAAGCGCCGTCACCTCATTCAGGACGTGCACGGTCATGCTTTTTTCCTTTGATTCCATTCGATGGAGTTTTATAGGTCAATCGTTGCCTATCTAGATCGACAACAATATCGCCTCCACCATTTGCTTTCAATTCATAAAAAGCAGAATAGCCTTGGCGGATTGCTTCTTGCCACTGCTTTGCGGTGCACGCTCTAACTTCCAGTCCAGCTACCATTCTTCGTATTGTTTTCAGGAGTCCGATATCGATGGAACTCCGATCAACATACCAGTTGCGCTCCTCGCCTTGATGAAATACCAAGATTGAAACTGCTTCTTCAATAATTGCCGCGCGTGCTCCATCTTCGACTTCGTCGATTTTTGGATTTGATTTTCGCTTGCACTTTAGCAACGCACGGCAGACGGGTGACCAGCCCAGAACTGCTGCATACGCAAGATGAAATACGTCGTGAAATCGATAGCCATCATCTTCATGTGAGTTATCAGTCAACGCATCTCCAATAACCACATCATTCACCGAAACCTTTACATAAATGCTGCGCTCCAAGGGCTTTTCATAGAAATTCACCGTAAAACGCCTTGGCAAACGCTCGTCTTTCGGAAAGGTAACGTCAAAAATGTTGACGCCACCCTTTGTATACAAAGATTCCGCCTTTTCCGCGTTAGCCTGCGCGATTTCTTGGAGAGAGATCTCATACAAAGAGGCGAGGCTTGTTAAGTACCACATAAGGTCGCCAAACTCTTCTCGAAGCTCAGTACGAAAAAGAGGATTGTCCTTTTGAAGGAGCAGCTTCTTCATCATGCTATGAAGATCACCTACTTCCCCGACCAACCCCATAAGGGAGACAGCACGAGAAGGCCGCTCATTTGTGCGTTCCACCATCTCTTGATATTGGGTGAAAGTGGTAATCGGCTTACTTTCTCCCTTGCCCTCATTTTTTCTCGTTGATTCGATCGAAAGATCTCCATTGAGCATTGCCATCCTCCTCACAAGGTATAACCTTTCCATAAGACCATGCGATCCACAGCTGGTCACATGCGCAAAGAGATCTGCGAGAGAGAGACGAGAGCATTCGCACCACTCTCAACGCGTCCTGCTTTTTAGCTACCCCACTCAATCGAGGGAATGGCTTCTTAAATATGAGAAAACCTCAGATCCGTTACAAACTTATACAGGACCATTAATTAAATAGGGAGCGGTTTTTCCCTTAGTAGAAATGCAAAACTGCAACAGGAGATATACGCCACTCTCAATCCCTATCCATGCCATATTTAGGTGATTGCGGGAAGCCCCGAACGCATTTACCTCTCAGTCTTATCATTGATTTTTAGTCAAATATATTCTGATAAAAACCATATTTATCCGCAAAGGTAACCGCAAGACACTCCTCCACATCCATTCAGGAGTGCCTCATGCCCATCGCCCTACTGGCGCTAACCCTCAGCGCCTTCGCCATCGGAACGACAGAGTTCGTCATCGTTGGCCTCATCCCCACAGTCGCTGCCGACCTCCACATCGGCCTCCCCTCCGCCGGCCTGCTGGTCAGCCTTTATGCACTGGGCGTCGCCATCGGCGCACCGGTGCTCACCGCGCTCACGGGCAAGCTGCCGCGCAAGGCGCTGCTGCTCGGGCTGATGGCGCTGTTCACGCTCGGCAATCTGCTGGCGTGGAAGGCGCCGAGTTATGAATCGCTGATTGCCGCCCGCGTGCTCACGGGGCTGGCGCACGGGGTGTTCTTCTCCATCGGCTCGACGATTGCCACCGGCCTGGTGCCGAAGGAAAAGTCGGCGAGCGCCATCGCGATCATGTTCACGGGCCTCACGGTGGCGCTGGTCACGGGCGTGCCGCTGGGTACGTTCATCGGGCAGCACTTCGGCTGGCGCGAGACTTTCCTTGCCGTGTCTGCCCTGGGCGTGATCGCGTTCATCGGCAGCTGGGTGTTCGTGCCCGGCAACATCCGCCACACGCCGCCGGCCTCGCTGGCGCAGCAGGCCAAGGTGCTGGCCGAGCCGCGCCTGCTGCTGGTGTATGCGAAGACGGCCATCGGCTATGGCGGCTCGTTCATTCCGTTCACGTTCCTCGCGCCGATCCTCACGGAGGTGTCTGGCTTCAGCGCGGGCGCCGTGGGCTGGGTGATGCTGGTGTACGGCGTGTCGGTGGCGGTGGGCAACATCTGGGGCGGCAAGCTGGCCGATCGCAAGGGCCCGATTCCGGCGCTGAAGATCATCTTCGCGTCGCTGGCCGCGGTGCTGCTGCTCTTCAACTTCGCGGCGCCGAACAAGTGGCTGGCCCTGCTGGCGGTGCTGATGTGGGGTGCGGTGGCTTTCGGCAACGTGCCGGGGCTGCAGGTGTACGTGGTGAAGCAGGCCGAGCGCTTCACGCCGCAGGCGGTGGACGTGGCCTCGGGCCTGAACATCGCGGCGTTCAACCTGGGCATTGCCGGCGCGGCCTGGGCCGGTGGGCTGATCGTGACGCACCTGGGGCTGATGCACACGCCGTGGATCGGTGCGCTGGTGGTGCTGGTGTCGCTGGCCCTCACGCAATGGAGCGGAACGCTCGACCGCCGTGCCGGCATTCCGGTGCGGGCCTCGGGGCCGGTGCCTGCCGGCCACTGAGTTCTGCTCTTCCTCTGTCTTTCTCTTCTCGTCTCTCTCTTCTTCTCTTTTCAACGCACAAGGACGACACCATGAACACGAACCCCATTCCCGCCTTCGGCCTCGGCACCTTCCGCCTGAAGGGCCAGGTGGTCATCGACTCGGTGAAGAACGGCCTCGACGTGGGCTACCGCGCCATCGACACGGCGCAGATCTATGGCAACGAGGCCGAGGTGGGCCAGGCCATCGCTGAAAGCGGCGTCGCCCGCGAAAGCCTCTTCATCACCACCAAGATCTGGACCGACAACTACGCCAAGAGCAAGCTGGTGCCCAGCCTCAAGGAAAGCCTCGCCAAGCTGCGCACAACCCACGTCGACCTGACGCTGATCCACTGGCCGTCGCCCGGCAACGCGGTGCCGGTGGCCGAGTTCATGGGCGCGCTGGCCGAGGCCAAGGCGCAGGGGCTCACCAAGCACATCGGCGTGTCGAACTTCAACATCGCATTGATGAAGGAAGCCATCGCGGCCGTGGGCGCGCAGAACATCGCCACCAACCAGATCGAGCTGCACCCCTACCTGCAGAACCGCAAGGTGGCCGAATTCGCGAAGAGCGCGGGCATCCACATCACGTCTTACATGACGCTGGCCTACGGCAAGGTCATCAACGATCCGGTGATCGAGGCGATTGCCAAGGCCCACGGCGCGACCACTGCGCAGGTGGTGCTGGCCTGGGCGATGCAGCTGGGCTACGCAGTGATTCCGTCGTCCACCAAGCGCGCGAACCTCGAGGGCAACCTGAAGGCGCTGCAATTGACGCTGACGGACGCCGAGATGGCGCAGATCGCGGCGCTCGACCGCAATGAGCGGCTGACGGACCCGGCCGGTCTGTCGCCGGCCTGGGACTGAGCTCCCTGAGCAATGCCCTTCAGCCCGCGTTGCCCACGGGCCTGAAGCCCCAGGCCTGCGCGCGGAACCCGCTGAAGCTGATGGGGCCGGCCACGGCGCCGGCCTCCGACTTGTTGTCCGTGAGTCCGATGACGAGCGGCGCATTCGAATTGCTCGCCCCGGACTTGCACTGGATGTACCAATAGCCGGGCTCCTCGGTGGACAGCAGGCTCCAGAGCTGCCTGTCGGCATCGGCCAGGCCGGGAGGCATCATCACGAGGGGCGTGGGCACGATCGTGGAATCGGGCTTCAGCGTGACGACGAACCCGGTGCCCATCTGCGTCTGCAGATACCACCAGCCCGGTGCATCGGGCGCGGGAATGAACAGCCATTGCTGGTTGCCGGCCTGCGGAAGCTTGAGCTTGTACCCGATGACCCCTGCACCCTTGACGGGGCTGTTGCCGTTCACGTCCAGCACGTAATGGCCGTCTGGCAGGTACTGGATGTTGTAGGGTCCGAGGTCCAGCTTCTCGATGGGAATCGCGGGTGTGGATGCGGGCGCCGGCGCTGCGGCACCTTGTGCGGTGATCGACATCGTCGTTTCTCCTTTCCTGGAATGCGTTTTCTTGCTTGCAGGTGGTTGATCGGTGCTCAGCCGAGCGCGTGTTCGACCCAGTACTGCCGCACCAGGTTCTCGGCGTACGTGGTGTCTGCGTTGGCGCCCTTGTCCTGCAGCAGCTGCAGGGCCTGCGGGTAGACCGTGTTCTCCGGCACGAAGAAGGGCAGCTTCGGGTTGATGTTGGTATAGCGGTCGCCCAGCAGCATCTTCGCGAGCATCGGCATGAGCTCGGTCGAAGTGCCGTTCAGGCTCATGTCGAGCACCGGCGACGACTTCACCTGGTTCATGAGGAACGGCGGCGAATTGTTGAAGGGGTTCGCAACGCCGTTCATCCACTGGTCCGCGCCCCAGTCGTGGGTGTCGCTGGCGATCCAGTCGGGCATGTAGCCGGTACCGATGGTGATGGCCGCGATGTCCTCGAGCGCATGGCCCGCCTTCACCGCGAGCGCGATCGCCGCGACTGTCGGATCGTGGTTGAAGAAGCAGCCGTCGACGTTGCCGTCGAACGAGCCCAGCTGTCCCGGCATCGCGCCGCTGGACGTGGCCGCCTTGGCGATCTCCACGTCGCCATGGCCGGGGATCATGTTGGTGTACATGACCGGCTGCCACGGTATGGCCGTCTGCACCGAGTTCTTCACCTCGAGCCCGCCGACGTTGAAGGTGACGAAGAGCACCTTCCTCGTGACGATGTCCTGGACCTTGGTGTTGCCGTGCAACGCGACCTGCGAGGCGTAGACCTCGTCGATGGGGTACGCGGGCCGCTTCGGGTCGGTGTTCATCTTTTCGTAGAACCCGATCTCGCCGTTCTGGCTGGTGAAGAGATCGATGAGGTCCTGCGGCGACTTGCCCGCCAACAGCTCGCTCGTGATGATCGAGCCCGTCGAGCAACCTGCGATGAGGTCGCTGTTGTCGATGATCTGGGGGTACTTCGCGTACAGCTTGTTCAGGACCGATACCGACATCAGCCCTCGTATGCCGCCGCCTACGAACGAGAGGATGGTGAATTTCTGCGTTCCCGCCATAGCCAACTCCTTTCAAGAGAAATGACTTCCATGAAATGACTTCCCGGCCAGGGAAGCGGAGTCTGGGCGCCTCTGACGTTTGCCGCTACGAGTGGAATCCCGTTCAATCCAACTCTGTAATTCCGCAAGCCGCGCAAGCATTCGGAATGAAACCTGGAGCGGCTGAAATTGCCGCGAAGGTTCTCTTCTTCAGGCAACGCTCGCGCAGGAGGCATTGAGCGCGTACCTAAGTTCGCGCTCTTCGTTCGCGGTCATTGCGAGCACGAGGGTGCGGAATTCGGCCTTGTAGCAAGGCAGCATCAGCGCTGCTGTGAGTGCGTGAGTGGCTTCGCTGCCGCGCGCGATGTGCGCGTTGCACGCCATCACGCTGCGATGGATTTCGAGTGCACGCGCGACGCGGGTGGAAGGCGGCTTCGTCGTACTGCTGCCGCTGCTTCTGGTGATGAACATTGCCAGCTCCTCTTGGCGCGCTTCGAATGGCGCCGTGAGGTCACTCTATTCAGTGGCCGGCGGAGTGGTGAGTAACAACATCGTCGTGAATTTCGAAGCTGAGATCAGAATCACAGCTTTGTTGTTCGACCCCGCGGATACAGTTCATCCTGAGCTTTCCGGCCGTTGCGCAATTGGATGGCCCTTGCCGGCCAAAAACAGTGAATAGACGCATGCGACTCTTTCTCGGACTACTCTCTCTCGGGGTATGTTGGATGGCCCATGCCAGCATGCCCATATGGCGAGGCGTGGAAATTCGGCAAATGGCTCAATCCGCCACGCAGCCGGATTGGGTCTACGGCATGGGCGGCGGCCTTGTGTTTCGCTCCGATGATCGCGGCAAGACATGGAGCCCTTTGCGGCTGCCTCAACCGGCCGAATACAAAACGCTGCACCTCGACCCGAAGGATGCACGGCACGTACTAGTGCTTGCTCGCAGCAACGATTCCAAGGAAAAGCCCACGCTGCTGGAATCATTCGACGGTGGGCTGCACTGGATTCAGCGCGCGCCGTTGAAGTTTTTCGAAGCGAATGGATCGATCGGCGATGGCTTCTTCCCCACGCAGTTGGTCGTCCCAACAGGCCAGCAATTGGCCGACTGGTGGGCTTACGACGGTCGCTGGCTCCGCTCGTCCGACAGTGGTCAGACGTGGCATCGGCAAACTGGCGGGCAACCGGTCTTTGGCGTAGTACAGGGCGGCTCGGTCAGCTACAGCCTGGACGACAAGGTACTCCAACGGTCTCGCGATGGAGGGAGGTCATGGGAAAAAGTCTATGAATTCGAGCCCCAGATAAAGTCCGACCACCACTCACGCAATCCATCCAACCTCATTGCTCTCAGCGACAACGAACTTGTCATACGAAACAGCGAAGGCAATTGGCTTCAAAGCAAGGACCAAGGCTCGAGTTGGACACCAGCGAGCAATGGCTTCCAGAACCTGGACCGCCAGCAACCAGCATCTGCCGCCCAATGGATGGGAGAGACATGGTGCAGGGCCCAGCAATCGCCCGCTATGGCACAAGTTCTGCTTGCACGCTGCACCTGGGACAACGGGTCATGGCCGAGTTCGACCTGCTTTCATTTCAGCAAAGATGGAGGGAAGTCATGGACGCCGTCACGAGGGCCGGGAACCCAATCGAACCAGGACTGTCAGTCACCAGGGTTGCGCAAGGGATGGGCTCCGACTTCTGTGCTGCTCGACGCAACGAACCCGCAAGTCATCCTTGCCGCTTGGCAGGCCGGCGGCCTCTATCGAAGCGACGATGGGGGCAAGACTTGGCAGGCATCGGATACCGGACTCCTATTCAGAAGCACGCCCGGGACCAACATCGACTGGATCGCGGCGGGCGAGCCTCCGCATATCCAGGCTGTTCTCTACAGAGATCGCGTAGCGCTCATGCGCGCACTTGAGAGCGGCATCGACATCAACAATCCGGGCAATCGCCTTGGGGGTGTACTAGAGGCCGATCTGGCCGCGCGCGAAGCGCAAAGCCAATTGGGCGACGTCGTCCAACCGATGATGTGGCCCGAGTTGCGCAAAGCGGGGGCCACGTCTTTCGCCGTCTGGCGCCAAGACGCAAGGCTTCTTACACGCGCGCTGGACCTGAAGCTGGATGACATTCCGTACGACCTGATCCGCTCCGGCTACGACTGGGGTGCCAGCGCCACCGTACGGACAGATTTCCCCGATGGCGAGCTTTTCGATTTGCTGCGACGGAGCGAGCGCTTTGGATTGGCGCCGGCTCAAGTCGAACGCTGGGTAAACACATACATCACCGCAGCCCGCTTTCCTTCTGCGGATCAGACAACGCTGGATCTGCTCAACACTGGTCATCCCGAGTTGGCCGTGCGAGTGCTGAAGGCAAGCAGTCGGCGCACCCCTTTTGATCGCCAAAGCACGGAGCTTCGAACGCCCACGCGATTGATTGTGGAGAGCCTTGAAAAGGCTGGAAAGAAGTACTGGGCGAAGCGGGTCCTTGCCACGATGCAATGATCTGCGGCAAATCCCCACCAACGCTCAGGAACCTCGGCGCGTCGCAGCCCAGTCCGAAAGCACCTCCACCGCCTCCCGATCCATCTTCTGCTCCGCAGGCAAGCTTCTCTGCGCCAGTGTCGCCCCGGCCTCGGCCCGCAACGCCTCCACATCGATCGGATGCCGCGCCGCCACGGTCACGCCCTCGAAGGCCTTGCCCGACTGGGCGAGCGAGGCCGCGTAGTAAAGCTTCGCGATGCCCGCGATGTGCATCGCCGCCACGCACATTGCGCAAGGCTCGCACGAGGTGTAGAGCTCGCAGCCCTGCAGGTTGACGGTGCCCAGCTTGCGGCATGCATCGCGGATCGCCTCGACCTCGCCGTGCGATGTCGGATCGTGATGCGCGACGGAGTGGTTGAAGCCTTCGCCGACGATGGTTCCGTCTTTCACAACGACGGCGCCGAAGGGCTCGGTGCCGGGCTCGCCCAGCGCTTGTGCAGAGAGGGCGATCGCCCGCTGCATGAATTGTTCCTGGTACATGGTGTTCAGACCTTTCTGGTGGCCGCGCCGTCGAGCGCGGCAATGGATGGTGCACCGGCTCGGCCGCCCCGCGCATCGAAAAGACCTGCCGTGGCGTCGGCATAGCGGCGCGGGTCGAATCGCAGCATGAGCGGCAGCAGCACCACGACGACCGTCGCGAGGTAGGCCCACGCAAGCGTGAAGCCACCGGTGTGTTCACGCACCCAGCCGGTGACGAAGGGCGCGAGCGCGGCGATCATGAAGCCGACGCCCTGCATGAAGCCCGCGAGGGCTCCGGCCTGTGCGGGGTCGGGCAGGTGGTCGAGCGCAAGCACCATGCACAGCGAGAACGCGCCACCAAGGCCGAAGCCGAGCAAGATGGCGATGGCGACTGCGGGAACGGGCGCGTCGAAGGTGAGCGCGCAGAAGCCTGCGAGCTGGGCAGCGAGCGTGAGCAACAGCCAAGGCCGCAGGTCGCGCCCGCGGCTGCGCGCGATGGCGGGCATGGCGAGTGCGGAGACCACCTGCGCGGCGGTCATCAGCGCGAGCACCGATCCGCCCTGCTGCGCGGTCCAGCCCTGTTGCGCATAGAAGTGCGGCAGCCATGCGACGAGGCTGGTGTAGCCGCCGTTGATGAGGCCGAAGCATGCGGCCAGCAGCCACGCGCGGCGGCTCGTGAAGCAGCGCAGCCACGAAAGGCTGCGAAGCTCCGGCCCCTCGGTGGCGGATGTGAATTCGATGCGCCGCATGTTGAGCCAGTACAACAGCGCGAAGACGGCGAGCAGCGCCCAGATCGCGAGGCCCGCGTGCCAGTCGGGCTGCGCGCCGCCGAATGCGTGCGCCACCCACGGGCTGGCCATGGCGCCCAGGCCACCGCCGCCCATGATGGCGGCGGAGTAGAGCCCCGTCATCACGCCGATGCGCGCCGGATAGGCCTGCTTCACCACGCCGGGCATCAGCGCCTGCACCAGGCCCACGCCCGCGCCGGCGAGCGCGGCGCTCCACAGCAGCGCCGCCGCGCCGCCGGCCACGTATCGACTGGCGCAGGCGACGGCGATGGCCGCGAGCCCTAGCGCGACGCCGCCTCGCGGGCCGATGCGCTGGCCCACGGCCGCACCGAAGAGCGAGGTGGCCCCCATCGCGAACATCGGCAGCACTGTCAGCAATGCCACCGCATGGAAGCCGATGCCGGTCGCGATGCGGATGGGTTCGAGCAGCGGGCTGCTCGATGTGAGAAAGGCGCGCAGGTTCAGCGCCACCAGCACGATGACGATCGCGAAGGCGATGCCTCCGTCGCGGCTGTTCCGGCTTGCTTGCGCCGCCTTCACAGGAAGGTCAGGTCGGCTCGCAGCACGCCGTTGCGCGCCGCGACGCAGCCGCCCGCCACCACGAGCTTGCGCACGGGGCGCGAGACGACGGCGTGCGCGACGGTCTGCGCATCGACCAGCACGAGGTCGGCGCGGCAGCCCGCTTCGAGGCCATAGGCCTCGAAGCCGCAGCCGCGTGCGCCGGAGTGCGTGACGGTGTCGAGCGCCACTTCGATCTCGTCGTCGCGGCGCAGGTTGTAGCGCAGGCCGATGATCATGGCGCGCTCGAGCATGTCGGGGCTGCCGTAGGGCGACCAGGTGTCGCGGATGCCGTCGTTGCCGCCGAGCACGGTCACGCCGGCCTGCCTGCAGGCCATGAGCGGCGGCACGGTGCGCGAAGGCGGCGCGCTGGTGACGAGCACCACGCCCAGCTTCGCCATGCGTGCGAGCAGTGCCTCTCGCTCGCGTTCGGTCACGTCGCCCAGGCAGAAGCCGTGGCTGATGGCGACCTTGCCCTGCATGCCCAGCGCCTCGGTGCGCTGCAGGATCAGGTCGAGCGAGAAGGCGCCCATGGCGCCGGGCTCGTGCAGGTGGATGTCGACGGGGCGTTGGTGCTTGTGTGCAATGCCGAAGAGCACGTCGAGCGACTTCACCGGATCGCCGTCGATGGCGCAGGGGTCGAGGCCGCCGAGCACGTCGGCGCCCATCGCCAGCGACTGGTCGAGCAGCTCGGCCGTGCCGGGCCGGCCCAGCAGGCCCGACTGCGGGAAGGCGACGACCTGGATCTGCTGCAGCGTGCGCAGCGCCTCGCGTGTGCGCAGGGTGCCTTCGAGATGGCGCAGGCCGGCCTGGGTGTCGACGTCGACGTGCGTGCGCAGCCGCGTGGTGCCGAGCGCGAGGAAGGCCTTGGCCAGCACCAGCGACTGGGCGGCTGCGTCATGCCCGCTGGCGTGGCGGAAGGCGCGTTCGTTCTCGATCTTGTCGATGAGGTTCACGCCGACTTCGTTGCGGTACCAGTCCATGCCCCACATCGTCTTGTCGAGGTGCGTGTGGCCTTCGACGAGGCCGGGCAGCAGCAAGGCGCCGTGGCCCTCTTCGATGGCGGCGCCGGCGGGAGCTGCGAGCTCCGGGCCGATCGCGGCGATGCGGTCGTCCTGCACCAGCACGTCGACGGGGGATGCACCCATGGGGCGCACGTTGCGGATCAGGAGCGATGGCATGTGGGGCGTTCCGTTTCTTTGTCTTCAGGCGTCAGGCAGGCTGGGCGGCGATGGCGCGGCGGGTCGTGTTCGGGGTGAGCAGCGCCACCAGGACGAACACCAGCGCATTCGTCGCCAGCGCCACCAGGCCGGTGTTGAGCGACTTGAACATCACCGGGGCGGCCGGGAACAGCGTACCCAGGTTCGAGCCGGTGGTCATCATGAAGGCCAGCACCGCGCCGCCCGCCAGGATGCCCGCGAAGGCGGCGTGCCTGTTGCCGAAGGGCTTCTTCATGAGGCTGAAGAGCAGCGAAGGCAGCAGCTGCGTGAGCAGACTGGAGGCGAAGATCGCCACCGACACGATGGTGGTGCCGCCGCGCAGCACGAAGTACACCGCCGTCAGCGCGAAGAGCGGGAGCACCCAGCGTGCGACGCGCGAAACCTGCCTGTCGGTGGCGTGGGGCGCGAAGCCTTCCTTGTAGACGTTCTTGCCGATCACGGTGGAGGCCGTGAGCAGGATCATCGAGCCCGGCACCAGCGCGGTGAGCACGCCCGTGCCGCCGATCACGCCGACGAACCACGGGTCGAAGGTGTGCTTCACAAGGCCGAAGAGGGCCAGGTCGACGTCGGAGCCCTTGAGCCCCGGCACCTGCAGGATGGCTGCGAAGCCGACCAGGAACAGGAAGGCGATGACCACCTGGTACAGCGGCATCAGGATGGTGTTGCGGCGCACCGCGCTCGCGCTCTTGGCCGCGTACACCGAGGTGAGGTTGAACGGGTAGAGGTAGTAGCCCAGCGCCGTCAGCAGGATGGTCGAGTTGTACCAGGTGAGGTTCAGGCCCTCCTTCGGGAACTCGAAGAAGCCGGGGTTGGCCGCGTGGATGGCGGTGAACATGGGCGCGACGCCGCCGTAGTAGTGCCACGGCAGGTAGATGCCGAGGAACACGGCGAGCGCGAGGATCAGGATGTCCTTCACGATGGCGATGCTGGCCGAGCCGTGGATGCCGGAGAACAGGATGTAGCTGACCATCACCAGCGTGCCGATCCAGATCGCCACCTGCGGCGCGATGGAACCGTACGAGGCCTCCGACACGATGATGCCGAGCCCGCGCAGCTGGATGGTGAGCAGCGCGACCATGCCCATGAGCGCCACGATGGACACCAGCACGCCCAGCGCGCGGCTGTCGTACTTGTGGGCGAAGAAGTCCGAGAACGACACCAGCTTGTTCGCCGTGGCGTAGCGCCAGATGGCCGGCAGCATCCAGAAGGCCATGAGGTAGGCGAGCCCGCCGTAGGCCAGGATGTAGAAGGCCGGCGAGCCCTTGCTGTACGACCAGCCGCTCGCGCCCAGGAAGGTGAAGGTCGAGAACGACTCGCCCGCCATCAGCAGGAACACCATGATGGTTCCCAGCCCGCGCCCGCCGAGCGCCCACTGCTCCAGGCTCATGGTGCGGCCGCGCCGTGCGAGCACGGCCAGGCCCAGCGCGCCGACGACGAACAGGGCGATGACTCCGAGCGCGGCGTTCATCGTGCGTCTCCGGTCGAGGAAGGCGCGTCGATGTCGCCCTCGGCGCGGTCGATGACCACCATGATGAGCGAGGTCAGCACCAGCCAGCTGACGTTCCACACCATCAGGAAGGGCATGCCGAGCACGAAGGTGGGCGCGACGGAGGACAGCCATCCCCCGCTGAAGAAGGCGGCGACCGGCAGTGCGGCAAGCCATTTGGCGGATTTCATCGGGGCCTCGATTCCTGTCTCTGGTTGGGATTCTCTGGTATTTTGGTTAACCATACAATTTAATTTGGTTAACCAAACGGAGGCGGATGGTACGGAGCGCCGGCGGCCGAGTCAATCCGGGGGCTTTCCCTGAGGCCGCGGTGCGCAGGCAATAATCCGCCTGCCTATGCCCTCCGCCGCCCGCAAGCCCCCAGCGACAACCCCCTCCCCCGAACCCTCGGAAGCCGACGACGCGAACGTGGACGAACGCGTCTACGCCGCTGTCTCCAAGGCCCTGCTCAGCGGCAAGCTGCGCCCCGGCACGCCGCTGCGCGAACGGGCGCTGGCCGAAGCGCTGGGCTGCACGCGCGGCGCGGTGCGCAAGGTGCTGGCGCGGCTGGGCATGGAAAAGCGGCTGGTGCTGGAGCACAACCGCGGCGCCTTCGTGCCCAACCCCTCCATCGAGGACATGCGCGGCATCTACCGCGCACGTCGCATCGTGGAGGCCGGCCTGGTGACCACGCTCTTCGGCAATCTCTCGCGCGACCAGGTGGCTGCGCTTCGCAAGCACGTGCAGGAGGAGCAGAAGGCCTTCAAGGAAGGCCGGCGCGAGGACGCGATCAAGCTGGCGGGCGACTTCCACCTGCTGCTGGCGCAGATGGCGAACAGCGAGGAGCTGCTGTCGTACATCAGGCGGCTGATATCGAACACCGAGCTATACAAGGCGCTGTACGACTCCGCCGAGGCCGCGAGCTGCGCGCCGCGCGAGCACGAGCAGATCATCGAGGCGCTGGCCACGGGCAAGTCGCTCGACAAGGCATTGGAGGTGGCGCTGGAGCACCTCGACGAGCTGGAGCAGCGCGTGATCGCCGGGGCGGCCGCCGAGCAGGAGGTGGACCTGGCGACGCTGCTGAACGGCGGCAGCGGCAGCAGCGGCAAAGGCAAGCCGCACGCGCACGATCACTGAGGCATCCACGCTTCGCTCGCGGCCGAAGTGTGGCCGCGCCGGTGGGGGAATGATCGGCGCACCATGCACGCATCGACACCCTCTTCCATCGACAAGCCCCGCGCCGGCCTCGCCCTCGAATGGGCCCTGCTCGCGCTGCTCGCCACCTGCTGGGGCGCCTCGTACACCTTCATCAAGATCGGCGTCGCGACCATTCCGCCCGTCACGCTGATCGCCGCGCGCACGCTCATCGCCGGCGCGCTGCTGCTCGCGGTGCTGCGCATGCGCGGCGTGAAGCTGCCGACCGAACCCTCGATATGGCGCCGCTTCATGCTGCAGGCCTGCCTCAACAGCGTGCTGCCCTTCACGCTCATCGCATGGGCGGAGCGCAGCGTCGATGCCGGGCTGGCGACCATCCTCAACTCGACCTCGCCGATCTTCATCTTCCTGCTGGGGCTGGGCCTTGGCGGTGCGGATAAGCCCACGCTGCGCCGCCTGTTCGGCGTGGGCGCGGGCCTTGCGGGCATCTGCCTGATCGTGGGCTTCGAGGCACTGAACGGGCTCGGGCATTCGCTGATCGCGCAGCTCGCCCTGGTGGCGGCCGCCGTCTGCTACGGCTGCGCCGCGATGTTCGGCCGCGTGTTCAAGGGGCTGGACCCGATGGTGCCGGCCGCAGGTTCGCTGGTGAGCGGCGCCGCGATGCTGGTGCCCGCGAGCCTGGTCGTCGACCGGCCGTGGACGCTCTCGCCGTCTGCCGCGTCGATGTCGGCAGTGCTGGCGCTCGCGGTGCTTTCCACGGCGCTGGCTTTCACGATCTACTTCCGCCTCATCAAGACGCTGGGGCCGATGTCCACCGCCGCCCAGGCCTACCTGCGCGTGCCCATCGGCGTGACGATCGGCGTGATGTTCCTCGGCGAAGCGCTGGCACCCACGGCATGGATCGGCCTGGCCTGCGTGGTGACCGGTGTGGTGGCGATGACGATGCCCGAGACGAAACTTTTGCGCCGCTGAGCGCAGTTTTTACGCGGCGTTTAGACGGGTGCCCATACGCTGCCGGCTCCTCCATTCGTCAGCGATTTCTTCGATGAAAAACCTTCTGCGCATCGCACTGCCGGTGCTCGTTCTTCCCACCCTCGGCGCGCTGCCGACGCTCGCGAGCGCACAGCTCAGCGGCAATGTGTCGCTCACCACCGACTACAAGTTCCGCGGCCAGGACCAGGACATGCTCGGCAAGAACGACTACGCCAAGACCAGCGCCTTCAAGCCGGCCATCCAGGGCGGCTTCGACTACGCCTTCGGCGACAGCGGCTTCTACCTGGGCAACTGGAATTCGAGCGTCAACTGGCTCAAGGGCAACAGCATCGAAAGCGACATCTACGGCGGCTACAAGTTCAAGGCCGGACCCTTCGACATGGACGTGGGCGCGCTCACGTACATCTATCCGGGCAACTCCTCGGGCAACACCACGGAGCTCTACGGCAGCGCCGGCTACACCGACGAGACCATCGGCTCGTTCACGCTGAAGTACTCGCACACGGTGTCGAAGGATTACTTCGGCTACGCCGGCAACAAGGCGGGCTCGGGCCTCAAGGGCACCAACACCGGCTACCTGAACCTGGCCTACAGCAAGGAGATCCTGCCCAAGCTCACGCTGAAGGCGGCCGTGGGCTACACGAACATGTCGAGCGACATCCGCAGCCTGGGCTACAAGAGCTATGTCGACTACAACTTGGGCGCGAGCTACGACTTGGGCAACGGCCTCTCGCTGGCGGGCTCGGTGCAGGGGGCCAACAAGCAGAGCGCGTATCTGTCGGTGAGCAACCCGGGCATCGACCTGGGCTTCGGTCCGTTGGGCAGGCAGACCTACTCGCCTAACAAGGCGCGGTTCATCCTCACGCTGACGAAGACGCTGTAAGCCGCGTGGTTGCCGTGTTTCGGGGGTGCGATCACGCCGACGGGGACATTCGCGGAGGGGAGTACCCGGCGGCCTGTGCACACGCCCCGAACAAAGTTCAGTCGATGCTGATGTTCGCCGCCTTCGCGACCTCGGCCCACTTCACGCGGTTGTCGTGCACCGTCTTCTTGAACTGCGCCGGCGACTCGATGCGCACGGTGTTGCCCTGGCTCTCGAAGCGCTCGCGGATCTCGGGCGTCTCGAGCACCGCCTTCACCGCGGCGTTGAGCTTGTCGACGATCTGCGGGTCGGTGCCCTTGGGCGCGAAGATGCCGAACCAGATCGAGCTGTCGAAGCCCTTGGTGCCGGGCAGGCCGCTCGATGCGATGGTGGGCACCTCCTTCACCGCGGGCACGGCGGCCGCGGTGGTCACGCCCAGCAGGCGCACCTTGCCGGCCTTGTAGTGCGGCAGCACGGTCTGCACCTGGTTCATGATGCAGCAGGTCTCGCCGCGCACCACCGAGGTGATGGCCTCGGGCCCGCCCTTGTAGGGCACGTGCACCATGTTCAGGCCCAGGCGCGAATTGAACTCGGCAAAGGCCATGTGCGTACCGGCGCCGTTGCCTGTAGACGCATAGTTGTACTTGCCGGGGTTGGCCTTGACCAGCTCGACGAATTCCTTCAAGGTCTTGACGTTGATCACGTCGGGATTGATGGTGAGCACGTTCGACACGTCGAGCACCGGTGCCACCGGCACGAAGTCGGCCTCCACGTCGAAGGGCAGCTTCTTGTAGAGCGCCGCGTTGCTGCCGTGCGTGGCGGCAGTGCCGAACGAGAGCGTGTAGCCGTCGGGCTTGGAGTGGGCAACGTAGTCGCTGGCGATGTTGCCCGCGGCGCCCGACTTGTAGTCGATGATGACCGGCTTGCCCAGCTGCCTGGAAAGCGGCTCCTGGATGGCGCGGGCCACCACGTCCACGCCCGAGCCGGCCGGGAAGCCCATGATGAGCGTGACAGGTTGCTGCGGCCAGTCGTGCGCGGCGTGCTGGGCGAAGGCGGCGCCTGCCGCCAGCGAGGCAGCGGCCAGCAGCAAGGTGCGGCGGGCGGGGCGGGTGAATCCGGCAAGACGGGTGAATGGAGAATGAGCCATGGCAGTTTTTCGGTCGTTCAGTCTTTTGTCTTCAATGCAGACGGTGCAGCCGCGCATTGTGGCGCGCGGCTGATGCCCGATTCCATATGAGCTTATGCGCGACATGCAGGTATCGCGCCCGCTCCCGATAATCGACCCATGGTCCGTTCCACCCAACAACTACACGCCCCACGCGAGCCCGCGCCCCTGCGCCCGGCCGCCACGGTGCTGCTGCTGCGCGACAGCGCCGCCGGCATCGAAGTGCTCATGACCCGCCGCTCCGCCACCGCCAGCTTCGCGCCCGGCGCGTACGTGTTTCCCGGCGGACACATCGACGAAGCCGACGAGGCCGCCAAGCGCATCGCCACGCGCCGCCCCACGCAGAGCCGCGTGCAGCGCACGCAGGCCATCGCGGCCATCCGCGAGGCCTTCGAGGAGCTGGGCATCCTGCTCGCGCACCGCCAGGCCGACGGCCAGCCCGTGAGCGCCAGCGAGGTCGCCTCGATGGACCGCAACGCCACAGCCGGCACCGCCTTCGCCGACCAGTGCGCCGCGCGCGGCCTGGTGCTCGACACCGATCGCGTCTTCACCTTCGCGCACTGGATGACCGACCGCGACCTGCCCCGTCGCTTCGACGTGCCCTTCCTCGTCGCGCGCATGCCCGAGGGACAGGTGCCCAAGGCCGACGAGAGCGAGCAGTTCGAGCCCTGCTGGGTGCGCCCCGCCGACGCGCTCGCGCGCCACGAGGCCGGCAGCTTCTTCATGATCTTCCCGACCGTGCGCACGCTGCAGCGCATGGCCACCTACGCCACCGTCGACGCCCTGCTCGCGGCCTGCGCCAGCGAGGTGCCCCTGTGGACCAGCTGCCCGCGCGCCGGCCTGCTCAAGGGGGAGGACGCGCGCTACATGGAGCACGAGTCGCCCTATGGCGAACTCGCGCTGGTGTGCCCCGACGGCCAGGTGCTGCATGCGCTCGACTGGCAGAGCGAAACCCCGGTGCCGCTGCTGAGGAACGTGATGCGCCTGACCGCGCCCAACGCCAGCATCATGACCGGCCCCGGCACCAACAGCTACATCGTGGGCGACGCGGCCACCGGCTACATCGTGATCGACCCGGGCCCGAACGACTTCGACCACATCGGCCGGCTGTGGCGCGCCACGCATGGCGACATCCGCATGATCGTCTGCACCCACTCGCATGCCGACCACTCGCCGGGCGCGGCGCCGCTGCAGGCGCTGTGCACGAAGGGCGGCAAGCCGCCGATCCTCGGGCTGGCCTCGAAGCCGACGGCACGCTCCACCGCGCGCTTCACGCCGGAGCGCGAGCTGGAAGACGGCGAGCGCCTGGTGCTCTCGGGCACCACGGAAGCCGGCGAGGCCGTCACGCACACGCTGCGCGTGATCCACACACCGGGTCATGCGGCCAACCACCTGTGCCTGGTGCTGGAGGAAGACGGCCTGCTCTTCTCGGGCGACCACATCCTCAACGGCAGCACCACGGTGATCGACCCGCCCGACGGCGACATGAGCGCGTACCTCGATTCGCTGGACGCGCTCGACAAGGCCTGCGAGGCCGGCGGCATCGAGTTCATCCTGCCCGCGCACGGCTACGTGATCGGCTTCGCGCGCACCGCCATCGGCATGCTGAAGGCGCACCGCCTGAAGCGCGAGGCCAAGATCGCCGCCGCGATGCAGAAGCTGCCCGAGGGCACTCCCGAGCAATGGCTGCCGCTGGCCTACGACGACGTGCCCGAGCGGATGTGGCCGGTGGCGGCGCGCTCGCTGGCCGCGCACGTGGCGCGCATCCGCCAGCTGGCCGCGCACGGATGAGCGCAATGGCCAACACGGCGCCCGTCGACAGCGAAGGCATCCGCCTGGCCAAGCGCGTGGCCGCGCAGGCAGGCGTGTCACGGCGCGATGCGGAACTGCTGATAGAGAACGGCGCGGTGCGCGTCGACGGTGTGCAGCAGACGCTGCCGCAGTCGCGCGTGCTGCCGCACCAGCGGGTGGAGATCGATGCCGGCGTGAAGCCGCAGCCTGTGGAGCCCGTCACGTTGCTGCTGTACAAGCCTGCGGGCATGCCCATCGACACCGCGCACGAGCTGCTCGTTGCCGCCAACCACCACGAACCCGAGCGCGCCGGGCGGCGTTTCCTGCCGGCGCATGCGAGGGGGCAGCGGTGCATGACGCCGCTCGAAGCCGGCGCGAGCGGGCTGGTGGCGTACACGCAGGAATGGCGCGTGGAGCGCAAGCTGCACGAAGACGCCGCCTTCCTCGAGCACGAGGTGATGGTCGACGTGGCCGGCGCAGTGAGCCCCGAGGCGCTCGCGCGGCTCGAACGCTCGCCCGCGCGCGTGAGCATCGGACGGCAGACCGCCGAACAGACAGGACTGCGCTTCGCGCTCAAGGGCGAGCGGCCCGGGCAGATCGCGCACATCTGCGACGGCGCGGACCTGCGGATCCTGGCGATGCGGCGCATCCGCATCGGCCGCGTGCAGCTGGCGGGGCTGCAGCCCGGGCAGTGGCGCTACCTTGCACCCCACGAACGCTTCTGACGACAACAGCAAGAACACAGAAGAGAAGACAAGAAGAGAACCGTCGAGAGAGAGAAGACAGAGGACGACAACGACGATGCACCGCATGTTCGCGGCCCGCAATTTCCAGACCGCGGCCTCCAGGGGCCGCAAGCCTCAGGGAGAGACTGAGTCATGAAGTTCGCAACACCGGGCACTGCCCTGGCCTGCACCGTGCCGCTGGCGCTGGCCACGGGCTGCTCGATCATCACGCCACCGCCGCCTCCGGCGCCGCCCGCTCCACCGCCGGCGATCGTCTCGAAGGACGGCCTCGCGCCCATCACCGACGAGCAGGTCGAGCGCATCCGCGAGGCCATTGCGAGCAAGCCGCCCAGCCCCGCGGTGGGCAAGGTGGTGCGCAGCGCCTCGCCGACCATCGAGTCTTTCGTGCGCACCGAGGGCTGCATCACCGCGCGCAATGGCGCGGTGCTCAACCCCTTCGCCGCGCCCGGGCGCCTGTTCGACGGCAGCGGCTTCCAGGGCGGGCCGATGTCGGAGATGCAGTACCACGACAAGACCGCGTGCGTGACCGTGAAGCGCATCCAGAACTGGAAGATGGTCTCGCCGAAGCTGCTGCGCTTCGAGGTGGTCTACGTGGGCGACGACGGCGAGGAGCGCGCCGTCAAGCGCCACGAGCTGATGCGCCAGCCCAAGGGCGGGTGGCTGTTCACGCGCTGAGCTTTGCTGCGGCGGCTACCCGCTTCTGCGTGCGCAGCGCGACCGCGAACGACAGCTGCGCCACGATGCCCGCGCCCGCGAGCACGATGGCCGATGCCAGCGCCGGGTTCGCGTGCCCCATGCCCGCGAGCGCGGTGCACAGCGCGCCCACCGCCATCTGCGTGAAGCCGTAGAGGCCCGAGGCCGAGCCGATGACCTGCGGGTTGACGCTGATCGCCTGCGTGAGCGCGGGCGGCGAGGCCATGCCCACGCCGACGGTGAAGAGGAACATGCACGCGACGATCAGCGGCACCGAGAGATGCTCGGTGAGCGCCGCGCCGAGCAGCACGAAGGCCGCCACCACGCTCAGCGCGTTGGAGCGGGTCATGAGGCGGTCGACGCGCACGCGCGAGATCAGGTGGCTGGTGAGGAAGCTGCCGAGCCACACGCCCGACACCAGGATCGCGAGGTAGATGCCCGCCTCGTGCGCCGGCCGGTGCAGCTGGTCGACGAAGATGAAAGGCGCCGAGGCGATGAAGGCGTACATCGAGGTGGTGGCGCAGCCGCCGCCGATCGAGAAGCCCAGGAAGGCTGGCGATGCCAGCAGCTTGCGGTAGTTGCGTCCGAGCTCGCGCGCGTTCACGGCGGCGCCGGGCGCGCCGGTCTCGGGCAACAGGCGCCAGGTGAAGAGGAAGCCGACCACGCCAAGGCCGAAGAGCGCATAGAAGATCGAGCGCCAGCCCAGCGCGGTGGCGAGCGCCCCGCCGACCAGCGGCGCAAGGCTGGGGCCGACGGTGACCATCAGGTTCATCAGCGCGAGGCGGCGCGTGGCCTCCTGCGGCTCGGCCGTGTCCCGCACGATGCTGCGCCCCAGCACGAGGCCGGCGCAGCCCCCCACCGCCTGGAACAGCCGCGCCGCGATGAGCGAATGCACCTCGGGCGCGAGCGCCGCGGCAAGGCCCGCCACGCAGTAGATGCCAAGCCCGCCCAGCAGCACCGGCCGCCGCCCGAAGCGGTCGGCCAGAGGGCCGTACACCAGTTGGCCCAGCGCGAGGCCGAGGATGTAGAGGCTCACCGTCATCTGCATCTGCCCGATGCCGGCGCCCAGGCCTTTCGCCGCGATGGGCAGCGCGGGCACGAAGATGTGCATGGCCAGCGTGCCGCTGAAGGTGACCAGCGCGAGCAGCCACAGCGGCGCGTGCGGACGACGCTGCTGCGGCTGCGCGGATGCGGCGGTCGGCGTCATTGCCCGGGGTTGGCCGGCGCAGCGCCCTGCGCGAGATGGGCGTCGTCGGGTTCCCACCCACCGCCCAGCGCCATGAACAGCACCACCTGGTCGTCGGCCAGCTGCGCCTCGCTGGCGGCAAGCGCGGCTTCGCTGGCGGCCAGCGAGCGTTCGGCGTCGAGCGCGTCGAGGTAGCCGGTGCGGCCGTTCTGGTAGAGCTGGCGCGCCTGCGCGGCGACTTTGGCGCTCTCGTCGCGAGAGGCCTGCAGCGCAGCGCGGCGGTCGAGCTCGCGTGCGTAGGTGGCGAGCGCGGTCTCGGTTTCGCGCAGCGCGGTGAGCACGGTACCGTCGAACTTCGCGAGTGCGGCGCGCGTGCCGGCCTCGGCCTGCGCGATGCGCGACTGCGCCACGCCGGTGTTCGGAATGGTCCAGGAGATCAGCGGACCGAGGCTCCAGGCGAAGGTGTCCTTGCGGCCGAAATCGTCGGCATGGCCTGCGGAAGAGCCCGAGAGGCCCAGCGTGACCTTCGGATAGAGCTCCGCAGTCGCCACGCCGATGCGTGCGGTCGATGCGGCCAGGCTGCGTTCGGCCTGGCGGATGTCGGGCCGGCGGCGCAGCAGCGCGGCGCCGTCGCCAACGGGCAGCACGCCGGCCACGCGCGGCGGCACGGTGCAGTCGGCCACCTCGCGCGGGAAGTCCTGCGGCAGCGCGCCGGTGAGCGTGGCGAGGCGATACAGCGCGCCCTGGCGCTCGGCCTTCAGCGGCGGCAGCGCGGCGTTGAGCTGCTGCAGCTGCGCGCGTGCGCGGTTCGCGTCGATGGCGCCGGCGCGGCCCGCGTGCTGCAGGCGGTCGGTGACGTTGACGGCGTCCTGCTGCAGCGCGACGGACTTCTGCGCGATCTGCAGCCGCAGGCCGGTGGAGCAGGCTTCGGCATACGCGCGCGCAGTGCCTGCCGCCACGTTCACGCGCACCAGGTCGAGCGCGGCTTCGGCGGCCTGCGTGCTGGCCTGCGAGGCCTCGATGGCGCGGCGGATCTGGCCGAACAGGTCGACCTGGTAGGAGAGCGACGCGCCCGCGCTGTAGTTGAAGGTGCTCGGCGGCTCGTAGCCCTTCTGCAGCAGCGACAGGCCCGAGACGTGGCCGAACGAGGGGCCGCCGTTCACGCCGATGGTGGGGTACTTGGCGCCGGCGGTCTCGTCCTCGATGGCGCGCTCGCGCTCGAGGTTCGCGACGGCCTGGCGCAGGTCGGTGTTGTGCGCGAGGGCCTGCTCGACCAGCTTGTCGAGCAGCGGGTCGTGGTACAGGCGCCACCAGTGCGCGGGCAGCGGCGCGGCATTCGCGGGCGCCTCGGCGAAGGGCTTGCCCGCCGCGGGCTGGCTGGCCAGCGCCTCGGGCGGCTGCTTGTAGTCGGGGCCGACCGCCGCGCAGGCCGCGAGCGCGGCGGCGGCGGCCAGCGATGCGATGCGGAAAGCGAAGCTGGTCATGTCGTTCATCCCTTCTGTGGCGTGGAAGCCGTTGCCGCCGTCTTCTGCACGGGCTTGTTCTCCAGCACCTGCACCGTGACCGTCTGGCCCGCGACGAGGCGCGCGCCCTGCGGCAGCGGATCGAGCTTGACGCGCACCGGAATGCGCTGCGCGAGCCGCACCCAGTTGAAGGTCGGGTTCACGCTGGGCAGCAGGTTGGCGCTGGTGGAGCGGTCGTGGTCGGCGATGCCGGCGGCCACGCTCTCTACCGAGCCTTCGAGCACGGCGCCGCCGCCCATGGGCGTGACGCGCACGCGGTCGCCGAGGTGGATGCGCGGCAGCTTCGTCTCTTCGAAATAGCCTTCGACGTAGAACGACTGCGCATCGACCAGCGCGAGCACCGGCCGGCCCGCCGCGGCATAGCTGCCCTGGCGCAGGTCGAGGTTGGTGACCAGGCCGTCGGCCGGCGCGCGCACCTGGGCGCGCTGAAGGTTGAGGCGTGCCGAGTCGAGCGCCACTTCGGCCTGGGCGACCGCGGCCTGCATCTGCTCGACGCGCGAGCGGGTCTGTTCGCGCGACTCCTTCGACACCAGCTCGTCGAGGCCGGCATTGCGCGCGTTCTCGCGCTGGGCCTGCGCGCTCACGGCACGCTGCGCGGCGAGCGCGGCCTGCGCCTGGCGCACGGCGAGGTCGTAGCGCGCACGGTCCACCTCGAAGAGCAGCGTGCCGGCGGCGACCGGCTGGTTGTCGTGGATGGGCACCGCCGTGACAAGGCCCGACACGTCGGGCGCGATCTGCACGACGTTGGCGCGCACGCGGCCGTCGCGAGTCCACGGCGCGAGTTCGTAGTGGTCCCACAGGCGCAGGCCGGCCCACACGGCGGCGGCCACCACGGCCAGGGTGATGAGGATGCGGCCCAGGCGCTGGGCCCACGGATTGCTGTCGGTTGGAGTTCGGGCGGCTTTCATTGGAATCTCGTTGTTGTCATTGAAGGTAGGCGCTGGCGCGGCTGAGCGCATAGAGCAGCAGCAGGTAGAGCGCCATGTCGAAGAGGGCTGGATGCCACACCCAGCGGTAGGCGCCGGTGGCCGCGAGCAGGCGGCGCACGCCCCACAGCACGAGCAGTGCCGCGAGCGCGAGCACCATGATCCAGGGCAGGTACAGGCCGTAGAAGCTGGCTTCGCCGATCATGCGGAAGCTCCTTGCGAAGTGAGGGACGTGCTCGCGAGCGAGGGCGGCGCATCGGGAAAGAGATTTCGGCGCAGGCCCACCAGTGCGGTGACGGCCGAGCGCGAGGCGGAAGAAGACGCGCTGTCCGCTGCGTTCGCGCTGTCGCGCGCATCGAGCACGGCGCCGAGCGCTTCATCGATCTGCGGCAGTAGCCCTGGAGGGCGCGGGTTCATGCGGCCCTCCGCACGCTGGCGGAAGAAGCCCGAGATGCCACCCAGCAGCGCGGCCGAAGTGGCCAGCGGCAGCTGGCCGCGCACGCGCTGCAGCACGGCGATGTCGGCGCCCATGCGCAGGTCGCGCAGCGCGTCGTTGGCCGCCACGCCCTCGACGGTGCCGCCGGCCTGCGCGATGCGCGGCGCGAGCAGGCCGATGCGGTCGAGCATGCGCACCGCATAGGCGTCGCTCTGCGCGTACTGCGGCTGCGAAGACGCGGCCATGTCGCCCAGCTCGCGCCAGGTGGCGCGCTGGATGCGCCGCGCGCTCCAGTCGGCGCCCACCGAGCGCACGAGACGCGTGACGCGCGCCGCGACGACCACGCCGACGATCTGGCCGATCATGCTGTTGAGAAAGCTCACCAGGTCGGAGCTGGCCGTGTCGTGCATCGCCAGCGTGCCGCACACGCCGAAGATCAGCGCCATCGCGGCCATGAAGTGCGTGGGGCGCGGCAGGTAGAAGCCCAGCAGCAGGAAGAGCGGCGCGCAGATGAGCACCAGCATGCCGAAGTCCTGCACCGTGGGCATGAGCACCAGCACGTAGACGGCCGAGATCGGGATCGACCACAGCGTCCACTTCAGGAAGCCGTGGATCGCCGGCACGGGGTCGTCCATCGTCGCGAAGAAGCAGCAGAAGACGGCGGCCATCATGGTCGCGGCCGAGCCCATGGGCCAGCCGGTGAGGATCCAGAAGGCGCCGCACAGGCAGATGGCGATGACGGCGGCCAGTGCCGACAGCAGCGCCATGCCGTAGTCGCGGTGCAGCACGCGGCTGCCGAGCGCGGCCGTGCGGCGCAGCGGCGCGGCGCCCTTCAGGCCTTCGTCGATGTCCTGGCGCAGCTGGGCGCAGGCGGTCCAGCCGTCGACTAGCTCTTCGAGGCGGCCTGCGAGGCCGATGCGAAGGGCGCGGCTCCAGCGGGTCTGCGGCTGTGCCTCGGGCGGCGTGGCGCCCAGAACCTCGATGGCACGGCGCAGCTCCTGCAGGCGCACGGCGCGGGCCGTCGCGTCGCCGGAGGCATCGGCCTCCTCGCGCAGCCACTGCGCGGCCTTGGCAAGCACGGCGGCCACGTCGGGCGCGATGGCGCCTTCGGCCTGCTCCAGCGCCAGCAGGCGGTCTTCGACGGCCGAGAGCGCCGGCGTGAGCGCGGCGACGCGGTCCTGCATCGCACGGATGGCGCCGGCCGTCCAGCGCAGGTGCGTGGTGTCGAAGGGAACGTGGGTGGAGAGCAGGCGCAGCTGCGTGATGTCGCCGGCGAGGCGGCGGCGGTCGTCGTCGAGGCGCCAGGGCTCGGCGCTGCCGCGGCCGGCGGGCTGGAAGAGATCGCCCAGCCACTTGCGCGCGTCCTGCAGCGTGCGGTCGAGCAGGCCCAGCACGGTCGGCGCCAGCCCCGCGGGCAGCACGAGGCTGTGGACGAGCGTGGCGCAGAAGATGCCCAGGCCGATCTCTTCGACGCGCGCCACGGCGGTGTCGAACAGCGCGAGCGGCGTCTGCACCGATGGGAAGCCGATCAGCGCCGCCGTGTAGCCCGCGAGCATGAAGACGTAGGAGCGCGGCGTACGGTCGAAGAGCGAGATGCACAGGCACAGCCCCACCCACAGCGCGAGCACCAGCGTGAGCAGCTCGGGCGCGTTGGACAGCGCCGGCACCAGCAGCACGGTGGCGGTACTGCCGATGAGCGTGCCGAGGAAACGGTAGACCGCCTTGGAGCGCACCGCGCCGGCCAGCGGATGGGCGACGACGTAGGTGGTCATCAGCGCCCAGAACGGGCGCGGCAGGCCGGCGCGGCTGGCGAGATACATCGCGAGCATGGCGGCGGCAAAGCTCTTGCTGGAAAAGAGGATCTCCGCGCGGCTGAAGCGCGGCAGGCTGAATGCGGCCATGGGACTACCCGCGCCCTTCCTGCGACGGCGGCGGCGGCAGGCTCTGCACGGCGCGAACGCCCATGCGCTCCTCGAGCACCGCGAACACCCGCAGGCAGGCCGCAACGTCCTCGTCGGACACGCCCTCGAACAGCGACACCCGCATCAGCGCCAGCGCCGCCTCGATGGGCTCGCAGACGGCCTTGCCGGCCTCGGTGAGGTGCAGGGTCTTGGCGCGCCGGTCGGCCGGGTCTTCGCGGCGCTCGACCAGGCCGGCTTCCACCAGCTGGTCGACCGAGCGGACCAGCGACGGCCCCTCGATCCCCAGCGCCTCGGCCAGCACGCCCTGGCGCACGTCGCCGTTCATGCGTCCGAGCATCACGATCGGATAGGCCAGCGTCTGCGACACGCCCACATGCGCCACCGCCTTGTCCGCCACGGCGCGATAGCCGCGCTGCAGCACCGCCAGCGAGGTGCCGATGCGCATCAGCGCCTGTTCGCGCGTCGGTCGGGGGGTGGAGGGGGTGGTCAAGGTAGCCACCTATTAATTAGCATGCTATCGATTATACGGGTAACTACCAATGCCTGCACGCGGCAAGGCTCGCGCCCGCCTTCGGTCAGGGCCGAAGGGCGCGGAAAAACGCAAAGGGGAGAAAAGAAGAAAAATGTGAAGCCCGCCGATAAGCCGGATTCTGTGCACCGCAGGCCCCTTGCGGAACCCGCGGCGTGACCGCCATTACTCTGGGCCGCCTGTCACCAGACGGCTCGATGCCACCTACCCGCCAGCTCAGCGGAACCACCTCGATACTGGCCTACTTGGTGTTGCTGCGCGCAGAGATTGCCCGTTTCACCCGAACTGAATCGGCTCGTCTCTGTTGCTCTGATCCTCACCTCACGGTGGAGAGTCGTTAACTCCTGCGCTGTCCTGTGCAGTCCGGACGTTCCTCCAGTGCGGCCTTTCGGCACTTGCACCAGCGGCGGTCTGGCGTGCTTCACGGGGTGGATTATCGCCCGGCGCGCAGGAGGGCATCGCCGGCCGCGCATCGCAGGCAGGTCTCACAATGCATTCCGTCCGTCCGACAAACGCATCGACCCAAGGAGATTGCATCCATGAAGGCCCAGAACATCCTCCAGACCATCGGCAATACGCCGCACATCCGCATCAACCGCCTGTTCGGCAATGCGAAGCAGCAGGTGTGGATCAAGTCCGAGCGCGCCAACCCCGGCGGCTCGATCAAGGACCGCATCGCGCTAGCGATGGTAGAAGACGCCGAGAAGAGCGGCGCGCTCAAGCCCGGCGGCACCATCGTCGAGCCCACTTCGGGCAACACCGGCATCGGCCTGGCGATGGTGGCGGCCGTCAAGGGCTACAAGCTGATCCTGGTGATGCCCGACAGCATGTCTGTGGAGCGCCGCCGCCTGATGCTGGCCTACGGCGCCACCTTCGACCTCACGCCGCGCGCCAACGGCATGAAGGGCTCCATCGCCCGCGCCGAGGAAATCGTGGCCGGCACGCCCGGCGCATGGATGCCGCAGCAGTTCAACAACCCCGCCAACATCGACGTGCACGTGCGCACCACGGCCGAGGAGATCGCCGCCGACTTCCCCGACGGCATCGACGTGCTGATCACCGGCGTGGGCACCGGCGGCCACATCACGGGCGTGGCGAAGGTGCTGAAGAAGAAGTGGCCGAAGCTGCAGGTGTTCGCGGTGGAGCCGGTGGCCTCGCCGGTCATCTCGGGCGGCCAGCCTTCGCCGCACCCGATCCAGGGCATCGGCGCGGGCTTCATCCCGAAGAACCTCGACACCTCGCTGCTCGACGGCGTGCTGCAGGTGGACGCGGAACCCGCCCGCGAAATGGCCCGCCGCTGCGCTCGCGAGGAAGGCATCCTGGTCGGCATCTCCTCGGGCGCCACGCTCGCGGCCATCGCGCAGAAGCTGCCGTCGCTCGCGCCCGACGCGGTGGTGCTGGGCTTCAACTACGACACCGGCGAGCGCTATCTGTCCGTAGAAGGCTTCCTGCCGGCCTGAACTGGTTCACCCCCAGGCTGCGCGCACTTCGGGTCGCTGCGCCAACCCCCTTCCGGGGGCAACACCTGCGGCCCGGCAAAGCCGGTTCCGCGGTGTTCCACGAACAGCAAAGCTAAAATGGCCGCCTGCTTGATAGTCACAAGCCCCACGCCATGCTGAGAATCTCCGAACTCAAACTCCCGCTCGACCACGCGCCAGAGGCGCTGGCCGCACTGATCGCCAGGACGCTCGGCGTCCCCGTCGAAGCGATCGTCTCCCACAACGTCTACAAGCGCAGCTTCGACGCCCGCAAGGTCGACCTGCTCACCGTCTACATCTGCGACGTGCAGCTCGCGGACGCGAAGCTCGAAGCCGCCCTGCTCGCGAAGCACGCGGGCCATCCGCACATCCAGAGCGCGCCTGACATGCGCTATGTGCCGCCGGCCAGCGCACCTGAAAGCCTGCAGACGCGGCCCGTGGTGATCGGCTTCGGCCCCTGCGGCATCTTCGCGGCGCTGATGCTCGCGAAGATGGGCTTTCGGCCCATCGTGCTCGAACGCGGCAAGACCGTGCGCCAGCGCACCCGCGACACCTGGGGCCTGTGGCGCAGGAGCGAGCTCAACCCCGAGTCGAACGTGCAGTTCGGCGAAGGCGGCGCCGGCACCTTCTCCGACGGCAAGCTCTACAGCCAGATCAAGGACCCGCGCTTCCTCGGCCGCAAGGTGATGGAAGAGTTCGTGAAGGCCGGCGCACCGCCCGAGATCCTCTACGTCGCGCATCCGCACATCGGCACCTTCAAGCTGGTGAAGGTGGTGGAGAACATCCGCGAGCAGATCGTGGCGCTGGGCGGCGAGATCCGCTTCGAGCAGCGCGTGACCGACGTGCACATCGAGGACGGCCACCTTCGAGGGCTCACCGTGCTCGACCAGTCCACCGGCCAGAGCAGCGAGCTGCGCGCCGACCACGTGGTGATGGCGCTGGGCCACAGCTCGCGCGACACCTTCGCGATGCTGCATGCGCGCGGCGTGCACATCGAGGCCAAGCCCTTTTCCATCGGCTTCCGCGTGGAGCATCCGCAGGGCCTCATCGACCGCGCACGCTGGGGCCGGCATGCGGGCCATCCACTGCTGGGTGCGGCCGACTACAAGCTGGTGCACCACGCGAGCAACGGCCGCTCGGTCTACAGCTTCTGCATGTGCCCGGGCGGCACCGTGGTCGCGGCCACCAGCGAGCCGGGCCGCGTGGTCACCAACGGCATGAGCCAGTACTCGCGCAACGAGCGCAACGCCAATGCGGGCATCGTGGTGGGCATCGACCCGCGCGATTTCCCGGGATGGGAATCCAATTCCCCCGGCGACGCGCTCGCCGGCATCGCGCTGCAGCGCGAACTGGAAAGCAACGCCTTCGTGCTCGGCGGCGGCGACTACCGCGCCCCCGGCCAGCTGGTGGGCGACTTCATCGCCGGCAAGCCTTCCACCGCGCTCGGCAGCGTGACCCCCTCGTACAAGCCGGGCGTGACGCCCACCGACCTGCACAAGGCCCTGCCCGCCTACGCCATCGAGGCGATGCGAGAGGCGTTCCCCGCCTTCGGCCGCAAGATCAAGGGCTTCGACACCCACGACGCGGTGCTCACCGGCGTCGAGACGCGCACTTCGTCGCCCATCAAGATCACGCGCGGCGACGACTTCCAGAGCCTCAACGTGCGCGGCCTGTACCCCGCGGGCGAAGGCGCGAGCTATGCCGGCGGCATCCTGTCGGCCGGCGTGGACGGCATCAAGGTGGCCGAGGCCGTGGCACGCAGCCTGGTGACCGAGACGGAGCGCGAACGCACCGCGAGCGTCTGATGCTGCAGCCCTCCTCCGTCCGCTTCGAGCGCCCGGCCGCGGGCCACCTGGTCGTCGCCACGCTGGCGATGGCGGCCGTGGTGCTCGCCTCCAACGTCCTCGTGCAGTTCGCCATCAACGACTGGCTGACCTGGGGCGCCTTCACCTATCCGGTGGCCTACCTCGTGAGCGACCTGGTCAACCGGCGCTTCGGCCCCGGCATGGCGCGGCGCGTGGCGTGGGTGGGCTTCGCGGTGGCGGTGGGCGTGTCGCTGCTGCTGGCGCCGGTACGCATCGCGGCGGCCTCGGGGCTGGCCTTCATCGCCTCGCAGCTGCTCGACATCGGCGTCTTCGACCGCCTGCGCCGCGGCCTCTGGTGGCGCGCGCCGCTGGTGGCCACGGTGATCGCCGCGGTGCTCGACAGCATCGTGTTCTGGGGCATCGCCTTCGCGGGCACCGAGGGCCCGTGGCTCACCTGGGCGCTCGGCGACCTCGCGGTGAAGCTGGCCGTCGGCGTGCTGATGCTGCTGCCCTTCAGGCTGCTGATCGGCCGGCAGGCCGCGCGCGCCTCGGCCGCCATGGGCTGACGGACGGCCGACCACGCAAACGACAATGCACCGAGCGCCCCATCCACTGCACCGCGCCGAACGCGCGAGCGCATTCCACTGAACCACTTCCTGCTTTCTTCGCGCCTTCGCGCCGGATTTCCAGAATGACCGAAGCAACCACCGCCAACCCGAACAACAAGTCGCGCCGCCCCCGTGGCGAGCGCCTGGACATGGCGCAGCAGCTGCAGGCCCTGCGGGCCGGCACGGACGGCTCGACGACGGCTTCCGAAGCCGCGGCCGGCACGCCCTCCGCTCCCGCGCAGGCGAAGCGGCCGCAGCAACAGCATCAGCAGCGCAAGTCGAAGAGGCCGCAGCAGGCGCAGTCTCCGCAGCAGCAACCGCAGCAGAAACAACCCCAGCAGCCGGCGCGCCCGCAACGCAAGGTGCATCCGGCGCTCGAGCGCCTGTTCGAGCTGTACCCGAACCTGTTCGGCGCGCGCTTCCTGCCGCTGAAGCTGGGCGTGTACGAGGAACTGCTGGCCCGCCACCCCGACGACTTCAAGGCCGAAGACCTGAAGGTGGCGATGGGCCTGCACGCGCGCTCCACGCGCTACCTCGAGAGCGTGGCCGCCGGCCATCCCCGCCATGACCTCGACGGCAACGTCGCCGAGCCGGTGGCCCCCGAGCACGTGCACCACGCCATCCTCGAGCTGCACCGCCGCCGCTCGCAGCGCACCGGCGAAGACCTGCGCCCGCAACTCGTCGCACGCCTGGCCCGCGCCGTCGAAGCCTCGGGCCTCGACCGCGAGGCCTACGCCGTGCTGGTGCGCTCGCGCGACGCGAACAACAACGCCGTGCTCGACGAAGCCCTGGCCCTGCTCGCGGAACAGGCCGCCAAGCGCGAGGCCCTGCTGCGCGCCTTCGAGGCCAGCGGGCGCAGCGAGAAGGAATTTGCGGACATGTACGGCATGACGCAGGGCGAGGTCGCACGCACGCTGCAACGTGCGCGGACCGACCGGACGGCAGCTGCCGCCGCCGTGCAGGAAGCTCCAGCAACGCCCGAAGCGACGGAAACCCCGGCCGCTCCCGAAGCTCCGGCTGCCGACTGACCCGGAAAGCCCCGCGTCGCAATTACGAGCCCACGAGCCTGCGAGCGCCCAAATGTAAAAGCCGCCACGGTGACGTGGCGGCTTTTTTCCTTATCGAGTCACGGGCCGGATGGCCGGCCCGTTCCGCTCAGCGCTGCGCGTTCTGCAGCGCGGCGATGCGCTCTTCGATCGGCGGGTGCGTGGCGAACAGCTTGCCGATGCTGCCGGTGATGCCCATGGCTTCCACCGCCTTCGGCAGTTCGCCGGCGGGCAGGCCGCCCAGGCGGGCCAGCGCGTTGATCATCGGCTGCTTCTGGCCCATCAGCGCGGCGGCGCCGGCGTCGGCGCGGAACTCGCGCTGGCGCGAGAACCAGGCCACCACCATCGCGGCGGCGAAGCCGAGCACGATATCGAGCACGATGGTGCTCACGTAGTAGCCGATGCCGGGGCCCGAGCTGCGGTCGTCGCCGCGGCGCAGGAAGCTGTCGACCGCATAGCCGATCACGCGCGACAGGAACACGACGAAGGTGTTCATCACGCCCTGGATCAGCGTCATGGTGACCATGTCGCCGTTGGCGATGTGCGCCACCTCGTGGCCGATGACGGCCTCGACCTCTTCGCGCGTCATGTTCTGCAGCAGTCCGGTGGACACCGCCACCAGCGACGAGTTCTTGAACGCGCCCGTCGCGAAGGCGTTGGGCTCGCCTTCGAAGATGCCGACCTCGGGCATGCCGATGCCGGCCTTGTCGGCGAACTTGCGCACCGTGCCGACGATCCAGGCCTCGTCGGGCGTCTGGGGGTTGTCGATCATGTGCAGGCCGGTGGTCCACTTGGCCATCGGCTTGCTGATGAGCAGCGAGATGATCGCGCCGCCGAAGCCCATCACCAGGGCGAAGCCGAGCAGCGCGGTCAGGTTGAGCCCGTTGGCCGTGAGAAAGCGATTGACGCCGAGCAGGCTGGCGACCACGCCGAGCACCGCGACGACCATCACGTTGGTCAGGACAAACAGAAGGATACGTTTCAAGTTGAATTCTCCGTGGGGAAATCTGCCACCCAGATGAGGGCCCCGGGGCCCTCTTCAAGCCGTTCTCGAGCAGTTCGCGGCCTGGAAGCCCTGGATGTTCGAGGTGTTCTGGGCGCTCCGGTCGGCGGCAGCCGGTGGAGCCATGATAGGAGCAAAAGTTCTAGGCCCCCGGTATTCCCCGACCGGTCAAGGGCCTGAAGACCTGCGGATCGTCATAGAACTGTGCTGCCTCGTTGTCGCGGCACCAGCCGGGCACGCCGAGCACCGGCAGCGGCACGAAGGGCTTGCGCCCGAGCCGCAGCGGGTCGAGCGCGGCGGCCACCTGGGCGTCGTCGAGCGCCGCCGGCCCGGTTTCGCCATTCAACGGCAGCAGCACGTGCGCGGTGATGGGCTTGCGCGGCGTGACGAGCTTCTCCAGCAGCGCATGGCCGAACAGCACCAGCCTGGCCTCGCGCCACAGCCGGCGCTCGCCGACGAAGAGCGTGTGCCAGTCGCGCGCGGCCAGCGCCCGCCACAGGGCCGGCGGCGCATCGAGCAAGGCGCCGTTCTCGTCGAACAGCGTGAGCGCGTCGCGCAGCGGCCCGCGCGTGGCGCCGACGCCGTCGCGCGCGATCTCGCCGGCCTGCAGCTCGTTGAGGCGGCGCTTCGCCTGCGGAAAGGCGAGCCACACCAGGCCGTTGAAGAAATCGTGCAGGTTGTCGCGTGTCGGGACCGTACGGGTGCGGAAGACGTGGGCCTCGTAGGCCTGGCCGGCGGGCAGCGCGTCCTGGCCTACGAAGTCGGGCGCCCACACCTGCCCTGATGCGTGCCTGATGTGCTGGAGCGCGGCTGCCACGCTGCCTTCGCCGTGCGCAATGGCCTGCATCGCCGCCTCGCCGCCGGCGCGATAGGGCGCGAGCCAAGGCTGCGCCCAGTCGATCGCCGACAGGGTCAAGGCGCAGGGGCGCCGGTCCAGCGGATGCGGTCCGGGTGCTGCATCAGCGCGAACTCGGCCGTGAGCTTCTCGAAGAGCTTGAGCGAGCTGCTGTTCTTGCCGAGCAGGCCCGCGGTGCGCAGAGCCTTGGCGACGTCGTTGAGCGGCACGTCCTTGCCGCTGCGCAGGGCCGGGGCGGCCTGCAGGATGAATTCGGCGGCTTCCGAAGGTTGCGGCTGCTGTGCCTGCTGCTGCGGCTCGGGCTTGGGCTCGGGCCTGCTGGCGGACTTCGCCGCCGTCTTGCGCGCCGCCGTCTTCGTCGCGGTCTTCTTCGCGGCGGGCGCGGCCTTGGCGCGCGTGGTCTTCGCGGCTGCGGTCTTCTTCGCGGGTACCGTGCGCGCGGCCGGCTTGGCGACGGCGTTGTGCGCGATGTCGGTGAAGGCGTCGTAGATGCCGACGGTTTCCTCGCCCGTCTTGCCCTGCTGGCCGATGCCGCAGACGCGGCAGCCCTTCTCGCGCAGGCGGATCACCAGCGGCGCGAAGTCGGAGTCGGAGGACACCAGCACCACCACGTCGGGCCGCTCGGCGATGGCGAGGTCGATGGCATCGACCGACAGCGCGATGTCGGTGCTGTTCTTGCCGGCCGACAGGTTCACCATCGGCCGCACCGAGAGGCGCTTGAAGAGCGCCTGCCGGTTCACCGCCATCTCGGCGTTGCAGTACGCGCGGCGAACGTGGATGGCGCCGTATTCGTCCATGGTGCGCTGCACGGCCTGCTCGATCACGTCCGCCGAGACGTTGTCGGCGTCGATCAGCAGCATCACGCGCAGCGATGAGACCGTCATGCCAGCTTCCAGTTGACCGTCTCGCCGCCGCGCAGCGGCTTGAGCGTGGCGTCGCCGTAGGGCACGGTCTCGGGCAGTGTCCAGCTCTCGCGCTTGAGCGTGACGGTGTCGGTGTGGCGCGGCAGGCCGTAGAAGTCGGGGCCGTGGAAGCTCGCGAAGCCCTCGAGCTTGTCGAGCGCGCCCGCGTTGTCGAAGGCCTCGGCGTACAGCTCGATGGCGGTGAGCGCGGTGTAGCAGCCGGCGCAGCCCAGCGCGTGCTCCTTCAGGTGTGCCGGGTGCGGCGCGCTGTCGGTGCCCAGGAAGAAGCGGTCGCTGCCGCTGGTGGCCGCCTCGACCAGCGCCACGCGGTGCGTCTCGCGCTTGAGCACGGGCAGGCAGTAGTAGTGCGGGCGGATGCCGCCGGTGAAGATGGCGTTTCGGTTGTAGAGCAGGTGGTGCGCCGTGATGGTGGCGGCCGTGAAGCGGCCGGCGTCGCGCACGTAGTGGGCGCCTTCCTTCGTGGTCAGGTGCTCGAACACCACCTTCAGTTCGGGGAAGTCGCGGCGCAGCGGGATCATCACGCGGTCGACGAAAACGGCCTCGCGGTCGAACAGGTCGATGGCCGGGTCGGTCACCTCGCCGTGCACCAGCAGCAGCAGGCCGTGCTTCTGCATGGCTTCGAGCGTCTTGTAGGTCTTGCGGATGTCGGTCACGCCGGCATCGCTGTTGGTGGTGGCGCCGGCCGGGTAGAGCTTGAGCGCGCGCACGCCTGCTTCGGCAGCCAGCGCGATTTCCTCGGGCGGCAGGTTGTCGGTGAGATAGAGCGACATCACCGGCTCGAAGCCGGTGCCTTCGGGCACGGCGGCGCGGATGCGGTCGCGATAGGCCACGGCCTGTGCGGCGGTGGTCACGGGGGGGCGGAGGTTCGGCATGATCAGCGCGCGGCCGAACTGGCGGGCGCTGTGGGGAACGACGGCTTCGAGTGCGGCGCCGTCGCGCACGTGCAGGTGCCAGTCGTCGGGGCGGGTGATCGTGAGGGTGTCTGTCATGGCCGGGGGATTGTCGCACCGGCCCCTTTCGGCCACGGGCCGGCTAGGTGCTGAACACCCGGCAGGTGCGCGAGCCGGCGCCCTGCAGCCACCTGAAGAAGTTGACCGAGCTTCGCGCGCCCTTCGTGGGCGGCCACGGGTCGAGGATGCGCAGCGTGGTGCCCCGCCCGCTGGGATCGTCGTCGCCCCGGATGCCCGCGATGACGACCATGTGGCCCGGCCGGCCGGCACTGGACGTGTCGCCTTTCCTGGCGTCCCACAGCATGTCGAGCATGAGCGGGCCCTCGTGCAGCGCCGCGCGCAGCGCCTTCAGCGACCAGGGCTGCGGCGGGCGCACTTCCAGGCCATGCGCGGCGGCGAGACGACTGCCTGCGTCCGTGTGCTCGTCATGCCCGCCATGCGTGTCGGCGAAATGATGCAAGCGGCCGTCTGGCGCGACCAGTTCGGCCGGCGTGCGCGCGAGCACCGCCTGCACGTTGGAGCGCGTCATCATCGCCACGCCCGCGGCCCAGCAGAGCGCGGCGGCGGGCGCCGGGATCAGCGCGACCGGATGCAGCACGGGCTCGGCGGCTTCGCCGTCGAAGGCGACGTTCTGCGTGCACGGGCCGGCCTCGCCGTCCTCCACCAGCCAGTGCGCGGCTTGCAGGCGCAGCACGGCCGCGCGCGTGAGCGGGCCGAAGTCGCCGTCGGTGGCGAGCGCGGGGATGGGCTTGAGTTTGCGGTTCAGGGCTTCCTGCAGTCGGCGGACGTCGATGCCGCGCCAACCCTGTTTAAGCGTGTTCATCCAGATACTTTTTCTCGAACGCTCGTTCGTATCGCGGACCCGGGAATCCGAGTGCCGATAGTCGAAACCAGGCCTGCGGGCGCACGGCCGCCAGACTGGCGCGCTCGGCGGCGCCGGACCATGGCGCTTGCTTTACGGAACCAGTACGCGCGCCGCGGCCGGCTGGATGCGGCCGCTGTCGCCGAGGGGACTTTCGAATGCTCCGTACAGGTCGGCCAGCCAGCTGTCGTAGGCGGCGGCGCGTTCGGCGTCGGGCAGCCGCAGCAGCGCGGAAGGATGCAGCGTGACGAACACCGGCCGGCCGTCGGCGCGCTCGTGCAGCCAGGCGCCGCGCTCGGCCTGCACCGCCACCGGGCGGCCGAGCAAGGCGCGCGCGGCGGTGGCGCCCAGGGCCACCAGCGCCCTGGGCTGCACGAGTGCGATCTCGCTGTCCAGCCAGTGGGCACAGGCTTCGGCCTCGCGCTGGGCGGCGGTCTTGTGGATGCGGCGCTTGCCGCGCAGCTCGTACTTGAAATGCTTGACGGCATTGGCCAGGTACACCGTGTCGCGCGGCCGGCCGAGCTGCGCCATCGCGCGATCGAGCAGCTGGCCGGCCGGCCCGACGAAGGGGCGGCCGGCCAGATCCTCCTGGTCGCCGGGCTGTTCGCCGACCAGCATGCGCTGCGCGCCCACGGGCCCTTCGCCGCACACGGCCTGGGTGGCGAGCGCGCCGATGGGGCAGTCGCGGCACGCATGCGTGACCGCGCGAAGTTCATCGAGGCTGGCCGGCGCCGCACGATCGGCCGGCAGCAGGTGCAGCGGCAGAGGGGCGCGGATGCGGCGCGCGGGCGTGGCCGGCGCGTCGATCATCGACTGGCTGCGCGCCTGCGCCGCGTCGGCCAGCGGCTGGATCAGCGCGGCCTCGGGCAGGTTGTGCCAGTAGCGGACCGGCATCTCGCGGCGCATCATCGCGAGCTTCAGCCGCGCGGGGTTGAAGATGTTCTCGTAATAAGTGAGCCAGAGTTGCTCGCCCGCATCCGGCGGCGGCCTCTCGCGCCGGTCGGCGCCGTCGCGGAAAGTCAGCGCCTGCCCGTCCCACGCCACGCAGCGCTCCGGCGTGAGGATGGCCCATTGCATCTGCGCGAAGCGGCGCGAGAAGAACGGCGCATTGGCCTCCACGATGCGGTGGTCGGGTTCGAACCACGCCACGTGGCGCTCGCCCTGCTCCCCTTCCACGCGGGTGAAACGCACGAAGGCGCGCATCTTGTGGATGTCGCGGCGCACGGCCTTGGCCATCAGCCCGGCACGCAGCATGTCGGCGTCGAGCGGGTCGTGCCGCAGCGAAGGTTCGTGCGCCAGCCGCCAGAGCAGCCGGTACATGAGCGCGAGGCGGCCCGGGTCGCGATGCAGGATCACGTCGGCACACAGCGCGAGGAACGACGCGGGCACCGGCTGGCGCGCGGCGCCGGCCGGTGCAGGCGGCGCGGCAGGCTCATCCGAAAACAGCCCGAGACCGCCCGCGGGGGCGTCCCCGAAAAGCTCCGCGCCGCCGCTGCCCTGCGTGCCGTCGCTCCACTCCACATGGTCGGGCGGCACGCCGTTGGCCAGCAGCTGGCGCGCCTCGCGGCGGAAGGCGTCGAGATCGACCGGGTCTTGGAGCCGCACGCGCATGCCGATGCCGATCTTTCTCTCGGCCTCAGAACAGCGCCGCCTGCGCCGGGACGGGAGCGGCCGCGGCGGACGCCGACATCGCCATCGCGTTCGCCGCCGGCCGGTGCCCGTCGGCCACCACGAAGGGCAGCACCTTGCGCGCCGGCACATGCAGGCGCCGCAGGTCGTCTGCCCTCACCCTTCGCACGCGACGCGCCTGCAGCAGCCGTTCGACCGCCTTCACCCCGAGGCCGGGCACGCGCAGCAGCATCTCTCGCGGGGCGTGGTTGAGGTCGACCGGGAAGCGCTCCGCATGCGCCAGCGCCCAGGCCAGCTTGGGATCGACGTCCAGCCGCAGCAGGCCGTCGGGCGAGGCCACGATCTCCTGGTGCTCGAAGCCGTAGAAGCGCATGAGCCAGTCGGCCTGGTACAGCCGGTGCTCGCGCATGAGCGGCGGCGCGGCCAGCGGCAGCGCGCGGGCCGCGTCGGGGATGGGACTGAAGGCCGAGTAGTACACCCGCTTGAGCTTGTAGGCGCCGTAGAGCGTGGCGCTGGAGGCCAGGATGTGGCGGTCGTCGGTGGCGTCGGCGCCCACGATCATCTGCGTGCTCTGGCCCGCGGGCGCGAAGGGCGGCGGCTTGGCGGCAGCCGGCGCGGCGCCCGGCAGCGCGCGGATCGGCACCACCCGGCGCGCCTCCTCGCCGGTGTCGTCGATGCGAAGCCGCAGCCGCGCCATCGAGCGGCGGATGGCGCTCTCGTCCTTCTCGGGCGCCAGCGCGCGCAGACCCTCGGCGGTGGGCAGCTCGACGTTGATGCTGAGCCGGTCGGCATAGCGGCCGGCGCGCGCCAGCAGTTCGTCGCTGGCGTCGGGGATGGTCTTGAGGTGGATGTAGCCGCGGAAGTCATGCTCCTCGCGCAGCTGGCGCGCGACCTCGACCACCTGCTCCATGGTGTGGTCGGGCGACTTGACGATGCCGCTGGAGAGGAACAGGCCCTCGATGCAGTTGCGCCGGTAGAAGTCGAGCGTGAGCTGAACCACCTCCTCGACCCGGAAGCGCGCCCGCGGCACGTTGCTCGACGCGCGGTTCACGCAATAGAGGCAGTCGTACTGGCAGTGGTTGGTCAGCAGCACCTTCAGCAGCGAGATGCAGCGGCCGTCGGGCGCGTAGCTGTGGCAGATGCCTGCGCCCTCGGTGGAGCCGATGCCGCGTCCGCCCAGCGAGTCGCGCGGCTGCGAACCGCTCGACGCGCAGGAAGCGTCGTACTTCGCGGCGTCGGCCAGGATGGCGAGTTTGCGCTGGATGTCCATGGGGCAGTCGATCGAAAACTGTATGAATATACAGTTTTAAGCCGATTGTGTCCTGCCCTGGCGTGCGGTTTTCCGGCCGACCCGCATCTGCAGTGGCTGGTTTTTCAGCCGCCGATTTGCGGGAAAACCGCAGGTCCGCTGAAAAAACTCCAATGGAATCAGCCACTTGGGTTTGGCGGCCCGCGTGGCACATGCGTTGCTATCCAAGCGGCACACCCGACAGAGGATGGCGACACGCCAATGACCGACCTACCCGCCCCCGCCGCCGCGCCGCCACCACCGGCCGGCCCCCGACTCACCACCTCGCACTGACGCGCCGCGCGTCGCGCTTCGATCCGGCCCGCGCCGGGTCGCGCCGCCGCATGGCCGTGCCGGCCAGGGGGAGCCGCCCCTTCCCCCATCGCTTGTTCAACCAGAACCACAACGGAGACAGAGAAGATGACCAGAACCGAGAAGAAGAGCCCTCGCCTTCGCCCGACCCCCGTGCGCATCGGCACGCTGCTGGCCGTGCTGGCGCTCACCGCCTGCGGCGGCGGCAGCGACGGAGGTGGAGGCGGCTTCAGCTTCATTCCGCCCGCTGCAGGAGGTGGCGGCGGGGGCGGCGGGGGAGGCGGTGGCGGCACCACGCCGACCGATCCGTCCGGCCCCGGCAACCCGCCGCCGGTCGATGCCACGGTGCGCATCGGCGTGCTGTCCTCGTCGCCGCAGCTGGTGACGGGCGACGACGCGCTGGTCGAGCTCGAATTGCTGCGCGAGAAAGCCGACGGCAACCTCGCGGTGTCGGTCGACGGGCGCGACGTGACGGCGGCGTTCTCGCGCGACCCCGCCAACGGCCGCCTGGTGGGCAAGGTCACGGGGCTGAAGCTGGGCTCCAACGAACTGGTCGCAAGCTATGGCGGCTACAGCGCGAAGCTGCAGCTGACGGCCTACCCGATCACCGGGCCGGTGATTTCCGGCCCGCATGAGGAGCCCTTCGTGTGCGGCTATGCCACTTTCACCCGCATGGGCGGCCAGGTGCTCAAGCCGCTGGACGACGGCAAGTGCTCGGTGGAGACGCGCGTCGACTACTACTACCGCACCACCGCCGGCAGCAACGTGCGCTTCGTGCCGGAATCGATCACCACCTACCCGGCCAACATGGCCTGGCTCACCATCAACGGCAAGCAGGTGCCCTACGTGGTGCGGCTCGAAAGCGGCACCATCAACCGCGGGCTGTACCAGTCGGCGATCCTGCACGACGTGCTCAACGAGCCCGCGCCCTCGCCCACCTCGCGCCCGGCCGGCTGGAACGGCACGCTGCTCTATCCGCTGGGCGGCGGCTGCCAGGGCGGCTGGTTCCAGCAGGGCAACGACTTCGCCACGCTCATCAACCCGACCTACCAGAGCCGCGGCTTCGCCGTGACCACCTCCACGCTCAACGTCTTCGGCACCAACTGCAACGACCAGCTTTCCTCGGAGACCATCGCGATGGTGAAGGAGCGCTTCATCGAGAACTTCGGCGTGCCGGCCCACACCATCGGCACCGGCGGCTCGGGCGGCTCCTACCAGAGCCACCAGACCAGCGACAACTACCCCGGCCTCTTCGACGGCGTGGTGGTGAGCCAGGTGTTCGCGGACGTCACCTCCTCCACCATCTTCAAGCTGCACGACTCGCGCGTGCTCAACAACTACTTCAACGACCCGGCCACCGCGGCGCTGGCCTACACCACGGCCGAGAAGCAGGCGATCTCGGGCTACCTGCAGATCGCCAACATCTCGAACATGAGCGGCCAGGCCGGCCGGCTCGACCCGACGGTGTCGTTCCCCGCGGGCGTGCCCACGGAGCAGCGCTACAACGCGCTGACCAACCCGACGGGCGCTCGCGCGACGGTGTTCGACCACACGGTGAACATCTACGGCAAGACCGAGGCCGAGGGCTTCGCGCTGCGCCCGATCGACAACGTGGGCATCCAGTACGGCCTGAACGCGCTCAACGAGGGCAAGCTCAGCATCGAGAAATTCCTCGACCTGAACGAGCGCGTGGGCGGCGTCGACCGCGACATGAAGCGCACCGCCACGCGCACCGTGGGCGACATCGACGCGCTGCGCCGGGCCTACCAGTCGGGGCGCATCGTCAACGGCGCGGGCGGGCTGGCGTCCACCGCCATCATCGACCTGCGCGACTACAACGACGGTGCAACGGGCGGCGACATCCACACCAAGATCCATTCGTTCTCGATGCGAGAACGCCTGCGGCGCGCCAACGGCAACATCGACAACCACGTGATGTGGACCATGGGCGGCGGCAACGCGGCCGCCTTCGACGAGATGGTGAAGTGGCTCACCGCGGTGAAGGCCGACACCTCCGATCGCACCAAGGCCAGGAAGATCGCCGCCAACCGCCCGGCCGACCTGCAGGACGCCTGCTGGAACGCGGGCCTGAAGTATACCGAGGAGCAGACCGCCTTCGGCAGCGGCGCGTGCAATACCTTCTACCCGGCCGGCACCACGCCGCGCATGGCTGCGGGCGGCCCTCTCGCCGACGACATCGCCAAGTGCCAGCTGAAGCCGCTGAATCCCTCGGACTACAGCGTGAGCTTCAACCCGGCGCAATGGGCGCGCCTGAATGCCGCCTTCCCCGACGGCGTGTGCGACTGGACCAGGCCCGGCGTCGGCCAGCAGCCGCTGACCGGCACCTGGTTGTCGTTCGGCCCCTCGCCGGTGAACCTGCTGTTCGACATCACGAAGAAGCTGGTGTCGAGCTTCATGTAAGCCATGTCGCGGGCGGGCCGGCTTGCGCGGCCCTCCCGCCCTTTCCCCCTGGAGTGAACCTTGAAAGCATCCATGAAGAAGACCCCTGCGCCCGCAGTCCATCTCGCCCTGACCCTGGCCCTCGGCCTGGCCGCAGCCACCGGCGCGCAAGCGCAGGACTTTCCCGGCGGCAAGCCCATCACCATCGTCGTGCCCTTCGCGGCCGGCGGACCCACCGACCGCGTGGCGCGCGACCTGGCGGAGGCAATGCGCAAGCCGCTGGACGGCACCAGCATCGTGATCGACAACGCCGCCGGCGCCGGCAGCACCATCGGCAACGCCAAGGTGGCGCGCGCCAGGCCCGACGGCTACACCCTGCTGCTCACCCACGTGGGCATGGCCACCACGCCGGTGCTCTACCGCAAGCTGCCCTACAACTACGAGACCGACTTCGAGTACCTGGGCATGATCAACGACGTGCCCATGACCGTCATCGGCAAGCCCCAGCTGCAGGCCCGCAGCTTCGGCGAGCTGCGCGAGTGGATCGCGAAGAACCCGGGCAAGACCAACCTCGGCAACGCGGGCATCGGCTCGGCCTCGCACCTGTGCGGCCTGCTGCTGCAGAGCGAGCTCAAGGCCGAGATGACCACCGTGCCCTACAAGGGCACCGCCCCGGCCATCGCCGACCTGCTGGGCGGCCAGATCGACCTGCTGTGCGACCAGACCACCAACACCACCTCGCAGATCGAGGCCGGGAAGGTCAAGGCCTACGGCGTGACCACGCTCAAGCGGCTGGGCACGCCCGCGCTGAAGGACCTGCCCACGCTGGACGAGTCGGGCCTGAAGAACTTCCAGGTGACCATCTGGCACGGCCTCTACGCGCCCAAGGGCACGCCCGCGCCGGTGCTCAGGAAGCTCAACGACGCGCTCAAGGCCGCGCTGAAAGACCCGGAGTTCGTCAAGAAGGAGGAGGGCCTGGGCGCGGTGGTGGTGGCCGACCGCCGCGTGGAGCCGGCCGAGCACAGGAAGTTCGTGCAGCAGGAAGTAGCGCGCTTCGGACCGGTGGTCAAGGCCGCAGGCGTGTACGCCGACTGAGGCACGGACATGGTGCGACGCATGGGCGACAGCGAGGGTAATTCCGCCTCGGCGCGGCGGGGAGTGCTGCATACCATCGGGGCCCCTTGCTGCCCGACGGCGGACTCCCGCTTCCCGCTCCCGTGTCGTCACTGCTCCTATCGGCCGGCCGCGCCGTGCTGAAGCTCTCCGCGCCTTACCGGGCCGGCTTTGCCGGATCGCCCGACGACCTGCGCGACAAGGCCGTGCTGGCGCGCTTCCATGGCGACGCCCCCGCCCTCGCGGCCGGGGCGCCGCCTCTTGCGCGCTGGCGCCTGTGGGCTGCCGTGTGCGTATGGCTGTGCCTCATCGCGGCCGGCGGCGCGCTGGCCTACCTGCTGGGCGAGCGCGCAGGCATCCGCTCGCTGCAGCAGGGCACGCTGCACCGGCTCGACATCTACGCCACCAGCCTGCGCAGCGAGCTCAGCCGCTACGAGTACCTGCCGCAGGTGGTGTCGCTGAGCCCCGACGTGCTCGACCTGCTGCGCAAGCCGCGCGACGCCGGCCAGCAGCTGGACGCCAACGTCTACCTGGAGACCGTCAACGCGCACGCGCAGGCCTCGGCCATCTACGTGATGGACGAGACCGGCCTCACGCTGGCCGCCAGCAACTGGAACCAGCCGGGCAGCTTCGTGGACATGAACTTCTCGTACCGCCCCTACTTCCAGGACGCGCTGCGCGGCGTGCCGGGGCGCTTCTACGGCATCGGCACGGTCAGCCGCGAGCCGGGCTACTACTTCTCCTTCGGCATCATCGACGGGCCGCGCCGGCTGGGCGTGGCGACGGTGAAGGTCAACCTCGACAAGCTCGACGCGGCCTGGTCGCACTCGGCCGACCGCGTGTTCGCCATCGACGGCAACGGCGTGGTGTTCCTGTCGTCCGACCCCGGCTGGAAGTTCCGCGCGCTGCGCCCGCTGTCGAGCGAGACCCTCAGGCAGCTCGCGCAGACGCGCCAGTACACCGAGGCCGGCGCGCTCACGCCCATCGACATGCGCGAGCACCGGCCGCTGTCGGGCGGCGCGGGCACGGTGGTGCAGCTGCGCGCGAGCGAGGCGCCGCAGCGCCCCGGCGCCACGCCCTTCGGCCCCGACTACCTGCTCGACAGCCGTCCGGTGGACGGCACCGACTGGAAGCTCATCATGCTGTCGGACATGAAGCCAGTGCATGCGCTCGCGCGCACCAGCGCGCTGGCGACGATGTTCGCGCTGGTGTTCCTCACGCTGCTGGTGATGTACCTGCAGCAGCGCCGCCGCATCGTGCACCAGCGGCTGGCCGCGCGCGAGGCGCTGCAGGGCGCCTACGACGAGCTGGAGCACAAGGTGCAGCTGCGCACCGAGGCGCTGAGCGAGGCCAACCAGCACCTGCAGACCGAGATCGCCGAGCGCAAGCGTGCCGAGGAGATCCTGAAGAACACGCTCGACGACCTGGTGCAGACCGGCAAGATGGCCGTGCTCGGGCAGATGTCGGCCGGCATCACGCACGAGCTCAACCAGCCGCTGGCCGCGCTGCGCACGCTGTCGGCCAACGCGGTGGTGTTCCTGGAGCGCGGGCAGTCCGAGCAGGTCGACCTGAACCTGCGCACCATCTGCGATCTGACCGACCGCATGGGGCAGATCACCGCGCAGCTGAAGAAATTCGCGCGCCGCTCGGCGGTGGAGCTGCAGTCGGTGGCGCTGGCCGACGTGATCGCCGATGCGCTCTTCCTGCTGGGCCAGCGCATCCGCCAGGAGCACATCGAACTCGAGCAGTTCGTGGAACCGGGACTCTTCGCGCGCTGCGAGGGCAACCGGCTCGAGCAGGTGCTGGTCAACCTGCTGGTCAATGCCTTCGACGCGGTCGCGGCCGCCGGCGCCAGCCCGCGCCGCGTGCGCATCGTGGCGCGCCGCAGCGCCGAGGGCGTGGCGGTGGAAGTGCACGACAACGGCACCGGCATCGCGCCGGAGGTGATGCCGCGCCTTTTCGAACCCTTCTTCACCACCAAGGAACAGGGCCTGGGCCTGGGACTGGGGCTGGCCATCTCGGCCGGCATCGTGCGCGACTTCGGCGGGCTGCTGCGCGCCGGCGAGAGCGAACTCGGCGGCGCGGCCTTCGTCGTCGCGCTGCGCGACGGGCTGCGCGATGCGCCCGCCACATTCGAAAAGCAGGGAGCCCTGCAGGGAACATTTCATGCCTGAACACGAACTCGAGGTTCTTTTCGTCGAGGACGACCCGGCCGTGCGCCTGGGCAGCACGCAGGCGCTGCAGCTGGCGGGGCTGCGCGTGACGGGCCTGGGCTCGGCCGAGCAGGTGCTGCCGCGCGTGGTGCCGGGCTTCGCGGGCGTGCTGGTCACCGACGTGAGGCTGCCCGGCATGGACGGCCTGGCGCTGCTGTCGCGCGCGCTGCAGATCGACCCGACGCTGCCGGTCATCCTGGTCACCGGCCACGGCGACATCACCATGGCGGTGCAGGCCATGCGCCTGGGCGCCTACGACTTCCTGGAAAAGCCCTTCTCGCCCGACCAGCTCACCGAGGTGGTCCAGCGCGCGCTCGAGAAGCGGGCGCTGAGCCTGGAAGTCGACCAGCTGCGCCGCAAGCTCGCGGGCTACGAGTCGATCGAGGCGCGGCTGATCGGGCGCTCCTCGGCCATGCAGCGGCTGCGCCGCCTCGTGCTGGACGTGGCCAGTTCCGACGCCGACGTGCTGATCCTCGGCGAGACCGGCACGGGCAAGGAACTGGTGGCGCGCTGCCTGCACGACTGCGGGCGACGGCGCGAAGGCAACTTCGCGGCCATCAACTGCGGCGGCATGCCCGAGGCGCTGTTCGAGAGCGAGATGTTCGGCCACGAGGCCGGCGCCTTCACCGGCGCCGCGCGCAGGCGCATCGGCAAGATCGAGCACGCGCGCGGCGGCACGCTGTTCCTCGACGAGATCGAGACCATGCCGATGAACCTGCAGGTCAAGATGCTGCGCGCCCTGCAGGAGCGCCAGTTCGAGCGGCTGGGCTCCAACGAGCTGCGCCCGATGGACAGTCGCGTGATCGCCGCCACCAAGGCCGACCTGCTGCAGGCCGCGCAGGCGCAGAAGTTCCGCGACGACCTCTACTACCGCCTGAGCGTGGTGGTGCTGCACCTGCCGCCGCTGCGCGAGCGGCGCGAGGACATCCCGCTGCTGTTCACCCACTTCGCGATGCAGGCCGCTCTGCGCCACGGGCGCGAGCAGCCTGCGGTCGCGCCGCGCCACCTGCAGGCGCTGATGGCACATGCCTGGCCCGGCAACGTACGCGAGCTGCGCAACATCGCCGACCGCTTCGTGCTCGGGCTGTGGGACGGCGAGGAGGGCTTCCGCAGCCTGGCGCAGGGTCCGCGCACGCTCGACGAGCAGATGGCGCAGTTCGAGCGCTACCTGATCCGCGAGGCGCTGGAGGCCTGCAACGGGAGCGCGGCCGCGGCAGCCGAACGCCTGGGCGTGCCGCGCAAGACCCTTTACGACAAGATGCGCCGCCTCGGCCCGCTGGACGCGGCGCCGTCCGACGACACGATGGCCTCGGCCCCGCCACGCCGCGCGTTGCGCAGCGCCTGAACCTTGGCTAGGCTCGCGGTCAGATGACCGAAGCCGCCACGACCGCCCACCAGCCCACCCCACCCGGCCCGTCCGCCACACCGGCCCTGCCGCTGGCCACCAGCCTTGCCGAAGGCGGCCTGGCCGCCAGGTTCAGCACCCCCGAGGGCGTGCCCGCCTTCGCGGTGCGCTGGCAGGGCGCGGTTCACGCCTACCTCAACCAGTGCCCGCATGCCGGCGGGCCGCTCGACTTCGAGGGCCAGGTGCTGGAGAGTTCGGGGCGCTTCCTGATGTGCGCCCGACACGGCGCCATCTTCGAGCCCGACACCGGCAAGTGCGTCGGCGGCCCGTGCCGGGGCGCGCGGCTCACGCCATTGGCCGTCCACGAGAAGCCCGACGGCAGCGTCTGGCCCGGGGCGGCCGGCTGAAGTCGGCACAAGATCCACCATCCAGGAGCAACGACATGCGCAACTGCACCAACCGATTCCGCACTCTCCCGCATATGGCGCTGCCCGCCGCGACCCTTGCCCTGGCCGGGCTGCTGGCAGGCTGCGCGAACATGTCCTCGCCCGTGGGCAAGGGCTCCACGGGCATGAAGGTCACTTCCAGCGCCTTCGCCGACAACGGCACCATCCCGGCCGAGCATGCGGGCGCCGGCGAATGCGGCGGCAAGAACATCTCGCCGCCCGTGGCCTGGAGCAACCTGCCGGCCAAGACCAAGTCGGTCGCGGTGCTGGTGTTCGACCCCGACGGCGCGGCCGGCCTGGGCGTGTCGCACTGGGTGGCCTACAACATCGCTGCCGAGCGCGGCGAGCTCAAGGCGGGCGAAGGGGCTGCGGGCTCGAACTTCGACTTCACCATGGGCCCGAACGTGGCCGGCGCGCCCGCCTACCGCGGCATGTGCCCGCCGGTGGGCGACCGGCCTCACCACTACGTCATGACGGTGATCGCCACCGAACTCGCGCCGGGCAGCCTGCCCGCCGGCCTCGGCCGCGACGCGCTGCTGGCCGCGCTCAAGGGCCGAGCCCTCGGCGGCCAGAGCGTGGTGGGCCTGTACAGCCGCTGAGTCCGGAGGCCTGCTGGCCACGGTTAATAATTAAGAACTCAGCCCGCCGGCAAATGCCCTGCCCACCCATGGCCGCGCCGCTTCCCTGAAAGCATCATCGATGGCCCTGCCCGCCACCAGCTCCGGCTCCACGCCGGCTTCACATTCCGCCGCCGGCGACCTCGACGCCATGTTCGACCTGGCGCCGGTCTCCCTCTGGATCGAGGACTACGGCGACCTCAAGCGCAAGCTCGACGGCTGGCGCGCCGAGGGCGTCACCGACCTGGTGGCGCACCTGCAGGCCGACCCGCGCCGGGTGAACGAATGCATGGCGCTGCTGAGGGTGCTGCGGGTCAACCAGCACACGCTCAAGCTCTTCGGCGCCGACAGCGAGCAGACCCTGCTGGGCGCGCTCGACCGCGTGTTCCGCGGCGACATGTCGGCCACCGTGGTGCACGAGCTCGACCAGCTCTGGCGCGGCCAGCTCAGCTTCGAGAGCGAGACCGTCAACTACGCGCTCGACGGCCGCCGGCTCGACGTGCGCGTGCGCGCCCGCGTGCTGCCGGGCTACGAGGACAGCTGGAGCCGCGTGCTGGTGGCGCTGGACGACGTCACCGAGCGCGTGGCCGCGCAGCGCCTGCGCGACGAGAGCGCCATCTACGCGCGCAGCCTGTTCGACCGCTCGCCGGTGTCGCTGTGGGTGGAAGACTTCAGCGCGGTGCGCTCGCTGATGGAGACGCTGCGCGCGCGCGGCATCACCGACTTCGCCACCTTCATCAAGGTGCACCCCGACTTCGTCACGCGCTGCATGCAGGAGATCCGCGTCATCGACGTCAACCACGAGACGCTGCGCATGTTCGGCGCACCCAACCTGCAGACGCTGCTGGGCAACCTCTCGCGCATCTTCCGCGACGAGATGCGCGAGTCGTTCGCCGAGCAGCTGCAGGACCTGTGGAACGGCAAGACGGTGCAGCACCGCGAGGTGCTCAACTACTCGCTGTCGGGCGAGGTGCTCAACATCCACATGCAGTTCGCGGTGCAGGACGACCGTCTCGACACCTGGGACCTGGTGCTGGTCTCGCTGGTCGACATCACCGCGCGCAAGAAGGCCGAGGCCTACCTCGAATACCTCGGCAAGCACGACGTGCTCACGCAGCTGTGCAACCGCACCTACTACACCGAGGAGCTCAACCGCCTCTCGCGCAAGGGCCCGTGGCCGGTGTCGATCGTGGCCATCGACCTCAACGGCCTGAAGCAGGTCAACGACCTCGAAGGCCACGCCGCCGGCGACACCCTTCTGCGCCGCATGGGCGAGGTGCTCGACAAGGCCGTCGACCTGCCCGCCTGGCCCGCGCGCATCGGCGGCGACGAGTTCGCGGTGCTGCTGCCCATGACCGACGAACGCGGCGCCGAGGCGATGCGCGAGCGCATCCTCACGCTGCTGGAAATGAACAACCAGTTCCACGCCGGCCAGAGCGGCCACGCGCTGAGCCTGGCCATCGGCTTGGCCACCTGCCACGGCGACGAGCCGCTGGAGGCCGCGCTGCAGCGGGCCGACCGGGCGATGTACGAGGACAAGTCGCGGTATTACCAGACCACACAGGCCGACCGGCGAGCCTCGTAGCCAAGTCCTGCAAATTCGCCGTGCTTCCGTTCTTCCGCAAACACCCCGTAAAGCTGCATCTCAGCGAGGTGCGAGTCCTGCCACGCAAGGACTTCCTGCGTCATCTGGAAGGCGGCTTCTTCGGTAAAGCGCCAGACAACCGGCTCGCCGCCGAATTGAAGGACGTCTTCGCTTACCCGTTCGCCGCCGATGTACCTGCTCCGAGCGATAAGGACTTTGCGATCGATGTTGCCATCGAAGGGCACAGTCGTGGCGGTTGGGGTGACTTGTCGGGCGGCGATCTTGCCTTTCCCATCGTCTGGCGACCCAAAGTCCGCATCAGTGCCCGGGTCTACAACCTGAAGAGCGGACAAAACCGGGCCGTGCTTCGCGTCGTGGAGCGGATGAGCTGGAGCGAATACCTCTCGCTTCTCGGTAGCTGGCGTGTGCAGCTCGGCCTGCGAGCGCCTGCAGACCGGCAGCGCATGCTGAGGCTGGTGCAGACAGCCGGACACAGGCTCAAGTCGAAAATCGAGGACAAGGTCCTGTGAAGTCCTTCACTCCGCCCCCCTCACCCGCTCCAGCACGAAATCGATGAACGTCCGGATCGCCCGCGTGTGCTGGCGGTTCGGCATGTAGAGCATGAACATCTGGGTGCCGAAGATCGAGAGGCGCCAGTCGTCGAGCGTGGTCACCACGTCGCCGCGGCGCACGTCTTCCTGCACCACGTAGTCGGGCACGAGGCCGATGCCCAGGCCGGCGAGGATGGCCTGGCGCAGGAACAGGAAGTTCTCGGAGATCAGCGTCGGCTCCAGGATCACCTCCCGGCGTGTCTCTCCCTGGTAGGCCGACACGCGCAGCTGCCGCCCGATGACGGCGGCGGTGACCACCGGCGCGCCCTGCAGCGCGTCGAGCTGCACCGGCAGCGGGTTCTTCGCGGCGTATTCGCTCGAGGCGCAGGCCACGTAGCGCACCGGCCCCATCGCGCGCGCCACCAGGTTCTGTGGCGGCTCGGGAATCACGCGGATGGCGATGTCGACTTCGTCGCGCAGCAGGTCCTCGATGCGGTTCTCGAACACCACGTCGAGCACGATGCCGGGGTACTGGCGCTTGAAGTCGATCAGCCAGTCGGCCATCACCAGCTGCCCGTAGCCGCTGGGCACGCTCAGGCGCACGCGGCCCTGCAGGCCCTGGCCCAGCGTGGTGACCGATTCGCGCGCCGCCAGCAGCTCGGCCTGGATGGCGATGCCGTGCTGGTACAGGCGCAGGCCGATCTCGGTCGGCTCGGCGCGCCGGGTGGTGCGGCGCACGAGCTGCGCGCCCACCGAGCGCTCGAGCTGGTTCAGGTGGTAGCTGACGTTGGCGCGGGTCATCTTGAGACGCCGCGCGGCCGCGCTCAGGTTGCCGGCGTCGAGGATTTCCACCAACAGGGTGAGCGACTGGAGGTCCATGGGCCGATTGTGTCAAAAATCCTTTGACAGTCTGTCAACCGCCTATGCAATTGTCAAAGCGCGGACACCGGCCAAGAATGCTTGGTTCATCCCAGAGCCTCGGACCCGCACGGTCCGCAACGCGAGAGACAAGCAGCACATGGCCACCAACGACACCTCCAGCCCCTCCACGTCCACCGGTCCCGTCACCTTCGAACGTCTAGGCGACGTGTTCGTGGTGACCATCGACAACCCGCCAGTCAACGCCCTGGGCGTGGACGTGCGCCGCGGCCTCGTGGCCGCCATCGACGCGGCCGAGGCCGACAGCGCGGCCAAGGCGGTGCTGATCGTCGGCGCGGGCCGCAACTTCATCGCGGGTGCCGACATCCGCGAGTTCGGCAAGACGCCGCAGCCGCCCTCGCTGCCCGAGGCCTGCCTGAAGATCGAGAACTGCACCAAGCCGGTGGTCGCGGCCATCCACGGCGCCGCGCTCGGCGGCGGGCTGGAAGTGGCCCTGTCGGCGCACTACCGCATCGCCTCGCCGACCGCCAGGCTGGGCCTGCCCGAAGTGGCGCTGGGCCTGCTGCCCGGCTCGGGCGGCACGCAGCGCGCGCCGCGCCTCATCGGCGTGAAGCCCGCCATCGAACTCATGCTCAGCGGCCGCCATGCGGGCGCGAAGGAAGCGCTGTCGCTCGGCCTCGTCGACCGCCTCGCCACCGAAGCCGACGCCCGCGCCGAAGGCCTCGCCTACGCGAATGAACTGGTCGCAGCCAAGGCCCCGGTGCGCCGCACCCGCGACGCCGGTGCGCTGGCCGACAAGGAAGCCGCCCGCGCCGCGCTCGAAGCCGCCCGCGCCGACACCGCCAAGAAGAGCCGCGGCCTGTTCTCGCCGATGAAGATCGTCGAGGCCGTGGAAGCCGCGCTCACGCTGCCCTTCGACGAAGGGATGGCGCTGGAGCGCAAGCTGTTCCTGCAGTGCATCGACAGCCCCCAGCGCGCCGGCCTGATCCACGCCTTCTTCGCCGAGCGCGAAGTGCTCAAGGCCCCCGAGACCAAGTCGGCCAGCCCCCGCGCGCTGGAGGCGGCCGGCATCGTCGGCGGCGGCACCATGGGCGCGGGCATCGCGGTGGCGATGCTCGACGCCGGCATGCCCGTGACCATGATCGAGCGCGACGACACGCAGCTCGCGCGCGGCCGCGCCAACGTCGAGAAGGTGTACGACGGCCTCATCGCCAAGGGCCGCATGACGCCCGAGGCCAAGGCGGCGGTCATGGCGCGCTTCTCGGGTTCCACGAGCTACGACGCGCTCGCCAATGTCGACATCGTGGTGGAAGCCGTGTTCGAGGACATGGCCGTGAAGAAGGCGGTGTTCGCCGAGCTCGACCGCGTGTGCAAGCGCGGCGCGGTGCTGGCCACCAACACCTCGTACCTCGACATCGACGAGATCGCCGCCAGCATCTCGCGTCCGCAGGACGTGGTGGGCCTGCACTTCTTCTCGCCCGCCAACATCATGAAGCTGCTGGAGATCGTGGTGCCCGCCAAGGTGAGCGCCGACGTGGTCGCCACCGGCTTCGAGCTCGCGAAGAAGCTCAAGAAGGTGCCGGTGCGCGCCGGCGTGTGCGACGGCTTCATCGGCAACCGCATCCTGGCCGTGTACCGCCAGGCCGCCGACCACATGATGGAAGACGGCGCATCGCCCTACGACATCGACGCCGCCGTGCGCAACTTCGGCTACCCGATGGGTCCCTTCCAGGTGTCCGACCTCGCGGGCGGCGACATCGGCTGGGCCACGCGCAAGCGCAAGGCCGCCACGCGCGATCCGAAGGCTCGCTACGTGCAGATCGCCGACCGCATCTGCGAGCGCGGCTGGTTCGGCCAGAAGACGCAGCGCGGCTACTACCTCTACCCCGAGGGCGCCCGCACCGGCCAGCCCGACCCCGAGGTGCTGGCCATCATCGACGCCGAGCGCGAGCGCGCAGGCATCAAGCCGCGCGCCTTCACCGAGGAAGAAATCATGCGCCGCTACATGGCCGCGATGATCAACGAGGGCGCCAACGTCGTGCTGCAGCGCATCGCGCTGCGCCCGCTCGACGTGGACGTGACCTTCCTCTACGGCTACGGCTTCCCGCGCCACCGCGGCGGCCCGATGAAGTACGCCGACACCGTGGGCCTGCCCAAGGTGCTGGCCGACATCCAGGAGTTCGCGAAGGAAGACCCGGTCTTCTGGAAGCCCTCGCCGCTGCTGGTGCAGCTGGTCGAGCGCGGCGCCGACTTCGCGAGCCTCAACCAATCCGAGTAATCACAGACAGAGCCAGCCGTCCAGGAGACACCCCCATGCGTGAAGCCGTCATCGTTTCCACCGCCCGCACCCCGCTCACCAAGGCGCACCGCGGCGAATTCAACATCACCCCCGGCCCCACGCTGGCCGCCTTCGCCGTGAAGGCGGCGGTGGAGCGCTCGGGCCTCGACCCCGCGCTGATCGAGGACGCCATCCTCGGCTGCGGCTACCCCGAAGGCACCACGGGCCGCAATATCGCGCGCCAGGCCATCATCCGCGCGGGCCTGCCGATCTCCATCGCCGGCACCACGGTCAACCGCTTCTGCGCCTCGGGCCTGCAGGCCATCGCCATGGCCGCGGGCCGCATCGTGGTGGACGGCGCGCCGGCCATGATCGCGGGCGGCGTCGAAAGCATCTCGCAGATCCGCACCCGCAGCGCCACCGATGCAGGCGACAGCGGCATGGACCCGTGGATCGTCGAGCACAAGCCCGAGCTGTACATGGCGATGATCGAGACCGCCGACATCGTCGCCAAGCGCTACAACATCAGCCGCGAGGCGCAGGACCGCTTCTCGGCCGAGAGCCAGCGCCGCACCGAAGAGGCGCAGATCGCCGGCCGCTACAAGGACGAGATCATTGCCTGCACCACCACGATGGCCGTCACTGACAAGGAGACGAAGGAAGTCACCTACCGCGAAGTGACCGCCACCGAAGACAACTGCAACCGCCGCGGCACCACCTACGAGGCGCTCGCCAAGCTCAAGCCCGTGATGGGCGAGGACAAGTTCATCACCGCCGGCAACGCCTCGCAGCTGTCGGACGGCGCATCGGCCTGCGTGCTGATGGAGGCAAAGGAAGCCGAGCGCGCCAACATCAAGCCGCTGGGCGCCTTCCGCGGCCTCGCGGTGGCCGGCTGCGAACCCGACGAGATGGGCATCGGCCCGGTGTTCGCGGTGCCCAAGCTGCTCGCGCGCCACGGCCTCAAGGTGCAGGACATCGGCCTGTGGGAGCTCAACGAGGCCTTCGCCTCGCAGTCGATCTACTGCCAGGACAAGCTGGGCATTCCCTCGGAACTGCTCAACGTGAACGGCGGCGCGATCTCCATCGGCCACCCCTTCGGCATGACCGGCGCGCGTCTCGCGGGCCACGTGCTCATCGAAGGCAAGCGCCGCGGCGCGAAGTACGCCGTGGTCACGATGTGCATCGCCGGCGGCATGGGCGCTGCCGGTCTCTTTGAAATCTATTGAGGAGCCCGCGATGGACCTGAACTTCACGACCGAAGAAGAAGCCTTCCGCAGCGAAGTGCGTGCCTTCCTGGCCGCCAAGCTGCCGGTGCGGCTGTCCGAGAAAGTGCGCAGCGGCAAGATCCTCGAGAAGGCCGACATGCAGGAATGGCACGCCATCCTCAACGAGCGCGGCTGGCTGGCCAACCACTGGCCCGAGCAGTACGGCGGACCGGGCTGGACGGCGGTGGAGAAGTTCATCTTCGAGAACGAATGCGCGCTGGCCTTCGCGCCGCGCATCGTGCCCTTCGGCGTGAACATGCTCGGCCCGGTGCTCATCAAGTACGGCAACGAGGCGCAGAAGAAGCACTGGCTGCCGCGCATCCTCAATGGCGCCGACTGGTGGTGCCAGGGCTATTCGGAACCCGGTGCGGGCTCCGACCTCGCTGCAGTGAAGACCACCGCCGTGCGCGGCATCGACGCGCAGGGCGACCACTTCATCGTGAACGGCCAGAAGACCTGGACCACGCTGGGCCAGCACGCCAACATGATCTTCTGCCTAGTGCGCACCAACCGCGAGGCGAAGAAGCAGGAAGGCATCAGCTTCCTGCTGATCGACATGACCTCCCCCGGCGTGGAAGTGCGCCCGATCATCACGCTCGACGGCGAGCATGAGGTGAACGAGGTGTTCTTCTCCGACGTGCGCGTGCCCGCCGAGAACCTCGTGGGCGAGGAGAACAAGGGCTGGACTTGCGCCAAATACCTGCTGACCTACGAGCGCACCAACATCGCGGGCGTGGGCTTCTCGGTGGCCGCGCTCGAACAGCTGAAGGGCATCGCCGCCACGCAGACCAAGAACGGCAAGCCGCTGGCCGACGACCCGGCCTTCGCGGCGCGCATGGCCCGCGTCGAGATCGACCTGGAGAACATGAAGACCACCAACCTGCGCGTGATCGCGGCGGTGGCAGGCGGCGGCGTGCCCGGCGCGGAAAGCTCGATGCTGAAGATCCGCGGCACGGAAATCCGCCAGGAAATTTCTTCGCTGGCCCGCCGCGCGATGGGCGTCTATGGCCGCCCCTTCATCGCCGAGGCGCTGAAGGACGGCTACACCGGCGAGACCTTCGGGCCGCCTTACGCATCGGCCGCCGCCTCGCGCTACTTCAACAACCGCAAGCTGTCGATCTTCGGCGGCTCCAATGAGATCCAGAAAAACATCATCTCCAAGATGATCCTCGGCCTGTGATGGCTCTCCCCCAGGCTTGCCCACTCCGTGTGGCCGCCACCCCCTTCCGGGGGCAACGCCAGCGGCCCGGCAAAGCCGGTTCCGCGGCGTTCCTGGAATCACCCTTTGATAGCCGCACTTTTTCATGCGACGCGTGTCTTGGCAGATGCGCAGGAGACTTGAAATGAATTTCGAACACACCGAAGACCGGCGCATGCTCGCCGACAGCCTGAACCGCTTCATCAGCGAGCAGTACGCCTTCGACGCGCGCGACCGCATCGCGAAGTCGGAGCACGGGTTCAGCAAGGAAATCTTCCAGCAGTTCGCCGAGCTGGGCGTGATCGGCGCGCTCTTCAGCGAAGCCGATGGCGGCTTCGGCGGCGGCGGCTTCGACATCGCCGTGGTCTTCGAGGCGCTGGGCCGCGGCCTGGTGGTCGAGCCGCTGCTGGGCGCGGTGATGGTCGGCGAGGCGATCAGCGCCGCTGGCACCGCCGCGCAGAAAGAGAAGCTCGGCGACATCATCAACGGCGCAGTCGTCGCCGCCTTCGCGCACGACGAGGCCGACACGCACTACGAGCGCACGCGCGTGGCGACCAAGGCCGAGCGCAGCAACAACGGCAGCGACAGCGGCTGGGTGCTGCAAGGCGCCAAGGCCGTGGTGCCGCAGGGCGAGCAGGCAGACCTGTTCCTGGTCTCGGCCCGCACCTCGGGCAACGTGGACGACGAAGCCGGCATCTCGCTCTTCCTCGTGCCCGCGAAGACGGCCGGCCTCACGGTGCGCGGCTGCCCCGCCATCGACGGCGGCCGCGTCGCCGAACTCTCCTTCGACGGCGTGAAGCTGGGCACCGACGCGCTGCTCGGCGCCGAAGGCCAGGGCCATGCCACGCTGGAGCGTGCCATCGGCCGCGGCGTGCTCGCGCTGTGCGCCGAAGCGCTGGGCGCGATGGAAGCCGCCAAGGCCGCGACGCTCGACTACCTGCGCACGCGCAAGCAGTTCGGCACGCTGATCGGCAGCTTCCAGGCGCTGCAGCACCGCATGGCCGACCTGCTGCTGGAGATCGAACAGGCCCGCTCGGCCGTCATCAACGCGGCAGCCGCCATCGACACCGGCGACCGCCTGACGCGCGAGCGTGCGCTGTCGGCCGCCAAGTTCAGCATCGGCCGCATCGGCGCGCTGGTGGCGCAGGAGAGCATCCAGATGCACGGCGGCATCGGCATGACCTGGGAGCTGCCGCTGCCCCACTACGCCAAGCGCCTCGTGATGATCGACCACCAGCTCGGCGACGAAGACCATCACCTGCAGCGCTACATCGCCCTGGGCAAGGAATCCGGCAAGGAGGTCGCAGCATGAGCACCGACAACAAGACGATCCTGATCTCGCAGGAGGGTGCGGTGCGCATCCTCACCAACAGCAACCCCGCCTCGCGCAATGCGATCACGCCCACGCTGTACGCCGAGCTCTCGGCCGCGCTGGCCGACGCACAGGCCGACCCCGAAACGGGCGCCATCGTCTTCACCGGCGCGGGCGACTTCTTCTGCTCGGGCGGCGACCTCAACCTGCTGGCCAAGCGCCGCGAGCTGCCGGCATCGGAACGCCGCCAGATCCTCGAAGGGCTCAACAACCTGATCCGCGCGCTGCGCGACTGCAGCAAGCCGGTGATCGCAGCCGTCGAGGGCGGTGCCGCGGGCGCGGGCCTGTCGATGGCGCTGGCCTGCGACATGCTGGTGTCGGCGCGCGACGCCTTCTTCACCGTGGCCTACGTCAAGGTCGGCCTCACGCCCGACGGCGGCGCCACGGCCTTCCTCTCGGAGTTCGTCTCGCGCCAGGTGCTCACCGAGATGTGCCTCACCGGCGACCGCATGCCGGCCGAGCGCCTGCACGCGCTGGGCGCGGTCAACCGCCTCACCGACAAGGGCGCCGCGCTGGCAGAGGCCATCGCGCTCGCGGCCAAGGTAGCCAACGGGCCGGAACGCGCCAGCGCCCGCATCAAGTCGCTGTGCCGCCAGGCGCACCGCGCCACGCTCGAAGAGCAGCTCGACGCCGAGGCCGTGTTCATGGTCGAGTCGCAGGCGGACGCCGAGGCGGCCGAAGGCATCGGCGCCTTCCTGGGCAAGCGCAAGGCCGACTTCGCGGCGCTGCGCGGCCGGAAGCAGGGCGCATCCTGACGCGGGCCGCCCTACCCGTCCTTTCGCCTCGCACGACGCATGCACCGTGCGGGGCTTTCTCGTTTCCAGGGAGCTGATCTCATGCCTTTGCCCCATTCATCGCTGCCGCTTGCCGGCGTGCGCGTTCTCGATCTGTCCCGCATCCTCGCGGGCCCCTGGTGCGGCATGGTGCTGGCCGACATGGGCGCCGAAGTCATCAAGGTGGAGCACCCGGGCCGCGGCGACGACACCCGAGACTGGGGCCTGCGCGTAGGCAAGACCGAGACCGCCTACTTCAACAGCGTGAACCGCAACAAGCGCTCCGTCACGCTCGACCTGCAGACGCCCGAGGGCCAGCAGCTCGCGCGCGATCTCGCCAGGCAGTGCGACGTGGTGATCCAGAACTTCAAGTTCGGCGGCATCGACAAGCTGGGCCTGGGCTACGAGCAGCTCAGCAAGGAGAACCCGCGCCTCGTCTACTGCTCGATCTCGGGCTACGACCGCACCGGCCCCGAGGCCGCGCGCCCCGGCTACGACCTCGTGGTGCAGGGCGAGGCCGGCCTGATGGCGCTCAACGGCGAGGCGAACCAGCCGCCGCTGAAGTTCGGCGTGGCCGCCGTCGACCTGTTCACCGGCATGTACTCGGCGCAGGCCATCCTCGCGGCGCTCTACCAGCGCGAGAAAACCGGCAAGGGCCGGCACGTGGAGATGGCGCTCTTCGACTGCGGCCTGATGATCACCGCCTACTACGGCCTCGAAGCCCTGCTCATGGGCGAAGACCCGCCGCGCTACGGCAACTCGCATCCGTCGATCGTTCCCTACGGCGTGTTCGACGCGGCCGACGGCCCGCTGGTCATCACCGTGGGCAACAACGCGCAGTTCGCGCGCTTCTGTACCGAGGTGATCGAGCGGCCCGACCTCGCGGCCGACGAGCGCTTCAAGACCAACATCCTGCGCTCGGCCAACCGCGCCGCGCTGCTGCCCGAACTGCACGCCGAACTCGCGAAGCGCCAGCGCGCCGACCTGCTCGAAAAGCTCACCGCTGCAGGCATTCCCTGCGGCGAGGTGCTGGGGCTGCTGGAGGCGCTGAAGTCGCCGCGCGCCACGCAGGGCGGCCTCGTGACCTCGCAGCCGCATCCGGTGGCAGGCACGGTCGACGTGCTCGCGCCGCCCTACCGCTTCGATGGCGAGCGCCTGCCGGTGCGCAGCGCGCCGCCCACGCTGGGCGAAGGCACGCACGACGTGCTGCAGTCGCTGCTCGGCCTGTCCGACGACAGGCTCGCGGCGCTCAAGAGCAGCGGCGTGGTCTGAAGAGCAGCCACGCCCTCCGTTTCTCTCTTTCTGTTTCTCGTTTTTTCCGTTTCCCGTTTTCCCTGAAGTAGTCGAAGTCCATGGCATTCCCCGCTTTCCGTTCCCTCCGCAGTCCCCTTCGCCGTGCACTCCTTGCCCTGGCCCTTCCGCTCGCCGCCGGCGCCGCCTTCGCGCAGGCCTGGCCCGCCAAGCCGATCACGCTGATCGTGCCCTTCCCTCCCGGCGGCCCCACCGACGTGGCATCGCGCATCGTGGCGCAGAAGATGTCGGGCGCGCTCGGCCAGAGCATCGTCATCGACAACCGCAGCGGCGCATCGGGCACCGTGGGCGCTGCTGCCGCCGCGCGCGCACCGGCCGACGGCTACACCTTCGTGATGCTGGCCACGCCCACGCTGCTGGCCTCGCACCTCTACGGCCCCACCGGCTACGACATCTTCAAGAACTTCACGCCCGTGGGCTCGGTGTACGACCTGCCGATCGTGCTGGTGGTCAACCCCAAGTCGCTGCCCGACGTGAACGGCGTGCAAGACCTCATCGCCAAGGCCAAGGCCGAGGGCGGCAAGCTCAACTACACCAGCGCAGGCGCCGGCAGCTTCGGCCACCTGACGACCGAGCAGCTCAAGACCATCGGCAAGTTCGACATGCAGCACGTGCCCTACCGCGGCAGCTCGCCGGCCGTGACCGACCTGATCGGCGGTCAGGTGCCCGCGATGTTCTCCGACCTCGTGGGCGTGCTGCCGCACATCAAGTCGGGCAAGCTGCGCGCCATCGCGGTCGGCTCCGGCCAGCGCGTGAGCCTGCTGCCCGACGTGAAGACGGTGGCCGAGCAGGGCTTCCCCGGCTTCGACGCCACCTCGTGGGGCGGCCTGCTGGCGCCCGTGGGCACGCCGAAGGAGGTCATCGACCGCATGAGCGCCGAGCTGAAGAAGGCGCTGGCCGACAAGGAAGTGCAGGAAAAGCTCCAGGGCGTAGGCACCTTCGCGGCCTACCGCACGCCGGGGCAGACGGGTGTTCGCATGAAGGAAGACTTCGAGCGCTGGGGCAAGGTCATCCGCGACAACCACATCACGAACCAGTAGAACGCACAGGTCCGCAGGGCGACCAAACCAAGGAGACAGACATGACGCAGAAGCAGAAATACGAGAACGACTACGGCACCCCGGTGAGCGCGCCGTTCCGCCCCGCGTTGCCCGTGCGCAGCCTCGCCGACATCCGCAAGCTCGAGGAGACGCCGCTGGAGCAGGCGCTCACGGTGCGCAGCACCTACGAGATCTTCCGCAACGCGGGCCATGCCTTCGGCGACAAGACCGCGCTGACCTTCCTGCGCACCGGCAACCCGGCCGACGAGCCGATCCGCTGGTCGTATGCCGAGCTGCTCGCGCGCATCCACCAGACCGCCAACATGCTGCATGCGCTGGGCGTGGGGCCGGACGACGCCGTCGCCGTGCTGCTGCCCGGCTGCCTGGAGTACCACCTCGCGCTGTGGGGCGGCGAGGCGGCCGGCATCGTGCAGCCGCTGAACCCGCTGCTCACCGACGAGAAGCTGGTCGCGCTGATGACCGCCGGCCGCGCCAAGGTGCTGATCGCCTACGGCTCCGATGCCGAATCGGGCATGTGGTCGAAGGCCATGCGCCTGCGCGGCCAGGTGCCCACGCTCACCACCGTGCTGCGCGTGGCGCCGCACGACGAGGCGCCCGGCGCGGCCGGTGCACTGCCCGAAGGAGTCGCCGAGTTCGACGTGCTGCGCGCCGCGCAACCCGACGACCGCCTCGTGAGCGGCCGCGACATCGCGCCTGCCGACATCGCCGCCTACTTCCACACCGGCGGCACCACCGGCGCACCCAAGCTGGCGCGCCACAGCCACGGCGCGCAGGTGTTCACCGCCTGGGCCAGCGTGCAGGTCGCGGGCATGAACGAGAACGGCATCTCCATCAATGGATATCCGCTGTTCCATGTGGCGGGCGTGCTGCCGGCGTCGCTGTCGTCGCTGTCGGCGGGCGTGGAAGTGATCATTCCCACGCCCTCGCTGCTGCGCAACAAGGAGGTGCTGGCCAACTACTGGAAGCTGGTGGCCAAGTACCGCCCGACCTCGCTGTCGGCCGTGCCCACCGTGCTCGCGGCGCTGGCCAACGTGCCGCTGGACGGCGCGGACATCTCGTCGATCACCTACTGCCGCACCGGCGCCGCCGTGCTCGCGCCCGAGCTGGCCGCACGCTTCGAGCGCCTGTTCGGCCTGCACGTGCACGAGAGCCTGGGCATGACGGAGATGGCCGGCATCTCGACCATCACGCCGCCCGGCGTGAACGGGCCCGCGGGCTGCGTCGGCTTTAGGCTGCCCTACATGCAGATGCGCGTGGTGGCGCTCGACGAGAACGGCAACGCGACCGACCGCGAGATGCGGCGCGGCCAGCAGGGCATGGTGCTCTTCAAGTCGCCCAACGTGTTCTCGGGCTTCGTCGACCCTGCGGACAACGCCAAGGCCTTCACCACCGACGGCTGGCTCGCCACCGGTGACCTGGGCTGGATCGACGACGAGGAACGGCTCAACCTCACCGGCCGCTCGAAGGACCTCATCATCCGCAGCGGCCACAACATCGACCCCAAGACCATCGAGGACGCGCTGGGCGCGCACCCCGCCGTGCAGCTGTGCGCCGCAGTGGGAGCGCCTGATGCCTACGCGGGCGAGCTGCCCGTGATCTTCGCGACGCTGGTGCCCGGCGCCTCGGCGACCGAAGAAGAGCTGCTGGCCTTCACCTCCGCGCGCGTGGACGAGGCCCCGGCCCGGCCCAAGTGGGTGTCGGTGATCGCGACCATGCCGATGACCAACGTCGGAAAGATCTACAAGCCCGAGCTGCGCGCGATGGCCGCGCTGCAGGTGGTGAACGCCGCCGTCGCTGAAGCCTGCGCCCAGCTGGGGGTGCCCGAGGCCGCACGCCCCGTCGTGAAGACCGAGGGTGAGAGCCTCGTGCTCGTGCAGATCGACGGCGCTGCGGCGGGCACGCTGGCCGCGCCGCTGCAGGAGCGGCTGCACAAGGCGCTGGAGCCCCTGCCCTTCAAGACGCGCATCGCAACGCAGTGACGGAGTAACGGCGAGCCGACGATTTTTTGAAACCAAGACCGAGAGACAGAGACAAGCCATGACGACCTTCCGCCTTCCGAACCGCCGCGCCCTGCTGTGCGCCGCCGCTTCCGCCGCCACGCTGTGCGCGCTGCTCCCCGCTCAGGCGCAGGCGCAGGCGCAGGCCCCCTACCCCAACAAGCCCATCCGCATGGTCGTGCCCTTCGCAGCAGGCGGCGCCACCGACGTGCTCGCACGCGTGATCGGCCAGAAGATGTCGGCCGGCATGGGCCAGCCCGTCATCATCGACAACAAGCCCGGCGCGGCCGGCATCATCGGCACCGACGCGGTCGCCAAGTCGGCGCCAGACGGCTACACCATCGTGCTGGGCCTGAGCAACTCGCTCATGACCAACGAGTTCCTCTACGAGAAGCTGCCCTACGACACCGCGCGCGACCTCACGCTGGTCTACCAGATCGCGGCGGCGCCGCTGGTGCTGGTGGTGCACCCCAGCGTGCCGGCCAAGACCGGACCCGAGCTGCTGAAGTACGTCGTCGCCAACAAGGGCAAGGTGGCCTATGGCTCCTACGGCATCGGCGCCTACCCGCACCTGGCCGGCGCGCACATGAGCCTGGCGACGCAGTCGGACATGAGCCACGTCGCCTACAAGGGCGAGGCGCCGATGATGCAGGACCTGATCGGTGGCCAGATCCAGATGGCGTACGCCAGTGCGCTGGTAGCCAAGCCGCACATCGATTCCGGAAAGATCCGCGCCATCGGCGTGAGCGGCGAGCGCCGCATGAGCACGCTGCCCAACGTGCCCACGCTGGCCGAGCAGGGCCTGAAGGACGAGGCCTACCGCGTGACCGGCTGGCTCGCCATTGCGGCGCCCGCGAAGACGCCCAAGCCCATCGTGGACCGCATCGCCGAGGAAGTGCGCAAGGCCACGCAGCAGCCCGACGTGCGCGAGCGCATCGCGGCCATGGGCTTCGAGATCAAGGAAAGCTCGCCCGAGCTCTTCGCCACCGCCTGGAAGGCGGAGCGCCCCGTGTGGGAGCGCCTCATCAAGCAATCGGGCGCCAAGCTCGAGTGAGCCCTGCGCTCGCCCATTCATTTCTTCTTCATTCAAAGGAACAGCCATGAAGGTTCTGGTGCCCGTCAAACGGGTCGTCGATTACAACGTGAAGGTGCGCGTGAAGAGCGACGGCACCGGAGTGGACATTGCCAACGTCAAGATGAGCATGAACCCCTTCGACGAGATCGCCGTTGAAGAAGCGGTGCGGCTGAAGGAAAAGGGCGTGGTCACCGAAGTGATCGCCGTCTCCTGCGGCGACGCCAAGAGCCAGGAAACCCTGCGCACCGCCATGGCCATCGGCGCCGACCGCGGCATCCTGGTGGAAACCACTGAAGAACTGCAGCCCCTGGCGGTCGCCAAGCTGCTGAAGGCGCTGGTCGACAAGGAGCAGCCCCAGTTGGTCATCCTGGGCAAGCAGGCCATCGATGACGATGCCAACCAGACCGGCCAGATGCTGGCTGCGCTGGCTGATCTGCCGCAAGCCACGTTCGCCTCCAAGGTCGAAGTCGCAGGCGACAAAGCCACGGTGACCCGTGAAGTCGACGGCGGCCTGGAGACCGTGGCGCTCACGCTGCCCGCAGTCATCACCACCGACCTGCGCCTGAACGAGCCGCGCTACGTGACGCTGCCCAACATCATGAAGGCCAAGAAGAAGCAGCTCGACACGGTCAAGCCGGAGGACCTGGGCGTCGATGTGAAGCCTCGCCTCAAGACCCTGAAGGTCGCGGAACCGCCGAAGCGCGGTGCCGGCATCAAGGTGCCCGACGTCGCCACCTTGGTGGACAAGCTGAAGAACGAAGCCAAAGTCATTTGACTCGCCCCCGGGCTTCGCGCACTTCGTGTCGCTACGCCAACCCCCTACCGGGGGCAACACCTGCGGCCCGGCAAAGCCGGTTCCGCGGTGTTCCCCGAAAAGCCTCGTTGAATTGCGTGCCGCAAATTGCCGCACAGGAGAAATGAAATGACCGCACTCGTCATTGCAGAACACGACCACGCCAGCATCAAGCCGGCCACCCTCAACACCGTGACCGCAGCCCTGGCCTGCGGCGGCAACGTCCACGTGCTCGTGGCCGGCGCCAATGCCGCTGAAGCGGCCAAGGCGGCTGCCCAGATCGCTGGTGTCTCCAAAGTCATCGCAGCCGACAGCCCGAGCCTGGCTGAAAACCTCGCCGAGAACGTCGCAGCCCAGGTGCTCGCGATCGCCGGCAGCTACAGCCACATCCTGTTCCCCTCGACCGCTAACGGCAAGAACGTCGCTCCGCGCGTGGCCGCCAAGCTCGACGTGGCGCAGATCAGCGACATCACGGCCGTGGTGAGCGCCGACACCTTCGAGCGTCCGATCTACGCGGGCAACGCGATTGCCACCGTGCAGAGCAGCGACGCGACCAAGGTCATCACCGTTCGCACGACCGGTTTCGATGCCGCAGCAGCCACGGGTGGCAGCGCAGCCGTCGAATCGGCAGCAGGCGTGGCAGACAGCGGCAAGAGCAGCTTCGTGGGCCGCGAAGTCACCAAGAGCGAGCGCCCTGAGCTGACGGCAGCCAAGATCATCGTCTCGGGCGGCCGTGCGCTGGGCAGCGCCGAGAAGTTCACCGAAGTGATGGCACCCCTGGCCGACAAGCTCAACGCAGGCCTCGGCGCCAGCCGCGCAGCCGTCGATGCGGGCTACGCCCCCAACGACTGGCAAGTCGGCCAGACGGGCAAGATCGTTGCCCCCCAGCTCTACATCGCAGCGGGCATCTCGGGCGCGATCCAGCATCTGGCCGGCATGAAGGACTCCAAGGTGATCGTGGCGATCAACAAGGACGAAGAAGCACCGATCTTCTCGGTGGCCGACTACGGCCTCGTGGCCGACCTGTTCACGGCCGTGCCGGAACTGGTGAAGGCGCTGTAAGCGAGAGGCCGCGACGATGAAGACCCGCATCACCGAACTGCTGGGCATCCGCTACCCGATCATCCAGGGCGGCATGCAATGGGTGGGCCGCGCCGAACTGGCGTCGGCCGTGTCGAACGCCGGGGGCCTCGGCATCGTCACCGCGCTCACGCAGCCCACTCCCGACGACCTGCGCCGCGAGATCGAGCGCACGCGCACGATGACCGACAAGCCCTTCGGCGTGAACCTCACGATCCTGCCGGCGGTGAAGCCGCCGCCCTATGCGGAGTACGTGCAGGCCATCATCGACAGCGGCGTGAAGATCGTCGAGACCGCGGGCAACAGCCCGAAGGACTTCATCGCGGCGCTGAAGGAGCACGGCGTGAAGATCGTCCACAAGTGCACCTCGGTGCGCCATGCGCTCTCGGCCGAGCGCAACGGCGTCGATGCGGTGTCGGTGGACGGCTTCGAGTGCGCGGGTCATCCGGGCGAAGACGACGTGCCCGGCCTGGTGCTGCTGCCGGTGGCGGCGCGCAAGCTGCGCATTCCGATCATCGCGTCGAGCGGCATCGCCGACGGGCGCGGCATGGCGGCAGCACTGGCACTGGGCGCCGAGGGCATCAACATGGGCACGCGCTTCTGCGTGACCAAGGAGGCGCCGATCCACGACAACATCAAGCAGGCGCTGGTGGAGGCGACCGAGCGCGACACCAAGCTGATGTTCCGCACCCTGCACAACACGGCGCGCGTGTTCCGCAACGCCATCTCCGAAGAAGTGGTGGCCACCGAGAACCGGCCGGGCGGCTGCGAGTTCGAGGACGTGCGCCCGCTGGTGGCCGGTGCGCGCGGACGTGCGGCGCTGGAGTCTGGCGAGGTGCACAACGGCGTGGTCTCGGCCGGGCAGTGCATCGGGCTGATCGACGACATTCCGACTTGCGCGGAACTGCTGGAACGCATGGTGCGCGAGTGCCGCGAGCATCTGGACCGGGCTCGGGGCTGGATGGACTGAAGCCCTCCGCTCATTCGCATCCGGGGGCGCTCAGGCCGACGGGGTACCTTGCTCCGCGAATGTCCCCCGGCCTTCGGCCTCCTCCTTAATTTCGCTGCGCAAGGCACCCCGTCGGCCTGAGCGTTGAGCGCCGCTATTGCCTCCGTTCACCGGCACAGCGCGGCCTCATGGGGTCTTCGCACAGGGCGTTGCGGAAGCTGCATTAGTTGGCAGTCTGCGCGACTTCGTGCTGTGGCAGCGGCTTCTTCGCCGGCTTCTTCTCTAGAGTGAATGCCCCTGTCACTCGATGCCCCGCCAAGGGGAGCAGAAAGGCCCGCACACCAATCCACCACCCAGATGTTTGAAGGCTGCTTGCCTCGCGGCAGGTTGTCGGTGCGAAAGCGCTGATGCAAATGCGAGGTATCAAAAGGCGACGGCCAGGGTGTTACGAGCACCCCAGCCGTCTAACCAAGTTCGTGCAATCGCCTTAGAAAGGAACGCACAAAAATGGCTACCAAGACTATAGCCCGGCCAACTACGCCGGTTGCTTCCGCAGAAACCGCCCAAGACCCGGCGGATCTTCTTGAAAACACCCTTACTCAGCTTGAAGCTCTACTGTGGGTCTGCCACGGCGAAGAGATCGACTGGTGCAGCGGGGACGGGCCTCGGCAATTGAACAATCTGCTTTGGCTTGCGGCTGAGATGGCTCGCAAGGCTGGAGAACTATTTCAGCTAAGCGAGAAGGCGCGGCGTGGGGCGCCTGGGGCTGGCGGGTAGGGGCTGGGCTGCGGGTTTCGCGGCCCCCTGGAGAACGGGGCTGAGACTTCGTAATGGAGGGCTCAGCTCGGTTGAGGTTTGTGGGGGAAGGCTCGGTAGCAGCGACCTGTTCCATGCAGATCGGATCGCTCTTTTGGTTGGGGCTGGAAATTTTTCCGAAGCAGGACCTTTCGTTCATGCTGGAAAAGTCTGACCATGTGGAAATCGGACCCTTGGTATGCTGAACACGCTGCGCCAGGTTGGCTCAGTCCCTGGCCGACCGCCAAGCACGGACATTCACGAGGGTCCGATCGAAAGCCGCTTCGTCAACAACAAGGGCACTGAATCAGCGTTGGAACCATGCTCAAATGTTGGGCAGGAACCGTTAGCCCCACACTACTTTTGCCTTCACGCCGATGACTCCTGTCCGCATCTCGCTGGTTACGCTGGGTAGCCTAAAGCAACCGGTCGACGTTCGATTTTTGAGTCACTGGGGCAGCGAGATTCTCACGATTAGGCACGGCGATTCTGTCGCCCATCTTCAAGATTCCGAAGGAGACGAATGGAGCTACACAGACAGGCAGCTTGAGAGATTGCTAGCGCCCGCTACCGAAGCGGAAATTACGCTCGGCTTGATCAATGCCCCCTTAGAAGACAACTTCTATCTCCGCAGATTGCCGAAAAACGTCGTCGTGCTCTCGTTGCACGAGATGGCAGAGATCGTCCAGTACGAGAACTTTTCGCTGGAGACTTTTATATTACGGATAGGGTACGAGTTAGCAGTTCTCTTCAAAGCTGAGGGAAGAATCCCTGCCACCGGGGAATACAGCTGGACCCATGATGACATCCGAGGATGCCTCTTTGATATGTGCTCCAGTAAGGGGGACATAGTTTTCTCACTTCATCGGCCCTGTCTTTGTGACATCTGCCGGGCGCGAGTGCTCCAGAAGTGCGTAGACATTAAGTTGCTTCCTCAGTTGCACAAAGAGCTACGCAGAATTCACAAGACACTTTTCTACCGACTTACCGACTGGATCAAAATCCACCCGATCCTCACACTGATGCTCACTACCCTCCTCGCCTTCGCTGTTAATTTGGCCTCAAGTGTGGTTTTCGAGAAGGCGAAAAGAGCATGGCCTTGGCTAGGCTAGATGCAGTTGCTCTGAGCCCAAAGCTCTTGCTGACGAGCCGTTCGACACGGACGTGCAGTCGCGTTGCACCAGGTTCATAGTGCCCTCCTCGATTACGATGAGGCTGACAGCATTTCCGTGAGCCCCCGCATATCTCTAGGCCTGTTTAAAGGGCTCGGACGATAGACGTACCTCATTTCATTTCCTAGAGATGACGAAAGAATCTTCAGCTGATCTTGATCTCAAAGATCACGAGACGGGTCTACTGGACTTGCTCGACTCCTTGAAACATCTGGAGCGCAAGTTCAACCTTGAAAATCGCTTCAACCTCTTCGAAGCCATCAACATGGCACGGCAAGAGGTTCGGCACTCGCGATTTTTAGCCTTCTTGCTGGATCCTTCGAACCCTCACGGACTGGCCGATCGCTTTCTTCGCGCGATCCTTTCCGCTGCAATCGGAGAGCATCCGACTCCTCACATCTCGCGGCTGGACGCGGCGATTGCAGATCTCAGCGGAAGCTCCGTCCACTGCGAAAGAGACCATTTCGATGTGACCGTCGAAATCCCCTCGCTTCGATTACTTTTCGTCATCGAGAACAAGGTTGATGCGTCTGAGCATAAAGGGCAACTTGCGAAGTACAGGGTACGCGCCGAGGCTCGCTATCGGAACACCCGATTCCTGGGATGCTTCCTGACGCCGGACGGCTACGAAGGCGAGGACGACCAGTGGGGGGCAATGAGCTATGCGACGGTTGCAACAGAGCTCAAGCAGGTGATCGAAGACGCCTCCCCTTCCTCCGAGGTCCAGATCGCCGTCCAGCACTACATTCAGCTAATTGAAAGAAGAATTGTGGCCTCTCAAGCACTCATTGACGCGTGTCGGAGTATTTATGCACAGCACCGGTCGGCTCTCGACCTCATCTTCGAGCACGGACACGTGTCGGGACTCGATCAGGCTTACGAAATGTTTGCCACCGAAGTGCAGCCTGCCACGCTGAGAAAGACTGCATCCCGCTCAACCACCTTGTTCTTCGTATACGAGAGCTGGCTGAAGATTAACAGCTATCCCCAGGCTGACAGGAAACGGTGGACATCCACATTTCCTGTGCTTCTCTGGTTTGAGGTGCTCAACAAAAAGATGATTCTTCGTGTCGAGGTCGGCCCTTTTTTCGATCCAACATTGGACAGAGCCAAATTCCTGAAGCGTTTCCCAGAGAATTGGATTGACCGCAAGGTGAAAAGTGGCGGGAAAGGCGTCTTTACCCGCATCAAGAGGGCCTCCGTCTCCATCCCAGAAGATGCCACGAGCGAGGATCTATGCGAAGCGATGAAAAAGCTCTGGGCCGACGCGAAACCATGGAATGTCGAGAACATCGTGCGCACGGTCATCGAAAGCGTTCAAATAGACGCAGCGACTTCGGCCCCCCCCACCTCCGAAGCAAACCTACTCTGAGAGTAGGCTACGCAGCGGTTGCTGTCTTTGACATTGCCACACTAGACAGCGCAGTTCAATCAAAAGCTGTCGGTCGGCATCGACGCGGACACTGTGTATGCGTCCGGCAAGCTCAACTTAGTCCTGAGGTGACTGCGACGATCACCTAGTCCCTTGGACTGTCATGTCATAAGAGCGGTTGCTGCAAGACCTGCTAGCCCTTTGAGCGTGTCGAACGCGATCCCTACACCACGCTCCTTGCTGACTTCCTTGATCTTTTCCCACATCTTCTTCTCTCGGATCGTATCGAGCAGGTCTGCTCCTGGCATCGTCAGCTCTGGACTCTTCAAGTAACGCCCCTCGCTGAGCGTCTGATACTTGATGCCTTTCAGGTAACCCATTTCTTCCAGCATCAACGCATGGCGAGCGCGATCCGCTTCCGGGTCTCCGCTGCTGTATGGCTGGAAGAAAACGAACTCCTCAGTCTGCTTCACGTCGAGCGCTTCTACTTCGAGAAGCACCGACCGCATAATGTCCCAATCTCTTCTCATTCGAGCTGCCCTTTGAGGTACCCGCCCTGGCCACACTTCAGCTCGCTTCTGTCGATGAGTTTTCCTTGGAACTGGAAATCGCTATCTACGCGAACGATGAGCAAATTTTCGAAGTTCCCCTGACTCTTGACGAGCACATGGTCGTTAGCTTTCTCAGGCGAAACTGTCTTCACCTCGACAAGCTTTCCGGTAATCGTGCCGTCATGGCCGGGTGAGTGGGTGGCGTGGCGGCAAAGCCCGAACCTGATCTCTGCGTAGAGTTCCCCAAGCTCACTCCATACCTGTAGATATCCGCCTGTGTTTTCGGAGTGGCGCGCAGCGCAGTCAACCAAGTCTCGAAAAATCTCTGTTTGCTCAAGCACGCTGAAAGGAAAGCCCTCTCTGCTCTGGAACGGCTTAACGGGACGGGCGTCATCCTCTGGCTCGTCCTTAAGCTGATCATCGATCCACTCTTTGTCGACGTACTTCCACTCCCAAGGCGTGACTCCGCAAGCAACAGCATCAGCTACGTCTTCTGCGCTGTAGCCGCGCTGATTCATCTCGTAGAGAAATTCCCAGTCACTCATATGTTCCCTCGATGCTCGACTGCTAGATGAGACGAGCAAGCTCCATTTGCTTTTCGTACTCTGATCGCATGCTGACAATGGCGGCTCGCGCCCGCATCGACATTTCGTGACTCTGCTTCTCCAAGCGCGAAACATCACCGTCAAGTTGAACATCGCCTCGGGCTAGCGCCATGACCTTGTTGATTTGGACCATCAACTTGTCCTGTGCCTCGATTAAGAACTCTTGATAGGCCTCACGACGCTCGGCGATTCGCACGGATACCTTAAGCAGTAAGTCGCTTGCAGACCTCCTATTCGCCTCATGCGCTTTGAAGTCCTGTTGCAAAAGTTCGTTCAGCTTAGTCCAAGTCTCTTCCTTGTGCAGGTATTCGGCCGCCGCCTCGTGTTCGCCGATTTGCTGCAATGCCTTGTCACGCTGGAGCGTCGACTCAACCACCTGATCATTCAAAATGCTGTAGTGACGCCTCAACGATCGGATCGCTTCAGCTTTGCCTCGAGCCAGCCAGGCCATCTCGTTGACTTGAGAGAAGAATTCCCGAACCTGATACGCCGACTCGGCCTCACCCCAAACCCACAGCTTGTTCACGCTGGCACTCATAACCGCAATTTCGGTGAAGGTTATTTCCTTCTCGAGGTCACCCTCAGGCAAGCTAGCGATCAATCCTTGCACCTTTTGATAGTCCGCAAGGATCCCGCTGTAGATCTCCTGCCGGGCTTTCGTGACGCGATCAAGCCTCGCGCGTTCATGTTCAGCTTTGATCTCACGTTCTTGCCGCTCCCTGTCATCGGCAAGCTGCCTGTCCTGCGATTCCCTGCTGAACTTCAACTGCTTGTTGGTATTCCAGATGGTCACCAGTACAGCTATCGCTGGAACGACTGCCGCCCAGAAGGCCGGGTCGACGTACCAGTCCTTATCCTTTTTCCCATCCTGCAACTGAACGGTGATCGCGTTATACGCCGGGGTTACAGGCATCGTCACGGAATACGGTGTACTTGGTCCGGGGATAGATGCTGATGCTCCCTGCGCGGGAGCAGAGGCGACGGGCAAAGGGCTGGTAACGACAGTGGTGTTCATGGCCGCACCATTTTGCCCACGGTGTTCTTTAAAGAGCCAGAGAGAAATCGTTTACGAACTAGGGAAGGTCTGATCAAGAGCACGTTTCTTGCATGAAGGATTGACCCTGTAAAAGGAGCACGAGCGATGAGCCAGATCAGTTTTGCGGATGCGGAGCAAGCGGGCAAGAGGAAGAAGACGAGGCGCGAAGTCTTCCTTGGCGAGATGGAGCTGGTGGTGCCGTGGAAGGCGCTGCTCAAGGTCATCGAACCCCACTATCCAGTGGCTGGCCGAGGCCGTCGGCCCTACCCGTTGCAAGCCATGCTGCGCGTGCACCTCATGCAGAACTGGTTCGCGCTGAGCGATC
>NZ_KB907472.1 GCF_000382045.1 Variovorax atrisoli 110B
CGATGCCGCCATTGACCACCCGCGTCTCCCCCCCGCTGATCGTCTCCGTCGCCCCACCCGTGATCGTGCGCGTCTCCCCGTCGGTCACCGTCTCCGTCGCACCGCCCGTCACCGTGCGCTCCTCGCCCCCGTCGATCGTCTCCACCGCACCCTGCGTGATGTGCCGCTCCTCGCCAGACTCGTACGTCGCCGACTCGTGACCCTTGATCAGCGTCGTGCGCGTCTTCTCGGTCGTGTGCGTCTCGTCACCCTCCACCTCCACGTCCAGGTTGCGCTGCGCGTGCACCAGGATCTGCTCCGCGCCCATCTTGTCCTCGAACACCAAGGCATTGGCCGTCGCCTCCGAGCCACCCTTCGACGACCGCGTGACGATCCCGCTCTTGGTCGCCTCCCCGGGCAGCGCGAACGGCGGCATCTGGTCCGCGTTGTACACACGCCCAACGATCACCGGCCGGTCCGGCCGCCCGCCGATGAAGTCGACGATCACCTCCTGACCGATGCGCGGCGTGAACACGCCCCCGAACCTCTCACCCGCCCAGATGTGCGACACCCGCACGAAGCGCGAGCTGTTCTCGTTGCGCTGCCCATACCGGTCCCAGTGGAACTGCACCTTCACCCGCCCGTACTGGTCGGTCCAGATCTCCTCGCCCTGCGGACCGACGACCGTCGCCGTCTGCGGACCGCTGGTGCGCGGCACCGGCGTCTGCCTGGGCGCCCTGAACGCCAGCGCCGTGGGCTGCACCACGAAGTCGAAGTCGTAGGTGCCGCGCTCCGAGCCCGTGGCATACCCCCCCTCGCGCAGCGCGTACGACACCGACACCGCCAGGTACTCCTGGTTGTCGTCCGACCTCGGCGAGTTGCGCATCGTGAACTTGTAGCCCGGCGCCATCCCCCGCACGGTCGAGTGCCCGCTGCTGCGCTGCGCCAGCGACTGCGCCTCCTCCAGCCTCACCTTCGCGTAGTGCTCGCCGTCTCCCGCGGCCGGGTAGTCGCCCAGCCACTCGTACACCTCGTAGTCGGCGTTGTCGTGCCCCCGGGGCTGGCTGCGCACGTTGATCAGGTCGCCCTTGGGCGTGGTGAAGTTGAAGTCGTCCACCGTGTAGCTGCCCGAGCGCACTTCCTCGCTGGGCTGCCACTCCCGGATGACTTCCATGTCCTCGGTGATGTCACGGTCGGACGCGAAGTAGTCGATGGTCTCGTACCCGGGCGTCGCCTCGTGCGCACCGATGTCGTCGGACAGCACCAGCGTGTGCTGGTCCTTCTCGTGCCTGAACCAGTAGTAGATGCCCTCCAGCTCCATCAGCCGGCTCACGAAGGCGTAGTCACTCTCGTTGTACTGCACGCAGTATTCCCAGCTGCGATAGCTGCCAGAGAGCTGCTTCTCGAACGCGAAGCCGTAGTCGCCGAACACCTCCTCCAGGATCTCCACCACGCTCTTGTCCTGGAAGATCTTGTTGTCGCTCGAGCGCGTGAGGTACCACAGCCACGGCCGCACGCTGGCCCGGTACACCGTGTGGCGTTCCGTATCGCCCTCCCGCCCGATCATCGAGAAGCGCATCACCTGCCCGTTGAGGTACCTCGGCCCGCTGCCCGCAGTCTGGATCTCCAGCGTCAGCGGCTTGCCCAGCATCGACTTCAGATCCAGCGACGCGCTCGGACTCAGCAGGTCCACCTCGAATTCGAACAGCTGCGACAAACCCTCCGTGCCCCGCATCGAGCGGAACACCAGCTGGCTCTCGCCCAGCGGCGTGTGGGCTCGAACGACTCTGACCATGGGGGTTGTCTCCTTCTATTTTTTACGCTTCGGAAAACTCGTAGCGGAAGTCGTCGTCCGCGGCGCTGAGCTGCACGCCCGCAAGCTTGCGCGCACTGACCGTGGCCCCGATGACTTCCTCGCTCAGCCTCGGAAGGATCGTGTGCGTGAGGATCGCGTCGATCATCCGGCCGCCCGATTCGATGGCGGTGCAGCGGCGTGCGACGAGTTCGACGGCGCTGTCGTCGTAGGCCAGTGCGATGCCGTGGTTCGCCTGCAGGCGCGTCGCGATGCGATCGAGCTGCAGTCGGATGATGCGGTGCAACGCCTCCGCGTGCAACGGGTAATAAGGCACTACAACCAGCCGGCCCAGCAACGCGGGCGCGAACACCTTCAGCAGCGGTTCGCGCAGCGCGGCGGCCAGCGGTTCGGGGTCGGGGCGCAGGGTCGGGTCTTCGCACAGCTGCATGACCAGGTCGGTGCCGACGTTGGAGGTCATGATGATCACGGTGTTGCGGAAGTCGATGTGGCGGCCTTCGCCATCTTCCATCCAGCCCTTGTCGAAGACCTGGAAGAAGATCTCGTGCACGTCGGTGTGCGCCTTCTCGATCTCGTCGAGCAGCACCACGCTGTAGGGCCGGCGGCGCACGGCCTCGGTCAGCACGCCGCCTTCGCCGTAGCCCACGTAGCCGGGCGGAGCGCCCTTCAGCGTCGAGACGGTGTGCGACTCCTGGAACTCGCTCATGTTGATGGTGACGAGGTTCTGCTCGCCGCCGTACAGCGCCTCGGACAGCGCCAGCGCCGTCTCGGTCTTGCCCACGCCCGAAGGACCGCAGAGCAGGAACACGCCGACGGGCTTGTTGGGGTTGTCCAGCCGCGCGCGCGCGGTGCGGATGCGGCGCGAGATGGTCTCCAGCGCATCGGGCTGCGCGACCACGCGCGCCGAGAGGATCTCGCCGAGCCTGAGCACCGACTGCGCGTCGTCGCGAACCATCCGGCCGATGGGAATGCCGGTCCAGTCGGCCACCACGGTCGCGACGGCCTGTGCGTCGACGGCCGCGAGGATGAGCGGCGATTCGCCCTGCAGCTGCGAGAGCTTGTCCTGTGCCTCGTTGAGTTCGGCGCGGATCTCGTCGGGCGTGCGCTGGGGTTCGGCGGAAGGTGCGTCGGGATCGACGTCGACGTTCGCCGTTGCCTCAGCGTCCTCGGCTTCCGATGCCCCGGCCTGCGCCTGGGGCACCGCTGCCGGCGAAAGCTGCTTGCGCAGCGCGACGATGCGCTCGACCAGCGCGCTTTCTTCCACGCGCCGCTTCTCGAGCACCTCGAGCTCTGCCTTCGCCTGCGCGACCTGCGCCGCGATGTCTTCGACGCGCTGCGGCTCGCCCACGCCGATCGCAGCCTCGCGCTCCGCGATGCCCGATTCGATACCGAGCACCTCGATGCGGCGCTGCAGGTCCTCGATGGCAGCCGGCAGTGCATGCTGGCTCAGCGCGACGCGCGCGCATGCGGTGTCGAGCAGGCTCACCGCCTTGTCGGGCAGCTGGCGCGCGGGGATGTAGCGGTGCGACAGGCTGACGGCCGCCTCGAGCGCGGCGTCGAGGATGAGCACGCCGTGGTGCTTCTCGAGCTCGGCCGAGATGCCGCGCAGCATCAGCACCGCCTTGGGCTCGGTGGGCTCGTGCACCTGGATGGTCTGGAAGCGCCGCGTGAGCGCCGGGTCCTTCTCGATGTACTTCTTGTACTCCGACCAGGTGGTCGCGCCGATGGTGCGCAGCCGACCGCGTGCAAGCGCAGGCTTGAGCAGGTTGGCCGCGTCGCCGGTGCCAGCCTGGCCGCCTGCACCGACCAGCGTGTGCACCTCGTCGACGAAGAGCACGATCGGCTTCGGACTCTTCTCGACTTCGTCGATCACCTGCCGCAGCCGCTGCTCGAACTCGCCCTTCACACCCGCGCCGGCCTGCAGCAGCGTGGGGTCGAGCACCCACAGCGACACGTCCTTCAGCGAAGGCGGCACATCGCCCGCGGCGAGGCGCGAAGCCAGGCCTTCGACCACCGCCGTCTTGCCGACGCCGGCCTCGCCGGTCAGCAGCGGGTTGTTCTGGCGGCGGCGCATGAGGATGTCGATGATCTGGCGGATCTCGTCGTCGCGGCCGTAGACCGGATCGAGCTCGCCCGCGCGCGCCTTGGCGGTAAGGTCGCTCGCGTACTTGGCGAGCGCCGAGCCACCGGCCGCGGGGCCGTCGCCCTGGTGATGTGCCAGGGCCGGTGCGCCGCCTGCGGCGCTGGCCTCGGCGGCGTCGAAGTCGTCCTCGGGCGATCCCTCGGTCCACGGGGCCAGCTGCGCTACCAGCACGTCAGGCACGATCTTGTCGAACTCCCGCGAGATGCCAGAGAGCACCTGCCGCAGCCCCGGCGTCTTGATGATGCCCGCAAGCAAATAGGCGCCGCGGATCGAGGTGGCCTCGAAGCGCAGGCTCGCATAGACCCATGCGCGCTCGACGGCATTGTCGACGTGCTCCGAGATGTCGCTGATCGAGGTGGCGCCGTGCGGCAGCCTGTCGAGGGCGCGCACGAGGTCCTGCTCGACGGCATCGAGGTTCAGCCCCGCGCGCTTGATGATGCGCAGCAAGTCGCTGTCCTGCTGCTGCAGGATCTGATGGAGCCAGTGCACCAGCTCGACGTAGGCATTGCCGCGCAGCTTGGCGAAGGCGGTGGCGGTCTCCAATGCCTTGTAGAGCATCGGATTCAACTTGGAGAACAGAGAGACGCGGCGGATGTCGGTCATGGAACTAAGCTAACCCCCAGTCTTCGCGCACTTCGTGTCGCTACGCCGCCCCCCTTGCAGGGGGCAACACCGGTGGCCCGGCAGAGCCGGTTCCACGGTGCTTCCCGAAAAGACCGTGAGGTGGTCATGTCGTGGGCGTCTCGCGCGAGGTCGCGGAAGACCGGGTAAGGGATGCATCGGAAGAAGCCGCCGATGCGGAACGGGAAAACAGTGCCTCGGGCTGGAACAGCATGTCGCCGGCGTCGGTGTCGGACATGCGCGTGCCCAGCCAGCTGCCCCAGCCCAGTCGCTGGTTGCTGTTGAGCCGCATGCCGTGCGCATCCTCTTTCCTGAGCACCAGCCGCAGCTCCCAGGCGAACTCGATGCCGACGTACTGCCGCACCCAGTCGACCACCTGCTGCAGCCGCTTGCTGCCGGGAAGGAACTCTCGGTACTGCTCCTGCGAGAGTGGCCCGAGCTCGAGGCGGAACTTGCTTTGAGCGTCGCGCACCGCCAGGCCGATGGTGGCGCCGCCGCCGAGCCTGTGGTTGCGCCCGAGCTGGCCGATGCGGCTGACCTGGCGCTCGTCGATCATCACCCAGTCGCTCACGAACTCGTCGACGCGCACCGGCACGTCGAAGTACAGCCGCAGGATCTGGATCAGCCCCTCGGGGTTGCGCGTCTGGCGCACGAGGTGGCCCGCCATGAAGGTGCGCGCATGGTCGGCGATGCGGTCACGCCCCTTGAGGCCGGGCTGCCCCATGTTCATGAGGCTGGCGACGTAGTCGACGAAGCGATGGCCGTCGGTGCGGTCGAGGCTGTTGACCGACTGCGCGTCGGCCCAGGCCCGGTAGAACAGCAGGATGAGCCGATGATGGAACAGGTCGGCGAACGCGCTGATGGTGTTGTCGGCGTGGTGCCGCTTGCGCTCGCGCGCGTACTCCGTCAGGTGCAGCGGCAGCGGGCCGTTGGGGCCGAACAGGCCGAAACCGTAGATCGAGATGCGCGGCGGCCCGTCGCCAGCGGCCTCGACGCCCGACACGTTCGAGGGCGCGAAGGCCATCGAGGGCTCCTGCCCGAGGCGCAGCGGCTCGTCGGTCGGGCGCGGCGCGCGGCCCAGCAGCGGGTGGTCGTCCTGCGCGTCGAGGCGGCGCAGCAGCATGAAGAGGTCGTGCTCGAAGGGTTGCTCGAGCAGCCTGGCCCAGAGCACCGGATCGGCCTGTTCGATGCCGCGTGCGGGCGCCGAGCCGGCGCGCGCCGCAGGCGGCACGGCTTCTTCACGGTCGGCGGCCTCCACCGTGTGCATCACCTCGCCCTGCGCAAGCTCGGCCGGCACGGCCTGCTGCGGCTCCTGGTGCTGCTGCACCGCGTCGGTGATGCCGATGTCGCTCATACGGCGGGGCGGCGTCCCACGCGCGGAGTCCAGCGCGCGATCTCGCCACGCTGAAGGCTGGTCAACGCGAATTCGGTGAACGCATTGAGCGACACGTGGCGGCTGAAGAACTGCTCGAGCACCGCGCCGAAGAGATACGGGCTCGCGCCCGAGAATGCGACCTCGTCGATCTTGAGCGCGATCTCCACGCCGCGCCCGAACACGATCGGCCCGGGCTCGGGCAGGCGACGGAACACCGGCGCCAGCGCCATCGAGCGCACGCCCTGTATCTGGCGTCGCACCGCGGGATCGGCGAGGTTGCCGTACAGGTCGAGCATCTCGCGCAGCGCTGCCGCGCCCTGTGCGGGATCGACGTCGGTGAGGCTCAGGTAGTTGAGGCCGAGATGGCTGATGAGGCGCCACGTGAGCGCGCCTTCGGCCAGCGCGGGGTACGGCCGCGAAGGCCCGCGCAGGATGCGGATGGAGCGCACGGGCGCGGACACGCGCAGCGTGAAGTCCGATTCGAGCCCCGTCGGCAGCAGCAGCGGCAGGTCGCGGTTGGTGCACAGCGCGTCGAGCGTGATGTGGCGCAGGCTGTGCGGGAACGGCGCGTCGTGCTGGTCGACGAGCGACACGTAGATCTCGCTGCCGGTGTAGCTGGTGCGCGTGCCCTGGGCGCGCGCCCGGTCGGACACGAGGCGCGGCTCGCGGCGCAGCGAGAAGTAAGCGCCGAAGTCGCCGTCGTCGGCCGCGAAGGAGCCGAGGAAGGGCCTGAACTCGCGCTCCTCGGAGCCGTTGGCCATGTGGCCGGTGACACGCTCGACGGTGAATATCTCGAAATCGCGCGGCCGCGTGCGGTCGATCACCGCATGGTGCTCGTGCTGGCCCGGTCCCACCGGAATGCGGTCGCTGCGGCGCGGCACGAGGTTGATGATGGGCGTGCAGAACAGCGAGAAGTGCTTGGCGTCCACCAGCCTTTCGAGGTCGGCATCGGCACGGTCGAGCAGGATCACGATCTCCATCGTGGTGCCGCTCATCGCTGCTGCCGCCGCGCGCATCTTGTTGATGCTGAAGAACAGGTAGCGGTCGGGGAAGGCGAAGTACTCGTGCAGCAGGCGGTAGCCCTGGAACGAGCGCGCGTCGTAGGGCAGCAGCGACTGGTCGGGCTCGAAGCCCTCGTGCCTGATGGCTTCGTCGCCCAGCGGCACGATCCGCGCCGCGGTGCCAGGACCGCTTCGGCACACCACGCCGACACTGTGGTGCACCGCGAGTTCGAGCACGCGCAGGGCATGCAGCTCGGCGCCGGAAAGGAAGAATTCGAGCCGGTCCAGCGGCATGTCGGCGAAGCGCGCGCCGCCCACCGCCTCCAGCTTGATGGTGATGGCGCTCTTCGCCTGCCGCGCGACCGCGGGCATCGCATGCGCGATCTCGGCAGGCACCGGGCCGATGCCGGCTTCGGCGATGCGGATCGGCCACAGCGTGACGGCATGGCCGGTGCGGAATTCGCAGGCCGTCTGTTCGCCCTTGATCATGCGCCCGCGCAGGATGGTGTGACGCGGCAGCTCGTAGCCTGCCTTCAGCGACCCTTCGTTGAGGTTGCCGTCGATCTGAACCACGGCCATGGCGGGCAGCGGCGCGAGGAAGTTGGGGTACACCACTTCGAGCAGTCGCTGCGAGAAGCGCGGGAACTCGGCATCCATCTTGAGCTGGATGCGCGCGGTGAGAAAGCTGAAGCCTTCGAGCAGCCGCTCCACGTAGGGGTCGCTGACCTCGATGCCGCGCATGCCCAGGCGCCCCGCGATCTTCGGATAGCGCTGCGCGAACTCGGCCCCGAGCTCGTGCATGTAGGTGAGCTCGCGGTTGTAGTAGTCGAGAAGCCGGGCATCCATCAGAGGCTAACCCCCAGGCTTCGCGCACTTCGTGTCGCTTCGCCAACCCCCTTGCAGGGGGCAACACCAGCGGCCCGGCAAAGCCGGTTCCGCGGTGTTCCACGGCAAGAGAATTCCTTCATCAGAGTCCTCCCGTCGGCCGCAGCACCATGTGCCCGCTTTCCAGGTCGAGCTCGGAACGCAGGATGAATTCGATGGGGTACGGCACCGACCACAGCGTGCCGCGGATCTCCAGCGCGAGCAGGTTGTGGTGTTCGAGCTCGGTGGCGTCGGTCACGCAGCGAACGTCGATGCTGTCCTTCATGATGCGCGGCTCGAAGTCGATGATGGCTGCGCGGATGGCCGCTTCGACGTCCGCGAAGTCGACCTCCGACATGCGCCCGCCGGCCCAGCCGCGAACGCCGAAGTTCACGACCGAGCGACGCGCGCGGGGCATGGTGTTGATGTCGTGGTCCGCGCCGAAGTTGGTGGTGTTGAGCAGCCACTGCAGGTCGCGCAGCACCGAGTCGCGCAGCAGCCTGCCGCTCATGAGGAAGGAACCCGCGCGCTCCTGCCGGACCTGCGGCGCCTTGTCGGTAAGGCGGTCCAGCAACACCGGCTGCAGGCGGTCGCGTGCGACGCTTTCCTGCTGGTCGCCGTCGGCGTCCATCATTGCACTCATCAGGCGGCGCCCTCTCGCGAGAACTCGATCAGCCGCAGGTCGAGCAGCGAATGGTCGCCTGCCTCGCTGATCAGGGTGCGCTGGCCCAGGCCCGCGTACTGTTCTTCGCCGGCCAGGGGCAGCCAGTCGGTGCGGCGGCCCAGTGCGGCCTCGTCGTCGAGGCCTTCTAGCCGGCCCGGGTAGCGCACGGGCACCAGGCCATTGAGCGCGCGACCGTCATGCAGCTCGAATTCGGTGGGAGCCCACAGCAGGTCGACCAGATGCTGCGGCCGCGAGAACTTGGCGCGGCGCACCTGCGTCAGCGGCAGCCAGGCATAGCCGGAAGGAGTGAGCAGTTCGAACACGGGGCCGATGCGGACGTCGCCGTCGCAGAGCCAGTCGAACTCGCTGTTCTGCACCGGCTCGCCATCGAGGGCCTGAACGGCGCGGGAATCGGTGCGGTCCACGCTGGTGATCTTGCCATGCAGCGCGGGTGCGGCCTGCCGCGCGCTCTCGCGCAGTGCCGCAGCCTCTTCGGCGCGATCGGCCGGCAGCGTGGCCGCTGCAATCAGTTGCTCGACCCATTCGGCGTTGCCGCCGACGATGGCCGGCGCACGTCCGCCCGACCAGAAGTCGCTGCGGTGGCGTTCGCCCGAAAGCGCCATCGAGCACGTGACGCTGGCGGGCGTGAAGGTGGGATCGAGCTTGGTGGCGAGCTTGAGCTGGTCTTCGGCCCGCTGCCACTCTCCACGCAATGCCAGGAAGTGGCACAAGGCCAGGCGCAGGCCTGCGTTCTGGGGATTGGAGCGGATCTGCCGCTGTACCCATTCGGTGTGCTCGGCCACTGAGCGATCGCCCAGCACTGCAAACCCATCACCCATGAAGCTTCCTCGCTGACTGGCTGGCACGCGGCGCGATCGTCGAGAAGGCCGCTGTGCGAAGGACGGCCGTGGCGGCCGTCGGGAAAAACGTCGCGGCCGGCCCGAGAGGCCGGCCGCGCATCGGGAAAAGGAAATCAGGCTTCCTTGTTTTCCTTGATGTTCCAGGCCAGAACCGTCTCGGCACCCTTGCCGCCCTTGTCGGTCTGTTCCCAGTACTGCTGCTTCACCTTGGCGGCCTGGAAGGCGTATTGCACGAACACGGCGTCCGAGCCCTGCTCGGCCGTGTACTGCACCGAGGTGACCAGCACTTCCTCGAGCGTGACGCGGGTGTATTCGATCTGCGAGCCGCCGGCCTTGCACACCGACACTTCCACCTTGCTCAGGTGCTTGCCGCTCGCGCAGTTCTTCAGCACCGACGGTGCCGCCTTGTCGATGCGCGCCAGCACCTGCAGGTCGTTGAAGCTGGCCTTGCCGACGCCGCCGCCGCCACCGCTGACCATGTTTCCAGGCTGCGTTGCACCCCACGCAAACGACTTGATGTCCGTCCACTCCTTGTGGTTCGAGTCCTTCGATTCGCCGTTCGCGCCTTCAACGCGCATGAACATGTCTACTGCCATGATTTAAACCCCCAGAGTTATTTGCGCCCGATTCCGGAACGCCGTTGAATTAGCTGCTGTCCTTCTTGTTGGATGGCAGCTTCGAAACCAGCCGCAACGACACCGTCAGCCCTTCGAGCTGATAGTGCGGCCGGAGAAAAAACTTGGCGGCGTAGTAGCCGGGGTTGTCCTCGATGGCTTCCACCTGGACTTCCGCCGCCGCCAGCGGCTTCATCGCCTTGGTGTCCTGCGAAGAGGTGCCAGGGCTGCCGTCGACGTAGTTCATGATCCAGTCGTTGAGCCAGCGCTCCATGTCCTCGCGCTCGCGGAACGAACCGATCTTGTCCCGCACGATGCACTTCAGGTAGTGCGCAAAGCGGCAGCATGCGAACAGGTACGGCAGACGTGCCGCCAAGTTCGCGTTGGCCGTGGCGTCGGCGTCGTAGTACTCGGCCGGCAGCTGGAGCGACTGCGCGCCGATGAAGGCCGCGAAGTCGGAGTTCTTGCGGTGCACCAGCGGCATGAAGCCGTTCTTGGCGAGCTCGGCCTCGCGGCGGTCGCTGATCGCGATCTCGGTCGGGCACTTCATGTCCACGCCGCCGTCGTCGGTCGGGAATGTGTGCGTGGGCAGGTTCTCGACCGCGCCGCCCGATTCGACGCCGCGGATCGAGGTGCACCAGCCGTACTGCTTGAACGAGCGGTTGATGTTCACGCCCATCGCGTAGGCCGAGTTGGCCCAGGTGTAGCGGTTGTGCGCCGCCGAGTCGGTCTCTTCCTCGAACTCGAACTCGTCGACCGGGTTGGTGCGCGCGCCGTAGGGCAGACGCGCGAGGAAACGCGGCATGGCCAGGCCGATGTAGCGCGCGTCTTCCGAATCGCGCAGCGAACGCCACGCGGTGTGCTCGGTGTTCTGGAAGATCTTGGTCAGGTCGCGCGGATTCGACAGTTCCTGCCACGAGTCCATCTGCATCACAGTGGGCGATGCGCCCGCGATGAACGGGCAGTGCGCCGCCGCGGCGATCTTGGCCATCTCGCCCAGCATCTCGACGTCGGGCGGGCTGTGGTCGAAGTGGAAGTCGCCGATCAGCGCGCCGAAGGGCTCGCCACCGAACTGGCCGTACTCGGCTTCGTAGATCTTCTTGAACAGCGGGCTCTGGTCCCAGCCGATGCCCTTGTGGCGCTTGAGCGAGCGCGCGACCTCGCGCTTCGATGCGCACATCACGCGGATCTTGAGCTGTTCGTCGGTCTCGGTGTTGTTGACCAGATAGTGCAGCCCGCGCCATGCGCCTTCGAGCTGCTGGAACTCCTCGTGATGCAGGATCTGGTTGATCTGCTCGGAGAGCTTGCGGTCGATCTCGGTGATGATGGCCTGGACGGTGCGATAGGCATCGTTGGAGACGGTGACGGTGCTCTCCAGCGCCTGCACGGCCAGCGTCTTTACGGCGTTCTCCACCGCCTCTCGGGCCTGGTCGGTCTTGGGCTTGAACTCGCGCTGCAGCAGGTTCGAGAACTCGTTCGGCTCCAGCGTCTCGACGGAGGCCGGTGCGCGCGCGGTGGTCTGTTTCGGTGCGGTGCTCATGATGATGGCGGTCCTTGCTGCTGCTCGCGCTTACTCGGAAGACGTACCGGGATTGCCGGCCTTTTCATTCGCGGCTTCCACCGCCTTGGCAACGGCCGGGTTGGGCGCCGAAGCCAGTGACTTCAGGAGTGCGGGGTTCTGCAGTGCCTGCGCGATCAGCTGTTCGGCACCGTTCTTGCCGTCCATGTACGAAAGCAGGTTCGACAGCTCGGTGCGCGCCTCGAGCAGCTGCTGCAGCGCACCGACCTGGCGGGCGATGCGCGCGGGCGAGAAGTCGTCCATGCTCTCGAACGTGATGTCCACGTTCATCTGCCCGTCGCCGGTGAGCGTGTTGGGCACCTGGAAGGCGACGCGCGGCTTGATGGCCTTCATGCGGTCGTCGAAGTTGTCGATGTCCACGGGCATGAACTCGCGCTCGGCGAGATCGGGCATGGGGTCGACCTGTTTGCCCGCGAGATCGGCGATGACGCCCATCACGAAGGGCAGCTGGATCTTGCGTTCGCTGCCGTAGATCTCGACGTCGTACTCGATCTGCACACGCGGTGCGCGATTGCGCGCAATGAACTTCTGACCACTGTTTCTGACACGGTTGTCTGCCATAAGCTTCCTCTTGAATCTGTAATGCGTGTGGGCGCGACCCGGGCCGGCCGGCTCGCGAGGCCCGCAACGGCCTTCGCCTCGTTACTCCGCGCTGCTCCCGTTCAACGGACGTCCTGCAAGGCTTTCTATCTTTTGCAATCCCTCTGGCACGAGTTCTTCGATGATCTGGAAGAAGTTGAGCTCCATCAGCCGCTGCGCTCTGCGTATGAGCATGGGCGCCGGATGGCTGGGCTCCGTGCGCTCCATGAACTGGCAAGCCTTCTCGAGCAATACCTGCACATCTTCACGGCTCGATATTTCAATATCCTTAATAAGTACTTGACGTAGGCCGGTACCGCTATTTGCTGCAGTACCGCCCACAGCGCCATTCGCCACTGCCGCGCTCACTCCCCCGTGCTGCACATCGGCGGCCGCAGGAGCTTCGCCGGCTGCCGCCGTCGGTGTCTGCGGCTGCTCCGGCAGCAGCTGCGCCACGGTGCGCAGCGAACGCTCGAGACGCGAGAAGTCGGGCGCCCAGCTCTGGCCGAGCGCGCGCTCGCAGGTCTCACGGATGCGCTGCAGCAGCTCCAGTGCCGCGCGCAACGCCACCACCGGCGGTGCCGCCTTTTCCTGCGCGCGCCGCACTGCATCCTTCAGCCGGCCGATACCGCCCGGGTAGTCGATCTGATGGTCGGTCTTGCTCGAATCGAGCAAGGCCTCGACCTGGCGCAGGGTCATCGATGCGCCGCTTTCATCGAGCAGGCGCGCGTCGCGCACGCTGCGTCCGAGTCCCTCGGCTTCGGCCAGTGCGGCCAGCGCATTCATGCGTGGCAGAGGATCCTCGAAGCCGTCGTCGACAACGCGCGGATGCACGTCGTCCCAGAATTTCTGAAGCACAACGTCGACGAGCTGCAGGCCTTCCACATAACCGGGCAGGCCGCGGCTCTCGGTCCACGCCAGCGTGAGAGGCACCAGCACGCGCAGGTCGCGCGTCCGCATGCAAAGCTGCTTCGCGATGCGCTCCACGCGGGCCCAGTCGGGAGGTTCGGCGGGAATGATCGTCGAGCCGAACTGCTGCTCGCGCTTGCCCGCTGTCGCCTGGTGCAACGCCATGAAATCGGGGTCGTACTCCAGGTCTTCACCGCAAGGTAGCGGGCCTTCTACAGGCTCCTGCAATAGATCGATCTCGGTCTGCGCCAACCTCTGCTCCCCTTGTTCAAACGTTTCCTAACAACAGCAATCTTGAGGGGAACAAGTGATGCGGTCAACAGCAACAGATTGCAACACGACGCGTATGAATTACTAAGAAGTACAACCTCTTTTGAAATTCAAACAGAACGACTACACGTCGTTCAAAGCAAATCGCGAGCAGCCAAATTGCGCATCAACGCACTGATACCAAAAGTCCACATCGGCGCCTTGTCCGCGTGTACCACGCGATTCACCAGCGCGCCGAGTTCCGGTGCGGCAATGCGCACGCGGTCTCCCACGACATGGGTGAATCCTTGTCCCGGCCCATGACGATCTTGTGTCGGCGCGAACATCGTTCCGAGAAACAACATGAATCCGTCGGGGTAACCGTGATTTTTTCCTACTGTTTGGGCCACGAGGTCGAGCGGATCGCGGCTGATCTTCGACAGCGAACTCGATCCCTCGAGCGTGAAGCCCTCCGGCCCCGTCACTTCCAGTTCGACGGTGATGCGCCGCACGTCGGCGATGCCGAAGTGCTCGTCGAAGAGGCGGATGAACGGACCGATCGCGCAGGATGCGTTGTTGTCCTTCGCCTTGCCGAGCAGCAGCGCGCTGCGGCCTTCGAAGTCACGAAGGTTGACATCGTTGCCCAGCGCCGCGCCCCAGGTTTCGCCGCGGCTGTTGACGGCGAGCACCACCTCCGGCTCGGGGTTGTTCCACACCGAGCCCGGATGAATGCCGATATCCGCGCCGGTGCCGACGGCCGACAGCACCGGTGCCTTGGTGAAGATCTCCGCGTCCGGTCCGATGCCGACCTCGAGGTACTGCGACCACGCGCCCTGCGCGATCAGCACTTCCTTGACCTTCATGGCCTCGGGCGAGCCGGGCACGATGTCCGCGAGGTTGTTGCCGAGCACGCTGCCGATGGCCGCGCGCGTGGCTTCCGCCTTAGACGCATCGCCTCGCGCCTGTTCCTCGATCACGCGTTCGAGCAGGCTTGCAACGAATGTGACCCCGCTGGCCTTGATGGCCTGCAGGTCGCAGGGCGCGAGAAGCCAAGGCCTGCTCGCATCGCGCGCAGTCTCGTCGCTGTTGGCAAGGGCTTCTTCGAGCGATGCGATGCGGGGTGCGGCTTGCAATGCACGGCGAACGGCCTGTGCGGGCGCCTCCTCGCCTTCGAGCAGATCGCTCATGGTGGGCGCGAGCTTCGACAGGTCGTGCAGGCCACCTTCGTGAACGGCCACCAGCACGGGGCCGACACCGGGCTGCCAGAGGCGCCCGACAAGAGTGGCGCGTTCGGCGTCGCGGGGCAGGCTGGAAGAGGTGGAAAGATCGAGCGGCATGGCGGGTTGTCTCCGTGGTGAATGTGGCTGCTACGTCGAATCGTAGCGGCGCCCGAAGAAAACAGCCTGCGCGGCCGCCCGGTCCTCCTGGTTTACGGCCTCAATGCTTCGATGCGCGCACGCGCGCCACCTCGGCAGGCAGGTCGGTCCACGCCGGCTCCTGCGGCGCGAAGCGAGCGCGCATGTAGCCTGCGAGTTCGGCGATCTGCCGGTCGTCGAGCACCTCGCGGAAGCCCGGCATGAAGCCGATGTCGCGGCTCGCGGGTTCGCGCACGCCGTCGAGGATGGTGCGCAGCAGGTTGTCGGGCCGCGCGCTGGTGAGGTTGCTGTTGAGCGCGAGCGGAGTGTTGACGCCCAGCAGCGTGGGGCCGTTGCCGTCGTGGTGGCAGGAGGCGCAGGCGCTGTCGAACATGCGCTGTGCGGGGCCCAGCAGCTGCCCTTGGGTGCGCGCCGCGGCGTTCACGACCTGCTGCGCCGCCAAGCCGGGATCGGCGGCCGGTTTCGGATTGAACGAGCCGAGATAGGCAGCCATCGCACGGATGTCCTCGTCGGGCACCTGGGCGAGCTCGCGCACGACCTCGGCCATCGGCCCGCCCGCGATGCCGTGGCGCTGCGTATGGCCGTGGCGCAGGTAGCGATAGAGCTCGTCGGCATCCCACGGCACCGCCGACTTCGACGCCAGCTGCGTGAGCGCCGGCGCCTCCCATCCGTCGACCATCGCGCCCGAAAGGAAGGCGCTGCCACCCTGCTCCGCGCCCAGCGCGTTGCGTGGCGTGTGGCAGGCGCCGCAATGCCCCAGGCCGTTGACGAGGTATGCGCCGCGGTTCCACTCCGCGCTCTGCGCGGCCACGGGCTGCATCGGCGACGGATCGTGGAAGAGCGCGTTCCAGCCGGCCATCAGCGGCCGGATGCTGAACGGGAACTTGAGCTCCGACTTCGGCGTTTCCGCGCGCACCGCGGGCAGCGACATGAAGTACGCATACAGCGCCTGCAGGTCGTCGTCGCTGGTCTTGGCGAAGGCGGTGTAGGGGAACGCGGGATACAGGTGATGGCCGTCGCGCGAAATGCCCTCGCGCATCGCGCGCTGGAAGGCGCTGAACGACCAGCGCCCGAGGCCCGTCTCCGCGTCCGGCGTGAGGTTGGTGGTGTAGAGCGTGCCGAAGGGCGTTTCCATGGCGCGTCCGCCCGCGTTGGCCGTGCCGCCGGGCGCGGTGTGGCACACGGCACAGTCGCCCACCGCGGCGAGCACACGGCCGCGTTCGATGGTGGTCTGGCTGTAGACCGGCGCGGTGAGCGACACCGGCGCGATGGCCGAGCGCCAGCCGAGCAGTCCCGCGATGACGCCGAGGCCGCCGACGACCAGCGCCGCGCCGGTGGCCCACACACTCTTGCGCCGAGGCCATGGCGCATCGCTCCTTCCCCCTTTGGGGGAAGATCGGGATGGGGGCACGGCAGCGTCGCCATCCGGGCGCCGCATGCCCCCACCCCCGCCCTCCCCCAGAGGGGGAGGGAGCAGACCCCGGTTCAACTCCGCGAGCACCGTCTCCGGCGTGAACGGCGGTGCCCTGAAGCGCACGCCGGTCGCATCGAAGATCGCGTTCGCGATCGCCGCCGTGCCCGGCACCGAAGAAGACTCGCCCGCACCCAGCGACGGCTCGCCGGGCCGCGGCATGTGCATCACCTCGATCACCGGCACTTCGCGGAAGTTGATGATCGGGTAGCTGCCCCACTCGCGGCTGGCGACCACGCCGGAAGGCAGCACGCCCGGCAGCTGCGCGTCCGCCGCCGTGCCTTGCTGTTGCTGCTGTTGCGGTGCGAACTGCACCTGCTCCTTGAGCGCCCGGCTCGTCGTCTGGATCACGTTGCCGTGCACCTGGTGCTCGACGCCCGCCGGGTTGATCATCAGGCCGGCGTCATGCCCCACCACCACGCGGCGCACGTGCACCTCGCCGGTCTTGCGGTTGACCTCCACGTCGGCCACCCACGCGGCCCACGCCGCGCCGAAGCCAGGCCACTTGCTGTGGATGTATCTCGCGTAGGCGAAGCCCTGGCCGAAGAGGATGTCGCCGCCCTCTCCCAGTCCGCCATCGGCGTTCTCCTGCGGCCCGGTGCGCATGCGCCAGCCGGCCTTCTGCACGGTGGCCTGAACGAGCTCGACGGCGCGCGGGTCCTGCAGGTGCCGAAGCCTGAACTGCACCGGATCGAAACCCGCAGCCGTCGCCAGCTCGTCGATGTACGACTCGTGCGCGAACGAACTCGGCAGCGCCGACACGCCGCGCAGCCATGACGCGCGCACGATCGGCGCCATGTCGTTGACCTTCACGCGCAGGTTGTCGTAGCTGTAGGGCGGACGCGCGGTGCGGTCGCCCATCTCGAAGGCCTGCGCGACCGGCTCGATGGTGCGCGTGAGCAGCAGCGCGAGCGTTGGCGCGCCATTCGACGGGTAGGAGGTCTCGAAGTCGTAGGCTGCGACGCTGCCGTCGGCCATGAGCCCGCCGTCGATCTCCATGAGCTGTGCGGCGCCCTTGGGCTCCCACGCATGCTCCTGCTCGCGCGTGAGCTGCACGCGCACCGGTGCACCCGCCGCGCGCGCGAGCAGCGCCGCGTCGGCGGCCACGTCGTCGGCGCCGTTGCGGCCGTAGCAGCCGGCAGCCTCCATGCGGACCACGTCGACCTGCACGTCCTCCACGCCCATGAGCCTGGCGAGATCGGCGCGCAGAACGTGCGGGTTCTGCGAGCCGGCCCAGCATCGCAGTTGCATGCCGCTGCCGTCGGCGGGCTGCCATTCGGCCAGCGCGCACGACGGGCCGATGGACGCATGCATCTGGTAGGGCCACACGTAGGTGCGGTGCATGGGCTGCGCGGCCGCTTCGATGGCGCCGTCGACGTCGCCTTCGTCGACCAGCAGCCGCTGTGTCGAGGGGTTGTCGCGCAGGGCCTGCGCGAGATCGCCGAGGTCGGGCAGGCCGGGCCATGGCTTCCACTTCACGCGCAGCTCGCGCAGGGCCTGCTCGGCGTGCTCCTCGCGCTCGGCCACGATGCCGACGAAGTCGCGGATGACCACCACCGCGCGGATGCCGGGAATGTGTGCGATCGACGACTCGTCGACCGATTCCAGCGTGTTGCCGATGAAGTCGCCATGGTCCGCACCCGCGTACGGCGGGCGCACCACGCGGCCGTGCAGCATGCCGGGCACGCGCATGTCGTGCACGAAGACGAGTTCGCCCGCGAGCTTGGCCGGGATGTCGACGCGCGCCTGGCGCGTGCCGACCACGCGATAGTCGGCCGGGTCCTTGGGCCTGGCCTGCGGATCGAGCTTGAGCACGGTGCGCTGGCCCGCGACGAGGTCGGCGTAGCTGACATGCCGGTCGGGCGCCTCCGCAACGCGCACCACGCCGTTGCGCACCTGCAGCGCGTCCTCGGTCACACCCAGGCGTTCGGCCGCACGCGCCAGCAGCCATGCGCGCGCCTGCGCGGCCGCGAGCCGCAGCGGCTGCGCATGGATCTGGATCGACGCGCTGGCGATGGTCGCGCCCTGGTTGGGCGCGCGCGCGGTGTCGCCGAGCATCACGCGCACGCAGGGCATGCCGAGATCGAGCTCCTCGGCCACGATCTGGCCGAGCGCCGTCTGGATGCCGGTGCCCAGGTCGACGTGTCCGTTGAGCGCGGAGGCGCTGCCGTCGTCCCACACGGCGAGCAGCACCTCGTCGCCCTCGGCGGGGTTGCTGGCGATGAAGGCAGGCTGGCCTTTGGCCGGGGGCGGCGGCGGCGGGGTCTCGCGCAGCACCAGCAGCACGCCGGCGGCGGCAAGGAACTCGGCGCGCGTGCGCGGCAGGTCTGCGCGGCGCATCATGGCATTTGCTCCCTCTCCTGCTCGCGGGAGAGGAGACAAGACCAGCGGCTCATGGGTTGAGCTCCTCGCGCATGCGCACTGCCGCGCGTTGCACCGCGTCGAGGATCTCGATGTGCGTGCCGCAGCGGCACAGGTTGCCCGACAGTTCGGCGCGTATGCGCTGCTCGCTCGCCTGCGGATCGCGTGCGAGCAGCGCGGCGGCCTGCATCACCATGCCGTTGAGGCAGTAGCCGCACTGTGCGGCCTGCGCCTCTTCGAAGGCGGCCTGCACCGGGTGCCAGCTGCCGCGCGAGCCCAGGCCTTCGAGCGTGGTGATGGCGCGTCCCGCCACGCCGTGCGCCGGAATCACGCAGGAGCGCGCGGCCACGCCGTCGACGTGTACGGTGCATGCACCGCACTGTCCCAGCCCGCAGCCGTACTTGGGGCCGTTCAGCCCCAGGTCGTTTCGCAGCAGGTGCAGCAGCGTCGCCTCGCGCGGCACGCCTTCGATCGATTGCGCCCGGCCGTTGACCAGCAGGCGCAGCGGCTCAGCGCCGCAACTGGCCGTCACGGGTGTACATCTCCAGATCGACGAAGGTCGAGCCGTTGTGATTCTTCGCGCTGTACTCGATGGGGAAGTCGCCGAAGCGCGTGCTGCCGATGCTCTCCAGGCCCGCGATGAAGTTGTCGCGCGTGAGCGCCTTGCCCGCGCGGCGCAGGCCCTCGACCATCACGCGCGCGACGATGTAGCCCTCCAGCGCGGTGTAGCTGTCGATCTTCTCGCCGAACTCGGCGCGGTCGCGCTGGTAGTCGGCCACGATGGGCACGCGCTGCGCCTGCGGCGGCGGCACGATGCTGGCCGTGACAAGGCCCGCGAGCTTGCCGTCGAGCCGCTTGGCCGAACCGGCCGCATCGGTGATGCCGACCGACAGCGTGTACAGCGGCGAGCCCACGGCGCTGGCGCGGTAGTCGCGCATGAACACTTCCACCATCCGCCCGGCCATGATCATCACGACCGCGCCCGGCTTCGTCTCCGCGAGGCCGGCGACGACCTGCTTCGCGTCCTCGGCCGCGATGGCCAGCGGGAAGGTCTTGAGCACCTTCACCTTGTAGTCGGCCGCGAGCTCCTCGCAGGTGGCGAGGTTCGACTTGCCGAAGGCGCTGTCCTGGTAGACCACCGCGATCGACTGGATGCCGATGGTCGAGAGGTGGCTGATGATCTTGCGCAGCTCCAGGTCGTAGCCCGCGCGCACGTGGAACAGGTAGCGGTTGACCTTGGTGCGGAACGACGTGGTGCCCACCAGCGGCGCGAACATCGGCACGCCGGCCTTCTCCGCGAGCGGCATCGCCGCCGCGAGATTGCCGGTGGCCACATAGCCGGTGAGCGCGAAGACCTTGTCCTCGTCGATCAGCTTCGCGGTGTTCACGGCCGTCTTCGCGGGGTCGTACGCGTCGTCGTAGGTCACCAGCTCGATCTTGCGGCCGTTCACGCCGCCCGACTTGTTGACCCGGTCGAAGTAGAGCTTGATGCCCGCGCGGTAATCGATGCCGAAGTCCTTGGCCGGTCCGCTGAACACGGCCGACTGGCCGATGCGGATGGTGGTGTCGGTCACGCCGGTCGTGCCGTTGTCCGCGCGCGCCGGCCGCAACAGGCCGGGGCCGAGCGCCAGGGCGGCGGCGCTCGCCACCATGGCACGCCTTGAGATCGAGGGCTTCATGCGTCGTGGGTCCCGTGTTCCTGTTGCTCTTTCGGAGTCTTGAGGCGATGCGCGCTCAGGCGGTCTGGATGTCTGCCGACTGGATGCGCTTGACGCCCCTGGCCGTCATCTGCTTCCAGGCCGCGGCCAGCGAGCCGTTGAGGTCGATGCCGCGCGTGGCGTCCTCGATCACGTAGGCCTCGAAGCCGGCCTTGCGCGCATCCATCGCGGTCCAGGCCACGCAGAAGTCGGTGGCCAGGCCGGTGACGAACACGGTCTTGATGCCGCGCGCCTTCAGGTAGCCGGCCAGGCCCGTGGCCGTCTTGTGGTCGGCTTCCTCGAAGGCCGAGTAGCTGTCCATGTCCTTGTGGAAGCCCTTGCGGATGACGAGCTGCGCGGTGGGCACCTTCAGGTCCTTGCCGAGCGCCGCGTCGTCGGTGCCCTGCACGCAATGGTCGGGCCAGAGCACCTGCGTGCCGTAGCTGAGCTTGGTGGTCTCGAAGGGCTTCTTGCCGCTGTAGGTGCTGGCGAAAGATGCATGGCCCGCCGTGTGCCAGTCCTGCGTGACCACGATGTTCTCGAAGGCCGGCGCGAGCGCGTTGATCACCGGGATCACCTCGTTGCCGCCCTTCACCGCGAGCGTGCCGCCGTCGAGAAAACAGTTCTGCACGTCGACCACGATCAGCGCCGCCTTGGCGCCGGGCTTGATCTTGCCGGCCGCGAAGGCGTTGAAGGCGACACTGCCGAGGCCACCGGCCAGCCCGAGGGCGGCGGCGGATTTCACGAGGGTTCTGCGATGCATGGCGTGGACTCCGGGGGTTGAAGAAAAATCAGACGCTCAGGTAGGCACGGCGGACTTCGTCGTTCGCCGCCAGCTCGGCCATCGTGGCGTGATAGCGGATCTGCCCCTTCTCGAGCACATAGGCGCGGTCGGACACCAGTTCGGCGAAGTGCATGTTCTGCTCCGACAGCAGGATGCTCACGCCCTGCGCCTTGAGCTCCAGGATCATGTTCGCCATCTGCTCGACGATCACCGGCGCCACGCCTTCGGAAGGTTCGTCGAGCAGCACGAGGTAGGGGTTGCCCATGAGCGTGCGCGCGACCGTGAGCATCTGCTGCTCGCCGCCGCTCATGCGCCCGCCCGGGCGGTTGGGCATCTCGCCGAGGTTGGGGAAGAGCTTGAACAGCCGCTCGGGCGTCCACAGCGGCGCGTCGCTGCCGTCGGCCCAGCGGCGCGCGGCCTGCTTGCCGACCTCGAGGTTCTCCATCACCGTGAGATCGGTGAACACGCGGCGGTCCTCGGGCACGAAGCCCAGGCCCAGGCGCGCCGCGTGGTGCGGCTCGCTCTTCGAGATGTCGTGGCCCAGGAAGCGAACGGCGCCGCGGCGCTTGGCCAGCATGCCGATCAGCGCCTTCAGCGTGGTCGACTTGCCCGCACCGTTGCGGCCCATGAGCGCGACCACTTCGCCGCGGCGCACTTCGAGATCGACGTCGTAGAGGATCTGCGCGGCGCCGTACCAGGCGCACAGGGCCTTGGCCTGCAGGAGGGGTTCATGTGTGCTCATCAAATTGCCTCCGTGCTTCGCACTGCGGTGCTGGCTTGCTTGGGGCGGCCCGGCGCTGCGCTCATGCGGCTTCTCCAACGGCTGCTGCCTTCTTCTCGAATGTCTTGCCGGTGCCGAAGTACACCTCCTGCACCTTGGGATGGTCGCGGATCTCCAGCGGCTTGCCCTGCGCGATGAGGCGTCCGCGCGCGAGCACGATCATGCGGTCGGCGTACGCGAACACCACGTCCATGCTGTGCTCGGTGAAGAGCACGGCGATGCCGCGCTGGATGACGAGTTCCTTGGTCAGCGCCATGAGCGAGTTGCGCTCCTTGGGTGCCATGCCGGCGGTGGGCTCGTCCATCAGCAGCAGCTTGGGCGAGTTGGCCATCGCGATGGCGAGCTCGACGCGTTTCACGTCGCCGTATGCGAGCACGCTGCAGGGCCGGTCGGCCTGCGACTTCATGCCGACCTGGTCGAGCAGCGCCAGCGCTTCCTCGCGCTTGTGGTCGGCGGCGCGGCGCCACGTGGAGAAGAGCTTGCGGTCGTGCGAGAGCAGCGCCATCTGCACGTTCTCGACCACGGTGAGCGAGGCGAAGGTCTCGGCGATCTGGAAGGTGCGGCCCACGCCCATGCGCCAGATCTCGCGCGGCTTGCGGCCCACGAGCTCCTGGCCGTCCAGCGTGATGGAGCCCTGGTCGGCCTTGAGCTGGCCGTTGACCATGTTGAAGGTTGTCGACTTGCCGGCGCCGTTGGGCCCGATCAGCGCGAGCAGTTCGCCGGGCGGCAGCTCGAAGCTGATGCCGTCCACCGCCTTCACGCCACCGAAGGACTTGCCGAGGTTCTCTACCTTGAGGAGCGTTCCGGTCATGCCTTCACCTCCTCGAGCTTGGCCTTGGCTTCGGTCCTTGCAGCTTCGTCTTCCTTCGGCGCGCGCCAGCGGTCTGCAAGCTGCTTGATGGAGCCCGCGATGCCCTGCGGGAACAGCAGCACCAGGATCAGGATGATGGCACCCAGCATCGCGCGCCAGTAGTCGGTGTTGCGCGCCACGGTGTCGTGCAGCCAGGTGAAGGTGACGGCACCTACCACCGGCCCCGCGAGCGTCTGGATGCCGCCGAGCAGCACCATCACGAGGCCGTCGACCGACTTGCCGACCGACAGCGTCTCGGGCGAGATGCTGCCCTTCGAGAACGCGAAGAGCGCACCCGCCAGCCCCGCCACGGTGCCCGCGATGATGAACGCCACCCACTGCATGCGCTTGACGTCGATGCCGATGGCGTCGGCGCGCAGCACCGAGTCGCGGCCCGCGCGCATCGCGTAGCCGAAGGGCGAGAACAGCACGCGCCGCAGCCACCACACGCCCGCACCCACGAGCACCAGCGTGAGCCAGTAGTAGGCCCGCTTGTCGGAAAGCCACTCGGAGGGCCACACGCCGGTCAGGCCATTGCTGCCGCCGGTGAAGCTGTCCCACTGGTAGGTGATGGCCCATGTGATCTGCGCGAAGGCCAGCGTGAGCATGGCCAGGTACACGCCCGACAGCCGCACCGCGAACCAGCCGTAGACGAAGGCGCCGAGCGCGGCCACCAGCGGCGCGACGATCAGCGCCAGTTCCATGGGCAGGTGCAGCGCACGCACCAGCAGCGCCGCACCATACGCGCCGAGGCCGAAGTACGCGGCGTGGCCGAAGGAATGCATGCCGGCCGGCCCCATGATGAAGTGCAGGCTGGTGGCGAACAGGGCCGCGATCATCAGGTCGATCATCAGCACCGTGGTGTAGGGCGAGTTCACCGTGAGGAAAGGCACCACGGCCAGCAGCAGCGCGAACGCGGCGGCCGCCACCATGTAGGCGTTGCCCGGGCGGCGCAGCGGTTCTTCCTGCATGCCCACGTAGCGGCTCGGCGCCTGCGGACGGCCGAACAGGCCCCAGGGGCGCCACACCAGCACGATGGCCATCACGAGGAAGTCGACCATCAGCGTGAGCTTGGAGAACGAGACGTCGATGCCGAAGATCTGCACCACGCCGAGCCAGATGCACACGGCCTTGATCTCGGCGATGAGCAGCGCGGCCATGTAGGCGCCGGGCAGCGAGCCCATGCCGCCCACCACCACCACCACGAAGGCGGCGCCGATGGTGTTCAGGTCCATCTCCAGCGTGGCGGGCTCGCGCGGCAGCTGCAGCGCGCCGCCGAGGCCCGCGAGCAGCGCGCCGAGCGCGAACACCGCCGTGAAGAGCCAGGCTTGGTTGACGCCGAGTGCGCTGACCATCTCGCGGTCTTGAGTTGCGGCGCGCACCAGCGTGCCGAAGCGCGTGCGGGTGAGCAGCAGCCACACGAGGCCCAGCACCACCGGGCCGACGACGATCAGGAACAGGTCATAGGAAGGAAACTGACGCCCGAGGATCTCGACCGAGCCCTTGAGGCCGGGCGCGCGCGGGCCGAGCAGTTCGTCGGGCCCCCACAGCCAGAGCACCGCGTCCTTGATGACGAGGACCAGCGCGAAGGTGGCCAGCAGCTGGAACAGCTCCGGCGCCTTGTAGATGCGGCGCAGCAGCACCACCTCGATGATGGCGCCGAGCACGCCCACCGCCAGCGCGGCGATCAGCAGCGCGGGCCAGAAGCCCAGGCTCGAGCCCAGCTTGTCGACGAGCGTGTACGCGAGATAGATGCCCACCATGAAGAACGAACCATGGGCGAAGTTGACGATGCGCGTCACGCCGAAGATCAACGAGAGACCGGCCGCCACGAAGAAGAGCGAGGACGCGCCGGCCAACCCGTTGAGCAACTGAACAACAAAACCTGAAAAACTCATCAAGGATCCTTTGCTCGCCCCCAGGCTTGCCCACTTCGTGTGGCCGCCACCCCCTACCGGGGGCTATACCAGCGGCCCGGCAGAGCCGGTTCCGCGGTATTCCTGGAATGGTCCGCTTTCAGTGAAGATGTTGGTCTGTTGCGCGATCAGTCCGCAGGGCGCATCTTTTTCACTTCGTCGTCGCTCGGCTGGAACTTGGCGCCGTCGAGGTAGACATAGTCGACCATCACGCCCTTGCCGCCGTCGTTCTTGGTCTTGCCCACGTACGCGCCCATGGTGGACTGGTTGTCCTGCGCGCGGTAGCTGATCTTGCCGAAGGGCGTGTCGACCTGCAGGCCCTTGAAGGCGGCCACGAGCTTCTCGGTGTCGGTGCCGCCGGCCTTCTTGATGCCGGCCGCGATCGAGTGGATGGCGCTGTAGCCGACCACCGAGCCCAGGCGCGGGTAGTCCTTGAACTTGGCCTGGTAGGCATCGAGGAAGGCCTTGTGCTCGGGCGTCTTCACGCCGTTCCAGGGATAGCCGGTGACGATCCAGCCGTTGGGCGCCTCGTCCTTCAGCGGGTCGAGGTACTCGGGCTCGCCGGTCAGCACGCTCACCACCTCGCGGTCCTTGAAGAGGCCGCGCGTGTTGCCTTCGCGCACGAACTTGGAGAGGTCGGCGCCGAAGAGCACGTTGAAGATGGCGTCGGGCTTGGCATCGGCCAGGGCCTGCACCACGCTGCCCGAATCGACCTTGCCCAGCGGCGGCGCCTGCTCGGCGACGAACTCGACGTCGGGCTGCGCAGCCTTCAGCAGCGTCTTGAAGGTAGCGACCGAAGACTGGCCGTATTCGTAGTTGGGGTACACGAGCGCCCAGCGCTTCTTCTTGAGCTTGGCGGCCTCGGGCACCAGCATCGCGACCTGCATGTAGGTCGAGGGGCGCAGGCGGTAGGTGTACTTGTTGCCGTTGCTCCAGACGATCTTGTCGGTGAGCGGCTCGGCGGCGAGATAGAAGAACTTCTTCTGCTTGGCGAAGTCGGTCAGCGCCAGGCCGGTGTTCGACAGGAAGGCGCCGGCCAGCACGTCGATCTTCTCGCGCGAGATGAGCTCCTCGGCCACGCGCACGGCGTCGCCGGGGTTGGCGTTGTCATCGCGGCTGATGAGCTCGATCTTCTTGCCGTTGATGCCGCCCTTGGCGTTGATCTCGTCGACCGCGAGCTCCATGCCCTTCTTGTAGGGCTCGAGGAAGGCGGGCTGCGCCTTGTAGCTGTTGATTTCGCCGATCTTGATCACGCCCTGCGCGTGCGCGGGAACGAGGGCCGTGGCCAGCGTGACGACGGACGCGGCGCAGAAGACATGGCGCAATGGATTCATCGAGAAGCTCCTAGGGGTTAAGGCAGAAAGAATTCGAGTTGTACGGGCGCGGGGCTTTGGATGGACGATGCGGCGCGTCTCAGCGCAGGCCGTCTACGCCCTTGATCTCGGAGACCTGCAGGCCGCCGATGCGCGGCAGCGGACGGCCGCTGTCGGTGACGGCCACCGCCACCACGATCTCGTTGGCGCGCGGCGCGTCGCTCACGCGGGCTTCCACCGCGTCGAAATGGCTGCGCACGAAGGCGGCGTCCTTGTGGCCCAGCGGCACGTCGATCGCGGTGCCCAGCGTGCCCTGCTTCTTGGCCGAGGGCACGAGCGCCGCGCCCTTCTCCACCGCCACGCGCAGCGGCGCGCCCAGCTTGGGATGCAGGATGGCGGCGGCATGTTCGAGCTCGCCGCGCTCGCCCACGATGGCGGCCTTGCCGTAGCTCTGCGCCTGGCCGGGCTCGATGCCCAGCGCCTTCACGGCCTTCTGGCCCAGCAGCGCACCGAGTTCCTCGCCGATGGCGATCAGGTCGTCGAGGTTCTCGCTGTAGCGGCCGGCGTAGGGGTTCTCGATCACGGCGATGGCGACGGCGCGGCGCGTGGGCGGCGTGATGTCCTTGCCCATTTCGCGGCGGGTTTCATCGACCTGTACTACGAGCTTGCGGATGTTGGCGGTCATGTTCTGTGTTCCTTGTCTCTGTATGGATGCTGCGGCTCAGCGCAGGCCATCCCATTTGCTGATGTCTTTGGCGAGCAGGCCACCGACGCGTGCGTGGACGCGATACCCGGTGCTCATCGCGAGGATGAAGACGATCTCGTCGGCCGCCGGCGCGCCGGGCACGCGCACTTCGATGGCGTCGAACTGGCCGCGCACGTAGCTGGCGTTGATGTTGGTCAGCGGCACATCGAGCGCGGCGCCGGGCGGGCCGACCTTCTTGGTCGAGGGCACGATCGAGAGCGCATTGCCGGGCTGGCCGGTCTTCTCCTCGGCCTTGCCCGCGGTGTAGGCGGCGCGGCTGCCCTTCCAGCCGAGCAGTTCGCGCATCGCGTAGCCGCCGGGCACGTGCCACAGCGCGCCGTGCTCCAGTTCGCCGTCGGCGCCGACGATGGCGCCCTTGCCGTAGGTGGCGATCTGCTCCAGCGGCACGTCCATGGCGGCATGCAGCCGGTGCGCCATGTCGACGCCCACCGGGTCGAGCAGCGCCATCATCGGCAGGATGTCGGGCTCGTAGCGGCCGGCGAACGGATTGGTCAGCACCGCGCCGATGGCACCACGCACCAGCGGGGTGTCGGCACGCGGTCCGAACTCGTGGTGAATGTGCTCGACCTGGGTGAAGACGCGGCGTATTTCGATCATGAAAAAGAACCTTGCTTTTCGTTAAGCAAATACTGAACCAACTGATTTCGGCAGCTCTGTGTCGAGCGCCTTCGAGCATAAGGGCTCGACGAGTTTCCACTGCCCCTGGCAAACGAGTAGAGCAGCCCAGACGAGCCCTCCTTTTTGCAGGACCTTGGCGCACACCGCGCCCGTATCGAGTGCGCTGCGCACCTGCGCGGGGGCCAGCTCGGGCACGTCGACGGTGACGAGCGTGTCGCCCAGGTCGCTGTCGTCCTTGCACTCGTTCGCGGGGCGGCGCGCGATGGCCTCGTCGTCCACGTCGACGGCGTTGGCGATCACTGTCGCGGCGGCATCGGCCTGCGCTGCGGTGGCGGCCAGCACCGTCACGCTGTCGGCGATGCCCAGCGAGAAGCTGCGCCCGCGCCAGCCGCTGGTGGCGACGCCGCGCACGGGCTGGTCGGCGCGCAGCTCGAACTGGCCGTCGGTGGTGAGGATGCCGCCTTCGCCGGCGAGATGGCTGCGCAGGTCGAAGCGCGCGATGTCGGCGAACACGCCCACGCGCGCGGACTGCCCCGGCGCGAGGTGCAGCGCGATGTCGCCGCCGTTGTTGATCCACGCGCGTTCGATGCCCGGGCGTTCGTAGAAGGCGATGAGCTCCTGCGCCACCGAGCCGGCCACTGCCGCCATCGGCGTGATGAACATCGGCGAGAACGCGGCGCAGGCGTCCCACATGCGGCGCGCCACCACGTTGCGCGGGCGCATCCTGTCGGTGACGGGCAGGCGCAGCAGCGGCAGCTCGCGCACCAGCTCGTCGAGCACGTGGACGAAGCGCGCCCATGCCGCATCGTGCGCAGCGGCCACGGCATACGGGTCGCCGTGCGCCTCGGCCACGATGTCGATCGGGCCGTGGTTGAAGTGCCAGCGGCTCTTGTCGAGCGCACTGCGTTGGGCGGACATGATCAGCCCAGCATCGGGGCGTGGCCCAGGGGCCACGGGTTGGCGTCGTCCACCGCGAGCCATTGGCGCGCAAGCGGTGCGCCGTCTTCCTGCCATGCACCGCGCGCGAGCGCCTGTTCGAGCGGGAAGATGTGTTCGACATGGCCGCCGAGCGCCTCGTAGTCGTCGCGCCGCATGCTGAACTCGATGGGTGCGACGATGGCAGGCGTGGGCACGGTGCCGAAGCTGTTGTCGGGCATGCGCATGACGTCGGCCATCACGGTGATGCCGCCGCCTGGCCACACATAGGCCGGCGCGCCGCCGCAGGTGACGTTGACCAGCGCGCGCTTGATGGCGCGCGTGAGCAGCACCGGGTTCTCGGTGACCCCCGCGCGCAGGCTGCCGCCCGCACCACCGAGGAACAGCACCGTGCACAGCGACGGTTCGCAGTTCTCGCCGATTCGATCGACGATGCGCTTCACCTCGGGCGGCATCGGCTGCTCGACGGGCTTGAGCGCGTCGTCGAGCACGTACCACTGCGCATGCTCGCCGGTGGTCGACGTCATGAGCAGGCGCAGGCCCGGGCGCGCGACGCCCTCTTCCCAGCCTTCGATGATCGCGAGCGGATCGGCGATGTCGGTACCGCCCCAGCCGTTGCCCGGGTTCGCCACCTGGAAGTAGCGCCCCGGCGTGGACTTGCGCCCCAGCATCTGGATGCCCGAGGGCGCCATGTCGAGGCAGCGGCCGGCCTGGTGCTCGGTGAGCACGCCGGTGATGTGGTCGTCGACCACCACCACCTCGTCGGCCACGCCGGCGAACTGCCGCGCGAAGATGCCGACCGCGGCCGAGCCGCAGCCCACGCGCATGCGCTGCTCTTCCACGCCGTTGACGATGGGCGCCTTGCCGGCCTGGATGACGAGGGTGGAGCCGCCGTCGATGGTGCACTCCACCGCCTTCTTGTTGCCCAGCAACTGCATCAGCTCGGCCGTCATGCGGCCTTCCTTCTTGCTGCCGCCGGTGAGGTGGTGCACGCCGCCCAGCGAGAGCATCTGCGAGCCGTATTCGGCCGTGGTCACGTGACCCACGACCTCGCCGCGGTAGCGCACGTTGGCCTGCTCGGGGCCGAGGAAGCGGTCGGTGTCGATCTTCACCTTGAAGCTGCAGTAGCTGAAGATGCCTTCGGTGACGACGGTGACCATGTCCACGCCCTGGGCCTTGGAGGCCACGATGAAGGGCGCGGGCTTGTAGTCGGGGTAGGTGGTGGAGGAGCCCACGCCGGTGACGAAGACTTCGTCGGCGTGCAGCAGGTCGCCGTTCCAGTCGGGGGCGGCATCGCCGGCCTCGGCGCCGGGGCGGTCGAAGGGCACCAGCGCGGGCGCCTCGCTCTCGATCGTGCGGCGCAGCAGCACGACGGGATCGACGCGCACCAGCACGCCCTCCTTGTTGGCGTAGCGGTCGCAGGCGCCGCTGCGGCCCTCGGAGATCTGGCACAGCACCGGGCAGGCGTTGCACTCGACCTTGGCGGAGCTCATGCGCTCGTTGCGCAGCGGTGCCTTGCCGAAGGCGCTGCTGCCGGCTTCGGCCACCACGGGCATGTCCATGCCGGGGAGGCCGTCTGTCTTGGTGTGTTCTGTCATCGGGGCGATCTCGTGGGCGTTCGGTGTTGGGCGAAGTGCGAATCCGGGCCGTCGGGGTTTGCAACAAACGTGCCGTCCGCCCGCTTGTGCATCGACTTCCGTTTGTGTAGCATTCCCTACACTTTCATGTTGCATTCACTACATCAAAGGTCAATGTAGCAAACGGGCCCGATGCTTGCAATGGTGTTTTCTAGCGGCGTTCATCGGGGTTTCTCCGACCAACGACAATGGAGGGTTCGGAGCCGGCCGGCGGCTTTCGCCCCAAAGGCGTGCGCGCAGGCTCAGCCAACCTCCCCTGTTACCAACCAACTCTTGAGTTCCGTATGAGTGCATTCAGCGAAGAACGCGTCCTGAGCGTCCACCACTGGACCGATCGCCTGTTCACCTTCACCACCACGCGCGACCCGGCCCTGCGCTTCTCGAACGGTCATTTCACGATGATCGGCCTGAAGGTCAACAACAAGCCTCTGCTGCGCGCCTACAGCATCGTGAGCCCGAACTACGAGGAGCACCTCGAGTTCCTGAGCATCAAGGTGGAAGACGGCCCGCTGACCTCGAGGCTGCAGCACATCCAGGTGGGCGACACCATCATCGTGGGCCGCAAGCCCACCGGCACGCTGCTGATCGACTACACGCTGCCGGCCAAGCGCCTGTACCTGTTCGGCACCGGCACCGGCCTCGCACCGTTCATGAGCATCATCCGCGACCCGGACACCTACGAGAAGTTCGAGCAGGTCATCCTGGTGCACGGCGTGCGACAGGTCGACGAGCTGGCCTACCACGACCTCGTGACCGACCATCTGCCCAAGCACGAGTTCCTGGGCGAGATGATCGAGAAGCAGCTGCTGTACTACCCCACGGTCACCCGCGAGGAGTTCCGCAACCAGGGCCGCATCACCGACCTGATCGAGAGCAACAAGCTCACCGACGACCTGGGCCTGCCGCCGCTGAACGTCGAGGAAGACCGCGTCATGCTGTGCGGCAGCCCCGGCCTGCTGGTGGACCTGAAGCACATCCTGGAAAAGCGCGGCTTCAAGGAAGGCAACACTTCCACGCCCGGCGACTACGTGGTCGAGCGCGCCTTCGCCGAGAAGTAATGTCAATGTCGGCCCCCCGGCTTTTCACGCGCTTCGCGCGTGCAACTCCACCCCCCGAGGGGGAGGCGCGGCCCGCCTTGGGGCGGCCCGGCGGCGACCGCCTGTAATGGAACGCAAGGCTGCCGTCACCAAGCCGCAGCGCCGCACGGGTGTGCGCCAGGCGGCCGCCCAGGCCACGCGCGACAGCATCCTGAAGGCCGCGACCAAGGTCTTCGCCAAGTACGGCTACGACGGCGGCAGCGTGGAGAAGATCTCCAAGGCCGCGAAGTCGTACGACCGGATGATCTACTACTACTTCGGCAGCAAGGAAGGCCTCTTCATCGCGGTGCTCGAAGGCATCTACCAGCGCATGGACGATGCCGAGGCCGCCATCGCGCTTGACACCTCGCGGCCGGTGGACGCGCTCACCGAGGTCATCCGCTTCGTGCTGGGCTACTACCGCAAGAACCCCGAGTTCGTCACGCTGCTGAACACCGAGAACCTGCACAAGGGCCGGCACATTTCGAAGTCGCTGCGCGCGCGCGAATACTCGTCGCGCGCGGTGGCGATCATCGCGGAGATCCTGGCGAGCGGCGCCTCGCAGGGCCTGTTCCGCAAGGACGTGGTGGCGCGCGACATCTACCTGCTGATCGCGTCCACGGGCTACTTCTACACATCCAACCGGCACACGCTCACCGCCTTCCTCGGCGAGCCGCTGGAGTCGCCCGACGCCATCGCGCACTGGGAAGACTTCGTGATCGAGACGCTGCTGCGCACCGTGCGCGCCGACGCCGACGAGCCGCAGGACGAAGAGAACAACTCCACCCCATCCCACGAGGACACATCGAAATGGCAGAAATCGCAACCGGCGGCAAGTCGGGCAAGGTCGTCATAAGGAACATCGGGCTGCTGCTCTCGGGCGACATCGACAAGCCCATCCTCGATGCCGACACCATCGTCGTGAACGACGGCCTGATCGTCGCGGTCGGCAAGGAAAAGGACTGCGACCTCGAAGGCGCCGTCACCGTCATCGACGCGAAGAAGACCTGCGTAGCCCCCGGCCTGATCGACAGCCACGTGCACCCGGTGTTCGGCGACTGGACGCCGCGCCAGGGCCAGCTCGGCTGGATCGACTCCACCATGCACGGCGGCGTGACGACGATGATTTCCGCCGGCGAGGTGCACCTGCCCGGCCGCCCCAAGGACATCGTGGGCCTGAAGGCACTGGCCATCACCGCGCAGCGCGCCTTCGACAACTTCCGCCCCGGCGGCGTGAAGGTGCTGGCGGGCGCGCCCGTCATCGAGAAGGGCATGGTCGAGAGCGACTTCAAGGAACTCGCCGAGGCCGGCGTGGGCCTGCTCGGCGAAGTGGGCCTGGGCTCGGTCAAGGCCGGCTACGAGGCCAAGGAGATGGTGGCCTGGGCGCGCAAGTACGGCATCCAGAGCACGATCCACACGGGCGGCCCCTCGATCCCGGGCTCGGGCCTGATCGACAAGGACGTGGTGCTCGAGGCCGACGCCGACGTCATCGGCCACATCAACGGCGGCCACACCTCGCTGCCCGAGGCGCACGTGTGCGAGCTGTGCGAGAAGAGCTCGCGCGCGATCGAGATCGTGCACAACGGCAACGAGAAGGTCGCCATCGCCGCCGCGAAGGCGGCGCTGGAACTCAAGTGCCCGCACCGCGTGATCCTCGGCACCGACGGCCCCGCGGGCTCGGGCGTGCAGCCGCTGGGCATCCTGCGCATGGTGGCGATGCTGTCGTCCATCGCGAACATCCCGGCCGAGCTGGTGTTCTGCTTCGCGACGGGCAACACCGCGAAGATCCGCAAGCTCAACTGCGGGCTCGTCGAGGTGGGCCGTGCCGCCGACTTCGTCTTCATGGACCGCGCGCAGCATTCGCCGGCGCCGGGGCTGCTCGAGAGCGTGCAGCTCGGCGACATCCCGGGCGTGGGCATGGTGATGATCGACGGCATCGTGCGCTGCGGCCGCAGCCGCAACACGCCGCCTGCGACCGAGATCCCGGTGGTCGTCTCGGGCGCGCACTGAGCGAACGCCCCTCGCCGCCGCCGGCTGGCTTCAGCCGCCGCGGTGCGAGCGGAAGACGAGATAGCGCGCCGACAGGAAGTTGGCGCCCATGCCCGCAACGCTGCCGATCGCCACGCCGAGCGCCGCAGCCCATCGGCCTTCCACCCAGTGCAGCGTGAGCACGTAGGCGCCGTAGTTCAGCACTGCGCCCGCGGTCATGGTCGCGAGGTAGCCCAGGTATTCGCGCCAGACGGAACGGCCGGATGCGGCGCTGGCCGCGCTCGCAGCGAAGGTGTAGCGGCGGTTGAAGGCCCAGGTGGTCGTCGCCGCCGAGAGGAAGGACACCACGCGCGCCGCGTACCAGCCCAGCAGCGGCGCCAGCAGGTAGAGCACCACCACGTCGACCACGAGCCCGATCACTCCGACCACGGCGAAGGCGAGGAACTCGCGGCCGATCTTCATCGCGGACCGCCCGCCGCGCGGGCCGCACGTTCGCGCACGCTGGGAATCGCGAGGTAGCTCAGCCGCTTGGCCTCTCGCCGCCCCAGGGTGATGGCCTGCATGATGACGCCGCACACGAAGGACAGCATCGCCGCCAGCATTGCGCCGGTGGCCAGCACCGCGGTGGGGAGCCGGGGCACCAGGCCGGTGTGCACGTAGGTCATGACGACCGGCACGATCAGCACGATCGACATCAGCGCCAGCAGCGCGCCGATGATCGAGAAGAACTGCAGCGGCCGTTCGCTCACGAACAGCTTGCAGATGGTCTTGAGGATGCGCCAGCCGTCGCGGTAGGTCGAGAGCTTGCTCACCGAGCCTTCGGGCCGCGTGCTGTAGGCCGTGGCTTCCTCCGCATAGGGCATGCGCAGCTCGAGCGCGTGCACGGTGAGCTCGGTCTCCGTCTCGAAGCCCCGCGACAGCGCCGGGAACGACTTGGCATAGCGCCGCGAGAACACTCGGTAGCCCGAGAGCATGTCGGTGAGCCCGCCGCCGAAGAGCTGCGCCACCGCGCCCGTGAGCATGCGGTTGCCGAAGCGGTGGCCGGCGCGGTAGGTGTGTGCGTCCTGGCCATCGTCCACGCGGCTGCCGACCACCATGTCGAGGTTGTCGCGCACCAGGCGCTCGATGAGGCGCGGCGCGGCGCTCGCGTCGTAGGTGGCGTCGCCGTCGGCCATCACGTAAACGTCGGCATCGACGTCGGCGAACATGCGCCGCACCACGTTGCCCTTGCCGCGCAGGGCCACATGGGTGACGGTGGCGCCGGCCGCGCGCGCCACGCCTGCCGTGTCGTCGCTGGAGTTGTTGTCGAAGACGTGGATGTCGGCTTCGGGCAGCGCGGCGCGAAAGCCCTGCACCACCTGCTCGATGGCCAGCGCCTCGTTGTAGCAGGGGATCACCACGGCGACGCGCAGGCCGCTGCCGACATTGCCGCCGGGGCCTTGCCGGATGCTGTTGGAGATGTCTGCGGCGTCGTTCATGGTGCGGCGGGAAGGATACGGTAGACCCGGCTGCCGTCCTGCTGGTATTGCACGGCGAAGTACTTGTCGAAATCGACGCGCGCGGTGAACACCGGCACCACCGTATCGGGCAGCACCACCGCGACGAAGCCCATGCCCGAGAGCTTGCGCGCGAGGTCGCCGCCCGACAGCTTGCCGAAGTCGGTATAGCGCCAGGGCCCGAGCGTGTCGCCCCAGATGGGGTTGGGGCCGTAGTAGATCGCCTCGTTCAGCGCGATCTGGTAGACGCGGCCCTTGGCGGTACGGCGCAGGTAGTCCATGACCGCATAGCCCGGCACGTGCTTGCGCAGCACGGCTTCGCGGGCCTCGGGGGTGGTCGCGATCAGCGCGACCTTGGTGGCCGTCTGGCGCACGGAAACCGCGGCCAGCACCGCCAGCAGCAGCACGATCGCCCAATCGCCCACGCGGGCCGGGGTGCGCGCAGTGACGGCTGCGGGAGGCACGTCGGCCGCCGAAGCCCTGGCCCCGGCCAGGCGGCGAAAGCCCGCGACGATCCAGCCGAACACCACCTGCCAGCCGACGGCCGCGATGGCCGCCAGCAGCGGGAACGAGGCCGTCAGGTAGCGCGGATAGCGCGAGGTCACGACCCAGACGATCACCGAGTACAGGCAGAACCAGCCGGCCGCGCGCACGGCCGCGGAGCGCTTCCACAGCGGGCTGAACGGCGCGAAGAACACCGACCACAGCAGCGCGTTGGGCAGCTCGGCATGCACGCGCACGTCGGCCACCTGCTGCACATAGTCGGCCGGCGTCCATTCGGTGAAGCCGAACACGCGCGCGCCGATGGGGTTGAAGGGGTCGCCCGTCATGATGGCGTTGCGCGCGTACCAGTACACGCAGGGCAGCAGGAAGCAGGCGAACACCAGCGCCCAGGCCTTGAGGCTGCGCTCGTGGCGGAAGACGAAGGGCGCCACCAGCGGCAGGAAGATCAGCGCCTGGTACTTCGAGCCGGCCGCCAAGCCCAGGCAGAAGGCCGCGACACCGAGCCAGCGGATGCCGCCGTGCGCCGGCTTGCCGACCTCGGACTCGCGCCACCACCACAGCGCCACGCAGGCCGACAGCACGAAGAGCGCCACGCCCATGTCGATGAGCGCGTTGGAATAGTCGCCGAGCCCCAGCCAGATGGCCGCGCCGATGCATGCGGTGAGGCGGTTGGCGTGCAGCATGCCGAGGCGGTAGATCATCACCACCGACAGCGCGCCGGCCAGCCCGTTGAGGAAGTGCGGCAGCACGTCGTCGCCCAGCTGCAGCGCGCCGGCGTACAGCAGGTTGTAGTTGTACGGAAACCAGGGGTAGCGCAGCCAGTCGTGGATGCCCAGCGAGCCCTGCTCCGCGACCTGCCGCGCATAGGGCAGGTGGTACATCAGCTCGTCGAAGGCGATGGGCGGCGCGAGCGGTGCGGCCAGCGCGGGCAGCACGACCAGCGCCAGCGCGATCGCCGCGACGCGCTCGACGTAGCTCCAGGGCGCCGCCGGCGGGTTCGCAAGCAGCAGCGCGCGCCGCTCGCGCAGCCATGCAGGCAGCTGGAGCGCCGCGGCCACCACGCCCACGGCGACGACCGCCGCGGTCGCACCGGGCCTGAAGGCGCCGAAGATGGCCAGCGCCTGGAAGGCGCAGATGAAGATTCCCACGCCCAGGGCCACGGCCATGGCGGCTTCGAGCCCCGCGTCGCGGCGCGGGGGCGGCGCGAGGCGGCCCAGCAGCGCGCGTCCATAGCCCCAGCAGCCCGTCACGAAAACCGCCAGGGCCGCGTAGTGCGCGGCTGCAAACATCAGCTTCTGAATAACGACTCCCGGTGCCGGACGGCCGCGCCGGCCGGCAGGTTCAAAGGTTGGGCGCGAGCAGGCGCTCGAGGTCGGCTTCGCTTTCCTTGCGCCGCGCAGCCTGGTCCTGCAACTGGTCGTATCCGATCTTGCCGACGTTGAAGTACGTCGAATCGGGGTGGCTCAGGTAGAACCCGCTCACGCTGGCGGCGGGCATCATAGCGAGGCTTTCCGTCAGGCTCATGCCAATGTCCGCGCAGTTCAGAAGGTCGAACATGGGCTTCTTCACGCTGTGGTCGGGGCAGGCCGGGTAGCCGGGCGCGGGGCGGATGCCGCGGTACTTCTCCGCGATCATGTCGTCGTTGCTCAGGCCCTCGTCGCTCGCGTAGCCCCACAGGTCGGTGCGCACGCGGTGGTGCAGCGCCTCGGCGAAGGCCTCGGCCAGCCGGTCGGCCAGGGCCTTGAGCATGATGGCGGAGTAGTCGTCGAGGTCGTCGACGAAGTACTTCTCCTTCTTCTCCACGCCCAGGCCGGCGGTGACGGCGAACATGCCGACGTAGTCCTTCACTCCGCTGCCCTTCGGTGCGACGAAGTCGGCCAGGCAGCGGCTCGGGCGCATCACGCCGTCGATCTCGTGCTTCTCGGTCTGCTGGCGCATGCCGTACCAGGTGAGCGCCACCTCGCTGCGCGACTCGTCGGTGTAGAGCTCGATGTCGTCGTCGTTCACCGTGTTGGCGGGCCAGAAGCCCACCACGCCGCTCGCGCTGAGCCAGCGGCCCTCGATGAGCCGCTTGAGCATGCGCTGGCCGTCGGCATACACGCGCACGGCCTCGGTGCCGACGATCTCGTCCTTCAGGATGGCCGGGAAGGGGCCGGCCAGGTCCCAGGTCTGGAAGAACGGGCCCCAGTCGATGTACTTCGCGAGCTCGGTCAGGTCGAAATTCCTGAACACGCGCCGGCCGATGAACTTGGGGCAAGGGGGCAGGTAGTTCGCGAAGTCGATGGGCGTCTTGTTGGCGCGCGCCTTAGCGAGCGGCCACAGCGGCACCTGCTTCTTGTTGGCGTGCTGCTCGCGCACCTTGACGTAGTCGGCGTTGATCTCCTCGATGTAGGCGGCCGCCTGGTCCGACAGCAGCGACTGCGCCACGCTCACGCTGCGCGAGGCGTCGGGCACGTAGACCACGGGGCCCTCGTAGTGGGGCGCGATCTTCACGGCCGTGTGCACGCGGCTGGTGGTGGCGCCGCCGATCAGCAGCGGGATCTTGCGGATGCGGAAGTGGTCGTCCTTCTGCATCTCGCCGGCCACGTACTGCATCTCCTCGAGGCTCGGCGTGATGAGGCCCGACAGGCCCACGATGTCCGCGCCCTCGACCTTCGCCTTCGCGAGGATCTCGTGGCACGGGACCATCACGCCCATGTTCACCACCTCGAAGTTGTTGCACTGGAGCACGACGGTGACGATGTTCTTGCCGATGTCGTGCACGTCGCCCTTCACGGTGGCGATGATGATCTTGCCCTTGGAGCGCACGTCGCGCCCTGCCGCCTCGTCCTGGCGCTTCTCCTCCTCGATGTAGGGAATGAGGTGCGCCACGGCCTGCTTCATCACGCGCGCCGACTTCACGACCTGCGGCAGGAACATCTTGCCCTGGCCGAACAGGTCGCCCACGACGTTCATGCCGTCCATCAGCGGGCCTTCGATCACGTGCAGCGGGCGGCCGCCCTTGGCGAGGATCTCGCGGTAGGCCTCTTCGGTGTCCTGCGTGATGAACTCGGTGATGCCGTGCACCAGCGCGTGCGACAGGCGCTGCGCCACCGGCACGGGCTGCTCGGGCGTGCCGCGCCATTCGAGCTTCTTGCTGTCGTCCTTGGCCGCGCCCTTGGCGCTCTCGGCGATCTCGACCAGGCGCTCGCCGGCGTCGGGGCGCCGGTTGAGCACCACGTCTTCCACGCGCTCGCGCAGCGTGGGCTCGACCTCGTCGTACACGCCCACCATGCCGGCGTTGACGATGCCCATGTCCATGCCCGCCTTGATCGCGTGGTACAGGAACACGGTGTGGATCGCCTCGCGCACCGGGTCGTTGCCGCGGAAGCTGAAGCTCACGTTCGAGACGCCGCCCGACACCTTGGCGCCCGGCAGGTTCTGCTTGATCCAGCGCGTGGCCTCGATGAAGTCGACCGCGTAGTTGTCGTGCTCCTCGATGCCGGTGGCGATGGCGAAGATGTTCGGGTCGAAGATGATGTCCTCGGGCGGGAAGCCCACTTCGTCCACCAGGATGCGGTAGGCGCGCTCGCAGATCTCGATCTTGCGCGCGTAGGTGTCGGCCTGGCCCTTCTCGTCGAAGGCCATCACCACGGCGGCGGCGCCGTAGCGCTTCACCAGCATGGCTTCGTGCTTGAACTTGTCGACGCCCTCCTTCATGGAGATGGAGTTGACGATGCCCTTGCCCTGGATGCAGCGCAGGCCCGCCTCGATGACCTCCCACTTCGAGCTGTCGACCATCACCGGCACGCGTGCGATGTCGGGCTCGCTGGCGATGAGGTTGAGGAAGCGCACCATCGCGGCCTTGCTGTCGAGCATGGCCTCGTCCATGTTCACGTCGATCACCTGCGCGCCGTTCTCGACCTGCTGGCGCGCCACGGCCAGCGCTTCTTCGAACTGGCCGTTGAGGATCATGCGCGCGAAGGCCTTGGAGCCCGTGACGTTGGTGCGCTCGCCGATGTTGACGAACAGCGTGCCTTCGCCGATGGAGACCGGCTCCAGGCCTGAGAGCTTCATGGGAGGCGGCATTGGGGAAGACATGGTTGGACTCGGAGGCAAAAGCGGTTATTCGTGCGCGGGTTGGGGGAGTCTATCGCCCTCGCCTGCGCCGCAGGTGCTGCAGGAGTAAGTCCGATTCATGAAAGGGAAAGTCCGGATCGATCCTGCCCGGTCGGTTTCGCAGAATGAAAAGTGCACGCTCGTTCGTTTTTGCGTGCCCCCAAACCGATCAACCCACAAGGGAGTTCCGATGATTCGACTGGCGAAGAGGATTGCGGCTTCGAGGACAAGGACGACGGACAGCAAGGACGGCACGGTCCGGCGGATGGCCGGCGCGCTGCTCGTGGGCGGCATGCTCGCGCTCGCGCCCCTGGCGCAAACGGCGCAGGCGGCCGGCACCAGCGCGCAGACGGCCTATCCGATCGTGCTGGTGCACGGCATGCTGGGCTTCGACACCATCGCCGGCATCGACTACTGGTACGGCATTCCGGGCGAGCTGCGCGCGCAGGGCGCGAAGGTCTTCGTCGCCGAGGTGGCGGCCACCAACAGCAGCGAGGTGCGCGGCGAGCAGCTGCTCAAGCAGGTCAAGGACGTGCTGGCGCTGACCGGCGCGAGCAAGGTCAACCTGATCGGCCATTCGCACGGCGGCCCCACGGCGCGCTACGTCTCGGGCGTGGCGCCGCAGCTGGTGGCCTCCGTCACCACGGTGGGCAGCCCGCACAAGGGCAGCAAGGTGGCCGACCTGCTGGGCAACACGCTGCCCGAAGGCAGCCTGAGCCGGGCGGTGGTGGTGAGCGCGGTGAACGCCTTCTCCAGCCTCATCGGCATCCTTTCGGGCAACAACACGCCGCAGAGCGGCCTGGGCGCCCTCGAGTCGCTCAACACCGCCGGCTCCGCGAAGTTCAACGCCAAGTTCCCCGACGGCGTGCCCACCACCGCCTGCGGCAACGGGGCCGAGTTGGTCAACGGCGTGCGCTACTTCTCCTGGTCGGGCACGCAGCCGCTGACCAACGTGTTCGACGCCTCGGACTACCCGCTGTCGCTGCTGAGCGTGGTGCATGGCGAGGCCAACGACGGCCTCGCCTCGGCCTGCAGCTCGCACCTGGGCACCTACCTCGGCAGCTACAGGCAGAACCACCTGGACGAGGTCAACCAGATGCTCGGGCTGCGCGACCTGTTCTCGGTGAGCCCGGTGACGCTGTACGTGAACCAGGCGGCGAAGCTGAAGCAGCTCGGCCTCTGAGGAGACGATGCCCCGCAAGCTCCTGTGGCCGCTCGCGACGGCGGTGGTGCTGGCTGCGGGCGCGGCGTGGTGGCTGGCCGACGGAGAGGAGGCACCGGCTCCCGCGGTCGCATCCGCGGCCCTGCCGGCCGCATCGTCCGCCCAGCCGGCCGTCCCCACCGCCGCGTCCGGCACGAGCCCCCACGCCCCCGATCCGCTGCTGACGCCCGCCCTGCTGCACACCTTCGAGCAGATGCTCGACGGCAGCCAGGCCCGCGACCGGGAAGGCCTGATGGCCGAGATGCGCGCGAAGATCGACAGGTACCTGCCGCCCGAATGGCGGGTGCGCGCGCTGGGCCTGCTGGAGCGCTACATCGACTACCGCACCGCGCTCGAGGCGCTGCCCGCGGCCAGCATCGGAGACCCTGCCGGGCTGCGCCGGATCCTCGATGCGCGCGCCGGCATCCGCTCGCGCTACTTCGCACCCGAGGAGGTGGAGGGCCTGTTCGGCGCCGAGGAGAAATTCGACCGCTTCAGCGTCGAGAAGCTGGAGATCGAGCGCAACGCGAACCTCACGCCCGAGCAGAAACGCCAGGCGCTGGCCAAGACCGAGGAAACCTGGCTCACGCCCGAGCAGCGCGCCGACCGCACGGCCTCCGTCGCGCAACTGGCCGTGGGCGAGCAGACCGCCGCGCTGGAAACACGCGGCGCCAGCCCGCAGGAGCGCTTCGAGGAACGCTCGAAGCAGTACGGCCACGAGGCGGCGCAGCGGCTCGCCGCGCTCGACCAGCAGGAGCAGGACTGGCAGAGCCGCCTCTCGCGCTACGCGGCCGCCGACGAGGCCACACGGGCGCAGCTGCAGGCCGAGCTCTTCACGCCGCAGGAGGCGCTGCGTCTGCAGGCCGCGCTGGAGATGCGGGCGGCCGACGCAAGGAAAAAGGCGGCCGCGCCGCCTTGATTTCTGCCCTTTGCCTGTGCGGCGATCAGGCCGCCACCGGCACCTTCGCCGCGGCCGAAGCCGGCAGGCCGAACACGCGGTCGAAGGCCCAGTTGAAGACGAAGGTGTAGACCAGGAAGAACACCACCAGCCCCAGGTCCATCACCAGCGCCTGCCAGAGCGACACGCCCAGGCCCCAGGCGAACATCGGCACCAGGAAGGCGATCAGGCCGCCCTCGAAGCCGATGGCGTGCGCGATCCGGCGGCGCAGGCTGCGTCCGCGCACGGCCTGGCGCGACTCCCAGCGCTCGAAGAGCGAATTGAAGACCAGGTTCCAGATCACCGCGATGACCGACGCTGCCACCGCCAGGACGCCCGAATGGCCCAGGCCGGCATCCGTCATCAGGGCCAGCCCGGCACTGGCGGCCACGATGGCGATCCCTTCATAGAGGGTGATGTAGACGATGCGGCGCTGAATCCCTTGCATGACTTTCTCTCTGTGTTCGTTGATGCGATGACTGGACTTTATTTGTCATCTGCTGATATAAAAAGTTAACTTGTTTCAGTTTGGCTGATAGATCGGGTGCCATGGTTTTCTCCAGCGACAACGTCGAAGTCTTCCTGGCCGTGATCGACCACGGCTCCTTCTCGGCCGCCGCGCGGGCGCTGCGCCGGGTGCCGTCGGCGGTGAGCATGGCCATCGCCAACCTCGAGGCCGAGCTCGACCTGCAGCTCTTCGACCGCAGCGGCCGCGAGCCCCAGCCCACGGCCGCCGCGCGCTCGCTGGAGCCGCAGGCGCGGCTGCTGGCGTCGCAGCTCAAGCAGTTGCAGGTGCAGGCACTCGCCCTCACCCAGGGACTGGAAGACCGGCTCACCCTGGCCATCGCGCCCGAGCTGCTGGCCGCCCCGTGGACGGGCCCGCTGTCGGAGCTGGCGCGGGAGCATCCGCTGCTGCAGGTCGAGGTGCTTGCCGCGCCGCAGGCCGACGCGCTGGCGCTGCTGCACAGCGGCCGCGCGCAGCTCGCGCTGGTGTTCGAACGGCCCAGCCTCGACGGGCGCGAGGGCTTCCAGGAAGTGGGCAGCGAACTCATGGTGGCGGTGATGGCGCCCGACCACCCGGTGCTCGCAGCCAACGGCGGCCGGCTGCGCGAGGACCACCTGACCAACACCCGCCAGATCGTCGTGGCCGGGCGCGACCTCGCCACCAGCGACCCGCGATTCGTCTTCGCGCGCCACGTCTGGCGCTCCGACAACGCGTTGGCCGCGCTGAGCCTGATCACCGCCGGACTGGGCTGGGGCTGGCTGCCGCGCAACTTCGCGCGGCCGCACGTGGCGGCGGGCGCGCTGGTCGAGATTCCCTTCGAGAACCTCAGCAACGGACTCGACCTGTGGGTGGACGTGGTGTGGTCACGTGAGCGCCCACTCGGCCTGGGAGCCCAGCATTTCGTGAATCTGATCGCCAAGGGACGGGCCGCGGCGGGCGAGTGCAGCCCCAAGGTCAGCGGCGAAGCCGCCGGCCCGACGAACTAGACGACTGGTCTAATAGACGCTAGAGTGCGGCCCATGAACGCCGCCGCTCCCACCACCGACGTCCGCCAGCACATCCTCGACGTAGCCCATCCGCTGCTGCTGCGAAAGGGCTTCACCGGCGTCGGGCTGGCCGAAGTGCTGGCCGCGGCGAAGGTGCCGAAAGGCTCGTTCTATCACTACTTCGGCTCCAAGGAAGTGTTCGGCGAGGCGGTGCTGGAGGCCTACTTCGGCGAGTACCTCGGGCGCACCGACGCCCTGCTGACCGAGGGTTCCGGCACCGCCGCCCAGCGCCTGATCGCCTATTTCGACGACTGGCTCGACTCCCAGACCGGCGAGGAAGCGCAGAGCCGCTGCCTCGTCGTGAAGCTCGGCGCCGAGGTCTGCGACCTGTCCGAGAGCATGCGTGCGGCGCTAGCGCGCGGCACCCGCGGCATCACCGACCGGCTCGCCAGCTGCATCGAGGCCGGCCAGGCCGACGGCTCGATCAAGGCGATGCCGCAGGGGCAGGACGCCCAGGGCGTCGCCGTCGCGCTCTACCAGCGCTGGCTCGGCGCCAGCCTGCTGGCCAAGATCACGCGCGACCGCTCGTCGCTGGACGCGGCGATGCGCGACACCCGGCAACAGTTGGGCCTGTCTTCGGACCACTGAAGGAAATCACCAGGCGGGAGGCGAACGCGCTCCCGCTTTTTTTCGGCCATCTACTAGACGACTGGTCTATTAACCAAGGAGCCACGCTACATGTCCCAGCGCAACACCGTCGACACCGTCAACCGCCGCATCGTCCTCGCCGCCCGGCCGCGCGGCCTTCCCACGCCGGAGAACTTCCGCCTCGAGGAAGCCGCCGTTCCCGCGCCCGGCGAGGGCCAGGTGCTGCTGCGCACGCTGCACCTGTCGCTCGATCCGTACATGCGCCAGCTGATGGACGAGGTGCCGCCGCTCTACGCGCCCGCCTCGGTGCAGGTGGGCGAGCCGATGCCGGGCGGCACGGTCAACCGCGTCGTCGAGTCCCGGAATCCGCGCCTGCGGCCCGGGGATCTCGTGCTGGGCAACGCCGGCTGGCAGGACTACGCGCTGTCCGACGGCCAGGACCTGATGCCGCTCGGCGACATGGCCCAGCCCTCGCTCGCGCTGGGCGGGCTCGGCATGCCGGCCTTCACCGCCCACGTCGGCCTGCTCGACATCGGCCAGCCCAAGGCCGGCGAGACGGTGGTGGTGGCCGCCGCGACCGGCGCGGTCGGCTCGGTGGTCGGGCAGATCGCCAGGCTGAAGGGCGCGCGCGTGGTCGGCATCGCCGGCGGTGCTCAGAAATGCCGCCACGCGGTCGAGGTGCTGGGCTTCGACGCCTGCATCGACCGCCACGATCCGGAGTTTGCAGCGCGCCTCGCGGCCGCCTGCCCCCAGGGCATCGACGTGTACTTCGAGAACGTCGGCGGCGCTGTGTTCGACGCGGTGCTGCCGCTGCTCAACATCGGCGCGCGCGTGCCGGTGTGCGGGCACATCGCCGACTACAACAGCGAGGCTCTGCCCCCGGGGCCCAACCGGCTGCCGCTGCTGACGGCGGCGCTGCTGCAGAAGCGCATCCGCATGCAGGGCTTCGTCATCCTCGACCACTACGGCGAGCGCTTCGATGCGTTCCGGCGCGAGATGGACGAATGGGTGGAGGCCGGGAAGATCACGCTGCGCGAGGACCGCATCGACGGCCTGGAGAACGCGCCGGCCGCATTCATCGGCCTGCTCCAGGGCCGCAACGTCGGCAAGCGCGTGGTGCGCGTCGCCGGAGATTGAGACGGACGGGCGGTGCCGTCAGTGCCGGTGCCCGCCGCCGTGGCCGCCGCCGCGGCCTTCTCCATGTCCACCATGGCCGCCCCCGCGATGCCCTCCCCCGCCAGGATGCGGATGCGGCATGCCCGGCGGCGGCCCCGGACGGAACCCCGGCTGCGGGCGTGGCGGCCTGACGCCGGGATCGATCGGCGGACGAACGCCGGGCGGATGCGGCGGCCGGAACCCGGGACCGGGCGGCGGGCGGAACCCCGGACCGGGAGGGCGGAAACCGGGCCCCGGCTGCCACGGATGCGGCTGCCATCCCGGACGCACCGGCGGCGGCGGACGCCAGCCCGCCACGGGCGGCGGGGGCGGCCGATTGCCCCACCAGCGCCGGTCGCCGTACCAGGGCCGGTCGCGGTAGTAGTCGGCCCAGTAGCTGCCGATCGCGAAGCCGATGATCGGCACGCCGATCAGCGCGCCGTACGTGGCCAGCGGCACGCGCTGCTCCTGGTAGGCGTAGTCGATGCTGCGCGCCCAGACCCAGCCGCGCCCGCCGTCGGGCAGCACCACGTCGCACCAGCCGTAGCCGCTGGTGCAGCCGACCACCTCGAGCGGCTGCCCCGGCCCGAGCCGCGCCACCAGCGGATAGTCGCCCGAGGGACCCGCGCGCAGGTTGACCCCGCCGCGCGTGAAAGCCTGCTGCGCCTGCGCCGCGAGCGGAAGCGCCAGGGCCAGCGCGCCCACGGCAGCCCAGCGATGTGCGAGTGAGTTCATCGCCCCAGCCTAGGCCGGGGGCTCCAGCCCGTCAATCAGCGCACACCTTATTCCAGAAACACCACAGAACCGGCTCCGCCGGCCCGCAGACGTCACCCCCGGAAGAAGGCCGCGCACCGCCACGAAATGCGCGAAGCCCGCAGGAGAGCCAGAAACACCGCGGAACCGGCTTCGCCGGGCCGCAGGTGTTGCCCCCGGAAGGGGGTTGGCGCAGCGACACGAAGTGCGCGAAGCCTGGGGGAGAGCCAGTTAAGCCGCTTCCTTGTAGAAACCAGCCGCGTTGCTGCCCAGCACCCGCCCGGCCATCGGCTCGACCGCCTTGCCGATCGCCGCGATGTGGTCGGGCGTGGTGCCGCAGCAGCCGCCCACGATGTTCACAAGCCCTTCCGATGCGAACTCGTGCAGCAGGCGCGAGGTGACCTCGGGCGTCTCGTCGAAGCCGGTGTCGCTCATCGGGTTGGGCAGGCCGGCGTTCGGGTAGCAACTGATGAAGGTGTCGCCGGCCACGCGCGCCAGTTCCTGGATGTAGGGGCGCATCAGCGCCGCGCCCAGTGCGCAGTTCAGGCCGATGGCCAGCGGCTGCGCGTGGCGCACGCTGTGCCAGAAGGCGGTGACGGTCTGGCCGCTGAGGATGCGCCCCGACGCGTCGGTCACCGTGCCGCTGATGATGAGCGGCAGGCGCTGGCCGCTGTCGTGGAAGTACTCGTCGACCGCGAACAGCGCGGCCTTGGCATTGAGCGTGTCGAAGATGGTCTCGACCAGGATCACGTCGGCACCGCCTTCGACCAGCGCCGCGGTCTGCTCGTAGTAGGCCGCGCGCAGCTCCTCGAAGTTGACGTTGCGCGCGCCCGGGTCGTTCACGTCGGGGCTGATGCTCGCCGTCTTGGGCGTCGGGCCGAGGGCGCCGGCCACGAAGCGCGGCTTGTCGGGCGTGCTGAACTTGTCGCACGCCGCGCGCGCGAGCCTGGCGGATTCGAGGTTCATCTCGCGCGCGAGATGCGCCATCTTGTAGTCCTCCTGCGCGATGGTGGTCGCGCCGAAGGTGTTGGTCTCGATGAGGTCGGCGCCGGCCGCGAGGTAGCCCTCGTGGATGTCGCGGATCACGTCGGGCCGCGTGAGCGACAGCAGTTCGTTGTTGCCCTTCACGTCGCGCTCGAAGTCCTTGAAGCGCTCGCCGCGGTACTGCTCTTCCGTCAGCTTGAAGCGCTGGATCATCGTGCCCATGGCGCCGTCGAGGATGGCGATGCGCTTGGCGAGGATGCCGGGCAGGGCCTGGCCGCGGGTGTAGACGAGGGGCTTCATAACCTCATATTCTCGCTCGCCCCCAGGCTACGCGCACTTCGTGTCGCTTCTCCTCCCCCCTACCGGGGGCAACGCCAGTCGCCCGGCAAAGCCGGTTCGACGGCGTTCCACCTGAACACCCAAGGCCGTTGACGTCAACGGCCTTCGACGAAGTCCAGCACCGCCTCGATCATCCGCCGCACGTGCGGCTGCACGCCCGCCGCCACCTCGGGCAGGTAGTCGAAGGGCAGCTTCTCCTGCATGTAGCTCGACTGCGTCATCTCCAGCTGCACCGCGTGCACGTTCTGCGCGGGGTTGCCGTAGTTGCGCGTGATGTAGCCGCCGGTGAAGCGGCCGTTGAGCACGCCCGTGTAGCCGGTGGCGCTCTCGGCGATGCCCAGCAGCGTCTGCGCCAGCGCCGGGTCGCAGCTGATGCCCTTGCCGGTGCCCAGGTTCAGGTCGGGCAGCTTGCCGTCGAAGAAGCGCGGCAGCACCGAGCGGATCGAGTGCGCGTCCCACAGCGCGGCCACGCCGTGCTGCGCGCGGATGCGGGCGAGTTCCTCGGCCAGCCTGGCGTGGTAGGGCTGCCAGATGGCGTCGCGGCGCTCGGCTATCTCGGCCTCGCCCGGCACGTCGGCAGGGTTCGCGTACAGCGGCGTGTCGTCGAAGGTGTCGACCGGGCACAGGCCCGTCACGCTCTGGCCGGGGTAGAGGCTCGCGCCGTCCGGCGGACGGTTCAGGTCGATCACGTAGCGCGAGTGCGTCGCCACCAGCACCGAGGCGCCCAGTTCGTCGGCGAAGTCGTAGAGCCGCTCGAGGTGCCAGTCGGTGTCGGGCACCTGGCGCGCCTCGTCGGTCAGGCGCGCGGCCAGCGCGGGCGGCACGTGCGTGCCGACGTGCGGCATCGAAATCAGCAGCGGGCGGGTGCCCTGGCGGAAGCGGAAAGGCGGTTCGGCGGTGGTGAAGGCCATGGTGGGGTTGATCAATCCTGGAGTAGTTGGGTGCGCGCGGCCACGAAGGCGGCGGCGGCTTCGTCGTGCAGCGCGTGGCGTCCGGCCGAGACGCGCGGGCGGCCTGCCACCCAGACGCTGTCGATGGCCGAGGTGCGGTGGCTCGCAAAGACGTGGGCGGAAAGCATATCGGGCGCGGATAGTCCCTGCAGCGCGATGTGCGAGGCATCGAGCACCGCGAAGTCGGCCTGCAGCCCTGCCGCAAGCCCGCCCGTGGCGCGGCCCGAGGCCCTCGCACCGCCCTGCACCGCCTCCAGCGTGAGCGCGGTGGCCACATGCGGCTGCGCCGCGCTGGCGCCGACGTTGCGCTGGCGCCTGGCCAGGCGCTGGCTGTATTCGAGCATCAGCAGTTCCTCTGCCGCGTTGACGCTGGCGTGGCTGTCGGAGCCCACGCCCCAGGCGCCGCCGTGGCTGCGCCACTTGGCGAAGTCGAAGATGCCGTCGCCCAGGTTCGCCTCGGTGGTCGGGCACAGGCCCGCGACCGCGCCGCTGCGGGCCGCGTATTCGTACTCGGCGTCGTTCATGTGCGTGGCATGCACGAGGCACCAGCGCTCGTCCACCGGCGCGTGGTCGAGCAGCCATTCGACGGGGCGCAGGCCGCTCCAGGCCACGCAGTCGTCCACTTCCTTGGTCTGCTCGGCGATGTGGATGTGGATGGGCGCGGTGCGGTCGATGGCCTCGAGCCCCGCGACGGCCTCGCGCAAACCTTCCGGCGGAACGGCGCGCAGCGAGTGCGGCGCGAGGCCCAGTCGCGCGCCGTGCGCGTCGCACTGCGGCTTGAGCGCTTCGAGCAGGCGCAGCATCGATTCGGTGGAGCGCACGAAACGGCGCTGCCCCTCGGTGGGCGGCTGCTCGCCGAAGCCGCCGGTCTGGTAGAGCACCGGCAGCAGCGTGAAGCCGATGCCCGCCTTCTTCGCCGCGCGCAGCAGCGCCAGGCTCAGCGTGGCGTCGTCGGCGTACGGGCGGCCGTCCACGTCGTGGTGCACGTACTGGAACTCGCACACGCCGGTGTAGCCGGCTTCGAGCATCTCGGCATAGAGCCAGGTCGCGATGGCTTCCATGTGCTGCGGGCCCAGGCGCGCGGCGAAGCGGTACATCAGCGTGCGCCAGCTCCAGAAGCTGTCGTGCTGCTCGGCGCGGTGTTCGGTGAGGCCCGCGAAGGCGCGCTGGAAGGCGTGCGAATGCAGGTTGGGCATGCCGGGGATCACGGGGCCGGTGGCGGCCTGCGTGTCGACGGGGCGCTGCGCGCCGGGCTGCACCTGCGTGAGCCGGCCCGCGTCGTCCCACGCCAGCAGGACGTCTTTGGCCCAGCCCTCGGGCAGCAGCGCATCGGCCGCGAAAAGAGTTTGTGTCATGCGTTGCCTCCAATGGCGATGCGCCCCTGCCGCACCACGGCGCGCACGGGCTGCTGTCCGAACCAGTAGGCGAGCTCGGCCGCTTCGCGCACGTTCCACAGCACGAAGTTGGCGGGCATGCCGGGGGCGATGGCGCCGTGCGTGTCCTGCAGGCCCAGCGCGCGTGCGGCGTGCACGGTGACGCCGTCGAGCGCCTCGGGCACCGTGAGGCGGAACAGCGTGCATGCCATGTTCACCATCAGCAGCAGGCTCAGCGCGGGCGAGGTGCCGGGGTTGTGGTCGGTGGACACCGCCATCGGCACGCCCGCGGCGCGCAGCGCGGCGATGGGCGGCAGGTGGGTGTCGCGCAGCGTGTAGTAGGCGCCCGGCAGCAGCACGGCCACGGTGCCCGAGCGGCGCATCGCCTCGATGCCCTCGGCCGACAGGTGCTCGATGTGGTCGCACGACAGCGCGCCGTAGCGCGCGGCCAGAGCGGCGCCGCCCATGTCCGAGAGCTGCTCGGCATGCAGCTTCACCGGCAGGCCCAGCGCCTTCGCGGCCTTGAAGACCTGCTCGGTCTCGGCGAGCGAGAAGGCGATGCGTTCGCAGAACACGTCCACCGCGTCGACCAGCCCTTCGGCCGCGAGCGCGGGCAGCATCTCGTTGCAGACGAGGTCGATGTAGTCGCCACTGCGACCCGCGTACTCCGGCGGCAGCGCATGCGCGCCGAGAAAGGTGGTGCGCACCGTCACGCCATAGGCCTCGCCCAGGCGCCGCGCCACGCGCAGCTGCTTGCGCTCGTGCTCCAGCGAGAGGCCGTAGCCCGACTTGATCTCGATGACGCACACGCCGTCGGCCAGCAGCTGCTCGAGCCGCGGTGCGGCCTGCGCGAAGAGCGTGTCTTCATCGGCCTCGCGCGTGGCGCGCACCGACGAGACGATGCCGCCGCCGGCCTTCGCCACTTCCTCGTACGTGGCGCCTGCCAGGCGCATCGCGAACTCGTTGGCGCGCTGGCCTCCATAGACCAGGTGCGTGTGGCAGTCGACCAGCCCCGGCGTGACGAGTGCGCCGCCGCCGTCGTGCGGCTTCAGTCCGGCGAATTCAGCCGGCAGCGCGCTTCGGGCGCCGACCCAGCGGATCGCGCCCTGCGCCACCACGATGGCGCCTTCCACCTTCGCATCGGTGGCGAGGCGGATGCCGCTCCAGAGGCCGTCGGCGGAGGGAAATTCGTTGATGACGGGTTTCATCGTCGTTCCTGTTGTTGCGCCTGCGGGTTACGCCGGCAGGATGCGCACCGCGAGCAGCCGCGCGTCGGCGCCTTCGGGCGTCGCATGCCAGGCCCGTGTCGCATCGGACCACTGCAGGCCTTCGCCTTCGCTGCAGGCTTCATCGTCGAGCCGCCATGCGCCGCGCAGCGCCAGCAGCACGCCGTGCGGCGCGGCCTCGATGGCCGTGGCGCGGTCCAGCACGCGCACGTCGGCGCGCCACTGGCCGCGCCGCGTCATCACGTTGAAGTCGTTGGAGGCGCCGCCGAGCAGCGTGCAGTCGATCGGCTCGTCGCCGCTGAAGGCGAAGGGCTGCAACGGAACGTCGAGCCGGTGCTCGATGCGCCCGTCGTGCGTGAAGAGCCGAACGCCGTCGCCTTCGAGCAGCGTGATGCTGCGGTCCACGCCCGCGAACACCGAGAACGGCCCCGCCGCCGCGATGGTGGCGATGCTCACGCGCCAGCCGAAGCTGTCGAGCCCCGCGCCCTGCGGCCAGCTGGAGACTTCCCGCGTGGTGCCGCCGCCGTTCTTCCATGGCGTGGCAGGCAGCGAGGCGCGCGAGAAACGGAACACGCTGCTCATGAGCGCCCCTCTTGCTCCTTCCCCCTCTGGGGGAAAGTTGGGATGGGGGCAGTGCCCAACGAGCGCTGTGATTGGCTAGAGGCCATCGTGCTCCCACCCCTGCCCTCCCCCAGCGGGGAAGGGAGAAAGACAAATTCCAACGCGCCGCTCATCGCACCATCCCGCCCTGGCGCAGGCGCTGCTCGAAATGCCGCAGCACCAGCGTCATCGTCCCGGTGAGCACGAAGTACACGACCGCGATGGCCAAGTACACCTCCAGCGAGCGATACGACACGCTGATGATCTTCTGCCCCTCGTGCATCACGTCGTGAATCGTCAGCAACGACACCAGCGCCGAGTTCTTGATCAACGCGATGAACTCGTTGCCCAGCGGCGGGATCATGCGCACCACCGCCTGCGGCAGCACGATGTGGCGCATCGCGAGGCCGGGCGTCATGCCCAGCGACTGCGCGGCCATGGTCTGGCCCTTGTCGATCGACTGGATCGCGCCGCGCACGATCTCCGACACGTAGGCGCCCGAATACACGCCGAGCCCCAGCACGCCGCACACGAAGGCCGGCAGCAGGATGCCGAAGTGCGGCAGGCCGAAGAACAGGATGAACAGCTGCACCAGCAGCGGCGTGCCACGGATGGCCGCCACATAGGCCGTGCATGCGCCGTAGAGCCAGCGCCGCTTCGGGTTCAGCCGGCCGATGCCGACCAGCAGGCCCAGCACGCAGCCCAGTGCGAGCGCGCAGGCGGTGATCTCCACCGTGACCAATGCGCCGCGCAGCAGGTCGGGCCAGCCTTGCCAGACTGGCGAGAAATCGAGATCCATCATCAATCCTTCTGGCGGCCGAGCGCCGGGCCGCCCCAAGCCGGCCGCGCCTCCCCCTCGGGGGGTGGAGTTACACGCGCGCAGCGCGTGAAAAGCCGGGGGGCTGTCATTACTTCGTGCTGAACCACTTCTTCACGATCTGGTCGTAGGTGCCGTCGGCCTTCAGCTTCTCGATCGCGCCGTTCACCGCCTTGGTCAGCTCGGGCGTGTCCTTGCGGATGGCCATGCCGTATTCCTCGGTGGTGATCTGCTCGGGCAGCACCTTCAGGCCGCCGCGCGTGCGCACGTACTGGTAGGCGGCGGGCTTGCCGGTCACGGCGGCGTCGGCGCGGCCGATGTCGACGAGGTTGAACATCTCCTGGTTCTTCTCGACTTCCATCAGCTGCACCTGCGGGAATTTCTCCTTGGTGTAGCTCACCGACTTGGTGCCCACCTGCACACTGACCTTCTTGCCGTTGATGTCGGCCGGCGTCTTGATCGCCGTGTTGCCGTCCTTCACCATCACGACGAGGCCGCCCGCGTAGTAGGGCACGGTGAAATCGACCACCTTCCTGCGCTCGTCGGTGATGTAGATGGCCGAGACGGCCATGTCGAAGCGCTTCGAGATGAGCCCCGGCACGAGGCCCTTGAAGTCGATGTCGATCCACTCGACCTTGCGGCCCAGCGTTTTGCCGATGGCCTCGACCAGCTCCACGTCGAAGCCGGTGCGCTTGCCGTTCTCCACGAACTCCATGGGCGGGAAGGTGGCGTCGGTCGCCACGCGCAGCGGCTCGCCCTGTGCGTGCGCGGCGCCCGCGAAACCGAGGATGGCAAGGCCGGAAAGAGCGGCGGCGACGATGGTGCGGCGGGTGTTCATGGCAGGGGACTTTCGTGGTGGGAATGAAGGAAGAAGAAAGAAAAAGGCAGCGCGGCTACTGCAGCGCCCGCGAGATGCGCGCCGCCGTGACGACGGTCATGTGCAGCAATGCAGCTTCCATGCCCTCGACGCGCGTGAGCGGCGCCATCAGCGTGATCGCGCCGCGCAGGCGCCGGCCCGAAGAGAGCACCGGCGCGCTCGCACCCCACACGCCGGCGTCGACTTCGCCGTGGGTCACGGCATGGCCGGCCTCGCGGATGGCGTCGAGTTCGGCGGCGCGCTCGGCGCGGCGCTCGGGGCTTTCGCCGAGGCCGTCGAGCAGGGCGTCGCGCTGGTCGACCGGCATGTGGGCCAGCAGGCACTTGGCGCTGGCGCCGTCGCGGGCAGGCACGCTGCGGCCGCGGTCGAAGGAGCAGCGCAGCGACTGTTCGCTGTCGATCATCTCTAGGCACACGACGCGGTCGTTCACCGCCGTGACCAGCGCCACGCTCTCGTGGCTTTGCTGCGCCAGCAGGCGCATGTCGGCGCGCGCGGCGATCACGAGGTCGGAGTTGCCGTCGAAGCCGGTGGCCAGCTGCACGCTGACCGGGCCCGGCGAGTAGCGGCCGTCGGACTCCATCACGAAGCCCCAGCGGCGCAGCGTGGCGATCTGCCGGTACAGCGTGCTCTGCGACAGGCCGGTGGCCCGCACCAGCTCGGCCGCCGTCATCGCCGCCTTGCTCTGCGCCAGCACCGACAGCACGAAGAGCGCGCGGTCGTTGGCGGGGGCGTCGGTCGGGGGCGTCATGCGATCGGTCGGAGGAATGGAACCGGCGTGCAGTATCTTGCCCGCCGTTCCCACTTCCAAGCCCATATTCCCAGGGAGTGGGAATGGGCCTGCTTTTTCTTTCTACCTTCGGCTTAAGGTCGCGCCCTTCTTCGTGGCGGCGCCCGCCCTCACTTCACCATCGGCAGCTTCAGGCCCTGCTTCTTCGCGGTGGCCACGGCGATGTCGTAGCCCGCGTCGGCATGGCGCATCACGCCGGTGGCGGGGTCGTTGAAGAGCACGCGCTCGATGCGTTTTGCAGCGGCGTCGGTGCCGTCGCAAACGATCACCACGCCCGAGTGCTGCGAGTAGCCCATGCCCACGCCGCCGCCGTGGTGCAGGCTGACCCAGGTGGCGCCGCCTGCCGTGTTGAGCAGCGCGTTGAGCAGCGGCCAGTCGCTCACCGCGTCGGTGCCGTCCTTCATCGCCTCGGTCTCGCGGTTGGGGCTGGCGACCGATCCGGTGTCGAGGTGGTCGCGGCCGATGACGATGGGCGCCTTCAGCTCGCCCTTGCGCACCATCTCGTTGAAGGCCAGGCCCGCGATGTGGCGCTCGCCCAGGCCCAGCCAGCAGATGCGCGCCGGCAGGCCCTGGAAGGCGATGCGTTCGCGCGCCATGTCCAGCCAGCGGTGCGTGTGCTTGTTCTCGGGGAACAGCTCCTTGATCTTGGCGTCGGTCTTGTAGATGTCCTCCGGGTCGCCCGACAGCGCCACCCAGCGGAACGGGCCCTTGCCCTCGCAGAAGAGCGGACGGATGTAGGCCGGCACGAAGCCGGGGAAGTCGAAGGCGTTCTTCACGCCCTCGTCGAAGGCCACCTGGCGGATGTTGTTGCCGTAGTCGACCGTGGGGATGCCCATGGCCTGGAAGTCGAGCATGGCCTGCACGTGCACGGCGCATGACTTCGCGGCGGCCTTCTTCAGCGCATCGTGCTGCGAGGCGTCCTTCATGGCTGCCTGCCATTGCGACACACTCCAGCCGGCAGGCAGGTAGCCGTTGATGAGGTCGTGCGCGGAGGTCTGGTCGGTCACGAGATCGGGCTTCAGGCCGCCGGCCTTCGCGCGCTTCACCAGCTCGGGAAGGACCTCGGCCGCGTTGCCCAGCAGCGCGATCGACACGGCTTCCTTCGCGTCGCAGTGCTGCTTGATGAGCTCGAAGGCGTGGTCGATGTCGCGCGCCTGCTTGTCGACGTAGCGGGTGCGCAGGCGGAAGTCGATGCTCGACTGCTGGCACTCGATGTTCAGCGACACCGCGCCGGCCAGCGTGGCGGCCAGCGGCTGCGCGCCGCCCATGCCGCCCAGGCCGGCCGTGAGGATCCACTTGCCCGCGAGGCTGTTGTTGTAGTGCTGGCGGCCGGCCTCGACGAAGGTCTCGAAGGTGCCTTGCACGATGCCCTGGCTGCCGATGTAGATCCAGCTGCCGGCCGTCATCTGGCCGTACATGAAGAGGCCCTTGCGGTCGAGCTCGTTGAAGTGCTCCCAGTTGGCCCACTTCGGCACGAGGTTCGAGTTGGCCAGCAGCACGCGCGGCGCGTTCTCGTGCGTCTTGAAGACGCCCACCGGTTTGCCCGATTGAATCAGCAGCGTCTCGTCGTCGTTCAGTTCCTTCAGCGAAGCGAGGATCTGGTCGAAGCAGGCCCAGTCGCGCGCGGCGCGGCCGATGCCGCCGTACACCACCAGGTCCTGCGGGCGCTCGGCCACCTCGGCGTCGAGGTTGTTCTGCAGCATGCGGAAGGGGGCCTCGGTGAGCCAGCTCTTGCAGTTGAGCTCGCTGCCGCGCGGGGCGCGGATCACGCGCGTGGGATCGTGGCGCGGGTCGGTGGCGGTATTCAGGGCGAATTTGTCGGGAGCGTTCATGGCGGGTTCTCCTAATCGGGGGGTGTTTTACGAGTGGCTGGGCAGGATGTCGAGCAGCGCGGCCGGCAGATCGGCCTTCAGCGCCCACTGGCGCATGGCTTCGATGTCGGGGGCGAGGTAGCGGTCGGTTTCGAGGAAGGCGACCTGCTGGCGGATGGCGGCGAATTCGGCTTCGACCAGCGGCGAGCTCCTGAGCTTGCGTTTGAGTTCGATGCCCTGGGCGGCGGCCATCGCTTCGATGCCCACCACCACGGCCGTGTTGTTGACCATGTCGGCCAGGCGGCGACCTGCGAAGGTGGCCATCGACACATGGTCTTCCTGGTTGGCCGAGGTCGGCAGGCTGTCGACGCTGGCGGGGTGCGCGAGCGACTTGTTCTCCGAGGCGAGCGCCGCGGCCGTGACCTGCGCGATCATGAAGCCCGAGTTGAGGCCGCCGTCGCGCACGAGGAAGGGCGGCAGGCCCGACAGGCCGCTGTCGAGCAGCAGCGCGAGGCGGCGCTCGGAGATCGCGCCGACTTCGCTCACGGCCAGCGCCACGATGTCGGCCGCGAAGGCGACGGGCTCGGCGTGGAAGTTGCCGCCCGAGATGACCTCGCCGGTGTCGGTGAAGACCAGCGGGTTGTCGGATGCGGCATTGGCCTCGATGACCAGCACGCGCGCGGCGTGCGCGAGGTTGTCGAGGCAGGCGCCCATCACCTGCGGGATGCAGCGCACGGAATACGGGTCCTGCACGCGGCCGCAGTCGGCGTGCGAGGGAACGATCTCGCTGCCGTCGAGCAGCGTGCGCACCGCGCCCGCCACCGCGATCTGGCCCGGCTGGCCGCGCGCGGCGTGGATGCGCGCGTCGAAGGGCTTGATGGAGCCCTGGATGGCTTCGAGCGACAGCGCCCCCGACATCAGCGCCGAGGCGAACACGTCTTCCGCACCGAAGAGGCCCGCCAGCGCGAGCGCGGTCGACACCTGCGTGCCGTTGAGCAGCGCAAGGCCTTCCTTGGGGCCGAGCACGAAAGGCTCGAGGCCGATGTGCTTCATCGCCTCGGCGCCGCTGACCACGCGGCCGTCGGGCAGCGTCGCCTCGCCTTCGCCGATGAGCACGCAGGCGAGGTGGGCCAATGGCGCGAGGTCGCCCGAGGCGCCGACCGATCCCTTGGCGGGGATGCGCGGCATCACGCCCGCGTTGAACAGTGCCAGCAGCGCATCGGCCAGTGCCGGCCGCACGCCGGAGTGGCCGCGCGCCAGGCTCACGGCCTTGGTCGCGAGGACCATGCGCACCACCGGCGCAGCCAGCGGCTCGCCCGTGCCCACGCTGTGCGAGAGCACCAGGTTGCGCTGCAGCTCGGCGAGGTGGTCGTTGCCGATGCGCGTGCTCGCGAGCTTGCCGAAGCCGGTGTTGATGCCGTAGACGACCTGGTCGTTCTCGACGATGTGGCGCACGGCGGCCTCGGCGCGCTGCATGCCTTCGCGCACCGATGCGTCGAGCGCGAGCTTCACGCCGCCGGCCTGGATGCGGCGCAGCGTCGCGAGGTCGACCTGGCCGGGCACGAGGGTCAGGGTGGCGTCTGGATGGGCGGTGTGTTTGCTTGGCATGTGAACCTGTCTATACAAGTAGTTGCGAGTGAAAGCTGAGTCGATGGCGACGACAAAAAAAAGACCTACGGCCCTTCGCGGAACACCGCGGAACCGGCTTTGCCGGGCCGCACCTGTTCCCCCCGGCGAGGGGGTCGGCAAAGCGACGCGAAGTGCGCGAAGACTGGGAGAGAGTTCATTGCGTCAGCCGAAGCTGGGGTTGCCGTCGGCCTTGAAACGGCTGCCCAGGCTGTAGCGTGAACCGGGGTGCAGGCAGCGCACCCACGTCACGGGAACGTTGCGCGACCAGGTGCGGCGCGTGAGCAGCAGGCAGGGGTCGGTGGGCGTCATCGCGAGGCGCTCGGCCTGCTCGGCGTTGGGCAGCACGGCGTCGACCACGTGCTCGATCTGGTCGAAGGGCACGTTGCGCACCAGGTACTCGCTGGGCGGCATCGCGGTGAAATCCTGCTCGAGGTAGTCGGGCACCACCTGCGGGTTGACGTAGCGCTCCTCCAGCTGCACCGGCGTGCCGTTCTCCAGGTGCAGGCACACGCTGTGGAACACCGAGTCGCCGGCGCGCTTGTCGAGCCACGCGGCCACGTCGGTCGAGGCGGCCAGGCGCTCGACCGCGATCATCTCGCAGCGGTAGTCGTGCCCGCGCTGGCGGATCTCGCTGGCGATGTTGGCGATCTGCAGCAGCGTGGACTGCGGCTTGTTCTCCGCCACGAAGCTGCCGACGCCGGCCACGCGCACGATGCGGCCCTGCTCCACCAGCTCGCGCAGCGCGCGGTTCACCGTCATGCGCGCCATGCCGAACTGCGCGACCAGCTCGTGCTCCGACGGCAGGCGGTGGCCGGGCGGCCACGTCCCGTCCTGGATCTTGCGGGAGATGTGATCCATGACTTGCGCGTAGAGCGCGAGGGTCGGCAGGTCGCGTTTCATCGTGTCTTCGTCAGTGCTCCGCCGCGGCCATCGATTCGGCGCGGATCTCTTCGGTCAGGCGTGCCTTGATCTCCATGAACTCCGGCGAGGTCTTGATGGTGTAGCTGCGCGGGTGCGGGAAGTCGACCGCGATCTCGGTCTTGATGCGCCCGGGCCGCGCGCTGAACACCGCCACGCGGTTGGCCATGAAGATCGCCTCGTCGATGTCGTGCGTGACGAACAGCACCGTCTTCTGCGCCGACTCCCAGATGCCCAAGAGCAGCTCCTGCATGAGCACGCGAGTCTGGTTGTCGAGCGCGCCGAAGGGCTCGTCGAGCAGCAGCATCTTGGGGTCGTTGGCCAGCGCGCGCGCGATGGCGGTGCGCTGCTGCATGCCGCCGGAGAGCTGCTTCGGGAAGTGGTTCTCGAAGCCGCGCAGGCCCACCTTGGCGATGAAGAACTCGCTGCGCTCCTTCTGGTCTGCCTCGCTCATGCCGCGCTCGCGCAGGCCGAAGCGGATGTTCTGCGCCACGGTGAGCCACGGGAAGAGCGTGTAGCTCTGGAACACCACGCCGCGGTCGGCGCCGGGGCCCTCGATGCGCTGGCCGTCGAGAAGCATCTGGCCGCTGGTCGGGAAGTCGAGCCCCGCCACGATGCGCAGCAGCGTCGACTTGCCGCAGCCCGAGGGGCCGAGGATGGTGACGAAGTCGTTCTCCTTCACCTCGAAGTCGATCGGCTGCAGCGCCTGCGTGCGCTGGCCCTTGGTGCCCGTGAAGACGCGCGAGACGCCCTGGATGGAAAGCTGATTGCTCACAGCGCGTCCTTCGTCTGCGATTCATTCGGGGAGTGGCGCGGAACCGGCTTTGCCGGGCCGCAGGCGCTGCCCCCTGCAAGGGGGTTGGCGAAGCGACACGAAGTGCGCGAAGACTGGGGGTTGTTCATAGTGACGCCCATGCAAACAAGCGGCGGTTGATTGCCTTGAAGGCGAAGTCCGAAAGCAGGCCGATGACGCCGATCACGATGATCCCGAAGATGATCTGGCCGGTGTTCAGCAGCGCCTGGCTGTCGGTGATCATGTGGCCGATGCCCGAGGAGGAGCCGATCAGCTCCGCCACGATCACGTAGGTCCATGCCCAGCCGAGCACGAGGCGCAGCGTCTCGGCGATGCCCGGCGCGGCGCCCGGGATGAGCACGCGCGCCACGATGCCGCGGCTGCTGGCGCCCAGCGTGTAGGCGGCCTCCACGAGGTCGCGCCGCGCGCCGCCCACGGTGACGGCCACCATCAGCACGATCTGGAAGAAGGAGCCGATGAAGATCACCAGCAGCTTCTGCATCTCGCCCAGCCCCGCCCACAGGATGAGCAGCGGGATGAAGGCCGAGGCCGGCAGGTAGCGGCAGAAGGAGACGAAGGGCTCGAAGAAGGCCTCCACGGCCTTCCAGGTGCCCATGGCGATGCCCAGCGGCACAGCGAACACGGCCGCCAGCAGGAAGCCGCCGAACACGCGCCACACGGTCATGCCGATGTCGCCGATGAAGCCGTACTCGGTGAAGAGCAGCCAGCCTTCCTTGACCATGGTCGGCGGGCTCGCGAGGAAGGTCGGCGGCACGAAGCCTCCGAGCGTGGCGATGGCCCACACGAGCACGAAGACGACGAAGAACGCGAGCCCCAGCAGCACGCGCGCCCGCGTGCCGATGGGCTCCAGCGGCGCGAGCGCGCGGCGGCGGGCCGGCGCGGCGACGGGCGCCGCGGCCTTGGCGGCCTGCTGCGGCGCAGGCGCCGCGACCGCTGCGGCGGAAGGCATCTGCTGCATCTGGGCCACGTTCTTACTTGACGAAGCTTGCATCGAAGGTGGCCGAGAAATCTTCCGGCGCCTTGCGGATCACGCCGGCTTCCAGAAGGATGGGCGTGGCCTCCTTCATGAAGCTGGTGAGCTCGCCCGCGAAGAACTTCTGGTTGGCCGCCTTGTCCTGCCAGCGCAGGAAAGCCGCCGACTTGGCGAACTGTTCGCCGCTCTGCTTCACGGCGGAGCCCATGAGTTCGTTGGACTTCTCGGGCTCGGCCTTGATCATGTCCAGCGCGTCGAAGTACGACTTGGTGAGCGCGGCGGCGGCCTTGGCATTGGCCTTGAGCCAGGTGGGCGCACAGCCGACGGTGTCCATCACCATCGGGTAGTCGAGCGTGGTGGCCAGGATCTTGCCGGCGGCGGGATTGGCGCGCACCGTCGAGAGGTAGGGCTCGTAGGTCATGGCGGCGTCGTTCTGGCCGGCCACGAAGGCCTGGGCCGAGGCCTGCGGCGACAGCGTGGTGGTCTTCACGTCCTTCAGCGACATGCCGTTCTTGCTGAGCATCCAGGCCAGGCCGAAGTAGGGCGCGGTGCCGGGCGCGTCGACGCCGATGGTCTTGCCCTTGAGGTCGGAGAACTTGGCGATGTCGCCGCGCACCGCGAGGCCGTCGGCGCCGTAGGACTTGTCCATCTGGAAGATCTGCACGATCGGCACGCCGTTGGCGTTCCAGGCCACGTGCGTTTCGACGGTGGTGGCCGCGCACTGGATGGCGCCGGAGGCCAGCGCAAGGTGGCGGTCCTTCTGCGGGATCATCTTGAGTTCGACGTCGAGCCCGTTCTTCTTGAAGATGCCGGCCTTGTCCGCCAGCGAGAGCGGCGCGAAGCCGGTCCAGCCGGACATGCCGAGCGAGATCTTCGTCAGATCCTGGGCGGCGGCCGTTCCGGCCATGCCCGCCGCACATGCGCCCGCTGCAACCAGCGAGGCGAACTTCACAACTACCGTCTTGACCATGGGTACTCCTGGGGTCTGTTCTTGGGGAAAGGCTCGGCGGTGCCGCCCGATGGCCGGGTCACGCACGCCTCGCATTGTTGCCAGGCGCCCCAACTTGTATATACAGGATAACCCGAAAGCTCGTTTCTGGTGCATTTGCTTGGGAAATGCACCTTTTTGCTGTCTAGACAAGAAGGGCGCAGGACGGCGGCAACCATTGCAAAGCTCGTGCCACAGTCATATCGGCGGCACTGGGGGACAATCGACGGCCGCCCTCCTCCCTCTTCTTTTCCGACCTCCCCCGCCCGCCGCCTGTGTCTTCCCTCGCCCCCCGCCCCATCGACATCTCCGGCAGCAGCGCCCCCTCCGACATCCTCCACGAGGTCTTCGGCTACGCGCAGTTCCGGGGGGCCCAGCAGGACATCGTCGACCACGTGGTGGGCGGCGGCGATGCGCTGGTGCTGATGCCCACGGGCGGCGGCAAGTCGCTGTGCTACCAGATCCCGGCCATCGCCCGGCAGCGCGCGGGCAAGGGCGTGGCGATCGTGGTGTCGCCGCTCATCGCGCTGATGCACGACCAGGTGGGTGCGCTGCACGAGGCCGGCGTGAGCGCGGCCTTCCTCAACTCCACGCTCGACTGGGAAGAGACGCAGGACGTCGAGCGCCGCATGCTGCGCGGCGAGATCACGCTGCTGTACGCGGCGCCCGAGCGGGTGAACACGCCGCGCTTCCTGTCGCAGCTCGATTCGCTGAAGGAGCGCGGCAAGCTCTCGCTCTTCGCCATCGACGAGGCGCACTGCGTGAGCCAGTGGGGCCACGACTTCCGACCCGAGTACCGCGCGCTCACCGTGCTGCACGAGCGCTATGCGGGCGTGCCGCGCATCGCGCTCACCGCCACGGCCGACGCGCTCACCCGGGCCGACATCGTCGAGCGGCTGCAGCTGGAGGACGCGCGCCAGTTCGTCTCCAGCTTCGACCGGCCGAACATCCGCTACACCATCGTCGAGAAGAAGGACGCCACCACGCAGCTGCTGCGCTTCATCGAGCGCGAGCACGAGGGCGACGCGGGCGTGGTCTATTGCCAGTCGCGCAAGCGGGTGGAGGACGTGGCGGTGCAATTGCGCGACGCAGGCATCAACGCCCTGCCCTACCACGCGGGCCTGGACGCCGCGGTGCGCCAGCAGCATCAGGACCGCTTCCTGCGCGAGGAAGGCATCGTGATGGTCGCGACCATCGCCTTCGGCATGGGCATCGACAAGCCCGACGTGCGCTTCGTCGGCCACCTCGACATGCCCAAGAACATCGAGGGCTACTACCAGGAGACCGGCCGCGCCGGCCGCGACGGCGGCCCCGCCGACGCCTGGATGGCCTACGGCCTGCAGGACGTCGTCAACCAGCGCCGCATGATCGACGAGAGCCCCGCCGGCGAGGAGTTCAAGCAGGTGATGCGCGGCAAGCTCGACGCGCTGCTCTCGCTGGCCGAGGCCAGCGACTGCCGGCGCGTGCGCCTCCTGGGCTACTTCGGCGAGAAGAGCACGCCCTGCGGCAACTGCGACAACTGCCTGAACCCGCCGCAGGTGTGGGACGGCACCGATGCCGCGCGCAAGCTGCTGAGCACCATCTACCGCGTGCAGCAGTTGAGCGGCATCAGCTTCGGCGCCGGGCACATCATGGACATCCTGCGCGGCAAGAGCACCGAGAAGGTCAAGCAGTTCGGCCACGAGCGCATCAGCACCTTCGGCATCGGCGCCGAGTTCAGCGAGGTGGCGCTGCGCGGCGTGCTGCGCCAGCTGATCGCCACCGGTGCGCTGGCGGTGGACGCCGAGGCCTTCAACACGCTGAAGCTCACCGAGGGCTCGCGCGCCGTGCTCAGGGGCGAGACGCCGGTGACGCTGCGCGAATCGGTGTCGTCGCCCGCGGAGCGCAAGCCCCGGCGCGAGAAGGCCGCCAAGGGCGCGCCGCCGCCGGCCGCGGCCAAGCTCGACGAGGCGGGCCGCAAGCGCTTCGACGCGCTCAAGGCATGGCGCGCCGAAGTGGCGAAGGAACACAACCTGCCGGCCTACGTGATCTTCCACGACGCCACGCTGGCCGCCATCGCCGAGCGCGCGCCCGCCTCGCTCGAAGACCTGCAGGGCATCAGCGGCATCGGCACCAAGAAGCTCGAGGCCTACGGCAGCGAGGTGCTGCGCGTCTGCGAGAACTTCTGACGGCCCGAAGAACAGAAAAAGGGGCGCCGCGATGGACACCCGCCAGATGCGCTGCGTGATCGCGATCGCCGAGGCGGGCAGCCTCACGAAGGCGGCCGAGCGGCTGGGACTGGCACAGCCGGCACTCACGCAGACGCTGAACCGGCTCGAGAAGGAGCTCGGCACGCCTCTCTTCACGCGCACGCGCCGCGGCGCCGCGCTCACCGATGCGGGGCAGGCCGTCATCGACGACCTGCGCGCCAGCCTGGCCTACGGCGATGCGGCCACCGAGCGTGCACGCGCGATGGGCGCGGGCCGCGCGGGACGGCTCACCATCGGCTTCGTCACGCATGCGGTCTACGAGGTGCTGCCGAACGCGCTGCGCCGGCTGCGCGCCGAACATCCGCAGCTCGACGTGGTGCTGCGCGAGATGAGCAATGCCGAGCAGGTGGCGGCGCTCGAAGGCGGGCGCATCGACATCGCGCTGCTGCATCCGCCGGTGTCGGTCACGGCCCGGGTGCACGAACTGCGGCTGGGCGAGGAGCCGCTGATCGCCGCGCTGCCCGCTGCCTGGGCGATGGATGACGACGGCTGCGTGTCGCTCGCCGACGTCGCGCGGCACGGCCTGGTCTGGTTCCCTGAGCAGCAGATCCCCGCACTGCGCGCGCAGCTGCTGGGCGCACTGCGGCGCGCCGGCCACGAGACGCGCGTGGTGCAGGACGCCAACCGCACGCTGACCGTGCTCTCCTGCGTGGCCGCGGGGCTGGGCTGGTCGCTGCTGCCGCGCTCGGTGCGCGCGCTGCAGCACGAGGGCGTGCGCTATGCCGAAGTGCGCGACGGCGCGGGGCTGCCGGCCTTCGAGCTTTCAGCGCTGTGGCTGGCGCGCTCGCGGCCCACCTTCGCCGACGCGTTCGCAGCCATGCTGCGCGGCTGAGGCGGCGGCCTCAGTCCCCTCAGTCCAGCTGGATCCTGTTGTCCTTGGCGAGCTTGGTCCACTTGGCGATCTCGGCACGGCGGAAGCTGTCGAGCTCGGCCGGCGTCGAGCCGATCACCTCCGCTCCCAGGGCTTCGAGCCGGCCGCGCACTTCCGGGTCCTTGAGCGCGGCGGCGAATTCCTTCGACAGGCGCTGCGCCACCGGCGCGGGCGTGCCGGCCGGCACGAACACCGCGTTCCACTCGTAGACCTCGTAGCCGGGCAGGCCGGCCTCGGCCACCGTGGGCAGCTGCGGCAAGGCGGGCGAAGGCGCCTTGCCGGTGACCGCGAGCGCGCGCAGCTTGCCGTCCTTGATGAAGGGCATGCTGGAGGCCAGGCTCGCGAAGAACACCGGCACATGCCCCGACATCACGTCGGTGAGCGCGGGCCCGCCGCCCTTGTAGGCCACGTGCGTCATCTGCACGCCCGCCATCGATGCGAACAGCTCGCCCGCCAGGTGCTGCGCCGAGCCGTTGCCCGACGAGGCGTAGTTGATGGCGCCCGGCTTCGCCTTGGCCTGCGCGATCAGGTCCGCGACGTTCTTGAACGGCGCCGACGGGTTCACCACCAGCACGTTGGGCACCCTCACCAGCAGCGACACCGGCGCGAGCTCGCGCAGCGTGTCGAAGGGCATCTTGCGCAGCGCGGGGTTCTGCGCGTGGTTGGACGCGTCGAGCAGCACGGTGTAGCCGTCGGCCGGGCTCTTGGCGACGAGGTCGCCGCCGATGGCGCCGCCCGCGCCGCCGCGGTTGTCGATCACCACCGGCTGGCCCAGCTTCGCCGAGAGCTTGGGCGCGATGATGCGCGCCACCGCGTCGACGGTGCCGCCGGGCGGATAACTCACGACCAGCCGCACTGGCTTGGACGGCCACGCCTGGGCGTGCGCGCCCAGGCTGCCCAGCAGCAGGGCCGCACCGGCGAGTGCGAGCGGAACGGCGCGCAGCAGCCTGGCGCGAGTGATTTCGCGGGTGATTTCATTGGTCATCGGTGATGTCTCCTGTCTTGAACTTGAAAAGCCGCGCCGGCGTGTCGACCAGGATGCGGCGGCGCTCGGCGGCGTCGGGCACCCAGCCGGCCAGCGCTGCATGGGCGGCGGTGTAGTCGGCGATCTCGCGGTGCTGGGTATGCGGCCAGTCGCTGCCCCACACGAGGCGCCCGGCGCCGAAGGCCTTCAGCAGCGCCTGCGCGGCATCACGCGCGTGGGCTTCGGTGGCCGTGGGCCAGTTGCGGTAGGCGGCCGAGAGCTTGACCCAGATGCGCCCGCAGTCCGCGGCGCGCAGAAGCCAGGCGAAGCCTTCGTCGTCGGCGGGTGCCGATGCGGGACGGCCGAAATGGTCGACCACCAACGCGCACCCGGCATCGAGCACCGGTTGCGCGGCCAGCGCGAGATCGCGCGATTCGCGATGCAGCTCCACATGCCAGCCCAGCGCATTCGCGCGGGCGAAGAGCCGCTGCCAGTCGGGCCGGGCGAGATCGGGCAGCGGCATGCCCACGATGTTGAGGCGGACGCCGACGACGCCGGCTTCGGCCATCGCCTGCAGCGTGGCGTCGTCCACCATCGGATCGACCACCGCCACGCCGCGCAGGCGCTCCGGGGCAGCGCGCAGCGCGTCGATCAGGAAGCCGTTGTCGGTGCCCAGGAAGCTGGGCTGCACCACCACGCCGTGCGAGACGCCGTGCGCGCCGAGCAGCGCGAGGTATTCGGCCAGCGTCGCGTCGTAGTCGGGTGCATGCCGCCGCGCCGCGGCGAGCGGCAGGCCGCGCACGAACACGTGGGCGTGGCCGTCGATGGCGGTGATGGGAGCGGAAGGCACTGCGTCGTTGTCTCTGTCGGATTCTTCGTGCGTCCGCCGCAAAGCGGACGTGGGCGAGTATCCGGAGCACGGCGCCTTCCGGGAACCTGTCTCCCGGTTGTGTTTGGATAAGCGCGGCTTATGACGCCGTTCAGTTCACCGTGGCGGGAAGCGTGATGGGCACCGGCCGTGTCAGCAGGTCGACGTACAGCTCGAAGAAGCGCGCGTTGTCGAACTTCTTCACCACGGTCATCTTCTGCAGCGTCGGGCCGGGCGGCTGCGACGAATAGCCGATGGAGCGGCCGTTGTCGGCGGCGCCCGGCTTGGCGATCACGTCGACGTAGCGGTCCACCGTCTGCGTGGCATAGCTCGAATCGATCAGGTAGGCCAGGGTGAGCGTGTCCCAGATGTTCTGCGTGTAGTTCGGATTGGTCTCGAAGCCGTTCTTGCCGTCGAAGCCGTAGCCGTTGAGCTTCTGGAACACGTCGGTCACGGCCGTGGGCTTGGCCGGGTGGGCGATGCGGTCATAGATGGGCTTGGTGAGGAACACGGTGTCGGTCACGTCCAGCGGCACCACCACCTGCGGGATCGGCAGCCGCACCACGAACTGCGCGGCATCGGGGTCGAACCACCAGTTGAACTCGGCGGCCTTGGTGGTGTTGCCGGGCACGTCGATGGCGCCGCCCATGTAGATGATCTTCTTGATGAGCGGCACGATCTCGGGGTTCTGCTTCACCGCGAGCGCGATGTTGGTGAGCGGGCCGATGGCCAGGATGGTGATCTCGCCGGGGTTGGCCTTCACGGTGTCGACGATGAAGTCGACCGCCGTCTTGCGCTGCACCACCGTGTGCTTCGCGAAGCCGTCCGGCGAGGGCTTGAGGTCGGCGTCGGTCTTGGGCTCGGGGCCGCCCCAGGCGCCGAGGTAGCCGTCGCCGCCGGCACCGGCGGCCATCTCGGCCTGGACGTCGGCATAGGTGTGGTTCAGCGCGTAGTTCGCGCCCGAGTAGATGCCGATGCGGTCGCCCACGCCCAGGCGCTCAACCGACATCAGCGCGTCGGCCACGCCCTGCTTCAGCCACTGGTTGCCCGAGACCACGCTGATGCCCATCACGCGCACCTTGCCCTCGGCCTGCAGCTGCGCGGCCATCACGCCGAGCTGGCCGTCGTCGCTCATGGTGTTGTAGTCGCTGTCGATGATGATCTTCTGCGGGCCGGCGCCGCCGCCTCCCGATCCTCCCCCGCCACCACCGCCCCAGCCCGGGCCGAGGCCGATGCCCGAGCCTCCGTTCCCGCCGCCTCCGCAGCCCGCCAACGTCGTGATGACGGCGATCAACATCGCCCCGATCCATTTGCGCATCGTCTCTCTCCTGGTACTAGGAAGTTGGTTCTCAGGTGGGGCAAGTCCTGCCGCTCCGAGATACAAACGTTTGCGCAAAGCTTTGCGCAAACGTTTCACCCACTCTACGGCGCGAGCGACAGGGGTGGCAAGCACCGGCGCTAGGGGTTTTCCGCGAGCCCGAAGGAGAGCCCGGGCCGCCTTTCAGAACAAGAACGGCTCGGGGCTGCGCAGAGCAGCTCGTGGGCGGGCAGCTCGCGAGCGGCTCAGGCCGGATCGGGCAGGCCGATCAGCCTGTTCTCGCGCAGCGGCGAGCGGCCCGGCAGATAGGGCTGCTCCGCTTCGGGCTCGGCCGCCTTCTCCAGGCCCTGGACGGTCGTCTTGGCGGAGACGGAGCATGAGCCCGAGCTGCGCAACGCGAGCGCCGCAGCGAGGCGCGCCTCGGCCTTGTCGCCGAGCTGGTGGTTGAAGTCGTCGGCCACGACGCAGCCGGCATTCGGTGCCATGCCGTCGCCGTAGTCGCCCTCGCCTTTCTGGTTCACGCCCTTGAACTGGATCGCGAAGTAGGTGGTGCCGCAGTTGTCCTGCGGATAGAAGCCGTAGGGCTTGCCGCAGGTGGTGCCGCCGACGAGGTTGACGGTGACGCCCACGCCGCGCAGGCTGTTGACGACGGACTCGCTCGCCGAGCAGGTGTCGGGGCCGGTGAGCACGGTCACGCGCGACAGGCCCAGCGTGGGCAGCGGCTGCCCGCTGCGGCTGGTGCTGACGAAGGGCGTCAGGGTCTGCGCGACGGAGAGCCGGAACGGGTTCTTGTCGTTGAACACCAGTTGCTCGAAGGTCTTGCCCGCGGTCACGGACGGCGAGGCGATCATGTAGGCCAGCCGGCTCGCGATGAGCAGCTGCCCGCCGCCGTTGTAGCGCATGTCGAGCACCAGGTCCTGGATGCCGGCGCCCTGCTTGAAGCTGTTGACGGCGTTGATGAGCTGCGTCTCCGACGTGGTGATGTGGTCGTTGAACAGCAGGTAGCCCACACGGCCGCTGCCGGTGTCGATGACCTGCACGTTCTGCACCGGCACGCTGGTGACATTGGCGGCCGTCAACTGCACCGGCGATTGCGCGACGCCGTTCACTTCGAAGGTGAAGGTGTGCGATTCGCCGACGGCCTTGGGCGACAGCGCCCCATTGATCGCGTTGACGTTGGCCGTGCCGGTGCTGTTGACGACGTCGACACCGTCGATGTTCAGGATCTTCGCGCCGCGTGCCAAGCCGGCAGTGTTGGCGGGCGAGCCCGGCTCGACGAGGGCGATGCGGATGTCGCGCGGCGGCGAGCTGCGGATCGCGGCCGTCTCCATGCCGTAGCCGGCGGAGACGCCGCCCTGCGTGAGCTGGCGGTAGGCCTCGGTGTCGTAGGTGAAGTGGAAGCGGTCCTTGGCGCGGCCCGAGGGCGTGGTGGCCGTCGTCTTGAGCACGTTGAACCAGGTGATGGGCGTGGCGTAGTCGGCGGCCTTGAGGGTGGTGGGCACTTCGCCGTACCAGAGGTAGGTTTCGTCGATCCAGCCGCGCACCCAGCTCTTCTCGTTGTCGAGCGTGCCGCTGCGGTCGGGATATGCGCCGCCGGTCTCGGGGTTGATGCCGGTGCGCGGCGACGCGCACAGGCCGGCCACGGTGGCCGAGGCTACGATGCCGCTGCCGGAACCGCTGCCATTGCCGCCGTCTCCGCTCGCAGGCGGGGGCATCGTGGTGGCGCCGGGGATCAGGCCGATCGGCAGGCCGCCGCCGCCCCCGCCGCCCCCGCCTCCTCCGCCGCCCCCACAGGCCGACAGCAGGGCTGCAGCCGCGAGCACGGCGCCGGCGGCGGTCCATGCGCCAGGACGCGGCAACCGCCGCGCGTCGTCGATCTTGCGAGACTCCAGCATGCGTTCTCCTCCTCATGTCCGTGTCCGCACCGGCGGACGGATGTTCTCGTTCTGCGCGGCGGCGGCGCACGCCGCCACAGGTGCCGCTACTGCACGAAGCCCATGCCGCGCGACTCGCGCACTTCGGGCTTGATGCGATGCTCGGCTTCGAGCTGGTCCAGGAACTCGCTCGCGGAGAACTCCACCGCGAGGATATCGGTCTGCCGTTTCACCGCCGCGAAATCGCCGGGGCACAACTGCCCCAGCGCCGCAAGCCGCGAGCGCATCGATGCCGTCATGAGCGCGGCATCGCCGGCAAGCGCCTCGGTGACGAACATGCGCTCGCGCTGCGTGGCCGTGAGCGGCATGAACTTGATCTTGAAGGTGAAGCGCCTCAGCGCCGCCTGGTCGAGCCGGTCGAGCAGGTTGGTGGTGCACACGAAGATGCCGTTGAAGCGCTCCATGCCCTGCAGCATCTCGTTGACCTCGGTGACCTCGTAGGTGCGCTGCGCGCCGCGGCGGTCCTGCAGGAAGCTGTCGGCCTCGTCGAGCAGCAGCACGGCCTTCTCGGCCTCGGCCTCGCGGAACATGGCGGCCATGTTCTGCTCGGTCTCGCCGACGTATTTGCTCATCAGGTCGCTGGCCTGCTTCACGATGAGCGGACGGCCCACCGCCTTGGCGATGTGCTCCGCCAGCGCCGTCTTGCCCGTGCCGGGCGCGCCGTAGAAGCACAGCGAGCCGTGGCCGCGCGCCTTCAAGGCCTCGACGATCCGCGGGATCTCGAAGCGGGTCTCGACGTTGAGCATTTCGAGGTCGTAGGTGGTGACGCTGCGGCGCTCGCCGCGGCCGGAGTCGGCGGTGCCGAGCGCCAGATCGGCATTGCGCAGCTGGCGCTCGATGAGCGCTTCCGTCGAGGCGCCTTCGGCACCGGCCAGTCCGGCGAAGCGCACCGCCGTGCGGATCTGCGCGGGCGTGAGCCCCTTGCGCTCCGCGAGCTTGGCGGTGAAGGCCTCGGACACGACGACGCCTTCGAGCGTCTTCTTCACGAGCTGCTCGCGCGCGCCGGGTGGCGGCGACTTGAGCTCGAGGTGATACGCGAAGCGGCGGCGGAAGGCCGGGTCGATCTGCTCGATGCGGTTGGTGACCCACAGCGTGGGCACCGGATTGGCCTCGAGGATCTGGTTGACCCAGGCCTTGCCGCTCACGCTGCCGCTGGTGGGCGCGGGGATCTGCTCGGCGCGCGCCATGAACTGCGCGGCCTCGGTGCTGATGGGCGGAAACACGTCCTCGACCTCGTCGAACAGCAGCGCGGCCTGCGCGCTGCCCTTGAGGAACACCTGCGCGATCTGCAGCGAGCGGTAGCGGTCGCGGCCGCTCAGCGAATTGCCGTCGCGGTCGGCGTACTCGACCTCGAAGAGCTCGAGCCCTGCGGCCTGCGCCACGACCTTCGCGAGCTCGGTCTTGCCGGTGCCGGGCGGGCCGTAGAGCAGCACGTTGACGCCCGGCTCCTTGCGAGCGACCGCCGCGCGCAGCAGCGTGACGAGCATCTGCACGTCTTCCTGCACGAAGGAGAAGTCCTGCGGCGCGAGCGCGCTCTTGGCGGAGGGGCGCGTGAACACGGCCATCAGCTCGTTGTGGTCGCGGTACTCGCGCATGAGCACCGGCGGCAGCTTCTCGCTGACCTTCATGAGATCGGCGAGGTCGGTGATGTTGTGCTCGGAGATGAGGTTCTCGACCAGCCCGATGCGCTCGAGCCTGGAGCCCGCGCGCAGCGCCTCGCCCACGTCGCTCGCACTCACGCCGGCGATGTCGGCGATGGCGGCGTAGGCTTCGGGCGCGTTGTTGACCTTGAATTCGACCAGCAGCGAGCGCAGGTCGCGCTGGTAGCGTGCGAGCGTGCCGTACAGCAGCAGCGCACGCTCGGCCTTGTTGAGCTGCAGCAGGCCCGCGAGCGCGTCGATGTTCTTCTCGACCAGCGTCGACTGCTTGCGAAGCGCGTGCGTGAGCCAGTCGCGCGTGACGGCCAGCACCGAGAGCAGGTCCTTCGGCTGGTCTTTCGCGTATTCGTCGAGATAGAAGAAGAGCGTGCCTTCCTCGTACGGGCCGCGCCACACGCCGTGGCGCTCCAGCAGCGTGCGGCCGTCGAGGTCTTCGACGCCCTTCCAGGCTTCATTGCCCGCGCAGCGCCGTCCGAGGAACTCGCGAAGCCGCTGCAGCACGGCAGCGGGCCATACGAGATGCCGCCCGGTGAGCGAGAGCAGGCCATTGATGTCGCGCCGCACGTTGAAGCGCGGGCCCTGCTTGGCAGCAAGCGTCAGCACGAAGTGCGAGCACATGAGCTCGAGCACCGGGGCTTCCTTGAGTCCGGGCGACGGCAATGCCTGCCCGCGTACCGCAGCAGCCACCACATCGACACCCGCACGCTTGGCCATCAGGCAACCTCCAACGAGGACAATTTCGGACAGACCATAACGCAGACTTTTGGCTTCGGGAAGACCGTGAAACGGGAAAAACCCTGATGGTTGCGATTCCAGCCACAATGCGCGCCATGGTCGGAATCCAGGAAATCGAACGCGCCGCGGCGCGCCTCCAGGGGCAGGTGCTCAACACGCCGTGCGTGGAATCACGCACCCTTTCGGAAATCGTCGGCGCCCAGGTGTTCCTGAAATTCGAGAACCTGCAGTTCACATCCTCGTTCAAGGAGCGGGGGGCGTGCAACAAGCTGGTCGATCTTTCCGAGAACGGTACACGCGGAGTGATCGCCATGTCTGCGGGCAACCATGCGCAGGGTGTGGCCTATCACGCGCAACGCCTCGGGCTGCGGGCGCTGATCGTGATGCCGCGGTTCACGCCCGGCGTGAAGATCGAACGCACGCGCGGCTTCGGCGCAGAGGTGGTGCTGCACGGCGACACGCTGGAAGCCGCCCGCACCCATGCATTCGAGCTTGCGCAGCGCGAGGGACTGACTTTCGTGCACCCCTACGACGACGAAGCGATCATCGCCGGCCAGGGCACCGTGGCGCTGGAGATGCTCGACGCCGTGCCCGATCTCGACGCACTGGTGGTGTCGGTCGGCGGCGGCGGGCTGATCGCTGGCATGGCGGTGGCCGCGCGCGAACGCAAGCCGGACATCGAGATCGTCGGCGTGCAGACCACGCGCTTTCCGGCGATGGTCAACGCAGTCAAGGGTACACATCATGCGCAGGGCTCGAGCACCATCGCCGAAGGCATCGCGGTCGGTACCCCCGGCGTGCTGACGCAGCAGATCATCGCGAGCAAGGTCGACGACCTGCTGCTGGTGGACGAAGGCGACATCGAGCAGGGCGTGCTGATGCTGCTCGAGATCGAGAAGACCCTGGTCGAAGGCGCGGGCGCCGCCGGGCTCGCCGCGCTGATCCGGCACCCGGAGCGCTTCCGCGGCAAGCGGGTGGGGCTGGTGCTGTCGGGCGGCAACATCGATCCGCTGCTCTTGGCGGCCATCATCGAGCGAGGCATGGTGCGGGCCGGGCGGCTGGCGCGCATCCGCGTGAGCGCACGCGACGTGCCGGGCTCGCTGGCCCACATCACGGCCACTGTGGCCGAAGCGGGCGCTAACGTCGACGAGGTTCACCATCAGCGCGCCTTCACCATGCTGGCGGCGCAGAACGTCGATGTCGAGCTGGTGCTGCAGACCCGTGGACGCGCCCATCTGGCCAGCGTGCTGGCCGCGCTGAAGGACGCCGGGTTCGAGGCCGAAGAGCAGCATTGAGCTGCAAGATCAAGCCCGGAATGCCCCATTCGGGGGCTCGCATCCCCCTAGACCGGCTGCCGGCGGCCCGCCGGTAAAATGCCATCAGTTTGTCAATTGCGTATTCGAGGAATTTCCCGATGTCCAATCCCACTCCCGTCGAGCCGAGCCATGGCGCGGCCGTCGAACAAGACGCTGTCGAGTCGGTCGTTCACCTGATGCCGCTGGTGCTTCCGCTGGCCGGCGGCGTGCTGATGCTGCTGCTGGCATCCATCGCCGTCTACATGGCCTGAAGCTGACGTGCGTTAGCGCCTTTGTCCGCGGGCGGTGCGGCCCGCGCCGACGCAATCTCCCGAAGCGAAACGTTTTCTCAAACGGACCTCCGTGCCTGAGCCGGCACGGCGTCCCGTTCGGAAAGACGATTTTTCAACTTAGGAGATTTTCCGATGAACGCACCCACGATGAAGGGCCTCACCATTCAGGCGCCCTCATACGTCAAGAACGCAAAGCTGATCGCCTGGGTGGCCGACATGGCCGCGCTGTGCAAACCCGAAGCCATCCACTGGTGCGACGGAAGCAAGGAAGAGTACGACCGCCTCTGCCAGCAGCTGGTCGACGCAGGTACCTTCAAGAAGCTCAACCCCGCCAAGCGGCCCGACTCGTTCCTCGCGCTGTCTGACCCGAGCGACGTGGCGCGCGTGGAAGACCGCACCTACATCTGCTCCGAGCAGAAGGAAAACGCCGGCCCCACCAACAACTGGATGGCCCCGGCCGAGATGCGGGCGACCCTTCAGCCGCTGTTCGATGGCTGCATGAAGGGCCGCACGATGTACGTCGTGCCCTTCAGCATGGGACCGCTGGGTTCGCCGATCGCCCACATCGGCATCGAGCTTTCCGACTCGCCCTACGTCGCGGTCAACATGCGCATCATGACCCGCATGGGCAAGGCCGTTTACGACGTGCTGGGCGCCGACGGCGAATTCGTGCCCTGCGTGCACACCGTGGGCGCCCCGCTCGAGGCTGGCCAGAAGGACGTGGCCTGGCCGTGCAACAAGACCAAGTACATCGTCCACTATCCCGAGACGCGCGAGATCTGGAGCTATGGCTCCGGCTACGGCGGCAACGCGCTGCTGGGCAAGAAGTGCTTCGCGCTGCGCATCGCTTCCAACATGGGTCGTGACGAAGGCTGGCTGGCCGAGCACATGCTCATCCTGGGCGTGACGAATCCCGAAGGCAAGAAGTACCACGTGGCGGCAGCGTTCCCCAGCGCCTGCGGCAAGACCAACTTCTCGATGCTGGTTCCGCCGGCGGGCTTCGAAGGCTGGAAGGTCACGACGATCGGCGACGACATCGCATGGATCAAGCCGCAGGCCGACGGCACCCTGCGCGCGATCAACCCGGAGGCCGGCTACTTCGGCGTTGCGCCGGGCACCAACATGCTGACGAACCCCAACTGCATGCGCAGCCTGGACCAGGGTGTGATCTTCACCAACGTCGCACTGACGGACGATGGCGACGTCTGGTGGGAAGGCATGGAGCAGGACGCCCCTGGCAAGGCACTGCCGGCTCACCTGATCGACTGGCAAGGCAAGGACTGGACGCCGCAGATCGCCAAGGAAACCGGCGCGAAGGCCGCCCATCCGAACGCCCGCTTCACGGTCGCCGCGACCAACAACCCCGCGCTCGACGAGGCATGGGACGACCCGAAGGGCGTGACCATCGACGCTTTCATCTTCGGCGGACGCCGCTCGAACACCGTGCCGCTCGTGACCGAAGCCCGCAACTGGGTTGAAGGCGTCTACATGGCGGCGACCATGGGCTCCGAGACGACTGCTGCCGCAGCTGGCCAGCAGGGCGTCGTCCGCCGCGATCCCTTCGCGATGCTGCCCTTCATGGGCTACAACATGAGCGACTATTTCCAGCACTGGCTCGACCTGGGCATGAAGCTCGAGGCGTCAGGCGCCAAGCTCCCGAAGATCTACACGACCAACTGGTTCCGCAAGGGCGCCGACGGCAAGTTCGTCTGGCCCGGCTATGGCGAGAACATGCGCGTTCTGAAGTGGATGATCGATCGTGTCGAAGGCAACAAGACTGAGGGCGTGGAGCACATCACCGGCATCAGCCCGCGCTACGAAGACCTCAACTGGACTGGCTTGAACTTCAGCGCCGAGCAATTCGCTACGGTGACCAGCATCGACAAGGCGGCTTGGCAGGCTGAACTGAAGCTGCATGCCGAGCTGTTCAAGCAGCTGGAGCACCATCTGCCGAAGGAGCTGCCGGAGACGAAGGCGGCTATCGAGCAACGCCTGGCTGCTTGATACCAAGCTGCTTCAAAGCAAAAAAGCCCGATGGAGTCTCCATCGGGCTTTTTTTATTTTTCCTCGGGCTTTCAATAGATGAACTCGATTCAGCCAATCATTGCCCTCGAAGAGGCCTGACTGGAATACCTGGATGCGCCAGACAGCCTATCTCAAGGCGATCCGATCAAGGTTTTCCGGCAGTATTGAACTGGATCGCTTGGCGGATGGTGTCTTGAGAGCTGACTACCGTAGGTGCAGTCAGATGAAGGGTTCGATTCTTCGCAATTGCTAGCACTCGGCATCGCTGGATTTAGCTTTGCAGCTAGCCCGAGATATGTTGAAGGAGTTGGTAGCTGCGGGAGGTGCCGAAGTGGAGGCGGAGGTTGTGCGCAACCGGTGATGCGCCTGTTCTTTTTCTTTTTGCTGCCCGTAAAAGCAAAAACCCCCGCTCAGATTGAGCGGGGGTTTTTGGGGCTGTAAGAGCCTGACGATGACCTACTTTCACACGGGAACCCGCACTATCATCGGCGCTGAGTCGTTTCACTGTCCTGTTCGGGATGGGAAGGAGTGGGACCAACTCGCTATGGTCATCAGGCATAAAGGGTTGTCTGA
>NZ_KB907473.1 GCF_000382045.1 Variovorax atrisoli 110B
GTTTGACTGATCTCACCATCAGTCAGACAACCCTTTATGCCTGATGACCATAGCGAGTTGGTCCCACTCCTTCCCATCCCGAACAGGACAGTGAAACGACTCAGCGCCGATGATAGTGCGGGTTCCCGTGTGAAAGTAGGTCATCGTCAGGCTCTTACAGCCCCAAAAACCCCCGCTCAATCTGAGCGGGGGTTTTTGCTTTTACGGGCAGCAAAAAGAAAAAGAACAGGCGCATCACCGGTTGCGCACAACCTCCGCCTCCACTTCGGCACCTCCCGCAGCTACCAACTCCTCCAACATATCTAGGGCTAGCTGACCCAATTCGGATCCTCTGAAAAAACGACTCCGGATTAACTCAAGGTACGGCGTCGAAGCCAGCCACGTCTTCCAATCCGTCAGCGAAATCGACTGCACTTCCAGCAGCTTGAACTTCATCAAGACTTTGATGGCATGCCGCGCATGCTTGACCGGATCTCTGCTCAATCCATCAAGCCGTCGACGTGCTATGTCCAAGGCCCTTGCCACGTCGTCGAATACGGCTCCATGCCCCGGAATCACCCGCCGCGGCGCGAGCGCCGCGATCAGATCCAAGGTCGCGCCTATTTCTCCGAACGATGGCTCCCCCGCCAATTCGGGAAACGCGATGCCGAATCCGTTCTCCCAGAGCGCATCCGCTGAGATCAAAGTCCGTGACGCCTCCTCGAACAGAATGACCGAGTGAGGGTCGTGACCCGGCGCCGCATGCACCTGCCACGGCCGGTCACCCAGGACGCATTCCGAACCTGGAAGCAGCAGCGCCGTGAATCGAAATCGTGGACAGATCTGCCCCGTGGCCAGGAAGCTGAGCTTCTGCTCGTCCCAGCTCTCGATCAGCGCCGCCTCGCCTGGCGGAATCTCGGTGCGAACGGCCGGATAGCGTCCTTGCAGCGCAGCATTTCCTCCGCAGTGGTCGCTGTGCAGATGCGTGTTCAGGATGCGGTCGAGCGGCCGCTCTTGCAGCACTGACTCGACCAGCGCCAAGGTCTGCTCGGCGTGCGTCGCATAGCCTGTATCGACAAGCGCCGTCTCTGTGCTGCCCACGAACAACACATTGTTCGAGGACAGCCATCCCCGCTCGAAGACGACGACGCCCGCCGGCAGCCCCGCACTGGCGGATGAATGGCTCATCTTCGCCGCTCAGGCGCCCGCACTCGTGCGGAGTTCGCGGCGCAGGATCTTCCCCACATTCGTCTTCGGCAGCGACTCCCGGAATTCGATGTGTTTCGGCCGCTTGTAGCCCGTGAGCTGCGAATGGCAATACTGCAGCACGGCCTCCTCGGTCAGCGTCGGATCCCTGCGGACCACGAACACCTTGATGGCCTCGCCCTGCTTCTCGTCGGGCACGCCCACCGCCGCGCACTCCACGACGCCGGGGCACAGCGAGATCACGTTCTCCAGTTCGTTCGGGAACACGTTGAAGCCACTCACCAGGATCATGTCCTTCTTGCGGTCGACGATGCGGCTGTAGCCGTCTTCCTGCATCACCGCGATATCGCCGGTGCGCATGAAACCGTCGGCGGTGAAGGCCGCGGCAGTCTCGGCCGGCTGGTTGTAGTAGCCCTTCATCACGTTCGGACCCTTGATGCAGAGCTCCCCCGCTTCGCCGACGGGCAACGAGTTTCCATCGTCATCCTTGATGGCGATCTCGATGCTGGGCAGCGGCAACCCGATCGTGCCGGTGAACTCGGTGTTCGACACCGGGTTGTTGGTGCCGATCGCGCATGTCTCGCTCATGCCCCAGCCTTCGATCATCGGACAGCCGGTGGCCTCGAACCACTTGCGCGCCGTGCCTTCCGAGGCGGCCATGCCGCCCGCCTGCGAGACGAAGAGCGTCGAGAAGTCGACCGACTTGAACTCCGGATGCATCAGCAGCGCATTGAACAGGGTGTTCACCGCGGGCAGCATGTGGAAGGGCCGCTTCTTCAGCACCGCGATGAACTTGTCGAAGTCGCGCGGGTTCGGAATCAGCGTCATGTGCGAGCCCTGGCGGATCACCAGCAGGCACAGTGTCAGCGCGAAGATGTGATAGAGCGGCAGCGCCGCGATGCTGTTGACCTTCGCGAGGTCGCCCGCCCGCGACAGCGCCGGCGTGAACCAGGCCTCGGCCTGCAGCGTGGCCGCGACGATGTTGCGATGGGTCAGCACCGCGCCCTTCGACAAACCGGTCGTGCCGCCGGTGTACTGCAGGAAGGCGATCGAATCGAGCGTGCTCCGGTCCGGGCCCAGCGTGCGACCGCGACCCTCGGCGATCGCCTGGCCGAAAGGGGTGACGCTGCGGCCGTCGCTCAGCGGCAGCTTGTAGGCCGGCACCAGCTTCGCGAGATGGCGCACGGCCATCGTGATCCAGGCACCGTACAAGCCTCCGAGCAGGTCGCCCATGGATGTCATGACCACATGCTTGACCGGCGTGCGCTCGATCACCTTCTCCAGCGTGGAGGCGAAGTTCTCGAGGATGACGATGGCCGTCGCTCCCGAATCCTTCAGCTGGTGCTCCAGTTCGCGCGCGGTGTACAGCGGATTGACGTTGACGCAGGTGTATCCCGCGCGCAGCACGCCGCACATCGTGACCGCGAACTGCGGAATGTTCGGCAGCATGATCGCAACCCGCGCCCCGGGCTCCAGCCCGCGCGACTGCAGCCAGGCGCCCAGCGCTTTCGACAGCGCGTCGAGCTCGCCGTACGACATCCAGCGCTCCATGCAGACCGAGAAGGGGCGGTCGGCATAACGGGCGAAGGCCTCGTCGAACATCTGGGGCAGTGAACGGTACTGCTCCGGATCGATCTCGTGCGGCACGCCGGCCGGGTAGTTCTGTCGCGCGGATGATGTCGTCTGCATGCAAGCTCCTTTGGCGCGGATTGTGGAAGCCACTCTGCTTCCGCGACCAGCGGGCTTGTCCTAGGGCAAGGGCGCGCGCTGTCGCGCGCGCGATAGCTGCGCACGACGACAGCTGCAAACAACCCTTCGGGATCTCAGGCCTTGCCGGACTCGCCCGGCAGCAGCACCCCGGCCTCGATGTCCGGGGCCACCTTCAACGACTCGTAAAGCGGCGTGAAATCGGGTTCGGTGAGGTCGAACAGCTGCTTGAAGCTGTCGATCACGAAGTAGTTGGCCTGGTAGGTGTCGATCTTGTAGCGCGTGCGCATGGTGCGCAGCAGGTCCAGCGGCAGGCGGCGCGGCTCGTCGCTGAGCACCGCGTGCCTGAGCTCGCCCACCGAGCTGAGGATGCCGGCACCGTACGCGCGCAGGCCATCCGGCTGGCGGATCAGGCCGAACTCCACCGTGTACCAGTAGAGGCGCGCGAGCTTTTCTCCGGCTCCGAGTTCGTGCGCCTTGATGCCGCCCTGGCCGTAGCGCTGCACGTAGTCGGCGAAGGTCGGGTCGAACAGCATCGGCACGTGGCCGAAGAGGTCGTGGAACACGTCGGGCTCGACGATGTAGTCGAACTCCTCGGGCTTGCGGATCCAGTCGGTGACCGGAAACTTGCGGTTCGCGAGCAGCGTGAAGAAAGGCAGCTCCGGAATCAGCCCCGGCACGGCGACGATCTCCCAGCCCGTGGCGCGGTGCAGCCGCTCGTTGAGCTCGTCGAAGCGCGGGATGCGGTCCTTCACGCCCAGCGAAGGCAGCGCCTCGATGAAGGCGTCGCAGGCCAGCCCCGGCAGCTGCGCCACCTGCCGCTCGTAGAGGCGGCGGTAGGTGTCGTGGTCGGCCGGCGTATAGCTGGCCCAGTCCTGCGGGCAGGTGTAGTCGGCCAGCACCGCGCCGCCGCGCGAGTAGTCGCCGCGGGGCGGGCGGTCGGAGGCGCCGTACACGGCTGGGGTGATGGCGGGGGTGACAACGGCGGCGGCTGCGGAGGAGTCCATGAAGAAGAGACCGGTCGTGAGTTGCTTGCTTACTTGAGCCAGCGGTCCATCGTCCGCTGGAAGTCGCCGCCGGCCTGCTGCAAGTGCAGCCACTGGTCGACGTACGACTTGAAGGCCACGTCGTCGCGCGGCAGCATCCAGGCCATTTCGCCGTATTGAAGCGGCTTGTCGGGGTTGACCGCGCACAGGCCCGGCTTGAGCTTCTGCTGCGTGATGGCCTCGGCCGCCTCGGTGACGAACACGTCGGCACGGTTGGCGAGGATCTCGTCGAAGATCGTCACGTTCTCGCCGTGCAGCGTGAGCTTGGCCTTCTTGAAGTTGGCACGGGCGAAGCGCTCGTTGCTGCCGCCCGGATTGAAGATGACGCGCACCGACGGCTGGTCGATGGCCGCCACGCTCTGGTACTTGGCCACGTCGGCGCAGCGCGCGATCGGCGTCTTGCCGTTGACCATGTAGGGCGCGCTGAAGAAGGCGCGCTTTTGCCGGTCGGTGGTGACCGACACGCCGCCCACGGCGATGTCGCACTTGCCGGCGGCCAGGTCGGGCAGCAGGTTGGCCCAGGTGGTCTTGATCCACTCGGGCTTCGTGCCGAGGCTGGCGCTGAAGCCGGCCATCAGGTCGACGTCGATGCCCTCGAAGGCGCCGTCGGGCTTCTGGAAGCTGAAGGGCTTGTAGTCGCCCGGCGTGCAGATGCGCAGCACCGCGGCCTTCTGCACGCTATCGAGGTGCGAGGCGCCGGCCGCCGGCGCGGCCGCGGGCGTCATCGCGCAACCCGAAAGAAGGGCGGCAGCCGCCGCGATGAAAGTCAGACCGATCGAAGGCGTACAGCTGCGCATGCGTGCTCCAGAAGCAGGTAGATAAGGGAAGGACCCTTATTTTGCGGCGCTCAGCACGCCGCGGCGCATCTGGTCGAGCTCGATGCTCTCGAACAGCGCCTTGAAGTTGCCGTTGCCGAAGCCGTCGTCACCCTTGCGCTGGATGAACTCGAAGAAGATCGGGCCGAGCTGGTTCTCGCTGAAGATCTGCAGCAGCAGAGCGTCCTTCTTGCCGTCGATCAGGATCTTGCGCTTGTGCAGCTCCTCGACGCTTTCGCCGTGGCCGGGAATGCGCTTGTCGACCAGCTCGTAGTAGGTGTCGATGGTGTCCAGCAGCTTCACGCCATTGGCGCGCAGCGCGTCGACCGTCTGGTACAGGTCGTCCGAGCCCATCGCGATGTGCTGGATGCCTTCGCCGTTGTACATGTCCAGGTACTCCTGGATCTGGCCGGCCTGCTCCTTGCCCTCTTCGTTGATCGGGATGCGGATCTTGCCGCAGGGGCTGGTCATGGCCTTGCTCTTCACGCCGGTGACCTGGCCTTCGATGTCGAAGTACTTCACCTCGCGGAAGTTGAACAGGCGCTCGTAGAACTCGGCCCATTCGTTCATGCGGCCACGGTGCACGTTGTGGGTGAGGTGGTCGATGTAGGTCAGGCCGTTGCCCACGGGCGCCAGCGCCTCTTCGGCGGACAGGCCCGGCAGCGCCTCGAAGTCCACGTCGAAGAAGCCGATGTTGCCGATGTCGCCCGGCTTCGCGCCGTTCTTGCCGCGCCAGCGGTCGACCAGGTAGATCAGGCTGTCGCCGATGCCCTTGATGGCCGGGATGTTCAGCTCGCCCGGGCCGGCCTTGTCGGCGAAGCCCCAGGCGCCCAGCGAGATGGCGCGTTCGTAGGCGAACTTGGCGTCCTGCACGCGGAACGCGATGGCGCACACGCTGGGGCCGTGCAGGCGCGCGAAGCGCTGCGCGAACGAGTCGGGCTCGGCGTTGATGATGAAGTTGATCGTGCCCTGGCGATAGAGCAACACGTTCTTGTGGCGGTGCTTGGCCACGGCCTTGAAGCCCATGCGCTCGAACACCTTCCCCATGGCGACCGGATCGGGTGCCGCGTACTCGATGAATTCGAAGCCGTCGGTGCCCATGGGGTTCTCCCAGGGCGTGAAGGCGGGTGCGTCTGCAAGGCTCATGTGCGGTCTCCGGTGTGGGGATGGAATGAATGAATGAACGGGGCGCGAAATCGGCCGGTCATGCAATGTAGGGCGGATGCCTCTCAGGTTTACTGCGTTTCCGCGCGCCCCTGGTGGCCGTCACGCAGTAAAACTGCAAGAATGGCGAAATGGAAGCACTGGACAAGATCGATAGACTCATTCTGCGCACGCTTCAAGCAGACGGCCGCGCTACCTACGACCAGATCGCCGAGCAGGTGAGCCTGTCTCCCAGCGCCGTGCTGCGCAGGGTCAAGCGGCTGGAAGAACACCGCGTGATCGACCGCTACGTGGCGCTGGTCCAGCCTGAAGCCGTCGGCCTGGGGCTGACCGCCTATCTCAACGTGCGTCTCGAAAAGCACACCGAGACCCACAAGCGCAACCCCATGGACCTGTTCCGCGCCAGCGTGCAGACATGGCCGGAGGTGGTCGAGTGCGCCGCCCTCACCGGCGACATGGACTACCTGCTGCGCGTGGTGGTGGCCGACATGGCCCACTACAGCCGCTTCATCATGGACACCCTGCTCAAGCACCCCAGCGTGGAAGACTGCAAGACCAGCTTCGTGCTGGACCGTGTCAAAGCCACAACAGCTGTGCCCGTTTAGCCACATTTCGGTTGCTCGGGCGCTACACCGGTGGCTACAGCCGGGTACTGGGTCACAAATGTGTCGGGAGATTGACCTTGTAGACTTGTTGTTTAAGGGAAAACCCTTAAAGTCGAGCCATGCTTACCGCCAGGAACCTGCTCAAAGCGTCTCTCGGCATTGGCTCTTTCCTGAGGGCGCCGATGGTCGAGGCGCAACCACGCGCAGTCAGCGCGCCTCAACCGGTGATGGTGCCGATCCGCTCGATCGGCCCACGCGAACGCGAGCGCATCGCGCGCCACCTGCTCGACCTCACCCCGCACGACCGCTACCTGCGTTTCGGCTACGCAGCGGCCGACGAGCAGGTCCAGCGCTACGTCGACAGCCTCGATTTCGAGCGCGACGAGCTTTTCGGCATCTACAACCGCCGCCTCGACCTGATCGCGATGGCCCACCTGGCATTCGCCCCCGGCGACCAGCACAGCGACTGCGCCGAGTTCGGCGTGTCGGTCTCGGCCCATGCCCGCGGCCGTGGCTACGGCGCCCGCCTGTTCGAGCGCGCCGTGGTCGTGGCCCGCAACGAGGGGGTGGGCATGCTCTTCATCCATGCGCTGAGCGAGAACGCCGCCATGCTGAAGATCGCCCGTAACGCCGGGGCCACCGTGGTGCGCAGCGGCGCCGAAGCCGAAGCCCATCTCGAGCTGCCCAGCGCCACCTTCGACAGCCGCATGAGCGAAATCGCCCTGGAGCACTACGCGGCCGTCGACTTCGCCCTCAAGAGCCGCGCCAAGCAGTTCTGGACCTTCCTGGCCAGCCTGCAGGAAGTGCGCAGCGGCATGCGCGACGCCCGCAAGAAGTCGGCGCCCTGAGCCCTGCGGCCCATGGCGGCCGCCCGGGCCCGGCCCCTTGAAAGGGGCCGGTAGAGCGTGTCACACGCAATCCGGTATCCTTGTCCCTCCTCAACTCCGCCCTCCCGCAGTGGCCGAACCTCACCCTGAACGCGCTCCCGTCGAACGGGAAGACAAGCGCAGCTTTCTCCAGAAACTCGCCGAATTCATCCATCCCGGCCCTGATTCGCGCGACGAGCTGATCGAAACCCTGGCAGACGCCGAGGACAACGAGGTGATCGGCGCGGAGTCGCGCGTGATGCTCGAAGGCGTGCTGCGCATGGCCGACATGACCGCCGGCGACGTGATGGTCGCCGCGCCGCGCATGGACCTGGTGAACATCGACGCACCGTTCGACGCGCTTCTGCACCTGGTCATCGACACCGCGCACTCGCGCTTTCCGGTGTACGAGGGCGAGAAGGAGAACATCATCGGCATCCTGCTCGCGAAGGACCTGCTCAAGCTGCAGCGCGCGCCGGACCTGAACATCCGTGCGCTGCTGCGCCCGGCGACCTTCGTTCCCGAGAGCAAGGGCCTGAACGACCTGCTGCGCGAATTCCGCGGCAACCGCAACCACCTGGCCATCGTCATCGACGAATTCGGCCGCGTGGCCGGCCTCATCACCATCGAGGACGTGCTCGAGCAGATCGTCGGCGAGATCGAGGACGAGTTCGATATCGCCGAGGACGAGGGCGACATCTTCGGCCTGGCCGACCACACCTACCGCGTCTCGGGCGACACGCCCATCGAGCGCGTCGCCGAGGCCTTCGGCATCGTGTTCGACGAAGAGCAGCTCAGCGAAGACTTCGACACCATCGGCGGGCTCATCGCGCACGAGATGGGCCACGTGCCCAAGCGCGGCGAGCACCATGCGATCGGCGGTTTCGATTTCGTGGTGCTGCACACCAAGGGCGGCGCGGTGCGCTGGTTCAAGGTGTCCCCGGCACGCGGCGGCGACGCGGCCGACTGATGGTTCGCGCGCCGGCTTCCTCCTTCGCCTCCTTACTCCGTCCGCTCGGCTTCGTCGCCGCCGGGCTCGCGCAGGCGCTCTCGATGGCCTCGCCGGTCGGCGGCAAGCCGCTGTGGTGGCTGCAGCTGCTGTCGCTGGGTGCCCTGGTGTGGCTGCTCGACGGGCTGCGTTCGCAGGGCGCGGGCTGGCGCCGCGCGGGGTTGCACGGCTGGTTGTTCTCCACCGCCTGGCTCACCGGCAGCTTCTGGTGGCTCTTCATCTCGATGCACACCTACGGCGGCCTGCCGGCGCCGCTGGCGGCCATCGCCGTGCTCGCGCTGGCTGCCGCGCTGGGCCTCTACTACGCGGTCGCGGCTGCATGGTTCGTGGTGAAGGGGCCGCAGGGGCGGGTGGCGGGCGCACTGGTCTTCGCGGCGCTCTGGACGCTGGCCGAGCTGGTGCGGGGCAGCTGGTTCACCGGCTTCCCGTGGGGCGCGGGCGGCTACGCGCACGTGGAAGGCCCGCTCGCCGCGCTTGCGCCATGGGTGGGCGTGTACGGCATCGGCGCCGCGGCGGCGCTGGCCGTTGCGCTGGTCGCGCTGCATCGTCCGCTGCGCATGGCGCAGGCCGCGCAAGGCATCGTGCTGATCGCGCTCGTGTTCGCCGTGCCGAATCTCGTGCCGGCGCTTGGCGACGATGTGCGGGGCGACAAGGGCGCTGCGGGCAGTCTGAGCATCGCGCTCCTGCAGGGCAACATCCCGCAGGACGAGAAGTTCATTCCCGGCGGCGGCATCGAGACCGCGCTGAGCTGGTACGGCGAGCAGCTGCGCGATGCGAAGGCTTCGCTCGTCGTCACGCCCGAGACCGCGCTGCCGCTGTTGCCCGTGCAGCTGCCGCCCGGCTATCTCGAAGCGATCCAGGCGCGCTACAGCCAGGGCACGCAGGCAGCCATCGTCGGCCTGCCCATGGGCGGACAGGGCACCTACAGCAACTCGGTGCTCGGCTTCCGCCCCGGCGAAGCGCGGCCGTACGTCTACAGCAAGCACCACCTGGTGCCTTTCGGCGAGTTCATTCCGCCGGGTTTTCGCTGGTTCATCCAGATGATGAACATCCCGCTGGGCGACTTCGCGCGCGGCGGGCTCGCCCAGGCGCCCTTCGTCTGGCAGGGCCAGCGCATCGCGCCGAACATCTGCTACGAGGACTTGTTCGGCGACGAGATCGGTGCGAACTTCCGCGACGAGGCCACGGCGCCCACCATCCTGCTCAACGTGAGCAACATCGCCTGGTTCGGCGACACGGTGGCGATCGACGAGCACCTGTCGATCTCGCGCATGCGCGCGCTCGAGTTCGCGCGGCCGATGGTGCGTTCCACCAACACCGGCGCGACCGTGGTGATCGACGCCCAGGGCCGCGTGACGCACGAGCTGCCGCGCCTCACGCGCGGCGTGCTCGAGGCGAACGTGGAAGGCCGTCGCGGCCTCACGCCCTTCGCGCGCTGGGTGGCGCCCTTCGGCCTCTGGCCGCTGTGGCTGCTGGCCATGGCCATCGTTGCCGCGGCCTGGGTGCAGGGCCGCCGCAGGAACTGAAACCGGTCAGGCTGCCGCAGCAGCCGCCTTCACAGGCCAGTCGCGCAGCTTGCCCGGGTTCAGCAGCCCCAGCGGGTCGAAGCGCTTCTTCACCTCGATGACCTCCGGCGGCAGCGGCCCGCCGGCCTTGCCGTCTTCCACGATGTTCACGTGCGGGTTGTTGATGTGCACGCCGTGCTCGCGGTGGATGCGCATGATCTCCTGCAGCCGCTCCTCGGTGCTGAAGCGCACCAGCTGCAGCCCGCTGCAGGTCATGAGGCCGGCCACGTTGCGCAGGAACTCGATGTGCATCATCACCTCGCTCTGCTCGCCGCCCAGCAGCTTCTCCATCTCGATGACCTGCTCGACGTGCCTGCCCGGGACGAAGCCGCTCTGCAGGTAGGTCAGGTTCGGATCGATCTTCAGCGCGTGCAGCGTCGTGTGGTTCCAGGTGAATTCCATCAGCGTGCGGTTGCTCTTCTGCACCTCGGCGGCGGTCTTGCGGTAGCTGACCGTGCCGCCGTGCGCTTCTACCAGCTGCAGCATCGCGGGCTCGCACGATTCGGCCACCAGCGACAGCACCGTGTGGCAGCCCTTGGGCAGGTGCGCGGCGAGCTGCGCGAGATGGTCGGAGATCGGCGCCGCGAAGAAGGTGACGCCGCGCTTCACGATGCCCGGCGCGTGCGCGAGCTTGTCGGCGAAGTGCAGCGCGCTTTCGAAGTCGCCGAAGGTCACCAGCGTCTCGAGCCAGGGATGCGCGGGCGCCAGGGCGATCTCCAGCTCCAGCACGAGGCCGTTGGTGCCCCACAGGTGGTGCATGCGCATCGCGTCGGCGCCACGCAGCTCGACGACCTGCGGCTCGGCCTCGATGGTCATCGCGCGGATGCCGATCACGTTGCCAGGCGCGCCCAGCGGCCCGTAGTTGATGGAGCCCACGCCGCCGAAGCCGCCGCCGAAGAGGCCGCCCAGCGTCGCGCTGCGGTAGGTGGACGGAACACAGCGCAGCTCCTGCCCCGTGGGCTTGGTCTGCTTCTCGAGTTCACCCAGGCGGATGCCGGCCTGCGCGCGCGCCACGCCGGGGCGCACCCACAGGCAGCCGTTGTAGCCCGTCATGTCGAGCACCACGCCGCCGGCCAGCGGCGTGGTCTGGCCGTAGTTGCCGGTGCCGCTGCCGCGGATGGTGATGGGCACGCAGCGGCGCGCGCAGGCGCCGACCACGGCGCGGATCTCTTCCTCGGTGCGCGGCCGCACGACCGCGTCGGCGCGCTTGTCCTTGAGCTGGCGCACCAGCACGGGGCTGAACCAGGAGAAGTCGGAGGACAGCCGCGTGACGCGGCTCTCGTCGGTGATCCAGTCGAGGTCGGGCAGTTCGAGCAGCAGCTGCTCGATGGCGGAAACAGGGGCGTTCATGGTCAAGGTTCAATCCTGGGAAAGTTCGCTCGCATGCCACGAGCCCAGCGCCAGCTTGGTGAGCCAGGCCATCAGCACGAAGAGCGCGACACCGGTGAGGGAAATGAGCAGCAGCGCCGCGAACATGCGCGGAATGTTCAGCTGGAAGCCCGCCTGCAGGATCTGGTAGGCCAGGCCCGCGCCCGAGCCGCCGGTGCCCGCGACGAACTCCGCCACCACCGCGCCGATCAGCGCGAGGCCGCTGGAGATGCGCAGGCCGCCGAAGAAGTACGGCAGCGCGCTCGGGATGCGCAGCCGCACCAGCTGCTGCCAGCGCGTCGCGCGGTTGAGCTTGAAGTAGCTCTGCAGGTCGGGGTCGATGCTGCGCAGGCCCAGCGTGGTGTTGCTGATGATCGGGAACAGCGCCACCAGCGCGGCGCACACCGTCATCGCCGCCACCGGGTTCTTCACCCAGATGATGATGAGCGGCGCCACCGCGACGATGGGCGTGACCTGCAGCAGCACCGCGTACGGGAAGAGCGCGGTCTCGATGCGCTTGCTCTGCACGAACAGGAACGAGATCAGCACGCCCGCCACCGTGGCCAGCAGGAACGACAGCACCGTGATCTTCAGCGTGACCAGCAGCGCGTTGCCCAGCGGCGCCCAGTCGGTCACCAGCGTCTGCATCATCAGGTAGGGCGAAGGCACCAGGTAGGGCGGCAGCTCCATCGCCACCACCAGCCACTGCCAAAGGGCGATCAGCACCACGCCGATCAGCACCGGGTAGAGCACGCGCTGCACGCGCGGCTGGCCCAGCAGGGGAACGGTCTTCGCAGTCATCGCGCGGCCTCCTCGTCAGTGCTGCTGGCGCGCAGCAGGCTGTCCTGCAGCTGCTTGGCGTAGCGCGCGAATTCGGGCGTGACCATGAAGTCGGCGCTGCGCGGATAGGGCTCGTCGATGCGGAACTCCTCCACCACGCGGCCGGGCCGCGCGGCCATCATCACCACGCGGCTCGACAGGAACACCGCCTCGTGGATCGAATGCGTCACGAAGATCACCGTGAGCTTCTTCTTGCGCCACAGCTCCAGCAGGTCGGCGTCGAGCTTGTGGCGCGTGATCTCGTCGAGCGCGCCGAAGGGCTCGTCCATCAGCAGCAGGTCGGGCTGCGTGACGAGGCCGCGCGCGATCGACACGCGCATCTGCATGCCACCCGAAAGCGCACGCGGCAGCGCGTCGGCGAACTTCTGCAGGCCCACGAGCTCGAGCGATTCCATCACCCGTGCATCGGCCTCCTTGCGCGGCACGCCCGCCAGGTCCAGCGGCAGCCGCACGTTGGTGCGCACGCTGGCCCACGGCATCAGCGTGGGCGACTGGAACACGAACGACATCTTGTGCGAGCTCTCGTGCAGCTGCGCCACCGGCCGGCGCCACACCAGCAGGCGGCCGTCGCTGGGCTCGAGCATGCCCGCCACCATCTTCAGCAGCGTGCTCTTGCCGCAGCCCGAGGGGCCGAGCAGGGTGACGAACTCGCCTTCGGCGATGGACAGGTCCACGGGCAGCAGCGCCTGCGTGCCGTTGGGATACGTCTTCTCGGCCGAGAGCACTTCCACCGCCGGGACGGCAGGTGCGAAATCGGGCGGGGGCGCCAGCGTGTGGGGGTCGATGCGATTCATTCGTGAGGCCTTTCGAGAACGGCCGCGCTGCGCGGCCGCCTGGTTTCAGGGCAGTGCCCGAGCGTCAGGGAATGACCTTGGCGTCCTTGACGAACTCGGTCGTGTAGGTCTTGGCCAGCTCGACCTTGGCGGGGTCGAGCAGCTTCGCGCTCACCAGGAAGTCGTAGCTCGCCTTGGCGCGTGCATCCGTCATCACGCCGATGCCGAGCTTGGCCGCGTCGCCGCCGGTGACCATGCCCATCTCCTTGAGCTTGGCGACGCTGTAGGCCAGCTGGTCGTCGGTCATGTTGGGGTTGTCCTTCTTGATGAGGGCGTTGGCGGGCGCGGGGTCGGCGAGGTAGCTCTTCCAGCCTTCGGCCGAGGCCTTCACGAAGGCGGCGACCTGCTTGCTGCGGTCCTTCACCGTCTTCTCCATGCACGACACGGTGGTCGCGTAGGCCGGGAAGCCGTGGTCGCTGAACATCAGCACGGTGCTCTTCACGCCGGCCTTCTGGATGGCGTAGGGCTCCGAGGTCAGGTAGCCCTGCTGCGCGGCGTTCTTGTCGGCCACGAAGGGCTGGATGTTGAAGGTGTAGGGACGGGTCTGCTCGTCGGTGAAGCCGAACTTGGCCTTCAGCCACGGCCAGTAGCCGCGCTGGGCCTGCGCGCCGATCAGCAGCGTCTTGCCCTTGAGGTCCTCGAACTTCTTCACGTCGTCGTGCGCGATCAGCACCTGCGGGTCCTTCTGGAAGAAGGCCGCCACGTTGACCACCGGCACGCCGCCTTCGCGCACCTGCATCATCTGGATGTCGCTCGAGCCCATGATGCAGTCGGCCTGGCCGGCGGCCATCATCTGCGTGATGTTGACCTGCGGGCCGCCCATCTTGATGGTGACGTCGAGGCCGTACTTCTTGTAGATGCCCTGCGCCACGGCCTGGTAGAAGCCGCCGTGCTCGGCCTGCGCATACCAGTTGGTCATGTAGGTGAACTTGTCCTCGGCCTGGGCGGGCGCGGCGGCGAGGAAGGCGATGGCGGCGGCGCCGGCGATGGACAGTGCGAAGGAGCGCATGGGAGTGGACCTCTCGTAGGCTGGGGAGTTGAAGAAGAAAGAAGAAAAAGGTGAAGCGGCCGTTGCAAGAAGCGGGCTCAAACCCCTGTCAGGCCGGCTGGAAGCTCTGCTGGATGAAGCCCTGCTGGTGCCCGCGCTCCCAGGTGGCCTCTTCGCGCACCACCCAGCGCAGGGCGTGCAGCTCGGTCAGCGCCTGCACCCAGCTGTCGGAGAGGGTGTCGAGAATGGCTTCGCCCTGCTCGCGCGTGGCGGTGGTCGGGTCGCCGATCACGCCGCTCGGGCCGAAGTCGCGCGAGGTCCATGCGCAGGCCGGGCGGCCGTCGGCAGACAGCAGCTTGATCGGAAAGGGCGGCGGAAAGTTGGCGACCGCGTGCTCCATGTGCACCGTCTCGGGCGCGAGCGCTAGCATCAGCGCGGTCTCGGAATGGCCGGCGTGCATCGCGAGCTTCTTCTCCTGCTCGCTGACCTGCTTGCTGGCCGCGCTCGGCAGGCGCGACACGCCGTGCGGCACCACCACGAAGTCGCCGTGGCGCAGGCGCAGCTCGCGCGCCGCCATCTCCAGCACCTGCGGCTGGCCGCCGTGGCCGTTGGCGAACAGGAGCTTGCGAAAGCCCGAGCGGTAGACCGACTCGCCGATCTCGATCACGGTCGACAGCAGCGTGGTGCCGGTCAGCGTCATCGTGCCGGGGAAGTGCAGGTGCTCTTCCGACTTGCCATACGTGATGGTCGGCAGCGCGAAGGCGCGCACCTCGGCGGGGAGCTTCTCGAGTGCCTTGCCCATCACGCCCGAGCAGATCACGCTGTCCACCGAGCAGGGCAGGTGCGGGCCGTGCTGCTCGATCGCGCCGCAGGGCAGCACGATGACGGTGTTCTCGCGATCGGGCAGCGCCGCGATCTCGGTCCAGCTCAGGTAGGGCAGGAAGCGGTGGGGCGGGATGTAGCCGTGGAGCATGGGAGGGTCTTTCTGGAGGAATCGTTATCGGGGGAGGAACGGCGCAGGGTCGCCCTGCGTGATGCGGCCTTCCCGCAGCACCACGCGGCCTGCGGTGCGCGAGGGCCAGCCGTGGCGGTCGGCCTGTGTGAACAGCACCAGGTCGGCGCCCTGGCCCACCAGCGTGGGTTCGGCGGCCGGGGCTTCGCGCCGCAGCCAGTCGCTGCGGCACAGCGCCTGCGACCAGTCGTCGAAAGGCTCGTCGAGCTGCGCCACCAGCGCGGCCGTGCCCAGCGCCTCGACCGGGTCGAAGCTGCCGACGCGGCAGAAAGGGTCCTGCACGTTGTCGCTCGCGAACAGCAGCGGAATGCCGCGCTCGCGTGCTTCCTTCACCAGCGTGATGCCGCGCAGGCGCGGCGTGCGGCCGGTGACGGCGTCCTGCAGCAGCAGGTTGGTGGCGGGCAGCGACACCACGGTGATCGGCGCACGCGCCACCGCGTCGAGCGTGGCGAGGGCCTGCGCCTCGGGCTGGGCCGCGAGCGCGCAGATGTGGCCGCAGACCACGCGGCCTTCGTAGCCGATCTCGGCCAGGATGCGCGCGGTGGTCTGCAGGCCGACGGCAGAGGCGTTGAGCTCCTCGTCGACATGCAGGTCGATGTCGAGATCGCAGGCCTGCGCCGACGCCAGCAGGTTGCGAAGCGCGTTCTCGCTCCAGTTGGTGGAGTGCACGAAGCCGCCGAGCAGCGCGTGCGGCCCCGTGGCCTTCACCTGCTTGGCGAGGCGCATGGCCTGCGCGGCGTCTTCGAAGAGCGGCAGCTTGATGAGGCTCACCTGCTCCAGCCGAACCCGGCCGGCCCACTCCTGCGCCAGCTCGGCCATCACCGGCCAGGCCATGGGCACCGATTCGGGCTCCCACCAGTCGACGTGCGTGCGCAGGTGCGCGGTGCCGCATTCCCAGGCCCACTGCAGGCCGCGCGAGGCGCGCTCGCGCACGTCGGCGGGTGTCCAGTGCACGCGGTCGGCGAGCATCGCGTCGATGGCGCCGAGCAGGCCGGGCTGCACCTGTTTCATGCGCGGCAGGGTGAAGGCCTTGTCCAGGTGCGTATGGGCGTCCACGAAGCAGGGCAGGGCCAGGGCACCGGCGAGGTCCCAGGCGTCGGGCGGCGGCGGCACGGCGGCGACGGCCGGCTCGACCGATCGCACGCGGCCCGCCTCGATCGCGATGCGCGCGAGCTCCGGCACGCCGTCGCGCTGCGGCCAGCCTGCAGGCAGCAGCCAGCGCGGCAGCCGCACGTTGGAAAGGATCGACGGCGCGCTCATGCGAAACGCGCCATCGCCTGGCCCACGCGTGCCATGAAGCGCTTGAGCTGGGGCTCGGTCGCGACGTTCATGTGATAGTGGGCGTGGTAGTCCACCTTGGCGCGCTGGCCGGTCAGCCGCTTCATGTAGCGCGTGACGATCTTGCGCGGCGGGTCGCCCATGTACATGGCCATCCAGCGCGGCCGCCCGTAGGTGACGACGGCGCTGATGCGCTTGATGTGCGTGAGCATCGGCTTGACGTTGGCCGGGTCGCTGATGTCGAAGGCCACGCCCGGCATGAAGAGCCGGTCGAAGTAGCCCTTGAGCATCGCCGGCAGGCCGAAGCACCAGGTCGGAAAGCAGAACACGATCCCCTCGGCCCACTGCAGCCGCTCCACGTAGGGCTTCAGCGGCAGCTGGTTGGAAGGCACGTCGTGGTAGCCCAGGCGCTCCTCGCGCGAGAGCACGGGGTTGAAGCCTTCGGCGTAGAGGTCGCAGTCGTCCACCTCGTGCCCGGCCGCGCGCAGGTTCTTCAGAACCTCCTGATGCAGGGCGGCGTGGAAGCTGGTTTCGACCGGATGGCAGTAGACGACGAGCACGCGCATGGTGTGTTTGACCGCTTAATCAGAGCAAGTGGTCAGGTTATGCAAGCGACGTGCCAGTGCCGCCGCACCGGCTTGGGGCGGCGTGGTGAGGGCGCGACGGAAATGTCGAGAAGGTGCGGGGAGGGTGGCCGAATTCCGTAACAAAAGTCACGCAAGGCCGGAAAACGAGTGGGCAGACGGCCGGATTTCGGTCGCCTAGTAACAACAATTCACTCTTTCTTCCAATTGTTAACTAAAATTCACAGTCCAAATCTGTGAACTTTGGGCCTCATTTCTCTCTTCATCAACCGTTCGATACCCGAGAGTCCGTCCTCATGAAAAAACCTTCCCTCATCGTTGCTGCTGTTCTTGCAGTCACCACCAGCGCAGTTTTGGCAGCCACGAGCCCGGCCACTGCCACGTTCCAGGTTCTGATCACCGTTGCCAAGGCTTGCTCGGTGACGGCGGGCTCGGGCTCCAACATCAACTTCAACACGGTCGATTCCTCCGCCACCAACCTGAGCGCCAGCAGCAATATCAGCGTGACCTGCTCCAAGTCGACGCCCTACAACATCGGCCTGCTGCCCTCGAACAACAGCTCCACCGGCGCCGGCGCCATGGGCAATACGGGTACTGACACCATCCCCTACCAGCTGCGCTCGGTGAGCGCCACCGGTGCGATCTGGGGCAGCACGGCCACTTCCACCTCGGTTGGCAACGGCGTGGCCGGCACCGGCACCGGTTCGGCCCAGTCGATCCCGGTGTGGGCTACGGTCGCGAGCGTCAACGTGACGCCTGGCTCCTACTCCGACACCGTGACCGTCCAGGTCAACTACTGATCGATCGCCTGACCGTGCCCCGCCTGCTGCGCCACACCCTTGCCCTCGCGTTCGCCCTGCTGGCGCACGCGGCCGCTTCGGCCAGCGGGCTGCAGGTCTCGCCGGTCACGCTGACGCTGCAGGCCACGCAGAACGCCGACGGCCTGTGGCTCAGCAACACCGGCGACGACGTGGTGCACGCGCAGGTGCGGGTCTATCAATGGTCGCAGGAAGACGGCAACGAAAAGCTCACGCCGTCGCGCGAGCTCCTCGTGAGTCCGCCGATGGTGCAGCTGGCGCCTTCCTCGCGGCAACTGATCCGCGTCATCCGCACGGGCGTTCCGCCCGGCGCGGTCGAGAATTCCTACCGGGTCATCATCGACGAGCTGCCCGTCGAGATGAAGGAGAAGAAGGGCCTGCAGCTGGTGCTGCGCTACTCGGTTCCCATCTTCATCGCGCCCGCCGGCGCACAGTCGGCCGCGCCCCAGCTGAGCTGGTCGCTGCGCCGCGAAGGCAGCCAGGCGATGCTGGAAGTCGCCAACGGCGGCGGCATGCACGCCCAGCTTGCCGATCTGGATTTTGTCGATGCCGCCGGCAAGCGCACCCCGGTGCACGGCGGCCTGATGGGCTACGTGCTGCCGGGCGCGAGCATGCGTTGGCCCCTGAAGACACCCGCGGAAGCCTTTGCCTCCGGCGGCGTCCTGGAAACGAAGATCAATGGCAACGCGACGCAGGAAAAGATCCCGCCACTTCCACGCGTCCGCTGAGCGTCTGCTTCCACTGCTGCTTCTGTCGGGTCTGGCGTCATTCGGCGCTCAGGCCGAGAAGGCTGCAGCCGAACAGGGGCCCTGGCTGGTCGCATCCGCGGCCGAAGGCGACATCTCAGGCCCTGGCGGCAGCGACCTCTACCTGGAACTGAGCCTCAACGGCAACCCGCAGGGGCTGGTGCATTTCGGCCTGCGCGGCCGCGAACTCTGGGCCAGCGCCTCCACGCTGCGGCAGCTGGGTTTCATCCTGCCGCCGGGCGTGTCCGACCCGGTGAGGCTCGACGGCCTTCCCGGCGTGAAGATCGCCTTCGACGCCGCGCGCCAGAGCCTGGCCATCAACGCTTCCGCCGAGGCGCTGCGCCTGCCCACGACAGTGGTCGACACCTCGACCATCGCCACGCCCAAGGCCAGCGCCTCGCCCGGCCTGCTGCTGAACTACGACCTCTACGGCACGCAGGGCCGGGGCAACAGCACCAGCCTCAACGCGCTCGCCGAAGTGCGCGCCTTCAGCGGCAGCAGCGTGTTCACCAGCACGATGATGTCGCGCGCCTACCGCTCCGACAACGAGGACTGGAAGCACGACTCGGTGCGCCTGGACACCACCTGGAGCCAGTCCTTCCCCGACGACATGCTCACGCTGCGCGTGGGCGACACCACCACCGCGTCGCTGCCGTGGTCGCGCTCCACGCGCATCGGCGGCATCCAGCTCTCGCGCAACTTCTCGCTGCAGCCCTATCGCACGACGACGCCGCTGCCGGCGTTCCTGGGGGCGGCCGCGCTGCCGTCGCAGGTGGAGCTCTACATCAACGGCCTGCGCCAGTACACCGGCCAGGTCCCGGCCGGGCCCTTCCAGCTGAACACCGTGCCGAGCATCAACGGCGCAGGCAACGCGCAGGTGGTGCTCACCGACGCCTTCGGCCGCGCCACCACGCTCGACTTCTCGCTGTACGACACCCAGCGCCTGCTGCAGGAGGGCCTGTCCGACTGGTCCGTCGACCTCGGCATGGTGCGCAGGAGCTACGGCCTGCGCTCGAACGACTACGGCAGCGACCCCGCCGCCACCGGCACCTGGCGCTACGGCGTGAGCAACAGCTTCACGCTGGAGGCCCATGGAGAGACCACCAAGGGGCTGGTCAAGGGCGGCGTCGGCGGTGCGTGGCTCCTCGGGCAGAGCGGCGTGTTCACCGGCGCCGTGGCGCACAGCAGCTATCGCGGCGAGCAGGGCTCGCTGCTCAACCTGGGCTACAGCTGGCGCGACAACCAGTTCAACTTCGCGGTCGAGGGCACGCGCACGCGCGGCGAGTACCGCGACGTCGCGTCCCTGTATGGCAGCGCGCCGCCGCGCGGCTCGGGCCGCGCGTCGATCGGCTACAGCACCAAGGACTTCGGCAGCTTCGGCCTGAGCTATCTCTACCTGCGCTATCCGGCGCAGGAGGCGACGCGCCTGGCCAGCGTCTACTGGTTCCGCGCCATCGGGAAGAGCGCCTCGATGAACGTGAGCCTCAACCAGAACCTGGACAACCGCCGCGAGCGCAGCCTCTTCGTCGGATTCACCTGGGCGCTGGATGGCAACATCACGGCCAGCGTCGGCGTCCAGCGCGACCGCGACCAGACCGTCTACACCGCCGACGCGCAGAGCTCGGCACCGGGCGACGGCGGCATAGGCTGGCGCGCGGGCCTGCGCCAGGGCGGCGGCCAGAACGGCGGGCAGGCCGAGATCGACTACCTCGGCCGCTACGGCCGCGCCATGGCCGGCATCAGCGTGCTCGGCGAAAGCCGCTTCGCCTACGCCGGCGCCACCGGCTCGATCGCGTTCATGGGCGGCCAGCCCTTCGCGTCCCGGCGCATCGACGACGGCTTCGCGGTGGTCTCCACCGACGGCATCGCTGGCGTGCCCGTGAAGCTGGAGAACCGCGACATCGGCACCACCGACGACAGGGGCATGCTGCTGGTGGCGCCGCTGCGCTCCTACCAGAACAACCAGCTGTCCATCGACCCGATGCAGCTGCCGCCCGACGTGAGGATCGAGCGCGTGCGGACCCTGGCGACGCCGAGCGACCGCGCCGGCACGCTGGTGCGCTTCGGCATCACGCCGATCAGCGCCGCCGCGCTGCTGCTGGTGGACGAGGCGGGCAAGCCGCTGCCGCTGGGCAGCCGCGTGCGCGCCAACGGCCAGGGCGGCGAGCCTGCTCTGGTCGGTTTCGACGGCGCCGTGTACCTGGAATCGCTGCAGCCCCACAACACGCTCGACGTGCAGACGCCAGGCGGCGCCTGCCGCAGCAGCTTCGACTATCGCAAGGAAGGCGCGGCGATCCCGCAGATCGGGCCGCTGCGCTGCGCCAGGGAGGCCAAGACACCATGACCACCATGACGAGTCATCCGGACCGCATCCTTCGGGCCCTGAGCCTGCCCGTGCTCTGCGCGCTCCTGTGGCTGCTCTCGGCCGGCAGCGCCCATGCATCGATCAACTGCACCGCGTCGATGACGGCCGTGGCCTTCGGCACGGTCGACCTGGTGGCCGGCACCGCCACGCCCGCCAACGCCACGCTGACCTACACCTGCACCAAGACCGGCAACAACAACACCACGGAGTACGCCAGGGTCTGCTTCAACATCGGCGACGGCAACGAGGGCCTGACGAACTTCAACCCGCGCGTGATGAAGAACGGCGCCGGAGACAGCCTGAAGTTCCAGCTCTTCCAGGGGACGAGCAACACGATCTGGGGCTCGAACGGCAACGCGGCGGTGCCCAACCCGTACACCATCAACATCAGCATTCCCGCCCGGTCCACCAGCGTCTCGGGGTCCGCCACCATGCGCGGGGAACTGCTCGCGGGCCAGTCCACGGCGCCTCCGGGCTCGTACCAGGACAACTTCTCCGGCATCCATACCTCGATCACGCTGACCTCGAGCACCAACGCCCCGCCGACCAACTGCGGCGGCTCGACGCTGTCGGACCAGTTCGCCTTCATCGTGAGCGCGACCATCTCGAAGAGCTGCGTCGTCACGGCCGATCCGCTGAACTTCGGCACCGTCTCGGGCCTGCCGGGCGGGGGCAACGTCGACCAGGTCGGCACAATCTACGTCACCTGCACGACGCCCACCGGCTACACGGTGGCGCTCACGCCGTCCAACAACGTGTCCAACGGGGCCGGGGCGATGACGCCGACGGGGGGCGTGCCCGGCAACACCGACACCGTGCCCTACCAGCTCTACCGCAACTCCAACCGCACGCTCGTCTGGGGCAGCGTCACGGGCACCAACACCTTCGCGGGCACGGGCAGCGGCCTGGTCCAGGCGCTGCCGCTCTACGGCCGCGTCCTCGGCGCCAGCACCAACGTGCGGCCGGACAGCTACATGGACGTGGTCACGGTCGCCGTGACCTACTGAGCCCGGGCCGCGCCCTGCGGCCGAACGCGACGCGACGACGAGATGGGACGGGACGCCCTCTGACAAAGAAATGCGGACGGTGCGTGAAGAATGACCCGGACAGGCTTCATTTTTCCGCAACTTTGCCGATAAGCCTGGCTGGGCATCGACCCGATGCCTCCCCAGGTTGCGACGAGAGGAGTTCCCATGCCCGGAAACTGGCGAACTGCGAGGGCGGCCGCGCTGCGGTCGCCGCGAACGGCATCCCCGCGGGGGGCCGCGAGCACGCTGCTGCTCCTGCTGTTGCCCTTGCAGCTGGAGCTCAGTTCCGCCGAGCCCGTGCGCGACGCCCAGAGAGCCACGGGCCGCTTCGACATCTCCATCAGCGTCCTTCCGACCTTCGAGGTGCGCGAGATCAGGCCGGTCCAAGGCGGGCACGAGTACCGCGTCTGGACCAACATGGCGTCGGTGACCATCAAGGGCCGCGAATACCGGTTCGACAAGGTCGGAGAGGCGACCATCATGGTGCCCGGCGCAGCAGCCGACGGCCGCGAGAGCCTCGGTGCCGGCTGGCAGCGCGCGGTCGGCGCGATGGCGCCGGCCCCGGGCGGCACGTCGCCGCAGGCATCGAGCACGCCTGCCGGCGACGGCAGCAACGCGACGCGGGTCACGGTCACCTACTAGGACCGGTCGGGCTCCGATTGGGCGAGGCGCCGGCCCCGCCCCTGCTCCCCAACCCTGAATTTCCTGCCGTTCCCGCCGATATCCGGAGACCGGGCGCCGATTGCGCGCCCCATCTCACGTCCCTGCGACGGACAACGGAAAAGGCTTCATGAAGGGACATCGGCTTCGACCGGCGCGCGCCGCCATGGCCGCGGCGATGGTGCTCGCGCCGCTGGCGTGTGCGGCGGAGAGCAGCGCCGGCACGAGCGCCGCGACGGCACGGGTGCGCCTCGTGGTGGTCGTGCCGCCGGTGTTCCAGGTGCTGCGGGCCACGCAGACTGCTGGGGGGATCGACTACCTGGTCTGGACCAACATGAGGTCCATCACCATCGGCGGCCGCGAGCACCGCTTCGCCCGGCCCGGCGAGAACACCGTGCACGTACCCGCGGTGCCCGCGGGTGCTTGGGTGGTGCACGGTCTCTAGGCTCCGGGCGTGCCGTTGGCGCTCAGTCCTGGTTGCCGATCTCGGTGTTGTCCGGCGACAGGCACAGCGCTCCGGCGCAGTTCAAGGAGCGGAAGAAGATCGGCGCGTCGGGATTGCCGAAGTAGCGCAGGCCGGCGGCGGTCTGCTCGTTCGCCTGGATGACGTTGTTCTCCTCGAGGCCGAAGACGGTGTTATTGGTCTCCGGGAACTCGTACTCGAAGGTGCTCGCCTGCGTCAGGTCCTTCATGTAGAGGAAGAAGCTCGGACGCTTGCCGTCGGTGTCGGTCAGGAAGCGCTCCTTCAGCAGCCGGTAGCCCAGCGCGCCCTGTTCGCGGATCTGCTTCGGGATGTCGGGGAAGTCGCCGCCGACCACGCTCAGCGGGCTGATCACAGCCTTCATCTCGTAGCGAGCGGGGCTGCTCAGGTCCTTGATGAAGAAATACGCGCTCTCGTTGTTGATGGTGCTGGGCGCGAACCAGGGCCTGAAGCCGTTGGCGCCCTGCGCGTTGGCGGCATTCAGCATGTCTTCCTTGGTGTTCGGGATCGGGATGGAGTTGTAGTCGTAAGTGGCCGACGAACCCATGTCCTTTCGATAGAGCACGCCGAACACCGGATTGGTGCCAGGCGGCGGCGTGATCAGCAGCTGCGGCATCAGCTGAACGAAGACCTTGCCCTGCGCGCCCTGGTCCTTCATCTGCTGCAGCAGGCGAGGCAGCAGGTCGCGCTTGAGGATGTCGAGTTCGATCGTCTTGTACTCGTAGGTGTAGGTCGTGTCGACGTCCTTCACCACCATGAACCTGTCCTGCAGGCTCACGATGTTGCCGCCGAGCTTGCCCTCCACATAGCGGTAGCCCGCGGCGCCTTCGCGGTTCAGCAGTGCGATGTAGTCGTCGAAGCGCTTCTCGGGCGGGTCGACATCGGGGTCGCGGTCCTGGGCGAAGGTCAGCCACTTGTAGTGGGCGCTGATGGGGGTGGGCGTCTGAGTGCCCGGGTTGCCTGGTTCGGGCGGCGTGGGTTCCGGGTCCGGCGGCGGCGGCGGGGGCGGCGGAGGTAACTGGCTGAACAGATTGGGGTCGAAGCTTGTACCACCTCCCCCTCCACCGCCGCAGGCCATCAGTGCTGCCGTCGCGAGCGCGGCAAAGAACAATCTCGCTTTCATGATCCTCTACTCCTGTTCGTTCGTTGTGATTCGCCGCCGCGAAACAAGCAAAGGAAGGCTGGGCGGCGAAGCGTGCGAAGGTAGGCGCGCGGGCTCGCCGAACACAGTGCACAAAGTCACTGCGTGGCAGGAGGCCGCAGGAAGACCCGCAGAGGGTTAAGAAGAAAGGATTGGCTGCGCGCGCAGCCGGCGCTCAGGCCTCGATGCCGCAGCCGTGCAGCACGAAGGCCACCAGCTCGCGCCCTATGGGCTCGCGGTCGAAGGGCGCGTCGGGCGGCAGGCCGAGCATCACGCGGGTCTGGATCGCGTAGTCGGCGTAGCTCTGCGTCATGGCCCAGATGTGCATCAGCAGGAAGCGCGCGTCGAGCGGGCGCATCTGGCCGCGCGCGATCCAGCCGTTGATGACGTCGATCTTCTTCTGCGTCCAGGCCCTGGCGTTGGGCCAGTAGCGGTCGAGGTTGCGCCCGCCGTCGAGAATCTCGCGGGTGAAGATGCGCGAGATCTCGGGGCTGTCGATGGCGTGGTCGAGCTTCTTGCGGATGTAGTCGCCCAGCACCGTGGCCGGGTCGCTAGCGTCCTCGAAGGAGAACACCACCTTCCAGGCATGCAGCACCTGCATCAGCAGCTCCTCGTAGAGCTCTTCCTTGCCGGCGATGTAGTAGTGCAGCTGGGGCTTGGTGAGGCCGGCGCGCGCCGCGATGGCCTGGGTCGAGGTGCCCTTGAGGCCGTGCAGGCTGAACTCGGTGACGGCCGCGGTGCGGATCGCGGCCATGATGCGTTCGCGCCCGGGCCTGGCGCGCGACAGGGGCCCGTCGGGCGCGGGCATTTCCTGGGCGGTCGAGACGGGGAGGGCGGCGGGGTCGGCGTTCATGGTGGCGGGTGGGGCACGGCCTGGTGCGTTCGTGCGCGCGGTCGATGGTAATACCACTGGTGCCCCGCGCATGACCGCATGCCATGCCGGCATGATCGGGCAGGGCATGCGGGCACGGTTCCTGTATCTTCCTCGCCGCCCCAGGGTGAATCGACATTCAAACGCGGCCGCGTTGGTCCGCCTTGCACCCGGATGCGCGGAGGGCGGCGCAGGCCAGAGTCATCTCTGGTCAAGCCGACCGATAAAGCAGGCGGGTGCAAGGCGGGCCAACCCGCAGGGAAGGACGAATGTCGATTCACCCTGGAAAGATTCACCTCAACACAGGAGTTCTCCATGTACCTTTCTCCCCGTTTCCGTGCCTTCGCGGCCGGGGCTGCTCTGCTGGCCGCCAGCGTGATCGCGCAGGCCCAGCAGGCGCTGCCCAACGTGGTGATCCTCGCCACCGGCGGCACCATCGCCGGGGCCGGCGCCTCGGCCGTCAACAGCGCCACCTACGCGGCCGCCAAGGTCGGCGTCGAGAAGCTGATTGCCGGGCTGCCCGAGCTCTCCAAGGTCGCCAACGTGCGCGGCGAGCAGGTGTTCCAGGTCGCATCGGAAAGCCTGACCAACGACAACCTGCTGACGCTGGCCAAGCGCGTGTCGGCGCTGTCGAAGCAGTCCGACGTGGACGGCATCGTCATCACCCACGGCACCGACACGCTGGAAGAAACCGCCTACTTCCTCACGCTGACCGTGCATACCAACAAGCCGATCGTGGTGGTCGGCTCGATGCGCCCGGGCACCGCGCTGTCGGCCGACGGCGCGCTCAACCTGTACAACGCCGTGAACGTGGCCGGCAGCAAGGACGCGATGGGCAAGGGCGTGCTCGTGACGATGAACGACAACATCGACACCGGCCGCGACGTGAGCAAGAACGTCAACATCAAGACCAACGCGTTCTCTAGCCAGTGGGGCCCGCTGGGCATGATCGTCGAGGGTCGCAACTACTGGTTCCGCGCGCCGGTGAAGCGCCACACCATGAACTCGGAGTTCGACATCGACAGCATCACCGCGCTGCCGCCGGTGGAGATCGCGATGGGCTACGAAGGCGTGAGCTCGGTGGCCATCGACGCCATCGCCAAGAGCGGCGCCAAGGCGCTGATCCACGGCGGCACCGGCAACGGCTCGGTGGCTGACCGCATCGTTCCGAACCTGCAGAAGGCCCGCGCCGACGGCGTGATCGTGATCCGCAGCGCCCGCGTGCCCGACGGCTTCGTGATCCGCAACGCCGAGCAGCCCGACGACAAGTACGACTGGGTGGTGGCGCACGACCTGCGCCCGCAGAAGGCGCGCATCCTCGCGATGGTCGCCCTGACCAAGACGAACAACACCAAGGAACTGCAGCGCATCTTCTGGGAGTACTGATCTCCCCGGCCTGCTCGCCTCGCGGTGTTCAGGCCAGCGCGCGCCGCAGCCGACGGTGGCGCGCGTATTCCAGGCCGCCCACGCACACGAGCAGCCAGGCCAGGCCGGTGAGCAGCCCGGCCACCACGTCGCTTGCGAAGTGCACCTGCAGGAAGATCCGGCTACAGGCGATGGTGACGATGGCGCCCGCGGCCGCCATCGCACCCGGCACATGCCAGCGCACCGGCAGCGTGCGCAGCAGCAGGTACAGCAGCATCCCGTAGCTCACGATCGCGCCCGCGCTGTGGCCGCTCGGAAAGCTGTAGCTCGTCTCCAGCGCCAGGCCGTGGTCGTGGATCGGGCGGGCCCGCGCGAAGATCTGCTTGAGCGCCGGGTTCAGCAACACGATGCCGACCAGCGCGAGCACCCAGCCCAGCGCCAGTCCGCGATGCCGGTGCCGCCACAGCACGGCGGCCACCAGCACGCACACCGGCCCGAGGAAGGCCGCGTCTCCCAGGTGCGTGACCCAGCTGAACACCACCAGCGCGGCCCGCGGCAGGTTCGCGGCGATGGCGTCGGTCAGGGCGTGGTCAGCCTGGCCGAGCACATGGCCGTCGGCAATGTTCGAGGCGATCCACGCGAACAGGCTCGACGCCAGCAGGATCAGCACGAAGCCCGAGGCGAAGGCGAGCGCGATGCGCGGCTCGCTGGGCTCTTCGGCATCCTGCAGCCTGAAGTGGCGCTTCTGCAGCAGGTGGCAGGCCAGGCCTGCACCGAGCACCGAGGCCGCGAGCAGCGAGAGGAACCAGGGCAGCGCATGCGCACCGAGATTTCCGGCGAAAACGACAAGAGGCGCGAGGGAAGGGACGGAAGAAAGGGAGGCTTCGAGCGGCATGCGGCGCACCCTAAGGCCGCGCTGCCCGGCTGGCAAGGGAAAGGCCGAATACTTCGGCGCAGCCGAAGGCCTTGTCGCGCGCCACGTAGTCCCACCGTTCCACGCGGCAGGCGCGGGGGCCTTCGGCGATGTCCGAGCGCACCACGTTGACCGAGTTGGGGTGTCCCGCGCGCACCCGCCGCGACACGGCAGTACCCGCCTGAATCGCCCACGCCGTGCGCGCGCAGCCCGCGAAGGCGTCGTGCAGCGGCCGCACGAAGGGCAGGTGGATGTGTCCGCCCAGGATCATGTCGGCCCCCGCCGCGCACCAGCGCGCCACGGCTTCCTCGCGCCCGTGCAGGCGGTTGCCCAGGTCCCGCGTGCGCGTGACCATCACCGGCTGGTGCGTCACCACCACCCGCAGCTGCGTGGGCGAGGCCGCCTCGAGCAGCCGCGCCACGCGCTCGACCTGCGCGGGCGAGACCGCGCCGTCTTCGTGCCGGTACCAGCGCGTGGTGTTGACCGCGGCCACCAGCCATCGGGGCGAGTCGAACACCGGCTCGAGATCGTCGCCGAAGGCCCGGCGGTAGCGCGCATACGGCGCGAACACGCGCGCCGCCAGCTGGAACAGCGGAATGTCGTGGTTGCCCGGAATGGCCAGCACCGGTGCGCCCAGCCGGTCGGCGAAGGCCCGCGCCGCCGCGAACTGCGCCACGGTGGCGCGCTGGGTGATGTCGCCCGAGAGCACCACCAGCTCGGGCGCCAGCGCATGCGCCAGCCGCTCGAGCGCCTGCAGCACCTCGGGCTGCTCGGTGCCGAAGTGGGGGTCGGAGATCTGCAGCAGGCAGCTCATTCGCGCGCTGCCTCGAGTTCGGGCGCCGTCTCCTCCGGCCGCACCAGCCACAGCCGCTCGGGCGACACGCGGAACAGCAGCGGCATGTCGACCCAGCCGATCTCGCCGTCGGTCGCCACCTTCACGCGGCGCGGGCCGCGCTGCGCGAATGTCCGGCTCGCCTTGACGGTCAGCGACTCGAACGGAAAGGTCAGCACCTCGTCGGCGTCGCCCAGCCGCCCGAGCGCGCCGCGCACCAGCAGGCCCGGCATCGCCAGCGGTCCCACCGGCTTGAGCACGATGGCCGCCAGCTGTCCCTGCTCGGGCGCGTCGGCCTCCGGAATGCCGACCTGGTGCAGCTGCAACGGGTTGTTGCCGACGAACAGCGTCGGCGTGCGGATGTCGCGCTCCTTGCCGCGCCAGGCCATGCGCAGGTTCCAGTGCCGGTGGCCGCGCAGCACCGTCAGCAGCCCGGCGCCGAAGGCGATCCAGCGGCTGCGGCCGAAGCGCGACTTGTAGGTCTCGCGCTCCTCCAGCAAGTCGGCGTACAGGCCCATGCTGGCATTGACCAGGAACACGCGGTCGTTCACCAGCCCCACCTGCACCGGCCGCGGCCGCTCGGTCAGCAGGATCTGCAGCGCCTGCGCGGTGTCGCGCGGGATGCCGTGGGTGCGGCTGAAGTAGTTGAAGGTGCCCTGCGGCAGCACGCCGAAGGCGCAGCCGCTGCCCAGCGCGGCCTGCGCCACCGCGTTGATGGTGCCGTCGCCGCCCGCGGCCACTACCACGCCGCCGGCCGCGCGCGCCCGCTCGACCGCCTCGCGCGCCAGCGCCTGCAGCCGGCCGGGTTCGTCGACCACGAAGATGCGCAGCCGCCGGCCGGCCGCGGCGCAACCTTCCTCGATGACCCGGCGGGCCTCGGCCGCGTCCTCGCTGCCGGAGCCGGCGTTGAGCACGACGAAAAGGGGCGCGTCGGAAGAGGTCTCGGGCGTCTCGGGCACGGGCATGTCCAGGGATATCGGGAAAGCGGGTCGAAGGAAGGGGAGGATGGGCGCGCTCGGGCGGCGGTGCCGCCGCGCTCGGCGGGTGGGCAGTTGTCGCACCTCCCGCCCCGCGCCGCCAGCAGGCAACTTCCCGTCCCGCTGTGGGAGAGTTGCCCTCCGAACGTAAAATCGCCCGCTTTCGCGGCACGTCGCCGCGCTACCGTCCAATGTCCGGCCCCCTGCCGGCCAGCTTCATGTTGACCTTCCAGCAAATCATTCTCAAATTGCAGTCGTACTGGGCCGACAAGGGCTGCGCGCTGCTGCAACCGTACGACATGGAGGTCGGCGCGGGCACTTCCCATACCGCCACCTTCCTGCGCGCACTGGGCCCCGAGCCCTGGAAAGCGGCCTACGTGCAGCCCAGCCGCCGCCCCAAGGACGGCCGCTACGGCGAGAACCCCAACCGCCTGCAGCACTACTACCAGTACCAGGTCGTGCTGAAGCCGGCGCCCTCGAACATCCTCGAGCTCTACCTCGGCAGCCTCGAGGCCCTGGGCTTCGACCTCAAGAAGAACGACATCCGCTTCGTCGAAGACGACTGGGAGAACCCCACGCTCGGCGCCTGGGGCCTGGGCTGGGAGGTGTGGCTCAACGGCATGGAGGTGACGCAGTTCACCTACTTCCAGCAGGTCGGCGGCATCGACTGCAAGCCCATCACCGGCGAGATCACCTATGGCCTGGAGCGCCTGGCCATGTACCTGCAGGGCGTGGACAACGTCTACAACCTCACCTGGACCGACGGCCTGAGCTACGGCGATGTCTACAAGCAGAACGAGGTCGAGCAGTCGACCTACAACTTCGAGCACAGCGATGCCGAGTTCCTGTTCACCGCCTTCAACGCGCACGAGAAGCAGGCCAAGCACCTCATGGGCGCCCAGCTCGCGCTGCCTGCCTACGAGCAGGTGCTGAAGGCCGCGCACAGCTTCAACCTGCTGGACGCGCGCGGCGCGATCAGCGTGACCGAGCGCGCCGCCTACATCGGCCGCATCCGCAACCTCGCGCGCAGCGTCGCGCAGAGCTACTACGACAGCCGCGAGCGCCTGGGCTTCCCGATGGCGCCGCGCGAGTGGGTCGCGCAGATCCCCCCGAAGAAGGCCGCCTGAGCGATGACGACCCCCATGAACAAGAACTCCCTCCTGGTCGAACTGTTTGTCGAAGAGCTGCCGCCGAAGGCATTGAAGAAGCTCGGCGACGCCTTTGCGGGCGTGCTGCGCGACCAGCTCGTGGCCCAGGGCCTGGCCGAGGCCGGCTCGGTGCTGACCTCCTACGCCTCGCCGCGCCGCCTCGCAGCGCACATCACGCACGTGGCCGACCGCGCCGCCGACAAGGCCGTGTCGCAGAAGCTCATGCCCGTGGCCGTGGGCCTCGACGCCTCGGGCCAGCCCACGCCCGCGCTGCTCAAGCGCCTGGGCGCGCTCGGCGCCGACGCCTCCGCCGTGCCCGGCCTCAAGCGCGCCATGGACGGCAAGGCCGAAGCCCTGTTCTACGAAAGCACCGCCAAGGGCGCCACGCTGGCCGAGGGCCTGCAGAAGGCGCTGGCCGAGGCGATCGCCAAGCTGCCCATTCCGAAGGTCATGAGCTACCAGCTCGAAACCGGCTGCGAGCTGCCGGGCTGGACCAGCGTGAGCTTCGTGCGCCCCGCGCACGGCCTCGTGGCGCTGCACGGCGACGCCGTGGTGCCGGTCGAGGCGCTTGGCCTGAAGGCCGGCCGCGAAACGCACGGCCACCGCTTCGAGGCGGCGGTCGATCCGGTCGTGCTGCGCGACGCCAACAGCTACGCGCTGCAGATGCAGGAGGACGGCGCCGTCATCGCCAGCTTCGAGGCGCGCCGCGCGGAGATCGCGCGCCAGCTCGCAGCGGCCGCGGTGACGGTCGGCGGCGGCTCGGTCCCGATCCAGGACGAAGCCCTGCTCGACGAAGTGACCGCGCTGGTCGAGCGCCCGAACGTGCTGGTCTGCAGCTTCGAGCGCGAGTTCCTCGAAGTGCCGCAGGAGTGCCTGATCCTCACGATGAAGGCCAACCAGAAGTACTTCCCGCTGCTCGACGCCTCGGGCAGGCTCACCAACAGGTTCCTCGTCGTCAGCAACATCAGCCCCGACGATGCGAGCGCGGTCATCGGCGGCAACGAGCGCGTGGTGCGCCCGCGCCTGGCCGACGCCAAGTTCTTCTTCGACCAGGACCGCAGGAAGTCGCTGGCCTCGCGCGTCGAGTCGCTGGGCAAGGTGGTCTATCACAACAAGCTGGGCACGCAGGGCGAGCGCGTGGAGCGCGTGATGCGCATCGCGCGCGGCATTGCCGAGAAGCTCGGCGACGCGACGCTCGCCGCGCACGCCACGCAGGCCGCCCAGCTCGCCAAGGCCGACCTCGTGACCGACATGGTCGGCGAGTTCCCCGAGCTGCAGGGCATCATGGGCCGCTACTACGCGCAGCACGACGGCCTCGACGCATCGGTGGCCGACGCCATCGAAGACCACTACAAGCCGCGCTTCGCCGGCGACGAGCTGCCGCGCAACACCGTGGGCCTGGTGGTGGCGCTGGCCGACAAGCTCGAGACGCTGGTCGGCATGTTCGGCATCGGCAACCTGCCCACCGGCGACCGTGACCCGTTCGCGCTGCGCCGCCATGCGCTGGGCGTGATCCGCATGCTGATCGAGAAGAATCTGCCGCTGGACCTGAGCGCGCTGGTGAGTTCCGCGCGCACGGTCCTGGACGACGCCATCGGCAAGACCGGGGAGTTCCCGCTGCACAAGGCCGCGGAAGACGTGCGCCTCGTCGTCGACTACATCTACGACCGCCTTGCCGGCAGCCTGCGCGAGCAGGGCGCCAGCGCGCAGGAAGTCGAGGCCGTGCTGGCCCCGCGCCCGCAACGCCTGGGCGAGGTGCCCAAGCTGCTGGCCGCCGTGCGCGCCTTCGCCGCCCTGCCGGCCGCAGCCGCACTGGCCGCCGCCAACAAGCGCATCGGCAACATCCTCAAGAAGGCCCCCGAGGCCGACGCGCACGTCAGCGAACTGCTGCTGCAGGAGCCCGCCGAGAAGGCGCTGCACGCGGCCATGGCACAGGTCGTGCCCGCCGCCAATGCGCAGTTCGAAGCCGGCGACTACACCGCTTCGCTGCAGACGCTGGCCGCGCTGCGCGAGCCGGTCGACGCCTTCTTCGACGGGGTGATGGTCAACGCCGAGCAGGCCGACCTGCGCCTGAACCGCCTGGGCCTGCTGATGTCGCTGCACGCCGCGATGAACCGCGTGGCGCAGCTCGAGCGGCTGGCCGTCTGAGCATTCTTCGTCCGGCAACACCACCATGGGCGGCACCGCCATGAAACTCGTCATCCTCGACCGCAACGGCACGATCAACGTGCACCGCGAAGACTTCGTGAAGAGCGACATCGAGTGGACGCCGCTGCCCGGTGCGCTGGAGGCCGTCGCGCGGCTCAACCATGCGGGGTGGCACGTGGTGATCGCGTCGAACCAGTCGGGCCTGGGCCGCGGGCTGTTCGACATGGCCTCGCTCAATGCGATGCACGCCAAGATGCACAAGATGCTCGCGGCCGTGGGCGGCAAGGTCGATGCGGTGTTCTACTGCCCGCACAGTCCCGACGAGAACTGCGACTGCCGCAAGCCCAAGCCGGGCCTGTTTCTGCAGATCGGCGACCGCTACGGCATCGATCTCCAGGGCGTGCCCACGTGCGGCGACAGCCTGCGCGACCTGCAGGCCGGCGCGGCCGCCGGCTGCGAGCCGCACCTGCTGCTCACGGGCATGGGCGCGGCCTGCCGCGGCGTCGATCCGCTTCCTCCCGAATACCCGGCGAACACGATGGTCCACGACGACCTCGCCGCCTTTGTCGATTTTCTGCTCGCGCGCGAAGCGCGGGATGCAATGCAGGTGGCTGTCTGATGGCGTTGTTCCGTTCCGTTCTCCACGCACTGTGGATGCTCGTCACCGTGGTGCCCTGGGGCATCATCATGTGCGTCAGCTCGCTCTGGAAGCGCGGCGTGCCGCTCTACTGGATGGCCGTGCGCTGGCTCGGCTGGGCCATCGGCGGCGCGCGCGTGCTGCTGGGCATCAGGACGCGCGTGAGCGGCATGGAGAACCTGCCGACCGACAAGCTCGCCGGCGCGGTCCTGCTGGTGAAGCACCAGTCCACGCTCGAGACCTTCCTGATGCCCACGCTGATGCCGCATCCGCTGGCCTACGTGTTCAAGAAGGAGCTGCTCTACATCCCCTTCTTCGGCTGGGCGATGGCGCGGCTGGACATGATCCACATCGATCGCAGCCAGCGCGCGCAGGCCTTCAACAAGGTGGTGAACCAGGGCCGCAAGCTGCTCGCGCAGGGCATCTGGATCATCATGTTCCCCGAGGGCACGCGCATCCCGCGCGGGCAGAAGGGCACCTACAAGAGCGGCGGCACGCGGCTGGCCTGCGAGACCGGCGTGCCGGTGATTCCCATCGCCGTGACCTCGGCCAAGGTGTGGCCGCGCAAGGCCTTCATCAAGCGTCCGGGCGTGGTCGACGTGTCCATCGGGCCGGCCATTTCCAGCGTGGGCCGCAAGCCAGACGAGCTGATGCGCGAGGTCGAGGAATGGATCGAGGCCGAGATGCGCCGCCTCGACCCCGAGGCCTACGTGAACAGCCCGCCCCAGCCCGCGCGGCAGGAAGCGGTGAGCTGAGCCCGGGCCGCCGCAAGAGAAGCACAGACGCCAGGAAGCCCGCCATGGGGGGACTGCTCCGGTTCACGATGGACCTGTTCGAGGGGCTGGGGAGCGAGTTCGCGCCCCCGGCGCCTGCGCCGGCACGTCCGCGCCGGACCAGGAAGCCCAAGCCGGCAGCTCCGCCCTCGGTGCTGCCCGACGCGGCTGTCCTGCCCCCCGAGCCCGTCGACCCGAATGCGCCGCCCGCTGTGCCCCTGGCCGACACGCTGACGCTCGCGACCTTCGCGCATCCCCAGGCCACGCGTGAAGTGGTGCTGGGCTCGGCTCGCGTGGCCTACGAGTTCAAGCGCGGCAAGCGCAAGACCATCGGCTTCCTGGTGGGCGCGGAGGGGCTGTCGGTTCGCGCGCCGCGCTGGGTGGCGCTGCGAGACGTCGATGCGGCCATCCACGAGAAGTCGGACTGGATCCTGCGCAAGCTCAACGAGACGCGCCAGCGCCTCGCGCGGGTGGAAGCCACGCGCATCGAATGGAAGGACGGCGCGGCCTTTCCGTTCCTGGGCGAGCCGGTGGTGATGCGGCTCGATCCGAAGCACGGCTTCGCGAGCGTGGGCGGCACGCTGGATGCGGCCACCGATGAAGGCGCGCCGCGCGTCCTGCGGCTGGCCGTCTCGCAGAACGCCGAGCCCTCGCAGATACGCGATGCTGCGCAGGCCTGGCTGATGCGCCAGGCGCGCAAGCTCTTCATCGAGCGGCTGGACCATTTCGCGCCGCTGCTGGGCGTGCAGTGGCAGAAGCTGTCGCTCTCCAATGCCGCCACGCGCTGGGGCAGCGCCAGCGCCGACGGGTCGATCCGGCTCAACTGGCGGCTGATCCACTTCCGGCTGCCGGTGATCGACTACGTCGTCGCGCACGAGCTGGCCCACCTGCGGGTGATGGACCACTCGCACCGCTTCTGGGAAACGGTGGAGAGCGTGCTGCCCGACTACGACGCGCTGCGCAAGCAGCTCAAGGACGAGGCGGTTCCGCGCTGGAACTGAGGCTGAGGCCGGGGCTCCCCGGCCTCGGATCAAGGCTTCAGGGCACGGCCTTGATGGGGATGTACATCTCGCCCCCGCCGGCCATGAACTCCTTCGACTTCTCCTCCATGCCTTCGCTCATGGCCTGATCCTCGGCCACGCCCTTCTTCGCGGCGTACTCGCGCACCTCCTGCGTGATCTTCATCGAGCAGAACTTGGGGCCGCACATCGAGCAGAAGTGCGCCACCTTGCTCGAATCCTTCGGCAGCGTCTCGTCGTGGAATTCGCGCGCGGTGTCGGGGTCCAGGCCCAGGTTGAACTGGTCCTGCCAGCGGAACTCGAAGCGCGCCTTGCTCAGCGCGTCGTCGCGCGAGCGAGCACCCGGATGGCCCTTGGCCACGTCCGCCGCGTGCGCGGCGATCTTGTACGCGATGATCCCCTGCTTCACGTCGTCGCGGTCGGGCAGGCCCAGGTGCTCCTTCGGCGTCACGTAGCAGAGCATCGCGGTGCCGGCCCAGCCGATCATGGCCGCGCCGATGGCGCTGGCGATGTGGTCGTAGCCCGGCGCGATGTCGATGGTCAGCGGGCCCAGCGTGTAGAACGGCGCCTCGTGGCAGTGCTTCAACTGCTCGTCCATGTTCGACTGGATCATGTGCATCGGCACGTGGCCGGGCCCTTCGATCATGGTCTGCACGTCGTGCTTCCACGCGACCTGCGTGAGCTCGCCCAGCGTGCGCAGCTCGGCGAACTGCGCCTCGTCGTTGGCGTCGGCGCCCGAGCCCGGGCGCAGGCCGTCGCCGAGCGAGAAGCTCACGTCGTAGGCCTTCATGATGTCGCAGATGTCCTCGAAGTGCGTGTAGAGGAAGCTCTCCTTGTGGTGCGCGATGCACCACTTGGCCATGATCGAGCCGCCGCGCGACACGATGCCCGTCATGCGGTTGGCCGTCAGGTGGATGAAGGGCAGGCGCAGGCCGGCGTGGATGGTGAAGTAGTCGACGCCCTGTTCCGCCTGCTCGATGAGCGTGTCGCGGTAGATCTCCCAGGTGAGGTCCTCGGCCACGCCGCCCACCTTCTCGAGCGCCTGGTAGATGGGCACGGTGCCGATCGGCACCGGGCTGTTGCGCACGATCCAGTCGCGCGTGGTGTGGATGTTCTTGCCGGTGGAAAGGTCCATCACGTTGTCCGCGCCCCAGCGGATGGCCCACACCAGCTTCTCCACTTCCTCCTCGATGCTCGAGGTGACGGCCGAGTTGCCGATGTTGGCGTTGATCTTCACCTTGAAGTTGCGGCCGATGGCCATCGGCTCGACTTCGGGGTGGTTGATGTTGGCCGGGATGATCGCGCGGCCGCGCGCCACCTCGTCGCGCACGAACTCGGGGGTGATGATGCGCGGGATGCTCGCGCCCATCGGGTTGCCCGCCACGCGCTTCGCGCGTTCCTCGTTGGCGAGGTATTCGGCCATCCACTCGCGCTTGCCGTTCTCGCGCAGGGCCACGTATTCCATCTCGGGCGTGACGATGCCGCGGCGCGCGTAGTGCATCTGCGTGACGTTGGAGCCCGACTTCGCGCGGCGCGGCGTGCGCTGCAGCGCCGAGGCGCCGGCGCGCAGTTCGGCCAGGCGCTGGGCGTCGCGGTCCTCGTTCTTCGCGCCATCGTCCAGCGCGTGGTGCACGCGGCCTTCGTAGCTCTCGGTGTCGCCTCGTTCGGCGATCCACGGTCCGCGCACGTCGGGCAGGCCGCGGCGCACGTCGATCTCGACCTTCGGGTCGGTGTAGGGGCCGGAGGTGTCGTAGAGCGAGACGGTCTCGCCGTTGGTCAGCTGCACGTCGCGCACGGGCACGAACAGGTCGGGCCGGCTGCCCGGGATCACGCACTTGTGCGACGCGGGAAAGGGCTCGCGCGTGAGCGTGAGCAGCGAGGTGAACTTGTCGGGGGCATTCATCGGAGGCACTCCTTGTGGACAGAAAGGGTGCTCCGCAATCGCTCGGTGGCCTTCGGCAGAAGCCCGTCACGGAAGGTGGACGGACCGAAGTCAGGGAGTGCAGCTCTTCTTACGCCGGTATGACCCGGATCAAGTTCGCGGGTCGGCAGCTTTGCCATCTCAGCACGCCACATGCGTGCACCCCGGAGCGGGGCCGATTGTGCGAGCCTCGGCCGGGCGCGTCAACCCGCGGGTTGTTACCGCAGGTCGCCGTCGACGTAGTACCAGCGCCCGTCCTCGCGCACGAAGCGGCTGCGCTCGTGCAGGCGCGTGGCGGTGCCCGAGGGGCCGCGCTGGCGCGCGACGAACTCGACCTCGGCGTGGTCCGCGTCGAGCACCGAGCGCGCGCGGACGTCCAGTCCCAGCCACTTGACGCCCGGCTCGAACTCGATGGAAGCGGGGCGTTTCGATGCGTGCCAGGTGGCGAGCAGGTATTCGCCTCTCTCCAGCACGAAGGCCGAATAGCGCGAGCGCATCAGCGATTCGGCATCGGGCGCGGGCGTGCGGTCGAAGTCGTCGAGATAGCGGCCGCAGCAAAGGGAAAAGGCGATGGGCTTGTCGCGGCGGTCGGTCCGGCCGCAAGGGCAGGGCCTGGATTGGGGATCGGGTGCACTCATGAAGACCTGCATTGGAACACCTTGCGGCCCTTGTGCCGAGAGGGCAAGCCCGCGGATGGGCCATGGAGGCCCGCTCGCGGCGATGGCCTCGAAGACGCCGCCATGCCGCAGCGCCTCGCAGCGGATGGCGGCACCCCTACCGGAACATCACCCACTCGGGCCGCATGTTGAAGCGCACCGGCAGGATGCTGACGCCCAGCCCGCTCGTGACGTACATGCGCCTGTCCTTGTGCGTGATCCATCCGTAGGCCCACTCGCGAGGGGCCGCGCCCGGCACGATCAGCGCCCCGTAGCCCGGCACGCTCACCTGTCCGCCGTGCGTGTGCGCGGCCACCACCAGCCCGTGCGTGCGCGGCATGGTCGCGAAGCTGAAGGGGTCGTGCATCATGACCAGCGTCGCTGCATCGGCCGGCACGCCGGCCAGCGCGCGCATCGGCTCCGAATGGCCGGTCGAATGGTCGCCGATGCCGACCACCCAGATGTCGTGGCCGGGCAGGCGCGCCGATGCGTTCTCCAGCACGCGGATGCCCTGGGCTGCCAGCGCCTTGGCGATGCGCTGTCCGCCGTGCCACCAGTCGTGGTTGCCCAGCACCGCGTACACGCCCTGCGGCGCCTTGAGTCTGCCGAGCACGGCTGCCATGCCCTCGACGGGCAGGGGCTCGTCGTCCTCGCCCGTGCCCGCGAGGAAGTCGCCCGGCAGCAGCACCACGTCGGGCTGCGCGGCGTTGATCTCGTCGACGATGCGTGCGGCGCGCTCCACGCCGGTGACGCGCCATGCGGAGCGCGACGTGAGATGCCAGTCGCTTGCCACCGCGACCTTCAGGCCGGCGGGAGTCTGCCATTGCTCGGAGCTCAGCGGCTCGACGCGCGCAGCCACCCAGCGCGGTTCGATGACGAAGCCCCAGACGGCCAGCGTCGCGAGCACGATGGCCGCGGCGTACAGCCAAGCCGGGCGCCGCCCGCGACCTTCGCTCACGTCACGCCAGCGCGCGCTGGATCAGCAGCTTCTGGATGTCCGACGTGCCTTCGTAGATCTGGCAGACCCGCACGTCGCGGTAGATGCGCTCCAGCGGAAAGTCGTTCACGTAGCCGTAGCCGCCCAGCGTCTGGATGGCCGCGCTGCACACGCGCTCGGCCATCTCGCTCGCGAAGAGCTTGGCCATGGCGGCCTCCTTCAGGCAGGGCAGGCCGGCGTCGCGCAGGCTCGCGGCGTGCCAGATCAGCTGGCGCGCGGCCTCGATCTGCGTCGCGCATTCGGCGAGGCGGAAGCCCACGGCCTGCTGATCGAAGATGGAGCCGCCGAAGGCCTGGCGCTCCTTGGCGTAGGCCAGCGCGGCATCGAAGGCGCTGCGCGCCATGCCCACGCTCTGCGCGGCGATGCCGATGCGCCCGCCTTCCAGCGCGCCGAGCGCGATCTTGTAGCCCTCGCCCTCCGCGCCGATGAGGTTCTCGCGCGGAATGCGGCAGCCGTCGAAGTTGATCTGCGCGGTGTCGCTGCTGTGCTGGCCGAGCTTGTCCTCCAGCCGTGCGACGTTGTAGCCGGGCGTGTCGGTGGGCACGATGAACGCGCTCATGCCGCGCTTGCCGGCGCCCTTGTCGGTCACCGCGATGACGATCGCCACTTGGCCGTTCTTGCCGCTGGTGATGAACTGCTTCACGCCGTCGATCACGTAGCCGTCGCCGTCCTTGCGCGCGGTGGTGCGCAGGCTCGATGCATCGCTGCCGGCCTGCGGCTCGGTCAGGCAGAAGGCGCCGAGCATCTGCCCCTGCGCCAGCGGCTCCAGCCACTGCTTCTTCTGCTGCGCGTTGCCGTAGCGCATGAGGATGGCGTTGACGGGGCAGTTGGTCACGCTGATGGCGGTGCTGGTGCCGCCGTCGCCGGCCGCGATCTCCTCCAGCACCAGCGCGAGCGTGAGGTAGTCGAGGCCGGCGCCGCCATGCTCCTCGGGCACGCAGATGCCGTAGGCACCCAGCGCCGCGAGGCCCTGGTGGGCCTCCTTGGGAAAGCTGTGCTCGCGGTCCCACTTCGCGGCGTTGGGCCAGAGTTCGGCTTGCGAGAAGTCGCGCACCGCGTCGCGGATGGCTTCCTGGTCTGCTGTCAACAACATGGCAGTTCCTTCTATGTGACGAGGCGGTCGCCGCCGGGCCGCCCCAAGGCGGACCGCGCCTCCCCCTCGGGGGGTGGAGTTACACGAGCAACGCGAGTGAAAAGCCGGGGGGCAGCATTCACTTGCCGGCGCCCAGATCCATGATCAGGCGCGCAGCCATGTACAGGCGGCGCGGAATCGCGCTGATGTCCACGTACTCGGCCTTGTCGCTGTGGTAGCCGAAGCCGGGCAGGCCCAGGCTCTCGATCACTGGCTTGCCTGAGAGCGCGGCGTAGGCCGCGTCGGTGCCGCCGCCGGTGCGCTCTTCCACGCCCAGCGTGCCGCCGGCTTCCTTGTAGTAGGCCACCGCCTTGTCGACCAGCTTCTTGCCGCCTTCGCCGGCATTGAAGGCCGGGCGGCCGCGCGTGACGATCACCTTCACGTCGGCCTCGGGCAGCTTCTTCTGCTGCGCGCGCTCTTCCAGCGTCTTCATGGCGGCGTCGAAGTCCTCGTTGCGCGCGTAGCGCACGTCGGCGTTCAGCGTGGCGCTGGCGGGGATGATGTTCGAGACGTTGCCGGCCTTGGCGATGGTCCAGTTGAAGCGCAGGTTCTTCGCCTTGTCGTCGATGTTCATCGTGCGCAGCACGAGGTCGGAAGCCTCGACCAGCGCGTTCACGCCCAGCTCGGGCGCGGCGCCGGCATGCGAGGCCTTGCCGGTGATGTTGACCTGCACGTAGGCGATGCCCGAGGTGCCCAGCGAAAGTTTTTCGTCGCCTGCGCTGGTGGGCTCGAAGGAGAGCACGTAGTCGGCCAGCTTGGCTTCTTCCTGGATCAGGTCGCGCGAGCCGAAGGAACCCTTTTCCTCGTCGGTGTTGAACAGCACGGTGATGGTGCCGTAGTCGCGCACGCCGTATTCCTTCAGCAGCTTGAGCGTGTGCAGGATGACCGCGTTGCCGCCCTTGTCGTCGGCGATGCCGGGGCCGTAGGCCTTGTCGCCTTCGACGCGGAACGGGGCCTTCGCGAGGATGCCCTTGAGGTAGACGGTGTCCATGTGCGACATCAGCAGCAGGTTCTTGCCGCCGCGGCCCTTGATCTTGCCCACGATGTTGTCGCCCACCACCAGGCCGGCCGACTTGCTTCGCGTGACCGTGAAGCCGAGGTTCTTGAGCTCGGCCTCGAGGAAGTTGCCCGCAGCGGCGATGCCCTCGGCGTCACCGGTGCCGGTCTCGATGTTGACCAGCTTCTCTAGCGTCTTGATCACGGCCGGCTGCTCGTCGGTGGCGGCCTGGAACAGCACGTTGTCGCGCTTCTGGGCCAGGGCAGCCGCCGGTGCCAGGAATGCGAAGGCAACCAGCGCGGCGACAGTGTTGCGGGGAATGGCCGAATACATGAACAAGGTCTCCAGACAGATTGAAAGCGAAGCACTCATTCTAGGCATCGCCCCATCGCTGAAGCAGTTCAGCTTGCGCCCAGCTCAACGCATGCCTGCAGCGAAAAGCGCGTGCTCTCGAGCCGGCTTGCAAGCGCCTTCAGCCGATCGGATTCGAGACGCTGTGCCTCTACGCGCAGCAGCCTCAGCATTTTCTGAGATCCATCGGACAGGCGAGACTGTGCTTCGATCGACAGCCAGCAGTAAAGCCTTGAGAGATCAATGGCTTCGGTAGACCATCTTTGCTGGAAATATGCCACCAACCCGTCGACGTCGTGGGCGTACCCGCTTCTTCGGGCTGCGAATTCCAGCGGAAGGCCACGGCCAGGATCCCTGAACATCCCGTCAATGCCGAGAAGCAGGCGACGTCCCAACTGCAGCTGGCATTCAGGATGGCCGCGCTCGGCGCCTACCTTCAGCCACTTCCTGGCGGTTTCGGCATGCTCATTGGACACGCGCGCCTTCTTGACCTGAGCGACCAGCGACGCCATCAGGCACATCGCACCGGCGTCTCCTTGTTCTGCGAGTTCCTGCAGCCGCTTCATCGGCCTGTCCAGCGGATAGACATATCCCCCGTTCGGCTGGAGCAATTGCAAGGCGATGTGCGCGAGCTCGAAGCCTTCGCCAGCGAGTTGTCGCCATCGCCGTTCTCGCAGCCGGGGACCTCCCTCTGCCGGATAGCGTCGGCTCGGCCGGTTCCACTGGGAGAGTTCGCTGAACAGTTCCAACTCATAGGATGCCCTCTTTCCTGCGCTCAACAGTTTGGCCTTCCGTTCGTCGAAGGACCGCAGGTCGCTGCGAGGGAAGTATTCGCGCGCCGATTCGTACACCAACATGGCCGTTGCAGCGAAGAAGATCGCTCCAAAGAGCAGGGCCGGCCACGGCAACCGGCGATTCTCGGCGCGTGCCATTCAATGGACCGCCACGATCACCTCGACATCCGCAGGACATGATCGGCTTGGCTCTCGCCATCCGATCAAAGCCCTTTCTCTCGGGTCGTGCGTCAGTTCGTACCCATGATCGTAAATCCCGCCTTCACCCGGAATTGCTAGCCGGAGCTGCACTCGGCGGCCGATCAGCCGCTGGGCGCGTGCGGAGTCGGTGTCGCAGAACCGGTGCCCCGCCCACTGCAGTTGAAGCCGGCAGACAGTGGTGGTTCCCGACTGGAACTTCGAGTAATTTCCGGAAAGGCTTGGGTTCGGAGCAGGTTTGCCAATCGGGGTGTTGACTGCAACATTGCCCAGGGCTTCCGTCTTGTCGATCTGAACGGAAAGAAATTTCTCGATATTTGCGGGATCGCAAAGAACCGATTTTCCCTTGCGTCCCAGCGACGCGAGCTTCAAGAGCAGATCATCGCTGTCTGCTGCGACTATTTCAGCTGGTATCTTTTGCAGCGAGACAAAAACCACTGCAAGCACCACCAGCAACGCAATTGCTGAATATTTCAGAGCTTCGAGCAGCCGCTGGAAGAATTCTTCCGCAGCCGCGCAATAGCCTGTATTCACCGTGCATGCAGCCTCTTCTTGTTGATTCATTTTCTTCCCTGAATTCCATCTCGCGCGAATCCTATTGAGGTGCGGCACTCATGGGCGCGCGGATGGTATCAGAGAATTTTTAAATAAAAGTAAAGGCGAACGCTATCTTGGAAATAAGCAAAAATTGACGATTAATTTCCAATTTTTACGGATATTGACTAGACCAATTCGAGTGCCACGGCCGTGCCTTCGCCCCCGCCGATGCACAGCGTCGCCACGCCGCGCGTCTTGCCGCGCGCCTTCAGTGCGTGGATCAGCGTGACCATGATGCGCGCGCCGCTGGCGCCGATCGGGTGGCCCAGTGCGCAGGCGCCGCCGTGGATGTTGACGATGTCGTGCGACACGTCGAGTTCGTGCATCAGCGCCATCGGCACCACGGCGAAGGCCTCGTTCACTTCCCAGAGGTCGACGTCGCGCGCCTTCCAGCCGGTCTTGGCGAAGAGCTTCTGCACGGCGCCGACGGGCGCGGTGGAGAACCACTCGGGCTGCTGCGCGTGCGTGGCATGGCCGACGATGCGCGCGATGGGCTTCGCGCCGATCTTCTTCGCGTGCGACTCGGTCATCATCACCAGCGCGGCCGCGCCATCGTTGATCGACGAGCTGGATGCGGCGGTGATGGTGCCGCCGTCCTTCTTGAACGCGGGCTTGAGCGTGGGGATCTTGTCGAGCTTGACCTTGCCCGGGCCCTCGTCGACCGAGATCACGGTTTCGCCGCTGCGGCCCTTGACGGTGACCGGCGCGATCTCGTCCTTGAAGAGGCCGGTGTCGGTGGCCTTCTTGGCGCGCTCGACGCTGGCGATGGCGAAGGCGTCCTGCTGCTCGCGCGTGAACTTGTACTTGGCGGCGCAGTCCTCGCCGAAGGTGCCCATGCTGCGGCCCGGCTGGTAGGCGTCTTCGAGGCCGTCGAGCATCATGTGGTCGAAGATGCGGTCGTGGCCCATGCGGTAGCCGCCGCGGCCCTTGAGCATGAGGTAGGGCGCGTTGGTCATGCTTTCCATGCCGCCGGCCACCATCACCTCGTGCGTGCCCGCCAGCAGCAGGTCGTGCGCGAGCATCGCGGCCTTCATGGCCGAGCCGCACATCTTGCTGAGCGTGACCGCGCCCGCGCTGTCGGGCAGGCCGCCCTTGTAGGCCGCCTGGCGCGCCGGGGCCTGGCCCTGGCCGGCCATCAGGCAGTTGCCGAACAGCACCTCGCCCACGGTGTCGGGCGCGATGCCCGCGCGCTCGACGGCGGCCTTGATGGCCACGCCGCCGAGGTCGTGCGCGGAGAGGGAGGCGAAGTCGCCCTGGAAGCCGCCCATGGGGGTGCGGGCGGCGCCGACGATGACGATGGATTCGGACATTGCGGGTCTCCTTTGGATATGTTGAAAAAATCGGGTGTCCGGATGCAGAGGGCGCCGAGGTTTCGCGAAGGTCGCGGAAGAAGACCACTCAAGGATCTGCCGTTTCCTTTTGCGCTCCTTGCGCGATCTTCACGTCGTCTGCGTCCGGCTGTCGGTTTCTAGAAGTGTGTCGCGTGCCCCTCATGTCTGAAGCGCTGCGACTCTTCGTACGGGAACACGTCCAGCATCTGCCCGGCCTGGATGCGTTCCTTGTGGTGCTGCCAGAAGGCGGCGTCGAGCAGGTCGGCGTGGTGTGCCATGAAGGCCTCGCGCACGTCCTTGTTGCCCAGCAGGAAGGGCTCGAAGGTCTCGGGAAAGACGTCCTTCGGGCCCACCGAATACCAAACCTCGCCGCTCATCTCGTCCTCCTCGTTGCGCGGCGCGGGCACCTTGCGGAACTGGCAGTCGGTGACATATTCGATCTCGTCGTAGTCGTAGAACACGACCTTGCCGCCGCGCGTGAGGCCGAAGTTCTTCCAGAGCATGTCGCCGGGGAAGATGTTGGCGGCCACCATGTCCTTGATCGCATTGCCGTATTCGACCACCGCATGCGCGAGCTGCTCCTTCGCGCGCTTCGCATGCGCCGGGCTCTCGGGGTTGGCCAGCGCGTCGAAGGCCTCCTGCAGGTAGATGTTCAGCGGGATCATGCGCCGTTCGATGTAGACGTGCTTCACCACGAGCTCCATCTCGCCGTTGCCGTCGCGGTCGCCGATCTCCAGCTGGCTGGGTGCGAACCTGCGGATTTCCTCGATCAGCTCGGGCTCGAAGCGGTCCAGCGGAAAGCCCACGTCGCTGTACTCCAGCGTGTCGGCCATGCGGCCCACGCGGTCGTGATGCTTCACGAGCATGTACTTGCCCTTGATCTGCTCGCGCGTGGTGTCCTTCTGCGGCGGGTAGAAGTCCTTGATGACCTTGAACACGAACGGGAACGAAGGCAGGTCGAACACCAGCATCACCATGCCCTTGATGCCGGGCGCGATGCGGAAGCGGTCGCTCGAGTAGTTCAGGTGCGAGAGGAAGTCGCGGTAGAAGAGCGTCTTGCCCTGCTTCGCGAGGCCCAGCGCGTTGTAGATCTCGGCGCGCGGCTTGCGCGGCATCAGCGAACGCAGGAACTGCACCCAGGCAGAGGGCACTTCCATGTCGACCATGAAGTAGGCCCGCGCGAAGCTGAAGAGCATCTGCAGGTCGTCTTCACCGAAGAGGGCCGCGTCGATGTAGAACCGGCCGCGGCTGTCGTGCAGTATGGGCAGCGAGAACGGCAGCTCGGTGAAGCCGTTCATGATCTTGCCGACCACGTACGCGCCCTTGTTGCGGAAGAACAGCCCCGACAGCACCTGCAGCTGGAAGTTGGCGCGCAGCTTGACCTGGTGGAAGCGGCCCAGGATGGCGCTCGCCACGCGTTCCGCGTCGCGCCGCTTGTCGGCGAAGCTGCCGATCAGCGCGAAGTCGTCGAGCATCTGCTCGATGGTGTCGGCCAGCGTCTCGGGCCGGGGGTAGTAGGGGCGGTAGGTCGGTGCGCCGCGCGGCTCGATGTACTCGGTGCTGATGGCCGGTCGAACGAAGATGAAGTCGTTCTGGAAGTAGGCCCGGTGCAGCATCTTCGTGGTCACCGAGTTGAAGAAGGTCTCGGCCAGCTCGGGCTGGTGATGGTCCACCAGCAGGCCGATGTAGTGCAGCTTGGTCTGGTGCCACACGTCCATCGGCTGCTCGCCCGCCTTGAACTCCTTCTCGAGCCGGGCCACGGCCTCGCTCACGCGCAGGTCGTAGAACTCGATGCGCTCGCGCTGCGCGCGCTGCTGGCCGTGCCAGTCGGCGGTCTCGAAGCGGTGCTTGGCACGCGCCGACTCGGCCCTGAACAACCGGTAGTGCCGGTTGAAGCCGTCCATCATCGCCTTCGCGATGTCGTAGGCCAGCGGCGAATCGAGGCGCTGCGGGAACATGACGGGCGAAGCAGAGGCTGGAAGGCGGCGGGCCGCTCGGCGTCAGGACTGGCCGGAGCTCTCGGCCTTGGGCTGCGCGCTCCGCGCCCCCACCGATCTCACCAACTCGCCGGGCTTGCTCCACTTGTGGCGGATGCGCTGCACGGTGGCCTTGTAGGCGGCATCCATCGGCTGGGTGCCGTCCACGCTCAGGCCCAGGTCCTGCAGCAGGCCGTCGTGCACGCCGAAGGTCCAGCCGTGGATCGTGACCTTCTGGCCGCGCGCCCAGGCATCGACCATCACGGTGCTCACCGCCACGTTCACCACCTGCTCGGCCACGTTGAGCTCGCACAGCGCATCGACGCGCGCTTCCTCGTCGGGCAGGCTGTCCAGCATCACGTGATGGCGGTCGCGCACGTCCTGGATGTGGCGGATCCAGTTGTCGGCCAGGCCGATCCGCGCGCCGCTGAGCGCGGCCTTCACGCCAGCGCAGCCGTAGTGGCCCACCACCATGATGTGCTCGACCTTCAGGTGCTCCACCGCGAACTGGATCGCCGAGAGCGCGTTGAGGTCGGAGTGGACCACGATGTTGGCGACGTTGCGGTGCACGAACACCTCGCCCGGTTCCAGGCCGGTGATCTGGTTGGCGGGTACGCGGCTGTCGGAGCAGCCGATCCACATGTAGCGCGGCGTCTGCTGCTTCACCAGGCTGGTGAAGAAGCCGGGCCGGTCGCGTTCCATCTGGGCGGACCAGGCACGGTTGTGAGCGAAGAGATCGTCGAGGGTCTGGGATTTGTCTGGCATGGTCGATATTGTCGGTGAGACGTGCTTCAGGCCTTGGCTTCGGCCTGTCCGTTGGCCTTGCCGGCCTTCTGTGCCTTGCTTTTCTGCGCCTTGGCGAGCGTTGCCCGCCCTTTCTTCTCGTGCTCCTTCACTTCCGCGAGGTTGGCCTGCAGCTCGGCGAGCTGCGCTTCCAGCTGGGCGCGGTGGGCGCCCAGCACGCCGAGGAAGCGCTCCAGCTGCGGCACGGTGTCGCGGGGGCTGTCGTACATGTCGAGGATGTCCTTGGCCTCCGTCAGGCTCAGGCCGAGGCGCTTGGCGCGCAGGGTGAGCGTGAGCCGCGCCCGGTCGCGCGCGCTGTAGATGCGCTGCAGGCCGGCGCGCTCGGGCGAGAGCAGGCCCATGTCCTCGTAGAAGCGGATCGCCCGCGTGGTGAGGTCGAATTCCTTCGCGAGCTGGCTGATGGTGAAGGTCTGCGCGGGCATGAAGACAGTGGCGGAAGGAGGGCCTTGTTGGGGGCGTTACGGGCGCGACAGCAGGTTTGCGCCGCGATCCCTACAATGGTGCCCTTGACTCATGACGTTTACGTAAACGTCAATCTTACATGAACCTCCTCGAACGCGAACTCCACTACCCCCTCGGCGACACGCTGCCCGAACCCGGCCAGGCCCTGGAGGTGGCTCCCGGCGTGCGCTGGATCCGCATGCGGCTGCCCTTCGCGCTCGACCACATCAACCTCTGGCTGCTGCGCGACAGCATCGACGGCGTCGAGGGCTGGACGGTGGTGGACTGCTGCATCGCCCGCGACGAGGCGCGCGCGCAGTGGGAGCAGGTGTTCGAGACACAGCTGCAGGGCATGCCGATCCTGCGCGTCATCGTCACCCACATGCACCCCGACCACATCGGCTTGGCCGACTGGCTGTGCAAGCGCTGGAACGTGCCGCTGTGGATCAGCTCCACCGACTACCACGTGGCCCGCGTGCTCAGCACCGCCGGCGACACCCTCGCCGGGGGCGAGCAGGCGGCGCGCTTCTTCGCCTCGCACGGCCTGACCGACCCCGAGGCGGTCGCCAAGATCCGCGCGCGCACCAACTACTACGCGAACATGGTGCCCTCGGTGCCCGACAGCTTCGTGCGCATGCTCGACGGCGACGTCGTCGACATCGGCGGCCACGCCTGGCGCTGCATCAGCGGCTACGGCCATGCGCCCGAGCACATCTCCCTGTACTGCGACGAGCTCAAGCTGCTGCTGGGCGGCGACATGATGCTGCCGCGCATCTCGACCAACGTGAGCGTACACGCGGGCGAGCCCGAGGCGAACTCGCTGCGCCTCTTTCTCGACAGCATCGAGAAGTTCAAGGCGCTGCCGGCCGACACGCTGGGCCTGCCCGCGCACGGCAAGCCGTTCCGGGGCATCCATCGCCGCGTCGAGCAGCTGCAGGAGCACCACCGCGACCGGCTGGCCGAGCTGCTCGAAGCCTGCACGGCGCGCGGGCTCACGGCCGCGGAGGGCCTGCCGATCCTGTTCAAGCGCGAACTCGACCTGCACCAGATGACCTTCGCGATGGGCGAGACCGTCGCGCACCTGCACCTGCTGTGGTTCGCGGGCCAGGTGCGGCGCGAGCTGGGCAAGGACGGCGTCTACCGCTTCGGTCCCAAGGCCGCGGCGGCTTAGACTCGCCGGATGGACGACATGCTGGCTCAGCTGCGCGCGGGCCGGCTGGCAGGCGCGACACGAATCGATCTCTCCTGCGGGCTCACCGAGTTTCCGCGGGAGGTGTTCGATCTCGCCGATTCGCTCGAGGTGCTGAACCTCTCGGGTAATGCGCTCGACACCCTGCCCGACGACCTGCACCGCCTTCACAGGCTGCGCGTTCTGTTCTGCTCCGACAACCGTTTCACCGCGCTGCCCGAATCCATCGGCCGCTGTCGGAGCCTCGACATCGTGGGCTTCAAGGCCAACCGCATCCGCAGCGTGCCGGCTGGCGCGCTGCCTGCGTCGCTGCGGTGGCTGATCCTCACCGACAACGAGATCGAGGCGCTGCCCGATTCGCTGGGCGACTGCGCCCGGATGCAGAAGCTGATGCTCGCGGGCAACCGGCTGCGCACGCTGCCCGACTCGATGGCGAAGCTAGAGCGGCTCGAGCTGCTGCGCATCTCGGCCAACCGCTTCGAGGCGCTGCCCGGGTGGCTGCCGGCGCTGCCGCGCCTTTCGTGGCTCGCCTGCGCTGGCAACCCCTTCGACACGCAGGCCGAAGACGCCGCCATCGCCGCCCGATCGGTGCCGCACGTCGATTGGCGCGAGATCGTACTCGGCGAGAAGCTCGGCGAAGGCGCGTCGGGCGTGATCCATCGCGCGACCCTGGGTGCCGATTCCCAACCGGTGGCCGTCAAGCTCTTCAAGGGCGCGGTCACCAGCGACGGCTGGCCGCACAGCGAGATGGCCGCCAGCATCGCGGCCGGCGCGCATCCCACGCTGATCGCCGCGCGCAGCCGCATCGACGGGCATCCCGAAGGCACCGAAGGTCTCGTGATGGCGCTGGTCGATCCGGCCTTCGCGACCCTCGCGGGGCCGCCCAGCCTCGCGTCGTGCACGCGCGACGTCTATGCCGAGGAAGCGAAGTGGAGCACCGCCGTGGCGCTGCGCATCGCCTGCGACATCGCCTCGGCCGCGCAGCATCTGCATGCGCGGGGGATCGTCCATGGCGATCTCTACGCGCACAACATCCTGTGGCATGCCCAAGGGGGCGGCCGGCTCGGCGACTTCGGCGCCGCGTGGCTCACCGGTGCGCTCGATGCGAAGCAGGCGCGGGCATTCCAGTCCCTGGAGGTGCGCGCCTTCGGCTGCCTGCTGGAAGAGCTTCTGCAGCGCTGCACCGACACGCCGCCGCAGGAGACGGTCGCTCTGAAGGAGCGCTGCCTCGACGCCGACGCGGCGGCACGCCCCACCTTCGCCGAAATCCTCTCCGTGCTGCAGAGGCACGCGCCTCGCCCATGACCCGCCGCCGGCCGCCACGGATGCCGCTGCCCACGCGCGAGGGCGTGGGCCCGAGCTGCATCGGCCTGCCGCACGGTACATGGCCGACCATCGCCGAGTTCCTGATCGAGCGCTTTCCCGTCATCACGCCCCAAGCCTGGATGGAGCGCATCGAAGCGGGAGAGGTCGTCGACGAGCACTGCGTGCCCGTGACCGCCACGCGCCGCTACCAGTCGCCGCTGCGCGTGTACTACTACCGCACGCTCGACGGCGAGACGAGCATTCCCTTCGAGGAGGAGGTCGTCTTCCAGGACGACCAGCTGCTGGTCGTCGACAAGCCGCCCTTCGTGCCCGTGACGCCCAAGGGCAAGTACCTCAAGGAAAGCCTGCTGGTGCGCCTCAAGCGCAAGCTGGGGCTCGACGACCTCGTGCCGCTGCACCGCATCGACCGCAGTACCTCGGGGCTGGTGCTGTTCTCGGTGAAGCCCGCCACGCGCGGCGCCTACCAGTCGCTGTTTCCCGAGCGCCGCATCGCCAAGCACTACGAGGCCGTGGTGCCGTGGCAGGAGGGCGTGTCGTCGGTGCCGGAGGTCTACCGCAGCCGCCTCGTGGACGACGACCACTTCATGCGCGTGCGCGAGGAACCCGGAGAGCCCAACTCCGAGACCCGCATCGAAGTGCTGAACGTGCAGGACGGCCTTGCGCTGCTGCGGCTGTCGCCCATCACCGGCCGCAGGCACCAGCTGCGCGTGCACTGCCTGGCGCTGGGGATGCCGATCGTGAACGACCCGATCTACCCCGTGCTGCTGCCCGAGGGCGCCGACGACTTCGCCCGGCCCATGCAGCTGCTCGCGCGTTCGCTTTCGTTCGCCGACCCCGTGACGGGGGCGCAGCGCAGCTTCGCCAGCCGCCGCAGCCTGCTGCTGACACCGAAGTGACGCGCGCGCGGCGCCGCGCGCAATAAGCTCGGTTTCCTGAACCCGATCACTCATTCAGGAGACATCCGCACCATGGACACCACCCAACTCTTCTCGCTGAAGGGCCGCACCGCGCTCATCACCGGCGGCTCGCGCGGCATCGGCCGCATGATCGCCGAGGGCTTCCTCGCGCAGGGCGCGCGCGTCTACATCTCGGCGCGCAAGGCCGCGGCCTGCGACCAGACGGCGAAGGAGCTTTCGGCATTCGGGCACTGCGTGTCGCTGCCGGCCGACGTGTCGACGCTCGAGGGTGCGCAGGCGCTGGTCGATGCCTATGCGAAGCACGAAGGCTCGCTGGACATCCTGGTGAACAACGCCGGCGCTGCCTGGGGCGCGCCATACGAGGAGTTCCCCGAAAGCGGCTGGGACAAGGTGGTCGACCTGAACCTGAAGACGCCGTTCTTCCTGACCAAGGCCCTCACCCCGATGCTCAAGAAGGCCGCGACGGACCACCTGGCGAAGGTGATCAACATCGCCTCGATCGACGGGATCTCGATCAATCCGCAGGAGACGTACTCCTATGCGGCCAGCAAGGCGGGCTTGATCCAGCTGACTCGCCGGATGGCGCTGCGGCTGGCGCAGGACCGCATCGTGGTCAGCGCGATTGCGCCTGGGGCGTTTGCTTCGGACATGAACAAGGTGGCTCGTGACCACGGGGATGAGATCAAGGGGCGGATTCCTGCGGGGCGGATCGGGGTGCCGGAGGACATGGCGGGGGCTGCGATCTACCTGGCTTCCAGGGCTGGGGACTATGTGATGGGGTCTACGTTGGTGGTGGATGGGGGGGTTACTCACGCTCGGTGAGTTGGTTGTTGTTGCTGGCTGCTTGTTTCCCGGGGCCGGGACTCGCCCCGGCAGGCGACCTACTTTTCTTTGTCTCGCCAAAGAAACGTAGGCAAAAGAAAGGCGACCCCGCTGTCTGCGACCCCTTCGCTGCGCTACGGGGCAACCTGCGGTGCTCGCGTTTCGCGGGGTCTCGCCCAAACTCGCTTCGCTCAGACAAGGGCGAGCCCTGATCCGCGAAACGCTGCGCTCCTC
>NZ_KB907474.1 GCF_000382045.1 Variovorax atrisoli 110B
GAAGTCTGGTCTTCGAGTCCGGTGATGCCCTTCGTCGACCGTCCTGGCGTCGAGCGACGCGAACAACGGCCTGGATTTACTGCGCCTCGGCAACGCCATTGGAGCCATCCCCTGGGCTCCGCGCCCCAGCCAACTTGGGCCACGCGTTCCGAATCCCCATAGGCTCGTAGCGTTGCCTGTCCTAAGCAGAGCATTCCGCGGTTTCCTCCTTAGAGGCTTGTCCAACACCTGCCCTCTGGCCGTTGTCGTGCGCGGGCTCGTGGCGTTGCTCGGGCAGGTATCGGACAACCCTTAACCACTGCGGTCTTTCGATCTGCCCCAAAGCGGATATTTCTCTGAAGGCGCTACTCCACGGAGTAGCGAAATACGCCCCAAAATATTGGGTCAGCGGCCACTAGCCTTTTCACCTTTTCTGGCGCGTACGCAAAATCGAACTGAACAGTTACCCAGCGAGCTTCTAAAAGTTTTCGACGCTTTGCCGTTCTCACCGCAGCGTCTATGAAGCTGACAGAGTACGAAATCTCTTTCAGCAGGTGCTCCACCCTTGTCAGCTCGAACGAAAAACAGTTCGCTTCTTGGTCGTCCAAGCTGTAGTAGCCGACTCCGCAGAGATCTTGTAGCACATCGTTCGATCCATCGGCATGTTGTGAGTAGCCGAGCCAGATAGAAACCTCACCGGGGCTCTCGAAGCCTTGTGTGTAAAAGTCTTCGTCTTCGGAATAGTCGCGGCGTGCCATGAGCATGCGAGGAGTTGAAGAAGTATGAGCGAATGACCGAAGCTGGCCGAATTGCCGGTGTTAGCGACCGTCTGGCGGTGGTGGACAGAACGCTCATTGAGCGCCGTCACCTCTCGTCGACCGCCACAAGCTCACTGCGGAAGTAAACCAACTGGCCGATGGAAAGCCCATGCGGCTTCTCCACTTCGACCAAGACGGCGCCGTGCTCGCTGCCGGCGTCACAACGAAAGGCCCATTCGTTCTCTACATCGGTGACGCAGGCGCGAACCTCGCACGATGGCGAGCCCACGAGTGGTTGCTGGAACGTCAGGGCGTCGTGGGCCTTAATACCGGCAACGCGCGCAACTAGTGAAATCTTGACCTCCATATTGCATGGTCCTAGCCGCCACAAGGAAGCCTTTGAATCGTAGGAGCCGCCCTCGAATGCGCTTACCCAATACCTGCGCGCATCAGTGACAACCTCCAACAGTCGGTCGTGTGTTTCTCCCTCGACTCGGTCAATTGTTCCGAACAGTTTCACCTTGCTCAACTCCTCAAAGACCTCCAGGCCTAGTGACTGGCAACTCGGGCTGCCTTAGCGGCCAGCGTCCCTGATGCTCACCGAACGGATGACCGTCTGCGGTTTGAGCCGGCTGAGCTGCGCTTGGAGCTGGCCATTGACACTGAAGTGCACTTCGATGTCTGTGGCCTCGAAGTTGTCGATGACGTAGTCGCCTCCCATGGTCGGCAGCCGCTTGAATCCGAACAGTTCTCCAGCGGCCAGAGTTTGCCCAGAATTGAAGAGTTCGCCAACGAGTTGAACGTCAAAGAACTTGGCAACAAACTCCCGCTGCGCGAGCAGCTCCTCGAATTCGACGGTCGACGCGGCGATCAGAATCAAGTCCGCTGAACCGACGTCGAGCAGTTTGATTTCGCCGCTGCTCGATTCCTCCACAAATGCGTTCCCGACGGCGGTAACCAGCACAGGGAGAGCGCTCGTACCAAGGAGCCACGTCCAATCTGAGAGCATCGTCTCGCGCTGGAGGTGTTGAAAGCCAACGGTTAGATCGTCGAGGGTCATCTGAGGGCTGAGTTTTCGCAGCAGATCGGAAAGTCCGCTCTTGGCCGACTCCTACGCTTGATCGACTGCAGCCGGACCCTGGATCGCTGGCCCTTGCGCACTACGTTTCATAGCCGTACGCCGTTTTGGCGTCTAGGAGCTTGGAGAGGATGGAGGACTCGATGTCGGAGTTCGGATTGATTTCACTCCAAGTTGCCGAAACTGTCGATCCGAAAACGCTGTCGACGAATCTACGCGGGCCGAGGATCATGGTGTACTGACCATTCACGTCGAGCAGAGAATAATTGAGGCAGGGCGAAAAGAGGAAATGACTGCCGCTGTAGAGCCCAATCTGCCCGCCCCGGACTTTGGAGAAGTCGTCAATTGTGGGGTTGATGGCGCCGAGCAGCGGTGGCTCGAAATCGAGCATCTCCATGGCCGCATCGGAATCGCGCGCATATTCATAGCCGGTAGGAATCGCATACAGCTTTTCAACGCGGGCCAGTGTCAGTTGTCTGAAAAACGACTCCAGCACGGAGTCATCCCAGTCGGCTACTTGCGCGCTGTGAATAAGAAGGCCAACTACGGCCCCCAACCACACGACAGCGTTCTCATCGAATCGCACGCCATAGTTGCAATCAAAAAGACGGCGCGCGTTCAGCACAAGGGATACGACGGAAGGCGACGCTCCGTAGATATCTGAGTCGCCAGGAATGACGGAGGGGTGTGCTTTGATCATTTGAGGACGGCGCTGCGGAAACTGATCCTCGGCGGCTTTAAGGTGAACTGGGAGCTGCGGGCGAACGGCGGGTTGTGGCCGAGAGCTGTAGCTGACGCGAACAGGACCAAGGCAGGCAAAGCGGCGGAGCCTCAGCTCCGGCATGCCTCACCGGAATCCAGAAGCAGTCGAAACGGCTCCCATCCACCTGGTGGGTCCCATTCGGCATTGCCAAAAATCTGACCATCTTGAATTCTCTGCACGATGACGCCATCGACTCCAAGCCCGGACTTCCTCCACAGGAGCCGGCCGGTTCCGTCGAAGCGCAACAACTCTGTGGCTGAGGCAACCAAGACTGATGAACCAAGTTCCAATGACTCAGTATCGCTCGAAGTGAATAGGCGGCCAAAGTAGCCATCGAGCGAGTGCGATGCCAAGTCGCCTGTCCTGGGCGAGAACACGGCGACTTGCTCGCCATAGCCAATGTAGATCAGTTCGCCAACGCGGCGTATATCCTGAAAACAGGAATGCCCAACGACTGGGAGCAAGTCAACTCGCCATTTGGCCTCTGACCCAAGGCTGATCCCAACAGCCGCAACGGCGGATGCTGTTGAGTCGGAGGAGCCGCCCAATACAAAGCGATCAGCGTTGCGCCAGTCGCCGACATCTTCGGCAGTGACAAAGGTTGCCCGCATGTTCATGATGTGCAGCTTGTCGTTCTGGTCAGCAAGCCTGGTTATTGACAGATCTATCCATAACGCATAGCATGATGGCATGGTAAGACCACGGGAATTCGACCGGGACGAAGCATTGGAGAAGGCCACCCAGGTTTTCTGGGACCGTGGCTATGCTGGCACGTCGACTGACGACTTGCGCAACGCGATGGGAATAGGTCGTCAAAGCATGTACAACGCCTTTGGGGACAAGCGGCAGCTGTATCTGGAAGTGTTGGCGAAGTACCAGGCCAAGAGCGTGGAAACGCATCTGCGAAGGCTCAATGAGCAACCGTCGGCTCGCGAAGGTATTCGGGCGATGTTGAAAGGCTTGGCCGTCGAGGATGACCGGGTGCGCGCGATGGGATGCTTCGGCGTTGGTGCGACGGGCGAGTTCGGTATTACCGACCCGGAGCTTTCCGGCATGTCCGCAAATTCGAGAGCTCTCTTGGGAGAGCGCCTCGTGGCCAAGGTCCGCGAAGGTCAGAGCGCTGGCGACATAGCGCCACACCTTGATGCGGAGCGCGCGGCCGCCTTTGTCATCCTTACCATGACCGGGCTGCAAGTGGCAGCCCGCGCAGGCGCCAATGTGCAGAGCATGCACGCGATGGCTGATTTCGCAGTTGACCTACTCGGGGTCGGCTGAGTTGGGCTCTGCCATCAGGCAGTTTTTTTTGCTTAGTTATGGACTGAACTGTCCACAAAAGGAGAAATGATGTCAGATTCGACAAGGGGTGCAGCTCTGGTGTTTGGTGGTGCGAGGGGCATCGGTGCTGCAGCGGTGAGGCGCCTCGCGGCCGATGGTTACCCGGTCGCTTTCACGTTCGTATCGCGCCCGGACAGCGCGCAGGCACTGGTGCAGGAAGTCGCTGCAGCCGGAGGACGAGCGCATGCCATCCAGGCGGACAGCGCCAGCGCCGACGCCATCATCGAGGCCGTACGGCAGGCAGTCGAAAAGTTCGGCCTCATCAAGGTGGTCGTCGTCAACGCTGGCATCTATAGGGCGGGCACCATCGGCGACGTTTCCTTGCGCGACCTGGACGAGATGCTCAGCATCAACGTGCGCGCTGTCTTCCTGTCCATCCAGGCGGCTCTTCCGCACCTCGTGGATGGCGCTCGTGTCATCACCATTGGCAGCAACGTGGCTGTCCGCACCGGCATTCCAGGGGCGAGTGTCTACCAGCTGACCAAGACCGCCGTGGCCGGGCTGGTGAAGGGAGCGGCGCTGGACCTGGCTCCGCGTGGAATCACGGTCAATAACATCCAGCCTGGCCCGATTGAAACCGACCTGACGGCCAGCATGATCGAGGCGTTGAAGCCGTTGAGCCCGCTCAGGCGTGTTGGCCAACCCCATGAGGTCGGAGCACTTATCTCCTACTTGGCCGGCGACGAGGCAGGATACATGACCGGAGCCAGCCTCACCATCGACGGCGGCTTCACGCTGTAGTTGCCAAAGGCAGGGTGGCGAGTGCCGAAATCATGCGAGGAAGGAGTCTTCCCGAAGCGGGCACGGGCCAGCTTGCCATCGTTTATGAGATGGAAAGGCTAGCAGCTGAAATTGAGAGGCTCAAAAAATTGAATGTGCAACCTCGAATTCAGGTGAATCGGGGCGGAGGAACGGACGGGCGCGCGGCTACCGAGCTTCACGGAGGGAGCGGGGGCGGCCATTTTTCCGGAGCTTATAGATCTCCAATCGCAGGAGCTTGTGGGTGCACTCGCCAACCATCGTACTCATCAGCTTTTCCGACCAGCCTTGAAACACGCATGACGGCGTAAGGCTCAAGAATTTCGTCCATAACTTACATGCCTGGCGGCGACGCGAGCGGCCACTCGTGGCCGACTGTCGCCTGCCACTGCGTCTGCGCTAAAGGATCGAACTCAAGACTCTTTCGAGGGCGTTTCGTTCGAGGGTCTGTCGCGGTGGCGGGCGTGAGATAGACGCCAACGAACGAGATCATCGGCGCCGGGGCCTGGGTTGATCTCAAGGTCGGCTGTGCTGACCACGTCCCCGGTTTCTTGATCGATGAAACTCAACCGAACCTCTGCACCGGTCTTTCGATTCACGAAAGTCATCGGAGGCGCGCCCGCGCCGGACACTCCCAAGCGGTCGCCGATCTGGGCGAGCACGGGCATCATGGGCGCCATCTGCCAGCCTTTCTGGGTCAGCAGATATTCGAAGCGCTCTGGGTTTGCCTGGTAGCGCCTTCGTTCAATGAGGCCATTGGCTTCGAGGTGCTTCAGACGATCGCTCAGCGTTGCATTCGTGACGCCGGAGGACTTGCGAAAGTCCTCGTAGCGTCGGAGGCCACAGACCATATCCCGCAGGATGACCAGACCCCAGCGGTCTCCGATCGCGGCCATCACGCCAGCGATCGAGCACACCATCCCATCAAAACCCTTCGAGCGCATCTCGCTCCTTCCGACGTCTACTGCCTTGCTGGCGATGCTCTCATAAGAAGAGGCGCTGGTCTCGGCGGGGCTGAGGCATTGCCGCCGCAGCGCTTGGCCGATCAGCCTGCCTGGGCGATCGAGCGAGAGCACTGCCAAGACTCCTTTGCAAAAAACCCAATTAACTCTTATTATAAGAGTGACTGTCGCACCGGGCGGAAAAGGCACGCATGTTCAGGGCTTCAGGGCCTGATGGCGAGCATCCGGCGCTGATCGCTGCAGCACATCATCGAATTGGTCCAATGAAGAGAGTTTCATGTTGGCGTCGAACAACTCCATGATCGGCCCCGTGCTTGCGCTTGGCGGCACGGCTGTTATGACGGCCATCTGGCTGGCGGCTCTTGTCACAGTCCCGGGCGGGCAGCAGTCCGAGGTGTCGGTCATCGTCGCGCTCCTGGCTGTTCACATCGCCACACTGGCTGGCACCTGGCTCGGCCTGTCCCGAACGTCGTTGACGGTTTCGCAGCGGCGGACGACCTGGCTTGCGATCTCCATCCCCTTGACCCTTTGGCACGGCGCGGCCTGGGCGATCGTCGCCAACGGTCTGCTCCTGCCGGGCGCCATCCCCATTCCATTGCTCGCGTTGATGATCGTCGTGCCGACGGCCGTCGTCGTCTTTCTGGTCACGCGATCGAAGCGCATCGGCGTCCTGCTCGACGCCATGCCGATGAATTGGCTCGTAGGGTTTCAGGTCTATCGGGTAATCGGTGGCGTGTTCCTCATCAACTGGTGGCTCGGGAACGCGCCGGGCATATTCGCCGTCCCCGCCGGCACAGGGGACGTGATCACAGGCCTGCTGGCGCTGCCTACGGCCATCATGCTGGCGAACGGACGTCCCGGCAGCGGGAGGTCTGCGCTGGTGTGGAATTTCATCGGCATCTCGGATCTGGTTCTTGCGGTCATGCTGGGGGCGCTTACGTCGCCCGGGCCGCTGCAGCACCTTGCGTTCGACCATCCGAATCTGCTGACCGGCAGCCATCCCACCGCAATCATTCCGGCCTTCACCGTTCCGACCTCGCTCGTCCTGCATGCCCTTTCGCTTCGCCAGTTGCGCAGGCGCTCGCGACGAACGACCGCCCAGGCTGAAGGGCGAGTGCGCCTCTTCCAGGGCAGCTGAACGGGGCCATCCAACACTTTCGCCTGCCGCCCGACAAACGCTCAGCACCAATCGCGGGCCACGGCACCAGACAAGGAGATATTCATGACCTCTTACTCCACTTCCAGGATCTTCGTCGTCGGCGGCACTGGCGCTCAAGGGTTGCCGGTGATCAAGACACTGGTCGCGGACGGGAAATACTTTGTCCGAGCCCTCACGCGCGATCGCGGCTCGCGCCGGGCGAAAGCTCTCGCCGAGCTTGGCAACGTGGAGATTGTCGAAGGCACCTTTGCGGATGAGGACACGCTGCGAGCCGGCTTCCAAGGGTGCGACGGCGCCTACATCAACATCGACGGCTTCAATACCGGCGAGAAGACCGAGATGTACTGGGCGATCCGCGCCTATGAGATCGCGATCGAGGAAGGTGTCAGGTTCTTCGTCTACGGCAATCTCGACTACGCTCTGAAGAAGGCGGGCTATGACTCCAAGTTCCGTACCGGGCACTATGACGGAAAGGGCCGCATCGGCGAATGGATTCTGATCCAGAACGAGGCCAACTCCGACCGCATGGGCGCGGCGGTGTTCACGACCGGGCCCTACATGGAGATGGCTCTTTCGGCCATGACGCCGATGACCCCGTCGGTCGAGGATGGGGTCGTTACCTGGCGGGTCCCGCTTGGGGGAGGGCGCGTTCCTCACGTCGCGCTCGGCGACTGCGGCTACTACGCCCGATGGCTCTTCGACAATCCGGGGCGCGCCAACGGCATGAATCTCGAGGTCGCCATCGAGCAGGTCGACTACCACGAACTGGCAGCTGCCTTCGAGCGGGTCACGGGGCATCGCGCGCGCTACATCGATACCTCCCTCGAGGACTATTGGAGCGGTCCGCTCAGGATGGCCGCTGGACTTCCGGCCGGGTACAACGCAGACCCGCAGGACAAGAGCACGATGAGTTTCCGCGATAACTTCACCGGCTTCTGGAACATCTGGAAGCACGAGATCGTTCAACGCGACTACGCACTTCTCGACCAGATCCATCCGAACCGCATCAGGACGGTCGAGGAGTGGCTCCGACGTGAAGACCAACTGGGCCAAGCACTTGGCCATGGAACCCTGTGGGAGAGGGTGCAGCCTGAAAATCAGGCCAAGCGGCCGCCGATCCTCAAGCTGAGCGAAGATCGCCGCAAGGGCCGGCTCTAGGCGCTAGCTTCGTGCGCCATGCACTTCAAGACGCCTTTTCTGTTTCGGAGCAAGGTTCGCGGTGAATGGTGTCCTACCGCAGCATGGCCGGTCCATCGGGCAACCCCGCCATCGCGGCAGCAGCCTTAAGTGCCTGATCGTGTTGGCGTGCGTCGTCGGGGTCGTCTGACATCTCGGCCCTGTCGATGATCGACAGCAGAAGGCGCAGGTCGTTCACACGCGTGCCTTCTTCCGGCTGCACTGTGTCGGACTCCAGTTTGGCCATGAGGTAGCGCTGCACGTGCGTCGACTGCCGAGCGCTCTGACCGACCGATGCACGGGTGCGCGTACCGTCTTCGTAGGAAATGTCGGTCGAAGCATTGGCTTGGTCGTTGATCTGCACGAACTCGTAGAACTGAGATTCCTTCGCTGCCGTGAGCAGGAGTTGAGCGCCCGGCGACAGCGCCCGGTGAAAGCTTGCATCCAGTTCGGCTTGCCGGTCTTGATGGATGGTCCGGTTGCGCGGGTCCTTGCCCGACACGCTTGTCTTCTGCGACAGCGTGTACCTGAAGGTATCGACCTCGTCCGGGCGCATCGGGTTCGATGCATCCGGCACCTGCGTCATCGATGCATTGAAGTCGGCCAGGCCACTGAGCAAGCCATGGTCGCCAGCATTGAGCGAAATCGCTGTCGGCGCCTCGCGGCCCGGCAGCGCAGTCTTCTCGCCGTAGTTGCTGTTCAGCTGCGAGAACGCATCCTTGAACATCGAGACCAGGGCAGCGTCACCCCGGCCGCGGCTGCCTGCCATGTCTACCTGCTGCAAGTACCGTGCGATGGCTCGCGCTTGCTGCGGGGCACTGCCGAGGATGGCCGGCTGCGATAAGTCGACGTCGACCTTCACTGTGCCGGAAGGTCCGGAAGCGCTCAGGGCGCGCGTTCTCGAGTCGGCATGAAAATCCACTGCCTGTATCGCGCCCTTGCCATCAGTCCTCAGGCTCGCCTTGAAATCAATGGACAGCAGCTCTTTGGTATTGAAATTGGTCAAGCCTTCGAGGGCGAGCTTTGGGGGCAGGGCATTCAAGCCGTCGATGGCCTCTTGGAACGCGCCCGAGAGGTCTGCGAGAGCCTTGCGCTCGGACTCATTGAGCTCGCCGCCGGAAACCGCTACCTGTACCGCCATGCCGTCGGCCTGGCTGGCCAGGCTCAGCTCGACCGTGGCACCGCCGGTAGTCTTGATCGACAAATTGATCTGATTGTCGGCTGCGGCCAGCAGGTCAGCCGGCGCTACGGCGGACGCACCTGGTGTCGCAAACGTCACCGATTGAGAGAAGTCGTCGACATCGGTCTCGAAGCGCTTCAGCATTGCCGCGCCCAGGCCGCTGAAACGCGCCGTGAGAGAGGGCAGGCCGAAGTTGCCAGCCATCAAGGACGAAACGGCGTCGTCGGTGGGCCGCGACCAAGCGGTTGTGGTGGATCCGAAGATTGTGTAGGTCTGAATGTCAGCCGGGGTGGGTGCTCGACTCAGGCTGACCAATACTGCCGACGCAGGGGACTTCGGTGTCACTTGCGCTGACGAAGTCTTCGCGAGCGTCGACAGCGGCGTGGCTCGCGAAACGCTTACAGCGGCGGGCGCTGCATAAAGGCCGGATGCGCTCGGGGTGACGTTCACTCTGGATTCCATTCAAAGGGGAGCAGCCAGTGGCTGCAGGCAATCTTCCTTATCGGCAGTGGCGCGCATTTCTTAAGAGCCGAGAACTCGATTTGAAGAAAGTCTGAACAGCGTTTGCGATGGCCGGTGCCACGCCCGCCATCCCCACCTCACCCAGTCCTTTGGCGCCCGGCGAGTTGAAGCGTGTGTCGGGCTTGCCGACGAAGTCGACCTGAATGCGGCCCATGTCTGCAGCCACGGGCAGCACGTACTCGGCAAGGTCGGTGTCGAGATAGCCTCCGTAGCGCGGTCGACCTCGCTGACCTCGCTAGCGGCTCTAGCCGAACAAGGACCGGGAACAAAACGCGGAACAAATAGGCGAGGGGCTCGACGGCGAAGGCTTGAAGAGCGATTTTTTGAGGTGGCGCGGTAAAGCAGCTGAATGGAGGCACGGCAACCCCTTGCCGACGAGCCAGCAGCCTCTATCGCAGACCCATGATCGTCCCGCCCATTTGCCGGTGTTCGCCGCGGTCTCCCGCCGATGCCTACTCGATGCCGTACTGCGTCAGCTTCCGGTACAGCAGCTGGCGGTGGATGCCGAGGCGCCGCGCCGCTTCGGCGCGATTGCCCTGTGCCTGGGCGAGCGCGTTCTCGATCAGCAGCCGCTCGAGCCGTTCGACTGTGCTCGGCAGGTCGCCTTCCAGCCAGTCGGCCGGCAGGGTCTGCGCGCCCTGCGTCGGGCGTGCCTGGCCGAGCACCAGGTCCAGGTCGGCGCTGCCGATCACACGGTGCCGCACCAGCGCCTGGCAGCGCTCCATCACATTGCGCAGCTCGCGCACGTTGCCCGGCCAGGGCTGGCGCAGCAGCGACTGCGCGGCCTCGGTGGACAGGGCCTTGGGCGCATCGGGCGCGGCCGCGCGGCGCAGGAAATGCTCGGCCAGCGGAATGACGTCGGCGAGCCGCTCGCGCAGCGGCGGCAGCCGGATCGACAGTACGTCGAGCCGGTACATCAAATCTTCGCGAAAGCTGCCCTCGCGCACCGCGAGGGCCAGGTCGCGGTGCGTGGCCGCGACCACGCGCACATCGACCTTCACGGTCTTGTGGCTGCCCAGCGGCGTGACCTCGCCCTCCTGCAGCACGCGCAGGATCTTCGCCTGCACGGCCAGCGCCATGTCGCCGATCTCGTCGAGCAGCAGCACGCCGCCATCGGCCGCGCGGAAGCACCCCGCGCGCTCGCCGGTGGCGCCGGTGAACGCGCCGCGCACGTGGCCGAAGAGTTCGCTCTCCAGGAGCTCCTTCGGAATGGCCGCGCAGTTGATCGCCACGAACGGCTTGTCCGCGCGGTCCGAATGCCGGTGCAGCGCGCGCGCCACCATCTCCTTGCCGGTCCCCGTCTCGCCGAGCACCAGCACGGGCATCGCGTTCGCCGATGCGAGGCCGATGCGCTTCTGCACCTCGCGCATCGCCTGGCTGGCACCGATGAAGTCGTCGTCCGCGTCCGCCACCGCGGCGGTGGTTGCCGCGCCGGGCTGCTGCTGCAGCGCGCGGTCGAGCACCTCGCGCACCGCCTCGCGGCTGATCGGCTTGGCCAGGTGGTCGAAGGCGCCGAGGCGCATCGCCTCGATGGTGTTGCCCGCGCTCGCGAAGGCCGTGAGCACGATCACCGGCGGCACGCGCGCGAGGCGGGCGCGCATGGCTTCGAGCGTCTGCAGGCCGTCCATGCCGGGCATGCGGTGGTCGAGGAAGACCGCGTCGAAGCGCGTGCGCGCCATCGCTTCGAGCGCCTCGGCGCCGCTCGCGATTTCGGTGGCCTCATGACCCAGGCCCTGCAGCGTCTCGGCCAGCGTGTCGCGGAACGCGTCGTCGTCGTCGATGATCAGGAGGCGCGCCATGGAAGCTCCAGTTCGAATCGCGTGCCGGGTTCGAGCGCCCGATGGCGCAGGTCGCCGCCGTGCGCGAGCGCCACTTCGCGCGCAAGGGCCAGGCCCAGGCCGGTGCCGTCGGCGCGTCCCGTGGCGAAGGGCTCGAAGAGGTTGGCCTGCAGCGCTTCCGGCACGCCGGCGCCGTCGTCGTCGACGCGGATGCAGAGCATCTGCGTCTCGTTCGTCGAGGCCGACAGCGTGACGTGCCCGCCGCGCGGCGCATGGCGCACGGCGTTGTCGAGCAGGTTGTCGACCGCGCGCGCCAGGTGGACGGGATCGAACACGGCCTTGGCGGGGCCTTCATGCTGCAGCACGAGCTGTACGCCTGCCGCGGCGGCCTTGTCGCCGATGGCTGCCGTGCGCTCTTCCAGCCAGCGATGCAGGTCAACCTGCACCGGTGCCAGGGTCACGGGCTGCACCAGTGCGAGCAGGCTCTGGACCAGTCCCTCCAGCCGATCGATCTGCCCGACGATCATGCGCAGCGCATCGGCCTGCTTCTCGGGTGCGGCTGCCAGGGCGTTCTCGGCCTTCAGCCGCATCGTGGCGATCGGGTTGCGGATCTCGTGCGCGATGCCGCCGGTCATGCGCCCGAGGGCGGCCAGGCGCTGGTCGCGGCTGCGCTGCTGCGCGGCCTCCCGCAGGCGCACGCGCGCTTCGTCGAAGCGCGTGCGGTAGTGGTTGAAACCGTCGACGATGCGGTCGAGCTCGCGCACGCCGGTGCGCGGCAGCTCGGGCATCGCGCCGTCGCTGGCATCCGCCTGCGTGAGCCGCGTCTCGAGCCGCTGCACGTGGCGCAGCCCGCGAAACAGGATGAAGCCCAGCCATAGCCCCGAGGCGAGCACCGCCGCGAGCAGGACGCCCAGCCCCACGCGCAGGCTGCCCAGGGCGGCCAGGGCGCCGCCGTTGGTGCGTGTCATGGTCCAGGCCGCAAGGTCCTTGGACGCCGAGGCCAGCGGGCAGGCCGAGACGATCAATGCCTCGCGGCTGCCGCGCACCACGTCGGTCTGCGGCGCCTGGGCGCGGGCGGCGAGCTGCGAGAGCTCGACGATGAGGGGCTGTTCGGCCGCGGGCACGTCGCGCTTGACGCCGCTGCCTTCATATGTGGGGTACGCATAGGCCAGCAGCCCCGAGTTCGCTCTCGCGCCGGCCTGCCATACCCCACCCTCGACGTGCGGCACCTCGGTCAGCACCAGCTGGAGCACGACCTGCAGGAGGTCGATCTTCGGCTCGGATGCGTCGGTCGCGGCCTTGGCATAGCGCGCGGCGATCGCGCGGCACGACTGCTCCGTGGCCGTGCGCCCCGCATCGATCTGCGCCCCGGCGCTTGCGCGGTAGAGCGTGAGCATCACCACCGCCAGCGCCGCGCACACGCTGAACAGCAGGACCCAGAAAAAGACAAGTTGACTGCGTAATGACTTCATTCGCCCTGGAACGCGTGGACACGTTTTCTGGTGAAAGCGCTCGACAGGATGGCCCCGAGGCCGCCGCGGCGCAGCCCGAGTATGCCCTGGGGGCTTCTCTCCTGGCTCTGCGCAGCACGCGCCGCCGACCGAAGAAGAGCGGCGATGCGGGAGCGTCAATTCCCAATGCCTGAAGGCTGGAGCGAAGTCACGTCGAATGCGGAGCTCGTCGACGAACAGGAAGTACGACGGCATGTTCAATGCCCACAGCCAAACCACCTGCAAGGCGCGGCGCAGCGCGACGCTCATGGTGAGGTACTGTTTCTCGGGGTCGTCCCTCGCTGCAGTAGCATGGCCGCAGGTGCGTTCGGCGCGCCGTTGCCCCGGTGCAATGGCGCAACGGCCGCTTGCTTGCCACACTGCCGTGAAGGGACAGGCCATGGCGACTGCCAGAACCTCCACCGCGAAGACACGCCCGCCGGCCAAGGGGTCGGTGCGGGTCAAGATGCTGCCCAAGGATCCTCTGGTCGCTCGCCGGGACGACCTGTGGCCGGTCGATGTGGACATCGAAGCCGCGACGGCAGGCGACGGGCCCTCCAGCGCACGGGTCTGCGTGGTCGACTACAACGCCGAGCTCGATGTGCTCTTCGAGCCCGCGAAGCTGCTCAAGGACCGCACGGGCTATGCCGGCATCGCGAGGATTCGACCGAACGAGAAGAGCCTCGACGACTTCACCTTCCACCAGGTCAATGTCTGGGCCATCGTCGAGCAGACGCTGAGCTGGCTGGAGGATGCACAGGCGCTGGCGCGTCCCATCCCCTGGGCCTCGGGCCTGGGGCGGCTGCTGGTGATCCCGCATGCCGGCTACGACGAGAACGCCTTCTACGACCGGTCGACCGGGGCGCTGCACTTCTTCTATTTCCAAGGGCCCTCGGGCGAGCCGGTCTACACCTGCCTGTCGCGCGACATCGTCGCGCACGAGCTGGGGCATGCCGTGCTTGACGGCCTGAAGCCCGGCTACAACGAGGTGACCTCCCCCCAGACCGCCGGCTTCCACGAGTACTTCGGCGACGCCATCGCGATGATGGCCAGCCTGAGGACGCGGGAGATCGCGCTGCGGCTGACGGCCGATGCGCCCGCGCGGCTGGCAGCGAGGAACATCGTCTCGGCGATCGCCTCCGAGTTCGGAGCGGCCGTCCACGGCCTTGCCGACCACGACTACCTGCGCGGCGCCTGGCGCAGGCGGACGATGAGCCAGATGGCCGGCCGCTACGAGCCGCACGACTGGTCGGAGGTGCTGACCGGCGTCTACTACGAGCTGCTGCAGTTCCTCTACGTCAAGAACCTGGACGAGATTCTGGGGAGCATCGCCCGGGAGTCGAAAGTGCCGCGACGTGCGGTCGTGCGCAACCAGCAGCACTGCATGCGCGCCGTGATCCGGGCGGCCGGGCAGACCGCGAACGTCATGCTGCGCGCCCTGGACTACTGCCCGCCCGTGGACCTGCGCTATGACGAGTACGCCCGGGCGCTGCTTCGTGCGCACGAGGTCGCGTACCCCGTCGACAGCTACGGCATCCGGGCCGCGCTGCAGCGGTCGTTTGCCGTTCGCGGCCTGGTGCCGGCCCCCGAAGTGGAGGGCTTCAACTCGCAGGTGACCTACGCGCTGCGCGATGCGGGCGATATCGAAGCGATCACCGCGACCCCGGGCGACGCCTACCGCTTCGTGGACCGGTACCGCGCCATGTTCGGCGTGCCGCACGAGGCGAACCTGCGCATCGTCGCCGTGTACGCGACGCGCAAGAGCACGGCCGGAGGTTTCCGGCCGCCGCGCGAACGCATCATCGAGTTCACCTGGACAGAGGACGTCGAACTCAGGGGCCCGGGCTTCGGCCCCTTGAATGGAACCCGGGTGAACATGCACTGCGGCGGGACGCTGGTCTTCGACAGCAACGGCAACTTCCTGCATTCGTCGCTGGTTCCCGCGACTCCCAGGCGGCGCAGAGAACTTCAGGACTACATCGCACACCTGGTGCATGACGGCAGCATCGGCATCACCGAAGGCGTGCAGGACCCGGGCATGCCGGATGGCGGGGGCTTCCGCATCTCCGCCACGGTCGTCCGAGGGCGGCTGCGGCTGTCCTTCAACGCCGCGATGCGCCATGCCGGGACCGAGCGCCACAGGCACTGAGATGGCCGCGTCCCGGCTGCCGAAACAACCTCGGGTGCGGCGTTTCGCGTCAACAGCCGCGGGATGCCGTCCGTTTTGTGAACGGGAGATGGTCTCCCTCACTTCTGGATGGACATCACATGAAAAAACTCCTCATCCCCCTGGCCGTCCTGCTCGGCGCCGCTGGCGCATGGGCGCAGTCCGACAACGGCGTCACCGTTAGCACGGATCCTGCCCGCGCGGCAGCGGTGGAGCGCCATGCGCAGGAACTGCAATCGCGTCCCGCGCCGAAGCCGATGGCGACTCACGCCAAGGCCACCAAGCATTCGCCGCGTCACCACCGTCCCGCCAAGCACTGAAGCGCGCAGGCGGTTCCCGCCCTGGCATCGCGGATCGTTTTGCTGCCAGGGCGTTTGCAGGCGCCGAGTCGGGAACGTGGCCCGCGCAGGAACAGTTGCTGCCAGAGCGGCAGAATCGGGTGACAGCCGGCGCGGCGCTTGCGGCGCGTACGGCGCTAGTGGCCGCACCCTGTCGAAAGCAAGACGGCGTTCGATCCCGGATCGGACGCTGCGAACTTCGGCGAAGACCACCCTCTCACCAAGACCTGCGTCGAAACGGGACATGACATCGATCAAAGCGCGCGCCGTACCGATGCCCAGCAACAGCGTTCTGGCGCCGCTGTACCCGGGTGCGGACCTTCTGGACGCCTATGCAATTCGCCTGCCTTCGCAAGCCAGCAACGATGTGGAGGTCCTAGCGCGCATCGCATTCGAGCGGCAGGCGGGGTGGATCCGCGCACTCACGCTCGTTCGTGACGTGGTGATGGCGCCGTTCGGCATCAAATCGTCAAGTGCCGTCGGGCGTGCCGGCAAGGCGGCGGGGCCGGTCATCGGCTTCTTCCCACTGTTGTCGAAGAGCCCGACGGAGGTGGTCGTGGGCGCGGACGATCGGCACCTGGACTTCCGCGTCAGCATCCAGCTCTGCGCCGATGCGGCAGATGGACGCGAGCTGCTGGCGGCGACCGTCGTGCATTGCCACAACGGCTTCGGGCGCGCCTATCTTGCGACGATCGCGCCGTTCCACCGCCTGATCGTGCAGGCGAGCCTGGAACGGGCCGTCAGAGAAATGAAGCTCTAAGCGTGCATGGCGGCACGTGCGCCGCAAGTGCGACGGGCAGCCCCCGCTGCACTCCCGCGGCCGAGTCAGGTGCAGACGCGGCGGGAGTCACGCTGCATAGATCGCCTCCACCGATCGGAAACCCTTGATCTCGATCGGATTGCCGAAAGGATCGCGGAAGAACATCGTCCATTGTTCGCCGGGCTCGCCTTCGAATCGAACCTGCGGGGGCAGCACGAACGCCGTGCCCGCGGCGCTCAGCCGCTCGGCCAGCGCCTTCCAGGCGGGCAGCAGCAGGATGGCGCCGAAGTGCGGCATCGGCACCATGTGCGCGCCGACATGGCCCGTATCGGCCGTGGCGAACGGCGTTCCAAGGTGCAGCGAGATCTGGTGGCCGAAGAAATCGAAATCGACCCAGGTGTCGGTGCTGCGCCCTTCCGAGCAGCCGAGCACGCCACCGTAGAAGGCGCGCGCCTGGTCGAGGTCCGTGACGTTGAACGCCAGGTGGAAGGCGGAGGGCAGTGAAAGCGTGGAGTTCATGCGAAGAAGGAAAAGGGTTGATGGAAGCGGCTGCGGGGGCCGCCGGCATCGACGTGCCGTGCGGCAGCCCGCTCAATGCCCGGCGAGCACGGACTGGAGCAGCGGCAGATCCACGTTGCCGCCCGACACCACGATCACGGCGCTGCGCCCGTCCAGCTGCAGGCAGCCGGCCAGCAACGCGGCCAGGGCCACGCTGCCGCCGGGCTCCGCCACGATGCGCAGCTCCTCGAGCGCGAAGCGCATGGCTTGGCCGACCTGCGCGTCGGTGACCGCGAGCGCGCTGCTGAGCAGCGGCTGGTTGATCGCGAAGGGCAGCTCGGCCGGGGTCGCGGCCTGCAGCGCATCGCACAGCGTGCGCGCAGCGGGGTCGTTGCTTTCACGCCGTCCGCTGCGCAGCGAGCGCACCGTGTCGTCGTAGCCGGCCGGCTCCACCGCCACCCGCTGCGCACCGGGGCTGAGCGCATCCAGCACCAGATTGCAGCCCGCCATCAGGCCGCCGCCGCCGCAGGGCGCGGCGAAGACTCCGAGGTTCTCGCGCTCGCCCGCCGGCAGGTCCTCGAGCGCCTCGAGGGCCACCGTGCCCTGCGCGGCCAGCACGTCAGGATGGTCGCCCGGAGGCACCAGCGTTGCGCCCGTCTCGGCGAGCAGCTGCATGCCGATGGCTTCGCGGCTTTCGTGGCGGCGGTCGTAGTGGACGACGCGCGCGCCCTGCGCCACCGCCTTCGCGACCTTGTTGCGGGGTGCATCCACGGGCATCACGATGGTCGCGGGAATGTCGAGCTGAGCGGCAGCCCAGGCGATCGCCTGGCCGTGGTTGCCGGTCGAATAGGCCACGACGCCGCGGCGGCGCTGCGCCGGATCCAGGTTCAGAAGCGCATTGAAGGCGCCGCGCAGCTTGAAGGAGCCGGTGAGCTGGAGGTTCTCCAGCTTGAGCCACACCGGACCGCCCGCGCGTGCATCCAGCGCGGGCCAGCGCAGCAGCGGCGTGCGGCGAACATGCGGGGCGATGGCTTGCGCGGCCCGCTGCACGTCCGCGAAGCGCGGCACCCTGAGGGTTCCGAGCATCTCGTGCGCGATGGTGTCGGGCAGCAGCGCGGCGCTGCGGGCTTCGGGTTCGGCGTTCACGACGGCGGCTTCCATCAGGCGGGGTTCCAGACGGAAGGCGCGACGCTGCCGGTCTGGCTCGTGATGCGGGTGTAGGCCTCCAGCCGGCGATGCTGCGCGAAGTTGAAGATGGTGTTGCGGCCCAGCTCGCACATCTCCAGGTTGCAGTCGGCGACGATCAGCTCGTCGTCCCAGGTGGAGGCCAGGGCCATGACTTCGCCTTGCGGGTTGACGATCACGGAGTGGCCCAGCAATTCGCAGCCGTCCTCGTTGCCGGCCTTGGCCACGCCCACGCCGAAGGTGGCGTTCTGGTAGCAGCCGGCCTGGATGGAGAGCTGCGAATGGAACTGGCGCTGGTAGGGCGCCTCGAAGCCCCGGTTCTCCTGGTTCACGGCCGGCGTGTTGTAGCCGAGCATGACCAGCTCGACCTGCTGCAGGCCGAGTTCGCGCCACGACTCGGGCCAGCGGCGGTCGTTGCAGATCAGCATGCCCATGTTCACGTCCACGCCGGCCACCGGTGCCCGCACCACCGGGAACCCCAGGTTGCCCACTTCGAAGTAGCGCTTCTCCAGGTGCTGCACCTTGCGGATCGTGGAGAACTCCTTGTGGCCCGGCAGATGGACCTTGCGGTACTTGAGCACGATCTCGCCCGAGGGGGCGATCACCACCGAGGTGTTGAACCGGCGCTTGCGCATCACGCCTTGCTCGTCCGGCTCGTGGGCGATCTCGGCATAGCCGAGGTAGCAGGTCAGGCCATAGCGCCGGATGGCGTCGAACAGCGGCTGGGTCGCCGGCGAGGGCAGGGTCTCTTCGTACCAGCCGTCGGCTTCGTCCAGGTTCTCGACGTACCAGCGCGGAAAGAAGGTGGTCAGGGCGAGTTCGGGAAAGACGACCACGTTGGCGCCGCGCTGGTGGGCGCGTTCGAGCAGGCGGACCATGCGCGCGACGACGACGTCGCGGCCCTCGGCACGTTGGATGGGGCCCAGCTGGGCGGCGGCGACGGTGATGAGACGTTTCATGGCTGATGGCTAAGGAATAAATGCACAAGCAATGCGAGCGCCGATGTACGGCAGACACGGGACTGCGACCTGCGGTCGGAGGCAGCCCCTCCCAGGTGAAGATTCGAGTCGATTGAGTGGCCGGTGCCCGCCGATGCCGCAGGCGCCGGGCGGAGGATCAGTGGCCGGCCATGCCGGTGCGGCGTTTCTCGAGGCTGGCGAGCACGCGCGTCAGCGGCCAGAGCATGACCAGGTAGAGCAGTGCGGCCAGCACGATGGGCGACGGGTTGTAGACCAGCGACTGCGTATCGCGCGCGGCCCTGAGCAGCTCCGGCATGCCCACGACGCTGGCGATCGTCGTCAGCTTCACGACCTCGATGCAGTTGCCCAGCAGGTCGGGCATGACGTTTCGCACCGCCTGCGGCAGGACCACGTAGCGCAGTGCCTGCATGCGGGTCAGTCCCGTCGAACGTGCCGCCTCCATCTGGCCTTTGTGCACCGCCTGGATGCCAGCCCGGAACACTTCGCAGAAGTAGCTCGCGTTGTTGAGCACGAAGGCGATGACCACGGCCGCGAGCTTTGGCACGTCACCGCCGAGGAAGGGCAGGCCGAAATACAGGAAGATCAGCAGGACCAGGGGCGGAAACGCACGGAAGAAGTCGACGTATGCGATCACGGTCCAGCGCACCCAGCGCGAGCCCGATTGCGTCTGACCCAGCGCCAGCAGCAGTCCGGCGATGGCCCCGAGCGGGATGACGATCACCGACAACCAGATCGTCGTCCACAGACCGTTCAGCAGATAGGGAAGGACCTGGCGATAGATCTCCAGGTTGAAGAAGTTCTCGATGATCGAGTCCATGGCTGGCCTGGCTTAGTTCCTGTTGGATGAGCGGTGTTCGAGCGTTCTTGCCACGAAGACGAGGGGCAGGAACACCAGCAGGTAGAGGAAGGCGCCCACCGTGAGCGGCGTCGGATTGCCCGCCACGGCTGCAGATGCCTGCGCCGTGCTGAGGATCTCGCTCAACGCCACCACCGAGCCCAGCGCGGTGTTCTTGGTCGTGGCGATCACCCGGTTCGTCAGCGGCGGCACAGCGCGCCGCAGGGCCTGGGGAAGCAGCACCCAGCGCATCGCCTGCCACCAGCCGAGGCCGGTGGAGCGGGCGGCCTCCATCTGCCCCTTCGGCAGGGAGGACAGGCCGGCCCAGATGCTTTCCTGGGCATAGGCCGCGAGCACCAGCGACAGGGACAGCCACGTCGAGGTGAAGGACGACAGCGGCATCCCCAGCGCGGGCAGGCCGAAGTACAGCAGGATGATGATGACCAGCGGCGGCAGCGAACGCGTGATGTCCGAGAACAGCACGACGGGCAGGCGCAGCCAGGCGCGGCCGGTGGCCCTGGCCAGCGCCAGCACCAGGCCGGCCGCCACGCCCGTCACCACCGTGGCCGCGCCGACGCCGATCGTGACCACCATTCCCCGTGCGATCTCGTGCCAATACTGGGCCGCGACCGCGGGATTGAAGAAGGTGAAGAGGAACCCGGAATTGGCTTCGTTCATGCCGGGCTCGCGCTCTTCGCGTCCATGTAGCGGCCGATGAAGCTGCGCGTGCGCGCTTCCCTGGGGTTCTCGAACACCTCGGCCGGCGTGCCCTGTTCCGCCACGACGCCGCCGTCCATGAACACCACCCGGTCGGCCACCGCATGCGCGAACGCCATTTCGTGGGTCACGACCAGCATCGTCATGCCGCCTTCGCGCAGGGCGCGCATCACGCGCAGCACTTCGTCGACGAGTTCGGGGTCGAGCGCGCTGGTCGGCTCGTCGAACAGCATCACCTTGGGCTTCAAGGCAATCGCCCGGGCGATCCCGACGCGCTGCTGCTGTCCGCCGGAGAGCTGGGCCGGAAAGGCATCGGCCTTGTGGCCCAGCCCCACTTGGGTCAACGCGTCGCGTGCGATCGCCTCGGCCTGCGCGCGGTCCTTCTTCTGCACGCGGCGCAGCGCCAGCGTGACGTTCTCCAGCGCACTGAGGTGCGGGTAGAGATTGAAATGCTGGAACACCATGCCCACGCTCTGGCGTACGCGGTTGATGTCCGTGTCGGGCCGCGTGATGTCCTGGCCATCGACGACCACCTGGCCGGAGCTGGGCTCCTCGAGCCGATTGCAGCAGCGCAGCATGGTGCTCTTGCCTGAACCGGAGGGCCCGATCACGCATACCAGCTCGGCAGGTCGGACGCGGAGTTCGACTCCGCGCAAGACCTCCTGCGAGCCGTAGGACTTCTTCAGTCCGACTAGTTCTAGGATGGGGGCGCTCATGGGCTGCGTTTCTTCCGTTGAACCCGGCGATCAGGCGCAGTTGGGCTTGACCGGGGTGGGGTCGTAGTTCTCGGTGCCGGGCACGCCGTGGCCGGGCGCCACGGTGCGCTCGACGCTTCCCGCTGCGGGCTCGATGCCGTACCACTTGGTGGCCAGGCGCGCGATGGTGCCGTCGAGCTTCATGCACTTGAGGGCGTTGGAGACCAGGTCGCGGCCGGCCTTGTCGTTCAGGCGGAAGGGAATCGCCCAGACCAGCCCGGTCTTCACCGTGTAGGTGGTCTGCAGGGCGGGGTTCTGCTTGGCGGCCCAGCCGGCCACCGTGTTGCCCGCCAGGTTGAAGTCGGCCCGGCTCGACATGACGGCCTGGATCGCATCAGCGTTGGTGCCGTACACGTCGTACTTGAAGCCGTACTTCTCGGCGTTCTCCTTGGCCCAGCCCTCGTAGTTCGAGCCCTTGTTCACGGCCACGGTCTTGCCCTTCAGGCCTTCCAGTGACTCCAGCTTCGTGCCGTTCTTGCGCGCCAGGAAGGTGTAGTTCGTCTCGGTGTAGCCCTCGGTGAAGAGCAGGGCGCGCGCACGCTCGGGGTTGACCGTCACCGGCGCCAGCAGGAAGTCGTACTTGCCGCTGTTGAGGCCCGGGATCAGCCCGGAGAACTCGGTCGCCTCGATCTCGACCTTGCGGCGCAGCCGCTTGCCCAGCTCTTCGGCCAGATCGACGTTGAAGCCCTGGATGCCGCCGCCGAGCTTGACCATGGCCTGGGGAGCGAAGGTCGGGTCGAGTGCGGTGCGCAGCGGCGCGCCTTCGTCGGCCTGGGCCAGGGGGCCGAATGCAGCGGCGCCGACGGCCAGGAGGGCGGCGAATCGGCGGGAGATATGGAGCTTGGACATGATCGCGTGTGTGGGATGAAGTTGGAAGAAGAGGGAGGAAGAGGAAAGAAGATGGAAGAGCTTCAGCGGCCGCGCAGACCTTCAGGCTGATCCAGTCCGACCAGCGCGCTGAATGCGCCCCGGCTCGCCGAGCGGGCGGGCGCAGCACCGAGCGGCCGGGACGGGCCGCGGCGCAGGTATTGGCCGGAGCCACGCTCGGCGCGCAGCTCGCCTGCGCGCACGACGCTGCGCCCGCGGCTGAACACGTCCTCCGGCCAGCCGGTCAGGCGCATGCCTTCGTAGGGCGTGTAGCCGACGTTGTCGTGCAGCATCGCGGCGGACACGTCCACGACGCGTTGCGGATTCCAGATGGCGATGTCGGCATCGGCACCGATGGCGATCGCGCCCTTGCGGGGCGCCAGGCCGTACATGTGCGCGTGGTTGGTGGCCGTGAGCGCCACGAACTGCTCGATGCTCATGCGGCCCTTCATGACGCCTTCGGAGAACAGCAGTGGCATGCGCAGCTCGATGCCCGGCACGCCGTTGGCCATCTCCTTGAAGGTCGTTGCATCGCCCTTGGGCAACTTGCCGGATTCGTCGAAGCGGAAGGGGGAGTGGTCCGACGAGTAGACGCCGAGCGTGCCGTCCAGCAGACCGGCCCATACGGCCTCCTGCGAGGCCTTGTCACGCGGCGGCGGGCTGCAGCAGAACTTGGCACCTTCCACGCCCGGAAGGTCGATATTGGAGGCCTCGAGGAAGAGGTACTGGGGGCAGCTCTCGGCATGCACCTGCGCACCCAGGCGGCGCGCCTGGCGAAGCACCTCGACCGTCTCGGCGCCTGCGACGTGCACGATCAGGATCGGCACGTCCACCAGACGCGACAACTGGATCGCGCGGTTGGTGGCCTCCGCCTCGGCGAGCGGGTCGTGCGACACGCCGTGGAACTTCGGCGCCGTGTGGCCCCGCTCGAGCAGGCGCCGCGCGATCCAGCGGATCATGTCGTGGTTCTCGGCGTGGACCATGACCATCGCGCCCTCCTGGCCGGCCGTGGACATGACGTCCAGCAGCGCGTGGTCGTCGAGCTTGAGCAGGTCGTAGGTCATGTAGACCTTCAGCGACGTGATGCCGTCGCGGATCGCCTGCGGCAGGTGCACCGCCAGGGCCTCCTCGTCGGGACGCGTCAGGATCAGGTGGAATCCGTAGTCGATGACGGCCTTCTCGCTCGCCCGCCGGGCGTAGTCGGCGAGGACCTGCGGAATGCTGTCCTTGCGGTGCTGGGCGGCGAACGAGAGAACGGTGGTCGTGCCGCCGAAGGCGGCGGACACCGTGCCCGAATAGAAGTCGTCGGCGCACATCAGCCCCATGCCCGAGAGCTGCTCGATGTGGCAATGGCTGTCGATCCCGCCGGGCAGCACCCATCGCCCGCGTGCGTCGATGTCTTCCCGTCCGGGAGCCAGGCCGGTGCCGATGGCGGCGATGCGGCCGTCGGTCACGCCGATGTCGCCCTCGATGCAGCCGGCGGCATTGCAGATCCGGCCGCCCCGGATGGTCAGGTCAAATGAAGAGGTCATGTTTCTTGTGTGCTGGCGTCGGCGAAGCAGGGAGTGCTCGTGCGCCGGAGCGTGGAGACGGGTTGTTGTTGCCGACCCGGCGGACGTCACTGGCGTCCTGCGGCAGCAGGCGTATTGCGGCGAGTCGGGCGGTGGTGATTCATGACGAAGGCCTGCACGGGTGAAGCGATGAAAGAAATTATTTCGATCGCGTCAGGCCTTGTCGCGTGCCTTTTTATGCAGCAGCCATAACCTGCTGTTAAGTGATTGCACCTGGTGCGCCTATGCACCTTCCTGGGGCGTCGATGTCTCCTGGCCATCCATCAGGGCGCGCAGGTCGGTGATGAACGACTGGGCGATCTGAGACAGCGGTTCGAAGCGCAGATGCATCAGCGTTGCGTGCACCAGAGGCGTCCCGTGGACCGGCCGCACGACGAGGCGATGGTTCGTCCAGCTGCGCACCGAGAACTCGTCGACCAGCGCGATGCCGGCCCCCGCCTGCACCATCGCATAGGCGTTCTGCGGCGACCCGACCTCCACGGCCGCGCGCACCGTCTGTCCCGCCGACTCGAACAGCTGGGCCACCATGCGGCCGAAGTACGTGCTCCGTTCGTAAGACACCAGCGGCCAAGGCAGCAGGTCCTCCACAGACAAGGTGGCAAGGCGCGCCAGCGGGTGGTCGTACGGGCAGACGCATACCAGCCGGGCCGAGCCGAGCGGCGCGGCGATCAGGTTGGGATGGTCGACCGGCCGAAGCGTCACCGCCAGGTCGGCCTGCTGGTTGAGCACGCGCTCCATGAGTGGTGCGGGGCCCAGGTACTGGAACGTGACCTTGACATTGGCATGCCGCTGGCGGAAGCGCGTAACGGCCTGCGGAATGATCATCTGGCCCACGCTGGGGCTCGAGACGATGTTCAGGATCCCGTCGCTGTTGTCGCGCAGTTCCTGCGCCAGTTCGTTCACGCGGTTGACGCCGGCATACACCTGCTCGACCTCGCGGATCAGCTTCTTCGCCTCCGGCGTCGGGTACAGCCGCCCCTTGATGCGCTCGAAGAGCGGAAACCCGACGCGGCTTTCGGTGTGCGACAGCAGCCGGCTCACCGCCGGCTGGGAAACGCAGAGAAGTTCGGAGGCGCCGGTGATGGAGCCGGTAGTCATCACGGCGCGGAAAACCTCGATCTGGCGGAGATTCAGGGACATGGCATGCAAGCTGCAAAGCCGGGTGAGCGGATAACAGAAGGTTAAGGGTGACCGACAACTTAGCAAGTGCCATGCCCCAGCCCGCGGCCTAGACTTTCCTCACGCCGCAACCCGCTGTCCGCTATCACTGCCCGCCATGTCACGCACCCTCTACGTCATCAACCCCAACAGCAACGCAGACGTCACCGCGCAGCTCAGCGCAGCCGTCGAGCCGTTGCGGCGCGCGGGCGGGCCCGAGATCCGATGCGTGACCCTGGAAGCCGGCCCGCCCGGCGTGGAAACCCAGGCGCACGTGGACGGCGCGGCCCTGGCCGTCAACGACTTTGCCGTGCGGCATGAGGCCGACGCGGCCGGCTTCGTGGTGGCCTGCTTCAGCGACCCGGGTGTGGCACAACTGCGCGAGCGCGTCGCCGTGCCGGTGCTCGGCATCAGCGAGTCGGCCGTGCTCACGGCGCTCACCCTGGGCCACCACTTCGGCGTGATCGCCATCCTGCCGGGCTCCATCCCGCGTCACTTGCGTGCGTGGGGGGCCATGGGCATCTCGCAGCGCTGCGTGGGGGAGATCGCGATCGGGCGGGGCGTGTCTGCGCTTGCCGACCGCGAAGCCACGCTGGCGGCCATGATCGACGCAGGCCGGCGGCTGCGCGACGAACGCGGCGCGCACGTGCTGGTGATGGGCTGCGCCGGCATGGCCGGATTCCGGGCGCCCCTGGCCGAGGCCTGCGGCCTGCCCGTGGTCGAACCCACGCAAGCGGCCACCGCGATGGCATTGGGCCGTGTCCTGCTTGGCTGGTGAGCGCGCGCAGCCATCCGGGACAGCGCCGGCGATGAATTCGGTTCTCCTCGAGCCGCGGGCAAGGACTGCCGCGCCGCATCCCGACCTGCACCGGCGGCTGCACGCCATCCTGGGCGACGAAGGCCTGGTGCAGGACGCACAGGCGCAGTCGCCCTACCTGAGCGATTGGCTCGGCAAATGGCACGGGCGTGCCTCGCTCGTCGCTCGCCCGGCCGACACGGCGCAGACGGCGGCCGTGATGCGGGTGTGCCACGAGACGCACACGCCGGTCGTCACGCAGGGCGGCAACACCGGCATGAGCGGCGGCGCGACGCCTGACGCCAGCGGGGCACAGGTCATCCTGAGCACGGGTCGCATGAATCGCATCCGTGTAGTCGATCCGCTCAACAACACGCTGGTGGTCGAAGCGGGCGTGCTGCTGGCCCAGGTCCGGCAAGCCGCGCAGGACGCCAACCGCTTCTTCCCGCTGAGCCTGGGTTCCGAAGGCAGCTGCACCATCGGCGGCAACCTGGCCACCAATGCGGGCGGCATTGCCGCGCTGCGCTACGGGAACATGCGCGAGCTTGCGCTGGGCCTGGAAGTGGTGCTGCCCGATGGCCGGACCTGGAACGGCTTGCGCGGGCTGCGAAAGGACAACAGCGGCTTCGATCTGCGGCAGATCATGATCGGCTCCGAAGGAACGCTGGGCGTGATCACGGCCGCCGTTCTGAAGCTGCTGCCACGGCCGATATCGACGGCGACGGCGTGGGTGGGCGCGGACCGCCTGGGTTCGTTGGTCAAGCTCCTGGCCGCGCTGCGCGAGCGGTGCGGGGAACGGCTGGCGGCCTTCGAGATGATGTCCGAAGCATCCCTGTCGCTGGTGCTCGCGCATGTGCCCGGCACACGCGCACCGCTGGCCGGCCGTCACGGGTTCCATGCGCTTGTCGAGCTGTCCGATACCTGCGCCTCGGGTCTGGACGCGCAACTGGAAGAAGTGCTGGGCGACGCGCTGCAGGCCGGGCTGGTCAGCGGTGTCGCGCTCAGCGCCACGCATGCGCAGACTCGGGACTTCTGGAATCTGCGCGATGGCATCTCGCAGGCGCAGGTGCGCGCGGGCTGGGCGATCAAGCACGACATCTCCCTGCCGATTTCCGCGGTGGCCGACTTCGTGCCTCGTGCCGACGAAGCCCTGCGCCGGCTCGCGCCCGATGTGCGCATCGTCAACTTCGGCCACCTGGGCGACGGGAACCTGCACTACAACGTGCTGCTGCCACCGGACACCCCCAGTGCGGCCCGCGATGCCCGCCTGGTCGAATTCAATCGCGTGGTGCACGACCTGGTCGACCAGTACGAGGGAAGCATCAGTGCCGAGCACGGCGTGGGACAGCTTCGACGCGACGAGTTGCGGCGCTACAAGCCCGCCGTCGAGTACGAACTGATGATGCGGATCAAGCAGGCGCTCGACCCCAATCACCTGATGAATCCCGGAAAGATTTTCTGAGCCCGGCCTCCGCGCGGGTGCATGCCGCTCGACGCCACCGATCGGTGAGCAGCCACCGCGGCAGCCGTGATCCGCCTTTCGACAAGATCCACCATTCGCAGCACCATGAAAGTTCTTTTCTGCAGCACGCATCCGCTTCACACGGCGGATTTCCTCGCTGATTTCCAGGCCGCGCTTCCGGCCGTGGAGTTCATCCACTGGCGGGAGGACATGCCCACGCAGGGCGCGGAACTGGCGGTGATCTTCCAGCCCCCGGACGCCCTGTACGCCCGCGAGCCGGGCCTGCGCGCTGTCTTCAACCTGGGCGCCGGCGTCGATGCGCTGCTGCGCAACCCGGCCTTCCCCAGTTCTTTGGCGCTGTACCGCCTGGAAGACGGCGGCATGTCGGCCCAGATCGCCGAATATGTGGTGCATGCCGTCTCCAGGATCGTGCGCCAGCTCGACCGGTATGCCGAGCAGGAGGCGGACCGCCACTGGCATCAACTGACGGCGATCGATCGGCGCGAGTTTCCGGTCGGCGTGCTGGGCATGGGCGTCATCGGCCGAAAGATTGCGACCACGCTTGCGCAGCTGGACTATGCCGTGGCGGGATGGTCGCGCAGCGGGCAGCCGCTGGAGGGGGTCGAGGTGTTCGGCGGTCAGTCGCAGATGGATGCCTTCCTTGCGCGCAGCCGCATCGTGGTGAACATCCTTCCGCTGACATCGGAAACCTCGGGCATCCTCAATGCGCGGACGTTGGGCCGGCTGAAGGCACCCGCCCACCTGATCAATGTGGGGCGCGGCGAGCACCTGGTCGAGGAGGACCTGCTGGATGTGATGGCATCCGGCCACGTGGAAAGCGCCGTGCTGGACGTGTTCCGGACGGAGCCGCTGCCCAAGGATCACCCCTTCTGGAGCCATCCGCGCATCAGCGTGACCCCGCACATCGCGGCGCAGACCGGTCGTCGCGAGACGGTGGCTCAGATCGCATCCAAGATCGAAGCCTACCTTGCGGGTCGCACCGTGTCCGGGCTGGTGTCCCGCGAACTCGGCTACTGAGGTGCTGCCGCTTCGTGCGCAGGTGAAGGCCTTGAGGGCATGAACCGCGCGATGGAGAGCAAGGGATTCCATGCGTCTCCATCCACTATGATCCCGCGCCATCTCCTGGCCGCCGGCCAATCGCAGCGTACGAAGCAGAGGTCTCGCGTGAAAGAAATATCAGAGCAGCTGGTCGCCATGATCGGCCAGCCTTTCGACAGCAGGAAGGTCCGAGATGTGCTGGGCTCCCTGGGCGTCAAGAGGGTTTCAGGCCTCGGCGCCTTCTCCTCGAGCGAGGAGGTCATCTGGATACCCAAGGCGTCCGTGCGCATCGATATCTACCAGGCGCAGAAACTGAACGGGCTGACGGGATCGAACTACCCGGATGAAGAGGGATGGTTCATCGGGTCCGTGCAGTTCCTCGCGCCCGGATCGGACGACAGGATCAAGACGCCATTTCCGGGCCCGCTCCCGATGGGCCTCGCCATCGGCTCGACACCGCAGGATTGCATCGACGCGCATGGCCGGCCGGACCTGGACGAGGAGCATGACCGGCCCGGTTTCTCCGGCAGGGTTCTGGCCTGGCGCAAGCAGCACCAGAACATCGCGGTCATGTTCGCCAGCCAGGGGCGCGAGAGCACGATGATCAGCCACACCGTTTGCCTGATCGGTTGCGTCGGTGCCTGGCGCTATACCCATCCCGAGGTCTTCGCTCCCTGAGTCCGAATCGGATGTCTGGGGCCAGCATGCCGACGGCCATACGTCGCTGCACCCGATGTCCCGGCAAGACGCTGCCGCCAAGGCAAGCCCCTCGAACGCTCCATTCCACGAATCGCTCGCGTGGATGCGGTGCCTGGCGACATTCGCTCCTCGATCAAACTTCCGAACGCTCTACCACCACTTCGCTGATCTGCACGACCGGCCGAATGTCCGTGTACTTGGGGATGTCATCGATGATCTCCTGCTGGTGCTCGCCGGAGGCCGCCCGGTAAGCTTCGGCGGAAGTGCAGATGAAATCGCACTTTGCTGCGTAGACAGGGTCGCTGCCGGGAGCACGCCCCGAGATGCCCTTGTCCACCGTGTAGTAGAGGCATGCATCGCCGAGCAGCCGCTTCATCATCGGCATATGCCTCTCGCGGTAGTAGGCGTGATCGAACCGCGCGCCGATGGCGTACGGGTACATGACACTGACCTTGATCATCGAGATTTCTCCTGTTGTTGCACGTTGGTCCTTGCGGCCGCGGTTCGGCCAGAAGCAGCCTCAAGCCGGGAATCGTGCGCCCGTCTCTTCCAGGGGCAGGCGCAGTCCGTTCGTGAGATAGCTGACGGTGCGATAGAAGCCGGCCAGCATCAGCAGCTCGATGACGGCTTCTTCGGCGAAGTACTTTCGCAACTCGCTCCAGAGTCCGTCGTCGATGTCGGAGTGCTCGTGCAGGGAGTCGCACAGACGCAGAAGAACCCGTTCCTCGACCGACCAGCAGGCTTCGTTCGCCGAATCCGTGACGGTCGCCTGAACCTGCTCCGGCGTCAGGCCCGCAAGCTTCGAGAAGACCGTGACGTGGATGCCCCATTCATATTCGGATCTGCACAGCGCCGTTGTTCGGTGGATCACGATCTCGCGCTGCCGGACGCTCAAGTTGCCCTTGTCCAGCAGCCCGCCGGCAAAGAACTTCTGAAACAGACGAGGGTCGCGCGCCAACGTCGTGAACAGCCGTAGAGGGGGCTGTCCCTTCATCAGCCTGTCGAGCGGCCCAAAAATGTGCTCGGCAAATGGCGGCGTTGCTGGATCGATGCGTGCGGACATGCAGGTTCCTGACTCCAAGACGGCGTCATCGTAGGCTTGTTGCTGTATAAAGTAAAGCATGACGACACCCCGCATCGGTCAATCTGTTCGCGGTTCCACCACCGGCCGCCCCCTCATGGTCGCCCTGGACCTGCTGGGTCGACGCACCGCGCTGCGCGTGCTCTGGGAGCTTCGCGGAGACCCGCTGACCTTCAGGGCATTGCAGGATGCTTGCGAGACAAACACCCGGTTGCTCAACACGCGGCTCACCGAGCTGAGGGAGGCCGGCCTTGTCGAGCATGCCGAGGGGGGCTATCGGCTGACGGACGAGGGGAGACGGCTTTCGAAGGCTTTGAAGCCGCTGGCGGATTGGGCCGAGAAGTGGGGAGATGGAAAGCGATGAGCGGGTGACTTGGACCATGCCGCTGGCGCGCCACCCGGCAGGGCGGCGAGCCAGAGGCGAAGCCGCCCCGTCGGCACCAGCTCCGGCGGGGCGACTGTGCTCAAGGCATCGGGCAAGGCGAGCGCTTCTCGAGATGCGGAGCGAGCTTTGTTCAAGCCGCTGCGCTGGGGCGCATCGAGACAGCGTCGTACCAGCGACGCAGCGCACGGAAGCCGATCCAACGCTTCACCGATCCTCAAGCTGTTCTTGTCCCGGCTGAGCGAGCTGGCTCCGAAGGACTCCGGACGAGCAACGCCGTCGAGAACCTCGTAGGCGCGAGAGGCATTGCGGCAGCCTCTTGCTGGCATACAGCGTGGTGGCCATACGGCCGGCTGCAAGCAAGGTCGAAGGATGCGGATGGCGAAGAAACTGCTTCACCCAACCGGCTCGGGTGTCGAATCTCCCATCATCGAATGCGAAATGCTCGACGGACTGAAGCCCAGGCGGCGCCGGAACATCGTCGAGAACGCGCCAGGACTGTCGTAGCCGAGCTCGAGCGCGACGGCTGTGACCGGTTGCCCCTCGGCCAATCTGGAAAGCGCCGAGATCAGGCAGGCATGCTGGCGCCACTCTCCAAAGGGCATGCCCGTCTCGGCGCGGAAGAACCGCGTGAAGGTGCGCTCGCTCCGGTGCAGCTGCACCGCCCAATCCCCGGCAGTCGCGCGGATGCTGGGTGCGTAGAGAAACTCCACGCACAACCGATGGAGCATGCCGTCCTTGGGCAAGGGCGCGAAGATAGGTAGCGTGGCCGCGCGCGCGATCTCCGCGAGTGCGAGGCGCATGACCAGGCCGTCCCTGTCGTGCTCTCCATAGAGGGCCTGCGCCTGCGTCGCCTCCAGCAGCAACTGCCGCAAGAGGGGCGAGACGAGCAGCACTTCGCAGCGAGATCCCTCGCGTGGCGCCGCACTCGGTTCGATGTAGAGGCTTCGAGTGCTGACCCCAACCATGCGCACGCGGTGCGGCTTGTTCGCCGGGATCCAGACTCCGCAATGCGGGGGTACGACCCACGCGCCGTCATCCGTGCCGACTTCCATCAGGCCCGTCGCGCCATAGAGGAATTGCGCTCGCCGATGGTGATGCATCTCCAGAAGCGTCCCAGGCGCGTAGTCGGTGCCTATCGCAAGCACATCGCGCTCGATCGCATCGACGCTGTCCAACGGTACGTTTCTCATCGACGGTCATTATTGGCTGAAACGCGAACATCGTTGTCCAAGCTTCGAAAGCCAGACAGAACGGGGTTCCGTAGCCTCACTGATCTTGAAGGACGGATTGCGATGGAACTCTATTTCTGGCTTGCCGCCTGCGGCACGCTCGCCGGCGTGACCACGGTGCTCTTCGGTTTCGGCGGCGGCTTCGTGGTGGTTCCGCTGCTCTATCAGGCGCTGACGCACCTGCGCGGGCCCGAAGCACCGGCGGCGTCCCATGCAATGCAGATTGCGGTTGCGACCTCGACGTGCGTGATGATCTTCGGGTCGGCGATGGCAACGGCGAAGCACCAGCGCGCAGGATCGCTGGACTGGACGGCCATCAAGCCGCTGCTCGTCTCCATCGCCATCGGCAGCGCGCTCGGCGCAGCGACCGCGGCGGCAGTGCAGGGCAGCTGGCTGCGCTGGGCTTTCGTCGTCTACGTGGGGTTGACCATCGTGGACTGCTGGCTTCGGCCCGGCTTTCTTTCACAACCAGCGCAAGCGGCCCGACCTGCGCAGGCACGGACGGCATGGGTGGGCGTCGCCATCGGCTGGGTCGCGGCCTTGCTTGGCGTAGGGGGTAGCGTCATGACGGTTCCCTTGCTCCGCCGCAGAGGGGCAAGCATGACCGGCGCGACGGCCATGGCCAGCCCGCTGTCGCTTCCCGTTGCCTTGGCGGGGACTGCGACCTACGTGGCCCTTTCCTGGGGCGGGATGACGAACCTGGGCCGCGGGTATGTCGGTTATGTGGATCTGCGCGCATTCCTCGCCCTGGTCTCCGGCTCGTACGTCGGGATTCGTTTGGCGACCCCGTATATCGGGCGGATTCCCGATCAGGTGCACGCCAGGGTGTATGTCGGGCTGCTGATCGCCGTCGAGGTGTCTATGTTGCTTGGCTAGATGCGCGTGCGGGCGGACCGGGTCACGGCGACCGGTGCGCATGATCGGGCTCAAGGCGGATGTCGAGGCCAGCCTGCTTCCGAAAATTCCTTCGCCTGCACGCGCAGCCAGTCGCAAAAAGACTTGACCTGCGGTCGCACGGCAGACGTCCGCGGCGTCAGCAGGTGATAGGCGTAGGGGCCGGGCACCAGCTCGCCAGGCGCGATGGCAAGCCGCCCAGTGCGCACTGCGTCGGCCGCCAGAACGTCGGAAGCCACCGCCACGCCTTCGCCCCCGATCGCGGCGTCGATCGTGAGATAGGTGTGCGAGAAGCGCAGCCCCTGCCTGATGCGGCGCTCGGACAAGGGGCGTGCGTCCTGCGCGGTCCACCAGCGGGACCAGTCCACCTGAAGTGGAATCCGCGGCTCGTACTCGTCATGAAGCAAGGTGGCTTGCAGGATGTCACCGATCTTCTTCCAGCCGCGACACACATCCGGTTGCGCAATGGCGCAGAAGGATTCGCGCAGCAGGAGCTCGCTGTGCAACTCGGGGTAGGAGCCGCTGCCGAGGCGTATCGCGACGTCCACGCGGTCCCGTGCAAAGTCCACCGGCGGGACCGAAGCAAGCAGCCTGACTTCGACCTCCGGATGCTTCTGCCGGAAGTCTCCCAGCCGTGGCATGAGCCAGCGGGTCACGAATGACGGCATGGCCGTCACGGTGACCTCCTTCGCATCGTCGGCGCCGCGCACCGCAAGGGAGACGCGCTCCAGTTCCTCGAGCATGCGCGAGATCTCCAGCTGGTAGCGCCGGCCCGTCTCGGTGATCTGCACCGACCTTGGACCTCGGACGAACAACGCCGTCCCCAGCCATTCCTCGAGAAGCCGCACTTGATGGCCCACCGCGCCGGCGGTGACGAAGAGCTCTTCACCGGCACGCACGAAGCTGGCGTGGCGTGCGGCCGCCTCGAATGCACGCAACGTCGAAAGGGGAGGAAGTTCGTACGGCATGCCTCAATCGTACTGAGCCTAAGCCGCCAAATGTTTGATTTGTACGCTTGGAGCGCAATCCTTAGTCTCTGGATTCCTCGACCAACCAGGCTCAGACATGCTGAGCCAAACCCACAGGAATCTCATCATGGATCTGCGCATCCACGGACAGGCGAACGAGACGCTGGCCCCATCCTTCCGCAAGGTGCTGGTGCCCTGGGCCGTGCAGGGCGGCCTGAATCCGCCGGTGGTCACGCACGCCAAGGGCTGCCACTTCTACGACGCGACCGGCAAACGCTATCTCGACCTCACGAGCGGGTATGTGGCCGTCTCCCTCGGTCATGGTCATCCGAAGGTGGTCAGGGCGATTCAGGATCAGGCCGAACGCATGTGCTGGGTGGCTTCGAGCTACTTCAACGACGTGCGGGCGGAGTACGCGGACCTCCTCGACACTGTTTCGCCGTGGGCCGAGGGGATGCGCGTGCACTTCGCGTGCGGCGGCGCCGAGGCGAACGACGACGCGGTAAGGATCGCCAGGCTCGTCACCCGGCGCTCGAAGATCCTGACCGCCTACCGCTCCTACCACGGAGGAACCATCGCCGCGGCCTCCATGACCGGCATCGATCGCTGGCGAGATCCGTTTCCGGCGATGCCGGGCATGGTCAAGTTCTTCACGCCCTACCCGTATCGCAGCCCCTTCTTCACCACAGACCCTGCTGAAGAGACGCGGCGCGCGCTGGACCATCTCACGCGGGTGCTCTCCCACGAAGGTGCGCAGAACGTTGCCGCTGTCCTCATGGAGCCGATGACGGGCTCCAGTGGCGCGGTGGTCTATCCACCCGGCTATCTCGAAGGGGTCAGGGCCTTGTGCGACAGGCATGCGATCCTGCTCATCTTCGACGAGGTCATGACGGGCTTCGGACGCACGGGCGCGCCATTCTGCTCACAGCGCGTCGGTGTGCAGCCGGATCTCATCTCCTTTGCGAAGGGGGCCAGTTCCTCGTACACCCCGCTCGGTGGCGTGATGGTTCGTGAAAGCGTGGCGCGCCACTTCGATTCGGAGCTGTTCGATGTCGGCCACACCCACGCGGGCCATGTTCTCTCGGTGGCGGGCGGGCTTGCCGCGCTGAAGGTCTACATCGAGGAAGGCCTGTTCGAGCGCGCCCGTGAGATCGAGGGGTGGCTGCGCGATGGCCTCGGCGAACTGGCCCGGCGGCACGCGTGCATCGGCGACATCCGCGGCATGGGGGCGCAGTTCGGCATCGAACTGGTCCAGGATCGTGAAAGCCGCGAACCCCTGGTGGAATGGCATCACCCCGGCGGTTCGCTGCCGATGAAGGCCTTCTACGCAGAACTGCTCGCCCGGGGCGTGCATGCATATGGGCGCTACAACGTGGTGATCGTCGCGCCGCCGCTGGTGATCTCCAAAGCCGAACTCGACGAGGGCCTTGCCGGGCTTGACGCCGCACTCACCGCATTGGAGGGTGCGCGATGAACTACCAAGACCTTGCCGTCATCGCGCTCAAACGAAAGCGGCCCTCGACCGCTCCGAACAACGGCGGCGGCGGGGCCAGGCAGACGCAAAGAATCAGCGCAACGCTTCAACGAGATCAAGAACCATCCGGTCTCCACCGAACTTCTCGACCCCATGCGTCAGCAGCGCATCCACGGCCTGCGCGATGCCATGGCTCGACGAAGACTGCTGCGCCATGTCGTTGTAGTAGCCCAGGTCCTTCTTCGCATTCGCCATCGAGAACTTCAGCGAATCGGTGCTGCCGGTCAGCAGCTTGGGCTTGACGCGTTCCAGCGCCACGCCGTTGCCGCCGCCCTTGGCCAGCACGTCGACGAACACGTCGGGCTTCACGCCGGCGCGTTCGGCACAGGCAGCGGCCTCGCACAGCAGCGCCACGGTGCCCAGCGACACGAAGTTGTGCAGCAGCTTCATCGCGTGGCCGGCGCCGATGCCGCCCACATGGGTGATGTTCTCGGCGAAGCAGCGCAGCAGCGGCAGGCACGAGGCCAGCACCTGCTCGTCGCCACCCACCAGCAGGTTCAGGCGGCCTTCGGCGGCTTCCTTGGCGGTGCGGGTCATGGGGGCGTCGATGAACTTGCCGCCCTTGGCGCTCACCGCCTCGGCCACCTTCGCGGTGGAGGCGGGCACCGCCGTCGAGCAGTCGATGACCACGGTGCCGGGGCGCAGCGTGGTGAGCGCGCCGCTGTCGCCCAGCATCACGGCCTCGACCTGAGGCGTGCCCGTGACGCACAGGATCAGCACGTCGACCTGCGCGGCCAGCGAGGCCACGTCCTTCACCGAGGTGGCGCCGGCCTTCAGCAGGCCGTCGATGGGCTGGTTGCCCGCGTGCTCCAGCACGGTGAGCTGGTGGCCGTGCTTGACGATGTTGCTGGCGATGCCGTGGCCCATCAGGCCCACGCCGACGAGGCCGACCTTGCGCGGCGCTTGCTGCTGTTCAGTGGTTGTCATGTGTTGTCTTCATCCGTGCTTGATGGCGATGGTCTTGAGGGTCGTGAAGCCGAGCAGGGCCTCGAAGCCCTTCTCGCGGCCGAAACCGCTGGATTTCACGCCGCCGAATGGCAGTTCTACACCACCCGCCGCACCGTAATTGTTGACGAAGACCTGGCCGCAATGCAGCTTGTGCGCCATGCGCAGCTGGCGCGCGCCGTCGCGGGTCCACACGCCGGCCACCAGGCCGAAGTCCGTGCCGTTGGCCAGGCGAACCGCCTCGGCCTCGTCGGCGAAGGGCGTCAGGGCCAGCACCGGGCCGAAGATCTCGCGCTGCGCGATGTCGCTGTCGTGCGGCACGTCGCGGAACAGCACGGCCTCCTGGTAGTAGCCGGTGGACGACGCGTTGGGCGACACCGTGCCGCGCGCCGCCACCTTCAGGCCGGCGGCCTCGGCGGTCGCGACCATGTCGCGCACCTGGCGGAACTGCTTTTCGTTGATGAGCGGACCCATGTCCAGGTCTTCGGCCGGCGTGCCCGCGCGCACGGCGGTGAAGCGCCTGGCGAGGCGCTGCACCACTTCTTCATAGACCGACTGTTCCACCAGCACGCGGCTGCCTGCCGAGCAGGTCTGGCCTGCGTTCTGGATGATGGCGTTGAGCAGCACCGGCTCGGCCGCGTCGAGGTCGGCATCCGCGAACACGATCTGCGGCGACTTGCCGCCCAGTTCCAGCGTCACCGGGCAGTGGCGCTCGGCCGCGGCCAGGCCCACGCTGCGGCCGGTCATGGTCGAGCCGGTGAACGAGATGTGGTCGATGCCCGGGTGTGCGCACAGCGCGGCGCCGGCTTCCTTGCCGTAGCCGGTCACCACGTTGAGCGCGCCGGCCGGAAAGCCCACTTCGGTCGCGATCTCGGCCAGGCGGAGCAGCGACAGGCTCGCGTCTTCCGCCGGCTTCACCACGCAGGCGTTGCCCGCGGCGAGCGAGGCGCCCACGCTGCGGCCCGCGATCTGCATCGGGTAGTTCCAGGGAATGATGTGGCCCGTCACGCCGTGCGGCACGCGCACCGTCAGCACGGTGTAGCCGCGCTCGTAGGGCAGGGTGTCGCCGTGCAGCTTGTCGCAGGCGCCGGCGTAGTACTCCATGTAGCGGGCCAGCGCGGTGGCGTCGTTGCGCGCCACGCGCAGCGCCTTGCCGGTGTCGCGTGCCTCGAGCTGGGCCAGCTCCTCGTGGTGCTCCAGCACCGCGGCGCCGAGCTTGGCCAGCAGGCGGCCGCGCTGCAGCGCGGTCAGGCCGCCCCAGGGGCCGTCGAAGTTCTCGCCCATGGCCTGGCGTGCGGCGCGCACGGCGGTGTCCACGTCGGCGGCGGTGCCGCGCGCGATCTCGCCGAACTTGCTGCCGTCGCTCGGGTCGATCACGTCGATGGTGGCGTTGCCTTCGGACTGCACGTGGCGTCCGTCGATGTAGTGGGCTGCTGCGTTCATGATGTCTTGTCTCCTGGGGGCCGGTCAGCGGGACGTGCTGGGTTCCGGCCAGGGTTTCTGCGGTTCGCGGATCTGCTCGAAGGCGCGGCTGAACTGCAGCACGCCCAGGTCGTCGAAGCGGCGCCCAGCGATCTGCAGCCCGATGGGCATGCCCTCGGCCGAATAGCCGCAGTTGATCGAGGCAGCGGGCTGCTCCGACATGTTGTAGGGCACCGTGAAGCCGATGTGCTCCAGCGGCAGCATCGGGTCGTTGGTCGGCGATGCGTGGTCGGCCGGTGCGGGCATGTTGGGCGACACCGGCGAGATCACGAAGTCGTAGGCCTTGGTCGCCGCGATCGTCGCCGCGCGCGCGGCGATGAACTGGCTGTAGGCATCGAAGATGTGCGCGCCCGAGAAGCCGGCCGCGCTCTCGGCCCATTCGCGGATGTACGGCAGGATCTTCGCGCGCTTCTCCGGCGCCATCGCCTGGATGTCGATGCACGAGCGCATGCGCCAGAAGTGGTCCATGCCCTGCAGCATCTTCGGCGTCATGAAGGCCGGGATCTCTTCGATCACCGCGCCGGCCGCCTCGATGAGCTTCGCTGCGCGGCGCACGGCTTCGGCGATCTGCGGGTCGAGCGGCAGGCCGCAGCCCGCGTCCATGTGCAGCGCGACGCGCTTGCCCTTGATGAACGAAGGATCGACCTCGAAGGCCGTCCAGTCGATGACGGGCGGCGGCAGTTCCGAATAGTCGCGGTCGTCGGGCTGCGCGACCGAGGCCATCATCAGCGCCGAATCGGCCACGGTGCGGGTCATCGGGCCGGCGCAGCGGCCCATGTAGGGCGAACTCAGAGGAATGCGGCCGAAGCTGGGCTTGAGCGTGTAGATGCCGCACCAGCTCGCCGGCAGGCGCAGCGAGCCGCCGATGTCGGTGCCGACGTGCAGCGGGCCGTAACCGGCAGCGGCCGCGGCGCCGGCGCCTGCGCTCGAGCCGCCAGGCGTGCGCGACAGATCCCACGGATTGCGCGAGAGCTCGTGGAAGCTCGACAGCCCCGAGGACAGCATGCCCAGGTCGGGCATGGTGGTCTTGGCGACCAGCACCGTGCCATCCTCCTTCAGGCGCGCGGCCGGCGGCGAGTCATAGGTCATCGGCACGAGGTCGTAGGCGGCGGTGCCCAGCGGCATCGGGTCGCCCTCGGTCGCGAGGTTGTCCTTGATGGTCACGGGCACGCCGTCGAGCGTGCCCAGCGGCTTGCCGGCCAGCCAGCGCGCTTCGGACGCGCGGGCCTGCTCCAGCGCCAGCTCGGGGCGGAACAGCCAGGTCGCGTGCAGCTCGGGCTCGTAGGCCGCGATGCGCTCGTTCACCGAGCGCGCCACTTCCACCGGCGAGAGTTCCCTGGCCGCGTAGGCGGCGTGCAGTTCCTGCACATCCAGGGCATACAGGGGCTTCGATGTCGACGTGCTCATCGCATCAACCCCACGAGATCGCTGCCAGGTCGTTCACCACGATCGGCATGCTCGGCCAGAGGCCCTTCACTTCCTTGCGCGCGATGGTCGGGAACACCGCCTGGTAGAGGAAGCCGTTGACGGCGTCGGTCGCCAGCATGCGCTGCGCGTCGGCCAGCAGGTCGGCGCGGCGCTTCTTGTTCTCCTCGTTCTGGATGGCCACGAACAGGTCGCGGAACTTCTTCGAGTCGTAGCCCCAGTAGTAGTCGGGCTCGGTGTACTTCACCAGGTCGAAGGGCTCCACGTGGGCGACCATGGTCAGGTCGAAGTCGTGCGCGCCGCCGAAGGTGCCGCTGAGCCACTGGGCCCATTCCACGTTCTGGATCTTCACGTTGATGCCGATCTGCGCGAGCTGCGCGGCGATCACCTCGCCGCCCTGGCGGGCGTAGGAGGGCGGCGGCAGCTGCAGGCGCAGCTCCAGCGGCGTCTTCACGCCGGCCTCGGCCAGCAGCTTCTTCGCCTTCTCCACGTCGAAGGGGTTCATCGCAGTGGTGTCGATGAAGCCCGGCGCGCCCAGCGCATAGTGGCTGCCGATGGGCTTGCCGAAGCCGTCTGCCGCGCCCTGGATGATCGCGTTGCGGTCGATGGCCGCCAGGATCGCGCGGCGCACGCGCACGTCGTCCAGCGGCTTCTTGCGGTTGTTGATGGTCAGGATCACCTTGCCGCGCGTGCCCACTTCCAGCACCTGGAAGCGCGCGTTCCCCTTGAACTGGCTCACCGAGCGCGTGCCCGCGCGCGGGAAGATGTCGATGTCGTTCGACAGCAGCGCGGCGGTCTGAGCGGCCGTGTCCGACATGAAGCGGAAGACGAACTTCTCGGTCTTCGCGAGGTTCGGGTCGCGATAGGTCGGCGACTTCACCAGCGTGCACGAGGCGCCGCGCTGCCATGCGCTCAGCTTGTAGGGGCCGGTGCCCACGGGTGCGGTGGCATTGGTCTCGGCGCTCTTGGGCTCCACGATGCAGGCGGTCGACTGGCCGAGCATGAAGGGCAGGTCGGGGTTGGACAGCGTGCTGTTGACGCCCACCGTGTACTCGTCGAGCACGACCGTGCCGATCTCGCTGAAGAAGCGCTTGTCCTTGTTCGTGCTCTTGGCGCCGCCCGCGCGGTCGAACGAGAACTTCACCGTGTTCGCGTTGAAGGGCTGCCCGTTCTCGAAGCGCACGCCCTTGCGCAGCTTGAAGACGAATGTCTTCATGTCGGGCGAGGACGACCAGCTCTCCGCCAGCATCGGCGTGACCGAGCCGTCGGCGTTCACCTTGGTGAGCGTCTCGAAGATGTTGTACTGCGTGATCTCCGCGATGGCCGATGCGGCGCCGCTGGTCGGGTCCAGGCCCGGCGGTTCGAGCGGCATGCCGATCGTGAGCGTGTTCTTGCCGGCCTGCGCACGGGCCTGCGGCAGGAAGACACCCGGGATCGCCGCGGCCATGGCGGAAGTCATGAGTGTGCGTCGCTTCAACATTCGATAGTTCCTGGAGGTGAGTGTGGAAAGGGAAGAAGGAAAAGCCCGCCCCGGCTAGCGGGAGGGCGTGTGCAGCACGGCGGAAAGCAGAGTGCGCGTGTACTCGTGCTGCGCGTGCTCGAACAGGTCGGCCGGCCGGCCGCGTTCGACGATGCGTCCCTTGAAGACGACGCAGATCTCGTCGCAGAGGTGGTTGACCACCGCGAGGTCGTGGCTGATGAGCAGGTAGCTGATGCCGAACTGCTGCTGCAGGTCCTGCATGAGGTTGAGCACCT
>NZ_KB907475.1 GCF_000382045.1 Variovorax atrisoli 110B
TCGGCGGTGCTCGAGGTGATGCGCGAGGATTTCGTGCGCACCGCGCGCGCCAAGGGCGTATCGCAGCGCATGGTGCTTTGGACGCACGTGCTGCGCAACGCGATGATCCCGGTGATCACGGTCATGGGCATGCAGTTCTCGGAACTGCTGGCCGGCACGATCGTGGTGGAGAACGTGTTCTATCTTCCCGGCCTGGGCCGGCTGATCTTCCAGGCCATCAGCAACCGCGACCTGATCGTGGTGCGCAACTGCGTGATGCTGCTGGCGGCCATGGTGGTCATCGTGAACTTCGTGGTCGACGTGCTCTACGCCGTCATCGACCCGCGCATCAAGGCCAGCGACATATGAGCGCCCTCACCCCGACCTCCGGCGCGCTGCCCGCAGCTCCCGCCGGCACCGCCCTGAAGGCCCCCGGCTTCTGGCACCGCGCGCTGCGTCATCGCAGCTTCGTCATCGGCGGCGTGCTCGCCGCCTTGCTGGTGCTGGCCGCGCTGCTGTCCTATGTATGGACGCCCTATTCGCCCTACGGCATGGACATGGCGAACAAGCTCCAGGCGCCGTCCGGTTCGCACTGGCTCGGCACAGACGCGTTCGGCCGCGACGTCGCTTCGCTGCTGCTCGTCGGTGCGCGCGCGTCCATCCTGGTGGGCGTGATCGCGGTCGGCATCGGGCTCGTGGTGGGTACGGCCCTCGGCCTGCTCGCCGCGGCGAAGCGCGGCTGGGTCGAGGAAGCCATCATGCGGCTGGCCGATTTCTCGCTGGCCTTCCCCGCGATCCTGTCGGCCATCATGATGACGGCGGTGTTCGGCGCGGGCATCGTCAACGCGATCATCGCGATCGGCATCTACAACATTCCGACCTTCGCGCGCATCACGCGCGCATCGGCCAACGCCATCTGGTCGCGCGAGTACGTGGCCGCGGCACGCGCCTGCGGCAAGGGATCGTTCTCCATCACGATGCAGCACGTGCTGCCGAACATCTCCGCCGTGTTGATCGTGCAGATCACCATCCGCTTCGCCATCGCGATCCTGGCCGAGGCCGCCCTCTCCTACCTGGGCCTGGGCACACAGCCGCCGCAGCCTTCATGGGGTCGCATGCTCAGCGAAGCGCAGACCCTCATGTTCCAGCAGCCGCTGCTGGCCGTCTTCCCGGGCCTGGCGATCGCATTCGCGGTGCTGGGGCTGAACCTGCTGGGCGACGGCCTGCGTGACCTGCTCGATCCGCGCCTTGCGCGTGCTCGTTGAGGATTGCCGATGAACGAGCATTTCGAATGCCGGCGCAAGGACGCAGAGGGTGCGAAGGTTTCGCGAAGAGCACGAAAGAAAACCCGGGAGGTTTTCCGTGTTCTCCTTTCGCGACCTTTGCGTAGTTTTTGTCTTCCTTCTGCGTTCGGCTGTCCGATCCCGACCCCGCTGTCCTGACCATGCCTCTCCTCGAAGTCAACAACCTCCAGATCGGCCTGCAGACACAGCGTGGGCCGGCGCAGGCCGTGCGCGGCATTTCGTTCTCGCTGGAGCGCGGCGAGACGCTGGGCATCGTCGGCGAATCGGGCTGCGGCAAGTCGATCACGGTGATGTCGCTCATGGGCCTGCTGCCTGCGACCGCGAAGGTCTCGGGGAGCATCCGCTTCGACGGCACCGAGCTCGTCGGCCTGCCCGAGAAGAAGATGTGCGAGATCCGCGGCAACCGCATCGGCATGATCTTCCAGGAGCCGATGACGGCACTGAACCCGGTGCACACCATTGCGCGCCAGGTCGGCGAGCCGCTGCGGCTGCATCGCGGGCTCACCAAGGAGCAGGCCCGCAAGGAGGCGCTGAACCTGCTGGAACGCGTGGGCATTCCCGATGCCGCCTCGCGCCTCGATGCGTACCCGCACCAGTTCTCCGGCGGCCAGCGCCAGCGCATCGGCATCGCGATGGCGCTCGCATGCGGGCCCGACCTGCTCATCGCCGACGAGCCGACCACCGCGCTCGACGTGACGATCCAGAAGCAGGTGCTCGACCTGATCCAGGGCCTGGTCAAGGAAATGGGCATGGCGCTGATCCTGATCTCGCACGACCTGGGCGTGATCGCCAACAGCGTGAAGCGCATGCTGGTGATGTATGGCGGCAGCGCAGTGGAGAGCGGTCCGACCGACACGGTCTTCGCCGGCCGCGCGCATCCCTACACGCGCGGCCTGTTCGCCGCGCGCCCCGCCATCGGCGCGGTGCGCGCGGGCCGGCTGCCGACCATCCGCGGCAGCGTGCCCGAGCTGGTCGACATGCCGCGCGGCTGTGCATTCGCCGGCCGCTGCGCCCACACCATCGACCTGTGCCAGAGCACGCGTCCGCGCGAGACGCTGCTGCCCGGCGAGCACGTGGTGCGCTGCCTGCGGCTCGGAGAAATCGCCGCATCCACCGCAAGGACCGCCACCGCCTCATGAGCCAGTCCGCCAACACCCGCCAGCCCCTGCTGGCCGTGAACAACCTCTATCGCCACTACGCGCTGCCGCGCGAGAAGCTCTTCGGCCCTCCACCCACCGTGAAGGCGCTCAACGGCGTGAGCTTCGACGTGCAGGCCGGACAGAGCGTCGGCATCGTCGGCGAATCGGGCTCGGGCAAGTCGACCATCGCGCGGCTCGTGATGGCGCTCGACACGCCGACCTCCGGCACCGTCTCGCTCGAAGGACGCAACCTGCACGCGCTCTCCAAGGAAGAACTGCGCGTGGCGCGCCGCGACTTCCAGATGGTGTTCCAGGACCCGTACGGCTCGCTCGATCCACGTCAGACGGTCGCACGCATCGTCGCCGAGCCGCTCGAGGCGCTCGCGGCCACCACGCGGGCCGAGCAACGCGAGCGCGCCGCCGAGACGCTGGCCGCCGTGGGCCTTCGCACCACCGACATGGACAAGTACCCGCACGAGTTCTCGGGCGGCCAGCGCCAGCGCATCGCCATCGCGCGCGCACTCATCACGCGCCCCAAGCTCATCGTGGCCGACGAGCCCGTGAGCGCGCTCGACGTGTCGGTGCAGGCCCAGGTGCTCAACCTCATGCAGGACCTGCAGCAGCAGTTCGGCATCAGCTACCTGCTCATCAGCCACGACCTCGCGGTGGTCAACCACCTCTGCGACAACGTGTGCGTGGTCTTCAAGGGACGCATCGTGGAACAGGGAGCGCCTGCCGATCTCTTCCAGCACGCGCAGCACGAGTACACGCGCACGCTGCTCGACGCGGTGCCGCGCACGCCCGCAGGCGGCACGCTGCTGCCGGGCTGAGCTGACATCGAAGCGTCGCTCATCCTGCTTAGGATGAGTGGGTCATAAGCATCTGGTTGCGCACCTGCGCGCCGTCGCGGATGATGCCTGCCCCCTGTTTCGAGGACTCCGCTTCATGCTCAAAAGACGCACCCTGCTCGCCACCGGCGCCGCAGCCCTGACACCGCTGGCCCTGCCGACGCTCGCGCTGGCGCAGAAGAGAAAGGATGCGCTGGTCATCGGTCTCACGCTGGAACCCACTGGGCTGGACCCCACGGCCAAGGCCGGCGCGGAGATCGCAGAGGTGGTGCTCTACACCGTCTTCGAGACCCTCACCAAGATCAACTCCGACGGCAGCGTCACGCCGCTCTTGGCCGAAAGCTGGGAAATCTCGCCCGACCTGAAGACGCTCACCTTCAAGCTGCGGCGCGGCGTGAAGTTCCAGAACGGCGAGCCCTTCAACGCGCAGAGCGTGAAGTTCTCTTTCGACCGCGCGGCGGCCGCCAACAGCACCAACAAGGACAAGCGAACCTTCACCAACATCGCCACGCAGGTGGTCGACGAGCACACGGTGGTGCTGATCACCAAGGAGATCGAGCCCGACCTGCTGTTCCTGCTCGGGCAGGCCTCGGCCATCATCGTCGAGCCCAAGACAGTGGAGACCAACGCCACCAGGCCCGTCGGCACCGGCCCCTACCGGCTCGACAACTGGGCCAAGGGCTCGAGCATCGTGCTCGCCAAGTGGGACGGCTGGCGCAACGCCGACTCGGTGCAGATCCGCAAGGCCAGCTTCCGCTTCATCTCCGAACCGGCGGCGCAGACCACCGCGCTGCTCTCGGGCGACGTCGACCTGTTCCCGCACGCATCGGTGTCGCGCAGCCTGCCGCAGTTCCAGAACGACAAGCGCTTCCAGGTGGTGTTCAACGCCTCGCGCGGCAAGACCATCCTCGCCATCAACAACAGGCGCAAGCCGCTGGACGACGTGCGCGTGCGCCGAGCGATCTCCGCGGCCATCGACCGCAAGGCAGTGATCGAAGCCGCCGCCGACGGCCGGGGCATTCCCATCGGCAGCCACTACGTGCCGGGCGCGCCTGGCTACATCGATACCACGGGCATCAACGCCTACGACGTCGAGAAGGCGAAGAGGCTGCTGGCCGAGGCGGGCGTGAAGACGCCGCTCGAGCTCGAATTGGTGCTGCCGCCTCCGCCCTACGCGCGCCAGGGCGGCGAGCTCATCGCCGCGCAGCTCGCCAAGGTCGGCATCGTCGCGAAGATCCAGAACGTCGAATGGGCGCAGTGGATCAGCGGCACCTACGGCAACAAGAACTACGACCTCTCGCTGATCCTGCACGTCGAGCCTTTCGACCTCGTCAACTACACCAAGCCCGACTACTACTGGGGCTACCAGTCGGCGAAGTTCAACGAGGTCTTCGAGAAGGCGCGCAACGCGGCGCGCCCGGCCGACCGCCTGCGCTACCTGGGCGACGCCCAGCGGCTGCTGGCGGAAGACGCGGCCAACGTGTTCCTGTACCAGCCGCAGTTCATCACCGTGGCCGGACGCAACCTGCGCGGGCTGTGGAAGGACACGCCGATCTTCGTGAACGACATCGCGTCCCTGTCCTGGGCCTGAGCCCGGCGCGCCTCTGCCGCAGCCGCTGCAGGGCACTACGGGAAGCTCCCGAGTAAAAACCGGCCCGCGGGCCGCGCGGCGGCGCGCCCTCTGCATGAAAATGGCCGATCGCGCAGGTGGCATCTTTCGTGCTGCGTGTCGTGTCTTTCGCGGTGCCGCGCCTCCCTTCGGGGCACGGCGCGCGCCGCAGCAGTCGTCCGCCATTCGAACCTGGCATGTTTTTCCGGAGATCACACGTATGCTGAACCGTCGCACCCTCCTTGCCTCCGCCGGCGCAACCGTTGCGCTGGCCAGCCCGCTCGCCGCCGTGGCGCAGGGCAGGAAGGACGCCATCGTGATCGGCATGGCGCTCGAGCCGCCGGGGCTGGACCCGACCACCGGCGCCGCGGCCGCCATCGCCGAGGTGGTGCAGTACAACATCCTCGAGACGCTCACCAAGATCAATTCCGACGGCAGCGTCACGCCGCTGTTGGCCGAGAGCTGGGAGATCTCCCCCGACCTCAAGACCTACACCTTCAAGCTGAAGCGCGGCGTGAAGTACCAGAACGGCGAGCCCTTCAACGCGGCCGCGGTCAAGTTCTCGTTCGACCGCGCCGGCAGCGAGAAGAGCACAAACAAGGACAAGCGCACCTTCTCCAACCTCAGCACGCAGGTGGTCGACGACTACACGGTGGTCATCATCAACAAGGAGATCGACCCCGACCTACCCTTCGTGCTGGGCCAGGCCACAGCCGTCATCGTCGAGCCCAAGAGCGCCGACGGCAACGCCACCAAGCCGGTCGGCACCGGCCCCTACAAGCTCGACAACTGGGCCAAGGGCTCGTCGATCACGCTGAGCAAGTGGGAAGGCTTCCGCAGCCCGGCCACCGCGAAGATCAACAAGGTCACCTTCCGCTTCATCTCCGACACGGCCGCGCAGGCCGCGGCCATGCTCTCGGGCGACATCGACGTGTTCCCGCGCATCGGCACGCGCGTGGTGCAGCAGTTCAAGATGAACCCGCAGTTCCAGGTGATCCTGGCCGGTTCGCGCGCCAAGACCATCCTGTCGATCAACAACAAGAGGAAGCCGCTGGACGATGTTCGCGTGCGCCGCGCCATCCTCGCGGCCATCGACCGCAAGGCCTTCATCGAAGGCGCAGCCGACGGCTTCGGCGTGCCCATCGGCAGCCACTACGTGCCGGGCGCGGCGGGCTATGTCGACACCACCGGCATCAACCCCTTCGACATCGAGAAGGCCAAGAAGCTGCTGGCCGAGGCCGGCGTGAAGACGCCGCTCGAACTGAAGATGACGCTGCCGCCGCCGCCGTACGCACGCCAGGGCGGCGAGGTGATCGTGGCGCAGCTGGCCAAGATCGGCATCGTGGTGAAGGTGCAGAACGTCGAGTGGGCCCAGTGGCTCAGCGGCACCTACGGCAACAAGGACTACGACCTGTCGATCGTGTCGCACGTGGAGCCCTTCGACCTCGGCAACTACGCCAAGCCCGACTACTACTGGGGCTACCAGTCGAAGGCCTTCGACACGCTGTTCGACAAGATCAAGACCACCGCCAACGCCACCGAGCGCAACAAGCTGCTGGGCGACGCACAGAAGATGCTGGCCACCGATGCGGCCAACGGGTTCCTGTACCAGCCGCAGTTCCCGACCGTCGCGAAGAAGAACGTGAAGGGCATCTGGAAAGAGAACCCCATCTTCGTGAACGACCTCTCCGCACTGTCGTGGAGTTGATGAGGCTCGCCCCCAGGCTTCGCGCACTTCGTGTCGCTTCGCCAACCCCCTGCCGGGGGCAACACCGGCGGCCCGGCAAAGCCGGTTCCACGGTGCCACGAAGGAGCCATGGGCATCTCGTGCGCTGCGAATCGCTCGGAATGCAGAGCTTGAGCGAGTGAAGCAATGTCCGATGCCGCCTTGCTGAGCAGTCTTTCCGCGCAGGAGCTTTCCGCCGCCTACCGCGACCGCAAGCTCTCGCCGGTCGAGGTCACGCAGGACGTGATCGCGCAGGTGGAGCGCTGGGAGCCGCATCTGCAGGCCACCTGGCTCTTCAGGCCCGAGGCTGCGCTCGAACAGGCGTGGGCCTCGGAGGCGCGCTGGCTGCGCGGCGATGCGCGCGGGCCGCTGGACGGGGTGCCGGCCACCATCAAGGAAAACATCGCGACGCGCGGCGACCCGATGCCGGCAGGCACCGCCGCCGTCGACCTGAAGCCCGCGACTGCGGATGCACCGCCCGCGGCGCGCCTGAAGGAAGCCGGCGCGGTGATCGTGAGCAAGACCACGATGCCGGACTACGGCATGCTGTCGTCGGGTCTCTCCAGCTTCCACACGCTGGCGCGCAACCCGTGGGACCTGCGCCTGACGCCCGGCGGCTCGAGCGCGGGTGCCGGTGCGGCTGCAGCGGCCGGCTACGGCCCGCTGCACCTGGGCACCGACATCGGCGGCTCGCTGCGCCTGCCCGCGAGCTGGTGCGGCGTCTTCACGCTCAAGCCCAGCCTGGGACGCGTTCCCATCGATCCGCCCTACATGGGCCGCGCGGCAGGGCCGATGACGCGCACCGTGGGCGACGCGGCACTGCTGATGCAGGTGCTGTCGAAGCCCGATGCGCGCGACAGCATGGGCCTGCCGCCGCAGGACATCGCCTGGGCGAGCTTCGACGTCGCGCCCGACCATCTGCGCGGCCTGCGCTTCGGCCTGCTGCTCGACGCGGGCTGCGGGCTGGCGGTGGAGCCAGAGATCCAGGCAGCGGTCGAGCAGGCTGCGCGCCTGCTGGAGAAGGCGGGCGCCGTCATCGAGCCGATGCAGCCCTTCATGTCGCAGGCCATGCTCGACGGCATGGACCACTTCTGGCGCATGCGCTCGCTGGTGGACATGAAGAGCCTGCGCGCCGACCAGCGCGCGAAGGTGCTGCCCTACATCCGCGAATGGGCCGAGAGCGCGGCGGAGTTCAGCGGCGAGCACGTGTTCCGCGGCTTCAGCCAGTTCCATGCGACGCGCGTGGCCGCCGTGAGCGCCTGCGCGCGCTTCGACTACGTGATCTCGCCCGTGTCGCCCAACATGCCGGCCGCGGCCGAGGCGCCCTCGCCCACCAACGACCCGCTGCGACCACTGGAGCACATCGGCTTCACCGTGCCCTTCAACATGTCGGAGCAGCCGGCCGCCTCGGTGAACTGCGGGTACTCGGCTTCGGGCCTGCCGATCGGGCTGCAGATCGCCGGCCAGCGCTTCGACGATCTCGGCGTGCTGCGCGTGGCACGCGCCTTCGAGCAGATCCGCGAACCGCAACGGCCCTGGCCCCTGCCGCCCGGCCGCTAGCGGAGCACCTCAGGTCGCCGCATAGCGCCCGGGCTTGTGGTTGATCCAGAGAAAGAGCCCCATCACCACCGCGGCCAGAACCGACCAGCCCACCCGCTGCGGCGGGATCACGCACAGGGCGAGCAGCACCACCGTGCAGTCGATGCCGATCTGCACCTTGCCGGCCGGCCAGCCGCGCTTTTCCTGCAGGTAGAGCGTGAGCACCGTCGCGCCGCCCAGGCTGGCGCGGTGGCGGGCGAGGAACAGGCAGCCGGTGCCCAGCATCAGGCCGCCAAGCACGGCCGCGAAGGCCGGGTGCAGCGAATAGATGGACAGGTAGCGCGGCGCCAGGTCGGTCATCACCGAGAGCAGCGCTATGGCAGAGAAGGTCTTGAGCGTGAACGCCCGGCCCATGTGGCGCCAGGCGAACCAGTAGAACGGCAGGTTGACCAGGAAGAACAGCTTGCCGAAGCTCGCGCCGGTGGCGTAGTGCAGCAGGAACGCGACGCCGGCCGTGCCGCCGGTGAGCAGGCCGGCCTGCCCGAAAAGCATCATCGCGATGGCGACGAAGAGCGTGCCCGAGAAGATGGCCTGCGCGTCGTCGAAGCGGGTGTGCCGCAGCAGGTTCGGCGGGGAGGTCGTGGGAGGTGGCGCATCCATGGCGGGGGTGACGCAAATCCCGCGCCACCCCTGGCGCGGTTCGTCACATCAAGTGCGTGGCCAGCATTTCCCTCGCCCGGGTCACGAAGGCGGTCTCGCCCTTGCGCCCCGCCAGGAACTGGAACGCGACGCGCGGCAGCGCCGGCAGGCCGTGCGGGGTCGCCAGCCGCGTCACGCCGTCGCTGATGGCGGACTCGTTCAGGCAGGCCACGCCCAGCCCCGCCGCCAGTGCCGACTGAAGCCCCGCGACGCCCGAGGCGACATGCGCCAGCGCATAGGGCACGCGCCGGCGCCGCAGCAGCGACACGGTGAACTGGTGCAGCGAGCAGGTGTCGGGCAGGGCCAGCAGCCGCAGCGGCTCCCCGCGCACCAGCCGCATGCCCTCCGCACCGAGCCACACCAGCGATTCGCGCCTGAGCACCGCGCCCCGCGCCTCCGGCACGGAGGCTCCGGCGATGTTCATCGCGATGCCCACGTCGAAATCGCCGTGCGCATAGGCCGAGCGCAACGCGTCGCTCTTGAGGATGGTGACGTGCAGCCGCACCCGGGGATAGCTCTCGCCGAGCCGTCCCAGCAGCCGCGTGAGGTCGCCGGGCCGGAAGTAGTCGGTGACGGCCAGCCGCAGCTCGCCCTCCAGCGTCTCGCCATGCAGGTCGCGGAAAGCCTCGTCGCTCAGCGCCAGGATGCGCCGCGCATAGCCCAGCAGCCGCACGCCCGCCTCGGTGGGCGCCACGCCCGCCTTGCTGCGCGTGAGCAGCGACTGCCCCGCGCGCTCTTCCAGCTTGCGGATCTGCTCGCTCACCGACGACTGCGAGAGGAAGACGCGTGGCGCGGCCGCCGTGAGGCTGCCCGCGTCGACGACCGCGGCCAGGGTGCGCAATTGCTCCAGGTCGAATCCCTGCATCGTTGATCCATCCGTTTATCCGATGGAACGCATCATATCTTCCCGCTTTTCCGATTGCCTGGCGGTTCCCACAATCACCCCATCGACAACCCATTCATCCAAGGAGTCCGCCATGCCCCACATCGTCGTCCACCTCTCCGGCCAACCCGATGCCGAGCTCACCCGCAAGACCGTCGACGCCGTCGCCGAGCTCACGCAGAGCGTGCTCGGCAAGCAGCTGCCGGTGATCGCCATCACCGTGCAGTACATCGCCGCCGACGCATGGTTCATCGGCGGGCAGTCGCTGGCCTCGCTGGGCAAGTCGGCCTTCCACCTCGACATCAGCATCACCGACGAGACCAACACCAAGGCCGAGAAGGCACGCTACCTGCGCGAAGTGCACGCCGCCATGGCGAAGATCAGGCCCGACCTGCACGAGGTGTCGTACATCCACGTGATCGACGCACGCGGCGCGGCCTACGGCTACGGCGGCAGGACACAGGAGTACCGCCACCAGCAGGCCGGCGTATAGATTCACCCCCAGGCTCCGCGCACTTCGTGTCGCTTCTGCCGCCCCCTCTCCGGGGGCAACACCAGCGGCCCGGCAAAGCCGGTTCCGCGGTGTTCCTGGCCTTGGCAGTCGCAACTTCCTGCGTTGCGGGCACGGCAATGGCGCGGTGGAAAACAGTGCGACGCCGAAGCATTCCGGGGCATGGCACCATGCCGTCATGCCATCCGCAAATTCCCTCTCCGACAGCCTCGGCAACCCGCTCACGCTCGACGATGCTGCCAGCCTGCCGCTGGTCGACGATTTCGTCATGGGCTTCATCTCCAGCGAGGCCCGCGCGGTCAACCTGCTCGCGGTAGCCGATGCCGACGCGAGCCCCATCGTGCAGGCCTACTGCGCCACGCTGCACCTGTTCGCCGAATCGCGGGAAGCCGCGGCCAACGCGCGCCCTTTCCTTGCGAAGGCACGCGCCGGCGCGGCGCGCGCAACGCCGCGCGAGCAGCGCTACATCGCAGCCATCGAAGCCTGGGCCGAGGGCGACATCGCCCGCGCCATCGCGCTGCACGCCGAGCAGGCCCGCGAGCATCCGCGCGACCTGGTGTCGGTCAAGCTCGGCCAGTACCACTGCTTCAACACCGGCGACTGCCCCGGCATGCTGAAGCTCGCGCTCGCGGTGCTGCCCCATGCCGCCGAGGTGCCCTACGTGCACGGCATGGCGGCCTTCGGCTACGAGCAGTGCCACCTGATGCGCGAGGCCGAGGCGAGCGCGCGCTGCGCCATCGCCATGTGCCGCAAGGAGCCGTGGGCGCACCATGCGCTGGCGCACGTGATGCTCACCGAGGGCCGGCTCGCCGAAGGGCTGGCGTTCATGGAAAGCGTGAGCGACACCTGGATCGGCCTCAACTCGTTCATGGTCACGCACAACTGGTGGCACATGGCGCTGTTCCTCATCGACCTGGGCCGCGATGCCGAGGCGCTCGCGGTGTACGACGAGCATGCCTGGGGCGTGGTGAAGGACTACTCGCAGGACCAGATCGGCGCCGTCTCGCTGCTCGCGCGGCTGGAGCTCGCGGGCATCGACGTGGGCCGCCGCTGGGAAGACGTCGCCGACCACCTGCGCCAGCGGCAGGCCGACCACGTACTGCCCTTCCTCGACCTTCAGTACCTCTACGGCCTGGCGCGCGCCGGCCGTCCCGAGGCCGAGGTCCTGCTGCGCAACATCGTGGCCTTCGCGCCCAACGCGCCGGCATCGACGCGCGCGGCATGGCAGCGCGTGTGCGTGCCGGCGGCGCACGGACTGGTGGCGCATGCGCGCGGCGATCTCGCGGCGGCGATCGAAGGGCTGGGCACGGCCCTGCCGCGCATGATCGAGATCGGCGGCAGCCACGCGCAGCGCGACCTGTTCGAGCAGGTGTATCTCGACGCGCTGGTGCGCAGCGGCACGCAGGCTTCGCTGTCCGCGGCACAGGGCATCCTGCAGCAGCAGCTCAACGGACAGCCCGAGTCGCTGCGCCTGCGCCGGCAGACGGCAGGCGTGTATGCCCGGCTCGGACTCGGGCAGCTGGCCGGAGGCACCACCGGCCTCGCCTGAACAAGACGGCGCAAGCGCCGGCGGCCCATGCCTTCAGGTCATGGGACATGGTGCAAAAGGAATTGGCGACAGCGTGCGGACGGCTCCTAGACTGGCCGCTCCATCCATGCAGACAACACGCCCTTCGCGGGCCGGGCCTTCCATGCACAAGTCCTTCGCCACGCTGGCCGTTCTCTCGGCCCTCGCGCCTTTCGCACCCGTCCTCCATGCCGCAGACGGCGCCCCGGTCGCGCTCGACCTGCTGCTGCGCGGCGGCACCGTCTACACCGGCGATTCGGACACCCCGGTGGTGGGCGACGTGGGCATCGCGGGAGATCGCATCGTGTTCGCGGGCAAGGCTGCGCCGACGCAGTTCACCGCGAAGCGCGTCATCGACGCCACCGGCATGGTGGTGGCGCCGGGCTTCATCGACGCGCACACGCATGCCGACGCCGACCTGCATTCCGGCGACCCGAAGAAACGGCTGAACATCCCCTTCATCACGCAGGGCGTGACCACCGCGGTGATCGGCAACGACGGCTTCGGTGGCTTCGACATCGCTGCGCAGGCGCAGAAGCTGCGCGCCGCGCCGGTGGGCACCAACGTGGCCATGTACGTGGGCTTCGGCCCGGTGCGCATGAGCGAGCTGGGCGAGGCCAACCGCGCGCCGACGCCCGAACAGCTGGAGGCGATGAAGAAGCGTGTGAGCCAGGGCATGTGCGAGGGCGCGCTGGGACTCTCCACCGGGCTCTTCTACACGCCGCAGAACTTCTCGAAGACCGAGGAGGTCATCGAGCTCGCGAAGGTGGCGGCGCGGCACGGCGGCCTCTACGACAGCCACATCCGCGACGAGTCCATGTACAACATCGGCCTGAAGGGCTCCATCGACGAGGTGATCCGCATCGGCCACGAGGCGAAGCTGCCGGTGCACGTGGCGCACATCAAGGCGCTGGGCGTCGACGTGCAGGGCCAGAGCGGCGACATCATCAGGCGCATCGAGAAGGAGCGCGCGCACGGCCTGGACATCACGGCAGACCACTATCCGTGGACCGCGTCGAGCACCCGCTTCTCTGCCGCGCTGCTGCCGCCCTGGGCCAACGAAGGCGGCCGTGCGGCAACGCTGCAGCGCTTCGACGACGCCTCGCAGCAGGAGCGCCTGCGCAAGGACATGCGCGAGAACCTGCGGCTGCGCGGCGGCCCCGAGGCCATCCTGTTCTCGGCCGGAAGCACGAAGTACGTGGGCAAGACGCTGGCCGACGTGGCCAAGGCATCGAACGCCGATCCGGTGGACGCCGCCATCGCGGTGCTGCGAGACGGCGACCTGATGATCGCCTCCTTCAACCAGAGCGACGACGACGTGCGCGCCTTCATGAAGCGGCCGTGGGTCATGACCTCGTCGGATTCGTCGCTGGGCCATCCGCGCGCCTACGGCACCTTCGCGCGCAAGTACGACCAGTACGTGGTCAAGGAGCACACGATCTCGCTGGCGCAGTTCATCCGCAGCAGCTCGTCGCTGACGGCCGACACGCTGGGACTGAAGCAGCGCGGCCACCTGCGCCCGGGCTACTATGCGGACGTGGTGGTGTTCGATCCGGCCCGCTATGCGGCCAGGGCCACCTACACGCAGCCGGCGCTGCTGTCGGAAGGCGTGAGCACGGTGCTGGTGAACGGCCAGCTCGCGGTCGACGGCGGCAAGCCCACGGGCGTGGGCGCCGGTCAGCCGCTGCTGCGCACGCCGAAGGCCGGCAGCTGCGGCTGAGGCTGCCGCCTCAGTCCTTGCTCTTCAGGTGCCGCGTCTGGTCGTAGGTCGGCTGCGGCGGCAGGTCGGCCAGGTGGCGGGCGTCGGCCCACTCGACGATCTCGATGTCGTCGGGCCGCGAGGGGTCGGCGATGCGGATGCGGTTGAAGCCCGCGTTGGGAATCTCGCTTCGGCGCGGCCCGCTCAGGCTCAGGCCCCTGGCGGTGCGCCACACCATGTCGAGCACGCCGCCGTGGGTGACGACGATCAGGTGCTGCCCCCGGTGCGCGGCGGCGATGCTGCCCAGCGCCGCGATGATGCGCGCGTGGAACTCGCGCGCCGTCTCGCCCTCGGGCATGGCGTGGTCCTCGCGGAACTCCAGCCACTCTTCCCAGGCGCGGGGATGCAGGCTCTGGATCTCGTCGGAGCGCATGCCCTCGACCACGCCGAAGAACTGCTCGCGCAGGGCCGCCGAAGTGACCACCGGCAGCGCCAGCTGCTGCGCGCCGGGCGCCGCGGTCTGCTGCGCGCGCATGAGGTCGCTGCTGAAGATGTGCCGCACCGCCGTCTCGCTGGCCAGTCGCAGGCCGAGGCGGCGGGCCTGCTCGTGGCCCATGTCGTTGAGCGGAACGTCGGCATGCCCCTGGAAGCGAAGCTCGCGGTTCCAGGCGGTCTCGCCGTGGCGGATCAGGATCAGGTCGGTGGTGGTGTCGGGCTTGGGCGTTGGCATTGCCGCCCATTTTCCACCGTGCGCACGACGCTCAGGTATTCGCCCGCGCCGCCTGTTGCAGCACCGCCACCACGGTGTCGGCCGCAGGGGCCGCCCCCAGTCGCATTGGCGACGGCGTGAGCAGCGCCAGCACCCAGGCGATCACCACGCCGCCGACGATGGCGCAGACCACCACCACGGCGGTGTACGCGATGGCCTTGTCTGGCGGGCATTTCATGAGCACCGGCAGGCCGGTGTAGAGCAGGTAGATGCCGTACAGCGCCGCCAGTGCACCCAGCACCGACAGCGAAGGCAGCAGGCTGAAGACGCCCCCGACGAACGCGGCGGTGCTCGCATAGGCCGACAGCTTGAGCGCGCCGATCTGGCTCCTGCTGCCCTCGAAGGTGGGCGCCATCGCGTCGATGATGAGCGCGAGCACGAACACCATGACCAGCGACAGCACGTAGCCCACGATCATGTTCGCGAGCCCCGAGGCCAGCGGCACGCGAAAGCTCACGCCGAAGGCGCCGACGCCGATCAGCGACAGGCCGATGAAGCTGGCCAGCGCCGGGATCAGCGCGAGGATCATCACGTAGTTCTTGTAGAGCGATGCGGCATCGGCCGGCTCGGCGTCGATCTCGGGCCAGGTGGCCTTCGGCTTGAGCAGGATGGCTTGGACGCGTTCGACAAGATTCATTGCGGGGTTCCTCTGCATTGCCTGCGAGTGTGCCGAGGCACGCGCGAAATGACTGCTGGCCATGAGGCCTATGCCGCGACCTATGCCGCTGCGCCGCGGGCCGCAATCGCGCAGAATCCCTGCCCATGCCCAATCTGATCCTGCTGCCCGGCCTCGCCTGCGACGAGCGCATCTGGGAAGCCCAGCTGCCCGCCCTTCCCTCCGCCTTCGGCGCCCGCGTGAGCGACGTCCAGCGGCACAACGACACCATCGAAGGCATGGCCGCGGCCGTGCTGCGCGACAACGAGGGCCCGCTGGTGCTGTGCGGCGCCTCGATGGGCGGCATGGTCGCCATGGAAGCCGCCCGCCAGGCACCACAGCGCATAGCAGGACTCGCGCTGCTCGGCACCAGCGCGCGGCCCGAGACACCCGAGATGTTCACGCTGCGCGAAGGCGCCATCGAATACTTCGAGCGCGGCGAGCTGCGCGACGTGATCGAGCCCAACGTCTACTTCGCCTTCCACCCAGCGCAGGCCGCCGACGAGGCGCTGGTGCAGCGCTACCTCGACATCGTGCTGGGCGCGGGCGCGCAGCAGCTCATCAGCCAGAACCGCGCAGTGATGCGGCGGCCCGACGCGCGCCTGCACCTCGCATCGGTGCGCACGCCGGTGCTGCTGATGTGCGGCAACGAGGACAAGCTCGCCCCCCCCGAATGCACCACCGAGATGGCCGCGCTTCTGCCGCAGGCCGAGGTGGTGTGGGTACCCGACTGCGGCCACATGCTGACGATGGAGAAGCCCGACATCGTCAACGCCGCACTCAACCGCTGGCTCGCGAAGAACTTCCCCGCCTGACTGGGCCCTCCCCGCTCGCGGCCGCTCAGTGCAACTGGCCGCCGGTCTCCGCCACGTCGTGCTCCACGGCCAGCGAAGTGGTCACCGCGATGCGCAGCGCCTTGACCATCGTCTCCAGCGACATGCTCGGCGCCCCTGGAAAGCGCGCCGCCTGTTCCGGCAGGTAGGGAATGTGGATGAAGCCGCCCCGCAGCCCCGGCCCCGGCCCCGCCACCGGCTGCGTCGCGATGCGGTGCATCAGCCCGTAGAAGATGTGGTTGCACACGAAGGTGCCCGCGCTGTTGGACACCGAGGCCGGCACCCCCGCCGCGCGCAGCTCGCGCACCATCGCCTTGATCGGCAGCGTCGAGAAGTACGCCGCGGGCCCGCCCGGCACCACCGGCACGTCGATCGGCTCCCGGCCCTTGTTGTCGGCCGTGCGCGCGTCGTCGATGTTGATGGCGATGCGCTCCGGCGTGAACTCCGCGCGACCGCCCGCCTGGCCGATGCAAAGCACCAGCTGCGGCTCGAGCTCGTCCATGGCCGCCAGCAAGGCGTCGATGGCATCGCCGAAGACGCAGGGCACCAGGCGCGCATGCACGGTCGCGCGGCCGACCTTCCAGCCATCGAGCTCGCGCACGGCGTCCCAGGAGGGATTGCGCGCTTCCTGCTCGAAGGGTTCGAAGCCGGTGAGCAGCACGCGCAGCGGCGGCTTCCGTGAGGGGGAAGGTGACGGAGGTGCCTTCGGTTTCCTGGTCATGGCTGGGGTCCGGCAATTTCCGGAAGGTACCGCAAGGCGCCGGCCGCCGCTTCTCCTGTCCGCGCTACTTCTTCGGTGCCAGGTCGAGCGGGTTGGCCGGCAGGTCGGTGCGCACGGGTTCGGGCTTCTGCTCGATCTTGCAGTCCTGGTCCTTGTAGGGGCCAGTCATCCGCACCCAGTCGGGGCTGATCCGGTTCTGCGAACAGACCGTCTTGCCGCTTTGCTTGTTCTTGTAGAGGTGGAAGCCATCACTGGGCTGGGCCAGTACCGTGCCGCACAGCAGCATGGCAACGGCGGTGAATGCGAAGACTTGGTGTCTCATGATCATGGTTTCCGGCGTCATTGGACTACATCGGGGACGGGGTGGCCAGGCTGTTCGCGACAGCGAACACCAGATTGCGGGCCTGCGCCACGATGGCGTCGCGGTAGCCCTCGAAGGTTGCATCGCTGATCATGCCGTCACTGTCGTCGCCGAATACGGTCATGACGGGTGTGTGGATATGACCGGCCGGTATCTGCAGCTTGAAGACGTCACGCAACAGCGTGTTGCGATAGGCGCTGGCGTTGGACAGGTAGTTGCCGCCGCCGCCCTTGTTCGCACAGCTCTGGTCGAAGGGACCCACCGCGTTCTTGAAGCAGATGCGCGTCGTGTAGGTGTCGTGCCGCACGACGGGCCAGCCGGTCGTCGGCTTGGACGGGTCGTCCCAGTTGATGATTCCCGCGCCCGTTTTGGCATCGATCATCTGCTGGAACGGCAGCGTGGATTGGATGAACTGCGGCGGCGAATTGGTCACCCAGGGCTTGGACGCATAGCCCAGCCAGCGCTCGGGCGGATGGATGTCGCAGTCGAGCGAGGCGGGAAAGGAGCCGCCGTCCTTGCAGTCCGGCCAGACGTTGTCGTTGCCCGCGATACCCGCAAGGTGGTAGCGGCCGTTGAAATGCTCCAGGTCGAACTCGCCGCTGCCCTGGCTCATGCTGATCGATGCGTCGACGCGCTTCGTGCCCGGCTTGAACCAGGGCCCCAGCGTGTCTTCCTGCATGCCCTGGATGAAAGGGCCGTAGTTGACGGGCAGGATGAAGGTACGGATGACGGCGGTGCTGCCGTCTGCCAGGGTCACGGTGTTGCCGTCCAGCGAAAGAATGGTCGCGCCCGAGGGGTTGCCGATACGGATGTTGGGATTGCCGTCCACACCCGGCGTACCCAGCGTGAAAGGATCGAAGCCGCTCACGAGGATGCGCTTGTACTTCGGCCCCTCGGGGAAATCGATGGCGTACTGGCCGCGCGAGGCGCGCTCGAATTCGTTCTGCAGCGCCGCGCGCTGGTCGTCGGTCAGCGGAAAGTCGGGCTTCCATTGACGCAGCGCCAGCGTCATCGTGAGACGGGCCCAGTACAGCATGCGGTCGTCGCCCTTGGGCAGCGTGCCTTGCACCTTGCGACCCTGCACCCGGTCGAGCGCGGCCTGCCAGAGCTTCGCCCCCTCGGCCCTGAGCAGGGCCACGGCCTGGTCGTAGCTGGAAGCGCCTGCCATGCCGTTGCTGCACAAGCTGTTGGCGAAATCCGGGCCGAACTTGTCGAAGCCGCTGGCCTGCAGGACTTGAGCCGAGAAGCTCAGGGCATCGCTGCTCGATAGCTTGTTGGGCAGCCTTTGCTCCTCGTAGGACGGCTGCACGCTGGTGTCCATGGCGCACTTGGCCTGGATGAGCGCCGGAGCCGGCGGCGAGGGCGGCAAGTTCCCCGCCGGTTGGTCCGTCGCCGGCGCAGGCGCTGGTGCCGGCACGGGAGAGGAGGACGCGGGTGCCACCGCGCTGCCCGACCCGGACGCCGCGATCGCCGCTGCGACGGCCGCCGCCGTAGCCGGGTCGGCCCCGCCGCCGCCCCCGCCCCCACAACTGGCCAGCGCCACTGCGCAAGCCCCGAGCGTGGCGCGCCCCGCCAGCCGCCGGAATGCCGTCGTCCGTTTCATTCTTCGCCCTTCCCTGTGATGTGTGACACGAAATCAGCGGCCTCCTGGCACGGCTCGTGCGGCCGTTCCTGGGAGGGTTCCACCTCTTTGTCTGGATGACGGCTTTATGAAAACATGCGCCCCCGACAGCTGTCGAACGAGTTTTTGTTGAACAAATTGATAACAAAAACTCAACAGGCCGGTCACTCAGGGAGAAGATTCACCAATGAACACGCGTTTTCTCGAAACGCTGGTCATGCTCGACCGGCTCAGGAGCTTTCGCCAGACGGCCCAGGTCCTCTGCACCACCCAGGCGGCGGTGTCCAAGCGGATCGAGGCGCTGGAAGAGGAACTGGGCGTCTCGCTCGTCGATCGGTCGCAGCGCGCTTTCAAGCTCACCATGATCGGAGAGCAGGTGGTCAGCCAGGCCGAGCAGATGCTCACGCTGGAGCGCCAGCTCAAGCTCTCGGTCCGCCCCGACGCGCCGCCCTCGGGACGGGTGCGCATCGGCGTCATCGAGACGGTGGTCCACACCTGGCTCACGCAGCTGATCCAGGCGCTGAGCGAGCGGCTGCCGGCCATCGAGCCCGACATCACGGTCGACACGGCCCACAACCTGCGCGAGCAGTTCCGCCAGCGCAGGTTCGACCTGCTGATCCAGAACGACGACATGCCCGAGGCCGCCGGCGACGGCGAGACCGCGATCGCGCCGCTGTGCCGCTTCCCGATGCGGTGGATCGCGCGCCCCGCGATGCTGCCGAAGGACCGCGACCTGGAAATTGAGGACCTGGAACGCGTTCCGCTGCTCACCTTCTCTCGCACCTCGGGGCCGCGCGCCCACGTGCGCGCCCTGTTCGCCGGCCGCTCAACGGAGCCGCGCGTGTGCAGCTTCCCCTCGGTGCAGTCGATCATCCAGTTGACCAAGGGCGGCTTCGGCGTGGCGGCGATACCGCCGATCTTCGTGCGCGACGAGCTCGGCGCAGGCTACCTCGAAGAGCGCGGCGGCCCTGCACTGCCGCCCATGACGATCACCGTGGCCCACCTGCGAGACACCGCGCCGGCAGCTCAGGCGGTCGCCAGGCTGACGCGCGCCGTGGTGGGCGAGTACTGCGTCGAAGCGGGGGAAAGCTGGGTCGTCAACCTGGCTGGCTGATGCCCGTCGTGGCGAGGGGCGCCAAATGCCTTCAGGCGCGCACCGCGATGCCCTCGGCCTCCAGCCGCTCGCGGATGCGACGCGCGAAGGCCAGCGCATGGGCGCCGTCGCCGTGCAGGCAGACGGTCTGCGCATTGACTGGCACCACGCTGCCGTCGATGGCGGTCACGCGGCGGTCGCGCACCAGCGAGAGGGTCTGCGCGAGGGACTGTTCCTCGCTCTCGATCAGCGCGCCGGGCTGGCTGCGCGGCACGAGGCTGCCATCGGGCATGTAGCCGCGGTCGGCGAACACCTCTTCCACGGGTTCGAGGCCGGCGCGGCGGGCCGCGTCGATCATGTTGCTGCCCGCGAGGCCGAAGAACTTGAGCGAGGGATCGAAGCGGCGCACGGCCTCGCACAGCGCATCGGCGAGTTCTGGCTCCTTCACGGCCTGGTTGTAGAGCTGGCCGTGGGCCTTCACGTGCGAGAGCCTGCCGCCCTCGGCCTTCACGATGGCCGCGAGCGCGCCCACCTGGTAGAGCACGTTGGCGACGATCTCCTCGGGCGGCAGGTGCATGGTGCTGCGACCGAAGTTCTCGCGGTCGGGAAAGCTGGGGTGCGCGCCGATGGCCACGCCGTTGCGCATCGCCCAGCGCACGCATTGCTGCATGGTCTTCGCATCGCCGGCGTGCCAGCCGCAGGCGATGTTGGCGGAGCTCACCAGCGCGAGCAGCGCTTCGTCGTTGCCGGCGCCTTCGCCGAGGTCCGCGTTGAGGTCGATCTGCATGGCGAGGGGTCCTTTCTTTCTCTCTCGGTTTCAGCCCAGTCTATGACGCCGCCGGCCAGCCCGCAGCCGCAAGCCCTTGTGCCACCTGCGAGAGGTAGCGTTGCTGGTCGGCCCATGCGGCCAGCGCCTGCGGCTGGTCGACCTGCACGAGGCGCAGCCTGCCGTTGAGCGGCGCCTGCGCGAGCTTCCAGAGGTCGGCGCGGATGACCACGCCGATGCGCGGATAGCCGCCGGTGGTCTGCGCGTCGCCCATCAGGATGATCGGCTGGCCCGAAGGCGGCACCTGGATCGTGCCGGGGATCACGCCGGAGGAAAGCATGTCGCCGCTGCGCTTGCGCTTGAGCTCGGCGCCTTCGAGGCGGCTGCCCATGCGGTTGCTCTGCGGCGTGATGCGCCAGCGCTCGCCCCAGAGCTGCTCGCGCGCGGCCAGCGTGAACAGTTCGAACTCGGGGCCGGGCAGCACGCGCAGCGCAATGGCGCCATCGTCCTCGGCCGGGCCCCAGTCGGGGCCACGGATGCCGAAAGGCCGGCGTTCGCGCTGCGCGGCATCGAGCGCCGAAACGCCGGTCGGCAGCCGGTCGCCCTTGCGCAGTGCGCGGCCCTGAAGGCCGCCGAAGCCTGCCTTGAGATCGGTGCTGCGCGAGCCGAGGACCGGCGGCACGTCGACGCCGCCCGCCACCGCCAGCCAGCTTCGCACGCCGGACTTCCTCGTGCCGGACGCATTGGCGCCCGCGAGCCTGAGCGTCTGGCCGGCCGCGACCGGCACGCTCCAGCAGGGCCACAGCGGCACGCCGTCGAGGGTGGCGCCGAAGTTGTCCCCGGTGAAGGCAATGCGCGTGTCGGCCTCGAACTGCAGCTCGCAGCCGCCCATGGTGAGCTCCAGCCCTGCCGCGCGATCGGCATTGCCCACCAGCCGGTTGGCCAGCGTGAGCGCGAGCACGTCGAGCGCGCCGCCCGGGCAGATGCCGAGCTGGCGATAGCCGTGGCGGCCCAGGTCCTGCACCGAGGCGAGCACGCCGGGTTTGCGGATGACGATCATGTCTGCACGCTCTCGGCCACGAAGCGCACGCGGTCGCCGGGACGCAGCAGCGTCGGCGGCTCGGCCGCGGGATCGAACAGCTCCAGCGGCGTGCGGCCGATCAGCTGCCAGCCGCCCGGCGACACCAGCGGATAGATGCCGGTCTGCTCGCCGCCGATGCCGACCGATCGCGCCGGCACCGCAAGACGCGGCTCGGCACGCCGCGGCGTGGCGAGTTCGGGCGGCAGTCCGCCCATGAAACTGAAGCCGGGCAGGAAGCCCAGCAGGTAGACGACGTACTCGGCTCCGGTGTGGCGCCGCACCACCTCGGCCGGCGTGAGGCCGGTGTGCGCCGCGACGTCGCCCAGGTCGGGCCCGTGCTCGCCGCCATAGGCCACCGGGATCTCGACCAGCCGGCCGCTGACAACGCCGGCGGACAGCTTCGGCCAGGCCTCGAGCACGTAGGCAGTGAGCGTGTCCAGATCGATCACGGTCGGATCGAAGGTGAGCGTCAGGTTGTTCATGCCCGGCAGCGTCTCGCCGATGCCGGGCCACTCCCGCGCATGCTCGGCCAGCGCCCAGATGCGCTGCTGCTGCGCAAGCGTGGCGGGCGCGGGCAGGTCGCACAGCAGTGCTGCGTCTCCCAGCAGATGCAGGCGGGGCAAGGGGGTGCCGCTCACCTCACACCCGCTCGCAGTTCGGCGTGAACCATTCGCGGGACACCGTGGAACCGGCTTTGCCGGGCCACCGGTGTCGCCCCCGGCGAGGGGGTTGGCGAAGCGACACGAAGTGCGCGCAGCCTGGGGGAGAGCCTATTCACGCCCGAGGCTGCGGACCTTCGCCGCCAGCTGCTGCTCCACGTTGGGAGAGACGAACTTGTGGACCTCGCCGCCGAGCATCGCGATCTCGCGCACGAAGGTGCTGGAGATGAACTGGTACTTGTCGCTCGGCGTCAGGAAGACGGTTTCCACGTCGGGCATCAGCGAGCGGTTCATGCCGGCGAGCTGGAACTCGTAGTCGAAGTCGGTCACGGCGCGCAGGCCGCGCACCATGGCCTTGCCGCCGCGCGCGACGACGAAGTCGCGCAGCAGGCCCGAGAAGCTCTCGACGGACACCTGGTCGCTGTAGGGCTTCACGGCCTCGCGGGCCATGTCGATGCGTTCGGAAAGAGTGAAAAGCGCCTTCTTGTGATGGCCCGCCGCGACGGCGACGATCACCTTCGAAAAGAGCTGGGTGGCACGGCGCACCACGTCCTCGTGACCGAGGGTGATGGGATCGAAAGTGCCGGGATAAACCGCGATGACGTTGCTGGCCATGGTTGCTTCTTCCTCATGCTGCCGGTGCGGCTTGTCCGGCGGATTATGCAGTCCCCTGCGCGGCGGGCCGCAGCAGATGGGCATGCACGGCGCCGGCCTTCAGGTAGCGGAACTCGGCGAGGCCCAGGGCCGCGAGCTCCTCGCCGCTCCAGCGGCGCGGGGCCTCGAGATACACGGAACCCTCGGGGCGCAGCGCATGCGCGGCGGCACGAAGCGCGGGCTCGTAGAGCGCGAGGTTGTCGAAGGGCGGATCAAGGAAGACGACGTCGAGGCTGCCCGCGGGCACGCGCTCGAGCGCGGTGACGCCGTTGCCGCGCTCGACGCGAACGGCCTCGGCTTCGAGCTTGGTCTTGATCGCCTGCATCTGCGCGACGAGCGCGGGGTCCTGCTCGCACAGCAGCACGTTGGCCGCGCCGCGCGAGGCGGCCTCGAAACCCAGCGCACCGGTGCCCGCGAAGGCATCGACGCACCGCCAGCCGGGAAGCTCGCCGCCACCGGCGCCGGCCAGGCTCGCGAGCCAGTTGAAGAGGGTCTCGCGCACGCGGTCGGGCGTGGGACGCAGGCCGGGCTTGTCGGCCACCGCCAGGCGGGTGCGCTTCCATTCGCCGCCGATGATGCGCACCTCGCTGGGTTTGGAGGGGCGCTTCACCGCCGGCTTGGGCTTGTTGCCGGCAGGTGCGGATCGGGAGGGTGAGGCTGCTTTCTTCTGGTGCTGGGGCATGCGGCGAGCTTAACGCCGCCGATTCCACTCGCCCCTCAAGCCCCTGCCAGCGCGCGCCGCAGCAGCATCGCCGCCAGCAAGAGCATCGTGCCGCCGATCAGCGCATCGAGCATCTGCCAGGCGCGGGGCTTCGCGAAGACCGGCGCGAGCAGCCGAGCACCGAAGCCCAGCGAGGTGAACCACAACGCGCTCGCAGTGGCCGCGCCGGCGACAAACCAGACCTTGAGCAGGCCCGCGTGCTGCGCCCCTGCGCTGCCCACGAGCAGCACCGTGTCGAGGTACACGTGCGGGTTCAGCAGCGTGAAGCCCGCCGCCTGCGCCACCACTGCCGCGCGCGAGAGCGACGAAGCGCCCTGCGCCGAGGCCTGCAGCGCAGCCGGCTGCCGCGAGCGCCACAGCGCCCTGAGTCCGTAGGCGCACAGGAAGGCTGCCCCCAACGCCGCGAGCACCGTGGCCAGCATCGGCCGCCCGTTCAGCGCCTGCGCCATGCCGGCCACGCCGGCGCCGATCAGCACCGCGTCGCTGGCTGCGCAGAACAGCACCACCGCGCCCACGTGCTCGCGACGCAGGCCCTGGCGCAGCACGTAGGCGTTCTGCGCGCCGATGGCGACGATGAGGACCAGGCTCATGAAGAACCCGTTGGCGAGGGCGGTGGTGACTTGTACGGCTTGCATGCTTCGAGGATGCCGCCCGCACCGGATTAACTCAAACTAAACTTTCTTAATCTGATTCAGTTTTTCTTCATCTCTTGAGGCGCACCCCATGCTCGACTACGCCGCCCTGAACGCCCTCGCCGCCGTGGTGCGCGAAGGCAGCTTCGAACGCGCCGCGCGCGCGTTGCACGTCACGCCTTCCGCGGTGTCGCAGCGCATCAGGCAGCTGGAGGAACGCACCGGCGGCGCGCTGCTGGTGCGCGGCCAGCCCTGCGTGGCGACCGAGGCCGGGCGGCAGCTGTGCCGGCATGTCGAGCGCGTGGGCATGCTGGAGCACGAACTGCGCGACGCCCTGCCCGCCCTGGGCATGAGCGGCGACGAGGCCGGCGGCGAGCGCGTCACGATCCGCGTGGCAGTCAACGCAGACACGCTAGCGACCTGGTTCATCGCCGCCGCGGCGGCCTTCACTGCGCAGGAGCCGGGCGCGCTGCTCGACCTCACGGTGGACGACCAGGACCACACGGCCGAGCGGCTTCGCAGCGGCGCGGTGCTCGCGGCAGTCACCGCGCTGGCGCAGCCGGTGGCCGGCTGCAACAGCGAGGCGCTGGGCACTATGCGCTACGTCGCTGCCGCCAGCCCCGGCTTCGTGCGTGAGCATTTCGCCAAGGGCGTGGGCGCGCGCACGCTGGCGAGCGCGCCCAGCCTCGTGTTCGACCGCAAGGACAGATTGCAGGCGCGCTGGGTGCGGCGCATCTGCCACCGCAACGTCGAGACGCCCAGGCACTGGATTCCCTCGCCCACTGCCTTCGTCGAGGCGGCCTGCTCGGGCATGGGCTGGGGCATGCACCCGGTCAGCATGGTGGCCGGGGCGCTGAAGGAGGGAAGACTGATCGAGCTGGTGCCCGATTCGATGCTGCCGGTGCCGCTCTACTGGCAGCACGCGCGCGCTGCGCCGAAGCTGCTGCAGCGTCTCGGCGCCGCGGTGCGCGCGGCCGCTACGAGCGGTCCGCACGCCCTGGAGTAGCGCGGCCCCAGCCTGCGCCGTCCCCTCGCCGCGGCGACAGCGGCAGCCCGGCAAGGCCGGCTCCGCGGTGCCCCGCAGGAGGGGAAGGAGATCACTGCGAAGCCGTCTGCGGCTGCGCCTTGGCGGTCTTGGCTTCCTTGCCGCCCACCACCACCGTCACCATCCGCTCGGGCTGCAGCTTGCGCTGGAAGGCGGCCTTCACGTCGGCGGCGGTGACCGCGTTCATGCGCGCGGTCCAGGTGTCGAGGTAGTCCAGCGGCAGGTCGTGCCAGGCGATGTTGGCGACGTTGCCGATCAGCTTGCGGTTGCTGTCCAGGAGCAGCGGGAAGCCGCCGATCAGGTTGTCCTTGGCGGCCTTCAGCTCGGCAGCGGTCGGGCCCTCGGCCACGAACTTCGCGAGCACCTCGCGCGACACCTTGACGGCCTCCTCGGCCTGGTCGGGCCGGGTCTGGAAGCCGACGCGGAACGCGCCCGCCTCAAGCCCCGGCGCGAAGCCGCTGTAGATGCTGTAGGTGAGGCCGCGCTTCTCGCGCACCTCGTTCATCAGGCGCGAGACGAAACCGCCGCCGCCCAGCACGTAGTTGCCCAGCGTGAGCGCGAAGTGGTCCGGGTCCTTGCGCGGATAGCCGGGCTGGCCGATGAGCACGTGGGCCTGCGCCGAATCGAAGGCGATGCGCTCGTCCTTCGGCGCGGTCAGGGCAGCCACCGGTGCGATGGCCGGCAGCGGCGTGCAGGCTTCGGGGCCGGGCAGGCGCGACAGCAGCGTGGTGGCGATGGTCTCGGCCTCCGCGCGCGTGACCGCGCCGACGATGCTGAGCTTCGCGCGGCACGGCACGATGAGCTGCTGGTAGCGCTGGCGCATGGCGGCGGTGTCGATGCGCGCGAGCGTCTCCTCCTTCACTTCCTGGCCGTAGGGATGCACGCCGTAGACATCGGCCGCGAAAGCGCGGCCGGCCACGGTGGCGGGCTTGGTGTTGGCCTCCTTGATGGCGGCGTTGATGCGCTCGCGCTCGCGCTGCCACACGTCGTCAGGGAAGGAGGGCTCGCCGATCTCGCGTGCTGCGAGCGCCACCGCCTTGTTCAGCAGCGCCGGATCGGACAGCGAGCGCAGCGAATAGCTGGTGCGGTCTGTGCCCGCGCTCACGTCGAAGCTCGCGCCCAGATCGGCCCAGGCCTCGCCCAGGGCGTTCTGGTCGAGCGCGGGCTCGCCGTTCCTGCCGGCGCGCACGCCCTTCTCGACCATGGTCGCGGTCACGCTGGCCAGGCCGGCCTGCGCGGCAGGGTCGCGGCGGCTGCCCGCGTCGAAGTCGAGCTGCGCATCGACGATCGGCAGCGCGTTGGTCGACACCAGGTAGATCTTGGCGCCGTTGGCCAGCGTCCAGTGCTGGATGGGCAGCGCGGCCTGCGCGCCTGGGATGCCCGCCACGGCGACGACGCTGGCGAGCAGGGCGCGGCGCGCGGTCTTCATGAGAGTGTTCTGCATGGGAATGGTGACCTTTCAGCGCATCTCGCCCGCGGGGGCGGCGAAACCGCGGCCGCGCGGCTTGGACTCGGGCGGCAGGGGACGCAGCGTGGCGACGGTGAGCTGGTCGTCGCCGAAGTACTTGGCGGCCACGGCCTGCACCTGGGCGGCCGTGACGGATTGCAGCCGCGCGACGATGCGCTCGCTGGCGTCCAGCGGAAGGCCCTGGATCCAGTTGCTGCCGAGTTCGCGCGCCTGCGCCATCACGGAGTCGCGCTTGTAGGTCTCGCTCGCCACCCACTGGGTCTTGACGCGGGCCAGTTCGGCCTCGCCCACGCCTTCCTTGGCGATGCGCGCGACCTGGGCGCGCAGCGCGGCCTCGACCACCTCCGCACTCTTGCCGGCGGCCGGAACGCCGTCGAGCACGAAGAGCTGCGGGCCGCGTCCGATGAAGCCCGAGTACGCACCGGCCGAATCGGCGACGCGGTCGGGCCCCTGGGTCAGCGCGCGGTCGAGCCGGGCGCCGGAATAGCCGTCGAGCACGGCCGAGAGCACCACCAGCGCCCAGGCGTCGCTGTTCACGTCGTCGATGCTGGCGAGCTGCGGCACGCGGTAGGCGAGCGACACGTAGGCCTGCTCGGCCGGCGCCTTCAGCTCGATGCGGCGGATGCCGCGCTGCGCCGGCTCGATGCGCGGCTTGCGCGCGGGCACGGCGCGCGCGGGGATCCGGCCGTAGTACTTCTCGGCCATGGCGCGCACCTGCGCCACGTCAACGTCGCCGGCCACCACGACGACGGCGTTGGCGGGCACGTACCACTGCCTGAAGAACGCGCGCGCGTCATCGGGCGTCATGGCGTCGAGGTCGCTCATCCAGCCGACCACGGGGCGGTGATAAGGAGAGGCGGTGAAGACGGCGGCGTTCTGCTGCTCGCCGAGCAGGGCGCGCGGCTGGTCTTCGGTGCGCAGGCGGCGCTCTTCCTTGACCACCTCGATCTCGCGCTTGAACTCGTCGTCGGGCCACTGGTTGTTGGCGAAGCGGTCCGATTCGAGCTTCATCACCTGCTCGAGGCTGCCGACCGGGATCTGCTGGTAGTAGCCGGTGTAGTCGCGGGTGGTGAAGGCGTTCTCCTGGCCGCCGAGGGCGGCGACGCGGCGGGAGAACTCGCCGGGCTTGATGTCCTTGGTGCCCTTGAACATCATGTGTTCGAGCGCATGGGCCACGCCGGAGGTGCCGTCGACCTCATCGATGGAGCCGACGCGGACCCAGACCATCTGCACCGCCGTGGGCGAGCGCCGGTCGGGCTGGACGATCAGCGTCATGCCGTTGGCGAGCGTGAATTGCTGGGGACCGGGAGCCGCTGCTGCTGCGGCGGCGGAAGGCGGGGCGGATTGGGCCTGGGCAGGCACGGCCCACGGCGCCAGGAGCGCCATCGCCAGCACCGCACCAGACGCAGCACGGCGTGGCGGGAGGTGTTTCATAGAATGGCTCGGATTGTAAAAAGCTCCCGATGTTCAGTTTCTTCAAGAAAAAACCGCCTCCCGAGGCGACCGAAGCGCCGGCAGCCACCCCGCCGGCCCCGGCTGCGCCTGCACCTGAAGCCGCGCCCTCGCGCTCGGTGTTCTCGCCTTCGAGCTGGTTCGGCTCGAAGCCGGCGGCGGAAGAAAAGCCGGCGCCAGCGCCCGTCGCCGCACCGGCGCCCGCGCCAGGCCCTGCCCCCGCGGTGGCACCGTCACCGGCCGCAGCCCCGGTCGTGCTGCCCTCCCCGCCCCCTGCGCCCGCGGCACCCGCCCCCGCCCCCGCCCCCGCCCCCGCGCCCGTACCCGCGCCCGCGCCGGCTCCAGTCGCCGCCGCGCCGGTTGCCGAACCCGCCGCCATCGCCACCGAGCGCAAGGGCTGGTTCGACAAGCTCAAGACCGGCCTGCGCAAGACCGGCACCGGCATCCAGGCCGTGTTCGTCAACGCGAAGATCGATGAGGATCTGTACGAGGAACTCGAATCCGCCCTGCTGATGGCCGACACCGGCGTGAAGGCGACCGAGTTCCTGCTCGACGACCTGCGCGGCCGCGTCAAGCGCCAGATGGCCACCGACGCCTCGCAGGTCAAGGCATTGCTGGCCGAGACCGTGGCCGACCTGCTGAAGCCGCTCGAGAAGCCGCTGGTCATCGGCCAGTTCACGCCCACCGTGATCATGGTGGCCGGCGTCAACGGCGCGGGCAAGACCACCTCCATCGGCAAGCTCACCAAGCACCTGGCCGACGAAGGCGCCTCGGTGCTGCTGGCGGCGGCCGACACCTTCCGGGCGGCGGCGCGCGAGCAGTTGCTGGTCTGGGCCGACCGCAACACCGTCGAGATCGTGAGCCAGGAAGGCGGCGACCCGTCGGCCGTGAGCTTCGACGCGGTGAACGCCGGCAAGGCCCGCGGCAAGGACGTGGTGCTGGTCGACACGGCCGGCCGCCTGCCGACGCAGCTGCACCTGATGGACGAGCTCAAGAAGATCAAGCGCGTCGTCACCAAGGCCGACGGCACGGCGCCGCACGAGGTGCTGCTGGTGATCGACGGCAACACCGGCCAGAACGCGCTGGCGCAGGTCAAGGCCTTCGACGAGACGCTGGGCCTCACCGGGCTGATCGTGACCAAGCTCGATGGCACGGCCAAGGGCGGCGTGCTGTGCGCCATCGCGCGGGAAAAGCCGATTCCGGTCTACTTCATCGGTGTGGGCGAGAAGCTGGAAGACCTCGAAACCTTCAACGCCCGCGAATTCGCGCAGGCCCTGCTGGGATAAGCCGGCCGGACAGGCCGACAAGAAAAAAACGGCCCCGGCTTGCGCCGGGGCCGATCACTTTTTCTCTCTCTCCCCTACCTACTCCTGTCGCGGAAACGCGATGCAGTGAAGATAGGTCACCGTGCCCCCATCCACCAGTGTCGAAAGTCATGGGAGCGCAGAAGACAACGCCTACGCACCGCTTCTGGCGTCAAAAATAATAGAAAAGAATTCAATTGCAGGCTAACCGGCCGAGGCCGGCCCGAGCTGTCCGGCAACCTTGAGCTCGGCCATCGCCTGCAGCAGTTGGTCGGCCACCACCGGCTTGAAGAGCACCGGTACCTGCGACTCGCGCACGCGCTGCAGCCGGTCTGGCGAGGTCTCGCCGGTGATGAGCAGCAGCGGCATCGCCGCGCCGTCGGACTGGCTCAGGCGCAGACCTGCATCGAGGCCGTCGACGCCGTCGGCCAGGCGGTAGTCGCACATCAGCAGATCGAAGGGCCGCCCTTCGCGTGCAGCATGGCGCAGGGCGGCATCGGCGGCAGCCTCGTTCGCCACGGCCTGGGCGTCGATGGAATGGGAGCGCAGCAGGCCCATCATGGCCTCGCGGATCTCCAGTTCGTCGTCGAGCAGCAGCACGCGGCCGGGCAGCGCCAGCGTCGGCGCCCTGCGCTCACCGGCACTCGCTCCGGACAGGGAGGCCGGCAGCAGCCCGGCCGGCGCCCGTTCGGGGGCGCTCGCGACGGGCACCACCACCCGGAAATGCGTGCCCCGCCCCGGGCGCGAATGCATCTGGACCGGATGGCCCAGCAGTCGCGACAGCCGCTGCACGATCGACAGCCCGATGCCCAGCCCCCGCGAGCGGTCGCGGCCCGGATTGTTGATCTGGTAGAACTCCTCGAAGATCCGGCCCGACTGCTCGGGCGCGATGCCGATGCCGGTGTCGCGCACCTCGATCCACACCGACTCGCCGCGCTCCCGCGCCGTGACGGTCACGCCGCCGCGCATCGTGTACTTCAGCGCGTTGTCCATCAGGTTCGACAGCATGCGGTGCAGCAGCTGCGGGTCGCTGTGCACCCACAGGCCGCTGGCGCGCACGCGCAGCTGAAGCTCTTTCTGCTCGGCGCGTGCCGCGAAGGTGTGGTTGAGCGGCAGGAACAGCGCATCGAGCTGCACCGGCTGGGGCGCCGGCGTGATCACGCCGGCGTCCAGGCGCGAGACGTCGAGCATGGTGTCGAGCGAGGCGCCCAGCGCGTTCACTGCGCGCATCAGGCGCTCGGCGTTTCGGCCTTCGGGGCGGTCGCGCAGCTCGTTCTCGAGGGCGGCGCCGAAGAGCGCGATGGCGTGCAGCGGCTGGCGCAGGTCGTGGCTGGCGGTGCCGAGGAAGCGGGTCTTCTCTTCGCTCGCGCGCTCGGTGGCGGCAATCTGCTCGCCGAGCCGCGCGGCCAGCGCCTCGTTCTCGAAACGCAGCATCAGCGACTCGGTCAGCAGCCTGTGCTGGCCGATACCGGCATGGAGCGTCAGCAGCAGGTAGGCCGCGCCGGCCGCCGCCAGGAACAGGTGCAGCCCGTCGCCCTGCCAGGCCAGCGCGGTGATCATCCCCAGCGACATCGGCATGGTGTAGCCGAAGAGCGCCGGCTTCAGCGGCCACAGCGACTGCGCCGCCCGCGCGCAGCTGCCGACGATCACCGCCATCAGAAGCGAGGTCATCGGCAGGTTGTTGTGCGGCACGATCAGCCACGGCACCACCGCCGTGACCATGCTCACCAGCGTGACCACGCGCGAGATCTTGCGCGCCCAGTAGGCGCTCTCGCGCACCGGCCGCGACGGCGTCCAGCGCGGCGTGAAGAAGACGTAGACGTCGGCCATCAGCAGGCCGGCGAGCCAGAACAGGAGGCTCGGGTCCTTCAGCTGAGAATAGATGATGCTGCCGAACACGACCACGAAGGCCATGTGCGTGAGCGTCGAGGCGCTGTAGGTGCTGTAGACCGAGGCGACGTGCTCGCGCAGCACCCGCAGGCCGAGCGCGTGGTCGGCGGTCGGGGCGGTCGGCGCGGCGGGCTGCACGCTCAATGCAGGGTGCTGATCAGCTGGGCGCGAGAACGCATGCCGAAGAGCAGCAGGATGGTCGAGACATGGTTCTTCACCGTGCCTTCGCTCAGGTTCGCGAGCTGGGCGATCTCCTTGTTGGCCTTGCCTTCCAGCACCCATTGCAGCACCTGCATCTGCCGCGGCGTGAGTTCCTGCCAGGCGCTGGCGTGGGCGAACTCGGCGTAGCCGCTGAGCGCCTTGCCGGGCATGGCCGAGCCTGCCGCCGGTTGCTGCTGTTGCGTGGTGTCGGGGCCGCCATCGAGCAGGCCGCAGGCGCGGATGAAGCTCACGACCTCCTTCAGGTCCGCCGATTTCGGCAGGAAGGCGGCCGCGCCCAGCGCGAGCACGCCCTGGGCCAGGGTGCTGTTGCCGGTACCCGAGAGCACCACGATGCGCGCCTCGGGAAAGCGCATCCGGAACTCGGCCAGGCCGCTGAGGCCATGGGTGTCGGGAAGCGCCAGGTCGAGCAGCACCAGCCCGATGGAAGACTGGTTGGCTTCGTAGAGCCGCAGCGCGTCGGCGACGTTGCTGGCCTCGAAGACTTCGATGCGCGCGTCGGAGGGACCGGACTGGGCCTGTACCAGGGCGCAGACGCCCAGGCGCAGCAGGTCGTGGTCGTCGACGACCAGGATCGCCCGAGGCGTGCGGGCGGCCGTACCGGACTCCGCGGCCGGCGATCGGGAGGCGGGAGGAGAGTCGAAGGGAGGCACCTGCCGATCTTAGCCGTGCAACCTTCTGGTGACAGTGCAAAAAGTAATGGCAACCGGCGTGGCTGTAGTTCTTTATGCTACCTATTTGATAGCATTTTCACATGGCATGCGCGCTTGCCATCGGGCTTCTCTGTGGGCACCATGGAAAGTCCCGCCGCATCGCACGGCGCCCACGGAGACTCGCCATGACGCACACAGCCGCCGCTCCCCTCGAAGCCAGCGACCGCAAGGTCGACCGCCTGCTCGCCCACTACGAGGAAAGCCATCGCAATCCGACCAATGAGCTGATTCACTTCGTGGCCATCCCGGCCATCATGCTGAGCATCGTCGGGCTGCTGTTTTCGATCCACCCCTGGGTGGCCTATCTCTTCGTGGCCGCCAGCCTCGTCTACTACGTGCTGCTAAGGGCCCCGGCCTTCCTGGCGGCCATGCTCGTCCTGACCGCCCTGGCGCTGGTGGTGGTGCATGCGCTCGGGGGACTTGTATTGCCGGTTTCAGCCGCTATCTTTGTAGTGGCCTGGGTCTTCCAGTTCGTGGGCCACAAGATTGAAGGCAAGAAGCCATCGTTCTTCGAAGACATCCAATATCTCTGGGTCGGTCCCCTTTTCGTGTTGTCCAAGCTGTTCCTAAGACTTGGCATCCGCTGGTAGGCTTTGGCTATTCCGGCGATAGATGTCGGTTTTCACTCAGCAGGGAACTACCGCCTGTTTGAAATCAACCACTTGCGACGCAACCGCTCATCCAGAATGGAACCCTTGTTTCACTCAAGATGGAATTCCCCACAATTTGCGTCACTTAGATTGGAATTTTGGACTAGCACGTTTGCCCTGATTAGCTAGCACTAGAGGTCAACGCCACGATTTTCCGCCCCGTAGATGTAGCGCATTCGGATCTCTGGAGGCCCGTCCCCAGATCTTGTCCGAAGGCTAGCTAGCGTCAACTGCCGCAGCGGCACCTTTTCGAACTGAGCCGAGTTCAAGCATCGACAGAGTGAATTCAACTTTATCGGGCATACCGCGCCAGATCTGGGATAACATCTCCGCACCACTCCGCCTTTGTGGAGTCATTCAGTTGGCTTCTGCTTAGGAAGAAAAGACCGCCTTATGGCGGTTTTTTTATTTCATGTGGACTCATGATCCCGAAGCGCGTCTTGGTTTCCGACCGGGGAACGAGTTGTCGCGGAAAAGGCGAGGGCGGACGTGACGCTCTCTTGGAAGGGTCTCGCCTGCAAGGCGCAGCTTTGACTTCAGCCGGCCACGACCGGACACTCGAATAGAGTGCTTGTGACCCTAAGACGTCGTAGACCCCGCCTCCATGAGCGATTTCAACCTTCTGACCATTTCCGCGGTTCAGTCCCATATTGGGCCCGTGATTGCTACATATCTCGGCGCAGATCGCTTCGTCGAGGTAAAGCCACTTCACTGGGTCGACAGCAAAGATGCGCCCATTCGCCGTGTCTTCGCCTACGTACAACTCAAAGGCGGTGTTGTTGCCCCGCGATGGGGGTATTCGTTCGATTTTGTGCCCCACCTTGTGGCGGGAAAAATGCAGTGGCATCGCACCGAGAAATCGGCGATTTTTGATGCGTTCATCGACGGACAATCCGCAGAACTCAACCTCTCATACATGTGGGGTGAACAGGGCCTGCTTGAAGGCATGACATCCCGGCTTTCAAGCGCCGTGCGCCAAGCACAGGACTTCTGGCAGTTGGGTGGGCAAACGATATACGACCATGTTGTCACGCTGAGCAACCGCCCCGAGGCAGGCACGTACACACAGTTGCCCGCGGCAGCCGCGTTTTGCCATGCGCTTTCAGGGCGCGAAGAAGATGCGCGTCGTGCGATGGCGGCCTATATTGAGCGAGGAAAGCCACGCGAAGACACGGTGCCGAAGCTATGGGCAGCTCTCGACGGCGCGCTCGAATCTGGGCTTCGACGGCAGACGGTCTGAGCCCGGCGACTGCTTTGCGGTGCCTTCTAGGACCTACCCGTGCCCCGAAGTGTCGGGCAAGCAACGGGCTACAGTCGGCCAGCAGCAGACATCCGTCCCGGTTGTCCAGCTTCTTCGCTGGAAGCGCACGGCTAAGATAGGTCGTCAAGAGGGTTAACAAGTGATTTATCGGTTGAGTACGGCCTATTTGAGCCGCTTGGAAAGCGAACGCAACTCAAAGCTTTTCTATGGCTACGCGATTGCTTCCGGGATCTGTGCTGTAGCGATATGGCAATTCGGCCTCCCGGCGGTACTCATCGGCGCCGCAGCTTTCGTTGTCGCCGCGGTCTACCACCGGAAGCTCAATCAATTCCATGTCCTCAAGGTCGCGGCAGCGCGGCATATTGAAGTGGAAGTTCTCGCGCATCAGCTCGTCTACCGGTCTGCAGTCGGTGAGCAACGCATCAGACTCGACCAACTGCAGTCGGTCGAGCAGGCGTCAAAATTCGAGCCCATAAAATTGGTTCTCGCGGGCGCGCCGCCGCTGATGCTGGATGGCCTGCACGATGCGGACAAGCTCGTGGAGGAGCTTGCCGCATATGTTCCATGAAGGCAGCACACGGCCAGAACCGGCCGTTCGCAATGGACGCTCACAGATGGCCTGACATCCAAAATGCTTGATCTCTATGCCCCCATTGAGCCAGGAAACTCCGCCGCAGGATTCAGGATAGGTCAGTCACTATCGAGCATAGAACCGTTCCTTCAAGACGTTAGTCATGTTGACTACACTCCTGACTTTCACCTCAGCGCCGAACTGGCAGCGAACGAGGGAGCCCTTGTCCTCCGAAACTTTGGTGGCCACGGAGGTGTCACGATATTCTTTGGTTCAGACGTCGTCCGACTCGTATTTTCGGCGCGCGAGCAACTTGGGTGCATTTACGTTTTCGAGGGCTATTTGGGCACATACGAAGGCGTGCGGGTCGGTGACATGCTGGCAGCGCTGCCAACGTCTGAGGCATTCGAATTTGATGATGGCGACGAGATGTATTACCGCCACGATAGCGAAGGGCAATACCTTCCCGGCTTTGCGGTTGTCGCGGAGGTGGCCGAGACGCCAGAGCGCGCTTCAACTCAGGTCACGGGCTACTGTGTCCACAACTGGAACATCCTCCGAGCCCGGGCTTGATCGCGTACGCATTGAGGGAACTTCGGCTACAGACGCGGTCTTGCGAGCAAAACCCATCTCGCCTTCCGGCCCAAAATCGGTCGGTCGCAGCGCCCGGAAAAATTAGCTCAACAGCAAATTTGCACTTCCGAGAATGCCGACCGATCTGACATGTCCGAGCTGTGACCTTAGGGTCTCTATTGGTGGCTACTTCACTAATCATAAAGACGGCTTCAGCGGCAGAAGCCTCGTTCCCTGTGGAGCATGCGGGACGCAACATGCGATCAAGCATGGGATACGCGACTCGGGTCCAGAGTACTTTGACGTCCAGAAGATCATTGTTGACTCTTTCCCTCCAGACGCGCTTGACCGCGTCGTGGTGCGAGTTCAAAAGTTCCGCAAACCAAAGACGACCCTTCCGGAAGCGCTAGCGATTGCGAGGGATGTGCCATTCACGCTGGTCGAATCCACCTCCGCTAGCCAAGCCCTTCAGATCGTAGAAGATCTTGAAAAGATCGAGATCCAGTCTCATCGGGAGACCATTGGCCGTGAGCGAAACCCACTCTTCGGCCTGTCGCAAGCTGACCGTATCGCATATCACGCTCGACCTCAGCATGGTGATATGGTGCTTCCATGGCTCGAAACGGAAGAGCCGGTGCCGGCGGAAGTATCAGCGATGCGTTGCATGGCGTGCGGTTGCGTCGGAACTTTACTTCGCACTCCCCCTGCCGCTCTTTGCTGCCCGGCGTGCGGAAGGGCAAATTTGGCCGAGGCAGGTTTTTGGCTCACCTAGTAGTCAGTAGCAAACGGCTAGGTTCGGCCAGAAGCAGCCGCTGGGTGTTGAGGCAGAATTCTCACAAAGGCAGCCGGTCGCCGTCGGCTTTCAGGCTACACCTTAGATTCCACTGGCCGCTTCAGCTCGTTCAATGTGAATTCGATTGACTACGCTCTGTTCAGATCTGAGTTCCGCACGGCGCTTGGGGAAGACGGGTATCGCCGATTCGTAGCGGCCGGAACAGCGCGGCGACTTCGATACTGGCAGGAAGTCGAACTCAAGAAATTCTTCGCGCTCCATCCTGAGCGGCAGTTGGACATGACACAGCTCGCAGACGCGCTGAGGGTCTGCGAGCTGCATGATGGTTTGCTGCAGTCTGAAGTCGTCGAGGTGATCGACGGATGCATCGACTACAGCCAGACATACCTCGATGCAAGGCGGGGCACGTTTCCGCATGCAGCCGCTGACCCGGTGTCGACAGAGGGCCGGATGGATATGCCAACGCTTGTTAGCGTTTGGTACTGCGCTGCATGCCGCGCTGCACGCTCTGCATGGATGAACGAGCCGCCATGAGCAGGCCTTCGGCACATCAGCTTCGTTGCCTATGACTATTGGGGCTCTCCCAAGGTTCGTACGGCTGGCCGCAGTCGCATTTGGAGCGCTGGCGCTGATGGCGCCAGCGTGGGCCGAAAGGACCTGTGCGTTGAAGAAGCCTCCTCGCGCTGCCGGTGTGAACGCCAGCAATGGAAACTATTTCTTCGTCTTCCCTCGCAAGGTGAGTGCCGGATACACCGGCTGTCAAACGATGTGGAACGAGATGGGCGAGCGCGTCCTGGTGATTCGGTTTCAGCGCGGCTCCCCGCTGACATACGAAGAGCATGCTCGTCCGGGGAACGGGGCTACGTTGACATGTGACTTCCGGCGCGGCGCTGTGCGCGCGGGCGACTGCCCCGCCTATGAAGACTTGCTGGATGGTCTCCGGAGCATTCCGGCCGAACAAGAACTTCAAGTACGACCCCGCAATGACCCGCGAAAGTCGTGATGCTGTGTGGGCATCGAAGACAGAGTGCGGCCAAGACCGGACATTTGCAGAGCGCTTTTCAATGGGGGACGTGTGAAAAGTAGACTTTGTTTCTTTCTGCTTTTGACAGTGTTGTCAGACCTGTCGCTTGGCCAGCCAAATCCGGCGCCGCCGCCTCCAGACGCGAGTCGTATGTTTTTCGATGGCAAATGGGCTGGCGACGCCAAGTTCGAGGCGCAAGCGTGGGCTCTTTCAGCAGACCAACGTCAGAAGGTTCTTGACCTTATGACGAGGCCGGCCCGGTTGCTAGAACACAAGCAGGAATGGTGTATGACCCAGTACTGGGTACTTCAGGGCATCGCTGATCCGAGCGAGGGCCCAGAAGCCAAAAGGCGCCAGCTGTCTTTGAAACGCGCAGATTCCGTAGCAGCACTGTTGGTTGCCCACGGGGTAGCTCGCTCCGACATATGCGTAACAGCACGGCGGACTGACGTTCCTGCTCTCCCTGCCGGTCAAGTACATCGAAGGGTTGAAATCGAATTTTTGTGTGGCAAGCCGGAAGTACCGTTTGCTGGCACCTGTTGAGAAATGTCCGCCTTGCCGAAATCCAACAGGCAGCCATGGGCCCCTTCGCGAAGGCAGAGCCGCCGGCTACAGTCAGCCAACAGCGGAAGTTCAGGGCGACCGCTCCACAGCAGTGTCTAGTTCAGGGGGAACATGAACAAAATCGACGACTATCGATCTCTCCTGGAGTGGTATCAGAAGGGTCTTTACACATGGGCCGAGGTTGGCGGGCAGACCTTCCGGCTTCTCTACTCGAGCGATGACCGCAGAGCATTCTGGGACGCGCTTGAACCGGATCATCGTGACCGGCTGGCTGAGGTTCTGATGGCATTCGATGAATCCGCAGAGCCATTCGCAATCGAGGCAGACCCGATTCAAGTCTGGCGCGAGATAACGGATCTCAAGGCATGGCTCCTAGCTCAGTGCCGATAACTAACGGCCGGAACCGGGCGGTCGGCCGCGCGTCAGAATTCGCGGGGAGCCGGGTGGTGAATGCGACGCCCCCGAAATCCTCAACAATTTATCCCCTGTACCTGACCGATGCTTACTCTTCACGCATTCATCACATCAGCCGACGACGTCGAGCCGCTGGAGGCCCTGGAGCCCAAGCTAACCGGACTTTTCCAGGGGGAATGCAGCACTCGGCCGGATGTGTCGTCTAGTAGCTTGCCGTTTCGGAGCGTGCCCCGGCTGCTCTATCGCTGGCCAACATGGAGTTTTTCCGTGACATGCGAGAGCGGCTCGGAAGTGGCCGCAGATGCAGCGCTCGCGCAAGAGGCAGGTGCCGAATTCCCTGGCGGCCCGCCCGTCAATCGCATACGCTTTGTTTTTGCACAGGACGAGAGCCAGCTCTTCACGAACCACATCATCTGGATTGCGGACTGGCTCAAAGAAATCCCAAGCGCCGTGGTCTACGACGAGGTAGGCAAGTGTCTGTGGTGACAGGTCCTTCAGCGACGAGGTTCGGCCAGTTGCTGACGTTCGATGGCGCTGGTCGGAGGGGGTACTATCGGCCGGAGTCAGACATACACACCCTGAGCCCAATGAATACCGTCTTTGTCGTTCAGCATGTCCACCTGCTTCTGCCGCAGGAAGAGGAGGATGTAAAGCTGATCGGAGTCTATCGGTCGCTCCACAGTGCCCAGGCGGCCGCTAGGCGGATGGCGAGTGCTCCGGGATTTCGAGATCATCCCGATATCGTCGACTCATCCCATGCCGGTGTTGGCGCGGGCGAAGGTTTCCACATCAGCGAGTACCGCCTCGATGAGGACAACTGGACCTCTGGTTACGTAACTCAGGTCAATTGAGCCGCTGGGCTTCAACAGCCGATCTCTTTCACGCCGGCACGATTCGGCCAGAACTTTTCATCCGGATCAGTCTTTCAGAATGGACATTGCACGTATCCAACGCTCGGTCTTCTACCGCTACCAGCACGTGACGGGGTCGACGTGTGTGCTGGTTTCGATTCGATTTGGAACGGCCCCACCCGATGGTCCGCGGATCGTTCGACTGCTCGCACTGGACCGCACGGAAAGCGTGGTGCAATTTGACCTTTCAAACCATGTGTCCGAGATACTTTCCGGCGTCGGCCGAGCGAACTCCGAGTGTGGAGCTTTCCTCGAGGTAGAAGCGATCGAAGTGGTGCCTGACGACCATCCAGGAAAGGGGCAGGTCGAGCACATCGCCTATCAGATCGCCTTGGCCGTGGGCCAAAGAAAGATATGGCCGCAGCCGGTCATAAGCGGCCATCTGGACGGCTCGCTCTTCCACTTGTCACTCCCAAAATGTCGATGAATTTCAGTCGCCTGTCCCTCTTGGTTTGTGCTTGCACAGCGGCTTTTCTGCTCGTTGCCTGTCAGAGCGTCAGACCGAATTACACAGAGCCAAAAGAAGGCGAAGTTGCAAAACTACGGGTGACTTTCGAGGGCATTGATTCAAAAAATTTGCATGTGAATTTCCATGACGGCGATCTGTGCGACGTAAAAGGAACAAAATTTGTAGGATTGCTGAATGCGGGCGTAGCAGGCTATCCCAACGTCAAGCAACTTGAAATCAACATTCCTTCAGGTCGGCACATCGGAGTGTCGATGCCGCAGTACACACTTGAAGCATTCGGAGGGATCTACCCAGGCGCTACAAATACCTTCTCCGTTGTTCAACCAATCGTGTCGTTTTCTCCAGAGCAAGGCGCAAGCTACACCGTTGTCTTTGGCCCAAAGCGCGTGCGCTTGATTAAGGATGGAAACAGACCTGCCAGCGATGTCAGCACGGCGCTTCCACAAGGGTGTGAGGTGGTTTGGGAGAACCTGGCAAACAAAGAGAATTACGAAGATTCACACCTTCGACGCAAGTAGTCGTTTGCTCAAAGAGTTAAGCGTCTAAGCAGTTGAAACCTACAAGCGGGCTCGATGAAAACTGAGCCGTTTGAATGACCTCTTCGGAGAAAGGCGTCCGACCGTTTAGGGCCCACGGACTAAACCGCTCGCGCGGTAGCCCGCCGCAATGGCCGCGGTGCGGATAGGCATTGCGCCCCTGTCTATGTTGAGAACCGAGGCAATCGGCCTCGTTCTTCGACAGGAGCACGATCATGACCCCTTCCACACCGGCGGTTTCACCACTGCGCCAGCGCTTGCTCGACGACATGCGCATGCGCAAGCTCGGCCCCAAGACGCAATCTGCCTACATCCGTGCCGTGCGCTACCTCGCGAGCTTCCTTCAGCGCTCCCCCGACACAGCCA
>NZ_KB907476.1 GCF_000382045.1 Variovorax atrisoli 110B
CGTGGCGCTGGGCTCGGGCTCGGTGGCGTCCACCGCGGCGGGCATGGCCGGCTACGTGCCGGGCGGCGCGACGGCGCAGCAGGAGGCCGCGATCAGGGCCACCACCAGCACGCAGGCCGCGGTGTCGGTGGGCGATGCGGCCAACGGCCAGTACCGCCAGATCACCGGCGTGGCGGCGGGCACGGCCGACAGCGACGCGACCAACGTGGCCCAGCTGAAGGCGGCCTCGGCGGCAGCGAAGGCCAGCAGCGTGCAGTACGCGACCAACCCGGACGGCTCGGTCAACTACAACCAGATCACGCTGGGCGGCGGCCAGGCGCCGGGCGGCACGCGCATCAGCAACGTGGCGCCAGGCATCCTGCCGGGCGACGCGGTCAACGTGCAGCAGCTCAACCAGGTGCAGGGCCAGCTCGGCGACGTGGCGCGCATCGCCTACTCGGGCACGGCCATGGCGTTCGCGATGTCGGGCACCTACCTGCCGACGCTGTACCCGGGCGAGAAGACGGTGGGCGTTGGACTGGGCAGCTACAAGGGCTACAGCGCGGTGGCGCTGACCTTCAAGGCGCTGTCCGACGACGGCAAGATGTCGTGGGGCGCAGGCCTGACGACCACCGGCAAGGAGTGGGGCATCAACGCCGGCATCGGCTGGAAGTGGAAGTAAGGACAGCCACACGTGGCACTCGAAAGTGGCTCGCGCGAGAGAACCTGAGCGCTCTTTATGGACGGTCAGGTCTTCTTCGCAATGCAGCCATACCTGATTTGTCTAAGTGAACCGGGGGCTCAATGTGCATACCTAGAGACGTTGCTATTTTCGCCGAGGCATAACAACGGCAACGAGCTTCGTCCATGACACAGCAGTTTTCCTCGACTCTTGTGCAAGCAATTAAACGTTAACCGTCGGTAAGTATTGCCATAGCGAGACGCCTTCGGGGAATTCGATCTGACGTCAATCAGAGATTGAAACCAATACCGGCATTCGCAAACAAATGAATTTCTGTCCGCCGAATGGCTCGGCAGCCTTCTTATGCAAACGCTTGCAGAAGATGGGCGAACAAATTCGAAAAGAGCTGCGTCATGGGAAAGGGGCGTGTCGTGCTAGATAGTTCGATTAACTACGAAAAAGAAATATCTGACGGCGAGGTTTATGAACTGGAAATTCCTAGCGAAAAGCCGACCAGTGAGGCGGGGTGGCGCATAGCAGTTCTAACCTCTTCAGACCCTGATCGCGACTTCGTTACTGATGCCTTGCATCAGGTAGGACATGCGGTAATCAAGTTTTTTCGACTCAAAGACTTGGCACAGGCATTATCAGTTGGCGACAAGTTCGATCTATTGATGGTTGCCATAAACGATCGCCCTGAAGCAATATTGGCGGGAAGCAAATTTCTTCGAAGTTTGGCGGGCGATAGCACTGCCTTCTTGTTGTTAGTTCATCCTGAGCAACTTCTTGAAAACAGATACATCGTAGCGAGCACCTTTAGTGATTTTATTTTAATGCCATGCGAAGACTGCGAACTAGTGGCGCGAGTGATGCGTGCGCACGCATCGCTTGGCATGGAAGAGCAAAACGTCTTCACCTTCGGTCGTTACACCTTCGATAAGATGAGCCACACCCTCAGCATTGAAGGACGAGATGTTCGACTGAAACCCCGACAGTTCAGGCTTGCCCTTTACTTGTTCAGACACGCTAATCGTGCTCAGTCGCGCGAAGATATCTTCAGAGCAGTCTGGGGCAAAGAGCATTCGATCGACCTGACTCGCACCATTGACGTCCATATCGCTCATCTTCGAAAGCTGTTGATGGAAATGTCGTCCGGGGATGTGTCGCTGATATCAATACGAGGTTACGGCTACCGCCTCTTCCTCAATACGCAACGCAAGCCTTCGCCACTAGCCCCTCTACTTCGAGGCGCAAATTCTGGTAGGCCGTAGGTTAGAGAGATATCTCCACGAGAGAATACTTTCCGAAGTAAAGGTTGTCGACTTGTCTGGCGAAACTGCTGCGAATATTTTGAGGCCCTCGCGGTCGACATCAACGCGCACTAGTAGACAGAGGGCAGTCAACCGATGAAAAATCTGGGATTGAAAGATCATGGGAAACATGGCCATCATGGTGAGCGAGCTTGCGCCTGGAAAGTGGCACTACTCGTTGTTGCTGGCAGTGCAGCAGTCTGATGACCTATTGGTTTTCAAACCGATAGTCGAAGATCTGACCGGACACGAAACAGGGACTGAAGCCTGGATCGATGGTGTTCTAGGTGTCGTTGCCTATCTAGGACTTGGTCATCGCGAGAATCTACCTTGACGCTTTCGCATGCCAACGGTAGCCCCTACCAGTCGCATTTCCGCATACATCCTCAAATGGGGCGGCTAAAAAATTGGACTGGTTTATGCCGCAAACCCCAGGCTCACCCGGTATTCGATGGGGCTGAGAGAGCCAAGAGATATATTGATCCGCTTCTCGTTGTACCAGCGGATGTACGAGTTGAGCGCCTCGATGAATTGCTCAATGGTGGAATTCTTTGAGTCTCGAGGATGGAACAGCTCGTTCTTCAGCCGACCGAAGAAGCCTTCGCAAGCTGCGTTGTCAGGTGAACATGCCTTGCGATACGTCGAGCGGGTGAAGTTCGCGTCGCTCATTCTTGATAACCAGCCTGGCCAGCCGTAGTGGCCGCCCTGATCGGAGTGGATCACGGGCCGATCAGCCGTCTCGGCCACCGTTTCGATGGCTGCATCCAGCATCGTGTTGACCAACTCCGCGTCCGGACGGGTACGACGTACTCGCCACCCATGCCGTGGTCCACCGCGATGTCCACGCACTCGCGGCTGAAGTCATCGACCACCGTCAGGCATTTGATTCGCCGGCCATCGGACAGTGCATCCATCACGAAGTCCGTGCTCCAGGTTTCATTGATGTGTCGACTGGCTGCCAGCGGCTTGACCCGCTTGACCTTGCGGCGCTTGCGCACCGACAGGTTGGCCAGGTTGTACAGGCGCCACACACGTTTGTGGTTCACTTGGTGGCCTCAAGACTCAACAGGTCGTGGATGCGCCGATAGCCAAAGCGCCGGCGCTCGTGCGCCAACTCGACGATGCGCGTGCTCAGGCTGGCCGTGGACTCGTTCATGCTGGGCGGCTCCCGGTAGCTGGTTCTGGACAACCCCGCACAGCGACAGGCGCGGCGCTAGTGGATAGTTCCTGAACCATCCTGGCAGCGGCCTCGCGCTTGGCCTGCGGGGTCAGCCAAGCTCAGGCAGCCCAAGCAGATGGCCCACGCCATTAACGAGATCTGGAGTATGGATTTTGTGGCCGGCGCGCTGTTTGACGGGCGCAAGCTGCGCATGCTCACGGTGGTGGATCTGTTCACGCGCGAGTGTCTGGCCATCGAGGTCGCTCAGAGCCCCTAAGGGGGAGGATATCGTGAGAACACTCAATGCGATCGCGGTGCGGCGTGGCCTGCCGGGCACGATTAAGACCGATAACGGCAGCGAGTTCATCTCCAAAGTGATGGACAAATGGGCCTATGAGCGCGGCGTGGAACTCGACTTCAGCCGACCGGGCAAGCCCACCGATAACGCTGCAGTGGAGAGTTTCAACGGCAGGCTTCGCCAGGAGTGTCTGAACGCACATTGGTTCTTGTCATTGGCCGACGCACAGGCCAATATCGAGGCTTGGCGTCAGGACTACAACGAGAGTCGTCCCCACTCTGCGCTGGAGTGGGCGACTACTGCCGAATTCGCCCGCCGTTGCTGCCTGCAGGCAGCAACAGCGATGTCAGAGGAGCCGGAAGTTTCTACTTCCGAGCGGTACTGATTCGGGTACAGGGTCAAAAACGGACTCTACTAACCTTCAACTGGTACGCCCTATCGGGAGCAGGTCACCTCACGCGTACAAAGCTCCATAACCCCCGCTTGCAGAAGCTTCCCGTAATATTTTCTTCGCCCCCACACTGCCAACGACGGCATTTGTCGCCTCAGGAATGGCCGCGCGAACCCAGGCGGTTAGCGCCCCCCTGCAGGTGTGGCCCAGTGCCCTCATGGTGGCAGCAATGCAGCGGTCGTGAGTGAGGTAGTGATCGACAGCTGCCGCCTTTTGCTCCAGCGAGAACTTGGGTCGTCAGCCCGCATAGCCCGCGGGCAAGTCGAGCTTCTGCTGGTATTCGTTGTACCAACCCTTCAGAGAATTCTTTGTTGGATAACCCAGCTGACGGATGGTGGGTCTGACGCGTTTGCCAAGCTTGATGTAGAGCTCAACGACTCGAATCCGATCTTCGTAGGAATACACGAACCACCTCCTGGTAGTCCAAGTTTTCGTCCGCACTCCCAACTGGGTCACTTCTGGATGGAAATCGATAACTACACAGCAACAATCCGATCGATTGCTCAACAAATTCTTTGAGATTTGCACAGGTTTTCAGGTCAGTAACTCTGCGGACCACGGAAAAACTGGAGATGCTTTTTGCCTCAGGCGTAGCAGAAGGCGTTAACAAAATGATTACATTCGTAGAGAATCTTGAGAGCTGGGCAGATACTGAACCGCATGCTCGAACTGCTCTTGATGCATAGCAATGGATGGACCTTCTATCCTTCTGTCCGAAGAGTGGACGACTCTTGGGAAGGGGTAGTGCGCTCTGTTGGTGGAACTCCCACGACCGTGACCGAGCATGTTTGCCGAAGCATCCATGATGATCCGGCCGATGCGTTCACCGATGCGATCATTAGAGCTATGTCATTGCGTGACGTTGTCTCCAAATGCTCGACCACTCGACTCGATTGGAACGGCTGAGCCAGACTGCCGATGTGTAGCGCGGTGCTGAGCTGTAGATAGATCGACCAGGCGCTTCGCGTCCTTGTCGCTGCGCACTGGTATCAGGTACTTGAACAGCATTACCTTAAGTATGACGATGACAAATTTGCGGATCGCCGTGAAACTTTACCAGCCATGCACCACGGCATTGCGCTGTACCGGTAGGAGAAGAGGCAATGGTGGGCATACTCGGCTCTCCTTCAACAGCAGAGCTCCAGCAGCCTTTTGAATCATGAGCATCCTCAGTGAATTCAAGGAATTTGCCGTCAAGGGCAACGTCATCGACCTCGCGGTCGGCGTGATCATCGGCGCGGCCTTCGGCAAGATCGTCGACTCGCTCGTGGCCGACATCATCATGCCGCTGGTGGGCGTGGTGTTCGGCAAGCTCGATTTCTCGAATCTCTACGTGGTGCTGGGCACGGCGCCACCGGGCGTCGCGAACACGCTGGTGGACGTGAAGAAGGCAGGCGTCCCGGTGCTGGCGTACGGCAACTTCATCACCATCGCCGTCAACTTCGTGATCCTCGCCTTCATCATCTTCATGATGGTCAAGCAGATCAACCGCCTGAAGCGCACCGAGGAGCCGGCGCCCGCCGCAGCCCCCGCGACACCCGAAGACGTGGTGCTGCTGCGCGAAATCCGAGACAGTCTCAAACGGAATTAAATTCTGCTTTAGCCTGTTGCATCGACCCCAGCCTCGGTGAACGAGGCGCCTTGTTGGTCCAAAAAGCGTCGATCGACGAGAATGTACGTGACCATGACTTGCTCGGTTTAGTCGAGACAGTTTTTCCTAGAAGACGGCGGGTTGCAGTTCTAGGGAAGGTCTGATCAAGAGCACGCTTCTTGCATGAAGGATTGACCCTGCAAAGGAGCACGAGCGATGAGCCAGATCAGTTTTGCGGATGCGGAGCAAGCGGGCAAGAGGAGGAAGACAAGGCGCGAAGTCTTCCTTGGCGAGATGGAACTGGTGGTGCCGTGGAAGGCGCTGCTCAAGGTCATCGAACCCCACTACCCAGTGGCAGGCCGAGGCCGTCGACCTTACCCGCTACAAGCCATGCTGCGCGTGCACCTGATGCAGAACTGGTTCGCACTGAGCGACCCGGCGATGGAAGAGGCCATGTATGAGATCGCCTCGCTGCGCAGCTTATCCGGACTCGGTCTGGAGACGATCCCCGACGAGACGACCATCCTGAACTTCCGCCATCTGCTGGAGGCCAGCGACCTAGCCGAGGACATCTTCAAGCAAATCAACGCCCATCTGGCCAGGAAGGGGCTGCTGCTGAAGCGCGGCTCCATCGTTGACGCCACGATCATCGCGGCACCCAGTTCCACCAAGAACGAGAGCGGCGAGCGAGACCCAGAGATGCACCAGACGAAGAAGGGTAACCAGTCGCACTTCGGAATGAAGGCGCACATCGGTGTGGATGCGGACTCGGGGCTAGTGCACACGGTGACGACTACCGCAGCCAATGAGGGGGATGTGGACCAGGTGGGCGACCTGCTGCACGGCAAAGAGGACATGGTGTGGGCGGACTCAGGCTATCGCGGGGCACAGAGCCGAGTGAAGCGCGGCGTGCAATGGCACATTGCGGGCAGGCCCAGCGACATGGCGAAGATGCCGGAGGGCCGAGCCAAGGCCAGTGCACGCAAGCAGGAACACCAGAAGGCCAGCATCCGGGCGAAGGTGGAGCACCCGTTCCAGGTGATCAAGCGCCAGTTTGGCCTGGCGAAGGTGAGGTTCAAGGGCCTGGTCAAGAACACGGCGCGCGGGACGCTCAGTGCGACGAGCCTGCGAGTGCAGCGGGACACCACGCGCACCCGTCATTAAGTCAATTTACGACTTGATCAGACGTTCGTTCCCTAGGCGGAGTTCCTGTTTGAACTCCGACGGGGTCAAGTATTGCGGGCTGCTGCGGGGACGTACCTCGTTGTAGTGATTGCGCCAGGCTTCGATCAGAACAGCGGCTTCGCGGCGCGAGCGGAACCACTCGATGGACAGGCACTCGTCGCGGAACTTGCCGTTGAAGCTCTCATCGGTGCCGTTCTGCCAAGGCTTGCCGGGATCGTTGAGCACGGTGGCAATGCCCGAGCCGGAGATCCACTCCAGGATGGCCTGACTGACGAACTCGGGCTCGTTATCCGAACGCATGAACAGCGGCGCGCCGTGCAGGCTGACCAGGCGCGAGAGCACCTCGATCACCCGTTTGGACCGGAGGGCCCCGGCCACATCGATGGCCAGGCACTCGCGGGTGTATTCGTCCACCACGGTCAGGCACTTGATCTGCTGACCGCTGGCCGTGGTGACGAAGTCGTAGGCCCAGACCATGTTGGCCTTGAACGGCGTGTGAGTACGCGGGCGCATCGAGGCGATGCGCTTGCGCGGCCGTTTCCGGGGCACCAGCAGGTCCGCTTGGCGCCACAGTCTGTGCGTGCGAGACCAACTCAACTCGAAGCCCTTGCGGCGCAGGAACACGCGGATGCGGCGATAGCCGTAGCGCGGATACTGAGCCGAAAGTTCCTTCATCGCCGCGAGCACCGGTGCATCCTTGGCGGGCAGGCGCAGCTCGTAGCTGGGTTTCGCACGTGACATACCGATGAGCCCGCAGGCGCGGCGCAGACTCAAGCCCCGTGCGCGCACGAAGGCCAGTTGCTCGCGCCGAGCCAGCGGGCTCACCATTTTTTTGCGTTGATCTCCTTGAGGATCTCGAGGTCCAGATCTCGCTCGGCAAGGAGCTTCTTCAGCCGGCTGTTCTCAAGCTCCAGGGCCTTCAGACGCATGACGTCGGCCGCTTTCATTTGGCCGAAGTGTCTGCGCCAGGCATAGATGGTGGCGTCGCTGACCTTGTGCTTCTTGGCGGCCTCGGCCACCGTCGTGCGATCTGCCTCGCGCAGGATCGTGACCATCTGCTCTTCTGAAAATCGACTCTTCTTCATGGGCTCCCCTTTGGGCGGGAGCCATCTTCCTAGAAATCAATGTCTCGGAGGAACCGGGCAGGTCAGCTAGTGTGGACGATGAGTGCGCGCAGCCTCTAGTGCATCTTATGAACGCAGCTCTCAATGCTTGCACTGCCGCACTGGAGCTAGCGATTTTGATCTACGAAGGCCGGTCCTCGATGGAAGCCCGCTGGTTTGAGACTTGGCCAGGCGAACACTACCTACTCAACGGCTTTTCACTAATCAAAGATTTCCAAACGATAACCATTAACTCGCGAAAAATTGCTAAAACGTGCTCATCACTTATTTTCCCAAAGACATGGTGAATGCGCGAAACTGAGAAAAATGGAAGCGGATACCAGTACGGTGTTCTCTTGCTTGAGTTGCTAACCGCGGTGACGGTCATGGCGATGCTGTGGATATTCGTCGTACCCTGGTTCGAAAAGATCAACGAATTCAATCGTGCAGCTGCCGAGATCAATGCGCTGGCGAATGACTTGCAGTTCGCACGTACCCAGGCGCTCAACGGAGGACTTTCTGTGACCGTATGCGTAGCCTCAACGGATGGCAAACACTGCGCGATGGGCGATACGCCGTGGAACGCGAACGGATGGATCATCTTCTTGGACCCTACCAATCTAAACGAAACCTCCTCTCTTCAGGCGGTCAATATCGAACCACTACGACGACGAGTTTTTCAATCAAGCAGTGGAATCTTTCTAGCAAGCAATCGTAGAGGCAAGATCTCTGTCGTTACCTTTGCCTCAGATGGAACTGTTCTTGGCGCCATCGAGCCGGTCGCATGGACGCGGCGATTTAAGCCTCCGCTCGATGCTAGGTCCACTCGCTGTCTTTACCTGTACACAAATGGCTACCAACAGGTGTTTGCCCACGGACATGCCACAGAAACTGGCACCTGTTCATGATTCAAACGTACCGCGCTTATGTCTAACTACGGGTCAACAGGACGTTCTCCGATCGAGATCGGACACTCGGCCCATCGGATGACTGACCTTAGCAACGAAGTGTTTTCCTTCCAGCAACGCTTAAGATCTGATTCGCTGGATCTGGTGGAGGTTGAGTCCCATGAAGACCTGTTTTGCCGTTTTGATGTGCTGAGGCCCGGGGTAGGCCGCCTAACGTATGTACGGCTGGCGAACGATGAGAAAACAGTAAGAGCGTTTCTTTCGTGCACCATGAATGGCGGGATCAACGGTATTCCGTGCATTGCCGTCGAATATGCAGTTCCTGAAAGGATCCGCAATCAGGGCCTCGCTATAGGAATCTTGCGAGATGCCATCAGCGATCAGATCGTTCGAGCAGGGAGAGCTGGAAGAGCAGCCCTATATATTGAGGCCACAGTTGATTCGGCTAATGAGCCAGCTCAGCGAGTGGCACAGGCAGTACTCAATGTCGAACGCGAGAGCATGTTGGATGAAACGTCAGGTCGACTTTCATACCGCTACACCGCATTTTTCGAGACTGGTTCGAGGCGATAGCCTCTAGACGCTAGATCGCTTAGAGGCCTTTCACACGACAACTGAACTTGCAGAACCTGTCATTGGAGCACCGGGCTGATGCTGTTCTGATACTAACTGCCCGGGTCGCCAAGCGCCTTAACGCTGCCAGCGGCGTAAGCTCGAAGATTCGATCTCTCTCAGGTCTGTGGGTGAGAGCGAGGCCTGTTGGAGGGAGTGACATCACAGTTTGCTGAGGTCTGGGGCATTTCAGAAACATTGCGTTGAAGCCGACGCAAGCCGTCGAGCATCACGTTCGACCTGGATCTCCGGCCCGGGCATCATTACCTTGATCTCGCTCTTCTGTTCTGCAAACATGACGTTCTCAGCGACGAACGCAGCAACTCCGCACGCAGAGGTAGGCCGCCGATGACACAGGACCAGTGTGATGCACAGGGGTTATGTCCGGCGCCGCCCGGTTCAGCAGGTCGCCGCTCCTGCCTAATTGATTCCTTGTAGTGTTGCGCCGATCGGAAACTGAGCCAGTTTTGTAGGTAGTTGGAGTGAACCCCTACGGCTGGACCACTGGTTTCGTCCGAACTAAGCCGCCTGCCGAGCGAGTTGGGATTCGAATTCGTTGGGTGGACGATAGCCATAGCAGCAGTGGTTGCGCTCGAAGATGTCGGTGAGGGTTCGTCGCACCTCGGCGTACTTGTCCGCAGCATCGAGCCGAGTTCGATGGTAGAAGTAGGAACTGCGGGCCAAGCCCACTTCGTTGAGCAGTTCCCCAAGGGAATACGTCTGCCGCAGGGCATCAACCAGCAGCGTCTTCTCCCGATTGGTCAGGAGCTGCCGGTTGATGCCCAGGTCTTTTTTAAGATTTCATTCGCCTTCTTCAAGAGGTCTTGCTCAAGCTTCAATCGTCGGATATCGCGTCGCAGGGCCTCGAGCTGGTGCTCCAGGTCCTCCCGTTCTGGGTCTGGCGGTAAATCGTTTTGACGCTTCATGGATGCAAGAGCCTCGCGACCGAGAAGCTGATTTAGTTGACGTGCAGCAGTTCGGCGCCCGTCTGCAGGCTCAGCATCTGCGCACCCAGGTAGGCCGCGGAGCCATATCCGGTGACGCCCATCGCGAGCTTGGAGGGATTCGCCTTGGCATGGCGCAGCAGCTCAGGAAAAGTCGTGACGGGGACCTGGGCATTGATGAGCCAGACGAAGGTGGATTCGGCGAAGCGCGAAATAGGCACGAGGTCCTTCTCGGGATCGTAGGGAAGGTTGGCGACCACGTGCGGGTTCATCGTGATCGTCTGGTTGAACGTGAACAGCAGCGTGTAGCCATCAGGCTTGGCGCGCACGACGCGCTGCACGCCGATGACCCCGCTGGCACCGACCACGTTCTCCACGATCACCGGCTGCCCGAGCACGTCGCCCAGGTACTGGGCGGCGATGCGCCCGAGAATGTCCACGCCCGTGCCGGCCGCAGCCGGCAGGATCAGCCTGACAGGCGCCGAGGGGTAGCGCTCCGTCTGGCCGGCGGCCAGCCCGCTCAAGCCGAGCAGGGACGTCAGTACGAGAGCCCGCAGGCCCTTGCGGCGAGAGTTCATGATGGCCTGCATGTCGGTGGGGCGCTCAGCTCTCGACGATCTTGGTGGCCTGCCAGTGGAGCATCCGCCAGCGGTCACCGTCATTGCGCCAGGCCGTGAAGAACGCGTTGTGCAGCGTCTTGCGCGAGCCGGCGACGTCCACGGTCGTGTGCACGACGCCGTTCAGCAGTGCGACGTCACCGAAGCGACGCACACGCTGGTCCTTCCGCTGCGCATCGACGAAGCGGTACTTTTCGGCGGCGATCGATGCCAGGAAAGCGGTCTTGTCGTCGGTTCTTCCGTTCGCATGGGTATGCAGGTAGGTGTCGTCCAGCATCTGCGAGAGTGCCCCGGTGTCTCGCGCATACAGCGCCTGATAGCGTGCCTCGTCCGCCAGCAAGAGATCAGAGGTGGCAAAGGTGCCAGAAGTGGGTTCGGCTGTGTTCATGTGCGCTCAGGGGTGAAGGAGGCCACGGTGTTGGAAAGCCTTCCGACACCTTCGATCTCGATCTCGAACGTGTCTCCGGGCGAGAGCTGCCCGACCCCGCCCGGCGTGCCGGTCATGACGAGGTCGCCGGGCAGCAACGTGATGAACGAACTCAAGTAGGAGATCAGGTCGGCGACGTCGAACAGCAGGTCGGAGGTCTCGCAATCCTGAACGATCTGGCCATTGAGCCGGCCCGTCATGTGCAGCCGGGTGGGATCCGCCTCGGTGTCGATCCATGGGCCGATCGGCGCGAAGGTGTCGGCGGCCTTTCCCATCGTCATCAGGCCCATGGCCATTTCCTTGCGCTGATAGGTCCGCTCGCTGACATCGTTGCCGCAGGTATAGCCGACTACATGCGCCAGGGCATCCTCACGACGAACCTCCTTCGCCCTGCGTCCGATCACCGCGACCAACTCGGTCTCGTAGTGCACGATCTGGGCGGCCCTTGGGAACATGATCTGTCCCCCATGCGGCAGGAGCGCGGTATCGGGCTTCATGAACACGGGTGGGATCTCGGGCGTGCTACGGCCGGTCTCGGCGATGTGGGAGCGATAGTTGAGGCCGATGCCGAAGACCCGGGGATGTGCGACCGTCGGAACCAGCAGGCTGACCTCGGACAGGGCAACGAAGGCGTCCGTCGGCGTGATGGGTCCTTCGAACGGCGATCCGCTCAGAATGCGAATCTGGTCCGTCCCTTGCAGGATGCCGAAGGCCTTTCGTCGGCCATCGCTGAACTTGAGAATCTTCATGGGTCAATGCTCCGGTTGGATCTTCAGGGTGAGGCGCCGCGCGAGCGCGAGCGCGGCGTTGCAGACAAGGACGATAGCGGTCGCCGCGGCAATGCCATAGAAGACGCCGACGGAATCGCGCACCTGGCGGGCTTGGTCGATGGCATGGCCCACGCCCACCTTGGCCGAGAGAAATTCCGCCACCAGCGCGGCGCTGAGCGCCCACGGCAGTGCCACTTCCAAGCCGGTCAGCACGAAGGGCCACAAGGTCGGCAGGACGATGAACCGCGTCAGCTGCAGCGCGCTGGCGCCGAACACGCGCGCCGTCATGAGAAGTTGGCGATTCACGGTGATCAGGCCGGCGTAGGCGATGGCGAAGACGATGAAGAGCACCGTCAGGACCACCAGCAGAAGTTGAGGGGCCAGGCCCGTGCCGAACCACAGGACCAGCAGCGGCACGAGGCCGAGCTTGGGCAAGCTCATGAGGGCCGTGATGAACGGCTGGAGCATGCTGTCGAGGCGCGGCAGCAGCCGCAGCAGGCAGGCCAGGCCAATGCCCAGGACCGTGCCGCCCAGCGTCCCCACGAGTACCAGCCGGCCCGTGGCCCAGAGGTCGCGCAGCAGGCTGCCTGCTGTCAGTTCAGCCCAGAGCCGCTGTGCCACCTGCGCCGGCCCCGGCATCCAGTAGTCGCCCACGACCAGCCCGGCGACTTGCCAGCACGCGAGGAAGATGGCCAGGCCGGCCATCCTCGACGGCCACAGACGGCAGTCGGCGGTCATGGGTGCGGCACCTTGCGAAGGCAGTTGCGGATCGCGTCGTAGTGGGCCGCGAAATCGGGCGCCTTGAAGATCAGCTCGGGGTCGCGCGGACGTGGGATGCGGATGCGCCGCTGAAGCTCGACGCGGCCCGGGGAGCCGGCCAACACCACCACGCGGTCCGCGAGCGCGATCGCCTCGTTGATGTCGTGCGTGACGAACAGGATGGTCTTGCGCCGTATCTCCCACAGCCGCAGCAGGTCGGCCTGCAGCTGCGCACGCGTCTCCGCGTCCAGCGCGCCGAAGGGTTCGTCCATCAGAACCACCGGAGGGTCGTAGACCAGGGTGCGTGCCAACGCCGCGCGTTTGCGCATCCCGCCCGACAGCTGATGCGGGTAGTGGTCGGCCCAGCCTGCCAGGCCGACCTGCTCCAGTAGCTGGCGCGCGTGCTCCAGTTGCGCAGGTGACGGCTTGCCCGACAGCGTGAGCGGAAACAACAGGTTCTGCCATACGGTGCGCCAGGGCAGGAGGTTGTCGTCCTGCGTCACGAAGCCGATCTGCCGATGGCAGCCCGGTTGCGCCTCGTGCCCCGCGCCGGCGACGACCTGATCCTTGAAGACGACCTGTCCCGTACTCGGCGCGAGCGTTTGAGCGATCACGCTGAGCAGCGTGGACTTGCCAGCGCCCGACGCGCCCATGACCGTGACGAACTCGCCTTCCGCCACCGCCAGGTCGATGTCCTTCAGAATCCAGCGTCGTTCCGGCGCACCGGCGTCAGCGAAGGAGACGCCGAGGCTGCGCAATGCCAGCAGCGCCGGGGGATGCAGCGGCAGCGTACCGGCTAGCTGCCGATCGTCGTCGCGCTGTCTTGCGATGGTTCCGATTGCCACTGCAGAAGCCTCTTCTGTGCGAACTCGACGCCCGCGTTGATAAGCAGCACCAGCGACATGACCGTTGCCAGTGCAACGAAGATCAGCGTGGTGTCGAAGTCCATCGCACCGTACTGGGCCAGGTAGCCCAGGCCGCGGTTGGACGAGATGATTTCGCCGACGATCGCACCTGCAACGGCGTACGGGAGGGCCACCCGCAGTCCCCCGAAGACATAGGGAACTACCGACGGCCAGACCACCTGGCGCAGCACTTGGCTCTCGGTGGCGCCGAGCACACGCGCTGTCATGAGCAGGTGTGGGCTGACGGCCTTGACACCCCGCAGCGTGCTGTAGAACACGATGAAGAAGACGGCCGAGGCCACCAGTGCCACCTTGGCGCCGGGCCCGACGCCCAGCCAGAGGATGAACAGCGGGACCAGCGCGGTTTTCGGCAAGGCATAGCCGAGACCGCAGATCGCCAGCACGCCAGCTTCCGCCCTAGGGTGCCGACGCAGCAGCATCGCGAGCAGGCACGCCGGCACGGTACCCAGCGCGAAGCCGCCGAGCGCCTCGCCCACGGTGAAGCGGGCGTGAAACCACAGATCGCCCGTCGAGACCATGTCGTACCCGCGTTCGAGCACCAGCAGGGGCGAACTGATCCAGTAGGGATCCCAGGTCTGTGCGGCAAGCTGCCAGGCCGCCAGCAGTGCCGCACCCAGCAGCGTGCGATCGATCCAAGGATGGCGCATGGTTCGGACCGACTACTGCTTCTTGGCGGCCGCGACGTATTCATCGCTGTACAGGCCCTTGACCAGGGTCTTGAGCGCGCCCTTGTCGTCGGCCGGACCGAACATCGTGTCGACCGTGTGGCTGAACGACTGCGCCATCGGCATTGGGCGCGGCGGCGCGTTGCGGCGGAACGTCTCAAAGGCGTCTTGTAGCAACGCGGGGTCCATCTTGTCGAATCGCCTGGACAGCACCGCCAGTGCCTGCCCGGGCTCGTTCGCCAGCAGCGCCATCGCCCGCGCCAGTGCCGCGACGACGGCCTTGCAGGTGCCGGGCGCGGTGGTGCAGTAGCCGTCGCGTGCCACCAGCACGTTGTACGCCGTGGGGTCCAGGTCGGGGAGGTCGCCCCGCGGTCCACTGATCCACAGCTGAGCGCCGCGCCGGACCGACTCGAGCGTGAACGGGCTGGAGAAAACGAACCCGTCGATCTCCTTGCGCTGCAGGGCGGCATCCATCCCGGTGGGCGCCATGAAGACGAGCCGGACGTCCCGGTCGGCGTCCAAGCCTCCCTGACGGGCGGCATAGCGAAGGAAGGCGTGCGGCAGGCCGTTGGCTGCATCGACCGCCAGCGTCAGGCCCTTGAGCGCCTTGGCACGCTCCGTGGGCGTGCGTGCGCCGGCCAGTTTCTCGGCCGTGCTCGCACCGAGCACGATCTCGGTGGTGGCTTTTTCCTGCAGGCCCGCGATCGCCAGGGTTTTCTGGCCGCGCTGTGCGGCGCGGACCTGGATCAGGCCAGCAAGGGTCGTGAAGTCGGCGCTGCCGCCTATGAGCGCGTTGAGGGCGGTCGGACCCGCCAGCAATCCGAGCTCGACGTCCACGCCTGCTTCCTTGAAGTACCCAGCGTCCTGGGCGATGTAGACCGGTGCGAACAGCACCGACACGGCCGGCAGGATCATGGTCGTCCTGGCCTGTTGCGCGGTGGCGGGCGCCGCGCAACAGGCGAGGGCCAGCAGGCCACAACCTGCCATTCGCCTGATCACAGGTTTCAGCATCTCTTTGTCTCCATGTTGGTCGGGACCTTCTTACACACTGTCAGGACGGCGCATCAACTCCACTTCCGGTACGCCTGCGCGCAGCTTGGCGAGCATGTCTTCCGCGTCGAACTCGATGCCGATCGGATTGCGGCTGAAGGCCTCGCTGCGCATCCACGCATTGGTGGCTTCGGCGTCGGGAAAGCTGTCGACCTGCAGCTCGATCTGGTTGCCGTCAGGATCGAGGTAGTACAGCGACACGGTCGGCCCGTGATTGATCGTGCGGTGCGGCTCGATGCCGAGGCCCTGCAGCCGCTTGTAGGTGCCCAACAGGTCGCCGAGCGACCCGTAGGCGAAGGCCGTATGGAAGTAGCCCTCCGTGACCTGCTGCGGTCGCTGCGGATAGTCGTCCAGGGCCAGCAACGCGATGCGGTGGTGCTCGTCGTCGTAGGTCAGGAAGGCGACCTTGCCGGAGCCGTAGGCCACGTGTGCGCCCAGCACCTTGCAATACCACTGCGTCATCGCTTGCAGGCGATTGGTGCGAAGCGCGATGTGCGCCATTCGGCGCGGCGACGGGGAAGGCTGCAGAAGACTCATGGCGGTTTCCTTTGTCCTTGGAGGTCAGGACGCCAGGGGCAGTGGCGTGCCCAGGCGCTGGCTGCTGCCGACCACGGAGGCAAGCACATTGCGCAAGACGTCGTGGGGGGACTCGTGACCTCCGCAGGAGCGCCACATGACGTGCCCGTCGGGACGCACCAGCACGGCGCCGTCGGCGCTAATGCCGTACAGGTCCTGGAAGGCGCCCAGGTTGTCGATCAGGTCGCCCTGCGCCCCGACCACGAAGGCCTGCGCCGCCAGGCCCGCTTCGGTGGCGATCTGGCGGAAGGCAGCTCGCCACCGCTGGCCGAGACGGCCCGCGAGCAGAGTGAAATTCAGATCCTTGAACAGGTCGATCGTGGAGAGGTCGCTGCCTTGCGGGCAACGCAGCCAGCAGTGCGGGGCACGTGCGCCCGGCATGGCTGACGGGCGGTAGCTGTGGACCTCGGTCGGTGCGGCCACGCTGCCGTCATCGAAGACGAGCGTCGAGCGGTAGCTGTAGCCGTAGGTCTGGCCGGGATAGTCGAAGTGCTCGCGCTGCGCGGGGATCGCCTCTCGCATGCGAGCGATGTCGTCCTCCCGGAAATCCTCGTGCGTCTTGAGAATGCCGCCCAGGCCACTGGCCTCCATGTTCCTGGCGTTGCGCACGCTCTGCTCGACATTGAAGCGAATGACGGGCAGCCGTTCTTCGCCGTAGGTGTCAAGCAGTGCATCAGGGGCCACGCCGTTGACCACCAGGGCCAGCTTCCAGCACAGGTTGTGCACGTCGCCGATGGCCGTGTTCATGCCCTGGCCCCCTGTGGGTGGCAGCGGATGGGCAGCGTCGCCGGCCAGGAACACGCGTCCGGCGCGTAGCGACTCGGCCACACGCGCCTGCATGCGCCACACACGAACGTCGCGCACGCTCAGGTCGAGGTCGGCAGCGCCGACGGCGGCCTTCACAATCTGCGCGCAACGCTCGGGGGTGAAGTCCTCCGGAGCGCTCTTCGCGGGGTCGTAGCCGAAGTTGTAGGTCCAGCGGCGACGCCCGTCCAGGGCAATCAGCACGCCGACGGTCCGTGGGTTGTAGATCCACCAGAGCAGGTTGGGACGCTGCGCCACCCACCGCCAGAGATCGGCCTCGAAGTAGACGCCGATCTGATCGCCTAGCACGCCGGCGCCGCTCATGCCGATGCCGAGTTGTTCGCGCAGCGCACCGCGGGCGCCGTCGGCGGCAATGGCGTACCGCGCGTGCACCTGCCGGCGTTCGCCGTCGGGCATCTCGACGGTGGCGTGCACGCCGTGCGCATCCTGGCCGAGCGCGTCCACGCGCGTGCCGAAACGCAGTGTCACCGAAGGCAGGCCCTGCGCGCCGCGCAGCAGTTCAGGCTCGAAGGCATCCTGGGGGCAGGAGGTCTTGGCGCTCGGGCCGTGCGTCTCGGCGAGCCGGTTGCGCAGCGGATCCGCGAAGGTACGGATCTCTCCGATGAGCTCGCCGACCAGGGAGCGCACGAACGCGATGCCCTGGTTGCGATCGTGAGGAATCCCCCGAGAGCGCACCGCTTCCTCCAGACCCCAGGTCCGCAGGATTTCCATGGTCCGCGCGCTCACCACGTGGCCGCGTGGGTGAAACGAGGTGGAAGGATGCTTCTCGACCAGCAAGGTCTTGACGCCGCAGCGCCCCAGCGCGATGGCTGCGGCCAGGCCGCAGGGGCCACCGCCTACGACGAGCACGTCGAAGCGCTCTGAGCCGGTAGGTGATGCATCTGAAATCATCTGGATTCGAACAAAATTGACTGACTGTCAATCAGTTTAAGAGTCTGTCGCGTCTCTGGTGTTGTGGTTTTCCCGGGGGCGGTGGCGGTTTGGCCGCCAGGCACGGGGATATGATTTCTTGCATGAACGAACCCCTTGATTCGCCGCGACCGCGGTCTGCGCGGCCAGGCGCGGCAAAGCCACCCACCGGCAAGCAGCGAGTGCTGGCGGCCGCCGAGCGACTGTTCGCCAGCCGGGGGTTTCTAGACGTGCCGGCGTCGGAGATCGCGCGGGAAGCCGGTGTGGCTCACGGGCTTCTGTTCCATCACTTCGGTTCGATGGAAGAGCTCTATGCCGAGGTCAGCCGCGTAGCTGCGGCGCGAATGGACGAGGCACAGCTGACATCGTTTCGCGGTGACACCGCGCGCCAGCGGATCACATCGTTCCTGCGCGCGCACATGCGTGCCGTCAAGCAGAGGGAGGGGGATGCGATCTTTCGGGCTCGCTCGTCCAATGCGGCGCTCAGCAACTCCATCGCGAAGATCTGGGAAGAATCACGCGGCAAAGCCATCGATCAGGTGATGGCTGTGCTGGGCATTGCCCGGCCGACCAAACGCATGCGGGTGTCCCTGCGCGCCTGGATAGGCTTTCATGACCAGCTGGTGCTTGGCTGGCTTGCCGACAAGGCACTTAGCGAGACCGAGGTGATCGAGTGGACAATTCGACTGCTTGAACACTTGGCGGAGGATGTGCTGGGTGTGTCGATCGATCACCCAGTCGCCTCCGCGTGAAAGTGCAGCAAGGTGATCGGGATATCCGGCCTGCTGCACTGTCGATGAAAGTACTGGCCGATCCGCCGCAAGCCACCTTCGCCTCGAGGGTCGAAGTCGCCGGCACAGAAGGAGAGAAAAGGGCTGCCGTCAGCAACGGTCTTGGGCCAGATCACGACCTCGTTCTTTACTGGGATGCCAATCCGGACGCTGGCCCCGGTGAACGGCTGCACCACGCCGATGGGGATGTCAGCGTCAGCAGCGCCAGGGGAGACCGCCGCGATAGCGGCGAACTTCAACCAAAATGTGCACCGCGGGCCCGCGGCCTTAGCGATTCCCCGGGGCGCCAGCTATGACTGGCAGCACAATATCCTGCTGGTACAGCGCAAGCCGGAACCCTGAGGAACGGCGCACCTTCGTGGACATGCCTGAAGCGTCGCAGCTGTTACACCGCGATCGGCTGCACCAGGTCGCCTGCGACCACTCGCTGGCCATCTTGTTGATGGCCGGCTTGGATGCAGTGATCGCGGCGGTCGAGTTGGAGAGCCGCCCGTCGTCGTCAGCGCCCTGGATCGGCTCAGGGCCCATCGACGGCGCCACTGAGCGTTGGGACGGTGTTGCAGGAAGAGCGGGCCCCGCTGGCCGACACGAGACGCTACGACGGCAATCGTACTTCTTGCACCACAAGTTGCTCGAGCTTGGCATCACTCTTGGCCTTTGTGAATACCGCTTGGCTCAATTGGCGTAGCAGCCTAGAGCTCGTCGATGAATCGGCGAGCTGTTGCTCTTGCATCTACAGCTAGCGGAGCGGGCGACAGCGATTCGTAATTCGCTCGTGCTCTGCGCACGCGGTCACGCCACTGCTTCCTCGCATGTGTCGAGGTACTCACCATCGAATGAATTGATTGCAGATATATGGGGCGCCGCTTGTATTTCTCGACGCACGCCCTCCAGCAGCTTGTGCAGAGGTGGGCATCCCTAGCGCCCGCACCACCTGCGTCCCAGTGAGCGCCCATAGCGCAAGCAAGGCGGCGGTGCGCAACCTCGCGATATCGAATACCTAGACGAATTTGCGAAAGTTTCCCATAATATTTTTCAAATAGGACACCCTTCCTCTTCCTTGCAGATATCAACACGCACCATGTCGAGCGTCGCCATCGTGGATTTCACTGTGCCCAAGGATGTCGACAACGTCCCTAGACCCGTTGTTGCTCTGAGTGCCACTTCGGTGACACAGGGCTGGGAAAACGCGAGGCATCAGCACCGCAAGGCTCAACTGATCTACTCCGTGCGCGGCATCCTCAACTGCGAGATCGAAGACGGCGTTTGGATCGTTCCGCCGCAGTGCGCCATATGGATCCCGGGAGACTTGCCGCACGCGGCCCGAGGGGCGGGTGAAACGGAATGCTATTGCCTCTTCGTCGAGCCAGATGCCGCGCCAGACCTTCCGAAAACCTGCTGCACGATTTCGGTATCGCCGTTGCTACGCGAGTTGCTGCTGAAGGTGGCCGGTTTTGCTGAGCTATACGCACTGGGGGGGCGGGAAGACCGGCTGATTGCCGCGTTGCTCGATGAGTTGGCGGCAGCGCCGGTGGAAGATCTGCATCTGCCAATGCCGCGCGACCCCCGATTGCGTCGTCTCGCGGAAATGATGCTGGCCGACCCCACCGACAAGACTTCGAAGGCCGATTGGGCTGTTCGCATTGGCATGAGCGAGCGAAGCATGAGCCGTCTTCTGCTGCACGAAATTGGAATGAGCTTCGGGCGCTGGCGTCGGCAGCTTCATGTGATCCTTGCGCTTCAACGTTTGACCAAGGGTGAGAACGTGCAAACGGTGGCGTTGGAGCTCGGGTACGAAAACGCCAGCGGATTCGTGACGATGTTCCGCAAGGCGGTGGGCAAGCCTCCAGCACGATACCTCTCGGATCGCATGAGCGGCGCCGAGCTTGCGTCCGTGCCCGGCATCATGCTTCCTGATGAAATCTCATCCTGACCGGATCAGGCTGTCTTGGCCTGGGACGACCGCCTAACCTCCGTCGCATGCGATCCTGCCTTGCGGAGTTACCGACATTTCGCACACGTCGTGGTGATCGTGAAGATTGACCCTTCGTCGACAGCGAAGCCCTCGCCGAATGCCCGTGATCGCAGGTGTTCACGTAGCGCCAGGTCTTCAATGAAAACCAGCCGTTCGCCACATTGACATCGCAGTGTGTCGGACTGGTCGTTTAGCGCCTCTGGTTTGATTGCGTAGAACGCGCGCCTGCGCGCGCCCTCCGTGCGGACCAACAATCCAGCAGTCCATAAATCATGCAGTGCCCGGTAAATCGATCCTGCCGAGAGCCTGTCGAATTGCGTGCTGAGGATGCGATACATCCGGCTGGCGTCCAGACAGCTCGGGGCGACTTTCTCCAATGTGCTCAACACGCTGGCACGAGCCTTCGTCGGTCGCAGCCCCTTCGCCGTCAAACGTCGTTCCTGAGACGAGGTCGGCGATCCGGCCTCCGCACGGGCTGCCGCAAAGTGCTTGATCTTGTGCTTGCCTGCTAGCGGCTTCTTGTTGCCGAATGACGCAATCAAGTCGACGATCGGAGGTGGGTGATCGTAGGGGTCCATCTATTGTTCCTTCGCTATGCCAGACATCGGTCGTTTGTCGCGACGCGAAAGCGGTGTGGCTCATGGCTAGCTCGGTCACGGCGGGACGGTGGAGGCACCACCTCGCCGGTTCCCGTCGAACCTAACGCGCCGCGGCCAGTTCCCATCCGCCACCAGGCGCCTTGAACACGCCGACCCGGGCGGACCCTACGCACTGGTCGGCGTCGGCCATTTGCGATCTTGCGTCGATCAAAGTGCCCTGTGCCACGATCACGTCAAGGTAGCTGATCGATCCGACGCGGTAGCGCTGATCTGCCAACTGGAAGGCCCGATCAGCCTGGTCACGAGCTTCGATCAGCGCCTGACGCTGCTGCATGGCGGCACCGTAAGTGCTCAAGGATTGCTCGGACTTCTTCAGCGCATTCAGCACTGCGCCATCGGCGGTACTCATGCGTTTCTCTCAACGACTACCCGTGTCAGGGAGGCGCCCGACTGGCTGCGCAGAGTCCGCATACAACGGCAAAAGGGGGACACAAGGGATTCCTCGATAAGAACAAAGCGTTTGTTCGGCCGGCCATGGACGCGGAGCTGAGCCATGGCAAACACAATCGGCAACAGCGTAACCATGCCTATTGGATGCCTCATTGCGAAATCGGTCCAAAATATTTTTCATTACGGCCATTCCGTAGGGAGTCATCGCACTTGGCCTAAGTGAATAACAATCTGGCCCAGTTTCGCCATCGATCCTTTTGTCCTCATCGTTAAATACGGCATCTAAATGCAAATGAGTCTTGTTGATGTCCGTCTTCAGAACTGCTGGAAAGCCCCGTTGGCCCGTCGATGTGCGCACAGAGGGCGCCGCCCATCCTCATCTGAATGTGCTTTGCAAGCCCGCTCAGAGGAGTTCGTCCCGCACCGTGCTGGGCTCGGCAGTCGCGGCGGCGGTTTTCATTGGCGCGCAGGGCTCATCCGCCGCTGAGCCAGGGCAGATCCAAACCAAGCCGGGGGGAACGTCTCAGGATGAGACAGCCTTGCCGGCCATTACCGTGACGGGCCGCATGGATGCGGCGACGACCGAAAGTACTGGCTCCTACACCACGGGCCAAACCGCAGCGGCGACGCACCTGCCGCTGTCCCTGCAGGAGACACCGCAGGCGGTGACGGTGATTACGCGCCAGCGCATGGACGATCAGCAGTTGAATTCCGTGCAGAGCGTGCTGGAGAACACGACAGGCGTTTCGGCGTATCAGTCCGACAGCGAACGAACGAGTTTCTACTCACGCGGTTTCTTGATCAACAACGTTCAGTACGACGGCATACCTACCGACGTCGGCAACATCGTCAACGGAAGCGGCATCGGTTCCGTAGATACCGCGTTCTACGATCGTGTCGAGGTAGTGCGCGGCGGCTCCGGTTTGCTGACCGGCACTGGTAATCCCTCGGCCGCAATCAACCTGGTGCGCAAACGACCGACCCGTGACTTCTCGGCGTCTGCCTCGCTCGGTGCCGGGAGTTGGGACACCTACCGGGGCATGGCCGACATCTCCACGCCGTTGACCGGGGACGGCCGCATCCGCGCGCGCATGGTAGGAACTTACCAGGACGGGCACTCGTACGTCGACGGCTACAAGCCGCAGAGGAAGTCGTTCTACGGCATCGTCGAGGCAGATCTGACGCCAGACACGACGGTGAGCCTGGGCTATGACTACCAGGACATCACGCCGAAGGGCTCCACCTGGGGAGGGTTGCCGCTATGGTTCAGCGACGGCACGCAGGCGGAATACTCGCGCTCCAGGAACTACGCGCAGGACTGGAGCCATTGGAACAACACCCTCAAGACGGCGTTCGCTGAGATCGAGCACCGCTTCGACAACGGCTGGAAACTCCGAGCCGTCGCCAACCAATACCGTACTGGATACGATGCCGAACTGCTCGGTCTGATCGGCCGCCCCGATCGCGCCACGGGACTGGGCTCCTACCCCTACGGTGCTTATCCGGTAGCGCTGGCATCCGAAGGTCGCAGCCGTCAAAACACCTTCGATGTGATGGCGAGCGGTCCGTTCGAACTGCTTGGCCGTCAGCACGACTTGGTGGTAGGGGCGACGAGTTCGCGCCGCACGGTTAGCCAAGAGGATATCGCTCCGTTCTATCCAGGCTTTGCGCCTGTGAATGTCTATGAACTGAGCCCAGCCTTTCCCCGCCCCAACTTCGACGCCATGGCTTCGATACCGACCCGCACACGAATCAAGCAGCGCGGTGTCTTTGGCGCAGCCCGGTTCTCGCTGGCAGAGCCTCTGAAACTCGTCGTCGGCGGCCGCTTCAGCAACTACGAAATCGACGACGACGTCGGTGGCTCGTCGTTGCACTACAAAAAAAGCGGTGAATTCACTCCGTATGCGGGCCTGATCTACGACATCGACAAGACCTATTCGGCCTATGTGAGCTACACGGGCATATTCAATCCGCAAACTGACTATCGGGACAGCAAGGGCAACGTGCTCACGCCGTCGAAGGGAAAGACCAAGGAAATCGGCCTCAAGGGCGCGTATGTGGATGGGGGTCTGAACGCGTCGGTTGCTTTGTTCGAGACCGAGCTGGACAACGCGGCGCAGATGATTGCAGGCACCTATACGCCGGGAGGCGCCCAAGCCTATAGAGGTGCTGATGGAACGAAGTCGCGCGGAATCGAACTGGACTTGCAGGGCGAGCTGGCGCGTGGCTGGAACATCTACGCAGGCATCACCCATTTCACTGCGCAAGATGGCAATGGCGTCCGCTTGAATTCGCAAATACCTCGGACCACGGTCCAGCTTTTCACTATCTACCAGCTGCCCGGCGAGTGGAGCAAGTTGACGCTAGGCGGAGGCGTCCGATGGCAAAGCCGCTTCTACCAGGCGCCCAACACGGGAACCAGTTCGCTCGGCGGAGAACAGGGATCCTATGCCTTGGGGTCGCTCGTGGCGCGTTACGCCTTCACCGAAAAGATGAACGTCGCCGTCAACATCAACAACGTGTTCGACAAGAAATACGCGCTACAGAAGGGCGATTTCGACACCGTGAGTTATGGCGCACCGCGCAACGTGATGGTGACGCTGAACTACAGGTATTGATTTGTTCGCAGCCGATGCTTCAGGCCTTGGGATCGCAGACACACAGCCATTGATGATCGAGAAAGCTCCGATGCTCCTTCAATCCCCCCTACGCCACGACCAGGACTTGGCCACGAACAATCCGAACAAGATCGCCTTGTGCTGGTTGACGACAGCCGCTGGTGCCGTGCTTTTTGTCGCCTTCCAGTTGTTCTTTTACGTGAACGACTTCGTGAGAGCACAGGGAGCGCAACCGGCGATCACATTCGAGCCAGGAGTACTGTGGGTGTTTCCCGCGATCTATGGCTGTTGGATCGTCACGGTGCTTCTCGCGCTGATCGGAACCCGTAAGGCCCAGTGGGCTGCGCTGGTCCTCGGCAGCCTGCTCGTCGTCCTGAATACCCTCGGTGGAATCTCCGACGGATTGCGCGACGGTTGGCACATTGCCTTTTCGGCAGTGTTCTTCATCACGTTGCCCGGTGTCTCCGCGATCGCGGTCACCTGGCGTCGCATTAAAAGCAAAGGAAACAGCAAATGTCGATGAACAGTTCTGACTTCCCCTTGGTCTGGATGAGCCTTACCCAAGAAGTCGGTCATGACCACCAGAAGGACTTCGACGAATTCGAAGCAAATTTGCAGCGCGGGGAGCCATTCGTTATCTTGACCGACACCGTGCCTGCCGAAGACCACGAGCACTCGCCGGAACAGAAGAAGCGTACCGCGCTCTGGATGAAAAAGCACAAGGCCGAATTGCGCAGGTTGGTTCTGGCAATGATCCTGGTCGAACCCAATTCGGCAAAACGTCTTGGATTGAAGGCATTTGCGGTGCTTTTTGCCAAGTTCTGGGGCCACCCTCTACTTCTTGCTACTTCACGTGAGCATGCGATAGAGATGGCGAGAGAATTGCTCTCAAAGGGCTGAAACTCACCCCACTGATGACCCGCGCCGCGTCCGATCTGCCACAAAACTCTGTCACGTCGCACCGTTGCAACGGGGTCCTGCCCTGACCGTTCCTCGTCGGTACCAGGGTGAACCCCGTGCCGTCATCGCGCACCGCAGAGCGTCCACTGTCTACACGACACTACGCCGATACACGCCAGCACGCGCTGACGACGTCAGCGGCCATCCTTGTGGGCGCATCTTAGAGATTGGCTCATTGTTTTCCAGGTTTCGAAGTTCGCGGAATGTCACATGGACCCGCAGGCATCCGTATCGCAAGTGCACGGTGAAGTTGTCTTGATTCCCTGAGAGTCGTCAAGCAGCGCGTCCGCGATGACTTATGTGGACGCAATGGATGATGTGGTGCAAGTAGGCGACCCGTCGCAAGCACAGCGTGCCGGCGTCCGGATGCTTCTGCCGCGGCAATCGCGAGGCTTTACAAGCTGAATGCGGACGTGGTGCACCAGGCGGCACCCGCCTCTTTCTCTTGCATCGATATAATGAGAACAATTCTCATTTTTGGGTAAGCCATGTCATGGTGATCGCTCCATGCCCATCGCACTCTCATCCTCTGAAACAGTTGAGCACAACGGCCTAGAGCAGCTCTACCGCGATCACCACGGGTGGCTGCAGTCATTGCTGCAGCGCAAGCTGGGTGATGTCCAGCATGCGGCAGATCTGGCGCAGGATGCGTTCATGGCGTTCATGCGCCCCCGTACAGCCACGGTGGCGCCAGGGGGCCTGCGCGAGCCCAGGGCCTATCTGCGTGCAGTGGCGCATGGGTTGCTGGTGGACCATTTCCGTCGGCAGACACTGGAGCGCGCCTATCTGGAAGCGCTGGCGCATCAGCCGGAACCCTTGGCCTGTTCACCCGAAGACCGCCACATGGTGCTGCAGGCGCTGCAGCGCATCGACAAGATGCTGGACGCACTGGGTGCGCGTGCGCGCGAGGTGTTCCTGCTATCGCAGCTGGAATGCCTTACCTACGATGACATCGCGCGCCGCATGAACATCTCTGTACGCACCGTCAAGCGCGACATGCAGTCAGGATTCGCGCTTTGCATCGCGGCAATGATGTGAACGCGCACGCACGCGAGGACACGCAGCGGACCCTGCTGGCCCAGGAAGCAGCACACTGGATGGTGCTGCAGCACGCTGGCGAGCTGGATGAGAGCCATCTGCGCGCCTTGAAGCTTTGGCGTGATCGCAGTCCCGAGCACGAACGAGCTTGGCAGGCTGCGCAGGAACTGCGCCTGCTTTTGGCGCAGGTGCCACAGGACGTGGGTCTCAAAACGCTGAGCGCTGCAGGCCGCGCAAGGCGCCAAGCGGTTCGTGGTGTGCTTACCGCGACCTTAGCCACACCCCTCGCATGGTGGATGTGGCACACCATCGGTCGCGAATGGGCAGCCGAATACCGCACCGCCGTGGGCGAGCGCCGCACCGAAACGTTGGCTGACGGTAGCCGTATCTGGCTCAACACGGGCAGCGCCGTCAACGTGCGGTTCACCGCCACCGAGCGCGCGTTGGAGCTGGTCGCCGGTGAAGTCCTGGTGGAGACGGTGCATTCCGATCTGCCATTGCCTCCACTGGAAGTAGTGGTGAATGCGGGCCGTGTGCGTGCATTGGGTACACGCTTCTTGGTGAGAGAACTGCGAGAAGCGCGCTGGCGCGTGGCCGTTCTGCAGCATGCAGTGCGTATCCGGCCAGCTCGTTCGGACGCCAGCCAGGCGGTGGAATTGCACGCTGGCATGCAGACCGATTTCGATGCGCACCGTGCAGGTGGCACACGGGCTGCGGATGACAACGCCGCCGCCTGGCGTGATGGTGTGTTGGTGGCGCGCGATATGCGGCTGGTCGATTTGACGGCGGAAATCGCCCGCTATCGCCGGGGCTTTCTAGGCTGCGCGCCGGAAGTGGCGAACCTGCGCATCTCTGGCGTGTTCCAGCTCGACGATACAGACCGCACACTGCGAGCGCTTGCGGAATCCCTTTCCCTCGCGATTCGCGAACGCACCCGGTATTGGGTCACGCTGACTGCGAGGTCGCAAGGCACCTGAAAACAGGCGCCTCTCCCATCGCCAGGTGGGTTTCCTGCATGACCGATTTTGTCGGCAAGACGTTGAACCTGCCGCCTCAACGGGAAGACGGGATCTGAAGTGAGGCGTCGCGGCCGCTGACGTATCTCTTGGCAGACTTGCATGGCCCCTTTCCGGAGCTGCTTCGACAAGGGAATGAAGCGCTGATTTTTAAAGCGCGTCGCCAATCCCTGAAGCAACGTTCTCATGCATACCTCACCGCGTAAGGCTTCGGCCCATGCCCCCGTTCGCCTGAAGCAGGCTTTCAACACCATTTCACTGTCCGCTGCGCTATGCGCGTTGTCCAGCCTTAGCGCGGCAGCGCAGACGGCGGTCGCACCGGCACAAAGTGCCGCCCAGGATACGGCGCAGGCATTCAACCTACCCGCCGGTCCGCTTGACGCTGCGCTCTATGCCTTTGCCACCCAGTCCGGAATCACGCTCAGCTTCGAGCGCGCGCTGGTGGAGGGCCTCAGCACGGCAGGTCTTCAAGGCCGTTTCGACACCGAGCATGGCCTGGCGACGCTGCTGGGCAACACCGGCCTTAAGGCGGTGCGTGGTGTCAGCGGCGCATGGCAGCTGCAGCGCATGGCTCAGCCCGCCCTGGCGCACGGCGACGCCTACACCCTGAAAACCGTTGTGGTGCAGGGGAGTGCCGAAGCAAGCGCTACTACTGAGGGAACGGGCAGCTACGCACCGCGTCAAGTGACCGTCGGTACCAAGATCCCCGTGCCGTGGAAGGAGGTGCCTGCGTCAGTCTCCGTGGTCACACGCCAGCAGATTGAAGACCAGAACCTAATGACCGTAGAAGACGCGCTGCGTCAAGTGGTGGGTGTGACAACGTTTCCGTATGGCGACGGCACGGCTTACTTTCAGGCGCGTGGCTACCAGTCGGACGTGCAATATGACGGCATTCCCGCCAACAACGGCCTACAGTATCTCAGCCAGTTCGATCTGGCCATGTACGACCGTATCGAAGTGCTGCGTGGTCCTGCTGGCGTGTTGCAGGGCGCAGGCAGTCCTGCCGGCACGGTGAATATGGTGCGTAAGCGTCCTACCGCAGAGCCCAGCATGGGAGGCACGCTGTCGGCTGGGTCATGGGGCCGCGGCCGCTCGGAGTTGGACATCTCTCGTCCACTCAACGAGAGCGGCAGCGTGCGCGGACGCGTCGTGTTGGCCGGCCAGAGCTATGGCACTTTTCTGGACAAGGGTCGTGACCGCAGCCTCATGGGCTACGGTGTGATCGAAGCCGATCTCACGCCGGACACATTGCTCACCCTCTCGGCCACAGCACAGAAAAGACATGACCGCGGCATCGACTACGGCGTGGGCGTCCATGCGGACGGCTCATTTGTTCGCCTGCCTCGTTCCACTTTCTTCGGCACGGACTGGAGCGGCGCTGATAACACCACCAGGGAGTACTTTGCCGAGCTGAGCCACCGCTTCAACAGCAACTGGCAAGCCAAGGTGGTATATCTCGACCGGAGCGTAGACGGGAACTCACGCTATGGCTACGTGAACCCCGGCCCGGGCTTCAACTATCACTCCCGCTACACACTACAGGCGCAGGACGGCGACACGCTCTGGCGCGGTCTCGATGCCAACATCTCGGGCAAGTTCGATCTGGCGGGCATGAAACACGAAGTCGTGCTTGGCTTCAACCAGGCCTGGCGCCGCCAGACCTCGCTCAGCGGCAATGTGCAGATCCCTGACGTGGACCTGCGCAACATCCAAGTGCCGGAACGGCCTATCCCATTCAAGTTTGGGTCCAATAGCCGCAGTGAGCAGTCCGGCATCTACGGCCAGTTGCGTACGCACCTCACCGATCGGCTGACCCTGACGTTGGGCGGGCGGCTCAGCCGTTATGAGAGCCGTTCTCAGAACATCCTTCCCACGGTCGGCCAGTGGCAGAAGGATCCGGGCGTTGGCACTCAGTTCACACCGCAGGTCGGCTTGGTGTATGACGTACAGCCGAACATCTCTGTATACGGCAGCTATACGGAAATTTTCCAGCCGCAGACGCAACTTGCGTTGGGCAATGCAGCACTCAAGCCTCGCGAGGGCAAGCAATTCGAAGTTGGTTCCAAGGGCGTGTTCCTGAACGGGCAACTGAACGCCTCGATTGCCGCCTTCCAGATCAATGATGAAAACCGCGCCATCGCTGATCCAAACAACCCGACCTTTTATGTGGCAAGCGGCAAGGTGCGCAGCCAAGGCTGGGAAGTGGAAGTGGCCGGCCGCATCCGTCCGGGCTGGGACATCTATGCCGGTTACACCCGCCTTCTCACCCGCTACATCGACGACCCCACTCAACTCGGCGCCATCTACTCGGCCGAGGAGCCGCGCAACAGCTTCAAGCTGTGGACGCGCTACGAGTTCCAAAACAAAGACCTGCGGGGCTGGTTCCTGGGCGCGGGTGTGCGTGCACAGAGCACCACCAACCGTGGCGCGGATCCACAGCGCGGCTACGCGGTGTTCGATGCGCAAGTGGGCTACCGCATCAACAGGAATCTGCTCGCCACCGTCAACGTGAACAACCTCTTCGACAAGGCTTACTACGCCCGCGTTCCCTCACGCTTCTACAGCGTTTGGGGCGAGCCGCGCAATGTCATGGTCACTCTTCGTGCCAGCTATTGATGCTGGTAGACAGTAAGGCCTGACCACGTGGCTACGATAACCGCCAAAGCGCTTCAACGCTGGTCCTGGATCCACAAGGTCTCCAGTCTGATCTGCACAATGACCATGCTGCTGGTGTGCCTCACCGGCTTTCCCCTCGTGTTCTCGGACGAGATCGATGACTGGCTTCATCCTGTGCCCCAGGAAGTGGCCGGGCGGAGCCGCGTGGACATCGACACCATTGTGGCCGATGCACTGCGCCGCCATCCGGGTGGGTGGCCCGAATATGTGGTGCGCGATGATGAAGCGCCGGTCGTTCTCATCGGCATGAAAAGCTCGCTGGAGGCCGCGGGCAGCCGCGTGCGCAAGCTGCGTTATGACGCCTACAGCGGCGAACTCATCGGCCAGGCGGCGGCTGCCGGTGAAGGCCGATTCGGCATCGGTATGCTCATGCAGATCATGCGCGGACTGCACACCGACCTGTTCGCGGGCCTCGCTGGCGGCATCTTCATGGGTGTCATGGCGTTGCTCTTCATTCTGGCGAATGTCTCCGGACTGCTGCTGTACGCACCCTTCATGAAGGGCCGCAGGTTCGGTACCGTGCGCCGGGAGCGCAGCGCGCGCATCGCCTGGCTGGATCTGCACAACCTTCTCGGCATAGTGCTGCTTGCCTGGGCATTGCTGGTGGGCGTGACAGGCGCCTTCAACCAATTCTCCAAGCCTTTGTTCTCCCAATGGACGGCCACTCAGGTGCGACCGCTGGCGCTGCGGCTGAGCGCCGATGCTCCGGATGGACCACCGATCCCGGGCCATTGGGCTTCGCTCAACGCTGCCATCCACATCGCCGAAAAGGCCCTGCCGGGAACCCATGTGAGCACCATGCTCATGCCCGGCAGCCAGTACGGCAGCGCGCATCATTATCTGGTCTGGGCCGCGGGCGATACGCCGCTCACCTCGCGCATGTTGCAGCCCATCCTGGTGGATGCCCGCACGGGGACGCTCAGCGCCATCGTCCACATGCCATGGTATCTGCGCACGCTGGAGCTCTCGCGCCCACTGCATTTCGGTGACTATGGGGGCCTGCCGCTGAAGCTGCTGTGGGCGATGCTGGATGGCGTCACTGTCATCGTGTTGAGCAGCGGCCTGTGGCTCTGGAGGGACAGGGCGCGGCGCGCGAGTATGAAACGGTGATCCGCGCCGCGCCGCGCGGCTTCGGTGGTCTCGCCCCCGAACGCCAAATGTCTAGCGAGCTGTGCCAGTGCATCACGTCGTAGGTCGATGCCCTTGGGCGTGGACCAAGGAGCGCACCTTGAGTACGGGAGGAGCCGAGCCGATCTTGTCTTCATGGGCCAGCGTGAGAAGTTTTCCCTCGTGGGGATCCGGTGGCTCGGTTTGCAGGTCGATTGGCGCGGATTGCTAGCTCGTTGATGTCGCCTGGTGCCTAAACTTCCGGCTATGTTTCGCAGCGCATTTCCTGCTCGCGAACGCTGGAAGGAGTCTTATGCCGACCACCCAAAACTTCTCCTTGAACATCGGATGGCGCGCACTGATGAGCGATCTGAACGTGCGACCTGAGCTCGTGCTGCGACGCGCAGGCTTGCCCGAGGACCTCTTCTTTCGCAAGGAGAAGAGCCTGTCGACGCCCGAGTATTTCCGCTTCTGGCAGGCCCTCGAGACCGAGGCTGCAGATCCGGTCTTCGCCCTGCGCGTCGTGGAGGCGGTTTCGGCTGAATCTTTCGATCCGCCCATCTTCGCCGCCTTGTGCAGCGCCAATCTCATGCAGGCTGTGCAGCGCCTGGCGAAGTACAAGCAGCTTGTGGCGCCGATGACCCTCGAGATCGAAGTCGGGAAGAACGGCGACCTGACGCTGTCGCCGCGATGGCTGTCGATGCAGGCCGACGTGCCCCCATCACTGCAGGTCGCCGAGATCGCGTTCTTCGTTCGATTGGCGCAACTTGCCACACGAGAGCCGATCAAGGCGAAGCGCGTCGCACTGCCGGTGCTTCCCACCGCATCGCATGGCAAGCGGTATGAGGCGTATTTCGGCACGCCCCTCAAGCGCGGCCCGCATCCCAGCATCACCTTTGCGGCCGCCGATGCACTCCGTCCGTTTCTGACGCTCAACGAGGGGATGTGGCACGTCTTCGAGCCCGACTTGCGCAGACGCCTTAGCGAACTCGACGCCACGGCAACCACGGCGGACCGGGTCAAGGCCCTGCTGCTGGAGCTGCTGCCGAGCAACACCGCAACCATCGACGTAGTCGCCAATCGCTTGGCCGTGAGCAAGCGGACGCTGCAGCGCCGTCTGGAGGACGAAGGAGAGAACTTCCGAACGCTTGTGAACAGCACACGGGAGCAATTGGCACGGCACTATCTCGCCAACACATCTTTGTCTGGTGGAGAGATCGCGTTCCTTCTCGGGTTTGAAGATCCGAACTCCTTCTATCGCGCCTTCCTGGAATGGACTGGGCAGACCGCGGACACAGCGCGTCACGCCATGCGCTTGAACTAGGGGCTTCGCGAGATGAGAGGTCAATGCAAGAAAGGGCGATGCGGCCACGTCCAGTCCTGCAACGGTGCATCGAAGGGTTCTGCTCGCAGGTGCAACCGGGCTGGTCGGCACGTAGATCCTGAAGTTGCTCCTGGACGACGATTCCGTCGCTGAAGTTCATGTGCTGGGTCGCCGGACCTTGGCAACCCAGCACCCCAAGCTCCGTTTCCGGATCGTGGATTTCCGGCACCACTGCCACGGGCCGCGCTATCCATCCGGCTCAGTGCTCTCCATGTGGCTGAAGGTCAGCCAAGCACAGAGTTGCCTGTTGGCCGCAGCTGAACTGGTCGAGGCGGATGTGGTGATCGCTCCTTCCATCGCACCTGCGGGAATCGACGATGCCCAGGGGAGGGAGAACGCGCGGCGGCTGGGTTACGAGGCTGCACGCGCAGCGATTCCGATTCTGAGAGCCTGCCTGAATCGCCTCGTGCGGCCGGATGCGAGCACTCAGGAACACCGCCGCATTCATGTCATGCGGTGGCTCGAATTATGGACCGAAGGCGCCCGATGATGTCCGGCTCAGAGACGGTGCTTCCGCGCGGGTGTGTCGCGGCGCAACTGCAACGATAGGCCCGCTTCGCTCGCACCTGGCATCGTTGGCATTCGCATTGGCACTTTCTGCCGGTGGCCGCATTCGAGGACTTTCCTAAGGTGGAGGTCCTTCCATCCGAATGAAGTCAACCCGACATGAACATGAAAAGTACTTCCCTGGTCGCGGCAGCAGCCCTCGGTCTTCTGGCTGGCCAGACATCCTTTGCGCAAGAGGCCTGGTCACTCGCGAAGGAGGCCGACGGCATCAAGGTCTACGTGCGCGAGGTGCCCGATTCCTCCTTGCGCGAGTTCCGCGGCGAGGTTCAACTGAAGACCAGCACAGACCGCGTCGTCCAGACCTTGAAGGATGCGAGCGCCTTTAAAAAGTGGATGCCCGACGTGGTGGTCTCCGACCTCCTGAGGTCGACATCCACGGAGCAATATCACTACCTGGAGAACAAGGCGCCGTGGCCTGTCTCCCCGCGCGATGGTGCGTACCATTTCACCTACTCGCGCACCTCTGAGGCCAACAGGGAGGTCATCACCGTGAGGGTCGAGGCCGTCCCCAACTATGTGCCGCAGCGCAAAGGCAGAGTCCGAATCCCCAAGGCCGACGGCCATTGGAAGCTGGTGCCGACCGCCGACGGGGTCAGCGTCTCCTATCAGATTCACGCATCGCCCGGTGGCGCAATTCCCGAGTGGCTGGCCAATCGTGCGGCCGTCGAGACGCCATTCGACACGCTCAAGGCACTGCGCAGCTATCTGCAAGCGGCCAACTGAACCGAAACGGCAAGCAGGAAGCGGAAGCCGTGGCCTCAGCCAAAGCATTGTTGGCCGGCCGTCGTTGCGCGATGCATTCCGTGTCGCACTTTGCAGGCTTCATGGCGTCTCTGGCTAGATCGCTGGCGCAGGCTCCTTCCTAAAGTTCATTCCATCGAAAGCGTGTTGGAGACGACACGCCGAAACCAAGCTCCAGCAAAGGACGGATCGACATGGAATCATCAAAAGTTGCCCTCGTGACAGGCGCCTCTTCCGGTATCGGCGAGGCCACCGCGCTCAAGCTCTATGCGCTCGGCTACACGGTGTATGCCGCCGCCCGCCGCGTCGACCGGATGCGGCCCCTCGCCGACGTCGGCATCCGGGTTCTGCAGATGGACGTCACCGACGATGCGTCGATGCGCCGCGGCGTGCAGGAGATCGTTGCCCAGTCCGGAATGATCGACGTGCTCGTCAACAACGCAGGCTATGGCTCCTACGGCGCCGTTGAAGACGTTCCCATCGAAGAGGCTCGTGCGCAGTTCGACGTCAACGTGTTCGGTGCGGTTCGCCTGACCCAGCTGGTGTTGCCACACATGCGCCGGCGGCGCTCGGGAACCATCGTCAACATCACATCGATGGGCGGCAAGATCTACACCCCGCTCGGCGCCTGGTATCACGGCACCAAGTTCGCGCTCGAGGCGATCAGCGACTGCCTGCGCATGGAGGTCCAGCCCTTCGGGATCGACGTCGTGGTGATTGAGCCCGGGGGCATCAAGACCGAATGGGCAGACATTGCCGCCGACAAGCTTCGCGAGGTCTCGGGCAAAGGCGCGTACGCGGGCCAGGCCAAGGCGATGGCGCTCTCGATGGTCGGAGAGGCCAGCCGCAAGCGCCAGTCGCCTCCTCAGCTGATCGCCGACACCATCGCGAAGGCCGTCTCCGCCCGGAAGCCGCGTACCCGCTACGCGGTTGGCTTTGGTGCGAAGCCGATGATCTTCCTGCGCGGCCTGATGTCCGATCGCATCTTCGATGGCTTCATGCGCATGGCCACCGGGATCTCCCGCCAGGCCGCTGCGAGCAGTTCCTAAGCAATCTCCGCGCGAGAGGCTGCGGCACCAGCTCGATCGCCGCACGCGCTCTTTCATCTTTCATATCCCCGTCTTTGACAGAAGGAAAAGCAATGTCTGAAAAGATCTGGTTCATCACCGGCGCAGCACGCGGACTCGGTCGCATATGGGCCGAAGCGGCCCTCGAACGAGGCGACAAGGTTGCCGCGACGGCAAGGGACGTGATCTCGCTTGGCGGACTTGTCGAGCGATTCGGCGACCGCGTCCTGCCGCTCGCGCTGGACGTGACCAACGCCCAGCAGGTCGCCGATGCGGTGGGTCGCGCCCACGAGCACTTCGGCCGGCTCGACGTCGTTCTGAACAACGCTGGCTATGCGCTGGTCGGGGCCATCGAAGAGGCGAAGACCGAGGAAGTGAAGGCCGAATTCGAGACCAACTTCTTCGGCGCGCTGCGGGTCATCCAGGCCGTCCTTCCGCTCCTGCGCAGGCAGGGTACCGGTCACATCCTCGGCGTGTCCAGTGTGGCCGGCCTGGTCGCCGGCCCCATGACCGGCTTCTATAACGCGTCCAAGTGGGCCCTGGAAGCCCTGCACGACAGCCTGGCACAGGAAGTCGCAGCTTTCGGGATCAAGGTGACGCTCATCGAGCCGGGGGCCTACGCAACCGACTTCGCAAGCCCTTCATCGTTCAGGCTTTCGCAGAGCACCGAGGCCTATGCGACGTTGAGGCAGCAGGTGTTTGCGCACAGCGGCGATATTGACTTCGGCGAGCCCAGGGCGACTGCGGACGCGGTGCTGCAGGTTGTCGACGCAGCCTATCCGCCGCTCCGGTTCTTCCTCGGCACGGAAGGCATGCCGGCCGTGCGTGCCGCGTACGCCGCCCGCCTGGTCGAATGGGAACAATGGGCATCCGTGTCGACCGCGGCTCAGGGCAAGGCCACGCGTCGGACTATCGCAGCGTGAGGCCGGGCCATGCAGAGCGACATCGCCGTCTTCTTGCGTTCATGGCTCGCCTCGCCCTTGAAAGTCGGCGCCATCGCGCCGTCGGGCAGGGCGCTGGCACGAATGATGACGCGCAGCGTTGGCCCGGCGACAGGTCATGTGGTCGAACTCGGTCCTGGCACCGGCGTTTTCACGCAAAGCCTGTTATCACGTGGCGTGCGCGAGCAGGACCTGACACTGATCGAGTTCAACGAGGACTTCGCCCTTCGCCTTCGACGGCGATTTCCCAAGGCCAGAGTGATCTGCACCAGTGCTGCGAACATAGGCGGCGTGGACTTCAAACGAGGGGCTTCCGTGGGGGCAGTGCTCAGTGGACTGCCGTTGCTGAGCATGCCCGCTTCGACGGTCTCGGCGATATTGCGGGGGTCTTTCGACCACCTGAGGCAGGACGGCGATTTTTTCCAGTTCACCTATGCCTGCCGCAATCCCGTCGATGATCAGACATTGGACAGACTCGGACTGCAAGCGAGCTTGGTCGGCAGCACGTGGGTGAATCTGCCGCCTGCATCGGTCTATGGCTTTCGCAGGTCGGAAGGACCCGGGTAGCGAGCGTGCTCCACGGAAAAGAAGCTTAGGGTTGACCTGGATGAGGGCGGCATGTACGTGGAGGTGGTGCGCCTGGGCCGTCGCGTGTGCGGTAAACCGATTTGTTGGACGGGGTCAGGGATCGATGGAGGCTTGCTTCGGACGAGGATTGCTCTTGATTGCTGACCGCGCCTGCAGTTTGGAGCGACCGCTTTTCGGCGTGGCGATAGACGGCAAAGGGCCCAAGGACTAAACCGCTCGCGCGGTAGCCCGCCGCAATGGCCGCGGTGCGGATAGGCATTGCGCCCCTGTCTATGTTGAGAACCGAGGCAATCGGCCTCGTTCTTCGACAGGAGCACGATCATGACCCCTTCCACACCGGCGGTTTCACCACTGCGCCAGCGCTTGCTCGACGACATGCGCATGCGCAAGCTCGGCCCCAAGACGCAATCTGCCTACATCCGTGCCGTGCGCTACCTCGCGAGCTTC
>NZ_KB907477.1 GCF_000382045.1 Variovorax atrisoli 110B
GCCCTTCTTCTTCAGCAGCGCATCCCGCAGCTTGTGCAGCAGCCACATGATGCTGGCCTGGGCCTCCCTGTCCGCCAGCCTCGACAGTTGCCCCCGCAACAGCCGCTTGAAGTCCAGCATCTGCGTGATCACGCCATTGACCCTGCTCGCAACCCCATCGGGCAGCTGGCTCGCCGCAGCCTTCGCCACGTAGTTCGCCGACTGCTTCGAGTAGCGCACCGCAGCACCCCACATCCGGCTCCACGTGCTCTGCGTCTTCGGGTCGTGCACCTTGGTCTCTGCCACTGCAGGAGTGCCCACCGTGAACAGGTCCTTCTGCCCCAGAACGCGGCGCAGGATGTCCACCAGGTTGTCGATGATCTTGTCCGCAAGGTCCGCGCAGCTCTTCAGGATGCCGTCGAGCTTGGCGATCGCGCCGTCGATGAACTTGTCCAGTTCCCCCATGATGGTGGCGTTCAGGTGGCCTACCAGCGTGGTGACGATCGCTTCACCCAGGTTCGATGCCGCCGTCTTCAGTTCCTGCTTCACCAGGTGCAGCGTGGGCCTCAGGCTCATGCGCGCAGCCGCCATGCTCGGCGGTATCGGGATCAGCCCGATCAGGTTGATGCCCAGGCTCACCCAGTTCAGGAACGCATCGACGCTGTCCTTGGCCTTCTTCTCGACGATGTTGATGATGTCCAGGAACACATCCACCAGCGCCATGATGTTGCCGACGATCGGGATGCTGCCCAGCACCATCGTCAGCCGCTCCAGCGTCACGTAGCCGCCGCTGAACGAGCGCAGCCAGTCATCTACCGCCTTGCTCGCAGCGGCGACGTCCTCCTTCACGATCGTGTTCAGCGGCGCCACCGCCGTCTGCGGTTCGCGCTCGGTTGCCTGCGGCTTCGAGGCCGCCTCCTGTTCTGCCATTTTTTCTTTTTCTCTCGAACTCTCGTTTCAGGTTGGGTGGCCCACGGGGCCACTGGGGACGCTGAGAGGGTCAGCCTGCGAAGCCCGGCGTCCGGCCTGTGGCGACGGGGTTCGCAGCCGCGGTGGCGATGCCTGGCTGCTTCATCCCGCCGGAAGCGATGCCGCTCATCACGCCGGTGATCGGCACGCCCATCGGGCCGAGCTTGGCGCCGGCCGCCTGGATCGCCATGCCGGTCGCCGCCTGGCTTGCCTGGCCGAGCAGCGCCTTGGCGCCGCCCTGCTGGATCGCCTGCGCCGCGCCCACGGCCTGCTGCGCAACACCGGCCGCCTGGGTGACCTGGTTCAGCGCGCTCGCCGCCTTGCTGCCCATGCCGGCCACGCCCGCAAGAGCGCCTGCTGCACCGCCTGCCGAACCGGTCAGTCCGGCTGCGTTGCCCATGAGGCCGGAGATGCCGGAGATACCGGACACCCCGCCACCCGCTCCGCCCGCACCCGCGCCGGTCGCGCCCTTCGCCTTCCAGTCTTCGGGCGTGCCGTAGTAGCTGCCCTCGTCCCATGGGTCGCGAGGGTCCTTGCCGAACGTGACCTTGGCGGTGCCGATGGGCAGGCCCGATACCGTCGCGAAGCCGTTGCGGTCGAAGGTGCCCGAATGCGTGCCGCCTTCCGAATCGACCACGTTGAAATCGCCCTGTGCCACGCCCTGGCGCTTTTCGCCGGTCGGCTTGATGTACTGGTGATAGAGGTCGAGCTGCCCCTTGGGTACCGGCTGCGGATTGGGCAGCGCGGGCTTGCCGTCGTTGGCCGGCCCCACGAGGCTGTGGACCGCAGCGTGCTCGCGCCAGGTGCCGGCAGTGCCGTGCTCGATGCCGCCCGAACTCCAGCGGCTGTAGCTGGAGCCGCCGTTGATCACCACTTCTTCCTTCGCCTGTATGGTGATCTTGTTGGCTGTCTGAGTGATGTTGAGCTTGGCCAGTACGTTGACGCTGTCCTTCAGCGCCTTGATGTCGATGTCCGCGCCGGCCGCCACGAGCCGCATGCCGGCCTTGGCGGCGAACATGCGGATCGCGCTCTGCACGCTCACCAGCATGCTCTTGCCCGCGCTCACGCTCGTGTGGCCGCCGCTGGTGAGCGCGGTGTGCTCGTTGCTCACCACATGCGTCGAGCCCTGCGCCACGGTCTGCAGGCCCTTGGCGCTGGCCAGCGTCAGGTGCGACTCCTGGAACTCGGGGAACTCGCCCTGATCGCGGTTGCCGCCCTGGCCCTTGATGGCGTCGTTCTGCTCCTTGATGCTCGCGGTGACCTCGTCCTGGTCGCCCGTTTCATGGGCCTGCGCGCCCTGCGCCAACCCGCTCAGGCCTTCGTGCATATCGCGGGCCTGCGTGAGGCGGCCCACGGTCTCGCCCATGTCGGTGGCATGTGCCTGGGCATTCGGCCGGGCCTCGGTGGTCACCAGCAGACCCTTGCCCGAGCGCAACACGCCATGCCCGTCGGTGCGCAGCTCAAAGCCCTGTCCGCGCGGCTCCTTGCGCCCTGCGGTGTCCTCGATGCGACCGATGTGCCCCACGCTCAGCTGGCTGGACTGGTGGTCGCTGCGCAGCTGCGCCTGGATCTTGCCCTGGGTGTCGTCCAGCACGAGGTGGTTGCCGCGCCCGCCGCCGAGTTCGCGGCTGCGAATGCCCGACAGGTGCTTCTGCCCGGGCAGTTCCCACGACGGCATGGTGTCTGCGTTGTGCACGCAGCCGACCACGATCGGATAGTCGGGGTCGCCGTTGAGGAAGTCGACGATCACCTCCATGCCGACGCGCGGCACGCTGGTCATGCCGAAGGTGGCGCCGGCCCACGCAGTCGACACGCGCAGCCAGCAGCTGGAGTTCTCGTTGTCCTGGCCCAGGCGGTCCCAGTGGAACTGCACCTTGATGCGGCCGTACTGGTCGGTCCAGATCTCCTCGCCCGAAGGTCCCACGACCATCGCCGTCTGCGGGCCCCGCGTGCGCGGCTTGGGCGTGGTGCGCGGCGCCCGCCATGCATAGCTGGTGGGCTGGGCCTCGAAGGCGAAACGCTGCACGGAGCCTTCGGTGCCTTCCGCGCCTTCGCTGGCCTGCAGGTTCTCCTGCAGGTGGTAGCTCACGCCCACGAGCAGGTACTGCTGGTTCTGGTCGGCCTTGGGATGGCCGGTCAGCCGAAGGGTGTGGCCGGTGGCCAGCTCGCGCAAATTGGCGCGGCCGGTGGCGCGGCTGCGCTGGCTCAGCTGTTCTTCGTTGCGGATGCGCGCATAGGTCTCGCCGTCGCCGTGCTGCACGAAGCCGCCGGGCCATTCGTAGTTCTCGTAGGCATCGTGGTCGTGCCCCGGAGGCATCTGCCGCAGGTGCGAGAGCTCGGCCTTGGGCTTCTCGAAGTCGTAGTCGTCGTTGTAGTGATGGCCCGAGCGCACCTCCTCGGCGATCTCCCATGCATAGATGCGCTCGCGCTGGCCCATGCCGGATTTCTCCAGCGGGTGATAGCGAACCTCCTCGCCGCCGGGCAGCGGGCTGTGGGAGTTGGCGATGTCGTCGGCGAACACGAGCACCTGCTGGCTGGCCTCGTGCCGGAAGTGGTAGTAGATGCCTTCGAGCTCGCACAGGCGCGAGATGAAGTCGAAGTCGCTCTCGTGGTACTGCACGCAGTAGTCCCAGCGCCGGTAGTCGCCGCGGCTGAGTTTCTGCTCGACGGGATGGCCGTAGCGCCCGAGCACTTCCATGACGATCTCGGGCACGCTCTTGCCCTGGAAGATGCGGAAGTCGGTGCGCCGCGTGGCCAGCCACAGCCAGGGACGAATGCGCAGGCGGTAGAAGGAATGGCGCGAATCCTCCTGCTGCAGTCCGAACCGGGTGGCGATGCCACCCAGGTAGCGCACGCCGCCTTCGGTTTCCACCACCACGTTGCAGCTCTTGCCGAGCAGACTCTTCGGATCGATGGCATTGCTGTTGCCCAGCAGCTCGATATCGAAGGCGTACAGCTGGCTCAGCGCTTCACGGCCTACCAGCTGACGGAACTGCAGCGCCTCGCCGGCGGGCGTCTCGATGCTGACGCGCCGGCTCATTGCGGCGCTTCGGCTTGCAGATAAAACAAACCGATTAATTGAAATTCAACAGTTACAGATATCGTTTTCAAATTGAGCGGCATACCCGCCTCCCTGACGCATATTTTCACAATTATTCTAAATGCTGATTTCTGCCGAGCCCGCGCAATTGAATTGCCCAAGCAATTGAGCATAAAGTTTCAATTGCCAAATCTCTGTACCCAGGAGGGCACTGGCAAAAGACACGGCGATTGGACAATTCGACTTCTGGCAATAGGCCCGGGCTTCAGAAATGCGTGTCAAAGGGCACAAAGCCGATGTGCGGCTGCGTTTCCAGTATCGAAGCTCTTGTTCGATCCCGAGACGCGCTGGGTGGCGTCCTCCAGCACCCTTCTCAGGCCCTGCTCGCCCGCTCCATCCCATCCAGCTTCATCACCCGCCATGCACACACGCTGCCGAGCACGGCCAGCAGGGCCGCAGCCGCGAACATCGTGCGGTATCCAACGGCCTGCGCGACCGCGCCTCCGAGCAGAACGCCGAGCACCCCACCGAATCCGTAGCCGATGACCGTGAACAGCGCCTGCCCTCGCCCGCGCAGGTGACCGGGAAAGCGACGCGACACCATGGCGATGCAAGTCGTGTGGTGTGCCGCGAAACTCAGCGCATGAAGCCACTGCGCCACGATGAGCGCGGCGATCCATCCGCCCAGGCCGGCGGTCAGCCCCAGCCGCGCCACGGCTGCGATACCGCACACCAGCATCCAGCGCGGCATCGGCATCAGGCCGATGAGCCTGCCCTGCAGGAAGAACCACACGATCTCCGCGACCACAGAGAGCGCCCACAGCAGCCCGATGGTGCTCTTGCCGTAGCCGATCGAGTCGAGGTAGAGCGAGAAGAACGCATACACCGAGAAGTGCGACATCACCTGGAAGAAGAGCGACGCGAAGAACCACTGCACCGCCCGGCTGCGCAGCACCGGCCCGATGGGCTCCCGCACGGTGCCGTGCGCCGCAGGAGGCTCGCGCACGTCGGGCAGCTTCATGGTCGCGATCAGCACGATGGCCAGCGTGCCCGCCGCCCATGCCGGAAAGTGCTTCATGCCGAAGCGGTCGAACCACTCGCCCGCCACGAACACCGTGAGCAGGAAGCCGGCCGAACCGCACAGCCGGATGCGCCCGTAGCGGCCCCAGTCGCCGGCCACGAGCTGCGCCATCGCTGCTTCGGTGAGCGACATCATCGAGCTGGTGTGGGTGAACATCACGAGCAGCACCAGCGCGAGCCACCAGGCACCGCCGTTCCACCACAGCCCGAACGAGCTGGCCAGCGCCACCGCCGCGCTGAAGCGCAGCAGCTTCACGCGCTGCCCCGTGTGGTCGCTGAGCGCGCCCCAGGCATAGGGCGCGAACACGCGCGTGATCGACTGCACCGAGGCCAGCAGGCTGATGGTGAAGATCGGCAGCCCCAGGTCCTTCAGCCACAGCGGCAGGTAGGGGTTGAAGAAACCGATGTGCGCGAAATAGCTGGCCGACAGGCCAGCGAATGCCAGCAGGTGGCCGCGTTTGGCAGCGGCCACTGGTGGCGGGGCGGACACTAGAGGAAGGACGCCTGCGGCGACGCGGCTTCTGCCTTGCTGCCCGTGCCCGGGGTGGCCTGCGGCACGTCGCCGCACTGCCCGCGATTGCGCAGCACGTGCTCGATCACCACCAGCGCCAGCATGGCTTCGGCGATCGGCGTCGCACGGATGCCCACGCAAGGATCGTGGCGGCCCTTGGTGACGACCTCGACGGGGTTGTTGTGGATGTCGATGGACTGGCGCGGGCTGATGATCGAGCTGGTGGGCTTGATCGCGATGCTCACCTCCAGGTCTTGCCCGGAGCTGATGCCGCCGAGGATGCCGCCCGCGTTGTTGGTGACGAAGCCGGTGGGCGTGATCGAGTCGCCGTGAGTGGTGCCGCGCTGGGTGACGCTGTCGAAGCCGGCACCGATCTCCACCGCCTTCACCGCATTGATGCCCATCATCGCGTAGGCGATCTCGGCGTCGAGCTTGTCGAAGAGCGGCTCGCCCAGCCCCACGGGCACGTTCGTGGCGGTGACGCGAAGGCGCGCGCCGCACGAGTCGCCCGCCTTGCGCAGGCGGTCCATGTAGTCTTCGAGCGCGCTCACGTCGGCGATGGGGGCGAAGAAGGGGTTGTTCGGCACGTGGTCCCAGCTCTCGAAGGAAATGGCGATCTCGCCGATCTGCGTCATGCAGCCGCGAAAGACCATGCCGTACTTCTCGGCCAGCCACTTCTTGGCGACTGCGCCGGCGGCGACCATGGGCGCCGTCAGCCGCGCCGAGGAGCGCCCGCCGCCGCGGGGGTCGCGAATGCCGTATTTCTTGAAGTAGGTGAAGTCGGCGTGGCCCGGTCGGAACTGCTGGGCGATCTGGCCGTAGTCCTTGCTGCGCTGGTCGGTGTTCTGGATCAGCAGGGCGATGGGTGTGCCGGTGGTCTTGCCTTCGTACACGCCGGAGAGGATCTGTACCGTGTCGGGCTCGTTGCGCTGCGTCACGTGTCGGCTGGTACCGGGGCGGCGACGGTCCAGGTCGCCCTGGATGTCCGCCTCGCTGAGTTCCATGCCCGGGGGGCAGCCATCGATGACGCAGCCGATGGCCGGGCCATGCGACTCGCCGAAATTGGTGACCGCGAAAAGATTGCCGAAGGTATTGCCGCTCATGGCCGGGATTATCCCGCCAAAGCGCTCCCCTCTCAGTCGGTCGTGCTCTCCAGGCGCTTGGACAGGGCCGACACCTGAAGCTCGATGGCGAAGAGCCGCTCGTTCAGCACCGCCGTCTGGAGCCGGATCGCCTCGATGATGGCCTTGGTCTGCGGGTCGGCCGTGCTGTCGCAGAGTTCGGCCAGGTCATGCAGCTTCTTGCGCAGTTCGTTGCTCATGGGAAGGCTCCGGTGATCGCGTCGAGGGAACCCCAGTATGGGGTTTGGAAGGCGCTGCGGCAATGCGGCGGCACCCGGGTCCGCTTCAGCCAGCCGCCGGGCTCAGCCAGCCCTGCAGCTTGACGAGCGCGCCGCTCCAGCCGTGCTCATGCGCATCGCGTGCGGCTTGGTCGAAGAACTGCTCGTGGATCAGCACCAGCTCGCAGCCATCGGCATCGGGCTCGATGCGCAACGTGACGCGCGACTCGCGCTCCGGCGTGCTGTGCCAGGCCCAGCTGAAGACCAGCTTGCGCTCGGGCACGACCTCGAGGTAAGTGCCGCTCACGTCGTGCGTCTCGCCGTCGTCGGCCAGCATCGCCACGCGAAAGCGGCCGCCCACGCGCAGGTCGACCTCGGCGATCGGCACCGAAACGATCTCCCCGGGCCCGAACCAGAGCATCAGCGCCTGCGGGTCGGTCCACGCGCGCCAGAGCTTGTCGGGCGAGACGCGGTAGTGCCGTCGGAGGGTGAGCGAGGGGCGTCCGGCGTCGCCGGCGGAAGGTTTCTCCATTCGGTCTCCTCCTGGTGATAGAGAAAGCGCGAGAGCGCATCGAGGCGCCCGTTCCAGAACTTCTCGTACCGCGACAGCCACACTGCGGCCTCCTGCATGGGCCGGGGCGAGAGTTCGCAGCGCACGATGCGGCCCTCCTTCGTGCGGGAGATGAGGCCGGCGTCTTCCAGCACGCGCAGGTGCTTCATGAACCCCGTGAGGGACATGTCGTGCGGCTCGGCCAGCTCGGTCACGCTGAGGGTGCGTTCGCCAAGGGCTTCGAGCACGGCGCGCCGGGTGGAATCGGAAAGCGCAGCGAAGACTGCGTCGAGCGCTTCGGCGTCGGGTCGGGCTGTTGACTGAACCATGCGGTTGAGTATCAAAAAGGTCCGGGAGGCCGTCAAGTCATGCTTCGAGCCATGCGACCATGTTGCCCATCGCCCAATCACGAACAGACAGAGGAAGCATCCGATGACCGAACTGCGCCAGCCATATCCTCCGATCGAGCCCTACGAAAGCGGCATGCTCGACGTGGGCGACGGCCACCAGATCTACTACGAGCGCTGCGGCACGCCCGGTGCCAAGCCGGCCGTGTTCCTGCACGGCGGGCCCGGCGGCGGCATCTCGCCGGAGCACCGCCGGCTGTTCGATCCCGCGCGCTACGACCTGACCCTGTTCGACCAGCGCGGCTGCGGCCGCTCGCTGCCGCATGCAGGCCTGGAAGCCAACACGACCTGGCACCTGGTCGCCGACATCGAGCGCCTGCGCGAGCGCGCCGGCGTCGACAAGTGGCTGGTGTTCGGCGGCTCGTGGGGCTCCACGCTCGCCCTCGCCTACGCCCAGAAGCACCCCGAGCGCGTGAGCGAACTGGTGCTGCGCGGCATCTACACCGTGACCCGTGCGGAGCTGCAGTGGTACTACCAGTTCGGCGTGTCGGAGATGTTCCCCGACAAGTGGGAGAAGTTCCAGGCGCCCATTCCCGAGGCCGAGCGCGGCGACATGATCGCCGCCTACCGCAAGCGGCTCACCGGTGACGACCCGGTCGTGCGGATCGAGGCGGCACGCGCCTGGAGCGTGTGGGAGGCCGAGACCATCACCCTGCTGCCGAGCCCCGGGCTTGCCCAGTCCCACGCCGAAGATCATTTCGCACTGGCCTTCGCACGGCTGGAGAACCACTACTTCGTGCACGACGCCTGGCTGGAGGAAGGCCAACTGCTGCGCGACGCGCATCGGCTGCACGGCATCCCCGGCGTGATCGTGCACGGCCGCTACGACATGCCCTGCCCTGCGCGCTACGCCTGGGCGCTGCACAAGGCGTGGCCGGAGGCGGAGTTCCATCTGATCGAAGGCGCAGGGCACGCCTATTCGGAGCCCGGCATCCTCGACCGGCTGCTGCGCGCGACCGATGGTTTCGCCAGCCGCTGAGCCGCTCGTCCACAGCCCTGCGCGGGAACGCTTTATGCGTGCTGCACTGCAACACCCACCACCTGCGAAGGAGCGCCCCATGCTGGACCGTACCGCCACCCAGTTCTCCCACGTGAAGCCCGGTGACACCGAATTCGTGTCGGGTGGTCTGCGTGACTTCTTCCTCTATCGCGACCTGGGCGTGGCGGAGGCCACCAACGGCAAGGTGATCGCGCATCTGGTCAAGGCCAACATGGCACCGGAAACGGGCACCGGCTGGCACCGCCATGAGGCGGACTTCCAGATCGTGATCATGGTCAAGGGCTGGGCCCGTTTCATGTACGAGGACAAGGAAACCCTGGTCGAGGCCGGCGACGTGGTGCACCAGCGCCCGGGCATCCGCCACTTCCTGTTCGACTACTCGCCCGACATGGAGTACCTGGAGATCGTCTCGCCCGCGGACTTCAAGAGCATCGACGTGGAGCCGGTGTGCGAGGTGCCGGCGCCTACGCCCTGGAAGTGAAACCGGGTCTGTCGCCCGGAAGACGGCGGGCCTGAAGCCGACGGCAGGAAACCTGTCTTCCACCTGACCTCCACGGTAAAGAAGGCGAGCTGTCTCCTCAGCCAGACACCAGGGGCAAGCAAGCCACAAACGAGAGTCATTCGCAGCCAGAATCCCGGCCGGTGGTGCTTTTGTCCGCACCTTCCGAGATTCGACGATGACCAGCACCTCACTTCCCTCGCGTCGCCGCACGCCGGTCGCACTCGCCCTGATCGGCCTGTGCGCCTCTCCCCTTCCCGCCGCCTTCGCCCAGCAGCAGCAACAGCAGCCGCCACGACAGGAACAGGCCACCCAGTCCTCCCCCGCTCCCGGCACCTCGGTCCCCGGCACGCTGCGTGAAGTGCAGGTCCAGGGCGCCCAGGACAAGGACAGCTTCGGCGCCAACGCGTCCTCGCTGAACCGTCTGCCGGCCGACCTGCGCGATGCGCCGCAATCCATCACCGTGATCAACCAGGCAGTGATGCAGTCGCAGGGCGCGACCTCGCTGGCGAGCGCGCTGCGCAACGTGCCGGGCCTCACGATCGGCGGCGCCGAAGGCGGGCAGATCGGCACCAACATCAACCTCAACGGCTTCTCGGCGCGCACCGACATCTATCTCGACGGCGCACGCGATCGCGCCCAGTACTACCGCGACACCTTCGCGCTCGAGTCGGTCGAGGTGCTGATGGGGCCGTCGTCGATGCTGTTCGGGCGCGGCTCCACCGGCGGCGTGATCAACCAGGTCACCAAGAAGCCTTCGCTCACGCCCGCGGGCGAGGTCTCGGTGTCGGCGAGCACCACCGGCCTCGTGCGCTCGACCATCGACGTCAACCGTCCGATGTCCGACACCTCGGCCTTCCGCATCGCGGCCATGGGCCAGCAGGGCGACGCCAGCACGCGGGAGCAGACGAAGCTGAAGGACTTCGGCCTCGACGCCTCGCTGAAGTTCGGCATCAACACGCCCACGCAGGTCACGCTCTCGGCGCTGGTGCAGCACAACCGCGACCAGCCCGACTACGGCCTGCCGCCGCTGAACGGCCATCCGGTGAAGGTCGACCGCGACATGGCGTACGGCTTCAAGGACGACCGCACCATCTCCGACATCCAGGCCTTCAGCGCGGTGGTGCAGCACAAGCTCACGCCCGATACCTCGATCCGCAACCAGACGCAATACAACGACGTGACCACCGATGCGCGCGAGACGGCGCCGCAGAGCATCGGCACGCTGTCGGCCAAGGGCGTGTTCACGCCCTTTTCCACTGGCACCACGGCCGTGCCGGCGGCCGCGTTCTCTGCGCTGCCGCTCGACACGCTGTGGGTGCGCCAACAGAGCCATGACCGCAGGATCCGCGACAAGTCGCTGTTCAACCTGACCGAGCTCAACACGAAGTTCGCCACCGGCTCCATCAAGCACACGCTGCTCGCGGGGCTTGAGTTGGGCCACGACACCTACGCCAACCAGGCCTACTACCGCAACGGCAGCTGCGCGGGCGTGGCGCTGAACCCGGCCGGCGGCACCAGCGGCTACGCGACCTGCTCTCCGCTGCTCGCGCCCTACCAGGGCGACACGCCGGCCACGGCGCCTTCGCTGCCCGGCAACCTGGCCACCGCACACGCGACCACCGTGGCCGGCTACGTGAACGACACCATCGAGCTGACCCCGCAGTGGAAGCTGGTGGCCGGCGTGCGGCAGGACCACTACAGCGCACGCATCTACAACACCATCCCGACCGCGACCACGCTCGCCACAGAGAGCCAGACCGTCGACTTCACCAGCGTGCGCGCCGGCGCGATCTGGCAGCCCACGCCCGAGCAGTCGTACTACGTGTCGTACAGCACCTCGTTCAACCCCTCGCTCGAGCAGCTCGTGGCCACCACCGGCGCCACGCAGCCGCTGCCGCCGCAGAAGAACAAGGCCTACGAGCTCGGCGGCAAGTGGGACTTCAACAACGGCAATCTGTCGCTGACCGCCGCGGCCTTCCAGATCACGCAGACCAACGCGCGCTCGCAGAACAGCGACGGCACCTACAGCGCGACCGGCACCGTGCGCGTAAACGGCGCGCGCGCAGGCGTCGCGGGCCGCGTCACCGACAAGCTGCAGCTCTTCGGTGCCTACACGCACCTGGACGCGACCATCGTCGACGGCATCGCACCGGGCACGCTCGGCAAGGTGCCCGCCAACACGCCGAAGGATGCGGCCAGCCTGTGGGCCACGTACGCGATCACGCCCGAGTGGGAGATCGGCGGCGGCACCACCTACAGCGCGAAGCGATTCGCCAACAACACGGACCTGGTGCAGGTCGGCGGCTACGTGCGGCTGGACGCGATGCTGGCTTACCATCAGCCGAAGTACGACATCCGGCTGAACCTGTTCAACCTGGCCAACCGGCACTACTACGACGCGCTGATCCCCTCGGACGGCGGCCGCGCGGTGCCGGGCTCGGGCCGAGTCGCCACGCTGTCGTTCACCTACCGGCTCTGACGGGGCCTCGCAAGCGCCTCAAAGCGCATCGGAAAGAAAGGCACGCCATGCTGGTCTGCATTCCCGGCATCCTCGACCGCGAGGCGCTCGCGGCGGTCCGCTCGCGCCTCGAAGCCGCGGGCGACGCATGGGTCGACGGCCGCGTCACCGCGGGCCACCAGGGCGCGCCGGTCAAGTTCAACCAGCAGATCGACGAAGGCTCGCAGGTCGCGTTCGAATGCCAGTCCATCGTGGCGAGCGCGCTGGAGCGGCACCCCACCTTCATCAGCGCCGCGCTGCCCAACCTGCTGTATCCGCCGATGTTCAACCGCTACGGCGAGGGCATGCGCTTCGGCCTGCACGTGGACGGCGGCGTGCGCATCGACCCGCGCACCGGCCGCAAGCTGCGCACCGATCTCTCGGCCACGATCTTCCTGTCGGAGGCCGACAGCTACGACGGCGGCGAGCTGCAGATGGAAGACACGCACGGCATGCAGACGGTGAAGCTCGCGGCCGGCGACATGGTGCTCTACCCCGCCACCAGCCTGCACCAGGTGACGCCCATCACCCGCGGCGTGCGGCTCGCGTGCTTCTTCTGGGTGCAGAGCCTCGTGCGCGACGCGGGCGACCGTGCACTGCTCTTCGACATGGACAACGCCATCCAGCGCCTCAACCAGAGCGGCGCCGACGAGTCGGCCCGCCGCACGCTGACCGGGACGTATCACAACCTGCTTCGCAAATGGAGCGACACCTGAGTTGCTTGAACTCCCGCAGCACGCCGGGCGGACAGCAAGTCAGACCACGATCGTGCGGCACCACGCATAGATGCTGCGCGGCTGCCGCTCGAAGATCTCCGGCGAGGTGATCTTGATGGCATCGAACGGCGCCACCTTGAAATTGACCGCCGAGCAGTGCGCCACCAGCCGGGCGCGGCCATCGGCATCGGCTTCCATCACAAGGCCCACGTGGCCGTAGTTCTCGCCGCTCCCCGCCTTCGGGTAGACGACGAGAGCGCCCGGAGTGGCCCGGGCTCGCCGTTCGAAGCGCACGCCGGCGCCCATGGCATCGGCCCAGATGCTGTCGGTGTAGATCCATCCGGCGGCATCCGTGTAAGGCGCCGGATCGCTCTTTCTGCCGAAGCCGAGCGCCCAGCACACGAAGCCCGAGCAGTCGCAGGCGGGCACCACCAGCGCCGGATCGTGCACGTCGAGTCCCGCCGCCTGAGCCAATGGCTCCAGGGCGTGTTGCTGCGCCACGGGAAGCGTCGGCCACAACTGGCCGACCGGCAACGGGCTCGTCGGCGATGCCGCGGCTGCGGACCGCCCACCCTCTCCGAGCCAGTAGACAGTGCCCTGCCCACAGGCCGAATGCGCACGCTCCAGGACATCGTCAACTCGGTACATACGGCTCCTTTGGGCTCTTCTTCCGAAAATAACCGGGGCGCCGCCGGCTGGCGATACCGCATAAGCGCTATGGATCGACGGCGAACGACGGCAAAGAATGGAGTCATACACCGCGCCCGAACAGCCTGGAGTGGGAATGAAAATCCGCGTGCTGATAGTCGAGGACGAGCCGGAATTCATGCGCCGGTTCTCCACCGCCGTGCTGGCCGACCCAGGACTTTCACTGACGGCATCGGTATCGACCGGTGCCGCGGCGATGGCGCTGCTGGCGGCCCAGCCTCCGGACGTACTGCTGCTCGACCTCGGCCTGCCGGACATGGATGGCACCGAGCTGATCCGCCACATCGCCATTCACCACCCCGCATGCGACGTGCTCGTGGTGACCATGTTCGGCGACGACCAGCATGTGATCGCCGCGCTGGAAGCCGGTGCGACCGGCTACCTGCTCAAGGACGCGGGCGCGGACCGCATCGCCACCAGCATCCATGAGCTACACGCAGGCGGTTCACCCATCAGCCCGGGCATCGCGCGCCGCATCCTGGCACGGATGCGCACGTCCACGAGCCTGCCGCGCAACGAAAGCCCGCGGGATGCGGTGCTGACGCCGCGCGAGACGGAATTGCTGCGCCTCACGGCCAAGGGCCTCAGCTTCGACGCCATCGGACAGCTCCTGCAGATCTCGCCCCACACCGTGGTGGCGCACGTCAAGAAGATCTATCGCAAGCTGGCGGTGCACTCGCGGGGGGAGGCTGTCTACGAGGCCAGCCAGATGGGACTGCTGTGACATGGTCGGGACTGCGGCGCCTGCTGCTGGCGCTGATCGCGCTGGTCATCGTCGGCGGCACCGCTGCCGCCTCCACAAGGAGCATCGGGCAGGCGGATGAATCCGTCGCGTCGCCGCAGCACGCATTGCGCCTGGACGCCTCCCAGCTCACTCCGCCCGCGCCCGATGCCCCGTGGCAAAGCGTGGAGCTCCCCAGCGTCGCGCCGCACCCCGGTGCGGTCCCGCAGGGCCCCGCCTGGTTCCGCATCGACTTCCGGCGCGAGAGCGCATCGCCCCGGCCCTGGGCCGTCTATCTGCCGTACCTGTATGGCGGCGGACAGGTCTGGCTCAACGGCCAGCAGGTGGCCAGCGTGCCGGAATCGACGCCCCAGCTGCGCGTGCGATGGGAGCGCCCGCATCTGCTGCCCTTGCCCGACAACATCCTGCGCGACGGCGCCAACGAGCTGATGGTGCGTGCGGTACCGGCGCAGGGCGAACACAGCCTGCGCTTCCCGCGCGTGGACATCGGCCCCCTGGTCGCACTGAACGAAGCGAACGACCGCCGCGAGTTCTGGGTGCGGACCACACCGCAACTGACCGTGCTGGCGTGCCTGATCGTCTCCGCATTCGTCCTGTTCATCTGGTGGAGGCGCCCGCGCGAAGTTCTCTATGGGTTGTTCGGGCTCGCGACCGTGTTCTGGGGCATCCGTACGCTGACCTTCGTGATCGAGGCGGTGCCGGTGGAGCGCTGGCATCTCTGGCGGCTCGTCTATCTGGCCGCCACCGGCGGCTTCGTGGTCGTCATGGCGCTCTTCGCCATGCGCTTCGCCGGCCTGCGGCATCGGGGCCTCGAATACGCGCTGGCGGCGTACTGGCTGATCGGCCCGGCATGGCTGCTGCTCGCCGGCCCGGCGGGCGAGCCGCTCGTCAACCGCGTGTGGAGCGGCGGCCTGATACCCATCGGCAGCGGGATCATCGCCGTCTCGTTCTGGGCCGTATGGCGCCAGCGCACATGGGCTTCGGCGGTGATGCCGATCGTGCTCACGCTGGCAACGCTCGCGGGTGTGCACGACTACCTGATCGCGTGGGATACGGCGCTCGTCGAGCGCCTGCTGCCGGGCTGGTCGGGGCATCGCCTCTTCATGCTGCACCACGCCGCCAATCTTCTGCTGCTGACGATGGGTGCGCTGTTGTCGTTGCGCTTCACCAGGGCGCTTGCCTCGCTGGAGCAGCTCAACGCGTCGCTGGAGTCGCGCGTGGCCGACCGCGAGCGCAGCCTTTCCGAGAACTACCTCCGCCTGGCGGCGCTGGAGCGGCAGAACGCCGCCGCCGAGGAGCGGCAACTCATCATGCGCGAGATCCACGATGGTCTCGGCTCGAAGCTCTTCACTTCGCTGTCGCGCGTGGAGCGAGGCGACATGGATCGCACGCAGATCGAGGAGTCGCTGCGGGCCTGCATTGCCGACATGCGGCTGGCGCTGGACGCACTCGCGCCGGAAGACCACGACCTGCGCACCGCCCTGGGCGACTTCCTGTTCCGCTGGCAGGGCGAACTCGAAGCGGCGGGCGTACGAACCTCCTGGACCATCGACATGCCCGAGGACGCTGCGGGCGTGCCGCCCCACACGACGCTGCAGATACTGCGCATCGCACAGGAGGCGCTGACCAACGTCGTGAAGCATGCCCAAGCGCGGCAGGTGAAGCTTCGCCTGCAGCAGGCGGGCGGGCTGTTGCGGCTGGAGATCCAGGACGACGGCCTTGGCGCCGGCACCGGTCCGGGCGGGCAAGGGCGCGGCGTCGTCAACATGCACGCGCGGGCGCAGCGGCTCGGCGGCACCTTCGAACTGCGCCGGGACGCGCATGGAACCTGTGTCGTGCTGAGCGCACCTCTCGCCTCCTCGGCCGCCTGAGCCGAAGACACCTCCACGCGAAGCGCGGCCATCCCGCGAACACGCGATGGCCAGGCCCGAAGGCGGTATTCCAGGGCCGCACTGCGACTCCTACATTGGTGCCCATGCCCGAGCATCACATTCCAGAGGAGAAGAAGCCCATGGCCCCGCAATTCACGCCCGCCGAGGAAACGCTGTCGAAAGTCGGCCGCTGGCTGCTGGCGATCGCGGTGGCCACGCTTGCGGCGCTGATCCTCTGGATGTCCGGGTGCTGTGACCGGCTGCCGCTCCATGGCGGAAACGGCCTGCCGCAACACGCCGGGGAGCGGGTCGCATGAACTTCCTCGGCGATCTGCAGCCTTCGGCCACGCTGATGTCCATCGTGAGCTGGCTCTACCTGGCGACCAACTCCGCGCGCGCCTTCACCTACCTGCCGCAGATCGCCGCCGTCTGGCGCTGCACGGACGGCGCGCGCGCCATCTCGCTCGTGACCTGGAGCTCCTGGGTGCTGGCGAACCTCACCGGCGTGATGTACGGCGCCTGGGTCGTGCGCGACGGTCTCTTCGTCGCGATCTCGGCCATCAACCTCGTGTGTTGCGCCACCGTCGCATTGATCGCCGCGCGCCGCAGGGGCCTGCTCTAGCTGCACCGCGAGACGTCCGCATGAACCCGCTTCAGCACATGCTCCGGTTTCTCGGCCTTCCCGTTCCCGTGCAGGTGCAGGAGGCTGTGCAAGGCAGCCGCGGGAGCAGCGCCTTCGACGGCAGTCCGCCTTCGGTGCGCTCACCTCCATCGGCGCTGCAACCTTCCGTCGAGCAGGCCCTGGCCGAACTCGTGCGACGGAACCAGTTGCTCGAGGACTCCAGCCAGGCGAAAGCCTGCCTCTTCGCCGCTGCGCTTCATGACCTGCGGCAACCACTGCAAGCCCTGATGCTGTTTTCGGAGGCGCTGTCGAGTGCCGATCTCGACGCCAGCCAACTGCACCTGCGCATCGGCCAGATCCGCCAGTCCGTCGACTTTCTCGACCGGCTGCTGACCGGGATGCTGGACCTGGCGCAGATCGACGCTGGCGGCACACGGCCCGCATGCGCCGACCTGCCGCTCGCCCCGCTGTTCGACGAGTTGCGGCATCACTTCCGCGCCGTCGCCGAGTCTCGAGGGGTGCGGCTGGTGGTGCGCCCCACCAGCGCGTGGGCGCGCTGCGACGGCGTCATGCTCACACGGATCCTCAACAACCTGGTGAGCAACGCACTGCGCCATACACACCATGGTGGCGTGCTCGTGGGTGCGCGGCGGCATCGGGAAGGCATTCGCATCGATGTCTGCGACACCGGCATCGGCATTCCTGCGCAGCATCAGGCACGCGTCTTCGAGGCGTTCTACAGGATCGACTCCCCCGAGCGGCCAGCCGCGCACGAATGCGGCCTGGGACTCGGGCTGGCCACGGTGCAGCGGCTGGCCGATCTGCAGGAAGCGAGGGTTCGGCTGCGGTCACGGCCCGGTCGGGGCACGGTGATGTCCGTCGTGCTGCCGGCCTCGGGCGGTCATGCGCACAACCTGTTCGGCAACCGGCGCGATAGCCGAGCTCTTTAAACTTGCCCCGCTCACCAAACCGAAAACAACCGAGGAGAGAGAACTTGCGTATTCAAACCGCCCGCCTGACGGCCGGCGTGCTGCTCGCGTGCGCCGCTTTCGTGGCGCAAACCAGCCAAGCCGCATCGCCGACCACCACCCCGTCCACACCTTCCACTCAGGCCTCGACCGCCAGCTCGCTCGAAGCCGAACAGGACGCCGCCTTCAAGGCCGCAAAAGCCGTGCAGAAGGTCGGCCCCGTCGACATCACGCTGCGCGACCAGGCCCACCTCCACCTGCCCGCCGGCTACGTGTGGGTGCCGACGCCCGCTGCCGCGCAGCTCATGCGCAGCATGGGCAACCGCACCGACGACACCTTCATCGGCGCGATCTTCCCCGCCGACGACGCCGACTGGATGGCGGTGGTGAAGTTCGTGAAGGAGGGCTACATCAAGGACGACGACGCCAAGGACTGGAACGCCGACGACCTGCTCAAGAGCCTGAAGGAAGGCACCGAGGCCGCGAACGAGGAGCGCGCCAAGCGCGGCATCCCGTCCATCGAGGTCACGGGCTGGGCGCAGAAGCCGCAGTACGACGCCTCCTCGCACCGCCTCGTGTGGTCGGCCCTGTCGAAGCGCAAGGGCAGCACCGACGGCAACCAGGGCGTCAACTACAACACCTACGCACTGGGCCGCGAGGGCTACCTGAGCCTGAACCTCATCACCAACGCGAAGGACCTCGACAAGTACAAGCCCGACGCGAGCAAGCTCCTCGGTGCGATCCAGTACGACGACGGGAAGAAGTACGCGGACTTCAACTCGTCCACCGACAAGGTCGCCGCCTATGGGCTGGCCGCACTGGTGGCCGGCGCGGCAGTGAAGAAGCTGGGCCTGTTCGCGGTCATCGCGGCCTTCCTCGCCAAGTTCGCGAAGCTGGCGGTGGTGGCCGGCGGCGCGGCGCTGTGGGGCATCGCGAAGCTGTTCAAGCGCAACGGCTGAGGACCGCGGCGTTCAGCTTCCCTTGAAACTGGGCGCGCGCTTCTCCACGAACGCGGTCACGCCCTCCCGGGCGTCGGCGCTGCCTGCACGTTCGCGCAGCAGCCTGTGTTCCAGCGCAAGGTGCTGCTCGAAGGGCCGGCCGGGCGCGCCCGCGCAGAGCTCCTTGATGCCGGCGAAGGATGCGCTCGCACCACGCGCGAGCCGAGCCGCCAGCGCTTCGGCAGCAGCCGCGAGTTCGTCGTCCGGGTGAAGCGCATCGACCGCACCCCACGCAAGGCAGCGCTGGCTGTCGATGGCATCGCTGAGCATCAGCAGCTGCTGCGCGCGCACCGGCCCCACGCGGCGCGCGAGGAAGTACGAGGCACCCGCATCCGGCGACAGCCCGATGGCCGCATAGCCCGTACGCAGCTTCATCGATTCGGCAGCGAGCACGAAGTCGCCGCACAGTGCCAGCCCCACGCCTGCGCCGCCGACGGATCCGTTCACCGCGACGACCAGCGGCGCAGGGTTGTTCGACAGTCGCAGCAGTGCAGGGTGCAAGCGGTCCAGGATCTCATCGACCAGGGCCGGCAGCGCTTCGCCAGCCGCCACGAACTCGTCGATGTCACCGCCGGCGCAGAACACGCGGCCCTCTCCGGTCAGCAGGATGACGCGCGGCTTGCCCGCCAGCACTTCGTCGATGGCCCGCACCAGCGCGTGGCCGCTGCGAACCCCTATCGCGTTGGCGCGCTCCGGCCGCTTCAGCACGATGCGGCCGATGCCCTCCTCCACGCCCCAGGCGATGCCTTCGGCGGTCTCCATGCTCAGATGCCCGTCAGGCCGCCGCTGCACATCAGCGTCTGGCCGCTCACGTAGTCCGACTCGGGCGCGCACAGGAGGTACACGGCCCCGGCCGCTTCCTCGGGCGTGCCGCCGCGCCCCAGCGGAATCGACTGCTCCATCATCGCCAGCAGCCCCGGGTTGATGCCCACCTTGATCTCGCGCCCCTCGATGTTCGCGGTGGAAGCCTCTGCGGTGCTCGCGGTGAGCCGCGTCTGGATGAAGCCGAAGGCCACGCAGTTGACCGTCACGTTCATGCGGCCCCACTCCTTGGCCAGCGTCTGCGTGAGCCCCACGATGCCGGCCTTGCCCGCCGCGTAGTTCGCCTGCCCCGCATTGCCGAAGAGCCCCGCCACGGACGAGATGTTGACCACCTTGCGCACCACGCGCCGGCCCGCCTCGGTCTCGGCCTTCGACAGCGCGCGGATCACCGGCTGCGCCGCGCGCAGGATGCGGAACGGCGCGGTCAGGTGCACGTCGATCATGGCGTACCACTGCTCGTCGGTCATCTTCTGCACGACGCTGTCCCATGTGTAGCCGGCGTTGTTGACGATGATGTCGAGCCCCTTGAACTCGCTCACCGCCGTGCCGACGAAGCGCTCGGCGAAGTCGGGCGCCGCCACGCTGCCGGTGCATGCCACCGCCTGGCCGCCGGCCGCACGGATTTCCTGCACCGTTTCCTCCGCCGGCTGTGCGTCGAGGTCGTTGACGACGATGCGCGCGCCTTCCGAAGCCAGCTTGAGCGCGATGGCCCGCCCGATGCCGCGGCCCGAGCCGGTGATGAGTGCGACCTTGCCGTCGAGCTTGGGTGTCATGTCCGAGTTCCTTCCTTGTTGGTGTGAGTTCTCAACGCAGCGCGACCAGCGCTTCGCCGGCGATGCGCGTCTGCCCGTATTGATTGGCGCTGTGCACTTCCACGCGTACGCAGTGCTCGCCTTCGTGCTCCAGCTTCTCGACCACGTGGCCGCTGCAGCGCACCGCATGCCCCAGGTGCGTGATGCCCTGGAAGCGCACGTCGAAGCGCCTCAGCTGCGACTGCGGCGCCCACTGCGTGAGCAGCCGGCCCAGCCAGGCCATGCCCAGCATGCCCTGCGCGAACACGTCGGGCATGCCCGATCTGCGCGCGAAGTCCGTGTCGATGTGGATGGGGTTGTGGTCGCCGGAGGCGCCCGCGAACAGCGCGAGCGTGGTGCGGCTCACGGGCGGCAGCTGCAGCGCGGGCAGCTCGTCGCCGACGTTCACGGTGTCGTAGGTCGGTGCATTCATCGGTGCGGGTTCCTTCGTCAATGGCGGCAGACGATCACCGCGCGCAGCTCGGCGACCAGCTCGTCGCGCTGGTTGGTGGCGCGCGACGTCTTGACGACGAACTCGAGCGCGCCGTTCTTCTTGTCGTAGATGTCGGTGATGGTGGAACGCACCGTCACGGTGTCGCCCACGCATGCGGGCCTGTGGTAGCTGAAGCCCTGCTCGCCGTGCAGCAGCTTCGACAGCGGAATGCCCAGATCGGCCAGCAGGCGGTCCGACGCCCCCGAGTCCAGCTCGGCCGCGAACAGGAATGTCGGCGGCGCGGGCAGGTCGGGGTAGCCGGCGTCGCGCGCGGCGGCGGCATCGGTGTAGACGGGGTCGGTCTCGCCGATGGCCTTGGCGAAGAACTGCAGCCGGCTTCGCTCGATGGGCAGCACCGAGGGCGGCAGTTCGTGGCCGATCCATTTCCTGTCGATCATCTGGCGGCCCTTTCTCTCAAACCCGCTCGTAGAGCGTGACCACGCAGGCGCCGCCCAGCCCCAGGTTGTGCTGCAGCGCAATCCGCGCGCCCTCCACCTGCCGCTTGTCGGCCGTGCCGCGAAGCTGCTGGACCAGTTCCGTGCACTGCGCCAGCCCCGTGGCGCCCAGCGGATGCCCCTTCGACAGCAGCCCGCCCGACGGGTTGGTGACGACCTTGCCGCCGTAGGTGTTGTCGCCATCCACCACGAACTTCTCCGCGCCGCCCACCGGGCACAGGCCCAGCGCCTCGTAGCTCAGCAGCTCGTTGTGCGCGAAGCAGTCGTGCAGCTCGACCACGTCGACGTCCTGCGGTCCGACGCCGGCCGCGTCGTACACCTTCTGCGCGGCTTCCTGCGCCATGCTGAAACCGACCACCTCGCGCATGTCGCGGCTCTCGAAGGTGATGGGGCGGTCGGTGGTCATGGCCTGCGCCTTGATGCGCACGCTGCGGTCGAGCCCGTGGCGCTCGGCGAAGCGCGGCGAGCACACGATGGCCGCCGCCGCGCCGCAGGTGGGCGGGCAGGCCATCAGCCGTGTCATCACGCCGGGCCACATGACGGGCGCGGCCATCACCTCCTCCTCCGTGACGACGCTGCGGAACAGCGCCAGGGGGTTGTTCGCCGCGTGGCGGCTGGCCTTGGCGCGGATCTTCGCGAAGGTCGACATCTGCGTGCCGTACTGCTGCATGTGAGCCAGCCCGGCGCCGCCGAAGTAGCGCAGCGCGAGCGGCACCTGCTCGTTACCGACCAGCTCGTCGGTGATGTTCTCGAAGTGGTCGAAGGGGCTGGGCCGGTCGTTGAACACCGCGCCGAGGGCGCCGGGGCTCATGTGCTCGAAACCCAGCGCCAGCACGCAGTCGGCCGCGCCGCTGGCCACCGCCTGGCGCGCCAGGAAGAGCGCGGTCGAGCCGGTCGAGCAGTTGTTGTTGACGTTGACGACCGGGATGCCGGTCATGCCCACCTCGTACAGCGCCCGCTGGCCGGCGGTGGAGTCGCCATAGACGTAGCCCACGTAGGCCTGCTGCACCAGCTCGTAGCCGATGCCGGCGTCCTTCAGCGCGGCATTGGTCGCCTGCGCTGCCATCTGCGGATAGGGCTGGTTCGCGCCAGGCTTGGTGAAGGGGATCATGCCGACCCCGACCACGTGAACATCTTGACTCATGAAAGGCTCCTTGGAAGTTCGAAAAGGAAGTAAGTTGGACGGGCTCAGGCCACGCTGCGCTGCCGGCCCTGCCAGAAGGGCTCGCGCAGCTTGGTCTTCAGCACCTTGCCGGCGCCCGACAGCGGCAGCGCGTCGACGATGGCCACGCTGCGCGGGCACTTGTAGCCGGCGATCAGCGTCTTGCAGTGGGCGATCAGCTCCTGCGGCTGCACGCCCTGCCCCGGCTTGAGCACGAGCACCGCATGCACTGCCTCGCCCCACTCGTCGCTCGGAATGCCGATGACGGCGCAGGCCGCCACCGCGGAATGCTGGTTGATGGCGTTCTCGACCTCTGCCGAGTAGACGTTCTCGCCGCCGCTGATGATCATGTCCTTCATGCGGTCGACCACGAAGATGAAGCCGTCGTCGTCCATGTAGGCGCCGTCGCCGGTGTGCATCCAGCCGTCGCGCAGTGCGGCGGCGGTCTGCTCGGGCTTGTTCCAGTAGCCCTGCATCACATTGGGCCCGCGCACCGCCACCTCGCCGACGGTGCCGCGCGGCACCTCGTTGTCGTCCGCATCGACCACGCGCACCTCCATGCACACGCTGGCGCGTCCGGCCGAACGCAGCTTGCCGCGCTTGCGGCCTTCGGCCGTGTGGAAGTACGCCGGGTTGAGCGTGGCGATGGGCGACAGCTCCGTCATGCCGTAGGCCTGCACGAAGCCCACGCCCGGGAACGCCTCCATCGCTCGGTTGAGCACCGCCTCGGAGATCGGCGAGGCGCCATAGGTGATGTTCTTCAGGCTGCTCAGGTCGCGCGGCTGCCGCATCGCGGGGTGGTCCACCAGCATCTGGATCATGGTCGGCACCAGCAGCATGCTGGTCACGCGGTCGCGCTCGATGGTGTCGAGCACGCCCTCGGGCGTGAACATCGGGATGATGGCGTGCGTGTTGCCCGTGAACCAGTGTGGCGTGGCCAGGCCCATGTCGGCGAGGTGGAACATCGGCGCGGCGTGCAGGTAGCAGCCGTCGGCCGGAGCAAGCCCTTCGGCCTGCGCCGCGAGCGCCGAGCTGCAGATGTTGGTGTGGCTGAGCATCACGCCCTTGGGAAAGCCGGTGGTGCCGCCGGTGTAGAAGATGCCGGCCAGGTCCTCGCCGCGGCGCACGGCGTCGGGCACGGGGGCTGCGGCGTCGATCAGGCCTTCGTAGCTGTGCATGCCGGCGGGCACGGGGCCGTCGCCGCAGTAGACGACTTCTCGCAGGCTCTTCGACTGGCCCCGCATCTGCTCGACTACGCCGCGGAAGGTCTCGTCGACCAGCAGGATGCCGGAGCCGGAGTCTTCCAGCGAATACAGGATCTCCGCGGGCGACCAGCGGATGTTGCAGGGGTTGAGCACGCCGCCGCCCCAGGGCACGGCCAGCTGGTACTCCAGGTAGCGGTCGGAGTTGAGCGACAGCATGGCCACGCGGTCGCCCGCGCGCATGCCCAGCCGCTGCAGTGCGCCGGCCAGGCGCGCCACACGGTCGGCGAAGTCGCGGAATGTCCGTGCGCGGCCGGCGAAACGCACGGCGATGGCATCGGGGCGCTGCTGCACGGCCCGGTGAAGGCCCTGGGTCAGGTACATGGGTTTGTCTCCGTCTCGTTCTTGTGCAGGCGCATGGTAGAAATCCGGCCGCCGCCCGGCGATTGCACTTCGCTTCGATCGCATGGCAGAAAAGGTCAATCGACAGACACATGCTCCAGCCGCCCGTCACCATTCCGATCGCCTTCGTCCTCGGCATGCTCTCGGGCATCCGTGCGCGCCCGGGCGAGGCGCTGATGGACGTCGACAAGGCGCTGGAGGACGCGGGCATCGCCCCCGCGCTGCTCGACGAAGCCGCCGCCCGGATCACCGCCGAGCAGTACGTGGCCCTCTTCGCGCTGCTGATGGAGCGCATGGACGACGAGGCGCTGGGCTTTCTCACGCGCCGACTGCGCTGCGGCAGCTTCGCGCTGATGACGCGCTCCACGCTGGGCGCACGCACCTTCGAGGTGGCGCTGCGCCGCGTGGCACGCACCTTCGACCTGCTGCAGGACGATCTCTCGCTGGTGCTGCTGCACGACGGCCCCCTGGCCGGCTTCGGGCTGCGGCTGAACATCCAGCCGCCCATGCACCAGAACTTCCTGCACGAACTGATGCTGCGGGTGTACTGGCGGCTCTTCGCATGGCTTCACGGCGGCCGTCTGGCGGCCCGGCGCTTCGACTTCGGCTTCGAGCCGCCGCCCTATGCGGACGGCTACGCGAAGGTGTTCCCGGGCCCGCTGCAGTTCGGCCAGCCGCTGTCTGCCGTGTGGTTCGACGCCGCCGCGCTCGACACACCGGTGCACCGCGACGCAAAGGAGATCCAGGCCTTCCTGGCGGCCTCCCCGGCCAACGTGATCCTGCCCCGGCTCGCCGAACAGGCGGTGAGCGCGAAGGTGCGCGCGGTGCTGCAGCAGCACCGCCCGGCCTGGGCCGACCTCGCGACCACCGCGGGCGTGCTGCACATGTCGGTCAGCACGCTGCAGCGGCACCTGGCGACCGAGGGCACCTCGTTCCAGGCGTTGAAGGACCAGCTGCGGCGCGACCTCGCCATCGTGCGGCTCAACACCAGCACCGTGCCGCTGGCGGCGCTGGCCGAGGAGCTGGGCTTTGCCGACAGCGCGGCCTTCCAGCGCGCCTTCAAGGCATGGACCGGCGGCGCGCCCGGCTCGTACAGGCGGCGCCAGCAGGCTGATTGAGTTTTCAGGACTTTCCGGAATTACAGCCATCCGCGCGACAATCCGGCGCATGGCCAACTCTTCCGATCTCCCACCCCTCAACCGCCAGTTCGTCGCCCACTTCGGCGAGATGGGCAGCAAGTGGGGCATCAACCGCACAGTCGGGCAGATCTACGCACTCATCTTCCTCTCGGAGCGCGCGCTCAACGCCGACGAGATCGCCGAAATGCTCGAGTTCTCGCGCTCCAACGTCAGCATGGGCTTGAAGGAACTGCAGGCCTGGCGGCTGGTGCGCCTGCGGCACCATCCCGGCGACCGTCGCGAGTACTTCGAGGCGCCATCCGACGTGTGGGAAATCTTCCGCGTGCTGGCCGAGGAGCGCCGCCGCCGCGAGATCGAACCCACGCTCTCGATGCTACGCAACGCCCTGCTCGAATCTCCCACCAGCGACGCCGAACGTCACGCGCAGGAGCGCATGCGCGAGATGCACGACCTGATCGACCGGCTGATGAAGTGGTTCGACGACGTGCAGCGGCTCGCGCCCGAGACCGCCATGAAGCTCATGGGCATGGGCGCGACCGTGACGAAGGTGCTGACGCTCAAGGACCGCATCTCGGGCGGCTCGGCGTCGAAGAAGAAGGCCGCCGAGTAGGCCGGCGGCCTTTCCATCTCTATCTCTACTACCGCTAGAGCCGCTCCTGCCCCGCCGACGGCTCCGGCGTTTCGAGCTTGGCCTTGCGGACGGCCTCGTCGTCCATGAGCTCGTACCACATGGCGTTGAGCACCGCGAATGCGGCCGCCAGCGGCAGGCCGAGGATCCAGGCGAAGTACCACATCTTTCGTTCCTCCTTGGTTGTCAGTAGGCGTGGCCGCTCTCGTCGCGGATCGCCTGTTCGTCGACCTTGCCCCACAGCACGCGGTAGACCCAGCTCGTGTAGGCCACGACCAGCGGAATGAAGACGGCCGTGACCACCAGCATGATGAAAAGCGTGAGATGGCTCGAGGACGAGTCCCACACCGTGAGGCTGGCGCGCGGGTCGATGGAAGACGGCAGGATGAACGGGAACATCGAGGCGCCCACGCTGAGGATGATGCCGGCGATGCCCAGCGCCGCAGCCAGCAGCGAAAGCACCGGCCGGCGCAGCGCGAGCCCGAGCAGCGCACCGAGCGCGCCGACGAAACCGGCCATGGGGGCGGCCAGCGTCCACGGATGGGCCGCATAGTTGGCGGTCCATGCACCGGCGTGCAGCTCGACCGTCTTCAGCATCGGGTTCGACGGCCCCGTCGCATCGATCACGCTGCTGATGCGGAAGCCGCCGATGCTCGTCGCCAGCAGCACGCCGGCCAGCGCATAGAGCGCGATGGTGAGCACGGCGGCGACCATGCCGTAGCTGCGCGCACGCTCGACCACCGGCCCGGCGGTCTTCAGCTGCAGCCAGGCGGCGCCGTGCATCACCAGCATCGCCACAGACACCAGCCCGCACAGGATGGCGAACGGATTCAGCAGGCCGAAGAAGCTGCCGTCGTAGAAGATGTGCATGTCGGGGTTGAAGCGGAACGGCACGCCCTGCAGCACGTTGCCCACGGCCACGCCGCAGATCAGCGCGGGGACGAAGCCGCTGAAGAACAGCACCCAGTCCCAGCGCGAGCGCCATTGCGGCGACTCGCGCTTGCTGCGGAACTTGAAGGCCACGGGCCGCAGGATCAGCGCCGTGAGGATCACGAACATCGCCAGGTAGAAGCCCGAGAACGACACGGCGTACAGCTGCGGCCAGGCCGCGAAGATCGCGCCGCCGCCCAGGATCAGCCACACCTGGTTGCCCTCCCACACCGGGCCGACGCTGTTGATGACGACGCGGCGCTCCACGTCGTTGCGCGCGGCAAAGGGCAGCAGCATGCCGCTGCCCAGGTCGAAGCCGTCGGTCACGGCGAAGCCCACCAGCAGCACGCCGATCAGCAGCCACCAGATGAAGCGCAGGGTGTCGTAGTCGAGGAGTGTGTGGAGGATCATGCTGCGCTCCCGGTGGAAGGCGAAGGAATGGCCGCGCCCGCGTGGGCCGGCGGAATGTGCGAGAGCGTGTCGCCCTCGTCGGGCGCGTGCTCGGCCTGCGGGCCCTTGCGGATGGCCTTGAGCATCAGCTTCATCTCTATGACCAGCAGCGTCGTGTAGATCGCGATGAAGCCCGCGAGCGTCAGCAGCAGCGTCTTCGCACCGAGGTTCGACACCGCCACCGCGGTCGGCAGCACGCCCTCGATCACCCACGGCTGGCGGCCGAACTCGGCCACCAGCCAGCCCGACTCGATGGCGATCCAAGGCAGCGGGATCGCGAACACGGCGAGCTTCAGCAGCCAGCGGTGGCTGTCGAGCCTGCGGCGCGCCGAGAGCACGAAGAAGGTCGCGGTCAGCGCGATCAGCAGCATGCCGATGCCCACCATCACGCGGAACAGCCAGAACAGCGGCGCCACCTGCGGCACGGTGTCCCATGCGGCCTTGGCGATCTGCTCGTCGGTGGCCTGGCGCGGATCGTCCACGTAGCGCTTGAGCAGCAGCGCGTAGCCCATGTTGATGCCGTTGTCCTCGAAGTCGCCGCGCACGCCCTGCGTCACCTTGTCGGGGCCGCCAGCCTCGCGGATCTTCTGCAGCGCGTCGTAGGCCTTCAGGCCTTCACGGATGCGCACCTCTGCACGCTTCACGAGTTCGTCGATGCCGGGCATCACGGTGTCGAGCGAGCGCGTGCCGATCAGGCCCATCACGCCGGGAATGTGGATGGCGTAGTGCGTCTCGCGCGCCTCCTGGTCGGGAAAGCCGACGACGGTGAAGGCGGCGGGTGCGGGCTGGGTCTCCCACATGGCCTCGATGGCGGCGAGCTTCATCTTCTGGTGTTCGCCGGAGAGATAGCCGCTCTCGTCGCCGAGCACCGCCACCGACAGCGCAGCAGCCAGGCCGAACGAGGCTGCGACCGTCATCGAGCGCTTGGCGAGTTCGAGGTGGCGCCCCTTGAGCACGTACCAGGCGGAGACACCGAGCACGAACACGGCCGCGCACACATAGCCCGCCGACACGGTGTGGACGAACTTGGCCTGGGCGACCGGGTTGGTCAGCACCGCGGCGAAGTCGGTCACTTCCATGCGCATGGTCTGCGGATTGAAGGCCGCGCCCACCGGGTTCTGCATCCAGCCGTTCGCGATGAGGATCCACAGCGCCGAGAAGTTGGAGCCGATGGCCACCGCCCAGGTCGAGATCAGGTGGCCCACCTTCGAGAGCTTGTCCCAGCCGAAGAAGAACAGCCCGACGAAGGTGGCCTCCATGAAGAAGGCCATCAGACCCTCGATGGCCAGCGGCGCGCCGAAGATGTCGCCGACGTAGTGGCTGTAGTAGCTCCAGTTCATGCCGAACTGGAACTCCATCACGATGCCGGTGGCGACACCCATCGCGAAGTTGATGCCGAAGAGAACACCCCAGAATTTCGTCATGTCGCGCCAGATCACGCGGCCGGTCATGACGTAGACCGTCTCCATGATGGCGATGATGATCGAGAGTCCGAGCGTCAACGGCACGAACAGGAAGTGGTACAGCGCCGTGACGGCGAACTGCAGGCGCGATAGCGCGACGATGTCTAAGTCCATGATGTGGTTCTTCCTTCTTTCCTTTTCTTTCCCTGTTCGGCGGCTTTGCGGTTCAGTCGGGCCGCAGGCTGCGCAGCGCGGCATCGAAAGCCTCGCTGCCGCGGTGCAGGTCGGCGACGATGCGGCCCTGGTCGACACGCACGAGGCGGTCGGCGAGCGCGGCCTCGCGGCGCAAGTGGGTGGCGATCAGCAGGGTTCGGCCTCCTGCTTGCTGGGCGAGGCGCTGCAGCACGTCGTGTGCGGTCGCGGCGTCGAGCGCCTCGGTGGGCTCGTCGAGCAGCCACAGGGGCACGTCGCGCAGCAGCAGCCGGGCTAGCGCGAGGCGGCGCGACTGGCCGCCGGAGAGGCCGAGGCCGCCTTCACCGAGGCGGGTGTCGAGGCCGGTGCCCAGGGCACGCACCTCGTCTTGCAGTCCTGCCGCCTGCAGCACGGCATGCAGTTGTTCGTCGGTGGCTTCCGGGGCTGCGAGGCGAAGGTTGTCGCGCAGGCTGTCCTGGAAGAGTTCGGTGCGCTGGGTCAGCAGGCAGGCTGGCTGCGCGAGAACGCTGCCGCACAGGGGCGCGATCTCGCCTGCGATGGCGGCGAGCAGCGTGGACTTGCCCGCGCCGCTCGCCCCGATGAGCGCGACACGCTCGCCTGCGCGCAGGGTCAACGAGGCTTCGGTGAGGACCGGCGTGCCACAGTCGCCATGGGCCACGGAGACTTGGTCCAGTCGCAGTGCGATTCCGGAGCCTGGGGAGTTCGTCATTTCACCGGGCTCGTCGGCGGCGCCATCCATGCGGGGAGCAAGTCGCCGTACCGCCAGCCAGGTACGGCCCGCGTCGAGCGCACCGCGGCGCAGGGCTGCGAAGGGCTCCGTCGCCGTGAGCGCCACCAGCAGCGCGAGCGCCGCCGCCGGTGCGCCGATCACGCCCTCGCCCACCAGCAGGCCGACGGCCAGCAGCACGCCGACGAGCGTCAGGGTGCCGGCGCTGCCGTAGGCGAACCCTGCCGATGCCTCGAGCCTGTTCAGCGCGAGGTCGGCCTTGGCGAGTTGCGCATCTGCGGCCATCAAGGCCTCGCGCTGGGCATCGATGCGGCCTGCCATCACCAGGTCGGTCTGCCCCGCCACCAGATCGACGGCGCGGGCACGCATCGCCTCGATGGCATGGGCGCGCCGCACGGCCGGCCGGCAGGCACGCCTGGCGACGATCGACGCGATGCCCCAGCCGACGACCATCAGCCACAGCGCCAGCGCGAGGCCCATGGCCACATGCATGAAGCCGAGCACCGCGCCCGCAAGCAAGGCAGCGCCGAGCGCCGCGGCCGCCGGCACGAGCAGGCGCAGATAGAGCGATTCGAGCGCGTCGATATCGGCGGTCAGCCGGAACAGCAGACGCGCCGGACGCATCAGCAGCCGGCGCGCCGCCTCTGCCCTAGACCAGCCGCGGAACAGGCGCACGCGCATGTCGGCGAGCACGGCGAAGGTGGCATCGTGCGTCACCAGACGCTCCCCATAGCGCGATGCGGTGCGGCCGAGCGCGAGCAGGCGGATGCCGGCAGAAGGCATGAACACGTCGAAGGTGAAGGCCGTGGCGGCATGCAGGCCCGCCAGCGCGGTCGCTGTGATGAACCAGCCGGACAGGCCCAACAGTGCCATGCCCGCGAGCACCGTGATAGCCGCGAGCAGGCAGCCCAGCAGCAGCCACCGCGGCTGCGTGGCGAGGAAGGGGCGCAGCACCAGGCGCAGGTCGCGCCAGTTCGTGCTCGGGCAGGAAGTCTTGTTCATGCCGCCTTCTCCATCGCTTCTGCGCTGCCCAGGCTCACGGTGCGGTCCATGCGCGCGGCCAGCGCCGGGTCGTGCGTCGCGACGATGAGGGTCTTGCCGCGGGCCAGCGCCAGCAGCGCATCGGTCACCCGCTCGGCGGTTTCGGTGTCGAGGTGCGCGGTGGGCTCGTCGACCAGCAGCAGGTCGGCATGCGGATGGACCGCGATGCGCGCGAGCGCGAGGCGCACGGCCTCGCCGCCGGAAAGGCCCTGCCCGCCCTCGCCCAGCGAGGTGGCCGGATGCGCCTGCACCACCGACTGCAGCGATGCGAGGCGCATGGCTTCGGTGACGCGCCGGGTGTCGGCATCGAGGCGGCCCAGGGTGACGTTGCCCTCGACCGAACCGGCAAAGACGTGCGGCGCCTGCCCCATCCAGCCCATGCGCTCGCGCAGGGAGGCCACCGTGCGGCCGGTAAGTGCAACGCCGCCGATGGATATCTCGCCGCGCGTCGCCGGCACGAGGCCCGCGATCATCGACAGCAACGCGGTCTTGCCGCTGCCGCTCGGGCCCGTCAGCGCGACGTGCTCCCCGGAGGCGATGCGCAGTTGGCAGCCGTCGAAGACTTCCTGCGGCTCGCCGGGCCAGGAGAAATGCAGGTCGCGGATGACGACGGCCGGCGCTCCAGCGTGAGCATTCGTCGTCGCGCGTGTCAGCGACGCGCTCGCGCCGGGCAGAGACAGTTCGTTTCGCTGCAGGCGGTCGAGCGCCTCCAGCGCGGCCTCGCCGGCGGCGCGGTCGTGCCAGACCATCGACAACTCGCGCAGAGGCTCGAAGAACGCGGGAGCCAGCAGCAGCACGAACAGGCCCTCGCCCAGGCTCAGCGTGCGCCCCCAGGTGCCGAAGCCGATGGAGCCGAGCAGGTGGAAGCCGACGTAGGCGGCCACCAGCGCCACGCCCAGCGCCGAGAAGAGTTCGAGCACGGCCGAGGAAAGGAACGCAATGCGCAGCACGGCCATCGTGCGGCGGCGCAGCGACTGGGCCGCATCGCCCAGGCGCCGGGCGGTGATCTCGACGGCGCCCAGCGAGCGCAGCGTGGCGAGGCCGCGCAGCCGGTCGAGCAGGAAGGCGTTCATGCCGCCGAGCTCCACCATCTGCGCCTCGCTCGCGGCCCTGGCGCGCCAGCCGACGATGGCCATGAAGATCGGGATGAGCGGCGCGGCGGCCAGGAGCACCAGCGCAGCCACCCAGGAGAAAGCGGCCACCGCGCACAGGATGAAGATCGGCACCACCGTCGCGCGCCAACGCGCGGGCTGGTAGCGCACGAGGTACGGCACCAGCGCCTCGGCCTGCTCGGCGAGCACGCTGGCAGCCAGACCCGAATGCGCGCGGCTGCGATCGAGCGGCGAACCGGCAGCCAGCGCCAAGGCGGTCTGTGCGCGCAGCGCGGTGAGCTGCGCGCGTGCACGGGTGAAGGTCCGGCGGGCACCCCAGGCCTCGCAAGCAGCCCTCGCCAGCCCGAGCAGCAGGATCGCCGCGGCAGGCCAGGTGACGGCTGCGAAGCCATGCCCCGAAGCCAGGCCCTGCACCGCCATCGCCAGCAACGCCGCCTGTGGCAGCCAGAACAGCGCGGCCGCGCCCTGCACCACACCACCCGCGTCCAGCGACGCGGAAGCGCGCAGCGGCGATCTGGGTGGCAGGTGCTTGGTCATTCCTTGTTTTCGTGAATTTTCAGTATTTACTGAAATTTCCACAATCATACCGGAGACGGAGGCGACTGACGAGCCCGCAGACTGCCCTCTCCCGCACGGGAGCGCAACAGGTTCAGGAGGATTTGGACGGTGCGCCTGCGCCGGCGCGCCCGCTCCTTAATGAGAAACGACTATTCCGCTGACCAGCAGCGCAGCGAACAGCGCGAACACTGCGCGCCAGGAAGCGGGACGCGCCTCCACCCAGCGGTACAGCAGCGCCCCCGCGACCACCGACAGGCCGAAGGTCGCGGCAAGCCCCGCCGCGTCGAACCACGAGCCATGCGGCCCCGCGTTCGCGACCGCCGCGTTCATGGCGAGCAGCACCGGGAAGTGGATGAGAAACAGCGAATACGACATCCGCCCCAGCCGCACGAGCGGCATGGCCGCCGCCGGCCAGTGCTTCGGCGACAGCCAGTTGCGGCGCTGCGCGACGGCGATCAAAAGCGCGGTGACCAGCGCCGTCGCGATGCGGCTGCGCCAGTCGATGGCGAGCGCTCCCGCCCCGATCAGCGCCAGCAACGCGATGCCGCTCTGCCAGATGCTGAACCGCGTCGCGCGTCCGATCCAGAACACCAGCATGCCCAGCCCGTAGGTGCCGAAGAAATAGAAAGCCGTGTCGTCCAGCCCTGCATTGCGGTTGAAGAGCACGAGCGAAGCCACCGCCAGCCCGAAGACCAGCGCCACTGGCAGCCATCGCGCGCGCAGGCCCTGCGGCACGGCGCCGCCGGCGCGCTGCAGCATCGACGGCAGCCCGACGAGCACCAGGGCCAGCGCGAAGAGCTGGAAGTCGATGGCCACGTACCAGACGCCCGTGGAGAGCGACTCGTAGCCAAGCAGGTCCTGCAGCAGCAAGCCATGGGCGACCAGCTGCCCGAAGGTGGGCGACGCCGGCACGACCTCTTCGTCGAGCCACGGCCGAACGACCGCAGCGACGATCACGCACACCGTGAGCGCGGCGAGGTAAGGCATCACGAGCCGCCCATAGCGCTGCAGGATGCGCGCCACCGGCCGCTCCACGCGCAGCGTTCCATCGGGTGCGAGGCTGGCGGCCGCCAGGAACCCGGCGATCACCAGGAATACCTGCACCGCCAGCCGCCCGTCCTCGGAGAGCCAGCCGAAGAAGTCGGGCGCGAGCGTATACGCACCGGCCGGCATCGGGCCGTAGCGCGACAAGTGATGCCCCACGATCACCGCGCAGGCGATGCCCTTGGCGGCATCGAGCAGCGGCATGCGCCCCGCGGAGGGAGGGGACGGAGCCGGCGGAGAAGATGGAGAAGACGGCGGCGCGACCGCGACGGGCGCGACGCCGTTCGCTAGCGGGGTCACAGTGCGAGCCGCTGTCTTGCCTCCTGGTATTCGCGCTTGAGCTTCTCGATGAACGCACCGGCGGTCGCCACCTCGGTCACCGCGCCGATGCCCTGGCCCGAGCCCCAGATGTCCTTCCAGGCCTTGGCCTTGCTGCCTTCCCCGCCGCCGAAGTTCATCGTCTTCACGTCGCCTTCGGGCAGGTTGTTCGGGTCCATGCCGGCCTTGACTATGCTGGGCGCCAGGTAGTTGCCGTGCACGCCGGTGAAGAGGTTGGAGTAGACGATGTCGTCCGAGGTGCCGTCGACGATCGCCTGCTTGTAGTCGTCGCTCGCGCGCGCTTCCTCGGTGGCGATGAACGCGGTGCCGATGTAGGCGAAGTCGGCACCCATGGCCTGCGCGGCCAGCACTGCGCCGCCGGTGGCGATGGAGCCCGACAGCGCGATCGGGCCGTCGAACCACTGGCGGATCTCCTGCACCAGCGCGAACGGGCTCTTCGTGCCCGCATGGCCGCCGGCGCCGGCAGCCACGGCGATGATGCCGTCGGCGCCCTTCTCGATCGCCTTCTGCGCGAACTTGTTGTTGATGATGTCGTGCAGCGTCACGCCGCCGTAGCTGTGCACCGCGTCGTTCACGTCGGTGCGCGCGCCCAGCGAGGTGATGACGATCGGCACCTTGTACTTCACGACCATCTCCATGTCGTGCTCGAGCCGGTCATTGCTCTTGTGCACGATCTGGTTGATGGCGAACGGTGCAGCGGGCTTGTCGGGGTTGGCCTTGTTGTAGGCCGCCAGTTCCTCGGTGATCTCGGCGAGCCAGTCTTCCAGCTGCGCCGCAGGACGCGCGTTGAGCGCCGGCATCGAACCCACCACGCCCGCCTTGCATTGCGCGATCACGAGCTTGGGGTTGCTGATGATGAACAGCGGCGAGCCGATGATCGGCAGCGGCAGGTTCGCGAGGACGGGGGGCAGTTTCGACATGATGCTTGTCTCTTGAAAGTTGTGTTGAATGCGGGATCGGGCAGCCGAACGCAGAAGGAAGACAAAAACTACGCAAAGGTCGCGAAAGGACCCGAAGACAAATTCTGGTTTTTCTTCTGCGACTTCTGCGTAACCTTTGCGACTTCTGCGTTCGGCTGCCGTATTCAGAAAGCCTCGAGCGCCAGCGCCGTCACGCTCTCGGCACCGTCGACGATGCTGTCGCGGATGCCCGGCACCTTGTTGAGGATGTGCTCGGCGTAGAAGCGCGCGGTGGCGATCTTCGCCAGCATGAAGTCGGTGTCGAAGCTGCGCGAGGCGAGGTCCTGCGCAATGATCAGCGAGCGCGCCAGCTGCCAGCCGGCCACCAGGTTGCCCGCCAGCATCAGGTAGGGCACGCTGCCCGCGAAGACCGCGTTGGGCGACGCCTTGGTCTGGCCCGCCACGAAGTCGACCACCTCGACGAAGGCTTCGCGCGCAGCCTTCAGGCGCTTGAGCACGGCCGCGGCAGCGGGGTTGTCGATCCTGGCCAGCTCGGCCTCGGTCTTCTCGATCTGCGCGGCGATCGCCTTCGCCGTCTGGCCGCCGTCGCGCGCCGTCTTGCGGCCCACGAGGTCGTTGGCCTGGATGGCGGTGGTGCCTTCGTAGATCGTCAGGATCTTGGCGTCGCGGTAGTACTGCGCCGCGCCGGTCTCCTCGATGAAGCCCATGCCGCCGTGCACCTGCACGCCCAGCGAGGCCACTTCGAGGCTCATCTCGGTGCTGTAGCCCTTCACCAGCGGCACCATGAACTCATAGAAGGCCTGGTTCTGCTTGCGCGCGTCGGC
>NZ_KB907478.1 GCF_000382045.1 Variovorax atrisoli 110B
CGCGACCCCATCACCGGCGCGTCCGTCAAGCAAAGCAAGACCAGCCTGGGCAACTCCGCCTACAACTCCAGCCGCATCGGCTTTCGCGGCACCGAAGACCTCGGCGGCGGCCTGGCCGCCAGCTTCTGGCTCGAGGCGCCCATCAGCAACGACGACGGCGCCACCGGCATCTCCACCTTCAGCCGCCGCTCCACCGTGAGCCTGTCGGGCGGCTTCGGCGAGCTGCGCCTGGGCCGCGACTACACGCCCACCTTCTGGAACGACACCGTCTTCGACCCGTTCGGCACCAACGGCTCGGGCAGCAGCGTGATCAACACCGTCAGCGGCAACACCACCATCAACAACGCCAACTACGTGCGCGCGAGCAACTCGATCGGCTACTTCCTGCCGCCGAACCTGGGCGGCTTCTACGGCCAGTTCCAGTACAGCCTGCACGAGAACGCCAGCACCAGCGCCACCAGCACGACGGCAGCCACCAGCAGCAGCGCAGGCCGCTACGTCGGCGGGCGCTTCGGCTACGCCAACGGGCCGCTGGACATCGCGCTGGGCGTGGGCCAGAGCATCGCGGTGGACACCACCACGCTGGAGCGCAAGGTGCAGACGATCAACCTGGGCGCGTCGTACGACTTCGGTCCGGTGAAGCTGTTCGGGGAGCTGTCGAACGTGAAGAACAAGTTCGACTACGCGGCGCTGGGCAACACGCACGACAGCTACAACGGCTACCTGATCGGCGCGACCGTGCCGGTGGGCGCGGGGCTGATCCGCGCGTCGTACTCGCAGGTTCGCTACAACGAGGGCGGTGTCGGCATCACGGGCGAGGACCCGCTGTCGCGCAAGTTCGCGATCGGCTACGTGCACAACCTGTCCAAGCGCACGGCGCTGTATGCGACGGTGGCGCGGGTGAACAACCGCAATGACGTGAACTACACGGGCGGCCTGATATCGGCGAGCACGACCGGCTACGGCAGCACGGGCACGGGCTACAGCGGCCTGCCGCGCTCGTCCACAGGCTACGACTTCGGCATCCGACACGCGTTCTGAGCGTGCGACCTCGCCGTGCGAAGGAACGGGCGTGCACCCGCCGCCTCTTTTCCTTCGCGCGGCTCTTTCTTTTTCCGCTTCCTTCTTCGCTTCTGCCAACCGGCAGTGAGCTTCCAATCATGAACCGATTCCGACTTCTCGCGAGCGTGCTGGCGGCATCCGGACTGACCGGCTGCATCATGCTGCCCCCGCCGCCCGTGCCCTATAGTCCACCGCCGCCGGGTTTCCGCGGCGAAGGCCCGTGGCCGATGCGCTTCGACAATGCGCAACGCCTGCCGCCTCCGGAAAGGAGTGCTTGCGAGGTCGACCGGGCGCCAGCTCAGGAACGCTGCACACGCGACCCCTCTGGCGAATACACGCCTCGGCCTGCGGGAGTGCGCTGATGACCGGCGCGGGGCAGCTGCAAACGGGGAGCCTTGGTTTCATCATCGCTGCCGTGATCGTGGTGGGCCTTGGCGGCGTGGTTGGCACGATGTGCTCGCTGTTCGTCGCCAACCTGCGGCAGGGCGCCAGGGCGCGAGAGCTCGCCGCGCAGGCCCGCGAGGAGACGCTGCAGCGCCTGAGCGCCAGCCGACCGCAGGACATCCGTGCACTGCTTGGCGCTGCCTCGATCCGGCCCGATTCAGGAGCCATCCGCCTCGACGTCAGGCTGCCGCCGGAAGCAATGCGCGTGTTCGCGATCGAGTCGGAGTTGCATGAGCTGCTGGCAAAGGTCATGGCCTATGCCGCCGGCGTGATGCGCGCGGGCGCCACGCTCCAGCTGTCGGCGCATGCCGATCGCGAGCAGGCCGTGATCCACTGGCGCGACCTCGATGCCGTCGACATGCATCCTCCACTCGCGAAGTTCTTCGACAGCAGGCATTCGGCCGCAGTGGTGGCCAGCGCGAGGGCCTGCGAGCGCATTGCCGGTCACCATGGCGGACGCATCTATTCGGCCCCGCTTGGCGGCGGAGTGCTGGGGCTCACGTTGCGACTGCCGCTGCTGAAGGGATGAATCTTCGATGCCCGATGGGGTGGCCGAGCCGACGTGGAAGTGAATCTGCAGGGATGCGGAGAAAACCGAACCACCGGGAAACAGCTCACGTGTTGGTGCGAACACGGAATTCGGATTGCGCCTCTGGCAGGACCAGCTGGAAGGGCAGCGATAACGGCAACTTCCTCCGACCCTGCCGGAGTCTCCTGATTGAATTACGCATTACTTGAATATAAGTAATGCATAAATTAAACTAGAACTCCATGAAGCAGTCTGACCATATCCTCGAACTGGCCCGACAACAGCGGCTGCTTCGGGCTGCTGATGTACGACAGCATGGCTGGTCATCACAGCTTCTCAGCAGGCTGCACCAGGCTGGCAAGCTTCAAAGGTTCGCCCGTGGCCTCTACGGGCTGCCCGAAACGGAGATCACCGAGCATCAGACGCTGATGGAGGTCTGCCAGCGCGTGCCAAAGGCCGTGGTGTGCCTGCTGAGTGCGCTCCAATTCCATGAGGTCGGTACGCAACTGCCACATGATGTGTGGATCGCGCTGCCCGAGGCGACGCATACGCCAACAATGGGCTACCCGACGCTGCGCATCACGCGCCTGCGCGGCTCTGCGTACAGCGAGGGCATCCAGACCGTGACCGATCATGGCGCACCCATTCGCGTGTACAGCATCGCCAAGACGGTGACCGATTGCTTCAAGTTTCGCAACAAGATCGGATTGGATGTGGCGCTGGAGGCGCTAAAGGATGCCTGGCGTAGCCGTAAGGTCACGATGGCTGAGCTGAGACACTTTGCCAAGATCAACCGGGTGGAGCGTGTCATGCAGCCCTACCTTGAGGCCGTGACGCAATGACTGGGAATCTCTCTGCATCCATACTGGCCCGGCTGCTGAAGCTCGCAAAGCAGCAGGGTGAGGACTACAGCCTGCTGCTCAACCGCTTCGGCATCGAGCGCTTGCTGGCCCGCGTCAGTGTGTCCCCGCACGCTGATCGCTTCGTGCTGAAAGGCGCCCTGCTTTTTGCGCTGTGGTACGACACACCCCACCGTCCAACACGGGATGCCGACCTGCTGGGCTTCGGTCCGGATGATGAGGCTGACCTGATCGCCACCTTTCGAGAACTCGCTACTGTTGACTTGGGCGATGGCATCGTGTTCGACGCCGACTCGGTGAAGGCGGGCGCCATTCGCGAGGACAACATCTACGGGGGCACCCGTATCAAGCTGTCGGCCCGCATCGGGTCCGCACGTTGCGCGTTACAGATCGATGTGGGCTTCGGTGACGCGGTAACTCCTGGGCCGCAGACTGTGACGTACCCGACCTTGCTGCATGAATTTTCGGCGCCGACGCTGCGGGTCTACCCGGTGTATACCGTGATCGCCGAAAAGTACCAAGCCATGGTGGTGCTGGGGCAGGCGAACAGCCGCATGAAGGACTTCTTCGACCTCGCGGTGATTGCCCGGCGCACGGAGTTGGATGGCGCCACGCTGGCTGCGGCAATCGCGGCCACCTTCGTCCGGCGCCAGACCGCATTGCCTACCGAGCGCCCATTGGCCTTGACCAAACAGTTCAGCGAAGAAGCTGGCAAGCTGCACCAGTGGCAGGCTTTCCTGAACAGGAACGGCATCGCCGCGATCCCCCTGGGGGATACCGTAGCACTGTTAGATGACCTGCTGTGGCCACCGACGGTAGCGGCAGCCTCCAACAATGGAGCCACTGCCACCTGGCGCCCTGAAGCCTTGCGCTGGCTCTGAGTCCATCGCCGACTACCTCGGTGGCATCAAAGCAGCGACGGAAATTACCGTTTATCAAGGAGCCGGATTGATACGGCTGGTTCGGCGGAATGAGGCATCGCTGTCTCGATGAGATGCTTGTCGCCAGACTGTTGCTTCTTCCGCTAGATCTCCCTCGCGGCATTCGCGTGGTCAAAGGCCTCCTCTCTCTTGGCCGGAGCGAGTGCCATTCAATTTCGCGGTGCCGAGTCCGGCGCCGCGGAAATCGGCTTGTTATGCCTCGGGTCGGCAGTCCGTGGTCAACCGTCGACACCCGCTCGTTCGTCCTTCACCCATGGCGAACACTGCAAGGCCTCCACCAGGAAGTCGACCATCACCCGGACCTTGGCGCTGAGGTGGCGGCGGCTTGCGTAGATCGCCAGGATGTCGATGGCAGGCATGCGGTAGCCAGGCATGACCTCGACCAATCGACCAGCCCGCACGTCCTCTCCGACCACGAAGCTCGGCTGCCAGATCACGCCGACGCCGGCGATCGCCGCTGCGCGGGCGGTTTCGCCATTGTTGGCCCTCAGGGCCCAGCGCACCCGCACGGACTCCATCGTGCCGTCGGGGCCTGCGAACTGCCACTCATCCGATGTCGCGCCGTACGTGTAGCCGAGGCACTGGTGCCGGGAAAGGTCCGCCGGGACCTCGGGCATGCCATGAGTCGCCAAGTATTCGGGTGAGGCACACACCAGGTTCTGCGAGCGGCCCAGGCGGCGCGCGATATGGGTGCCCGACATGGTCCGCGAGATGCGGATGGCGAGGTCATAGCCCTCTTCGACGATGTCGACGACGCGGTCGATGAGCGCGACGTCCAGTTCCACGTCGGGGTACTTCGCCATGAACCTGGGCCACACGGGCGCCAGCACGATGCTGCCGAAACTCAGTGGTGCGTTGATGCGCAGGCGCCCGCGCGGCTGGAGCGAGGCGGTGGTGGCCAGCGCCTCGGTCTCCGCAACTTCCTCGAGGATCGACTTCGCCCGATCGAACAGCGCTTCGCCGCCCTCGGTGAGCGACAGGCGCCGCGACGTGCGGTTGATCAGCCGCGTGCGCAAGTGGGCCTCCAGCTCGTTGACATAGCGCGTCACGTTGGCTGGGGAGGTGTCCAACGCGTCGGCCGCCTTGGTGAAGCTGCCCCGCGCCACCACCGTGACGAACACCTCGTAAGCGCGCAGACGGTCCATGGCGGTTGGTTCCAATCATTCAGGAAAGCTGAATGAGTAAACCATCTTTGGGCACTTTCTGGAAGTGAAGCTGAATCATAAATTTCGCTCACCTCGAAACACACAAAGGAAATTCAGCATGACATCGACCCAGCCCACCTCCCTTTCCAGCCCTGTCCGGCGCACGCTGATCGCTGGCGCAGCCGCGGTTGGCGCCGCACTTGCCATGGGTGCCCCGGCGCATGCCGCACCGGTCGTCGACGCCGTCCCTGGCTTCCGCGCAGGCAGCGCGCAGGTGAATGGCACCCGCATCGACTACCGCATTGGCGGCACCGGCCCGGCCGTCGTGCTGCTGCATGGCTACGCCGAGACCGGACACATGTGGAATCCGCTGATGCCGCTGCTCGCGAAGACGCACACGGTGGTCGTGCCCGACCTTCGCGGAGCCGGCAATTCGTCGAAACCCGAGACGGGCTACGGAAAGAAGAACATGGCCGTCGACATCCATGAACTCGTCCGCTCGCTGGGCATCCGCAGTGCCAGCATCGTGGGTCATGACATCGGGCTGATGGTGGCCTACGCGTACGCTGCCCAGTTTCCTTCGGAGACGGACAGGGTGGTGCTCATGGATGCCTTCCTGCCCGGTATCGGCACATGGCAGAACGTCTGGCTTCTTCGAGACCTCTGGCATTTCCACTTCCACGGCCCGACGCCGCTGGCGCTCGTGAGTGGGCGCGAGCGCATCTATTTCGAGCATTTCTGGAACGACTTCGCGGCCGATCCCAAACATTCGGTGCCCGAGGCCGATCGCCGGTTCTATGCAAAGGCCTACGCACAACCTGGCGGCATGCGCGCGGGATTTGAGTATTTCAAGGCCTTCGAGCAGGATGCGGCAGAGTTCGCGGAACTGGGCAAGACGCCGCTGCCCATGCCGATGCTGGTTCTCTCCGGCGAAAAGGCGGGCGGCACGTTCCTGATCGAACAGGGCAGGATGGTGGCGACCAACGTGCAGGGCGTGATCGTGAAGGGGTCCGGGCACTGGCTGATGGAAGAGGCGCCAGACCAGGTCATCCCCGCGCTGATCGCTTTCCTGGGCCAGGGCTGATGGGGCTGCCTCCTCACCGACAGCGAGTGCCTGCCGCGCGCCGTCGTGCCGACGGCACGGGTGCAGGCCTTCACGGACACAAACTTCGAACCTAAGGAGAACGGACATGGACCTTCAACTCAGTGGCAAGCTGGCGCTGGTCAGCGGCAGCACGGCCGGGATCGGCTACGCCATCGCGCGCACCCTGGCCCAGGAGGGCGCGAGCGTCATCGTCAACGGCAGGTCACAGCCGGCGGTCGACGAGGCGGTGGATCGCATCCGCCTGGAGACGCATGGCACGGTGACGGGCTATGCCGCGGACCTCAGCCGGGCCGACGCCGCCGAAGAGGTCGTGCGCCGTCATCCAGGCATCGGTATCCTCGTCAACAACCTCGGCATCTTCGAAGCCAAGGCTTTCGAAGACATCCCCGATGAAGACTGGCAGCGCTTCTTCGACGTCAATGTCCTCAGCGGCGTGCGCCTTGCGCGCCTGGTGTTGCCGGAAATGAAGCGCACGAACTGGGGACGGATCATCTTCATCTCGAGCGAGAGCGCGGTGCAGATTCCGACCGAGATGATCCACTACGGCATGACGAAGACCGCGCAGCTCGCGGTTTCGCGCGGCCTTGCGGAATCGGTCGCCGGTACGAACATCACGGTGAACAGCGTGCTGCCGGGCCCGACGAAATCGCGCGGCGTCGGCGACTTCGTGGAGGGCATGGCGCGATCGAGCGACAAGAGCTTCGAACAGGTCGAGGCCGAGTTCTTCGACCACGTCCGCCCCACGTCGCTGATCAAGCGCTTCGCTTCGCCGCAGGAGGTGGCCTCGCTCGTGGCCTTCGTGGCAAGTCCGCTCGCGTCGGCAACCACCGGGGCCGCGCTGCGCGTCGACGGCGGTGTCGTCAAGAGTGCCTTCTGACGAAGGCCGGCGGGGATTCCGACCAGCGAGTCTTCTTTGAAGGCGGGCATTCTGACTTCTCCCGCGGGAACTGCGTTGCCTTAGCTTGCGGCGGCTCTCATCGGTGGATGCCTGCAGCGAGCGACCGCTCTTCGAGCCGCAGCTGCACCGCGTCCGCAACGGGCGCCGGGGGCAGCACCGCTTCCACGCCGAGGGCCAGCGCCAGCAGTGCCGAGTCGGTGCCCTCGGCGCCGGTCAGTTCCAGTCCGGCAGGCAGGCCCTCCAGGGTCAGTCCCATCGGCAGGCTCAACGCCGGCAGGCCGGCCATGCCGGCGGGGCCGGTGTTGCGGATGTAGGCCGAGAAAGCGGTGGTGGCGCGGCCGCAGAGCATGACTTCCACGTCTTCGCCGATGCGCGCGGCGGTCAGCGGGCTCGTCGGAAAGACGAGCGCGGCGAGCGCGTGCCGTGCGAAGCATTCCCGGTAGGCCGCCTGCATGCGTGGGCGCAGCGTGTGCAGTGCGCGCGCGTAGGCCTCGGGGGTGATCGCGGTCGCGCCGAAGAGGCGCTCGAAGAGCGGCCGCACGTCGGGGCTGACCACGGCATCGGCGAGCGCGCGCGCATCGAAGGGGCGGTCATGCCGCGCGAAGTAGGCCGCCAGCGCGGGCAGGATCTCGAACAGCGAGATCGTCATCGATCCTTCGCGAAACAGCGCATCGGCCTCGGACAGGTCGCAGGGCACCAGCACGGCGCCGGCCTCCGCGAGCCGTTCGAGGCTCTCGCGCGCCAGCCGCTCCACGGGCGGATCGAGCTCCTCCCAGAAGCAGGCTTGCGGCACGCCCAGCCGCACGCCCGCGAGCGGCGTGGCGCCGAGCTGAGCCGGGCCTCCCGCCACCGCGTGGTCGATCAGGACGCAGTCATCCACGCACCGCGCCATGACGCCGGCAGTGTCGAAGGTCGGCGAGATCGGCACGAGGCCTTCGTCGGGCCAGCGGCGCACGGTCGGGCGGAAGCCCGTCAGTCCGCACAGCGCGGCCGGGACGCGCACCGAGCCGCCGGTGTCGGTGCCGATGGCGGCCGGCGCGGCGCGCAGGCCCAAGAGTGCTGCGTTGCCGCCGCTGGAGCCCCCGGTCACGCGGGCGGGGTCGAAGGGATTGCGCGAGGGGCCGAAGCCGTGGTTGTGGCCCGTGACGCCCTGCGACCACTCGTGCAGGTTCGACTTGCCGAGCACCAGCGCGCCCGCATCGAGCAGCCGCTGCGTCACGCCCGCGTGGAGGCGCGGGCGGTGATCGGCCATCCACGGGCTGCCGGCTGTGGTCGGCATGCCGGCGACGTCGATGTTGTCCTTGAAGGCCAGCGGCACGCCGTGCAGCGGACGTGTCCCCGGCGCCGGGCGCGGCGCGGCGTCGAGCGCCGCGGCGGCGGAAAGAAGCGCGGGCGGGTCCAGGTGCAGGAAGGCGCCGTAGGACGCGGTCGCGCCGGCCCTGTCCAGCAGGGCCTGCGCGTAATCGGTGACGCGCAGTTCGCCGGACCTCATCAGGGCGGCAGCCTCGCGGGCGGACAGGTCGGTCAGCGCATGCATTCGGTTCATGGGAAGTTCGAAGTGGGGCGGAAGCTGCACTCCGGTGCATGTTTCGGGCCAATTTCCACTTCCGTGCGCCGAAAACAGCCTGAAATTGCATGGCATGAATACTGCTTAAAGAAGTTTTTGTATTCACGAGGCCATCCAATGTCTTTCAAGTCCTTGCGTATCCTGGCCGCCGTCGCGACGTCGATGGCTCTTCTGGCGGGCATGCCCGCGTCCGCCGCCGAGAAGGTTTCGCTGCGCCTCAAATGGCTGGCGCAGGCGCAGTTCGCCGGCTTCTACGTGGCCAAGGCCAAGGGGTTCTATGACCAGGCAGGCCTCGACCTCACTATCAACCCCGGCGGCCCCAATCTCAACGTCGAGACGCTGGTGGCCTCGGGCAACGACACCTTTGGCCTCGCCGGCGGCACCGAGACCGTGCTTCTCGCCCGCGAGAAGGGCCTGCCGCTCGTATGCATCGGCGTGACCGTGCAGAACACGCCCTTCACCTATGTGACCTACAAGGATTCCGGGATCACCAAGGTGAAGGACTTCGCGGGCAAGAAGGTCGCCACCTGGTTCACCGGCACGCAGTACACGCTGTACTCGATGCTCGCTTCGGCCGGCGTGAAGCAGAGCGACCTGACCATCGTTCCCCAGTCGGGCTCCATGGCGCCGTTCGTCGAGAAGCAGTTCGACGTGGCCGCGGCCACCTACTACAACGAGCTCAACACGCTCAAGGAGCAGGGCCTGGGCGACAAGCTCACGCTCATCAAGCCCGACGACTACGGCGTGGTGGTGCAGCAGGACACGGTGCTGGTTTCCGAGAAGTACCGCAACGAGAAGCCGCAGCAGGTGCAGGCCTTCCTCACGGCCACCATCAAGGGCTGGAAGTACGCGCTGCAGAACAAGAAGGAGGCCATCGACATCGTCATGGCCGCGGCCCCCAGCCTCAACCGTGCGCACCAGGAAGCCATGCTCGACGAATTCGAGAAGCTGGTGAAGGCCGGCAAGGGCACCACCGACGGCATCCTCGCCATCGACCTGCCCACCGTCGAGAAGATGCAGACCCAGCTCGTGGGCTACAAGGCGCTGAAGGCTCCGGCGGATCTCTCGAAGGCCTACGACCCCAGCTTCTGGACGCAGGTGCCCGTGGCCGACAAGAAGTTCTGAGCCCCCTTGCCGTCGCGACCCGAAGCCATGAAATTCATGCCCCATGAAGTGATGCCGCCCGCCGCCGTGGGCGATACGGCGCCGCCCATGCTCGAACTGGTCAACGTGTGGAAGCGCTTCGGTGACGCGCAGGCGCGCACCGTTGCGGTGTCGAGCGTCAACCTGCGCATCGCCAAGGGCGAGTTCGTCACGCTCGTGGGCCCATCGGGTTGCGGCAAGTCGACGCTCTTCAACATGATCGCCGGGCTGCTGCCGCCCGACGACGACGGCTCGCTGCTGTTCGGCGGCGCGCCGCAGCGCGACGGCCAGCTGCTGGGCAAGGTGTCGTTCATGCCGCAGCGCGACCTGCTGTTTCCGTGGCGCACCGTGCTCGACAACGCCATCCTCGCGCTTGAAGTGGAGGGCGTGCCGCGCAAGGAAGCGCGCGAGCGGGCCCGTGCGATGCTGCCGGAGTTCGGTCTCGCAGGTTTCGCGGGGCACTATCCGCACCAGCTCTCGGGCGGCATGCGCCAGCGCGTGGCCCTGATGCGCACCTTCCTGTTCGAGCGCGACCTGATGCTGCTCGACGAGCCCTTCGGTGCGCTCGACGCACTCACGCGCAGCCGCATGCAGCACTGGCTGCTCGAGATCTGGGCGCGCCATCGGCGCACGGTGCTCTTCATCACGCACGACATCGACGAGGCCATCGTGCTGGGCGACCGCGTGCTGGTGATGAGCGCCCGCCCGGGCACCGTCAAGAGCGGGACCGCGATCGACCTGCCTCGCCCGCGCGATCCCTCGGTGGTGCTGACGCCGGAGTTCATCCGCATCAAGCAGCGCCTGCTCGCCGAGATCGAGGAGGAAAGCCGCAAGACCTTCGCGCAGGAGGGCACTGCTTCGTGAACGCCTTCCTGCAGCGTGCATTGCGCTCTCCCGCGCTGGCCTTCGTGGGGCTGGCTCTGGTGTGGGAGCTCTGCGTGCACGCCTTCGCGCCATCGCCAAGGCTGCTGCCCGCGCTCAGCGCCATCGCGCAGGACGCGTGGTCGGTGTGGCCCCAGCTGGTGCGCGGCTTCGGCCGCACGCTGCTGGAGACCGTGCTCGGCTTCGCGACCGGTGCGCTCTTCGGCTTCTTCTGCGGCACGGTATTCACCTACTCGCGCTGGATGGTGCGCTCGGTGTTCCCGCTCTTCGTGGTGTCGCAGACGGTGCCGGTGGTGGCCTTCGGCGCGCTCATCGTCATCTGGTTCGGCAACTCGCTGCTGGCCAAGGTGATGACCGCCTTCTTCCTGACCTTCTTCCCGGTGACGGTGAACACGCTGCGCGGGCTCAAGTCCTGCGACCCGCAGCGCGTCGCGCTGATGAAGAGCTTCGGCGCGGGCCGCTTCGTCATGTTCTTCAGGCTGGCCGTGCCTTCGGCGCTGCCGCAGGTGATGGTCGGGCTTCGCGTGGCCATCGGCCTGAGCCTGATCGGCTCGGTGGTGGGCGAGTGGTTCGGCGAGACCGTGGGCCTGGGCGTGATGCTCATGGAAGCGATGAATGCCGACCTCGTGGTGCGCCTGTGGGTCGTGATGTTCGCCTGCGGGCTGATGGGTGCGCTGCTCTACGGGCTGCTCACCTTCGTGGAAAGGAGGCTCGTATGGTGGCGCAGCGAAAGCTGATGGCATCGCCCGTCGTTCCGGTGGTGCTGTGCATCGTCGTGCTGCTGGTGGTGTGGGAGGGCGCGATCCTGCTCTTCGGCATTCCGCCCTTCGTGCTGCCGAGCCTGGACGCGATCGTGCGGCATGCGTTCAGCGATACCGGCCGGCTCATGGCCGCGCTGCTGTCCACCCTGGGCGAGGCCCTCGGCGGCTATGCGCTGGGCAGCCTGCTCGGACTGCTGCTGGCGGTGGTGCTTCTGCTCGCGCCGCCGCTGGAGCGCATCGTGATGCCGCTGGCCGTGGCGGTGAACGCGGTGCCGACGGTGGCCTATGCGCCGCTCTTCCTGATCTGGTTCGGCCTCGGCGCGGCATCGAAGATCGCCCTGGTGGCGCTGGCCGTGGGCTTCACCATGCTGGTGAATGCGCTGCACGGACTCAAGCAGGCCGATGCCGCGGCGGTGAACCTGATGCGCAGCTTCGGGGCAGGGCAGCTGAAGATCGTCTGGCGCCTTCGCCTGCCGGTGGCGATGCCGTCGGTGGTCACGGCGCTGCGTGTCTCGGTGCCGCGCAGCATGATCGTGGCGATCGTCGGCGAGATGCTCGGCGCCTACGCGGGGCTCGGGCGAATGATCTATGAATCGACGCAGCAGGTGGACTTGCTGAGCGTATGGGCGGCGGTGCTGGTGGCGTCGATCGCGAGCATGGTTTTCTACGGCCTGCTGGTGTGGATCGACCAGAAACTGGTGTGGTGGCGATGAACGAACAACACCCCGGTCTTCGCGCACTTCGTGTCGCGCACGCCTTCCCGCTTGCAGGGGGCAGCACCAGCGGGCCGGCGAAGCCGGTTCCGCGGTGTTCCGTGAACAGACATCGGACCTGGCGTGACGCGTGACGAAGCAATCGATATGACAGCGACCAAACCCCATCCTTGCGTGTACCCTGAAACCGAAGCCGAACTGCGCGTGCAGCTCGCCGCGTGCTACCGACTGGTGGCGCACTTCGGCATGGACGACCTGATCTACAACCACATCTCGGCGCGCGTGCCAGGGCCGGAGCACCACTTCCTCATCAATCCCTACGGGCTGCTGTTCTCGGAAGTGACGGCTTCCTCGCTGGTGAAGATCGACCTGGAGGGCAACAAGATCGACGAGACCGACGCCGAGGTCAACCGCGCCGGCTTCGTGATCCACAGCGCAATCCATGCGGGACGTCCCGATGCGCTGTGCGTTCTGCACACGCATTCGGAGGCCGGCACGGCGATCGCCGCCATGCCCAACGGCCTTTCGCCGCTGAGCCAGTTCGCGATGCGCTACCAGGGCCACACCGCCTTCCATGACTACGAGGGCGTGGCGCTGGAGACCGGCGAGCGCGAGCGGCTGGTGCGCGACCTGGGCGCGCACCACACCCTGGTGCTGCGCAACCACGGCATCCTGACCGTGGGGCGCACGATCCCCGAGGCCTTCATCCTCATGTACTACTTCGAGAAGGCGGCCAAGGTGCAGCTGCTCGCGCAGGGCGGGCTCGCCCCCGGGGAGTCGCTGGTGTATCCGCAGCCCGAAGTGAGCGCGCTCGCCGCGCGCCAGTTCACCGAATTCGCCGGCGACATCCTGCCGCCCGGCACGCGCGAATGGCCTGCGTTCCTGCGCATGCTGGAGCGCACCCAGCCCGACTACCGGCTCTGAGCGCCGGCAACTTCCCTACTCCTCATCCACAGAGACTCATTCCGACCATGCAACTCGAGAACCTCACCTCCTTCATCGGCACCGAAGTCAAAGGGCTGGACCTGCGCGAGCCCGTGAGCGACGACGACTTCGCGGTGCTGCGCGAGACGCTCAACCAGCGCTCGGTGCTGCTGTTTCGCGGCCAGCGCATCAACGAATCGCAGCACGTGGCCTTCTCGCGGCGCTTCGGACCGCTGCTGGGCCACGTGCTCACGCAGTTCCTGAAGAAGGAGCATCCCGAGGTCTACGTGCTGTCGAACGTGTCGGAGAACGGCAAGCCCATCGGCAACCACAAGGAAGGCTGGAACTGGCACTCCGACCTCTCGTACAAGGCCGAGCCTTCCATGGGCGCGCTGCTCTATGCGCTCGAGGTGCCCCCGGTGGAGGGCGACACCTTCTTCGCCTCGATGCACGCCGCCTACGACGCGCTCGATGACGCCATGAAGGCGCGCATCCGCCACCTCACCGCCACCCACAGCTATGCCAACTACTACGGCAAGGCCTTCGCCGATCGCAACCCGCTCACGCCCGAGCAGCTGGCCGCCACGCCCGACGTGGTGCACCCGCTGGTGCGCACCCATCCCGAGACCGGCCGCCTCTCGCTCTACGTGGGCGAGGACGTCGTCAAGCAGATCGACGGCCTGCCCGCCGAGGAGAGCGCGGCGCTGCTGGCCGAGCTGAACGCGCACGCCATCTCGCCGGAGTTCAGCTACCGCCACAAGTGGCTGGCCGGCGACCTGCTGGTGTGGGACAACCGCTGCACCATGCACCGCGCCACGCCCTACGACGACAACACGTACCGCCGCGTGATGCACCGCACCACCGTGGCGGGCGACAGGCCGTTCTGACCGGATCGCCGCAACCCCGCCACGATAGAGACCAGAGACGCGTCGAGGACCTGTGCCCGACAAGAAACGAACACAACCACAACAAGGAAGGCAGAACATGGAACCGAACGACCCCGAGATGGTGGAGCCATCGGCGCTGCGTGCGCGCGAGCGCCAGCGCGGCAAGGGCGCCACGCTGTCAGACGAGCTGAAGGACACGCTGGAGGACCTGATCGTCAGCGGCGTCATGAAACCCGGCGCGCGGCTCGACGAGGCCGAGCTGGCCGAGCGTTTCAAGGTCTCGCGCACGCCGGTGCGCGAGGCGCTCAAGGCGCTGGCCGCCACCGGGCTCGTCGACCTGCGCAGCCGCCAGGGCGGCGTGTGCGTGGCGCGCATCTCGCTGCCGATGCTCATCGAGATGTTCCAGATGATGGCCGTGATGGAAGGCCTGTGCGCCAAGTTCGCCGCGCGGCGTGCCAGCGAGGCGCAGAAGCAGCGCATGAGCCAGCTGCACGACGAGCTGACCAGCATCCTCGCCTCGGGCGACCACTCGCGCTTCTACGACGTGAACCAGGACTTCCACGACGCGCTCTACGAGGCGTCCAACACCCACTACCTGGCCGAGCAGACCCGTGCGCTGCGCAAGCGGGTGCGCGTGTACCGCCGCTACGTGACCTTCCAGCCCGGGCGCATGAGCGCCACCATCGGCGAGCACGGCGCCATCCTCGACGCCATCAGGCGCAACGACCCGGGCGCCGCGTTCAACGCCGCCATCGACCACGTGAGCCTGCTGGAGGACGACATCGTCGACCTGATCGCCGCGCTGTCCGAGCAGGACGCGGGCGTCGCCTGAGCCTTCCTTCTTCCATTCCCTTTCCGATCGCATTCCCGCATCCCAGGACAACCCCATGAAACTCGAACTCGAAGGCAAGACCGTACTCATCACCGGTGCCTCCAAGGGCATCGGCCTTGCGGCCGCCCATTCGTTCGCGGCCGAAGGCTGCCATCTGCAACTCGCTGCGCGCGACGGCGTCGCACTCGCCGCGGCCAAGGAGGAAATCGAGAAGCTCCACCCGGTCAAGGTCAACATCCACCCGATGGACCTGGCCGCACCCGGCGCGATGGTCCAGCTGGCCGAGGCGGCCGGCCACGTCGACATCCTCGTGAACAACGCGGGCGACATCCCCTCCGGCCCCATCGAGTCGCTCGACTTCGCGGTGGTGCGCCGCGGCTTCCAGCTCAAGGTGCTGGGCTACATGGAGCTCAGCCAGATCTACTACGCGCGCATGAAGGCCGCGGGCGGCGGCGTGATCGTGAACGACATCGGCAACTCCGGCGAGAACTGGGACGCCAACTACATCGCCGGCTCCACCGGCAACGCGGCCGTGATGGCCTTCACGCGCGCGCTCGGCGGCGTGAGCCTGGACGACGGCATCCGCGTGGTGGGCGTGAACCCGGGTCCGGTGGCCACCGACCGCATGGTCAAGCTCATGAAGCGCCGCGCGCTCGACACCCATGGCGACGAGGGCCGCTGGGAAGAGCTGTTCGACAACTACCCCGGCGGGCGCCCCGCCACCCCGGTGGAAGTGGCCGAGCTGATGGTGTTCCTGGCCTCGCCGCGCGCGAGCTACATCACCGGCACGGTGGTGACCATCGACGGCGGCATCGCGGCGCGGGGCTCGATCATCAAGACCAGCAAGAAGGCCATGGCGGCCGAGCAGGCGCAGAGGCTCGCGGCATGAACGCGGCGCTGAACCCCGCGAGCGCGGTGCCGGCCGTGACCAGCGATGCGGAAACCCGCAACCGCTACTTCGATCGCCTGTTCTCCAACCCCGATCTGATGTGGCTGGGCCAGAACACCAACCACTTTCCGCTGCACCCCGCCGTGCGCAAGGCGCTGCACGATGCCATCGACGACGAGAGCTTCCACGCCTACGCGCCGCCGCTGGGCATGGAGGCGCTGCGCTCGGCCATCGTGGCCGATCTCGGCGTGCCCGGCCAGTCGGCCGTGGTGACCGACGGCGCGGTGTCGGCGCTCGCGCTGGCCTGCCGTGCCTTCTGCGCGGCGGGCAAGGGCTTCGTCACCACCGACCCCGGCTGGAAGTGGCCGCTGCAGTTCGCGGCCAAGGCTGGCTCGGCGATCACCGAGATTCCGATCTACGGACCCGAGCACGGCTTCAAGCTCTCGGCCGAGGCGCTGGCCGCGTCGACCGACGCGAACACGGCCGTCATCTACCTCGTGGACCCGAACAACCCGCTGGGCACCACCTACACCGAGGACGAGATCCGCGCCTTCGCCGAAAGGGCCCGCGAGATCGGTGCCATCCTCATCCACGACTGCACCTACCGCGACTTCGCCGACAGCCACACGCTGGCCTCGCGCTTCTATCCGGAAGGCACGGTCACCATCGTGAGCTTCTCCAAGTGGCTGGGCCTCGCGGGGCTTCGCCTCGGTGCGCTCGTCGCCTCGCCGGAGCTGCTCGCGCGCATCCTGCCGCACTCGCAGGCGCCGCTGGGCGCGAGCGTGCTGGCGCAGCGCGCGGCCATCGCTGGCCTGTCGGTGAAGGCCGAATGGATGGCCGAGGTGATCGCCCAGCAGCGCGAGAACCAGCGCATGATCGTCGACGCCTTCGCGAAGCTGCCGGGCTTCGAGGTGCCGGTGTTCCCGTCGCAGGCCAACTTCATCGTCGTCGAATGCAGCAAGGCGGGGGTGACGCCCGAGGCGCTGGTCACCGCGCTCGGCGAGCACGACATCATGGTGCGGCAGGGCACGTACCACACGCCGCGCTTCGGCCATCGCTTCGTGAAGATCTCCACCACCGTGCCCAGGGCCTGGGCGCAGGCGCTGTGCGACGTGTTGCCGCAGGCGGTCGAGCGCGCACGCACGCTGCCGGCGACGGCGGCGCTGTTCTGAGGAGGTGTCGACGATGGGATTCGCCACCACACCCGACGGCATCCGCCTCTACTACGAGACCGCCGGCAGCGGCACGCCGATCGTGTTCGTGCACGAGTTCGGCGGCGACCACCGCAGCTGGGAACCTCAGATGCGCTACTTCGCGCGGCGCCACCAGTGCGTGACTTTCGGCGCGCGCGGCTATCCGCCCTCGGACGTGCCCGCCGACGTGGAGCGCTATTCGCAGGCCATCGCGGCCGACGACATCGTGGCCGTGATGGACGCGCTGGGGCTCGCACGCGCCCACATCGTGGGGCTGTCGATGGGCGGCTTCGCCACGCTGCATTTCGGCCTCCGGCATGCGAAGCGGGCCTCTTCGCTCGTCATCGCCGGCGCGGGTTACGGCGCCGAGAAGGAGCACGAGGAATACTTCCGCGGCGTCTCGCTCGAGGTCGCGCGGCAATTCGAGGCGCAAGGCTCCGAGAAATTCGCCCGTACCTATTCGCTGGGCGCGAGCCGCGTGCAGTTCCAGAACAAGGACCCGCGCGGCTGGCAGGAATTCGCGACCTGGCTCGGCCAGCACGACGCCGTGGGCGCGGCCAACACCATGCGCGGCGTGCAGGCGCGGCGGCCCTCGATCTACGATCTGGAAGGCGACCTGCGCGCGATGGCAGTGCCCTCGCTCGTGGTCGTGGGCGACGAGGACGACCACTGCCTGCAGCCCGGCATCTTCCTCAAGAAGACGCTGCCGGCCTGCGGCCTGGCCGTGATGCCCAAGACCGGCCACACGCTCAACCTGGAAGAGCCCGCCGCGTTCAACGCCTTGCTCGCGGAATTCTTCGCGCAGGTCGAGGCCGGCCAGTGGAAGCCGCGCGATCCGCGCGCGCTGCCCAGCCAGATCATGAAGACCGACTGATGGACACCGCCGCAGCCCCCCAGGTGCAGGGCGCCTGGCGCATCGACGCCGAGCGGCTCTGGAGCCGGCTCATGGCGCTCGCGCGCATCGGCGCCACGCCGGGCGGCGGCGTGGACCGGCAGGCGCTGAGCGTGGAGGAGATCGCGTCATGGCACGCGATGATCGACTGGGCGCTGTCGGCCGGGCTGGAGCCGTCGACCGACGCGGTGGGCAACCTCTTCATCGCGCTGCCGGGCGCCGAACGCGATGCGCCGCCCGTGCTCGCGGGCAGCCACCTGGACAGCCAGCCCGGCGGCGGGCGCTTCGACGGCGTGTATGGCGTTGTCGCGGCCCTCGAGGTGCTGACCACGCTGGCCGAGCGCGGCGTGCAGCCGCCGGTGGACATCGTCTGTGTGGCGTGGATGAACGAGGAGGGCTCGCGCTTCGCGCCCGGCATGATGGGTTCGGAAGCCTTCGCCGGCGTGCGCAGCCTGGAGGCCGTGCGCGAGGTGCGCGATGCCGACGGCGTCGCGGTCGGCGATGCGCTCGACGCGCTGCACGCGGCGTTTCCTGCGCTGCAGCGGCGGCCGCTGGGCTTTCCGGTCGCGGCCTACCTGGAGGCGCACATCGAGCAGGGACCGGTGCTGGAGGCCCAGCAATGCACGATCGGCGTGGTCACCGGCATCCAGGGCAAGAAGACCTTCGACATCGTGATCGAAGGCGAGCGCGGCCATGCAGGCACGCTTGCGATGGCCGACCGGCGCGACGCGCTGGAAGCCTTCACGCGCATCGCTGCGGCGCTCTACACCGAGATCGGCGGCCACGACGACCTCGTGAAGTTCACCATCGGCCGCCTGCAGGTCGAGCCGAATGCACCCTCGGTGGTGCCGGAACGCGTGACGATGCGCATCGACCTGCGGCATCCCGACAACGCGGTGCTTCGCCACCTGGGGCAGCGGCTGGCCGAACTGTGCGAGGCCTTGGCTGCGCCGTGCCGCGTGCGGGTGACCGCGCTGGTCGACGCGCCTTCCAACGGGTTCGATGCTTCGCTGCAGCAGTCGATCGCGCGGGCTGCAGGACGCATCGGCGTGCCGCACATGCCGATCCTCTCGGCCGCGGGCCACGACGCGCGCCACATGGCACCGCTGTGCCCCAGCGCGATGATCTTCATTCCGTGCCGGGGCGGCGTGAGCCACGCGGAGCACGAATGGGCCGAGCCGGCGCACGTTGCAGCCGGCGCCGACGTATTGCTGAACGTGCTGCTTCCCTACGCGGCAGCCGGGGAGGGCGAGACACCATGAATGCCACAGTGGCCGCCGACGTGGTCGACATGGCCGACCTGCCGATGCAGCACCCGCACGCCCCGGCCAGCGCGGCGCAGGCCAGGGCGCGTTTCTTCAACTCCGGCAACGCCTTCAACGTGAAGCTGCCGGAGGTGCCCGCGCGGCTGTTCGCGCCGCCGCAGGAGGGGCGCTTCGGCGTGTTCGACTGCGACCAGTCCCAAGCGCTCGGCTGCGGCTTTGCGGCCACCACGCCGCTGATGCTGGCACGCTACGTGCGCATTGCGGCACGCGACACGCTGCTGCCGCTGGATGTGTGTGCCACCGGCTCGGTCTGGTACGTGATTTCCGGGGGCGGGCGTGTGACGGGCGCGGTCGAGGGTTTCGCCTTCGGCGCAGGCGACGTGTTCCTGCTGCCGGGCGCAACGGGCTATCGGCTGCAGGCCGGTGCCGAGGGTGTGCTCCTCTGGAGCGTCGGCAATGAGCCGCAACTGGCTTTCGAGCGTGCGCAACCGGCGCCCGTGACCGATGCGACCATCGACGCAGTGCACTATCCGGCCGCGGAGATCGAGCGCCAGCTGGCGCTGATCTTCTCCTCCGGCACGCGCGAGGAGACCTCAGGCCGCGCGCTGATCTTCTCTTCCGACCGGCAGGCCGCTGCGCGCAACCTCACCCCCACGCTGACGCTGAGCTTCAACACGCTGCAGCCGCACACCCACCAGCGAACGCATCGCCACAACTCGGCCGCCATCACGCTGGTGGTGCAGGGCGAGAACTGCCATTCGATGGTCGGCGGCGAGCGCTGCCCCTGGGCTCCCTGGGCCACGCTGGTGACGCCGCCGGGCGCACCGCATTCGCATCACAACGAGGGCGCGCAGGGCGCCCGCTTCCTGATCGTTCAGGACGGCGGGCTGCACTACCACGCGCGCACGATGGGGTTCGAGTTCCTGGAAGCTTGAGCGGCGAGCTGCAACGCTCGAGCAGGCCCTGCGTCAACACTAGGCGATCGACCCCCCGGCGATCCGCCACGCCGGAGACTCCCCGGCGCTGCGCTTGGTCAGCCTGCGTTCTTGAGCGACTGCTTGGCCTTGTTGGCCGAGTTCTTCGCGCGGTTCTTGTGATAGCCGGACTTGACGTTGTTGACTGTCTTGCCGATCGGCCCGCTCTTCTTGGCCTTGCTTTCGGCCTGTTTCTCATCGATCTTGTGCTGTACCGCATCCGTGGCTTCGGAAGCAGCCTTGCCGACCTGCGCGCCGGCCGTCAGCACGGTGAGCGAGGCGATGAGAGCGAAACAAACCTTCTTCATATCTTTCCTCCAGGGTTGTGATCGCTCGATCATCGTGTCGGCACCCGGTGCGGTGTTGTCAGCCAATGTCTCGCCTGGGGATCGGCGCAGGGGGCCTTGCGGACTTTCGGATACCCGCTCGCGGAGGTCCCCCCGAGCGCTTCCGTGCGGCTGCGGAACCGATGGCGATGCCTGTCGGCCGGCAATCAGCCGGGGCCGTCGCTCGCAGCCGCGAGCAGCGGCACCAGCACATCGCTGATCGGCGTCGGAATGCCGTGCGCCCGGCCGCGGCGTGAGACGACGCCGTTGCGAATGTCCCATTCGAGCGGCCGGCCGGCTTCGCGATCCGTGAGGATGGACGTGCCCATGTCGGCGGGAGACGCCTGGAACTTGTCGAGGATCGCCTGTGGGACCTCGTTGCCGAGCTCGGCGCCTTCGGCGCGTGCCACCGCCAGACATTCCTGCAGATAGCCCAGGGTGAGCCTGGAGATGTCGGACCGGCCGAACATGCCCGAGCGGCGATGCGTGAGCGCCATGAGCCCCGCCACCGCGTTCTGCAGCAGCTTGCGCCAGGCCAGGGTTTTGAAATCCGCCGCCAGCTCGACGAAACAGCGGGTGCCTTTCATTGCGTCGGCGATCAGGCGGGAAGCCGGCGTGTCCGGCAGGCTGAGGCGAGCGTCGCCGCGCAAGTGCACCGAACCATCGGGTTGCGCCTGTGCAGGAAACCACACGACGGCGGGCACGATGCGCCCACGTGGGCAATGTGGAGCGACCCGCTCCAACTGCTCGACGCCGTTCTGCAGAACGCACACCACGGTTTCCGGACCGGTCAGTGCGCCCAGCCAGGCCGCGGCTGCCTCGGTCTGTGTCGCCTTGACGGCCAGGAAGACGAGGTTGACCGGGTGATCGACCTGGGTGGGATCCGTCCGGACCGGACCTGGAATGGTCATGAGGCGATCGCCATCGCGCAGCGTCAGATGATCGCGTGGGGTGCGGCCGCACAGCAACGGCGTGCGGCCGAGCTCGTGCAGCACCGCCGCGATCGTGGTGCCGATGGCACCCGGACCCACGACGGCGACGGATGGACTGCTATCTGGATTCATGCAAAGGGACTCCTGCGGCTTGGTTGCAGCGCAACTGCCTGGGCGGCGGTTGTCTGCTTCGTAAGAGCAATGTAATATATTCCAGATGATCGATGAAGTTGGTAATGGAGTTTCTTCGGGTGACGGGAGGCTTGGGCAGTGGCTAGGGAGCATCCAGGCCCGCTGCGGCGATCTGGCTGCCAGCGAAGCGAAGGTCGTGGCTCTGCTGCTCGCCGATCCCTTGTTCGTCGGTGCCAGTACCACCGCGCAGGTTGCCGCTCGTGCGGGCGTTTCGCCACCGAGCGTGGTCCGCGCCGCGCGTGCGATCGGGTTCACCGGGTTCACCGAGCTCAAGATCGAGATCGCTCGCGCCCGGGGCACCACCCGGTTCTTCGCGCCGCCCGAAGTGCTTGCTGCGGATGCGACGTCGGCCACGGTGCTCGAAACATCCATCCGCGCAGGCACAGACGCACTGATGGCGCTCGGCGGGGCCGTCGAACTGCCTGCGTTCGATGAAGCGGTCCGCACGATCCAGTCTGCGCGACAGGTCATCGCCTTCGGGGCAGGCCCGTCGGCGACGGTCGCCGCCGACGCAGTCTTCCGTCTGCGCGCGGTCGGCGTGACGACCATCGGCATCCAGGACTACCTGTCGGCCATGATCGCGACGCGCCTCCTCGGCCCCGGCGATGTCGTCATCGCCGTCAGTTCGACCGGACGCACCTCGACCACGCTCGCCATCGCCGATGCAGCGTCGTCCGCCGGGGCTTCGCTCATCGCCATCACCAACCAGTACGGCACCCCGCTGGCGACCCTCGCGGATGTCGCGCTGGTCGTCGGCGGTGCGCCGCTGCCGGCGCAGATGGCCGCAGCAGGCAGCCGGCTGGCGCAGCTCGTCGTGATCGACGCGCTGGTCGCGATGCTCGCGTTGCGCGATCCGCAGCGCAGCCGCCTGGCAGAGCGCGCAGGCATCGACCTGCCCGACATCATCTGATGCGGCCGGGCACCGTCGCGCTGGTCCTCGCTGCGGCGGCAGCCCATGCGCTGTGGAACATCGCGTCGAAATACAAGCGCGGCGACACCTTTGTGTTTGTCTGGGCCTATACCTGCGCCTCGGCGCTGCTGTGGGTGCCGATCGCCATGGTCCTCATGGCCAAGGGGCAGCAGGTGCTCGATTGGCGGCTCGCGGTGGGCTCCGCCGTCTCGGCCGCATTGCACATCGCCTACTCGCTGATCCTGCAGGCCGGCTACGACCGCGCGGAACTGGGCGTGGTCTATCCGGTCGCCCGCGGCACGGGGCCCATGCTGACGATGCTGTTCGCGGTTGTCCTGTTGGGCGAACGGCTCACCACGGTGGCCCTGCTTGGCGCGTTGCTCGTCATCGGGGGCATCCTCGTCGTCGCGGGCAATCCGTTCGGAGGCAGCCGCCGCCGTCCGGTGCCGGGTATCCTCTGGGGGGCCGCGACAGGTGCCACCATCGCCGCATACACCCTCTGGGACAGCTACTCGGTCACCTCGTGGCACCTGGCGCCCGTGAGCTATTACGCGGGCACGCTGCTGCTGCAGGGCCTGATCCTGACACCCATCGCGCTGCTGCGGCGGCATCGGATCCCCGGTGTCCTCCGCGTCGACGCCGTGCCGATCCTCATCGTGGCCGTGTTGTCCCCGCTGGCCTACGTCCTCGTTCTCACCGCCATGCTGAGCGCGCCGGTGGCACTGATCGCGCCGCTGCGCGAGTCGTCCATCGTCATTGGCGCCTTCCTCGCGTGCTGGCTCTTTCGCGAGGACCATCTCGCGCGCCGCATTGCCGGGGGAGTGATCGTGCTGGCGGGAATCGCGGCGATCAGCCTTTGATGTTCTTCGGGCCGGGGGCTTGCCGATGGATAGGTGCCCGGTTCGATGTTTGCGCGGGATCGGGCAGCCGAACGCAGAAGGAAGACAAAAACTACGCAAAGGTCGCGAAAGGACCCGAAGACAAATTCTGGTTTTTCTTGTGCGACTTCTGCGTAACCTTTGCGACTTCTGCGTTCAGCCGTCCGTATTCAGAAAGCCTCGAGCGCCAGCGCCGTCACGCTCTCGGCACCGTCGACGATGCTGTCGCGGATGCCCGGCACCTTGTTGAGGATGTGCTCGGCGTAGAAGCGCGCGGTGGCGATCTTCGCCAGCATGAAGTCGGTGTCGAAGCTGCGCGAGGCGAGGTCCTGCGCAATGATCAGCGAGCGCGCCAGCTGCCAGCCGGCCACCAGGTTGCCCGCGAGCATCAGGTAGGGCACGCTGCCCGCGAAGACCGCGTTGGGCGACGCCTTGGTCTGGCCCGCCACGAAGTCGACCACCTCGACGAAGGCTTCGCGCGCAGCCTTCAGGCGCTTGAGCACGGCCGCGGCAGCGGGGTTGTCGATCCTGGCCAGCTCGGCCTCGGTCTTCTCGATCTGCGCGGCGATCGCCTTCGCCGTCTGGCCGCCGTCGCGCGCCGTCTTGCGGCCCACGAGGTCGTTGGCCTGGATGGCGGTGGTGCCTTCGTAGATCGTCAGGATCTTGGCGTCGCGGTAGTACTGCGCCGCGCCGGTCTCCTCGATGAAGCCCATGCCGCCGTGCACCTGCACGCCCAGCGAGGCCACTTCGAGGCTCATCTCGGTGCTGTAGCCCTTCACCAGCGGCACCATGAACTCATAGAAGGCCTGGTTCTGCTTGCGCGCGTCGGC
>NZ_KB907479.1 GCF_000382045.1 Variovorax atrisoli 110B
TGGGCTGCTGCCGGTCTCATAGACACCGACCTAAGCTTTTTGAGCTTTCTCGAACTCTACCGGACTGACGTAGCCGAGCGTCGAATGACGGCGCGTCGGGTTGTAGAACCGCTCGATGTAGTCGAACACGTCGGCGCGGGCCTGTTCTCTGCACCGGTAAACCTTTCTGGCTGTGCGCTCAGTCTTCAGTGAACTGAAGAAGCTCTCCAGGGCCGAGTTGTCCCAGACCTCGCCCGCGCGGCTCATGCTGCAGGTGATGCCTTGCTCCTTGAGCAGCTCCTGGAAGCGCTCGCTGGTGTATTGGCTTCCTTGGTCGGAGTGATGCAGCAACGCGACCGGCTTGCCCCGGCGCCACACTGCCATCATCAGCGCATCGGCCACGAGCTGCGAGGTCATGCTGTCCTGCATCGACCAGCCGACGATGCGACGTGAGTACAGGTCGAGCACCGCAGCGGCATACAGCCAGCCCTCGGCCGTCCAGATGTACGTGAAGTCGGCCACCCACTTCTGGTTGGGCGCATCAGCCTGGAACTGACGGTCCAACACGTTGTCGGCGATAGCGCCGCGCTGACCTCGGTCTTGCGGAAAGCCTCGGCGTCGTGGCCTCGCACGCAGGGCTTGTTCACGCATGAGCCGTTCAACGCGATGCAGTCCGCATCTTTGACCCAGTGCCAGCACGTCATGCCACACGCGCCGGGCGCCATAGGTGCGGTCGCTGCCCAGGAAGCTCTGACGCACCTGGCTGCCGAGCACCTCGTCTTCCAGACTGCGTTGGCTTCGGGGCCTGCTGAGCCACGCATGAAAGCCGCTTCGCGAGACACCGAGCGCCTCACACATCATTGCCAACGGCCACGCCCTCGGTGTTTCGCAACGAAGCCGAACTTCACATCGACTCCTTGGCGAAGTGGGCCGCCGCTTTTTTCAACAGGTCACGCTCCATGCGCAGCTTGGCGTTCTCCTTCCTCAAACGCTCCAGCTCAGCCTGTTCGGGCTTCATCACGCCCTGACCAGGGAACGCTTGCTGCGGGTCCGCCGTCGCCTCACGTACCCATTTGCGCAGCACGTTCTCGTGCACATCGAGGTCGCGCGCAGCCTGCGCCACCGACACGCCTCGTTCCTTCACCAGCTTGACTGCCTCAAGCTTGAACTCTCGGCTGAATTGCCTTCTCGTTCCCATGACCCACCTCCAGTTTCATTTCACACCTTAACAAGGTGTCTTTGAAACCGGCAGCAGCCCACACATCGTGGAGCCGATAGAAGGCCGGCAACTCTGCGGATGCAACGACCCTGAGGGGGGGCTTCTGAAATAGCATGACCGAATTCGTTGTTGGGACGGCTAAGCATCCGTCTCACGCGATCTCACGCATACCCACGCCAGCGCATGCGGGCGTACTAGGGCGAGCGCTTCGCGCCTGAGAACGCCTGCTCCTCTGAAGTCCAAGATGAACTGGTGCTCCGCAGAAGTGCATCGTAGGTTCGTATCTGGATGCGCCCGCCAGCCATCTTGTTCCATGCAGACTTCAGTTCCTGCAGCTGCTCGTCCTCCATCTCTGCATCCCTTCCGACAACTAGAAACCCGATCGGCTCGCGAAAACTTGGAAGTCCGAAGTGGTCTCTGATGTAGGCTTGTTGTGCACTGCAATACTCAATGTACTGAAGGAGCTGGCACACCCCTTCGTTTACGACACTGCTCAAGGAGATGGTTCGACCTTCTGCGCCGCTGCGCTTGAATATTTTGTCTTGTGGGCCCTTGAGTTCGGCAACGCACCAGAAAAAACCGTCCGAACTCTTGCCTCCAAACACGTAGTCCGGTTTCAGTCCCCTGCGCTTGCGACTCGCGCCGGGGTCAATAAGCTTTTGTGGCAACACCCACATGCCGTGATGGCCAAAGTTCGTGAAATTGAGGCACTGTCCCAGTAGCGCGGGATTCGACCGAATGAACTGGTCAGCCTCAGTTTCACCTGCTCCATTCCTGAGCAGGTTGCCAAAGGCCTCACTTACTGCATTCGCCACCTGGCCGGGTCGCACGAAGTATTCCTGCGGAGGCCAATCACTGGGGTAAGGAAGATCGCCTGCCTTGTAGATTCGCATGCGACATTCTCCAACAGCGCCTGTGCCATCACAATACGGCAATGACCTGCCGCTCTCGGTGAACTCTGTATAACACTGACCAACGCGCCATGCCAATTCCATCGCACGTCCTTGTCGACACCAACGCGCTTTGGGAGATTGGGCACCCTGATTTTCAGAAGATCATCCAGCTCTCTCGTGAGGGGAAATTCAAGTTGGTGGTGCCGCACATCGTCTGGGAGGAGCGTCGTACTCAGATCCTAGAGGATGAGCAAAAGGCGGTGCGAGCGCTGCAGGCGGCGTACGACAAAGTACATCGCCGAAATCCAGCATCAATGTTCGGCCAGCTGATCCTTCCGCCGTTGGCGCTGTGGAGCTTGGAGCAGATGACCGAGGCCTCAAAGGCGCACATGGTCGAGCTCTCCCGAGCCAACAACTTCGAAGTCGTTCCCCTTGACCCGAGCCACGCAGCGCGCGCCTGGGAGCGCTACTTCGATGTCAACATTCCGTTCAAGAGAGAACAGATTCGCGAAAATCGCCGGAAAGACATTCCCGACTCCTGGATCTTCGAGGCCGCGATCGATCTGTACCGCCAGCAGGATGGCTTGGTAGCTCTATGCGGGGATGAGAAGCTCCAACATTGCTTCGAATCAATTGGCATCTCCGTGTTCAAGAAGCCAGCTGACCTCGTACGACTTCTAGAAGTCGAAGGCAACGATGATCTGCCGTCTAGCGCGCTACCGGGCACCGGCCAGCCGACAGCCGCGAGGAAGGACGACTCGGCGCTGGCAGAGCTGCTGGAGTCGGCGCAATCCGCATCATTGAGTGCGGACAGAACAGTACTGGGGATCGTGGGATACCTCACAACCGTTCCAAAGGGAGAGTTGGAATCCATGATGGAGACCCTGGGTATGGGGGCGCCGATCGTTCGGAACGCTGCGGAGCGTCTGGTTCTCAGCGGCCTGATTCAAGATACTCGGCATGCCTACATCCCCAAGAACCGGCAAGCTTGCGACCTCGCCGCTCGAGAGGTAGAGCCGCTGATGATTAAGCTGGTGACGTCATGACCGCGATGAACAACGATCTGCGCAATAAGGCGCTCGCGCGCCTTGCCGCTTCTCGAACCAGCGAGGCGCAGACTGCGCTGCGTGACGTTTTCAATCAGGCGTGCACTGAACTAAACGAGCAGTCTCAATTCGACAAGCTGGCGTCGGCGCTGGAGGTCTTGCAGACAATCGCGCACCGCTTCCCTGAGGACGCTGTAACTGCATTGGCGACCTTCCTGAAGGATGCGGAGACTCGTTCTCTGACGTATGCCGAAGGCTATGAGGTTGTGGCGAACGACGAGTTTTTCGGAGAGGTCTACGGTGCCCCTTCCTTGATGGTGAAGGCTATTGAGGCAATGTCGACGCTTCGCTATTTGGTGACCGCCTCGGTACTTGGCGTGCTGCATCCCCTCAGTGCGCACCATCTGGACAAGATTCGAAAGGCCGCAATCGAGCATCTAGAGCATGCGGCCGCCTACAACATTTCCGTCTTCTTCGGGACGAAGGAGGTGCCCGGGATTGGAGCGTATCCGCAACAGCAGATTCTCACATTCGTGGAGCAACTCAAGATTGAGGAGGTGAAGACTTGTTGGGCAGGAACGCTTGTTCTGATCGAGAAGCTTTTATCCGAAGAGGTGCGGGGAACTGAATGGTCTTACAACCAGGTCGTCATCTCCCACATCGCCATTCCCGCCTCTGACCAAGTCGCCGAAGTGCGCCAACGCGCAATCGCCTGGGTGATTGGAATCTATCCGAGGCTTGATGCCGTTCGTCATCGGTCAAGGCTCCTGAACGTTCTGCACGGTGCGATCAGAAATCCACGTGGCGCGGGCGAAGCCTCGGTCGCAATGATCTCCAAGGACGCGTTGACCGTCGTTCAGTTTTTCCGATCGCTGGCCGCCACTGAGCTGCCCCAGCTAGTGGAAAAAATCGAGCATCATTCGTACTGGATATTCTTCCACTCGCCCGCGGAGGAGGTTCGCGCCGCCGCGCTTGACGTTAAGACTGCAGCAGACGGCAACTCCGAATACCAGATATTCAAGGTGCTCATCGGATTTGAAGGAATCTTTGGCGAATGGACGCGAGAGCGAAATAGCGAGGGAAACTGGGATCGGAAGGACAAGCTTCGCAAAGCTCTTTCCACGAGCTTTATCGAAAGCATTGCCCCTGAGAATGAATCGGTGTGGCTTGACCGCATCCTTCGCTACTCGCAGATCGAGTCGGACGACATGGCCACCTTTCCTGTCTACATCGACTTCCTTGAGCGATTGGCTGCGCAGCGGGGCGACTTCGCACTTCGCTTGATCCAGGATCATGGAGCTGAGGTCGATGGTTTCCTCGTGCCTCTGTTGCGCGGGCTCGCAACTACTGACGGCGGTAGAGAAATTGCGTGGAGAATCATCGACGGCTGGCTGCTGGAATCGAAGTATTTGCTCCAGATCGCGTACTCGCTCGACGATTCGGCAATATTCAGCCCAGAACTGCTGGCCCGCGTGCTTGACAAGGCGATAGAGGCAAAACAGATCCGCGCGATCGTGGCGTGCATGTCATCCGCAGTCTCTAATTTCTCGGTGGATCACTCCCGCGAGCCGATTCGACTGTTTGCCTTAGGGCTCACTGCGCTGACGGCTCTTAAGAGTTCTGCATGGATATTCGAGCTGTGGTTCCGCCCGAAGATCAAGGAGTTCCTGGGTGCGCTCGACGCGACTCTCGTAGACTCCGTCCTTGAAAATCTAGAAAATCTTGAAGAGATTGACTATCACGCCGAGGAAGTCCTCTACATCCTGGCGCAGGCACATGCCGGACGCGTTCTGAAATTCTTTGTTGACCGGCTGAAGGCCGCACCCGCACTTGAGTCCTCGAAGTTTGAAGCCGTTCCGTTCGAGTTGCACAAGGTCAACGAGGCGCTTGCGCAGCATCCGCGAGACTGTGTCGCAGCAGTCAGGCCGCTCTACGATGGTGACTACGCCGCGTTCCTTTACGGGGGCGGCCGCTTGCTGAAGAACATTTTCCCCGCACTTCCTCCGGAGTTCGCGCAAGAACTTGGGCTGCTAATGGAAGCCGGGAGCAAAGCAGACATTGAGGTTGTACTGGCAGTCCTGCGAAACTACGATGGCAAGAGCGCCGTAGCGCCTCTGTGCCTCAAGATCGTCGACCTACTACCCGAAGGCGATGAGCTTCTGGAAGAAATTGAGGTCGTCCTGGAGTCCACTGGCGTAGTGACCGGGGAGTTCGGGTTTGCCGAGGCAATGGAAGAGAAGCGTCAAGAGGCCTCGGCATGGTTGAACTCCGGCTCGGACAAGACAAGGAAGTTCGCGGAGACCTATATTGCCGCTCTGGAGCGAAGGATCGTTGCCGAACGAGCGAGGGCAACGGAGAGTATCGTGCTTCGCAAAGCCCAGTATGGCGAGTACGACTAGCGCCCTGTGAAGGGTTTGGTTTCCGCAGGCGGTCGGTTTGTCACTGACGCTGCCCTTACTCCGATAATCGTGGGATGTCCAGTAAGGATCCCCCCGCCGGCCCGTTTGCATTCTTCTTCACGTCTCTTGGCCGCGACGACGCTCGTGAAGAGTTGACGCTCGACGAGGCCTTTCTGGATGCACTGAAAGCGGCTGATCCAGAGCACAAGTCCTCGATGCGGATCTATCGCGGCGGGCTGCTGCTTGCGAGTGGAGCCCGAAAGATTGAAGCGATCTCAGTCGAGAAGCGCTCCAGTTCGGCCCGCCAGACCGCAATCCGCGGAGCTCAGTCATACACCCTCGCGACCGACGACATCCTGTACGGCTTTCGCCTCGGCGACTTCGCCGAAACGGCGCTGGAACGCTGGAACACCTTCGACAAGGCTACTCTCTGGGACTATCTGGCGAACCGCGCCACTGACGTCACAGTCGTGTCGGAGCTGAGCCCCGAAGTCGTGAAAGCCATGGATGTTCGCCTACGACGTTACGGGCGCTACTTCGGTGTGTTCTCGCCCGACTTGGGCAACCCGTTGCATCGTGAACTGCTCCTTGATTCGCTTTACAAGAACGCCTTCATTCGCGATGGCACAGTGTTCGGAAGCTGTGACGACAGTGGCGAGTTCCACTTCTCGTTCTATGGCGTGGAGAAGTTCTCCGGCAAGGAAGTCGTACCGCTCAAAGTTGATGAGTTCGAAAAGAATGCGCCGGCTTTCAACTCCGGCGTCCCGTTGAGCCCGCGGGGGCTCATTACGCTGCAACAGTTGCAGCGGCTCAACAAGCTGGACGTCCACCAGCGTGTTATGCAGGAGGTTAGCTACACACCAACGGCGGCAAAGCTGCCTTTCGATTGGGACCTCTCCCAACTGCCCGATTCTCCAGATGAGATTTCAGTCCAGGCCGGCAAGCTCACCAAGTATTTGCTGGACGCCGAAGGCAAAGCACCCAGTAAGGCGAAATTTTTCAAAGATGTTCTACAGATCGGTCCTGACGATTGGAAGTACTTGCACGCGCAGCTGCTCGATGGACTTGCCGCACTCAAGCTGGAGAACGTTCGCATCGAGGATGAATACGGCATTCGCTTCGACGCGCGGTTCCCATTGACCGGTACCAATGGGGCCACTGCGACCATCCTGACCGCTTGGATGGTGCGACGCGGCGAGCGTGCTGCCCTAACCACTGCTTATCCCCTGAAGAAGGATCCTGACTTGGAAGAGACCGCCCAGCGACCGTTGGTGGTGCTTGGGCTACCGCCTGGACAGGAGAGATGGGCAGCAATCCACGCACTAGCCAAGGATCACGCGAGCGCAGCAATGAAGGAATGCGTCCCCAAACCGATGGTCGTTGGCGGGGAGGTCATTATGGAAGGGACTATCGGGACGGCGTACGTCGTGGTTCAAGACGGCCGCTCAGGGTTCGCACGCTGGGCCCGGGACAACGGTATCGGAAGCAGACACCACCCCCGTGGCATCGCGATCGAGGCCGAGCGTGTAGGGCAATCCTCCAGATCAGCGACTGCCTATGCGAACGCCTACGCCAAGGTGCTTCGCCGCAACGAGATTGAGTGCACGGTCGAAACGTACCTGGACTAGCCGAGTTCCTGCCCGGTCCGTAGCCGTTCGGCGACCACATCAAGCAGTCGCGCCGCCGCATCTGCACGGATCGCGTGAGGCGAGTGCGGTCGGCCAACAGCGATTGCACTCAGCTCCTTGGGGCTGACGAAGCCAAAGCTTGATTGTGGGCTCTTCGCCGCCAACTGCACGGCTTCGCGCTTCAGGCTCATGCGCGTGGCCTCGCACTGATTGCAGATGTGTGGAGTACCTTCCCAGATGCCTCTGTTGGCTGTCGACTGATCGCAAAGACGACTTTGCCCTGCTCGGCCACGTAGGCCGTCTCATGCTTACCGCGGCCACAGACCGGACACGTCCAAGCCCCATCCAATGAATCCCACCATTTGCCATGCGTCTCCTCTGAACGAAGTATGGCGAGATAGTTGTCCGGCAGCGGGCGGCCAAGCTTCTGTACCCCTAGCCGCCAGCGCGCGAGATTCGGCGCTGTAACCTTCGTGTTCATCCCAAGCGCTTTGAGCAATGGTTCGATCGAGATCCAGCGCTTCAGCGAGGGGTCGAATCCCCGATGAGAGTATCCAAACACTGGGATAGGGTCCAAGTCTCTCGCATGCGGTTCGTACCAGTGTGCGTCCGTTGCTGCCCCATGTGCGACCGCGCGAATCAGCTTCATCCGAAGCTCGTAGGACGGACGCGCAGCGTTCCACGTAGCGTCCGCAGCATCTCGATCCACAGCTGTTGATTTCCATGCAATCCTGACCCGCGATTTCCATCGAATATTGACCCACCCTCTTTGCGAACCAGCCGGCTCACGGTGTGGATAAGTTTTTGGTTTTCTTTTTTGGTTGGACTGCCTGAACGGGTTGCGCCGAGCTGTGTTTGAAGCGGAACTATGAGACTAGCTTGATCTTTCGTTGAGCCTTGAAAAAGAAGCGATAGCCAAAGCCTCGTATCGACATTAGAGTCACGTCCCCACAGGAAACCTCCATCAACAACTTTCGAAGATGGGCGATATGAACGTCGATAGTTCTGCCTGGGTTTGACGAGTACGTTTTGCCCCAGACTACTCTAAAGAGTTCCTCGCGAGAATGCGCGCGGTTGGCGTGCTGAAACAGGTAAAGGGCAAGCTGAAATTGCTTTGGCGGCAATCTGATGCGCTTTCCGTCGACACTAAGGGAGCGGCTCATCGTGTCAAAGCAATAGCGTCCGAAGACAAAGCTGCTCTGCCCACCGTCACCTTGTGAGGCCAGAGCGCGGAAGACACGCGCTACCAATTCGCAATCTTCACAAGGCATCAACACGAAGTCGTTGAGAGCCTGCTCACCAATGCCTCTATTCTGAAGCAATTGCTCCGGCTTCACGATCAACAACAACGCGGCGAACTCCCCGATCAAGCTACGCAGGAATCTGCTTCCAGAAAAAATTGCATCCGAATAACCATCCAGCGCGACCAACAGCAAGTCGAATTCTTCGCCCTTGGACAAGGCCTGCGCAAGGTCCTTTAGATGCAGAAACTCCACAAGTACGTGCCCCATAGGACGCAATGCGTCAGCTACAAAGTGGCGATCCGGGTCCGACGGCAGTAACACTGCGATGCGTCGCTCTACCCTACTCCAAGCCATACTGCCGGCTGGAGCTGACATTAACGTTGTGTCGTTGGACATCTTCCATTGAGCGTGGCCGGATACTAGCGATTCGATGCCCCGCATTTACTGCGAATAGAACTTGATCTCCCCTCTTTCCCCTTACCCATCGCGTTTCCCAAGGCAATCTAGAACAATCGGCTCTAAGGCACACCGCCTTGACATGCGACCCCACTCGTGACGGAAAAACCTTTGAAACTATTCGCGCATTCCGCAGCTGCCAGAGAGCGGAGAGAAGATGCACAGAAATCACACATCGTCAAGCAGCCGAAGAATCAGTTGCGATGTTTGTTAGTTTGCTGGCTTGATTGTTTCCAGGTTAACTGAGACTTCGCGGCCCGCGCGGATTTTCTCAATAGCTTCCGTATGGCGGGATACCTCCGCTGCCGTTCGCAAAATGGCAAAGTCAAGACTGAACTTGCGTCGCTCACCCGGTTGAAGCGTTGGCACTCGGCCAGCTGCCCGCTCCACGCTACGGTTGGCAGGGTATCCCGTCGCCGGTTCCAGACCGGTAACGTACGCATCCTCGCTGGCGCCCGTGTTCTTCCACAAATTCAAGTAGGGCAACTCATCGACTGAATAAGACATGGCAACTGCCTTGTTGCCCGCGCGATTGCGCAGCATCGCCGTGGTTCTTTGAGCGTTGTCCGCCCAAAGACGAACGCCGTAGACCTGCTCACCGAATCCGGCGACCGGTCCACGATAGACTTGATACTCATCAATACCCTTTGCAGCCACAGCATCGATTGGACGCACCTCCCTGACCGGTGCCACGAATTGCGCCCCCTCCTCGAGCAAGGGCGCCCCGTAGTTTCCGTGGTAGATGATCTGGAACTCCTGCGGCAGCGAGCCTGCGTTGCGGATCTCATCCGTGATGGTGAAGATATTGCTACCCACCACCGTCGATATCTCTGTCCACAATTCGAGAGAGGCTCCAAACATGCTGCGCTCGTCGACACGCCCCCGTACGCGCAATGTAGTTATGGCCTTCTCTCGCTCGATAACCACTTGCACTTCCGAAGCCGGGATGTTTCCTATGCGGCCGTGCAGCGTCAGCATCCGGCCCTTGTCCATACCAGGGTGGCCTGCCCATTCAATGCCAGCCCTCACCATCCATTCGTTGAACCCGTCGAGCCAACCCAAGCCACCACGCGTTTCCAGATTGATGTAGGCTGGATTGACACTCTCCAGTACGGGAGATTTCCATCCGAGTACCACGTCATTGAGCGATGCCTGGCCGATACTCATGCCACGAGTAGGAATCACAGAGAACTTGAGCGCGCCACTAGTGACCTCGATCAAGTCCACGCCCTCTTGTTTCCCGCCGTGCAACGTTCTCTTTCGGATTGACCAGCTCGTAGAGCCTGGTCCACTTCGACCGTTCATGGACCATGCATCAACATGTCGATTCTCACTAACACTAGTAAGAACATAGCGGTCGGTTCCGGCAGAAGCTGCCAATGCGATACAGGATAGGAATAGGCCCGTGACGGCCTGGAGAAGCTTTTGCATGATGATTTTGTCTCCGTTCAATTGCAGTTTCCGGCCAACTTGGGCGCGCCGGCACCAGCTATGGTCAAGGAAGACAGTTGCATCGCCGTAAATGGGCATGCCCCCGGATGCAACACATGAAATATGCGACCGAACGCTGCATAATTTCAATTGTTAATGGCTTCACGCTACCGGGTTAACCGTGCATTCATCGTGCGTCGCTCTACTTCCACCAAAGAGCAGGGAGGCGCGATGCGATCGATCGACTGCTGCATTGGAGTAGGTTGCTCATGAACATCGTCGCGAAGCACGAGATCCTGATCGTCGATGACGACGAGGCCCTTTGCGAGGTCCTCTCCGATGTCCTGGAGGCCGCGGGCTTCGCTGTGCAGGCTGTTCCTGACGGCAGCACGATGTTCTCAGCGCTCGCCCGAGGGGCGTTCTCGCTGGTGCTGATCGATCTGCGCCTGCGGCACGAAGACGGCATGGAACTCGCACGGGCCCTGCGCCAGCGTTCACGGATTCCCATCATCATGCTCACGGGTAAGGGCAACGAGATGGATCGCGTGCTCGGCCTAGAAACGGCCGCGGACGACTTCGTGATGAAGCCCTTCGACAACCGAGAGCTGATCGCACGGATCAGGGCGTTGCTGCGCCGTGCGTCCGAAGTCGGCATGGCGCGTGCTACCCGCGTCGATCCCGTGGGACACGAGCGCTACCGATTCGGCGACTGGGTTCTCAACCTGACGACCCGCAAGCTCATGCGTGCCAGCGGCGAGGAATGCGTGCTGACCTACGGGGAGTTCGCCCTACTCGAAGTCCTGATCTCGGCGCCGAACTGCGTCTTTTCCCGGGAGCAGCTGATCATGCGAACGCATCGCAGCGATGCCGACGCGATCGACCGGACGATCGACGTGCTGGTGCTGCGCCTGCGCCGGAAGATCGAGGTCAATCCTTCGCAGCCCCGGATCATCCAGACCGAGCGCGGATCCGGCTACCGTTTTTCAGCGGACTTGGTCCGCTGTTAACGCGACCCTCTCATGTTCTGGCCGAACAGCATCCGCAGGCGCTGGATGCTCACATTCGCGGTGCTGGTGGTGACCACCTTCGTGCTCGCGGCAGTGGGCATGCTCGCGCTGATCAATACACGTGCGGCGGTCCAGGGCTTCGACGAGGAGATTCTGCCGAGCGTGGCCAAGTCGCTCGCCCTGGCCGAGCGGGTCGCGCATCTCGCAGCCTCGGCTCCCTACGTCACCGAGGCCACCATCCCGTCCAAGCTGACGCAGGAGCGCGCCGAATTGCAGTTGCGCCAAAATGAGGTCGAGCAGCTCGCGAAGGAACTACCACTGGCCAGGGAATCGACTTCCGGCATGCCCCAGCTCCTGGCATCGCTGAAGGACTCGATCGCCGCGCTGATCGAGACCAAGCGACAGGATCTGTTTCATCGCGAAGATGCCCGGGCCCAGCTCTATGCACTGGGTCAGCTGCAGCGCGACGCCGAGGCGAACGAGCTGTCGATGGCCAGACGGCAGCGAATCGACGTTCTGGTCCTGACCCTGCAGGCGGCGCTGTCCGCCGCCAACGAGGAGGACCTGGAATCGCTGCGGCAGAACTATGCGCAGCGCGAGCGCGCGGCCGGCGGCGACCTGCCGACCTCGATCGCGTCCCATGCGCAAAGTATCTTTCTTCTCCGCGCCAGGCAGCTGGAGAGCGAGGACCGCAAGGTCTTCCTGCTTGCCTCGATCCGCTTCCTTTCGGACGAATTGACCGCCGCCGTCAATCGCCACGTCTCCACCATCAGCGCGGACGTCGCCTCCCGCAGGGATCTCGTGGGCGTCGCCGCGCGCTCTGGTCTCACGGCGGTCGCCGCCACGTTCCTGGTGGCCTGCATCGCGCTGGCTATCGGCTTCCTCACGTTGCGTGGGGCGCTTCAGGGGCTCGGCAAGGTGACTTCGTCGATGACCTCGCTAGCGGAAGGCAGCGACCGCAGCGAACCGTTGGAGTCAGGGCGCGGCAGGGAAATCGACGCGCTGATCGACGCGTTCGAAGTCTTCAGGGCCAACAGTCTCGAGATGCGGCGCATGGCCCAGGACATCGCCGAGAAGAAGACGCTGCTGCAAACCGTTTTCGACAACATCAACGACGGACTCAGCGTCTTCGACGCCGAGGGCAGGCTGGTCACCTGGAACCCTCAGTACGTGGCGCTGCTGCGCCTGCCGCAGGAAGCCGTGCGCGAGGGAGTGCCGATATCCGAGTTGCAGAAGAAAATGCCACCCCTGGCGCAGGAGGCTCCCGATCTCTCCGGCTTCGAGGCGTTGAACTGGCCGCGCCAGCTGCACGCCCTAGACGTCGACCTGCAATTCCAGGATGGGCGCGTGCTGTCGATCCGCAGCCAACCCATGCCAGACGGAGGCTTCGTCACGCTCTACAACGACACGAGCGAGCGCCGAGCACTCGAACTGCAGGTACGCCAGACGCAGAAGATGGATGTCCTCGGCCAACTGACCGGAGGCGTCGCGCACGACTTCAACAATCTGCTCGCTGCGATAATCAGCAACCTGCAGCTGCTGCAAGGCCAGCCCGACCTACCCGAAGCCGCGCAACGGTTTGCGCGTCGCGCGCTGCAGGCATCGGAGAGGGGTGCCTCCCTCACCATGCGGCTTCTGGCCTTCGCGCGAAGGCAGCCGCTGCAGCGGGAGAGCCTGGAAGTCGATCGTATCCTGGAAGACCTGCGCGAGTTGCTCGAACATTCCGTGGGGCATGGCGTCAGCGTAAAGCTGGACCTGCAGGCGGGCGGCACCCATGTTTTCGTCGACGGTGGGCAGTTGGAGAACGCTATCCTCAACCTTGCCCTGAACGGCGCCGCAGCGATGCCGAGGGGCGGCGTATTGGAGATCCGCACGCGCCTGCCCGTGCAGCAAAATGCCGTTGATCGCGTCGAGATCACCGTTTCGGATACGGGGCACGGCATGCCCCAGCACGTACTCGAACGGATCTTCGAACCCTTCTTCTCGACAAGGAAGAGCGAGGGCAGCGGGTTGGGGCTGAGCATCATCTACGGCTTCATCAGGCAATCGGGTGGAGACATCCAGGCACAGAGCGTGGCGGACGTGGGCACGTCTTTCCATATCACCTTGCCCGTCGCTACGGCGCAGCCAACGCGCGCCGACAAACCTCTAGGCACGGTGCGTCCCCTGGATGGCCTGTTGACGTTGCTGGTCGACGACGATGTCGATGTGCGCGAATCCACACGTGACCTGCTTGAAATGCAAGGTGCAGAGGTGGTCGCCGTCGAGACCGCCGCGACGGCCCTGATGCTGCTGCGCGAGGAACGTTTCGACGTCCTCCTGTCCGACGTGGGGCTTGGCACCGACGAGGACGGACTGAGCCTCATGCGCGAAGTCGAGCGCCTCTGTCCGAACCTGCCGATATTGCTTATGTCGGGCCTTCCGTCGGATTTGCTCGCGCGCAGATACGGCGTCCCTCCGGCCACCCGCGTGCTAAGAAAGCCATTCATGGATTGGGAACTCACGGAAGCAGTTCGCTCGGTGCTTTCTGTCCGCGGTTGAGCACGCATCTCTGGTGGGCCGCCAGTATTTCAATTATTTCGAACCCCCGCACGCAGGTTCACCCGCGATTAACCACCCGGTCTTTAAATCTCTCCATAGCTGTCACGCAGCTGCAGTGATCTTGAGCTCGCTGCGAAGTACAAGGCATCAAGAAGCACGGAGACGAGATTATGTCGACCAGGGAGAGTCCGCCGCTTCTGCGGCTTGAGAACATATCGAAGAGCTTTTCGGGCACGCGAGCGTTGCAAAACGTGAGTCTCGACATCCGCCGGGGACAGGTTCTGGCGCTGATGGGAGAGAACGGCGCCGGCAAGTCGACTCTGATCAAGACCATCACCGGTGCCCACGCCGCCGACGCGGGCGGGTGCTTCGAAATGGATGGCGAGGCCGTGACGATCACTTCACCGGAGCATGCGCGGGCGCTGGGTATTGCTGTGATCTATCAGGAGCTCAGCCTTGCGCCAAATCTCAGCGTCGCGGAAAACATCTTTCTGGGGCGCCCCCTGCGTCGAAGCGGCCAAGTGGATCGTGGCGCCATGGTGCGTAACAGCGCCCGATTGCTGCAGCGTCTGGGTGCGGACTTCACGGCCGATGTGGTCGTCGGTACCCTGTCGATCGCACAGCGCCAGCTGGTCGAGATCGCGCGCGCCCTCCAGTTCGAGGCGCGGGTTCTCATCATGGACGAGCCGACCACGCCGCTGTCGGAGCATGAAACAGCACGCCTGTTCGAGCTGGTGCGCCAGCTTCGATCCGACGGCATGGGGATCCTGTACATCTCACATCGCATGGCCGAGATTTACGAACTGGCCGATCAAGTGGCTGTGCTGCGGGACGGTTGCTTTGTCGGCTCCCTGGAGCGCCACGAAATCTCGCACGAAGTCTTGGTCCGGATGATGGTGGGCCGCGATGCATCGACGCTTTACCGCCGTCAGACTCACCCGAGGGAAAATGGGCCGGTAGTGCTGTCGGTACGCGACGTCGCTGATGGCCGCCGCGTTCGCGGCTGCTCCCTGCAGGCGCATGCCGGAGAAGTGCTTGGCATCGCGGGGCTGGTCGGGTCAGGGCGTACGGAACTCGCCAGGCTGATCTTTGGTGCCGAGCGCAGGTTGCGCGGACAGGTGTTGATCGAAGGGCGCCAGCTCGCCGGACTATCACCCGAGGAGGCGCTATCCGCTGGGCTTGCCTATCTCACCGAGGACCGCAAAGGTCAAGGACTGTTCCTGGACGCGGGGATTCCAGACAACATCAACGTGATTGCGTCTCGCTGGGATGCGTGCGGCCCGGGGATTTTGAATCGAGGCAACGCGCGTTCGCGTGCGGCTGACGCAATGAAGGGGCTGGATATTCGCGCCGTCGATCCCGGCGTTGTGGTCGGCCGTCTCTCTGGCGGGAACCAGCAAAAGGTATTGCTGGCTCGTCTGCTAGCCCTTTCTCCTCGCGCGTTGATCCTGGACGAGCCGACACGAGGCGTGGACATCGGCGCCAAGGCGGAGATCTATCGCGCGATCGATGGCATCGCGGCCCGGGGAGCAGCAGTGATCGTGATCTCAAGCGATCTTCCAGAGCTTACGGGTATCGCCGACCGGATCCTCGTGATGCGGGACGGCCTTATTGCCGGCACGGTAAAGAACACCCGCCAGCATCCAAACGCGGCGCTAGAAGGCGTTGACGTCGTTCAGGAGGCTGTAATCGCGATCGCGACGGCGGCGCATCCGCCGGCCCCACACCCGCACGCCGGCGAGGCTACTGCCGTTGCAGCCTGAATTCCACGCTATCCCTCTTCACGACTTTCGATCCTCTACAGGCCTCAACATGTCACTTCAACCTCAGGCCATTGCCATCCCCATTACCACATCCCGTAGCAAGCGCTGGCGGCAACACCTTCGTAGTCTCGGAATGCTTCCGGTTCTGCTGGCCCTTTGTCTCTTGTTCGGCATGGGGTCCGATGCATTCGTCAGTCCGCAGAATGCGTCTATCGTGGCGCAACAGGCCGCGATCAATATCGTGCTCGCAACCGGCATGACTTTCGTCATCCTGACGGGCGGCATAGACCTCGGCGTGGGATCGGTTCTTGCAGCCTCTGCGGTAGTGGCAATGCTGGTATCACTCTCGCAGGATTTGGCCATGCTCAGCATTCCTGTTGCGCTCTTGTGTGGACTGGTCTTCGGCCTTCTGAATGGCGTTTTGATCGCGTTCTGGAAGCTGCCGCCTTTCATCGTGACATTGGGATCACTAACAGCTGTGCGAGGCTTGGCGCGCCTGCTCGCCGGCGACCAGACCGTGATGAATACAGTCTTGCCCTATGCATTCATCGGTAATGGTGCGGTTTTCGGCGTTTCGTGGCTGGTGATTATCGCGGTGGCCGTCATCGCCATTGCTTGGTTTGTGCTTCATCGGACTGTCCTCGGGATGAACATCTACGCGATCGGTGGAAACGCCGAGGCTGCGCGCCTCTCGGGCATCCGTGTCGGCATGGTGCTAGTTGCGGTCTATGGCATCTCAGGTTTTTTGTCAGGCTTGGGTGGAGTCATGTCTTCCGCGCGCCTCTATTCGGCGAACGGGCTTCAGTTGGGACAGTCTTACGAACTGGATGCCATCGCAGCCGTGATTCTGGGCGGGACCAGCTTTGTCGGCGGTACGGGTTCAATCCTTGGCACGCTGATCGGGTGCTTGATCATCGCTGTGCTCTCCAACGGATTGATCCTGATGGGGTTGTCCGACATCTGGCAGTACATCGTCAAAGGGCTGGTCATCATCGGCGCAGTCGCGCTGGACCGCTATCGACAGACAGGCAATGCGCGCACTTGATACACGCAAGACGTCGGCACTCACAGTAAGAATCTGTCCCTATACCTCTGCGGCTTGGTTTTCCTGGCGCCATGCCGCGCGCTTTCTCGTAGCCAGAAAAATTGGAGACAACCTGACATGACTCGATTTACTAAAGCGGCAGTTGCCTTGGCGATCGCCTGTGTGTTCGGCGCATCCGCACACGCAAAAGACCTTGTGGGTGTGGGCGTCACACTCGGCTCCCTGGGAAATCCTTTTTTTGTCGCGATCTCCAAGGGAGCCGAAGCCAAGGTGCGGCAGATCAACCCCAAGGCGCGTTTCACAGCAGTTTCCGCAGACTATGACTTGAACAAGCAGGTATCCCAGATCGATAGCTTCATCTCTGCCGGCATGAACCTGATCCTCATCAATGCGGTGGATCCGAAGGCAATCGCCCCGGCTATTGCACGTGCGCGCGCCGCGGGGGTGACCGTAGTTGCAGTCGATGCAGGCGCCGATGGTGCCGATGCCGTCGTAAGCACAGACAATGTGCGAGCGGGCGAACTGGCGTGCGACTTCATCGTGAAAGCCCTCAATGGCAAGGGAAGCGTCATCATCCAGAACGGTCCACCCGTCACAGCTGTGACAGATCGCGTTAAAGGATGCAAGAATGTCTTTGCCAAGGCAAAGGAAATCAATGTGCTTTCCGACGATCAGGATGCAAAAGCTTCTAGAGAAGGCGGGCTGAACGTGATGCAGACACATTTGACCAAGTTTTCAAAGATCGATGCAGTTTTTGCAATCAATGATCCCCAGGCGGTTGGCAGCGACTTGGCTGCCAAGCAGCTCGGTCGTAAGGGCATTGTGATCACCAGCGTGGATGGCGCACCGGATATCGAGCAGGCTCTGCGCGGAGATACGCTTGTACAGGCCTCTGCAAGCCAGGATCCTTGGGGAATGGCACAGAAGGCCGTGGAAGTTGGTGCCGAGTTAGTTGATGGCAAGAAGCCCAGCCAACCTACCGTACTTCTCGAGCCGAAACTAGTCACACGCGACAACGTCAAGGACTACAAGGGATGGGGCAGCCAGCGCTAGGCGTAAAGTCGAAAGAGGGGCGCTTCTTGCGTTTTTGCGCAAGCTGCGCCATTTGCTTTGTATTGGCTCTCCAGGCTTGTGCAGCCCTGGCTGACACCACTCGCCAAGGCCCCGATCGGGGGCCGCGTATTGGACTTATCGTCAGCGATCTACGCAACCCCTTCTTTATGCAGATCGCGCGCTCGGTGGAGTCAGCGATTCAAACTGGTCCATACAAGAACGCAAGGTTGACAGTGGTCTCGAGCGGCTTCGACCCTACGCGTCAAGCGGAGCAGCTAGAGCATATGGTGCAGCAGCGTATGAGTCTTGTGATCATCTCACCGATCGATTCGAACTTGATAGGAGACCGGATCGCAGACGCCCAGACAGCTGGCATAAAAGTTGTAGCGGTGGATGCAGCGGCTCAAGGTGCAGACCTGACCATCATGACCGATAACAACGCTGCGGGACGGCTTGCGTGCGGAAGACTTGCGGAGGTTCTCGGCGGACGAGGTGAAGTGGCAATCATTCATGGACCACGTAATACAGCTGTGGTTGATCGCGTTCAAGGATGTCGCTCAGCATTGGGAGCATTTCCTAGGATTCACCTCGTTTCGGAAGCGCTTAACGGCGGGGCCAGCAAGGACGGAGGGCTTGAGCAAATGACAAAGCTGCTTGCGAGTTTTCCTCGACTGATGGGAATCTTCGCCATTAACGATCCGACTGCAATTGGCGCTGAGGTAGCTAGTCGATCCGCTGGGCGAAAGATGATTATCACGGCAGTAGATGGCTCGCCAGAAGTAGCTCGCCGACTGCAAGATGGGCGCACGCTTATTTCTGCGACCGCCACACAATCACCCACCCGTATAGGAAAAGAGGCGCTTTGGCGTGGTATGGAAATGCTACACGGGCGCAAACCGAACGAGCCGGTAGTGCTGCTTCAGCCAATGCTATTGACGCGAGAAAATGCTAAGACGTATTCCGCTTGGTAGGCATTGTAACGAAAAATCGAGAAACTACTTCAAGGCCTTTCAAAGCCGTCTGGACCTGTCATCCGCGCCACGCTTTGGCGGCCTTTCAATCCATCAAGTCAGACTTAACCTGAATTCGCTCGAGAAATCTCGTCAAAGGGACAAGCTTACGGCCGATCAAACAAAGGAAGTCGCTCCGCATAGCTTCTTTCGCAGTTCGGCAGTTTCCAACTCAGCACATTTAAACTTGAAGGATTTTGCAACCATTGCTCATGCACTCGACTGCCATCAGATTAGTTTGATCTTATCTGTGCTGCTTCGAGATCAACACCAACCCTGCGGGCTAACCGTTAAACCTTCAACTAATGCGCGTGGACCTCAGCTGCTTGCGCTTCAGAACTCAAGCTATTGGATATTTTCTGGTCACTGGCATCCATTTGCATGCTGATATGTAAAGTGCGAAATTTGGCACAGGCCCAAGAGTAACTCAATACGCGCAGCCCATCAATCGGCGCCTAAGATCGCTACGTTTTTATTTCCCCCTTTTCGGAGACGACATGAAGAAACTGTTCGCCCTCGCGGCGATTGCCGCCGCGGCCGTCGGTGCACACGCCCAGGATTTCCCCGCGGGCAAGACCGTGACGCTGGTGGTGCCATTCGCCGCCGGCGGCCCCACCGACCGTGTCGCTCGCGACCTGGCCGAAGCCATGCAGAAGACGCTGGGCACCACCATCGTGGTGGACAACACCGCCGGCGCGGGCAGTTCCATCGGCACCGCCAAGGTGGCACGTGCCAATCCCGACGGCTACACGCTGCTGCTGAACCACATCGGCATGTCGACGATGCCGGCGCTCTATCGCAAGCTGCCCTTCAACGTCGAGACCGACTTCGAATACCTGGGCATGGTCAACGAAGTGCCGATGACGCTGATCGGCAAGCCCGG
>NZ_KB907480.1 GCF_000382045.1 Variovorax atrisoli 110B
CGGTGATGCCCTTCGTCGACCGTCCTGGCGTCGAGCGACGCGAACAACGGCCTGGATTTACTGCGCCTCGGCAACGCCATTGGAGCCATCCCCTGGGCTCCGCGCCCCAGCCAACTTGGGCCACGCGTTCCGAATCCCCATAGGCTCGTAGCGTTGCCTGTCCTAAGCAGAGCATTCCGCGGTTTCCTCCTTAGAGGCTTGTCCAACACCTGCCCTCTGGCCGTTGTCGTGCGCGGGCTCGTGGCGTTGCTCGGGCAGGTATCGGACAACCCTTAACCGAAGCCGACATTCGATAGGACACAAAGCGGTCGCTCCAAAGTGCCTGCAACGCTGCCGCGCCGATCCGCTGAGGCATTGACTCGGCTGGCGGCTTAGCAAGTGCCCGTATTCCTTCGCGCCTTACCTAGAGGACTGGCTTTGCCCGTTCAGCAGCGCAGCGACTCTTTCCGCACCAGCAGTGAACCCACGTTCCCACAATACATCACGGAGAGTGCCAAGGTATAACTTCTCCTCAACGAGCACTTCATATCCTGGAGGACTGGCGAACGCCCAACCATAGATAAGAAGCGAACCGGTAGGAATATCAATGCCGTCAACCTCGATGTCATATTCGTCCAAGCCTTCCGGATAGATGACACCAAACCCGCCATCGCTATTGCCGTAACTCAGCCGTCGCTCAGCAAAGTCCGCCAGCTCCGAAAGCGTCGACCACTCCAGAATTACCTCTCTACATGCCGCGCTCGGCTCCGGGGCATCCATCTCTTTCCTCCTGTGAAATCGAACCATCGAAACGGATGGCTCCTTTTGGCCGACTGTAGCCCAAGCCACAATGGCCGCGCGAGGTCGCGGACGGGACTTAGGCTCTTCGGAGCTGACGTTTAGCTGTCGCCCCCGTTTGCTAGGCCTTGGCCCTTCAGAGCGAGCAGCAGCCTCTCTGCCCCTATCCCGAAGCCAGCTCCTTCCTTATACGCCCCACCTCCCATGACTTGTTGCTGCGCTCCCAGCTGCGGACAGCGAGCCTCGAATCCTTCGCCGTTCAGGTAGTAGCTTAGCCCTCGCTTTGCGAGTAAGTCGAGTTCGAACTCGAGACCCAATGAGGTCAGGAACGCAGCGCCAATCTCCCGACTTCGCGTAGCCGCACGGTCGGGCTCCGGACAGAGGAACTCAAACCCGAGCTGCACGAACTCGCGGTATCTGCCGGCCTGAGGGCGCTCGTATCGGTAGCACCGCGCAACATAGAACAGCATGCGCTCCTTTCGCCGGCCAAGCAGTTCCTTGCTGCGCTCCTGAAACAGCGCCGTTGCTTCGGGGATAAGGCAACAGGCGCGACCTTTCTTGTCTGGGAAGGTCCACATCTGGTCGATGACTTCACTGCCGCCGGCTTTGCTGACGAAAGTGTCTTGCGACCATAGAGCAGGAACAATTGCCTCTTCAGCTCCGGCTTCAGTGAAGCCAGCTCCGATAGCGATTCTCCAGGGCACGAGCCGCCGCTGCTTCTTGTCCAACGATAAATCGAGTTCCACGTAGCATTGTCATTCTGAGCTCCAAACAGGCGTAAAAAAGGCGCCATAGGCGCCTTGGATGGGGTCACATTAGTCAAAGAAGAATCATGACTTTTTGTGGCGAACACAAACCCTCCCGGCGCCAAACATGCGACCGTGGTGACGGCAAACGCCAGCGAAGAAGTTTTGAGTGCTCACACTTCATTGTGGCACAAGAACACGCTGTGGAGAAAATCGCGGATCTATTGCGGTTGAGAACGGCTCGTGGATGTCTGCTCTTGGCCGACTGTAGTCGCAGCACGGGAAATCGTGATGCCGTGTGACGCCGCCTTCGAGTTGGGCTTCGGGCCAGGCTCACTCAATAAACCAGCGCTCGATGAATTTTGAGAACGTGCCATCGGCATCCGGCTCGAAGCGCCCGCTCAAGCTGTCGACGCTGCCGAAAATTGTGCCCTCGTTCCGGAACTGAAAAGCCTCTTGCCCACCGGCAAAGTCATCGCCGATCAGAACCACATCTCGCAAACCGACTGCGGTGACATGATCAAAGATTAACGAGGGGGCCACTGGCTCTCCATAGACCGAATATCGAGCGTCTCCGATTGCACCGAAACCAACCTCGCAGAGGAACTGAACGTAGTCACTAGGTAGCTCTGGATATTTAGCAAGGAGAGCCGCTTTTCGCTCGTCCGTGATCAACTGAAGCGTCGATTCAGGGTAGTGATCTACGAGGTACTTGCGCAATTCGTTGTGTGTCATAGATGACTCGATTGAGGGAGGACCGCTTTCAGTCAAACTTTGGTTGCCCCCGCGGACGTCTGGTCCTGGCCGACTACGGTAGTTTGCGAGCATAAGTCCAAGTCCTGCTCCCGCCGCATAGTTGTCTTTCGCGGAGGGCGTAGCTGATACGCGACGAAGGGAGAATCGAGGCTGATTCCATGGCGTTCAACCGACGGTAATTGGGTGTTCTCGTGACCTTTGTTATCGCGAGTTGAAATGGAACTGCTTCCCGGGGAGCAGCGCGAAGGGCTCGAAGGCGGACCGCCATGTGGGTGAAGTAACGGCGGTGGAACTCACTGTGCTGGCGGCGCCATAGCCATGGTGGGCGCAGTCTACTGTTGGCATGCTCAGAGCCGCCTGCGCACTTCGGGCTCCGGCGCGGCACGGCGCGCCAGCAGCACGAGCAGCCGCACGGTCCGGCTCCTTGCATGGTGAAGTGCAAGTCTACGCTGAGGGGCTGAGGCAGGCCCGTTGCCTCACCGACAATGGGTTCATGCAATCCATTCGATACATTCTCACGGCAGTGATGCTTTCGACGGCTGGTCTAGCTCAGGCGGAGACAGCCATGGCCGGCATAGGCTCAGCTAGCTGCGACGTTTGGCTCGACGCAAGGAAAAAGCCGCAACAGGAAAGAGAGGCGATCATCGAAGGGTTGGTGCTTGCCTGGGTTCAAGGCTTTCTTTCGAGCAAGAACGCCACTGGGTCAAAAGGCAAGTCGGTCCTAGATGTGCCGCCCCCCACCTCGATAGAGTTGGTCATGGACAAGATCTGCGGGGACAATCCAGATTGGAAGATCTACATAGCTGCAGATACCTTTGCTACCGTCCTCATCGACCAGTATCGAGGCGGTGGCCGCAAATAGTCTGGCTGGGGAGAGAGAAGGATGAAAAAACTTACTGCGGCACTTTTGATTCTTTGCTGCTCATCGACTATGGCCATCGAGATACGTGGTGCAACCTCTTGCGGCGATTGGGCTCGCAGCAGGCAGAGCGCAAATCCAGCGGCTGGGCCAAATCAGCTCTGGATGCTGGCATATCTCTCCGGCTTAGCCTCCGCGCTTCACAAAGATGGCCTGAAGGGAACCAGCAACGCCTCAATTTTCCTGATCGCCGACGAGTACTGTCGCAAGAACCCTTCAGACCATCTCGACGACGCTGGGAATGAAGTCTTCCGTGAGCTGTTGAAGAAAAACAATCTCTGACAGCTACACCGGCAGGCGAACTCGCCGGGCGCCGCCGCTACTCCTTCAACGGACTGCGGCTGTCCTTTCGGCTTCAGGTGACGAGCTTGCATTCAGGTCGACCATGAAAAAGCCGCCTTACGGCGGCTTGGCTGATCGCTTCTCCAGATCACCCCACCGCCGGCGGCCGCCGGATCTCGACCGGCCCGATGCCGCTGTAGACGGTGGCGCCGTCCTTCAGCGAAGTGACCGTCCAGCGCTCGGCGCCGTGGCCAGGCGTGACCTTGTAGTCGCCCGGCGCGAGCGGCAGGGCGCGCTCTTCGCGCGCGGTGCTGCTGTACCAAGCCGGCGTGTAGAGGATGGTGGACTCGGAGGGGAAGATTTCAGCTTGGCTCATGGCAGGATTGTCTCTTTCGCTATGGACCGCCTTGCTCGACAGGAATCACCAGCCAGACCTGCCGATACTCTGCAGTGCCGTCGTTTCCGGTATCGAGCTCGATGCCGGAGAGCAAGAAGCCATTGCCCTTGTACGGCAGTAAGGTCGGATCCGTAATCCGTCCGGCTGAACGAGCTTGGGGCAGCCCCCAATTCTCGAACAACATCACTTCGGTGAGATTGCGCCCTGAATTGTTGTTGTCACGGTCGGACTCACGAATCTGCACGGACACACGCATCGGCGCTTCTCTCTGGCTGGATCTCAGTCGCAAGCCGTGGCGCATGAGGAATGTCACGTCCGCTAAGAACATCTAAGGCACCAGCGGCTCATCTTGGCTCTGTGGCTTCGGTAGAAGACCCGGCAGCTCATGCATCACCGCGCGAATGTGGTCACCGGCGTTGCGGTCCCAGTCGCCGTACAGGTCGCCGATGCGCGCGCAGCGCCCGGCGACCTCATCGGCGAAATCACGCAGAGTGGGACGCATCAATTCGTCCGGGCCGAGTTCACCGACCCTGCGCGCCATTTCCACCAGCTCAACCTCTATTTCCATCAGGTGCTCACTGGGGCAGGGCTAGAAGGGCAGGCGTCCATAGAGCGCTCGGATGCGGTCGCCAGCGTTGCCCTTTTTCGGGTGCCCGAACCCGTCGGCCGTGGCCGCGCACAGTTCGACGACATTGAAAGCGAATTCCTGCAGGGCAGGATCCAGCTTGTCGCCATTCATGATGATCTCGGCGCGCGTCGCCAGCTTCTCGAACTCTCCCGCAGGGTCGCGAACGAGGTCTTCGTGATCGGAGCTGCAGCTCTTGAAGTGGGCGGCGGCAATCTCTTGGGCAGGCTGGCCGCCGACGACCCGGTACAACGCGAGGCCTTGGGAGAACAGGTCTTCGTAGTCGCCATGGCCTTTGGCCAGGAGCAGCCACTCAGAGGCGAAGAGGGAGGCCCAGGCGACGGAGTCCGGCTGCGGGGTGATTTCAGGCATTTCAAGCTCCTAAAAGTACTGTATGCATGTACAGTATCTTCCCAGGGTTTATGACCGTCAACAGATTTCCCGACGCAGAATGTCAGTCATGTGTACTCGTTACATATCCCCCGAGGATCGCGAGATAGAGGCCGCCTGGTACATCGGCGCCCGCAGCGCCGAGCGCTGGCTGCGCAGCATGCGGCCGATGTACCCGGGGGCATTCATGCGCCGCGCCGTCGACAAGACGGAGTACGAGCGCGAGATCGCGGTGGGGCAGTGGTCGCTGATTCCAGCGTGGTCGAGCAGCCATGTCCCGACGGCGCCCCCGCGCAAGGGCGAGACGAAGGGCAAGGAGCTGGCCACGCACAACGCCCGCTTCGCTGGCATCGAGAAGAAGCCGGCCTTCAAGGACGCATGGAAGTTCAGCAGGCGCTGCATCATCCCGGCCTGGAGCTTCGACGAGCCGAACTGGGAGTCGGGCAAGAACCAATGGTGGCAGTTCCGCCGCGCGGACGGTCGGCCTTGGGGCCTGGCCGGCCTGTGGAGCACCTGGAAGGATCTGGAGACGGAGAAGGTGTGGGAGAGCTACACCATGCTCACGATCAATGCGAACCTGCACCCGATCATGTCGCGCATGCACAGGCCCGAGTTCGACAGGGCGACCAAGAAGCCGCTCGAAGTGCAGGACAAGCGCTCGGTGGTCGCGATCGAGGAGCACGACTTCGATCGGTGGCTGACGTGCACCCCTGAAGAAGCGCGCGAGATGGTGCAGCTGATTCCGGTTGACCTGATTGACGCAGGGCCCGCGGCGGAACTGCAGCCACGTGGCGACGCAGTGGAGGCTGTGTCGAGCGCCGATGCCGAAGATCTGCCGTTCTAAGGTCTCGTCGACTTAGTGGACAGGCATGGACACCACTTCATGCGCTGCCTAGCGGTGCAACAGCGCCGAACAACGCCGGTATTGAATGACCGGTCGTGGCCGATTGCTGCGTTTGCTATGCGAAGACTGTTGTTGGGGGCTTTGCCACAAACCCTCGTTCGACATCCCCTTTGAATCCAACAGACTCGTACAAGCCGTGAGCCTCTGAACGCTGCATGCCGGAAAGGAGCATCACCTTACAGCAGCCAGCTTGCCAAGCCTCCATCAACGCGAACTCCAGCAATCTGCGGCTGAGCCCACGGCGCCGGAATCTGGCCGCCGTCACAACATGTTCGATGACACCGATGGGCCTTCCGCCACTCGCAAGGTTGGCCAACGTGGCCAGCATGCAGGTGGAGGCGACCTCCTCGTCGCATTCGGCCACCAGCACCATGGATTGCGGGCCTTCCGCGACCTCCCTCCAAAGTAACTCGAGGCGATCATTCGCAATCGGAGGGTCATGGGGTCTCAACTCGCGATAGAGCGCGAGAACGGCGGGTGCGTCTGCGGCGGCAGCTTTCCTGACTGTGATGCGCGTCATATGCGGTTGTTAGTGCGCCTTCGTCGAAGGTGTGGTTCTGGCCGACTGCGAAGGACGTTAGACGCTTCCCGATTCATCCTCGCCAGCAGCAACATCACTTTGTACCTGCGTAGATCATGGCAAGGCCCTTGAGAAATTCGTCCAGCAAAATCTCCGTGTTGCCTGTGCAAGTTTCACCGATCATTTTCGAGTCGCAGTGGCTAGGGAAGTGCGTGGAAGATACATAGTTCAAGGTCCTTATGCTCACTGCTGGCCTGTAGTCGAAGTGCGGGCTCGGTTTGACTTCGATTGTTCCAAGTCCCCATCCTGTCTCGCGCAGTGGGGCGTAGCCGGATTCGCATTGGGCACGTGCCTCCTCCTCTTTCCCGGCAGGAGTCCTGCTGGCGATCAAGGGATCCTTGAAGTACGCATACGTTGAGTCGCCGGGCGCCCCGGCCTTGACCAGTAGCACCACGTATCGGTTGCCGATTCCACGTCCACTGAAAGGACTGAAGGAGATCATGCTGCCCACCGAAGGGCCCTTCACCGTCGACCGCACTAGAGCCTCGTAAATGGCGCCGCAGCGCTGCCCAACGCTGGCCATTGCAAGTCGCCCCTCGACGATTTCCACCTCAGCAACAACGTCTGCTTGCGCCATCGCTTGGTCCAAGTCGATATATATGGACGTGGCTAAGCAAGCTTGTTGTGCAAAGGCAAGGATTGCCGTGAGTACAAGACTTCGGATCATGCAAAGCACCTTGTTCGTGACCAGGTTCACAAAAGACCTTCGACGCGGCAACCGCTGCGGCTTGGAATCGCAGCCGAAGAAGATGACACTTGCATCTCGCCGTCCACTCCTTAAGGGGGCAATGAAGGCTTGGATTTGGTTGCAATGTACCTAGCAAAGTAGCAGTTGCGCGCCACAATGATGGAATATTAAGCTGCCGTGACGAACGACCGCTTCTGGCCGAATGTAGCTCGACAGGCTGCCTGCGCAAAAAGCTCAAAGCAGAAGTACAGCACGCTCTAATGCGGACCTTCGCCACCCTGGAATCTCAAGGCATCGTTGGCTGCTCAATACCGTAAGTGCATGGCGATGACACCTTGACGTAGTCTCCTGAAGACAATTGGTCAGGGCGTAGCTTGTTGGAGGAGAGCCTGGAACGCCAGAGAGAGGTCTGCGCCGTGCACAAGCATGCGGTGCAACTCGGACTTATGTATGTCCACATAGTGGCCAACTGGTGTTCCCCACATGAGACGATTTGCCTCAACCTGAAGTTGCTGCTTTGGGTCTTCGAAGTGCATGAGCACCTCGCCAGTTTGAAGGCCGCAGATCTCGCATCGAAAAAGGTGGCGAACCGGCATCTTCGCGACAAACGCGCGCCGCATCGAGCGGCACTGTTCGACGAGTTCCGCCTGCATTTCGTAGTGCCTTTGCGGCGCGCAGACATCGGCCACTTCCAGTAGGTCGGCAAAGGACAGAAGTGCCTCTTCCTTGGTCATATCGCTCCTCCTCTGTGGTCGGAGAATTTTGCCCCATCCTTTGCTCCTAACGCCGATTCAAGACGAGGTTCGAAGGTCCGGTTTTGGCCGTCACTCGCCGTAGTCCGTGCTCGGCTCTTCGGTGCCGTCAGGCTTCCAGAATCGCCAAACTCTGACTTCTTGGCCTGCGCGGTAGTGGCCCTCGGCGGCAGGCTGCCCGTTCGGATGGAGGTCGCGCCAGAGGCCGTCCTCCTTGCCATCGACGTACTGCCCTTCGGACGCCACCGTGCCATGCTCGTGGTAAGCAACGAAGAGCCCATGTCGAATCCATCGGGTTTTGTCAGGTGCCATCACCCTCGCGTAGCGGAATTTGATGGCTCCCGACTCGTAGGGAATCTCGGCGATGTTGAGGTCAGCTTCGATGGTCATGCTAGGGGCGTTGGCGCGAATTCGCGGGCGGGCGGGAACGTCCGGTGTTGGCCGACTGCAGTTGTTTCATCCAACGAGCGTAGAGGCCTACTTGCTGATTTCGTTTGACATGCCCAAGGGAATGTAGTCCTTGCTCATGACCACCTTCAGCGCCTCCCTCTCCGACTCTGACATGGGCGCAGCAGACTTGATGTTGATCTGCTCGGTGAGTTGAGCGTTGCATGCCAAGGTCACTTCGTCTCCAACTGCCGTTCCGGGCGGTCGAGGGCGATTGAATACGTCCATTGCCACCATGGCTACCAACTCCCTTGAGAAGTCCGGAACCTCCGGATTCGCCATCGCCTTGTCGAGCCCCAAACGAAGTTCCTCCAGACTCATACCCGCAGACCTCTTTTCATCGGCGGCACTCGCAAATCGACCCAATTCAGTGCAGATGCTCCCGCGGGACAGCATTGCTACCGACAAGGCCGACTCTGCTGCGAACAGACTGCGGAAATCTTGTGCTGCCACCTGCGGCAGGAAACAAGCGGGGACGAGAAGCAAAGCGGCTTGAGTGATTCTGCTGATCATTTCTTCTGGGTAGCACGGCTAGGCGTCGTGCGCGTCTGCTATTGGCCGGATGCAGCGGTTCAGCTACTGGCCGTTTTGCGAAAGTTCCGTTCTAACTTGCTGCCAGTCCTCCCAGCAGTGCTCGGGCCTGACGTCGCTGTAGCCGCGTTTTTCCTCCATCGCCAGCGCATGGCTGTATCGCATTCTCATGCACACCGATTTGTCGCGAATGGCGTGCACCTCAACCTCAGTGAGCGGAGAACCTTTGGCGCGTTCCTGTTGGTGCAAGACTGCAACAAGCGCCGGAATAAATACCAAGCAAAGCGGGTCGTCGTCAAGCGATTGTTCGTCCATGGCGGCTGATGTTGATGTGTGGCACAAAGCGGATGTCGGCTCTTGGCCGCAAGGCGCTAATGCTAGCCGCCGCGAACACCGATGGCGCTCCGGAGCCGGCCAAGGTCCGGCGCATTGGACTCGACGAAGAAGAGGTCCTCGGTCACACCCGTGACGTTGTCGGCAATGCCAATGACGAATTCGCGGGCGAATGTCGAGTGCAGCTTCGCCAAGTACCTGGCAATGCGCTCAACGTCTCCGAACCACCCATCAGGCTCGTCACCTGTGTCTGGCAGTGCCAAATTGAGGCCAAGGTCCCAGTCGGGCAAGTCGTCAGGGTGACTGCCGGACACATCGGTCTTCTGGTTCACCACGGTCGGCCTTGAAGTGACCCAGCCTGGCGCTGCGGCAAGCTCGACAAGCCTTTCCTCGATAGGCGCGGCGACGTCTTCTAGGTCAGAGCCGTCTACGTACGCATACAGGGTGTGTCGTTGCATGGCCTTACTGGAAGGTGGGACGGAAGGTCCGGTTCTGGCCGACTCTTGCCGGATACGAACCTGAGCCTACTCGTCAAAGTTGCGGCGCAACCTCGACCAAGGCCGTTCGATCCAAGTCGATTCGGTCAAGCAGGAGCCGCAGCGCGCGACATTCGTTCATCACAGCATCCTCACTCATCCCACCGCAAGAGCTATCCGAGAGGAGGTCACGGATTGCAGCGACAAGTGCTGGCTCATCGGCCTCGCGCAAAACCTTCAGGAACGGTGTTGACCACTGAAACGCGAAGCTACCCGACGGATGGTCCGAGAACACGATGTCGCCGAAGACTGAGACATCGCCCAATCGCCGTGCGAAGAGCTCCCAGTATCCGAAGTCCAGCCCATTGACTTCGTGCACCTCGTAGGGGACCTCTTCACTCTCAACATGATCTACAAGTGAAGAAAGACCGACATTGGGAACTAGCAGAAGCATCGAGCCAATCATGTTTGTTCTCCCTTTAGTTACCGGACTCAACGCCCGTTCTTGGTCTCATGGTCAAAACCGTGGGCCGCTTCCAAGTGACCGCTTTTGGCCGACTGCAGGCGGTCAAGGCGTCTTGGGCAAGTATCCCCGCATGGTCGCGTTGAAGACGGCGCTCGCTGCTTGTCGGTCAGGCTTGGTCACCATCAAGGCGCTCTGAATCTTTCGCGGCGTGACGTGGCCGACGTACAGGAACATGGCCTCACCTTGGACCTCGGCGACGTAAGAGGTCTCCAGGGAGTTACCTGCCGAGTGCATTTGGACGGTTCGACGCAGCGTCTCGACGCGACCGGGGTATTGTTTTTCGTGCGCGGCAATTCGAGCATCCAGATTGTTCGCCGCGACAGCCTCAGCCTTGTCTTGAGCAATCACCAGAAACTGCACGCTGACGATGAGGGACGCGCCCAGTTCCTCGGAATGAAAGGCGACTGCTGCCGGGTCAGGGTTCGCGTACTGCCTCCAATGGTCCGGCAGTTCGAGCATGAATTCGTTGTACGGATAGCGGTGCATCTGGCTCATGGTTGTCGTGCGAATGTACCCAACGGCCGGACGCCGATGCCGGCACTGGGAAACAAAGCTGGGAGGTCGTGGCGTACTTCCGCTTCTGGCCGGAAGCTGGCTACCGAGGTTGAGTCTCGAACTCCAACAGTTCGATGTTTGAACCCACAGGAACCTCGGCATCCGCAAGCCCGACAAATGTAATCGTGGCCGGCGCGTCCATGGGCGTCACGGCTGCTACGGATGCGAAATGCTGGGTCACTGAGCCATCTGGCAACGTCAGTTCGACACGCAGGCGGACCGCCTCACGATGAGGCCGCGGTCGAGGCATCGGAAATGACGAGACAGCGTTTGCCAGCACGACGTATGGACAGTCCAACGTCGCTGCCAGCGACGAACGGCCCCCGCGTAGTGGTATTAGTTCGGAAGCGATGACTCGGAATTGGACCGGCATGATGAGTGACTGGTTCTGGCCGGGTCCGGTCCTATCTGGCTCCGAGGTTCGGTGGCGGGGCCTTCACAGCAAAGGCCTGCTTGTCGTTGCGATTGAAACCGACTGCCTCATAAAACTGGAAGGTAGCTTCATCTTTCCTGCCGGTCATCAGCATGACCTTGTAGCAGCCTTGCGACCAGGCAAAAGATAGGGCCTCGACAAGTACCGCCTTGCCGTATCCACGTTTGCGATGGTCTGCGTGGGTCACGACGTTTTCGATCACGGCATATGGCCTGCAGCCCCGAGTGAGATTGGGGACGACAGTGATAGTGCAGCTGGAGACAAGCTTCTCCGCTGTGTAGACCCCGAAATACCTATAGCGCGAGTTGCCTACTAGCTCCTGCCATATAGATTCAACAGCGGCAGTATCAGGCAACGGATCATCAATGTCGTGAAGATGCTGGTACAGGGCCAGCAGGCTCTTGAGTTCCGAAGGGGCGATTTGTCGAACTTCCATACACCTCCCTTGAATTGTCAACCCGCGACGAAGGGCTGGTCTTGGCCGAACTCAGTCTATCTCCCTTGTGGCAGGTCGCGTTGATAGCACACCGTCCCCGAGGGCCGCACTACCAGGCGCCACGACGGATTTAGGCTGGTTGCCTCCACCAGCCCGTTGAAGTACGCGACGAACTCGTCTCGCCTAGACCACCTATCAATGCAATCTTGGTGGGCGCATCCGTCATAGAAGTCCCCGAAATCCGAGAACATCGGGACGAGGTCTGGGAATCCAAGGACACTACGCTCGGATCCAAGCGGTTCATTGCAGACGGCGCAGTTCGTGAAAGGCGTGCAAAGGCCCATTATTTCTCTCGGTGGACAGACGCTTCGAAGGTCAGCTCTTGGCCGGAGGCTGACTAACATTGGTGGGCGGCCTTTACCGCCTCGAGCTGCGCGATCGATATTCCAGGTGCGCCGTAATTGAGCCAAATCTCGAATTCTGTGGTGTGCGCGAAGTAGTGCCTCCTGCCTTCACTGGCTGTCTGAGAGCTGGTTCCGAACCTAGCCGTGAACTCAAGATGATCCTGTACCAGAGACACTACGTGCAGCGTCCTTTCACAGAGCTTCCACTCCGATGGATATGTGACGTCAGCATCGTCGTCGAATTCTGGACGGTTGAATCTTGAAGCACCGAACAATATCAGGCGTAGCTCTTCGCCATGGCCCGCTTCTACAAGATGCTTGATGAGCGCAATTTTCTTTTGTCTCAGTTCTGTTTGCATCTGAATGTCCGGTGTTGGCCGGGTTCAGTCAATCTTCGCCCCGCTCCGAAGTAGCGCCAGTTTGAGGCGGTTGATGAACCTCGCCCATGTCGACTGATTCTTCAAAGTCTGCATTTTCCCCGCCCGTTTTTGAGATCTAAGAACTGAACTCTGCTGAGGAGCGACTGTACCTGGCCGAATTTTTCCGGACATGTCGAACGGCTGGTGTTGCCTGTGATACCGCCCCGAACTTAGCGAAGATTTGCCCCTGCGATCCTGGCTCGGCTTTCATCGGACAGCATCGGCGCGATATTCATCAGTGCGTGCCACTCGCCCTCACCGAAATTCTCGACGCTCTCGGATGGTGACATGTTCATCTCACGGCACGCCTGTAGAGCGGTCAGGCCAATTACAAGAAAAGCGGCCGTCATCGCGCGGCCCGCATCGCTGTTGGCCTCATACAGGGTCGACCGGAAGGGCAAGTTCGCTTCGCCATCGATGTATT
>NZ_KB907481.1 GCF_000382045.1 Variovorax atrisoli 110B
GACGACGCATTGATCGAGCCCATGGTGTCGACCACCTGGGAAACCACGCTGCCGCCCTTGACCGCAACTTCGGAGGCCGACACCGCCAGCTGATTCGCCTGACGCGCGTTGTCCGCGTTCTGCTTGACGGTCGAGGTCAGCTCTTCCATCGAGGCCGCCGTCTGCTCCAGCGAGCTCGCCTGCTCTTCCGTACGCGACGAAAGATCCTGATTGCCCGATGCGATCTGCGCCGACGCCGTCGCGATGGTCTCGGTGCCGGTGCGCACTTCGCCCACCACCTTCGCAAGGCTCGCATTCATCTCGCGCAGCGCGTGCATCAGCTTGCCGGTCTCGTCACGGCTCTCGACCGTGATGTTGGCGCTCAGGTCGCCCGCCGCCACCGTTTCGGCCACTTCAACCGCATGGCCCAGCGGGCGGACGATGCCCACGGTCAGGCGCCAGGAGAGCAAGGCGCCCAGCACCAGTGCAACGATCGAAAGCGCCAGCAGGAGCTTCTCGCCGCTCTGGTGGTCCCGATCGATGCCCTTGGCCAACTCGTCGATGCGCTCGCGCTGGAAGGCGGCGAGCTTGGCGACGGCTTCCTCATAGACGGCAAGCGCAGAGGCGAACTGCGTATCGGCCATCACCGCGGCTTCCTCGTCCTTGCCTTCGGCCTTGAGCTTGTTGATGTTGCCGATGACGGTCAGCACCACGCTGCGCGGTTCGGCGATGGCGGAATACAGCTTCTTCTCCTCGGGCGAGGTCAGCATCTCCTCGAGCTTCTTCTGCACCGGATTGATCTGCGCGGACTTGTCGGCACGCGCCTTCTCGAAGTAGGCCACCGCCTTGGGATCCGTCGCCTTGACCATCGCGAAGGAATTGGCGACCGCCGGCCCCAGCAGCACGGACCACTGGGCGGCCAGACGCTCCTTGACCAGCGCGCGCTGCATCATGTCCTCGGTCGCCGCGCCCACGCTGGCCAGCCGCAGCATGCCGGTGGCCGCGATGGCCGCCATCAGGAGCAGCACGGCCGCGAAGCCGAGGCCCAGGCGGGTTCCGATTTTCAGGTTCTTCAGACTCATCGACTCCTCCTACGTGGTTTCAGAATTCGGTCCAGTCGCCCTTGGCGTCACCGGCCATGGCGAGTTGCGGGGAAGCAGCGGGCTCCTTGCGGGTCGGCAGGGCCTTGGCTGGCCGCTTCGCCGCGGGCCTGGCCGGCTTGGGGATCGGCGTGATGCGCGTGAACCCGGGGCGCACGGCGGCGACGGCGTTGGCGTCGAGCTTGAAGATGCTCACGGACTTGACGAGGCTGCCGGCCTGCTCCTGCAGCGACTGGGCTGCGGCGGAAGCCTCTTCGACCAGCGCCGCGTTCTGCTGCGTGACCTGGTCCATCTGCGTGATCGCCTGGTTGATCTGCTCGATGCCCGACGTTTGTTCCTGGCTGGCCGCGGTGATCTCGCCCATGATGTCCGTCACGCGCTTCACGCTGCCAACGATTTCGTCCATGGTGCGACCAGCTTCTTCGACCTGCTTGCTGCCCTCTTCGACCTTCTCGACGGAGTCGCCGATCAGGGTCTTGATCTCCTTGGCTGCTGCAGCGGAGCGTTGGGCCAGGCTGCGGACTTCCGAAGCCACGACTGCAAAGCCGCGGCCCTGCTCGCCTGCTCGGGCTGCTTCGACGGCAGCGTTCAGTGCGAGGATGTTGGTCTGGAATGCGATGCCGTCGATCACGCCGATGATGTCGACGATCTTCTTGGACGAGGCATTGATCGAGCCCATGGTGTCGACCACCTGGGAAACCACGCTGCCGCCCTTGACCGCGACTTCGGAGGCCGAAACCGCCAGCTGGTTGGCTTGACGAGCGTTGTCCGCGTTCTGCTTGACCGTCGAGGTCAGTTCTTCCATCGACGCAGCCGTCTGCTCCAGCGAACTCGCCTGCTCTTCCGTACGCGATGAAAGATCCTGGTTGCCCGATGCGATCTGGCTTGACGCCGTCGCGATCGTGTCCGTGCCGGTACGAACCTCGCTGACGATCTTCACGAGGCTGTCGTTCATGCCCTTCAGCGCCTCGAGCAGTTGCCCGGTCTCGTCCGTCGTGCGGGCCTCGATGCGGCTGGTGAGGTCGCCACCGGCCACCGATTGCGCCACCTTCACCGCCTCCTCCAGGGGACGGGAGACGATGCGAGCGATCCACAGCGCCAGGCCCAGGCCCAGCGCGATGCTGCCCACGAGCAGGCCCAGCACCCAGAGCCTGGCCTCCTGGTGGACGGCGTCGGCAGTCTCGCCCGCGCGGACGGCGCCCCCCAGGTTCACCTTCGTCAGCTTGTCGAGCGCCGCATTCATCTCGTTGCTGAGCTGCTGCGACTTGCCGCGGATCATGTTGCTGGCCTGGTCGGTGTCCTGGGTGTGGGACACGGCGACGATCTTCCTGTGCTCCAGTTCGTATTGCGCGAGAAGTTTCTCGAATACCGGGAAGACCTCGCGCTCCTCGGGTTCCGAGATGAGCCCCGCGTACTCGGTGCGCTTCTTCTGCAGCGCCGCCCACGATTCGTCCATCGCCTTCTCGTAGGCGGCCATTTCGTTGAACGAGCCCGAGAGTGCGTGCGCCATCTCCTGGGAGCGGAAGTTCGAGACCATGCCCTTGAGCTCCAGCAGCGAACGCGTGGCGGGCAGCCAGTTGGTCGAGAGGTCCGTCGATGTCTGGTGGACCTTGGAGAGCTGCAGCATCGAGATCACGCCCAGGCATGCCGTGAGCAGGAGAACCGCGACGAAGGCCACGAGCAGCTTGGTCGCGATCCTGAGGTTGTAGAAGGCTTTGATGATCTTTCCTTGGGGGCCGCGAGGGCCGAGACGCTATGTGTGTGTTATCAGGTGCGTGCGAGTCAGAACTCTCGCCACTCACCGCCGCCGGCCACGGCCAGCTGTTGCGGTCTGGGCAGCGACGGTTCTTCGGCATAGGCCGCAGGTAAACTTTCAGCCTGCGTGCGGGACGCGACGTGCTTGCCGCTTGCATCGAGCTTGAAGATGCTGACCGCGCGCACCAGGCTGCCAGCCTGCTCCTGCAGGGACTGGGCCGCGGCGGAAGCCTCCTCGACCAGCGCGGCGTTCTGCTGCGTCACCTGGTCCATCTGCGTGATCGCCTGGTTGATCTGCTCGATGCCGGAGGTCTGCTCCTGGCTGGCCGCGGTGATCTCGCCCATGATGTCGGTCACGCGCTTCACGCTGCCGACGATTTCGTCCATGGTGCGGCCGGCCTCCTCGACCTGCTTGCTGCCTTCTTCGACCTTCTCGACGGAGTCGCCGATCAGGGTCTTGATCTCCTTGGCGGCTGCAGCGGAGCGTTGGGCCAGGCTGCGCACTTCGGAGGCGACGACTGCAAAGCCGCGGCCCTGCTCACCTGCGCGAGCTGCTTCCACGGCGGCGTTCAGTGCAAGGATGTTCGTCTGGAATGCGATGCCATCGATCACGCCGATGATGTCGACGATCTTCTTGGACGAGGCATTGATAGAGCCCATGGTGTCGACCACCTGGGAAACCACGCTGCCGCCCTTGACAGCGACTTCGGAGGCCGACACTGCCAGCTGGTTGGCTTGGCGGGCGTTGTCAGCGTTCTGCTTGACGGTCGAGGTCAGTTCTTCCATCGAGGCCGCCGTCTGCTCGAGTGAGCTCGCCTGCTGTTCGGTGCGAGAAGAGAGATCCTGGTTGCCCGATGCGATCTGCGCCGACGCCGTCGCGATCGTGTCGCTCGAATCCTTGATCTCCAGCACGATCGACGTCAGTTGCGACTGCATCTTCTGGATGGAGTGCAACAGGCTGCCGTCACGCACTGTGTCGGCCTCGATCGTCAGCGACAGGTCGCCGTCGGCGATGCGGCCCACCACGTCGGCTGCGTACTGCGGCTCGCCGCCGAGTTGCCGGCCCATCAGGCGCGCCACCAGCAGGCCCAGGCCGACGCTGACCACGATGCCGGCCAGCGCCAGCCCGAGCATCGTCACGCGCGAGGTCTTGTAGGTTGCGTCGGCCAGTTCGGCACGCTCGCGCGCGTGATCCTTGCTGTAGGCGACCATGCGCTGCAGCACTTCCTCGAGCCCGCGCGACTCCTTCAGCAGGCGCGCGGTCTCCTCGCTCACCTGGCTGTCGAACTGGGTGCTGTCCAGCGGCTGCTTCTTCAGCAGGGTCACGAAGTCGTTCATGTGCGCCGTCAGCGGCCCGACCAGCCCCTCGAACTGGCCGAAGAGCTTTGCGCCCTCCTCGGTTTCACCGAAGAAAGACTTGACCTCGGCGGCACGCGCAGCGAGCCCGTCCATCGACGCCTTGACCTCGTTCGCGCCCGTATTGCGCTCTCCCAGCGTGCCGGCCGACAGCAGCGTCACCTGGGCGCGGCTGGCGTACAGCAGGCGGATGTTGGCCTCCTGCACGGCCTGCACCGCGCGCAGCTCGTTCGCATAGAGCGCCTCGGTCGACGCGCTGATGCGCCCCATGTGGAAGATGCCGAGCGCGCTCACTGCTGCGCCGATTGCCGCGACCACCAGGAAGCTGAGGATCAGCCGGACGGTGACGCGAAGATTCTGGAACCACTGCATTGTCTTGCCTTCCAAGTTTTCTCAAGCTGCCGATGCAGCGAAGTCCAGCCGATGGGCCTCGTCGACGGCCTGCCTGCCACCCAGTCGGAACACGCCGACCACCTGCGACAGGCTTCCTGCCTGCTCCCTCAGCGACTGGGCCGCTGCTGAAGCCTCTTCGACCAGCGCGGCGTTCTGCTGCGTGACCTGGTCCATCTGGGTAATGGCCTGGTTGATCTGCTCGATGCCGGAGGTCTGCTCCTGGCTGGCCGCGGTGATCTCGCCCATGATGTCGGTCACACGCTTCACGCTGCCGACGATCTCTTCCATCGTGCGGCCGGCTTCCTCGACCTGCTTGCTGCCTTCCTCGACCTTCTCGACCGAGTCGCCGATCAGGGTCTTGATCTCCTTGGCTGCTGCTGCGGAGCGTTGGGCCAGGCTGCGGACTTCGGAGGCGACGACTGCAAAGCCACGGCCCTGCTCGCCTGCTCGGGCTGCTTCGACGGCAGCATTGAGCGCAAGGATGTTCGTCTGGAAGGCGATGCCGTCGATCACGCCGATGATGTCGACGATCTTCTTGGACGAGGCATTGATCGAGCCCATGGTGTCGACCACCTGGGACACGACGCTGCCGCCCTTGACCGCGACTTCGGAGGCAGACACCGCCAGCTGGTTCGCCTGACGCGCGTTGTCCGCGTTCTGCTTCACCGTCGATGTCAGTTCTTCCATCGAGGCCGCCGTCTGCTCCAGTGAGCTCGCCTGCTGTTCGGTGCGAGAAGACAGGTCCTGGTTGCCCGATGCGATCTGGCTCGAAGCCGTCGCGATGGTTTCGGTTCCTTCACGCACCTCGCCCACCACCTTGGCAAGGCTTTCGTTCATGTTCCGCAGCGCCAGCATGAGTTGGCCGGTCTCGTCCCGGCCCTGCACCTCGATGTTGGCGCTCAGGTCGCCCGAGGCGACGGTCTCGGCGACTTCCACCGCGCGCGCCAGGGGCCGCACGATGCTGCGCGAGATGAAATAGGCGAAGACGCCGCCGCTGACCACGATCAGCACGGTCAGCAGCAACTGCAGGTCGAAGCTGCGGGTGTTCGCTGCGTCGATGGCCTCGCTCATGTCGTCGATGGCCTTGCGCTCCAGCGACAGCAGGTCCAGCACGCGGCTTTCATAGGCCTTGGCCGCCGGCTGGAAGACTTCCTTGAAGACGCGTGCGGTCGCCACCGTGTCGCCGCCGGCCTTGGCCTTGCCCACGTCGTCCTTCGCGGCCTGGTACTTCGCGCGCAGCTCGATGATGGACTTGAGGATGGCCTTCTCCTCGTCCGTCACCAGCAGCTTCTCGACCTTGGCGATGGTCTCGCTGCCCTTCTTCACGCTGTCGGAGATGACGTCGGCGAAGACCACCGGCAGGCTCTCGTCGGTGGTGCGGGCGATCATCGAGGTGCGGGCGATGGCCGAATAGGTCAGCACGTACCAGTCGGAGATGAGCCGTTCCTTCGCGAGCGGGCTGCGCATCATGACCCGCGTCGCCTCCGCGCTGTTGCGCGCCGATACCAGGGCGATGGCGGTAGAAACCACGGTCAGGCCGAGGACGATGGCGAAAGCCAGTGCCAGCCGTTTGCCGATTCGGAGGTTGGAGAGCAGGTTCATGGTGCAGGAGTTGGAGGTGAAGGGTGGGGCGGCTGCGCCGCGTTCAGGCCACGGCGGCGGCTTCGACCAGGCCCATCTCCTCGCTGGACATGAGCCGGTCGATGTCCACCAGGATCAGCATCCGCTCGTCCAGCGTGCCCAGCCCGATCAGGTAGTCCGCGTCCAGCACCGAGCCCATCTCCGGCGCCGGCTTGATCTGCTCGCCCGTCAGCGTGATCACGTCCGACACGCTGTCCACCACCATCCCCACCACACGCCCGCCGATGTTCAGCACGATCACCACCGTGAACTGGTCGTACGTCGGCTCCCCAAGCTTGAACTTGATGCGCATGTCGATGATCGGAACAATGATCCCCCGCAGGTTCACCACCCCCTTGATGTATTCCGGCGCGTTCGCGATCCGCGTCACCGCGTCGTACCCGCGCAGCTCCTGCACCTTCTGGATGTCTATCCCGTACTCTTCATCGCCCAGCTTGAAGGTCACCACCTCCAGGCGGCTCACGCCGGCGGCGGAAGAGCCCGAGGCGGCTTGTTGCATGGGATCTCTTGCCTTGTTCAGCATCTTTTCTTCTCCGGTTTGAATGGGGTTGCGTGGTTTCTTCAGGCGGGTTCCGCCACGGCCTCGGCGGCCTCGGCCCTGAAGACGCGCACGGCTTTCACCAGGCCATCGGCCTGTTCCTGCAATGACTGGGCTGCGGCGGAAGCCTCTTCGACCAGAGCGGCGTTCTGCTGCGTCACCTGGTCCATCTGGGTAATGGCCTGGTTGATCTGCTCGATGCCCGACGTTTGTTCCTGGCTGGCCGCGGTGATCTCGCCCATGATGTCGGTCACCCGCTTCACGCTGCCCACGATCTCTTCCATCGTGCGGCCGGCCTCTTCGACCTGTTTGCTGCCCTCTTCGACCTTCTCCACCGAGTCGCCGATCAGGGTCTTGATCTCTTTAGCGGCCGAAGCAGAACGTTGGGCGAGGCTGCGCACTTCGGAGGCGACAACTGCAAAGCCACGGCCCTGCTCGCCTGCTCGGGCTGCCTCTACTGCAGCATTGAGCGCAAGGATGTTGGTCTGGAACGCGATGCCATCGATCACGCCGATGATGTCGACGATCTTCTTGGACGAGGCATTGATCGAGCCCATGGTGTCGACAACCTGCGAGACGACGCTGCCGCCCTTGACTGCGACTTCAGAAGCCGACACCGCCAGTTGGTTCGCCTGTCGAGCGTTGTCCGCGTTCTGCTTGACGGTCGAGGTCAGTTCTTCCATCGAGGCCGCCGTCTGCTCCAGCGAACTCGCCTGCTGTTCGGTGCGAGAAGACAGGTCCTGGTTGCCCGATGCGATCTGGCTCGACGCCGACATCACGCCTGTGACATTGGCGCCCACGTCCGCGACGATGGCGAACAGGTTCGCGCTCATCTGGTTCAGCGCGCGCAGCAGCCCGGTGATCTCGTCGCCGCGCCGCACGTCGAAGCGCACGAGGTCGCCGCCCGCGATGGCACGCGCCACGTGCACCGCTTCGTCGAGCGGCCGGAACACGGTGCGGACCAGGAACTGGCCCAGGCCCAGCCAGGCCAGCGCGAAGCCCGCGCCTCCGGCGGCCATGGCACCCGGCAGCCAGCTCTGCGCGCCGGCCGATGCGACCAGCCGCGACGCCTCCATCCAGCCGAGGACACCCAGGCCCAGCGACAACAGCGCCCCCAGGCCGGTGACGCCGAAGACGCGCTGGCGTACGGGAATGCGGCGCAACCGGGCCAGCGGGTCCTTCCAGCCGCGCGAGATCACTTCGCCCTGCAGCAGCTCGATGTCCTTGGCGCGGCCTTCACGGATGCGGGCGTAAAGCGCCTCGGCTTCGGCCACTTCGGCGCGCCCGGGCTTGCTGCGCACGGACATGTAGCCTTGCGTGCGGCCGTCTCGGCGGATGGGCGTGACGTTGGCCAGCACCCAGTAGAAGTCGCCGTTCTTGCGGCGATTCTTGATGAGGCCGGTCCAGGGAAGCCCTTGCCCCAGCGTCTGCCACAGGTCGGCGAAGGCCTCGGGCGGCACGTCGGGGTGGCGCACGATGTTGTGCGCCTTGCCCATGAGCTCTGCCGCGGTGAAGCCGCTAGCCTCGACGAAAGCCGGGTTGACGTAGGTGATGCGACCCTTCAGGTCGGTGCGGGACACCAGGGCGGCGTCCGGCGACAGTTCGTACTCGATGCCGGTGACGGGAAGATTGACGCGCATGGTCCGTTCGTCCTTCTTCAGGCCAGGGCCGGGCGCTGCTGCGCGACCAGGTCCATCTGCGCGATCGCCTGATTGATCCGCTCGATGCCCGGGATCAGGGCCATCGGCGGCAGTGCCGCCGCGATGCCCGCACCCGGACGAATGCCGTTTGTCAGATCCTTCAAGCTCATACCTCTTTCTTCCTTCTCTAGCGTGAGACCGCGCCGCCGCATTCGATGGATGCGCCAGCACCGTCGTTCTGATATCGGCAGGTACGCGCCAGAGTTGAGCCCTTTGTCATCAGAAAGTGGTCCATTCGTTACCATCGGCGCCGCTCATGACCAACTGGTGCATGGGATTGCCTCCCTTCTCGCCGCGCGGGGAGATCGCCTTTGCCGGCTTCGTGGGCTTCGCAATGGGAGCGATCGGGCTGAAGCCGGGGCGCCGCATGGCACCGGCAGCGGGGTCCAGCTTGAAGATGCCCACGGTCTGCACGAGGCTGCCGGCCTGCTCCTGCAGCGACTGGGCCGCTGCGGACGCCTCTTCGACCAGTGCAGCGTTCTGCTGCGTCACCTGGTCCATCTGCGTGATCGCCTGGTTGATCTGCTCGATGCCCGACGTTTGTTCCTGGCTCGCTGCGGTGATCTCGCCCATGATGTCGGTCACACGCTTCACGCTGCCGACGATTTCGTCCATGGTGCGGCCGGCTTCCTCGACCTGCTTGCTGCCTTCCTCGACCTTCTCGACCGAGTCGCCGATCAGGGTCTTGATCTCCTTGGCTGCTGCAGCGGAGCGTTGGGCCAGGCTGCGCACTTCCGAGGCGACGACTGCAAAGCCGCGGCCCTGCTCGCCTGCTCGGGCTGCTTCAACGGCAGCATTGAGCGCAAGGATGTTGGTCTGGAACGCGATGCCATCGATCACGCCGATGATGTCGACGATCTTCCTGGACGACGCATTGATCGAGCCCATGGTGTCCACCACTTGCGACACCACCATGCCGCCCTTCGTGGCGACTTCGGAGGCGAAGACGGCGAGCTGGTTGGCCTGCCGAGCGCTGTCGGCGTTCTGCTTGACTGTCGAGGTCAGTTCCTCCATCGAGGCGGCGGTCTGCTCAAGCGAGCTCGCCTGCTCTTCGGTGCGCGACGACAGGTCCTGGGTGCCGGACGCGATCTGGCTCGAAGCCGTCGCGATCGTGTCCGTGCCGAGGCGGACTTCGCCGACCACCTTGGCGAGGCTCGTGTTCATGTCCTTCAGCGCCTGCATGAGCTGGCCGACCTCGTCGCGGTTTTCAACGCGGATGTCCACGCGCAGGTCGCCGGAGGCCACGGTCTCCGCCGCTTCGACTGCATGGCGCAGGGGTCGCACGATGCCCGCACTCAGTCGCCAGGCGAAGAGCGCGCCCAGCACGACGGCAACCGCAGCCAGCGACAGAAGCATGATCCGGCCTGAAAAATAGTCTTCGGCGATGTCGCGGGCAGCCGCGTCGATCTCGTCGTGCTGGTGCTGGTCCACCTTGTCGACTGCGCTGCCATAGGCGGCCAGCGCCTCGGAGAAAGTGGTGTCGACCATCTTCTGCGCTTCTTCGATCTGGCCCCGGTCCTTGAGCATGGTCAAGTTCGTCACGATCTCGCGCACCTTGGTTCGCGCGACCATGACCTGTTCGTAGAGCGCTTTCTCCTCGGGCGTGCTCAGCTTCGACTGGAACTCCTTCTGAACCGACGAGATGCGCTCCATGCCGGTCGACTGGAGCTTGGCGAAATAGGCTTCGAGCCTGGTATCCGGCGCCTTGATCATGGCGATGGTGGCGACCGAGTTCGACCTGAGAGTGCTCTGCCATTCGCCGGCCAGGCGCTCCTTCGTCAACGCCTGCGTCATCATCCTCTCGGTGGCCTGGCTCACGTGGGCGAGCCTCCACAGCCCGATGCCGGCCATGCAGGCCACAAGCAACAGCATCACCGCAAAGCCCAGGCCCAGGCGGGTGCTGATTCTCAGGTCCTTGAATTTCATACTTCCTCTACTGATGACAGGGGACGGCACCCATGCTTGCGCGATGCGCAACACCGTCACACCGTTATCGGCCTCGGAATCTCGGACCTTCAATTTGTTAACTCAGAACTCCGTCCAGTCACCTTTGTCGTCGCCGGCCATGGCGAGTTGTGGCGCGGCAGAGGGCTGCTTGCGCGTCGGCAGGGCCTGGGCAGGCGGCTTCGGTGCAGGCTTGGCCGGCTTGGGGATCGGCGTGATGCGCGTGAACCCGGGGCGCACGGTGGCAACGGCATTCGTGTCGAGCTTGAAGATGCTGACCGCGCGCACCAGGCTGCCGGCCTGCTCCTGCAGCGACTGGGCCGCTGCGGAAGCCTCTTCGACCAAAGCCGCATTCTGCTGCGTGACCTGGTCCATCTGCGTGATTGCCTGGTTGATCTGCTCGATGCCCGACGTTTGTTCTTGGCTGGCCGCAGTGATCTCGCCCATGATGTCGGTCACGCGCTTCACGCTGCCGACGATTTCGTCCATCGTGCGACCAGCTTCTTCAACCTGCTTGCTGCCCTCCTCGACCTTCTCGACCGAGTCGCCGATCAGGGTCTTGATCTCCTTGGCTGCTGCAGCGGAGCGTTGGGCCAGGCTGCGGACTTCCGAAGCGACAACTGCGAAGCCACGGCCCTGCTCGCCTGCTCGGGCTGCTTCAACGGCAGCGTTCAGTGCGAGGATGTTCGTCTGGAACGCGATGCCATCGATCACGCCGATGATGTCGACGATCTTCTTGGACGACGCATTGATCGAGCCCATGGTGTCGACCACCTGGGAAACCACGCTGCCGCCCTTGACCGCAACTTCGGAGGCCGACACCGCCAGCTGATTGGCTTGACGCGCGTTGTCCGCGTTCTGCTTGACGGTCGAGGTCAGTTCTTCCATCGACGCCGCCGTCTGCTCCAGCGAACTCGCCTGCTCTTCCGTACGCGACGAAAGATCCTGATTGCCCGAGGCAATCTGGCTCGACGCCGTCGCGATCGTGTCCGTGCCGGTGCGCACCTCGCTGACGATCTTCACGAGGCTTTCGTTCATCTCCTTGAGGGCATGCATCAGCCGGCCCGTCTCGTCCTTGGACGCCACCTCGATGCGCGAACTGATGTCGCCCGCCGCGACCTTCTCGGCCACCTGCACGGCCTGGCCGATGGGGCGGGTGATGGAGCGCGTGATGAGCCATGCGATGGCCGCACCGATGAGAACTGCAAGGCAGCCCAGCGCCAGCATGAGGTTGCGCGACCATGCGTAGCCCGCGGCGGCTTCGTCGTTGGCTTCCTGCGAACGCTTTTCCTGATGTTCGGCCATCGCATCGAGTTCTGCGAGCACAGACCTCACCGCGGGTTGGAACTTCGAGATGAAGAGCGATGTCGCCTCTTCGTTGTTGTTCTGCAGGCCCAGCTCGCTGAGGCGCGCGTTCAAGGGCACCAGCACGGCCACCTTCTCGTCGATACGTGCAAGGAGCGCCTTGCCTTCGGCGGTCGTCAGCAGCTTCTCCAGCACGGCGCGGCTCGTGGTGAAGCGATCGCGCGCAGCGGCGATCTTCTTCATCTCCTCGCGCATCGCGCCATCTTCGGTCAGGAGGATCAGGTTGCTGTCGAGGATGGCGATGTCGCGGATCGCGTCCACCATCTTGTTGACCGAGGCCACCTTGACGTTGTTGCCGGTGACGATGCCGTTCAGCCGCGTCTGGATGTCGGTCATCGCATTGAGACCGAGGACCGCGATGCCGGCCAGGAGAAGAAGCACTGCGGCAAAGCCCGCGCCGAGGCGCGTGCCGATCTTGAGATTGAGAAACGAGTTCATGGGGAGAGGTTTTTTTCGGAAATCTTCGTGTTGACGTGCTCGAGCAGCCGGTCGAGCCGGTCCGACACCTTGGCCGCGTCATGGGTCGAACGGGTGACCGAACGCATGACGAGCCAGACGATGGCGATCGCGGTAAGCAGGGCCGCCACGCCGAGCACCAACACAGTCTGTTGCGCCCACTCGTAGCCGGCACCCGCCTGGAAGCCGAGGCTCAGCGCGATGACCAGGAGGAGCAACAGGATGGCAAAGCGCGCGCCGATGCGCAGGGCTCGCCTGGGACTGATACGCGTACGCATGGATCTTCAGGCCGGCAGGGCTTCCTCTTGTGCGTCGAGCTTGAATGTGCTGACTGCGCGCACGAGGCTGTCGGCCTGTTCCTGAAGCGACTGGGCCGCGGCGGAAGCCTCTTCGACCAGCGCCGCGTTCTGCTGCGTGACCTGGTCCATCTGGGTGATCGCCTGGTTGATCTGCTCGATGCCGGAGGTCTGCTCCTGGCTGGCCGCGGTGATCTCGCCCATGATGTCGGTCAC
>NZ_KB907482.1 GCF_000382045.1 Variovorax atrisoli 110B
TCGCGATCGGCTACGTGCACAACCTGTCCAAGCGCACGGCGCTGTATGCGACGGTGGCGCGGGTGAACAACCGCAATGACGTGAACTACACGGGCAGCCTGGTATCGGCGAGCACGACCGGCTACGGCAGCACGGGCACGGGCTACAGCGGCCTGCCGCGTTCGTCCACAGGCTACGACTTCGGCATCCGACACGCGTTCTGAGCGTGTAAGGAATCGAGGGGGCAGCGCGGCCGCCACGAAGGTGCCGTGCTGCCCGTTCCCGCCGCGCGCAACGGCTTGCGCGGTCTGCGGAACGCGCTGCACTCGGGAGGGAAGCTCAGGGCAGCGAGGAGAAGGTGCCGAATTTCAAGGCAGTCAAATGAACAAACAGATAGTCGCGTTCGCGTGCCGGTTGCGCGCGGCCGTGTTCCTGCTCGCTGCCTTCGGGCCGCTCGCGGCGGCGCAGGCGCAGAACAGGATCGAGTCGGTCACGGGGTCCTTGCAGGCAGGCAGTGAAGTGCTGCGCGTCGACTTCTCCGAGCCGCTGGCCTCCGTGCCCGACGGCTTCGCCATCCAGTCACCTGCGCGCATCGCGCTCGACTTCATGCGCATGGGCAGCAGCCTGGGCCGTGAGGCCATCGAGATGAACCAGGGCAACCTGCGTTCCGTGAATGTGGTGCAGGCGGGGGAGCGCACGCGTCTCGTACTCAACCTGAAACAGGCGACCACCTACAAGACCGAGGTGCGCGGCAAGTCGCTGCTGGTGTCGCTGCAGGCCGCGGCAGGGCCCGCGCTGGTGACTGCCACCTCCATCGAATTCGCGGAGAACCGCAATCGCGACGTGCTGCCGCTGCGCGACGTCGACTTCCGCCTGGGTACCGAGGGCGCGGGCCGCGTGATCGTGAGCCTGCCCAACGACCAGGTCGGCGTCGACATCCGCCAGCAGGGCAGAAACCTCGTCGTCGAATTCACGAAGTCGCAGCTGCCCGAGGGCCTGAATCGCAAGCTCGACGTGGCCGACTTCGGCACGCCGGTGCAGACGGTGAGCTTGCAGCAGGCCGGTGATCGCGTGCGCATGCTGATCGAGCCGCGCGGTGACTGGGAGCACAGCGCCTACCAGAGCAACAGCCAGTTCGTGGTGGAAGTCCGCCCGCGCAAGATCGACCCTGCCAAGCTGACGCAGGGGGTCGGCTACAACGGCGAGAAACTGTCGCTGAACTTCCAGAACATCGAGATCCGCGCATTGCTGCAGGTGATCGCCGACTTCACCAACTTCAACATCGTCACCTCCGATTCGGTCAACGGCACGCTGACGCTGCGGTTGAAGGACGTGCCGTGGGACCAGGCGCTGGACATCATCCTGGAGGCGAAGAACCTCGGCATGCGCAAGAACGGCAGCGTGCTGCGCATCGCGCCGGAGGACGAGCTCAACGTCAAGGACAAGATCAGGGCCGAGGCCCAGGCCACCCTGCAAGGACTGGAGCAGCTGCGCACGCAGTCATTCCAGCTCAACTATGCGAAGGCGGCCACCGTGGCGCAGGGGCTCATGGGCAGTGGCAGCGGGGCCGGGGGCGGCTCCGGCGGCACGACGCGCGTCCTGAGCACGCGCGGCAGCGTGCTGGCCGAGGTGCGTACCAACCAGCTCTTCGTGACCGACATCCCCTCGCGCCTGGCTCAGGTGGCCGAGCTCATCCAGAAGCTGGACGTGCCGATCCGGCAGGTGCTGATCGAGGCGCGCTTCGTCGAGGCGACCGACACCTTCAGCAAGTCGCTGGGCGCCAAGCTGGGCGGCGGCTTCGTCAATTCGAACTCGTCGGTGGGCGTGACGCCTTCGGTGAGCTCCAGCACCACCGGCGGCGTGACCACCACCACGAGCACCAACACCTATTCGAGCACCAGCTTCGTCAACCTGCCCGCGACCAGCAGTACCGGCGACGCGGTCGGAACGTTCGCGCTGTCGCTCTTCAACTCCAGCCTCACGAAGATGCTCAACCTCGAGATCTCGGCGCTGGAGGCCGACGGCAAGGGCAAGGTGGTGTCGAGCCCTCGCGTGGTGACGGCCGACCAGACCAAGGCGCTGATCGAACAGGGCACGGAGCTGCCCTACCAGGTGGCCACATCGAGCGGCGCAACCTCCATCGCGTTCCGCAAGGCGAACCTGAAGCTGGAGGTGACGCCGCAGATCACGCCCGAGGGCAACATCATCCTGGCGCTGGAAGTGAACAAGGACACCGTGGGCCAGTCGACCACCGCGGGCTATGCCATCAACACCAAGCACATCCAGACCGAGGTGCTGGTGGAGAACGGCGGCACCGTCGTCATCGGCGGCGTCTTCGAGCTCACAGATACCAACTCGGAATCGCGCGTGCCGGTGCTCGGCGAACTGCCCATGGTCGGCCCGCTGTTCCGAACCCGCAGCCGGGTCAACAACAAGACCGAGATGCTGATCTTCATCAGCCCGAAGATGATCTCGGATCGCAACGCGGCGCGATGAGTGATGGATGGCCTCAGGCGGCCTTCGTGCGCAGCCGCCCGGAGCCGGCGCGGCCGCGCCGGCAACTGCTCTCGCGCAGGCTCGGCCTTGCGGAGCCGGTTGCGGTGATCGGCATGAGGGTGGACTGGCTGTAGCTGCCCGCCGCGGTCGATTCGCCGTGGGCGCAGGTGTCTCTGCCCGCCACGAAGATGCCGAGGACCAGGGCACCAAATGCCAGCAAGCCGGCGAAGCGCGGAGCCCAGGACGGCTTGCGGTAGCGCGCCATGGCCACGGAAGAAAGCAGCATGCCGCTGCCCCATCGGGCCCGCCCGAGGGGTTCCGGGAAGCCGCCTCGTGTGTGTGCCGGTGCCGCCAGGCCGTCGTGATGCAGGCCCTGCAGTGCGCCACGTGATGCGTGCGATGCGCGCCATGTGCCTTCTGGGCTTCGATACCGGTGACTGTTCATGCCGGTATCGTGGACTTCAAAGCGGGAGAAAAATGGGATGGCTGCGCTCGCTCGCAGTCGACTTCCGCGCCGGGGCCTTCCCGGGATGAGGTGGTTGTCCGTTCCTCGGGTCGCGGCTACAGCTCAGTCCGGAGCCGGGGCCTCCCACGCAAAGCCAACGCCGTACACCGACCGTATCCAGTCGTGCTGCGGAGTCACCGCGCCGAGCTTGCGGCGCAGATTCTTCACATGGCTGTCGATGGCGCGCTCGGTCACGTCCACCGTGTCGTCGTAGGCCAGTTCGAGCAGGCGGGCGCGCGAGAAGATGCGGCCCGGGTGCCGCGACAGCACCTGCAGAAGCCCGAACTCGCGCCGCGTGAGGTTCAGCGGCGTGCCTTCCAGCGAAGCGCGCCAGTGCACGTCGTCCAGCAGCAGTCCCGTCGCGTGACCCGGCGGCGAGGAGCCCTGTGCGGCGTTCGGCGCGGTGCGCCGCAGCACGGCGCGCACGCGCGCGACCAGCTCGCGCGGCGAGAAGGGCTTGCACACGTAGTCGTCGGCGCCGAGCTCCAGGCCCAGCAGGCGGTCGACTTCCTCGATGCGCGCCGTCAGCATGATGATCGGGTGCGGCGTGTGCTCGCGCGCGCGGCGCAGCACCTCGATGCCGTCGAGGCGCGGCAGCATGATGTCCAGCAGCGTGAGGTCGGGCGGCGAGGCGACGATGCTGTCGAGCGCGCTCTGCCCGTCCGCGAAGTGCTCGGTCTCGTAGCCCGCGTGGCGCAGGTAGTCCTGCACCACCGAGGCGATGTCGGTTTCGTCTTCGACGATGACGATGCGTGTCATGACGTTGCTGCCAGTGGAAGGGTGAGGGTCAGGCGCAGACCTCCCAGCGGCGAGGCCGACGCGTCGATGGTGCCGCCGTGCGCTTCGATGGTCGCGCGGCAGATGGAGAGGCCCAGCCCGGAGCCGCCGTGTTCGCGGCTGCGCGAACTCTCGCCGCGGAAGAGGCGGTCGAACAGGCGCGGCAGTTCGGCCTCGGGAACGCCGGGCGCGCTGTCGTCGAACACCAGCGTGAGCCGGTTGCCCGTCCATGCGCCTTCGACGGCGACGTCGATGCGCAGTTCGCCGCCCTCGTCGGTGTAGGCCAGCGCGTTCTCCAGCAGGTTCATGAAGACCTGGTGCAGCCGGTGTGCGTCGCCCTCGACCACAGGCTGTGCGGAGGCGTCGATGCGGTCGACCGCACGGCGGTCCACGGTGATGCGGCGCGCGGCGAAGCGATCGCGCGTGTGGTCGAGCGCCTCCTTGAGCAGCGAGATCGGGAAGACCGTGGCCGTGAGCAGGTCGCTCTGCGGTTCGCGCATGCTGCTGCGCAGGTCGTCGACGAGCTGGCCCAGGCGGATCACCTGGCGGTGCAGCCGCAGCGCGGTGCGTTCGTCGAAGGTGCGCACGCCGTCCTGCAGCGCCTCGATCTCGGCGCGCATCGCGGCCAGCGGCGTGCGCAGCTCGTGGGCGGCGTCGGCCAGCCAGGCGCGGCGCGAGGCCTCCATCGTGTCCAGCCGTTGCGCCATGTCGTTGAAGGTTCGGCCCAGCAGCGCCAGTTCGTCCGAGCCCTGGACCGCCACCCGGGTGGAAAGCCGGCCGCGTGCCACGTCCTGCGCGGCCTGCGTGAGCTCGTCGATGGGCCGGAACCAGCGGCGCGCGAGCAGCCACGACAGCACCAGCGCGAAGCCGAGGCCGCACAGGCCGGTGAGCACGATCACGCCCGACTGCCGCGCGACGAAGGCCCGGTCGGCTTCGCTCTCCAGGCCCTGCAACGGCATCAGCGCGAGGTAGCCGATGACGCTGCGGTCGCGCCGGATCGGCACGCGCGCCGCGTTGGCGAAGTCACCTTCGGCGCCGACCACGCGCGCACCGCGCGCGTCGAGCACGGCCAGCCGCTGGAAGATGGAGTCCGGCATCTCGCGCGGATCGCGGAAGAACCAGGGCGGGGGCATGGTCGGGAACCGGCGGGGCACCAGCTCGAGATGCTGCGATCCGAAGCCGGGCTCGGGCGGCGGCGGAGGAGGCGGGCTGCCATCGCCCGCCGGGAAGCCGTGGGTCTTGCCGTCCGGCGCAGGGTTGCCCTGCATCGCGCGGTCCTCGTACCACGGCGGCAGCCGCCGTTCGTCCGAACTGCCGCCGGTGCCGTTGTCGAGCGCGGCGGCCAGCCGTCCCATCTGCAGGCGGCGCCACACCTCGTCGTTGTTTTGAAGGCTCTTCCAGTCGCCGTGGGCCGCGTAGTACTTCAGGAGCGTCTGGGAAAGCCAGTCCATGCGCCGGATCTCGATCTCGGCCACGTAGGAGCCCAGCCCGCGCTGCAGCGCGATGATCGACAGCCCCGCGAAGCTGATCAGCAGGACGATCAGCAAGGCGGCCAGCGCCAGGAAGATCTTTCTGGAAAGGGTCAGGTGCGGCATGGGCTCGAAGGGGCAATGCCCCATTCTGCGGCATGCACGGCGGGCGGGCTGACAGTCAGACAGGCAGGCAAAGACGGGAGGCGGACCGGGTGGGAGGGCACCCGATCATTGCGGCCGAATGTGGAGGAATATGGGAGAACCGCTTTTCCTGCGTTCTCCATGATTTCTCCCCGTTGCGCCCCCACGATGCCGGCCATGACCCCTCCCACGGCTCACACGGACCTGCCGCTGCTGCTGGCGATCACGGTGTTCTTCTGGCTGCTCGCGCAGGCCTGGGCACTGATCGTCTTCTGGGCGGAGAGCCGGGCCACACGACCCTCGTCGCCCGATGCGGCGGAAGAAAGAAGGAACCCATGACCTCCACCCCCCATCCGCGCGCACCCATCGGACGCCGCGGCCTGCTGGCCGCCTTCGGCGCGGCGGGCCTGTCGGCAGCCGCGAATGCTGCACCTGCCGCAGCGCACCGGCTTGCGCTGACGGCGCAGACCACGGAAGGCCCGTACTACCTCGATCTCGCGCTGGAGCGTTCGGACATTGCCGAGGGATTGGAGGGCGTGCCGCTGGAGGTGCGCTTCAACGTGTGCGACGCGACTGGCCGGCCGCTTCCGAAACTGCGCGTGGACCTGTGGCATTGCGACGCGCAGGGCCGTTACTCGGGCTTCGGCGAGCAGGGCGATGACCGCTCGCTCACCTTCGAAGGCAAGACCTTCCTGCGCGGCAGCCAGTTCACCGACCGGGACGGCGGCGCAGCCTTCGCCACCATCTATCCGGGCTGGTACGCAGGGCGGACGACGCACATCCATTTCAAGGTGATCCATGGCGTCCGCGCCGTTCTCACCTCGCAGTTCTTCCTGCCCGATGCGCTGAGCGAGTTCCTCTACACGCAGGTCTCCTCCTACCGGCGTGCGCGGCTTCGCGACACGCTCAACAGCGTCGATGGCATCGCGCTGAAGGCCGGTGCCACGGTGCTCGGCTCGGTGCGCGAGGAACGGCAGCGCTACGTCGCGACGCTCGCGCTGGTGGTCGATCCGGCGGCGAACCCGGCGGTCGACCGGCCGCCCCGCCCCGGCAGCCCGCCGCCTGGAAAGATGCCCTCCGAAGGGCTGGGCCTTTCGCACCCGCGCTCGCCGGAGGGCGCAGCGCGCGTCCGCGCGATCGTGCCGCCTCGCGCGGAGGGCTGAGCAGCCGGCGACTGGCTCGCCCAGCCTGGGCGCCGCACGAAGAAGCCGCTCGCACTCAGAACGAGGTTCCGATCTGGAACTGGAAGCGCTGTGTGCGGTCGGCCGAGATGTTGTTCGCGGTGTCGGCCTTCTGGTAGACCAGCGGAACCGCGTAGGCCAGCCGCAGCGGGCCCAGCGGCGATATCCAGCTGATGCCGATGCCGGTGGAGGCGCGGATGCGGTTCTGCGCCTTCCATTGCGCGTCCGTCATGCTCGCGGTGCGGTCGGCGAACACGTTGCCCGCGTCGAGGAAGGTGTACAGGCGCAGCGTCTTGTCGTTGCCCGCGCCCGGGAAGGGCGTGCTGAACTCCATGTTGAAGATCGCCTTGCGCGTGCCGCCGAGCGCGCCGCCCGTGACCGAGTCGGCCGGGCCCAGCGAGTTCTGCTCGAAGCCGCGGATCGAGCCCAGGCCGCCGGCGTAGAAGTTCTTGAAGATGGGGTAGGTGCTGTCGCCCAGCGCGCGCGCGTAGCCGAGCTGTCCGTTGATGGCCAGCGTGTATTGCTTCGACAGCGGGAAATACTGCTGGTACTGGTAGTTGGTCTTCAGGTAGCGCAGCTCGCTGCCAACGCCCATCTCGAGGTTGGCGCTCTGCAGACGGCCGCGCGTGGGCACGAGCGCACTGTCGCGGTCGTCGCGCGACCAGCCCAGCGTGGCGGGAATGGCGATCATGCTCGATTTGGCGCAGCTCACGCTCGGCGCGGTGCCCGTGCATTTGAAGTAGTCGAGGTACGCCTGCGGCGTGGCGGTGTACACGTACGAGCCATCGACCAGCGTATAGGTGCCGTTGGTGCCCGGCGTGAAAGACCAGCGCTCCAGGCCGATGCCCAGGAACACGGTGTCCTGCTCGCCCACCGGGAAGCCGAAACGGACGGAGCCGCCGTCGCTGGCGAGCTTGTAGTTGCCGTCGGCCTCGTAGTAGGGCCGCGTGGTGGTGTGGAACACGTTCAGCGTGCGCGAGATGCCGTCCTTGGTGAAGTACGGGTCGGTGGCCGTGAGCGAGATGGTGCGGTTGTACGAGCTGGTGTTCACGTTCAGGCCCAGGTAGTTGCCGCTGCCGAACACGTTCTCCTGCGTGATGCCGAAGGTCAGCGATACCTTGTCGGTCGACGAGTAGCCCGCGCCCAGCTGCAGCGAGCCGGTGGGCTTCTCGGCAACCGTCACAGCCAGGTCGACCTGGTCGGGCGAGCCGGGCACGTCGACGGTATCGACGTTCACGTCGGTGAAGAAGCCCAGGCGGTCGATGCGGTCGCGCGAGGCGCGGATCTTGTTGCCGTCGTACCAGGCGCCCTCGTACTGGCGGAACTCGCGGCGGATCACCTCGTCGCGCGTCCTGGCGTTGCCGCCGATGTTGATGCGCCGCACATAGGCGCGCCGCGAGGCCTCCGCCTTGAGCACCAGCGTCACGCGGTTGTTCTGCCGGTCGATCTCCGGCTCGGCGTTCACGCGAGCGAAGGCGTAGCCGAAGGTGCCGAAGTAATCGGTGAAGGCCTTGGTGGTGGCGGCCACGTCCTCGCCGTTGTAGGGCTTGCCGGGGCGGATGGTCACGAGCGTCTTGAACTCGTCCTCGCGGCCCAGGTAGTCGCCCGCGAGCTTCACGCCGGCCACCGCGAACTTCTCGCCCTCGGTGATGTTGATCGTGAGGGTCAGCGTCTGCCGGTCGGGAGAGATGGCGACCTGCGTCGAGTCGATGCGGAACTCCAGGTAGCCGCGCGTGATGTAGTAGGAGCGCAGCGTCTCCAGGTCGCCGTTGAACTTGCTGCGCGAGTACTGATTGGACTTGGTGTACCAGTCGAGCCAGCCGCCCGTGTCCTGGTCGAACAGATCCAGCAGCGTGCTCTCGCTGAAGGCCTTGTTGCCGACCACGCGCACTTCCTTGATGCGTGCGGGTTCGCCTTCGGTCACGGTGAAGGTGATGTTCACGCGGTTCCTCTCCAGCGGCGTGACGGTGGTGACCACCTGCGCGTTGTAGAGGCTGCGGCCGATGTACTGCCGCTTGAGCTCCTGCTCGGCGCGGTCGGTCAGCGCCTTGTCGTAGGCCTGCCCCTCGGACAGCCCCACCTCGCGCAGCGCCTTCTGCAGCGCCGTCTTGTCGAACTCCTTGGTGCCCGCGAACTCCACGTCGGCGATGGAAGGGCGCTCCTCCAGCACGACCACCAGCACGTTGCCGTTCACGTCGATGCGCACGTCCTTGAAGAGGCCCAGCTTGAACAGCTCGCGGATGGCAGCGCTGCCGCGCTCGTCGCTGTAGGTGTCGCCGGCTCGCAGGCCCATGGTGGCGAAGACGGTGCCGGGCTCGACGCGCTGCAGGCCTTCGAGCCTGATGTCGCGCACGGTGAAGGGCTCGACCGCCCAGGCGGAAGAAGCGGCGGTGAAGGCAAGCAGCGCGGCGGCGGCTGCCAATGGCTTGGGAAACTGCATCGCTGCATGGTTTCCGCCAAAGTCGGAGAAATTTGGGACCTTGACCGGGCTGCCCCGGCGCGACCGGGGTCTTTGCCTGCGGCCTACTGCAACCCCATCGCGTTCGAAGCCGCCCATGCCGATGCCCTGGCGGCTGCGGCAGGCTGGGTACTTCCTTCGCGGCAGTTGCGAAGGTGATCCTCCAGCGTCAGCCCGCCCTGGATCTCGAGCAGTCGCTGGACGGTCCGATCGATTCCCTGCTCGTCCAGCAGCGGGTAGTTGCGCGCGAGGCGGCCGTTGTTGCGAACCAGGCGTGCGATGTAGGGCAGGTCATGCTGCGTGATGACGGCCGCCGGCATCACGCCTTCGAGTTCGATGCCTTCGCAAGGCAGCAGCACGAAGTACTGCAGCCGCAGCTCGTCGGACAGCAGGCTTCTGAGCTGCGTGGTCTTGCGTCCACCCTGCCATGCGGGGTCTTTCACCTCGCGCGCGTTCTTGTCGCCGTGCAGGCGCAGAAACCAGCGCGGCGGCGACTGCTGCGCCTTCTTGCGGTAGACGAAGGCATTGCGCCATGCCTTGATCTCGAAGAGATACACGCCGGTCTCGCACACCAGCACTGCGTCGATGCGTGCGGTGGGCACGGTGTGGCTCTCGGGCATCGGGATGATGAGGTTGCGAAGGATGCGCAGGTACGAGAAGGCGGGACTGAATGCGCTGGCGAGCTGCTGCACGCCCAGCGAGGTGGCGGTGTTGCCTTGCAAGGCCAATGTCATGGGTGACTCCTTTCGGCAGGAGCATCGCGCCGCTTCTGGGAGACTTCTTGCACGAGGCGTTTCCGTCGGTGGACCTTCGAGGTTTGCGTGCAAACAACAACTGCCGTCCGGCGAGGGCCAACCACAAGATTCCTCCGAATTTGAACGGGACCATGCGTGCCTGCTGCTCGATGTGGAGCCGCTGCAACCGGAGAACCCTGAATGAAGAAAACCCTCACGGCACTCGCTGCCCTGGCCGTCTGCGGCCTGGCCTCTGCCCAATCGTCGGTCACGCTGTTCGGCGTCGTGGACGCCGGCCTGACCTAC
>NZ_KB907483.1 GCF_000382045.1 Variovorax atrisoli 110B
TGCAGCACCGTGTCCGCTCCGGCGAGGGTGTAGAACTCCTGCATCCAGGCCATGCAGCTGAACAGGGCACTGTGGCGAATGGCCGCTCCCTTGGGGCGGCCCGTGGAGCCGGACGTGTAGATCACGTAGGCCAGGTGTTCGCCGTGCAGCTTCACCCGGGGATCTGCATCGGACTCGCAGGACGTATCCAGGGTGTCCAGTTCCAGCACCTGGAGCGCTTCGGCACCCGGGATCAGGCTGCGCAGGTGGCTCTGGGTCAGCAGCAAGGCAATGCCGCTGTCCTGCACCATGTAGGACAGGCGGTCTGCCGGGTACTCGGGGTCCAGGGGCACGTAGGCACCGCCCGCCTTGAGCACCGCCAGGATGCCCACCATCATCTCGACGGAGCGTTCCACGCACAGGCCGACCAGCACATCGGGGCCCACGCCAAGAGAAATCAGTCGATGCGCCAACTGGTTCGCGCGGGCATTGAGTTCGCCGTAGCACAGCGCTTCGTCGCCGAAGACCAGTGCAGGCGCCTGCGGCTTGAGCCGTGCATGCGACTCGATCTGCCGGTGCACCGGTTGCTCGCCCTCGTGGCGCCGATCGTTCTCGCTCCACGCCGCAAGCTGCGCGCGCTCGGCTTCGCTCACCAGCACCACATCCCCCACCGCCTGCTGCGGCCGCTCGACCAACGCCCGCAGCACCGACAGGTAGTGCCCCGCCATCCGCTTCACTGTCTCTCGGTCGAACAGCTCATCCGCGTAGAGAAATGTCGCCTCCACGCTGCCGTCCTCGAGCTCCAGTGTCTGCAGCGTCAGCTCGAACTGCGCGTCCTCTTCCTCGAAGTCCAGTCGCTGCACCGACACGCCCGGCCACTCGGCCAGCGAACGATGGTCGCGCCGGACATGGTTGAACATCACCTGGAACAGCGGGTTTGCGCTGAGGCTGCGTTCGGGCCGCAACGCCCCGACCAGTTGCTCGAACGGCAGGTCCTGGTGCGTCTGCGCACCGATCGCCGTGTCGCGTGTCTGCACGAACAGCTCTGCCAGCGTCATCCGCGCATCGATGCGCGCACGCAGCACCTGCGTGTTGACGAAGAAGCCCACGACGCCCGCCGTCTCCGCCCGGTTGCGGTTGGCAATGGGCACGCCGACGCGCGCATCGGTCTGCCCCGTGTGCCGGAACAGCAGCGCATTGAAGCCAGCGAGCAACGCCATGAACAGCGTCGCGCCCTGCCCCTGGGCCTGCTGGCGCAGGCGTGCGACGGTATCGGCCGGCAACGCGACCGTGACGCGCGCCGAGCCATAGCGGCCATCGGCCTTGCGCGGCCGGTCAGTGTGCAGGGAGATCACCGGCTGCTCGGTGCCAAGGTGATCGCGCCACCACGCGAGCTGGCGTTCGCCCTCTCCGCTTTCGAGCCACTGGTTCTGCCAGACGGCGTAGTCGGCGTACTGCACAGGCAGCGCGGGCTGCGCCATCGGACGCCCCTGGACACGTGCTGCGTATTGCGCAGCCAGTTCGTCCAGCGTCAGCTGCACGGACCATCCGTCGGACACGATGTGGTGCATCACGACCAGCAACCGATGCGCCTGCGCACCGGTCTTCAGCAGCACGGTGCGCATCAGCGGGCCGCGCGTGAGGCGGAAGGGCTCGGTGCGAATGCCGCGCACCTCATGCTCGATGGCGGCCTCGCGGGCCCCGGCCTCCAGCGTGCTCAGGTCGATGCAGGGCAGCGCGACCGGCAGGGTCTCCAGAATGACCTGCTCCACTTCGCCATCGCCTTCCTCGCGGAAGACGGTGCGCAGCGACTCGTGGCGGTCGACCAGCGCCTGCACGCTCGCGCGCAGGGCCTCGACATCCAGATTCCCCGAGAGCGCCAGGCCGCCGCTCAGGTGATAGGCCGTGCGGGCCGGGTCCAGCTTCCACAGGAACCACTGGCGGCGCTGGGCGAAGGACAGCGGTGCCCGGTCTTTCTGCGGACGCGGGGGAATGGCGCTTTCGGTTTCGCGCGTGCCGGCCACGTGCGCGCCGCGCAGCCGCTCTTTCAGCCTGGCGCGTTGTTCGGCGCTCAGGCTGGCGCGGCGTGCGGAGATATCCTGGATTTCGGGCATTGCGGTGCTTGTTTCAGACGGTGGCGGCATCGGCCGGGGTTTTGCTCTCGCTGCTTTCGCCGTTCTCGATCTCTTCGATCAGGCGGGTCTCGACCAGCAGGGCCAGGTCGGCGATGGTTGGCGCCTTGAAGAAGGCGGCCGGGTGGAGTTCGATCTCGTAGGCCTTGCGCACGCGCGCCAGGATCTGGATGGCAAGCAGCGAATCGCCCCCCAGTTCGAACAGGTTGTCGTGGATGCCGACGGCGGTGATGCCCAGCATGTCCTGCCAGACCGCCGCGAGCCCGGTTTCGAGGTCGCCATCGGGCGCAACGTAGGGTGTGTCAAGTGCAGGGCGCGGATGGTTGCGGCGGCCGGCGCGCCCCGCATGGGCCAGGGGACCGGACTCGATCAGCTCGAGCATGCCGCTGTCGAGTTCGCCGAGGCGCTGCGCCAGGTCGGTCGTGGAGATCACCACCTGCGAGAACGCCGGGCCGTTGACGATGCGCTCCAGCACCAGCGCGCCCTCGGGGCCATCCATGCCGACGCCTTCGGGCAGCACCATGCCCGCTGCCATGCCGAGGTCGCGCCAGGCGTCCCAGTTGACCGAGAAGACGGCATGGCGGGCGCTGCGCTGCACCTGTGCCGCCAGTGCATCGAGATACGCGTTGGCCGCGGCGTAGTCGCTCATGCCCAGGCCGCCGGCCATGGCGGAAATCGATGAACAGAAGAGCACGAAATCGAGTGCGTCCTCGCGCACCGTTTCGAGCAGCGCCTGCGTGCCGCGCAACTTGGGGGCGAACACGGCGTCGACCATGGCACGGGTGCGCTGGCCGATCATCCCGCTGTTGGCATGGCCCGCGGCATGGATCACGCCGTGGATGGCGCCGAAGCGCGCCCGCGCCTGCGCGGCGGCTGCCTGCATCTGCGCCTCGTCGGCCACGTCTGCCGACAGCACGAGCACTTCGCCGCCCAGCGCCTCGAGTTCCAGCAGCTGCAGCAGCTTCTGGCGCAATGCCTCCGGCTGCTCGGGCGATGCGGCCAGCGTTTCCCAGGCGCTGCGCTCCGGCAGCGGGGTGCGCCCGAACAGCACCAGCTTCGCCTGCCACGACTTCGCAAGGTGCCGCGCCACGGAGAGCCCGACGCCGCCGAGGCCGCCGGTGATCAGGTAGACGCCGTGCGTGCGCAGCCGCTGCTGCGGCCCGGCGCCCGGTGCCGGCAGGGCCAGCGGCTCATAGGCCTTCACCCAGCGGTGCGGTCCGCGATATGCCACCAGGGGTTCGTCATGACGCGCCGGCACGTCGGCCGCGAGCTGCTTCACCAGCCATTCCTCCGCGTCGCTGCCGGGCCCGGGCAACACCACGTCGGTCACGCGGCAGTCGATGTGCGGGTACTCCTGTCCGATCACCTTGGCCAGGCTGAACAGCGTGGCCTTCTCGGGGCACAGGGGCTCCAGCCCGCTGACATCCTCCATCTGGTTGGCGACGACCTGGATCGCCAGCTTGCGTTCGCTGCCGCCCGACACGGCGTCCAGCGCCTGCGCGAGAGCCAGCAGGCTGAAGAAACCGCGCTCCAGAATCTGGTCCGACTGCGAAGGTGCCGCGAGCTCATCGTCAACGCTCCACAAGTGATGGATCTTCGAGACCGGTCCCAGCTCGGCCTGCACCTTGCGCAGCACCTGCTCGTGGTCGGCACGCTCGCCCGGACGCACCGCGTAGTGGCGCGGGCTGATCTCCACGAAAGCTGGCCCCTGTTCCACCCAGACCACCGGGTGCGTGTCGGCATCCTGGTGCAGGTGGCGGATGAGGCTGTCCGTGAGGCTGCGTGTCTCGCCGAACACCAGCGTGCATGTGCCGGCCGGCGCAGGGGTCTGCACGGGCAGCAGCGGTTCGGTGCGCTTCCAGGTGGGCACGTAGAACGCGTCGGTCGGAGCGCCTGTCGTACCGGCCTTGGCACCGCCCTCGAAACTACCCGCTTCGACCCAGTACGACTGGCGCTGGAACGGATAGGTCGGCAGCGGTACCTGCCGACGCGGCTGGCCTGCGCGGCAGGCGGCCCAGTCGATCTCCACGCCGGCGCACCAGAGCGCGCCGGTGACGCTGGCCAGTTGCCGCTCGTTGCGGGCCTGCTGCTGCGGATGTGCCTGGCTGGCCCAGATGCCCGCGGCCGACGCAGCCAGCGGATGCTGGCGCGCGAGCCCGGTCAGCGTTTCGCCAGGGCCCACTTCGAGCACGACTCGGCCGGGCGCCTCGAACAGCACGGCCAGCCCGTCGGCGAAGCGCACGGTACTGCGCAGATGGCTCCCCCAGTAGGCAGGGTCCACAGCCTGTTCAGCAGTGATCGGCTTGCCGGTGACGTTGGAGATGAACGGGATGCGCGGCGCATGGCGCGGCACCGACGCGACCACCTGCTGCAGTTCCCCCACGATGGACTCGGTCATGGCCGAGTGCGACGCAATGGCGACATGCAGGCGGCGCGGCAGCAGACCGCGGGCGGACAGCTGCTTCTCGGCCGCCTCGACGGCCTGCAACGGGCCCGCGAGCACGCACAGCTGCTCGCCATTGATCGCCGCGATGTCGCAGCCGGCCTGGAGGAACGGTGCGAGCTCGGCCTCGGTCAGCGCGATGGCCGTCATCGCGCCGGCGGGCATCGACTGCATCAGGCGGCCGCGCGCGGTGACGATGCGCAGCGCGTCTTCCAGGCTGAACACGCCGGCCAGGCAGGCCGCCACGTATTCGCCGAGGCTGTGGCCCAGCATCACCGCGGGCTGCACGCCGCGCGCCATCCAGGCGCGGGCCATCGCGTACTCGACGATGAACAGCACCGGCTGCGTGTATTCGATGCACGACAGCTTGTGGTCGGCTGCGGCTTCGGCACCGGCCGCCGGGTACAGCAGCTGGCGCAGGTCCATGCCCATCGCATCGTTCAGCAGAGCGCAGCAGCGGTCGACTTCGCCGCGAAACACCGGGTCGTCGCGGTACAGAGCCGCGCCCATGTTGGCGTGCTGCGTGCCGCCGCCGGGGAAAAGGAAGGCAACCTCGGGTGCGGTGGCTGGCGCGCGCATCACTTGCTCGAACCCGCCCTCGGACGACAGCAGTGTCTGTGCGGCCATGGCATTGCCGTTGGCGACGATGGCCGCGCGCAACGGCTGCGCACGACGGCCGCTCTGCAGCGTGTGCGCGATGTCTGCAAGCGACTGGTCGCTCGACGCTTCGAGGTGGCGGCCCAGTTGCCCGCCGGCCTGCTGCAGCGCGGAAGCGTTCTGGGCCGACAGCGGCAGCACCTGCCAGCTGGACGATCCTTCGGCCGGTTTCACAGCCGGTGCCTCTTCGAGCACCACATGCACATTGGTACCGCCGATGCCGAACGAGCTGACGCCCGCCCGTCGCGGCGTGGTGCCCGCGGGCCATGCCTTGGTGGCGGCATTGACGTAGAACGGGCTCGCCGCGAAGTCGATCTGCGGATTGGGCCGTTCGAAATGCAGGCTCGCCGGCAGCGTCCTGTGCTTCAGCGCCATCACCGTCTTGATGAGGCCGGTGACGCCAGCCGCAGCATCGAGGTGGCCTACGTTGGTCTTGACGGAGCCGATGGCGCAGTACCCGGTGCGGCCCGAATCGGCATGGAAGGCCTGCGTCAGCGCGGCCAGTTCGATGGGGTCGCCGAGCACCGTGCCGGTGCCGTGCGTCTCGATGTAGCCCACGGATTCGGCGGGCACGCCGGCGATCAGCTGGGCAGCGCGGATGGCCTCGGCCTGCCCGTTCACGCTGGGCGCGGTGAAGCCGACCTTGTCGGCGCCGTCGTTGTTGGCGGCACTGCCCTTGATGACGGCGTGGATGGTGTCGCCGTCGCGCAGCGCGTCGTCGAGGCGCTTGAGCACCACGATGCCCGCGCCGCTGCCGATCACCGTGCCCGCGGCCTTCTCATCGAAGGCGCGGCAGTGGCCATCGGGCGAAAGAATGGCTCCGGCCTGGTAGAGGTATCCGTTGTCCTGCAGCAGGTTGAGCCACACGCCGCCGGCAAGTGCCATGTCGCAGTCGTAGCCCAGCAGCGACTGGCAGGCTGTGTGCACCGCGGCAAGCGAGGTCGAGCAGGCGGTCTGCACCGTGACGGCCGGGCCACGCAGGTTGAGCTTGTAGGCCACGCGGGTGCACAGCGATCCGCCGGAGTTGCCGCTCATCAGGCCCAGCAGGTCGGCGATGCCTCGCCCGTCACCCAGGCCGAACGCCGGCAGCAGGTGCCGCATGAGGTACAGGTTGGGGCCCTCGCCCGCGTAGACGCCGATCTTGCCCGGCCAGCTGTGCGCGTCGCAGCCGGCGTGCTCCAGCGCGGCCCACGCGCACTCCAGGAAGATGCGCTGCTGCGGATCGAGATACTCGGCCTCGCGCGGCGAGTAACCGAAGAAGCCGGCATCGAACTGGTCGAAGCCCTTGAACTGGACGCCCGCCTTCACATAGGCCGGATCGTCGATCAGCTCCTGCGAAATTCCTCGGGCGCGCAGCTGCTCGTCGGTGAAGCCGGCGACGGACTCCACGCCGTCGCGGATGTTGCGCCAGAACGCGTCGACATCGTCGGCGCCCGGGAAGCGCCCCGCCATGCCGACGATGGCGATCTCGATGCCGGTGGTGGCGGCCGCATCGGCCTGCCCGGCCTGTTCGTTGATGGTGTTCATCAGTTGACTCTTTCCGCGGATTTGCGACGTTGAAGCAAGGCGGCGCGCTGGCGCAGCGCACGGTCGTCGCCGGCCGTGGGCGACGACGCCGCGGGTGCGGCGGCGCCGCGCTCCATCCACCGGGCCAGCGAACCGACCGTGGGGTACTTGAAAAGCTGGACCAGGGCGACGGGAGTGCGCAGCCTGTCTTCGAGCAGGCGGTGCACGCGGACCAGCAGCAGCGAGTGCCCGCCGAGGTCGAAGAAGTTGTCATGGATGCCGACCTTCTCCATCTGCAGCACTTCGGCCCAGATGGCGGCGATGGTTTCGGCGATGGGGCCTTGCGGGGCCTCGTAGGGTTTGTCTCTGGTGATGGCGGGGACGGGGAGCGCCTTGCGGTCCACCTTCCCGTTCGCGTTCAGCGGCAGCGCCTGCAGCTCCACGATCACGCTCGGAACCATGTAGTCCGGCAGCGCCTCGCCCAGCTTCTGCTTGAGCACTGCCGTATCGATGCCTTGGCCCGAGACATAGGCCACCAGCCTCGTACCCGCAGGACCCTCGTTCGCCACGACCACCGCCTCCCGGACCTCCTCCTGGGCCTGCAACCCCGCCTCGATCTCCCCCAGCTCGATGCGGAAGCCCCGCACCTTCACCTGATGGTCGATCCGGCCCAGGTATTCCAGCTGACCCTCGTTGTTCCACCGCACCAAGTCTCCCGTGCGGTACAGGCGCTGCCCCTTGTCCGTCGCGATGAAGCGCTCGGCGGTCAGTCCTGCCCTCTTGAGGTAGCCCCGAGCCAGGTTGATGCCCCCCAGGTACAGCTCTCCCGCCACACCCGCAGGCACCTCGTTCAGGCTCCCGTCCAGCACGTACGCCTGCGTCTGGCTGATCGGACGCCCGATCGGCACCTGACTGCTTCCATCGTCCCGGCACGTCCACTGCGTCACATGGATCGTCGTCTCCGTCGGCCCGTACAGGTTCTGCAGCGTCGCCCCGCTCAGCCTCTGCAGCGCCTCTCTCTGCGTGGCCGCAGGCATGGCCTCTCCCCCGCAGATGATGTGCTTGAGATTCGTGGTCTTCTCTATCCCCTCGTACGCCAGGAACGCCTGCAG
>NZ_KB907484.1 GCF_000382045.1 Variovorax atrisoli 110B
CAGCGGCGTGCCCCCCGGCAGCGCACTGCAGCGCTGTGCCAGCGACAGGTTCGCGTGCTCGTGGTGCAGCAGCTGCGTGAGCGCCTCGTGCGTCTGCCTCACGCACGCCAGCACACCCCTCGCTCCCAGCCTCACCCGCAGCGGCAGCGTGTTGATGAACAACCCCAGCGCCCTCTGCGCCCCCTGTCCACCCTGCATCCGGCCGAACAGCACCGTCCCGAACACCACGTCGTCCTTGCCCGTGGCCTTGCCCAGCACCAGCGCCCACGCCAGGTGGAACAGCGTCGCCGCGCTCACCCCGTGGCGCTGTGCTTCTCTCCGGATTTGTTGGGCCAGTTCCGGCTCCAGCCTCAGTCGGGCCTCCTCCACCCGCGTGCCGTCCCCCTGCACGTCCAGCAGGTTGAACGGCGCCGTCGGCTCGTCCACGTCTGCCAGCATCTGACGGAAGAACGCCTCGTGCTCCGCCTGGCTCACCCCCAGCCTTGCCTGCGCCACGTAGTTCCTGAAGGGAACAGGAGCCGGCAGTTCGGCCTGCCTGTCCTGCTGGATCAGTGCGATCTCCTGCACCAGGAAGTCCAGCGTCGTGTGGTCCAGCACCATGTGGTGGCTGGGCAGTTGCAGCAGCCAACGGCCCTGGGCCGGGTCGTGCGCTGCGATCGCGTGGATCATCGGAGCTTGTTGCACGTCGATGCGGTAGTGCGCGGGGTCGACGTGGGCCTTGAGCTGGGCGGGGACGTCGGATGCTCCAGCCTCCAGCCATTGCAGCTTGAGCTGCGCATGCCGCTGCACCACCTGCACCGGCTCCTTCAGCCCCTCCCACAGCACCGCCGTGCGCAGGATGTCGTGCCGCTCGATCACGCGGTTGAAGCTGTCTACGAACCCCTCCAGACGCTCCCGGCTGTCGAACCCCAGTGCGTGCGAGGTGATGTACGCATCCCCTTGCGTCTGCAGCAGGTGGTGGAACAGCATCCCCTCCTGCAGCGGCGCCAGCGGGTAGATGTCCTGAATGTTCGAAGCACCGCCGATCACCTTGGCTTCGATGCGCCTGATCTGCGCCTCGTCAAGTTCGATCAGCGTGAGCATGTCCGGGCGGATCGCCTCGCAGTCGGCAGGAATACCGTTCTCTGGCACGACCACTTCCACCCGCCCCTGCTCCTGCTGCAGCGCCTGCGCGAAGGCGCCCAGCTGCGGGTGCTGGAACAGCGTGCGCACCTGCACGCTCCAGCCACGCTCGCGCACGCTCTCCAGCAGCCTCAGCGCCAGCAGGGAATGGCCTCCGAGCTCGAAGAAGTTGTCGTTGCGGCCCACGCGGGTCACTCCGAGGACTTCGGCCCAGATCGATGCCAGGGTTTGCTCGACCTCGCCCTCGGGCGCCTCGTACGCTCTGTCGCTCGTGAACTCCGGCGCAGGCAGCGCCTTGCAGTCCACCTTCCCGTTCGCGTTCAGCGGCAGCGCCTGCAGCTCCACGATCACACTCGGAACCATGTAGTCCGGCAGCGCCTCGCCCAGCTTCTGCTTCAGAGCAGCTGTATCGATGCCGTTGCCCGAGACGTAGGCCACGAGTCGCGTACCCGCAGGGCCCTCGTTCGCCACGACGACCGCTTCACGCACTTCAGGCTGGGCCTGCAGCCCCGCCTCGATCTCCCCCAGCTCGATGCGGAACCCACGCACCTTCACCTGATGATCGATCCGGCCCAGGTATTCCAGCTGGCCCTCGTTGTTCCACCGCACAAGGTCCCCCGTGCGGTACAGGCGCTGCCCCTTCTCTGTCGCGATGAAGCGCTCCGCGGTCAAGGCGGCTCGCTTCAGGTACCCCCGCGCCAACCCCTCCCCACTGACATACAGCTCCCCCGCCACACCCTGCGGCACAGGCCCCAGCTGCCCATCCAGCACCTGCATCCCCAGGTCCGGGATCGCCACACCCACCGGACTTCGCTGCTGACCCAGGTCCGCCCGCGTGATGCGCCGGTAGGTCACGTGCACCGTCGTCTCGGTGATGCCGTACATGTTGATCAGCTGCGGGCTACCGTCCCCGTAGCGCTCGATCCAGGGCCTCAGCCGCTGCGGGTCCAGCGCCTCGCCTCCGAAGATCACCGCGCGCAGCGCCAATCCTCCCTCCAGCGCCTGCGGCAGGGCCACCAGCTGCCCGAAGGCCGACGGCGTCTGGTTCAGGATGCTCACTCGCTGCTCGCGCAGCAGCTGCAGGAAGTCCTCGGGCGAGCGGCTCACCCAGAACGGCACGACCACCAGCTTGCCCCCGGTGCACAGCGCTCCGAAGATCTCCCACACCGAGAAGTCGAAGGCGTAGGAGTGGAACATCGTCCAGACATCCTGCGGCGAGAAGCCGAACCAGTGTTGCGTGGCGTCCAGCAGTCGCGTCACGTTGCGGTGGCACAGCTGCGCGCCCTTGGGGCGGCCTGTGGAGCCCGATGTGTAGATGACGTAGGCCAGGTTCTCGCCGTGCAGCGCGACCTGCGGGTTGCCGTCGGGCTCGGACGCGGTATCGAGCGTGTCGAGCACCAGCACCTGGAGTGATTCAGCTCCGGGCAGTGCGCCCAGGTGGCTCTGGGTCAGCAGCAGCTCGATGCCGCTGTCTTGCACCATGTAGGACAGGCGATCTGCGGGGTACTCGGGGTCCAGGGGCACGTAGGCGCCGCCGGCCTTGAGCACCGCCAGGATGCCCACCACCATCTCGATGGATCGTTCCACCGCGATGCCCACCCGGCTCTCGGGCTTCACGCCCAGGGCGATCAGGCGGTGGGCCAGACGGTTCGCCTTCGCGTTGAGTGCGCCGTAGCTCAGGGACTCATCACCGAAGACCAGTGCAGTGGCATCCGGATGCTGCGCCGCCTCGCGCTCTATCCGGCTGTGGATCGGGTCGCCGACTGAGGATGCCCGAGACTGATGTTGCGATCCCCACTGCTGCAGCTGCAGCAGTTCCGCCTCGTCCAACAGCTTCACGTCACCCACAGTCTGCTCGGGTCGCTCGGCCAATGCCTCCAGCAAAGCCAGGTAATGCCCCGCCATGCGCTCGACGGTCTGCGGCTCGAACAGCTCCGCCGCATATTTGAAGCTCGCCCGCACGCGACCGTCGGCGTCTTCGCTGGTGTCCAGCGTCAGTTCGAACTGCGCGGCCTGCGTGCCCAGGTCGTACTCGGTCATCGTGAGACCCGACAGGCTGTCGAGTGCCTTGAAATCCCCACGCTGGTGATTGAACATGACCTGGAACAGCGGGCTGGTGCTCAGGCTGCGTTCTGGCTGCAATGCCTCCACCAGTTGCTCGAACGGCAGGTCCTGGTGGGCCTGCGCGCCCAGCGCGGCCTCCTTCGCGCGCGCCAGCACCTGCGTGAGGCTCTCGCGGCTGTCCAGCACGCTGCGCAACAGCTGCGTGTTGACGAAGAAGCCGACGACGCCTTCCGTCTCCACCCGGTGACGGTTGGCGATCGGTACGCCCACGCGAATGTCGGACTGGCCGGTGTAACGGTTCAAGAGCACCTGGAAGCCCGCGAGCAAGGTCATGAACAGGGTCGCACCCTGGCCCTGCGCGCGCTTCTGCAGCCCCTTGACCAGTGCCTCCGGCAATTCGAAGGCGCGGCGCGCGGCGCTGTAGCGTCCGTCTGCTCGCCTGGCGTGATCGGCCGGCAACTGCAGTACAGGCTGATCGGTACCGACGTGCGATGTCCAATAGCCGAGCTGGCGTTCACGCTCGCCGGCCTCGAGCCAGTTGCGCTGCCAAACAGCGTAGTCCGCGTACTGAACCGGCAGCGGCTGCAGATCCGCGTCTTCGGCACCGCCCTGCACGCGCGCGCGATATTGCGCGACGAACTCGTCCACGATGATCTGCATCGACCAGCCGTCGGACACGATGTGATGCATCACCACGACGAGCATGTGCTCCTCGGGCGCAAGGCGGATCAGGCCGACCCGCAGCAACGGGCCGGTGGTCAAATCGAAGGGGGTGTCGCTCAAGCGATGCGCCTCTTCCCGAAGGCGGAGCTCTCGCGAATCGCGCCCGGCAATGGCGCCGAGGTCCACGACGGCGATGTCGAACTCGACACTCTCGTGAATCACCTGTTCGGCAAGGCCGCCAGCCTGGGCCCGGAACGTGGTGCGCAGCGACTCGTGGCGCTGCACCAGCGCGTCGAAGCTCGCGCGCACGGCCGCGACATCCAGCGCACCGGTGAGCCTGAGCGCACCGCTGATGTGGTACGCGGTGCTCGACGGATCGAGCTGCCACAGGAACCATTGGCGCAGCTGTGCGTAGGAAAGATGGCAATGATCCGGCGACGACGTGTCGCGCGCCAGGATCGGAAACTGCCCGAGCGTGAGCCCCTCGGCGCGAATCTTCTGATAGACCGTGCGCCGCTGTTCAGGCGTCAGTCGCGAGAAGCGCTCCGCAATGCGACGGGTTGCAAGGGTTTCCATCAAACAGCCTCCATGCTGTCAAGCAGTGAATCGATTTCCGAAAGGGCCTGGGTGGCCGGTTTCATCAGGTTCTTGTCGGCGATGAGAGTCGCCATCTCCGTGAGCACGGGATGCAGGAAGACATCCCTGATCGCGAGGTCCATCTGCATGGCGCTCTGGACTCGGGCGACTGTCTGGGCGGCGAGCAACGAGTGACCGCCGAGCTCGAAGAAGTTGTCGTTGCGGCCCACACGGGTCACTCCGAGGACCTCGGCCCAGATGGCTGCCAGAGCCTCCTCGACCTCCCCCTCGGGCGCCTCGTACGCCCTGTCGCTCGTGAACTCCGGCGCAGGCAGCGCCTTGCGATCCACCTTCCCGTTCGCGTTCAGCGGCAACGCCTCCAACTCCACGATCACGCTCGGGACCATGTAGTCCGGCAGCGCTTCGCCCAGCTTCTGCTTCAGGGCTACCGTGTCGATGACCTGGCCTGCATTGCCCGAGACGTAGGCCACCAGCCGGGTCCCGGCCGGGCCTTCGTTCGCCACGACGACCGCCTCCCGCACCTCCTCTTGGGCTTGCAGCCCCGCCTCGATCTCCCCCAGCTCGATGCGGAAGCCCCGCACCTTCACCTGGTGGTCGATCCGACCCAGGTACTCCAGCTGGCCCTCGTTGTTCCACCGCACCAGGTCTCCCGTGCGGTACAGCCTGCTTCCGTTGGCCGCTGCAATGAAGCGCTCGGCGGTCAGTCCCGCCCTCTTGAGGTAGCCCCGCGCCAGGTTGATGCCCCCCAGGTACAGCTCTCCCGCCACACCCGCCGGCACCTCGTTCAGGCTCCCGTCCAGCACGTACGCCTGCGTCTGGCTGATCGGACGCCCGATCGGCACCTGGCTGCTGCCGTCGTCCCGGCACGTCCAGTGCGTCACGTCGATCGCCGCTTCCGTCGGGCCGTACAGGTTGTACAGCTTCGCCTGCGGCAGCCTTGCGAACACCTTGTCCCGGGCTTCCGCTGGCAGCGCCTCTCCGCTGCACACGATGCGCTTCAGGCTCGTGCACGCCTTCGCCCCCTCGTACGCCAGGAACGCCTGCAGCATCGAGGGCACGAAGTGCAGCGTGTTGACCTGCTGCCGCCCGATCAGCTCCACCAGCCGCTGCGGGTCCCGGTGGTCCCCGGGGTTGGCCACCACCAGCTTCGCTCCGTACATCAGCGGCCAGAAGAACTCCCACACCGACACGTCGAAGCTGAACGGGGTCTTCTGCAGCACCGTGTCCGTCGCACCCAGCGCATAGGCCTGCTGCATCCACGCCAGGCGGTTGTGCAGCGAGCGGTGGCGGTTCGCCGCCCCCTTGGGACGGCCCGTCGAACCTGACGTGTAGATCACGTAGGCCAGGTGTTCGCCGTGCAGGTCGACTTGCGGATTACTGTCGGGCTCGGACGACGTGTCGAGCGTGTCGAGTTCGAGCACCTTGGCCACTCCAGCGACAGGCACCAGTGCACGCAGGTGGCTCTGCGTCAGCAGCATCCCGATGCCACTGTCCTCGACCATGTACGCCAGCCGGTCCCCCGGGTACTCCGGGTCCAGCGGCACGTACGCACCTCCGGCCTTCACGATCCCCAGGATCCCCACCACCATCTCCACCGAGCGCTCCACCGCGATGCCCACCAGCACCTCGGGGCCCACGCCCTGGGCCATCAGCCTGTGCGCAAGCCGGTTCGCCCTCGCGTTGAGTTCGCCGTAGCTCAGCTTCTCTTCTCCGAACACCAGTGCGGGTGCTTCAGGGTGCTGCTTCGCATAGCGCTCGATCAGGCGATGAACAGTTTCCGCATCGCCATGGCTTCGCTGATTCCAGTTCCACGCCGCAAGCTGCGAAAGTTCTTGCCCGGAAATCACTTGGACGTCAGATGCAAGCTGCTCCGAACGCGCTTCCAAGACTTCGACCACGCCACGGAGCGCGGAATGCATATAGCCGCACACACGTTGCGCGTCCACGCTCTCGCTGATCTGCGCCACCAACTCGAAGCCTTTGCCCAGATCGTCCACGGACATGACGAACGGATAGTTGGTCCGCTCCTCGCCGCCCAGTACCTCCATGCCCTCCCAGGCGATGCTGGCTTTCTGCTCTTCGCCAGCCTCGGGCTCCGGGCTGTACCGGTAGTTCAGCAGCGCCGAGAACAGCGGCGTCCCCCCCGGCAGCGCACTGCAGCGCTGCGCCAGCGACAGGTTCGCGTGCTCGTGGTGCAGCAGCTGCGTGAGCGCCTCGTGCGTCTCCTTCACGCACGCCTGTATCTCTCTGGCTCCCAGCCTCACCCGCAGCGGCAGCGTGTTGATGAACAGCCCCAACGCCCTCTGCGCCCCCTCCCCGCCCTGCATCCGCCCGAACAGCACCGTGCCGAACACCACGTCGTCCTTGCCCGTGGCCTTGCCCAGCACCAGCG
>NZ_KB907485.1 GCF_000382045.1 Variovorax atrisoli 110B
AGGAGTTGGTAGCTGCGGGAGGTGCCGAAGTGGAGGCGGAGGTTGTGCGCAACCGGTGATGCGCCTGTTCTTTTTCTTTTTGCTGCCCGTAAAAGCAAAAACCCCCGCTCAGATTGAGCGGGGGTTTTTGGGGCTGTAAGAGCCTGACGATGACCTACTTTCACACGGGAACCCGCACTATCATCGGCGCTGAGTCGTTTCACTGTCCTGTTCGGGATGGGAAGGAGTGGGACCAACTCGCTATGGTCATCAGGCATAAAGGGTTGTCTGACTGATGGTGAGATCAGTCAAACGAATTCATAGAGTTTGGAATCAGCTTTTGGCGAATTGTTTTGAATGCGTCAACTTGGCATAACACCTTGATCTGACTGATCAAAGTTATAGGGTCAAGCCGCACGAGCAATTAGTATCAGTTAGCTTAACGCATTACTGCGCTTCCACACCTGACCTATCAACGTCCTGGTCTTGAACGACTCTTCAGGGGGCTCAAGGCCCCGGCAGATCTCATCTTGAAACGAGTTTCCCGCTTAGATGCTTTCAGCGGTTATCTCTTCCACACTTAGCTACTCGGCAATGCCACTGGCGTGACAACCGATACACCAGAGGTGTGTCCACTCCGGTCCTCTCGTACTAGGAGCAGGCTTCCTCAAATCTGCAGCGCCCACGGAAGATAGGGACCAAACTGTCTCACGACGTTTTAAACCCAGCTCACGTACCTCTTTAAATGGCGAACAGCCATACCCTTGGGACCGGCTACAGCCCCAGGATGAGATGAGCCGACATCGAGGTGCCAAACACCGCCGTCGATATGAACTCTTGGGCGGTATCAGCCTGTTATCCCCAGAGTACCTTTTATCCGTTGAGCGATGGCCCTTCCATACAGAACCACCGGATCACTATGTCCTGCTTTCGCATCTGCTCGACTTGTCAGTCTCGCAGTTAAGCACGCTTATGCCATTGCACTATCGTCACGATGTCCGACCGTAACTAGCGTACCTTCGAACTCCTCCGTTACGCTTTGGGAGGAGACCGCCCCAGTCAAACTGCCTACCATGCACTGTCCCCGATCCAGATAATGGACCTAGGTTAGAACCTCAAACACACCAGGGTGGTATTTCAACGTTGGCTCCACAAGATCTAGCGACCCTGCTTCAAAGCCTCCCACCTATCCTACACAGATCTGTTCAAAGTCCAATACAAAGCTACAGTAAAGGTTCATGGGGTCTTTCCGTCTTTCCGCGGGGAGATTGCATCATCACAAACATTTCAACTTCGCTGAGTCTCAGGAGGAGACAGTGTGGCCATCGTTACGCCATTCGTGCAGGTCGGAACTTACCCGACAAGGAATTTCGCTACCTTAGGACCGTTATAGTTACGGCCGCCGTTTACTGGGACTTCAATCAAGAGCTTGCACCCCATCATTTAATCTTCCAGCACCGGGCAGGCGTCACACCCTATACGTCCACTTTCGTGTTTGCAGAGTGCTGTGTTTTTAATAAACAGTCGCAGCCACCGATTTTTTGCAACCCGTTCATGCTCCGTTGTTCACTTCACACTAATAGGGCACACCTTCTTCCGAAGTTACGGTGTCAATTTGCCGAGTTCCTTCTCCTGAGTTCTCTCAAGCGCCTTAGAATACTCATCTCGCGCACCAGTGTCGGTTTGCGGTACGGTCGTTGTTAGCTGAAGCTTAGTGGCTTTTCCTGGAACCTCGTTCAATCACTTCACCAGCAAGCTGGCTCGATCGATGGCCTCGGTATATGTGCACCGGATTTGCCTAATGCACGCCTACTTCCATCTAAACCGGGATATCCAACACCCGGATGACCTATTAAGATCCGTCCCCACATCGCACTAACAATCGGTACAGGAATATTGACCTGTTTCCCATCAGCTACGCATCTCTGCCTCGCCTTAGGGGCCGACTCACTCTACGCCGATGAACGTTGCGTAGAAAACCTTGCGCTTACGGCGAGGGGGCTTTTCACCCCCTTTAACGCTACTCATGTCAGCATTCGCACTTCTGATACCTCCAGCACGCTTTACAACGCACCTTCACAGGCTTACAGAACGCTCTCCTACCACTTGCAATAAATTGCAAATCCGCAGCTTCGGTAACTGGCTTAGCCCCGTTACATCTTCCGCGCAGGACGACTCGATCAGTGAGCTATTACGCTTTCTTTAAATGATGGCTGCTTCTAAGCCAACATCCTGACTGTTTTAGCCTTCCCACTTCGTTTCCCACTTAGCCAATTTTAGGGACCTTAGCTGGCGGTCTGGGTTGTTTCCCTCTTGAGTCCGGACGTTAGCACCCGGTGCTCTGTCTCCCAAGCTGTACTCTTCGGTATTCGGAGTTTGCCTTGGTTTGGTAAGTCGCCATGACCCCCTAGCCAAAACAGTGCTCTACCCCCGAAGGTAATACTTGAGGCACTACCTAAATAGTTTTCGGAGAGAACCAGCTATTTCCAAGTTTGTTTAGCCTTTCACCCCTATCCACAGCTCATCCGCTAGTTTTGCAACACTAGTCGGTTCGGACCTCCAGTACCTGTTACGGCACCTTCATCCTGGCCATGGATAGATCACTTGGTTTCGGGTCTACACCCAGCGACTGATCGCCCTATTCGGACTCGATTTCTCTACGGCTTCCCTATTCGGTTAACCTTGCCACTGAATGTAAGTCGCTGACCCATTATACAAAAGGTACGCAGTCACCCTTGCGGGCTCCTACTTTTTGTAAGCACGCGGTTTCAGGATCTATTTCACTCCCCTCCCGGGGTTCTTTTCGCCTTTCCCTCACGGTACTAGTTCACTATCGGTCAATGATGAGTATTTAGCCTTGGAGGATGGTCCCCCCATATTCAGACAGGATTTCTCGTGTCCCGCCCTACTTGTCGTTAGCTCAGTACCACACAGGTCATTTCACGTACGGGGCTATCACCCGCTATGGCCAGCCTTTCCAAGCTGTTCCGTTATGTCTTGTGCTATCACTAACAGGCTTCTCCGATTTCGCTCGCCACTACTTTCGGAATCTCGGTTGATGTCTTTTCCTCGAGCTACTGAGATGTTTCAGTTCACCCGGTTCGCCTCGTTACCCTATGTATTCAGATAACGATACCTTTCGGTGGGTTTCCCCATTCGGAAATCTCCGGATCAAAGCTAATTTGCCAGCTCCCCGAAGCTTATCGCAGGCTATCACGTCCTTCGTCGCCTATCATTGCCAAGGCATCCACCACGTGCTCTTATTCACTTGACCCTATAACTTTGACGTTTCCTCACGGAAACCAAAGTCAATCAAGGAATTGCCAGGTCTTTCACCTGACGCGTTATGCCGTCTTCAAATCGATTTGATTCGAAATTGAAGTTTCTTTTGACGCAATCAAAAATTCTTGCCGCTGATGGCACGGTCCGTACTAAACCTTTACGAATGTACGGTTTCCATCAGCAGCGCTGATTCGACTCTATGAATTTTTAAAGAACAGCCGATTGATCAAGAGATCCTGATCAACAACAAAGAAGCCTCATGCCTTCGCACGAAGCCGCTTTGGTGTTGAGTAAGCATCGAGTTGGTGGTGGAGGATGACGGGATCGAACCGACGACCCCCTGCTTGCAAAGCAGGTGCTCTCCCAGCTGAGCTAATCCCCCTCAAACTCTCACACGAGATATCAGAAGATTTGGTGGGTCTAGTTGGGCTCGAACCAACGACCCCCGCCTTATCAAGACGGTGCTCTAACCAGCTGAGCTACAGACCCATTCGACAATCATCTTCAAATCGAAGACAACCGACTTCTTCCAACAACCGATAAGTGTGGGCGTTTAAATTAAATTGCCTGTTTCCAGAAAGGAGGTGATCCAGCCGCACCTTCCGATACGGCTACCTTGTTACGACTTCACCCCAGTCACGAACCCTGCCGTGGTAATCGCCCTCCTTGCGGTTAAGCTAACTACTTCTGGCAGAACCCGCTCCCATGGTGTGACGGGCGGTGTGTACAAGACCCGGGAACGTATTCACCGTGACATTCTGATCCACGATTACTAGCGATTCCGACTTCACGCAGTCGAGTTGCAGACTGCGATCCGGACTACGACTGGTTTTATGGGATTAGCTCCCCCTCGCGGGTTGGCAACCCTTTGTACCAGCCATTGTATGACGTGTGTAGCCCCACCTATAAGGGCCATGAGGACTTGACGTCATCCCCACCTTCCTCCGGTTTGTCACCGGCAGTCTCATTAGAGTGCCCAACTGAATGTAGCAACTAATGACAAGGGTTGCGCTCGTTGCGGGACTTAACCCAACATCTCACGACACGAGCTGACGACAGCCATGCAGCACCTGTGTTACGGTTCTCTTTCGAGCACTAAGCCATCTCTGGCAAATTCCGTACATGTCAAAGGTGGGTAAGGTTTTTCGCGTTGCATCGAATTAAACCACATCATCCACCGCTTGTGCGGGTCCCCGTCAATTCCTTTGAGTTTCAACCTTGCGGCCGTACTCCCCAGGCGGTCAACTTCACGCGTTAGCTTCGTTACTGAGTCAGTGAAGACCCAACAACCAGTTGACATCGTTTAGGGCGTGGACTACCAGGGTATCTAATCCTGTTTGCTCCCCACGCTTTCGTGCATGAGCGTCAGTACAGGCCCAGGGGATTGCCTTCGCCATCGGTGTTCCTCCGCATATCTACGCATTTCACTGCTACACGCGGAATTCCATCCCCCTCTGCCGTACTCCAGCGATGCAGTCACAGATGCAGTTCCCAGGTTGAGCCCGGGGATTTCACAACTGTCTTACATCACCGCCTGCGCACGCTTTACGCCCAGTAATTCCGATTAACGCTTGCACCCTACGTATTACCGCGGCTGCTGGCACGTAGTTAGCCGGTGCTTATTCTTACGGTACCGTCATTAGCCCTCTTTATTAGAAAGAGCCGTTTCGTTCCGTACAAAAGCAGTTTACAACCCGAAGGCCTTCATCCTGCACGCGGCATGGCTGGATCAGGCTTGCGCCCATTGTCCAAAATTCCCCACTGCTGCCTCCCGTAGGAGTCTGGGCCGTGTCTCAGTCCCAGTGTGGCTGGTCGTCCTCTCAGACCAGCTACAGATCGAAGGCTTGGTGAGCCTTTACCTCACCAACTACCTAATCTGCCATCGGCCGCTCCATTCGCGCAAGGTCTTGCGATCCCCTGCTTTCATCCGTAGATCGTATGCGGTATTAGCACAGCTTTCGCTGCGTTATCCCCCACGATTGGGCACGTTCCGATGTATTACTCACCCGTTCGCCACTCGCCGCCAGGATTGCTCCCGCGCTGCCGTTCGACTTGCATGTGTAAGGCATGCCGCCAGCGTTCAATCTGAGCCAGGATCAAACTCTATAGTTCGATCTTGATTTTTGCGCTCCATCTCGCGATGAAGCAAAACTCATAAAAACGGAATTGAAGTGAACTTCACTTCTATTCTCATGAGCGTTTTAAGTCTTGCGACTTGTTCCGAAGAACTTGTGCAATTACCTTCAAACGCCCACGCTTATCGGCTGTAATTTTTTAACGATCACCGAAGCAACTTGTCGTTTACTTCGTTTGCTTGCTGCGATCAGCGAAGCCTTGTAGTCTAGCACGATTTTTAAAGAATCGCCAAACTTTTTTCGCTTTCCATTTCTTCGTTTCCGCAGCTCACAACTTTCATTGTCAGCCGCCGAAGTCATTTCAGCGGAGCCTTGTAGTCTAGCACGATTTTTTCAAATCAACCAAACTATTTTGGCTTTTCGCATCTGCCAACCTCTTCTTTCGCAACCCGCAGTCTTCACCGCAAGCCGCCGAATCAGTCGTTTCAGCGAAGCCTTCGATTATGCACCGTTTTTTAAGAAGCGGTCAACTTTTTCGAAGACTTTCTTCACCACACACAACCAGCATCCCAGGACACCAGCCGCTTAAACAACACAAGGCCGTCAGTAGCGAAGCCCTCGAGTATATGACA
>NZ_KB907486.1 GCF_000382045.1 Variovorax atrisoli 110B
GCACACCAAATGGCTCATATGGTCGCTGCCGTCAACGAAGAGGATTTAAGTTTTTCTCATATGAGATCGATCGGGTGATGCGACCCGAGCGCGCAAGCGACGATGAATCATGCTCATATCCGCGGATTGGCTACCGGCACTTCATCGATCCGTCGCGGGCCTGCCTCGCTCTAAAAGTCGTGGATCATCCTTTCGGAGCCTATGCAGCCATTACGAGGGTTGCCCTGCCGGGTGCGTGGGTCGCATCACCGAATCGATCTCGCTCATGTCGTGCCTCCTTGTGTTGCCTGCAATGGGGTGTCCGCCGCCTGAGCAACTGCCCACACGAAGCCGGTGAGTTCACGCGCCACGGCCACACACACCTTGTTCCTGTGCACTCCACGGGCGTCGAGCTTTGCGAAGCGCTGCGTCAGGCGTAGCTGCGCCGTCCAGCCAATAGCGCACAGCTGCTGGCTCAAGCCTTCCTGGCGCCGACGTGCACGCTCACCCAATCGTGGCTTGAAGCGGTAGCTCCACGCCGCCTCGCTCAGCATCCTTCTCGCATGCGCGTTGCCAGTCTTGGTGATACTGCCTCGTGCAGTGCGCTCACCGCTGGAGCGTTCCGAGGGCACCAGACCCAGGTAACCCATGAGCTTGCGCGGATGATCGAAGCGGCTGAAGTCCCCGATCTCGGCCACCAGTGCGATGGCGCAGGTCACGTCGATGCCTCGCAGCGCCTGCAGCGCCGATACCTGTGGCGCAAAGCGCCAATTCTTGACGTACTCGAGCAGTGCTGAGCTCAGGCGCTTGAGGCGTTCATCGCTAGCCTGCACAGCCATCCAGTAGTCCATAAATGCTGCCTGCGTTGCCACCTCGGAGAAGTTCAGCTTCCCGAGCCATGCATGGTGCGCCTGCGTCCAGGAGGTCTTGCCCGGGAAGCGCACGTCGTGGCGCAACAGCAGGGCCTTGAGCTGTTGGCGCAATTGGCGCCGGTCGTTCAGCGCATCTTCGCGGGCGCGTGCCAGGTCTCGAATGGCTTCGTCCTCAGGTCGAGGCACCCACACCGCGCGCAGTTGTCCCGCACGCGAGCACTCGGCCAATTGCGCGCAGTCGCGCCGGTCGGTCTTGATGCGGTCTCCGGGACGTCGAGGCATCTTCGACGGCGCAATGACCTCGCAGCTGTAACCCTTGGCCGTCAAGGCACGCTGCAGGCCCCAACCAGTGGGACCTGCCTCATAGACCACATGCACGGCTTCGGTGTTGCCTAGTTTGACGAGCAACTTCAGCAGCTTGGGAACGTCGTGCCTGATCGTGCCGATCACCTTGGCTGCCGCTCGCCCGGGCTCAGCCACTGCAACGGCAATGCTGTCCTTGTGAACGTCCAAACCCACGTGGATCTTGCTAATCTCTTGCATGGCCGGTCTCCTTTCCTTGCTGGTAGTGACCACGGTCTCCAGCATGTAGCTCGGCAAGCTCGCTTGCAACCTACGTCAGCGGAGACCGGCCGCTTCGCAAGCAGCGCGACCATGATGTCTAAACGAATTATGGCCGGCGCAGCAAAGTCGGCATCCGCGGACGCGACGACCACCACGACGCGGGACCCGGCCGGTCTTCTGGAGAACAAGCTGGAGCAGTTGAACTCGCTGCTCTGGTGCTTCTACGGCGCCGGGGACGGATGGTTCCAGGATGCGGGGGAGGCGCATCGGGAGAATCTGCTTTGGATTGCTTCGGATTTGGCGCGGGAGGCGGTGGCGCTTTATCAGGAGATGAGTCCGGCTGGGTAAGGGGCTCGGGCGCCAAGTCTCTGAAGATGGCTTGGCGCTTGCTGCGGCTCTTCGGTTTTCTCTGCGAGCTTCCGCTTCGCAACGACAGCAGTCTTGCGTCAGGCCGAATTCAGTTCCTGGAAGCGGCGGTTTAGCTTACGGGGTTACGCGTTGCTATAGGCCGTCAGCCGCAACAACCAGTTGTCTCGCGGGCATTGGTTGGCCAGCCTGAATACTTATAGCGATTGACCTCAACCTACGGGAACAGTGGAATAGCCACTGGCGATGGTCCTTCCTGAGGAGCAGCAAGGTGGGAGATACTAGTTTTGAAGCCTGGGGGCAAGTGCTTGTATGTGGCACCCGGTTTGGTGTCGAGGCCGTGAATGGCGGCATCGAGATTGCGTACTGGAAGCTGAACGCACTGAGCCGTGAACAGTTTTCCTCCATCGACCGAGTATCCAACCCGCCTGAACGCCTCATAGTACGGGGTGACGACCAGTGAGCCACCAAAATACCCGGTGTTACAGACTACTACATTGCAGAAGACCGTCCTTGATAGAGAAACGGCCAACGACTCAAAAAGCTTTACGTCACGGTTGTACGCGATGACAAAAAGATGATGGACACGTCCGCGATAAAGGAGGGCGCGTTCAATATCCATAAAGTCGTAGCAAATACTTACCCCGATCCGTCCGTAGGGTCCCGCGTCGAAGACGTACACGTTGGGATCGGCGTCAAAGGACCACGGCGGTACGTACTTCTGAAAGCCGGACGCTTCGGCTGGCGCGGGGTCTCGCTTACCAAACCATACCCTGGCTGCGTAACGTGAAGGTGTTCGCTTCCAGAAGTTTCGTGGGACGAGGACGAGACCCTCGTTTTTGGCAGACCTTGTTCGATGGTCCAGGCGGTAGTCAACTCCAATGATTGTTAGGGCATTCATGGAGCAAACAAGCCGCTCAAAGTCGTCCAGTCGCGTTCTTGGTAGCGCTAGCTCGGGAAGAAGAATGATGCGTGGCTGATCGTCGTGATCCGCCAATGCCCGCATTGCTCTACGAATCTCGTGCCACGCACGGCTATCCTCCGATGCTGAGATTCTTGGCGTACCAGTAGAGGTGTTCCATGCGAGCTTGGAATCTAAGGTCGTCTGAATAACACCAAGGGTAAGCTCTTCGATCAAGCTTGTTCTCTCAGAGCTCATACCGGCCCCATTTCAAAGTAGCGCTTCCAATCAACGTCAGTGAGGTGCATAAGATCGACAGGAGTGACCTGTCGGGACTGCTGATTAAAGGTCGAGACCTGATTTGCCTCGAGTTCATCTTGTGCGATTGAGATGACGCGCGCTAGATCGGCTGTGTTGATAAGGCTTACCGGATCATGCTCCGTGTCATCGGCGGAGTCCTCGCTCCATGCTTGGTGCAAACCGGCGAGTATGTTCTCATCAGCACGAGGCTGGAGACACGCCTCAAGAATCCCAAGAGTTGCCGACGAATAGGTGATTTCCTCTCGAAGGAGTTGCGGTAAATGTCTGAGCATGCTCTCGTGTCCCAGCCCGTTCCATTGCACTGGCAGTAGAAATGTGCGCGAAAGCAAGGAAAACAGGCAAATTCCAAGACCGCGAATCGGATTCTGTGCTGACCCGATTTCGCTCACCACAAGCGGTGCATATCGCCTGTCGTAGATTCGGCGCCGTTGCGGTACATGCCGCACTGCGCCAGTTCCGGACTGTCGCAGCTTTTGTTTCCACTCTTGCCAGGAGACCGCTGCCATGTCGATTAGATTACTTGGCAACGCAAAGTTAAGCGGATGTGCGCAACTAGATCGCGCGCTGGCATCTCGTCGTGACGCACGTTCAAGGTAGTCGCTGTTCAGCGTCTCAGTGGAAGAAAGTAGCAACGCTGCTTGCCTGATGATCTCTAGGCAGGTCCATTCTCCGAGCCGCCACTCTTTTGTGACTCCGGAATCGCGGCTACCCCAAATTACTGTTGCCCAAATTGGAAGCGGCAGCAATTGCCCGGTCTCCGATCCTTCGAGCGATGTCCAGACTCGTGACGCCGCCGGCGAAAGAGTGGCTACTTCCTGAAGGTCTGGTTTATCTAGTCGCCCCATCAGAGCATCGAACCACCAGCCTTCTTGGTTGGCTTGAGCCGATCTGGTGCCTGATGCGATCCGCGTTAGTGCTGCTGCTGGCGCGTCTGCGGGAAAGAATGTCCAAAAGTCGTCGGATTCCGGCAGGTCTTCGACGTATGTTCCTAGGTGAATGATCAAACCAGTCGCTCGACGAACGGGCTTGCGAAGGTCGAACTTACATCCCCACCAAGCAAGTGCAACGCGCTGATCGGGAGAGAAGACATCGCTGCTCAACAACGCCCGGCCTCTTTCAACAAATGTTTGACTTAGCTTTCTCCCAAGAAGCTGAAAGGCATTCGGTAACTTTTCCAACAACACACTGGCGCAATAAACGCCAACGAAGAACTGATCTAAGCTCTTCTTCACAAACCACCGATCTGCTTCAGGGATGCCTCGGTTAGTAAGCTTCGCAATATCTCGCAGGGATCTCAGCGCAGCTGCTCTGCGCCACCCTGCTGCATCTGGATTAATAAGGAGTTGGGCAGCTCGCACTGTTTCTGCAGCGAGCATGGCGTAAGAGTTGCCGCGTATGTAACTGGCCGCTAGCCGATTCACTGGATCGCGCGCATAGCGATCGATGTCATCAAAAAGAAGTTCCAGTCCAGTTGAGCCGAGGCGACGTGCGATGGTCAGTGCATGGGTCCAGAGACGGACGCGATCAGGTCGGTCGTGCAGAACTTTTCTGATCAAGCCGAATACTCTGTCAGCAATGCCAGCAAGACGGGCGTGAATCTGAGGGTCGCTAATGCCAGTAAGAGTAGCGATGGGGTCGAGCGAAGAATCATCGCTATTGCGGCTGATTACTTGGTCTCTCATATTGAGGATTTTCCCGGGATTGCCATGACGAACGTCGAGCGTTTCCGGCGCAGCGAGTCTCGCCTCGGCCACGCGGGCGAGGCGAGTCGCCGCGAACGCTAAGCGTGTTCGCTCTGGCATTTCTGCTTCGGGAACATCAACGAGCAATAGGTGTTCTAGCTGCTGAGACAGTATTGAAAGTTCGTTGTCTTCAAGGGCCGTAAAGTCGGTTCTGCCAATTGCCGAGACCAAGGCAATCGTCTTCGTCATTAATGGAGTTGGAAACTCAGGGTCAAGGCGGCACTCATGCTGTGCCCGATTCCAAAGGTCAGACCCTGCAACACGCTTGCTGGTGTCGCTCGTTCCTAATAAGTCCCCTAAAGCCTTCGGCTCGGTCTTTGAGGTGTTGATGTTTGCGCCAGAGCCCAGGCTACTGATTACATCTTTATAGTGATCGATCCACTTTATCAACTCCTCAAACGTCTTGGCCAGTATTACGTGGTCGTCGACATAACGAAAGTGCGCAACGCGACCGAGAGGTAAGGTTTTCTGCACCTCGTGGTCGACTTGCAAGAGCGCTGCGTTTGCAAGGAAACCTGACACCATGAGCCCAGTAGGAATTCTGCGGAATGTCTTCCGAGACTCATCAAGTTCGATGTGCTTCAGGTCGGCCTCCGTCCAACCCTCAAGATCTAGGGGAAGCTGTGTCAGCGTCTTAAGCAGTTGTTGAACCTCTGGGCGTAGTTCGACTGGGACGCAATGAGAGATCGCGTCGACGCATGCTGTTAGTGGGATCGATGGATAGAACTTCTCAAGATCCACCGATGCCCAAAAAATCCCGCCGTCTCTAGGGAAGGTCTGATCAAGAGCACGTTTCTTGCATGAAGGATTGACCCTGTAAAAGGAGCACGAGCGATGAGCCAGATCAGTTTTGCGGATGCGGAGCAAGCGGGCAAGAGGAAGAAGACGAGGCGCGAAGTCTTCCTTGGCGAGATGGAGCTGGTGGTGCCGTGGAAGGCGCTGCTCAAGGTCATCGAACCCCACTATCCAGTGGCTGGCCGAGGCCGTCGGCCCTACCCGTTGCAAGCCATGCTGCGCGTGCACCTCATGCAGAACTGGTTCGCGCTGAGCGATCCG
>NZ_KB907487.1 GCF_000382045.1 Variovorax atrisoli 110B
AGCCCGATCAGGTTGATGCCCAGGCTCACCCAGTTCAGGAACGCATCGACGCTGTCCTTGGCCTTCTTCTCGACGATGTTGATGATGTCCAGGAACACATCCACCAGCGCCATGATGTTGCCGACGATCGGGATGCTGCCCAGCACCATCGTCAGCCGCTCCAGCGTCACGTAGCCGCCGCTGAACGAGCGCAGCCAGTCATCTACCGCCTTGCTCGCAGCGGCGACGTCCTCCTTCACGATCGTGTTCAGCGGCGCCACCGCCGTCTGCGGTTCGCGCTCGGTCGGCGCCTTTTTTTCTTCCGTCCCTGCCATATGCGTTTCCGTCAGTTGATGTTGGCGCCCTGGAACTCGAGCTGCTCGAAGGTGCTGCCCGTGAAGTCCACGCTGCGTCCCTGCAGCCCCTGCGCATGCACCACGGTGCCGCTGCAGTCCAGAACGCCGACGTCGTTCCAGCTGCCGCCTGCGAAGCTGATGTCGTCCCATTGGCACTGCCTGAAAGTGCTGCTCGCGATGCTCGCGCCGTCGAAGTTCGCGCGCGTGAAGCTGCAGTTGATGAACGTGCAGCCGGTGATCGAGATGCTGCCGAAGTCGCTTTCGGTGAAGCTGCAGCCCGTGAACTGGCAGCCGCTCCAGCCTGCCTGCTTGAAGCTGGTGGCCGTGAAGCTCGTGCCCGCGAAGGTCGTCGCGGCGAACTGGGCGAAGCCCAGGTCGAGCCCGGCGTAGGCAAAGCTGTCGGCCTGGCCGACGAGCCCGGCGGGAGCACCGCCTGCGCCTTTGCGCCACATGTCGTGGGCGAGGATGATGATTTGGGAAGACATATCGAAGAATCCTTGGATGACGCCGTCGACTCAACGCGAGAGCTGCTTCCGGAGGACCCGGCCAGCGCGCTTCTCGATCAGGAGGTTGGGTTCGGGCAGGCCCGGCAAGGCGCCGCGGTAGCCTTGTGGCTTGCCCTTTGCCACCCACGACGCGCTGTAGTCGCCGGATTCTTCGGCCAGGACGAGTTTGTAGTTTTCGAGCTGCAGGCCTGAAGACCTTGCATCGGCGCAGGCTGCCGCAATCGCCTGCGCCGCCAGGCCATCGACTTCGATGGTTACGTTCATTCTTTTCTCCCTTGCAAATTTAAGAGCCGCGAACTCGGGCGCCCGCAACGTCTTTAGAACCAGACTAGGTGCCGGACGTCATTACCGGCTCCCCTGCTCCCGAAGTATTTCGCCGGTGGTTTTGGAGGCGATGTACGTGATCGACAGCCCCAGCTTGCTGGCGTTGCCGAGCCCCTTTTGCCCCGGAGGCAGCTTGGCGGTGAACGCAATGCCGATGGTGTTGATTCCGCTCTCGTCTTGGCCGTTTTCCTTCTTTCTTTCTGCGATGTGAACGTTGAAATTACTCAGGTCCTGCCCGGTCTTCTCGAACAGCCTGAAGGCGTCAGCCAACGCGATCACCACCGGGGTGTTGAGTACCAGCTGATTCGGCGACTCGATCTCGAAGAGCGGCAAGACCGAACCATCGAGGCCGCTGCTCACGGATGCGAGCCCCGGGCTTTCGCTCGCGCCGCTTCGATTTCCTTCAGCAGATCGCCGGCCTCCGCATTACCGTTCTTCGCCGACTCCGCCGCCCAATGCGCGGCTCCGGCGAGGTCCTTGCCGCTCATGTAGAGGTCGTAGGCGAGGTTGTGCTGCGCGACGACGTGCCCGGCCTTGGCCGCGATCGTCAGCCAGCGGATGCGCTGAGCCTCGTCCGAAGACGCGAATGTGTAGTACAGCGAAAGGCGGAACGCGGCTTCGGCGTCACCGGTCTCGGCCTTGGCGGCCAGGTCGGCTCGCTGCGCATCCGTGAGCGAATAGGTCTGCGCACCCGAGATGGGCGAAGAGGAAGAAGAAGAGGCCGGGCCAGCGTCGGGCGTGTCCATGGTTTGGTTCTCCGTTGCGTAAGAGACTGAAAGGTTCAGAAGAAGAGGAAGAAGCAGGGCCAGCTTCGCGCCGAACCCGAGATCGATGTTCTTCATGACTTGGGATTGAAGGTATGCCAGACGCCGGGATCGGCGGTGTCCATGGTGCCGTCGGCCTTCTGGCCGGCAGGTTTGTAGGCGCCGTGGGGCCAGATCCACAGGAGCTTGTCGGGCGCCACGACAGGCGCATTGAGCTCGTTGGCCAGTTTCTGGGCGTAGGGGTCGGTACCCTTGCCGGTCTCGCACGACATCAGCTGCACCTTCTGGCCATCCGTATATGACGGATGCGCCTTGATCCGCTGCGCCATCTGCGCGGGGGTGATGCCCTTGAGCGCCGTGTCGGTCATGATGCTCGGGTTGCCATGGGAGCCGACCGTGAAGGTGCCGGGCGGGCTTGCGATGTTGTCGGCCGACTGGCGGATCGCCTCGTTGTGCGGGAACAGGTTGATGTCGACCAGCCCCAGCGGGTCGATGCCGCGGACGGGGTTCCCGCCGACGTACGCATAGAGGTTGAGGCCGCCCGCGAGCCCCAGCGGGTCGGGCGAGACATACCGGCCGCTCGCCGGATCGTAGTAGCGGTAGCGGTTGTAGTGCAGCCCGGTTTCGGCGTCGAAGTACTGCCCCTGGAAGCGGATGGGGTTCACGATGCCGGCACGTCGTCCCGCTTCGCTGATGACTTCGCGCGCCTCGCCCCAGGCCTTGTACTGGGCCGACCAGCCGACCCGCCCCTCGTGATCGGTCAGATCCCGCGGCGTGCCGAGGTGATCGCACTGATAGAAGGCGATCTCGTCCGCCTCGAAGCTGCGTTGCCCCGGCTGGAGCTCGCCGTTCCACAGCGGGTCCTGCTCGATGTCGTAGGCGCCTCCGTTGGCGGCCATGAGTTCCCGCACGTCGGGCGTCCTGCCCGGCACGATCGCATGCGCCTGGCGCAGCTGAACCAGCGGGGCGAAGGAGCGCGGCTCATGAACGTAGTGCACGCTCCATCCGCGCCCCTCATCCTCCTGCTCTGCGCTGAGGCTCTGTGTGCTCTCGAAGGCGAGCGTGTCGCCATCCCAGCCGAATCTGGTGATGCTGTCTCGCGAACGCTTGGAAATGCGGCGCCCCAGCGGGTCGTAGGCGAACGAGGTTGGCGTGCCGTCTTCGTCCGTGGCGAAGCTCAGGCGCCCGAAACCGTCCCACGCGAAGGTGGTCGACCGGCCGTTGCACACGCGCTCGACCATGTTTCCGTGTTCGTCGTACCGATAGCGGACGCCGGCATGGGCCCTGAGCAGGTTGTCGAGCAAGGGAGCAACAGGGGTGCGGGTTTCACCGGCCGCGCCGACGGGCTCGGCGATGTTGCCCGCCGGGTCGAAGGCGAAGGTCTCGCGCCCTAACCGGCTGTTGGCCTCGACGAGGCGGCCGACAGGGTCGTAGCGGTAGTCGAGGTTGCCATGATGGCTGTCGCCGATGGCGACCAGCTGCCCCGCCCTGTCGTAGCCGTAGGTGCGCTGCAGCTGCAGCGCGCCGGGCGCGCTCGCCTGGCCCGGCACGACCTGCTGTTCCAGCCGCCGCCCCACGTTGTCGTATCGCAGTTTCTGGGTCAGGCCGTTGCGCTGCTCGCGCAGCACTTCACGATGGAGGTCGTCGCGCTCGAAGCCGAGGATGTCCTGCCCGTCGAGCAGCAGGCCGTGCACGTGGCCCGAACCGTAGGTGAGCCACTGGGTCGTATGACCGTCGGGGCGGATCGTGGCGACGCGCTGGTTGAGTGCGTCGTAGCGGTGCTGCCATATCGCCGTGCGCCCGGCCTGCAGGTCGTGCTGGTGCTCGCGCGTCAGGTTGCCGGCCGGGTCGTAGAACCACTGCAGACGTGCGTCGCTGTTCGACGCCTCGACCATGCGTCCGTTGCGGTCGAAGGCGAAGCGCTCGACCTGGCCACCGGCGGACCGCTCGGTCATCCGGCCCATCGCATCGGCCTCCAGCCGCACCGCTCGCCCGGCAGCTTCGACCTCGACGAGCCGGCCGGTGCTCTCTTCGTAGCGGTACCTCGTGGTCCTGCGCGCGAAGTCGGTCTTCTCCAGCAGTCGACCCACGGGGTCGTAGCGCAGGCTGTGGCGGCTGCCGTTCTCGTTGCGCAATTCGACAAGACGGCCCAGCAGATCCCACTGGTACCTGAGCGAATGCCCCTCGGCATCGGTGCGGCCTGCGATGAGCCCTGCACGGTTGTAGCTGTAGTGCGTGCGGCGCCCGAGTCCGTCGACATGCGCGAGCATGCGCCCCTCGGGGTCGTGCAGTTTCTGCTCGCGCGTGCCGTCGGGCAGCACGATCTCGTGGAGCAGGCCCGGCACGCTGCCTTGGGCACGCAGCACCGCGTCTTCCTGCGGACGGCTGTAGAGATGGCGCGTGACGTTGCCCGCCGGATCGATGGCCGTGGCGAGCCGGCCGCGATCGTCGTAGGTCCAGCGGCTGGTCTTGCCTGAGCAATCGGTGAGGCTTGCGAGCCGGCCGCGAGGCGTGTAGCTCATCAGCTTCGTGCCGCCCTTGGCATCGGTGATGCGCACGGGCCTGCCGGCCTTGTCGTAGGCGTACTCGGTCTTGTGGCCCAGCGGATCGATCTCTTCGGCGAGATGCCCCTGCGCGTCGTAGTCGCGCTTCCACACACCACCTTCCCCGTCACGGATGCCCGTGAGCCGGTGCAGCCTGTCGTACTCGTAGTGCACGCGGCTTCCATCGGCACGGGTGTGCGTCTGCAGGTTGCCGTCGGCGTCGTAGGTGTAGTCGTCCGTCGTGCCGTCGGTGTGCACGTGGCGCGTGATGTTCTTCGCATCGTCGCGGAAGAACCACTCCTGCAGCCCGTCCGGATGGATGATGCGGTAGGTGTAGCCCTGGATGTCGTAGTAGTGCCAGGTCTCCCCGCCCAGCGCATCGGTCACGTAGGTCAGCCGGATGTTGCGGTCCCACTCCAGCTTCAGCGCGAAGCTGCCGTCATCGGACCACTCGCGCACGGCCTTGGCGTCGGGGCCCGTGCCGTCGTATTCGAGGTTCATGCCCCGGCCGGTGCGGTCGGTGTAGCGGGTCACGAGGTGGTGGCTGTAGGTGTAGCTCCAGCTGGCGCCGTCTTCGTCCTGTGCGGCGACGAGGTCTCGCTCGCCGTCGTGGGTGTAGCCGGCCAGTTGGCGCACGACCTGGCCGTCCTTCAGCTCCCACAGCGACTGGATGAGCCCCGTCTGCGCATCGGGCCTGGTGCCCACGTGGGCCATGACGGCCTCGCCGTGCTTGCTGATGATGTCGCT
>NZ_KB907488.1 GCF_000382045.1 Variovorax atrisoli 110B
GCTTCGCGAAGAAGGCGTCGGGAACCCCGCTTGGGAGGTCCCGCGTCGACAGCATCGCCATCCCGACCACGCGTGCGACCTTCCTCCAATCGTCGGAGACTTGCGAAAGAAGTGCCGTATCGACAAGCGCAAGTTCAGCTTGAGACAGCTTTGCAACCCGTGCGCCCTCTGCGGGCGAAAGCTCAGTGTTGTAAATTTCTTCGTTCACGGAGCTACCTGCAATGTCGTAGAAGCCCTCGGAGTCAAATCGGCAGCACCATTTGACGTGAGACCAAGTGCCCGTTGAGTTGGCCTCAACGACTCCGCGAGCAAACAGCACTTCGTGCGTGCCGTCGTCATAGAGGTTATCTTCTTGAACCTCAATAGGGAGACCTTCAACGAGTAGGACGGACGAGCCGTTGATGTCCTTCCGGAAATCAGTCTGCGACAGCATGACGAGATCGCGCTCAAGCAATTCGTTGAAATCGACTGAAAAACGAGATGTCATATCGAATGTCCGGTTCTGGCCGCATTGTGCCGATGGAGATGGACCACGACTTCATTTCAGCAAGCGGTCGGCAACGAAGCCACCGCCACAAGCGCGACAGTAGAACCCGTGCACAAACTACTCTAGCGGGGTCTTCTGCAGTTCTTCCTGTTTGCACTCGTCGGTGGCCACCTGGTCACGTCGCCGATAGCCCGCTCGCTCCTCCGTAAACAGAATGCTCGGGCTTGCCTTTCCGATGAGAAGAAGCTTTTCCACGACCCGTGCGTCACTATGGCACCGAGGGCAGACCTCCTCCGACTGATGCGAAGTAGACATAGAGTTCCTCTATTGACTGATGACGGCGAGAGACCGCTACTGGCCGCGTCCCGACCTATTCGCTTGGCGACCAGTTTAGGGGCTCATCATCAACGTCAGTTGTGATCTGAGCGCCGAGTGTCTTTGAAATCAAGGCGATCCGTAGCCGAAGCTCATTGTCCGGACTCGCAAATCCGGGCTGATACTCCATGACCAACTTGCCTTGAGCAAAGCGGAGAAACGGATGCCATTGCATTCCGCTTTGCATCTCTGAGTCTGCATCCCCAACCGGAAGAAGAACCTGTTCACCGGTCTTAGGGTTGATGGCGGCATACGGCTCGGCGCGAAGCCGCAGGTCCGGCTCGTCGGCGACGAGCTTCCTCCATTCCTCCAAGGAAATGGCATTGGCGCGGCCGGGCCGCTCGACAAATAGGCTGACTCCCAAGATTCCTCCTCGTTAGCCGCATCCAGCGGGTGTCCGCTTTGGACACGATTGTGCTGTGCCGTTGAATGATCGCAATTGGCCGAGTCGAGCCTATGGAGCTAGTGCGTCAAGCTCATCCCAGATTGGTGCGAGTCCCAAGCTTCGCAGATGGGTACCGAGGTCCACGAAGGGCTTCGTACCAATCTCGGAATCGACGAACCAAGTAGCCTCGCACTCCACGCAAACGAACAGCCCAGCGCCGCTGCTTCCTATTGCCATTGCGGCAATCTCGCCTTGTTCACATCTTGGGCAAAGCATAGGGGCAGTTGTGGGGGGCAGGTGGGCCGTTTAATGTCCGCTATCGCGCGAAGTCTAAAGGACCTACGATCGTCGGCTTCTGGCCGACTGTAGCTGGACAGGTCGCTTGTGCAAAGGGCCCGAAGCGGGAGTACCGAAGCCCCAAAAGCAGACGTGCAGCCGGACCACTAAATCAGCTTATTCATTTGATCTTTTATGCAGGGACCATGGTTTCGCCCTGGCACGTTGGGCACTCCTCGAATGCCGCAACCCAACGTCCATCCACCTCTCGCTCCATGCAAATGGAACCCCGGCCGCTGCAGTTTGGGCAGACCTGAAAGCCGAACTGCGGCGTATTGTCGCCGCGGCGAACAGCTGCGCTGAAGAGCCGACGGCGGATAGCCTCTTTCCTATCAGGCAGGCTCAATGAGTGCTCCTGGCGCTAAACAGCGTGGTAATGCGCTTGCGGCCGCATTGTGCAGCTGCGTGGGCACCGCGGGAAGTACTTCGCTCTTGGGTTGACCGAACGCCTGCTAGAGCAAGCCTGGCCGACGCAAGAATGGCTTCCAGGGAGACGCATCAATTGCCGCACGAGCCGCCGACACCCCACCGAGCCTGTAAGCTTTGGCAATTGATTCCGCTGATGAACGGAGCAGAAACAGTTCTTCTTGTTGCGACCCAGGTCGGAGAAGTACGCGTTGTGCGGGAATGTGTTCAACGACTGCTCGTAACTCGCGAAGGCATTCTTGAGCTTCACATAAGAATCAATGGGCGACTTGTCGATCTCGCATATCGCCAAGTCAACCAACCACCAGTTGTGCGGCGCACGTTCACGCGCGTCCCAAAGGTATTTTCGGTACTCCTTTTTAGGCTTGAGTGAACAAAGAAACGCCGCATAAACGACTCCCCTCCACGTCCAATGAGTCGAAAGGTCTGCCACCAAGTGCTCATCCAATGACGCTGCAGCTCTGGCGCACAAATAGAGGGGTTCGAGCGGCACGTATCTCACACGGGGATAGTCACGCAGGATGGGAGCGAGTTCTTTTGCGTCCGAGCAGAGCGCAGACCAATAGCGCAACGCGCCACTTGATTCCATGAATCGCGCGTAAGGGATGTTCAGTTGAAGCGCCTCAACATCTGACTCAAGATAGAAAGGAATTGAGGTCATTTGTTGAATGTCCGGTACTGGCCGACTACCGCCGCTCGATTGTCTTAGCACTCTGAGACAGCGAGCTCACGGCGCTTTGTTTAAAAGGAAGAACTCAGAAAGACGCAACAGCAGCGCGTTGGCTTCCTCAAGCTCGCCAGAGAAGTCTGCAACTATTCGGACTTCACCCCACTTGCTCACAGCGTAAGCCGCTGAAGAGGCCAGTGACATATGGGGAGGAAACGTCAGGGTGCGCCGTCTGAAGAAGATCCAGCAGCCCTCGCCCTCTACAAATTCGGAGTCGAGAATTTCCGACTCCTGCATGCCGAGCATTTCTTGGGCCTGCTGCCTAGCCAGTGCTCGTGCGTCGGAAAGATTGATCATTTTCAAATGCATTGGGGGGCGGACGCTTGTGTGCCTGAAGCTGCCCGATTCTCGTCGCGCAGACTGTCAGTGCGCACACGCTCCTGACGATGCTGCTGTGGGCCAGCGACGAACGTCCGGACTTGGCCGTGCTCTGCTTAATCGTCAGCGAGACTGTTCTGCACCGATACTTCTTCAACCTCGAAGCTCAGCTTGTCGTCGAAATGAACATAAGCGATGATAGTGTCCCAGAACTCGTCAAGCAGCGCCTGTCCATTACTATCGAAGTCATTCAGCGCAGATAGGCGCAGCACACCATCCTTTGCTTCGCACCTTACATCTTTCTGCCAAGGGCGCTCGGCGAACTCCGAAAGCATGTCAGGCACCGCATCAACGAGCTGAGCTTCCGTTAATCCCATGCAGATTACGGTGACACGATATAAAGGCATCTTCAAAGTCCGCTTCTGGCCGACTGAAGCAGGACGCGGCGCTCTTCAATAGGCGCCGCCCCTGGGCACACAGCCATCCGTGTCGTGCAGCTTGCCTTCAGTGAGGACGTTTTCCATCTTGCAGACCTCGTTGAAGCTCCAGATATCAAAGGCGTCACCCGGAATCGCATGCTGCTCCAAGTGGGCCTCGAATTCCTCGATGTCCTCGAAGGAGATGACACGTGGCGAACTGGCTCCTCGATAGAACCAATGCTGAACAATGACGGGACCTCTGGCCAACGCATTCTTTATCTTCGCGAGGCTTGTCTCAGACAGAATCTTGGCTCCTTCTTCAGTCCAGTCGTCTGGCGCGTGGCGATCGGGAATTCGTTTCATAGGATATTTGTGCGAAGTGATTTTTCTCGACTACGCTAAGAGTAGCCCGCGTTGAGAAGGCGCATGCGGCCGACATTGGCCGGTCGCCTAGCGGTCTCGATGCAAGCATCTCAGATGTTGGCTTCAGCGGTAGTCAGAAAGACGGGTTGGATTGCCGGCCTTGATAACTCTGCCTCTGAATCTTACGTGCCAATCCGGGCCCCACGTTTTGTGTGCGTGTATGTGGAGACCGCCCTCCACGGGGGCCACGTCGAGAGGCAGCAGGTTGCCAGTGGGTAGCGCAAGCAGTTCCACCTCATCGCCAGGCTCAAGGATTACCTCTTCAGGGAGCATCTCAAGATACAGCGTCATAGCGAAAACGGTTTCGTTCTTGAATCTGCCAACCACTGGGTAATTTTCTGGCGTCATGGCGAATGTCTGGTTCTGGCCGAATGTAGCTGGACAGGTCGCCTGCGCAAAGGGCCCGAGGACTAAACCGCTCGCGCGGTAGCCCGCCGCAATGGCCGCGGTGCGGATAGGCATTGCGCCCCTGTCTATGTTGAGAACCGAGGCAATCGGCCTCGTTCTTCGACAGGAGCACGATCATGACCCCTTCCACACCGGCGGTTTCACCACTGCGCCAGCGCTTGCTCGACGACATGCGCATGCGCAAGCTCGGCCCCAAGACGCAATCTGCCTACATCCGTGCCGTGCGCTACCTCGCGAGCTTCCTTCAGCGCTCCCCCGACACAGCCACCGAGGAGGATCTGCGGCGTTTCCAGCTG
>NZ_KB907489.1 GCF_000382045.1 Variovorax atrisoli 110B
GCGGAGGTCGACAGGCTGGTGACGGAGCTGTTGGTCGAGCTCAGGCCGGTCGACAGACTGCTGATGCCGGTCGACGTGGAGGTCGACAGGCTCGCGACTGCGCTGTTGGTGGTGCTCAGGCCAGTGGACAGGCTACTTATGCTGCTAATCGCTGAACCCAAGCTAGTGGACGTGGAAGTGCTTAAGCTTTGAAGTTGACTGACATTAACCGCATCCGTCGGCAAACTACCAGCTGCCAAATTGCTAATTGAGTAGCCATTTAAAGTAGTCGCGCCATTGATCGAGACAAGAGGTGCTGTCAAAGTCACCGACGTTGGGGCTTTCAATCCAACCGTCTGGGAGTTGCCGCTGATGCCAGATGTGATGCCATTGAATTGTACGTTAGTCCCGCTACCGAGGTAGTAAGAGGTCGAATTTGAGCATGCGGAACCGCCCTGTTGAATGCTAGTATTTGGGCTATTTAAGTATGAATGAAGCCCCCCGGTGCTACATAAAACGAAACCACTCTGCGCATAAGAGGAGGTCGCATTCAGCGCGGCAATTGATATAGCAGCTACAGCTACGCTTTGGAGCAAGGTGCTTTTGCTCTTACCCTTTGTTGACACCGTTTCAGGAACGGCCATCCAGGTTTTTGTGGAGTCATTCCAGATGGAACGAAAATTTTTATTCATGTGAGCCTCAATTCAAATTGCGGCGCCCCAAGCGCCCAAATGGTTAGCTCCAAATGGCTCGATGACATTTATTCATGATGGGCAAATATGGTCATATATAAATTCCGAGCGCCTTGAAGGAGTCGCTATTTTTCAACTCCAAAAGTATCTTTGGTGCAAACTGATTTGTCGTTACGCATAACAGCTTCACTCGATGCCTTGTTACCAACAAGCTATATTTGTTTGGTCACTTTTACCAAGCGTCGGCTCATGTGTCGGATTAGATTCGATGAGCTCAACTGCCGTCAAACATCGCTTTTTCCAATCCGATTTCGAACGAAAGGATTAAGTGGAAAAATAATCCGGAAAGTCACCATCGAGTAGAAAAAACCAACGGCCAAGCCAACTGTTTTGTTATGCAATGTAAAAAAAATGGTCCTTTTGCGCTCTTATTAATATTTAATTAATAAAACGCTGATGCGCAAAGCTGCCCTTAGAAGACGGTCGTGGCTGCGGGAGAGACGTCGACCTCGGCGTAACAGAGACCAAGCGGTCGTTCGGGAGCTGCGGGTCGACGATGGTGGCCCGATCAGAATGGAGAGTTTGCGGATTCTTGGTGAGCGGCAAGAGGCCGAATGGAACGTGGCAACACGACACCGATATCAGACTTGGCGTCTAGCAGGGGACTATCTCTAGTGGCCGATGTGCGGCACTTGTGGATACGACGACACGGCACGAGAATTCAGTTGACTCGACGACTGCCTGAGAAGCGATCGCTGGCAAGTATGGGCGTGCTCGTTGATGCTGGTGATTTGCTAGTCGGCAGCAAATGAGTGGAAAGCTGCATCGCGCAAATAACTCTGGGACACGACGGTTGCCTAGTCGGCACAGCAGTTCATCGCGCTGTCATTACCACCGCCCTCGGCGCCGGTGCCAGCGGTTGCTGCTGTAGCTGCCGAAGAGATCCGTCTGGAGTTCAAGCGCGGCGCGATCGGCGTGAGCCTGACGTGGCTCGTCTCGGCGGCCGCAGACTGCGCAGCGTGGCTTCGCGAGGTGCTGCGATGATCCGCATCGACGCGCTGTGACTATGCACGAAGACGGTGGACATGCGCTGTGGCGCCGAGCGCTTGCTCGCGCACGTGGTGCATGCGATGTGAAGCGCGAACGCCCACCACGGCTACAAGTTTGCCAACTCTCGGGCCACGCGCATCAAGATGCTTGTGCACGACGGTTTCGGCGTGTGGTGTGCTGTCAGAAGATTTAACGCGGTCGCTTCGCGTGGCCACGCGAGCTCGACACGGCGAAGCCGGTCGCGCTGACGCAGGCGCAGTTCGATGCGCTCGTGGTCGGGTTGCCGTGGCAGCGGCTACCCGAGATGAGCGCGATCACGCGGCTCTAGAGCAGGGCTTGAGAGGCGGTGCGTTGACAGCGCATCTCCCAGTGGCGGCGTGTCGTCGCCACCCGCATGAGCCACGCATGCAAGAGCTGCACGACCTCAAGGAAGAATACTTGCGAGGTCTTGCGCCGGAGGCCATCGCCGAGCTGGTGCAGCAGTTGCTCCAGCGTCTACGCCGCCAAGACAGCGAGATCAAGTTCAAGGACGCCAAGATCTGTTGGCGCCGACCGGAAACTGAGCCAGTTTTGTAGGTAGTTGGAGTGAACCCCTGCGGCTGGACCACCGAGCAAACCAGAACTGATACGCTGGCCGGACCTTCAACCAGGAGAAGGTCATGTCATCGGGAGGTCCGTCTCGGCGTCACGCGCCGGAGTCCAAGATTCAGCTTTGCCCGGACATTCGCAGTGCGCCATCGGACGGCGTGATGCGGCCAAGAAGTACGTCCTGTCGACCAATCTGATTCAACTGTGGCTGACACAGTACGACCGGGGTGAGCTAAGCACCGAGGAGGCCGAGGCATCGGTCTTCGCGGAGTACGAGGCCAAGATCGCCGCCCTCGAGCGCAAGGTTGGCCAGCTCACGATGAAGCTGGACCTAGTCAAAAAAAACGCCGCACCTGCGCCTCGTGAGCGACAACGAGAACTTGTCGATCATCACCGGCCCCAACCCTGCTCCATCAGACGAGGGTGCCAAGTGATCGAACTGCCGCGCAGCACCTTCTACCGCCGGTCGACGGCGACCAGCCAAGGCATGAGCGACACCAGGCTCATCGAACTGATCGATAGCATTCAGGACGAGTTGCCGGGCTACGGCTACCGGCGCGTGACGCACGAGCTGCGCCGACGTGGGCACGTGGTCAATCACAAGCGTGTCGCGCGTGTGATGAGGACCCAGGGCCAGGGTATCAAGCCGCGCAAGCGCATCGTGCGCACTACCGACAGCAAGAACGACTCACCGTTTTTCCCCAACCTATACCGCAATGTCATCCCGACCCAGCCCAACGTGGTGTGGGTTGCCGATTTCACCTATATCCGGATTGCCTCGGGGTTCTGCTATCTGGCGGCCATTCTGGAGGCCTGCAGCCGCAAGGTGGTGGGCTACGAAGCCCGAATCAGGCGGGCGTTGGCGTTGCCGTACATTGATGAACACGAAGAGCTTGTCTTTGGGCGCTACATTTTCAATAAGCCGCACTATCAATGTCGAAACCCAGCATATTCATTTGGGGCCACGAGAGTTTCAGCTCGCACTTTATTTATTTCGACACGCCAACCAAGCCCATTCGCGAGAGACGATTTTTAAATCGGTATGGAGTAGAGGGGGCTCGGCAGATTTGACGCGTACAATAGACGTACATATTGCGCATTTGCGTAAATCATTAATGGAAATTTCTTCCGGCGACGTATCGCTAGTGTCTATACGAAACTTTGGGTATCGCCTCTTGTTGAATACGAAACATAAGATTAAGCCGCTGCCGTCTATGCAGACTAGATCACCAACACTCGAGGATGATTAATGCCTAATCTTCTGACACAAAAAATGCGTGATGCTCAATCTGCTGGCCGCCTGGCATGCCGGCAGACGTAAATGCCCACGAGACGTGCATGGAAAGTCTTCTTCACTCGTAGTCACGGCTACAGGAAAACAAGAACAAAGATATCCAAACTTGGGAAGCTTAGCTGTGCTCGCAAGGACTCCGCAGCCCGGTATATGCACACAAGAGACCCCTTGCTACTGCCTTCGAATTCGCGTCACAGAGGTCCTACCCTTTTGCCTGCAAGGATCAGTCCGCATATACGCCGGCGGCCTTGATGATCGGGCCCCACTTCGCGATTTCGGACGACACGAACTTCTTGTGCTCGGCCGGCTCGGTGCGCTTGTCGGTGGTGATCACCGCGCCCAGCGCTTCTTCACGCTGGATGAAGCCCGGGTCCTTCATCGCGGCCTTGATGGCATCGTTGAGCTTCTTCAGCACCGGTGCGGGCGTGCCCTTGGGCGCGTACACGCCGTGCCAGATCGTCACTTCGAAGCCCTTGAGGCCCGACTCGTCCAGCGTGGGCAGGTCCTTCAGCGCGGGCGTG
>NZ_KB907490.1 GCF_000382045.1 Variovorax atrisoli 110B
GACTAAACCGCTCGCGCGGTAGCCCGCCGCAATGGCCGCGGTGCGGATAGGCATTGCGCCCCTGTCTATGTTGAGAACCGAGGCAATCGGCCTCGTTCTTCGACAGGAGCACGATCATGACCCCTTCCACACCGGCGGTTTCACCACTGCGCCAGCGCTTGCTCGACGACATGCGCATGCGCAAGCTCGGCCCCAAGACGCAATCTGCCTACATCCGTGCCGTGCGCTACCTCGCGAGCTTCCTTCAGCGCTCCCCCGACACAGCCACCGAGGAGGATCTGCGGCGTTTCCAGCTGCACTTGGTCGATCGGGGCGTTTCGCCGATCACACTCAACGCCACCATCACCGGCCTGAAGTTCTTCTTCGACGTCACGCTCAATCGCGGCGAACTGGTCGAGAGGATGAGCTACGTGCATGTGCCCCAGAAGCTTCCGGTGGTGCTCAGCCGCGACGAGGCCGCACGCCTGATCGCAGCAGCCACCAACCTCAAGTACCACACGGCACTGTCCATCGCCTACGGCACCGGCCTGCGGGTCAGTGAGATCGTTGCGCTGAAGGTCGGCGACATCGACAGCGAGCGCATGACCCTGCGCGTCGAGCAGGGCAAGGGTCGCAAGGATCGCTATGCGATGCTCTCGCCGGTTCTGCTGGAGCGGCTGCGGGCCTGGTGGCGATACGCCAATTCGATGGGCAAGATGCTGCCCAACGGTTGGCTGTTCCCCGGCCAGAACCCGGTCGACCCCTTGACCGCGCGCCAGCTCAACCGGGCAGTCCATGACGCCGCCGAAGCGGCCAAGATCGACAAGCGCGTCACCATGCATACGCTGCGCCACAGCTTCGCCACGCACCTGCTGGAGCAGAAGGTGGACATTCGCGTGATCCAGGTGATGCTCGGCCACAAGAAGTTGGAGACCACGTCGGTCTACACGCACGTGGCTACCGAAGTCCTGCGCGACGTCGTCAGCCCGCTGGAGAAGCTGTCTGCGTAGATCGTCTTCATGGCGCACTGCGCCCTGGAAGTCGCCGACATCTTCCGCACCCACGGTCCTGGTTGGCGCAACGCGCAGCATGGTCACCTGAGCCTGGGTCAACTCAAGGTCATGTCGGCCATCGAGCAGTGCCGCAGCGCGGCGCTGGGGGGCCACGTGTTGCGTTGCGAAGGCTGCGGGCGGGATCAGATCGCCTACAACTCATGCCGCAACCGGCATTGCCCGAAGTGCCAGGCGAGTGCGGCGCAGCGCTGGCTCCAGGCTCGCCAGGCCGATCTGCTGCCGGTTGACTATTACCACGTCGTCTTCACCTTGCCGGCGCCGATCAGTGCCATCGCCTACTACAACAAGGCCGAGATCTACGCCTTGCTGTTCGATGCGGCCGCCGAGACCCTGTTGACCATCGCAGCCGATCCCAAGCACCTTGGCGCGAGCATCGGCGCGACCCTGGTGCTGCACACGTGGGGATCGGCACTGACGCACCACCCGCATGTGCACGGTATCGTGCCGGGCGGAGGTCTGTCGCCGGATGGCGAGCGCTGGGTCGCCTGCAAGCCCGGCTTCTTCCTGTCCGTGCGGGTGCTGTCGCGCCTGTTCAGAACGCGATTCCTCGAAGCGCTCGGGCAGCTGTATCGCGCGGGCCGCCTGAGGTTCTTCGGCGAGTTCGCCGCGCTGACCGACGCACGCGCCTTTGCGCATTGGCTCGCACCGCTGCGCAAATGCGAATGGATCGTCTACGCCAAACGACCGTTCGCCGGACCCGAAGCGGTGCTGGCCTACCTGTCTCGCTACACGCACCGCGTCGCCATCTCCAACAGCCGGCTTGTAGCGATGGACGAGCAAGGCGTCACCTTCCGTTGGAAGGACTACCGGGCCAAGGGCCACACCCGGCGCAAGACGATGACGCTCGATGTCGATGAGTTCATGCGCCGCTTCCTTTTGCACGTCCTGCCGAGTGGCTTCCATCGCATCCGGCACTACGGGATCCTGGCCAACGGCAATCGCACGGCCAACCTGGTGCGCATCCGCGAACTACTGGGGCAAAAGGCTGACGCCGTCCCCCAAATCACGAGCCTGGATGCCGAGCCATACCGTCCTCATCCGACCTTCGTCTGCATGCACTGCGGCGCTGCGATGAGCGTCTTGCTGACGTTGGCTCGCGGGCAGCCGATCCGTGCGCCGCCACCACAGGTCCGAGCGCCATGACGCCGCAACTGCTCAGCCAACCTTCGACCCTTCTTGCGATCGGGCCGATGAGAGGAAGTCTGGTCTTCGAGTCCGGTGATGCCCTTCGTCGACCGTCCTGGCGTCGAGCGACGCGAACAACGGCCTGGATTTACTGCGCCTCGGCAACGCCATTGGAGCCATCCCCTGGGCTCCGCGCCCCAGCCAACTTGGGCCACGCGTTCCGAATCCCCATAGGCTCGTAGCGTTGCCTGTCCTAAGCAGAGCATTCCGCGGTTTCCTCCTTAGAGGCTTGTCCAACACCTGCCCTCTGGCCGTTGTCGTGCGCGGGCTCGTGGCGTTGCTCGGGCAGGTATCGGACAACCCTTAACC
>NZ_KB907491.1 GCF_000382045.1 Variovorax atrisoli 110B
GTTGAGTTGGCCTCAACGACTCCGCGAGCAAACAGCACTTCGTGCGTGCCGTCGTCATAGAGGTTATCTTCTTGAACCTCAATAGGGAGACCTTCGACGAGCAGGACGGACGAGCCGTTGATGTCCTTCCGGAAATCGGTCTGCGACAGCATGACGAGATCGCGCTCAAGCAATTCGTTGAAATCGACTGAAAAACGAGATGTCATATCGAATGTCTGGTTCTGGCCGACGTTAGCCGGTCACGCTGCCGTCGCGAGGAACGTCAGCCGAAGCTCACTCTTCTTCGAAGCAGACCTTCTGTCTCATTTGGAGATCTTGGCCAGGAGGTCCGAGTGCACCTCCTCCGGCGTGAAGGCCTTCAGAACTACGTCTTTGGGGTAGACCGCACCATCGGCTCGTGCCAAATCTATCCTGGCGATCTGCTCCGGAGATAGATAAGGCCCCTTCAGGGCAACGGCAGCACTCGTTATCTGAGTGCGCCGAGCAAGGAAAGCATGCATCTGCGCGACGGGAAGTCCAATCGCATGGCCGGCGGCGACTTCGGCTGCAACATGCACCGTGAGTCCAAAAGCGCTGTCTACACGAACCGCCGTTTTGAACTCCGCAAAGTATTCTTCAAGATTCATCGTGTGCCCGCTTCTGGCGGGATTTTGCCCGTCACATGGATGCTTCAGGCATCGACCTTCATTTAGATGCAAGTTTCCGAATGGCTGACAAGCAGGCCTCGTATGTAACAGCCCGACAGTCGACAGCCTGCTGAACTATCCATGTGATGAAATCATCATTGACCTGATCGATGCCGTCGGGGAGGCGTTCCCCGGCCCTTCTATAGGCCATCCAAGCGATGTAGCAAACCGAGCCGCCGACGGCCTCAATCGCAGTGTTCGTACGGCTAAGCTCGTGATCAAGATAGGCGTACAGACCTTCATCGTTAGCATTCATGAGCTGTTCGTTCAGGTGATTGCCCGTAACTGGACTGCCCGCTTCCCAAGCCTGAAGCGTGGCAACAGCCTGGCTGATCTCAACACGCTGAGCCTCTTCAGGTGCAAGGACATCTCGGACCTGAATTGCAATCCAGATGCAAAACGAAGCCTTGCTACTTTCTTCCAGAGCAGAAAATGACTGTGCCAGTTGTTCAATGTGTGGCGATTGCATGCTGCACGTCGCTCTCCGGGAGAAGTTGTAGATGGCCCGTGAAAGTCCGGTTCTGGCCGCATCCTGTCTTCAGCTAACCGGCCACGAGAGAGCGTGGTCGTCCTCAAACCAATTTAAATATGCACCCGCGAAGTGATACGCCAGCTGGAACATGGCCTCGCTGTCTTCGCTGGAAACATCCTCGGGGAAGAGGTTTATGACGATGAAAAGCGGTCGTTCAATAGAGGCTTGAGCCCGGACACTCTGCCACACGGGTGAACTAAGCGAATCCAGGAGCTGCTTGTTCTGCAGCTCAGCGCCTGAGCGAAGAATGGCGCAGACATAGACGACATGTTCGCCAATGCTGAAGTTGCACTTTCCCGCTACGCACTCCACGCTCCAGGAAGCCAACGGCCCGTTCAAGTGGGTGGCGACGATTGGTCCACCGCACAAGAGGTCTTCGCAGTATGCGAGCCACTTCTTGGACAGTGCATCTATGTGCAAGGTCGAACTCTCCAGCAGTTCCCCATCGACCGCACAGTGCATGACTCTGAATGACTCCATCACCTTCCTCCAATGACCGCTTTCAGTTCGATTCTGCCGGGGCAGTGAATGGCTGCTCCTGGCCGAACCTCGTCGCTGAAGGACCTGTCACCATAGACACTTGCCTGCCTCGTCGTAGACCACGGCGCTTGGGATTTCTTTGAGCCAGTCCGCAATCCAGATGACGTGGTTCGTGAAGAGCTGGCTCTCGTCCTGTGCAAAAACAACGCGTATGCGATTGACCGGCGGGCTGCCTGGAAATTCGGCACCTGCTTCTTGCGCGAGCGCCGCATCTGCGGCCACTTCCGAGCCGCTCTCGCATGTCACGGAAAAACTCCATGTTGGCCAGCGATAGAGCAGCCGGGGCACGCTCCGAAACGGCAA
>NZ_KB907492.1 GCF_000382045.1 Variovorax atrisoli 110B
TCCGAGAGCCTGAAGTTCCGTCGTTCGCAGTCGGACGACGGCTACATGATCAAGGAGGTGCCCTCGGAGACGGACCCGACGATGGAGCAGCTGCGGCAGAACCTGCCGGTGGGCTCGGTCAACGAGGTCATCGACAAGATGCTGGAGGAGATCAGCATCCTGCGTCCGAAGCACATCGCGCTGCAGACGCAGCTGGGCGACTTCGATCAGAAGACGATGCTCAGGCAGATCGAGCTTTGGGGCGAGAGGATCATCCCGGCGATCCAGAAGGAACTGGGCCGCAACGCCGAAGCCTCTCGAGCCCTTCCTGCCTGACCCGAGGAAGGCGCGGCCCTTCCCGATCACATCAGATCACCTAAGCGTTGCCAGCCGCAGGACAAGCGGCCAGGGCAGCCGAGCCATTACATATTCGAAACCGGAGACAAACATGACCCCTACACGGATCAACCGCCGCACCCTGATGGTGGGCAGCATGCTGATGGGCGCGGGCGTCAGGGCCTTCGCCAGCACCGGCGGCGCGGGCAACTGGCCCTCCCGTCCCATCCGCATCGTGCTGGCCGGTTCCGCCGGTGCGGGCGGCGACATCTTCGCGCGCCTGATCGCCAACCCGCTGGCCAAGACGCTGAAGCAGCCAGTGGTGGTGGACGCGAAGCCGGGCGCCAACGGCCTGATCGCCTGCGACACGGTGGCCAAGGCTGCGGGCGACGGCTACACGCTGCTTTTCGCGCCGTCGTCCTCGATCCTCATCAACCCGGTGATCCATCCCAAGCTGCCGTACAACGCCGAGAAGGATCTCGTTCCGGTCGCGCAGGTCGGCGCCGCGGGCATCCTGCTGATGACCAATCCGAGCACCGGCTTCAAGAACCTGGCGGACATGGTGGCCTACGCCAGGAAGAACCCGGGCAAGTTGGCCTACGGCTCTTGGGGCACGGGCTCCTCGGGCCACCTGGCGATGGAAGGCATCAAGGCCCACTACGGCCTTGACATGCCGCACGTGCCGTACAAGACACTGGTCGGCGAAGTCACGGACCTGATCGGCAACAACATCAGCGTGGCATTCACCGACATCGCATCGCCCGTGCAGCACATGCGGCAAGGGCGGCTTGTGGCGCTGGGCCAGACCGGCTCGCAGCGCTGGCCCGCGACGCAGGACGTGCCGACGCTGGCGGAGCAGGGCTACAAGTTCGAAGCCGACGGCTGGTACGGCGTCTTCGCGCCGGCCGGGACGCCGCAGGAGATCATCGACAGGCTCAACGCCGAGATCAACAAGATCCAGAAGCTCGACGAAGTGCGAGCGCAGATCGAAGGCCAGAACATGATCGTGCCGCCCGGCCGCAACGCCACGCAGTTTGCGGCGTCCATCCAGAAGGACGCCGCCATCTGGCAGGGCCTGGCGAAGGTGACCGACCTGCGCGACAAGTAGCAGGAGAGAGAGACGAAGCAGAAGTCGGGTGTCTTCTGCAAGCACAGGCAACGGGGCTCATGCCCCGTTTTTCGTTGAACCGGCGCAGCGCATCCCTCTCATTTTTGCAGGACTGAATCGCGCTCCTTCCATATTCACCAACACCGAGCGCAACCAGAGAATTCTGCTCATCGCATAGCACTACTTGAGCGGAACAACATGGAATTCGGGGTGTTCATTCTGGCCCAGCAGCGCGGCTATCACCAGACGTCGCAGCAGGTCATCAACAACTCGATCGAGCAGACGGTGGCG
>NZ_KB907493.1 GCF_000382045.1 Variovorax atrisoli 110B
CAGCGCGGCCTCCTTCGCGCGCGCCAGCACCTGCGTGAGGCTCTCGCGGCTGTCCAGCACGCTGCGCAACAGCTGCGTGTTGACGAAGAAGCCGATCACGCTTTCGGTCTCGGCGCGGTGACGGTTGGCAACCGGAACGCCCACGCGAATGTCCAGTTCGCCGGTGTAGCGGCTGAGCAGTACCTGGAAGCCTGCGAGCAATCCCATGAAGAGCGTCGCGCCATGGCCTTGCAGGCGCCGGTACAACCGCTGCACGAGGTCGCCCGGCAGTTCGAAGCCATGCCGCACGGCGCTGTAGCGGCCGTCGGCTCTTCTGGCGTGATCGGTGGGCAGTTGCAGTGTCGGCTGCCCGGCGCCGAGGTGTTGCGTCCAGTAAGCCAGCTGGCGCTCACGCTCGCCGGCCTCGAGCCAATCGCGCTGCCATGCGGCGTAGTCGGCGTACTGGATCGGCAGCGACGACAGCGTTGCCTCCTTGCCTTGCACGCGCGCGCCGTACTGCGCCACGAATTCGTCGACGATGACCTGCATCGACCAGCCGTCGGACACGATGTGATGCATCACCACGACGAGCATGTGCTCCTCGGGCGCGAGGCGGATCAAGCCGACCCGCAGCAGCGGGCCTTCGGCCAGGTCGAAGGGAGTGTGGCTCAGGCGCAGGGCTTCTTCCCTGCTGCGCGTTTCACGCTCCTGCGGGGAGTGCAGTGCCACGAGGTCGACCATGGCGATGTCGACCGGCCCGGCTTCGCGGATCAGTTGCCGCGCCAGGCCCTGGGCGTCGGTGCGGAACACGGTACGCAGCGATTCGTGACGCAGCACCAGCGCATCGAAGCTCGCACGCAGGGCCTCCACGTCGAGCCTACCTTTCAGCTTCAACGCGCCGCTGATGTGGTACGCGGTGCTCGACGGATCGAGCTGCCACATGAACCACTGGCGCATCTGTGCATGGGAAAGAGCCAGCGTACCGGCGCGCTGCTCAGCAGTCAGCACGGGGATGGTCGGCGTCACTGAAGACTGGCCGGTGCCGATGGCCTGGGCGATGCGCGAAAGGCTCTGGTGCTCAAACACCTGTCGGGGATTCAGCTGCACGCCGGCCCTGGCTGCTCGTGCCGTCACCTTGAGACTGAGGATGGAGTCGCCGCCGAGTTCGAAGAAGTTGTCGTTGCGGCCCACGCGAGCCACTCCGAGTACTTCGGCCCAGATCGATGCCAGGGTCTGCTCGACCTCCCCCTCGGGCGCCTCGTACGCCCTCTCGCTCGTGAACTCCGGCGCAGGCAGCGCCTTGCGATCCACCTTCCCGTTCGCGTTCAGCGGCAGCGCCTGCAGCTCCACGATCACGCTCGGAACCATGTAGTCCGGCAGCGC
>NZ_KB907494.1 GCF_000382045.1 Variovorax atrisoli 110B
GGCCGATTGCCTCGGTTCTCAACATAGACAGGGGCGCAATGCCTATCCGCACCGCGGCCATTGCGGCGGGCTACCGCGCGAGCGGTTTAGTCCTCAGACTGGTTGCAGTCAGTCGGTATGGCCCGCTGAATGTCTGCTATGCGTCGCAATCGAGCCATCTGGCAGTGCGTCGGTCCGCCTCGCTGTGACAGCAAGGCGGACGGATCTGCGCCACTAAATCGACGCTCGCTCAGATTTCTGTCTGCTCCGAGATCTCTAGGGCGTCATCTACCTCGATGCCCAGATATCTGACTGTCGACTCAAGCTTGGAGTGGCCAAGCAGCAACTGCACCGCACGGAGGTTTCTCGTCCGTCGGTAGATCAACGTTGCCTTCGTCCGTCGCATCGAGTGCGTTCCGTAGTCGGCAGGATCCAGCCCGAGTTCCCTGACCCAGCCACCAAGAATGCGGGCGTACTGCCGGGTGCCGAGGTGCGGCGAGTCGTGCATTCGGCTCGGGAACAGGAAGTCGTCCGATCGCAGTCCGGCGCGGAGGATCCAGGCCTGCACAGCCTCGCGGGTTCCGGGCGTGAGCTCAAACTGCACCGGACGCTGCGTCTTGTGCTGCAACACTGTTGCCCGCGGGGCAACTTGCTCTCCGTGGCAGACGTCCCTGACCTTCAGGCTAACAAGATCGCAGCCTCGCAGCTTGCTGTCCAGCCCAAATTGAAGAGAGCGAGCTCGCGCACTCGGCCCTCCAGTTGCAGTCGCACCCGCAGTGCCCAGATGTCCTTGAGCTTGAAAGGCGCCTTCTGGCCGACGATCTTGCCCTTGTTCCAAGGCACTTGGCAGGTTGTAGTGTTTACTGATCCCATGATGGTCTCCCATCGAGTTGAGGGAGCCTCAGCATGCGCTGGCCGGACTACAGCTGTCCTTGATGCAACGCCCAACCAACGCCTGCCTTTTCAGGGACAGTCATCAGCTTTCGCGGCCAATGTTTGGCCTACGGGAAGCGGCACAATCGGCCAGAAGCGGCTATTCGACATGTTGGGACAATGCGCCCCAGAGCCGACATTCAAGCTGGTTCGTAGAAGAATTGATTTATGGATTGCGATTTCACCCTTCCAAAAAATCTGGCTCTTGGGCTTTTGATCGCAGACCGTCTTCTTGACGCTAGCGACCTGACCGGCGAAGACAGAGTGCTTTTGGCGCAGGGGTTAAAACTCTCTTGGGAATGG
>NZ_KB907495.1 GCF_000382045.1 Variovorax atrisoli 110B
TGCAGCACCGTGTCCGCTCCGGCGAGGGTGTAGAACTCCTGCATCCAGGCCATGCAGCTGAACAGGGCACTGTGGCGAATGGCCGCTCCCTTGGGACGGCCCGTGGAGCCGGACGTGTAGATCACGTAGGCCAGGTGTTCGCCGTGCAAGGGGACTTGCGGATCGGATGCAGGCTCGGCAGAGGTGTCGAGGGTGTCGAGCTCCAGCACTTGAAGGGAGTCGGCACCCGGGATCAGGCTGCGCAGGTGGCTCTGGGTCAGCAGCAGTTCGATGCCGCTGTCTTGCACCATGTAGGACAGGCGGTCCGCCGGGTAGTCTGGGTCCAAGGGTACGTAGGCACCGCCTGCCTTGAGCACCGCCAGGATGCCCACCATCATCTCGACGGAGCGTTCCACGCAGATACCTACCAGCACATCCGGGCCCACGCCCGAGGCGATCAGGCGATGCGCCAGGCGGTTCGCACGGGCATTGAGTTCACCGTAGCTCAGGGCTTCGTCGTCGAAGACCAAAGCGGGTGCCGAAGGCTTGAGCCTTGCATGCGACTCGATCTGGCGGTGCACCGGTTGGGCATCCTCGTGGCAGCGCGGGTTCTCGCTCCACGCCGTCAGTTGCTGCATTTCCTGCGCGGAAACGATCCCGATCTCGCATGCTGGCTGTTGCGGCCGCTGCACCAGTGCCGTCACCACGCCCTGGACGGCAGCCAGCATGTAGCCACATACGCGCTGCGCATCGACGCTGTCATGCACCTGTGCCACCAGCTCGAAGCCCTTGCCCAGATCGTCCACCGACATGCCGAAGGGGTAGTTGCTGCGCTCGGCACCTCCGAGCGTGTCGATACCGGCCCATGCGAGATCCGGTGCGGCCTGCTGCTTCGTCTGCTCTTCTTCCGGCGTGTACCGGTAGTTCAGCAGCGCCGAGAACAGCGGCGTCCCGCCCGGCAGCGCACTGCAGCGCTGCGCCAGCGACAGGTTCGCGTGCTCATGGTGCAGCAGCTGCGTGAGCACCTCGTGCGTCTGCCTCACGCACGCCAGCACACCCCTCGCTCCCAGCCTCACCCTCAGCGGCAGCGTGTTGATGAACAACCCCAGCGCCCTCTGCGCCCCCTCCCCGCCCTGCATCCGCCCGAACAGCACCGTGCCGAACACCACGTCGTCCTTGCCCGTGGCCTTGCCCAGCACCAGCG
>NZ_KB907496.1 GCF_000382045.1 Variovorax atrisoli 110B
TCTGCGGCCACTTCCGAGCCGCTCTCGCATGTCACGGAAAAACTCCATGTTGGCCAGCGATAGAGCAGCCGGGGCACGCTCCGAAACGGCAAGCTGCTAAACGACACATCCGGCCGAGCGCTGTGTTCCCCCTGAAAGAGTCCGGTTAGCTTTGGCTCCAGGGCCTCCAACGACTGGACGTCGTCGGCTGATGTGATGAATGCGTGAAGAGTAAGCATCGGTCAGGTGCAGGGGATAAATGGGTGAGGATTCCGGGGGGCGTCGTATTCACCGCCCCGGCTCCCCGCGAATTCTGACGCGCGGCCGACCGTCCGGTCATGGCCGAATGTAGCCGGACAGGCCGCCTGCGCAAGAGCCCTGAGCCAATCTTCGCTTTGTTCGACAGCCGACTTTCAAGACGCGTGCTGACCGGCTTCTTCAGGCGCTAGACGACGCCTTCGCCTCGTCCGTGACAAAGCTAACTTCGAACTCTTCGCATTCGAGTTCGTCCGGCGGCTCCCAAAGCTTGCTCGCCATCTCAAAGACATGGTCCGGTACGACCATAGAAAACGTGGGGCCTCGCTCTTCATTCCTGCGTCGAACACGCGCACGACGAATTTCCACAGGCGCGTCAAGGACATGGAGGTGAGGCAGAAATCCTTCGTTAGTGATCATTCGACAGAACTGGATTCGTGGTTGCCGGTGAATCAGACCAAGCTCAAGCACAACGTCTCGACCAGACGCCAATATTCTGCGGCTGTGGTTCCATATCAGACCCAGCAACCGATCCTTGCGCTGGACATACCAAGGCACAAAATCGCCGTCCGGGCGGTCCGGGCTGAAAAGCGCCGCAAACCACTCGTCGAGCGGAATGTGCACGCCGTTACTGCTTGCAGCTAGAGCCGCGCTATAGGTGGATTTTCCGGCCCCCACTGGGCCCTCGATCAAATGAACTCGAGACATGCTTGACAATCAATGATTAAGAAACAGATAAGGTTCTGGCGCCACTTCGAATGTCCGTAACTGGCCGGGTTCAGTCAGTCTTCGCCCCGCTCCGAAGTAGCGCCAGTTTGAGGCGGTTGATGAACCTCGCCCATGTCGACTGATTCTTCAAAGTCTGCATTTTCCCCGCCCGT
>NZ_KB907497.1 GCF_000382045.1 Variovorax atrisoli 110B
CCTGTATATATATATACATGAGAAGAACGGCATAGTGCGTGTTTATGCTTAAATGCGTACTTATATGCGTCTATTTATGTAGGATGAAAGGTAGTCTAGTACCTCCTGTGATATTATCCCATTCCATGCGGGGTATCGTATGCTTCCTTCAGCACTACCCTTTAGCTGTTCTATATGCTGCCACTCCTCAATTGGATTAGTCTCATCCTTCAATGCTATCATTTCCTTTGATATTGGATCATATGCATAGTACCGAGAAACTAGTGCGAAGTAGTGATCAGGTATTGCTGTTATCTGATGAGTATACGTTGTCCTGGCCACGGCAGAAGCACGCTTATCGCTCCAATTTCCCACAACATTAGTCAACTCCGTTAGGCCCTTCATTGAAAGAAATGAGGTCATCAAATGTCTTCCAATGTGAGATTTTGGGCCATTTTTTATAGCAAAGATTGAATAAGGCGCATTTTTCTTCAAAGCTTTATTGTACGATCTGACTAAGTTATCTTTTAATAATTGGTATTCCTGTTTATTGCTTGAAGAATTGCCGGTCCCCGAGGGATCCAGCTTACATTATGAAGAGCAGCATATTACAGCCGTATGGGTCTACTTGACAGTAAAATTTGAAGAGCATTGGAAGCCTGTTGATGTAGAGGTCGAGTTTAGATGCAAGTTCAAGGAGCGAAAGGTGGATGGGTAGGTTATATAGGGATATAGCACAGAGATATATAGCAAAGAGATACTTTTGAGCAATGTTTGTGGAAGCGGTATTCGCAATATTTTAGTAGCTCGTTACAGTCCGGTGCGTTTTTGGTTTTTTGAAAGTGCGTCTTCAGAGCGCTTTTGGTTTTCAAAAGCGCTCTGAAGTTCCTATACTTTCTAGAGAATAGGAACTTCGGAATAGGAACTTCAAAGCGTTTCCGAAAACGAGCGCTTCCGAAAATGCAACGCGAGCTGCGCACATACAGCTCACTGTTCACGTCGCACCTATATCTGCGTGTTGCCTGTATATATATATACATGAGAAGAACGGCATAGTGCGTGTTTATGCTTAAATGCGTACTTATATGCGTCTATTTATGTAGGATGAAAGGTAGT